>CABIZV010000023.1 GCA_902363335.1 Enterobacteriaceae bacterium | reverse complement strand
AACCGAGCAGATTGCCGGATGGCGGCGCGAACGCCTTACCCGGCCTACGGTTACATTGATTACCCACCCGCACAAAAGTAACCGTAGGCCTGATAAGCGCAGCGCCATCAGGCGGAATCGAGCAGATTGCCGGGTGGCGGCGCGAGCGCCTTACCCGGCCTACGGTTACATTGATTACCCACCCGCACAAAAGTAACCGTAGGCCTGATAAGCGCAGCGCCATCAGGCGAAACCGAGCAGATTGCCGGATGGCGGCGCGAACGCCTTACCCGGCCTACGGTTACATTGATTACCCACCCGCACAAAAGTAACCGTAGGCCTGATAAGCGCAGCGCCATCAGGCG
>CABIZV010000022.1 GCA_902363335.1 Enterobacteriaceae bacterium | reverse complement strand
CGGTCCGGGATCTTCGGGTGCACGTTCGAACCCGGCTGAAGCCCGGCGCACGGCACAGGATGGTCCGGGGGCACTGAACAGCCAGGGGACACCGTTCCAGGGGGTGAACGGTGGCCAGACGACTGGGACGCCGGCATCTACCAGTACTTCGGGCTCGCCACAGGGTGTCGGAATCAATACGACTCCAGGTTCGTCACAGAACAGCGGTAGCAATACGGCTGCGGGCGGGACGCCGGCGTCAACCGGTACCTCGGACTCGTCACCGGGCGTCGGAATAAATACGACTCCAGGTTCGTCACAGAGCGGCGGTAGCAATACGGCTGCGGGCGGGACGTCGCGCGGTACGGGTACCGAGGGCGCATCTCAGGGC
>CABIZV010000021.1 GCA_902363335.1 Enterobacteriaceae bacterium | reverse complement strand
GGTAGCCCGGGCGAGCAGAATGCGACCCCGGGAGTGCGCAGATATTTAACCAAATAGCACCATCAGGTATAACCGCGCACATTGCCGGATGGCGGCTTCGCCTTATCCGGCCGACACCAGTCGGTAGCCCGGGTGAGCAGAATGCGACCCCGGGAGTGCGCAGATGTTTAGCCAAACAGCACCATCAGGCATAACCGCGTACATTGCCGGATGGCGGCTTCGCCTTATCCGACCGGCACCAGTCGGTAGCCCGGGCGAGCAGAATGCGACCCCGGGAGTGCGCAGATATTTAACCAAATAGCACCATCAGGCATAACCGCGAACATTGCCGGATGGCGGCTTCGCCTTATCCGGTCGACACCAGTCGGTAGCCCGGGCGAGCAGAATGCGACCCCGGGAGTGCGCAGATATTTAACCAAATAGCACCATCAGGTATAACCGCGCACATTGCCGGATGGCGGCTT
>CABIZV010000020.1 GCA_902363335.1 Enterobacteriaceae bacterium | reverse complement strand
GGAGTCAGGGAGAACTCATCTCGGGGCAAGTTTCGTGCTTAGATGCTTTCAGCACTTATCTTTTCCGCATTTAGCTACCGGGCAATGCCATTGGCATGACAACCCGAACACCAGTGATGCGTCCACTCCGGTCCTCTCGTACTAGGAGCAGCCCCCCTCAATTCTCCAGCGCCCACGGCAGATAGGGACCGAACTGTCTCACGACGTTCTAAACCCAGCTCGCGTACCACTTTAAATGGCGAACAGCCATACCCTTGGGACCTACTTCAGCCCCAGGATGTGATGAGCCGACATCGAGGTGCCAAACACCGCCGTCGATATGAACTCTTGGGCGGTATCAGCCTGTTATCCCCGGAGTACCTTTTATCCGTTGAGCGATGGCCCTTCCATTCAGAACCACCGGATCACTATGACCTGCTTTCGCACCTGCTCGAGCCGTCACTCTCGCAGTCAAGCTAGCTTATGCCATTGCACTAACCTCCTGATGTCCGACCAGGATTAGCTAACCTTCGTGCTCCTCCGTTACTCTTTAGGAGGAGACCGCCCCAGTCAAACTACCCACCAGACACTGTCCGCAACCCGGATCACGGGTCTACGTTAGAACACCAGCCATTAAAGGGTGGTATTTCAAGGTTGGCTCCA
>CABIZV010000019.1 GCA_902363335.1 Enterobacteriaceae bacterium | reverse complement strand
GCAATCATAGTACCGGAACCGGTTGTAATACAACCCCGATTCCTTATCTTCATACTGCCCCGGAAAACGCAGGCGGCAGGCCGGTGCATCCTCCTTATTCCGGCTTTCTTCCCGGCCCCAGAGTCGCTGCTGACCGCGCCAGACAATCGTGCCGTCTTCGGTCAGCAGCTCCTGAATACGACCGACCGTATCCGTCACGGCATAATGCAGCCGGCCTTTTTCATAACGCGCCAGCGGGGTGAAACTTCCCGGCGCGTATATCCAGCGAACGGTGTTTTCGTCATCCGGTGTACCATCAGCGCTGACCGGGATTTCTCCGGTGAGCTGGTCGCCGTTCCAGTGGAAGTCTGTGCCGGGTTTATCCCGGTTAGTGCAGCGCTTGCTGATACGTCTGCCGAACGGGTCGTATTGATATTCCCAGCGCTCGCCTTCGGGTGTTTCCAGCCCGGTGAGCTGACTTCGGGCATCCCAGCGGTAGCGCCACGTGAGCGGGCGGTAGCCGCCTTTATCAATGAGCTTTTCCACCAGACGACCGTTAACATCGTATTTCCAGGTGGTCTGTTCATCCCGGATGACTCTGACAAATTTACCTTCTTCCGGCATGCCGCTGTCCGGGTTAATCCGGTGCGTTGAGTGCCGCCATGTTTTGTACTCGTGCGAGGTGACCCGGCCATGCGTCTGTCGCTGGTGCGACTCACTCTCCAGCACCTCATTGACCCAGGTCTGACGGCGGGAGATATTGAGATTCTGGTCGTAGGTGAAGCGTTCTTCCTGCATCGGGAGGCTGCTGCTGCCGGTCCAGGTGGCGTGGCTGACCTGGTCGTTTGCCGTCAGGCTGTTCACCATGGTGCCGCGCAGCGTGTCCGATATCATCGTCAGGTTATACGCTTTGTCGTACAGCCACTGGCGCTCCAGATGTTTGTTCCGTT
>CABIZV010000018.1 GCA_902363335.1 Enterobacteriaceae bacterium | reverse complement strand
CTGATCGTGGACAGGCCCGCGGAGTGACTGGGGGGGCTGCACCTTCCGCTTCTCCGGCCTCATCGTATATCGGCGGTCCGGGATCTTCGGGTGCACGCGCGAACCCGGCTGAAGCCCGGCGCACGGCACAGGATGGTCCGGGGGCACTGAACAGCCAGGGGACACCGTTCCAGGGGATGAACGGTAGCCAGACGACTGGGACGCCGGCGTCAACCAGTACTTCGGGCTCGCCACAGGGTGTCGGAATCAATACGACTCCAGGTTCGTCACAGAGCGGCGGTAGCAATACGGCTGCGGGCGGGACGTCGCGCGGTACGGGTACCGAGGGCGCATCTCAGGGCGCTGATCGTGGACAGGCCCGCGGAGTGACTGGGGGCGCTGCACCATCTGCTTCTCCGGCCTCATCGTATATCGGCGGTCCGGGATCTTCGGGCGCACGCGCGAACCCGGCTGAAGCCCGGCGCACGGCGCAGGATGGTCCGGGTGCACTGAACAGCCAGGGGACACCGTTCCAGGGGATGAACGGTGGCCAGACGACTGGGACGCCGGCGTCAACCGGTACCTCGGGCTCGTCACAGGGCGTCGGAATCAATACGACTCCAGGTTCGTCACAGGGTGTCGGAATCAATACGACTCCAGGTTCGTCACAGGGCGTTGGAATTAATACGACTCCAGGTTCATCACAGAACGGCGGTAGCAATACGGCTCCAGGTTCGTCACAGAGCGGAGGTAGCAATACGGCTGCGGGCAGGACATCGCGCGGAACGGGCACCGAGGGCGCATCTCAGGGCGCTGATCGTGGACAGATCCGCCGAGTGACTGGGGGCGCTGCACCATCTGCCTCTCCGGCCACGTCGTATATCGGCGGTCCGGGATCTTCGGGTGCACGTTCGAACCCGGCTGAAGCCCGGCGTACGGCGAAGGGTGGTCCGGGGGCACTGAACAGCCAGGGGACACCGTTCCAGGGGCTGAACGGTGGCCAGACGACTGGGACGCCGGCGTCAACCAGTACTTCGGGCTCGCCACAGGGTGTCGGAATCAATACGACTCCAGGTTCGTCACAGAACAGCGGTAGCAATACGGCTGCGGGCGGGACGTCGCGCGGTACGGGCACCCAGCGCGCATCTCAGGGCCCTGATCGTGGACAGGCCCGCAGAGTGACTGGGGGGGCTGCACCATCTGCCTCTCCGGCCACGTCGTATATCGGTGGTCCGGGATCTTCGGGTGCACGTTCGAACCCGGCTGAAGCTCGGCGCACGGCACAGGATGGTCCGGGGGCACTGAACAGCCAGGGGACACCGTTCCAGGGGGTGAACGGTGGCCAGACGACTGGGACGCCGGCATCTACCAGTACTTCGGGCTCGCCACAGGGTGTCGGAATCAATACGACTCCAGGTTCGTCACAGAACAGCGGTAGCAATACGGCTGCGGGCGGGACGCCGGCGTCAACCGGTACCTCGGACTCGTCACCGGGCGTCGGAATAAATACGACTCCAGGTTCGTCACAGAGCGGCGGTAGCAATACGGCTGCGGGCGGGACGTCGCGCGGTACGGGTACCGAGGGCGCATCTCAGGGCGCTGATCGTGGACAGGCCCGCGGAGTGACTGGGGGGGCTGCACCTTCCGCTTCTCCGGCCTCATCGTATATCGGCGGTCCGGGATCTTCGGGTGCACGCGCGAACCCGGCTGAAGCCCGGCGCACGGCACAGGATGGTCCGGGTGCACTGAACAGCCAGGGGACACCGTTCCAGGGGATGAACGGTAGCCAGACGACTGGGACGCCGGCGTCAACCGGTACCTCGGACTCGTCACCGGGCGTCGGAATCAATACGACTCCAGGTTCGTCACAGAGCGGCGGTAGCAATACGGCTGCGGGCGGGACGTCGCGCGGTACGGGTACCGAGGGCGCATCTCAGGGC
>CABIZV010000017.1 GCA_902363335.1 Enterobacteriaceae bacterium | reverse complement strand
AAGCCGGAATAAGGAGGATGCACCGGCCTGCCGCCTGCGTTTTCCGGGGCAGTATGAAGATAAGGAATCGGGGTTGTATTACAACCGGTTCCGGTACTATGATTGCAGAAGTGGGCAGTATCTGTGTGCGGACCCGATAGGGCTGGCGGGGGGAATTAATCCGTATTCATACGTGCCTAATCCATTAAAGTATATTGATCCCCTCGGATTATGCAAAGTTGAAAATGCAAGAGCGCGGCAAGCGCAAATGTTACAAGATGGTGTGGGATATAATATAAGTCCAAAAAGTTGGGATCAATATCCTGCAATTGGTCGAGATGGTACATTTGTTACCGACAAAGAAGGTGCGTTGAAATACTTCAACGGTATTGAAAATGGAGAGATGGCTATATCTAAATTTCTTGCTTCAACTATTGAAAAAGATATGGGGTTATATCCCGGTTCATTAATCGATGGATTTAATATCAGAAGGGTTGATGGGATATCTAATATGCAACCACGAAGTCCATTAAGAGGTAATGATTATTTCTTAGGCCCAGGGCAACATTTGCCAGGAGGGGCACCAGAAATGGTGATAAACTCTGTACCAACATCAACTCCAGTAACTATACGGGTGAATGTAAATTGAATAAAATGCCAAGTGACTCCATCATTATTGTTGATATAGCTGGAGCCACTGTAAAAATAAGGGTTTTTGGTCAGCATTTGATTAACAAAATGCAGGCGATAGGTTTTTCATTACTAGATGAATTTATGGTTTTATCTACAAGTGATGATCAGGACAAACAAAGAGTAATAAAATCACTAGTCAATGAAGGTGCTCTTTTTTTATATGGGAATGGTTGGTATCCATCAGAAGTAATGGAATATTATAAAGAACAAAACATTAGCTTTGGGAAATATAAAATTATATACTGGACTGATAAAGATAACTATCACATAGAAGAGAAATAATCTGTTTTTTTAAATAAAAACTCGGTGAGTAGATCAGCTCTTCCCAGCTTTTTGATTATACTACAATTGGCCCCGGTACTATGATGCAGAGACGGGGCAGTAGGTTTCGCCGGACCCGATAGGTTTAAAAGGCGGGTTAAACCAGTACGTTTATGTTCCAAACCCTCTTGGCTGGGTTGATCCGTTGGGATTATGTAAAGCTGATATTCAGCAATTAGATCCGAACGATATTCGTTTTAGTCAGAGTTCTGTAAATGGTGCGGCTGATTTAACAAACAGTATGAAACTTAATGGCTGGAAAGGCGACCCTATTGATGTAGTTAGGATGGCTGATGGTAAATTAACAACCGTTGATAACACACGCGTATTAGCAGCATCAAGGGCTGGAGTTAAAGTCGAAGCTCCTGTTCATGATGCCTCAGAAGCACTACCACCAGAGCTTATAGGTAGACTAACTACCAAGAGAGGTACTCCCTCTACATGGGGTGATGCCATTGATTTACGTATAGGAAAACAATCGGCGGGGTATAGAAATCAATATCCCGATGGTTCAGTTATTATAGGATCGCCTGATTAATATGGAAAAATTATTGACAGATAATGAATTACCAACATGGTTCTCTTATCCTGACTCTTTTAAGAGAATATTTAAGCAAGGATTACTTGATTTTGATCCTTGGATTATTATGGAAAATGACAACTTAAGAGCAAGATATGAAGGTCTCAAAAAAAGATATCCTACACGAGAACTAATCCCTTTTGCTCGGGTGGATGGTAATGATGATATCGCTTGTTGGGAAAAAAATAAAAACGGAAAAATTATTATTATTCATGACTATGCAAGTGAAGGATATGAAAACGTAAGGGAGTTCGATAATTTTTGGGACTGGCTACGAAGTGCTCTGGAAGCTACAATTGAGTACGATGGTGAATGGTAATATAATTAGTGGAATATTTAGTATAAGAATTTAGATATACTAAACATAATGCATTTTTGTTTGTGCATAAGAGTTACAATATAGAATTGATGGTTTATTAAAATGAAGACGGGAAAGTTCCTCTACTTCCCGGCTTTCATTATTAAATAGAATGGTGTTATCAGGGTTCAGAGTATGACGTAATGATTTCAGGCGCGTATGAACGAAATCTACGATATGATTTGTTGATTGGGTAGGTTCTCTGTCCAGACCCCATAGGGTTGAGATGCGGTTTAAATCCGTATGCCTATATATCGAATCCGCTGAGATATATCGATCCATTTGGATTGTGTAAGAACGATATAATATCTAAAGCCTCAAACTGGTAAGGTAAAGGTGATTATTCTGGAGTCGATGATAGGCGATTAGGCACTTAAAATAAAGGCGATATTATTTATGGTGGAGTTCCTGGGTAAACAGGATTTTATTTATCACAGTCAACAATAAATTCCGCAGAAGATTCAATGTCAGCTATCTGAGAAAGCGTTCAAGTGAAACCTCATGATATTTTTGGTTACAGGTCACAAGTGCAAGCATATGAAGTTTTGAAAGATATTGATATAGCTACCTCAGTGGTAACTGCTAATCCCCACTTGGGTCAAGGTAGTGCTATACAATATTTTGCAGACGACTATCAGAAAGTTCTACGCGCAACTGGAGAACCGATAGGATTAAAAGGATATGGAAATAGATAACGTTACAGTCTGCAAGCCAATAACTGAATTAGTATCGTGCTTTGCTAAAAACGGTTTCGTAATATTTGAAAGCAAAGTCAGTGATTATCATTTTCATGAGGTTTTCATAAAAATGAAAAATAACTCACTTATCGATCTTGATAAAATTAATTATGAAAATATACGTCAGCCAAAACCAGGTGTATTTTGTTGTAGCAGTCACTTGTCTTGTGTGAAATAGAATAAATTTATAGCTCATTGACATTAAAAGCCGGAAGGCTTCCCTGCCCTCCAGTTTTTTTATTATTTAGTTTCCGTTCATTCTACTAAATAAGTATATCCTTAATCCCCTTAATCCCCTTAATCCCCTTAATCCCCTTAATCCCCTTAACCACCTGTATAGCCTGATAAAGTTGTTCACGCAGTGCCTGCACCTCGTTACAGTCTGCCATCAGCACAATACACCCTTCTGAGATTCTAACGAAGACGCCCATCCCGGTTTCAGATCCCGCTTTTTCAGCTAGTCGCCCCTGAGATGCAGGCAGAGATGGCAGGATTTCAACTGGCGTACTTTGACTTACCAGTACGACGCTGGCGGGCGCTGTATCCGCACCACCTTCCCCGATGGCACTCACCTCCACCGCCGCTACAGCATCGCCGACCAGGTGACCGATGAGGAAGTGACATACGGAGACAGCCACCGCGTACTCAGCCGCACCACCTTCACCTACGATACCCTGCGCCGCCTGACGCAGGCCCGGAACAACGATGCCACCGTCATCTATGAATACGATGATGCCAGCCGGGTCACCGCCGAAATCCTTAACGGCAGGCGAACCGAATATCATTACGATGCCGCGCGCGACTTTGTCTCACAGCGCACCAATGCTGGTATTACGGAACGTTTCACGCGCGGGCTGATGGGTGAGCTGACAGCGTGGCAGATAGCTGACCATGCGCCGCTCGCTTTTGAATATGACCTTCGCGGTCAGGAAACATCGAGAAGAAGCGAGGCCGGATTTTACCAGCGGCTGGGCTACACGCAGACCGGTATGCCCGCCCGGCAGAAAGCCGGAGACCATCAGGCGGGCCCCGATAAACGGAACAAACATCTGGAGCGCCAGTGGCTGTACGACAAAGCGTATAACCTGACGATGATATCGGACACGCTGCGCGGCACCATGGTGAACAGCCTG
>CABIZV010000016.1 GCA_902363335.1 Enterobacteriaceae bacterium | reverse complement strand
GAGAATACGTCTTCGATAGGCAGCAGGAACGGCTTGTCAATCGCACGCTCTGGTTCTGGGATGTAAGAATCCAGGAAGCCAGCCAGTTCGATGATTTTTGCTTCCCACTCTGCTTCGCCTTCCAGTGCTTTCAGCGCTGAACCACGAACGATAGGAGTGTCGTCGCCTGGGAAATCGTACTGAGACAGAAGTTCACGAACTTCCATTTCTACCAGTTCCAGCAGCTCTTCGTCATCAACCATGTCGCATTTGTTCAGGAACACGATGATGTAAGGAACGCCTACCTGACGACCCAGCAGGATGTGCTCACGAGTCTGTGGCATAGGGCCATCAGTTGCAGCAACAACCAGGATCGCGCCGTCCATCTGCGCAGCACCAGTGATCATGTTTTTAACATAGTCGGCGTGGCCTGGGCAGTCTACGTGTGCGTAGTGGCGAGTCGGGGTGTCATATTCAACGTGAGAAGTGTTGATGGTGATACCACGAGCTTTTTCTTCTGGTGCGTTATCGATCTGGTCGAAAGCACGAGCAGCACCGCCGTAGGTTTTAGCCAGTACGGTAGTGATTGCTGCAGTCAGGGTAGTTTTACCATGGTCAACGTGGCCGATAGTACCGACGTTGACGTGCGGTTTGGTACGTTCAAATTTTTCTTTAGACATCGATAGTCCCTCTAATACACGGATAAATCGGTGATATCACCACATCAACCAGACGAGAAGCCTGAACTGTTGAATGCATTAATTTAAACAGAGAGAAACGGGAAGGAGAAGTGAAGTGGTGCTGATACCCAGAGTCGAACTGGGGACCTCACCCTTACCAAGGGTGCGCTCTACCAACTGAGCCATATCAGCACGTCTGGAGCGGGCAGCGGGAATCGAACCCGCATCATCAGCTTGGAAGGCTGAGGTAATAGCCATTATACGATGCCCGCATCCTGAAACTCGGCTACCCAGTTCTTTCTGTGCAAAAAAAAGAGATTTCTCTCTTTTTTCTGTTTGAGCTAGTTATCTTACCAACCAACTCTGGCTTCGCAATGCTAAGCCTGAAAGTGGTGGTGGGGGAAGGATTCGAACCTTCGAAGTCTGTGACGGCAGATTTACAGTCTGCTCCCTTTGGCCGCTCGGGAACCCCACCTGATGGTGCCGACTACCGGAATCGAACTGGTGACCTACTGATTACAAGTCAGTTGCTCTACCTACTGAGCTAAGTCGGCATCAAGTAGCGCGCATTCTATGTAGACCTGTGCCGACATGCAACTAAAAAATTGCATAAAATGTTCTATCGCTCATGTTTTGTGCATTCGCGCGTAAAAACCAAGCATGACGCCCGTTTTATAACCAAAAATAGCGCCATAGGCGTATCGCTACCCGGCTTTCATCAGGCTCATATCGGTAGAAGTTAATAGAGAATGAACTTTTGACTGCGTTTTGCTTCTTTATAGCAGTCACATTAAGCTCCTCTTGTTTAGCGCTACGCTAAAGAGCGGTGTTTTCTCACGAAAGCGCCACTCATTTGGATTTTTTCTTCTTTTTCTCTTCCATCTGGTGTTAACCTCCTGCCCATTGTCCTGATTAACTGAATGTGAAGCGTCGCGTGAAATCAGCGCGGTAGCCAGAACATGCTTATGAAAAAACAAGAGCAAGCGTTAATGACACCTTATCTACAGTTCAATCGTAGCCAGTGGGCGGCGCTGCGTGATTCAGTGCCAATGACCCTGACTGAAGGGGAAATTACGCGTCTGAAAGGTATCAACGAGGATTTGTCACTAGAAGAAGTGGCAGAGATCTATTTGCCTTTATCACGCCTGTTAAACTTCTATATAAGTTCTAACCTGCGTCGCCAGGCGGTACTGGAACAATTTCTCGGCACCAACGGCCAGCGTATCCCGTATATCATCAGCATTGCTGGCAGCGTCGCGGTTGGTAAAAGCACGACGGCGCGCGTACTGCAGGCACTGCTGAGCCGCTGGCCTGAACATCGCCGCGTTGAGCTCATCACCACCGATGGCTTCTTGCACCCTAACGAAGTGCTTAAAGAACGTGGCTTGATGAAGAAAAAAGGCTTTCCGCAGTCTTATGATATGCACCGGTTGGTTAAATTTGTTTCGGACCTGAAGTCAGGCGTGCCAGATGTTACTGCGCCGGTTTATTCTCATCTGATTTATGATGTCATCCCCGATGGAGATAAAACGGTAACCCATCCAGATATTTTAATTCTTGAAGGGTTAAATGTTTTGCAAAGCGGAATGGATTATCCACACGATCCGCATCATGTATTTGTATCCGACTTTGTTGATTTCTCTATATATGTGGATGCACCGGTCGATCAGTTAAAATCCTGGTATATCAATAGATTCTTAAAATTCCGTGAAGGTGCTTTTACCGACCCGGATTCTTATTTCCATAATTATGCACAGCTTTCGGAAGAGGAAGCGATTAATGTCGCTACCTCCTTGTGGAATGAGATTAACCTACGGAATCTTAACGAAAATATCTTACCTACTCGTGAGCGAGCAAGCCTCATCATGACGAAAAGCGCCAACCACTCGGTTGAGCAGGTACGTTTGCGTAAGTAGTTGCGTTAAAAAAAGGGAGCCTGAGCTCCCTTTTTTTATTCTGCGCTGCGAAGTGAAATTTCTCCGCCTATCCATGGTTTAATTATTCCATCCTGCTCAAGTAATAATGCGCCCTGAGCATCAATGCCGCGAGAAATACCAAAGATCTCTTTATCGCCAATAATCAGTTTAACCGGGCGGTTAATAAAGTTATCGAGTTTTTCCCAGCGATGCAAATAAGGAGCAAGCCCTTCTTGTTCGAACACGCGTAAAGCATCGTGGAGTTCATTTATCAGGCGAGCAGCCAGAATATTACGATCGATAACAATTCCAGCCTCCTGCAGGTTAATCCAGCCCTGATTGATAACGTCATTCTCAACCCGACGCATGACGAGGTTGATACCGGCCCCTATCACAATTTGTGCCGCATCTCCGGTTCTGCCGGTGAGTTCAACCAGAATTCCCGACAGCTTACGGTCATTGAGATAAAGATCGTTTGGCCATTTGACTCTAACCTGGTCAGCTCCCAGTTCTTGCAACACTTCAGCCATAACAATACCAATGACGAGGCTGAGGCCAATTGCTGCGGCGGGCCCCTGTTCTAATCGCCAGAACATGGATAAATACAGATTCGCCCCAAAGGGTGAAAACCATTTACGCCCACGACGACCGCGCCCCGCCTGCTGGTATTCAGCAACGCAGGCATCACCCGATTTCAGTTCAGTAATACGATCCAGAAGATACTGGTTGGTTGAATCAATAACGGGAAGGACGGCAACGCTGCCATTCTTCACATTACTACGAATCCGTTCAGCATCCAGTAATTGGATAGGTTCAGGCAGGCTGTAACCTTTTCCAGGTACGGTAAAAACATCGATACCCCAGTCACGTAAGGTTTGAATATGTTTATTAATTGCCGCTCGACTCATCCCCAGCTGCTCGCCTAATTGCTCGCCGGAGTGGAACTCACCATCAGCAAGCAGGGATATGAGGGTTAATGGAACCGTATTATCTTTCATTTTATTACCTCAACCGCGCTGACTTCGCCTTTATGACCAATAAATCGAACTTCCGGCTCCAGCCAAACGTTGAATTTCTGGCCGACTTGTTGGCGTACATGGTGGGCTAATTTGACAACATCCTGACTCTGAGCATTTTCAATGTTAATCAAAACCAGCGCCTGGTGTTGATGTACCGCAGCTCCCCCTTCAATATGGCCTTTCAGGTCGCATTGATCGATGAGCCAACCTGCGGCTAGCTTGACGCTGCCATCTTTCTGCGGATAGTGCGGCGCTTTGGGGAAATTTGCTAACAAGGTTTGGGCGTATTCAGCGCTAACAACGGGATTCTTAAAGAAGCTACCGGCGTTGCCGTTGACTTTTGGATCGGGCAGCTTGGTCATGCGCATATGGCATACGGAATCAAAGACCTCACGTGGAGTGACCGTAGTTGGGTCTAATCGCGTGAGATCGCCGTAGGTAAGCACCGGCTGCCAGGCTTTTTGCAATCTTAAGCCAACGGCAACAATCACATAGCGATCCTGGTAGGCATGTTTGAAAATACTGTCACGATAGCCAAACTGACACTCCTTAGCCGACAGGCGTTGCTGCTCACCCGTAGACAGTTCAATGCAATCGACATATTCGCAAACATGCTGTAGTTCAACACCATATGCACCGATATTTTGGATCGGTGATGAACCGGCGCAGCCGGGGATCAGCGCAAGATTTTCCAGACCTGGCATGTCGTTTTCGAGAGCAAAACGTACCAATTGATGCCAGTTTTCCCCGGCGCTAACGTGTAAGTGCCATGCCTCCGCAGTCTCACTGACCTTAATGCCTTTAAGACGATTAAGAATAACAGTGCCGGAATAGTCTTCCAGAAACAGAACATTGCTCCCTTCACCGAGAATTAAAACCGGCAATCCTTCACGAGTAGCGTGCTGCCAGGCACTTAATAATTGTTGTTCATTTTCAGCGCATACGATGTGCTTAGCACAGTGGTCAATGCCGAAGGTATTAAAGGGTTTTAAGGAGTGGGTCATGGCTGCTTTCCTGAGGCTAAATCGACGACAGTTTACCGTATCTGTAAGGGGAAGGCTTGCGGTTATGTGAAGAGGACGGCCACGGAGTCATTATAATTGCCGGGATTTTTAGCATAGATAGGTGAAATATTGCCGATGCAGGGATTGGGTTCGAAGCTTCCCCGGAGGCGGCGTAAACGCCTCGTCCGGGCTACGTCCGCACCACATTTGTAGCCCGGGCGAACGCAGTGACCCCGGGAATTTCCACCGTTATCCATTTCGCACAGACGCAAAAAAGCCCATCCGGCAGGATGGGCTTTTTCACTTGTTTGATGCCTGGCAGTTCCCTACTCTCGCATGGGGAGACCCCACACTACCATCGGCGCTACGGCGTTTCACTTCTGAGTTCGGCATGGGGTCAGGTGGGACCACCGCGCT
>CABIZV010000015.1 GCA_902363335.1 Enterobacteriaceae bacterium | reverse complement strand
AGCGCGGTGGTCCCACCTGACCCCATGCCGAACTCAGAAGTGAAACGCCGTAGCGCCGATGGTAGTGTGGGGTCTCCCCATGCGAGAGTAGGGAACTGCCAGGCATCAAATTAGAAGTATGGCACTCGACCTTCGAGGCAGGTCACTACTCGACAGAGAGTAGGACAAAAGCGAAAGCTTTTGAACGTTGCGAAGCAACGGCCCGAAGGGTGAATCACTTGTGATTCATAAACTGCCAGGCATCAAATTGCAGTAAACCGGGATGAATAATCCGGGTAGTGACAACGAAATTCGGTGGAGCGGTAGTTCAGTCGGTTAGAATACCTGCCTGTCACGCAGGGGGTCGCGGGTTCGAGTCCCGTCCGTTCCGCCACTTATTAAGAGCCCTGAGCATTTGCTCAGGGCTTTTTTGTATCTGCATTTTTATTATTGCTGTTTTAGCAAAAATCCTCTGCCTTTTAGGATCTTTTTTCCCATCCTTGCATTCGTCATAATGGTTTCAGTTAACCAATATTGATAAATAAAGAGGAAAATCATGACAATCCCTGCATTTGGTCTCGGCACATTCCGTCTGAAAGATGATGTTGTTATCGCTTCCGTAAAAACGGCACTGGATCTCGGCTACCGCGCCATCGATACCGCGCAAATCTATGATAATGAAGCGGCTGTCGGTCAGGCTATCGCTGAAAGCGGCGTTGCCCGCGAAGATCTGTTCATTACGACCAAAATCTGGATAGAGAATCTGAGCAAAGACAAGCTCGTTGCAAGCCTTAAAGAAAGCCTGCAGAAGCTGCGTACAAACTACGTTGATCTGACGCTGATTCACTGGCCATCGCCGGAAGATGCCGTGCCGGTAGAAGAGTTTATGGCTGCGCTGCTGGAAGCAAAAGAGCAGGGGCTGACCCGCCAGATCGGTATCTCTAATTTCACTATCCCGCTGATGGAACGTGCGATTAAAGCAGTTGGCGTCGAAAATATCGCAACTAACCAGATTGAGCTATCACCGTATCTGCAAAACCGCAAAGTGGTTGATTGGGCTTCTGAGCATGGTATTCATATCACGTCTTACATGACGCTAGCCTACGGTAAGGCTCTGAAAGATGAAGTGATTTTAAGTATTGCGGACAAGCATAATGCGACGGCTGCGCAGGTCATTCTGGCCTGGGCGATGGGTGAAGGTTATGCGGTAATCCCATCTTCTACCAAGCGAGAAAATCTGGCAAGCAACCTGCTTGCACTCGAGTTAAAACTTGATGCTGAGGACAAAAAAGCGATAGCTGCGCTGGATTGCAACGACCGTTTAGTTAGCCCGGAAGGTCTGGCGCCTCAGTGGGACTGATCTCGCTGTAACCCTCTATAACCCTCTGTAAGCCCGGATGATATCCGGGCTCACAACAGTAAAAAACAGTGTTACCGCCTTTCCTTCATATATTCGCTTAGAAAATCAATAAACGTCCTGATGCGTGTGCTAACGGCTCGGTCGCTATAGTAAACCGCGCTGAACGGCATCTCGACAGGCAGCCGTTTATCAGCCAGTAGCTCGATAAATTCCCCGCTGGCAATTTCCTTATCGACCATATAATCCGATAAACAAGCGATACCGTTACCGTTAAGACACAGTTGCTTAACCGTCTCACCGCTATTGGATGAAACCGCACAGCTGACTTCCATAAACTGCCCATCACAGCAATACACCGGCCAGGTATTTAATGATGATGGCTCGGTGAAACCCAGACAATAATGATCTTTAAGATCGGCCGCATTCTCAGGCATTCCATGGCGGGCGATATACTCCGGCGATGCAATAATTTTTCGGTAGCTGTTAAACAGTGGACGGGCTCTCAGACTGGAATCCGTCAGCGTTCCGGCGCGAATTGCCACATCAACCTTACGCTCAATCAGATTAATAAACGTCTCTGACGACACTAAAGAAAGCGTCATCTCAGGATAACGTTCACGGAATGGCTTAATGAGCGGCATCAGGAAGTGCAGCATAACTGGCGTAGCGGCATCAACCCTTAGTAGCCCTCGCGGCGTATTACGAGTATCGAGCAACTCGTTTTCTGCCGCCGCCATTTCCTGCAACACCACCTGCATCCGACGGAAATAGCGCTCGCCTTCTTCCGTCAGACTCAACTGACGTGTCGTGCGATTAAGTAAGCTCACACCGAGCTTGGATTCCAGCTTTTTGACAGCTCGGCTAACCGCCGAATTGGCGAGCTCAAGCTGTTCGGCTGCCCGGCTGAAGCTGCCGCTTTCTACCACAGCGACAAAGATCGCGATTTCATCTGAAGTTGCTCTCATTATTGCACCTGAAGCAAAATTATATTGAGATTTTGAATATTTTTGTTATTTAAACATCCGCGCATACTTCGTGTCATCTTAATACTGATGATGTGGAGTAAATTATGCCGCTGGCGCTACTTGCCTTAACGATCAGTGCCTTTGCGATTGGCACGACCGAATTTGTGATTGTCGGTCTGGTTCAGACCATTGCTGAACAATTATCTATTTCTCTGCCCTCGGCAGGGCTGTTAGTTTCTATCTACGCGCTGGGTGTGGCTATCGGTGCGCCGGTGTTAACGGCGTTGACGGGAAAATTGCCGCGCAAGCAGCTGCTGCTGGCGCTGATGGTATTGTTTACTATTGGCAATCTGTTGGCCTGGCAGGCGCCGGGATATATGACCCTGGTGGTTGCGCGTCTGCTAACGGGCCTGGCTCATGGCGTGTTCTTCTCAATTGGTTCAACGATAGCCACGAGCCTTGTGCCGAAAGAGAAAGCCGCCTCTGCTATTGCCATCATGTTTGGCGGCCTGACTGTAGCTCTGGTGACGGGTGTCCCGCTGGGGACGTTCATCGGCCAACACTTTGGCTGGCGTGAAACCTTCCTTGCAGTCTCTATGCTGGGGGTGATAGCTATTATTGCCAGCGCTGTCCTTGTGCCACGGAATATCCCAGGTCGCGCCGCAGCAAGTTTATCCGAACAGTTGAAAGTCTTGACCCATCCGCGTTTGCTGATGATTTATGCGATAACAGCACTGGGTTATGGCGGTGTATTTACCGCGTTCACTTTCCTGACGCCGATGATGCAAGATCTTGCCGGTTTTACGCCAAACGCCGTTAGCCTGATTTTATTAGGTTACGGTATTGCCGTCGCCATCGGGAATATCTGGGGTGGCAAGCTGGCTGATAAGCACGGCGCTGTACCGGCCCTGAAGTTTATCTTTGCCGCACTTGCAGTGTTGCTGATGGTCTTTCAGTTTACCGTGTCAATTCATTACGCTGCCCTGGCGACGATTCTGGTGATGGGGATCTTTGCCTTTGGTAACGTACCGGGGTTACAGGTGTACGTAGTGCAGAAGGCGGAGCAGTATACGCCAGCGGCCGTTGATGTTGCATCGGGTCTGAACATTGCCGCCTTTAACGTGGGTATCGCTTTAGGGTCAGTGATTGGCGGCCAAACGGTTGAGCACTATGGGTTGGCACAAACTCCGTGGATTGGTGCGGTGATTGTTCTTGCCGCGTTACTGCTAACGAGCTTGAGTGGACGTTTGGATAATACCGCTCGGGCCGCACAGGCATAAGGCAAGAAGAGTAAGGCCAGGCTTACAAAACTAAACCCGGCTTTATTATAAATAGCGTTGAAACTGCCCGCAAAAGACCCTATAAATGAGGAACCTTCCTGGAAGCAGGCGGGTTCTTTCGTTATTGAGGTTATTAAAGAAAGTGCGAAAAAATACCTATGCCATGCGCTATATTGCCGGACAGCCTGTGGAGCGAATTTTGCCTCCGCCGGGCGCATACACCAGCATCAGCCAGGCAATGTCGGTGGGTAAGCCGTTAAGCACTGATGAAAATATTCGTATCCTGGTGTGGAATATCTTTAAGCAGCAGCGCGCTGAATGGCTGTCGGTGCTGAATAAGTTTGGCAAAGATGCCCATCTGGTACTCCTTCAGGAGGCGCAAACGACTCCTGAGCTGGTAAAGTTTGCGACCACTAACTATCTGGCTGCCGATCAGGTTCCTGCTTTTGCGCTGCCGCATCATCCCTCAGGCGTTATGACGCTGTCTGCGGCCCAGCCCGTTTACTGCTGTCCGCTGCGCGAACGTGAACCTATCCTGCGGCTGGCCAAATCGGCGTTAGTGACCGTTTACCCACTTCCAGATTCTCGGCTACTGATGGTGGTGAATATCCATGCCGTTAATTTCAGTCTTGGGGTGGATGTCTACAGCAAGCAACTGATGCCTATTGGCGAACAGATAGCCCAGCACAGCGGCCCGGTGATTATGGCGGGAGATTTCAATGCGTGGAGCCGTCCGCGAATGAATGCGCTGTATCGCTTTGCCCGCGATATGTCATTGCGCCCGGTTCGCTTTGATGACGATCAGCGTCGACGTGCATTTGGCCGCCCGCTGGATTTTGTTTTCTATCGGGGGCTTAACGTCAATGAGTCATCCGTTTTGGTGACTCGGGCATCGGATCATAATCCGCTGATTGTCGAATTTAGCCCAGGTAAGTAGGCTTAAGTAAACAAAAAAGGCACCGGGGGAATCGGTGCCTTTTTATTTATTACCTATCAGGAATCAGGGCGGTCGCTGTTTTTCACAAACAGCGTGATCTGATCGCCCGGCTGCAGATTACCGGTGCCGCTATTCCAGCGCATCACATCTTTAATGTTAACGCCGTGCCTTTTGGCAATGCTCGATAAGGAGTCGCCCTTACGTACACGGTACGTAATGCTGCTGTTATCGGCAAGACGCGCAGCGCTGCTACCCGCACCTACCGTTAAGCTCTGACCGACTTTTACGTTGCTGCCGCGCAGGTTATTCCACTGTTGCAGGTCTTTCGTCGACACGCCTAAACGTGACGCGATACCTGACAGCGTATCACCGGAGCGTACCTTATAGCTGCGACTAGTCATCGGCGTATTGTCGGCAACCAGCGTTGGCTGGAGGTCAGCAATATCAATCGAGGCCAGTGACTCACGCAGCTGATCTGCATGCTTCTGTGGCACCATAACGTACTTCGGGCCAGTGGCTCCGAGCGTTGAACCTTTTACGCCAGCATTGAAGGTTTTCAGCTTGCTGACCGGCATACCTGCCATATCTGCCAACTGAGCCAACTCAACCGGGCTGTCGAGGCGAACGCGCGCCAGCGCTCGGCTTTCATCTGCGCTAGGCAGGCGAACACCATAACGTTTACTGTTTTTGAGAATATCACTCAAAGCCAGCATCTTAGGCACGTACAGCTTGGTTTCCTGAGGCAACGGTAGTGACCAGAAGTCAGTGGGCTTACCACGGGCTTTGTTCGCTTTCATTGCTTTCATTACGCGGCCTTCACCGCTGTTATACGCTGCCACGGTTAATAACCAGTCGCCATCGAACATTTTGTTCAGGCGCTGCATCATATCCAGTGCCGCCGTTGTGGAAGCAACGAGGTCACGGCGTGCGTCATAACTGCGGGTCTGTTTCAGACCGTAATTTCGCCCTGTGCTCGGAATGATCTGCCAGATGCCTGCGGCATTGGCGCCAGACGTTGCGTGCGGGTCAAAAGCGCTCTCCACTATGGGTAGTAATACCAGTTCCATCGGCATGTTACGTTTTTTAACTTGCCCGGCTATCCAGTACATATACGGCTCTGCCCGTAAAGTTACATCGTGGAGATAGCTCTTATTCTTCAAATACTTTTGTTTCTGTTCGCGAACCCGGGCATTTTCCGGGATTCCCATCTTTAGCTCGTCGCCAATATAAGCCCACAAGTCTTGATTCTGCGTATCGAATGTCCCATCGTCCATCCAACGTGCCTGACTTGCGAACTTACTTGCTTCCCCTTGACTAGCCGCAGAAAGGCTCTGTGCGTGCTGTTGGACATTACCTTGCTGTGAAGCCTGGCAACCCACGAGCAGGACAGAGGCGAGTAATATCGCTTTTGCCTTCATGTGTGTGTCAATAGTTGCTTAAAAGACGAGCGATCATAACGGCGAACTTTCGAAAACGCAACCCGGAAGTATCAGAAGTTATCTTTCTTTGACCGTAACCATGCAAAACGCTGCTCAGATTGTAGCAATTTTGTTTCTTTGTTTATTTCGTCAATTAAATCAATATCATCCGTTCTTAAAAAGAGATTAATCTTACGCTCTTTTTTCAGAGTTGTGGGGAGTGTCATTTGGTTTTTTGCACGTAACTCGTTAACTTCTCGATAGTATTCGTTAATGAACATATCATGCGGTAAAACGCTCAGCGCAAACTTCATATTGGAGAGCGTGTACTCATGTGCGCAACAAATTAATGTCTCTTCCGGCAGCGTATTGATTCGCTGGAATGACTGATACATCTGGGCAGCGGTGCCTTCGAATAGTCGCCCGCAGCCCCCGGAAAATAGGGTATCGCCACAAAAAAGCCAGGGCGCGCTGTAAAAACAAATGTGTCCTGACGTATGTCCCGGCGTGGCGAAAATCTGAAACTCATGCTCCAGTATGTTAATGCGATCGCCGTCGGCAACGATTTTTGTTGTTCCTTTGTTGCGTGTCTCTTCCGGGCCGTAAACTGACAAATTCGGATAATACTTATGCAGTTCTGCCACGCCGCCGACATGATCGTGATGATGATGGGTCAATAAAATCGCTTCCGGCTGCCAATTATTCGCTTCAATCGCTTTTAGCACCGGAGCGGCTTCACCGGGATCGACAATGAGACAACGACCTGTTTCATCATTAAGAACCCAGATGTAGTTGTCCTGAAATGCGGGAATACTGTTAAGATTCATTCGTTACCTCTTAAGCGTAGGGAAGGTTGTGATGAAACCGGCAAGGATACCTCAAACAGTCTCAGCGCCTGTCTCGTGGGCGCAAATGCCATGGGGTGAATATTATCGTGAGGCCCTCGATCGTCAACTGAAACCCTGGTTGGGGAAATTGTACGGCTTCCACCTGTTAAAAGTGGGCAATCTGAGCGCGGAGATCAATACCGAAGCGTGTGCCATCTCTCATCAGGTGAATATTTCTCTGGAAGGCAGCCCGATGCAGGTAATGGCAGACCCGCTGCATCTGCCGTTTGCTGAAAAATCAGTGGATGCCTGCCTGCTCGCACATACTCTACCCTGGTGCAGCGATCCTCATCTCCTGCTGCGAGAAGCTGACCGCGTACTGATCGATGACGGCTGGCTTATTATCAGCAGTTTTAACCCGGTCAGTCTGATGGGATTACGCAAACTGGTTCCGGTGCTGCGTAAGTCGGTCCCCTACAACAGCCGAATGTTTACCTTGATGCGCCAGCTGGATTGGCTGGCTCTGCTGAATTTTGAAGTGATGCACCACAGTCGTTTTCAGGTGCTGCCGTGGGCCAAACAGGGCGGTGCGTTGCTGGGCACGCATCTCCCCGCATTGGGCTGTATGCAAGTGATTGTCGCGCGTAAGCGGACTTTCCCCCTTACGCTGAATCCGATGCGGCAAAATAAAGCGAAAAGCCGTATTCAGCAGGCAGTCGGCGCGACGCGGCAGTACCGCAAACCGGATGCCTAAGCCTCCGGTTGATAGCCGATATCATCCTGCGTTGGCGAGTTAGCCGCAGTACGCGCCAGCTCGTCACAACGTTCGTTTTCCGGGTGACCGGCGTGGCCTTTAACCCACTCCCAGCGAATCTCATGCTTACCCAGCGCCGTATCAAGCCGCTTCCAGAGATCGACATTTTTCACCGGTTTTTTGTCCGCGGTTTTCCAGCCGCGTTTTTTCCAGTTGTGGATCCACTGGGTGATCCCCTGGCGAACATACTGGCTATCGGTGCTCAACACCACGGTGCAGGGCTCCTTGAGGGCTTCAAGTGCGACGATAGCCGCCATCATTTCCATGCGGTTATTGGTAGTCAGGCGATAGCCTTCACTGAAGGTTTTTTCCCGCTGCTGATAGCGTAAAATAGCGCCATAACCACCTGGACCGGGATTACCGAGGCAAGAGCCATCGGTGAAAATTTCTACCTGCTTTAGCATCTCTGGTAGACTTCCTGTATCTGCAATTGAAAGTAAAACGGCAAGTCTGACATAAATGACTGATATGAGCACTGCAATTACACGACAGATCGTTCTGGATACCGAAACCACCGGTATGAACCAGATCGGTGCCCACTATGAAGGCCATAAGATCATTGAGATCGGTGCCGTCGAGGTGATTAACCGTCGTTTGACCGGCAACAACTTCCACGTCTACCTCAAACCCGACCGGCTGGTGGACCCGGAAGCTTTCGGCGTACACGGAATTGCCGATGAGTTTTTGCTGGATAAACCGACGTTTGCCGACGTCGCCGATGAGTTTATGGACTACATTCGCGGTGCGGAGCTGGTCATCCATAACGCATCGTTCGATATCGGTTTTATGGACTATGAGTTTAGTAAGCTCAATCGTGGTATTCCAAAAACCAACACTTTCTGCAAAGTTACCGATAGCCTGGCGCTGGCGAGGAAGATGTTCCCCGGCAAGCGTAATAGCCTCGATGCGTTATGCTCGCGCTACGAAATAGACAACACCAAGCGTACGCTGCACGGCGCATTACTCGATGCCCAGATCCTGGCAGACGTCTATCTGACAATGACCGGCGGTCAAACGTCTATCAAGTTTGCGATGGAAGGGGAAGGGCAGCAGCAGGCGGGAAGTTCGGAAATTCAGCGTATTGTGCGCGGGGAAGGCCACTTACGCGTTGTTTACGCCACCGACGAGGAGCTGATGAATCATGAATCACGCCTCGACCTGGTGCAGAAAAAGGGCGGAAGCTGCCTCTGGCGCTCTTAGAATGCCTTAATTTGCTGGTAAAATAAGCGCTCGGGTGATTTTTGCAGCAAACGATTCAAAAGTAGAGAAAAAGCGTTGACGGTTTTACCGGGAGACCGTAATATTCGCCTCGTTCCGAAGGGAACGTTGTGGAGCGGTAGTTCAGTCGGTTAGAATACCTGCCTGTCACGCAGGGGGTCGCGGGTTCGAGTCCCGTCCGTTCCGCCACATTCAGAAAGCCTGAATCAGAAATGATTCAGGCTTTCGTCGTTTCCGGCCCTCAGTTTTCCCGCCTCGTCCGTTTTCTGACTTCGTTTGCCCATTGCAACGCCCATAATGAAAAACGCATCATGAGCGTTCTTCTGCACGCTTATGATAGTGATTTAAGCGTTACCCCAACGCAAAAGGATCCGCATCCTGCCACGCGGGGAATTTCTCGCGATAGTCCCGTAGCGCCGTGAGGGAAAGCTCACCATCAATGCGCGTCGCCTGATGAGCTTCAGCTGTTGCCAGAATTTCACCCTGTGGCGAAATAATCCGACTATCACCGCGATAGTGATGACCATTGCCGTCGGTGCCAACCCGGTTACATCCCGCCACATAGGCCTGGTTCTCAATCGCGCGCGCCGTCAACAGCGCCTGCCAGTGCAGCGAACGCGGCGCGGGCCAGTTAGCGACATACAGGGCCAAATCGTAGTCGTTGCGGTTGCGTGACCACACCGGGAAACGCAGGTCATAGCAAACCAGCGGCAGAATGCGCCAGCCGCGCCATGTCAGCACGATACGTTTATCGCCGGCAATGTAGTGATGGTGCTCATCAGCCATACGAAACAGATGGCGCTTATCATAAGCATGCACGCGTCCCTCTGGCTCGACGAGCAGAAAACGGTTTACCGCGCCAAGTCCGGTTTGCAGTGCCACGCTCCCGGCAACCAACGCATTGGTGCGTAGGGCTTGCTCGCGCATCCAGGCGATCACTTCCTCTTCTGACATCGACTGCCCGGCGGCTTCCATGGCGAAACCGGTGGTAAACATTTCCGGCAAGACAATCACGTCACGCCCGACAATCTCTTCCATCAGTTGGTCAAAATGGCGCAGGTTCGCGGGGCCATCCATCCACACCAGCGGTTGTTGTAAAAGGGTAATTTTCAAACCAGACACAGTGAGTCGCTCCTTTATGGCAGGGCATCTTATAACTGTAACACCTTATCAGGCGCTTAGGCGGGTGAGGGGAAAAGGGATAAAAAAAAGCGGAGCCAGGCTCCGCTTAGGGGGTTGCGATGGGAAACGTTACGCGGCTTCAACCTTACGCACGTTGTCCGGCAGCTTTACCGGCTTGGTCGCCAGTTCATCGGCAGCAAAGTCGTCAACGTTAATGCTGCGCAGACGGCTCTCTTCCGCTTTGGTCAAAATGGCGGCCTCGGTCTGGTCAATCAGACCTTTTGCCAGGGCGTTGCGCGCCAGCTCATCCAGACGAGTAAACGGCAGATTTTTGCCAATCTCTTTACAGATACGCTGGTGGATTGGGTCAGCAGCCATCACATCAACCAGCGCTTCCTCCAGCAGCCCCACCGGATTGTACTGGCTTGGGGTCAGATACTGACCACGACCAATACGTGAGCGGGTGGCGCTTGGCGTTTGCAGAATTTTCGCGACCGCATGATCCAGTTTATCGGATGGCGCAACGTAGTGGCGACCGGTCGGGAAGATAACCGCGCGCATTGCCCCTGCCACAAAGCGGTTCGGGAAGTTCAGCAACAGATCGTCAATTGCCTGTTCGGCCTGATTCAGCGCATCCTGCACGCCCCAGTGGACTAACGGTAAATCTGCTTCGTTACGGCCTTCATCGTCATAGCGCTTCAATACCGCGGAAGCGAGGTACAGCAGGCTCAGCACATCACCCAGACGCGCAGAGATACGCTCACGACGCTTCAGGCTGCCACCCAGTACGGCCATCGATACATCTGACAACAATGCCAGGTTAGCGCTCAGGCGGTTCAGGTGCTGGTAGTAACGTTTGGTCGCATCACGCGTTGGCGTTGAGCTGGTTAAGCCACGAGTCAGTCCCAGCCAGAAGCTACGGACTTTGTTACTGCCGACATGGCCAATATGTTTGAACAGCAGTTTGTCGAAGGCATTAACATCTTTATTCTGCGCTGCCGCCATCTCCTCAAGAACATAAGGATGGCAACGAATAGCACCCTGACCGAAGATCATCATGCTACGGGTCAGAATGTTTGCCCCTTCCACGGTGATGGCGATGGGTGCGCCCTGATAGGCGCGGGCGAGGAAGTTGCCTTCACCCAGCATAATCCCTTTACCACCGGTAATATCCATTGCATCAACGATCGATTGCTGACCACGATGGGTACAATGGTATTTCACGATAGCGGACAGCACGGCCGGTTTTTCGCCCAGCATAATGCCGTAGGTAATCAGCGTGGCCGCCGCATCCATGACGTAGGCGTTACCCGCAATACGCGCCAGCGGTTCTTCAATCCCTTCCATCTTACCGATAGAGACTTTGAACTGACGGCGAATGTGCGCGTAAGCACCGGTTGCCAGCGCCACCGATTTCACGCCACCGGTCGAGTTGGAAGGCAGAGTAATGCCGCGACCCACCGACAAACATTCCACCAGCATACGCCAGCCTTGTCCGGCCATTTTTGGCCCGCCGATAATGTAATCAATCGGTACGAAGATATCCTGACCACGGGTTGGCCCATTCTGGAACGGCACGTTCAGCGGGAAGTGACGACGACCAATTTCCACGCCCGGGGTGTTGGTTGGGATAAGTGCACAGGTAATGCCTAACTCTTCAGCGCCGCCCAGCAGTTTGTCGGGGTCTGACAGCTTAAAGGCCAGACCCAGTACGGTGGCAATCGGTGCCAGCGTAATGTAGCGTTTATTCCAGGTCAGGCGCATGCCCAGTACCTGTTCGCCCTGCCATTCACCCATGCATACGACGCCGGTATCTGGAATGGCGCCTGCATCAGAACCCGCTTCCGGGCTGGTCAGTGCGAAGCAGGGAATTTCCTGACCACGCGCCAGGCGCGGCAGATAGTGATTTTTCTGCTCTTCAGTACCGTAGTGTTGCAGCAGCTCGCCCGGGCCTAAAGAGTTAGGTACGCCGACGGTGATCGCCAGAATGCCCGATACCCCGGAGAGTTTTTGCAGGACGCGAGCCTGAGCGTAAGCGGAGAATTCCAGGCCGCCGTACTCTTTCTTAATGATCATCGCGAAGAAGCGGTGTTCTTTCAGGTAAGCCCACAGCTCAGGCGGCAGGTCGGCCATTTCGTGAGTGATTGAAAAGTCATTCGCCATGCGACACGCTTCTTCAACCGGGCCATCAATAAAGGCTTGTTCTTCCGCTGTCAGTTTCGGACGCGCGTAGCCGTGCAGCTTTTTCCAGTCGGGGTTACCGCGGAACAGATCGCCTTCCCACCAGGTGGTGCCGGCATCAATCGCTTCCTTTTCCGTGCGCGACATTGGCGGCATCACTTTACTGAATGTGCGGAATACCGGTGCTGAAATCAGCGCCTTACGCATAGGGATAAGGTTAAACGGCACGAGGATGATGGCAAGCGGCACCAGTAGCCACAGATTCCACAGCCCAGCCGCGCCAAGCGCCGCCGTCCAGGCCAGTAAAATCAGGCTGCTGAGCATCAAACTGACACGGTGATAGAACAGCACACCGAGTAAAGCAATCGTTAATACCACACTCAAAATCATCATAGCAAAATGCCCCTGTCTTGTAGGAGGTCTGACCACTTGTGATGTTATGGTTGTAGTTGATGTGATTTTAATTAGCAATGTGTTTACAAAATAATTACAACCTCGCTCACATTGTTGCCGCTTTTTAGCGCACCAATAATCCAAACATCCGCTGAATAGAACGGTGCTTGCTTCTCTGTCCTCACGCTATCCGTTACACTACCGATGACAATTTTATTAATGCTGAAGGATTATCCTCATGTACCAGGATCTTATTCGTAACGAACTGAATGAAGCGGCCGATACGCTGGCAAACTTCCTGAAAGACGAAGCCAATATCCACGCCATTCAGCGCGCAGCAGTCCTGCTGGCGGATAGCTTTAAAGCAGGCGGCAAGGTGCTTTCCTGCGGTAACGGCGGCTCGCATTGTGACGCTATGCACTTCGCAGAAGAGCTGACCGGGCGCTATCGTGAGAACCGTCCGGGCTACCCGGCAATTGCTATTTCCGACGTCAGCCACCTCTCTTGCGTCAGTAATGATTTCGGTTATGAATATGTTTTCTCTCGCTACGTGGAATCCGTCGGCCGTGCGGGCGATGTTCTGCTGGGTATCTCCACTTCCGGCAACTCCGCAAACGTCATTAAGGCGATTGAAGCCGCACGTGCGCAGGGCATGAAAGTCATTACCCTGACCGGGAAAGATGGCGGTAAAATGGCAGGCTCCGCGGATATTGAAATCCGTGTACCGCATTTCGGCTACGCCGACCGCGTTCAGGAGATCCACATTAAAGTTATCCATATCCTGATCATGCTTATTGAAAAAGAGATGGTTAAGGCATAAGAGCCACGGGGCTTCGGCCCCGATTGCTGTGGGGGTGTGATATGTGCGAATTGCTCGGGATGAGCGCCAATGTGCCAACCGATATCTGCTTTAGTTTCACCGGGCTTGTGCAGCGCGGTGGTGGTACCGGGCCGCACAAAGACGGCTGGGGAATTACTTTCTATGAAGGTAAAGGTTGTCGCACGTTTAAAGATCCGCAGCCGAGCTATCAATCCCCAATCGCTAAATTGGTGCAGGACTATCCCATCAAATCCTGCTCGGTGATTGCGCACATTCGCCAGGCTAACCGGGGAATGGTGGCGCTGGAAAACACCCATCCGTTTACCCGTGAGCTATGGGGACGTAACTGGACCTACGCCCACAATGGACAACTTTCGGGCTACAAATCGCTGGAGACCGGGCAGTTTCGTCCGGTGGGGGAGACGGACAGTGAAAAAGCTTTCTGCTGGCTGCTGCACAATCTAACCCAGCGGTATCCGCGCACGCCGGGGAATATGCAGGGCGTATTCAAATACATTGCATCGCTGACCGAGACATTACGTGAGAAAGGCGTGTTTAACATGCTGTTGTCAGATGGACGCTACGTGATGGCATTCTGCTCAACGAATCTGTACTGGATCACCCGCCGCGCACCGTTTGGCGTCGCTACGCTTTTGGATAGGGATGTCGAAATCGATTTTCAGAAAGAGACTACCGCCAACGATGTGGTGACTGTTATCGCTACTCAACCTCTGACGGGGAATGAAACCTGGCACAAGATTATGCCAGGCGAATGGCGCTTATTTTGCCTCGGTGAGCGTGTAGTTTGACGCCAGCTGTGGGTGAACGACCTCGTGGCTGAGCGGCTTGCTCACCACGTAACGACCATCGGCCACTGACACCATCGGTGGGCGATGCGTCTGCTGGAAATAGTCATAACCCGGCTTAAGCTGCTTCCAGAATTCGTTGTAATACGAATATTTGTGACGTTCCATATTCGCATCGGTCATGCGGAACGGATAAATGCTCACCTGAACGCCCGGCTGCCCGAACACCAGCGCTGCGGTGACAAACTGGAAAATCTCATCAATACCGGAATCGGTCATGGCATAACAGCCAACCGAAACGCAGGCACCGTGGATCATCAGATACTTCCCTTCATACCCGTGCGCACGATCATAAGCATTCGGGAAACCGATATTAATCGCTTTATAGAAACGACTGTCCGGTTTCAACTGGCTACGCTGGACGGAATAAAACCCTTCCGGGCTCTTAAAGTCGCCCTGGCGCTGCTTCGGCCCTAAACCGCCGGAGTAGTTGCAGATTTTATAGCTATCAAGGAGTTGATACGTTTCGCCCATTTTGACGAAAAGATCGAGAGTGCGCTCTTCTTTATAAATCTGGATATAGACGGGCGAGCCCATCATTTGCTGCTTATATTCTTTGCTGACTGGCGTCGTCGGGGCACCGCTGCTCAGTAACCCAGCAAACGAAACGCACGGCATTAAAAGCATCGCAATAAATAATGCGATTTTGCGCATACAACTTGTTCCTTGATAAAAAAACTTACACGCCAGGAAGGCAACAGGGAGAAAAAGCAGATAAATCTGTTTTTGTGCGCTCACCTTAGCACCACCGCATTTTTTCGCAAGAGGGGCGTTTCGCGTTTACAATTTCGTATCGCATTCCAGCAACAACCCGGTGCGTTGTGCTGTGTGCAGCCTCTAAGGATTCGTCTTCAAGAGAGTGTAGGATAAGCTGATGATTCACTAGCTATCTTTGTCCGAATCCTGAGTACTTTGCGTATTAGCTCGCATTTTGGTGGGCTGAAAAGCGGAACTGCTGCCGCCAGGAAGCAGAAAATGGTAAACTTTCGTTACGACATTATCCTGCTTGAAACCTGTATTGCGGATGGTGCAAGAAGTAACTCTCAAACAGTGTAAGAAAGGATGCTTTAGCTTCTCGTTTTACCCAATCATGGAATGCCATTGGGTTTTCGGCGTCACTCCTTTCTTTTGTCTCGTTAACCAAAACGCTGGCCTCAACCTTATGTTGTCGCCGTCGTTAACGGATACCTGCGAACAGTATGATTAAAATAACTAAAGGCCTTGATCTACCGATTGCCGGCCAGCCCGATCAGCAACGTGTTGATGATATCGCCGTCACGCGTGTGGCGGTGAAAGGCGAAGAATATGTCGGTTTACGTCCTTCTATGGCGGTAAAAGAGGGTGATCGGGTCATCAAAGGGCAACTGCTCTTTGAAGATAAAAAAATTCCCGGCGTGCGCTTTACCTCCCCAGCCTGCGGTACGGTAAGTGCCATTCAACGCGGTGAGCGCCGCGTGCTGCAATCGGTGGTGATTGACGTCGACGGCGATGAGTCCGTGGCGTTTACCTGTTATGCGCCTGACGAACTGGCGACTCTGTCGCGTGACGTCGTTGCCGCGCAGTTGATTGACTCCGGTTTGTGGACGGCGATGCGCACCCGGCCTTTCAGTAAAACACCTGCGCCCGGCACCGAGCCCGCGGCAATTTTTGTTACCGCAATAGACACTAACCCGCTGGCCGCCGATCCAGAGCCTATTATATTGACGCATCGCGAGGCTTTTAACGCCGGTTTGACCCTCCTCACCCGTCTGACGGACGGCAAAGTCCATGTTTGTCAGCGCAGCGGTGGCAAGCTGGGAGGCCATCCGCAGGGGCAGGTGACCTATAACCAGTTTACCGGGCCGCACCCGGCCGGATTAGTGGGAACCCATATTCACTTCCTGGAACCGGTCAGCCTCAACAAACAGGTCTGGCACCTGAATTACCAGGACGTTATCGCCTACGGCAAATTGTTCCTTGAAGGCGTGTTATGGACCGAACGGGTTATCGCTCTTGGTGGCCCACAGGTCAAAGAGCCTCGTTTAATTCGTACCACTCTGGGGGCTGACCTTAGCGAGCTATTGGTGGGCGCATTACATGAGGGTGAAAACCGCATTATCTCCGGGTCGGTGTTAAACGGCACAACCGCCGCTGGGCCACAGGCTTTCCTCGGGCGCTTTCATCTTCAGGTCAGCGTATTGAAAGAAGGGCGTGAAAAAGAGTTCCTCGGCTGGGTTGCGCCAGGACGCAATAAATTCTCGATAACCCGCACCACGCTTGGCCATTTCTTCAAGCAAAAACGCTTTAATCTCTCAACCGATACCAACGGCGGGGAACGCGCCATGGTCCCAATCGGCAGCTATGAGCGCGTGATGCCGCTCGATATTCTGCCGACCGTACTGCTGCGCGATCTGCTTGCAGGGGACACCGACAGCGCACAGGCGTTGGGCTGTCTGGAGCTGGATGAAGAAGATTTGGCGCTATGTACTTATGTCTGTCCGGGAAAATACGAATACGGCCCGGTATTGCGCAGTGTATTAACGCAAATTGAGCAGGAAGGTTAAGTGATGGGCTTAAAACAGCTAGTGGAAAAAGTTGAGCCGCACTTTACGCAGGGCGGCAAGCTGGAAAAATACTACCCGCTATACGAAGCGATGGCGACATTGCTTTATACCCCGGGCCATGTCACCAGGGGGGCTGCGCACGTTCGTGATGCCATCGACCTCAAACGGATGATGATCCTCGTTTGGTTTGCTGTCTTCCCCGCGATGTTCTGGGGGATGTACAACGTGGGGCTGCAAACCCTCCCGGCGCTGCATAAATTATACGGTGCAGAACAGCTACAGCAGGTGATTGCCGCCAACTGGCACTACAGCCTGGCGCAGGCGCTGGGCGTCAGTTTTGCCCCTGATGCCAGCTGGATGAGCATGATGATGCTGGGCGCGGTGTTCTTTGTTCCTATCTACGCCACCGTGTTTCTGGTCGGGGGTTTCTGGGAAGTCCTGTTTTCGATTGTGCGCAAGCATGAGATCAACGAAGGCTTCTTTGTTACCTCCATTCTTTTCGCGCTGATTGTTCCTCCCACCATGCCGTTATGGCAGGCGGCGCTGGGCATCACCTTTGGCGTGGTGATTGCAAAAGAGATTTTTGGCGGAACCGGACGCAACTTCCTCAACCCGGCGCTAGCGGGACGTGCGTTCCTGTTCTTTGCTTACCCGGCGCAAATTTCCGGCGATCTGGTGTGGACTGCGGCTGATGGTTTTTCCGGTGCAACGCCGCTCTCGCAATGGGCAAGTCACGGCGGTGAGTCGCTGGTGAACGTGGTTACCGGCCAGCCGGTGAGCTGGATGGACGCGTTTATCGGCAATATTCCGGGCTCAATTGGTGAAGTCTCAACGCTGATGATCCTGCTCGGCGGCGCGCTGATTATCTTTGGCCGCGTAGCCTCCTGGCGCATTGTCGCCGGGGTGATGGTCGGCATGATTGCCTGTGCGACTCTGTTCAACCTGATTGGTTCGGACACTAACCCGATGTTTGCCATGCCGTGGTACTGGCATCTGGTGCTGGGCGGTTTTGCTTTCGGCATGATGTTTATGGCCACCGACCCGGTCTCTGCTTCGTTTACCGATAAAGGGAAATGGTGCTACGGGGCGTTGATTGGCGTGATGTGCGTACTCATTCGCGTGGTCAACCCGGCTTATCCAGAAGGGATGATGCTGGCGATTCTGTTCGCCAACCTCTTTGCGCCGCTGTTCGATTATCTGGTGGTGCAGGCCAACATTAAGCGGAGGAAGTCGCGTGGCTGAAATCAAAAGTAACGATAGCATCGGCAAAACGCTGCTGGTGGTGCTGGTGCTTTGCCTGGTCTGCTCTATCGTGGTTGCCGGTTCCGCCGTAGGGCTAAAACCGCGCCAGCAGGAACAGCGCGCGCTCGATAAGCAGCGCAATATCCTGGCGGTGGCCGGACTTATGCAGGACAACATGTCCGCCGATGCGGTAGCAGAAATCTACGCTGCGCGCGTGACGCCGCGGCTGGTGGACTTAAAAAGTGGCGCGCTGTTGGACAGCGATCCGGCGAAGTTTAATCAGGGGCTGGCGCTTAAAGATCCGCAGCAGAGCGTGGCGCTTGAGGCTAATCAAGACCCGGCAGGTATCAAACGTCGCAGCAACGTGGTGGAAATTTACCTCATCAAAGACGAAAAGCAGCAGGTACAAGAAATTGTCCTGCCGGTTTACGGCAACGGCCTGTGGTCGATGATGTATGCCTTTGTGGCTCTGGATGTCGACGGTCGCACGATTAAGGGCATTACCTACTACGACCAGGGGGAAACACCGGGGCTCGGTGGGGAAATCGAAAATCCAAACTGGCGTGCGCAGTTTGTTGGCAAACGGGTGCTGGATGATAACGGTCAACCGGCGCTGAGAGTAATAAAAGGTGCTGCGCCGCAGGGCGACCTGTATGCCGTTGATGGCCTGTCAGGCGCGACGCTTACCGCCAACGGTGTACAACACAGTTTCAATTTCTGGATGGGCGAGATGGGCTTTGGCCCGTTCCTGAAAAAGGTGCGTGAAGGAGAGCTGAATCATGGCTGAGCAGGGCGATATGAAAGAGATGAAGCGCGTGCTGGTTGGCCCGCTTATCGCTAACAACCCCATTGCGCTACAGGTGCTCGGCGTCTGTTCGGCGCTGGCGGTAACCACCAAGCTGGAAACGGCCTTCGTGATGACCATTGCGGTGACGCTGGTGACGGCATTTTCCAGTATGTTTATCTCCATGATCCGCCATCATATTCCGAACAGCGTGCGCATCATTGTGCAAATGGCGATCATCGCCTCGCTGGTGATTGTGGTCGATCAGCTACTGCGCGCGTTCGCCTACGAAACCTCAAAACAGCTGTCGGTGTTTGTCGGCCTTATCATCACCAACTGTATCGTGATGGGGCGTGCGGAAGCGTATGCCATGAAGTCGCCGCCGATGGCGAGCTTTATGGACGGCATTGGCAACGGCCTGGGCTATGGCGCGATTTTGCTGATTGTTGGCTTCCTGCGCGAACTTATCGGTAGCGGTAAGCTGTTTGGTATCACCGTACTGGAAACCGTGAAAAACGGCGGCTGGTATCAGCCAAATGGCCTGTTCTTGCTCGCACCGAGCGCGTTTTTCATTATCGGTTTGCTGATCTGGGCGCTGCGTAGCTGGAAGCCGGAACAGCAGGAAAAGGAGTAACCGATTATGGCTCATTACATTAGCCTGTTTGTTCGCGCGGTGTTTGTTGAAAACATGGCGCTGGCGTTCTTCCTCGGGATGTGTACTTTCCTCGCGGTCTCAAAGAAAGTCTCAACCGCCTTTGGTCTGGGCGTGGCGGTAACCGTTGTGCTCGGTCTTGCTGTACCGATTAACAACCTGGTCTACAACCTGGTGCTGCGCGACGGTGCGCTGGCGGAAGGCGTCGATCTCAGCTTCCTTAACTTCATCACCTTTATCGGGGTGATTGCGGCGCTGGTGCAAATTCTTGAAATGATCCTCGACAAGTATTTCCCATCGCTCTATACCGCGCTGGGTATCTTCCTGCCGCTCATCGCCGTTAACTGCGCCATCTTTGGCGGCGTGTCGTTTATGGTGCAACGTGACTACAACTTCAGCGAATCTATCGTTTACGGCTTTGGTTCCGGGATCGGTTGGATGCTGGCGATCGTCGCCATGGCGGGGATCCGCGAAAAAATGAAATATTCAAACGTGCCTGCGGGACTGCGCGGCTTAGGGATCACCTTTATCACCACCGGACTGATGGCATTAGGATTTATGTCATTTTCCGGTGTGCAGCTATAAGGGCCGTTAATCATGGAAATAATACTTGGCGTAATCATGTTTACGCTGATCGTACTGGTGCTATCTCTGCTGATTTTGTTTGCTAAATCAAAGCTTGTGAACGCAGGCGACGTGGTTATTGAAATCAACAATGAAGCGGACAGGCAAATTAAAACCCCGGCGGGTGACAAGCTGCTGAACACGTTATCCAGCAATGGCATCTTTATCTCCTCCGCCTGCGGCGGCGGTGGCTCCTGTGGCCAGTGCCGGGTAACGGTGAAAGAGGGCGGTGGCGATATCTTGCCGACCGAGCTTTCGCATATCACCAAGCGTGAAGCCAAAGAAGGCTGCCGCTTAGCCTGTCAGGTTGCTGTGCGTCAGGACATGAAAATTGAGCTGCCGGATGAAGTGTTCGGGGTGAAAAAGTGGGAATGCGAAGTTATCTCGAACGATAACAAAGCGACGTTTATTAAAGAGCTGAAGCTTGCGATCCCCGCAGGAGAAACCGTGCCGTTTCGCGCCGGGGGCTACATTCAGATTGAGTGTCCGCCGCATAAAGTGGCCTACGCTGACTTTGACGTACCGGATGAGTATCGCGGCGATTGGGACAAATTTAATCTGTTCCGCTATATCTCTGATGTAAAAGAGCCAACCCTGCGCGCCTACTCGATGGCGAACTACCCGGAAGAGAAGGGCATCATCATGCTCAACGTGCGTATTGCCACGCCGCCGCCTTCTGCACCGGATGCGCCGCCGGGGATCATGTCCTCGTATATCTGGTCGCTTAAAGCGGGGGATAAGGTGACAATTTCCGGGCCATTTGGTGAATTCTTTGCCAAAGAGACCGAGGCCGAAATGGTCTTTATCGGCGGTGGTGCCGGGATGGCGCCAATGCGCTCGCATATCTTCGATCAGCTAAAACGTCTGCACAGCACGCGGAAAATCAGCTTCTGGTACGGCGCGCGCTCGCTGCGTGAAATGTTCTATGCCGAAGAATTTGAGCAGCTGGCGCGGGAAAATCCTAACTTTACGTTCAACATTGCGCTCTCCGACGCGTTGCCGGAAGATAACTGGACGGGGTACACCGGATTTATTCATAACGTTCTCTATGAGAACTACCTGCGCGATCACCCGGCGCCTGAAGATTGTGAGTTTTATATGTGCGGGCCACCGATGATGAACGCCGCGGTGATAAAAATGCTTAAAGACCTGGGCGTAGAGGATGAAAACATCATGCTCGACGACTTTGGAGGCTGATGATGTTAACGGTATTTCTGGCGACATTTGGCATTTTCGCGTTAGCGATTTTCGGCATGTCGCTGGGATATCTGGTGAAGCGAAAAAGTCTGCAGGGTAGCTGTGGCGGGATCTCCTCACTGGGTATTGAAAAAGTCTGCGACTGCCCTGAGCCCTGCGATGCGCGTAAAAAACGCATGGCGCGCGAAGCGCAACGTCAGCAAAACCGCATTCTGTAGATCTCCCTGTTGCCCGACGGCGTCGGGCAATTTCTCACACTTCTCATTTGCTATTGTTGTGCTGTATACTTATCCAGTGGTAAGTGAGGGCTAACGATGCGCAAAATAATCCATATTGATATGGACTGCTTCTTCGCGGCGGTTGAAATGCGTGACAACCCGGCGCTGCGCGATATTCCTATCGCCATTGGCGGCAGTCGGGTACAACGCGGGGTGATCAGTACGGCGAACTATCCGGCGCGCAAATTTGGCGTGCGCAGCGCCATGCCGACGGGAATGGCGCTAAAGCTCTGCCCGCATCTCACCTTATTACCCGGACGTTTTGAAGCTTATCGTGAAGCCTCAAACCATATTCGCGAAATTTTCTCCCGCTATACTTCACTGATTGAACCCCTTTCGCTCGATGAAGCCTACCTTGATGTCAGCGACAGCCCGCACTGCCACGGCTCGGCGACGTTGATGGCCCAGGAGATCCGCCAGACCATCTTTAATGAACTTGCGCTGACCGCCTCAGCGGGCGTCGCGCCGATCAAATTTCTCGCTAAAATTGCCTCCGATCTCAATAAACCCAACGGCCAGTTTGTGCTAACGCCCGAGGATGTTCCGGCCTTTCTCAAAACCCTGCCATTGAGTAAAATTCCCGGCGTCGGCAAAGTCTCTGCTGCGAAACTTGAAAGCATGGGGCTGCGGACCTGCGAGGATGTGCAAAATAGCGATCTGGCGATGCTGCTTAAGCGCTTTGGTAAATTTGGTCGGATCCTCTGGGAACGTAGTCAGGGGATCGATGAACGTGAGATCAACAGCGATCGCCAACGTAAATCGATAGGCGTTGAACGCACGCTGGAAGAGGATATTCACCGGTGGTCGGATTGTGAGGCGATTATCGAACGACTCTATCCTGAACTTGAGCGTCGGCTGGCCAAAGTCAGGCCGGATCTGTTGATTGCGCGCCAGGGCGTCAAATTAAAATTTAACGACTTCCAGCAAACCACCCAGGAGCACGTCTGGCCGAAGCTTAACAAAGACGACTTAATCGCCACGGCACATAAATCCTGGCAAGAAAGGCGCGCTGAGCGCGGTGTCCGTCTGGTGGGGCTGCACGTTACGCTGCTGGATCCGCAACTGGAACGGCAGCTTCTTTTAGGAATTTAATCATGCTTATCCGTTGTTACCGTGAAAGCGATTTCCCGGCGCTGTGTCAGATTTTCCTGCGCGCAATACGTGAAACCGCAAGCCAGCACTACTCACCGTCTCAAATCGCTGCCTGGGCGCAGGTGGATGAGGCCCGCTGGCGGCAAAAAATGGCGGAATCGCGGGTGCTGGTGGCGACGGTGGACGAGCGTCCAGTCGGATTTATCACCGCGATGGGTAATGATATCGACCTGCTTTTTGTCGCCCCTGAATACTCGCGGCAGGGCGTTGCCAGCGCTTTGCTCGATGCGCTATTCGCGCAAATTCCAACGGGAACGTTAACGGTTGAAGCGAGCATTACCGCCAGGCCATGTTTTGAGCGACATGGGTTTGTGGTCGTTGCAGAGCAAGAGGTTCAGGCGCGCGGTGAGACGTTTGTGAATTATCGGATGGAGAAGGTCAGGTAGGGCGGTTATATTCCCGGCGGCGCTGCGCTTGGCCGGGCTACAAATATGCACAAATGTAGCCCGGCCAAGCGCAGCGCCGCCGGGAACGGCTAAAACT
>CABIZV010000014.1 GCA_902363335.1 Enterobacteriaceae bacterium | reverse complement strand
TGCGACGTTAAGAATCCGTATCTTCGAGTGCCCACACAGATTGTCTGATAAATTGTTAAAGAGCAGTGCAACACGGCTTTCGCTCACTGTTGCGAGGTGGCGTATATTACGCTTTCCTCTTTCAGAGTCAACCGTTTATTTTCAGGTTTTTCTCTTCAACCGAACCGGCTAGTTAATGTGAAGTCATTCACGTTTGCCGTCTCAGTGGGTGCGCATTATAGGGAACTTTGTTTTTAGCACAACCCCTTTTCTCACATTTTTTTCTAAGTGTCGTTTTTTCACTCTTTTTGCGCTGTAAGTGTGCGATTTGCTTAATTTTTGAGATGTTAATCCCACAATTTGGGCCGATAATGAGAAGAACCCCAAGAATGACAGCGTTTTAAAGAGGTCCATATGTCTGCCGTTTTACGCCGCTATAAAGATTTATTCCCCGTCATTGGCGATCGCGTGATGATCGATGCCTCCAGTGTGATCGTCGGTGACGTTCGACTGGCTGATGATGTCAGTATCTGGCCATTGGTGGCCGCACGCGGTGACGTCAACTATATCCAGATTGGCGCTCGCAGTAATATCCAGGATGGCAGCGTACTGCACGTGACGCATAAATCAGCTAAAAATCCGCAAGGGAACCCTCTCATCGTAGGCGAGGATGTCACCGTCGGGCATAAAGTCATGCTCCACGGCTGCACGATTGGAAATAGAGTTCTTGTCGGTATGGGCTCTATATTACTGGATGGTGTAATTGTTGAAGACGACGTGATGATTGGTGCCGGTAGTCTGGTGCCACAGCATAAGCGACTGGAGAGTGGTTATCTTTATCTGGGGAGCCCAGTTAAGCAAATCAGGCCCTTGAAAGAGGCCGAACTCGAAGGATTACGCTATTCGGCCAATAACTACGTGAAGTGGAAAGACGATTATCTGAATCAGGAAAGCCAAACCCAGCCCTGATTGTCCTCTTGCCCATCCAGAATAAGATCGCTGGCCTCTTCTTCTAGATCCCAGCGATTTTCGCTAAATCGCAAAAGCCACTGCTGCGGTTCTTCGCCGCCAAAGCGACGCGCTATCACTTCAGCGCGTATTGCGCAGGTGAGCTGCATGCCGCTGACCAGTACCGGGAAGCAGACTGCGTGGAGATCCTCGCGCCACTCTTCTCGGTCTGGAAACTGGATGGCCTGGTTCATACGCCCAACTCGCGTTTGAGTGATTCGATCACAGGCTCAACATCGGGCAAAACACCATGCCACAATAAGACGGCGTGTGCCGCCTGTCCCACCAGCATGCCCAAGCCATCAGCATAATGTTTAGCCCCCTGCTCTGCGCACCACGCTAAAAATGCAGTGTTCCCTTTTTGATAGAACATGTCATAGCAGCACACATGGGCATTCACTAATGACGCGGGGAGCGGCAGCATTTCACCGGCAATCCCGCTAGAGGTCGCATTAATGATGAGATCGAACTTGTGGCCTTCCAGCTCAGACATGGGCAACGCGCTGACGCTCCCCGTATGGCTGAACAGTTCAGCTAAGGTCTGCGCTCGAGCATGAGTGCGGTTGGTCACGGTGACGCTACAGTCGAGGGAAAGTAATGGCAGCAGTACACCGCGCGCCGCACCACCAGCGCCAACGAGCAGCACGCGGTAGCCGGGCTTGATTAACTTCAACCGCTCAAGATCGCTCAGAAGGCCGATACCATCGGTGTTATCACCCAGGATACGACCATCATCAAGTCTTTTAAGCGTATTGACCGCGCCTGCCAGCGCCGCACGTTCCGTCAGCTCATCCGCTCTGGCAAAAGCCTCTTCTTTAAAGGGAACGGTAACGTTGGCTCCCTTTCCACCTTGCTTAAAAAAAGCGTCCAGTGTCGCGGTAAACTGATCAAGTGGCGCCAGCATACGTCCATACGGATGGCAAATTTGCAGCTGCTGCGCAAATTGCTCATGAATGAACGGTGATTTACTGTGGGCTATCGGGTTGCCAAAAACGACATAGCTTTCCATACATTATCCCTGGCGAAAACGTTCACCCGTCAGGGCATCAAGAATTTCCGATGGATTCAACCGGCCACCCGTTTGCGCATCCACCACTGGGAAATCATCGCCAAACTGCGCGCGAACTTCAGCCGTCGTGCGACACGGTGGCTGACCGCTCAGATTAGCGCTGGTTGAAACCAACGGCTTGCCGTAAGCCCGGCACAGTTCAATAACTACCGGATGATCGGTTACGCGGACGGCCAGTGAGCTAAAACGTCCCGTCAGCCAACCCGGCGTCGTTGCCTTTGCCGGGAAAACAAACGTCACCGGCCCTGGCCAGCGAGCAAAAACGGTTGCACGCTGCTCATCGCTTAGCATGCTGTCATCTATATAAGGTTGAAGCTGTTCAAAACTGGCGGCGATCAAGATGAGGCCCTTATCCACCGGACGCTGTTTCAACGTAAGCAGTTTTTGTACGGCTTCTTCACTGTCAGGATCACAACCCACGCCGAACACGGCCTCAGTGGGGTAAGCGATAACTTCTTTATTATTCAGAGCAACTACCGCACGCAATACGGCCTCTGATGGCAGGTTTTTATTCACTGATTTGTTTCGCCGGAACCGGCTTTCCACATTGTTTACTGGCACATAAACGTTTTACGCCCTGCGCCGTTTTCTTTTCGATAAGCAGCGGGTAATGACACTCAGGGCATTCCCCCGCAACCGGTGTGAAGTTAATGACAAACTGACATTCCGGGTAGCGATCGCAGGAATAGAAGTTTTTACCAAAGCGGGAACGGCGTTGCACCAGATGTCCTTGCAGACACGCAGGGCAGGTGATTGCCGTTTCATCGGGTTTATCGATAACTTCAGTGTGTTCACATTCAGGATACTGGCTACATCCGATGAACATGCCAAAACGCCCCTGGCGCAACACCAGGTTGGCGCCACACAGAGGACACGACTGCCCCTCCAGAACTTTGACGATATGTCCATCCGCCTGATTTTTCAGGGGGCGGACATAATCGCATTCCGGATAATGGGAACAGCCGAGAAACGGCCCGTGTTTACCGGACCGTATGACCAGTTCAGCCCCACACTGTGGACAGGGCTCGTTTTTAGGCACCGTAAATAGTGCTGATTTGACCATAACAACTCTTGATGCCGCAAAAATGATTAATGCAGCATACCTTCATTCGTTTCGAAGAGTAATTCTTCCATTTGTTCATACGCGTTTTCACTGCCCGGAAGATTGAAAAGCACCATCAAAATAACCCATTTCAGCTCTTCCAGTTCAAACTCCGCGGTGTCCAGAGCCATCACGCGCTCAATCACCATTTCCCGCGTTTCGAGGTTTAGCACCTGAATCTGCTCAAGGAATAACAGGAATCCACGGCAGCTAGCATCAAGCCGTTGACTCTCTTCTTGCGTAAAAATACGCACGGAGAGAGGATCGGACGCAAGCTGCATCGGTTCTACGAGGCCTTCCTGGTAGTCGGCGAGTTTTTCCAGCCACATTAATGCGTTGAAGATATCTTCGCGTTCAAACCCCGCATCGGTAAGATCCCGAGTAAGTCTGTCCTGATCTACGCGCATCTCTGTTTCGTTATGGATGTAGGTCTCAAACAAATACATTAGTACGTCGAACATGGCCTGCCCTCCTTAATCGGACATAGCCGCCGGGTATTGCTGCGATCCATCCTGCTAACTCCAGTTCAAGTAGCTGAGCCACGGTCACTGACACAGGTTGGCCGGCACGTTCAGCGACGACGTCAACAGGTGTTGCCTCATCTCCTACGTTAGCCAGGAGCTCAGGAAATGGCAATGCTACAGATTCCTTATCTGCACAATAATTTGTCATTTCAGACCCATTGGGCAACTGGCGGTCGGGAACCGGGAAAAATGCCAGAATATCGTCAGGTTCAGTAACCAGCACGGCCCCTTGCTTAATAAGCCAATGCGGGCCTTCCATACCCGGATGCCCTAGCGGGCCAGGGATAGCAAAAACGTCACGCCCTTGCTCAAGCGCACAACGAGCGGTAACAAGGGAACCGCTACGCTGCGCGGCCTCCACCACCAGAACGCCACGACTTAATCCGCTAATAATTCGGTTCCGGCGAGGAAAATTATACGGCGTTGGGGTAGCGGCAAGCGGAAATTCCGAGATAAGAGCGCCACCGCAAGCCACGATATTTTCGGCCAGCGCCCGATGACGATGGGGATAAATATGCTGTAGACCACTACCCAGTACCGCTACCGTTTTTCCTCCCGCCTGCAAGGCGCCGCGATGGGCAACGCCGTCAATTCCCAGCGCCAGACCGCTGGTAATCGTCAGCCCCAGCTGTGCGAGCGTCTCACAGAAGTATCGCCCCCATCGCTCCCCGTAAAGTGAATGCTGACGGCTTCCCACCACTGCTAATTGCAATGAACTCAAAATTTGCACATTACCGCGCACGCACAGTACCGCCGGATAATCGCGAATAGCGCGTAAAGCTTCTGGATAATCTGGCGCGTCAGCAAGCAACAGCGTGTTATCAGGATCTGACAGCCAGCGGTTGGCCGTATCCATTTCCCCAGCGGTAAAAGAGAAAAAGCGCTCAATCTGTTTGGCACTAAAACCCAGTGTTGACAGCGTCTGGCGTGTGATATCGGCCTGCCGGGACAAAATGCGTAACGTGTTAAGCATTTCATCACCATATAAATTATTGACCTTCAACAGGCGGAAGGCGACCTCTTCTGGTGACATCCTTTTCTCCCTTGCCATATGCGGCATCAGCAATCCTTGCGATTGGTCACTGATGCTGTCAATTAGAGGGGGTTTTGTCTAGAATAGAGGTAATAATCTTTCCTACTCCTGAACAGAACTCTGGATATTTATGGCAGTTTTGCAAGTGTTACATATCCCGGACGAGCGTCTTCGCAAAGTCGCTGAGCCGGTCAAAGAAGTGAATGATGAAATCCAGCGTATCGTCGACGACATGTTCGAAACGATGTACGCAGAGGAAGGTATTGGTCTGGCCGCAACTCAGGTCGATATCCATAAACGTATCATCGTGATTGATGTTTCCGAAAATCGCGACCAGCAACTGGTGCTGATTAACCCAGAACTGCTGGAAAAAGACGGCGAGACGGGCATTGAAGAAGGCTGCTTGTCTATTCCTGAACAGCGGGCGTTAGTTCCTCGCGCTGAGCGTGTGAAAATCCGCGCCCTCGACCGGAATGGTCAGCCATTTGAACTGGAAGCTGATGAGCTGCTCGCTATCTGCATTCAGCATGAAATGGATCATTTAGTCGGTAAGCTGTTTATCGATTATCTGTCTCCGCTAAAACAGCAACGTATTCGTCAGAAAGTTGAAAAACTGGATCGCCTGAACGCGCGTCCGTAAGGATAAGGATTAACGTGTCAGATTCATTAAGTATTATTTTTGCGGGCACCCCTGATTTTGCAGCGCGTCATCTCGACGCGCTGTTGTCGTCTGAGCACCAGGTAGTCGGCGTCTTTACCCAGCCGGATCGCCCTGCGGGTCGCGGTAAGAAGCTGATGCCAAGCCCGGTAAAAGTATTGGCTGAAGAGAAAGGTATCCCCGTTTTCCAGCCGGTCTCATTGCGTCCTGAAGAAAACCAGAAGCTGGTCGCCGAATTACACGCTGACGTGATGGTCGTTGTAGCCTATGGGCTGATACTGCCGAAAGCCGTACTGGCAATGCCGCGTCTTGGATGCATTAACGTCCATGGTTCTCTACTGCCTCGCTGGCGCGGCGCGGCCCCCATTCAGCGCTCGCTGTGGGCTGGCGATACCGAAACCGGCGTGACCATCATGCAGATGGACGTTGGGTTAGACACGGGCGATATGCTGCATAAGCTCGCCTGTCCCATTACCGCTGACGACACTAGCGCCAGCCTCTACGACAAGCTGGCAGAGCTTGGCCCACAGGGTCTCCTGCATACGCTGAGTCTGTTGGCGTCCGGTACGGCAAAACCAGAAGTTCAGGATGAAGCGCAGGTCAGCTACGCAGAGAAACTCAGCAAAGAAGAAGCCCGAGTTGACTGGACGCTAAGCGCCGCTCAACTGGAGCGCTGTATTCGCGCCTTTAATCCATGGCCGATGAGCTATATCGTGATTGACGATCAGCCAATCAAGATCTGGCAAGCGACGGTAATAAATAAACCAGCAAATGCTGAACCAGGCACAATTCTGGAAGCCACCCGCCAGGGTATCCAGGTCGCAACGGGGGACGGGATTTTGAATCTTATCTCCCTGCAACCGGCAGGTAAAAAAGCCATGAGTGCGCAGGATCTACTGAATTCGCGCCGGGAATGGTTTGTACCCGGAAACCGCCTTCTCTAACGGTTCATCCCTTTTAAAGCCCGGAGTCTCCGGGCATTTTTATTTTTACGGTTATGAAAAAACAACTGAATTTACGCAGTATGGCGGCCCAGGCCGTTGAGCAGGTCGTGGAAAAAGGGCAGTCGTTAAGCAACGTACTCCCCGCACTACAGCAAAAAGTCGGCGATAAAGATAAAGCATTGCTTCAGGAGCTCTGCTTTGGCGTACTGCGCTCGCTCTCCCAGCTGGAATGGATGATTAAACAGCTGATGGAACGCCCGATGACGGGCAAACAGCGAACGGTTCACTATTTGATCATGGTGGGCTTTTATCAGCTGCTCTATACCCGTATACCTCCTCACGCTGCGCTTGCCGAAACCGTTGAAGGCGCGGTGGTCATCAAGCGTCAACAGTTGAAAGGATTGATTAACGGCGTACTCCGTCAGTTCCAGCGTCGACAGGAAGAACTGCTGAATGAGTTTGCGCAAACTGAACTGCGTTTTTTACATCCATCATGGCTAGTGAAGCGTATCAGGGATGCCTACCCGCAACAGTGGCAAAGTATTCTTGAAGCCAATAATCAGCGCCCCCCCATGTGGCTTCGCGTTAACCGTAATCATCACTCTCGTGACGCATGGTTAGCCCTACTGGCAGAAACGGGTCTTAGCGGATTCTCTCACCCGGATTATCCGGATGCCGTGCGACTGGAAACTCCGACCTCAGTGTTGGCACTTCCCGGTTTTGAGCAGGGTTGGGTGACCGTTCAGGATGCCTCGGCCCAGGGATGCGTTAACTATTTGCAGCCGCAAAATGGCGAACAGATCCTTGATCTGTGCTGCGCGCCTGGCGGCAAGACAACCCATATACTTGAAGTTGCTCCACAAGCGGATGTTATGGCCGTCGACGTTGATGAAAAGCGTCTGTCTCGCGTCTACGATAACCTGAAACGTCTTGGCATGAAGGCAACGGTGAAACAAGGTGATGGCCGTTATCCAGAACAATGGTGTGGCGAGCAGCAGTTTGACCGTATTTTGCTGGATGCGCCCTGCTCAGCAACCGGCGTAATTCGCCGTCACCCGGATATTAAATGGCTCCGCCGCGATCGTGATATCGCCGAGCTTGCACAGCTTCAGGCCGAGATCCTCGATGCGACCTGGAAGCACCTTAAGACCGGTGGCAATCTGGTTTATGCAACCTGTTCAATCCTGCCGGAAGAAAATCAGCAGCAAATCGCCGCGTTCCTGGCAAGAACACCGGATGCCGTATTGAGCGAGACCGGTACGCCGGAGCAGCCAGGACGTCAGAATTTACCGGGTGCGGAGGAAGGAGACGGCTTCTTCTACGCTAAGCTAATCAAGAAATGATGAGATAACGGGTCGTAACTGATGAAAATTATCATTCTGGGCGCCGGGCAAGTCGGCGGGACGCTTGCGGAAAACCTGGTCGGGGAAAATAACGACATCACGATTATCGATACTAACGGCGAGCGACTTCGCAGCCTGCAGGACAAATTCGATCTACGCGTTGTTCAGGGCCACGCTTCCCATCCTCGAGTTTTACGCGAAGCGGGCGCCGATGATGCCGATATGCTGGTTGCCGTGACCAGCTCGGATGAAACGAATATGGTGGCCTGCCAGGTTGCCTATTCGCTATTCAATACGCCAAATCGTATTGCTCGTATTCGCTCACCTGATTATGTCCGTGATGCCGATAAGCTGTTCCAAAGCGATGCCGTACCAATTGATCACCTGATTGCGCCAGAGCAGTTGGTTATCGACAATATCTATCGCTTAATTGAGTACCCGGGTGCACTGCAGGTGGTGAACTTCGCTGAAGGCAAGGTTAGCCTGGCAGTGGTGAAAGCCTACTACGGCGGGCCCCTGGTGGGTAATGCGCTCTCGACCATGCGCGACCATATGCCGCACATTGATACCCGAGTCGCCGCCATTTTCCGCCACGATCGTCCCATCAGACCACAGGGCTCAACCATTGTTGAAGCCGGGGATGAAGTCTTCTTTATCGCCGCATCACAGCATATTAGAGCGGTGATGAGTGAGTTACAGCGTCTGGAGAAACCCTATAAGCGAATTATGCTGGTTGGCGGTGGCAACATTGGCGCAGGACTCGCACATCAGCTGGAAAAAGATTACAGCGTGAAACTGATTGAACGTAATCAGCAGCGCGCGGCGGAGCTTGCGGAAAAACTGCAAAATACGATCGTCTTCTTTGGTGACGCATCGGATCAAGAACTTCTGGCAGAAGAGCATATCGATCAAGTTGATCTGTTTATTGCTGTGACCAACGATGATGAAGCCAATATCATGTCTGCCATGCTGGCTAAACGGATGGGGGCCAAAAAAGTCATGGTGCTTATCCAGCGTAAGGCTTATGTCGATCTCGTGCAGGGTAGCGTGATTGATATTGCGATCTCACCGCAGCAGGCAACGATCTCAGCCTTACTCAGCCACGTGCGTAAAGCGGACATTGTCGGCGTTTCCTCGCTGCGCCGTGGCGTCGCCGAAGCCATCGAAGCGGTCGCACACGGTGATGAAAGCACATCACGCGTCGTGGGGCGGGTTATTGATGAAATCAAGCTGCCGCCGGGTACCATTATCGGCGCGGTCGTTCGTGGAAACGACGTTATGATTGCCAATGATAATCTGCGAATTGAACAAGGCGATCACGTCATCATGTTCCTGACGGATAAAAAATATATATCCGATGTGGAAAGACTCTTCCAGCCAAGTCCCTTCTTCCTTTAATTTTTACCCGGCGCTCAATGAGCGCCTTTTTATTAACCCACTCCAATCAGAGGGTTAATTAATATACTCATATTTATTATCACCAATGGAAAATAGATAAACATTTGTTAAACTTATAAGCGTCAGTTGCCCAAGGGAGAATAAAATGAGCATGATTAAAGAGTTTCGCGAATTCGCGATGCGCGGGAATGTTGTTGATTTGGCGGTGGGTGTCATTATTGGTGCCGCATTTGGTAAGATCGTATCGTCTTTAGTTGCGGATATCATCATGCCGCCACTGGGGCTTTTAATTGGTGGGATTGATTTCAAACAGTTCGCCGTCACGCTGCGTGATGCGCAGGGCGATGTGCCAGCAGTCGTTATGCACTATGGCGTGTTTATTCAGAACATTTTTGATTTTATCATTGTCGCTTTTGCCATCTTCATGGCGATTAAGCTAATCAATAAGTTAAATCGTAAGAAAGAAGAGCCGGCGGCAGCTCCTGCTCCAACAAAAGAAGAAGTGCTGTTATCGGAAATTCGCGACCTGCTGAAAGAACAGAACAACCGTTCTTAATCTAATCACAGTAAGCAGAAAGCCAGTGGTAAAAAAGCGCATCGCTTGTTTGCCACTGGCCTCCCGACCATACTGTTTACCGTGTTTTTCCTTACGTAAATAACTTCCTTTTCCCTTCTTATTCTTTTCTACACGCTGACGAAATAGTGGATCGTGCAGTAACGCTTCAAGGGCATTGTCATTTATTTGCCCCTTCGTATGTTGATAGCGGCTCATAACTTCTCCAGATTGGATATTAAATACGCGCTGAGTGTAATTCTAAATCCCCCAACACTCAACAACCATTTGTGCTCGCCTCGGCCCCTTGCTCGAGTATGCCAAGAATAGAGCAAAACTCACTGCTGTGTGATGTGCCACAACAAGCGTCATTGAGCTTACTCAACGCCTGTTGCATTGCTTGCAGCTCTGCAATACGTGATTCAACCTCGCTCAGGCGGGCCTGAACGATACCTTTTGATTCCTGGCAGGTATGGTGTTCTGGATCCACGCGGATCGACAATAGTTCACGGATCGATTCTAATGTAAATCCTAATTGCCTGGCATGTCGGATAAACTTAAGGCGCTGAAGATCGTCAGCTGTATAGAGACGAAAGCCGCCTTCAGTTCTGATATCGTGGCTCATCATCTGCTGCTTTTCGTAATAGCGGACAGTATCAGGTGTCACCCCCGCCAGTTTCGCCAGCTCGCCAATTTTGAACATCACGACTCCCCCTCAATTTTGTGCAGCAATTTGTACTCGTAATCTCCGTGCAAAAAATCCGTATTCAGCCCGGCTTGTTGCAATTTCATTTCCAGCAAAACTAACCGACGGCTGAGCTCTTGATAGCGCTCATCATCCTCGCGAATACCTTTAAGTAAATCAGATAAGGCGATAGCGTCTTTACGCAGCTCAATTTCCGGGGGCAGACAACCCGCATTTTTAAGTAGCCTGAAACCGACACGGAGTTCTTCTGGAACGCAGGAGTCATCATCCAGAGTAAGGGGCTCGCCCTGACCGGGAAGGTTGTCAAATTCTCCCTTGCGCTGTGCATCTATAATATGACGCTCAGCCCATTGATCAAGTAGCCACATAACTTCCTCTGAAGGACAAGAAAGAACAGGAATATTGTAGGATCATGGTGGTGGAGGGGATATAAAAAAACCCGCCGAGGCGGGTTTTTTTACTTTACTACAGATTACTCTGCAGCTGCTTCTGCTTTCGACTCAGAGCGATCAACCAGCTCGATGTATGCCATCGGCGCATTGTCGCCTGCACGGAAGCCACACTTCAGAATGCGAGTGTAACCACCGGCGCGGCTCGCGAAACGCGGGCCCAGCTCGTTAAACAGTTTTGCCACGATCTCGTTATCACGAGTACGGGCGAATGCCAGACGACGATTAGCAACGCTATCAGTCTTGGCAAGAGTAATCAGCGGTTCAACTACGCGACGCAGTTCTTTCGCTTTCGGCAGGGTCGTCTTGATGATCTCATGACGAACCAGCGAACCAGCCATGTTACGGAACATAGCCTGGCGATGGCTGCTGTTGCGGTTCAGTTGACGACCACTCTTACGATGGCGCATGACCTTATCCTTCTCAGTAAAACCTTAACCTGTGATCCGGTTACTCGTCAGCAATGCTTGCCGGTGGCCAGTTTTCCAGGCGCATGCCCAGAGACAAACCACGTGAAGCCAGCACGTCTTTAATCTCGGTAAGAGATTTTTTACCCAGGTTCGGCGTTTTCAGCAACTCAACCTCGGTACGCTGTACCAGATCACCGATATAGTGGATAGCTTCTGCCTTGAGGCAGTTAGCAGAGCGGACAGTCAATTCCAGATCGTCAACAGGGCGCAGCAGGATCGGATCGAACTCTGGTTTCTCTTCTTTAACTTCCGGCTGACGTACATCACGTAAGTCAACGAAAGCTTCCAGTTGTTCAGCCAGAATGGTTGCCGCACGACGAATCGCCTCTTCAGGATCGATTGTGCCGTTGGTTTCCATCTCGATGACCAGCTTGTCCAGGTCGGTACGCTGTTCTACACGCGCTGCTTCAACATTGTAGGCAATACGCTCTACAGGGCTGTAGCAGGCGTCGACCAACAGACGGCCGATCGGGCGCTCATCTTCTTCCGAATGAATTCGGGCAGACGCCGGCACATAACCACGACCGCGCTGAACTTTGATACGCATGCTAATAGCTGCATTCTCATCGGTCAGGTGGCAGATCACGTGCTGAGGCTTGACGATTTCGACATCCCCATCATGGGTGATATCGGCTGCGGTCACAGGGCCAATGCCAGATTTATTCAAGGTAAGAATAACTTCATCTTTACCCTGAACTCTCACCGCCAGCCCTTTCAGGTTGAGCAGGATTTCAAGGATATCTTCCTGAACGCCTTCTTTGGTGCTGTACTCATGAAGTACACCATCAATCTCAACCTCGGTCACCGCGCAACCCGGCATCGATGAGAGCAGAATACGGCGCAGTGCGTTACCCAGAGTATGGCCAAAGCCACGCTCTAAAGGCTCAAGGGTCACCTTGGCGTGCGTCGAACTCACTTGCTCGATATCTACCAGGCGCGGTTTTAGAAACTCTGTCACAGAACCCTGCATTGTGTCCTCTCTTTGGTACTAAGCTTTACTTGGAGTAAAGCTCGACGATCAGGTGTTCGTTAATGTCCGCAGACAGATCAGAACGCTCAGGCTGACGCTTGAACGTACCTTCCATCTTAGCAGCATCAACTTCCAGCCAGGTTGGCTTTTCACGCTGTTCAGCCAGCTCCAGAGCGGCTTTAACGCGAGATTGCTTTTTCGCTTTCTCACGAATGCTAACAACGTCATTCGCTTTAACCTGATAAGAAGCGATGTTAACAACACGACCGTTTACCATGATTGCTTTGTGGCTAACCAACTGGCGTGACTCGGCACGAGTTGCGCCAAAGCCCATACGGTATACTACGTTGTCCAGACGACCTTCCAGCAGAGTCAACAGGTTTTCACCGGTGTTGCCTTTCAGACGCGCTGCTTCTTGATAATAGTTACGGAACTGACGCTCCAGCACGCCGTAAGTACGACGAACTTTCTGCTTTTCACGCAACTGAACACCATAGTCAGACAGACGCGGTTTACGCGCACCGTGCTGGCCAGGAGCTTGTTCAATTTTACACTTGGTATCGATCGCACGAACGCCAGACTTAAGGAATAAGTCGGTGCCCTCGCGACGGCTAAGCTTGAGCTTAGGACCCAAATATCTTGCCATTTTCTTTCTCCAACAATCCTAGAAACGAGGCGTTATACGCGACGTTTTTTCGGTGGACGACAACCGTTATGAGGGATCGGAGTCACATCAGTAATGTTAGTGATGCGGAAACCAGCGGCGTTCAGAGCACGAATAGTTGATTCGCGGCCTGGACCCGGACCTTTAACCATAACTTCCAGATTCTTGATGCCGTATTCTTTTACGGAATCAGCACAACGCTCTGCTGCAACCTGAGCTGCGAACGGAGTAGATTTGCGCGAACCACGGAAACCGGAACCACCGGCTGTTGCCCAACCCAGCGCATTACCCTGACGATCGGTAATAGTAACGATGGTGTTGTTAAAAGAAGCATGGATATGAGCCACGCCATCAGAGACTTGTTTTCTTACACGCTTACGTGCACGAACTGGTGCCTTTGCCATTATTCAATCACCCCGATTATTTCTTGATCGGTTTGCGCGGACCCTTACGGGTACGTGCGTTGGTCTTGGTACGCTGGCCGCGAACCGGGAGACCACGACGATGACGCAAACCGCGATAGCAACCAAGATCCATAAGACGCTTGATGCTCATGCTAACTTCACGGCGCAGATCACCTTCAACGACAAATTTGGCAACTTCGTCACGCAGCGTGTCGATTTGTCCTTCAGACAGCTCACTGATCTTAACATTTTCAGCGATACCCGCTGCAGCCAGAATGGCTTTAGAACGGGTCTTACCGACGCCATAGATCGAGGTTAATGCGATCACAGCATGTTTCTGATCAGGAATGTTAATGCCTGCTATACGGGCCACTATGCACTCCTACTATTTAATATGTACGCACCATACCGAAAAGCCCGTTTTCAGGATACTCAAATGGTAACGCACAGACATACAAAAGATTGGCTGGCTAATCTAGCCAGCTCAACCCAACTTTGCAAGAAAAATATGCGAATAAATCAGCCTTGGCGCTGTTTATGCTTTGGTTCGGCACTGCAAATCACACGGATGACACCATCACGCTTAACGATTTTGCAGTTACGGCATAATTTCTTGACGGAAGCACGAACTTTCATTTTTACTCTCCGTAACTTCTCGAGCGACCTTTTAGCGGCTATAGCCTTTGAGGTTCGCCTTCTTCAATGCAGACTCGTACTGACTTGACATCATCAGAGTTTGCACTTGAGCCATAAAGTCCATAATCACGACCACAACGATCAGTAGCGAGGTCCCACCGAAGTAGAACGGCACTTTCATTGCATCACGCATGAACTCCGGGATCAGGCAGATAAAGGTAATATACAACGCACCAACCAGAGTCAGACGAGTCATTACTTTATCGATATACTTCGCCGTTTGCTCTCCCGGACGAATTCCTGGTACAAATGCACCGGACTTCTTCAGGTTATCTGCTGTTTCACGCGGGTTGAAGACCAACGCCGTGTAGAAGAAACAGAAGAAGATGATTGCAGACGCATAGAGTAACACATAAAGCGGTTGCCCAGGCTGCAAATACAGCGAAATTGTTGTCAGCCAGTTCCAACCGGTACCGCCCCCGAACCATGACGCGATGGTCGCCGGGAACAGAATAATACTGGAAGCGAAGATTGCTGGGATAACCCCTGCCATATTCACTTTCAGCGGTAAATGTGTGCTCTGTGCAGCATAGACACGACGACCTTGCTGACGTTTTGCGTAGTTTACCACAATGCGGCGTTGACCACGTTCAACGAATACAACAAAGAACGTCACTGCAAACACTAATACTGCAACCAACAGCAACAGGAGGAAGTGCAGGTCGCCTTGACGCGCTTGCTCGATAGTATGGGCAATGGCTGGCGGGAGTCCCGCAACGATACCAGCGAAGATAATGATTGAGATACCGTTGCCGATACCACGCTCAGTAATCTGTTCGCCGAGCCACATCAGGAACATTGTCCCTGTAACCAGACTCACAACAGCGGTGAAATAGAATGCAAAGCCTGGGTTTAATACCAGACCTTGCATACCAGGCATATTCGGTAGACCGGTAGCAATACCGATCGACTGGAATATTGCCAGCACCAGAGTGCCGTAACGGGTGTACTGGCTGATCTTACGACGACCAGACTCCCCTTCTTTCTTGATTTCAGCTAACGTTGGATGAACCACCGTTAACAGCTGGATAATAATCGATGCCGAAATATACGGCATGATACCCAGGGCAAAGATTGAAGCACGGCTGAGAGCACCACCAGAGAACATGTTGAACATTTCAATGATGGTGCCTCGCTGTTGCTCAAGCAGTTTGGCAAGTACAGCGGCATCAATACCAGGGATCGGAATGAAAGAGCCAATACGGAACACAATAAGCGCACCGATTACAAACAACAGTCTGCGTTTCAGCTCGCCTAAGCCACCTTTGGCACTTTGAAAATCTAATCCCGGTTGTTTAGCCATCTGCTACTTATTCCTCGATTTTACCGCCAGCAGCTTCGATAGCAGCACGAGCGCCTTTCGACACGCGCAGGCCACGAACAGTTACCGGAGTAGAAACTTCACCAGCCAGGATCACTTTCGCGAACTCGATCTGGACACCGATAATGTTAGCTGCTTTCAGCGTGCTCAGGTCAACAATACCGCCTTCCACTTTCGCCAGGTCAGACAGACGGATTTCCGCTGTAATCGCTGCTTTGCGAGAAGTGAAGCCGAATTTCGGCAGACGACGGTACAGAGGCATCTGGCCGCCCTCGAAACCACGACGTACGCCACCGCCAGAACGAGACTTCTGACCTTTGTGACCACGACCGCCGGTTTTACCGAGGCCAGAACCGATACCACGACCCAGGCGGCGACCCGCCTTTTTAGAGCCTTCGGCCGGAGACAGAGTATTTAAACGCATCTCTTACTCCTCAACTTTAACCATGAAGTAAACCGCGTTGACCATACCACGAACAGCAGGAGTATCCTCGCGTTCTACGGTGTGACCAATACGACGCAGACCCAGGCCAAGCAGCGTTGCCTTGTGTTTCGGCAGACGACCGATTGCACTGCGGGTTTGAGTAATTTTAATAGTCTTTGCCATGGTTTATTTCCCCAGAATTTCTTCAACGGATTTACCACGCTTGGCAGCGACCATTTCCGGAGATTTCATATTTTCCAGACCATCGATAGTTGCACGAACCACGTTAATTGGGTTAGTAGAACCATACGCTTTAGCCAGAACGTTACGAACTCCAGCGACTTCCAGAACGGCGCGCATTGCACCACCGGCGATGATACCGGTACCTTCGGAAGCCGGCTGCATGAATACACGAGAACCTGTGTGAGTACCCTTAACTGGGTGCTGCAGGGTGCCGGTATTCAGCGCGACGTTAATCATATTGCGACGAGCTTTTTCCATCGCTTTCTGGATCGCTGCTGGAACTTCACGCGCTTTACCGTAACCAAAACCAACGCGACCGTTACCATCACCAACTACAGTCAAAGCTGTGAAGGAGAAAATACGACCACCTTTTACGGTTTTAGATACGCGGTTTACCGCGATCAGCTTTTCCTGCAGTTCGCCAGCTTGTTTTTCGATGTGAGACATCTTACACCTCTACCTTAGAACTGAAGGCCAGCTTCACGAGCAGCATCTGCCAGTGCCTGGACGCGACCATGATATTGGAACCCGGAACGGTCAAAGGACACAACTTTAATGCCTTTTTCCAGAGCGCGTTCTGCGACAGCTTTACCCACAGCTGCAGCGGCGTCTTTGTTACCGGTATACTTCAATTGTTCAGTGATAGCTTTTTCTACAGTAGAAGCAGCTACCAGAACTTCAGAACCGTTCGGTGCAATTACCTGTGCGTAAATATGACGCGGGGTACGATGTACCACCAGGCGAGTTGCACCCAGCTCCTGGAGCTTGCGGCGTGCGCGGGTCGCACGACGGATACGAGCAGATTTCTTATCCATAGTGTTACCTTACTTCTTCTTAGCCTCTTTGGTACGCACGACTTCGTCGGCGTAACGAACACCCTTGCCTTTGTAAGGCTCAGGACGACGGTAGGCACGCAGGTCTGCTGCAACCTGACCGATCACCTGCTTATCAGCGCCTTTCAGCACGATTTCAGTTTGAGTCGGACATTCTGCAGTAACACCCGCAGGCAGCTGATGGTCAACTGGGTGTGAGAAGCCTAAAGCTAAGCTCACAGAGTTCCCTTTAACCGCTGCACGATAACCTACACCAACCAGCTGTAGCTTCTTGGTGAAGCCTTCGGTAACACCGATAACCATTGAGTTCAGCAGGGCACGCGCGGTACCAGCCTGAGCCCATCCGTCTACGTAACCATCACGTGGACCGAAGGTCAGTGCATTGTCTGCATGATTAACTTCAACAGCATCGTTGAGAGTACGAGTCAGCTCGCCGTTTTTACCTTTGATCGTAATAACCTGACCGTTGATTTTTACATCAACGCCGGCAGGAACAACGACCGGTGCTTTAGCAACACGAGACATTTTTTCCTCCGATTAGGCTACGTAGCAGATAATTTCGCCACCAAGACCAGCTTGGCGCGCTGCACGATCAGTCATAACACCTTTAGAGGTAGAAACAACTGCGATACCCATGCCAGCCATAACTTTTGGCAGCTCGTCTTTACGCTTATAAATGCGCAGACCTGGGCGACTGACACGCTGAATGCTTTCTACAACAGCTTTACCCTGGAAATACTTAAGAGTAAGTTCCAGTTCCGGCTTGGTGTCGCCTTCAACTTTAAAATCTTCAATAAAACCTTCTTCCTTCAGCACGTTGGCAATTGCCACTTTCAGCTTGGAGGAAGGCATGGTGACCGCAGCTTTATTCGCGGCCTGACCGTTACGGATACGGGTCAGCATATCCGCGATCGGATCTTGCATGCTCATCTGTCTTTACTCCCGTGATTCAATTGGTAATTACCAGCTAGCCTTTTTCAAGCCTGGTACTTCACCGCGCATGGCGGCTTCACGAAGCTTAATACGGCTCAACCCGAACTTGCCCACATAACCATGTGGTCGGCCTGTTTGACGGCAGCGGTTACGCTGACGGGACGGGCTGGAATCACGCGGCAGAGACTGCAGCTTCAGAACTGCGTTCCAACGATCTTCGTCGGTCGCGTTCACATCAGAGATGATAGCTTTCAGTTCAGCGCGTTTTGCGAAGTACTTATCAGCTAAAGCTACGCGCTTAACTTCGCGTGCTTTCATTGATTGCTTAGCCATTCAGTAACCCTACCTTACTTGCGGAACGGGAAGTCAAAGGCAGCCAGCAGAGCACGGCCTTCTTCATCAGATTTCGCAGTAGTGGTAATGGTAATATCCAAACCACGCACGCGGTCGACTTTATCGTAGTCGATTTCTGGGAAGATGATCTGCTCACGGACACCCATGCTGTAGTTACCACGACCGTCGAAAGACTTAGCGGACAAGCCACGGAAGTCACGGATACGTGGAACAGCAATAGTGATCAGGCGCTCAAGGAACTCCCACATGCGTTCGCCACGCAGAGTTACTTTACAGCCGATCGGATAGCCCTGACGGATTTTGAAGCCTGCAACAGATTTGCGTGCTTTGGTGATCAACGGCTTTTGACCGGAGATTGCTGTCAGATCAGCTGCTGCGTTATCCAGCAGTTTCTTGTCAGCGATCGCTTCACCAACACCCATATTCAGGGTGATCTTCTCGACCCGAGGGACTTGCATGACAGAATTGTAGTTAAACTCAGTCATGAGCTTAGCGACTACTTCGTCTTTGTAGTAATCATGCAGTTTCGCCATCGTACTACTCCAAATTACTTGATAGTTTCGCTATTAGATTTGAAGAAACGGACTTTTTTGCCGTCTTCGAATCTAAAGCCTACACGGTCAGCCTTGCCGGTTGCCGCGTTGAAGAGTGCAAGGTTAGAGATCTGAATAGCTGCTTCTTTCTCTACGATGCCACCTGGTTGGTTCAGAGCCGGAACCGGCTTCTGGTGTTTCTTAACCAGGTTGATACCTTCAACAATGACCTTGCCGGAAGACAGGACATTTTTTACTTTACCGCGTTTACCTTTATCTTTACCGGTTAACACGATAACTTCGTCATCACGACGGATCTTCGCTGCCATGATTCGCTCCTTAGAGTACTTCTGGTGCCAGAGAGATAATTTTCATGAACTTCTCGTTACGAAGTTCACGAGTTACCGGCCCAAAAATACGCGTACCGATAGGTTGCTCACTGTTATTGTTTAAAATAACGCATGCATTACCATCGAAGCGAATGACAGAACCGTCCGGGCGACGAACACCCTTCTTGGTGCGCACCACTACCGCCTTCAGCACATCACCTTTTTTGACCTTACCACGTGGAATTGCTTCCTTGATGGTGATCTTGATGATGTCGCCTACGCCTGCGTAGCGACGGTGCGAGCCACCCAGAACCTTGATACACATTACGCGACGTGCACCGGAGTTGTCGGCGACGTTCAGCATAGTCTGTTCTTGGATCATTTTAGTGCTCCGCTAATGTCAACTACTACTGAGACCCGAAATCAGGTCATTATAAAGCCCCATATCGAGGGCGCGGCATTATAACACCGCTTAAACGATATGGGTAGAAAAAATAGACGGCCCATTACTGAGCCGTCTATTCGTATCGAGAACGACTACTGTATTACAGAATCGCTTTATCTACAATGCGAACCAGAGTCCAGGACTTAGTCTTAGACAGTGGACGACATTCACGGATCTCAACTTTATCGCCGATACCGCATTCATTGTTCTCGTCGTGTACGTGCAGTTTGGTCGTACGCTTGATGAATTTGCCGTATACCGGGTGTTTCACCATACGTTCGATAGCAACAACAATGGATTTCTCCATTTTGTCACTAACTACGCGACCTTGCAGAGTACGGATTTTATCGGTCATTACGCACCCGCCTTCTGAGTCAGTAAAGTCTTAACGCGTGCAACATCGCGACGAACCTGCTTCAGCAGGTGAGTCTGTTGCAGTTGGCCGCTTGCCGCCTGCATACGCAGGTTGAACTGCTCACGCAGTAAGTTCAGCAGCTCAGCGTTCAGTTCTTCAACGCTTTTTTCACGCAGCTCTTTTGCTTTCATTACATCACCGTCTTAGTTACAAAGGTGGTTTTGATCGGCAGTTTCGCTGCAGCGAGGCCGAATGCTTCACGGGCCAGCTCTTCCGGAACACCGTCCATTTCGTACAGGACTTTACCCGGCTGAATCAAGGCAACCCAATACTCCACGTTACCTTTACCTTTACCCATACGCACTGCCAGCGGTTTCTCGGTGATTGGTTTGTCCGGGAATACACGGATCCAAATCTTACCTTGACGCTTAACTGCACGGGTCATTGCACGACGTGCTGCTTCGATCTGACGGGCAGTCAGACGACCACGGCCAACAGCTTTCAGACCGAAGCTGCCGAAGCTAACATCCGTACCCTGCGCCAGACCACGGTTGCGGCCTTTATGCACTTTACGGAATTTTGTACGCTTTGGTTGTAACATCAGCGACGCTCCTTATTTCCGGCCTTTACGCTGCTGCTTTTTAGGTTGAGCAGCCGGTTTTTCCGGTTGTTCAACAGCAGCCATACCACCCAGGATCTCGCCTTTAAAGATCCATACCTTAACGCCGATTACACCGTAAGTGGTGTGCGCTTCAGAGGTGTTGTAGTCGATGTCAGCACGCAGAGTGTGCAACGGTACGCGACCTTCGCGGTACCATTCGGTACGTGCGATTTCCGCGCCGCCCAGACGGCCGCTAACTTCAACTTTGATACCTTTAGCGCCCAGACGCATTGCGTTCTGTACAGCACGCTTCATAGCACGACGGAACATAACGCGACGTTCCAGCTGTGAAGTGATGCTGTCAGCAACCAATTTTGCGTCCAGTTCAGGCTTACGCACTTCGGCGATATTGATCTGGGCAGGAACGCCAGCAATATCAGCTACGACTTTGCGCAGTTTTTCTACGTCTTCGCCTTTCTTACCGATAACGATACCAGGACGAGCGGTGTGAATAGTCACACGGATGCTCTTAGCTGGACGCTCGATAACGATACGAGATACAGACGCCTTCGCCAGTTCCTTAGTCAGGTACTGACGTACTTTAAAATCGCTGTCCAGGTTGTCAGCGAATTCTTTGGTGTTCGCGAACCAGGTAGAGTTCCATGGTTTGACAATACCCAGGCGAATACCATTAGGATGTACTTTCTGACCCATTGCTAGTCTCCAGAGTCTCAGCGATCGGACACAACCACAGTAATGTGGCTGGTGCGCTTCAGGATGCGATCTGCACGACCTTTAGCACGCGGCATAATGCGCTTCATGCTAGGGCCTTCGTCTACGAAAATTTTCGCAACTTTCAGATCATCAATGTCAGCGCCATCGTTGTGTTCAGCGTTAGCAATGGCAGATTCCAGTACCTTCTTGACCAGTACAGCCGCTTTTTTGTCGGTGTAGGTCAGAATATCCAGGGCCTGCGACACTTTCTTACCGCGAATCAGGTCAGCTACAAGGCGAACCTTCTGAGCAGAAGAACGAGCATGGCGATGTTGAGCTAAAGTTTCCATCTCTTCCTCCTACCTTATTTCTTCTTCGCTTTTTTATCAGCAGCGTGGCCGCGATAAGTACGAGTCGGTGCGAATTCACCCAGTTTGTGACCAACCATTTCGTCGGAAACAAATACTGGAACGTGCTGACGACCATTATGGACAGCGATGGTCAAACCGATCATGTTAGGAAAGATCGTTGAACGACGGGACCAAGTGCGCAGGGGCTTCTTGTCTCCGCTTTCCACCGCTTTCTCTACCTTCTTCAGCAAGTGCAGGTCAATAAAAGGACCTTTCTTGAGAGAACGTGGCATGGCTTATCCTCTAAAATTATTTGCTACGGCGACGTACGATGAATTTATCAGTACGCTTGTTGCTGCGGGTCTTCTTACCTTTGGTCTGAACGCCCCATGGTGAAACAGGGTGCTTACCAAAGTTACGACCTTCACCACCACCATGTGGGTGATCGACTGGGTTCATCGCAGTACCGCGAACGGTAGGACGAACACCACGCCAGCGTGCAGCACCTGCTTTACCCAGAACGCGCAGCATATGCTCAGCATTGCCAACTTCGCCCATGGTTGCACGGCAGTCTGCTTCGACTTTACGCATTTCACCAGAACGCAGACGCAGGGTGACATAAGCACCATCACGAGCAACGATCTGAACGTAAGTACCAGCGGAACGTGCCAGCTGACCGCCTTTACCTGGTTTCATTTCTACGTTATGAACGGTAGAACCAACCGGGATATTGCGCATCGGCAGGGTGTTACCTGCTTTGATTGCAGCATCAACGCCAGACTGAATCTGGTCGCCAGCTTTCAGGCCTTTAGGGGCCAGAATGTAACGACGTTCGCCATCTTTGTACAGAACCAGCGCGATGTTCGCGGAACGGTTCGGATCGTACTCAAGACGCTCAACAATTGCTGGGATACCATCTTTGTTGCGTTTGAAGTCAACAATACGGTAAGCCTGCTTGTGACCACCACCAATGTGACGAGTGGTGATACGGCCATTGTTGTTACGACCGCCGGATTTGCTGTTTTTTTCAACCAGCGGAGCAAAAGGTTTGCCCTTGTGCAGCTCTGGGTTGACCACTTTAACAACGTGGCGACGACCCGGAGATGTCGGTTTACATTTAACAACTGCCATTGTATTACTCCTCCGACTTACTCAGCGCCGCCGACGAAGTCCAGATTCTGGCCTTCCTTCAGGGTGACGTAAGCTTTTTTCCAGTCGCTACGACGACCGATACGCTGTCCGTGACGTTTAACTTTCCCTTTAACTACCAGGGTGTTAACGACTTCGACTTCGACTTCAAACAGTTTCTGCACAGCAGCTTTGATTTCTGCTTTGGTCGCGTCTTTAGCAACTTTGAGAACGATGGTGTTTGTTTTTTCCATCGCAGCAGACGCTTTTTCAGAAACGTGCGGTGCACGCAGCACCTTCAGCAGACGTTCTTCACGAATCATGCCAGCATCTCCTCAACTTGCTTAACAGCTTCAGCAGTCATTACGACTTTGTCGAAGGCGATCAGGCTAACCGGGTCGATACCAGTAACATCGCGTACGTCAACCTTGTGCAGGTTGCGCGCAGCCAGGAACAGGTTTTCGTCCAGCTCACCGGTGATGATCAACACATCTTCCAGAGCCATGTCTTTCAGTTTCTGTGCCAGCAGCTTAGTTTTAGGCGCTTCTACAGAGAATGATTCGACAACGATCAGACGATCCTGACGTACCAGTTCGGACAGGATGCTTTTCAGCGCGCCGCGGTACATCTTTTTGTTAACTTTTTGACTGTGGTCCTGTGGACGAGCAGCGAAGGTTACGCCACCTGAACGCCAGATCGGGCTCTTAATAGAACCTGAACGCGCACGGCCGGTACCTTTCTGACGCCATGGTTTTTTACCAGAACCAGTTACTTCAGCACGAGTCTTCTGAGCACGAGTACCCTGACGAGCACCAGCTGCATAAGCAACAACAACCTGGTGAACCAGCGCTTCGTTGAAATCACGACCGAAGGTAGTTTCGGAAACAGTCAGCGCGCTCTGCGCGTCTTTCAATACTAATTCCATTGCTATCCCCTTACGCCTTCACAGCTGGTTTAACGATCAGGTCGCAACCGGTTGCACCCGGAACACCACCTTTAACCAGCAGCAGGTTGCGCTCAGCGTCAACGCGTACTACGTCCAGGCTCTGAACAGTGACACGTTCGTTGCCCAGCTGACCTGCCATTTTCTTGCCTTTGAACACTTTGCCCGGAGTCTGGTTCTGACCGATAGAACCCGGAACGCGGTGAGACAAGGAGTTACCGTGAGTAGCGTCCTGGGTACGGAAGTTCCAGCGCTTAACGGTACCAGCGAAACCTTTACCTTTAGAGGTACCGGTTACGTCAACTTTTTTAACGTCAGCAAACAGTTCAACGCTAATGTTCTGACCAACGGTGTATTCTTCACCATCTGCCAGACGGAACTCCCACAGGCCGCGACCAGCTTCTACGCCAGCTTTAGCAAAGTGGCCAGCTTCCGGCTTGGTTACACGGTTAGCTTTTTTAGCCCCAGTGGTCACCTGAACAGCGCGGTATCCATCGTTAGCCAGATCTTTGATCTGAGTAACACGGTTTGCTTCGACTTCGATTACGGTTACTGGGATAGATACGCCATCTTCAGTGAAGATGCGGGTCATACCCACTTTTTTACCGACTAAACCAATCATTGTATCAACCTCTCAATCGCTCGATGACCTGATTAACCCAGGCTGATCTGCACGTCTACACCGGCAGCCAGGTCCAGACGCATCAGAGCATCAACGGTTTTTTCAGTTGGCTCAACGATGTCAACCAGACGCTTGTGAGTACGGATCTCGTACTGATCACGCGCGTCTTTGTTGACGTGCGGAGAGATCAGAACGGTGAAACGCTCTTTGCGGGTCGGCAGCGGGATCGGACCACGGACTTGCGCACCAGTGCGCTTAGCAGTCTCGACGATTTCCGCGGTTGATTGATCGATCAGACGATGATCAAACGCTTTCAAACGGATACGGATTCTTTGGTTCTGCATGAGACCAGAGCTCCAATTATTTTATAGACGAAATAGTTACTCCTCAAACCCATTACGATTGATGGGAGAGTGTAACCGTTCTTACAGAGTTCCCCGATTGGGAACATTGTCTGGTACCGCTTTCGCAGGACCGGTGGCTCATATCGAACCGCTGTCAATATTAGACAAGCCCGCGCATTATACACAAATAGCCACATGAAGCAAGCCGTGTTTATAAATTACCCACACGGCAGTGTGCACTTTCACGCGTGTGGCTCAAAATTTAGTGCAGCGCGATGTCATTTCCTGGAAGCCGCCTCGCAAAGGGTATTCTCGACCTTTGCCCCCTCCCCTGCTTGCCGACAAACTGATATCCAGCGAATTGACAGGTGATATGACAATGATATTGAGTGCGCTCCCTTTCTTTATCCTTTATACATCGCTAAGCGCAGCCTTATGCAGGCATGACGCGCGAACCGGGTTATTGCCAGACCGGTTAACCTGCCCATTGCTGTGGCTTGGCCTGCTATATCAGCTGTGCCTTAATCCGACCCACGTCAGTGATGCACTCTGGGGCGCTATTGCTGGTTACTCCATTCTGGCGTTTCTCTATTGGGGTTATCGACTGATTCGGGGCTACGAAGGATTAGGATATGGAGACGTGAAGTACCTGGCGGCTCTTGGTGCGTGGCATGGCTGGCAGCAGCTCCCGCTATTACTGCTGATGGCAAGCGTGCTAGCGTGGGCTTTTCTGATGGGTAAAGCGTTGTATCGACGGTCTATGACGGAGATAAAAAACCCACTGCCATTTGGTCCATTTATGGGAGCAGCGGGTTTTATATTGGCAGGCTTCTCGACTGTTAGTCTGCGACTTTAATCTGGGATTGCAGGTAGTTCTGCAGACCAATTTTGCCAATGAGCTCAAGTTCCGTTTCCAGCCAGTCAATATGATGCTCTTCCTCGGTGAGGATCGTTATCAGCATATCGCGGCTCACGTAGTCGTGAACGCTGTCGGCATAAGCGATGGCTTCCCGCAGATCTTTGGCCCCGTCTAATTCCAGCCTGAGGTCAGATTGCAGCATCTCTTCAACATCTTCGCCGATGTGTAATTTACCCAGGTCTTGAAGATTGGGGATCCCTTCAAGGAAAAGAATTCGCTCGATGTACAAATCGGCGTGCTTCATTTCATCAATGGATTCGTGATACTCGATATCATTGAGGCGCATAAGGCCCCAGTTTTTGAACATTCTCGCATGGAGAAAGTATTGGTTTATTGCGACAAGCTCATTTCCCAATAATTTATTGAGATAATTTATAATCTTAACATCACCTTTCATTATATAGACCCTCCGCTTCCACTTATTGAAGCGTAGATCGGGCTACCGGGATGTCAAAAAAAGAAATTGCGGTCAGGCGATCTCTTTGAACTCTGGCATTTGCATTAATTCATCTTCCATGACTTCTCGCGCCGCACGAACGCACTTACCACATTGATTTCCAATAGGAATGCATTTTCGTAATTGCTGGAAAGACTGCGGATGAAACTGGCGTACCGCCTGGCGAATTTTTTTATCGCTGACGCCATTACATAAACAAACGTACATAACCACTCCCGTTCAATTTCTGAACAAAGTGTAATTGAGAATAATTATGATTACAATAGACAACTACTAAGGATTGGGTGAATTAAGAGAACAAATAGTGCGGAATATGAACAGATAATAATGTTTAAAAAAGCAAAAAGGGTGCCGAAGCACCCTTTTTAAGCTCAAAACTAATTATTAAATAATTAGCTCATTACTTTAGCAACAACGCCCGCACCTACAGTACGGCCGCCTTCACGGATTGCGAAACGCAGACCGTCATCCATCGCGATTGGGTGGATCAGGGTAACAACCATTTTGATGTTGTCGCCCGGCATTACCATCTCAACGCCTTCTGGCAGTTCGATGGTACCAGTCACGTCAGTAGTACGGAAGTAGAACTGTGGACGGTAGCCTTTGAAGAACGGAGTATGACGGCCGCCTTCGTCTTTGGACAGGATGTACACTTCAGATTCGAACTTGGTGTGTGGCTTGATAGAGCCCGGCTTAGCCAGAACCTGGCCACGCTGGATTTCTTCACGCTTGATACCACGCAGCAGAACGCCGCAGTTCTCGCCTGCACGACCTTCGTCCAGCAGCTTACGGAACATTTCAACGCCGGTACAGGTAGA
>CABIZV010000013.1 GCA_902363335.1 Enterobacteriaceae bacterium | reverse complement strand
CCAAGTTCGAATCTGAAGTGTACATCCTGTCCAAAGACGAAGGCGGCCGTCATACTCCGTTCTTCAAAGGCTACCGTCCACAGTTCTACTTCCGTACTACTGACGTGACTGGCACCATCGAACTGCCAGAAGGCGTTGAGATGGTAATGCCGGGCGACAACATCAAAATGGTTGTTACCCTGATCCACCCAATCGCGATGGATGACGGTCTGCGTTTCGCAATCCGTGAAGGCGGTCGTACCGTTGGCGCAGGTGTTGTTGCTAAAGTAATGAGCTAATTGCCGATAACATTTGACGCAATGCGCAATAAAAGGGCATCATTTGATGCCCTTTTTATACGCTGTCGAACCAGAACCTGGCTCATCAGTGATTTTTTTTGCCATAATCATTGCTGAGACAGGCTCTGTAGAGGGCGTTTAGTCCGAAACTCAATTTCGGTTTGGATCGCCTCGCACTCGCGGGGTGGAAATGTTTGTAGAATACTTCTGACAGGTTGGTTTATGAGTGCGAATACCGAAGCTCAAGGGAGCGGGCGCGGCCTGGAAGCGATGAAGTGGGTAGTCGTTGCCGTGTTGCTGATCGCAGCAATCGTAGGTAACTACCTTTATCGTGACATGATGCTGCCGCTGCGTGCGCTGGCCGTAGTAATTATTATTGCTGCAGCGGGTGGTGTCGCGCTGTTGACGACGAAAGGCAAAGCGACCGTGGCGTTTGCACGTGAAGCGAGAACCGAAGTTCGTAAGGTGATTTGGCCGACTCGCCAGGAAACACTGCACACAACGCTTATCGTTGCTGCGGTCACTGCGGTAATGTCACTGATCCTGTGGGGACTGGATGGTATTCTGGTTCGCCTGGTATCCTTTATCACTGGCCTGAGGTTCTAAGATGTCTGAAGCACCTAAAAAGCGTTGGTACGTCGTTCAGGCGTTTTCCGGTTTTGAAGGCCGTGTAGCGACTTCGCTGCGCGAGCATATCAAATTACAAAATATGGAAGAGCTGTTTGGCGAAGTTATGGTTCCGACCGAAGAAGTGGTCGAAATTCGTGGCGGCCAGCGTCGTAAAAGCGAACGTAAATTCTTCCCAGGCTATGTCCTTGTTCAGATGGTGATGAACGACGCAAGCTGGCACCTTGTACGCAGCGTTCCTCGCGTGATGGGCTTTATCGGTGGTACTTCTGACCGCCCTGCACCTATCAGCGACAAAGAAGTCGACGCGATCATGAACCGTCTGCAGCAGGTGGGCGATAAGCCGCGTCCGAAAACCATGTTCGAACCGGGTGAAATGGTTCGCGTCAGCGACGGTCCATTTGCTGACTTTAACGGCGTTGTTGAAGAAGTTGATTACGAAAAGTCACGCCTGAAAGTTTCCGTGTCTATCTTCGGTCGTGCGACCCCGGTAGAGCTGGACTTTGCTCAGGTAGAAAAAGCGTAAGACTACGATCAAAAAAGCAGCGATCTAATCGTTGCATAGGGCGCGAAATTGGCATACAATTTCGCGCCTTTTGTTTTTATGGGCGTATGCCTGTAAAACGAATTTTTATATCACGGGGAGCCTTTTTAAGGCGCTATTACCCAATTAGAGGATTTTAGAATGGCTAAGAAAGTCCAAGCCTACGTTAAGCTGCAGGTTGCAGCTGGTATGGCGAACCCAAGTCCACCGGTTGGTCCAGCACTGGGTCAGCAGGGCGTGAACATCATGGAATTCTGCAAAGCGTTCAACGCAAAAACTGATTCCATCGAAAAAGGTCTGCCAATTCCGGTTGTTATCACCGTTTACGCTGACCGTTCTTTCACCTTCATTACCAAAACGCCTCCAGCAGCAGTTCTGCTGAAAAAAGCAGCTGGTATTAAGTCTGGTTCCGGTAAGCCGAACAAAGACAAAGTTGGTAAAATTTCCCGCGCTCAGCTGCAGGAAATCGCGCAGACCAAAGCTGCCGACATGACTGGCGCCGACATTGAAGCGATGACTCGCTCAATCGAAGGTACTGCACGTTCCATGGGCCTGGTAGTGGAGGATTAAGAAATGGCTAAACTGACCAAGCGTATGCGCGTGATCCGTGACAAAGTTGATGCTACTAAGCAGTACGACATCAACGAAGCCATTGCTCTGCTGAAAGAGCTGGCCACTGCTAAATTCAACGAAAGCGTTGACGTTGCCGTTAACCTCGGTATCGACGCTCGTAAATCTGACCAGAACGTACGTGGTGCAACTGTACTGCCGCACGGTACTGGCCGTTCCGTTCGCGTTGCCGTATTTACCCAGGGCCCTAACGCTGAAGCAGCTAAAGCTGCTGGCGCTGAGCTGGTAGGTATGGAAGATCTGGCTGAACAGATCAAGAAAGGCGAAATGAACTTCGACGTTGTTATTGCTTCTCCTGATGCAATGCGCGTTGTTGGCCAGCTGGGTCAGGTTCTGGGCCCACGTGGTCTGATGCCAAACCCTAAAGTTGGTACCGTAACTCCTAACGTTGCTGAAGCGGTTAAGAACGCTAAAGCAGGTCAGGTTCGTTATCGTAACGACAAAAACGGCATCATCCACACTACCATCGGTAAAGTGGACTTTGACGCTGACAAACTGAAAGAAAACCTGGAATCTCTGCTGGTTGCGCTGAAAAAAGCAAAACCAACTCAGGCTAAAGGCGTGTACATCAAGAAAGTTAGCATCTCCACCACCATGGGTGCGGGTGTTGCAGTAGATCAGGCTGGCCTGAGCGCTGCTGCAAACTAATGCCTTTACGTGGGCGGTGATTTTGTCTACAATCTTACCCCCACGTTTCTGCTAGTTGCAGACGTATATCCGAGATATTCAGGTTGCGGCAAGGCGACAACTGAGTGAATCGCCAGGAGCATAGTTAACTATGTGACTGGTGTGAGCGAAGGCAGTCAACGCCGCCACAGATTGAATAGCGACGGATAGACAAGATTTGTTCGTTGGAGCCTGGCCTATCCAGGCCTCCGTCGAAGACCGCAGGTGTTTCGAAAGAAGCTTAATGCCCTGCGTAGACGGTGACAGAACGCTAAGATTATTTTTAATACTCTGGCTTGTTTCTGCTCACCGTATTTAGACGCTCTTTCCGTTTGGGAGAGTGAAGTGAGTTCCGGGGCATGAGTCCCGGCAAACATCCAGGAGCAAAGCTAATGGCTTTAAATCTTCAAGACAAACAAGCGATTGTTGCTGAAGTCAGCGAAGTAGCCAAAGGCGCGCTGTCTGCAGTAGTTGCGGATTCCCGTGGCGTTACTGTAGACAAAATGACTGAACTGCGTAAAGCAGGTCGTGAAGCTGGCGTATACATGCGTGTTGTTCGTAACACCCTGCTGCGCCGCGTCGTTGAAGGTACTCAGTTCGAGTGCCTGAAAGACACGTTTGTTGGTCCGACCCTGATTGCATATTCTCTGGAACACCCGGGCGCAGCTGCTCGTCTGTTCAAAGATTTCGCGAAAGCGAATGCAAAATTTGAGGTCAAAGCCGCAGCCTTTGAAGGTGAGTTGATCCCGGCATCGCAAATCGATCGCCTGGCTACACTGCCAACCTACGAAGAAGCAATTGCACGCCTGATGGCAACCATGAAAGAAGCTTCGGCTGGCAAACTGGTTCGCACTCTGGCTGCTGTACGCGATGCGAAAGAAGCTGCTTAATCGCAGTTGTCTTTGTAAAGTATTTGCTTACGTATAAACTTATTCTGATTTTCAGGAACAATTTAAATGTCTATCACTAAAGATCAAATCATTGAAGCAGTTGCAGCTATGTCCGTAATGGACGTTGTAGAACTGATTTCTGCAATGGAAGAAAAATTCGGTGTTTCTGCTGCTGCCGCTGTAGCTGTTGCTGCAGGTCCAGCTGAAGCTGCTGAAGAAAAAACTGAATTCGACGTCGTACTGAAAGCTGTTGGCGCGAACAAAGTTGCAGTAATCAAAGCAGTACGTGGCGCAACTGGCCTGGGTCTGAAAGAAGCTAAAGACCTGGTAGAATCTGCTCCAGCTGCACTGAAAGAAGGCGTGAGCAAAGATGACGCTGAAGCACTGAAAAAATCTCTGGAAGAAGCTGGCGCTGAAGTTGAAGTTAAATAAGCCAACTTTTCTAGTTGAAGCCTGAGAAATCAGGCCGATGGCTGGTGACTTTTTAGTCACCAGCCATTTTGCGCTGTAAGGCGCCAGTAGCATTTCACACTGTTTGACTGCTGGCTGTCCTGACAATGCCTGTTTCTATCGACGACTTAATATATTGCGACAGGGTGCTCGCTCTGTGTAAATCGCAATGAAATGGTTTAAGCGTGATAGCAACAGGTATTGCGGAAAGTGTTCCATTTTCCGGTCCACAAAATAGTGTTGCACAAACTGTCTGCCTATGGACAGATGCGTCGACTTGTCAGCGAGCTGAGGAACCCTATGGTTTACTCCTATACCGAGAAAAAACGTATTCGTAAGGATTTTGGTAAACGTCCGCAGGTTCTGGACATACCTTATCTCCTTTCTATCCAGCTTGACTCGTTCCAGAAGTTTATCGAGCAAGATCCTGAAGGTCAGTATGGTCTGGAAGCAGCTTTCCGTTCCGTATTCCCGATTAAGAGCTACAGCGGTTATTCGGAGCTGCAATACGTCAGCTACCGCTTGGGCGAACCGGTCTTCGACGTTCAGGAATGTCAGATCCGTGGCGTGACTTATTCTGCACCGCTGCGCGTAAAACTGCGTCTGGTGATCTACGAGCGCGAAGCGCCGGAAGGCACCGTAAAAGACATTAAAGAACAAGAAGTGTACATGGGCGAAATTCCGCTCATGACCGACAACGGTACCTTTGTTATCAACGGTACTGAGCGTGTTATCGTTTCTCAGCTGCACCGTAGCCCAGGCGTCTTCTTTGACTCCGATAAGGGTAAAACCCACTCTTCGGGTAAAGTGCTGTATAACGCGCGTATCATTCCTTACCGTGGTTCATGGCTGGACTTCGAGTTCGATCCGAAAGACAACCTGTTTGTCCGTATCGACCGTCGTCGTAAACTGCCTGCAACCATCATTCTGCGTGCGCTGCAGTACACCACTGAGCAGATCCTTGACCTGTTCTTTGACAAAGTTGTCTTCGAAATTCGTGACAACAAGCTGCAGATGGAACTTATTCCAGAACGCCTGCGCGGTGAGACTGCTTCCTTCGATATCGAAGTGAACGGCAAAATCTACGTAGAAAAAGCACGTCGTATTACTGCGCGCCACATTCGCCAACTGGAAAAAGACGATATCAAACATATCGAAGTTCCGGTTGAGTACATTGCGGGTAAAGTTGCGGCTAAAGACTACGTTGACGAATCTACCGGTGAGCTGATTTGTGCAGCGAACATGGAGCTGAGCCTGGATCTGCTGGCTAAGCTGAGCCAGGCTGGTCACAAGCGTATCGAAACGCTGTTCACCAACGATCTGGACCACGGTGCGTACATCTCTGAAACGATTCGCGTCGACCCAACTAACGATCGCCTGAGCGCGCTGGTAGAAATCTACCGCATGATGCGCCCTGGTGAGCCGCCGACTCGTGAAGCGGCTGAAAGCCTGTTTGAGAATCTGTTCTTCTCCGAAGACCGCTACGATCTGTCTGCGGTTGGTCGTATGAAGTTCAACCGTTCTCTGCTGCGCGACGAAATCGAAGGTTCCGGTATCCTGAGCAAAGAAGACATCATCGAAGTGATGAAAAAGCTCATTGATATCCGTAACGGTAAAGGCGAAGTCGATGATATCGACCACCTCGGCAACCGTCGTATCCGTTCCGTAGGCGAAATGGCGGAAAACCAATTCCGCGTTGGCCTGGTACGTGTTGAGCGTGCGGTGAAAGAGCGTCTGTCTTTAGGCGATCTGGATACCCTGATGCCTCAGGATATGATCAACGCCAAACCGATTTCTGCTGCGGTTAAAGAGTTCTTTGGTTCCAGCCAGCTTTCCCAGTTTATGGACCAGAACAACCCGTTGTCTGAGATTACGCACAAACGTCGTATCTCTGCCCTCGGCCCGGGCGGTTTGACCCGTGAACGTGCAGGCTTTGAAGTTCGAGACGTACACCCGACTCACTACGGTCGCGTATGTCCAATCGAAACGCCTGAAGGTCCGAACATCGGTCTGATCAACTCCCTGTCCGTGTACGCACAGACTAACGAATACGGTTTCCTTGAGACTCCGTACCGTAAAGTGACTGACGGTGTTGTAACCGACGAAATTCATTACCTGTCTGCTATTGAAGAAGGCAACTACGTTATCGCTCAGGCGAACTCCAACCTGGATGACGAAGGTCACTTTGAAGAAGACCTGGTAACTTGCCGTAGCAAAGGCGAATCCAGCTTGTTCAGCCGCGACCAGGTTGACTACATGGACGTATCCACCCAACAGGTGGTATCCGTCGGTGCGTCCCTGATCCCGTTCCTTGAACACGATGACGCCAACCGTGCATTGATGGGTGCGAACATGCAACGTCAGGCCGTTCCAACTCTGCGTGCTGATAAGCCGCTGGTTGGTACCGGTATGGAACGTGCTGTTGCCGTCGACTCCGGTGTTACTGCAGTGGCTAAGCGTGGCGGTACCGTTCAGTACGTTGACGCATCCCGTATCGTTATCAAAGTTAACGAAGACGAGATGTATCCGGGCGAAGCGGGTATCGACATCTATAACCTGACCAAATACACCCGTTCTAACCAGAACACCTGTATTAACCAGATGCCATGTGTGTCTCTGGGTGAGCCAATCGAGCGCGGCGACGTGCTGGCAGATGGCCCGTCCACCGACCTGGGTGAACTGGCGTTAGGTCAGAACATGCGCGTGGCATTCATGCCATGGAACGGTTACAACTTCGAAGACTCCATCCTCGTATCCGAGCGTGTTGTTCAGGAAGACCGTTTCACCACCATCCACATTCAGGAACTGGCATGTGTGTCCCGTGACACCAAGCTGGGGCCAGAAGAGATCACCGCTGACATCCCGAACGTGGGTGAAGCTGCGCTCTCCAAACTGGATGAGTCCGGTATCGTTTACATTGGTGCAGAAGTGACCGGTGGCGACATTCTGGTTGGTAAGGTAACGCCGAAAGGTGAAACCCAGCTGACCCCAGAAGAGAAGCTGCTGCGTGCGATCTTCGGTGAGAAAGCGTCTGACGTTAAAGACTCTTCTCTGCGCGTACCAAACAGCGTTTCCGGTACCGTTATCGACGTTCAGGTCTTTACTCGCGATGGCGTAGAAAAAGACAAACGTGCGCTGGAAATCGAAGAAATGCAGCTGAAGCAGGCCAAAAAAGACCTGTCTGAAGAACTGCAGATCCTCGAAGCTGGCCTGTTCAGCCGTATCTACGCTGTGCTGGTTGCCGGTGGTGTTGAAGCTGAGAAGCTCGACAAACTGCCTCGCGATCGCTGGTTAGAACTCGGTCTGAACGACGAAGAAAAACAGAATCAGCTGGAACAGCTGGCTGAACAGTATGACGAACTGAAGCACGAGTTTGAGAAAAAACTCGAAGCGAAACGCCGCAAAATCACCCAAGGCGACGATCTGGCACCGGGCGTGCTGAAGATTGTTAAGGTATACCTGGCCGTTAAACGCCGTATCCAGCCTGGTGACAAAATGGCAGGTCGTCACGGTAACAAGGGTGTTATCTCCAAGATCAACCCGATCGAAGATATGCCACACGATGCTAACGGTACGCCGGTAGATATCGTACTGAACCCGCTGGGCGTACCATCGCGTATGAACATCGGTCAGATCCTTGAAACCCACCTGGGTATGGCTGCAAAAGGTATCGGCGATAAGATCAACGCCATGCTGAAACAGCAGCAGGAAGTCGCGAAACTGCGCGAATTCATCCAGCGTGCATACGATCTGGGCACCGACGTTCGTCAGAAAGTCGACCTGAGCACCTTCAGCGATGATGAAGTTCTGCGTCTGGCTGAAAACCTGCGTAAGGGTATGCCAATCGCAACGCCAGTCTTTGACGGTGCGAAAGAAGCGGAAATCAAAGAGCTGCTGGAACTGGGTGGTCTGCCATCTTCAGGTCAGATTACGCTGTTTGATGGTCGCACCGGCGAGCAGTTTGAGCGTCAGGTAACCGTAGGTTACATGTACATGCTTAAACTGAACCACCTGGTCGATGACAAGATGCACGCGCGTTCTACCGGTTCTTACAGCCTGGTTACTCAGCAGCCGCTGGGTGGTAAGGCTCAGTTCGGTGGTCAGCGCTTCGGGGAGATGGAAGTGTGGGCGCTGGAAGCATATGGCGCGGCATACACCCTTCAGGAAATGCTCACCGTTAAGTCTGATGACGTGAATGGCCGTACTAAGATGTATAAAAACATCGTAGACGGTAACCATCAGATGGAACCAGGCATGCCGGAATCGTTCAACGTATTGTTGAAAGAGATCCGTTCGCTGGGTATCAACATCGAGCTGGAAGACGAGTAACTCTCGCTCAAACAGGTCACTGGTGCCGGGGTAAGACCCGGCGCCAGATTGTGCTAACTCCGACGGGAGCAAATCCGTGAAAGATTTATTAAAGTTTCTGAAAGCGCAGACTAAAACCGAAGAGTTTGATGCGATCAAAATTGCTCTGGCATCGCCAGACATGATCCGTTCATGGTCTTTCGGTGAAGTTAAAAAGCCGGAAACCATTAACTACCGTACGTTCAAGCCTGAGCGTGACGGCCTTTTCTGCGCCCGTATCTTTGGGCCAGTAAAAGATTACGAGTGCCTGTGCGGTAAGTACAAGCGCCTGAAACACCGTGGTGTGATCTGTGAGAAGTGCGGCGTTGAAGTGACCCAGACCAAAGTGCGTCGTGAGCGAATGGGCCACATCGAGCTGGCATGTCCAACTGCGCACATCTGGTTCCTGAAATCGCTGCCGTCCCGTATCGGTCTGCTGCTCGATATGCCACTGCGTGATATCGAACGCGTACTGTACTTCGAATCATATGTTGTTATCGAAGGCGGTATGACCAACCTGGAACGTCAACAGATCCTGACTGAAGAGCAGTATCTGGACGCGCTGGAAGAGTTCGGTGACGAATTCGACGCGAAGATGGGTGCGGAAGCTATCCAGGCCCTGCTGAAAAGCATGGATCTGGAGCAAGAGTGTGAAACTCTGCGCGAAGAGCTGAACGAAACCAACTCCGAAACCAAGCGTAAAAAGCTGACCAAGCGTATCAAACTGCTGGAAGCGTTCGTACAGTCTGGCAACAAGCCAGAGTGGATGATCCTGACCGTTCTGCCGGTTCTGCCGCCAGATCTGCGTCCGCTGGTTCCGCTGGATGGTGGTCGTTTCGCAACATCAGATCTGAACGATCTGTATCGTCGCGTTATCAACCGTAACAACCGTCTGAAACGCCTGCTGGATCTGGCTGCGCCTGACATCATCGTACGTAACGAAAAACGTATGCTGCAGGAAGCGGTAGATGCCCTGCTGGATAACGGTCGTCGCGGTCGTGCAATCACCGGTTCTAACAAACGTCCTCTGAAATCTTTGGCTGATATGATCAAAGGTAAACAGGGTCGTTTCCGTCAGAACCTGCTCGGTAAGCGTGTTGACTACTCCGGTCGTTCTGTAATCACCGTAGGTCCATACCTGCGTCTGCATCAGTGCGGTCTGCCGAAGAAAATGGCGCTGGAACTGTTCAAACCGTTCATCTACGGCAAGCTGGAACTGCGTGGCCTCGCCACCACCATCAAAGCCGCTAAGAAAATGGTTGAGCGTGAAGAAGCTGTCGTTTGGGATATCCTGGACGAAGTCATCCGCGAACACCCAGTTATGCTGAACCGTGCACCAACACTGCACCGTCTGGGCATCCAGGCGTTTGAGCCAGTACTGATCGAAGGTAAAGCTATCCAGCTGCACCCGCTGGTCTGTGCGGCATATAACGCCGACTTCGATGGTGACCAGATGGCTGTACACGTACCGCTGACGCTGGAAGCCCAGCTGGAAGCGCGTGCGCTGATGATGTCTACCAACAACATCCTGTCACCTGCGAACGGCGAGCCAATCATCGTTCCTTCTCAGGACGTTGTATTAGGTCTGTACTACATGACCCGTGACTGTGTTAACGCCAAAGGCGAAGGCATGGTGCTGACTGGCCCTAAAGAAGCTGAGCGTATTTATCGCGCAGGTCTGGCCTCTCTGCATGCGCGCGTTAAAGTGCGTATCACCGAATACGAAAAAGATGAAAACGGCGAATTCGTTGCGACCACCAGCCTGAAAGACACGACCGTTGGCCGTGCGATTCTGTGGATGATCGTACCGAAAGGTCTGCCTTACTCTATCGTCAACCAGGCGCTGGGTAAGAAAGCTATCTCCAAAATGCTGAACACCTGTTACCGCATTCTGGGTCTGAAGCCGACCGTAATCTTCGCTGACCAGACCATGTACACCGGCTTTGCCTATGCAGCGCGCTCAGGCGCATCTGTTGGTATCGACGACATGGTTATCCCAGAGAAGAAATACGAAATCATCAGCGAAGCAGAAGCTGAAGTTGCTGAGATCCAGGAGCAGTTCCAGTCTGGTCTGGTTACCGCTGGCGAACGTTATAACAAAGTCATCGATATCTGGGCTGCGGCGAACGATCGTGTATCTAAAGCGATGATGGACAACCTGCAAACTGAAACCGTGATTAACCGTGACGGCGTCGAAGAGCAGCAGGTTTCCTTCAACAGCATCTACATGATGGCCGACTCCGGTGCGCGTGGTTCCGCGGCACAGATTCGTCAGCTGGCAGGTATGCGTGGTCTGATGGCGAAGCCAGATGGCTCCATCATCGAAACGCCAATCACCGCGAACTTCCGTGAAGGTCTGAACGTACTCCAGTACTTCATCTCGACTCACGGTGCTCGTAAAGGTCTGGCGGATACCGCACTGAAAACAGCTAACTCCGGTTATCTGACGCGTCGTCTGGTTGACGTTGCGCAGGATCTGGTTGTGACTGAAGATGACTGTGGCACGCTGGAAGGCATCACCATGACCCCGGTTATCGAGGGTGGTGATGTTAAAGAGCCACTGCGCGATCGCGTATTGGGTCGTGTGACTGCTGAAGACGTTCTGAAACCGGGCACTGCGGATATTCTGGTTCCACGCAACACTCTGCTGCACGAGCAGTGGTGTGACCTGTTGGAAGAGAACTCCGTTGACTCCGTCAAAGTACGTTCCGTTGTATCCTGTGACACCGACTTTGGTGTGTGTGCGCACTGCTACGGTCGTGACCTGGCGCGTGGCCACATCATCAACAAAGGTGAGGCTATCGGCGTTATCGCGGCACAGTCCATCGGTGAGCCGGGTACACAGCTGACGATGCGTACGTTCCACATCGGTGGTGCGGCATCTCGTGCGGCTGCTGAATCCAGCATCCAGGTTAAGAACAAAGGTAGCATCAAGCTCAGCAACGCGAAGTCGGTTGTGAACTCCAGCGGTAAACTGGTGATCACTTCTCGTAACACCGAGCTGAAATTGATCGACGAATTCGGTCGTACCAAAGAAAGCTATAAAGTGCCTTACGGCTCTGTTATGGCGAAAGGCGATGGCGAGCAGGTTGCTGGCGGTGAAACCGTAGCAAACTGGGATCCACACACCATGCCAGTTATCACCGAAGTGAGCGGCTTCCTGCGCTTCACCGACATGATTGACGGCCAGACCATTACTCGTCAGACCGACGAGCTGACCGGTCTGTCTTCACTGGTCGTTCTGGATTCTGCAGAGCGTACTACGGGTGGTAAAGATCTGCGTCCAGCGCTGAAAATCGTTGATGCTAACGGTAACGACGTTCTGATCCCAGGCACCGATATGCCTGCTCAGTACTTCCTGCCGGGTAAAGCGATTGTTCAGCTGGAAGATGGCATTCAGATCAGTGCGGGTGATGCTCTGGCGCGTATTCCTCAGGAATCCAGCGGTACCAAAGATATCACCGGTGGTCTGCCACGCGTTGCGGATCTGTTCGAAGCACGTCGTCCGAAAGAGCCAGCTATCCTTGCGGAAATTACCGGTATCATTTCCTTCGGTAAAGAAACCAAAGGCAAACGTCGCCTGGTTATCACTCCGTTAGACGGTAGCGATCCATACGAAGAGATGATTCCAAAATGGCGTCAGCTCAACGTGTTCGAAGGCGAACGTGTAGAACGTGGTGACGTAGTTTCCGATGGTCCAGAAGCACCGCACGACATCCTGCGTCTTCGTGGCGTACACGCGGTAACGCGTTACATCACCAACGAAGTACAGGACGTTTACCGTCTGCAAGGCGTTAAGATTAACGATAAACACATTGAAGTTATCGTTCGTCAGATGCTGCGTAAAGCGACCATTGAGAATGCTGGTAGCTCCGACTTCCTGGAAGGCGAGCAGGTTGAATACTCCCGCGTTAAGATTGCTAACCGCGATCTGGAAGCGAACGGCAAAGTGGCAGCAACTTATGCTCGCGACCTGCTGGGTATCACCAAAGCATCTCTGGCAACCGAGTCGTTCATCTCTGCCGCGTCGTTCCAGGAGACAACTCGTGTCCTGACCGAAGCAGCCGTTGCGGGTAAACGTGACGAACTGCGTGGCTTGAAAGAGAACGTTATCGTGGGTCGTCTGATCCCAGCTGGTACCGGTTATGCGTATCACCAGGATCGTATGCGCCGTCGCGCAGCGGGTGAGCAGCCAGCAGCACCGCAGGTTACTGCGGAAGATGCATCTGCAAGCCTGGCAGAACTGCTGAACGCAGGTCTGGGTGGTTCTGACAAAGACTAATCGTCTACGCTAGTGCGATAAGTTGAAAAGGCCTGTCATTATGACAGGCCTTTTTTATTGTCTGCTTGGGATACTGGAGATAGCTCGCGGAAGTGCAGAACAACCATCGGTACTTCGTGCTGCCTGCATCGGTGCGAGTGAGCCAACAAAATGCAAGAACGCCCAAGTCACCCGTCGGGTGCCTTGGGCGTTCTTAAGGTCGCGTGATTAGCTGACCAGAGGAATACGGCGATACAGTTCAATCATATCGGTCGCCAGATCCTGAATGACCATCGCATTCATCAGGTGGTCCTGAGAGTGAACGGTAATCAGGTTAACCGGTAATTTACCTGTGCCTTCGTCAAGGCCGATGAGCTGGGTCTGGATACCATGAGCCTGTTTGACAAACTCACGAGATTCTTCCATCGCTTTTGCTGCGCCGTCAAAGTCACCTTTACGAGCAAGCTGCAACGCGGTTAATGCTGAACTCCGTGCGGCACCCGCATTGACCAGCAGCTCCATGATGATTGATTCTAAATCTTCCACGTCTTTATCACTCCATTAGCTTAAGGGCTTTCTCAAGCACGACATCGCCTTTCATCATGCCGTAGTCCATCATGTCGATAACGGCGACTTTTTTGCCCAGTGGGTCAGCCAGAGCCTGCAATTTAGCTTGCTCATACTTCACCTGCGGCCCAAGCAGCACGATATCGGCATCATTGATATTTGCTTTAAATTCGGCCACTGGTACGGCTTTAATTGAGACCTCAATGCCTTTCTTCTGAGCGGCGTCTTTCATGCGTTGAACCAGCATACTGGTGGACATTCCCGCAGCGCAGCATAAAACGATATTCTTCATAAATGCTCCCTCATGACCGTGATACATCATGTTTATCGCGAGCTGAAACGATCAACAACCGCTTTGCAGCGATTGTGTGTAAGGCATCACAAAGATCGCTTCAAAAAACTGAAACCGGTTACATTTTTCGTGAGAGAAAGAGATAAAACCCGCCAGGCGGGTTTTACTAACGACGGAAAAATTTAAGAGTCGGAGGTGCGCAGGATGCGATTTTTTCCCTGGCGTTTGGCTTTATAGAGTGCCTCATCGACGCTGGAAACCAAATGTTCGAGTGTTTCCAGATGCCATTCGCCAAGTCCTGCGCTGAAGGTGACTTTGAGCCCTTCTTCACGCCATGTCCGGCTGGCGACGTTTATCCGCCACAGCTCAAGTAACGCTTCCGCCTGCTGAACCCGTTCTGCCGTGAAGATGACCGCAAATTCTTCACCGCCATAACGATACAGCGAAAGCCCATGCGCCTGGAGGATGGTGATGCCTTCGCGGGCGACATTGCGCAGCACGATATCGCCACTCAAATGACCCCAGGTGTCGTTAATCGATTTAAAGTTATCAATATCGACTAACGCCAGCGCAAAAGGCTGATGCGTGTTCATTAGCTCGGTGATATCGGTGTCGAATGCCCAACGGTTCTTACATCCGGTCAGTGAGTCCACCGTGGCCTGTCTGACATAAGCACGTTCACGCTCTTTATTAACCTCAATGGCTTTGTGCAGCATCACTTCCAGCCCCGGCGCATGCTGGTTGTCACCGGTTTTGATGGCGTTGATGATGTTCATCAGGATGCCGCGAGATGCCTGGCGTAGGTACAAGCCGAAGGTGATGATGATGATCGCCGCCAGCGCAAAGCCCCAGCTGGCGATAATGCTTTCATGCTGAGCAAGTTGGCTGAGGGTTTTGCCCGAAACTTTATAAATAACAAACCAGTCGGGGTTGGTAAACGAATAGTAGTAGTACCAGGTACGGCTCGGTTTATCGAAAATCTCGCCGTCACCCGCTGTCATATTGTCGAGTAATTTTTCCGGGACCACGGTCTGAAAGAGCTTGCTGCTATCCGGGTGGAGCAGGGCTTGCCCCTTATGATTCACCATAAAGAACTCACCATTTACCGGCGGTTTCATCTGGCGCAGCGTATGACTCATTGCGGTGAGATCGAAGTGAAAGGCCAGCGTGCCTTTCAACTTACCGTCGGTCGAGATGACCGGTTTTGCCAGCGTGATGGTTTGCTGGTGGGTGAAGAAATCAACATAAGGTTGGGTATAACGACTGAAAATCCCGACATCGCCTTGATGAATAAACCACGGACGGCTGGTGGCATCGAATACGGGTGCATTGGCGCGTTCAATCGCCTGTGGCGCGCGAAGATAGTGGCCTTCGGTATCTGCAATAGAGAGCGAGGAAACCGTTGGCATCATCGATAATAACTGCATCATCGATTGCAGCCCTTTCTCCGGGTCCTTATTTACCACATTGTCGAGTTCATTATTGCGCGCTAAATAGGTTGTAGCGCGGCCTAAAATGTAGTCATTTTCGTGCAGGATAGATTCAGCGTAATTGACCGCAATATTATGCGTGAAATTGCGGTTAATACCATGATAAGCATTGATAATATCATTTCTTTGAATCAGCGTGACGAGCGTGGCGATGATAACAAAACAGAAGAGAATGCTCGCAAAGCTAATAAAAATAGGGGTCGTAAACGACAGACTTCTGTTGGGATGTTTCATACGAGTTTCCAGTCCTGGGAAAATTGCAGAAAGTCGTTAAGAATAAGGGCTGCAATTCGTACAGTGCTTGTCTTTGAAAATTATAGTCCACCGGAAAAGCCGTGAGCATTCCTGTGCCACGAAAATTATACGTTACCGAATATAATATGAGTATTTAATCTGCACCTTTAGATTAAATCGCTAGAAAAATCTTATTGATATAAAAATATCATCCATCGAGATTGGGCAGGGCAACAGTGGAAGAAACGCTGCCCTGGTCAGCACATTTAGCCGACCAACGCAGCGTAAGGAAGATAATTGCCGTGAGCAATACTCGCCATTTCACTCTGCGAGCTACTTTCCGGCCTATTTATCGACATGACTCAATTTGCATTAATGCTGCGAAGCACGTCCCAACCAGCTATCCCAATCCTTCCACACCGGTTGTAAACCCCGTGCCATCAATGCGCTGGCAACTTCAACCGGCGTGCGTCCATCGTGTGGGGCAAATTGTTCCAGCTCAGGATGATTGTCGGCATAGCCCCCGGGCTGCGTTTTTGAAAACGCACTGACATTGTTGATGGCCAGCGGAATCACGTTGTCGCGAAACCACGGCGACTCGCGGGTAGAGAGTGACAGTTCGGTGTCCGGTGAGAACAGGCGGAAAGCGCAGATAACCTGCACCAGCTGCCGTTCATCCATCAGTGACGCCGGTTCAATCCCGCCTGCGCACGGACGTAAGCGCGGGAACGAGATGGAGTAGCGACTTTGCCAGTAATGCTGCTGAAGCCACAGCAGATGCTCGGCGACCATATAGCAATCCACCCGCCAGCTATCCGAAAGCCCAATCAGCGCGCCGAGACCGATTTTATCAATGCCCGCCTGACCCAGGCGGTCAGGGGTATCAAGACGCCATAAAAAATCCTGCTTTTTCCCCTTCAGGTGGTGCTGCGCGTACATGCCTTCGTGGTAGGTCTCCTGGTACACCATCACGCCATCAAGCCCCAGCGTTTTTAACTCGGCATATTCCTGCGTTGCCAGCGGCTGCACTTCCATATGCAACGAGGCGAACTGGTGGCGAATCTCCGGCAGATGGCGACGGAAATAATCCATGCCGACTTTGGCTTGATGCTCGCCGGTAACCAACAGCAAATGCTCAAAGCCCAATGCCCGGATAGCTTCGCATTCGCGACGGATTTCGCTTTCGTCCAGCGTCTTGCGCTTAATACGGTTGCTCATGGAGAAACCGCAGTAAGTACAGTCGTTCGCACACAGATTCGACAGATACAGCGGGACGTAAAAACTGACCGTGTTACCAAAGCGCTGGCGGGTCAGCTTTTGCGCCCGCTGTGCCAGCGGCTCAAGATAATCAGCCGCCGCAGGTGAGAGCAGGGCCATCAGGTCATCACGGCTTAACGATGAGGCGTTGAGCGCCCGCTCGACGTCGGCCGCCGTTTTGCCGTTAATACGCAGACGGATATCGTCCCACTCAAGCTGACGCCAGCGATCGCTGAACGTTTTCATACTAAGGCCTCCAGGAATCCGGTTAGCGGGCTGGTGGCGTTAGCCTGCCTGCTGCGCGCGCCCGGTACGGCCCGACGCGCCAGAAGTCCCGCTTCCACCGCCAGCCGGAACGCCGTTGCCATCATCACCGGGTCGTCGGCTACGGCAATCGCCGTGTTCACCAGTACTGCATCGGCCCCCATTTCCAGCGCCTGCGTGGCATGACTGGGCACGCCGATCCCTGCATCCACCACCACCGGCACGGTGGCCTGCTGGATAATAATCTCCAGCATAGCGCGAGTTTCCAGGCCCTGATTCGAGCCAATGGGCGCGCCGAGCGGCATCACCGCCGCACAGCCCACTTCTTCCAGCCGCTTACACAGCACCGGATCCGCGCCGCAATAGGGCAGCACCACAAAACCCTGCTTCACCAGCGCTTCGGCGGCCTTCAGCGTTTCGATAGGGTCTGGTAACAGCCAGCGGGCATCGGGATGAATTTCGAGCTTCAGCCAGTGTGTGCCCAGCGCTTCACGTGCGAGCTGCGCCGCAAAGATGGCTTCTTCTGCTGTTTTTGCGCCGGAGGTATTTGGCAGCAGCGTGACTCCCGCGTCGATCAACGGCGCCAGGATAGCGTCGTTGTGATGGCGTAAATCCACGCGCTTCATCGCCAGCGTCACCAGTTGGCTGCCGGAGGCGCGAATGGCCTCTACCATCAGTTGAGGGGAGGCAAATTTTCCGGTGCCGGTGAACAGATGTGAATCAAACGTTTTGTCGGCTATACGTAACATATCAACCTCCCGCAATGACCTGGAAAAGCAGGATCTGGTCGCCTGCCTGTACGATTTGCTGTTCCCACCGCTCACGCGGCAGGATGTGTTGATTCAGCGCCAGCGCTGTGCCGGGTTTAAGCTGCCCCAGCTCAGCGAGCAGTGCGCTGACGCTTTGCCCCTCGGCACACTGGATAAGCTCATCATTAAACTGAATCTGCATGCCGCCCTCCGCATACCGGGCAGCCGAGGGCGCGGCGTAACGCCAGTCCGCGCCATTGGCTGGTTTTACCGTCAAACAAGCGTAATTCGCCGCCAGGGCTTTCAATACCGCTGAGGAGCTTGATGGCTTCCAGCGCCTGCAATGTCCCCATAATGCCGACGACCGGGCCAATAATGCCCGCGGTGCGGCAGTTTCGTTCTGGCTCCGCGTCGTCCGGCCATAAGCAGCGATAACAGCCTTGCTGCCACGGCGGCGTCAGCACCATTAACTGGCCACCAAAACCGACGGCGCTGGCGGTGATAAGCGGTGTGTCCGATGCCACGCAGGCGGCGTTGATCGCCTGACGCGTCGTCATGTTGTCGGTACAATCAAGCACCACATCAGCACGCGCGACCGCATGTTTGAGGGCATCTCCCACCAGCCGCTGTTTGAGTGCCACCAGCTCGATATCCGGGTTGAGTCGGGATAGCCGCTGCTGGGTGACCTGAGATTTTGGGCGGGCAACGTCATCGGTTGTGAAGATAATCTGCCGCTGTAGGTTACTCAGGTGCACGTCGTCGTCGTCGGCGAGCGTCAATGTTCCCACCCCGGCACCCGCCAGATACAGCGCGGCGGGAGAGCCTAATCCCCCCAAACCGACAATCAGCACGTGGCTTGCGAGCAGCTTTTGCTGCCCTTCAATCGCGATATCGCCCAGTAAAATCTGGCGGCTATAGCGCATAAAGTCGCGATCATTCATCGCCCACTCCCGCGATTGAAAGCAGCTGTGACGTGGCTTCACGCCAGTCAACGGCCTGAGTGATAGCGCTGACCACGGCAATGCTGCCCACGCCGGTCGCCAGTACCGCAGGCGCGCGCGTGAGGCTGATACCGCCAATGGCGACGGTCGGGTAGTCGGCGAGACGTTCAATGTGATTCGCCAGCTGCGACAGCCCCTGCGGCGCGGAAGGCATCTGCTTGGTTTGCGTCGGGAAAACGTGCCCCAGTGCGATATAGGACGGGCGAGCGGCGAGCGCCACATCGATCTCCATATCATCGTGGGTGGAAACCCCCAGGCGTAATCCTGCCGCCTGAATGGCCTTCAGGTCGGTGGTTTCAAGGTCTTCCTGGCCAAGATGTACGCCGTAAGCGCTGTGCTTAATCGCCAGTCGCCAGTAGTCATTGATAAACAGGCGGGCGTCATAACGACGCCCCAGTTCAATGGCGGCAATCACGTCGGCCTCGACCTCTTCATCACGCTTGTCTTTGATTCGTAGCTGGATTGTACGCACGCCCGCTGCCAGCAAGCGTTCAATCCACTGCACGCTGTCAACGACCGGGTACAGCCCTAAGCGAAAAGGTACCGTCGGGAATTCAGGCTGATACATCAGGCTTCCTCCTTTTTCAGGTAGATCTCGCCACCTTTGGCGCGGAAGTTTTCCGACATATCCGCCATTCCCACTTCAATGGTTTGCGCGGCAGCGTAGTCGCGCACTTCCTGGCTGATTTTCATTGAGCAGAATTTTGGCCCGCACATTGAGCAGAAGTGGGCCACTTTGCCGGATTCCTGCGGCAGGGTTTCATCGTGGTAGGCGCGGGCGGTGAAGGGATCAAGCGCCAGGTTGAACTGGTCTTCCCAGCGGAATTCGAAGCGCGCTTTTGACATGGCGTTGTCGCGAATTTGTGCTCCCGGATGGCCTTTGGCTAAATCGGCGGCGTGGGCGGCGATCTTGTAGGTAATCAGCCCCTGCTTCACATCGTCTTTGTTTGGCAGGCCGAGGTGCTCTTTTGGGGTGACGTAGCACAGCATCGCACAGCCGAACCAGCCAATCATTGCGGCGCCAATCCCGGAGGTGAAGTGGTCATAGCCCGGCGCAATATCGGTGGTCAACGGCCCTAAGGTGTAGAACGGCGCTTCATGACAGTGCTCCAGCTCCTCGGTCATGTTGCGCTTAATCATCTGCATCGGCACGTGGCCCGGGCCTTCAATCATCACCTGCACATCATACTCCCAGGCGATTTTGGTGAGTTCACCTAGCGTATGCAGCTCGGAGAATTGCGCTTCGTCGTTGGCATCCTGAATGGAACCCGGACGCAGACCATCGCCCAGCGACAGGGAAACGTCATAGGCGGCGCAAATTTCACAGATTTCGCGGAAGTGCTCAAACAGGAAGTTTTCTTTGTGATGAGAGAGGCACCATTTCGCCATAATCGAGCCGCCGCGCGAAACAATGCCGGTCAGGCGTTTCGCGGTCATCGGCACGTAGCGCAGCAGTACGCCCGCGTGAATGGTGAAATAGTCCACGCCCTGTTCGGCCTGTTCCAGCAGCGTATCGCGGAAGGCTTCCCAGGTCAGATCTTCGGCGATCCCGTTGACCTTCTCCAGCGCCTGGTAGATCGGCACCGTACCGATCGGCACTGGGCTGTTACGCAGGATCCATTCGCGGGTTTCGTGAATGTAGCGCCCGGTGGACAAATCCATCACCGTATCTGCGCCCCAACGCGTAGACCACACCAGTTTTTCCACTTCTTCCTCGATGGAGGAGGTGACCGCCGAGTTGCCGATATTTGCGTTGACCTTGACGAGGAAATTACGCCCGATAATCATCGGTTCTGATTCCGGGTGATTGATATTGGCAGGAATGATGGCGCGTCCGGCGGCCACTTCATCGCGCACGAATTCCGGGGTGATATTTTCAGGCAGGCTGGCACCAAAGCTCATTCCCGGGTGCTGGTGGCGTAAAACTTCGCTGCGGATACGCTCGCGACCCATGTTTTCGCGGATGGCGATAAACTCCATTTCCGGGGTAACGATCCCCTGGCGCGCGTAGTGTAGCTGGGTGACACAGCGCCCAGCTTTGGCCCGTTTTGGCGTGAGTAACCCGGTAAAACGCAGCTCATCAAGTCCGTCATCGGCCAGACGTTCTTTGGTATAGGCTGAGCTACGGTCGTCTAACTCTTCGCTATCGTCGCGCGCAACAATCCACGGCTGGCGCAGCTTTGCCAGACCCTGCTGGACGTTAATCGCCACCTGCTGGTCGCCGTATGGGCCGGAGGTATCATAGACCGGTACAGCTTCATTTTCTTCATACTGCGGGGTCTCTTTCGAACCGCCAATCAGCGTGGGGCTAAGCTGGATCTCACGCATCGGAATACGGATATCCGGCCGTGAGCCGGTAATGTAAATGCGCTTTGAGTTAGGGAAGGCGGTTCCTTCCAGGGTATCGATAAAGTGTTGGGCCTGGGCGCGCTGTTCGCGGCGGGATGGTTTAGTAGTGGCAGACATAGCTCATTCCAGAAAAAAGTAAGGATATGGCTTGTCAGACGACGGATGAAGCAAGAGGGAAGATCGCCCATGGGCGATACAACTGAAGATTAACTCTTGTTCCCTTCGCAGGTCTTAACCTGATCAGGTTCCGCGGATCCCGAATTAACGGTCTCAGCCCGTGCTTACACACTGGGCACTCCGACAAGAAGCGACCTCTGATTATCAGAGGTAATGATTGTAAACTACGCGTTAATACATTAAATCTCAAGCCGGGCGTTTGAATTCGCCTTCGTTAAGCGTCTTAAAGGCCAGCATGATTAACTGATCTTCCAGCCGGAAACGGGCCTCTAGCGCTTCACCAATATCAGAAAGCGCCTGCTGAAATTGAGAAACGTTGTCCTGGTCAATGGCGTTTTCCAGCGTCGAGTCATAGAAATCCATAATCAGTTGGGTATTTGCGTCCAGCTGTGGCCAGATTTTGGTGGCGTTTAAAAGCGGACTCTCACCTTCCATTTTATGGATAATGCGTTCATAAATACTGAAATGACCGGCAGACAGATAGTCGACCAGCCGCTGGCAAAAGTTATCGAGCGCTTTTTCATTAAGCCGCATAAACGATTCTTTGCCAGGCTTAAGGCCAACCAAATCGTAGTACGCCACGAGCAGGTGCTTACGAATATTCAGCCAGCGGTCGACCAGTTTGTGGTGTCCATGAATACGCTCTTTTAGACTTTCTAACTGGTTTAACATAAGTTGACCCCGCATCGGTAAGATTAAATTCTGCTCACGTCATTATGTAATCATAATGTTAACAACATGCCTGTGAAGCAAAGGTTGCGCAAGAGATATGGATCGTATAATTGAAAAATGGGATCGCGGTTGGTGGATAGTCAGCCACGAACAAAAATTATGGCTGCCTGGTGGAGAAATACCCTGCGGCGAAGCGGTTAATTTCGATCTTGTGGGGCAGCGCGCGCTGCACATTGGTGAATGGGACAATCTGCCGGTGTGGCTGGTACAGCAACAACGTCGCCACGACATGGGGTCGGTGCGTCAGGTTCTCGACCAGGATGTCGGTCTGTTCCAGCTTGCCGGGCGTGGTGTACAGCTGACCGAGTTCTACCGTTCGCACAAATTCTGCGGTTACTGCGGCCACACCATGCATCCGAGCAAAACCGAATGGGCGATGCTCTGTAGCCACTGCCGCGAACGCTACTATCCGCAAATCGCGCCCTGCATTATTGTCGCCATTCGTCGCGATGATTCGATTCTACTTGCGCAGCACGTTCGCCATCGTAACGGCGTACATACCGTGCTCGCGGGCTTTGTTGAGGTAGGCGAAACGCTGGAACAGGCGGTGGCGCGCGAGGTGATGGAAGAGAGCGGTATCAAGGTGAAGAATCTGCGCTACGTGACCTCACAGCCGTGGCCGTTCCCGCAGTCGCTGATGACCGCCTATATGGCCGAGTATGACAGCGGCGATATCGTCATTGACCCGAAAGAGCTGCTCAACGCGAACTGGTATCGCTACGACGATTTACCGCTTCTCCCGCCGCCGGGTACCGTTGCGCGCCGTTTGATAGAAGATACCGTGGCAATGTGTCGGGCCGAATATGAGTGACATGTTACAATGAGCGCATCAACGCTAAAGGAATGTAAAATGACCGAACTGAAGAACGATCGTTATCTGCGTGCGCTGCTGCGCCAGCCCGTTGATGTCACCCCGGTATGGATGATGCGCCAGGCTGGCCGCTATTTGCCGGAGTATAAAGCCACCCGCGCTCAGGCGGGCGATTTTATGTCGCTGTGTAAAAACGCCGAGCTGGCCTGTGAAGTGACGCTGCAGCCGCTGCGCCGCTATCCGCTTGATGCGGCGATCCTCTTCTCCGATATCCTGACTATCCCGGATGCGATGGGGTTAGGGCTCTATTTCGAAACCGGGGAAGGCCCGCGGTTTACCTCACCTATCACCAGCAAAGCTGACGTAGAAAAGCTGCCGATTCCTGACCCGGAAGGCGAGCTGGGTTACGTCATGAATGCGGTGCGGACTATTCGTCGTGAACTGAAAGGCGAAGTGCCGCTGATTGGCTTCTCCGGCAGCCCGTGGACGCTGGCGACCTATATGGTGGAAGGTGGCAGCAGCAAAGCCTTTACGGTGATTAAAAAGATGATGTACGCCGATCCAAAATCGCTGCATCTGCTGCTCGACAAGCTGGCGCAGAGCGTCACGTTGTACCTGAACGCGCAAATTAAAGCGGGCGCGCAGTCGGTGATGATTTTCGATACCTGGGGCGGCGTGCTGACCGGGCGTGACTATCAGCAGTTCTCGCTGTACTACATGCACAAGATCGTTGATGGCCTGCTACGTGAAAACGACGGTCGTCGCGTGCCGGTGACGCTGTTCACCAAAGGTGGTGGCCAGTGGCTGGAAGCGATGGCGGAAACCGGCTGCGATGCGCTGGGCCTCGACTGGACTACGGATATCGCCGACGCGCGTCGTCGTGTAGGCCACAAGGTCGCGTTGCAGGGCAATATGGATCCGTCCATGCTGTACGCGCCAGCTCCGCGCATTGAAGAAGAAGTCTCGACGATTCTGGCCGGTTTCGGCCAGGGCGAAGGCCATGTTTTTAACCTCGGCCACGGCATCCATCAGGATGTGCCGCCGGAACACGCTGGCGTCTTTGTGGAGGCGGTACACCGCCTGTCGGCACAATACCACCGCTAAGGAATCAATATGGATCTCGCATCACTACGCGCGCAGCAGCTTGAACTGGCTTCATCGGTGATCCGCGAGGATCGCTTTAACAACGATCCGCCGACTTTGTTCGGCGGGGCTGATGTCGGCTTTGAGCAGGGCGGTGAAGTGACGCGAGCGGCGATGGTATTGTTATCCTACCCTTCGCTGGAGCTGGTTGAGTACCAGGTGGCGCGCGTCGCCACCGCCATGCCGTACATTCCCGGCTTCCTCTCTTTTCGCGAAACGCCAGCGCTGATGGCGGCGTGGCAGCAGCTTTCGCAAAAGCCCGATCTGTTGTTTGTCGATGGTCACGGGATTTCCCACCCGCGTCGTCTTGGCGTCGCCAGCCATTTTGGCCTGCTGGTGGACGTTCCCACCATTGGCGTGGCGAAAAAGCGGCTATGCGGTAAGTTTGAGCCGCTTGCCGCCGAACCCGGCGCATTGGCGCCGCTGTTGGACAAAGGTGAGCAACTGGCCTGGGTCTGGCGCAGCAAAGTGCGCTGCAATCCGTTATTTATTTCTACCGGCCACCGCGTAAGCATGGATAGCGCACTGCAATGGGTGCAGCGCTGCATGAACGGTTATCGCCTGCCTGAACCTACCCGCTGGGCGGATGCGGTGGCATCTGGACGACCGGCTTTTACGCGGCTTAAAGCCAAAACGCCCCATATCGGGTAAACTGCGGTTAATTTCCGTATTTGAGAACTCATCATGTTACAAAATCCGATTCATCTGCGCCTGGAGAAGCTGGAAAGCTGGCAGCACGTCACTTTTATGGCTTGCCTGTGTGAGCGCATGTACCCGAACTACGCCATGTTTTGTAAGCAGACGGAATTTGGGGATGGACAAATTTATCGCCGTATTCTCGATTTGGTTTGGGAATCGCTGACCGTCAAAGATGCCAAAATCAATTTCGACAGCCAGCTTGAGAAATTTGAAGAGGCGATTCCGGTCGCTGACGACTATGATTTGTACGGCGTCTATCCGGCAATCGATGCGTGCGTGGCATTGAGTGAGTTAATTCACTCTCGTTTAAGTGGTGAGACGCTCGAACACGCAATTGAAGTGAGTAAGTGTTCTATTACCACCGTGGCGATGCTGGAAATGACCCAGGCAGGTCAGGAAATGACCGATGAAGAGCTGAAATTGAACCCTGCCGTTGAGCAAGAATGGGACATTCAGTGGGAGATTTTCCGTCTTTTAGCCGAGTGTGAAGAACGCGACCTGGAACTGATTAAAGGGTTGCGTGCGGACCTCCGCGAAGCCGGTGAGAGCAATATTGGTATAAATTTTCAGCAATGAGACAATAAAACGTGATTTACCGCCTGAATTGTCACGCCTGAAGGCTTCACATCTGCCCCCCGTCTGGTCTACATTTGGAGGGCGAAAAAAAGTGGCTATCGGTGCGTGTATGCAGGTGGGTGCTTTTATGGCATTTCCGTCGCACTCGATGCTTAGCAAGCGATAAACACATTGTAAGGATAACTTATGAACAAGACTCAACTGATTGATGTAATTGCGGACAAGGCTGAACTGTCTAAAACCCAGGCAAAAGCTGCACTGGAATCCACCCTGGCTGCTATTACTGAGTCTCTGAAAGAAGGTGATGCTGTGCAACTGGTTGGTTTCGGTACCTTCAAGGTGAACCACCGCGCCGAGCGTACTGGCCGCAACCCGCAGACCGGTAATGAAATCAAAATCGCCGCAGCTAACGTGCCGGCATTTGTTTCAGGCAAAGCACTGAAAGACGCGGTTAAGTAAGATTGCGTGGCAGTGAACAGTTTTAAAGAAGGGGCGGCTTCGCCCCTTTCGTTTATCTGGCGCCGATTATCGGGGCTGGCAGGCGTACTGTTGCTGACAGCTTGTAGCCATAACAACGCATTACCCCCTTTTACCGCCAGCGGCTATGCTGACACGCAGGGTGCCGTGCGCATCTGGCGTAAAGATAGCGGCGGCGAGACGCGCCTGTTGTCCGCCTTCAGCCCGTGGCACAGCGGCAGCACCTCAACCAGCGAGTACCGCTGGCAGGGCGATAAACTGCAACTTATCGAACTCAATATTTTCGCTCATCCCCCTGAACATATCCGTGCCCGTTTTGACAGCAACGGCGAGCTGAGTTTTATGCAACGGGAAGTGGACGGGCAAAAGCAGCAGCTCTCCAGTGACCAGGTTGCGCTGTATCGCTATCGTGCTGAGCAGATCCGCCAAACCAGTGACGCGCTGCGTCTGGGGAAAGTGGTGTTACGTCAGGGCCGCTGGCATGCTGACCAGAGCGTGACAACCTGTGAAGGGGAAACGGTGAAGCCTGATTTCGATAGCCGCGCACTGGGGCACATAGCCAGCCGTCAGAAGCGTTCAAGCGCAGAGGTGAGTATCGCCTGGCTGGAAGCGCCTGAGGGCTCTCAGCTCCTGCTGGTGGCGAATCAGGACTACTGTACCTGGCAGCCGACGGAAAAAACCTTCTAAGGTCTACTGACAGCGCCAAAAAAACGGGCGGCAACATAAAATGAAGCCACCCGTTAACTGGAGATGATTGTCAGGCTTAGCCGTTAGATTTGCTCGCGCTCGATGGCGCGCCAGCCGATATCGTTACGGCTAAAGCTGCCGTCCCAGTGGATATCGGTCATTAACGCGTACGCGCGTTGCTGTGCTTGTGCAACGGTATGGCCCAGCGCAGTAGAACAAAGGACGCGGCCGCCGTTCGTCAGTACGCGCTCATCATCGGCAAGTTTGGTTCCGGCGTGGAACACTTTGCCGTCGGCAGCTTCTTCCAGCGGCAGACCGTGGATAACGTCTCCGGTACGGTAGTCGCCCGGATAACCGCCAGCGGCGATCACCACGCCGAGCGCAGCGCGCTCATCCCATTCGGAGGTTTTCTCGTCCAGCTTGCCGTCGCAGGCGGCAAGGCACAGATCCACCAGATCTGATTTCATGCGCAGCATGATCGGCTGGGTTTCTGGATCGCCGAAGCGGCAGTTGAACTCGATAACCTTCGGATTGCCCTGCTTGTCGATCATCAGACCCGCATACAGGAAACCGGTGTAGGTGTTGCCTTCCGCCGCCATACCTTTGACGGTTGGCCAGATGATCCGTTCCATGGTGCGCTGATGAACTTCATCCGTCACAACCGGCGCTGGAGAGTATGCGCCCATCCCGCCGGTGTTCGGGCCGGTATCGCCATTGCCGACACGCTTGTGATCCTGGCTGGTGGCCATTGGCAGAACGTGCTCGCCGTCAACCATCACGATAAAGCTCGCTTCTTCACCGTCGAGGAACTCTTCAATCACGATGCGATGACCCGCATCGCCAAAGGCGTTACCAGCGAGCATATCGTGTACGGCGGCTTCGGCTTCTTCAAGCGTCATCGCCACGATGACGCCTTTACCGGCAGCCAGACCGTCGGCCTTGATAACGATCGGCGCGCCTTTCTCACGCAGGTAGGCCAGCGCGGGTTCGATTTCGGTGAAATTCTGGTACTCCGCCGTCGGGATCTTATGACGAGCAAGGAAATCTTTGGTGAAGGCTTTGGAGCCTTCAAGCTGTGCAGCACCTTCGGTTGGGCCAAAGATTTTCAGGCCGGCTGCGCGGAACGCATCGACGACGCCAATCACCAGCGGCGCTTCCGGGCCAACGATGGTCAGGTCAATGTTCTCACGCTGGGCAAAAGCCAGCAGTGCCGGGATATCGGTGACGCCAATAGCCACATTTTGCAATGCAGGCTCCAGCGCGGTGCCCGCATTACCCGGAGCCACAAAAACGGTCTCGACGTTTGGCGACTGTACTGCTTTCCAGGCCAGGGCGTGCTCGCGCCCGCCGTTGCCAATAACTAATACTTTCATCGTCTGCTCCGTGAATTAATGGCGGAAGTGGCGCATGTCGGTGAAGATCATCGCAATACCGTGTTCGTCGGCTGCAGCAATCACTTCTTCGTCGCGGATAGAACCGCCAGGCTGGATAACGCAGCTCACGCCGACGGCGGCAGCGGCATCAATACCATCGCGGAACGGGAAGAAGGCATCGGATGCCATGGCGGAACCTTTCACTTCCAGACCTTCATCGGCGGCTTTGATACCGGCAATCTTCGCAGAGTAAACGCGGCTCATCTGGCCTGCGCCTATCCCGATAGTCATGTTCTCTTTAGCGTAAACAATGGCGTTGGATTTCACGAACTTCGCAACTTTCCAGCAGAATAGCGCATCACGTAGCTCTTGTTCGGTCGGCTGGCGTTTAGAAACCACACGCAGTTCGCCTTCAGTGACCATACCCAGGTCGCGATCCTGAACCAACAGACCGCCGTTCACACGCTTGAAGTCCAGACCGGCAACGCGGTTGTCCCATTGACCACAGGTCAGGACGCGAACGTTCTGTTTGGCGGCGGTGATCTTCAGTGCTTCCTCTGTTGCAGACGGCGCGATGATCACTTCGACAAACTGGCGGGAGATAATCGCCTGCGCCGTTTCAGCATCCAGCTCGCGGTTAAATGCGATGATGCCGCCAAATGCAGATGTTGGGTCGGTTTTATACGCGCGGTCATAGGCGTCAAGAATAGAGGTGCTGACAGCCACGCCGCACGGGTTCGCGTGCTTGACGATAACGCAGGCAGGATCGTTGAACTCTTTCACGCACTCCAGCGCCGCATCGGTATCAGCGATGTTGTTATAAGAGAGTGCTTTGCCCTGAACCTGTGTCGCAGTGGCAACCGAAGCTTCTTTAACATTCTCTTCTATATAGAAGGCAGCCTGCTGGTGGCTGTTTTCGCCGTAGCGCATATCCTGCTTCTTAATGAAGTTCAGGTTCAGGGTGCGCGGGAAGCGGCCAGCCGCTTCTTTGCTTTCGCCGTGATAGGCCGGAACCATGCTGCCGAAGTAGTTGGCAATCATGCTGTCGTAGGCGGCGGTGTGTTCGAAAGCTTTAATGGCGAGATCGAAGCGAGTATTGAGGGTGAGTGAACCGTTGTTCGCGTCCATCTCACTAATAATCGCGATGTAGTCGCTGCTCTTGACCACGATGGCCACGTCTTTGTGGTTCTTGGCCGCAGAGCGAACCATCGTTGGGCCACCAATGTCGATATTCTCGACCGCATCTTCCAGTGAGCAGCCGTCGCGGGCAACGGTCTCAGCGAACGGATATAGGTTAACAACCACCATATCGATAGGTTCGATATGATGCTGTTCCATAATGGCATCGTCCTGACCACGACGACCAAGAATGCCACCGTGTACTTTTGGATGCAGGGTTTTGACGCGTCCATCCATCATTTCCGGGAAACCGGTGTAATCGGAAACTTCGGTTACCGGCAGACCTTTCTCAGCTAACAGACGGGCGGTGCCGCCTGTAGACAGCAGCTGCACGCCGCGTGCGGAAAGTGCTTGGGCGAACTCGATGATACCGGCCTTGTCAGAAACACTGAGCAGAGCGCGGCGGACTGGACGACGTTGTTGCATGGTAAATCCCCTGGATTTGACTATTACAGAGAGCGTTAGGTGAATTCTTGCGGAAAAACTCAGCTAACGCCCCTTATGGGGCATCCTTGTTTTGCCGCAGCATTGTAACGAAAACGTTTGCGCAACGCTCGCGAATTTTTTTGTTTCCGCCGAGCCCTGGATTTTGCACCTCTATATAAGGGACAGAATGACAGGAACAGGGGAAATGATGAGCAAGAATGTGGATAACTCTGTGTGTAAATTGGTATAAGGCGGGGTTCTGCTGGGGATTGCAGCAGTCAGTCATTTTTCTGTCATTTAAGGGTTGCGGGGTGAAAGAAACTCCCTATAATGCGACCCCACTGAGACGGAACAACGGCAAACAAGCCGCCGGGTCAGCGGGGCTCTCAAGAAGAACACCGGCAGAGAAAAGCGAAATTAAACGCTTGACTCTGAAAGAGGAAAGCGTAATATACGCCACCTCGCAACAGTGAGCGAAAGCCGTGTTGCACTGCTCTTTAACAATTTATCAGACAA
>CABIZV010000012.1 GCA_902363335.1 Enterobacteriaceae bacterium | reverse complement strand
AAGCCGGAATAAGGAGGATGCACCGGCCTGCCGCCTGCGTTTTCCGGGGCAGTATGAAGATAAGGAATCGGGGTTGTATTACAACCGGTTCCGGTACTATGATTGCGGGAGCGGGCAGTATTTGTGCGCGGACCCGATAGGGCTACGTGGGGGGATAAATCCGTATTCATACTTACCTAATCCGTTAACTTGGATCGATCCACTTGGATTATGTAAACGTGGAATTGAAGGCAAGTACAGAGAAATTGATAAAACTGCTCTACCTGCCTGGATAAAAGACTCCTTTCAAAACGGAGAATACAAAACCGTAATGACTACCGAAGACATGAATTTATACCGGGTATTCGGTGGTAATGCAAAAATGGATGGTTCTTTTGTTAGTACATCACCAGCATCGAATAAAATTCAGGTAAAAATAGACTCCGCACTTCTACCTGAATGGAAGAATACAAGGTACTTTGAGGCGACAATTAATGTACCTAAAGGAACAATTCTTCAAGTTGGGAAAGTTGAAAAGCAAACGATGATGTCAGGTGCAGTACTCAAAGGTGGGGTTGATCAGATACTTTTGCCACATGGCTATCCAGCTAACTGGATAAGCGATGTTCGATTCTTACAGTAGGGGGAACTTATGGAAAAAAATAACCTTTTAAATAAAATTAACAAAGCATCTGTTTATATCGAGAATATTATGAACAGTGAAAATAAAGGTGGCTTAAAAGAGTTGATTGCTGACCTTGATAAACTAAAATTAACAGTTATCGATAATACTCTTGTTAATAATCCTCTCAGGGGTTTTCCCCGTAGGTATGCAGAAATGTATAATGATTATCTTCATCCTATTACTGACGTTCTGGAAAATGTTGAAAAGTCTGTTGATAGATATTTAGAAACCAACTAATGAATAGGAAGGTTTTGAGTATGACCGTTACGGCAATCTGCTAACGTACACGGGCGGCAACGGCATTCATCAACAGATGGAATACGGGCTGTAGTGGCACAGTAAATTTGGTCACTACAACGGGTTCCGGTACTATGATCGCGACACAGGGCAGTATCTTTGCACTGACCCGATAGGGCTGGCGGGGGGATTAACCCCGTACAATTATGTATCGAATTCGTTGAAATATGTTGATCCACTTGGATTAAGTAGCTATCCGGTAACTTACTGGCCGCCGAATGATGGGGCTTATGGGGATGTAACAATCTCTGAATTACAACCTGGAGCTAAAATTGATCGTTATGGTCATCCTGGTGGGAGTTATACATCTCCAGTTGGTACACCATACACAATGCGAGCATTACCACCTGGTTCAAATAATAAAGATTATACGGTTTACGAGGCCCTCAAACCTATATCAAATGTACAAGAGAGTAAAATTGCCCCTTGGTTTGGTGAAATGGGGATGGGAACCCAATATCAGCTTGATAAATCAGTTCAGAGTTACATTAACTCAGGGTATCTAAAAGAAATCAAAAAGATAAAAGGTAAATGTTGTGGATAAGGTTGAATTACTTAATGCTTTGATTAAAAAAAATATTGACCCTGATTGTTATTCTATTGGGGAAGAAAGGAACGAATCTTTATGCCTAGTTGAGGATTTTAGTGTTTGGTGTGTATTTTATAGTGAACGAGGGCATAGAACAGAGCCTAAATATTATTCTACAGAAAATGATGCATGCAAGGCATTTCTGGCCAGAATAGAAAGATGGTAGCCATTACGTAATCTAATCCGGCTCGGACTTCCGCTGGAATGGTGACCAGTTTATCGAGGAAATCTCCGTCAGTGCTGATGGAACACCGGAATACGAAAACACCATTCGCTGGATATACGAACCGGGGCGTTTTACGCCGCTGGCGCGTTATGAGAAAAGCCAGTTGCACTATGCCATCACGGATACGGTGGGCCGGATTCAGGAGCTGCTGACTGAGGACGGCACGATAGTCTGGCGGGGCAAACAACAGTTGTGGAGCCGGGAAGAAGGCAGGAATAATGAAGACGCCCTCACCTGCCGCCTGCGCTTTCCGGGCATTATGAAGATGAGGAATCGGGGTTGTATTACAACCGGTTCCGGTACTATGATTGCGGGAGCGGGCAGTATCTGTGTGCGGACCCGGTGGGACTTACGGGGGGGTTAATCCGTACAGTTATGTATCAAACCCGCTGAAATATATTGATCTGCTGGGGTTGTGCAAAAAATGTGTTGAAACACCTTACGGCTCAGCAAATCAATCCAACTCACCTGAGACTCTGGCCGCAAGATTAAAAGTCGAAAATGGTTCCACTCTTTATCGTATGGGAACAATTGGACGAAGTGAAACAACTGGTGCTCAATTTTGGGCTTTAGAACATCCTTCAACTTCAGGATATGCTGGTAGATATGGGATAACTCAGGAAAATATTGATCGAAATAATTTCCTTATGACTGCTAAATTGAAGCCTGGTGAAGATTTTATTACTCGTCCTGCTCCGGGTATAGGAGATAATCTTGGTGGAGGTATTGAAGTTGTAGTTCCTAAGGATGGTGTTGAACTTATTTCTTTTAGTAAGCATTGATTATGAATGATAAATTTTATAGTGACATTCGATTACTGATTGTTAAACTTAAAGGCACAGGCAACGAAAGTGTTGCTAATAACATTGAGGACACCATAAATTTTAGTTTTACCTCTGCAGAAATATTACTTAAATTAAGGTTTTTCCTTTCTCAAGTAAATACTGACAACCAGAATGATGAACTTCTGATAGGAATAAAAAGGATTAAGGATAAAATCAACAGTCTATTAGTGTAATCTAAACAGGTTGGCTTAATTTTGAAATAAAAAACCCGGGTAAGAAAATTAAATTCTCCCGGCTTTTTTATTATTTAGCTCTCGTTTAGTACACTAAATACTCCATCCTTAATACCCTTAACCACCTGTCTAGCCTGATAAAGCTGCTCGCGCAGTTCCTGCACCTCGTTACAGTCAGCCATCAGCACAAAACACCCCTCCGAAATCTTCACGGTAACACCCGTTCCGGTCTCAAATCCCGTTTCTCCACCGCCGCTACAGCGCCACCGACCAGGTGACCGATGAGGAAGTGACACACGGAGACAGCCACCGCGTACTCAGCCGCACAGCCTTCACCTACGATATCCTCCGCCGCCTGACGCAAGCCCGGAACAACGATGCCATCGTCATCTATGAGTAAGATGATGCCGGCCGGTTTGTAAGTATCCCTATAAAACTAACCATTCATTATTAGAGATCTTCCGACATACTGATAATGTCTCCTAAGGAGATCGCTACGTGTAAGATACGATTTACTAGCATCAGACCTTCGCTGTTCTTAAGTCCTTCGAAGGCAGGAGAACTGCCAAATACCTGAGTTGTGAGGCGTACCATGAAAGTCATCTTCTTTTGTCGTCTCCTGATTTCTTGTCTTAGCGCTTTAATGCTAATCCGTCCCGGCTATGCCACCCCTACAGAAGAGGCCCCTCCAACTACTCTGGAGGTCAATATCGAAACCATTATGCAGCCGTGGACGGGCGATCTTCCCGGACTGCTCGACCGGCGGGTGATCCGGGTGTTAACCACCTACAGTAAGACCTTTTTTTTCATCACTAAAGGCCAGCAGCGCGGGGCAACTCACGATATTTTCGCCGCCTTTGAGCGCAGTCTGAATGCACAACTGGCGAAAGATAAGAAGCTTAAGCAGCGCCATCTTAAGGTACGGATAATCTTTGTGCCGGTAACACGAGATACGCTTTTTACCGCCCTCAATGAAGGTAAAGGAGATATCGCCGCCGCCAACCTCACCATCACCCCTTCCCGTCAGCAAGAAGTCGCCTTCACCCAACCGCTCTACTCCGGGATCAAAGAACTGCTGATCTCGGGCCCAGCGTCTGTGCAAATAAAGAGTCTGGACGATCTCTCCGGCAAGACGGTATTTGTGCGTCTCTCATCAAGCTATTACGAAAGCCTGGCTGCCCTGAATGTGCGGTTCACCGAAGAAAAGCGCCCTCTTGTCATCATCAAACCGGCTCCTGAAGCGCTGGAGGATGAAGATCTGTTGGAGATGCTTAACGCGGGGCTGATTCAACTGACCGTGGTCGACCGCCACAAAGCGATATTCTGGAAACAGGTATTCCCCAAAATTAAGATACACGAAAAGGTGGTGCTTCGAGATGACGGCAGCATCGCCTGGGCAGTGCGTAAAAATAATCCTAAGCTCCTGGCGGAACTTAATGATTTTGTTAAAGACCACCGCCAGGGCAGCACGCTGGGTAATACGCTTTTGCTGCGTTATCTGAAGAGCGCGGACTACGTCAAGAATGCCGCCGCAGAGAGGGAGCGCCGCAAGTTTCTTAAGATGGTGGAAGTATTCAGAAAATATGGCGACCGTTATGATGTTGACTGGCTCCTGATGGCCGCGCAGGGATATCAGGAATCGCGGCTAGATCAGTCGGTGCGTAGCCACGTCGGGGCGATTGGCGTGATGCAGGTGATGCCAAAAACCGGTAAAGAGTTAAAGGTGGGCGATATCAAGCTGCTGGATCCCAACATTCATGCCGGGGTGAAATATATGCGCTGGATGATCGATCGTTACTATGCCGACGAACCCATGACGCAGCTGGATAAAGCGCTGTTTTCCTTCGCCTCCTATAACGCCGGGCCAGCACGTATTGCCCGGCTGCGGGTGGAAACGAAAAAACGCGGTTTTGATCCTGATATCTGGTTTGGTAACGTCGAAAATCTTGCCGCAGAGAAGATTGGCGCAGAGACGGTGACCTACGTCAGCAATATCTATAAATACTACATCGCTTATCGGCTGATTCTTGACGAAATGAACCGCAAGCGTGTGGCAACCGGGAAGCCACCGATTCTGCCGGTTCTCAATGACGCATCAATGGCGAACTGAGCGCGAGAACGCCGCGACTATATTGGGGTTACGCCGCTACGCGCTTGTGCCTGATGGCGCTTCGCTTATCATGCCTACAAATGCAGGGTCAGAGCGTGGGCTTAGACGGACGTCTCTAAAAAGCAAAAACCCTGCCGAAGCAGGGTTTTCATATTCTGAGTTCGCGAAATCGCGAGTCTTAGAATGGGATATCGTCGTCGAAGTCCATTGGTGGTTCGTTGGACTGCGCTGGTGCAGACTGAGGCTGCTGCTGCGGACGAGACTGCGCGCCGCCGCTGAACTGATTGCCGCCCTGTGGCTGCTGAGGCTGACCCCAACCGCCCTGCTGCTGGCCGCCAGCATTACCGCCTGCTGGTGCGCCGCCGCCCTGACGGCCGCCGAGCATCTGCATGGTGCCGCCCACGTTCACGACCACTTCAGTGGTGTACTTTTCAGCTCCGGACTGATCGGTCCACTTACGGGTACGCAGCTGGCCTTCGATATAAACCTGAGAGCCCTTACGCAGGTATTCGCCCGCAACTTCCGCCAGCTTGCCAAACAGCACGACGCGGTGCCATTCGGTCTGCTCTTTCATTTCACCGGTCGCTTTATCGCGCCAGGATTCGGAAGTAGCCAGCGTAATGTTGGCAACTGCGCCACCATTCGGCATATAGCGCACTTCCGGGTCCTGGCCCAGGTTACCGACGAGAATCACCTTGTTTACGCCTCTGCTGGCCATGTTTGTCTCTCCTGAATATGTGTCTTGATTAAGTGTAAACGCGCCAGTGTATCATTTCCAGACGCTATTTTGGTAGCTGCGAGGCAGATTCAACTAAACATCTTATTGCGCTGCAATTTTCAGCAGTTACTCCATTGGGCATTCCAATACTGTATATTCATTCAGGTTAAGTTGTGTCATAATTAGCCGTTTCTGCCGTTTGTCCTTCAAACAAACCAGGCAATCCGTGTATCTTCTACCGGGAAAGGTGAATGGATAAGATCGAAGTTCGGGGCGCCCGCACCCATAATCTCAAAAACATCAACCTCGTCATCCCTCGCGACAAACTGATTGTCGTGACCGGGCTGTCTGGGTCTGGTAAATCTTCATTGGCTTTCGACACCCTCTACGCCGAGGGACAGCGCCGCTATGTAGAATCGCTTTCTGCCTATGCGCGTCAGTTCCTGTCGTTGATGGAAAAGCCGGACGTCGATCATATTGAAGGGCTGTCGCCAGCGATTTCTATCGAGCAGAAATCGACCTCGCACAACCCACGCTCTACCGTCGGTACCATCACCGAAATTCACGACTATCTGCGTCTGCTGTACGCTCGCGTCGGCGAACCGCGCTGCCCGGACCACGACGTGCCGCTGGCGGCGCAAACCGTCAGCCAGATGGTCGATAACGTGCTGTCACAGCCTGAAGGCAAACGTCTTATGCTGCTGGCGCCTATCATCAAAGAACGCAAAGGCGAGCACACCAAAACGCTGGAAAACCTGGCAAGCCAGGGCTATATCCGCGCGCGTATTGACGGCGAAGTGTGTGACCTGTCCGATCCGCCAAAGCTCGAACTGCAAAAGAAACACACCATTGAAGTGGTGATTGACCGCTTTAAAGTTCGTGACGATTTGACGCAGCGACTGGCTGAGTCCTTTGAAACCGCGCTGGATCTCTCCGGCGGTACGGCGGTGGTCTCCGATATGGATGACCCGAACGCGGAAGAACTGCTGTTCTCCGCCAACTTCGCCTGCCCGATTTGCGGCTACAGCATGCGTGAGCTAGAACCGCGCCTGTTCTCGTTCAACAACCCGGCTGGCGCCTGCCCGACCTGTGATGGTCTGGGCGTGCAGCAATATTTCGATCCTGACCGCGTTATCCAGAATCCTGAGCTATCGCTTGCCGGTGGCGCAATTCGCGGCTGGGATCGTCGCAATTTCTACTACTTCCAGATGCTGAAATCGCTGGCAGAGCACTACAAGTTCGATGTAGAAGCGCCATGGGAAAGCCTGAGCGCCACCGCACAGAAAGCAATTCTTAGCGGGTCTGGCAAAGAGTCGATTGAATTTAAGTACATCAACGACCGTGGCGACACCTCCGTGCGTCGCCATCCGTTTGAAGGCGTGCTGCATAATATGGAGCGCCGTTATAAAGAGACGGAATCCAGCGCAGTACGTGAAGAACTGGCGAAATTTATCAGCAACCGCTCCTGCACCAGCTGTGACGGCACCCGTCTGCGCCGCGAAGCGCGCCACGTGTACGTTGAGAATACGCCGCTGCCCACCATCTCGGATATGAGCATCGGTCATGCGCTGGATTTCTTCACCAACATGAAGCTATCCGGTCAGCGAGCAAAAATTGCTGAGAAAGTGCTAAAAGAGATTGGCGATCGCCTGAAGTTCCTCGTCAACGTTGGCCTGAACTATCTGACCCTGTCGCGTTCAGCGGAAACGTTGTCCGGCGGCGAGGCCCAGCGTATCCGTCTGGCGAGCCAGATTGGCGCGGGGTTGGTTGGCGTGATGTACGTGCTGGACGAACCGTCTATCGGCCTGCACCAGCGCGATAACGAACGTCTACTGGGAACGCTTATCCACCTGCGTAATCTTGGCAACACGGTGATTGTGGTTGAGCATGATGAAGATGCCATTCGCGCCGCCGACCACGTTATCGACATTGGCCCCGGTGCAGGTGTGCATGGCGGTCAGGTCGTCGCGGAAGGGACGCTTGACGACATTATGGCGGTGCCGGAGTCGTTAACCGGGCAGTTCATGAGCGGTAAACGTAAAATTGAAGTGCCAAAAAATCGTGTGCCGGCAGACCCGGAAAAAGTGCTCAAACTGACGGGCGCATCGGGTAACAACTTAAAAGACGTGACCCTGACGCTGCCGGTTGGCCTGTTTACCTGCATCACCGGGGTGTCCGGTTCGGGTAAATCGACCCTGATCAATGACACGCTGTTCCCGATTGCGCAGACTCAGCTAAATGGCGCGACCATCGCTGAACCCGCGCCATATCGTGACGTGCAGGGGCTTGAGCATTTCGATAAGGTTATCGACATCGACCAGAGCCCGATTGGCCGTACGCCGCGCTCTAACCCGGCGACCTACACCGGGGTCTTCACGCCAGTGCGTGAGCTATTTGCCGGTGTACCGGAGTCACGTACCCGTGGCTATACGCCGGGGCGCTTTAGCTTTAACGTGCGCGGTGGACGCTGCGAAGCCTGTCAGGGCGATGGCGTCATCAAAGTCGAGATGCACTTCCTGCCGGATATCTACGTGCCGTGCGACCAGTGCAAAGGCAAACGCTATAACCGCGAAACGCTGGAGATTAAGTACAAAGGCAAGACCATCCACGAAGTGCTGGATATGACCATTGAAGAAGCACGTGAGTTCTTTGATGCCGTTCCGGCGCTGGCGCGTAAGCTGCAAACGCTGATGGACGTAGGCCTCACCTATATTCGTCTTGGCCAATCGGCGACCACGCTGTCCGGCGGTGAAGCACAGCGCGTGAAGCTGGCGCGTGAGCTGTCAAAACGCGGCACCGGCCAGACGCTGTATATTCTGGATGAGCCAACGACCGGCCTGCACTTTGCGGACATCCAGCAGCTGCTGGAAGTGCTGCATCAGCTTAGGGATCAGGGCAACACCATCGTGGTGATTGAGCACAACCTCGACGTCATTAAAACGGCGGACTGGATTGTCGACCTGGGGCCAGAAGGCGGCAGCGGCGGGGGTGAAATCCTCGTTTCCGGTACGCCAGAAACGGTGGCTAACTGCGAAGCCTCGCACACCGCGCGTTTCCTGAAGCCTTTGCTGGGTTAATCACGAGTAGAGCTGCTGTCGGAGCGTTTCCGGCAGCAGATCCACCGCCAGCTGATACGACGCATCCACCAGATAATAAATTTGTGAGCCCGGCAGCGAGCCGTCCAGGTAAACGGTGCTCCAGTGCGCTTTATTGAGATGGCGGCTTGGGCGCACATCTTTATGCTGCTGGCGCAGCAGTTCTGCCAGTTCGGGGCTGGTTTTCAGCGACACCGCCGGGCGGTCTTCAACATCCTTCACCATCGCAAACAGCACGTCGGCCACTTTAATCTGTGTTGCCTTCCAGTCACTGTGTACGCTCTGTTCCGCGCCACGTTTCGCCATGCAGTACTGCAGAAGATCCGAACTGGTCATCATTTTTACTCCTTTAAGTCTCACAAACCATTTTTGTGCAAAAAAGCATCATTTCAGTGTGCTACAAGATGCCGAAAGGATAAACCTCCCGGCAGCTTATTTTGACTAAAAAAGCATCATTTATTGGTACAAATTGTAGGCCGGATAAGCGAAGCGCCATCCAGCAATCTGCTCTATGCTGCCGGATGGCGGCGTAAACGCCTTATCCTGCCTACAACGGGTTGGCGTTAGTACTCAGAGTTAACGATAACTTCTTCGTTAAACGCGCCGGCTTGCGGCAGCGGGCGATAGGTCGAGTTAGAAGCGCGCAGGACGCGGATAGCACGGGCACCCACTTCACGCGCGGCGGTGATGTCGTTGTCAGAATCACCGTAGAACACGCGGATATTTTTCTCCTTAAGCCACTGGGTTTTGCTGTTCTGGCCCGGATGGTCACCAGCGAAAATGACCGGATTCATGCTGGCGCCAGGGATCAAAAAATCGTCCTGCAGCGTTTTTGATACGGTTTCGGTTTTGGTCTGGCTCCGGCCGGTCACAAAGTAAATGCTATCGCCGCGCTTCACGTGCATCGCAATCAGCGAGCGGGCCACCTCTTTCGGAATACTGAAAGCATCCCAGCCGTTGTTCATTTTTTCCCAGAATTCTGGGTTTTTCAGGTAATCCTGGGAATCCGGTGAGTAGGTCTTTTGTCCACGCCAGAAGCCGGGGCTGGAAAACAGCACGGTATCATCGATATCAAAACCGACCGCCATCGGCGGATGGCCGAGCAAACTATTTTCAATTTGGGCAACTGAAACCCAGTGGATTGGCGCTTGTTCGGCAAGTTTCGCCACATCGGTACCGGGATAGAGCGGAGACGGTGACGAGGCATGGGCCGTCACCGTAGAATTCAGTGCAAATAACAAGCAGACGGCACTGAGAGCTTGCGTGATCTTGCGCATGGTTTCCCTTAAATCGTCGAGTCGTTATTGTCATAAAGTGAGAGGCGCTTCAAATAAAAGCCCTGCGACCTTACCGTCTGGGAGGGGGGAAAGGAAGGTTTTTCTGAGAATAATCCTGGAAAAAGTAAGGTGATCACACTTTGATGTTTTCATCTCACTCTGGCCCAGAATAAAGCCCCAAACCAGAGTGAGTGCATACTTACATGACGGCCGCGAACGCTTTTGCTACACGCTGAACGTTACGGCTGTTGAGGCCTGCCATGCACATACGCCCGCTAGCGATCAGGTAAATGCCGAACTCATCGCGTAGGCGATCCACCTGAGCGGCACTCAGGCCGGTGTAGCTGAACATCCCACGCTGCTTCAGGAGATAGTCAAAGTTGCCGTTCGGCATCTCTTCTTTCAGTACTTTTACCAACGCCTCGCGCATGTGCTGAATACGCACGCGCATCCCTTCCACTTCGGCCAACCACTCTGCCTTCAACTGTGCATCGCCCAGCACCGTTGCCACCACCTGCGCACCGTAATTTGGCGGGCTGGAGTAGTTGCGACGAACGGTTGCTTTCAGTTGGCCCAGTACGCGCAGCGCCGTTTCGTTGTCTTCACAAACAACTGACAGGCCGCCGACACGCTCGCCGTAGAGGGAGAAGATTTTAGAGAACGAGTTGCTGACCAGCGCAGGCAGGCCCGCATCGGCAATCGCGCGGATCGCGTAGGCATCGTCGTCCATTCCCGCGCCAAAGCCCTGATAGGCGATGTCGAGGAACGGGATCAGCTCACGCGCTTTCAGCACTTTAACCACCGCATCCCACTCTTGATGCGTCAGGTCCGCACCGGTTGGGTTATGGCAGCATGGATGCAGCAGCACAATACTGCGTGCAGGCAGTGCGTTTAGCGCTTCCAGCAGCGCATTAACGCGAACGCCGTTGGTTTCGCTGTCAAACCACGGATAAGTGCCGACGGTGAAGCCCGCACCTTCAAAAATGGCAATATGGTTTTCCCAGGTCGGGTCGCTGACCCATACGCCGGAGCCCGGGAAGTAGCGTTTGAGAAAATCAGCGCCAATTTTTAACGCGCCGGAGCCGCCAACCGTTTGGATAGTGGCGACGCGCTGTTGTTGGAGAACCGGGTGGTCTGCGCCAAATAGCAGCGGCGCTACGGTATGGCGATAGCTATTAAGGCCTTCCATCGGCAGATATAAGGACGCACCGTGCGGCTGCGCATTCAAACGTGCTTCAGCTTTTGCCACGGAGTTTAGCTGCGGGATGATACCGTCTTCGTTATAGAACAGACCGATGCTGAGGTTTACTTTCTCGCTGCGGGGATCTTCTTTAAAGCGTTCCATTAATGAAAGAATGGGGTCGCCCGCATAGGCGTCAACTTTTTGAAACACGCGATGGTTCTCCAGGTTTACAGAAGGCAGGAAATAACACAATAAACCGGATGGGAAAGAAGATCGAGAGGTTGTTTCGCTTAGTCGAAAGATTGCCGGATGGCGGCGTAAACGCCTTATCCGGCCTACAGTAAACATGCGATGTAAGCGGGATAAGCATCATCCGGCACGGAGCCAACACCGGATGTAGGCCGGATAAGCGCCAGCGCCTCCGGCACACAGCCAACACCCAATGTAGGCCGGATAAGCGCCAGCGCCTCCGGCACACAGCCAACACCCAATGTAGGCCGGATAAGCGCCAGCGCCTCCGGCACACAGCCAACACCCAATGTAGGCCGGATAAGCGCCAGCGCCTCCGGCACACAGCCAACACCCAATGTAGGCCGGATAAGCGCCAGCGCCTCCGGCACACAGCCAACACCCAATGTAGGCCGGATAAGCGCCAGCGCCATCCGGCAAACAGCCAACACCGATGTAGGCCGGATAAGCGCCAGCGCCATCCGGCAAACAGCCAACACCGATGTAGGCCGGATAAGCGCCAGCGCCATCCGGCGCATCACAGTATTCGTAGCCCGGCCGAACGCAGTGACGCCGGGGAACAGCGGCGTAAAACTAATCGATATACTTCATCGCCACCCGTGAAGTCAGGCGCGTAATAAGTTCGTAAGCACTCACTTTTGTGAGTTCTGCAATACGCTCAACCGGTAGACCGTCACCCCATAGAATCACCGGGTCACCGGTTTTATCCGCGGCTCCAGGCCCCAAATCGACACAGATCATGTCCATTGCCACACGACCGACAATCGGCACTTCCCGACCGTTCACCAGCACCGGCGTACCGGAAGGCGCCGCGCGCGGATAACCATCCCCGTAGCCCATGGCCACCACGCCTAAACGGGTATCGCGTTCGCTAATCCACGTGCCGCCGTAACCGACCGCCTCGCCCGCTTTATGCTCGCGGACGGCAATCAGGCTGGAAGTCAGCGACATCACCGGCTGCATTCCAAAATCCGGGCCCCAAGGCTTGTGCTCCAGCGGCGAGACACCGTAGAGAATGATCCCCGGACGCGCCCAGTCAAAGTGCGACTGCGGCCACAGCAGGATCCCGCCTGAGGCTGCAATAGAACGCTGGCCCGGCTTGCCTTCGGTAAAGGTGTTGAAAATATCAAGCTGGCGTTCCGTCGCACCACTTTCGGGCTCATCGGCACGGGCAAAGTGGCTGACGATATTCACCGGCTGACGCACATTTTTGCACTGGCTCAGACGCTGATAAAAGGCATCGGCTTCTTCCGGGCGAACGCCCAGGCGATGCATGCCGGTATCAAGCTTCATCCACACGGTGACCGGTTCGCTCAGCTGTGCCGCTTCAAGCGCTTCGAGCTGCTCAACGTTGTGCACGGCGGTGTGCAGATGCTGCGCCGAGATGGTCGGCAGGTCTGTTGCATTGAAGAAGCCTTCCAGCAGCAGGATGGGCTGGGTGATCCCGCCCTCACGCAGGCGCAATGCTTCTTCAAGACGGGCCACGCCAAAAGCATCGGCGTCGGGGAGCGTTCGCGCGGTTTCAAGAAGACCGTGTCCGTAGGCGTTCGCTTTCACCACCGCAACCAGCTTGCTGGCAGGCGCCAGTTCACGCAGACGTTGCAGGTTGTGTCGCAGAGCGCGGCGGTTAATGACTACAGTTGCCGCTTGCATTTGTGTTCCTTGATAAGTGTTTGCTTAATAAACCTGATTTGCTTTGTTATTCGTCGTCGTACTGCGGCCCTGCGTAGTTATCGAAACGCGACCATTGACCGTTAAACGTCAGGCGCACCGTACCGATTGGGCCGTTACGCTGTTTACCGATAATAATCTCAGCAATGCCTTTTAAGTCACTGTTTTCGTGATAAACCTCATCACGATAGATGAACATGATTAAGTCGGCATCCTGCTCGATGGAGCCGGATTCACGCAGGTCGGAGTTGACCGGGCGCTTGTCCGCACGTTGTTCCAGGGAGCGGTTAAGCTGCGACAACGCCACCACCGGCACGTGAAGCTCTTTGGCTAAGGCTTTGAGTGAGCGGGAGATTTCAGCAATTTCCAGCGTACGGTTGTCGGAAAGCGACGGCACGCGCATCAGCTGGAGGTAGTCGATCATAATCAGCCCGATACCGCCGTGTTCACGGGCGATACGGCGAGCACGAGAACGGACTTCCGTCGGCGTCAGGCCGGAGGAGTCATCAATATAGATGTTACGTTTTTCCAGCAGGATCCCCATGGTGCCGGAGATACGCGCCCAATCTTCGTCGTCTAGCTGGCCGGTACGAATGCGGGTCTGGTCAACGCGCGACAATGATGCCAGAGAACGCATCATAATCTGTTCTGATGGCATTTCGAGACTGAAGATCAGTACCGGTTTATCCTGCAACATCGCCGCATTTTCGACGAGGTTCATAGCAAATGTCGTTTTACCCATCGACGGACGCGCCGCCACAATAATCAAGTCCGATGGCTGCAGGCCTGCGGTTTTTTTATTGAGATCATCGTAGCCGGTGTTCACGCCGGTAACGCCGTCATGCGGCTGCTGGAAAAGCTGCTCGATACGGGCGACGGTAGCGTCGAGCACTTCGGTAATGTTTCTCGGGCCTTCGTCTTTATTGGCGCGGCTTTCAGCGATTTTAAAGACGCGAGATTCCGCCAGATCCAGCAAGTCCTCGCTGGTACGCCCCTGCGGGTCGAAACCGGCTTCGGCGATTTCGTTAGCCACCGAGATCATTTCACGGACAACGGCACGTTCGCGAACGATATCCGCATAAGCGCTAATGTTCGCCGCACTTGGCGTATTTTTTGATAGTTCTGCCAGATAAGCAAAACCGCCGACGCTGTCCAGTTGCCCTTGTCGCTCAAGCGATTCCGCAAGCGTTATCAGGTCAATCGGGCTGCCAGATTCCTGCAAACGGCCCATTTCAGTGAAGATATGGCGATGCGGACGGGTATAGAAATCATCAGACACCACGCGCTCTGCGACGTCATCCCAGCGCTCGTTATCCAGCATAAGACCGCCCAACACCGATTGTTCCGCTTCAATCGAGTGCGGCGGGACTTTCAGACCAGCAACCTGAAAATCGCGCTCGCGAGGTTCGGTTTGCGGTTTGTTGAAGGGTTTATTTGATGCCATAGTGAAGGAGCCCAGATGAAATGTCGGCTACTGTAACATGAATCAAAGGAGGAAACATGGCAACGCGTATTGAATTTAGCAAACACGGCGGCCCGGAAGTGCTTAACGCGGTCGAGTTCACTCCAACAGCCCCCAGCGAAAACGAAGTGCAGGTGGAAAACAAAGCTATCGGCATCAACTACATCGATACCTATATTCGCAGCGGCCTCTATCCACCGCCGTCCATGCCGAGCGGGTTAGGCACCGAAGCGGCCGGCGTGGTCAGCCAGGTGGGGAGCAACGTTAAGCACATTAAAGCGGGCGATCGCGTGGTATACGCGCAGTCTGGCCTTGGCGCGTACAGCTCAGTGCATAACGTGCCCGCGGATAAAGTCGCCCTGCTGCCTGCGGCTATCTCTTACGAGCAGGCCGCCGCGTCATTCCTCAAGGGTTTAACGGTCTTTTATCTGCTGCGTAAAACCTATGAAATTAAACCCGGCGAGCCGTTCTTATTCCATGCAGCGGCAGGCGGCGTGGGGCTGATTGCCTGTCAGTGGGCCAAAGCGTTAGGCGCGAAGCTTATCGGCACGGTAGGCAGCGCAGAAAAAGCCGAGCGCGCTAAACAGGCGGGCGCCTGGCAGGTCATTAACTATCGGGATGAGAATATTGCCGAGCGGGTGAAAGAGATTACCGGCGGTAAAAAACTCCCGGTGGTGTACGACTCGGTGGGCAAAGATACCTGGGAAGCGTCGCTCGACTGCTTAAAACGCCGTGGCCTGATGGTCAGCTTTGGTAACTCATCCGGCCCGGTGACCGGCGTCAATCTGGGGATCCTTAATCAGAAAGGTTCGCTGTTTGTCACCCGCCCTTCCCTTAACGGCTACATCACAAATTATGATGAGCTTAAAGAGGCCAGCCACGAGCTGTTTTCGCTTATCGCCAGCGGCATCATAAAAGTGGATGTGGCAGACAGCCAGAAGTACCCGCTGAAAGAGGCGCGGCGCGCCCATGAAATCCTCGAAAGCCGGGCAACACAGGGCTCAAGCCTGCTGATTCCGTAAATTTTCCCGCGCACAAAAGACTAGGGCTTCCCGTAGGAAGCCCTTTCTTTTTTTAGTTCGGCTGTATGTAGGGTACAGCTCGATGAATTCGTTAACCGAGTCATAGTGACAGATTTATTACGCAAAACCTACGGCGTTTTATGCAAAATTATTGAGGTTGTGACGAACGCCTCAATACCTCCGATAGTTGCTGCGCCAGGTCTGATTTTTCGGTGATTTAATCGCCCGAATAACCCACACGGCGACAACCGCCAGAATCAACCACGGCAACAGTTTAAGCATAATCGCGAACAAACCGCCGACAAACATCAGGGCGGTGGCAGCCACCAGCGCGGCAATAATGCCGAGCAGAGAGATGCCGGTCACCAGCAGTACCACAAAAAATCCAATCACAAATAACAGTTCCAGCATGGTCGTTCTCCCTAATTAAACGCTTTTATGCTGGGATCATTACAAGAATCGTGCCAAAACTAACTTATTGAATGCAAACAAAAACGCCTTACAGCATTGTGCAAGGCGTGGTGAATTTGACTAGGTTTTAGCGAAATAATTAGCGCTTATCGGCCACCAGCTTCAATGCGTGTTCCAGCACATTGATATCGGCACCAGGTTTATGCGCGTTTTCACTCAGGTAGCGACGCCACTGGCGCGCGCCCGGAATGCCCTGGAACAGCCCCAGCATATGACGGGTCACGTGGCCCAGATAGGTACCATTACTCAGCTCACGTTCAATGTACGGATACATCGCACGCACCACCGCCACCGGGTCAGCATCCACACCGCTGGCAGCAAAGATTTCACGGTCGACAGACGCCAGAATACCTGGATTCTGATAGGCTTCGCGACCCACCATCACGCCGTCCATATGTTGCAGATGCGCTTTGGCTTCCTCCAGCGACTTAATGCCCCCATTGATGGACATGGTCAGGTGAGGGAAATCACGCTTGAGCTGATAAACACGTGGATAGTCGAGCGGCGGGATCTCACGGTTCTCTTTCGGACTTAAGCCGGAAAGCCACGCTTTACGCGCATGGATAATAAACATCTCGCATTCACCGCGACCAGATACGGTATCAATGAAATCGCAGAGAAATTCGTAGCTGTCCTGGTCGTCGATGCCGATACGGGTTTTGACCGTTACCGGGATAGATACCACATCGCGCATCGCCTTCACACAATCCGCCACCAACTGCGCGTTGCCCATCAGGCAGGCGCCGAACATGCCGTTTTGTACGCGGTCAGACGGGCAGCCAACGTTGAGGTTAATTTCATCATAGCCCCTCTCCTGCGCCAGCTTCGCACAGTGCGCCAGCGCGGCCGGATCGCTCCCGCCAAGCTGTAGGGCGATCGGGTGCTCTTCGTCGCTGTAGGCCAGATAGTCGCCTTTACCGTGAATAATCGCCCCGGTGGTCACCATTTCGGTATACAGCAGCGTGTGCTGCGACAGCAGGCGCAGGAAGTAGCGGCAGTGTCTGTCCGTCCAGTCGAGCATCGGCGCGATGGAGAAACGGTGAGCAGGGAAAGCAGCAGTCGAAGATTCTGACAACATGGCGATTATTTAAGCATCCGAAAAAAGGGGGCGGGTACTATAGCACAGCCGCGAAAGGGATACGATTCACCTTGATGTGATATCATAAAATGATATCATTAAATGGATTTTGGCGGGCCCTACATCAAAAATGGACATTGAGATGAAATCATTGAACGCCCGGCACCAGAGAACATTACAGCAGATCTTCTCATTGCCCACACCGGCCTCACTGGAATGGCGAAAAATTGAAGCACTGTTTATCGCTTTGGGTGCGAAAACTTCAGAAGGAAACGGCTCTCGGGTACGATTTGAAATTAACCAGGTCGTGGCCTCTTTCCACCGACCTCACCCTGACAAAGAAGCAAAGGTTTACCAGGTTCGCGATGCTATGGCATTTCTTATCGCAGTAGGAGTGACACCATGATGAATACCATGACATACAAAGGCTATGCCGCAAAAATTGATTACAGTGACGAAGACCAGTGTTTTATCGGTCGTGTCGCGGGTATCAAAGATGTGATCGGTTTCCACGCTGATAACGTCGCGGATCTGCGCACAGCCTTTGAGGAAGCCGTTGACGATTATATCGCGTATTGCACAGAGCAAGGCCGCGAACCATTGCGCCCGGCAAGCGGAAAAATCAGCCTACGAATCTCTCCAGAGGTTCATTCGGCGATCAATATTGCAGCGGAAGTCTCCGGTAAAAGCGTCAATCAATGGATTAACGACACGCTTTCACGAGCCGCTCACGGTTAAACCTGAGCGTTGGAAATTCCCCGGCGGCGCTGCGCTTGGCCGGGCTACCTCTATTGGTGGCCCGGACGAGGTGCGCAAGCACCGACTCCGGGGCAAGTGTGGTTTAGAACGTGACGCTAACCTGCGCGCCTGCGCCCCAGGTTTGGTCTTCGCCGTAGAGTCCCATAAGGTCGAGGTGTACCCGGTTAAACGGCGCAAAGCCGACGCCGCCGGTGAAGACGTTGCTGTCATTGTTTTTGACGTCCGCGCGATAACCAGCGCGCAGCGCCAGCCAGTCGAGCGGACGCACTTCGGCGCCCACGCCGACATACTGCGAGCTTTCCTCACTCTTGAAGCCTTTGGTTTCAGTCAGGTCACCGTCGGCGCTCAGTGTCAGCATATCGGTATGCCAGGCCACGCCTGCGGTCACCAGCGGGCGGATTTGGTAGGTGTCGCGCACACCGTCCACCTCTTTGGTGTCGATATCGCGGGAGAACAGGTTTTGCCCGCTCAACCCCACCGTCCAATTCTCGCCAAAATCGGCGGCCATCCCAGCATCAACGTTAAAACCGGTGTCGTCGTTACGGTAGCGGCTGCTATTGATGTCGTCGCTGCTGAAGTTGTAGATCGACACGGTGTAGTTGTAGAGCCAGGTTTTTTGCAGTTTTGGCGTTACGCCAAAGGATACGGGAACGCCGCCAACATCAAACTGGCGGGCAATGGCTACCCCGTAGTCGGAGACGATCGCCGCCCGGCCATAGCCTTTTGATTTAAGATTTTGCGGGTTAACCGCCAGCGCGCTGGAAGGCACCGCTTCAACGCCGCGCAGCAAGTCGATATCACCCTGGTCGATATACGAACTCACTCGCGCCCGGGCGTTCGCTTTCGCGACAAACGCCACGTCCAGTGTCTCATTCGGAATACTTACTGCCAGCCCCGCTCCGGCTTTCGCGCTGGCGGTTTTGCCTTGCAGTGATGAGAGCTGATTAGCTAAATCCCCTGCCGCTGAGGAAACCTGTCGGTAGCCAGGACTGCCGGGAATAAACAGATCGAAAAGATTAATATTGTCGAGAGAATGGCGATAATTGTTCACATCATCGCTGATATCATCAATTTTATCGCGCAGATTGTCTTTATCCGATATCTGTGCACCAACCGTCGGTAGGATTACCGTCACATCGTCGTCAGGCCTGGATTTCGCCAGCAACGCCGGGTTAAGCAGCACGCCGCTGCCATAGTTCCCGGACGCGACTCCGGTGCCACCCATGGCGTCATTTCTGGCTTCTGTCCATCCATTTGCTGCCCCTGCCTGTCCTGCCACTAAAAAAGAGACAGCGATCCCCATCAGCGAAAATTTTTCGTTTTTTTTCACAGTTTGCCCGTCTTATTGTCTGTTATGGAACAACTCTCCCTCCGTTATCACCTGGAGAGAGACGAACTATTGCTGTGAATAACGGGACAAAAAGCGTCTTGTTCCCTTAACTGAAATTTTCGACAGGGCTATCGTTATTAGTAAGCGCCCTAATCTTTTATAGAAGAGGATCGTTAATTCCGCCCGGGTTTTCCATCATGGGGGCCAAAAAACTGCGGCGGATGATCCACCCAACGGTCTTCGCGCGTCACGGCATACGAGGCGTTTAACGGATAATAGATGCGATTTGAACGCTTATTTGCCTCACCAACCACCAATAAACGCACCTCTTCTGAGGTGTTATTGATAAAGGTGTGGCAAACCCCGGTTCCGGCCGGAAAACCCACGCTGTCACCCGGCTCAAGTTTCCACAAATAGCCGTTAATCCACGCCTGAGGGTAGCCCTCCAGTACATAAACAAACTCTTCTTCATCACTTTCAGCGTGCGGGTAAGAAGTGCGGCGGCCGGGCGGTAATCGCTCGTGGTGAATACCGATATGCCTTAATCCCAGCGCGCGAGCCAGCGGGGCGCCAATAGCAAAACGTTCTTCACTATCGGGGTAAGTCGAATTATCGGGTCCTTCAACATCGTGCCAATGGCGAATGCAATCGGGTCTTTTCATCATTTTCGTCCTGAGTGTGAACTGTGCCTGCTATAACACACCTATAGCACACTGGTGGAAACTCGGTGTTTCCGGCATAACATGATAAAGTATGCGTTTGTTTCACTCGTGACTTGAGGACGCCAATGGATAAGACCACTACGCAAGAACTGTTAGCGCAAGCTGAAATGCTTTGTGCGCAACGCGGCGTGCGCCTGACTCCGCAACGTCTGGAAGTACTGCGCCTGATGAGTTTGCAGGAAGGGGCGATTAGCGCCTACGATCTGCTCGACCTTCTGCGTGTCAAAGAACCTCAGGCCAAGCCGCCAACGGTTTACCGCGCGCTGGAGTTTTTGCTGGAACAGGGTTTTGTCCATAAAGTCGAATCTGCCAACAGCTACGTGCTGTGCCATCTGTTCGATCAACCAACACACACCTCGGCGATGTTTATCTGCGACCGCTGTGGCGTGGTGAAGGAAGAGTGTGCGGAAGGGGTGGAAGATATTATGCATACGCTGGCGGCAAAAATGGGCTTTGCCCTGCGCCATAACGTGATTGAAGCACATGGTTTATGTTCAGGATGCGTGGAAGTGGAAGCGTGCCGGGCGCATGAACATTGCCAACACGATCATACGATTCAGATTAAAAAGAAATCCCGCTAGCGGACGCTAAACGGGGGGCGTACATCCTTGTACGCACGGGTAGGAATTAAACGTTACCAGTGATGGTTATTACGTTTGTCCCAGGTATCCACTTCTTTCTCGGCTTCATCCTTCGCGTAGCCGTAGCGTTCCTGAATTTTACCGACCAGCTGATCGCGTTTCCCTTCGATCACCGTCATATCATCATCGGTCAGTTTGCCCCATTGCTCTTTCACTTTACCTTTAAGCTGTTTCCAGTTACCGCCGACTTCGTCTTTATTCATAATTAAATCCTCGAACGTCAGTGTGTGATTAGTGAAGGTTGCTGTAGAGCAGACGTCTTTTTCTCTAAGCGTGATAATAATTGTAGTCACTCATTCTGGGTGTGGTTCACTATTCGGAATCTTTAACCGTTTCGTCAAACAAACCAGCTATTGTTCCGCCAGTGCCGACGCCAGATAACCGCCAGAGATAAACCGCGTAAAGCGAGGAAAACCGCCAGCGCCAGCCACAGACCGTGGTTGCCAAGCCACGGCAAGGCCAGCAGCGTTAATGCAAACCCCGCCGCTGCAACCGCCATGCTGTTACGCATTTCGGCACCGCGCGTTGCGCCAATGAACATGCCATCAAGCAGATAGCACCACACGCCGATCACCGGCAGCACCACCTGCCAGAGCACATAACGGTCGGCTAGCTGTTGCAGTTCAGGTAAGGAAGTCAGCAGCGCGACAATATGCTCGCCAAAAATGGCATAGATCAGCGCGAAGGCCAGCGCCACCACGCCCGCCTGACGACACGCAGCCCGCCATACCTCCAGCAGTTTGCTGTCATCGCGCGCACCATAGGCCTGCCCGGAGTGCGCTTCAACCGCGTAGGCAAAGCCGTCCAGCGCGTAGGCCGTGAAGGTTAGCATGGTCATCAGCACCGCATTCACCGCCACGACGTCGCTGCCAAGACGCGCGCCAAAAACGGTCACCGCGCCAAAGCACAGCTGGAGCAGTAACGAACGCAGCATGATGTCGCGGTTTAGCGCCAGCAAGCGGCGGAAATCCCCCGCCCAGGCGGATTTGAGCATTGCCCAGGAAATCCCGCGCATAACCAGCACCTTGCGAACCATCCCCAGCCCCACTAGCAAGGTGGCGTATTCGGCAATCGCCGTTGCCAGCGCCGCGCCCTGCACGTTCATGTGCAGCCCCATGACCAGCCACAGATCCAGCACGATGTTCAGCACGTTGCCGACCACCAAAAGCACCACCGGCGCGCGGGCGTATTGCACGCCGAGCAACCAGCCCAGCAGCACCAGATTTGCCAGTGAAGCGGGCGCGCTTAACCAGCGGATAGCGAGAAAACGCCGCGCCTGTTCGAGCACCTCGCCGCTTCCCCCAACGATGGACAACGCCAGATCGATTAATGGATTTCTGAACAGGACAATCAGTAGCCCCGCCCCTAGCGCCAGCAGCAGCGGCTGTACCAACGCGCGAGCCAGCGCCTGCGGATTTTTGGCACCAAACGCCTGTGAGGTCAGGCCGGTGGTGCTCATGCGTAAAAACAGCAGCAGCATGAACAGGAAGCTGGTTGCAGTGGCACCAATCGCCACGCCGCCGAGGTAAACCGGGCTATCAAGGTGGCCAATCACGGCAGTATCCACCAGTCCCAGAAGGGGAACGGTGATATTGGAGAAAATCATGGGTAGCGCAAGGCGCCACAGAGCCTTATCGGCACGAGTCAGTAGCGGCATGTGTATAGACCAGAAAGAAAAAAGGCTGTGATAGCGAGAGCCTCACAGCCATTTAAAACAGGGGAAAGGTTACAGCCATTCACCGTTGCGGATAACGCCAACGGCCAGCCCTTCAATGGAGAAGTTCTGCTGACGCAGATCGACCACAATAGGGGAAAATTCGCTGTTTTCTGGCAGCAGTTCGACGACGTTACCCTGTTTTTTCAGGCGTTTCACCGTCACTTCTTCGTCGATTCGCGCGACCACAACCTGGCCGTTACGCACGTCCTGAGTTTTATGCACAGCGAGCAGATCGCCATCCATAATTCCGATATCTTTCATCGACATGCCGCTCACACGAAGCAGGAAATCTGCGCTTGGTTTGAACAGCGAAGGGTCAACCTGGTAGTGCCCTTCAATGTGCTGCTGCGCCAGCAGCGGTTCACCGGCTGCCACGCGACCTATCAGCGGCAGACCCGTTTCTTCTTCCACCAGCAGGCGGATACCACGAGAGGCGCCTGAAACAATTTCAAGAACCCCTTTACGCGCGAGCGCTTTGAGGTGTTCTTCAGCCGCGTTTGGGGAACGGAACCCCAAGCGCTGAGCAATTTCCGCACGCGTTGGCGGCATGCCCGTCTGGCCGATGTGATCCCGGATGAGATCAAACACCTCTTGCTGCCTGGTCGTTAATGCTTTCATTCCGCCCCCTGGGTGTATATACAGTTATGCTGTGAGTATATACAGCTAGTGTCTATTTTGGAACCGTAAAACACGCAAAATCAGGCAGTTTTCACAGCTTTAGTGGAAATGCGCCCACAACAGGATGCCCCAGGTGATAAGCGCAACGAAAATCGACAGTAGCACCGCCGCCGATCCCATGTCTTTCGCCCGCCCGGACAGCTCGTGATACTCCGAGCCAATGCGGTCAACCACCGCTTCCAGTGCACTATTGAGAATTTCCACTATCATCACCAAAAGGACAGAACCGATAAGCAGTACGCGGGTGATGGGATCAACGTCCAGCCAGCAGGCGATGATAATTGCCACGACCGAGGCGACGCCTTCCTGACGGAATGCCGCTTCGTTGATCCATGCTGCGCGAAATCCTTTCCAGGAATAGCCAGCAGCTTTGATGATTCGGGTGAGCCCAGTGGTATTATTGGCCATCTAAAGAACCTTTTTCATTTATACGTCAATGACAATGCGTGTTATGAAGCGGTAGAACAGAAATTCTGCCGACTTTCTGATATTCTTGCCGCGCATTTGCATGATTAACCAGAGGCTTTACATCGTTTATGTCCGGCTGGCCACGAATTTACTACAAATTACTGAATTTACCATTAAGTGTTCTGGTAAAGAGCAAGTCTATTCCGGCAGAACCTGCCCAGGAATTGGGGCTTGATACATCACGTCCAATTATGTATGTCCTGCCTTATAACTCTAAGGCCGACTTACTGACGCTGCGCGCGCAGTGTCTGGCGCACGAGCTTCCCGACCCGCTTGAACCGTTAGAGATCGACGGCACCCTGCTGCCGCGCTACGTGTTCATTCACGGTGGCCCTCGCGTCTTTACATACTACACGCCGAAAGAAGAGTCGATTAAGCTGTTCCACGACTATCTCGATCTGCACCGCAGCAATCCCAATCTGGATGTGCAAATGGTGCCGGTATCGGTGATGTTTGGGCGTTCTCCAGGTCGCGAGAAAGGCGAAGTGAATCCGCCATTGAGGATGCTAAACGGCTTCCAGAAATTCTTTGCCGTCTCCTGGCTTGGCCGCGATAGCTTCGTGCGTTTTTCGCCGTCCGTCTCGCTGCGCCGCATGGCCGACGAGCATGGTACGGATAAAACCATCGCCCAAAAACTGGCGCGCGTGGCGCGTATGCACTTTGCCCGCCAGCGTCTGGCTGCGGTAGGCCCACGCCTGCCTGCGCGTCATGACCTGTTCAAAAAACTGCTGGCGTCAAAAGCGATTGCTAAAGCGGTAGAAGATGAAGCTCGCAGCAAAAAAATCTCCCACGAAAAGGCGCAGCAGAATGCGATTGCGCTGATGGAAGAGATTGCCGCTAACTTCTCCTATGAGATGATCCGTCTGACCGACCGTATCCTGAGCTTTACCTGGAACCGTCTGTATCAGGGGATTAACGTGCATAACGCCGAGCGCGTACGCCAGCTGGCGCACGACGGTCATGAGATTGTGTATGTGCCCTGCCACCGCAGCCACATGGACTATCTTCTGCTTTCTTACGTGCTCTATCACCAGGGGCTGGTGCCGCCGCATATTGCTGCCGGTATCAACCTGAACTTCTGGCCGGCTGGCCCGATTTTCCGCCGCCTGGGCGCGTTCTTTATCCGTCGTACCTTTAAGGGCAATAAGCTCTACTCAACCGTATTCCGGGAATATCTGGGCGAGCTGTTTAGCCGTGGCTATTCCGTGGAGTACTTCGTTGAGGGCGGACGCTCTCGTACCGGTCGCCTGCTTGATCCGAAAACCGGCACTCTGTCGATGACGATTCAGGCGATGCTGCGCGGCGGTTCACGTCCTATTACGCTGGTGCCTATCTATATCGGTTACGAGCACGTGATGGAAGTGGGCACTTACGCCAAAGAGTTACGCGGCGCGACGAAAGAGAAAGAGAGCTTACCGCAGATGCTGCGCGGCTTAAGCAAACTGCGCAATCTGGGACAGGGTTATGTGAACTTCGGTGAGCCGATGTCGCTGATGTCCTATCTCAACCATCACGTACCGGAATGGCGCGAGTCTATCGATCCTATCGAAGCGGTGCGCCCTGCGTGGCTGACGCCAACCGTCAATAAAATGGCAGGCGAGCTGATGGTGCGCATCAACAACGCCGGTGCGGCGAACGCCATGAACCTGTGCTGTACCGCGTTGCTGGCTTCGCGTCAGCGTTCACTGACCCGCGAGCAGCTTACCCAGCAACTGGATTGCTATCTGGCGCTGATGCGTAACGCACCGTACTCTGAAGATGCGACAGCGCCAAAAGCGACGGCGAGCGAGCTTATCGACCACGCGTTGCAGATGAACAAGTTCGAAGTCGAGAAAGACACCATCGGCGATATCATCATTCTGCCGCGCGAGCAGGCAGTGCTGATGACTTACTACCGCAATAACATCGCGCACATGTTGATCATGCCGTCGCTGCTGGCCTCTATCATGACCCAGCATCGTGATATCACTCGTGAGCAGGTGTTAAGCACTATCGATACCTTGTATCCGATGCTGAAAGCCGAACTGTTCCTGCGCTGGGAACGCGCAGAGCTTCCGGCGGTTATCGATACGTTGATAGCGGAAATGGCGCGTCAGGAGATGATCACCGTGGATAACGGTGAATTGCACATTAATGCATCTCACTCCCGGACGCTGCAACTGCTGGCCGCCGGTGCGCGCGAAACGCTGCAGCGTTATGCGATCACTTTCTGGTTGCTCAGCGGTAACCCGTCAATGAACCGCAGCACCCTTGAGAAAGAGAGCCGCACGCTGGCACAGCGCCTTTCCGTTCTGCACGGCATCAACTCGCCGGAGTTCTTCGATAAAGCGGTGTTCTCATCGCTGGTACTGACCCTGCGCGATGAAGGCTATATCAGCGACAGCGGCGACGCTGAGCCGGAGGAGACGATGAAGGTGTACCAGATGATGGCAAACCTGATTACCTCGGACGTGCGCTTGACGATTGAGAGCGTGACGCAGGAAGAGGCGGCGCAGTAAAAACAAAAATCCCCGGCAATGACCGGGGATTTTTTTCAGCCGTTGTAGCCCGGACGAGGCGTTTACGCCGACTCCGGGGAAGGTTCTGCGCCCATCCCGGCGGCGCTGCGCTTGGCTGGGCTACCAGTCAGGTGTAGGCCGGATAAGGCAAAGCCGCCATCCGGCAATGTGCGCAATTATGCCTGATGGCGCTATGCTTATCAGGCCTACGTCTTGCACGCGATCCACCGTATCTATCAGAACTGCCAGTAACTCATCGCCAGACCAATAAACAGCACCAGTCCCACGTAGTTATTGTTCAAAAACGCCTGGAAGCACGGGCCGCGTTCGCGGTTGCGGATAAGCTTCTGCTGATACACAAATAACGCACCGGCAATCAGAATCGACCAGTAATATTCCCAGTTCAGGCCGTTGAGCCAGCCAATCGCCGCCATCAGCGCCAGAACACCCACCTGCAAAATACCAATAATCAGGCGGTCATATTGGCCAAATAAAATGGCCGTCGATTTGATGCCGATTTTGACGTCATCGTCACGGTCAACCATCGCATACTGGGTGTCATACGCCACCGCCCACAGGATGTTAGCTAACAGCATCAACCAGCAGCTGAGCGGGAGCGTTTCGCTAACGGCGGCAAACGCCATCGGGATTGACCAGCCAAAAGCCGCGCCAAGCACGACCTGCGGCAGATGGGTATAGCGTTTCATAAACGGATAGACCCAGGCCAGCGCCAGCGCCGCCACCGACAGCAGAATGGTCATCGTGTTGAGCGTCAGCACCAGCAGGAACGAGATCAGAACCAGTACGGCGAACAGGATGCGCGCCTCTTTCTCGCTCACCGCACCGCTGGGCAACGGGCGATTGGCGGTGCGCTTAACGTGCCCATCAAATTTACGGTCGGCGTAGTCATTCACTACACAGCCTGCGGCGCGCATCAGCCAGACTCCGGCCACAAAAACGGCCAGGATCCACAGCGGAGGTACGCCCGGTGACGCCACCCAAAGCGCCCATAATGTCGGCCACAGCAGCAGCAGTGCGCCGATGGGTTTGTCCGTGCGCATCAGCCGATGGTAAGCCAGTAGCTTACTCGAGCTAAGACTCGTATCCATTTTTCTTCATCCTCTTAATACAGCGGCGACGCCGGTAAAAACAGCTCAGTCAGCAGCAGTGGTTTTCCGCTCAGGCGGAGGCGGGAACGACGCCCCCACAGCGCATCATGACGACCAATCTCAATAAAATCGCGGGTCAGTTGGGAGGACGTGAACAGATAACGCCCCAGCGGAGTCTGCCCAAGTTGCTGTAGCGCCAGCTCAGGCCCGCAAAGTGTCGACTCCGGCACCACGGTACGCCCGGCAAGCCAGGGTTCGCCGCCCACGCACAATAATATTTCTCGCAGCCAATAGCGAGGCTCTTCCGGCAACAGGTGCTGTTCATCGGCAAGCGCATCGCGATGGATAAATTCTTCATTTAATAGCGTTACGCTAACCGGTTTCCCGAACTGCTCAAACCGTTTGGTCATGGAATCTTCCAGCATCAGCCAATCGCGCAGAGCCGGTTCAAGTGGGGGAACGACGTCAAAATAGTGCAAAGCACGCAGTTGCGTCAGTGCAGAGTGCGACATGCCTGTCTCTCCAATACATAGCGTTCAGGCATTGTATCGCAGAAAGGCATGGGAGGGGGTGCAGGAATGGTCAAATACGATCATAAGCGCAACAGCAGTGCAACAGATGATGTTGCATACCAAAAAAGGTGTGCCCGTAAGGGCACACCGAAAGGCTTCGCCTAAACATCCGCGCTGCGGGGAGAAATTACCCCTTGCCTTTTACAGCGCCGATAAAGGTGGAACGAGCAGATTTGGAGCCCAGACGTTCGGCTTCATTCATCAATTTCAGGGCCTTATCGATATCCCCTTTCGCCACGGCCTGTTTGATACCGTTGTTGAAGTAGCTTTCGGTATCGTTGAGCATCGGTTCCGCTTTGGCAGCAGGAGCCGCTGCGGCTGCGGCCGCCGGTGCAGCAGCATAGGCTGGTGCGGCGGTGTTACCCACGGTCACCGGCGCTGGGCCAGATGAGCCAAACAGTGGGCCAACCAGTACGCTGGAGCTACTGTTAGTTTTCACTTTCAGCTTCACTAAACCGTCGGTGGTATGTTTGGCAATCGGGTCAGGAATATCCGGGATCGCGTTGCCGATGCCTTTAGCATAGGCTTTTGCCGGATCCAGCAGTTTGGTGGTTTGCTGGAGATCTTTTTCAGTGGTAAAGACCAGCACGTAGAGTTTTTGCTGCCCCAGCGCAGGCGTCAGACGCATAACACCTTCCAGACGATCGGCGCTCATCACGCCCGGTTCCTGGTAGGTAAAGTAGCTGCTTGGGAAGAAGGCAGAAGGCGTCATATTCTGATCAAGAATCAACACATTCGGCGCAAAGACGGTGGTTTGTTTGTTAACTTCGCTTGTCAGCGTCAACGACAGTTCGCCAATGTTAGCCGGTACGCTGTAAGCGACGACTTTGCCGGTGATCCCCGGAACATTCAGCGTTTGTCCGCCCACCGCAACCTGCGTAGACTGGACTTTCGATTGGTCGACCGGCGTCCAGGTCAATTGTTGCAAGGACGACGTTGGGATCGTTGGCGCTGCGCTGGTGTTTTGCGGCACATAGTTTACATCCGCAAGGCTAATGCCCGGGACGCTCGCCATAAAACCGGCGGTAAAGCACAGAGCAATGAGACTTTTTTTCATTTTCATTATGATAACCTCAAAATCGTCGGTCTAACGGTGGCCAGGCAATAGCGCGCTAAACCTTACGGAACAGAGGGGCTTGCGCCCCTCGTCAGATTATTGCTTCAGGTTAATACTGAATTACCACCAGATTTCCATCTGTGCGCCGAAGGAGAATTCGTCGCTGTCACCGCGGTTGGTGTTGGAAATGTTGGAGTTGCTGGACACCGCATAGCGAGAAACGCTATCGCCATTCTTCACGTAACCCCAGTTTTCATCCCATTTCGCATAGGTTGCGAACACGCGGATTGCAGGACGTGACCAGATGCTGTCACCCGCCTGCCATTGCTGTGCCAGGGTGATTTTGTACTGGTTGTTGCGGTCGCCGGTTTGCTGAGATTTCACGTTGTCATAGCCAACTTCCAGCAAGGTGCTCATGATTGGTGTCCATTTGTACATAGGACGGATACCCACGGTATACCATTCGGTACCCAGGTTATTATCCATATCGATATTCTGATACATACCAACGTACATCAGGTCCCAATCGTCACCCAGAGAGATAGCACCGTGGTCTAATACGCGTACCAGGCTACCGTTGTTGTTCACAACGTTAGGATAGGTCACGCCGCCAGTGGTGAACGAACCTTCGCTGAATGAACCCTGAGACAGACCTTTACCTTGAGTAGTCATGGAGTCAGTTGCGTACTGAACAACAAACTTGTTGTAGCCTTTCAGCATGCTCTGGGTATGTTCAGCAGTGAACATCCAGCCATCTTTAGAGGCACCATCAGCCAGACGATAGTCATCGGTGGTGTTTGCACGACCGTAGTCAACACCCAGTTCCAGCATACCGTCTGGGTTGATCGCCATCTGCGCTAAACGCACGTCGAAGACGTCGTTGGCAGTATCTTTGGTTCTGTCGTAAACATTCTGGCTGCTGAAGGCATAAGAACCGCCAGCTTCCTGAGAACGGGTGGCTGCCAGAGACAGTTTACCGAAGCCCAGATCGACGTTTTCGATACCGGCACCAGGACCTGAAATATCCCAGTAGTAGAAGTCGATCATGTGCACGTCATGACGTTGGTAGAAACGCTTACCAGCCCAGATGGTGGAGCCTGGCAGCCAGTCAATCAGGTTTTTACCCTGCACGTTCGCTTCACGGAATGCTGGGTCAGTCCCTTCCCAGTCGTTCTGCTGGGCAACGGAGTAAGCGACGTTAGTGTCGAAGTAGAAGCTCTTATCACCCTCTTTCCACACTTCCTGACCTAATTTAAGTTCGGCATAGGTTTCACATTCGTTACCAAGACGGTATTTACTTTGTGCACCAGTTGCCTGGAAACATTGTTGTTCGCCACCGCTACCTGTCCAGCCAATACCGGAACGTGCGTAGCCATGAAAATCTACTGCCATCGCTTGAGCAGACATAATGCCTGCAGCAACAGCAACCGCCACGGGGAGTTTGCGCAGAGTAATCATCTATTCTATCTCCTGAGATCTTTGCTTTTCTTTAACATTTCACCCCGTAACGCCTTATTGTTGGCGGTGTAAGGGTTTCCTGTTTCTTTTTGTTATGGGGCTCTTAAACACCGGGTTCTTTGTGCAACCGACGACATGCCGTGCCATCTTCTCGGAACAGATGACAGCGCTCTGGCGGCAAACCAATGGCGAATGTGGCACCCTCTTCTACCAACACCACGTCGTTCTGGCGGTACACCAGGTTTTGACGAATGGCGGGGATCTGGATATGAATTTGTGTTTCGTGACCAAGCTGTTCGACAACATTCACAATGCCTTCCAGCGTCACATCGGCGATGTGGCTAGGCAGCAGGTGTTCAGGACGGATGCCCAGCGACATGTTGCTGCCGACATTCACGTTGCTGCTTTCGACCGGCAGCCAGATTTGCTGGCGGTTCGGTAGCTCAACCTGAACCTGATCAATCGCGGTCGCGGTCACTTTCACCGGCAGGAAGTTCATCTTCGGCGAACCGATAAAGCCCGCAACAAAGCGGTCAGCCGGGTAGTGATACAGCTCCAGCGGTTTACCGACCTGGGCAATACGTCCGGCGTCCAGTACCACGATTTTGTCGGCAAGCGTCATCGCTTCAACCTGATCGTGGGTGACGTAAATCATCGTGCGGCCCAGGCGTTTATGCAGACGGGAAATTTCAATACGCATCTGGACGCGCAGCGCGGCATCAAGGTTGGAAAGAGGTTCATCAAGCAGGAACACGCGGGGCTCTGCCACCAGCGTACGACCAATGGCGACACGCTGACGCTGACCACCGGAGAGGGCTTTAGGTTTACGATCCAGCAAATGCGCTAGCTGTAAGACTTCAGCCACCTGCGTCACACGCTGGTTGATCACCTCTTTTTTGGCACCCGCGAGTTTCAAACCAAAGGACATGTTCTCAGCAACGGAAAGGTGGGGATACAACGCATATGACTGAAACACCATGCCCACGCCACGTTCGGCAGGTGGGATTTCGTTCATGCGGGTTTCGCCGATATACAGATCGCCACTGGTGATGGTTTCAAGGCCCGCGATCATACGCAGCAACGTTGATTTGCCGCAGCCTGATGGCCCGACAAACACCACGAACTCCCCTTCCTGGATATCGAGGTTAATATCTTTCGATACCACCACATCTCCCCAGGCTTTCGTTACATTGCGTAGCTGTACGTTCGCCATGCCCTTCTCCCTCGTTACAACTCGTCACCAAAAGACACATTCAAGATGGGCTGACTATGCAGCAACCATCATTCTGGTGAATCCTCCACCCCCCCGGTTTTTTATGGGGGAGGAGGCGGGAGGATGAGAAGGCACGCTCTGCACCCGATGACATCTCATCGGAACGAAAATCGTGATGGCGCTTGCAAAAATCGGCGCTTTTTTTTGTGCGCTGGGACGCATAACCGGGGGTTTTGTTATGGAGATCACACAAATAGCCCCTAGGGCGTAGACCTCAGGAGGATGGAAAGGGGTTGCTAAAAAAGGAAACTCATCGACGTTAAACCACCTCTGTGTATCCACGAGTACATCACCAAAAAGGACGGATAGATGAAAATCAAAACTGGCGCTCGCATCCTTGCGCTTTCCGCATTGACCACGATGATGTTTTCCGCCTCTGCTCTGGCAAAAATTGAAGAGGGAAAGCTGGTTATCTGGATTAACGGCGACAAAGGCTACAACGGCCTGGCCGAGGTCGGTAAGAAATTCGAAAAAGACACCGGGATCAAAGTCACCATCGAGCACCCGGATAAGCTGGAAGAGAAGTTCCCGCAGGTTGCCGCGACCGGCGACGGCCCGGACATTATCTTCTGGGCGCATGACCGCTTTGGCGGCTACGCACAGTCCGGCCTGCTGGCTGAAGTCACGCCAGACAAAGCGTTCCAGGACAAACTTTATCCGTTTACCTGGGATGCCGTACGTTACAACGGCAAACTGATTGCTTACCCAATCGCGGTGGAAGCGCTGTCGCTGATTTATAACAAAGACCTCGTTCCTAACCCGCCGAAAACCTGGGAAGAAATTCCTGCGCTGGATAAAGAGCTGAAGGCGAAAGGTAAATCTGCGCTGATGTTCAACCTGCAAGAACCGTACTTCACCTGGCCGCTGATTGCCGCTGACGGCGGTTACGCGTTCAAGTTTGAAAACGGCAAGTACGACGTCAAAGACGTGGGCGTGGACAGCGCGGGCGCGAAAGCGGGTCTGACCTTCCTGGTTGACCTTATCAAGAACAAGCACATGAACGCGGACACCGACTACTCCATCGCAGAAGCCGCCTTTAACAAAGGCGATACCGCGATGACCATCAACGGGCCGTGGGCGTGGTCGAATATTGATAAGAGCAAAATCAATTACGGCGTGACGCTGCTGCCAACCTTCAAAGGCAAGCCGTCTAAACCGTTCGTCGGTGTATTGAGCGCCGGTATCAACGCCGCTAGCCCGAACAAAGAGCTGGCGAAAGAGTTCCTCGAAAACTACCTGCTGACCGACCAGGGTCTGGATGAAGTGAACAAGGACAAACCGCTGGGCGCAGTGGCGCTGAAATCCTTCCAGGATCAGTTAGCCAAAGACCCACGTATCGCGGCGACCATGGATAACGCCCAGAAAGGCGAAATCATGCCGAACATCCCACAGATGTCTGCATTCTGGTATGCCGTTCGTACCGCAGTTATCAACGCCGCTAGCGGTCGCCAGACCGTCGATGCAGCGCTGAAAGATGCACAGGGTCGTATCACCAAGTAATGCCGCTGAGCATGTGCCGGATGGCGGCATAATTGCCTTATCCGGCCTACAACACACCGTAGGCCTGATAAGCGCAGCGCCATCAGGCACATCTCCGGCCAGGAAGTTTCAACGCTGTAGAGGAAGATCCCCATGGATGTCATTAAAAAGAAACATTGGTGGCAAAGCGACCGACTTAAATGGTCAGTAATAGGTCTGCTTGGGCTGCTGGTGAGTTACCTTGTCGTTTTAATGTATGCACAGGGGGAGTACCTGTTTGCCATCATGACGCTGATTTTAAGTTCAGCGGGGCTGTATATTTTCGCCAACCGTAAAACCTACGCCTGGCGCTATGTTTATCCGGGCGTTGCCGGGATGGGGCTGTTTGTCCTGTTCCCGCTAATTTGTACCATCGCCATCGCATTTACCAACTACAGCAGTACGAACCAGCTGACCTTTGAACGCGCCCAGGAAGTCCTGATGGACCGCTCCTACCAGGCGGGCAAAACCTACGGCTTCGGTCTGTACCCTGCTGGCGACGAGTGGCAGCTGGCCCTCACCGACGGTGAAAGCGGCAAAAATTATCTCTCCGACGCCTTCAAATTTGGCGGCGCGCAGAAGCTACAGCTAAAAGAGACTGACGCCCTGCCCACCGGCGAGCGCGCGGCATTACGCATCATCACCCAGAATCGTCAGGCGCTAAACCAGCTCACCGCGGCTCTGCCAGATGAAAGCAAAGTCACCATGAGCTCGCTGCGCCAGTTCTCCGGCACCCAGCCGCTCTATACGTTGTCTGATGACGGTCTGCTGACCAACAATCAAAGCGGCATAAAATATCGCCCGAACAACGATATTGGTTTCTACCAGACCATTAACGCCGACGGTAGCTGGGGCGATGAAAAACTCAGCCCGGGCTACACCGTGGGTATCGGCTGGGATAACTTCACCCGCGTATTCACCGATGAAGGTATCAAGAAACCTTTCTTCGCCATCTTTATCTGGACGGTCGTATTCTCGGTTCTGACGGTTGTGCTGACCGTGGCGGTGGGCATGATTCTGGCCTGCGTCGTGCAGTGGGAATCGCTGAAAGGCAAAGCCATCTACCGCGTACTGCTAATTTTGCCATATGCCGTACCGTCATTTATTTCGATTCTGATTTTCAAAGGGCTGTTCAACCAGAGCTTTGGTGAAATCAACATGATGCTCAGCGCGCTGTTTGGCATCAAACCGGCCTGGTTTAGCGACCCGACAACCGCCCGTTCGATGATTGTTATCGTCAACACCTGGCTGGGTTATCCGTACATGATGATCCTGTGCATGGGCCTGCTGAAAGCCATCCCGGACGATCTGTACGAAGCCTCGGCAATGGATGGCGCCGGCCCGTTCCAGAACTTCTTTAAGATTACCTTCCCGCTGCTGATTAAGCCGCTCACGCCGCTGATGATCGCCAGCTTCGCCTTTAACTTTAACAACTTCGTGCTGATTCAGCTTCTGACCAACGGTGGCCCTGACCGCCTCGGCACCACGACGCCTGCCGGTTATACCGACCTGCTCGTCAGCTACACCTACCGCATCGCCTTTGAAGGCGGCGGCGGCCAGGACTTTGGTCTGGCGGCAGCGATTGCGACGCTTATCTTCCTGCTGGTCGGTGCGCTCGCGATAGTGAACCTGAAAGCCACGCGTATGAAGTTTGATTAAGGGAGACAACGATCATGGCTATGGTACAACCCAAATCTCAGAAACTGCGTCTCTTGACCACGCACCTTCTGCTGCTGATTTTCATCGCGGCGATTATGTTCCCGCTGCTGATGGTTATCGCCATTTCACTGCGCGAAGGTAACTTTGCTACCGGCAGCCTGATCCCGGAAAACATTTCCTGGGAACACTGGAAGCTAGCGCTGGGCTTTAGCGTTGAGCATGCCGACGGCCGCGTCACGCCGCCGCCGTTCCCGGTACTGCTGTGGCTGTGGAACTCGGTGAAAATCGCGGGCATCACCGCTATTGGTATCGTCGCGCTCTCAACCACCTGCGCCTACGCTTTTGCCCGTATGCGTTTCCCGGGCAAAGCCACGTTGCTGAAAGGGATGCTGATTTTCCAGATGTTCCCGGCGGTGCTGTCATTAGTCGCCTTGTATGCCTTGTTTGACCGTCTGGGCCAGTACATTCCGTTTATCGGCCTGAACACTCACGGTGGAGTGATCTTCGCCTACCTCGGCGGCATTGCGCTGCACGTGTGGACGATTAAAGGCTACTTTGAAACCATTGATAACTCGCTGGAAGAAGCGGCGGCGCTGGATGGCGCAACTCCATGGCAGGCATTCCGTCTGGTTCTGCTGCCGCTCTCCGTGCCGATTCTGGCGGTGGTCTTTATTCTGTCGTTTATCGCCGCGATTACCGAAGTACCGGTTGCATCACTGCTGCTGCGTGATGTTAACAGCTACACCCTGGCCGTGGGTATGCAGCAATACCTCAATCCACAAAACTATCTGTGGGGCGACTTTGCCGCAGCGGCCGTTCTTTCCGCCATCCCTATTACCGTGGTCTTCCTGCTCGCGCAGCGTTGGCTGGTAAACGGCCTGACGGCCGGCGGCGTGAAGGGCTGAGTTTCATCGTTAAATACACAAAATCATTCGAGATGCATCATGGCGGCAAGCGAATGAATCCTCAGGAACGTACTAAGTACGTGACTGGGGTGAAAGAGTGCAGCCAACGTAGAGGCAGCTTGAAGGATGACGTGTATATGCCACTGCTATCATCCTCAACTTGTATTAACCCTAACTTGTGACTGTTTGGCGCTCTTCGGAGCGCCATTTTTTTATGTGAGGTGTCGCCTGGACGAGGCGTTTACGCCGACTCCGGGGAAGGTTCAGAGCCCGTCCCGGCGGCGCTTCGCTTGGCCGGGCTACAGGTGTTTAGCGCGTAGGCACGATAAGCGCAGCGCCATCACCCGCAGCGCGTAGGCCCGATAAGCGCAGCGCCATCGGGCAATTCCAGAGCACGGTGCCGAATGGCGTGATGCTTATCCGCCCTACTCCCGTTTCAACCGTTTCGAGTTACACAGCCACAGCGTAATCACCAGCAGCAAAATCGCCGCGGAGTAAATCAGCACATCCACCGGCGAGGTATGATCCACGATAATGAGCCGCACAATCGCGGTAATGCCGATATAAACAAAGTAGCGTAGCGGGAAGTGAAAACCGGACTGAAAGTACTTCACAATCAGAGCGATAAATTCGAAGTAAAGGAAATAGACCACCAGTCCCTCTACCAGCTCGTATTTACTGGTGCGTTCAGGCGCGAACAGGACATCTGCCAGATGCAGAGTCTCTTTGCCGAGGAAAACGATCAGAATCAGGCCAAGGCATAGCAGCCCCAGATTCAATACGGTCTGGAGAATGGTGGAGATGAACTCCACAAGGGGACGAGATAACGACGTCATAGCTAACACCTCTTTTACTGGGCCGAGCCTTTTGTATAGCGTAAAAGTGTGATCTGGATCTAGTTTTTTGTCGTTCTGCGCAAAAGTCTGGGACTTATCCTCAGTGTACATTCATTGATGTAATTAATCACTACAATTAAATACATATAATGAATATCAAAAATGAACAAACTCATTTAAGTGTTACTCACCATCATATTTCGTGTATGATTTATTTTTACGGTTATTGAATACGCATGTCGTTATTTCGGCATTTAGTTTATTGATACAGGCCTGACAGATGAAAAATTTATTTAATAAAGGGATAATTAATAAGAAGATAGCCATCCCACTCTATTTTCAAATTAAAACTCACATTGAAAATAATATCAAGAATGGCCAACTCTCTGAAGGTGATATGCTGCCATCAGAAGATGAATTATCCCGACTACTTGACGTCAGCAGGCCAACGGTAAGGCAAGCATTAAATGAACTCTCCGCCGCAGGCTATCTTGAAAGGAAAAGAGCGAAAGGAACCTGCGTAACCCGCCCTAAAATTTATAAGAATTACCTAAGCAAACTCGAAAGTTTTTATCATGAAATGATCGACCAAGGACAGCAGCCCGTCACAAAAGTGATATCATTATCCCTCGTCGACAATGACGAAACTGTGGCAGAAATTCTTGGCTGTAAGAGCGCCGTATATCTTGAGCGGGTGCGTTATATTGACAGTAAACCCGTGCTCTATATCGAATCCTGGCTTCCCGCCACTATCTATAACGGCCTGCTGGATATTGATATGGAGAATAACTCACTCTACGACCAGATGAAGGAGCTGAAGAACCCGGTTGTTCGTGTAGAGCGCCTGATATCCGCGATAGCCGCTGAGGCCCGGGACGCACAGTTGATGGACGTTCCGCGAAAATCTCCCCTGCTACTTTCCGTGACCACCGGGTATGACGCGCAAAATAAGCCGGTGGAATATTCTCTCGCTCGCTATAAAGGCAGTAGTCATAAATTCAGAATCGAGCTTTTTGTCTAAAAATATGATGTCAGGGAGTTATCTGACATCATATTTTCAATTATTAATCCTTGTTAATAAGCGTCAAAGCGTGCTTAAACACTTTCTCACCGTTCATCACGCCGTAATCAGCCATATTAATCACATCGCAGCCAATATTATAATCAGCGCAAATAGCTTTAGTGGAGTTAAGTTTATAGCGTGCCTGCGGGCCTAATAAAACCACATCGACGGCGCATTGCTTTAACGTTGATTCAATTTCATTCACCGATATCGCCCAGATGGTGGATTCTACGCCGATTGATTCAGCATATTTTTTCATTTTAGTTACGAGCAGACTGGTAGACATACCCGCAGAACAACACAGTAAAATATTGTACATAACGCCACCTATTAACAGCAATGTTTCATATTATGGATTGCAGTTGCATAATCCACATCATCGCGGAAAAGCCCAGAGGTTCCGGCAATAAATATCCTCGCCCCGGCTTCATACAGCGGCGGGATCGTCGATAAACCAATCGCGCCATCAACCGAAATACTAATCTCACGCTGTCCTTGAGCAATAAGACGATGCAAACGCGCAACTTTATCCACCGCGCCGGGAATAAACTGCTGTCCTGCAAATCCTGGATCAACAGACATCACCATCACATAATCGACAAGATCCATCACCTCTTCAAGGATCGCAATCGGCGTTGCCGGATTCAGCACGATCCCCACTTTTTTACCACATGCCGTTATTCTCATCAGCGTGCGGTGAAGATGAGTGCAGGATTCTGGATGGACATAAATAATGTCCGCGCCTGCATCTGCAAACAGTTGAATGTAGTTCTGCGGTTGATTAATCATCAAATGGACTTCGGTTTCAATGGCGCTTATCTTCTTGACCGCCTGGAGATCCTGAAGGCCCAAAGAGAAGTTAGGAACAAATACTCCGTCCATTACATCAATATGAAAATAGTCAGCACCAGCCTGTTCCAGGCTTTTTATTTCATCTGCTAAATATGAAAGGTCTGCACACATAATTGATGGAGATATTTTTATCATTGCGTTGTCCATTATTGAGATACCGCCGTTGCTTGTTTGCGCTTTTCAATATTTTCGAACATTCTGAAAAACGGAAAGTAAATAATTAATCCGAGGATAAAGACAATGGCCTGTACGATAATGACCTTCCAGTCGCCGGTCGATAAGATGCCGCTAATGAAAGGAGGTGTCGCCCAGGGCACTCCAGCAAACGTGCGCGAAATAAATCCGATATCAGTGAGTAAATAAGCAACTGAGCAGCCTAAGGTTCCCGAAATGATAAACGGTATCATCAGGTAAATATTCATCGCCAGCGGCAGACCAAAGACAATCGGTTCAATAATATTGAACATGGCCGCCGGGATTGAAGCAATACTGATCGCTTTATAGCCCTTAGAACGGGAGAACAGCATCAGGAACAGCAACGGATAAATCGACGCAATCCAGATATAGCTAAAGTTAAACGTCTCCGTCCAGATATGCGTTAACGGCACCCCTTCTAATTTTGCCTGGGCATTGCTGGCTAACGAAGCGGTGACGATAGGCGTGGTAATCGCCGAGAGCAGCGCCGGGCCGTTCAGGCCTACTGACCATAAAAGCATGGTGATCAGCATAATTACGGTAAAGATACCAAAACTGTCAGCCGCAGATAACAATGGGGTTAAGAAGTTGCTCATAAATGCAGGAAGGTCGATATTGAGCACCGAACGAATCAACCAGGACACCGTGATGATGACAAACAACGGTATCAAAACCGTAAATGCATTACCGACATTCGGCGGAACGCTTTCAGGAAGGTTAATCACAATTTTCCTGTCCAGCAAAAACTTATACAGTTTTATCGAACAGAGACTAGTTACCATAGAGACAAAAAGGCCTAACGCACCAAAATACTGAACGGAGATGGTTCCATTGGTGGTGCCTTTAAAAGAGATAAATAAGAACGTCAGCAAACCGATCAGACCGCATTGTTTGGTATTGAGCGACAACTGTTCACCATAGCTACACGAGATGGTCAATGCGGCATAAAAACCCACAAAACCTAAGGTCATCGAGTTGACGCTATTGAGCAATGGGACGTAAGGAACCAGCTGTGGGACCAATGGCTGGCCACTATTGCCCAAAACCGGCATACCAAATATCGCGACAATCAGAAATAAGCTACCAATAATGATAACCGGCATGACGGTTGTTAAACCATTTTGCACCGCTGCCACGGCAGGTATTTGACTAAAACGCGCAAGTGGATCTGAAAGCCTCATTACAGATTCAGTAAATTTGTCAAAAATACCTGACTTAATATCCGCATTTTCTTTTTCAGACATAGCAATCCCCGTGATGACAGAATAAATACTGTCACCCTGTTTAATATTTAATTAATTTATGAGTATGATTTTATCTGGTTTCAGTGGTTATCATGACAATGAAATCGCCTGAAAAAGTCATACTCTGGCATTCGGCAGAGACAATAAAATTATCACCGCAAGAAATTCGTTCGCCATTAAAAATACCGCTACCCTCGGTTACCGTGCATAACCAATATCCCTCTTTTGAAATATTACCTTGCACATGACATCGCAATCTGGCCACAGAAAATACGCTTTCGGTGCGATAGGTATTGAATGTATATCCGTCACCGATATGCTCATTTGCAACAACCCGGCTTATCGCCTCTGCAATTGACTCATCCGTTACGTGATTAAGGACGTCAAGAACCTGTGATAAATGCAGCTCCCGATGCTGCCCCTCATTATCCACACGTTCATAATCATAAATTCGCCAGGTCAGATCGGTCGCCTGTTGGATCTCATAAACAACGTTATTCTTACCTAAGGCGTGGATAATCCCCGCAGGGAGATAGACGAAATCGTCTTTATGCGCGGGAATTCGCCTGAATAAGCCGTCAAAATCGCGGTGTTGCAGACGTTCAACCAGGCTTGCCTGATTTTCTGCCAGGTGCCCATAAATCAGCGAACTGTTGCTGGCCTCCAGAAAATACCAGGCCTCATCTTTTCCGCTATTAAAGCCATATTGTTTAGCGGATGCCGTATCTGGATGCAGCTGAATACTGAGATCGTCCTCGGGCCCCACCAGCGAAATGATAAAAGGAAACTTTTCATAGCGGCTATTAAAGACTTCTGGATAATTGTCCCAGACCTCATGTAGCGTCATCCCCGAAAGCGACGGCGTTAAGCATTCATTACTCAAACCACCAGGCTGATCGGCAAAGGCCCATGCCTGACCCACGCCGTCCTCCATATCAGGATAATGAAAATACTCTTTTACCGTCGTTCCTCCCCATACCGTTTTGCGTGCAATAGGTTTAAAAAACAGCAATTCACGCTTCATCAAGCTGCTCTCCGTTGCTGTTGATCACAGACTGATACCAGTACCAGGATTTTTTAGGCGTTCTGCGCAACTGTCCATTTTCATCGGGGGTGGTATCAATACGGATAAAGCCATAGCGCTTGCGCATCTCTTTATGGCTGCTTAAAAAATCGATTGGCGACCAGGCCAGATAACCGATGATCTCTACCCCATCATGCTGAATAGCCTGATAGACGCTTTGCAGATGGTCGCGGTGATACTGAATACGCGTATCGTCGCTGACAAATTGGTTTTCATCCGGCGTTTCCAGCAGCGCGATACCGTTTTCCACAATAAAAATCGGTTTTTGATAGCGTTGGTACAACGCCGAAAGGACGGTTCTGAAGCCAAGCGGATCGATAGCCCAACCCCATTCTGTCGCGCTCAGGGTTTCGCTGATTTCGACCGGCTGATTGAAAATAATCGCGTCTTCCATGGCTACCACATTCTCGTTCTTGACGCCGCGAATGGTGTTGGTCTGGTAGTAGCTGATAGAAAGATAATCAAGCTTTTCAGAGGCCTGTTTAATCTCGTCCAAACCGTCGAACTCCGCTTCAATGCCGCGATTTTCGAGAAATTTCAGATAGTAAGAGGGATATCTACCGGACGTCATTACATCAAACGTCAGCCACAGATGGTAGGTATTGCGAATATGGCTGGCTAATACATCTTCAGGTGCTGAGGTCGCCGGCACCACCCATGGGCAGTTGGTCATCCCCGACACTTTGGCATGAGGGATCGCAGATTTGATGGTGAGTACTGCGCGAGCATGTGCCAGTTGGGTATTGTGAACAATGGTTTTGAAGAACACCGCCGGTTCAACGTTTTCAGGCCGCCGTGCCCCCGCAACCAGACCCGGGTGGAATGGCGCGAGATTCATTTCGTTGTAGGTAATCCAATACTTAACTTTAGTTTTTAAACGCTCAACGACGATACCTACATGCTTAATATATAAATCGATAACCTTTTTATTATAAAAACCGTTATATTTTTTAGCTAAATTATCCGGCATGTCAAAATGCACTAAAGACACCACAGGTTCAATTCCTGCGGAAATAAGACAATCAACCATATTCTCATAATAATGCAGCCCGGCTTCATTCGGCTCTTCATCATCGCCAAGAGGATGAATGCGTGACCAGACCACCGAAAAACGGTAAGCGGTAAAACCCATTTCCTTCATCAATTTAATATCTTCATGATATTGATAATAATGATTTGATGCCAGTTCACTGCTGTCAATAACCGTTTGTCCCGATTCAAAAGTGATCTCTTGCGTATCGTAAACATTCAGGCCCTTGCCATCCGTCAACCATGCGCCTTCGGCCTGCACATTACTGACTGCACCGCCCCATAAAAAATTATCAGGAAATTTAATCATAAAAATAACCTTGTCATAAAGTGAGTTAGTTCGTTTGTCATTACATTATGACTTATAAATTTGTTACCCTCCTGAATGCAAGAATTTATTATTCACGATGGTTGTTTTGCGAACAATTTCACAAATATTATCTGGAGAAGATAATGATAAATACAATAATAAAATAATAGTGAGAATATATATTCATGATTTTAATTTAATTGCTGAGATTAATATTTCCAACCTGGAAAAGACGCGGGTATGTTGCGATGTATTTACGCGATATGACGCTATGTTCGCGAGAATATTGCCCGATGGCGCTACGTTTATCTGGCCTACAATGATAGGTAGGATTAATGAATAATGCCTTTGTTTTCTCCGCTCATAACAGTACGCTGGTTATTCCAGAAAACAGGTTGGAGGAAACGATGCACTCTTTTCGTCAGGTCGCGGTAAGTAACGTCATCCGCGGGGAAAACGTCGTCATTTATGAACCTGCCAATCTCTACGACTGCACGCTGGGTGATAACGTTTTTGTCGGCCCTTTTGTGGAGATTCAGGGAAACAGTTGGATTGGCGACGGTACAAAAATCCAGTCTCATACTTTTATCTGTGAATACGTCACCATTGGCCGTCACTGCTTTATTGGTCACGGCGTCATGTTTGCCAACGATATGTTCCGCGATGGCAAACCTGACGCGAACCGGGATAGCTGGGGGCGCATTACCATTGGTGATAACGTCTCGATCGGCAGCGGCGCAACGATTCTTGCGGTCACGATATGCGATGGTGTGGTGATCGGTGCAGGGAGCGTGGTGACCCGTTCCATCACTGAGAAAGGGGTTTACGCGGGTAATCCGGCACGCTTGTTGAGGCGGTTATAACCCCGGCGTTGCTATGCTCAGACGGGCATAGCAACACCGGTTACGCCCCGGAACGCTAACGGAAGTTTTGGCTCTTATCGCCCGTCATATTATACAGCTCGAATTTACGGCCCAGCATCTGCCCACCGTCACGCGTCAGCGGCGTCCAACCGACTGATGCCCGGCTGCGGGTTGGGCCGGAAGAGAAGAGATCCATTGGGATATTGACGTAAACGCCTTTGGTGAATTCCCCTTCGCCGTATTCATCTGCCGACACGTTGGTAATAGTCGCATAGGCGCCGACCACAATTCCGCTGTCGAAGTGTTTTGAGATATCCAGCGTACCGCCTTTGTCGCCCGCCAGATACTGCCCGACGCTAGCTTTCACCAGGACATCCTGCGCGAACGACGGCGTCCAGTAGGCGGTGAGATGGCCCGTTTTCACGCTGTAATCGGTGAACTTCATCATATCCTGCGCGCTGCGCCAGTCACGCTGCTTCACGTAGTTCGCATTCAGGCCAAACGACCAGTTGCTGTCAACCGGGCGATAAAGCACCTCAGCCCCCGCTCCGCCGTACATGGTTTCCAGATATCCGCCGTAGACCTGGCCGTAGAAATCATTGCCCAGATACTGGAAGTAGTTGGCCTGGAGGTTATTCACGTAAACATCGTTCTCAACGTATTCGCGGATATGCGTACGCACGCGCGGCAGGGCCGAATCATCCGGCGGGTTGGTGTAGTTGAACTTGTCGTAGTTGTTGGCGATATTGGCAAAAATACTGCCGCTGGTCAGCAGGTGGTCGGTCACCCACCAATCGGCAGTGCCCATCACGCCGACCTGATACATGTAGAAGCTTTCCGGGCCGCCGATAGACTGGCTAAGCACCGGATCAAGGTGAAGATTAAACCGCGACTTATCCATGTACCAGCCCTGCTCGGTTTTATCCGGGATAACCGGGGCCATGCGTTTTTGCACCAACGGCGTTTCCTGGCCTAGCGGTTCACCTTCCAGATGACGCTGTAAACTGGCCACATCCGTTTCGGTGGTCACTTCCGGCAGATTAAGCCGCGTTTCGGTAATACGGATCGTACGGATCCCTTCCGGCAGATCGTTCATCACGATCCGATTAGCCCGTTCGATCCCCTCGCGCGAATCACGATATTTCACCTGCTCGCCGGTGACGTACAGCGTATCGCCTTTCACCTGCATATTGGGATCAACAAACCCGGCATTGTACTTCAATTGGGTGAGCTGATTGGCGACGACAGAATGCTGGAGGATGGCGTCCTGCGGCTGCGGACGATAGGCCGGGCGCGAATTATCGTTATACGCAGGACGCAGGTCATTAAAGTTGGTGCGCAGGGTAAAGCCAAACATCACGGTATTACCGCGCTCGTAGCTCAGGTTGACGTCAGCCCAGTCAGCAACACGGTAGATAGCACCGACGTTAAACTTGCTCTTTTGTTCAAGCTTACCGGCAAAGTCCTGCTGGTAGTTGTTGCCCTCATACTCCAGTTTCAGGCGCAGCGGCTGCCACGGCGTCTGGTACTCTACGCCACCAAACCAGGCCGCCGGGCCATGGAACATCTGGCTGCCGTCAACGGATCCGGCTTTACGATAGCTGTTATCACGCGAACAATACTTATCGCTGTAGGAACAAAATGGGTTGGTGGCGTTACCGCTGGTACCGAGATAACCCCAGCCCAGGCCTAAAGAGAAATCAAACGGCCCCCAGGCTTTGCTGGCGACCAGATATTCGGAGTCAAACAGACCGGTACCGCCGATATCACGCGCGCCCACCGCCACCTGCGGCATCCAGTAGCTTTCCTCCCACAGACGTAGCTTCACGTCGAAGGCTTTATCTTTGTAGGTCTGTGAACCGGAGAAAGCGTCGACGTCGCTATATTTTTTGGTTCGCACGTCGGTATAACGCAGCGTCGTTTCCAGCCACGGGAATAGCTGTGCAGAGGCAGAGTAGTAGCGATACTGGTCGTTATCACGATAGTTGGCGCTAAATTCGCCTTCACGCGCCATCCGCGCCGTCGGAGTTTGTAGCAGACCTACACCGCCAAAATCCGACTGCGAGGGGCCAATCGGAGCGGGATAGGTTTCGGCGTGGCACGCCGCGCTGACCGACAGCGCGAGCAGGCTATACAGACAGGTCTTTTTCATTATTCAGGTCTCCGCTGCGTCAGAGAACGAAGGATCGCAGCGTTTAACGCCTCGTACTTATTGGTCCACAGTGCGTCGGCAAAACCGACAAAGACAATACTGCCGGGCATCGGTTCGACATGGCGCTTATTCCAGTAGGCGACCGGGGCTTTTTGCGTGCGCCCATCCGGGTAGACAATCCATGCAAAACTGCGATCGGCACCGCTTAACAGATTGATATTCTCGAGGTAGCTCGCCACATCGCGACCCGGGGTAAACGCCATTTTTCCCGGTTTATCCACCAGCCCCACCAGGGTAATGGTTGAGGATTCTTGTGCCAGCCACAGGGTGTAATTGCCCTGAAGCGGCGGATTATTTTCGCTGTGCACCCGGACGACATCCGGGTCGAGCGGTGTCAGCAAGCGGCCCGTGACCGGCATCGCCTGGAGCTGATGACGCAGCGCGTTAATGGCGCCGGCCGTGCTGCCGTCTTCCTCCGCCGCCAATGCGCTAAGCTGCGCCAGCAACGCCTGATGCTCACGCTCGGCTTTCACCGTGGCCTGCGGCGTGGCAATCACAGCCCCCGTCCACCAGCTTCCCGCGAGTCTCGGTTGCCCGACTAAATCAGCCAGCCTCTCGGCATTGGTCAAGGTCAGCGGTTTAGCCACTCCCGCCTGATGAACCTCAACGGTGCCTGCCGACTGCGCGGTAAACGAAACAAGATTCAGGATGGCTGCGGCAATAAGCGTTTTATTCATGATTTCGCGGCCTTAATAAGCGTGGTGTTGACCGGGAAAGTGCCCGCACCGAGATACTGTTCTGACTGGCGAATTTGTCCTTCGCTATCAACCCAATAGCGATTGCGCCAGTGGGCTTCGGCGGTCGTCACGTCCTCTTGCAGAATGCGCACCGCGGTACTTTCACCCGCCATTGTGAGCGTGTCGTTACCGTCCCAGCTAAACGTCGACGTGGCGGTGGCGTAGCGCACCTGCTGGTGTTCAGTCCAGCCCATTGTCCGCGTCCAGGTGGCACCGTCAGTAATCTGGTTGGCATGCGCTAACGGATCGTTTGCAAGGTTGTTCACCGTCAGCAGGTTGTCGCCCACCAGCTGAGTTTTCACCAGACGCCCGTGCTGGGTCACCAGCATCGCCTGATCCTGGGTGAGCCATTTTTGCTGGCCATTTTCCGAGAACGCCAGCACGACGAAAATCTGCGGGCCGCCGTTAAGACGCATGTACTGGCTGGCGTACGGCATATTCTGGATATCGTCGTCGGTCAGCTGTACGCCTGATGCGCCAAATACGCTGTCCCAAAGGGAATGTCCCAGCGCCTTTGTATTGGGGGAACACGCCTGAAGCAGCAGGCAAAATAAGGGGATAACAAGTCGCTTCACGACGCTTCTCCGGGGCGAAATAACCACACCGAAGTGTGGTTAGAATTAACGTACCTAAAATTACTGGGTACTGGTGGTCGTGCTGGTTGTGGTGGTGGTTCCGGTATTGGAGCCATCGCCGCCAGCCGCCGTCAGCGCCATACCGACCGCAGAGCCTACGGTGCTGGCGCTGGTGGCGGTTGAGCTTCCGGCAGACACAGACGTTGCCGCAGTGCCAGCCGCTTCACCGGTTTCAATTGGTGCCGCGCTGGCGCTTGCCGCAGCAAACGCTGATATGGCAAAAATGCCATAGAGGATTTTCTTCATAAGTATTCCCTTCATTAGATGAATGGAGATATGCCCGGAAATATTCGGGCGTCATCGAGTATACACAAAGCGATGTACAGGATTGACGTAGGGAATATTAAGGAAAGGCTTTTCGGATAATAAGAAAATTGAATATAAAAAATATAATTAATTATTTAATTCAATGATTTGAGTGAATTATGAAAAATAGCAATATACGGATAATCCGAAAATGAGAGGTCGTCGTTATGATATTTAGGATTATGCTCAATAACAATATAATGAAGAATATCAGGATAAGCAGAATAATCTGACAAAAAAAATGCCGGCATAAAGCCGGCATGAAAAATAAATAACCTTACGCGCGCCAGGATTTATAGCGGTTGATCAGGCCATTTGTTGAACTGTCATGGCTATCAACGGCTTTATCATCATTGAGCTCCGGCAGAATGCGGTTAGCCAGCTGTTTGCCAAGCTCTACGCCCCATTGGTCGAAGGTGAAAATATTCAGGATAGCGCCCTGAGTGAAGATTTTGTGCTCATACATGGCGATAAGCGCACCCAGGCTGTACGGCGTGATTTCGCGCAGCAGGATGGAGTTGGTTGGGCGGTTACCTTCAAACACTTTGAATGGCACCACGTAGTCCAGCGTCGCAGGATCTTTACCCTGGTCACGGTATTCCTGCTCGACCACTTCGCGAGATTTACCAAACGCCAGCGCTTCGGTCTGAGCAAAGAAGTTAGACAGCAGTTTTGGATGATGGTCGGTCAGCGGGTTATGGGTGATAGCCGGGGCGATGAAATCGCACGGAACGATTTTGGTGCCCTGGTGAATCAGCTGATAGAACGCGTGTTGACCGTTGGTGCCCGGCTCGCCCCAGATGATTGGGCCAGTCTGGTGTTCAACCTTGTTGCCGTTACGGTCAACATACTTACCGTTGGACTCCATGTTGCCCTGCTGGAAGTAGGCGGCAAAGCGGTGCATGTACTGGTCGTACGGCAGAATCGCTTCGGTTTCGGTGCCGTAGAAGTTGTTGTACCAGATACCAATCAGCGCCAGCAGTACCGGCAGGTTTTTCTCAGCCGGTGCGGTGGAGAAGTGTTTGTCCATCGCATGGGCGCCGGACAGCAGCTCAACAAAGTTGTCGTAGCCAACCGACAGGATGATAGACAGACCAATCGCTGACCACAGAGAGTAACGACCGCCCACCCAGTCCCAGAATTCAAACATGTTGGCGGTGTCGATACCGAACTCAGAAACCGCTTTACCGTTGGTAGACAGCGCCGCGAAGTGTTTCGCTACGTGCTTCTGGTCGCCCGCGCTTGCCAGGAACCAGTCGCGCGCGCTGTGGGCGTTGGTCATGGTTTCCTGGGTAGTGAAGGTTTTAGACGCCACGAGGAACAGGGTGGTTTCCGGGTTCAGCGTTTTCAGCGTTTCGGCGATATGGGTGCCGTCAACGTTGGAAACAAAGTGCATGTTCAGGTGATTTTTGTACGGACGCAGCGCTTCGGTCACCATGAACGGGCCGAGGTCGGAGCCGCCGATACCGATGTTGACGACGTCGGTAATCGCTTTGCCGGTATAGCCTTTCCAGCTACCTGAAATAATCGCTTCGGAGAAGGATTTCATCTTCTCCAGCACCGCGTTCACTTCCGGCATCACATCTTTGCCATCAACCACAATCGGGGTATTGCTACGGTTACGCAGCGCGACGTGCAGCACGGCACGGTCTTCAGTGCGGTTGATCTTTTCGCCAGAGAACATGGACTTGATAGCGCCGCTCAGATCGGTTTCTTTAGCCAGATTAAGCAGTTTAGCCAGGGTCTCTTCAGTGATGCGGTTTTTAGAGAAGTCGACCAGCATCTGGTCGTCGAAGGTGGCGGAGAACTTGCCAAAACGGTCACCGTCTTTTGCGAACAGTTGCGCAATGGTGACGTCCTTCATTTCATCGAAGTGTTTCTGTAGTGCCTGCCACGCAGCGGTCTGCGTTGGATTGATATTTTTCATTAGCAATACCCTTCTGATTTAAAAATCGTAACTGTCCTCGATTGTAGCGCCAGTCACAAAAAATTGTGATGGTTTTAATGTTATCCCCCCTCGGGATGACAAAATCGTGCAGAAAACAGACAAAAAAACGGCCTTTATAAGTCTGGTTTCTCAGACCCTGGGTTGCATGAAAAATCCGCATAACCCCAGCGTTGACAACCTACCCGCTAACGCTTTATTTATAAATGTACTACCTGCGCTCGCGCAGGCCAGAAGAGGCGCGTTGCCCAGGTAAACGGTGTTTGAGGAACCAGTCCTGTGAAAACACCTGAAGGGGAGCAACGCCGAGATGAGTGAACAACAGGTTGCGTTCATCATCGGCTACAGGGGCTGAATCCCCTGGGTTGTCACCAGAAACGTTCGCAGTCGCACGTTTCACAAGTGGTGGAGCACTTCTGGGTGAAATCGTAGTTGTTTATCGCTCTGCGCCCACCCGTCTTTCGCTCTTCCCTTGTGCCAAGGCTGAATAATTTGGTCTGACTTATAAAGCCAGCCCTCCCCTGACACGAGGTTATTATGACAGCATTAGTAGTCGCCAAATTTGGCGGAACCAGCGTAGCCGATTTTGATGCTATGAACCGCAGCGCCGACGTGGTGCTCTCCGACGCCAGCGTGCGCGTCGTCGTGCTGTCCGCCTCGGCTGGCATCACCAACCTGCTGGTGGCGCTGGCTGAAGGTCTGGAGCCCGCTGAACGTCTTGCCAAACTCGACGCCATCCGCGCCATTCAATATGCCATTCTCGACCGTTTATCTCAGCCTGCCGTGATTCGCGATGAAATCGAAAGGCTGCTGGATAATCTGGCGACGCTGGCGGAAGCTGCCGCGACCAAAACGACGACCGCGCTGACCGACGATCTGGTGAGCCATGGCGAGCTGATGTCGACCCTGCTGTTTGTCGAGATTCTGCGTGAGCGTAACGTTCAGGCGCAGTGGTTTGACGTGCGCAAAGTCATGCGCACCAGCGATCGCTTTGGTCGCGCCGAGCCGGATATTGCCGCACTGGCCGAACTCACCGCACAGCTACTGACCCCGCGCCTGGATGAAGGTCTGGTGATAACCCAAGGCTTTATCGGCAGCGAGAGCACAGGCCGCACCACGACGCTTGGCCGTGGCGGTAGCGACTACACCGCCGCGCTGCTTGGCGAAGCGCTGCATGCCACCCGTGTGGATATCTGGACCGACGTGCCGGGCATCTACACCACCGATCCGCGCGTGGTTCCAGCGGCGAAACGCATTGATGAAATTGCCTTTGAAGAGGCCGCAGAGCTGGCAACCTTTGGCGCGAAAGTGCTGCATCCTGCGACGCTGTTGCCCGCAGTGCGCAGCGATATTCCGGTGTTTGTCGGTTCCAGCAAAGATCCGAAAGCCGGAGGTACTCTGGTGTGTAATGAAACCACTAACCCACCGCTGTTCCGCGCGCTGGCACTACGTCGTAAGCAAACCCTGCTAACCCTGCATAGCCTGAATATGCTGCACTCCCGCGGCTTCCTGGCGGAAGTGTTCGGCATTCTGGCGCGCCACAATATTTCGGTCGACCTTATTACCACCTCCGAAGTGAGCGTCGCGCTGACGCTGGACACCACCGGTTCCACCTCAACCGGAGACACCCTGCTGACGCAGTCCTTATTGATGGAACTGTCGGCGCTGTGCCGCGTTGAAGTGGAAGAGAATCTGGCCCTGGTGGCGCTTATCGGTAACGACCTGTCAAAAGCCTGCGGCGTAGGCAAAGAGGTATTTGGCGTGCTGGATCCGTTCAATATCCGCATGATTTGTTATGGCGCATCCAGCCATAACCTGTGCTTCCTGGTACCAGGTGCGGAAGCGGAACAGGTGGTGCAGAAACTTCACCATAATTTGTTCGAATGATTGAACGTTTACGCCGGATGGCGACGCTTTGCGTCTTATCCGGCCTACGGCGTGCCCATTGCGGGAACATGAACATAATTTGTTTGAATAATATTTCATCACGCGATAAACAATAACTATAGCCGGGCTCGAACCCGGCTTTTTTATAACAACACAACACACATTCATCGCAAGGAATACATCATGCTCGCCGTTCTCACCCGGCTGTTCCCGTTATGGGCGCTGCTGCTTTCTATTATTGCCTACTTCACTCCCACTACCTTCACGCCCATCGGGCCGCTGGTGCCGTCGCTGCTGATGCTGATTATGTTCGGCATGGGCGTGCATCTGAAAGTTGACGACTTTAAACGCGTGCTCTCACGCCCGGCGCCGGTTGCCGCAGGAATTTTCCTGCACTATCTGGTGATGCCGCTTGCCGCGTGGCTACTGGCGCTGGCTTTTCATATGCCGCCGGAGCTGTCGGCCGGGATGGTATTAGTCGGCAGCGTGGCTAGCGGTACGGCCTCTAACGTGATGATCTATCTGGCAAAGGGTGATGTCGCGCTCTCTGTCACCATTTCCTCCGTGTCCACGCTGGTCGGCGTGGTGGCCACGCCGCTGCTCACGCGTCTTTACGTGGACGCGCATATCCAGGTGGATGTGATGGGTATGCTGCTCAGCATTTTGCAAATTGTGGTGATCCCAATTGCACTAGGCCTGGTGATTCATCATCTGTTCCCTCGCGTCGTGAAGGCCGTTGAACCTTACCTGCCTGCATTCTCAATGGTGTGTATTCTGGCGATTATTAGCGCGGTGGTGGCAGGCTCGGCTTCACACATTGCGTCGGTCGGCTTTGTAGTGATTATTGCGGTAATTTTGCATAACACAATTGGCCTGCTTGGCGGTTACTGGGGTGGGAAGCTGTTTGGCTTTGATGAGTCCACCTGCCGGACGCTGGCGATTGAAGTCGGGATGCAAAACTCGGGGCTGGCAGCCGCGCTGGGTAAAATCTACTTTGGGCCGCTGGCGGCGCTGCCCGGCGCGCTGTTCTCCGTCTGGCATAACCTGTCTGGCTCGCTGCTGGCGGGGTATTGGTCAGGAAAGCCGATCACTGAAAAACCGCGTAAAACCGTAAAAGAAAGTTGATCCTGTAGCCCGGACGAGGTGCGCAAGCACCGACTCCGGGGAAGGTTCCATACAAATCCCGGCGACGCGGCTCCACAAAATGTGGCCCAATAAGCGTAGCGCCATCGGGCAAAATGCCGCGCATTGCCGGATGGCGGCGTAAACGCCTTATCCGGCCTACAAAGATATGCCTCTTTGCCGTACACTGGGTTAACCATCCGATTGAGGGCACCCCTTATGGCACTCCCCCGCATTACACAAAAAGAGATGACCGAGCGTGAACAGCGCGAACTGAAAACGCTGCTCGACCGCGCGCGCATTGCGCATGGCCGTCTGCTCACCAACGCCGAAACCAACAGCGTCAAAAAGGAGTACATCGACAAGCTGATGGCAGAGCGCGAAGCCGAAGCCAAAAAAGCCCGCCAGTTGAAGAAAAAGCAGGCTTATAAACCGGATACCGAAAGTTCATTCTCGTGGTCGGCTAATACCCCGACGCGCGGCAGACGTTAACGCCCTTTCTTTTTACGCCCCGGTGAGACAAAACGTTTACCGTTAGCCGCCGGGCGCGCTGGTTTTTCACTGGTTTTTTCCATCTTCACCACCGGACGTTTAATGCCCGCGGTTTTGGGTTTAGCCTTGGCTTTCGGCTTCGCATCCGACGATGAGTTTTCAATCAGCTTGAAGAGGTCGACAAGCTCGTCATCCGTCAGGTCACGCCACTCACCCAACGGAATTCCCGTCAGGCTGACGTTCATAATACGCGTACGTTCAAGCTTCGTGACTTCAAAACCGAAGTATTCGCACATACGGCGAATCTGGCGGTTCAGACCCTGCACCAGGGTGATGCGGAAAACGAACGGCGCTTCTTTCTTCACCTTACACTTCTTCGTTACCGTCCCCAGAATCGGCACGCCTGCGCCCATTCCGCGAATAAAGTCATCGGTCACCGGCTTATCAACCGTCACCAGATACTCTTTTTCATGGTCGTTACCGGCACGCAGGATCTTGTTCACCAGATCGCCGTGGTTGGTGAGGAAAATCAGCCCCTGAGAGTCTTTATCCAGGCGACCAATCGGGAAGATACGTTTGCTATGGTTAACAAAATCAACGATGTTATCGCGTTCGCCATCTTCGGTCGTGCTGACAATGCCGACAGGTTTGTTTAGCGCAATCAGCACTAAATCATCCGCTTCCCGCGGCTCAATCAACCGACCGTTTACCTTCACCACGTCGCCCGGCATCACCTGATCGCCAATCGTGGCGCGTTTGCCGTTAAGGAAGACGTTGCCTTGTTCGATATAGCGATCCGCCTCGCGGCGCGAGCAAATCCCGCTTTCGCTGATGTATTTATTTAATCGGGTTGATGAGTCTGGCAGCATAAATTCTCCTGTAAAAGCGAAATATACCTTACCTTGGCGGCGTGGAAAAAGAGTCCACGAAAAATCATTCTTGCGAGCAGCATTCCACAACATCGTGAGCCGCGTCAGTGAGCTATGCTTCCTGGAGTGATAACATCCTGCCCTGACTGAAAATTTTTCGATTAATGGGAGAAATGATGGAACTGCTTTTGCTGAGTAATTCGACGCTGCCGGGTAAAGCCTGGATGGAACATGCGATGCCGCTGATTGCGTCACAGCTTAACGGTCGCCGTTCTGCAGTGTTTATCCCGTTTGCTGGGGTGACGCAGACCTGGGACGATTACACCGCGAAAACTGCCGCTGTCTTTGCGCCGCTGGGCGTGACGGTCACCGGTATTCATAGCGTCGCCGATCCGGTTTCCGCCATTGAGAATGCTGAGCTGGTGATTGTCGGCGGCGGTAACACCTTCCAGTTGCTTAAAGAAAGCCGTGAGCGCGGGCTGCTGGCACCGATTGTCGACGTGGTGAAGCGCGGCGCGCTGTATATCGGCTGGAGCGCCGGGGCAAATCTCGCCTGCCCGACCATCCGCACCACTAACGATATGCCTATTGTTGATCCGAAAGGTTTTGATGCGCTGGGGCTTTTCCCATTACAGATTAACCCACACTTCACCAATGCATTGCCGGAAGGACATAAAGGCGAAACCCGCGAACAGCGTATCCGCGAGCTGCTGGTGGTGGCACCAGAGTTAACGGTGATTGGGCTGCCGGAGGGCAACTGGATTCAGGTGGCGCAAGGACATGCAACGCTGGGCGGGCCGAATACCACGTACGTGTTTAAAGCGGGCGAGGAAGCGGTGGCGCTGGAGGCCGGGCATCGGTTCTGATGGCGGGTTAGGTGCATCCCCGGGGTCGGCGTAAACGCCTCGCCCGGGCTACAAATGTGCTCGAATGTCGCGAAATGCCGGAATCGGTTTAAACATCTCGCCGGAGTTACAAATGTGCTCGAGCGTAGGGTTGTAGGCCGGATAAGGCGAAGCCGCCATCCGGCATTCTGCACCGAAGAGCCTGATGGCGCGATGCTTATCAGGCCTACAAGCTAGTAATCGTCGCGGTCGTCGTCTTCGTCCGGCTGTTCGAGCACGCTGTAGGCTACTGAGCAGAATAGCGAGTTCAGACGCAGCATATCGCCCAACAGCGCCAGGTGCAGGGTACTGGTTTCAATACTCTGTACGTTCTGCTGATGCAGGCGGTCAACGTGTGCATGCGCATAGCGGCGGTTCATGATGCGGAAGCGATGCTTGCTACGCCGCAGCCGACGGGCGGTGGTAATGTCACCGGAGAAGAATACCGACATGGCCAGCTGCAAATTACCCAGCAGCAGTTCATGAAGGCTATCCAGCTCCTTTAAGCCCTCAATCGAGAACGCGCGCCGCGCGGCGAGCGATTTATCGGCAATCTCGCTGCCCATACGCTCAATAATGTCCGATGCCTGTTCGAGGTTAAGCGACATCTCAATAATCTCCGCCCAGCGGCGAGACTCTTCTTCGGCCAGTTCGTCTTTTGGCATTCGCGCCAGATAGAGCTTGATGGCGGTATACAACACGTTGATATCATCCGCCTGCTTGCGCAGGTTTTTCTCTTCGCGCGGCTCGCCGTTCATCACCTTTTTCAACCCTTCCAGCATCTGCTCGGTGGCATCGCCAATACGCAGCGTTTCGCGCGCGGCGTTCGCCAGCGCCAGGGTCGGGGTGTCCAGCGCGGTCACGTCCAGATGTTTCGGTTTCAGGTGCGCATCAAGTTCAGGTTCATCACGGATCAAGCGTTTGCACAGACGCGCCATCGGCTCCGCAAACGGCACCATAGCGATGCAGCGGATCAGGTTATAGAAGACGTGGAAGTAGATAACCAGCTCGGCTTCCGGCAGCGGCAGCTTTTGCAGTGTGGTCGCCAGGACGTGAACAAATGGCAGGATAATCAGGCTGCCCACCAGCTTAAACAGCAGGCTACCGAGCGCCACACGGCGGGCGGAAGCGTTCGCCGCGCTGTTGTTGAGCATCGCCAGCAGACCTGACCCCAGGTTGGCACCAATAACCAGGCACAGCGCGACCGGGAAGGAGATCACCCCGGCGGTGGTCAACGTCGCGGTTAACAGCACGGCCGCCAGGCTTGAGTAACTGATGATCGCAAACACGGCGCCAATCAGCGCATCCAGCAGAATATCGCCGGTCAGCGAGGCAAAAATAACCTGCACACCGTTCGCCTGGGTGATAGGCGTTACCGCCTGCACAATCAGCTCCAGCGCGAGCAGAATCAGCCCCAGACCAATCCCCACGCGCCCAAGCTGCCCTTCACGCGTCTGTTTGCGGCCCAGGAAAAATGTCACGCCGATAAAAATCAGCAGCGGCGACAGCCAGGAGAGATCAAAGGTCAGGATACGCGCCATCAGCGCGGTACCAACGTCAGCACCGAGCACAATCACCAGCGCGGGGGTCAGCGCCACCAGATCCTGGGCGACAAATGAGGTGACCAGCATGGTCGTGGCGTTGCTGCTTTGCACCAGCGCAGTGACGCCAATGCCCGCGCAGAAGGCGAGCGGTTTTTTCTCAACGCTACGGCTGAGAACGGTACGTAAGCGTGCGCCGAAAACGCGCATGACGCCGGTACGAACAATGTGGGTGCCCCACACCAGCAGGGCGACAGCAGAAAGCAGGTGTAGCAGAGTTAACACGGAATCAGCTTCTCCTTATCGTTATAGGTTCCAGAGGTTCCAGGCGTCGGCATCCTGCCGGATGGCGGCGTAACGCCTTATCCGGCCGACAAATAATCCCTATGTAGGCCGGATAAGCGCAGCGCCATCCGGCAGCCGCCGCGAACCTTCTTTTAGTATAAGGGTTTACTCACAATAAAGAGACAGGGTGCTCATTGAGCACCCTGTTAGTTGTAAGGAAAGATGACAGTTTTGTGAATCAGTCTGCGTCGTAACCGAGGTTAGGGGCCAACCAACGCTCCACTTCCGCGACGCTCATTCCTTTACGCAGCGCATAGTCTTCAACCTGATCGCGCTGAACCTGCGCCACGGCATAGTACTTACTGTCTGGATGGCTGAAGTACCAGCCAGAGACCGACGCGCCAGGCCACATGGCGAAAGATTCCGTCAGCTTCATGCCGGTGTGCTTTTCGACATCCAGCAATTCCCAGATGGTGCCTTTTTCCGTGTGTTCCGGGCAGGCCGGATAGCCCGGAGCCGGACGAATACCCTGGTAGTTTTCGCGGATCAGTTCTTCATTGCTGAGGTTTTCGTTTGGCGCATAGCCCCAGTAAACTTTACGCACCCGCTCATGCAGATATTCTGCAAACGCCTCTGCCAGACGGTCTGCGATAGCCTTCACCATGATTTTGTTGTAATCATCGTGCTGAGCTTCATACGCGTCCGCCAGCGCATCTTCTTCCAGACCACCGGTTACGGCAAAGGCACCAATATAGTCCGCTTTACCGGAATGTTTTGGCGCCACAAAGTCAGACAGGCAGTAGTTAGCAAAGCCAACCTTCTCGGTCTGTTGACGCAGGTGGCGACTGACGTTCAGCACATGAGTGCGCGTTTCATCACGATAAATCTCCACGTCGTCACCGACACGGTTAGCCGGGAACAACCCAACCACGCCGCGCGGGTTAAGCGCTTTCTCGGCGCTCAATTTATCCAGAAGATCGTTGGCGTCTTTGAACAGGCGCTTGGCTTCTTCCCCCACCACTTCATCTTCCAGAATGCGCGGGTATTTACCGGCCAACGACCAGGTCATAAAGAACGGTGTCCAGTCGATATAGTTACGCAGCGTTTCAATACTGGCTTCAACCTCCTGCACGCCCAGACGATGGGCCACCGGCGGCGTGTAGCTTTCCCAGTCAAACGCCAGGTCGTTTTCGCGAGCGGCGGCCAGCGTCACCGGCGGAGTACGCGGTTTCTTGCGCGCGTGCTGAATGCGTACGGTTTCGTACTCTTTGCGCGTGCGGGCGACAAAATCGTCATGCTGAGTATCCGACAGCAGCGCCGCCACCACGCCCACGGTGCGCGAGGCGTTCTGCACGTAGACCGTTGGGCCGCTGTAGTTTTGCTCAATTTTGACCGCGGTATGGGCTTTTGAGGTCGTGGCACCGCCAATCAGCAGCGGGATCGTGAAGCCCTGACGCTCCATCTCTTTTGCCACGTTGACCATTTCGTCCAGCGACGGGGTGATCAGCCCGGAAAGGCCTATCAGATCGGCATTCACTTCGCGGGCGGTTTTGAGGATTTTCTCCGCAGGCACCATCACGCCAAGATCGATAATTTCGTAGTTGTTACATTGCAGCACCACACCGACGATGTTTTTGCCGATGTCATGTACGTCGCCCTTCACGGTGGCAATTACCATCTTGCCGTTACTCGAACCTTTCTCTTTGCTGGCTTCGATGTACGGCTCCAGATAGGCCACCGCCTGCTTCATGACGCGGGCGGATTTCACCACCTGCGGCAGGAACATTTTCCCCTCACCGAACAGATCGCCGACCACATTCATGCCGTCCATCAGCGGCCCTTCGATAACTTCAATCGGGCGCGCCGCCTGTTGACGCGCTTCTTCGGTATCCAGTTCGATAAAGTCGGTGATGCCTTTCACCAGAGAGTATTCAAGACGTTTTTTGACTTCCCAACTACGCCACTCTGCCTGTTGCGCGTTGGCGCTATCGTCGGTTTTAGTGCCGCGATATTTTTCCGCCAAATCCAGCAGGCGCTCGGTGCCGTCGTCACGGCGGTTGAGGATCACATCTTCTACCGCATCTCGCAGGTCAGCGGGAAGATCGTCGTAAATCGCCAGTTGTCCGGCGTTGACGATGCCCATGTCCATGCCGTTGCGAATGGCGTAGTAGAGGAATACCGCGTGGATTGCTTCGCGCACCGGATCGTTGCCGCGGAACGAGAACGAGACGTTGGAGACGCCGCCGGAAATGAGCGCATGCGGCAGCTCGCGTTTAATATCTTCACAGGCGCCGATAAAGTCCTGCGCGTAGTTGTTGTGTTCTTCAATCCCGGTTGCCACGGCGAAGATATTCGGGTCAAAAATAATATCTTCCGGCGGGAAACCCACCTCTTCGGTCAGTATTTTGTACGCCCGGCGGCAAATTTCGATTTTACGGGCGCGAGTATCGGCCTGGCCCTGCTCGTCAAAAGCCATCACTACCATGGCGGCACCGTAGCGGCGCACTTTTTTCGCATGGTGGATAAACAGATCCACACCTTCTTTCATCGATATAGAGTTAACAACGCCTTTGCCCTGAATACACTTAAGGCCTTTTTCGATGACTTCCCATTTGGAAGAGTCAATCATGATTGGCACGCGGGCAATATCCGGCTCACCGGCAATCAGGTTGAGGAAACGCACCATCGCCGCTTCGGCGTCGAGCATCCCCTCATCCATGTTGATATCGATAATCTGCGCACCGCTTTCCACCTGCTGACGGGCGACAGCCAGCGCTTCGTTATATTTTTCTTCTTTGATCAGGCGCTTAAATTTTGCCGAGCCGGTCACGTTGGTACGTTCGCCGACGTTCACGAAAAGGCTATCGTCACCGATATTCAGCGGTTCCAGACCAGCCAAACGGCAGGCAACCGGCAAATCAGGCAGCTTACGCGGCGGCAGCCCTTCAACCGCGCGGCTCATGGCGGCAATGTGTTGCGGCGTGGTGCCGCAGCAACCGCCGACGATATTGAGGAACCCCGCTTGCGCCCATTCACCAATTTGCGCAGCCATGGTGTCGGCATCGAGATCGTATTCCCCAAAGGCGTTCGGCAGGCCAGCGTTCGGGTGCGCGGTGACGTAGCAATCAGCGATGCGCGAAAGCTCTTGTACATACTGGCGTAGCTCATCCGGGCCTAACGCACAGTTAAGACCAAAGGTCAGCGCATCGGCGTGGCGTAATGAGTTGTAGAAGGCTTCTGTGGTCTGGCCGGAGAGCGTGCGCCCGGAGGCGTCGGTAATGGTGCCGGAGATCATAATCGGCAGGTCGACGCCCAGCGCTTCGAACTCTTCTTTTACGGCAAAAATAGCGGCCTTAGCGTTTAGGGTATCAAAGACGGTTTCAATCAGGATCAGGTCGCTGCCGCCCTCCACCAGCGCTTTGGTGGATTCACGGTAGGCTGCCACCAATTGATCGAAGGTAATGTTACGGTATGCGGGGTCGTTGACATCCGGTGAGATGGACGCGGTGCGGTTGGTTGGGCCAAGTACCCCGGCCACGTAGCGCGGTTTGTGCGGCGTGCGTGCCGTCCACTCGTCTGCGCAGGCGCGCGCCAGTTTGGCCGCCGCAAAGTTGATTTCCGCCGACAGGGATTCCATCTGGTAATCTGCCATGGCGATTGGCGTCGAGTTAAAGGTGTTGGTTTCAATGATATCCGCACCTGCTTCAAAGTAGGCGCTATGGATAGCCGTAATCACTTCCGGCTTACTGAGCACCAGCAGGTCGTTATTGCCCTTCAGGTCGCAGGGCCAGTCCGCGAAACGCTCGCCACGGAAGTCCTGTTCGCTCAGACGATAGCCCTGGATCATGGTGCCCATGCCCCCATCCAGAACCAGGATACGTTCATTTAACTGCTGACGTAATTGTTCAACTTTGCTGCTCACACTCGCTCCCGACAACGCTCAACGAAACCCAGAAAAAAGGCAATAAAGCATACTGGCATAAACCGAGGTGGCGGAAAAGGAAACAACCGTCTACATGAGACAAGTTCAACATCACTCATCGGAGCAGTAATACGAATGGTTGTATTATAATCAATAAAAACGAAAATAATTTCCACGATACAGAAAGGAGTTGCGATGGTAGCCAACGTTCCCGCTAAACGCGGCAGAAAGCCCACCACTGCCGCCGCACCCGCGACGGGTCAGGTACAATCATTAACCCGTGGTCTGAAACTGCTGGAATGGATTGCCGAATCTCATACTAGCGTCGCGCTCACCGAGCTGGCGCAGCAGGCTGGATTACCCAACTCCACCACCCACCGTTTACTGACCACCATGCAACAGTTGGGATTTGTGCGTCAGGTTGGCGATTTGGGACACTGGGCGGTTGGCGCACATGCGTTTATCGTCGGCAGTAGCTTCCTGCAAAGCCGTAATCTGCTCGCCATTGTCCACCCGATTTTACGCACGCTGATGGAAAACTCCGGGGAGACGGTCAACCTGGCGGTGCTCGACAAAAGCGATCACCAGGCCATCATCATTGATCAGGTTCAGTGCACGCAGTTGATGCGTATGTCGGCTCCCATTGGCGGCAAGCTGCCGATGCACGCCTCCGGCGCGGGGAAAGCCTTCTTGTCGCAGCTGACGGAAGAAGAAGTGACAGGTCTGCTGCACCGCAAAGGGCTGCATGCTTACACGCATGCGACGCTCGTCTCACCGCTGCATTTGAAGGATGACCTGGCCCAAACGCGCAAGCGTGGCTATTCGTTCGATGATGAAGAACATGCACTGGGTCTGCGCTGCGTGGCGGCGTGCATTTATGACGAGCACCGCGAACCGTTTGCGGCGATTTCGATCTCCGGGCCTATCTCCCGTATTACCGATGACCGCGTGACCGAGTTTGGCGCGATGGTGATTAAGGCGGCGAAAGAGGTCACGCTGGCGTACGGTGGGATTCGATAAGAAAGATTGAGTAGCCCGGCCGAGCAAAGCGACGCCGGGGAAGCTCGATGCAAAACCCCGGCGTCGCTTTGCTCGGCCGGGCTACATCAGGTGTAGCGTATTTCGAAACGCTGGCGGCGGCGGTATGCGTAAACATCCTCTACGTGCCCATTTTTGATACGCGTTTGTAGACCTCGCCAGTAGTCGGCGCAGAACAGGTCGGCGTGCATCTCTTCGAATAACGGCCCAATGCGCGGGTCGGCGCAAAGCCAGTGACGAAACTCTTCCGGGAATACATCCCCCGGCGAGACGCTGTACCACGGCTCACTTGCCAGTTCATCCTCCGGGTAGCGCGGCGGTGGGATATGGCGGAAATTTACCTCCGTCATATAACAAATCTCATCGTAATCGTAGAACACCACCCGCCCGTGGCGGGTGACGCCGAAGTTTTTGAACAGCATATCGCCGGGGAAAATATTCGCCGCCGCCAGTTGGCGGATAGCATTGCCATACTCTTCAATGGCATCGCGTAGCTGCTGGCCTTCGACGCGTTCAAGCCAGATATTGAGTGGCACCATTCGCCGTTCAATATAAAGATGGCTAATGGCGATTTTGTCCCCCATATCGACGATTTTACTTGGGGTTTCCTGCAATAACAGCGCCATTAGTGCCGGGTCGATTTGCCGCTTGTCCAGCACGAAATTCTCAAATTCCTGGGTATCCGCCATACGGCCCACGCGATCGTGTTCCTTTACCAGCTGGTAGCAGGCACGAACGTGGGCGGCTGACATCTCTTTTTGCGGCGCAAATTTATCTTTGATGACTTTAAATACTCGGTCAAAGCCCGGTAGGGTGAACACCAGCATCACCATGCCGCGAATACCGGGCGCCTCAATAAATGATTCGTTCGCGCTCGCGATATAGTTCAGATATTCACGGTAGCTTTCGGTTTTGGCGTGCTTCTGGCAACCAATCGCCATATACAGTTCGGCGGTGGTTTTACCCGGCAGAATTTCGCGCAGCCATTCAACCAGCGCTGCCGGTAGCGGCGCGTAAACCATAAAGTAGGAGCGGGCAAAGCCGAAAACGATGCTCGCCTCTTCGATGGTGGTGAGGCAAGTGTCGACAAACAGCTCCCCTTCATCCGTGCGATGAACAGGAATTAAAAACGGCAGCGTACCGGTGGGCGTGATGAGTTTGCCAATAAGCCAGGCCGCTTTGTTGCGATAAAACAGTTCGTTGGCAATCTGGAGATGGGATTGATGCAGCGTATCCGCGTCCAGCGTTTCGCACAGGTGCGCCATAATGTAGCCCACGTCGCGAAACTTGTTCTGCCACGGCAGGCGCAGCGGCAGGTCACTGAGCATTTTGAAAATAACTGCTTCCCAACCCGTTTCCGGGAAGAAGTCTTTGGCTAATGGCCGAGGGATAGCACGAAAACGGCGTTCCGGCTGCGAACTGAAAATAAACATCCGCTCGGGGCTAAGCGAGCGGTGGTCGAATAACCGACAATAGACCGAGTTGAAAAAGCTCTCCGCAATCTCGAAACGAGGATAGTCCGGCAATAAACGCGTGTACTGCGCCTTCACCCGCAGCAAAAAATCGGCATCGGTACTTTTGCCATCGGTAATACAGCGCAGCTGTTCAACCACCAACCCCACGTGGTGGTCGTACAGATGAATACGGCTTTTCATCGCCTGCTGGACCGCATGCCAATCGGCCTGCTCAAAACGCTGCTGCGCGCCGGAAGTCACTTCAAGAAATCGACCATACTGGGCGTCAAAGCCTTGCAGAATGGTTTGGGCTATCAGTAATTCCAGGCCACGCGTCATTGCATTCCCTCATCCGGCACACGGTCGTGCCGGATGGCGCATTGGCTTATCCGGCCGACCTACTTTTGTCGGCCCGGTAAGCGCAGCGCTACCGGGCGTTTATCAGAACTGCGATTCTTCGGTCGAGCCGGTCAGCGCCGTGACGGAAGACGCGCCGCCCTGAATAATGGTGGTGACCTTGTCGAAGTATCCGGTACCGACTTCCTGCTGGTGAGAGACAAAGGTGTAGCCGTCTTTCGCCGCGGCGAACTCTGGCTGCTGCACCTTCTCTACGTAATGCTTCATCCCTTCGCCCTGCGCGTAAGCATTGGCGAGATCAAACATGTTGAACCACATGCTGTGAATACCCGCCAGGGTGATGAACTGATATTTGTAGCCCATGTCGGAAAGCTGCTGCTGGAAGCTGGCGATGGTTTTATCATCCAGTTTTTTCTGCCAGTTGAACGACGGTGAACAGTTGTAGGCCAGCAGTTTACCCGGGTATTTCGCATGAATTGCATCAGCAAAGCGTTTTGCCAGCTCCAGGTCTGGAGTCGACGTTTCGCACCACACCAGATCCGCGTACGGGGCATACGCCAGGCCGCGGCTGATGGCCTGCTCAATTCCTGCCTGCGTGCGGTAGAAACCTTCGCTGGTCCGTTCGCCGGTGATAAATCCGCTATCGTATGGGTCACAGTCGGAGGTGATTAAGTCCGCCGCATCCGCATCGGTGCGGGCAATCAGCAACGTTGGAACGCCCATGACATCAGCCGCCAGACGCGCAGCCACCAGTTTCTGAATCGCTTCCTGAGTCGGCACCAGTACTTTACCGCCCATATGACCACACTTCTTCACCGACGCCAGCTGATCCTCGAAATGTACTGCCGCTGCACCGGCTGCAATCATCGATTTCATCAGTTCAAAGGCATTGAGCACGCCGCCGAAACCCGCTTCCGCATCGGCAACGATCGGCAGGAAGTAGTCCACATAACGCGGGTCGTTCGGTTCAATACCGTTTGCCCATTGGATCTGGTCGGCACGACGGAAAGAGTTGTTGATTCTATCCACCACCGCCGGTACTGAGTTCGCCGGGTACAGGGATTGGTCCGGGTACATGCTGGAGGCCAGGTTAGCATCCGCCGCCACCTGCCAGCCGGAGAGATAAATCGCTTCAATGCCCGCTTTCGCCTGCTGCAACGCCTGGCCGCCGGTCAGTGCGCCAAGGCTGTTCACATAACCTTTTTTCGATTCGCCGTGCAGCAGTCGCCACATTTTGGCGGCGCCATGCTGCGCCAGCGTACATTCTGGATTGACTGAACCGCGTAATTTCACCACGTCTTCCGCGCTATACGGGCGGTTGATGCCTTCCCAACGCGGCTGAGTCCACTCTTTTTGTAATTCTTCGATTTGCTGAGTACGAGTTTTCATGTGCAGATGCTCCATATTGTTATGTGGTGAATTAAGCCAGCAGGCGGTAGCCCGGCAAGGTCAGGAAGTCGATCAGTTCGTCGGATGTGGTGATTTGTTCCATCAAACGTGCGGCATCAGTAAAACGGCCACCGTTGAAACGCGCATCGCCCAGCTCCTCTTTGATAACCAGTAGTTCTTCGGCCAACATCTGGCGGAACAACGATTTGGTCACCGGCTTGCCGTTGCTCAGCGTTTTCTGGTGATGGATCCACTGCCAGATGGACGTTCGCGAGATTTCTGCGGTGGCGGCATCTTCCATCAGGCCATAAATCGGCACACAGCCGTTGCCGGAGATCCACGCTTCGATGTACTGCACGGCGACGCGGATATTGGCACGCATCCCCTCTTCTGTACGTTCGCCGTCACAAGGTGTCAGCAGTTCTTCCGCCGTAATCGGCGCATCATCCGCACGAGAAACGGTTAGCTGATTTGGGCGCTCGCCCAGTACCTCGTTAAACACCGCCATTGCGGTATCTGCCAGCCCCGGGTGCGCAACCCAGGTGCCGTCGTGACCGTTGTTCGCTTCCAGCGATTTATCCGCTTTTACTTTGTTCAGTACCTGCGCGTTGCGCTCGGCGTCTTTGCTTGGGATAAACGCCGCCATGCCACCCATCGCGAATGCGCCGCGCTTGTGGCAGGTTTTAATCAGCAGGCGCGAGTAGGCACTCAAGAATGCTTTGTCCATCGTCACCACCTGACGATCGGGCAGGACACGATCGGGATAGTTCTTCAACGTTTTGATATAACTGAAAATGTAATCCCAGCGGCCGCAGTTGAGGCCGACAATATGGTCACGCAGCGCGTGCAGGATTTCGTCCATCTGGAAGACGGCAGGCAGCGTTTCAATCAGCAACGTCGCCTTAATAGTGCCGCGCGGCAGGTCAAAACGATCTTCGGCGTAGCAAAAGACTTCACTCCACCAGGCAGCTTCCTGCCAGGCCTGGGTTTTCGGCAGATAGAAATACGGGCCGCTCCCTTTTGCTAACAGCGCTTTGTGGTTATGGAAGAAATAGAGTGCGAAATCAAACAGGCTGCCGGGGATCGCTTCGCCGCGCCAGGTGACGTGTTTTTCCGGCAGATGCAAACCACGGACGCGGCAGACCAATACCGCAGGCTCAGGCTTGAGTTGATAAATTTTGCCCGCTTCGTTGGTGTAGCTGATGGTGCCATTGACGGCATCACGCAGGTTGATCTGGCCTTCAATCACTTTGTTCCAGTCCGGGGCCAATGAGTCTTCAAAATCAGCCATAAAGACTTTGACGTTGGCGTTCATGGCGTTAATCACCATTTTGCGCTCAACCGGGCCGGTAATTTCTACGCGACGATCCTGTAAGTCCGTCGGGATACCGCGCACCGTCCAATCACCGTCACGAATGGAAGCGGTTTCCGAAATAAAATCAGGCAACTTCCCATCATCAATATCCTGTTGCTGCTGGATGCGAGCAGCCAGAAGTTTGTTACGTTTAGGCGTAAATCGGGTCACCAGTTCGGTCAGAAACTCCACCGCTTCCGCAGTCAGAACCTGCTGCTCTTGCGCGCCAGAGGGCTTAAGAAAAGCCAGTTCATCGGTTGTTGTGGCCTGTTGTGTCATGGTGCTGCTCCTCGTTAATGATCCGAATGGTATCCCCGTAAGATGAGCAAACGATCGTTGTCGTTTTTTTGCCCAACGTTTTTAAGCCTAATCAATAAAATTAAAAAATCAAAAACGATTTCCATTTTTATTTAAAAATAAATTCAATTCATTGATTAATATAGGAATAAATTTCAGGAATTAAGTGAAGTGATTTTCGGAAACAAAAAAGGCACCCGAAGGTGCCTGATGAGGATGCTGAAACGCTTTAGGATCGTGAAGTGCAGTAGATCAATCTAACGTTGGGTTCATGTTCCGCAGATCGTATGGCGTGATCTGATAGACGTAATAGTTGAGCCAGTTGATAAACAGCAGGTTGCCATGACTTCTCCAGCTCGCCTGCGGTTTGTTTTCTGGATCGTTTTTCGGGAAATAGTTGTACGGGATTTCTGGACTTAATCCCGCATCAACATCACGGAAAAACTCGCTTGCTAACGTATCGGCATCATACTCCGGGTGGCCAGTGACGAAGGCAATACGCTTGTCCTTGCTGGCAAACAGGTAGGCATCACCATTTGCCGTTTCGGCTAAGATTTCGAGATCGGTATAGTCACGAATCAGCTTCGCCGGGAAGTCAGCGTAGCGTGAATGCGGGGCGAGGAACGTGTCGTCAAAACCGCGTGTCAGCAATGCATGTGGGTGGAGAATATGGTGTTCATAAACACCAGAGAGCTTGTCATCGCGGGTTTGTTTTGGAATACCGTAGAGTATATTGAGTGCGGCTTGCACCGCCCAACAGACAAATAACGTTGAGGTGACGTGATCTTTTGCCCACTCCAGCACCTGCTGGATCTGAGGCCAATAGGCGACATCATTGAATTCTACCAACCCTAGCGGTGCGCCGGTGACGATTAAGCCATCGAAATTCTCGTGGCGGATATCATCAAAGTTGCAGTAAAAGTTGTTGAGGTGCTCCGCTGGCGTATTACGTGATTCACGCGCATCAATACGCAGCAACTGGATATCCAGCTGTAGGGGAGAGTTTGATAGAAGACGCAGGAATTGATTCTCTGTCTCAATCTTCTTGGGCATCAGGTTAAGGATAAGGACCTTCAACGGACGAATTTCCTGACCTGTAGCACGCGATGTCGTCATCACAAAGACATTCTCATCACGCAAAAACTTGACGGCTGGTAGCTCGTCCTGCACCCGAATCGGCATAACCTTATTACCTCACAGCATACGTATAAACGTTTAGACTTCCAGACACCTAACGATACCCAGAATCAAGTGAAATGTCGAGTCTGCAAGTGGAAGGTGAGAAAGTTTCAATCAGCAAGGAGGGGGGAAATGATCGGGCGGTTGGGTTTATCAGAAATGGGATGATATGTAGCGAGGGAGCTTCCCCGGAGTCGGCGTAAACGCCTCGTCCGGGCTACCGGTGCAGACTGGCGTGTAGGCCGGATAAGGCAAAGCCGCCATCCGGCACTGTGCTCCGGCTCTGCCTGATGGCGCTGCGCTTATCAGGCCTACGCGATTTACGACGCAGTGACCCCGGGAGTTTCACCGGTTCCCCGTTTCGCACAGACGCAAAAAAGCCCATCCGGCAGGATGGGCTTCTTCACTTGTTTGATGCCTGGCAGTTTATGGCGGGCGTCCTGCCCGCCACCCTTCGGGCCGTTGCTTCGCAACGTTCAAATCCGCTCCCGGCGGATTTGTCCTACTCAGGAGACCGCTCACCGACAAACAACAGATAAAACAAAAGGCCCAGTCTTTCGACTGAGCCTTTTGTTTTATTTGATGCCTGGCAGTTCCCTACTCTCGCATGGGGAGACCCCACACTACCATCGGCGCTACGGCGTTTCACTTCTGAGTTCGGCATGGGGTCAGGTGGGACCACCGCGCT
>CABIZV010000011.1 GCA_902363335.1 Enterobacteriaceae bacterium | reverse complement strand
AGCGCGGTGGTCCCACCTGACCCCATGCCGAACTCAGAAGTGAAACGCCGTAGCGCCGATGGTAGTGTGGGGTCTCCCCATGCGAGAGTAGGGAACTGCCAGGCATCAAATTGCAGTAAACCGGGGTGACAACCGGTGGTATTACAGTAAAGAAATTCGGTGGAGCGGTAGTTCAGTCGGTTAGAATACCTGCCTGTCACGCAGGGGGTCGCGGGTTCGAGTCCCGTCCGTTCCGCCACTTATTCAAAATTAAGCCTGCTAACTTAGCAGGCTTAATGATAAGAAAAATTAAGAAGTCTTTAGGGGCGTAGCTCAGTTGGTAGAGCACCGGTCTCCAAAACCGGGTGTCGCGAGTTCGAGTCTCTCCGCCCCTGCCATATATGAATCCTTTGCTTCGGCAAAGGATTTTTTTTGTCTAAAATTTGCCATTCCTAAATGGCCCAAAGCTGTTCCTCCGGGCCAAAGATCTCTTCTAACTCTTAGAAAACGTTGGTTTTTAATATGTCGTGAATTTGCGCCTGTTTGTCGCTATTTTGCAGCCAAATTGCATATAACGGACGTGAAATCGACGAACCATCCGCAACGGGATACAGCTCCCCTTGATCCTGCGCCCACGTTATTGGCAACCAGGTACACCCTTTTAGTGGCAACAGTTGGCGACGGGCTAAAGTCGCTGAACTGGTCGTCAAAAGCGGAATATCATCACTGGCGATGAGCCCGACCTCGTGCTGCTGAAAGTCAGCCCCCCACTCCAGGCGCAGGTAGTTCAGCTCAGCTCTGACAGTTGCAGGTGTCGCACAGTAGAGTTCAAGAGGGAAATGCCCCAACAACTGGCTGCTAAACTCATCCATTTTAGGGGTTTCAGTGGTAATTAGCAGATCGAGCTGACGCTCGTGGAGCTGTTTAACCAATGACTGTCGCTGAGCGATCCGCGCTTCAAACTGCAACGTATCGTCCGCCTGGTATAACCTGGCAAGCCATTCATTGAGCATACACTCCCATAGTGAGGCGCTCGCACCAATCGAAAACTCGTTGTGCCTTGAGGTATTCGCCACCTCCTTGCGTGCAGCTTGCCAGGTATTCATCAGCGTCTCAGCATAGGGGAGAAGTTTCTCGCCTGCTGCCGTCAGCCGGATATTATTACGATGGCGGGTGAACAGGTTTACCCCAAGCTGATTTTCTAACTGACGTATGCGAAAGCTTACCGCCGATTGTGTCAGATAGAGCGCTTCCGCAGCCCGTCCGAAGTGGCGAGTTCTACTCACTTCGAGGAAAGTTTTCAGCAATTCGGTATCCACAGCTTTCTCCGCAAAATTTTTTGTCGTAATGATTTAAATCTTTTGTTTTACACTCTGTCAAGCGTATCTAATACTCCGCGCCATAAATAGCTCGGCCAAAGAATTAGGAGCGTGTAGGATGGCGGAAAGCTTTACGACAACTAATCGTTTTTTCGATAATAAAAATTATCCGCGTGGGTTCTCTCGTCATGGTGATTTCACCATCAAAGAGGCGCAGCTGCTGGAGCGTTATGGCTTTGCCTTTAACGAACTTGATCTCGGTAAGCGCGAGCCTGCTACCGAAGAGGAGCAGCAGTTCCTCACTGTATGCCGTGGTGAGCGTGAGCCGGTGACCGAAGCTGAACGCGTATGGCACAAGTATGTGACACGCATTAAGCGTCCAAAGCGCTTCCATACTCTGTCTGGCGGTAAACCGCAGGTAGAAGGCGCTGAAGACTATACCGACAGCGACGACTAATAAAAAAAGGGGCTCTGGCCCCTTTTTTTATTGTAGTAACGTTTGCAGGTGCAGCAGCATCCTGTCGATACCCCGATAGCTGAGCGCCTCCTGTAAATGACGTCGCTCAATACACCTGACCCCCTCCATATCCGCCAGCGTACGCGAAACCTTCAGCAGGCGCTGCCAGGCGCGTATAGATAACCCAAGGCGCGTTAACGTCTGCTCAAGCCACAGTACATCATCATTATTCAACGCACAGTACTGTCGAATTTCACTGCTGCTTAAGTGGGCATTCAGTTTGTCTTGCCTGTCGTACTGACAGCGCTGGGCCGCGATGACCCTGGTTTGTACCGTACGACTACTTTCGCTTTGATGGGTAGGCTGGCTGAGCAAGCCAGGCGGCGGTAGAGGAATTTCCAGTGAGAGGTCGAAGCGATCGAGGAAAGGGCCTGAGAGTCGATTAAGATAACGCAGAGTTTGCTCTGGGGTGCAGCGATTATGCTGGCCTTCATAGTGCCCCGTCGGGCTAGGATTCATGGCTGCGATAAGTTGAAAGCGAGCAGGATAGGTAATCTTTGCCCGGGTGCGTGAGATATGAATCTTCCCGGACTCAATGGGTTCCCGTAGCGCATCCAGGACTCGTCGTTCAAACTCAGGCAGTTCATCCAGAAACAAAATACCATTATGGGCTAGAGAGATCTCACCGGGGGCGGGTATTGACCCTCCACCAACCATGGCCGCTAACGACGCGCTATGATGAGGGGCGCGAAAAGGGCGGCAGCGCCACTGGGTTCGTACATTAGCGGTATTTTCCAGGCTGATAATCGCGGCACTTTCCAGCGCTTCTCGATCGTTTAGTGGTGGCAATAGCCCAGGCAATCGGCTGGCAAGCATGGTTTTTCCCGTACCAGGAGGGCCAATCAATAACAGATTGTGCCCTCCTGTGGCGGTGATTTCTAACGCTCGCTTGCCTTGCTGTTGCCCAATAACATCGTTGAGATCTTCACTGTTTTCGGCAATCGGAACGTTTTCAGGAGGGGGGAGACGAAGGTCTTGTTTCCCTTCAAGAAACGCACACACTTCAAGCAGATGGCTGGCAATCAAGCAATCGCTGCCTCCTAATAGTCCAACCAGCGGTGCATTTTCCTCGGCGAGTATAATTTGCCGCCCCGCATGAATTGCCTCCATCGCGGCAGAGATAGCCCCAGGAATGCCACGCAGCGCGCCCGTAAGCGCCAATTCTCCAACGAACTCATATTGCCCCAGTTTCTGGCTGTTAAGCTGCTCAGAAGCTGCCAGGAGCGCAATAGCGATAGGTAAATCATATCGTCCGCCCTCTTTGGGCAGGTCAGCAGGAGCCAGGTTGATAGTGATCTTTTTTGCCGGAAAAGCATATCCGCTGTTGATGATGGCACTGCGTACGCGGTCACGCGACTCTTTGACGGTTGTTTCTGGAAGCCCAACCATCACCAGTCCGGGCAGACCCTGACTGATATGAACTTCGATAGTAATAAGCGGGGCATTGACCCCCAGCGCGGCGCGCGTATAGACAACGGATAGCGACATAACTCCTCCCTGAATGAAGGCATTATGCATCGCGAACTTTGCTTATTAACCCGAGTTTTAGCGTATTTACGCAACGTATTCACGTTTTTTAGCGTTATTTCATCATGTTTCATGAGGCAAGGAATTGCGATCGCATTTTTTCAATACATCGCGACGATAAGCCTTTTATCCCGATGATGAAGATAAAAAGGTGAAATATTTTCATTTCATAATTTTTCCATATAAAACAATTCCTTTTGTTAATTTTGTTAGCAAGGTAAGTATTGGCACTATAAAAAAACTTGTGCATTTTGTGATGTCTGTGGTAACTCTGTAGGTATTCCTTCGAACAAGATACAAGAAAATACAAAAATGAAAGCCCTTCTACGAGTGATTAGCCTAGTCGTGATTAGCGTGGTGGTGATTATTATCCCACCGTGCGGGGCTGCACTTGGACGAGGAAAGGCTTAGGAATCAAGCCTTAACGAACTAAGACCCCCGCACCGAAAGGTCCGGGGGTTTTTTTATGATTTAAAAACATTAACGAGGAGCAGAGAGTGAGCAATAGCATAATATTCTGTTTCTCACGATCTACGGCGGGGAACTAACTATGAATGGCGCACAGTGGGTGGTACATGCGTTGCGAGCGCAGGGAGTTGAAACGGTATTTGGTTATCCGGGTGGAGCCATCATGCCAGTTTACGACGCCCTGTATGACGGCGGCGTAGAGCACCTGCTGTGTCGACACGAGCAGGGCGCGGCGGTAGCGGCTATCGGCTACGCCCGTGCTACCGGCAAAACCGGCGTGTGTATCGCCACTTCCGGCCCAGGTGCCACTAACCTGATAACCGGCCTGGCAGATGCGCTGCTCGACTCTGTTCCCGTTGTTGCCATCACCGGTCAGGTTGCCGCACCGCTCATCGGTACGGATGCTTTTCAGGAAGTGGACGTTCTCGGTTTGTCGCTGGCCTGCACCAAACACAGTTTCCTGGTGCAATCTCTGGAAGAGCTGCCGCGCATCATGGCAGAAGCATTCCAGGTGGCAAACTCAGGCCGTCCAGGCCCGGTACTGGTTGATATCCCGAAAGACGTCCAGATTGCACAGGGCGATTTAGAACCGTATTTCTCCACCGTTGAAAGTGCTGACGTTTTCCCACACGCCGAAGTAGCGCAGGCGCAGCAGATGCTGGCGCAGGCACAGAAACCGATGCTGTATGTTGGTGGCGGCGTAGGGATGGCGCAGGCGGTTCCAGCGCTGCGTCAGTTTATGACGGTGACAAAAATTCCCGCCACCTGCACGCTGAAAGGTTTAGGGGCTGTGCCAGCAGAGTATCCGTACTACCTCGGCATGTTGGGGATGCACGGCACCAAAGCGGCTAACCTGGCTGTACAAGAGTGCGATCTGTTGATCGCCGTTGGCGCCCGCTTTGATGACCGTGTGACCGGCAAGCTCAATACCTTTGCGCCGCACGCGAAAGTCATCCATATGGATATCGACCCGGCTGAAATGAACAAACTGCGTCAGGTTCATGTCGCATTGCAGGGCGACCTGAATGCGTTGCTTCCCGCTTTGCAGCAAACGCTGGCGATTGAAGCCTGGCGCGAGCATAACGCGGCCATGCGTGCCGAACACGCATGGCGTTACGATCACCCTGGCGAGCCTATATATGCGCCGCTGCTGTTAAAACAGCTTTCCGACCGAAAACCGGCCGATAGCGTTGTTACCACCGATGTCGGTCAGCACCAAATGTGGTCAGCCCAGCATATGACTTATACCCGCCCGGAAAACTTCATCACCTCCAGCGGATTGGGCACTATGGGCTTTGGCCTGCCGGCGGCTGTAGGCGCGCAGGTAGCGCGCCCGGATGATACGGTTATCTGTATCTCCGGTGACGGCTCTTTCATGATGAATGTACAAGAGCTGGGCACCGTGAAACGCAAGCAGTTACCGCTGAAGATCGTCTTAATCGATAACCAGCGTTTAGGGATGGTTCGACAATGGCAGCAACTGTTCTTCCAGGAACGTTACAGCGAAACCACCCTGACCGATAACCCCGATTTCCTCATGCTGGCCAACGCCTTCGGCATCCCTGGCCAACACATCACCCGTAAAGACCAGGTTGAAGCGGCACTCGACACCATGTTGGCAAGCGAAGGTCCATACCTGCTTCATGTCTCAATTGACGAACTTGAGAATGTCTGGCCGCTGGTGCCGCCAGGTGCGAGCAACTCACAAATGCTGGAGAAATTATCATGATGCAACATCAGGTCAACGTGCAGGCCCGCTTCAACCCGGAAACCTTAGAACGCGTCTTACGTGTGGTTCGCCATCGTGGCTTCCAGATTTGCTCGATGAACATGGAAACCGCCAGCGACGCGCAGAATATCAATATCGAGCTGACCGTTGCCAGCCAACGCTCGGTCGACTTATTGTTTAGCCAATTAAATAAACTGGTGGACGTGGCTTACGTTGCCGTTCAACAGTGTACAAGCACATCACAACAACAAATTCGCGCCTGAGCGCAAGAGGAAGAGAAATGACGACGAAAAAAGCGGATTACATCTGGTTCAACGGTGAGATGGTACGTTGGGAAGATGCGAAGGTTCACGTGATGTCCCACGCGCTGCACTACGGGACTTCCGTGTTCGAAGGCATCCGCTGCTACGACTCTCACAAAGGCCCGGTTGTTTTCCGCCACCGCGAGCATATGCAGCGTCTGCGTGACTCCGCCAAAATCTATCGCTTCCCGGTCTCTCAGAGCGTTGATGAACTGATGGAAGCCTGCCGTGAAGTGCTGCGCAAAAACAACCTGACCAGCGCCTATATTCGTCCGCTGGTCTTTGTGGGCGACGTCGGTATGGGGGTTAACCCGCCAGAGGGCTACACCACTGACGTGATCATCGCGGCGTTCCCGTGGGGCGCCTACCTGGGCGCTGAAGCGCTGGATCAGGGGATCGATGCGATGGTCTCATCCTGGAACCGCGCAGCGCCAAACACCATTCCCACCGCCGCGAAAGCGGGCGGTAACTACCTCTCCTCACTGTTGGTTGGCAGCGAAGCGCGCCGCCATGGTTATCAGGAAGGGATTGCGCTGGATGTGAACGGCTACCTGTCTGAAGGGGCGGGTGAAAACCTGTTTGAAGTGAAAGATGGCGTGATCTTCACCCCTCCGTTCACCTCCTCCGCGCTGCCGGGCATCACCCGTGACGCCATCATCAAGCTGGCGAAAGACCTGGGTATTGAAGTGCGCGAGCAGGTGCTGTCTCGCGAATCCCTGTACCTTGCAGATGAAGTCTTCATGTCCGGGACCGCCGCTGAAATCACGCCGGTGCGTAGCGTCGACGGTATTCAGGTCGGTGAAGGCCGCTGTGGCCCGGTCACCAAACGCGTTCAGCAAGCATTCTTTGGCCTCTTTACCGGTGAAACCGAAGATAAATGGGGTTGGTTGGATCAGGTTAATCCATAAGCATAAAAAGATGGGGTGTCACGCAGCACCCCATTTAACAAGATAAAGACTGGGAGTACTAAGCATGCCTAAATACCGTTCCGCCACCACCACTCACGGCCGCAATATGGCGGGCGCTCGCGCACTGTGGCGCGCCACCGGGATGACCGACGATGATTTCGGTAAACCGATTATTGCCGTCGTAAACTCGTTTACCCAGTTCGTGCCGGGCCACGTGCACCTGCGCGACCTCGGTAAACTGGTTGCCGAGCAAATTGAAGCCTCCGGCGGCGTGGCTAAAGAGTTCAACACCATTGCGGTGGATGATGGTATCGCGATGGGCCACGGAGGCATGCTTTACTCCCTGCCGTCGCGCGAACTGATTGCCGACTCGGTCGAGTATATGGTGAACGCCCACTGCGCCGACGCAATGGTCTGTATCTCCAACTGCGACAAAATCACCCCAGGGATGTTAATGGCCTCTTTGCGCCTGAACATTCCGGTTATCTTCGTTTCCGGCGGCCCGATGGAAGCCGGTAAAACCAAACTGTCTGATAAAATTATCAAACTCGACCTGGTCGATGCGATGATTCAGGGCGCTGATCCAAAAGTCTCTGATTCACAAAGCGATCAGGTTGAACGCTCCGCTTGCCCAACCTGCGGTTCTTGTTCCGGTATGTTCACCGCCAACTCCATGAACTGCCTGACCGAGGCGCTCGGGCTTTCGCAGCCAGGCAACGGATCGCTGCTGGCGACCCACGCTGACCGTAAAGAGCTGTTTCTCACCGCAGGCCAGCGTATCGTCGAGCTGACTAAGCGCTACTACGAGCAGGATGATGCATCTGCCCTCCCGCGTAATATTGCGTGCAAAGAAGCCTTTGAGAACGCCATGACGCTGGATATCGCCATGGGCGGTTCCACCAACACCGTTCTGCACCTGCTGGCGGCGGCGCAGGAAGCGGAAATCGACTTCACCATGAGTGATATCGACAAGCTGTCTCGTAAGGTGCCGCAGCTGTGTAAAGTGGCGCCAAGTACCCAGAAATACCATATGGAAGACGTTCACCGTGCGGGGGGCGTTCTGGGGATCCTCGGCGAGCTGGACCGCGCAGGTCTGTTGAACCGCAACGTGAAAAACGTCCTCGGTCTCTCTCTGCCGCAAACGCTGGAGCAGTACGACATCACTGTCACCCAGGATGAAGCGGTCAAAAAAATGTTCCGCGCGGGCCCTGCTGGCATCCGCACCACTCAGGCGTTCTCTCAGGATTGCCGCTGGGATACGCTCGATGACGATCGCGCTGAAGGCTGCATCCGCTCGCTGGAGCACGCCTACAGCCAGGACGGTGGTCTGGCGGTGCTGTACGGTAACTTTGCGGAAAATGGCTGTATCGTGAAAACCGCAGGGGTGGATGACAGCATTCTGAAGTTCACCGGCCCGGCGAAAGTCTATGAAAGCCAGGACGATGCGGTTGACGCGATCCTCGGTGGCAAAGTGGTGGCGGGCGATGTTGTCGTGATCCGCTACGAAGGGCCGAAAGGCGGGCCGGGGATGCAGGAAATGCTCTACCCAACCACCTTCCTGAAATCCATGGGGCTTGGCAAAGCGTGTGCGCTTATCACCGACGGTCGTTTCTCCGGCGGGACATCGGGTCTGTCTATCGGTCACGTTTCGCCGGAAGCGGCGAGCGGCGGCAACATTGCGATTATCGAAGACGGCGACATGATTGCTATCGATATCCCGAACCGCGGCATTCAATTGCAGCTCAGCGATGCGGAAATTGCCGCACGTCGTGAAGCGCAGGAAGCCCGCGGTGATAAAGCCTGGACGCCGAAAAATCGCGAGCGTCAGGTCTCCTTTGCGCTTCGTGCCTATGCCAGCCTGGCAACCAGCGCCGACAAAGGCGCAGTCCGCGATAAATCAAAACTGGGTGGCTAATCATGGCAGATTCACAACCCCTATCCGGCGCCCCTGAGGGGGCGGAATATCTCAGAGCGGTGCTCCGCGCGCCGGTCTATGAAGCGGTGCAGGTGACGCCGCTGCAAAAAATGGACAAGCTGTCGTCGCGCCTTGATAACGTGATTCTGGTGAAGCGCGAAGACCGCCAGCCGGTGCACAGTTTCAAACTGCGCGGCGCTTACGCGATGATGGCAGGCCTGACGGCGGAGCAGAAATCCCACGGGGTGATCACTGCATCCGCCGGTAACCACGCGCAGGGCGTTGCGTTCTCGGCTTCACGGCTGGGCGTGAAGGCGCTTATCGTCATGCCAACGGCAACTGCCGATATTAAAGTTGATGCCGTTCGCGGTTTCGGCGGCGAAGTGCTGCTGCACGGGGCGAATTTTGACGAAGCCAAGGCCAAAGCGATTGAACTGTCGCAGCAGCAGGGTTTCACCTGGGTTCCCCCGTTCGATCATCCGATGGTGATTGCCGGACAAGGTACGCTGGCGCTGGAACTGCTTCAGCAGGATGCGCATCTCGACCGGGTTTTTGTGCCGGTTGGCGGCGGTGGTCTGGCCGCGGGTGTCGCGGTGCTGATTAAACAGCTGATGCCACAAATCAAAGTGATTGCCGTGGAGGCCGAGGACTCGGCCTGCCTGAAAGCGGCGCTGGAGGCCGGTCATCCGGTCGACCTGCCACGCGTTGGGCTATTTGCCGAAGGCGTAGCGGTGAAACGCATCGGCGATGAAACCTTCCGTCTGTGCCAGGAGTATCTCGATGACATCATCACTGTCGATAGCGATGCAATCTGTGCGGCGATGAAAGATCTGTTTGAAGACGTGCGCGCGGTCGCCGAGCCGTCAGGCGCGCTGGCGCTGGCGGGGATGAAAAAATACATCGCTCAGCACAACATCCGCGGTGAACGGCTGGCGCATGTGCTTTCTGGCGCGAATGTTAATTTCCACGGTCTACGCTACGTTTCCGAGCGCTGCGAACTGGGGGAACAACGTGAAGCGCTGCTGGCGGTCACCATTCCCGAAGAGAAGGGCAGCTTCCTGAAGTTTTGCCAGCTGTTGGGCGGGCGTTCGGTAACCGAATTCAACTACCGTTATGCCAATGCGAAGGACGCCTGTATTTTTGTCGGGGTGCGCCTGAGCCGTGGGCTGGAAGAACGCAAAGAAATCCTCCAGTTGCTTAACGACGGCGGTTATAGCGTGGTGGATCTCTCCGATGACGAAATGGCTAAGCTGCACGTGCGCTATATGGTTGGCGGTCGCCCATCACAGCCTTTGCAGGAGCGTCTGTACAGCTTCGAATTCCCGGAATCACCGGGCGCGCTGCTGAAGTTCCTGCATACTTTAGGCACACACTGGAATATTTCGCTGTTCCACTACCGCAGCCACGGAACCGATTTTGGCCGCGTGCTGGCAGCATTTGAATTAGGCGAGAATGAACCGGACTTCGAAACCCGGCTTAATGAGTTGGGCTATGAGTGTCACGACGAAACCCATAATCCGGCGTTCCGCTTCTTCCTTGCCGGTTAGCCGGAAGGGCCATTAAAAAAGGGGGTCATGTTTTCCATGAACCCCTTTTTTTGCGACTAATCAGCCAACTACAGCGTGATTACGTCGAATTCGACTTCGGTATTAACATCCGCGTCGTAGTCCACACCTTCAAGGTCGAAACCGAACAGGTTCAGGAATTCCTTCTTGTACCCTGCATAGTCGGTTTCTTGCGCCAGGTTTTCGGTGGTGATCAGCGGCCACAGGTCACGGCAGGCTTGCTGAATGTCATCACGCAGTTCCCAGTCATCCATACGAATACGCTGGTTGTCATCAAGCGCACCTTTGTTGCCGTACAGGCTGGTGGTCATCAGACGGTTGATCTGCTCGATGCACCCTTCATGGATGCCCTGCGCTTTCATCAGCTTGAACACCATGGAGATGTACAGCGGCATCACCGGGATCGCAGAAGACGCCTGGGTGATAACGGACTTCAGTACCGCGACGTTTGCAGAACCGTGCAGCGGAGCCAGCTGGTTGCGCAGTTCACCGGCGGCACGGTCAAGGTCTTCTTTCGCTTTGCCCAGCGCGCCGTGCCAGTAGATTGGCCAGGTCAGGTCGGTACCGATGTAGGAGTAGGCCACGGTTTTCACGCCTTCGGCCAGCACGCCTGCTTCGCTCAGCGCGCCCATCCACAGTTCCCAGTCTTCGCCGCCCATCACGGTGACGGTGTTCTGCACTTCTTCTTCGGTTGCCGGCTCAATGCTGGCGGTGATGATCTGATCTTTGTTGGTATCAATCGCTTTAGAGGTATAAACCTCGCCGATTGGTTTCAGCGCAGAACGAACGACTTCACCGGTTTTCGGCATTTTACGCACTGGGGAAGCCAGTGAGTAAACGACTAAATCGATCTGGCCCAGATCTTCTTTGATAAGCTTAATAACCGCATCGCGGCACTCATCGGAGAAGGCATCGCCGTTGATGCTTTTGGAGTACAGTCCTTCACGCTTAGCGGCTTCATCGAAGGCCGCTGAGTTATACCAGCCTGCGGAACCCGGTTTGGTTTCCGTACCTGGTTTTTCGAAAAATACGCCGATAGTGGCGGCACCGCTGCCAAATGCTGCGGAAATTCTAGAAGCAAGGCCGTAACCGGTTGATGCACCGATAACCAGCACGCGGGATGGGCCGTTGGCGATTTTCCCGTTTTGCTTAACATACTCGATCTGTTTTTCCACATTGACTTTGCAGCCAGTCGGATGGGTCGTTGTACAGATGAATCCACGAATTTTTGGTTTGATTATCATAATGATGGCTAATTAAGTTTGTATTTCGCTGTCAAGTGCGCAATGACACCGTCTGTTCTGGCTTGCTGAACATCATGATTAGCAAGCCCCCCGCTACATCTCTGTATTATGGCACGGGCATTATACAGAAAAGGAGCTTCAATACTGAATCTACCACTGATTTTAGCCTTCAGGCCTTCCTCTGCGCGATGAGGCCGCTAGTTGCCTTCCTCGATTTTGCGCTCCTGCACAATTTTCCAGAAAGCATCAATGAGCGGTTCATGCAGCCGTTTTTTCTGCGCGCAGACGCCCAGCTCAAACGGGGTTTTCTCGTCGCTGCGTTCTAAAATCATCACGCGGTTGCGCACCGGCTCAGGGCTGTTTTCCAGTACCACTTCCGGCAGCAGCGCCACGCCGCAGCCCAGTGCGACCATCGAGACCATCGCTTCATGACCGCCCACCGTGGCGTAAATTGATGGATTACTGATTTTATGACGGCGGAACCACAGTTCGATACGGCGACGCACCGGCCCCTGGTCGGCCATGATAAACGGCACCGTTGACCAGTCGGGTTCATCAACGGAAACCTGATTGCGTACCGGGCAGGGTAAGGCCGGGGCGATCAGCACCACCGCCAGGTTTTCCAGCATGGAAAATGCCACCGCGCCCGGCAGCGTCTCCGGCTTGCCAGCAATCGCCAGGTCAGCCTCACTCGTCACTACTTTTTCCATGGCATCGGCCGCATCGCCGGTGGTGAGCTTAATCTCCACCGACGGATGTTCTGCGCGAAAACGGTCAAGAATCGGCGGTAGATGGCTATACGCGGCGGTCACCGAACAGAAGATATGCAGCTCGCCTGACAGCGACGGCCCTTGTTGATCGAGGGTGTGGCGCAACTGCTGATACTGCAACAACGTCTGCTGGGCAAAGACGCGCAGTTCCTCACCCGCTTCGGTGAGCGTTACCGTGCGGTTATCGCGGACAAATAGCGCCTGCCCCAGGTCTTCTTCCAGCCGCTGAATTTGTCGGGAAAGCGTTGAGGGACTGACGTGCATCGCCCGCGCGCTGCGGCCAAAATGGCGACTTTCCGCCAGGTGCAGGAAGGTTTTTAAATCGCGTAAATCCACGGCTCGCACTCCATGATTTTACATTGCATAAATTGCAACGTGACGTTGTGAATATATCAATTTCCGCAATAAATTTCCTGTTGTAATGTGGGTTCATTCTCGCTGAAACGCGAACCGAATAATAAGCACAACAACACAACATCACGGAGTACACCATCATGGCTAACTACTTTAATACACTGAACCTGCGCCAGCAGCTGGCACAGCTGGGCAAATGTCGCTTTATGGGCCGCGACGAATTCGCCGATGGCGCAAGCTACCTTCAGGGTAAAAAAGTGGTCATCGTCGGCTGTGGCGCACAGGGTCTGAACCAGGGCCTGAACATGCGTGACTCCGGTCTGGATATCTCTTACGCCTTGCGTAAAGAAGCGATTGCAGAAAAGCGCGCTTCCTGGCGTAAAGCGACCGAAAACGGCTTCAGAGTGGGTACCTATGAAGAGCTGATCCCGCAGGCTGACCTGGTGGTTAACCTGACGCCGGACAAACAGCACTCCGACGTTGTGCGCTCCGTTCAGCCGCTGATGAAAGACGGCGCGGCGCTGGGCTATTCCCACGGTTTTAACATCGTTGAAGTAGGCGAGCAGATCCGTAAAGACATCACCGTAGTCATGGTGGCGCCGAAGTGCCCAGGTACCGAAGTACGTGAAGAGTACAAACGTGGTTTCGGCGTACCGACGCTTATCGCCGTTCACCCGGAAAACGATCCGAAAGGCGAAGGTATGGCGATTGCTAAAGCCTGGGCCGCAGCAACTGGCGGTCACCGCGCGGGCGTTCTGGAATCCTCTTTCGTTGCGGAAGTGAAATCTGACCTGATGGGCGAGCAGACCATTCTGTGCGGTATGCTGCAGGCCGGTTCTCTGCTGTGCTTCGACAAGCTGGTGGAAGAAGGCACCGACCCGGCATACGCCGAAAAACTGATTCAGTTCGGCTGGGAAACTATCACCGAAGCGCTGAAGCAGGGCGGTATCACCCTGATGATGGACCGTCTGTCTAACCCGGCTAAGCTGCGTGCTTACGCGCTGTCCGAACAGTTAAAAGAGATCATGGCGCCGCTGTTCCAGAAACACATGGACGACATCATCTCCGGCGAATTCTCCTCCGGCATGATGGCGGACTGGGCCAACGACGATAAGAAACTGCTGACCTGGCGTGAAGAGACCGGTAAAACCGCGTTCGAAACCGCACCGCAGTTTGAAGGCAAAATCGGCGAGCAGGAGTACTTCGATAAAGGCGTTCTGATGATTGCGATGGTGAAAGCGGGCGTTGAGCTGGCGTTCGAAACCATGGTCGATTCCGGCATCATCGAAGAATCTGCTTACTACGAATCACTGCACGAGCTGCCGCTTATCGCGAACACCATCGCCCGTAAGCGTCTGTACGAAATGAACGTGGTGATCTCCGATACCGCAGAATACGGTAACTACCTGTTCTCTTACGCTTGTGTACCGCTGCTCAAAGGGTTCATGGCGGAAATCCAGCCGGGCGATCTGGGTAAAGCGATTGCTGAAGGTGCGGTCGACAACGCTCAGTTGCGCGACGTGAACGAAGCGGTTCGCGGTCACGCTATCGAGCAGGTTGGTAAGAAACTGCGCGGCTACATGACGGATATGAAACGTATCGCCGTCGCAGGCTAATCAAACCTCGTTATCATCCGGCCCGGTCAGCGCCTCGCAACCGGGCCGTTTTTTTATGCCCGAAGAACACGCGGATTAAGCAAACGTTGAAGGTATGTCGAAATATCGTGTAGGCCTGATAAGCGCAGCGCCATCAGGCAATGTGCAGTTATGCCTGATGGCGCTGCGCTTATCAGGCCTACGCTCACTACCGATCATCCGTAGCTGGGGGATGCACCCTAGCTACGGTACAGCACCTTAATGATGTGATAACCGAACTGCGTGTGCAGTGGGCCAGTTGGCTCCAGCACCGGGCAAGAGAAGACCACTTTATCAAACGCAGGAACCATCTGGCCCTGACGGAATTCACCCAGGTGACCGCCTTTCTTACCTGACGGGCAGGTAGAGTGCTTCTTCGCTAACTTCTCGAAGTCTGCACCGTTTTTAATCTGTTCCAGCAGATCCAGTGCCAGTTGTTCTTCTTTTACCAGGATATGCAGTGCTGCCGCTGTTTTAGCCATGATTGTGCCTTTAAGGAGGAGATTCAGGCCGGCGATTTTAGCACGGCTTATCGGCGATACAGCACTTTGATGATGTGATAGCCATATTTGGTTTTCACCGGCCCATACGGTTTTAACAGCGGGCAACTAAAAACGGCGGCATCAAATGGGCCGACCATTACGCCCTGTTTAAACTCACCGAGATCGCCACCGTTGCGCCCGGAAGGGCAGCGTGAATAGCGTTTGGCCAGATGATCGAAGCTGATACCGCGTTCAAGCTTGCTGAGGATTTCAAGGGCCAGTTTTTCTTCTTTTACCAGGATATGCAGGGCTGACGCGCTCTTCGCCATGGGCTCATTCTCATCAAAGGATTGCAGCCAACACTTTACCATTTAGCGGGTAAATCTCAGTCGGACTTTCTGCTACAATCCACACCCCCGTGTTTACAGATTGAGCAATACGTCATGCGTTTGAACCCCGGACAACAACAAGCCGTCGAATTCGTCACCGGACCCTGCCTGGTGCTGGCGGGTGCTGGATCCGGCAAAACCCGCGTTATCACCAATAAAATTGCGCACCTGATCCACGCCTGTGGTTATCAGGCGCGGCATATCGCCGCCGTAACCTTTACCAACAAAGCCGCGCGTGAAATGAAAGAGCGTGTGGCGCAAACGTTGGGGCGTAAAGAGGCGCGTGGCTTAATGATCTCCACCTTCCATACGCTGGGGCTGGATATCATCAAGCGGGAATACGCGGCGCTGGGGATGAAATCGAACTTCTCCCTGTTTGACGATACCGATCAAACTGCATTGCTTAAAGATCTGACCGAAGGGCTTATCGAAGACGATAAGGTTCTGTTCCAGCAGTTGATCTCAACGATCTCTAACTGGAAAAACGATCTGATGACCCCCTCGCAGGCGGCGGCCAGCGCGAAAGGCGAGCGCGATCGTATTTTTGCTCATTGCTATGGTCTGTATGACGCACACATGAAAGCCTGCAACGTGCTGGACTTTGATGACCTGATCCTGCTGCCGACGCTGCTGTTGCAGCGTAATGAAGAAGTACGCGAACGCTGGCAGAACAAAATTCGCTATCTGCTGGTCGATGAATATCAGGACACCAACACCAGCCAGTATATGTTGGTGAAGCTGCTGGTGGGCAACCGCGCGCGTTTTACCGTGGTGGGTGATGATGACCAGTCTATCTACTCGTGGCGCGGGGCGCGTCCGCAAAACCTGGTACTGCTGAGTAAAGATTTCCCGGCCTTGCAGGTGATAAAGCTTGAGCAGAACTATCGTTCATCCGGGCGCATACTGAAAGCGGCGAACATCCTGATTGCCAATAATCCGCATGTGTTTGAAAAGCGTCTGTTCTCTGAACTGCAGTACGGGCCTGAACTAAAAATACTGAGCGCCAATAACGAAGAGCATGAAGCGGAGCGCGTTACCGGCGAGCTTATTGCCCATCACTTCGTCAACAAAACCGAATATAAGGATTACGCCATCCTCTATCGCGGCAACCATCAGTCGCGGGTATTCGAAAAATTCCTGATGCAAAACCGCATCCCGTACAAAATTTCCGGCGGCACTTCGTTCTTCTCCCGCCCGGAGATAAAGGATCTGCTGGCCTATTTGCGCGTGCTGAGTAACCCGGACGACGACAGCGCCTTCCTGCGCATCGTCAACACGCCGAAACGTGAAATTGGCTCGGCGACGCTGCAAAAGCTCGGCGAGTGGGCGACGACCCGTAATAAAAGTTTGTTCACCGCCAGCTTTGATATGGGCCTGAACCAAACGCTTACCGGGCGCGGCTATGAGTCATTGACCCGCTTTACCCACTGGCTGGGTGAAGTCCAGCGTCTTGCGGAACGCGAACCCATTGCGGCGGTGCGCGATCTGATCCACGGCATTAACTACGAATCCTGGCTGTTTGAAACCTCGCCTAGCCCGAAAGCCGCCGAAATGCGCATGAAAAACGTCAACACGCTGTTTGGCTGGATGACGGAAATGCTCGAAGGCAGCGAGCTCGAAGAACCGATGACGCTGACTCAGGTCGTGACGCGCTTTACGCTGCGCGACATGATGGAACGCGGTGAAAGTGAGGAAGAGCTGGATCAAGTACAGCTCATGACCCTTCACGCCTCGAAAGGACTGGAGTTCCCGTACGTGTTTATGGTCGGCATGGAAGAAGGCTTCTTGCCGCATCAGAGCAGCATTGATGAAGATAATATCGATGAGGAACGTCGCCTGGCCTACGTGGGCATCACCCGTGCGCAGAAAGAGCTTATCTTCACGCTGTGCAAGGAACGCCGACAGTACGGTGAGTTAGTCCGACCAGAGCCGAGCCGATTCCTGCTGGAATTGCCGCAGGATGATGTTATCTGGGAGCAGGAGCGCAAAGTGGTGAGCGCTGAAGAGCGGATGCAGAAAGGACAAAGCCACCTGGCAAACCTGAAAGCGATGATGGCGGCGAAAAAAGCCAAACCGTAGGCCGGATAAGCGTAGCGCCATCCGGCAATCAGCGTATTACCGTACGTCCAATGGCCAGTGGACATAGCTCTGCCACTGGCTTTCCTGATCGATAGTCTCTTTGCCTAACGGATGCTGCGAAAGCCATCCTTGAGGCAACGTGAGAATCAGCGTCTCATCGTTTACCTGTAATAGCATATCGGGAACGAGATCGTCACGGCGACGGCTGGCAAACAAAATGGCCAGACGTAACAGACGGCAAAGGTGCTCGGCTACGCGAGGTGGCACGGCATTTTGCTGGTGGAGTGACGAGAGATCGATAGGGTTGGTCTGGTTTAACAGCAGAGTCGCTAAGAGCTTCTTTTGCGCAGGGGTAAAGCCGGGCAGGTCAAGATTGCGAACCAGATAGGCGGCATGCTGCGGCGCTTGCTTGAAATCCACGCTAAGACCAATTTCATGTAGCGCGCAGGCGCTAAGCAACAGTTCGCGGCTTAACGGCTCAAGATCCCAGCTATTTCCTACCTGATCGGCAAAATTTTGCGCTAATTGTGCGACGCGGTTAGCCTGCTCGGTATCGACCATAAATCGACGCTGAATATTGCGCAGCGTGCGACTGCGAATATCTTCATCGACCGCCAGATGCAGCATACCGTAGACCAGGCCCTCGCGCAGCGCGCCGCCGGCCAGCGTCATGCACTGGATGTTCAATTCGGTGAAGATAGCGATAAGAATCGCCAGCCCGCTTGGGAAAACCAGCGCGCGTTCGAGCGTCAGCCCTTCGATTTCCAGCTCTTCCAGACGCCCACATTGAATGGCGCGTTGTTTGAGCTGCTGCAGTTTAGCTAAGGTAATGCGTTCATCCATCCCCTGCGCCATCATGATTTCCTGCAACGCCTGAACCGTGCCGGAAGCACCGACGCAGACTTTCCAGCCATGGTGACGCAGTTCGTCGGCAACCGGTTTAAGCACTTCACGCGCAGCGCGTTCGGCTTCGTCGAAATGTTCCTGCGCCAGATTACGGTCGGTGAAGTAGCGTTCAAGCCAGGTGACGCAGCCCATTGAGAGGCTAAATAACGAGGTGGTTTGCGCACCGGTACCGGTGACCAGTTCAGTGCTGGCGCCGCCAATATCGACCACTAAACGGCGGTCGTCGCCGCCGGTGGTGTGCGCGACGCCCTGATAAATCAGGCGCGCTTCTTCTTCACCACGGATAACCTGCACCGGGCAGCCGAGGATCTCCTGGGCTTTGGCGATAAAGACATCAGCATTGACGGCAAGACGCAGCGTGGCGGTCGCGACGATGCGGATTTGTGTCGGGGGAATGTCCTGTAAACGTTCGGCGAACAGGCGTAAGCACTGCCAGCCACGTTCCATCGCTTCCATCGACAGTTCGTTGTTGCGGTTAAGTCCGCCAGCCAGACGCACTTTGCGCTTAATGCGCGTTAGCGTCTGGATACTGCCCGCCACCTCGCGAACAATCAGCATATGAAAACTATTGGAACCGAGGTCGATAGCTGCATAAAGCGAGGTGGAAGTCATACACTTCATCCTTCAAATTGTCTCTGCGTTGGCTGCGCGCACTCACCCGAATCACTGACTAATGTAAGCTCATCGGGATTCGTTTGCTTGCCGCCTTGATAAAATTTGAATGATTTTGTGTATGGCATAACTTATTTAACCTGAACGACGACGATTACGCGGTGCGCCCGAACGGCGTGGGCCATTGCCCTGACGAACGCGCGTCAGACGTAATGGTTTTGGCAAATCGGTTAACAGCGCATCGGGATTGTACTTACTGACCGGAATAGAGTGACCGGTGTAGGTTTCAATCGCTGGCAGGTTCAGGGCGTACTCTTCACAGGCAAGGCTGATAGAGTGGCCGTTAGCGCCAGCACGACCGGTACGACCGATACGGTGAACGTAATCTTCACAGTCATCCGGCAGGTCATAGTTAAAGACGTGCGTCACGGCTGGAATATGCAGGCCGCGGGCAGCAACGTCGGTCGCAACCAGAATATCGATATCGCCGCTGGTAAAATCTTCCAGAATACGCAGGCGTTTTTTCTGCGCCACGTCGCCGGTCAGCAGACCAACACGATGGCCGTCAGCCGCCAGATGACCCCAGATATCTTCACAGCGATGCTTGGTGTTGGCGAAAATAATCGCGCGGTCTGGCCACTCTTCTTCGATCAACGTTTGCAGAAGACGCATCTTTTCTTCGTTCGACGGATAGAAAAGTTCTTCTTTAATACGGTGGCCGGTTTTCTGCTCTGGCTCAACTTCCACGTACTCGGCATTGTTCATTTGTTCGAACGCCAGTTCGCGGACGCGATAGGACAGGGTGGCAGAGAACAGCATATTCAGACGCTGGTTGGTTGGCGGCATACGACGGAACAACCAACGGATATCTTTAATAAAGCCCAGATCGTACATGCGATCGGCTTCGTCCAGCACCACCACCTGAATCGCGCCCAGGTTGATGTGGTTCTGTTTTGCATAATCAATAAGACGGCCCGTGGTGCCGATCAGAATATCGACGCCGCTTTCCAGCACTTTCAGCTGTTTATCATAGCCATCACCGCCATAAGCCAGACCCAGTTTCAGGCCCGTCGCCTGAGCCAGCGGCTCCGCGTCGGCGTGAATCTGGACTGCCAGCTCACGGGTTGGCGCCATAATTAAGGCGCGCGGTTGATTCACCTGGCGGTCTGAATTTGCCGGGTGAGAAAGAAGATAATGAAACGTGGACGTCAGAAACGCCATCGTTTTCCCGGTACCGGTTTGCGCCTGTCCAGCCACATCACGTCCAGCAAGCGTCAGCGGCAATGCCAGCGCCTGAATGGGTGTGCAATTATAAAACCCTTTAGTTTCAAGGGCTTCAACCACTTTAGGGTGCAGGGCGAAGTCGGAAAACTTCTGTTCTGTTAAATGTGTTTTGCTCATAGTGTGGTAGAATATCAGCTTACTATTGCATTAAGAAAGCGTATCCGGTGAAATAACGTCAACCTTTGTTGGCGAAGTCAACATCAACACCTCGTTGGTTAATGCTACACCAACACACCAGGCTTATTCCTGTGGAGTTAAATATGAGCGATAAAATTATTCACCTGACTGACGACAGTTTTGACACGGACGTACTCAAGGCTGACGGGCTGACACTCGTCGATTTCTGGGCAGAGTGGTGTGGTCCGTGCAAAATGATCGCCCCGATTCTGGATGAAATCGCTGCGGAGTATGAGGGTAAACTGACCGTTGCTAAACTCAACATCGATCAGAACCCAGGTACTGCACCGAAGTATGGCATCCGCGGTATCCCTACGCTGCTGCTGTTCAAGAACGGCGAAGTTGCAGCAACTAAAGTTGGCGCGCTGTCTAAAGGCCAACTGAAAGAGTTCCTCGACGCTAATCTGGCGTAAGAAATTCGATTCCGGCGTCCAGTGTTCTTAAATTGAGCGGAACTCTGGACGCCTGCCTTTAGTCGTGCTAAGTTAACTTTGACTTCGTTTTAAACATACCTTGTTTGAATCTTGTTTATCTAAACCTCCCGTTGTGTTGTATGGCGTCAGAGGTTGAAAAAATTCCAGGTTTGTCACTCTTTCCGTCTTGTCGATTCAGTTCTGCGTACTTTCCTGTGACAGACAGCGAACAGACATGAGTGATGGCCGTAAACAGGCATGGATGACCCTGCCATACCATTCACAACATTAAGTTCGAGATTTCCCCCAAGTTTAAGAACTCACACCATTATGAATCTTACCGAATTAAAGAATACGCCGGTTTCTGAGCTGATTACTCTCGGCGAAAATATGGGTCTGGAAAACCAGGCACGTATGCGCAAGCAGGACATCATTTTTGCCATCCTGAAGCAGCACGCAAAGAGTGGCGAAGATATCTTTGGCGACGGTGTGCTGGAGATACTTCAGGATGGATTTGGTTTCCTCCGTTCTGGAGACAGTTCCTACCTCGCCGGTCCCGATGATATCTACGTTTCCCCTAGCCAAATCCGCCGTTTCAACCTCCGCACTGGTGACACCATTTCGGGTAAGATCCGTCCGCCGAAAGAGGGTGAGCGTTACTTTGCGCTGTTGAAAGTTAACGAAGTTAACTACGACAAGCCGGAAAACTCGCGCAACAAGATCCTGTTTGAGAACTTAACCCCGCTGCACGCAAACTCTCGTCTGCGTATGGAACGTGGTAACGGTTCTACCGAAGACTTAACCGCTCGCGTACTGGATTTGGCCTCGCCAATCGGTCGCGGCCAGCGTGGTCTGATTGTGGCACCGCCGAAAGCCGGTAAAACCATGCTGCTGCAGAACATCGCGCAGAGCATTGCCTACAACCACCCAGACTGCGTCCTGATGGTTCTGCTGATCGACGAACGTCCAGAAGAAGTGACCGAGATGCAGCGCCTGGTGAAAGGTGAAGTTATCGCTTCTACCTTTGACGAACCGGCATCTCGCCACGTTCAGGTCGCGGAAATGGTTATCGAGAAAGCGAAGCGTCTGGTTGAACACAAGAAAGACGTTATTATCCTCCTCGACTCCATCACCCGTCTGGCACGTGCCTACAACACCGTCGTACCGGCTTCCGGTAAAGTGCTGACCGGTGGTGTCGACGCTAACGCCCTGCATCGTCCGAAGCGTTTCTTCGGCGCCGCACGTAACGTGGAAGAGGGTGGTAGCCTGACGATTATCGCTACGGCTCTGGTCGATACCGGCTCTAAAATGGATGAAGTTATCTATGAAGAGTTTAAAGGTACCGGCAACATGGAACTGCACCTCTCTCGTAAGATTGCTGAAAAACGCGTCTTCCCGGCTATCGACTACAACCGTTCCGGTACCCGTAAAGAAGAGCTGCTCACCACGCAAGAAGAGCTGCAGAAAATGTGGATCCTGCGCAAAATCATCCATCCAATGGGTGAAATCGACGCGATGGAATTCCTCATTAATAAACTGGCAATGACCAAGACTAACGACGACTTCTTCGACATGATGAAACGTTCGTAAAATTGTTTTTTTGCTGATAAACGCCACACATTTGTGTGGCGTTTTTGTTTTTAGGAGTTTAGGTGATGTGGCGAATCATTTTTTTCGCGGACAATTGGAGTTTGCAGCTACAATGATAGCTAGTTTGCAAAATCGGTTATAAATCAGGCGAGTTTCCCCAATATTCATCAGCCTTGCTCTTCTGATGAGTCACTATCGTGGGTATACTTTCGCTACTAATATTCGCAGCGAGTATAAATTGTGAGTTTACTGGCCGTCGGTACTGACTTGATCGGTATTTTTTTGTTCACCACCGTATTTCTTTTTTTCGCGCGCAAAGCGGCTAAAAAGATTGGTTTGGTGGACCGACCTAATTATCGTAAACGTCACCAGGGAATCATTCCACTTGTGGGCGGTATCTCGGTATATGCCGGGATCTGTCTAACTTTTGCGACCGCAGACTATTATATCCCTCACGCCTCACTCTATCTCGCCTGTGCCGGCGTCCTGGTCGTGGTAGGCGCACTGGACGATCGCTATGACATCAGCGTGAAATTCCGCGCCACCGTTCAGGCCTTGATTGGCATTGTGATGATGACCGCCGCCAACCTCTCGTTGCGCAGCCTGGGCTATATTTTTGGCTCCTGGGAGCTGGTTCTTGGGCCTTTCGGGTATTTCCTCACGCTTTTCGCCGTCTGGGCGGTGATAAACGCTTTCAATATGGTCGACGGTATCGATGGCCTACTCGGTGGCTTATCGAGCGTGAGCTTTGGCGCCATTGGGCTTATCTTATGGTTTGATGGGCAAACGAGCCTCGCCATGTGGTGCTTCGCGATGATTGCCGCCATCCTGCCTTATATCATGTTGAACCTCGGCATTCTTGGCCGCCGCTTTAAAGTGTTTATGGGCGATGCGGGCAGTACGCTGATTGGTTTTACGGTCATCTGGATCCTGCTGGAAACCACCCAGGGGACCCATCACCCTATCAGCCCGGTGACGGCATTATGGATTGTCGCCATCCCGCTGATGGACATGGTCGCGATTATGTATCGCCGTCTGCGCAAGGGAATGAGCCCGTTTTCCGCTGACCGACAACATATCCATCACCTGATCATGCGCGCCGGTTTTACCTCCCGTCAGGCGCTGGTACTGATTACCGCAGCCGCTGCACTGCTGGCTGCGATTGGCGTTGCCGCCGAATACACCCGTGTTGTACCTGAGTGGGTCATGCTGATACTGTTCCTCATGGCCTTTGCGCTTTATGGTTACTGCATCAAACGGGCCTGGAAAGTGGCGCGCTTTATCAAACGTGTGAAGCGCAGAATGCGTCGGAACAGTGATAACCATCCAAAATTAACCAAGTAAAACTGGGGTAGTAATGACACAACCATTACCAGAAGCACGGTCATCAAGTGCCGAGAATGAACTGGATATTCGTGGCCTGTTTCGCGCGTTGTGGTCGGGGAAACACTGGATTATCGGTCTTGCGGTGCTGTTTGCCGCTATCGTACTGATTTATACCTTTTTCGCCCGGCAGGAATGGAGTACGACGGCGATAACTGACCGACCCACCGTCAATATGCTGGACGGGTACTACTCGCAGCAGCAGTTCCTGCGCAATCTCGATGTGAAGGTTAATCCGACGACCGTCGCGCCTCCTTCGGTGATGGATGACGTTTATAAAGAGTTCATCATGCAGCTCTCATCGTGGGATACACGCCGTGATTTCTGGTCGCAAACGGATTACTACAAGCAGCGCATGGTCGGTAACTCACGCGCCGACGCCGCCCAGTTGGATGACCTGGTAAACGATATTCAGTTTATGCCAGGGGATATGCTGAAAAACCAGAGCGACAGCGTGAAACTGTCGGCGGAGACGGCCCAGGATGCCAACAACCTTCTTCGTCAGTATGTGGCGTTTGCCAGCCAGCGTGCAGCCGGACATCTCAATGATGAGCTGAAAGGCGCATGGGCCGCGCGCACCATTCAGGTGAAAGCGCAGGTGAAACGTCAGGAAGAAGTGGCGAAGGCGATTTATGACCGCCGGATGCACAGCATTGAAGCCGCGCTGAAAATTGCCCAGCAGCACAATATTAATCGCAGCGAGACGGATATTCCGGCCGATGAATTACCGGATTCTGAACTCTCGCTGTTAGGTCGTCCAATGCTACAGGCCCGCCTGGAAAATCTTCAGGCCGTGGGGCCAACGTTTGACCTTGATTACGATGAGGCCAAAGCGATGCTAACGACCCTCAACGTCGGGCCAACCCTGGCAGCCAGCTTCCAGACCTACCGGTACTTACGGACGCCTGAGGAGCCGGTTGCGCGGACTAGCCCGCGTCGCGCATTTCTGATGGTCATGTGGGGAATTGTCGGGGCACTGGTGGGTGCCGGGATTGCACTGGCGCGCCGTCGCGCGCAGTAATTCCTCATCAAAATAAAGGACGATGGGCCGGTACCATCTAAAAAAGAGAATCGATGTGAAAGTACTGACTGTATTTGGCACTCGCCCAGAGGCGATAAAAATGGCGCCTCTGGTTCATGCACTAGCAAAGGATCCTCATTTTGAGGCAAAAGTTTGCGTGACCGCGCAGCATAGGGAAATGCTTGATCAGGTGCTCAAACTCTTCTCCATCGTCCCGGACTATGATCTGAATATTATGAGTCCAGGACAGGGTCTAACCGAAATAACCTGCCGTATTTTGCAGGGGTTAAAGCCCGTTCTGGAAAGCTTTAAGCCGGACGTTGTGCTGGTGCATGGCGATACCACCACCACGGCGGCTGCCAGTCTTGCCGCGTTTTATCAACGTGTGCCCGTCGGCCATGTGGAAGCAGGCCTGCGCACCGGCGATATCTACTCGCCGTGGCCGGAAGAGGCGAACCGCACGATGACCGGGCATCTGGCAACGTACCACTTTGCGCCAACGGAAAACTCACGGCAGAATTTGCTGCGGGAAAACCTCTCCGGCAAGCATATTTACGTCACCGGTAATACGGTCATTGACGCGCTGTTCTGGGTGCGCGATCGGGTGATGAACGACGACAAGCTCAGAGGTGAGCTATTCGCTCGCTACCCGTTCCTCGGCAACGGTAAAAAGATGATCCTGGTGACGGGGCATCGCCGCGAAAGCTTTGGTCAGGGCTTTGAACAGATTTGCCACGCGCTGGCGCAAATTGCCGCCAATAACGCCGACGTACAGATTGTCTATCCCGTGCACCTGAACCCGAACGTCTCTGAGCCGGTCAATCGGATTCTGGGCCACATCGATAACGTTATTCTTATCGAGCCGCAGGATTATCTGCCGTTCGTCTGGTTGATGAACCATGCGTGGTTGATTCTTACCGACTCCGGCGGCATTCAGGAAGAAGCGCCATCGCTGGGCAAACCGGTGCTGGTCATGCGCGAAACCACCGAGCGCCCGGAAGCGATTGATGCCGGTACGGTGCGTCTGGTCGGAACGGATAGCCAACGCATTGTGGACGAAGTGACGCGTCTGCTGCGTGATGAAAACGAATATCAAAGAATGAGCCGGGCGCATAACCCTTACGGGGATGGCCAGGCATGCGAACGTATCTTATCAGCATTAAAAAATAATCAGGTAACGCTATGAGTTTCTCAACCCTCTCGGTGATCGGTCTGGGCTATATCGGCCTTCCTACTGCGGCTGCATTTGCTTCACGGCAAAAACAGGTTGTGGGTGTCGATATCAATCAACACGCGGTAGATACCATCAATCGCGGTGAAATTCATATTGTTGAGCCTGACCTCGACCGGGTGGTCAAAACCGCCGTGGCGGATGGCTACCTGCGTGCAACGACTACGCCGGTAGCGGCGGACGCTTACCTGATTGCCGTACCGACGCCGTTCAAAGGCGACCACGAGCCGGATATGGTGTACGTGGAAGCGGCGGCACGCTCTATTGCACCGGTGCTGAAAAAAGGCGCGCTGGTGATCCTCGAGTCAACCTCTCCGGTCGGCGCCACCGAGCTGATGGCCGGTTGGCTGGCTGAAATGCGTCCTGATCTGAGCTTCCCGCAGCAGGCTGGCGAGCAGGCGGATATTAATATCGCCTACTGCCCGGAGCGCGTGTTGCCAGGACAGGTGATGGTTGAGCTTATCAAGAATGACCGCGTCATTGGCGGTATGACGCCGGTATGTTCGGCGCGCGCCAGCGAGCTTTACAACATCTTCCTTGAAGGTGAATGCGTGGTGACCAACGCCCGCACGGCTGAAATGTGCAAACTGACGGAAAACAGCTTCCGCGATGTCAATATCGCTTTTGCCAACGAACTTTCGCTTATCTGCGCCGATCAGGAGATTAACGTCTGGGAACTGATTCGCCTGGCGAATCGCCATCCACGCGTCAATATTCTCCAGCCAGGCCCGGGCGTGGGCGGCCACTGTATCGCCGTCGACCCGTGGTTTATCGTGGCGCAAAACCCGGAACAGGCGCGTCTTATCCGCACCGCGCGTGAAGTGAACGACCATAAGCCGCTGTGGGTTATTGATAAGGTGAAGGCCAATGTGGCCGACTGCCTGGCTGCCAACGACAAACGTGCCAGCGAGCTGAAAATCGCCTGCTTTGGCCTGGCGTTTAAGCCCAACATTGATGACCTGCGTGAAAGTCCGGCGATGGAAATTGCCGAGCTGATTGCCCAATGGCACAGCGGTGAAACGCTGGTGGTCGAACCGAATATTCATCAGCTGCCGAAAAAACTCGATGGGCTTTGCTCACTGGTATCGGTAGAAACCGCGCTGGCTAGCGCCGATGTTATTGTGATGCTGGTGGATCACGCGCAGTTTAAAGCCATTAGCGGTGATGCGATTACGCAGCAGTATGTGGTCGATACCAAAGGAGTCTGGCGTTGAAACGGATCCTGGTCACCGGCGGCGCGGGCTTTATCGGCTCGGCGGTCGTTCGCCATATCATCAACCACACGGCTGACAGCGTGGTGGTGGTCGACAAGCTCACCTATGCGGGCAACCTGGCCTCGCTGGCTCCGGTGGCGCACGATGCACGCTTTGCTTTTGAGCAAGTGGATATCTGCGAGCGTGCCGAACTTGATCGTGTCTTTGCGCACTATCGGCCGGATGTGGTGATGCATCTGGCGGCGGAAAGTCACGTTGACCGCTCTATCGATGGGCCTGCGGCGTTTATCGAAACCAATATTGTCGGCACCTACACGTTGCTGGAAGCCGCTCGCAGCTTCTGGGCGACGCTTGATGACGCTTTGAAAGCCGCGTTCCGCTTCCACCATATCTCTACCGATGAAGTGTACGGTGACCTGCATTCCGCGGACGATTTCTTTACCGAAACGACGCCGTATGCGCCAAGCAGCCCTTACTCCGCTTCTAAGGCCAGCAGCGATCACCTGGTGCGCGCGTGGCTGCGTACCTACGGCCTGCCGACGCTGATTACCAACTGCTCGAACAACTACGGCCCGTATCATTTCCCGGAAAAACTGATCCCGTTGACCATTCTCAACGCGCTGGCGGGTAAACCGCTGCCGGTGTATGGCAACGGCCAGCAAATTCGTGATTGGCTGTACGTTGACGATCATGCGCGTGCGCTTTACCGGGTCGCCACCGAAGGTGCCATCGGCGAAACCTACAATATTGGTGGCCATAATGAGCGTAAAAATCTCGATGTGGTCGAGACCATTTGCGCGCTGCTGGAAGAGCTGGTGCCGCAGAAGCCACAGGGCCTTGCGCACTATCGCGACCTGATCACTTTTGTCGCCGACCGCCCCGGACATGACCTGCGCTACGCTATTGATGCGTCAAAAATCGCCCGAGAACTGGGCTGGATGCCGGAAGAGACCTTTGAAAGCGGAATGCGTAAAACCGTGCAGTGGTACCTTGCCAACGAAAGCTGGTGGAAGCAGGTACAGGACGGGAGCTATCAGGGCGAACGTCTGGGCCTGAAGGGTTAATCCTGCGGAGGAGAGAACGCAATGAAAGGCATTATTCTTGCTGGTGGATCGGGTTCGCGTCTGCATCCGATCACCCGTGGCGTATCAAAACAGCTTTTACCGATTTACGACAAACCGATGATTTATTACCCGCTGTCGGTGCTGATGCTGGCGGGTATTCGCGAAATTCTGATCATCACCACCCCGGAAGACAAAAGCAGCTTCCAGCGTCTGCTGGGCGACGGCAGTGAGTTCGGTATCTCTTTGCAGTATGCCGAGCAGCCGAGCCCGGACGGTCTGGCGCAGGCATTCATTATTGGCGAAACGTTCTTGAACGGCGAACCATCGTGCCTGGTGCTGGGTGACAATATCTTCTTCGGTCAGGCCTTTAGCCCGAAACTGCGCAACGTTGCGGCGCGCACGCAGGGTGCGACGGTATTCGGTTATCAGGTGATGGATCCTGAGCGCTTTGGCGTGGTTGAGTTTGACGATAATTTCCACGCGCTGTCGCTGGAAGAGAAGCCAAAACAGCCAAAATCCAACTGGGCGGTGACCGGGCTCTATTTCTATGATGGTGATGTGGTTGAATACGCGAAGCGCGTGAAGCCATCTGAACGCGGCGAGCTGGAGATCACCTCGCTTAACCAGATGTACCTCGACGATAACAAGCTGAACGTGGAACTGCTGGGGCGAGGTTTTGCCTGGCTCGATACCGGTACCCATGACAGCCTGATTGAAGCCAGCATGTTTGTGCAGACGGTTGAAAAACGGCAGGGCTTTAAAATCGCCTGTCTGGAAGAAATTGCCTGGCGTAACGGCTGGCTCGATGATGAGGGCGTTAAACGCGCTGCCGCGAGGCTGTCTAAAACCGGTTACGGTCAATACCTGCTGGAGTTGCTCCGTGCCCGTCCGCGCCAATATTGAGCCTCTGACCTGGGAAAACCAGTTCTTTGACGTGACAAGTGCCATTGTCCGCTTTGCGGCCGATGCGCCGATGCTTACCGCCGAAAGGCTTGCGGGCTGGTCGCGGGTGCAGGCAAAGATTGCCGCACACCAGGTTGAAGCGCTTGATGCCCTCCAGCAGCTGGGTTTCCAGCTTGTGGAAGGTGAAGTGGATCTGGCGCTGCCGGTGACGGCCGTCGCCGGTTCGCAGATTGAAGTGGCAACGCAGGCCGATATCCCCGAGCTGCGGGTGCAGGCGGCGCAGGCGTTTGCCTTAAGCCGCTTTCGTGCACCGTGGTACGCCGCCGACGCCAGCGGACGTTTTTACGCCCAATGGATTGAAAACGCAGTAAAAGGCACCTTCGACACGCAATGCCTCATTTTACGTGATGAGCGCCGCGCTATCCGTGGATTTGTCTCCTTACGAGAATTAACTGCCTCTGACGCCCGTATTGGCCTGCTGGCCGGTCGTGGTGCCGGAGCAGAACTGATGCAGGCGGCGGTGCGCTGGGCGCATATTCGCGGCCATTCGACGCTACGGGTGGCGACGCAAGCCGGCAATACCGCAGCACTTCAACGCTATATTCACAGCGGTGCCAACGTTGTCAGCACCGCGTACTGGCTATACAGGTGACATCATGATCCCATTTAACGCCCCACCGGTCGTGGGTACAGAACTCGATTACATGCAGTCTGCAATGGGCAGCGGCAAACTGTGCGGCGACGGTGGTTTTACCCGTCGCTGTCAGCAATGGATGGAACAGCGCTTCGGCAGCGCCAAAGTGTTGCTGACCCCATCCTGTACCGCCTCGCTGGAAATGGCGGCGATTTTACTGGATATCCAGCCGGGTGATGAAGTGATCATGCCGAGCTACACCTTTGTCTCTACCGCTAACGCGTTTGTGCTGCGTGGGGCGAAGATCGTCTTTGTGGACGTTCACAAAGAGACGATGAATATCGATGAAACGCAGATTGAAGCGGCGATCACCGATAAAACCCGCGCTATCGTGCCGGTGCATTACGCGGGTGTCGCCTGTGAGATGGACACCATCATGGCGCTGGCGAAGAAATATAACCTGTTCGTGGTGGAAGATGCCGCGCAGGGCGTGATGTCAACCTACAAAGGCCGCGCGCTGGGTTCTATCGGGCACATTGGTTGCTTTAGCTTCCATGAAACCAAGAACTACACCGCGGGTGGTGAAGGCGGCGCAACGCTGATTAACGACCGTGCGCTGGTTGAGCGCGCTGAAATCATTCGTGAAAAAGGCACCAACCGCAGCCAGTTTTTCCGCGGGCTGGTGGATAAATATACCTGGCGCGATATTGGTTCCAGCTATCTCATGTCCGACCTTCAGGCCGCCTATCTGTGGGCGCAGCTGGAGGCCGCCGATCGCATCAATAAACAGCGCCTTTCGCTGTGGCAACACTATTATGACGCGCTGCTGCCGCTGGCGAACGCCGGGCGCATCGAGCTGCCGGTGATCCCGCAGGATTGCGGACATAACGCGCACATGTTCTACATCAAGCTGCGCGATATGGAAGACCGTAGCGCACTGATTGACTGGCTGAAAGAAGCCGAAATCCTTGCCGTGTTCCATTACATTCCGCTGCACTCTTGCCCGGCGGGCGAGAAGTTTGGCGAGTTCCGTGGTGAAGATCGTCATACCACAACGGAAAGTGAGCGGTTACTCCGTTTGCCGCTGTTCTATAACCTGTCGTCGGTCGATCAGCGCACCGTGATCAATACGCTGCTGAGCTACTTCGCCTGATATGTCGCTGGCTAAAGCTTCGGTGTGGACCGCCGCGTCCACGCTGGTAAAAATTGGCGTTGGGCTGTTGGTGGTAAAACTGCTGGCGGTGTCGTTTGGCCCTTCAGGCGTTGGTCAGGCGGGAAATTTTCGCCAACTGGTGACCGTGCTTGGCGTGCTGGCCGGTGCGGGGATATTCAACGGGGTGACGAAATTTGTCGCCCAGCATCATGATGATCCGGCGCGTCTGCGTCAGGTGGTCGGGACATCCTCGGCGATGGTGCTGGGGTTTTCTACGCTGCTGGCGCTGATTTTCCTGCTGGCGGCGGCCCCGATTAGTCAGGGACTGTTTGGTCACACGAATTATCAGGGGCTGGTACGCCTGGTCGCGCTGGTGCAAATGGGCATCGCCTGGGCGAACCTGCTGCTGGCGCTGATGAAGGGTTTTCGCGATGCGGCGGGTAACGCGCTGTCGCTGATTGCCGGCAGCGTGATTGGCGTCATTGCCTATTATGCCTGCTACCGCTTCGGCGGATATGAAGGCGCATTGCTGGGTTTGGCGCTGGTTCCGGCGCTGATTGTTATTCCGGCGGCGGTGATGCTTTCCGTGCGTGGCACGATCCCGTGGCGCTATCTGAAGCCGCAGTGGGATCGCCCGCTGGCGGGCCAGCTTAGCAAATTCACGCTGATGGCGCTGATGACCTCGGTCACCATGCCGGTGGCCTACGTGATGATGCGAAACCTGATGGCGGCGCATTACAGCTGGGATGAAGTGGGGATCTGGCAGGGCGTCAGCAGTATTTCCGATGCCTATCTGCAATTTATCACCGCTTCGTTTAGCGTCTACCTGCTGCCCACGCTCTCCCGGCTGACGCTTAAGCAGGATATCTCCCGGGAAATTGGCCGCTCGTTGAAGTTTGTTCTGCCCGCGGTCGCGGCAGCAAGCCTCACCGTCTGGCTACTACGTGATTTTGCGATCTGGTTACTGTTCTCGGCGAAATTTGTCACCATGCGCGACCTGTTCGCGTGGCAGCTGGTCGGTGATGTATTGAAAGTAGGCGCTTACGTTTTTGGTTATTTAGTTATCGCCAAAGCCTCGCTGCGTTTGTATATTCTGGCCGAGCTAAGTCAGTTTGCCTTGTTAACCGGTTTCTCCCACTGGCTTATCCCCACGCACGGCGCGCTGGGGGCGACTCAGGCTTACATGGCGACCTATATTGTCTATTTCACGCTGTGCAGCGGCGTATTTTTAATTTGGCGTAAACGGCAATGACCCAACTTTTACATATCCTGGGATCGGATATTCCCCACCATAACCAGACGGTGCTACGTTTTTTTGCTGACGAACTGGCAACAGAACACGCGCATGCCCGGCATTTTATGGTGGTGAGCCATGATGACGCTCTGGCTACGGCGTTTCCTGAGCTGACGATTGAGCGCTATACGGATAAATCGACGCTGGCGAAAGCGGTGGTGGCGAGAGCCAAAGCGAATCGCCAGCAGCGCTTCTTCTTCCACGGTCAATTTAATACCGGCATCTGGCTGGCTTTACTCAGCGGGGGTTTGAAGCCATCGCAGGTGAGTTGGCACATCTGGGGCGCCGATTTGTATGAAGTGTCACGCGGACTCAAATTCCGCCTGTTTTATCCACTGCGCCGCATGGCACAGGGGCGAGTGGGGCACGTCTTCGCGACCCGTGGCGACCTGAGCTACTTTGGCGCGCGGCACCCGCAGGTGTCGGGCGAGCTGCTCTACTTCCCGACGCGAATGGATCCCTCGCTGAACGATTTGGCGGACGGCGCCCCGCGCGACGGTAAGCTGACGATTCTGGTCGGGAACTCCGGCGATCGCAGTAATGAACACGTTGCTGCGCTTAAGGCGGTTCATCAACAGTTTGGCGATACGGTCGATGTGATGGTGCCAATGGGATATCCGGCCAATAACAACGCCTATATTGATGAGGTAGAACACGCGGCGCAGGCGCTTTTCAGTCGCGAAAATGTGCAGATCCTGCGTGAAAAACTGGAATTTGACGCGTATCTCGCCTTGCTGCGCCGTTGCGATCTCGGCTACTTTATTTTTGCCCGCCAGCAGGGCATTGGTACGCTCTGCTTACTGGTACAAGCGGGAATTCCCTGCGTGCTGAACCGTCAGAATCCATTCTGGCAGGATATGGTGGAGCAGCATATTCCGGTGCTGTTTACCGACGATACGTTAACCGTGCCGGTGGTACGTGAAGCTCAGCGTCAACTGGCGCTGGTGGATAAAAACGATATCGCCTTTTTCAAACCTAATTATCTGGCGCCGTGGCATCGGGCGCTGCGGCTGGCGGCGGGGGAAGCGGTATGAGCGAAATGCAGTTTACCGGGCTGTTTGCCGTCTGGCTGTTATCGACGCTGTTTATCGGCACCCTGACATGGTTCGAATTTCGCCGCGTCCGCTTTAACTTCAACGTTTTTTTCTCGTTGCTGTTTTTACTGACCTTCTTCTTCGGCTTCCCGCTCACCTGCACGCTGGTGTTTCGCTTCGACGTGAGCGTCGCGCCGCCGGAGGTGCTGCTGCAAACGCTGTTGGTTTCGGTCTGCTTTTACGCGGTGTACTACGTCACCTACAAAACCCGGTTGCGCAGAGCCACCGCAGGCAGCGCGCCGCGTCGACCATTATTTACCATGAACCGGGTGGAGACGCATATCACCTGGATTTTATTGATGGGGCTTGCGCTGCTTACGGTCGGCACCTTCTTCCTGCATAACGGTTTTCTGCTCTTTAAGCTGCACTCGTATAGCCAGATTTTCTCCAGTGAAGTCTCAGGCGTGGCGCTCAAACGCTTCTTCTACTTCTTTATTCCGGCGATGCTGGTGATTTATTTCTTAAAGCCTGGCTGGAAAGCCTGGATAGGTTTCCTGCTCGCCACCGTGGCTTTTGGGCTGCTGACCTATGCGATTGTGGGCGGAACCCGAGCGAATATCATCATCGCTTTTGCCATCTTCCTGTTTATCGGTATTATTCGCGGCTGGATTTCGTTGTGGATGCTGGCGGCGGCGGGCGTTATGGGCATTGTGGGGATGTTCTGGCTGGCGCTTAAGCGCTATGGCATGAACGTGAGCGGTGATGAGGCGTTTTATACCTTCCTCTACCTGACGCGCGATACCTTTTCTCCGTGGGAGAACCTGGCGCTACTGTTGCAAAACTACGACAAGATAGAGTTTCAGGGGCTGGCACCGATTGCCCGCGACTTCTACGTCTTTATTCCGAGCTGGCTGTGGCCATCGCGGCCGGGCGTGATACTCAATACCGCCAACTACTTTACCTGGGAAGTGCTTAACAACCACTCCGGGCTCGCCATCTCGCCGACGCTGATTGGCTCGCTGGTCGTGATGGGCGGCGTGTGGTTTGTACCGATTGGCGCAGTGGCGGTCGGGTTGATTATTAAGTGGTTTGACTGGCTGTACATGCTGGGCAATGAGGAACCGAACCGCTATAAAGCGGCCATTTTGCACAGTTTTTGTTTTGGCGCGATCTTTAATATGATCGTGCTGGCCCGCGAGGGGCTGGACTCTTTCGGCTCTCGCGTGGTCTTTTTTATGGTTATCTTTGGGGTCTGCTTGCTGGTGGCGAAACTGTTGTACTGGTTGTTTGAAAGTGCCGGGCTAATTCATCAGCGGTCAAAACATCCCCTGCACGTTAGAGAAGGGTAAAATGGACGATTCACTGACCGCACCAACCTATACATTGCGGGGGCTGGAGCTGATTGGCTGGCGCAATATGCAGCATGCGCTGGACTTCCTCTATGCGGGCGGCAACCTGAAGCAGGGTACGCTGGTGGCGATTAACGCCGAGAAGATGCTGACGCGAGAAGATGACGCAGAGGTAAAAACGCTGATTAACGCGGCAGAATTTAAATATGCCGATGGGATTAGCGTGGTGCGTTCTATCAACAAGAAATACCCTAAGGCTAATGTCTCGCGGGTGGCGGGTGCCGACCTGTGGGAGGCGCTGATGGCGCGTGCCGGCGCAGAAGGTACGCCGGTATTTCTGATCGGGGGTAAACCTGACGTGCTGGCGGAAACCACGGAAAAGCTGCGTAAGCAGTGGAACGTCAACCTGGTGGGCACGCAGGACGGCTATTTCACGGCGCAGGAGCGACAGGCGCTGTTTGAGCGCATTCGTGACAGCGGCGCAAAGATAGTCACCGTCGCGATGGGATCGCCAAAGCAGGAGATCCTGATGTGCGATTGCCGCAAGGTTTATCCCGATGCGTTGTATATGGGCGTTGGCGGCACTTACGACGTCTTTACCGGCCACGTCAAGCGTGCTCCCAAAGTGTGGCAGAATCTGGGTCTGGAATGGCTGTATCGCTTGCTCTCTCAGCCTAGCCGCATTAAGCGTCAGCTTCGTCTGCTGCGTTATTTACGCTGGCATTACAGCAATAATCTCTGAATATCCTGCGCTTTAAGAGCCTATCCCATTAGGCTATTTTATTCGCCATTTTGGCACCGGGCAGTGCTCGAAATCCTCACGTACTACGTGTACGCTCCGGTTTCTGCGCGCTGTCCGGCACCAAACTGGCTTCAACAATTACGCCTACTGGGATAGGCTCTAAGGTGAAAGTATCGCGCATTTTCCGCGTGATACTTTCACAATTTCGATACTTTCCTCCTCATTTATATTTGCCATTTATTCGAAATTGTTAAACCATTCGCCTGCCCTAAAGGTATCTGCGTATTTTTACGCAGACATCCGCATCCGACAGACATCTCATTTTTTATAAAAATAAAACCGGCATCGACCGGCCATATGCAAACACAAGAGGACTTATGGCAGAGAAAAAACCGGAGCTCCAGCGCGGTCTGGAAGCCCGTCATATTGAATTAATCGCCCTAGGGGGCACCATTGGTGTAGGCCTGTTTATGGGCTCCGCCAGCACGCTGAAGTGGGCTGGCCCGTCGGTATTACTTGCCTATATTCTGGCGGGAATTTTTGTTTTCTTCATCATGCGTTCGATGGGGGAAATGCTGTTTATCGAGCCGGTAACCGGTTCGTTCGCGGTCTACGCGCATAAATACATGAGCCCCTTTTTCGGCTATCTCACCGCCTGGTCTTACTGGTTTATGTGGATGGCGGTGGGCATCTCGGAGATAACCGCGATAGGGGTTTACGTCCAGTTCTGGTTCCCGGAAATGGCGCAGTGGATTCCGGCCTTGATTGCCGTCGGGCTTGTGGCGCTTGCTAATCTGGCGGCGGTACGTCTGTACGGTGAAATCGAATTCTGGTTTGCGATGATTAAGGTCACCACCATTATCGTGATGATCGTGATTGGCCTCGGCGTGATTTTCTTTGGCTTTGGTAACGGCGGCACGTCGATTGGCTTTAGTAATCTGACCGAACACGGCGGCTTCTTTGCGGGCGGCTGGAAAGGCTTCCTGACGGCGCTGTGTATTGTCGTGGCCTCTTATCAGGGCGTTGAGCTTATCGGTATGACCGCCGGTGAAGCGAAAAACCCGCAGACCACGCTGCGCAGCGCGGTAGGCAAAGTGCTGTGGCGTATCCTGATTTTCTATGTGGGGGCGATTTTCGTCATCGTTACGATTTTCCCATGGAACCAGATTGGCACCAACGGCAGCCCATTCGTTCTCACCTTTGCCAAAATCGGGATTACCGCGGCGGCAGGAATTATCAACTTTGTGGTGCTGACGGCGGCACTGTCCGGCTGTAACAGCGGTATGTATAGCTGCGGACGCATGCTCTATGCACTGGCTAAAAACCGTCAGCTTCCGGCAGCGATGGCGAAAGTAACTAAAAGCGGCGTACCGGCAGCAGGCGTTAGCGTGTCGATTGTGATCTTGCTGATTGGCTCGTGCCTCAACTACATCATTCCTAACCCGCAGCGCGTGTTTGTTTATGTCTACAGCGCCAGCGTGTTACCGGGCATGGTGCCGTGGTTTGTTATCCTGATTAGCCAGCTGCGCTTCCGCCGTGCCCATAAAGAAGCGATTGCCAACCATCCGTTCCGCTCTATTTTGTTCCCCTGGGCCAACTACGTGACGATGGCCTTCCTGGTTTGTGTCCTTATCGGGATGGGACTGAATGAAGATACCCGTATGTCGTTGTTTGTCGGAGCGCTGTTCTTAGCCATTGTGACGCTGGTTTATAAGGTATTTGGCATGAGCCAGGGCGCAAAAGTGCAAAATTTGCAGAAATAAGCGACAAAATGCGCAAAGCATGAGCAAACGATAATTTTCTTTAAAAAGGCACTAGACAGCGGGGTAGGAAGTCCGTAATATCCGACCCCGCAACGGCGCTAAGCGCCCGTAGCTCAGCTGGATAGAGCGCTGCCCTCCGGAGGCAGAGGTCTCAGGTTCGAATCCTGTCGGGCGCACCATTTACCCGGTGCTGGAGCTGCGGTGGTTTTAATGACCGCGTAGAAAGAATAAGTAGTGGTGGCTATAGCTCAGTTGGTAGAGCCCTGGATTGTGATTCCAGTTGTCGTGGGTTCGAATCCCATTAGCCACCCCATTATTTGATAAAGTTGTGAACATGCGATGGTGGCGGAATTGGTAGACGCGCTAGCTTCAGGTGTTAGTGTTCTTACGGACGTGAGGGTTCAAGTCCCTCCCTTCGCACCACGACTTTAACGAATTGAACGAAGCGTTCAAAAAGCAGTAAGCAAAATTTCGGCGAGTAGCGCAGCTTGGTAGCGCAACTGGTTTGGGACCAGTGGGTCGGAGGTTCGAATCCTCTCTCGCCGACCAATTTTGAATCCTGCTCAGGCAGGGTTTTTTGTTTACGGACTTTCCGTTAACAAAACAACGAATTGAACTCAAAATTCAAAAAGCAGTACCGCAGTATTTCGGCGAGTAGCGCAGCTTGGTAGCGCAACTGGTTTGGGACCAGTGGGTCGGAGGTTCGAATCCTCTCTCGCCGACCAATTTTGAACCCCGCTTCGGCGGGGTTTTTTGTTTTCTGCAATCCTGCTCACATCATGCCGCAATAAACGCCCCTTTCCATTTTTGTCGTCGCAGTACTATCCCTTCTTCCTTATGGACACCATTTTGCTCAGGAAGGAGTGAACATGCTGCAACAGGTTCCGACGCGCGCGTTTCACGCGATGGCCAAACCAAGCGGTTCAGAGTGCAATCTGAACTGTGACTACTGTTTCTACCTCGAAAAACACGCCCTGTATTCTTCTCATCCGACGCAACGTATGGACGACGCTACGCTGGAAGCCTACGTACGCCACTATATTGCCGCCAATGAATCCCAAAACGAGATTGCCTTTACCTGGCAGGGCGGTGAACCCACGCTGCTGGGCCTCGACTTCTATCGTCGGGCGGTGGCTCTGCAACGGAAATTTGGCGCGGGCCGAAGAATAAGTAACAGCTTTCAGACCAATGGCGTGCTGCTGGATGACGAGTGGTGCGCCTTTCTGGCGGAAAATCAGTTCCTGGTGGGGCTGTCGCTGGATGGTCCCGCGGAGATCCATAATCAATATCGCCTGACCAAAGGCGGTCGCCCGACGCATAAGCTGGTGATACGTGCGCTATCGCTGCTGCAAAAGCATCGCGTGAATTATAACGTGCTAGCCTGCGTAAACCATACCAGCGCCAGCGAGCCTCTCCGCGTTTACGATTTTCTGTGTGAGGCGGGCGTGGAGTTTATCCAGTTTATCCCCGTTGTTGAACGTCTCGCCGACGCGAGCGCTGCGCAGACCGGGCTGACGCTCCATGCGCCTGGTGAGATGAAAGATTCATTGACCGAATGGTCGGTGGAGCCGCAAGCGTACGGTGATTTTTTGGTTGCTGTATTTAATCGTTGGGTTACGCGCGATGTGGGCCGGGTGTTCGTGATGAATATCGAGTGGGCCTTCGCCAGTTTTGTCGGCGCACCGGGCGCGGTTTGTCATCATCAACCTACCTGCGGACGTTCGCTGGTCGTTGAGCATAACGGTGACGTCTATGCTTGCGATCACTTTGTCTATCCCCATTACCGGCTGGGTAATTTGCATGAGGACACCTTTGCGAGCATGGTCGATTCCCCATCACAGGTCGCGTTTGGTAAGGACAAGTACAGCACGTTGCCCGCGCAGTGCCGCGAATGCAAAGTGCTCAAAGCCTGCTGGGGCGGCTGTCCGAAGCATCGTTTTATGCTGACCGCCTCTGGTGAGCCGGGGCTGAACTATCTTTGCGCCGGGTTCCAGCATTATTTCAGCCACCTGCCGCCGTATCTGAAGGCAATGGCTGACCTACTGGCAAGCGGTCGCCCCGCCAGCGATATCATGCGGGCGAATCTGGTCATGGTGAAAAAATAGCAGAAGCCCACTTCCGGCTGGAAGTGGGCAGCAAGCCTTACAGCTTGATTTGTACCTTCGGTGGGTATTTCTTCAGAATGTTCATGTAATCATGAACTTCAGTCTGTAGCGGCACGCCCATCGGTATATGACGCACGCCGACAGACTCGCTTTCCTGCGGGTCGGTATACAGATTAAAGATCATGGTGCCTGCCGTTGGCATCACCGCACCTGTGAAACCGCCCTGATAGCCGCTTTGCGTAAAGGCATAGGGCTGCTGAATCAGCATGTGATACTTGAACTCATCGATACGCACGGCAGAAAGTTCGCCGTTCAGGAAGTAGTGCTCCGCTTTACGGTTAGACTGGCCGTTCGTGCCAATAAAGAATGAAGACTGATCGATACCATCAATAAAGGTGGTTTTTGGCACCAGTTTTGACACTTCAGCGCCAGGCTTACCGGCCAACGCCATTGCCGTTGGGAACAGATCCGCCAGATCGACGATGCCGTCAGATTTACGCGGCTGGATCATCCCTTTCCAGTAAACGAAGGTTGGGACGCGAACGCCGCCTTCCCAGGTCGATCCTTTCGCGCCGCGGAACGGCGTACGACCGTGCGGTGGAACCTCAGCTTCTGGGCCGTTGTCGGAGGTGAAAACGATTAGCGTGTTATCAAGCTGGCCGTTTTTCTCCAGCGTTTTATACAGATTGGCGAAGACATCGTTCATCTCAACCATGCAATCGCTGTATGAAGTACGAGCCGGCGAGCTGCCTGCATATTTGGCATTCGGGTAGTTATCAAAGTGACAACCGCGCGTGCCGTAGTACAGGAAGAACGGTTTATCGCTTTTGGTCATTTTATTCAGGAAGTCGACGCCGTATTTCATCCAGCGTTGATCGAGGTCTTCCATATATTTTGGCGTAATATCGGCAATCGCTTCCTGCTTACCGCCGCGTACCGCGTGGACATCATCTTTACTGAACGGCAGGTTCTTGATGTATTCGGAGCGGGCAGGGCTTAATGCCACTTCCGGGTTGACGTGAACGTCACGCCATTCGGTATACATATCAGAGGCGGAGTTGAAGCCGCGGAAATCATCAAAGCCGACGTTCTGCGGCTGGGAACCCTCGTTTTCACCCATATGCCATTTACCGATAGCCTGAGTGACATAGCCCTGATCGTGCAGCAGCTGCGGTAACGTGGTTAACCCTTCCAGACCACCAGGCATACCGTACATTGGTGGCATTTGAATGCCGTGGTGAACGGAATATTGTCCGGTCATAATGGTTGCACGAGTCGGGGAGGAGCTTGGCTGGGAATAGGCGGAAGTGAGGATGAGACCCTGGTTTGCGACTGCGTCGATATCTGGAGTTGGGTTCCCCACTGCCACGCCACCGCCGTTGAAGCCGACATCCATCCAGCCCACATCATCAAGTATGAAGATGATGACGTTCGGTTTCTTACCGGTTTTCTTCTCTATCTCCGCCAGCTTTTGCTGGGTTTCTTTATTCTGCTCAGGGTGCATGATAACCGGCATCATATTATCGGCGATGCTGGTTGTCGGTTTAACTAAATATTGGTTGGGATGATCGTAACCGGAATAACCCGGTTTTGCCGTCGCGACTGCCGGGGTATCCGCAGCATTTGCGAGAGCGGGGAGCGCGGCGATGACGGCAATCGCAAGCAGCTTGCGAGGAAATGATAAATCCATTATAGATTCTCCATAATATATATATTCGATAAATATCATTGCTGAATATCTGGAGCCGCTCAGTGACAAATGAATGATATAACTACATAATATTTATGAATATATATATGGGGTGAGCAGCGCCACATCTTTTGGTACTCAGAATCTTATACCTGATATTTTGATGCTGTAAATACAACTTCGGAAGAGATGCGAGGCGAATAGCGTTCTTAATGGTTACTTCTTATTTAAATATAAAGTCTGTAAATAGATGAAGATTAAATATCGTATTCAGTTATTTAATTATATTTTTATTTTTCTGGAATGTTATTTTGTCCATAAAAGCGTGTTGATCCCCAGCCGACTTTTTCTGCGCAGAAGGATGGCCGCCTGGCGGCGATCATTTTTATGTAACGAGAGGTGTCATCCCTTAGGATCCTGTGACATAATGCGCCGCGTAGATGCTCATTCCATCTCTTATGTTCGCCTTTGGCCTCATAAACCCAGGAATGACGCAGAGCCGTTTACGGTGCTTATCGTCCACTGACAGATGTCGCTTTCGCCTCATCAGACACCATGGACATTACGTTGAGTGAAGCACCAATAGTTGTCGAATTAAACCTGTTTAGCGCCTGCTCCGAATACGAGCAGGCGTTTTTTTATGTCTGAACGGTAGCCCGCGCCTGTTGCCATTAAAAAAGGGACCTTTCGGTCCCTTTTAGAAAACGCGTCACGCTTACGCTTGCGGGTTATTCTGCAACGTTAACATTAACCCTTCTCGGCGCATTGTCGCGGCCTCTTCCGGCTGCTTCAGGCGGTCGAGCACGTCGGCAAGCCAGGCATAATCAAAGGCATCCGGGCGCTGCTTCAGTGCGGCGCGGAAAGCGAGACTCGCTTCCTGCCACTCGCCGTGTTTCATCAGCGACTGGCCCAGCGTGCTCCATAACAGCGGGCGATCGCCCACCGATTTAATTTGCTGGCGCAGCAGTTTTTCCATCTGCTCAGGATTATTGGTGTGCAGACGTGGGATCAGCATCACCAGACGGTCGTCATACTGGCGTTTAAGGCCGTCGATAATGATCTGCTGGGCAGTGTCATGATCGTCACACTCAATTAAGTGATCGGCGATAGCAACCTGTAGCGCAACCTGATGGCGGGTTTTGCGGCTCTGGTTTTTCCACCAGTCGCGTAATCCCTCACTACCCTGATCATCTCGTACCTGATCCATGAGGCCAATCCACGCTTGCTGCTCCAGCGCGTTGCGATGAGCCTCATCGCCAACCTGGGCTTTCGCCATCGATGGAATGATATCCAGCAGCGAGCTCCAGGCACCGGTCTGAATATACGCCTGTTCCGCCAAACGCAGCACTTCTGGATGGCGTGGCGCAATCTCCAGCAGCTTATCAATGCCGTGGCGCGCCGCGTGATTTTCATGACGGGCAAGCTGCAAGCGAACGCGGGTGATTTCGACCGGGATCAGATCGTTTCCGGCATTATCCGCCGCGCGTTGCAAATGCTGATTAGCGCGAGCTTCATCGCCACGCTGCTGCGCCGCTTCGGCCGCCAGCAGATAGTTCACTACCGGCTGTTCGGCATGGTCGGCATTCTTCGACATCAGCTTTTCAACCTGCTGATAGTCGCCTTCCGCCAGCTTCAATAGCGCTTGTTCAGTTTGTTTACGTGCGCGACGGCGTTTGCGCCCGACGAACCAACCGCGCGTATGTGCGCCGGTGCGGAAGATGCGGCGCAGGATCCACTCCAGCGCAAACAGCACCACCATCACCAGAATCATAATAATGACCAGTCCGGTCACGCTGGTTTCGATGTTGTAGTTATCCGTTTGGATCAACACATAGCCTTGATGCCCGGCAACCATTGGGCCGACCACCACGCCGGCAATTAGCAGCGCAAAGAGTAAGAGAACTTTCAGCATCGATTATTCTCCTTGTGGCTTGGCTGGCGGCTCAGGCACTGGTGCTGGCGCGGCAGGTTGTTGTGCCGCCGGCTGGGCAACGGCCGGTTGCGCCATCAGGTTACGCACCCGAGTCTGCATCAATTTTTCCAGAATCGGCTGGCTTTGCAGCGTTTCCGGTACGTCCATCGAAATGCTCTGCTGGCTCAGCGTTTCAATATCGCTGAGGAAGGTTTTGGTCGCTGTGTCATCGGTATCGTAATAGGCGCGAACCCACGTTGAGACATTATCCAGCGCCTGCTTATAGGTTTCATCCTGATGGCGTGGCACCGCTTGTACGGCTGCCAGCAGCTGAGAACGGAGGTTTTCCCGCAGGTAGATGTCCTGATTAGGCGCCAGCAGCGGTACGGCGGTCTCATCGCGGCGGCGAATGGTAATAAAGCTGTCCATAAAGCTCTGCCAGCTTTTTTGCAGATTCACGCGCCATTCGCCAAGCGATGCTGACAGTTCGCCGCCATCGTTATCCATCGGGGAATCATCGGTATTGTTATCCGCCAGGCGCAGATTATCGACCTGGTTTGCTAACTGATTCACTTTCAGAATGATGCCGTCGTAATCCACCTGGGATACCGCCGCAAGGCTGGCAATGTCTTCAGTGATTGCCCGACGGGCGGTGATAAGACTCGGATCGTTCATATCGGCAAGGCTGGCATCGGCGCTTTTCAATAGTGCCGCCGCCGTGGTGGCATCCTGATCGCTCCACAGCTTGCGTCCCGCCAGCTTCACGAGGAAATCAGCCTGAGACAGCAGCCAGGTTTTTGAGTCGGTGCCAGAGATAGCAGCGACCTTCTGCTGAACTTCATCGAGCTGCTTTGCCAGCTCACTCTGCTCGGCTTTGGCCTCTTCTAACTGAGCCGCCTGCTGTTTAAGGGTGGTTTCCAGCGCCTCTTTTTGTGCATCTTGCGTTTTTTGCAGCGCAATAAGCTGGTTGGCAAGCGTATCACTGGTGGAGGATTGATTGACGGCCTGCTGTTTGCCCCAGCCGTAAAGGCCAACGCCTGCTGCCAGCGCAATGGCGATCGCGACCGCGCTCAGCACCAAACTGGCTTTCCCGCCGTTATTTTTTTTCTCAGCATTTTCTGGCTTACGAGCGTCGGGTTGTGGCGTGATGTTCACGGTGTCCCTGGACTCTTCAACCACGGCGGAGTTTTCTTTTTGTTCCGTCATTATGGCTTCCAATTTTGAGAGTTATTGTAATGCGCGCAGCAGCGCATCGTTGTCTGCGCTATCGGCAACCTGAATATCCTGCCAGCCCATCTCCTGGGCAAGTTTTGCAAGGCGTTCACTCACCACCAGCAATCGGCACTTAAACAACCAGTTTTCCCGATACCAGAGAGGAATGAGCGTCAACAGTTGTTGCAGCATTTCGCCGCTGGTGACGACAATCGTCGTGACGTCGCGCGACTGCCAGCGCATGGCTTCTTCCGCGCCATCGTAATGGATGGGACAGCGTTGATAGCATTCACAAAGCGTCACATCAGCACCGCGTGCGGTGAGGGTTTCGGCGAGTAATTCACGTCCACCATTTCCCCGCAGGACGAGCGCCTTTTTTCCCGCAATATTTTGCAATTCAGGTAATTGTAGCAACACTTCGCTGATTTCCCGATCTAATGGATAGCGAACATCCATCCCGTTGACCTGATGCAGGGCTAACGCCGTGGTGCGGCCAATCGCAAAATAGTGTGCCGATGTCGGCCAGTGAAGGCGTTGTTGCTGTAGCTGCGCATGAGCGAAGCTGACGGCGTGTTGCGACAGTGCGAAAATCAAATCGCCATCGCCTAAAGCACCTAACGCCTGACCGAGCGTATTGAGCTCACGGCCGGGGGTAAAATTAATAAGCGGGAAACTCCAGGCAACACGCCCCAGCGCGCGTAAACGGCTGACTAACGCTTCTCCTTGCGGAGAGGGACGGGTTACCAGGATGGTCATACGGCGGCATCTCCGTCGTACACGGCGGCCAGTATTTCTCGTGCGCCGTTATCAAGCAGTTCATCGGCCAGTTCAATCCCCATGCGCTCGGCATCCTCGGGTTTGCCGCGACGTTCACCGCGCACCGTTTCACTGCCATCCGGCGAGCCAACCAACGCGCGAAGCCACAGCTCACCGTTGATAAGTTCGGCATAGCTGCCAATAGGAACCTGACAACCGCCTTCCAGACGCGTGTTCATGGCGCGCTCGGCGCACACGCGGATCGCGGTTTCATCATGGTTTAGCGGGGCGAGCAGGGCGCGTGTTTGTTCATCATTGAGACGGCATTCAATGCCTACGGCACCTTGACCCACGGCCGGGAGCGACTCCTCAGGCGACATAGGCTGGCGAATGCGGGCATCGAGTTCGAGGCGCTTAAGCCCTGCAACGGCCAGAATAATGGCATCGTATTCGCCGTTATCAAGCTTGCTAAGGCGCGTGCCGACGTTCCCGCGCAGCGAGCGAATCACCAGATCCGGGCGGCGCTGGGCAATCTGACACTGGCGGCGCAGGCTGGAGGTGCCGACGATGCTGCCTGCCGGAAGTTCATCCATGCAGGTGTAATGGTTAGAGACGAAAGCATCCCGTGGGTCATCGCGCTCACAAATGGTCACGAGGCCCAGCCCGGAGGGAAACTCAACGGGCACATCTTTCATCGAATGCACGGCGATATCGGCGCGATCTTCAAGCAGTGCCAGCTCCAGCTCTTTGACAAAAAGCCCTTTGCCGCCCACTTTAGCAAGCGGCGTATCAAGGATTACGTCTCCGCGCGTCACCATGGGGACAAGCGTCACCGTAAGCCCAGGATGGCAAGCCATCAGGCGGTCTTTAACATAGTGCGCTTGCCAGAGAGCGAGCGGACTTTGGCGTGTGGCAATTCTCAAAACTTTGTCTAACATGCTTGTTACCGTCATTATCGTCCGTTCTTCATCCTAACATTGTTGACTTAATGATGTTAGTTTTCAGGGTTTCATACTCAGAACAAATCGCAATGCAGGAAGCGTGCCCGTTGTGTAAATGATGGCAGACGTAAACGGAGTTGTGTTTACGTGGTATTACTGGCACTGTCTTGATCGTATGCCGGGGTTTACAACAGCATTCAATGCTACACTTGTTGTAGTGCAACATTCTTTACCGTCAACCGGCAAGGTGTTAGATTGATCACGTTTTAAACCATTTTTTGTCCGAATTTTAATCATCACAACGGCGGACGAGAAACGGTAACGGTTCTTCTTGTTGAAATACTAAAAACCTCCGTACCTGTATGACTTAAAGATACGTCGAGGTTTGAACATCAGGCGATATGTCTTGTACCTCTATATTGAGACGCTAAAACAGAGACTGGATGCTATCAACCAACTGCGTGTAGATCGCGCGCTTGCAGCCATGGGCCCTGCTTTCCAGCAGGTATACAGTCTACTGCCGACATTATTACATTATCATCATCCGCTGATGCCGGGTTACCTTGACGGTAACGTTCCCAAGGGCATCTGCATCTACACGCCTGATGAAACCCAACGCCATTACCTGGATGAGCTCGAACTGCACCGCGGTATGCCGCCGCAGACCTCTGCGAAGGGCGAGCTGCCGATAACGGGCATCTACTCAATGGGCAGCACCTCGTCCGTTGGGCAAAGCTGTTCCTCAGACCTCGATATCTGGGTCTGCCACCAGTCGTGGCTGGATAACGATGAACGCCAATTATTGCAGCGAAAATGTAGCCTGCTGGAAAGCTGGGCGGCCTCGCTGGGCGTTGAAGTCAGCTTCTTCCTGATCGACGAAAACCGCTTCCGTCACAATGAAAGCGGCAGCCTCGGTGGCGAAGACTGCGGTTCAACGCAGCACATTTTATTGCTCGACGAATTTTACCGTACGGCAGTGCGCCTCGCGGGTAAACGTATTCTGTGGAATATGGTGCCGTGCGAAGAAGAAGAGCATTACGACGATTACGTGATGACGCTCTACGCGCAGGGTGTATTGACGCCAAACGAATGGCTCGACCTCGGCGGATTGAGCTCGCTCTCTGCCGAAGAGTACTTTGGCGCCAGCCTGTGGCAGCTTTACAAGAGTATTGATTCACCGTACAAAGCGGTGTTGAAAACCCTGCTGCTGGAAGCCTATTCCTGGGAATACCCGAATACCCGCCTGTTGGCGAAAGATATCAAACAGCGTCTGCACGATGGCGAGATTGTCTCCTTTGGCCTTGATGCCTACTGCATGATGCTGGAGCGCGTCACCGAGTATCTGAAGGCGATTGAAGATGAAACCCGCCTCGATCTTGTGCGTCGCTGTTTCTACCTGAAAGTCTGCGAAAAGCTCAGCCGTGAGCGTGCCTGCGTTGGCTGGCGTCGTGAAGTGGTGGGGCAACTGGTCAAAGAGTGGGGCTGGAGCGAAGAACGTCTGGCAATGCTCGACAACCGCGCCAACTGGAAAATCGATCAGGTGCGTGAAGCGCACAACGAGCTGCTTGATGCCATGATGCAAAGCTATCGTAATCTGATCCGCTTTGCTCGCCGCAATAATCTCAGCGTTTCCGCCAGCCCGCAGGATATCGGCGTGCTAACGCGTAAACTGTACGCGGCGTTTGAAGCATTGCCGGGTAAAGTCACGCTGGTGAACCCGCAAATTTCCCCGGATCTTTCCGAACCGAATTTGACCTTTATCTATGTTCCGCCGGGACGCGCTAACCGTACGGGTTGGTATCTCTACAACCGTGCGCCGAACATGGAATCTATCGTTAGTCACCAGCCGCTGGAATATAACCGCTATCTTAATAAGCTGGTGGCCTGGGCCTGGTTTAACGGCCTATTGACCTCCCGTACGCGCCTGTATATTAAAGGCAATGGGATTGTTGACCTGGCGAAGCTTCAGGAAATGGTCGCCGACGTATCGCACCACTTCCCGCTGCGTTTACCGTCACCGACGCCGAAAGCGCTGTACAGCCCGTGCGAAATTCGCCATCTGGCGATTATCGTGAACCTCGAATATGACCCGACGGCGGCGTTCCGCAATCAGGTGGTGCATTTCGACTTCCGTAAGCTTGATACCTTCAGTTTTGGCGAAGATCAAAAATGCCTGGTCGGCAGCGTCGACCTGCTGTACCGCAACTCGTGGAACGAGGTGCGTACGCTGCACTTTAACGGCGAACAGGCGATGATTGAGGCGCTGAAAACCATTCTGGGCAAAATGCACCAGGATGCTGCGCCGCCGGATAGCGTTGAAGTGTTCTGCTACAGCCAGCATCTGCGTGGCTTAATTCGTACCCGCGTACAGCAGCTGGTATCTGAATGTATTGAGCTGCGCCTCTCCAGCACCCGTCACGAAACCGGGCGCTTTAAAGCGCTGCGCGTCTCCGGGCAGACCTGGGGGCTGTTCTTTGAGCGCCTGAACGTGTCGGTGCAGAAGCTGGAAAACGCCATTGAGTTCTACGGCGCGATCTCGCACAACAAGCTGCATGGCCTGTCGGTACAAGTTGAGACCAACCATGTGGAGTTACCGCCGGTCGTGGATGGTTTTGCCAGCGAAGGGATTATTCAGTTCTTCTTTGAAGCATCGGGCGAAGATCAGGGCTTTAATATCTACATTCTCGACGAGAGCAATCGCGCAGAGGTATATCACCACTGTGAGGGCAGTAAAGAGGAGCTGGTGCGTGACGTCAGTCGTTTCTACTCATCGTCGCACGATCGCTTTACCTACGGCTCAAGCTTCATCAACTTCAACCTGCCGCAGTTCTACCAGATTGTGAAGGTCGATGGCCGCACGCAGGTGATCCCATTCCGTAGCCAGACGATCACGCCACCGCCACCGTCCAATCAGGACAACGATAATACGCCGCTGCTGCAACAGTACTTCTCTTAATTTTAGTGCCGGATGGCGGCTTAGCCTTATCCGGCCTACTTGTTTCGCAGCGTTTGTAGGCCGGATAAGGTGTTTACACCGCCATCCGGCAATCAGCCTTAACGGAAGCTAACTTCTTCACCCGCCTGCTGCGTTGCGGCTTGTTCCAGCAAATCCCAGAAGCTTTCACCGCTGCGGTCGCAAATCCACTCATCGCCCTTCAGGTCAAAATGGTAGCCGCCTTGCTTGGTCGCCAGCCACACCTGATGCAGCGGTTCCTGGCGGTTAATAATAATTTTGCTGCCGTTTTCAAAGCTGAGGGTGAGCACGCCGCCGTTGATTTCGCAGTCGATATCGCTGTCGCCTTCCCAATCGTCCAGGCGCTCTTCAATGGTCATCCATAGGGTATCGGCCAATTGATGAAATTCACTGTCGTTCATGGTTGTTTCCCGTTTTTTAGTGATTCGGCAGTATAGCGTGAAACAAATCACGTTGCAGTCAGGCGCTTAACACTTGCTTTTGCGGCTTCTCCTGCGATGATAGAAAATAGAAAGCATTGAACAACAGGCATCTTCACAATGAATAATATTTTTCGACCGCTGGCGCTGTTACTCGCATTGTTTAGCCTTGCTGGCTGCGGCCTGAAAGGCCCGCTCTATTTTCCTCCGGCTGATAAAACGGCGGCTCCGCCGACCCACCCTGTGAGCAACCCTATCCAGAGCGATGTTCCGGATCGCAATAATCGTGGCGATACCGGCGGCCCAACGCAGGTTAATTACTAATTAATACGTTCTGTTCCGCGCAACTGGAGTAGATGATGCAGTTTTCTAAAATGCATGGCCTCGGCAACGATTTCATGGTTGTCGACGCGGTAACGCAGAATGTTTTTTTCTCGCCAGAGCTGATTCGTCGCCTGGCGGACAGGCATCATGGCGTGGGCTTCGACCAGCTGTTGGTCGTCGAGCCGCCTTACGATCCTGACCTGGATTTTCACTACCGCATTTTCAACGCTGATGGCAGCGAGGTGTCTCAATGCGGAAACGGTGCGCGCTGTTTTGCCCGTTTCGTGCGTCTGAAAGGCCTGACCAATAAACGTGACATCCGTGTGAGCACGGCAAATGGTCGTATGGTATTAACCGTAACGGACGACGAACTGGTTCGCGTTAATATGGGCGAGCCAAACTTTGAACCGTCACAGGTTCCTTTCCGCGCCAACAAAGCGGAAAAGACCTATATTATGCGTGTGGCGGAACAGACAGTATTGTGCGGCGTGGTTTCCATGGGCAATCCGCACTGCGTGATTCAGGTCGATAACGTCGATACTGCGGCGGTCGAAACGCTTGGCCCGGTCATGGAAAGCCATGAGCGCTTTCCTGAACGTGCAAACATTGGTTTTATGCAGATTGTCGCGCGTGAACATATCCGTTTGCGCGTGTATGAGCGCGGCGCCGGTGAAACCCAAGCCTGCGGAAGCGGGGCGTGTGCGGCGGTTGCGGTCGGCATTCAACAAGGTTTGTTGGCCCAGGAAGTGCGCGTGGAATTGCCGGGCGGGCGTCTTGATATCGCCTGGAAAGGCCCGGGCCAACCGCTGTTTATGACTGGCCCGGCGGCACACGTCTATGACGGATTTATTCATCTATGAAACATGTCGGGGAAGAACAACAGGATGCAGCCATTGCGCTAAATGACGGTGCGGTTGTCGATTATCTGTTGCAACATCCTGAATTCTTTATTCGAAATGCCGCTGTTGTCGAGCAAATGCGCGTGCCGCACCCGGTGCGCGGCATGGTGTCGCTGGTGGAGTGGCACATGGCGCGCTCGCGCAACTATATCGCCATGCTGGAAGAGAATATGGACCAGCTGATGGATCAGGCAGCGGCCAATGAAGGGCTGTTCTACCGTCTGCTGCATCTGCAAAATCGTCTGGCCTGTGCGGAAAGTCTCGATGATCTCCTGTTACGCTTTCACCGTTGGGCGCGCGAGCTGGGGCTGGCGGGCGCATCGCTGCGGTTGTTTTCCGATCGCTGGCGTTTGGGCGCACCGTCGAAATACACCCACCTGGTGCTTTCGCGCCAGGCATTCGAGCCGCTGCGCATTCAGCGTTTAGGCCAATCAAACCACTATCTTGGCAATCTCAACGGCCCAGAACTGCTACTGGTGCTGCCAGAAGCTAAAGCCGTGGGTTCCGTGGCGATGTCGATGATGGGCAGCGATGGCGATCTTGGGGTTATCTTATTCAGTAGCCGTGACCCGCAGCATTACCAACCGGAGCAGGGAACGCAATTATTGCAGGAGATTGCGCTGATGCTTCCAGGCCTGCTGGAACGCTGGATTGAACGCGTATGACCGACCTTTCTCTGGCGCCCGCCGTCACGCGCTTTTTGCGCTATCTGGGCGTAGAGCGCCAGCTTAGCCCGATAACGCTACTGAACTATCAGCGTCAGCTTGATGCCATTATTGAACTGGCCGCCGCCATGGGCATGCAGAACTGGCAACAATGTGATGCTGCAATGGTGCGTAGCTTCGCCACCCGCAGCCGCCGTAAAGGTTTGGGTGCCGCGAGTCTGGCGCTACGCCTGTCGGCGCTGCGCAGTTTCTTTGACTGGATGGTGAGTCAGGGCGAACTACCGGCGAACCCGGCAAAAGGGATTGCGGCCCCAAAAGCCCCGCGCCATCTGCCGAAAAATATCGACGTCGACGACGTCAACCGTCTGCTGGATATCGACCTTAACGATCCGCTGGCGGTACGCGACCGCGCCATGCTTGAAGTCATGTACGGTGCGGGTCTGCGATTATCCGAGCTGGTTGGGCTGGATATTAAACATCTCGATTTAGATACCGGTGAAGTGTGGGTGATGGGCAAGGGCAGCAAAGAGCGCCGCTTGCCGATTGGCCGCAACGCCGTGACGTGGATTGAGCACTGGCTGGACTTGCGTGGATTGTTTGGCGGCGATGATGATGCGCTGTTTTTGTCGAAATTAGGCAAGCGCATTTCCGCGCGCAATGTGCAAAAACGCTTTGCCGAATGGGGCATCAAGCAGGGGCTCAATAGCCATGTGAATCCCCATAAATTGCGCCACTCGTTTGCCACTCACATGCTGGAGTCGAGCGGCGATCTGCGCGGCGTGCAGGAGCTGCTGGGCCACGCGAACCTTTCCACCACTCAAATCTATACCCATCTTGATTTTCAACACCTTGCTACGGTGTACGATGCGGCGCATCCACGCGCCAAACGGGAGAAATAATGCGTTTTTATCGACCGCTGGGCACCATTGCCGCGTTGACCTTTGACCTTGACGATACCCTTTATGATAACCGCCCGGTCATTGACCGGACGATGCAAGAGTCGGTGAGCTTTGTTCGTGGCTACCATCCGGTGCTGGCAGACTTTGACGCCCGCATGCTGCAAGGCTGGCGTGATGAACTCTTAAAAAGCGAACCGGAGATTTACCACGACGTGACCGAGTGGCGCTGGCGTGCGCTGGAATTCGGCCTGCGTCAGGCCGGGCTCACGGCACAAGAGGCGGCCAACGGCGCCGATGCGGCGATGGCGAACTTCGCCGAGTGGCGTAGCCGGGTTGATGTACCGCAGGAAACCCACGATACGCTCACTAAGCTTGCGCAAAAATGGCCGCTGGTGGCGATCACTAACGGTAACGCTCAGCCGGAGCTGTTTGGCCTGAGCGACTATTTCCAGTTTGTCCTGCGCGCCGGCCCCGACGGGCGCTCCAAGCCTTTTGCCGATATGTACCATCTGGCGGCACAAAAACTGAATTTGCCGCTTAGCGAGATCCTGCACGTGGGCGATGACCTGACCACCGACGTTGCGGGCGCTATCCGCTGCGGCATGCAGGCGTGCTGGATTAAACCGGAAAATGCCGCCCTGATGCAGACCGCGGATAGCCGTTTGTTGCCGCACATTGAGATTTCGCGGTTGGCATCTCTGACCTCGCTGATATAATCATCAAGAACTCTGTATAAATTCCCAGTGTATTACTGGGCCTCTATTTTTCCGGCGGTGCCAATGGACGTTTCTTACCTGCTCGACAGCCTCAATGATAAACAGCGCGAAGCCGTCGCGGCCAAGCGCACCAATATGCTGGTGCTGGCGGGGGCAGGCAGTGGTAAGACACGTGTGCTGGTGCACCGTATCGCCTGGCTGCAAAGCGTGGAAAACTGCTCACCGTACTCCATTATGGCTGTGACCTTTACCAACAAAGCGGCGGCGGAGATGCGTCACCGTATCGCCCAGTTGATGGGGACCTCCCAGGGCGGTATGTGGGTTGGCACCTTCCACGGGCTGGCGCACCGACTGCTGCGCGCTCATCATCTCGACGCCAACCTGCCGCAGGATTTCCAGATCCTCGACAGCGAAGACCAGCTGCGTTTGCTCAAGCGCCTGATCAAGGCGATGAACCTTGATGAGAAACAGTGGCCGCCGCGTCAGGCGATGTGGTTTATCAACAGCCAGAAAGACGAAGGGCTGCGCCCGCATCATCTGCAAAGCTACGGCAACCCGGTGGAGCAAACCTGGCAGAAGGTTTACCAGGCCTATCAGGAAGCGTGCGACCGTGCCGGATTAGTGGATTTCGCCGAGCTGCTGCTGCGCGCCCACGAGCTATGGCTCAACAAGCCGCATATCCTCCAGCACTACCGTGAACGTTTCTCCAATATTCTGGTGGATGAATTCCAGGATACTAACAACATTCAGTACGCATGGATCCGCCTGCTGGCGGGCGACACGGGCAAAGTGATGATCGTCGGCGATGATGACCAGTCAATCTACGGCTGGCGTGGCGCGCAAGTGGAAAATATCCAGCGCTTCCTGAACGACTTCCCCGGTGCCGAAACCATTCGTCTGGAGCAGAACTATCGCTCAACGAATAATATCCTGAGCGCCGCTAACGCCCTGATTGAGAACAACAACGGGCGTCTGGGTAAGAAGCTTTGGACCGACGGTGTCGACGGTGAGCCAATCTCCCTTTACTGTGCGTTTAACGAACTCGACGAAGCGCGCTTCGTGGTCAATCGTATCAAAACCTGGCAGGACAACGGCGGCGCGCTGGAGCAGTGTGCCATTCTCTATCGCAGCAACGCCCAATCGCGCGTGCTGGAAGAGGCCTTGTTACAGGTCAGTATGCCGTACCGAATTTACGGCGGGATGCGATTCTTCGAGCGTCAGGAAATTAAAGATGCGCTCTCCTATCTGCGTCTGATCTCCAACCGTAATGATGACGCCGCTTTTGAACGTGTGGTGAATACGCCAACGCGCGGCATTGGCGATCGTACGCTGGACGTGGTGCGTCAGACCTCGCGTGAGCGCCAGCTGACGCTGTGGCAGGCCTGTCGCGAACTGCTGCAAGAAAAAGCCCTTGCCGGACGCGCGGCAAGCGCATTACAGCGCTTTATGGAGCTGATTGATGCGCTGGCTCAGGAAACCGCCGACATGCCGCTGCACGTGCAAACTGACCGGGTGATTAAAGATTCCGGCCTGCGCATGATGTATGAGCAGGAGAAAGGCGAAAAAGGCCAGACGCGTATTGAAAACTTAGACGAACTGGTGACGGCAACGCGCCAGTTCAGCTACAACGATGAAGAAGAAGACTTGCTGCCGCTGCAGGCGTTTCTCTCCCATGCGGCGCTGGAGGCCGGGGAAGGTCAGGCCGACACCTGGCAGGATGCGGTGCAGTTGATGACACTGCACTCGGCTAAAGGTCTGGAGTTCCCGCAGGTATTTATCGTCGGTATGGAAGAGGGCATGTTCCCGAGCCAGATGTCGCTGGATGAAGGCGGACGTCTGGAAGAAGAGCGCCGTCTGGCCTATGTTGGTGTCACCCGCGCCATGCAAAAGCTGACCCTGACCTACGCTGAAACGCGCCGTCTGTATGGCAAAGAAGTGTATCACCGCCCATCGCGCTTTATCGGCGAGCTACCGGAAGGCTGTGTCGAGGAAGTGCGTCTGCGCGCCACGGTTAGCCGCCCGGTTAACCATCAGCGCATGGGCACGCCGATGGCAGAGAACGATACCGGCTATAAGCTGGGGCAGCGCGTTCGCCATGCAAAATTTGGCGAAGGGACTATCGTCAATCTGGAAGGCAGCGGTGAGCATAGCCGTCTTCAGGTTGCTTTCCAGGGGCAAGGGATTAAATGGCTGGTGGCAGCTTACGCCAGACTGGAAACGGTATAACTTTCGGAAAAATATCATTATTTTGTAACGAACTGCTAGCCTTAATGAATTGAAGGTAATTAATGCCGGTTAGCGTTTCGTTGCGTGTTGACGCCGTTTTTTTGCTGGCGTAACATGCGCGCACGATTACGCTAAGAGGACAAAGCCTTGGACACACCCAGTAGATGCTGGCTCACCTTCCTGTCATCCAGGAACAACTCCTAAGGCTATCCTCTTATGCTGATAGCCTTAGCGGTTGTCAGCGACTCGTATTGATCCCGTCGCATTGAGTCAGGCTGTTTAATGGTCTGAAACCTCTGTAGTTTCTGTGTGCCCACCGGCTGTCCGATAATTTTTTGCATTGGGAGTCCCGGTCATGCTGAGCGCATTTCAACTGGAAAAAAATCGTTTAACGCGTCTTGAAGCGGACGAGATTGATCACCTGGCCAGTTCGGTATGGGTAGATTTAGTCGAACCGGATGACGATGAACGAAACCGTGTGCAAAAGGATTTGGGCCAGAACCTGGCCACGCGCCCTGAACTGGAAGACATCGAAGCATCCGCGCGTTTTTTTGAAGACGAAGACGGTTTGCATATTCACTCCTTCTTCTTCTATGAAGATGCGGACGATCACGCCGGTAACTCCACCGTCGCATTCACCATCCGCGAAGGCCGCCTGTTTACTCTGCGTGAGCGCGAACTGCCGGCATTCCGCCTGTACCGTATGCGTGCGCGTAGCCAGCTTATGGTAGACGGCAACGCCTACGAGCTGCTGCTCGATCTGTTCGAAACCAAAATCGAACAGCTGGCGGATGAAATTGAAAATATTTACAGCGATCTCGAAAAGCTCAGCCGTGTGATTATGGAAGGGCGTCAGGGCGACGAGTACGATGATGCACTCTCAACGCTTGCTGAACTGGAAGATATCGGTTGGAAGGTGCGCCTGTGTCTGATGGATACCCAGCGCGCGCTGAACTTCCTGGTGCGTAAAGCGCGTCTACCGGCAAATCAGCTGGAGCAGGCGCGTGAAATCCTGCGAGATATCGAATCCCTGCTGCCGCATAACGAATCTCTGTTCCAGAAGGTTAACTTCCTGATGCAGGCGGCGATGGGCTTTATCAACATCGAGCAGAACCGCATTATCAAAATCTTCTCGGTGGTCTCGGTGGTATTCCTGCCGCCAACGCTTGTGGCGTCGAGCTATGGAATGAACTTTGAGTTTATGCCGGAGCTACGCTGGAGCTTTGGCTATCCGGGCGCGATTATCTTCATGATTCTGGCGGGGCTTGCGCCATATCTGTACTTTAAGCGCAAGAACTGGCTGTAATGCGTGTGCCGGATGGCGGCGATGCCTTATCCGGCCTACGGTTAGCAATGATTTGTAGGCCGGATGGCGGCGATGCCTTATCCGGCCTATGGTTAGCAATGACTTGTAGGCCGGATAAGCGTAGCGCCATCCGGCAAAGGTTTATCCGCGACGCCCTCGTCGCTGCGTATACACCGCATCCATCACAAATATCGCCAGTGCAACCCAGATAAACGCAAAGGTCACCATCTTATCCGCTCCCGGCACTTCGCCGTAGAATGTCACCGCCAGCAGGAACATTAACGTTGGGCCAATATACTGGAAGAAACCCAGCGTCGACAGACGCAGACGGGTGGCGGCACCGGTAAAGCACAGCAGCGGAATCGTCGTGACCACGCCCGCGGCAATCAGCAGCAGATTAAGCGACCACGGGTTACTTCCCATATGGCTTGTCGCGCTGTCGGCGATACCGAACAGATAAATTGCCGCCACCGGCAGCAGCCAGAGCGTTTCAAAGAGCATACCGGTCTGGGCATCCACGGCGATTTTCTTGCGCACCAGGCCGTAGAACGCGAAGCTAAACGCTAATCCTAGCGCGATGAGCGGCAGCGAGCCGAACGTCCAGAGCTGTACCAGCACCCCGCAAATAGCCAGAATCACCGCCAGCCATTGCATCCGGCGGAAGCGCTCGCCGAGGAAAATCATCCCCAACACAATGTTCACCAGTGGGTTAACAAAGTATCCGAGGCTGGCCTCAAGCATATGATGGTTATTGACTGACCAGATAAACAACAGCCAGTTTCCGCCAATCAGCACCGCAGACAGCGCCAGCAGAAAGATTTTTTTGGGGGTTTTCAGCAGCGTTTTGACCTGCGTCCACTGACGGCTGATGCTAATCAGCGCCACCATAAAGAAAAACGACCAGATGACGCGGTGGGTCAGGATCTCATCGGCAGGGACGTAATAAATCAGCTTAAAGTAGGCGGGTGCAATGCCCCAGATAAAATAGGCGGCAAGGGCAAGAAGTACGCCCTGACGCGTCTGTTTGGGATCCATGAGAAATATCCATTTCGAGAAAAGTCACACAATGTTACGCGATTATGGCGGTTATCCCACCATATATGTCGCGGTGGCGCTGGCAATATGCGTTTGTTCTTCGTTGTGCAACTCCACGCGGGCGACGGCCACTTTATTGCCGGCACGCAGCAATGTGCTGGTGGCGGTAAAACGAGTACCGCGGCCCGGACGTAAATAGTCAACGCGCAGATCGATGGTGCCCATTTTTGATAGCCGCTGACGTAGCTCATCTTCATTAATGGTGTCATGCCGCGTCAGCGTACTGCCAACACAGACCAGACCGGCTGCGACGTCCAGCGCTGAGGCAATCACGCCTCCGTGCAAAATACTCTGCGCCCAGTTGCCGACCATCATCGGTTGATTGTTAAAACTCAACTGCGCGAAGGCTTTCTCGTAGACTTCCAGCTCCAGATTCAGCGCCCGGTTAAACGGCATATGATAGACAAAGATTTCGCCAACCAGCTTGAGAGCGGCATCAGCGGTGAGTTGTACAGACATAGCGACCTTGCATTTAATGTTAATGAAATGTTGATTTTATGCTCATAACGCGATGATTTCTACTTTTGGAAAGGTTTGATGAGCAAGACTTACACAAACAGGTAGAATACGTGTCATTTTGTTATTCATCGTTTTTATAAATCTCAGAGGAAAGTGTCTGATGCGGTTCTCATGGAGTGGATTACTGGCGCTATTGCTGCCTATCTCAGCGTTTGCGCAGGAAGCAACAATTAAAGAAGTGCATGATGTGCCCGCGGTACGCGGCAGTATTATCGCCAACTTGCTGCAAGAACATGATAATCCGTTCACGCTCTATCCTTATGAGAGCAACTACCTGCTTTATACCTGGACCAGCGATCTCAACAAAGAAGCGATTCGTACCTATAACTGGGCTGAGAATGCACGTAAGGATGAGGTGAAATACCAACTGAGTCTGGCGTTCCCGCTATGGCGTGGCATTCTGGGTGATAATTCGGTGCTCGCCGCGTCTTATACCCAGCGCTCCTGGTGGCAGCTTTCCAACAGCGATGAGTCCGCGCCGTTTCGTGAAACCAACTATGAACCGCAGCTGTTCCTCGGGTTCGCGACGGATTATCGGTTTGCTGGCTGGACGCTGCGCGACGTCGAAATGGGCTACAACCATGATTCCAATGGTCGCTCCGACCCGACCTCCCGTAGCTGGAACCGCCTTTATACTCGCCTGATGGCGCAAAATGGCAACTGGCTGGTGGAAGTGAAGCCCTGGTACGTTGTGGGTGAAACCAATGACAACCCGGATATCACCAAGTATATGGGTTATTACCGGCTGAAAATCGGTTACCAGTTAGGGGATGCGGTACTCAGCGCCCAGGGGCAATATAACTGGAACACCGGCTACGGCGGTGCAGAGCTTGGCGTGAGCTATCCGATGACCAAACACGTGCGTTTTTACACCCAGGTCTACAGTGGTTACGGTGAGTCGCTTATCGACTATAACTTTAACCAGACCCGCGTGGGCGTCGGTGTAATGCTTAACGATCTGTTTTAACAGCGTATCCTTCGTTTTGTTGCGAGGGTGGCCGAAGGATTTCGTCTAAAACGTTGCAGTTTGGCACGCAGGCGCTGAAAATAGCGCCTGTTTTTATTTTACGGTGAATGGGGTCAATGTGGCACAGGCGGAAGTTTTGAATCAGGGATCGCTGGCTAAACAGGTTTTGCAGGAGACCTTTGGCTATCAGCAATTCCGCCCGGGCCAGGAAACCATCATCGATACCGTGCTGGAAGGACGCGACTGTTTAGTGGTGATGCCGACCGGCGGCGGTAAATCGCTGTGTTATCAGATCCCTGCGCTGGTACTTGATGGTCTGACGGTAGTGGTTTCACCGCTGATTTCATTGATGAAAGACCAGGTCGATCAACTGCTGGCAAACGGCGTGTCGGCGGCCTGCATCAACTCCACCCAGACCCGTGAGCAGCAGCAAGAAGTGATGGCCGGGTGTCGTACTGGGCAGATTCGCTTACTGTATATCGCTCCGGAACGCCTGATGCTGGATAACTTCCTCGAGCATCTGGCGCACTGGAATCCGGTGATGTTGGCGGTAGACGAAGCGCACTGTATTTCCCAGTGGGGGCATGATTTCCGCCCGGAATATGCCGCTCTGGGGCAACTGCGTCAGCGTTTCCCTTCTCTGCCCTTTATGGCGCTCACCGCGACGGCGGATGATACCACCCGCAGCGACATTGCCCGTCTGCTGGGGCTTAACGATCCGCTGATCCAAATCAGCAGTTTTGACCGTCCGAATATTCGCTACATGCTGATGGAGAAGTTCAAGCCTCTCGACCAGCTGATGCGCTATGTGCAGGAACAGAAAGGTAAATCGGGCATTATTTACTGCAACAGCCGCTCGAAAGTTGAAGACACCGCCGCGCGTCTACAAAGCCGTGGAATTAGCGCAGGAGCCTATCATGCCGGGCTGGAACACACCGTTCGTGCCGATGTGCAGGAGAAATTCCAGCGTGATGATCTGCAAATTGTGGTCGCCACCGTCGCATTCGGGATGGGCATCAATAAGCCGAACGTCCGTTTTGTGGTGCACTTTGATATTCCGCGCAATATTGAATCCTACTATCAGGAAACCGGTCGCGCCGGGCGTGATGGCCTGCCTGCGGAAGCGATGCTATTTTACGATCCGGCCGATATGGCCTGGCTGCGCCGCTGTCTGGAAGAAAAACCGGCGGGTATGCTGTTAGATATTGAACGTCATAAGCTCAACGCGATGGGGGCGTTTGCTGAAGCGCAGACCTGCCGTCGTCTGGTGTTGCTTAACTACTTTGGTGAAGGGCGTCAGGAGCAGTGCGGCAACTGCGATATCTGCCTTGACCCGCCGAAACAGTATGATGGTGCGCAGGACGCTCAGATTGCACTTTCTACCATCGGCCGCGTTAACCAGCGTTTTGGTATGGGCTATGTGGTTGAGGTGATACGCGGGGCCAACAGCCAGCGTATTCGCGATTTCGGTCATGATAAACTCAAAGTCTATGGAATGGGCCGCGAAAAGAGCCACGAGCATTGGGTGAGCGTGATTCGCCAACTGATCCACCTTGGCTTTGTCACCCAGAATATCGCCCAGCATTCGGCGTTACAGCTCACCGATGCTTCCCGCCCGGTACTACGCGGCGAAGCGCCGCTCCAGCTTGCGGTGCCGCGTATCGTTGCGCTGAAGCCTCGTGTGATGCAGAAAGCTGCGGTGGGTAATTATGACCGCCAGCTGTTTGCCAAATTGCGTAAGTTGCGTAAAGCGATTGCCGATGAAGAGAATATCCCGCCGTATGTGGTCTTCAACGACGCAACCCTGATTGAGATGGCTGAGCAAATGCCGGTTTCACCAAGCGATATGCTAAGTGTCAATGGTGTGGGCACGCGCAAACTTGAGCGCTTTGGCCGTGAGTTTCTGGCGCTGATCCGCGCCCACGTCGATGGTGACGATGAGGAGTAGTCAGTTCACGGAAAAAGTGTCAGGATAGTCACTCACTGTATTATTTTTCCGCGAATTTATCGTCCCGTTGGTAGGTCTATCATGATTACATTGTTTCTGACCGTGGCGCTGGTGCACATCATTGCGTTGATGAGCCCGGGGCCGGACTTCTTCTTTGTGTCTCAAACAGCCGTCAGCCGCTCGCGAAAAGAAGCGATGATGGGCGTGCTGGGGATCACCTGCGGGGTTATGGTCTGGGCGGGTATTGCGCTGCTTGGCCTGCATCTGATTATCGAAAAAATGGCGTGGCTGCATACCATCATTATGGTTGGCGGTGGCCTGTACCTATGCTGGATGGGTTACCAGATGCTGCGCGGGGCGCTAAAAAAAGAGACGTCAGCGGTGGCAGAAGAACCTCAGGTTGAATTGGCGCAAGGTGGACGCAGCTTTATGAAAGGTCTGCTGACAAACCTGGCAAACCCAAAAGCAATTATCTATTTTGGCTCGGTGTTCTCGCTGTTCGTTGGCGATAACGTCGGTGCGGGTGAGCGCTGGGGCATTTTCGTCCTGATTATTCTCGAAACGCTGGCCTGGTTCACCGTCGTTGCCAGTCTGTTTGCGCTACCGGCAATGCGCCGTGGTTACCAGCGCGCCGCGAAATGGATCGACGGTATTGCCGGAACCCTGTTTGCGGGATTTGGTATTCATTTGATTATTTCGCGCTAAGCGTTAGCCCACCCGGTGATGTGTGACACGGGTGGGCAAAAAATTAATGCGGAAATTTTTGAAGTTCATCTTGTGAAAAACCGGTAATTTCCATGATGATGTGACTATCGAGGCCTCGCTCAAGCATGGCTTTTGCCATTTCTTGTGTCGCAGTGCGTTTACCTTCCTGAATACCTTCCTTCCGCCCAATCAATTTCAACTGCTCTGCCATGGTCATGAATTTTTCTCCATGCTCCGGCACCCGCTGTGCCAGCCCATACAATAGTTTCTGAACATCCCGCGCTTGTCCTGCCTGAATCAGATAGTTTATCAGTGCGGTTATTTGTTGTCCGCTTAGCTGTCCTAAAACGAACAGGCTGGCGAGCTTATCTTCAAGTTGTGCCATATCGCGCAGGCGGATGTGTTTTTGAACAAGCGTTAGTGCCGCCATGCTGTGGTGGCGCATAATTTCGTCATCGGGAATCACGGTGATGTCGACCAATGGGAAAGCGGATCCGTAAAGTTGGCGTGCGCTATCGGGATCGCTAAATTCATCCAGCCAGTTTAGCGTCCAGGGATAAGGCGTTCGTTTTCCGTGATAGAACAGAATCGGGATCACCAGCGGCAGTTTTTTATGCCCCGCGTCGAGATGGCGTTGCATGGCGGCGACGGCATAGCGCAGTAGCCGAAAAGCCATGTGCTTATCTGGCGTGCTCTGATGTTCAATCAATACGTGGATATAGCCGCGCCCAGTGGTGGTTTGCAGCGAGTAGATAATGTCACTGTAGTAGGGACGCAAGTCATCCTCGATAAAACTTCCTGACTCCAGTTTCAGGGTCTCCAGTTTGCACAGTTTAATGAGCGTCGAGGGCAGGTGGAGGGTAATAAAATCCCGCGCGGTTTCAGCGCGGGAGAGAAATGTTTTGAAGACTGAATCATGCGGCGTGACCGTTGCTGGCATTGTTCTTCATCCATGAATGAAAAGATTAAATGCCATTCTGTCAGCGGTGTTAACGGGCCACCAGCAAGGATTTTCAGCTTCTTTGTACTATGCGTGTACTCTCGAGCCGATTTGTCTGTTCAGCAACGTGGCAACAAAAATTTGCGAGCGACATTCACGCGTGCCGCGCCGACGCCAGCAGCGCGCCCACCAGCATAAATAGCGAGCCAAACACCTTATTTAATGCCTTCATCTGCTTCGGCCCCTTAATCCATGTCGAAATACGCTGGGCCAGCGTGGCATAACCAATCATCACGATGATATCCACCACGATGGTCGTCACGCCGAGCACAAGATATTGCATCACCTGCGGCTGTTCCGGGGAGATAAACTGCGGAAATAGCGCCGCAAGAAACACGATGCTTTTCGGGTTGGTCAGGTTAACGAAAACTGCCCGCTGGAAAAGCTTGCCGCGAGTTTGCGTTTTTGCCAGCGTTTTCAAATCAAGAGAGCCCGCGGCCCGCCACTGCTGAATGCCAAGCCAGATAAGATAGGCGGCACCTGCCCATTTCAACACTTCAAACGCCAGCACCGAACGGGAAAAGAGCGTACCGAGGCCTACTCCAACCAGCACGATATGAATCGCCAGACCTGTTTGTAGACCCGCAATCGACGCCACCGCGCCACGATAGCCGTGGTTAATCGAGGTCGTCATGGTGTTGATAGCCCCTGAACCTGGCGACAGGCTGAGGATTATCGATGTGAGTAGGTAGGCGAACCACCATTCGAAGGTCATGAGAAACTCCCTGATTGTCTGTTTTTATGCCACAATACGCTATTGCGTGGGCGCTGTGTTGGGCGCCACAAAAAAATGATTTTCAGCGGTTAACAGGGGTGGAAACCCGATGTTTCAACAGCAAAAGGATTGGGAAACAAGAGAAAACGCCTTTGCAGCGTTTACCACCGGCCCGTTGATGGTGTTCTGGCGCGGTCGGGAAGAGGCGGAGTTTATCGGCGTCGATCGTATACCCGTCAGCTTTGTTCGCTTCAGTTGTGAGGCGCACGATCGCGTGATTGTGGTCTGCCCTGGACGCATCGAAAGCTATGTGAAGTACGCCGAACTGGCATACGATCTGTTCCACAGTGGTTTTGATGTGCTAATCATCGATCACCGTGGTCAGGGGCGCTCCGGGCGTATGCTGTCGGATTCCCATCGTGGACACGTCGCGAATTTTAGCGACTATGTTGACGATCTTGAGGCCTTCTGGCAGCAAGAAGTGGCGCCTGGACGCTGGCGTCAGCGGTTTATTCTCGCCCACTCGATGGGCGGCGCCATTGCGACACAATTTTTGCAACGCAAACCCCAGGGCTGTGATGCCATCGCGCTTTGTGCGCCGATGTTCGGTATTATCATGCGTCTGCCGGAATGGGTTGTCAGACCGCTTCTCGATTGGGCTGAGGGCCATCAGCGTGTTCGGGAAGGGTATGCCATGGGAACGGGCCGATGGTACGCGTTACCGTTCGGCGTCAATACGTTGACCCATAGCCGCGAGCGCTATCGGCGTAATGTCCGTTTTTATGCCGATGAACCCCGGCTACGCGTGGGCGGGCCAACGTATCATTGGGTGCGAGAAGGTATTCTGGCAGGAGAACAAATCCTGGCGAATGCCGCGACGGATACTTTCCCCGTGCTGCTGGTGCAGGCGGAAGAAGAACGTGTCGTCGATAACCGCATGCACGATCGTTATTGTGAAATTCGCGCCGAAGCGGGCCATCCTTGCGATGGCGGTAAGCCGCTAGTCATACAAGGTGCCTATCATGAGATCCTTTTTGAAAAGGACGCTATGCGCTCAGTCGCGCTCACTGCCATCGTCGATTTTTTCCATCGACATCGTTAATTCGGCGCCAGCGCCGCACTTTAGAGGTTAAATTCGAATATGTACCAGGTTGTTGCGTCTGATTTAGATGGTACCTTACTCTCCCCCGACCACCACTTAACGCCATACGCTAAAGAGACGCTAAAGTTGCTGACCGAGCGCGGTCTGAACTTTGTCTTTGCGACCGGGCGTCACTACATCGATGTTGGGCAGATCCGCGATAACCTCGGGATCAAATCCTACATGATCACCTCCAACGGCGCGCGCGTACACGATGCTGATGGCAAGCAGGTTTTCGCCCATAACCTCGATCGCGATATCGCGACCGATCTCTTTGGGATGGTGCATACCAACCCGGATATTGTCACCAACGTTTATCGTGAGGATGAGTGGTTTATGAACCGCCATCGCCCGGAGGAGATGCGTTTCTTCAAAGAAGCTATCTTCAACTACACGCTATACGAGCCGGGTCTGCTGGAGCCGGAAGGTGTGAGCAAGGTGTTCTTTACCTGCAACGACCACGAAACGCTGCTGCCGCTGGAGCAGGCGATCAACGCTCGCTGGGGCGATCGCGTGAATGTGAGCTTCTCTACGCTGACCTGTCTGGAAGTGATGGCCGGTGGTGTATCCAAAGGCCACGCGCTGGAAGCGGTGGCAAAAGCGATGGGCTACACGCTGAAAGACTGCATCGCCTTTGGTGACGGTATGAACGATGCGGAAATGCTGTCGATGGCCGGTAAAGGCTGCATCATGGAAGGTGCCCACCAGCGTTTGAAAGATCTTCACCCGGATCTGGAGGTGATAGGTTCTAACGCTGATGATGCGGTTCCGCACTACCTGCGCAATTTATACCTTGATTAAAAAATGACAACTGGTCACTAAGTGGTCAGTTGTCAACCTTCATCTTCGCTACAATGCGTGCTCATCTTCCTAAGAGACATTCATTGTGGCGCTCCTGATTATTACCACGATTCTGTGGGCTTTCTCTTTTAGCTTCTACGGCGAATACCTTGCCGGGCATGTTGATAGCTATTTTGCGGTGATGGTTCGCGTCGGACTGGCGGCGCTGGTGTTCCTGCCGTTTCTTCGCACGCGCGGACACAGCCTGAAAACCGTCGGTCTGTATATGCTGGTGGGGGCAATGCAGCTTGGCATCATGTATATGCTGAGCTTCCACGCTTATCTCTACCTGACCGTCTCTGAGCTGCTGCTGTTTACCGTACTCACGCCGCTGTACATCACGCTGATTTATGACCTGATGAGCGGGCGCCGCCTGCGCTGGAGCTATGCCTTTAGCGCGCTGCTGGCGGTGATTGGTGCGGGGATTATTCGTTATGACCATATCACCAACCATTTCTGGACAGGTTTGATCCTGGTGCAGCTCTCTAATATCGTCTTTGCCATCGGCATGGTGGGCTATAAACGCCTGATGGAAACCCGCCCGATGCCACAGCACAACGCGTTTGCCTGGTTCTACCTTGGCGCGTTTTTAGTGGCGGTGGTGGCCTGGTCACTGCTGGGTAATGCGCAGAAAATGCCGCAGACGCTGCCGCAGTGGGGCATTCTGGTGTTTCTTGGCGTCGTGGCTTCTGGGATTGGCTACTTTATGTGGAACTACGGTGCGACGCAGGTGGATGCGGGCACGCTGGGTATTATGAACAATATGCATGTCCCTGCGGGGCTGCTGGTTAACCTGGCAATCTGGCATCAACAGCCCCACTGGCCGAGCTTCCTTACAGGAGCCGCGGTGATCCTGGCCTCACTGTGGGTGCATCGGCGTTGGGTCGCTCCGCATTCCTGACAAAAGGCAGATGATCGCACGCGTGGTTCCGCGCTGAACGAATAAACGCATCCATGATCGGCTGACGCTGTTCGCCATCGCGCACGGCAGCATACAGCCGACTCCACAGCCCTTCGCCCAGGGTTTTAGTCACAATAAGACCCTGGCGCTCAAAACTCTCCACCACCCAATGCGGCAGCGCGGCAATGCCCATCCGTGCGGACACCATCTGAATCAGCAACAACGTATTATCCACGCTTTTCAATAGCGGGCTGATGCCAGCGGGTTGCAGGAAATGACGCCAGATATCCAGACGCTGCCGCTGCACCGGGTAAATCAGCAGCGTTTCTGGCGCTAAATCTTCCGGCGTAATACGCACTTTTGCGGCCAGCGGATGGTCTGGCGACAGCACCAGGCGCACCTCGTAATCAAACATCGGTGAATAATTCAGACCGCTGCGCGGCAGAATGTCGGAAGTCAGCACAATGTCCAGTTCGCTCTGTTGCAAGGCGGGCTGCGGGTCGAACGTAACGCCAGATTTAAAGTCCATCTCCACCTGCGGCCACTGCTTGTGGAAATTCTCCAGCGCGGGCGTCAGCCACTGAATACAGCTATGGCATTCGATCGCAATGCGCAGTGTCGCCTGCTGTGGCTCGTTGCAGGCCTGCAACGCCTGACCTATTTGCGGCAGCACCTGATTTGCCAGCTGCAGCAGAATTTCGCCCTGCGGGGTAAAGCGTAGCGGCTGACTTTTACGAATAAATAGCCGAAAGCCAAGGCGCTGTTCCAGATCGCTGAACTGGTGAGAAAGGGCGGATTGGGTCTGATGCAACGTCGCCGCGGCGGCTGCCAGTGAACCACTATTCCGCAACGCCTGGAGCGTTTTCAGGTGTTTAATCTCGATCATGAAAGTCCTTCACTTCGGCATGAACAAATTGCGCTTGAGGATTATACAGTAACCGCCAATTATGGATGTGTAAACATCTGGACGGCTAAAAACCTTCGTCTTTTAAATTTATGGTGCGTTGGCTGCGTTTATTCACCCCAGTCACTTACTTAAGTAAGTTCCCGGGGATTCATAAACTTGCCGCCTTCCCTGAATTGAAAATCCAAAGGATTTAAATACTTAAGAGAGGCATATGATGACTATTCAAAACCACACCCTCGGTTTCCCTCGCGTCGGCCTGCGTCGTGAGCTGAAAAAAGCGCAAGAGAGCTATTGGGCGGGTAACGCCTCCCGTGAAGAACTACTGGCCGTGGGCCGTGAGCTGCGCGCACGCCACTGGGATCAACAAAAGCAAGCCGGGATCGACCTGCTGCCGGTGGGCGATTTTGCCTGGTACGATCACGTGCTGACGACCAGCCTGCTGTTGGGCAACGTTCCGGCGCGTCATCAGAACAAAGACGGCTCCGTCGATATCGACACGTTATTCCGCATTGGCCGTGGCCGCGCACCTACCGGTGAACCGACGGCGGCGGCAGAAATGACCAAATGGTTTAATACCAACTATCACTACATGGTGCCTGAATTCACCAAAGGCCAGCAGTTCAAGCTGACCTGGACCCAGCTACTCGATGAGGTCGATGAAGCGCTGGCGCTTGGTCACAACGTCAAACCCGTACTATTGGGCCCGGTGACCTATTTGTGGCTGGGGAAAGTGAAGGGCGAATCGTTTGACCGCTTAAGCCTGCTTAACGACATCCTGCCGGTTTATCAGCAGGTACTGGCAGAGCTTGCAAAACGCGGTATTGAGTGGGTACAGATCGACGAACCGGCGCTGGTTTTAGAACTGCCGCAGGAATGGCTGGACGCCTTTAAACCGGCGTACGATGCGTTGACCGGGCAGGTTAAGCTACTATTGACCACCTACTTTGAAGGCGTAACGCCGAATCTGGATACTATTACCGCGCTGCCGGTACAGGGGCTGCACGTTGACTTTGTCCACGGCAAAGATGACGTTTGTGAACTGCACCAGCGTCTACCCGCAGACTGGCTGCTTTCTGCCGGATTGGTTAATGGACGTAACGTCTGGCGTGCCGATCTCACGGAAAAATACGCGCAGATTAAGGCGATTGTCGGGAAACGTCCGCTTTGGGTGGCGTCTTCCTGCTCGCTTTTACACAGCCCTATCGATCTCAGCGTTGAAACTCGCCTTGATGCCGAAGTGAAGAGCTGGTTTGCCTTTGCCCTGCAAAAATGCGGCGAGCTGGCGCTACTGCGGGATGCGCTGAATACTGGCGACATCGCTGCGCTGGAGGCCTTGAGTGCGCCGATTCAGGCGCGTCGACAGTCGACTCGTGTGCATAATGCGGCGGTTGAAAAACGTCTGGCAGCCATTACCCCGCAGGACAGCCAACGTGCCAGCGCTTATCCGCTCCGTGCCGAAGCGCAGCGCGCGCGCTTTAATCTGCCAGCGTGGCCCACCACCACCATCGGTTCCTTCCCGCAAACCACAGAAATCCGCAGTCTGCGTCTGGACTTTAAAAAAGGCAATCTCGACGCGAGCAACTACCGTACCGGGATCGCGGAGCAAATCAAACAGGCTATCGTGGAACAAGAACGTTTAGGTCTCGACGTGCTGGTGCACGGTGAAGCCGAGCGTAACGACATGGTGGAATATTTTGGCGAGCATCTCGACGGTTTCGTCTTTACCCAGAACGGCTGGGTGCAAAGCTACGGCTCTCGTTGCGTGAAACCGCCGATTGTGATTGGAGACGTCAGCCGCCCGGAAGCGATTACCGTAGAGTGGGCGAAATATGCGCAATCATTAACGGATAAACCGGTCAAAGGCATGTTGACCGGCCCGGTCACCATTCTGTGCTGGTCATTCCCACGCGAGGATGTGTCCCGCGAAACCATCGCTAAGCAGATTGCACTGGCGCTGCGTGATGAAGTGGCGGATCTGGAAGCCGCCGGGATCGGTATTATTCAGATTGACGAACCGGCGCTTCGCGAAGGTCTGCCGCTGCGCCGCAGCGAGTGGGGAGCCTATCTGCAATGGGGCGTTGAGGCCTTCCGCATCAACGCGGCTGTAGCGAAGGATGAAACGCAGATCCATACCCACATGTGTTACTGCGAGTTTAACGACATCATGGATTCAATTGCCGCGCTGGATGCGGATGTCATCACCATTGAAACGTCACGTTCCGACATGGAGCTGCTGGAGTCCTTTGAAGAGTTCGACTACCCGAACGAAATCGGGCCGGGCGTGTATGACATTCACTCGCCAAACGTGCCAAGCGTGGAGTGGATTGAAGCGCTGTTGAAGAAAGCGCAACGACGTATCCCGGCGGAGCGTTTGTGGGTAAACCCGGACTGCGGCCTGAAAACCCGTGGCTGGCTGGAAACTCGCGCGGCGCTGGCGAACATGGTAAAAGCGGCGCAGAACCTGCGCCAGGCGTAAAAACACGGTAGCCCGGCGGCGCTTCGCTTGGCCGGGCTACCCGTGGGTGTAGGCCGGATAAGGCAACGCCGCCATCCGGCAATGTGCGCGACTATGCCTGATGGCGCGTAGCTTATCAGGCCTGCATGCTGTCAATGCCTACAGCATTTATAAGCGATTAGCCTTTCTTCCCCGCATACTGCGCAAACCATGCCAGCATACGTTGCCAGCCATCTTTGGCTGACTCTTCATGATAACTTTCGCGATAATCGGCATTAAACGCGTGTCCGGCATCGGGATACACCACAATTTCAGCCTTCGCATTAGCCGCGCGCAGCGCATGACGCATGGTTTCCACTGACTCAAGTGAGATCCCCGTGTCCTGAGCGCCGTACAGCCCAAGCACCGGGGCGCTCAGGTCTACCGCCACATCCACCGGGTGTTTTGGATTGTTGAGCGTCTTGTCGCCGGTCAGGCGACCGTACCAGGCCACGGCGGCTTTCAACTGCGGATTGTGCGCGGCATACAGCCAGGCAATACGTCCTCCCCAGCAAAAACCGGTGATGGATAAGCGGTTTGCGTCACCGCCATTGCGCGCCGCCCAACTGGCAACGTGGTCGAGGTCGACCAGCACCTGGGCATCGGGAACTTTTGATACCAGACCGCTGAACAATGACGGGATATCGTCATAGTCATTTGCATCACCCTGGCGGAAATAGAGCTCTGGTGCGATAGCCAGATACCCCTCCAGAGCCAGGCGGCGGCAGATATCGCGGATGTGCTCGTGGACGCCAAAAATCTCCTGCACTACGATGATTACCGGGAGAGGCGCATCGCTATGTTTAGGGCGGGCGTGATAAGCCGGCAGCGTATCGCCCTGTGAGGGGATGGAGGTTTCTCCCGCCGTAATCGCCTCATCGGATGTATGGATGGCGGTCGAGGCATGGGGTGAAGCAGCAGATGCAAATCCAGGTTGTTTATTGATTGTCATGGCATTCTCCGTACCCTTGTAATGAACTCATAGCAGAATCACAGTGCCTCAATACGGCGTATTTTTGTGCAGCAGGGGATCACAATAACTTGTTAATGTGATGTGAATCACTAACTGCGTGGAATTTAATGTAATATTTTTATCCCTTAGTGATGATAGTCACGAAAAAAAGTGATGGTCTTCTATAAAGTACATTTTTGCTTCTTCTGCAAAACTTAAACCACAGAGGAGTTCTTTATGTCCAAGTCTGATGTTTTTCATCTCGGCCTCACTAAAAACGATTTACAAGGGGCTACGCTTGCGATCGTCCCCGGTGACCCGGAGCGTGTGGAAAAGATCGCCGCGCTGATGGATAAGCCGGTAAAACTGGCATCTCATCGTGAATTTACCTCCTGGCGTGCCGAGTTGGATGGCAAGTCAGTGATCGTGTGCTCCACCGGTATCGGCGGCCCGTCTACCTCTATTGCCGTGGAAGAACTGGCACAGCTGGGTATCCGCACCTTCCTGCGTGTAGGCACCACCGGTGCTATTCAGCCGCATATCAACGTTGGTGATGTGCTGGTGACAACCGCATCCGTCCGCCTTGATGGTGCGAGCCTGCACTTTGCGCCAATGGAATATCCTGCGGTTGCTGATTTCGCCTGTACCACTGCGCTGGTTGAAGCGGCGAAAGCTATCGGTGCGACCACTCACGTGGGCGTGACCGCGTCATCTGACACCTTCTACCCAGGTCAGGAACGCTACGACACCTTCTCCGGCCGCGTAGTCAGAAACTACAAAGGCTCGATGGAAGAGTGGCAGTCAATGGGCGTGATGAACTATGAGATGGAATCTGCCACCCTGCTGACCATGTGCTCAAGCCAGGGTCTGCGCGCGGGGATGGTTGCTGGCGTTATCGTCAACCGTACCCAGCAGGAAATTCCAAACGCAGAAACCATGAAGCAGACTGAAAGCCATGCGGTGAAAATCGTCGTCGAAGCGGCGCGTCGCCTGCTGTAGTTTTCCTCTCCTGCGTAAAAGGCCGACTTGTTCGGCCTTTTTCTTTTTGCGTAGCGGCTCGCAGGAAACTGCTTTAAAACTGGACGTTTATACAGCACAATTCTATTTTGTGCGAATAACCGGTTTAAGTAGGGGGCGTTGTGGATATTGCCGTGGTGATTTATGCGTTAGTGGCGCTGGCGGGCATTGCGATTGGCTGGCTAGCGGCGAGCTATCGTGTGGCGCATCAACGTGCCGAGCAGTTGGCGGAAGAGCGCGATGTGTACGGTGAGCTAAGCGCGGCAAAACAAAACATTGCCCAGAATGCCCACTGGCGCGAAGAGTGCGAGCTGCTTAACAATGAGTTGCGTAGCCTGCGAGAAATCAACTCGTCGCTCGAAGTCGATTTGCGCGAAGTCACCACCCTGCTGGAAACCACTCGACAGCACGGCGATGAAAAACACCGCCTGATGCTCAACAGCGAACAGCGCCTGAGCGAGCAGTTTGAAAACCTTGCCAACCGGATCTTTGAGCAGAGCAATCGCCGGGTGGACGAGCAAAATCGGCAAAGTCTGCACGGTCTACTGACGCCGCTGCGTGAACAGCTCGATGGCTTTCGCCGTCAGGTTCAGGACAGCTTCGGTCAGGAAGCGCGCGAGCGACACACGCTGGCGCATGAAATTCGTAATCTGCAACAGCTGAATGCCCAGATGGCGCAGGAAGCGGTGAACCTCACTCGTGCGCTAAAAGGCGATAACAAAACTCAAGGTAACTGGGGAGAGGTGGTACTCACCCGCGTGCTGGAGGCTTCCGGGCTCCGCGAAGGCCATGAGTATGAAACCCAGGTCAGCATTAATACCGACGCCAACTCCCGCATGCAGCCGGACGTTATCGTTCGTCTTCCGCATCGTAAAGATGTGGTCGTGGATGCCAAAATGACGCTGGTGGCCTATGAACGCTACTTTAATGCCGAAGATGACTACACCCGTGAAACGGCGCTGCAAGAGCATATTGCGGCGGTGCGTAACCACATTCGGCTGTTAGGGCGAAAAGATTATCACCAGTTGCCGGGGCTACGTTCCCTGGACTACGTGCTGATGTTTATTCCCGTCGAACCGGCGTTTTTACTGGCGCTCGATCGCCAGCCAGAATTGATCAGCGAAGCGCTGAAAAATAATATTATGCTGGTCAGTCCCACCACGCTGCTGGTCGCGCTGCGTACCATTGCCAATTTGTGGCGCTATGAACATCAGAGCCGCAATGCGCAACATATTGCTGAACGCGCCAGCCGCTTATATGACAAAATGCGGCTCTTCGTCGATGACATGTCGTCCATTGGGCAGAGCCTTGATAAAGCGCAGGATAACTATCGTCAGGCGATGAAAAAACTCACATCAGGGCGGGGTAACGTGTTGTCGCAGGCTGAGGCGTTTCGGCATCTTGGCGTTGAGGTCAAACGCGAGATTAATCCGGATCTCGTTGAGCAAGCGACTTCGCAGGATGATGAGTTCCGGCTGCGTGACGATGAAGAGTTGAATGATGACAATCCGTTAGCGGCAGAACGCCGTTAATTCAGTGGCACAACCGATTTTGTAACGGGGTGGAATCGTAGGGCAATTGAGTCCAATCTGTTACACTCCATGAACATTTTCTTGATAAGCAGGCATAGAGATGGTTGAGGATTCACAAGAAACGACGCACTTTGGTTTTCAAACAATTGCCAAAGATCAGAAGGTAGACATGGTGGCGCATGTATTCCATTCTGTCGCCGCAAAATACGATGTGATGAATGACCTGATGTCATTCGGTATCCATCGTCTCTGGAAGCGTTTTACCATTGATTGCAGCGGCGTGCGCCGTGGACAGACTGTTCTCGATCTGGCGGGCGGTACCGGTGACCTGACGGCGAAATTCTCGCGTATCGTGGGTGAAACTGGGCGCGTTGTGCTGGCTGATATTAACGACTCAATGTTGAAAATGGGTCGTGAAAAGCTGCGCAATATTGGCGTAGTGGGTAACGTTGAATACGTTCAGGCTAACGCAGAAGCACTGCCGTTCCCGGACAACACCTTTGACTGCATCACCATTTCCTTTGGCCTGCGTAACGTCACCGATAAAGACAAAGCGCTGCGTTCTATGTACCGCGTGTTAAAGCCCGGCGGTCGCCTGCTGGTGCTGGAGTTCTCCAAGCCGATTATCGAGCCGCTAAGCAAAGCCTACGATGCCTATTCGTTCCATATTCTGCCGCGCATTGGCGAAATGGTGGCGAATGATGCGGACAGCTACCGCTACCTGGCGGAGTCCATCCGTATGCACCCGAATCAGGATACGCTCAAAGAGATGATGCAGAACGCGGGTCTGGAAAACGTAGATTACTACAACCTGACGGCGGGGATCGTCGCGCTGCACCGTGGCTATAAATTCTGATTGAGAGGCTGCTATGCCGTTGAAACCCTTAGTAACCGGCAGCATTGAGACCGCCATCAACGCGCTGCTGTGGCGTGAGAAGGCATTGAAGCCTGCGCGTCAGCGTCTCATTGGTAAAGTACTGCGCATTGAGCTTAAAGAGTTCACCTCGCCGCTGGTATTGGTTTTCAGTGAACGTCAGGTTGACGTGCTGGGGGCATGGGAAGGCGAGGCCGATTGTACCGTGACCACCCGCGTTAGCGTATTGCCGCAGTTGCGTAACCGACAGCAGCTCACCGCGCTTATCCGTAATAACGACCTCGAAGTGCAGGGCGATCTTCAGGTGGTGCAGAATCTTGTATCGCTGGCCGACCTCGCAGAGTTCGACCCCGCAGAACTGCTCGCGCCATATACCGGAGATATTGCGGCCGAAGGCGTCAGTAAAGCCCTGCGTGGGGGGATGAAGTTTTTGCAGCATGGGCTGGCGCGCCAGCAGCGATATGTGGCTGAAACGCTCACTGAAGAGTGGCGTCTTGCGCCGGGTGCATTAGAAGTGGCCTGGTTTGCTGAAGAAGCGATGGCCGTGGAGCGAGAGCTTGCAGCCCTCACCAAACGGCTGGAAAAACTGGAGGAGAAATGACGCCAGGAGAATTACGGCGCCTGTATTTTATCATCCGCACCTTCTTGAGCTACGGGCTTGATGAGCTGATCCCTAAAATGCGCATCACGCTGCCGCTGCGTATCGGGCGTCGGCTGCTGTTCTGGATGCCAAATCGCCACAAGGATAAACCGCTGGGTGACCGCCTGCGATTAGCGCTTCAGGAGCTTGGCCCGGTGTGGATCAAGTTCGGCCAGATGCTCTCTACTCGTCGCGACCTTTTCCCGCCGCAAATCGCCGACCAGCTGGTCATGCTGCAAGATCGCGTGGCGCCGTTTGATGGCAAGTTGGCAAAACAGCAAATTGAAAAATCGATGGGCGATATCCCGGTCGAAAGCTGGTTTGACGATTTTGATATTAACCCACTGGCTTCCGCTTCAATTGCCCAGGTGCATACGGCACGCTTAAAAGAGAATGGTCGGGAAGTGGTGATTAAGGTCATTCGCCCGGATATTCTGCCGATCATCAAAGCAGATATGAAGCTTATCTATCGTCTGGCGCGCTGGGTTCCACGCCTGCTGCCGGATGGTCGCCGTCTGCGTCCGCTGGAAGTGGTTCGTGACTACGAAAAAACGCTGCTCGATGAGTTAAACCTGCTGCGTGAGGCCGCTAACGCCATTCAGCTGCGTCGTAATTTTGAAAACAGCCCGATGCTCTATGTGCCAGAGGTTTACTCCGACTATTGCCGCGTTGATATGCTGGTAATGGAGCGCATCTACGGCATTCCGGTGTCGGATATCGACACGCTGGAAAAGCAAAATACCAACATGCAATTGCTGGCTGAACGCGGTGTACAGGTGTTCTTCACTCAGGTATTCCGCGACAGTTTCTTCCATGCCGACATGCACCCGGGGAATATTTTCGTCAGCTATGAGCACCCGGAAGATCCGCAGTACATCGGTATCGACTGCGGCATTGTGGGCTCGCTGAATAAAGAGGATAAGCGCTATCTGGCGGAGAACTTTATCGCTTTCTTCAATCGCGATTACCGCAAGGTTGCTGAACTGCACGTTGATTCTGGCTGGGTACCGGCGGACACCAACGTTGAAGAGTTTGAGTTTGCTATCCGCACCGTTTGCGAACCTATTTTCGAAAAACCGCTGGCAGAAATCTCCTTTGGTCACGTGTTGCTGAACCTGTTTAACACCGCGCGGCGCTTCAATATGGAAGTCCAGCCACAACTGGTGTTACTGCAAAAGACATTACTTTACGTAGAAGGGGTAGGACGTCAGCTCTATCCTCAGTTAGATTTATGGAAGACGGCGAAACCTTTCCTTGAGTCATGGATTAAGGATCAGGTGGGGATTCCTGCGCTGGTGCGAGCGCTGAAAGACAAAGCACCGTTCTGGATTGAAAAAATGCCGGAAATTCCTGAGTTGGTGTACGACAGCCTGCGGCAAAGTAAGCAGATGCAGGCGAGCCTGGCGAAGATTTCCCAGGACATGGCGACGCATCATACCCGGCAAGGTCAGTCCCGTTATCTCTTTGGTATAGGTGCGGTTTTACTCCTGAGCGGTACACTATTACTGGTTTACCGCCCGGAATGGGGGCTGAAACCCGCATGGATTATGGCCGGCGGTCTGGTGGTATGGTTTGCAGGCTGGCGGAAGACGCGCTGAATTTAGCGTCGCTAACAGGGCGTTGCATAACGTATAATGCACGCTGATTATTTCATCATCTATCAGAGGAACTTGTATGGGTGGTATTAGTATTTGGCAGTTGCTGATTATCGTCGTTATCGTGGTTCTGCTTTTTGGGACTAAAAAGCTGAGCTCACTTGGGTCGGATCTAGGCGCGTCCATCAAAGGTTTCAAAAAAGCCATGGGTGATGAAGACGACAAGAAAGACAAACCGAGCCAGGATGCAGACTTCACTGCGCAATCAATTACTGATAAGCAGGAAAGTACGAAAAAAGACGAAGCGAAACGCCACGACAACGAGCAGGTGTAATTCGTGTTTGATATTGGTTTCAGTGAACTGCTGCTGGTGTTTATTATTGGCCTCGTGGTATTGGGGCCAAAACGCCTGCCGGTAGCAGTGAAGACGGTTGTTGGCTGGATCAGAGCCCTGCGCTCGCTGGCCGCAACGGTACAAAATGAGCTGACGCAGGAGCTTAAACTCCAGGAGTTTCAGGACAGCCTGAAAAAAGTGGAGAAAGCGAGTCTGGATAGTCTGACGCCTGAGCTTAAGGCTTCGATGGACGAACTGCGTGAAGCGGCGGAATCCATGAAGCGCTCTTACTCAGCGCACGATCCTGAAAAGGCGAGTGACGAGGCCAATACTATCCATAACCCTGTGGTGAAGGATAAGGACGCCGCGCAGCCGGTCTCGGCTACGCCGCAGGCGGCCCCCTCTGAGGAGCCGGTTTTACCGCGCGATGAAACCCCAGAGCCTGAGGCTTCGGTGGTCAAACCGGTAGAAAAAGAGAAAGTCGCTACCGCTGCCGTTCCTGATTCATCCCCCGCATCGAGTGATAAACCGTAAACATGAGCGTAGAAGATACTCAACCGTTGATCGCTCATTTGATTGAGCTGCGCAAACGCCTGCTCAATTGCATTATTGCGGTCATCGTTATTTTTCTGGCGTTGGTGTACTTCGCCAATGATATCTACCAACTGGTGTCAGCGCCGCTGATTAAACAGATGCCTCAGGGGGCGACAATGATCGCCACCGATGTGGCGTCACCGTTTTTCACGCCAATCAAGCTGACCTTTATGGTCTCGCTTATCCTCTCGGCGCCGGTCATTCTGTACCAGGTCTGGGCCTTTGTGGCGCCTGCGCTGTACAAGCATGAACGTCGTTTGGTCGTGCCGCTGTTGGTCTCCAGTACTTTGCTGTTTTATATCGGTATGGCGTTCGCCTATTTCGTGGTGTTCCCACTGGCCTTCGGCTTCCTGACGCACACTGCGCCGGTTGGCGTACTGGTCTCAACCGATATTAAAAGCTACCTCGACTTCGTCATGTCGCTGTTTATTGCGTTTGGCGTGTCGTTTGAAGTGCCTGTGGCGATTGTCTTGTTGTGCTGGGTGGGTGTGACCACACCGGATGACCTGCGCAAGAAGCGTCCATACGTGCTGGTAGGCGCATTCGTGGTCGGCATGTTGCTGACGCCACCGGATGTGTTCTCGCAAACGTTGCTGGCCATCCCGATGTACTGTCTGTTTGAAGTGGGGCTGTTTTTCTCCCGCTTCTACGCCGGGAAGCGAGCAACGCGTGATGAAGACGCGCAAGCAGAAGAAACCGAAGAATAACCAACCGCCCGTCAGGGCGGTTGTCATATGGGAGCGATGATGTTTGATATCGGTGTTAATTTAACGAGTTCACAATTCTCCCGCGATCGCGATGAGGTGGTTGCTCGCGCCCGCGCTGCGGGGGTACACGGCATGCTGCTGACCGGCACCAATCGTCATGAAAGTGAAGAAGCTCAGCGGCTGGCGGAACGATTTGAGCATTGCTGGTCTACCGCAGGCGTCCACCCGCATGACAGCAGCAGCTGGTCACCGGAAGTGGCAGATGTTATCTATGCGCTGGTGAATAAACCGGAAGTGGTGGCGGTGGGCGAGTGTGGCCTGGACTTTAACCGTAACTTCTCAACGCCCGCGGAGCAGGAAGTAGCTTTTAGCGCCCAACTGGCGATGGCGGCTGAATTGGGGATGCCCGTATTCCTGCACTGCCGTGACGCGCACGATCGCTTCTTTGCGCTGCTGGAACCGTGGCTTGACCATCTGCCTGGCGCTGTATTGCACTGCTTCACCGGCTCGCGGGATGAATTACAGGCTTGCCTCGATCACGGGTTATTCATCGGTATTACCGGCTGGGTGTGCGATGAGCGTCGGGGACTGGAGCTGCGTGAGCTGTTGCCGATGATACCCGCTAATCGTCTGCTGCTGGAGACGGATGCGCCGTATTTGCTGCCGCGCGATATGACGCCGAAGCCGACATCACGTCGCAATGAACCGGCGTTTGTACCGCATATTCTGACACGCGTAGCCCAATGGCGCGGCGAAGAGGCGCAATGGCTGGAAGCCGTCACAGACAACAATGCCAGACAGTTGTTTAATATCGACTTTTAGATCACGATTTACGGAAGTCGGTGTTCTTCACGCTCTGCTTAATTTGCTTGTTAAGCAGATTGAGCAGCAGCATAGAGCGCGCTTCACCATCCGGCTCGGCAAAGATAGCCTGTAGCCCTTCGAACGCGCCTTCGGTAATGACAACGCTGTCGCCGGGGTAAGGGGTTTGCGGATCGGTAACGTCATCGGGCTGATAAAGCGAAAGCTGATGAATGACCGTTGACGGCACCGTGGCTGGATGAAGCCCAAAACGGACAAAGTGGCTCACGCCGCGGGTCGCGCTGATGGTAGTGGTGTGGATGACCTCAGGGTCAAATTCCACAAACAGATAGTTCGGGAACAGCGGCTCACTGACTGACGTACGCTTGCCGCGCACGATTTTATCCAGGGTGATCATCGGTGTCAGGCAGTTTACCGCCTGTCGTTCCAGATGTTCCTGGGCACGCTGAAGTTGCCCGCGTTTGCAGTACAGTAAATACCAGGCTTGCATAATGACTCTTTTTTGCTATTTAACGCGGAAGCATAACAAAAGTGCGACTAAATCGCGACGTTGATTATTGCTGCTTTTATTTACCCTAATTTAACAAAAATACAGCATCACGGACCCATTCGCCGTATAATGAGGCGCTTACCAGGAGGCCAATAATTACCCCATGAAATACCATGACTTGCGCGACTTTCTGACACAACTTGAGCAGCAGGGCGAACTAAAGCGTATTAGCCTCCCGGTTGACCCCCATCTGGAAATTACCGAAATTGCCGACCGCACCCTTCGTGCCGGTGGGCCCGCATTACTGTTCGAGAACCCTAAAGGTTATTCCATGCCGGTGCTGTGTAACCTGTTTGGCACGCCTAAGCGTGTGGCAATGGGCATGGGGCAGGAAGATGTCAGCGCGCTGCGTGAAGTGGGTAAGCTATTAGCCTTCCTGAAAGAGCCTGAACCACCAAAAGGTTTCCGCGATCTCTACGACAAGCTGCCGCAGTTTAAGCAAGTGCTCAATATGCCAACCAAACGGCTGCGCGGCGCGCCTTGTCAGCAGAAAGTTATCTCGGGAGAGGATGTCGATTTATCCCGCATTCCGGTGATGACCTGTTGGCCGGAAGACGCCGCCCCCCTGATTACCTGGGGGCTGACGGTGACGCGTGGGCCGCATAAAGAGCGGCAGAATCTGGGTATCTATCGCCAACAGGTGATTGGCAAAAATAAACTGATTATGCGCTGGCTGTCGCATCGCGGCGGCGCGCTTGATTTTCAGGAGTGGTGTGCGGCGCATCCCGGTGAGCGTTTCCCGGTTTCCGTCGCGTTAGGCGCAGACCCTGCTACCATTTTGGGTGCGGTTACGCCGGTGCCGGACACCCTCTCCGAGTATGCCTTTGCGGGCCTGCTGCGTGGCACTAAAACCGAAGTAGTGAAGTGCCTTTCCAACGATCTGGAAGTTCCGGCCAGCGCCGAGATAATCCTCGAAGGTTACATCGAGCAAGGTGAGTTCGCGCCTGAAGGCCCTTACGGCGACCATACCGGTTACTACAATGAAGTGGATAGTTTCCCGGTCTTTACCGTGACGCACATAACCCAGCGCGAAGACGCGATTTATCATTCCACCTATACCGGTCGTCCGCCCGATGAACCCGCCGTGCTGGGCGTGGCGCTGAATGAAGTTTTCGTGCCTATTTTGCAAAAGCAGTTCCCGGAGATTGTCGATTTCTACCTGCCGCCGGAAGGGTGTTCATATCGCCTTGCCGTGGTCACGATGAAAAAACAGTATGCCGGACATGCAAAACGCGTGATGATGGGCGTATGGTCGTTTTTACGCCAGTTTATGTACACAAAATTCGTGATTGTCTGCGATGATGACGTGAACGCACGCGACTGGAATGATGTGATATGGGCGATTACCACCCGTATGGATCCTGCGAGGGATACCGTACTGGTAGAAAACACGCCGATTGATTATCTTGATTTCGCCTCGCCGGTTTCCGGTCTGGGGTCGAAAATGGGGCTGGATGCCACCAATAAATGGCCTGGGGAAACCCAGCGTGAGTGGGGCCGTCCAATCAAGAAAGATCCCGCCGTTACGGCGCGAATTGATGACATCTGGGACGAGCTGGCCATTTTTTCTGACAATAAATGATAAATATTCCCTGACTTGTGGATGGGGAAAGACCCGACAGAGGGAGCGCATGACAACCTTAAGCTGTAAAGTGACTTCAGTGGATGCCATTACCGATACGGTATATCGCGTTCGTTTAGTGCCAGACGCCGCCTTCTCATTCCGCGCCGGGCAGTATCTGATGGTGGTAATGGATGAGCGTGACAAACGCCCGTTCTCCATGGCCTCTACGCCGGACGAAAAAGCGTTCATTGAGCTGCATATCGGTGCTTCAGAGCTAAACCTGTACGCGATGGCGGTTATGGACCGCATTCTGAAAGATCGTCAGGTGGTGGTCGATATCCCACACGGCGAGGCCTGGCTGCGCGAAGAAGACGAGCGTCCGCTGGTGCTCATTGCTGGCGGTACCGGCTTCTCTTATGTGCGTTCTATTCTTCTGACCGCGCTGGCGCGTAACCCGAATCGTGATGTGACGATTTACTGGGGTGGCCGCGAAGAGAAGCATCTCTACGATCTCTCTGAGCTGGAAGCGCTGTCGGTGACTCACCCTAATCTGCGCGTTGAACCGGTAGTTGAGCAGCCGGAAGAGGGCTGGCGCGGACGTTCTGGTACCGTTTTGACGGCGGTATTGCAGGATTACGGTACGCTGGCGGAGCACGACATCTACATCGCCGGTCGCTTTGAAATGGCGAAGATTGCTCGTGACCTGTTCTGCAATGAACGTCAGGCGCGTGAAGACCGCTTGTTCGGCGATGCGTTTGCCTTTATCTGATAGGCAATAAAAAACCCGCCCCTGACAGGCGGGAAGAACGGCAACTAAACTTTGTTGTGCTGTATGCCGGATAAGACGCGCAGCGTTGCCATCCGGCATGTTTGCCGGGGGTGCTCCGCTTGCCCGGCCTACAGTAATGATAATGTTTGCGTATTGAGCGCGTTTTTATACGCGCTCGATAACCGTCGCGATCCCCTGACCTAATCCGATACACATCGTCGCCAGACCAAACTGGGCGTCTTTGCGTTCCATCAGGTTCAGCAGGGTGGTGGTGATTCGCGTACCGGAGCACCCGAGCGGGTGGCCCAGCGCGATAGCGCCGCCGTTGAGGTTGATCTTCTCGTCGATCTGCTCCATTAGCCCCAGATCTTTAATACATGGCAGGATCTGTGCGGCAAACGCTTCGTTCATTTCAAACAAATCAATATCGCTTGTGGCTAAACCGGCTTTCTTCAAGGCCAGCTTTGAGGCAGGAACCGGGCCGTAACCCATAATAGAAGGATCGCAGCCGACCACGGCCATGGAACGAATTCGCGCGCGAGGGGTTAATCCCAGCGCCCGTGCGCGACTCTCGCTCATCACCAGCATGGCGGAAGCCCCGTCGGAGAGTGCTGAGGAGGTTCCCGCAGTGACTGTCCCGGTAACCGGATCGAATGCCGGGCGCAGGGTCGAAAGCGCTTCAACGGTGGTTTCCGGGCGAATGACTTCATCGTAATTAAACTGCTTCAGTACACCGTCCGCATCGTGACCACCGGTGGGAATGATCTCATTCTTAAAGGCGCCGGACTGGGTTGCGGCCCAGGCGCGAGCGTGAGAACGGGCGGCGAAAGCGTCCTGCATTTCACGGTTGATACCGTGCATACGCGAAAGCATTTCAGCCGTTAGCCCCATCATACCGGCGGCTTTGGCTACGGTGCGGCTCATCCCTGGATGGAAATCCACGCCGTGGCTCATTGGCACATGGCCCATGTGCTCAACGCCGCCAACCAGACACACCTGCGCATCGCCGGTCATGATCATGCGAGCGGCATCGTGTAATGCCTGCATAGAGGAACCGCACAAGCGGTTGACGGTCACCGCCGGAACGGAATGCGGAATTTCCGCCAGCAATGAAGCGTTACGGGCAATATTGAAGCCTTGTTCCAGCGTCTGCTGTACGCAGCCCCAATAGATGTCGTCAATAGCCGCAGCTTCAAGCGCTGGGTTACGCGCCAGCAGGCTGCGCATCAGATGGGCAGAAAGATCTTCTGCGCGGACGTTGCGGAACGCGCCCCCTTTTGAGCGGCCCATCGGGGTACGAATTGCATCAACAATAACAACCTGTTCCATCGTGACTCCTTAAGCCGTTTTCAGCTCACCAGCCGGGCGGGCTGGCTCAACTGGGGGATAATACGCTTCGTTATGGCGCGCTTTATCACGCAGACCCGCCGGCACTTCATACAGCGGGCCGAGATGCTGGTATTGCTGCGCCATATCGAGATACTTCGCGCTGCCCTGCGTATCCAGCCAGCGGAATGCGCCGCCGTGGAACGGAGGGAACCCAAGGCCGTAGACCAGCGCCATATCGGCTTCTGCCGGGCTTGCGATAATGCCTTCTTCCAGACAGCGCACCACTTCGTTGACCATCGGAATCATCATGCGGGCGATAATCTCTTCATCAGAGAAGTCGCGTTTTGGCAGGCTGACGTCGGCCAGCAGGCTATCCACCGCAGGATCTTCTTCTTTCTTTGGCTTGCCCTTGCTGTCTTCTTTATAACGCCAGAAGCCCAGACCATTTTTCTGACCGTAGCGGCTGGCATCGAACAGCGCGTCGATAGCGTCGCGGTAATCTTTCTGCATACGCTGTGGGAAACCGGCGGCCATCACGGCCTGCGCGTGGTGGGCGGTATCAATACCGACGACGTCGAGCAGGTAGGCTGGGCCCATTGGCCAACCGAACTGTTTCTCCATCACTTTATCGACCTTGCGGAAGTCCGCACCGTCGCGCAGTAACTGACTAAAACCGGCGAAATAAGGGAACAGCACGCGGTTAACGAAGAAGCCTGGGCAGTCGTTAACCACAATCGGCGTTTTGCCCATTTTGCTCGCCCATGCGACCACTTTGGCGATGGTGCTGTCTGAGGTTTTCTTGCCGCGGATAATCTCAACCAGTGGCATCCGGTGCACCGGATTGAAGAAGTGCATACCGCAGAAGTTTTCCGGGCGCTCAAGCACATCCGCCAGCTCACCAATGGGAATGGTCGACGTGTTTGAGGCCAGTACGGTATCCGGGCGGACTTTCTGCTCGGTTTCCGCCAGCACCGCTTTTTTCACCTTCGGGTTTTCTACCACCGCCTCGACGACAACATCCACGCGATCAAATCCTGAATATTCCAGCGTCGGTTGAATTGTCGAGATAACGCTTGCGAGCTTAAGACCGTTAATCTTACCGCGCTCGAGCTGCTTGTTGAGCAGTTTGCTGGCCTCATTCATGCCAAGCGTCAGTGATTTTTCGTTGATATCCTTCATGATGACCGGCACGCCTTTCCAGGCAGACTGGTAGGCAATCCCGCCGCCCATAATACCTGCACCCAGTACGGCAGCATGTTTTGGTGGCTCGGTATTTTTGGTCAGTTTCTTCGCCTGACCTTTCACGAATTGGTCGTTGAGGAAAATACCGACTAGCGCACGGGCTTCATTAGAATGGGCCAGTGGGACAAAACTTTTGTTTTCCAGATTCAGCGCTTCTTCACGGCCAAAACGCGCCGCCGCTTCAATGGTTTTCACCGCCGTAATCGGCGCCGGGTAGTGTTTACCCGCCGTCTGCATCACCATGCCTTTGGCGATGGTGAAGCTCATGGTGGCTTCAATTTTGCTGAGCTTGAGAGGTTCAAGCTTAGGCTGACGTTTGGCTTTCCAGTCGAGGTCGCCGTTGATCGCCTGGCGCAGTACCGCCAGCGCGCCATCGAACAGTTTCTCCGGTTTCACCACGCCATCAACCAATCCGAGTTTCAGCGCTTGCTCAGCGCTGACATCTTTACCGGCCGCGATAATTTCCAGCGCGCTGTCGGCACCCAACAGGCGCGGCAGACGTACGGAACCGCCAAAGCCCGGCATAATGCCCAGCTTCGTTTCCGGTAAGCCGATACGCAGATCCGGCGTCGCCAGACGGTAGTCGGTCGCCAGCACGCATTCACAGCCGCCGCCCAGCGCATAACCGTTAATGGCGGAAAGGGTCGGAACCGGCAAATCTTCCAGACGATTAAAGACGCTATTGGCAAAATGCAGCCACTGGCTGAACTGTTCTTCAGGCACCAGGAACAGCGAAAGGAATTCGGTAATATCCGCGCCGACAATAAAAGCCGCCTTTTCAGAGCGCAGCAGCAGTCCCTTGAGCTCTTTTTGTTTTTCGAGGACGTCGAGCGCCTGGCCGAGGCTGGCTACGGTCGCGGTATCTAACTTGTTAACGGAGCCGGGGGCATCGAACACCAGTTCGGCAATGCCATCTTCCAGCCAGTTGAGGTACAGGGTGTCGCCTTTGTAGAGCATGTCAGTCTCCTGAATCCAGCAAAGTGATCTGGTCGTACCAGATAAACTCGAGTGTGTATTTTGTGTTAAATAAATGCAAATGACTCTTTAAATATTTGCTGGCGCGATCACGCCCGGTGTAAATCACGCAGGGTGGAAGAGGTGTGCTAATATGCGGAAACTTGAGGGTAAATATTCAGAAGGATAAATAATGGAATCTCTGGCCGCACTCTATAAAAATCATATTGTTACCTTACAAGAGCGGGCGCGTAATGCACTCGAGCGTTTCAAGCTTGATGCGTTGCTTATCCACTCCGGCGAGCTGATGAATGTTTTTCTCGATGACCACGCCTATCCGTTCAAGGTCAACCCGCAGTTTAAAGCGTGGGTGCCGGTCACTCAGGTACCGAACTGCTGGCTGCTGGTGGACGGGGTGAACAAACCGAAGCTGTGGTTCTATCTGCCGGTGGATTACTGGCATAACGTTGAACCACTGCCAACCTCATTCTGGACAGAAGAGGTTGAGGTGATTGCGCTGCCGAAAGCGGACGGTATTGGCAGCCAGCTGCCTGCCGCCCGTGGCAACATCGGCTATATTGGTCCGGTTCCAGAGCGTGCGCTAGGCTTAGGGATCGCGGCGAACAACATCAACCCGAAACCGGTGATTGATTATCTGCACTACTACCGCGCTTATAAAACCGATTATGAATTAGCGTGTATGCGAGAAGCGCAGAAAATGGCGGTTAACGGGCATCGCGCGGCAGAAGAAGCGTTCCGTTCCGGCATGAGCGAGTTTGATATCAACCTCGCGTACCTGACGGCCACAGGTCATCGTGATACCGATGTGCCTTACGGCAACATCGTGGCCCTCAATGAGCATGCCTCCGTGCTGCACTACACCAAACTGGATCACCGTGCGCCATCAGAATCTCGCAGTTTCCTGCTTGATGCAGGGGCGGAATACAACGGTTATGCCGCCGACCTGACGCGTACTTGGGCCGCGCACAGCGATAACGACTATGCGCAGCTGATCAAAGATGTGAATACCGAGCAACTGGCGCTGATTGCGACCATGAAGTCCGGTACCAGCTATGTGGATTACCACATTCAGTTCCATCAGCGTATTGCCAAACTGCTGCGTAAGCATCAGATCGTGACCGACATGAGCGAAGAAGCCATGGTGGAAAACGACCTGACCGGGCCATTTATGCCACACGGTATTGGTCACCCGCTGGGTCTGCAGGTTCATGATGTTGCTGGTTTTATGCAGGATGACTCGGGTACGCATCTGGCGGCGCCATCGAAATATCCGTATCTGCGCTGCACCCGCGTGCTGGAGCCGCGTATGGTCTTGACCATCGAGCCGGGTATCTACTTTATCGAGTCCCTGCTAGCACCATGGCGTGAAGGCCAGTTCAGCAAACACTTCAACTGGCAGAAAATTGAAGCGCTCAAACCTTTCGGCGGCATTCGTATTGAAGATAACGTGGTCATTCACGAAAACAATGTTGAAAACATGACGCGTGACCTGAAACTGGCGTAATGGATAGCTGGCGAATACCGGCTGAGCCGGTCACTTTTGTTGAAGAGATCAAGAAGAGCCGTTTTATCACCCTGTTAGCGCATACTGACGGGGTGGAGGCGGCAAAAGCCTTCGTTGAGTCGGTGAGGGCAGAACACCCGGATGCACGCCACCATTGTGTGGCGTGGGTTGCTGGTAGGCCCGATGACTCGCAGCAGCTTGGTTTTTCTGATGATGGTGAACCGGCAGGTACCGCCGGGAAACCGATGCTCGCTCAGTTGATGGGCAGCGGTGTGGGGGAAATCACCGCCGTGGTGGTGCGCTACTACGGCGGTATCTTATTGGGAACGGGTGGGCTGGTAAAAGCCTATGGCGGCGGCGTACAGCAAGCATTGAATCTGCTCATCACGCAGCTCAAAACGCCATTAACCGAATATACTCTGTTATGTGAATACGGGCAGCTTGCGGGTATTGAGGCATTGGTCGGGCAGTATTCGGGGCAAATTGTTTCCAGCGACTATCAGGCGTCGGTGCAGCTTCGAGTGGCGCTTCCTCAGGCAAAAGTGCCTGAATTTTCGGCAAGACTGGCAGATTTTAGTCGTGGTTCATTGCATTTGTTAGCGATTGACGAATAATCCCCTCCTGAATTTTTTTGATTATCAAAGGACGCGCCGGAAATGCATTTTCGTGCCATTACTCGAATTGTTGGACTTCTGGTCATCTTATTCTCGGGGACAATGATCCTCCCGGGCTTGGTGGCTTTGATTTACCGCGATGGCGCCGGGCGCGCATTTACTCAGACCTTTTTTGTTGCGTTGGCGATTGGCTCGCTGCTGTGGTGGCCAAACCGTCGGGAGAAGGGTGAGCTGAAATCCCGCGAAGGATTTCTGATTGTCGTGTTGTTCTGGACGGTGCTGGGGAGCGTGGGTGCGCTGCCGTTTATCTTCTCCGAGCAGCCTAACCTGACGGTGACCGATGCGTTCTTTGAATCGTTTTCGGGATTAACCACCACGGGGGCGACAACGCTGGTGGGGCTTGACTCCTTACCTCACGCGATTCTCTTTTATCGACAAATGCTGCAGTGGTTTGGCGGCATGGGGATCATCGTGCTGGCCGTGGCGATTCTGCCAATCCTCGGCGTTGGGGGGATGCAGCTTTACCGAGCAGAAATGCCCGGGCCACTAAAAGATAACAAGATGCGCCCGCGTATCGCTGAAACGGCAAAAACGCTGTGGCTGATTTACGTCTTGCTGACCGTGGCGTGTGCATTGGCCTTATGGTTTGCCGGAATGCCTGCGTTTGACGCTATCGGCCACAGTTTTGCCACGATCGCTATCGGCGGTTTCTCAACGCACGATGCCAGTGTCGGCTTCTTTAATAGTCCAACCATCAACACCATCATTGCTATCTTCTTGCTCATCTCCGGCTGTAACTACGGTTTGCACTTCTCATTGCTCAGCGGTCGTAGCCTGAGAGTCTACTGGCGTGACCCGGAATTCCGTATGTTTATCGGCGTACAGCTGACGCTTGTGATCGTCTGTACCTTAGTGCTGTGGTTCCACGATATTTACGCTTCGGCGGTGACGACGCTAAACCAGGCTTTCTTCCAGGTGGTGTCGATGGCGACAACCGCAGGTTTCACCACTGACAGCATTGCGCGATGGCCATTATTCCTGCCTGTACTATTGTTGTGCTCAGCGTTTATTGGCGGGTGCGCAGGTTCAACGGGTGGTGGTCTGAAGGTGATTCGTATTCTGCTGCTGTTTAAGCAGGGGAACCGCGAGCTCAAACGCCTCGTCCATCCGAATGCGGTCTATAGCATTAAATTGGGTAACCGTGCGTTGCCTGAACGTATTCTCGAAGCGGTGTGGGGATTTTTCTCCGCTTATGCGCTGGTCTTCATTATTAGCATGCTGGCCATCATCGCCACCGGTGTTGATGACTTCTCAGCATTTGCCTCCGTCGTCGCCACGCTAAACAACCTCGGCCCTGGGCTGGGCGTGGTGGCGGATAACTTTGCCAGCATGAATCCGGTAGCGAAGTGGATCCTGATCGCGAATATGCTATTTGGTCGTCTTGAAGTCTTTACGCTGCTGGTGCTGTTTACCCCAACATTCTGGCGCGAATAACAGGAGTCAGCGTTGAAAACATTAATGCTCTTTTCTACCCGTGATGGGCAAACGCGCGAAATCGCCGCCTACCTTTGCTCGCAGTTGCGTGAACTGGGTGTGGATACGGCGATGATTGATTTGAACCGTACAGACACCATTGAGTGGCAGCTCTATGACAGCGTCATCATTGGGGCTTCTATTCGCTATGGTCACTTCCACCCGGCGCTCGATCGCTTTGTGAAAAAGCATGCTGCGTCATTGCGAGCGGTGCCGAGTGCCTTCTTCTCGGTAAACCTGGTGGCCCGTAAGCCGGAGAAACGTTCCCCCCAGACCAACAGCTATACACGCAAGTTTCTACTGCGTTCTCCGTGGCAGCCGGATACCTGCGCAGTATTCGCAGGGGCGCTGCGCTACCCACGCTACGGCTGGTTCGATCGCTTTATGATTCGTTTGATAATGAAGATGACCGGCGGCGAGACCGATACAAGTAAAGAGGTGGTGTATACCGATTGGGAACAGGTGGCGGGTTTTGCCAAAGAAATCGCGCAACTTTCACGCAAATAGGGCGGTAATACGGCAAGTTGCCTGGAAAATGAGCGAACGAAAATATTTTTCAGAATTATGCTTGCGGGTTCTCAATTTCTCCCTATAATGCGGCCCCACTGAGACGGAACAACGGCAAACAAGCCGCCGGGTCAGCGGGGTTCTTAAGAAGAACGCCGGCAGAGAAAAGCGAAATTAAACGCTTGACTCTGAAAG
>CABIZV010000010.1:118434-119366 GCA_902363335.1 Enterobacteriaceae bacterium | reverse complement strand
CCCGCCTACATGCTTAAACCGGGACAACCGTCGCCCGGCTAACATAGCCTTCTCCGTCCCCCCTTCGCAGTAACACCAAGTACAGGAATATTAACCTGTTTCCCATCGACTACGCCTTTCGGCCTCGCCTTAGGGGTCGACTCACCCTGCCCCGATTAACGTTGGACAGGAACCCTTGGTCTTCCGGCGTGCGGGTTTTTCACCCGCATTATCGTTACTTATGTCAGCATTCGCACTTCTGATACCTCCAGCAACCCTCACAGGCCACCTTCAACGGCTTACAGAACGCTCCCCTACCCAACAACACATAGTGTCGCTGCCGCAGCTTCGGTGCACAGTTTAGCCCCGTTACATCTTCCGCGCAGGCCGACTCGACCAGTGAGCTATTACGCTTTCTTTAAATGATGGCTGCTTCTAAGCCAACATCCTGGCTGTCTGAGCCTTCCCACATCGTTTCCCACTTAACTGTGACTTTGGGACCTTAGCTGGCGGTCTGGGTTGTTTCCCTCTTCACGACGGACGTTAGCACCCGCCGTGTGTCTCCCGTGATAACATTCTTCGGTATTCGTAGTTTGCATCGGGTTGGTAAGTCGGGATGACCCCCTAGCCGAAACAGTGCTCTACCCCCGAAGATGAATTCACGAGGCGCTACCTAAATAGCTTTCGGGGAGAACCAGCTATCTCCCGGTTTGATTGGCCTTTCACCCCCAGCCACAAGTCATCCGCTAATTTTTCAACATTAGTCGGTTCGGTCCTCCAGTTAGTGTTACCCAACCTTCAACCTGCCCATGGCTAGATCACCGGGTTTCGGGTCTATACCCTGCAACTTAACGCCCAGTTAAGACTCGGTTTCCCTTCGGCTCCCCTATTCGGTTAACCTTGCTACAGAATATAAGTCGCTGACCCATTATACAAAAGGTACGCAGTCACCC
>CABIZV010000010.1:118054-118422 GCA_902363335.1 Enterobacteriaceae bacterium | reverse complement strand
AGGCTCCCACTGCTTGTACGTACACGGTTTCAGGTTCTGTTTCACTCCCCTCGCCGGGGTTCTTTTCGCCTTTCCCTCACGGTACTGGTTCACTATCGGTCAGTCAGGAGTATTTAGCCTTGGAGGATGGTCCCCCCATATTCAGACAGGATACCACGTGTCCCGCCCTACTCTTCGAGTTCACAACACATGCGTTTTTGTGTACGGGGCTATCACCCTGTATCGCCGGACTTTCCAGACCGTTCCACTAACACACATGCTGATTCAGACTCTGGGCTGCTCCCCGTTCGCTCGCCGCTACTAGGGGAATCTCGGTTGATTTCTTTTCCTCGGGGTACTTAGATGTTTCAGTTCCCCCGGTTCGCTTC
>CABIZV010000010.1:117071-117916 GCA_902363335.1 Enterobacteriaceae bacterium | reverse complement strand
GTTGCGAAAATTTGAGAGACTCGAACACACCGCTTATCTGTTCTTATTACGGAGAACAGATACAGTGTGTCGTTTCAATTTTCAGCTTGATCCAGATTTTTAAAGAGCAAATATCTCGAACGTGACTCGAAAGTCAGTTTTGAGATATCGTGGATAATGTCTTTCACTCATTATCCGGTATGGCGTCCCCAAGGGGATTCGAACCCCTGTTACAGCCGTGAAAGGGCAGTGTCCTAGGCCTCTAGACGATGGGGACTCGGTACTATTTTGCTCATTACTTCTATCAGACAATCTGTGTGAGCACTTCAAAGAACGTTTCTTTAAGGTAAGGAGGTGATCCAACCGCAGGTTCCCCTACGGTTACCTTGTTACGACTTCACCCCAGTCATGAATCACAAAGTGGTAAGCGCCCTCCCGAAGGTTAAGCTACCTACTTCTTTTGCAACCCACTCCCATGGTGTGACGGGCGGTGTGTACAAGGCCCGGGAACGTATTCACCGTAGCATTCTGATCTACGATTACTAGCGATTCCGACTTCACGGAGTCGAGTTGCAGACTCCGATCCGGACTACGACATACTTTATGAGGTCCGCTTGCTCTCGCGAGGTCGCTTCTCTTTGTATATGCCATTGTAGCACGTGTGTAGCCCTACTCGTAAGGGCCATGATGACTTGACGTCATCCCCACCTTCCTCCAGTTTATCACTGGCAGTCTCCTTTGAGTTCCCGGCCGAACCGCTGGCAACAAAGGATAAGGGTTGCGCTCGTTGCGGGACTTAACCCAACATTTCACAACACGAGCTGACGACAGCCATGCAGCACCTGTCTCAGAGTTCCCGAAGGCAC
>CABIZV010000010.1:0-117059 GCA_902363335.1 Enterobacteriaceae bacterium | reverse complement strand
TTCTCTGGATGTCAAGAGTAGGTAAGGTTCTTCGCGTTGCATCGAATTAAACCACATGCTCCACCGCTTGTGCGGGCCCCCGTCAATTCATTTGAGTTTTAACCTTGCGGCCGTACTCCCCAGGCGGTCGACTTAACGCGTTAGCTCCGGAAGCCACTCCTCAAGGGAACAACCTCCAAGTCGACATCGTTTACGGCGTGGACTACCAGGGTATCTAATCCTGTTTGCTCCCCACGCTTTCGCACCTGAGCGTCAGTCTTTGTCCAGGGGGCCGCCTTCGCCACCGGTATTCCTCCAGATCTCTACGCATTTCACCGCTACACCTGGAATTCTACCCCCCTCTACAAGACTCTAGCCTGCCAGTTTCGAATGCAGTTCCCAGGTTGAGCCCGGGGATTTCACATCCGACTTGACAGACCGCCTGCGTGCGCTTTACGCCCAGTAATTCCGATTAACGCTTGCACCCTCCGTATTACCGCGGCTGCTGGCACGGAGTTAGCCGGTGCTTCTTCTGCGAGTAACGTCAATCACTAAGGTTATTAACCTTAATGCCTTCCTCCTCGCTGAAAGTACTTTACAACCCGAAGGCCTTCTTCATACACGCGGCATGGCTGCATCAGGCTTGCGCCCATTGTGCAATATTCCCCACTGCTGCCTCCCGTAGGAGTCTGGACCGTGTCTCAGTTCCAGTGTGGCTGGTCATCCTCTCAGACCAGCTAGGGATCGTCGCCTAGGTGAGCCATTACCCCACCTACTAGCTAATCCCATCTGGGCACATCCGATGGTGTGAGGCCCGAAGGTCCCCCACTTTGGTCTTGCGACGTTATGCGGTATTAGCTACCGTTTCCAGTAGTTATCCCCCTCCATCGGGCAGTTTCCCAGACATTACTCACCCGTCCGCCACTCGTCACCCAAGAGCAAGCTCTCTGTGCTACCGTTCGACTTGCATGTGTTAGCCTGCCGCCAGCGTTCAATCTGAGCCATGATCAAACTCTTCAATTTAAAAGTGTTTGATGCTCAATGAATTAAACTTCGTAATGAATTACGTATGTTCACTCGTTGAGACTTGGTATTCATTTAGCGTCTTGCGACGTTTAAGAATCCGTATCTTCGAGTGCCCACACAGATTGTCTGATAAATTGTTAAAGAGCAGTGCCGCTTCGCTTTCTCAGCGGCGCGGGATGTGCATATTACGCTTTCCCGCTTCAGAGTCAAGCATTTAATTTCGCTTTTCTCTGCTGAAGTTCTTCTTGAGAACCTCGCTAACCCGGCGGCTTCTATTCCGTTGTTCCGTGTCAGTGGAGGCGCATTATAGGGAGTTCTGAGACGTTGACAAGCCCTGTTTTAAAAAAACTTTTCAACCGTCTCTTTTTTGCTCAAATCAGGCCGAAACAGGTAGTTTTTCGAGCGTTTCAAAGCCATAACGCTTTAAAACGGGCAAAAGTTGCTCAGTTTCCGTCGTCAATGCCATACAGTAAGCCAGATTCTCATCACTGGACTTTGCATCCGGCGCTTCGTGTTCCAGCAACCAGGCAGTACGACGGGCAATAGCAGCGCCAGAATCCACCAACCGAGTTCCCTCCGGAAGAACCTGCAACAGTTCCTCTTGTAATAGAGGGAAATGGGTGCAGCCAAGAACAACGGTATCCGGCGGCTCCTGCATACGTAGCCACGGACGCAGAATACGGCGTAGTTCCTCAAGAGAAACCGGCTCGCCATGCAGCTTCGCTTCTGCCAGCTCAACTAATTCTGCCGAGCCCAGCATTTCAATACGGCATTCATCCGCAAAGCGTGCAATCAGTTCATGCGTATAAGGACGCTTCACCGTTCCTCGCGTTGCCAGTAGCCCGACAATACGATTCGCCGACAAACGCGCCGCCGGTTTAATGGCAGGCACAACGCCCACCACCGGGAAGGCAAATTTCTCACGTAGCGCAGGCAGCGATACCGTGCTTGCCGTATTACAGGCGATAACCGCTAGCGCCAACGGGTAGCGTTGTTGTACTGCAGTGACAATTTCGAGGACACGTTCAACGATAAACGCTTCACTCTTTTCCCCATATGGGAAAGCGACGTTATCGAAAGCGTAGATGTAATGGAGATCCGGCAGGAGATGCCGAATCTCATCGTAGACCGACAACCCACCGACCCCGGAATCAAAGACCAGAACGGTGGGACGTGGTTTAGAAGGTGTAGCTGCCAGACAAGGTGTATTCCCGTCCTGCAGTTGGGTAGCCATATGCTGTCTCGTAATCTTTATCGAACAGGTTGGCGATTTTACCACGAACTGTCAGGTGTGAGGTGACCGGATATGACAATCCGACATCCCATAGGCTTACGCCACCCAGTTTGACGTCACGACTGTTGTCATAATCATTATCGTAACGCTGGCCGATATACTGATACATCACGTTCCAACCCAGATCAAAGACCTGGCCGGTGAGTTCATATTTCGCCTGTTGCTTAGCACGGCGATAAAGAACTTTATCCGTTTCGTCATCACGCGGATCGACATACTGCAATGTCAGGTGATGCTCGACGGGACCCGTTGTGACATTGCCCGTCCACTCCACGCCTTTAATCGTGGCCGACTTCACGTTGACGTACTGGTTATTCTTATAATCAATCAGATTCTGGATTTCATAATGATATGCCGACAAGCGCCAATCCAGCGGCCCCGTTAGCCCATCAATTCCCGCTTCCCACTGTTTAGACTCTTCCGGCTTCAGGTCTGGGTTAGCCGCGATACCAGGGCCGTAATCAGAAGCAAAACGTGTTGCGCCGAATTGCTGACCCAGTGACGGAGCCAGGAAACCCGTACCGTAGGAGAGCGTAGCTCGATAGCCTTCAACAAACTCCCAGCCCGCCGCCGTCTGCCAGGTTCCGTGCCAGCCGAACTGCTCATCGTGATCTTCGCGGCCCGAGGCCTCGAGGGTAACGCTATCAATCTGCTGCTGCCCGGTCAGATAAAGCCCGGTAGTGTCACGCTTGTAGGTATCCGACAGCGTCGTGCTGCTTGAGAACAGCTTTTCCTGTTTCCAGTCAACACCACCGCTAATCGCCCCGTGCCCAACCTCAACGTTATTCCCCCACTGGATATAACGCTGTTCCATATCGTCGAGCGTCGCATCACCCGCATAGCGACCGAGGTCGTTGCTGTAGTTGTAGCTTTTCAGACGCTGATAGTTGGCGATCAGCTGGGAAGAATAGATGCCCGAGGTGTAGCGCAGACCGGTATCCCAGGATTGGTTGTAGTTCTGCACTTCATCATTACCGCCCGCACGACCATAGCCACCCTGATCGTAGTCGCTGTTCGCGGTGTAACCATAGCCGCGGAAGAAGCCGGAGAAGTTATCATCAAACTTATGCTGTACGCCGCCCCAGAACATTTTGTTGCGGTAACCATCGCGATCGCTATCACCGCTGTAGGTGGAATTCGGCTGGACGTTAAAGCCTTTTGTCGTCTGGTATGCACCGGCGGCGGTGACGAGGGTATCGCCAAAGCGCTTATTCATCGCGCCATCGTAGGTTTGATAACCGTCGCTGCCCACACCGGCGTTAACCTGCGAACGTTCTTCATCAGTCATGGTAATAATGTTGACCACGCCGCCAATCGCACCGGAGCCATAAACCGCGGAACGTGGCCCACGAATATACTCAACACGCTGCACCAGAGATACCGGGATCTGCCCAATATCAATGCCGTTCGTTATACCCGCACGCGCCATTGGCACGCCATCAATCAGCACCAGGACATGGCGCCCTTCCGTGCCACGAACATAAAGAGTAGAACTCTTCCCCATCCCGCCGTTCTGCGCGATATCCACGCCAGGTAAACGGCGCATCACATCATTAAGATCTTTTGACTGCCAGCGCTGGATATCATCTCGCGTGACCACATCGGTCGGTGCCAGAACGGTATTTACAGGTTGCTGAAAACGGTTGGCGGTCACCACCAGCGTGTCTGACTTGCTGTCTTGCGCCCAGCCGGAAAAGGCTGTGACGGATAATGCCGTCAACAGCGAAACTTTTTTAATCATTTTTAAAAGCATCCGAAATCAATAAAGGATGCCGCAGGCTTTATCAGTTGCTCGCGACGATAAAAGCCTAATGCGACGTCATCCGGCAGGTCTTCGGGCTTGGAGGCTATATAAAGAGAGGATAACTTCCCACGGCACGCCGCAGTGTCTGCATATAATGCACTCCTCTCTACCTTCCTTACCGCTGCGCGTCAGCCCCAGATTTACACTGGATTCCCTTTTAACTCACAGGACCGGTACGCGAATGCTACATTTAGTTACATACGGATGTCCAGACTGCTATTTATCATTTTCAACCGCATGAGGCTGGACATCCGGTGTGCAAGCCCTACAATCCCCGCGTACTTTTATTACTCAGGATGCATCATGACCCCCGAACACCTCCCTACCGAACAGTACGACGCTCAGCTCGCCGAGAAAGTCACTCGCCTGCAAACGATGATGACGCCGTTTAGCGCGCCTGCGCCGGAGGTGTTTCGCTCACCGGTCAGTCACTACCGCATGCGCGCTGAATTCCGCATCTGGCACGACGGTGATGACCTTTACCACATTATGTTTGACCAGCAGACGAAGGGCCGCATCCGCGTCAACACCTTCCCGGCGGCAAGCCAGCTAATCAATACCTTGATGACCGCGATGCTCGACGGCGTGCGCGACAATCCAGTGCTGCGCCACAAGCTGTTCCAGATTGACTACCTCACCACGCTCAGCAACCAGGCGGTCGTTACGCTGCTGTACCATAAGAAGCTCGACGATGCGTGGCGTGAGCAGGCGGAAAGATTGCGTGATGCGCTGCGTGCGCAGGGGCTGAACGTCCACCTCATCGGTCGCGCCACAAAAACCAAAATCGCGCTGGATCAGGACTATATTGACGAGCGCCTGCCGGTCGCCGGGAAAGAGATGATCTACCGCCAGGTAGAGAATAGCTTCACCCAACCCAACGCGGCGATGAACATTCAGATGCTGGAATGGGCGCTGAACGCGACGCAAAATTCGCGCGGCGATCTGCTGGAGCTGTACTGCGGCAACGGTAACTTCTCGCTGGCGCTGGCGCGTAACTTTAACCGCGTGCTGGCCACTGAAATTGCCAAACCTTCGGTCGCTGCCGCGCAGTACAACATCAGCGCGAATGAAATCGATAACGTGCAAATCATCCGCATGGCAGCGGAAGAGTTTACCCAGGCGATGAACGGCGTGCGGGAATTTAACCGCTTGCAGGGTATTGATCTGAAAAGCTATCAGTGTGAAACGATTTTTGTCGATCCACCGCGCAGCGGGCTGGACAGTGAAACAGAGAAGATGGTGCAGGCATACCCCAACATTCTGTACATCTCCTGCAATCCAGAGACGTTATGTCAGAACCTGGAAACTTTAAGCCAGACGCATAATATCACCCGCCTGGCCCTGTTCGATCAGTTCCCATATACCCATCATATGGAATGCGGCGTGTTGTTGACGCAGAAATAAGAGCAACTGTAGGCCGGATAAGGCGAAGCCGCCATCCGGCAAAACTGGTGCAAATAGCCGGATGGCGGCTTCGCCTTATCCGGCCTACTTTACTAGTCTTGCTTGCGGTTACGCATCCGATAGCCAATCCAGAAGACCATCGCCACCGACAAGACTGCCGGGAAGAAGTTAGATCCGATATCCGGGTATTCGGCCCGTACCACCGTGCTATACAGCAACACGCCGAGAATAAAGCAGGCGGCTGACAGAGCGGGTAATCCCACCGGCATTGTGCGGTTCTGATATCGCTGATGCAGACAATAAACGGTCAGCACCAAAGAAATTATCGGAAAGACAGAGAACGGAACGATAGAGCTGAACAGCGCTGCAAACGTTCCGTTAATTGAGAGGCCCGCCAACAGTGCTAGCAGCAGCGTACCTTTATCCTGGCCTGACTGTTTCATTGCTCGTCTACCACCTTATCAATACTGATGTGACTCTTCTCTTGTTCACGACGATACCAATAGTATGCGCCTTTGGAGATCATGCGTAATTGCAGCACCAGTCGCTCTTCCAGCTGCCGACGCTGCTCAAGGCCAACATCTAAGGCCTCCGCTCCCGCGCTAAATACGATAGTCACCATCGCCTCAGCCTGGGCTTCTGTAAAAGCACGAGGCATATGGTTTTCGATTTCCAGATAGTCGGCAAGTTCCGCAATAAAATGCTGAATCTCGCGGGCGACCGCCGCACGGAACGCCGCAGACGTTCCAGAACGTTCACGCAGCAACAGACGAAATGCGTTGGGGTTGTTGCCGATAAATTCCATAAAGGTGGAAACGGAGGTACGGATAACGCTGCCGCCTTTGGCAATACGCTGGCGAGCCTGGCGCATCAGTTGACGCAGCATCAGGCCGCTCTCGTCAACCATGGTCAGCCCCAGCTCATCCACATCACGGAAATGACGGTAAAATGAGGTTGGCGCAATCCCAGCCTCACGCGCCACTTCTCGCAGGCTTAGGCTGGCAAAACTTCGCTCGGCACTGAGTTGACTAAATGCCGCTTCTACCAGCGAACGCCGGGTTTTTTCTTTTTGTTGCGCTCTAACACCCATCACGATGACTGAATCCTTCCACATGCCGTAATGGCACTATACCAGAGATCAAAACGATTCTACTTACGCAGCTTTGTTAATGATTGTTTACATGCTATTTATGCTATTTCGTATGAAATAAGCCCAACGATAATTGGGTTATCCCTTCGATGATGTTATGATTCTGTTGCTTTTATGTATAAGAACAGGTACGCCTTACCATGTCACATTCCTACGATTATGATGCAGTAATTATTGGTTCCGGCCCGGGCGGCGAAGGTGCTGCTATGGGGCTGGTGAAGCAAGGAGCCCACGTCGCCGTTATTGAGCGTTATCATAATGTCGGCGGCGGTTGTACCCACTGGGGCACTATCCCGTCTAAAGCCCTTCGCCATGCCGTTAGCCGTATTATCGAATTCAACCAAAACCCTCTCTACAGCGACCACAGCCGACTTCTCCGCTCCTCATTTGCCGACATCCTGAATCATGCCGATAGCGTGATTAACCAGCAAACGCATATGCGCCAGGGATTTTACGAGCGCAATCACTGTGAGATGTTGCAGGGGGACGCCCGGTTTATTGATGAACATACCATCGCGCTGACGTGCCCTGACGGGTCGGTCGAAACGTTAACCGCCGAGAAGTTCGTGATCGCCTGTGGTTCACGCCCCTATCGCCCGGCCGACGTTGATTTTACCCATCCTCGCATTTATGACAGTGACTCCATCCTCAGCCTGCACCATGAACCTCGCCATGTGATTATCTATGGCGCAGGGGTTATCGGCTGCGAATATGCGTCGATTTTCCGCGGGATGGAGGTCAAAGTTGACCTGATTAACACCCGCGACCGTCTGCTGGCGTTCCTCGACCAGGAGATGTCAGACTCCCTTTCTTATCACTTCTGGAACAGCGGCGTAGTAATTCGCCACAACGAAGAATACGAAAAGATTGAAGGGGTTGATGACGGGGTGATCATGCACCTGAAGTCTGGCAAAAAACTCAAAGCCGACTGCTTGCTGTTCGCCAATGGTCGAACCGGGAATACCGAATCGCTGTCGCTGGAAAATATTGGCTTGCAGGCCGATAGCCGCGGTCAGTTGAAGGTCAACAGTCTGTATCAGACCGCGCTACCGCACGTGTATGCGGTTGGCGATGTTATCGGTTATCCGAGCCTTGCTTCCGCCGCCTACGATCAAGGCCGCATTGCCGCACAGGCGTTGATGAAAGGCGAAGCCTCCGGGCATTTGATCGAAGATATCCCAACGGGTATCTACACCATCCCGGAAATCAGCTCCGTCGGTAAAACCGAGCAGCAACTGACGGCCATGAAAGTGCCGTATGAAGTGGGTCGTGCGCAGTTCAAACACCTTGCGCGGGCGCAAATCGTGGGGATGAGCGTGGGTAGCCTGAAAATCCTGTTCCATCGGGAAACCAAGGAAATCCTCGGCATTCATTGCTTTGGCGAGCGCGCGGCCGAAATTATTCATATCGGCCAGGCGATTATGGAGCAAAAAGGTGGTGGCAACACCATTGAGTACTTCGTTAACACCACCTTTAACTACCCGACCATGGCGGAAGCCTATCGGGTTGCGGCGCTGAACGGCTTAAATCGCCTTTTTTAGCGCTTTGTCAAAATGGCCGTCCATCGTCTCGCGGACGGCCTCTGCCAGCTGCTCATAGCGGCTGCGCAGCGGCGAACCTGGACGATACACCAGCCCAACGGTACGACGCGGCTCCGGCTTAATGCACGGCAGATAGACCACGCCATCGCGCTTACGCTCCGGCGGTACTGCCAGCTCTGGCAGGAGCGTAATTCCGCTTCCCGCCGCCACCATATTACGCAGCGTTTCCAGACTGGTTGCGCGGAAATGGGTATCTTCATCGGCACCTGCTTCAAAGCAGAAACCCATCGCCTGGTCGCGCAGACAGTGACCATCTTCCAGCATCAGCAGTTTTTCACCGGCCAGATCCGACATCGGCACGCGATCGCGCTCCGCCCACGGGTGATCTTCGTAGATCGCCAGCAGCATCGGTTCGTCATACAGCGGAACTTCGATAAACGCCTCGCTCTCCTTCACCAGCGCCAGAATCACGCAGTCCAGCTTACCGCTGTCGAGCTGCGCCAGCAGCTGATGCGTTTGCGCTTCATGCAGATACATTTCCAGCTTCGGGAAGGTTTGGTGCAGTATCGGGATAATGTGGGGGAGCAGATAGGGGCCAACGGTCGGGATCAGGCCGATATGCAGCGGGCCGGACATGGTTTCCCCCTGCTGGCTTGCCATCTCCTTGAGCACTTTGACCTCACGCAGCACCGTGCGCGCCTGATCCACCAGCAGCAGGCCCGCCTGGGTAAACAGGACTTTGCGGCTGGTTCGCTCCAGCAGCATAACGCCCAGCTCATCCTCAAGCTTACGAATCTGCCCGCTCAGCGTTGGCTGGCTGACATGGCAGGAATCGGCCGCCCGGCGGAAGTGCCGATGCTCAGCTAACGCCACCAGGTATTCAAGATCGCGAATATTCATTATTCTTCCTCCATCGCCACGATAGTCCATGGCGATAGATAGAATAGCAACGAATGATTATCCCTATCAAGGATTCTGTTTAATAATACAGCACAGAAACAGGTGACCCTCGTTTAACCCTTGAAGTCGTCACACTGATTCGGAGTTTCTCTCAAACTCGACTAACTAAAGCCAACATGAACGTTTGCGGGCCCCGTGGCCCGCTTTTTTTTGCGTAAAAAACCCGGTGTCGCATTCGCTTAACCGGGATCTCGATAATACCTGGTGCACTTTACTCTGTAGGCCGGATAAGGCGAAGCTGCCATCCGGCAACGTGCGCCGATGTGCCTGATGGCGCTACGCTTATCATGCCTACAAAGACAAAGGTTACGCGAGGCGTGCCTGCGCATCGCTAATCGCCTGCGCCACCTGCTGAGGCGACACGCCGCCTTTGGCCGCACGCTTATCAAGACAGGATTGCAGCGACAGAATCGGATAGACGTCTTCGCCAATCACCGCGCTGAATTTTTGCAGGTCGGCCAGCGCCAGATCCTCCAGCGGTTTGCCCTGGGCAATCGCCTCAACGACCGCTTCACCCACAATGTGGTGCGCTTCACGGAACGGTACGCCTTTGGCGACCAGATAATCCGCAAGCTCAGTCGCATTCGCATAACCCTGCTGCGCCGCTTCCTGGCAGCGTGGACGTTTCACCTGAATACCGTCCAGCACCAGCACCGCCATATGCAGACAGTCCATCCAGGTATCCAGCGCATCGAATACGCCTTCTTTATCTTCCTGCATGTCTTTGTTATAGGCCAACGGCAACCCTTTCAGGGTCATCATCATCCCGGTTAATGCGCCCTGCACGCGGCCACATTTGCCACGAATAAGCTCCAGTGCATCCGGGTTTTTCTTTTGCGGCATCAGCGATGAACCGGACGTCACGCGGTCGGAAAGCTCCACAAAGCCCGCTTCACCGGTATTAAAGAAGATCAGATCTTCGGCAAAGCGCGACAGGTGCACCATGCCAATTGACGCATTAGAGAGCAGTTCAAGCACGTGGTCACGGTCAGACACGCTGTCCAGACTGTTGCGGGTCGCAGAAGCGAAGCCCAGCCAGCCCGCCAGCTGTTCACGGTCAATTTCGTAGGCGGTTCCCGCCAGCGCGCCGCAGCCCAGTGGGCTCACATCCAGACGCTTAAGGGTATCGTGCAGACGACTTTCATCACGCGCCAGCATCTCCACATAGGCCAAACACCAGTGCGCAAAAGTCACCGGCTGCGCACGTTGCAGGTGGGTATAACCCGGCATCACCGCATCCTGATTGGCCTGCGCGGTTTCGACCAGCGCGGTTTGCAGTTGGCGGTTCGCCGTCAGCAACTCAGCCACCGTATCTTTACACCACAGCTTGAGATCGGTGGCAACCTGGTCATTACGGCTACGCCCGGTGTGCAGTTTTTTACCCAGCTGACCGACTTTATCGATGAGCTTGCCTTCCACCCAGCTATGAATATCTTCAGCATCGCTTTCGAGGATCTGCTGCGGGTTCGCACGAACCTCTTCCAGCAGTACGCCGAGCGCGTCCTCCAACTGAACCTGCTCCTGCTCGGTCAGTACGCCAACGGTTACCAGCGCTTTAGACCAGGCAACAGAGCCGATGATATCCTGCTCCGCCAGGCGGTAGTCAAAGCGTAAAGAGTCATTGAACTGTTTGAACCGCTGATCCGCTGCCTGAGTAAAACGCCCGCCCCAAAGTGCCATAACATGCTTCCTTAAATTCTTTTAATTTCAATGCCGGATGGCGCTACGCTTATCCGGCCTACAGGTTCTGTTCACGTAGGCCCGATAAGGCGCAGCCGCCATCGGGCGAACAAATACTTACGCCAGAATACGCGTACCGATCGGCGTGCCGTTAAACAGCGCCGGCAGCTGCTCCGCATGACGCCAGGAGGCAATATCCACCGGACGCCCCAGCGTGCGCGCCGCATCAAGCGCCGCGTTCACCTTCACAATCATGCCATCGGTAATAATGCCCTGGTCAATTAGCTGCTCGGCCTTCGCCGCCGTCATCTCGGCTATACGCTGACCTTTACCGTCGAGAATACCGCTTACATCAGAAAGCAGAATCAGATCCGCGCCCAGCGTCGCCGCCAGCGCCGTTGCCGCCTGATCGGCATTAACGTTCATCAGTTGCCCTTCAGCGGTCACACCGATTGAGCTGACCACCGGCAGGAATCCGCCTTCCAGCAGGAGATTAATCAGTTTCGGCGAGCCGGGCTGTGCCAGACCCACGTGACCCAATTCCTCATCGAGCCTGGTCACCTTCACGCTGTCACCATCGCCCAGGAACAGGCCAACGGACGCAATATCATGCTTCTTCGCCCACGCCAGCAGCGTTTTGTTGGCGGTACCCGCCAGCGCGCCGGTAATGATGTCGATCTGGTCAGCAGGGGTGACGCGCAGGCCATTTTTCTTTTTCACCGGCAGATTAAGCTGCTTCATCAGCTCATCCACCACGCAGCCGCCGCCGTGCACAATCACCAGCGGGCGCTGATGTGATTCACGATAGTGCACCAGCGCGGTAAACAGACGCTCCAGCGCTTCTTCGCTATCCAGTAACACGCCGCCCAATTTGATAATTAATGGATTCATCGTCGTCACACCTTAAATAAGAGACTGCGTCTCAGCGAAGCCGAAACGAATATTGGCGCACTGCACGGCCTGTGCGGCAGCGCCTTTCAATAAGTTGTCTTCGGTCGCCACTATAATCAGGTGCTCGCCCTGAACGGCAAAACCGATATCGCAGAACGGCAGCCCGACCACGTTTTTCAGTGCCGGCACGCCTTTGTCATATAAACGCACCATCGGCTTGTCGGCGTATGCCTGTTGTAAAGCGGCGGCCACCTGTGCATGGGTCACGCCCGGCTTCAGTCGACAGGTGATCGTTTCCAGAATACCGCGCGCAAAGTTGCCCAGATGCGGCGTGAAAATCACCTCCGCGCCAAGATGGCTGGCGATTTCCGGCTGATGGCGGTGGGTAAACACGCCATACGGTTGCAGGCTCACTTCGCAGAAGCTGTTAGAGATAGCGGCTTTACGCCCGGCGCCGCTCACGCCTGAAGTGGCGTTGATCACCGGCCATTGGCTGAGATCCAGCAGAGAGCCATCAATCAGTGGTTTCAGAGAAAGCTGCGCCGCCGTTGGGTAACAGCCCGGCACCGCAATCAGCTTAGCCTCTTTTAGCGCGTCTGCGCGCCACTCGGCCAGACCATATACCGCCTGCGCCAGCAGTTCTGGATGCTGATGGGTGAAACCGTAATATTTTTCATAGAAGGCGCCATCGTTGACGCGAAACGCACCGGAAAGATCGAACACAACGCAGCCCGCCGCCAGGAACTGCGGGGCCAGATCATGGCTTACTTCATGGGCGGTCGCCAGGAACACCACGTCAACATCCGCGCTGAATTCACTGATGTCGGACATCGGCTGCAACGGCAGATCGACAATGCCTTTTAGCTGTGGATGCAAATCGGAGATTAGCTTTCCCGCATCATTGCTTTGCGCTGAGACCGTCAAAGCGGTTATGTTCATATGAGGATGGCGATTTACATAGGTCACAAGCTCCGCGCCAGCGTAACCGCTCGCGCCCACAATCAGCGTATTCAACATCGGTGCAATTCACCTTCTTATGTCTGTTTGCCTGATTAAGCGTAAACACTTCACCTTACACTTGGTGGGTTTTATTACGCCTAATGATAATGTATTTTTATTCACAAATACTGCATGAATATTGATACTATCACGACCCGAGGTGTGTCAACAATGAAAAACAATTTACCCCCATTTATCGAGATTTACCGTGCGTTGATCGCCACCCCGTCCATCAGCGCAACCGAGGAAGCGCTCGATCAGAGCAATGCGTCTTTAATCACTCTGCTCGCTGACTGGTTTGCCGCTTTAGGCTTCGAAGTAGAGGTGCAGCCGGTGCCTGGCACCCGCCATAAATTCAACCTGCTTGCCCGCACCGGTCACGGTGCAGGCGGGCTGCTGCTCGCCGGTCATACCGATACCGTCCCGTTTGACGATGGCCGCTGGACGCGCGATCCGTTCACCCTCACCGAGCATGAAAACAAGCTCTACGGTTTGGGTACAGCCGACATGAAAGGTTTCTTTGCGTTTATTCTCGACGCATTGCGCGATGTTGATGTCACACAACTGAAAAAGCCGCTCTATATTCTGGCGACCGCCGATGAAGAGACCAGTATGGCGGGGGCGCGCTACTTTGCCGAATCCACCGAAATACGCCCGGACTGCGCCATTATCGGCGAACCTACCTCGCTACAACCGGTGCGCGCGCACAAAGGCCATATGTCGAATGCCATTCGCGTGATGGGTCAGTCCGGCCACTCCAGCGATCCGGCGCGCGGCGTTAACGCCATTGAAATTATGCACGACGCCATTGGCCGCGTAATGCAACTGCGCGACTCGTTAAAAGAGCGCTATCACTATGAAGCGTTCACCGTGCCTTACCCGACGCTCAACCTCGGCAGTCTTCATGGCGGTGACGCTTCAAACCGCATTTGCGCCTGCTGCGAGCTGCATATGGATATTCGTCCGCTGCCGGGCATGACCTTAAACGATCTCAACGGCCTGCTGGGTGAAGCGCTGGAGCCGGTCAGCGCGCAATGGCCGGGCCGACTGACCATCAGCGAGCTGCATCCGCCGATTCCGGGCTATGAATGCCCACCGGATCATCAGCTGGTTCAGGTGCTGGAAAAACTGCTCGGTACACAGACCGAAGTGGTGAACTACTGCACCGAAGCGCCGTTTATCCAGAACCTGTGTCCGACGATCGTGTTAGGTCCCGGTTCCATCAATCAGGCCCACCAGCCGGACGAATACCTGGAAACGCGCTTTATTAAGCCGACGCGCGAGTTAATTACCCAGGTGGTGCATCACTTCTGCTGGCACTAATGTGTTCTGCCCGGTGGCGCTACGCTTACCGGGCCTACCCCCGTCTGTAGGCCGGATAAGCAAAGCGCCATCCGGCATCTCAAAGCCGCGCTCTCCTTCCCTTTTTCATAAGCATTTCTTATCTGGCACGATGCAAATTAACTTTCGTAAATTGCCGTGATTTATTCGTTTGCTGAAGCGATTTCGCAGCAATTGACGTAAGGGTTTTTACGTGGCTTTATAAAAGAGGTGTCTTTATTCTGCCCTTACGTTCCAGGGGTTGGGATATAACAAAATAAAATGAGATGGGGTGTCTGGGTTAATGAACGAACAATATTCCGCGTTGCGTAGTAATGTCAGTATGCTCGGTAAAGTGCTAGGCGATACCATCAAGGATGCGCTTGGCGAGAACATTCTTGACCGTGTCGAAACTATCCGTAAGTTGTCGAAATCTTCTCGTGCGGGCAATGAAGCCAACCGCCAGGAGCTGCTGACCACCTTACAGAACCTGTCTAATGATGAACTGCTGCCGGTTGCCCGCGCGTTCAGCCAGTTCCTGAACCTAGCCAACACCGCTGAGCAATATCACAGCATTTCGCCAAAAGGCGAAGCCGCGAGCAACCCGGAAGTGATTGCCCGTACCCTGCGTAAACTCAAAGACCAACCCAATCTCAACGAAACCACCATCAAGCAGGCCGTTGAATCTCTGTCGCTGGAGCTGGTACTGACCGCACACCCGACCGAAATCACCCGTCGCACGCTGATCCACAAGATGGGCGAAATCAATAACTGCTTAAAACAGCTCGATAATACCGATATCGCCGACTACGAACGCAATCAGGTGATGCGCCGCTTGCGCCAGCTGATTGCGCAGTCCTGGCACACGGACGAAATCCGTAAGAACCGCCCAAGCCCGGTTGATGAAGCCAAATGGGGCTTTGCGGTTGTTGAAAATAGCCTGTGGGAAGGCGTGCCGAACTACCTGCGGGAACTGAACGAACAGTTAGAAGAGAACCTCGGCTATAAATTGCCGGTGGATTTCGTGCCGGTGCGCTTCACCTCCTGGATGGGCGGCGACCGCGACGGCAACCCTAACGTGACCGCCGAAATTACCCGCCATGTGCTGCTCCTGAGCCGCTGGAAAGCCACCGATCTGTTCTTAAAAGATATTCAGATCCTGATTTCTGAGCTGTCGATGGTTGAATGTACCGACGAACTGCGCGAGCGTGTGGGTGAAGAAGGCGCGACCGAGCCGTATCGCTATCTGATGAAAACCCTGCGCAGCCAGCTGATGGCTACGCAAGCCTGGCTGGAAGCGCGTCTGAAAGGCCAGCGCCTGCCGAAACCTGCCGGTCTGATTAGCCAGAACGAACAGCTTTGGGAACCGCTTTACGCCTGTTATAAATCCCTGCAAGCCTGCGGCATGAGCATCATCGCCAACGGTGAGTTGCTCGATACCCTGCGCCGCGTGAAATGTTTCGGCGTGCCGCTAGTACGCATCGACGTACGTCAGGAAAGTACCCGCCACACTGAAGCGCTGGGTGAACTGACCCGTTATCTGGGCATCGGCGACTACGAAAGCTGGTCCGAAGCCGACAAACAAGCGTTCCTTATCCGCGAACTGAATTCTAAACGTCCCCTGTTGCCGCGTAGCTGGGAGCCCAGTAATGATACCCGCGAAGTGCTCAACACCTGTAAAGCGATTGTTGATGCACCGCAGGGTTCCGTGGCCGCTTACGTTATCTCAATGGCCAAAACGCCGTCCGACGTGCTGGCCGTTCATCTCTTGCTCAAAGAAGCCGGGATCACGTTCGCCCTGCCGGTAGCCCCGCTGTTTGAAACGCTCGACGATCTCAACAACGCCGACGACGTGATGACCCAACTGCTGAATATCGATTGGTATCGCGGCTTCATTTCAGGCAAACAGATGGTGATGATTGGCTATTCCGACTCCGCAAAAGATGCGGGTGTAATGGCCGCATCCTGGGCGCAATATCAGGCGCAGGATGCACTGATCAAAACCTGCGAAAAAGCCGGTATTGAACTGACGTTGTTCCACGGTCGCGGTGGCTCAATCGGCCGTGGCGGCGCACCGGCGCACGCCGCGCTGTTGTCACAGCCTCCGGGTAGCCTGAAAGGCGGCCTACGAGTCACCGAACAGGGCGAGATGATCCGCTTCAAATATGGTTTGCCGGAAATTACCGTCAGCAGCCTGTCGCTGTACACCAGCGCCATTCTGGAAGCGAACCTGCTGCCACCGCCGGAACCCAAAGACGAGTGGCGCGGCATCATGGACGAGCTGTCGGATATCTCCTGCGAGATGTACCGTGGCTACGTGCGTGAAAACAAAGACTTCGTCCCTTACTTCCGTTCGGCAACGCCAGAGCAGGAATTGGGCAAGCTGCCGTTAGGCTCTCGCCCTGCAAAACGCCGCGCAACCGGCGGCGTCGAGTCCCTGCGCGCCATTCCGTGGATCTTCGCCTGGACCCAAAACCGTCTGATGCTGCCCGCCTGGCTGGGTGCCGGTGCCGCGCTGCAAAAAGTGGTCGAAGATGGCAAGCAGAGTAAGCTTGAAACCATGTGCCGCGACTGGCCATTCTTCTCTACCCGTCTGGGTATGCTGGAGATGGTGTATTCCAAGGCTGACCTGTGGCTCGCCGAATATTACGATCAGCGCCTGGTGAAACCCGAGCTGTGGGCGCTGGGCACCGAACTTCGTGACCTGCTGGAAGCGGATATCAAAGTCGTCCTGGATATCGCGAACGATGCGCACCTGATGGCCGATCTGCCGTGGATTGCCGAGTCCATTCAGTTGCGTAATATCTACACTGACCCACTGAACGTTCTGCAGGCAGAACTGCTGCACCGTTCACGTCAGGCGGAAGAACAGGGTCTCGAACCGGATCATAACGTTGAGCAGGCGCTGATGGTCACCATCGCCGGTGTCGCCGCAGGTATGCGTAACACCGGTTAACCCTTCAGGTAGGCCGGATAAGGCGTAGCCGCCATCCGGCAACGTACCTCGGTCGGCCTGATGACGCAAAGCTTATCAGGCACACCAAATCTGAAGCCCGCTTCCAAAAGGCCACAATCTTTGTGGCCTTTTTCCATGTCTGCGGTTAAGGTTTCTACGTTGTACATCACGACAGGGAGCCTCATGTTTCTCGACATCAACCCACTGCTTTCCCACATCGCATCGGGCGCTACGCCGCTGCAAAAAATCTGGTTTGCTGCCAGCCACACGCCCACGCCAGAGATGGCCTTTCAGGTCGATTTTCCGCGTCTGGAGATAGTACTTTCCGGGCAACTGGCAGATGCCGGGCTTCATGGCGATTGCGTACACATGAATGGAATGGATGCGCTTTATGTTCCCGCCGGTGGCTGGAACTTCCCGCTATGGCATCAGCCTGCCACAACCCTGAGCGTGCTGTTTGGTAAGCAACAGCTTGGCTTTAGCGTGCAGCAGTGGGATGGTAATCAGTTGAAAAACGTGGCTAAACAGCACGTAGCCCGCCGTGGGCCACGCGTCGGATCGTTCTTGTTGCAAACCATGAATGAAATCCAGATGCAGCCGCAAGAGCAGCAAACGGCCCGGCTCATTGCCACCAGCCTGATTAGCCATTGCGCCGACCTGCTAAACAGCCAGATCCAGACGGCCTCCCGCAGCCAGGCGCTGTTTGACGCCATTCGTGAATATATTGATACCCACTTTGCCGAGCCGCTCACGCGTGAATCGGTGGCCCAGGCGTTCTATATTTCACCTAACTACCTGTCGCACCTGTTCCAGAAAAGCGGGATTATGGGATTTAACGAGTATCTCAACCATACCCGACTTGAGCATGCCAGACGGCTGTTAAAGGGCTACGATATGAAGGTTAAAGAGATTGCTCATAGCTGCGGCTTTGTCGACAGTAACTATTTTTGCCGCCTGTTCCGTAAAAATACTGACCGTTCGCCGTCTGAATACCGTCGCCAGTATCACAGTCAGCTGACTACGGCAGAATAATATGGGTATGCTGCGGCGCGGAGAGTAGCTTGCGCACTGCACTCATCACCTTCTGCGGTTCGCGTAAAAAGGCGCTAATCCCGGACTGCACATAGCGACTCTGGGTAAAGCGGTCGGCCCCATTCAGATCGATATCGGTAATCAGTAATACGGCATCCGCACGGCGAATATCATCCTCTGTGAGCGCATTTTCAATGCCAAGCGCCCCCTGGGTTTCAATTTTAATATTCCATTTTTCCTGCTGGCAGAGTTTTTCCAGACGCTCAGCCGCCATATAGGTATGCGCGACTCCGCTTACGCAGGCAGTTACCGCCACTAACATTCGTCCGCTTGTTGCTGTCATCGCTCCCTCCTTGCAGAAAACAAACACAGCGGGCGCAAACATGACTTTCGCACCCGCCAACCCTTCATTGATGATGTCGAAGCATCGCTTAGGCACTCTGCGCTAAGTGTGCCTCAATTTTATTCATAATAGCGTCAGCGCGTTTTACCGCATCACTAATATTAACGCGCACAATGGTTTTACCGGCAAAACGCTCTTCCGCCTTAATCCCGATATCCTTAGTCAGAATCACCATGTCCGCTGCGTCAACGTCGCTTGCCGTCAGCTCATTCTCCTGACCAATCGACCCCTGTGTTTCCACCTTCACGTTCCAGCCTTTTGACTTCGCCGCACTCTCCAGCGCTTCCGCTGCCATGTAGGTATGTGCCACGCCGGAAGGACAAGCCGTTACCGCAATAATATTGGTCATAATCTTTACCTTCTCATTAGTTAATTTCGAAATCTAAATCCAGGTCGTCTTCTTTCTCGACAACCGCTTTTTTGTTCTTACGTGCCAGACTTTTCAGCAGGTTAACGCTGACGGCAGTCACTACCGCACCCACGACAATCGCCAGCAGATACCCCAACTTGCCTTCCACTACCGGCAGGACTATCAATCCACCCCACCCGGCATAGCATTGCGCACCCATCAGTGCGGCGGTTACCGCGCCGCAAACGGAGCCCAGCATAATGGAGGGGATCACGCGCAGCGGATCGGCTGCAGCAAACGGAATCGCCCCTTCGGTCACGCCCACGCAGCCCATCACCAACGCCGCTTTACCGGCTTCGCGTTCTTCACTATTGAAGTTTTTACGATTAATCAGCGTTGCCAGTCCCAATCCTAACGGCGGTACGCAGATACCGACGGCGGCGATAGCGACCACGGTATAAACCCCCTGAGAGACACAAATCAGCATGAAGGCATAGGCCACCTTATTCACTGGGCCGCCCATATCGAACGCCAGCATCAGGCCCATAATCACCGCCAGAGCCACGATGCTGCCCTGCTGCATTCCTTGCAGCCACTGGGTCAGGCTGGTGGTTAACATGCCAACCGGTTCACCCAATCCCCACATCATGATCCCCGCCGTAATAAGCGTTCCGGCAATAGGAATCACGAAGATAGGCATCACCGAGCGCAGCACCTTATGCACCGGAATTTTCTTTAAGTAATACACCACGATACCGCCGATAATCCCGGCAATCAGCGCACCGAAGAAGCCCGCACCAAAGCTGTTACCTACCCAGGCGCCAATGGCGCAAGGTGCCAGCGCAGAACGTTCCGCAATGGAGTAGCCGATGTAAGCCGCGAGGAATGGCACCATCAGCGTCAGGCCCGCAACGCCGATATCAAACAGTTTTTTCAGATTTGGGTCGGTTAATGGATCCGGTACGGCACCTTTCCCGTAGAGCATGACGGAGACCGCCAGTAAAATACCGCCCGCTACGACAAACGGGATCATGTGCGACACGCCGGTCATCAAGTGCTGGCGGGTGTTTTTAAGTATCTGCACCAATTCTTTCATCAGTCGCTCCCGGGCCTTGTTAGCCCATGTCCATAAAGGTGTTGTGGCAAACAATAGGCAATTGGCGACGGCGCAGACAGTGGATAAAAAGTGCATTTACTGGATTTTTGTAATATCTAAAGAAAAATGCGAGCGACCTCTAAAGTTCACGCTAAGCGCGTCTTTATATGCCCAGAAGACAACCTGTGAAGTGGCTCGCATTTTCCGGCGGACAATACATTTGTCCAGTTTTTGACATAAATGTCAGATAGCCGGGCCAAGGACAAGCCCCCTATGCTGTTACCCATATCGAATGATTTGGGAGATAGGGCTATGACGTTGGTTGTTGAATTTGTCTGCGAATTACAAAATGGCGTGCATGCTCGCCCTGCCAGCCATGTCGAAACGCTGTGCAACACCTTTAGCTGCGATATTGAGTGGCATAACCTGCGCACTGACCGCAAAGGCAATGCCAAAAGCGCACTGGCGATTATCGGTACCGATACGCTCGCGGGCGATCGCTGCCAGTTATTGCTCAGCGGCCCCGACGAGCAGGCCGCTCACGACCATCTTAGCCGCTGGCTAATAGAGGAATTTCCGCTGTGTGATGCGCCGCTGGCGCAGGTAGCCTGCGTAGAGCAAGAAGCTCTGCCAGAATCGCTGACCCGTCTCAACCCGACGCTTTTCCGCGCCCAGCCGGTCTGTAGCGGCAGTGCCGGCGGTGTTCTCACCCGCCTTGCCGCCCTCGACCTGAACAACCTCGGTGAACTTCCTGCGGCAAAAAGCCCGGAACAGGAACAATCGGCACTGGATAATGGCCTGACTCTGCTCGTCAAAACGCTGGAACTTCGGCTGCTGGAAAACGACAGCACAGCCAGCGCGATTCTGGAGGCACACCGCTCGCTGGCGACCGATACGTCATTGCGCCAGCACCTGCTGGCGGGCGTCAATAACGGCCTGAGCTGCGCCGAAGCTATTATCGACAGCACCCAACATTTTTGCGCCGAGTTCGCGCGCTCCAGCAGCAGCTATTTACAAGAACGCGCGCTGGATATGCGCGATGTCGGCTTCCAGTTGCTCCAGCATATTTATGGTGAGAAGCGATTCCCGGCGCCCGGTCAATTAACTCAGCCCGCTATCTGCATGGCGGAAGAGCTGACGCCAAGCCAGTTTCTTGAACTGGATAAAACGCTGTTGAAAGGCCTGCTGTTACAAAGCGGCGGCACCACCTCACACACGGTGATCCTCGCGCGTTCGTTTAATATTCCGACGCTTGTCGGCGTCGATATCGACGCCCTTGAATCCTGGCAAAATCAGCCGGTCTATCTCGATGGCAACGCGGGGGCCGTGATTGTCGCACCAACCGAAGCCATCACGCGGTATTATCAGCAGGAAGCACGGGTACAGGCCGCTATTCGCGAACAGCAGAGCGTCTGGTTAAACAAAGAAGCGCGCACCGCCGACGGCATTCGCCTCGAAGTTGCCGCCAACATCGCCCACTCCGTAGAAGCCCAGGCGGCATTTGGCAATGGCGCAGAAGCGGTTGGTCTGTTCCGCACCGAAATGCTCTACATGGACAGAGCCAGCGAGCCTGGCGAAAGCGAGCTTTACAACATCTTCTGCCAGGCGCTGGAATCGGCTGACGGACGTAGCATTATTATCCGCACCATGGACATCGGCGGCGATAAGCCAGTGGACTATCTCAATATTCCGGCGGAGAACAATCCGTTCCTCGGCTACCGCGCGGTACGTATCTACGAAGAATACGCCGGGCTATTCACCACTCAACTGCGCGCTATTTTGCGCGCCTCTGCGCACGGCAGCCTGAAAATCATGATTCCCATGATCTCCTCCATGGAGGAGATCTTATGGGTCAAAGAGAAAGTGGCGGAAGCCAAACAGCAATTGCGTAACGAGCACGTTCCGTTTGATGAACGCATTCCGCTGGGCATCATGCTGGAAGTGCCGTCGGTGATGTTCATCATTGACCAGTGCTGTGAAGAGATTGATTTCTTTAGTATTGGCAGCAACGACCTGACGCAATACCTGCTGGCCGTTGACCGCGATAACGCCAAAGTGACTCGCCATTACAACAGTCTGAATCCAGCCTTCCTGCGCGCACTCGATTTCGCGGTACAGGCGGTACATCGTCAGGGGAAATGGATTGGTTTATGCGGCGAGCTGGGCGCGAAAGGTTCGGTGCTGCCGCTGTTAGTAGGTCTGGGGATGGATGAAATCAGCATGAGTGCGCCATCCATTCCGGCAACCAAAGCGCGTCTGGCACAGCTCGACAGCCGTGCCTGCCGTCAGTTGCTAAACCAGGCAATGGCTTGCCGCACCTCGCTGGAAGTCGAACATCTGCTCGCCCAATTCCGCATGAGCCAGCAGGATGCCCCGCTGATTATCCCACGCTGCATTTCGCTGGATAACGATTGGCGCAGTAAAGAAGAGGTGCTTAAGGGGATGACCGACAACCTGCTGCTCGCCGGACGTTGCCGCTATCCGCGTAAGCTGGAAGCTGACCTGTGGGCGCGTGAGGCGGTTTTCTCCACCGGCCTGGGTTTTAGTTTCGCCATTCCACACAGCAAGTCCGAACACATCGAGCAGTCGACCATTAGCGTTGCTCGCCTGCCTGCTCCCGTCGCCTGGGGCGATGAAGAAGCGCAATTCATCATCATGCTGACGCTCAACAAACATGCCGCCGGTGACCAGCATATGCGCATCTTCTCGCGCCTGGCCCGCCGCATTATGCATGCCGAATTCCGCAACTCGCTGGTCAATGCCGCCTCTGCCGACGCCATTGCCAGCCTGCTGCAACACGAACTGGAACTGTAAGAGGAAATAGCATGGAACTGTATCTGGATACCGCTAACGTGCAGGAAGTTGAACGCCTGGCCCGAATCTTCCCGCTTGCCGGTGTGACGACCAATCCGAGCATTGTGGCGGCTAGCCGTGAATCTATCTGGGACGTGCTGCCACGATTAAAAAAAGCGGTCGGCGAAACCGGTACGCTGTTTGCCCAAACCATGAGCCGGGATGCCGACGGCATGGTCGCTGAGGCGCGCAAATTAAGCGAAGCTATCCCCGGTATCGTGGTGAAAATCCCGGTCACTGCCGAAGGGTTGGCCGCTATTAAACGCCTGAAAAAAGAAGGTATCCCAACGCTTGGCACCGCGGTCTATAGCGCTTCACAGGGGCTGCTGGCGGCGCTGGCGGGGGCGAAATACGTTGCGCCTTACGTCAATCGCGTTGACGCCCAGGGCGGCGACGGCATCCGCATGGTACAAGAGCTGCAATCTTTACTGGAATTACACGCGCCCGAAAGCAAAGTGCTCGCCGCCAGCTTTAAAACACCGCGTCAGGCGCTGGACTGTTTATTGGCGGGATGCGAAGCCATCACCCTTCCTTTAGATGTAGCGCAACAAATGCTCGGCACACCCGCGGTAGAGTCAGCTATTGAGAAGTTCGAGCAAGACTGGAAAAACGCATTTGGTAATCTGAACCTGTAAGGGAGAAATGTATGGATCGCATTATTCAATCACCAGGTAAGTATATTCAGGGCGCAGACGTTATCACGCGACTTGGCGACTACTTAAAACCCATGGCCAACAGCTGGCTGGTCGTGGGCGATAAATTCGTTCTCGGCTTTGCCGAGGAGACGCTGCGTAAAAGCCTGACCGAGGCGGGTCTGTCAGTAGAAATCGCGCCGTTCGGCGGCGAATGTTCGCAAAATGAAGTCAACCGTCTGCAAGACGTGGCGAACAGTGCAAAATGCAGCGCTATTTTAGGTATCGGCGGCGGGAAAACGCTGGATACCGCTAAAGCGCTGGCTCACTTTATGAATCTCCCGGTCGCTATTGTGCCGACCATCGCCTCCACCGATGCGCCGTGCAGCGCGCTGTCCGTGCTCTACACCGACGAGGGCGAATTCGATCGTTATCTGATGCTGCCGCATAACCCCAATATGGTTATCGTCGACACTAAAATCGTTGCCGGCGCGCCCGCACGTTTGCTGGCAGCCGGGATTGGCGATGCCTTAGCCACCTGGTTTGAAGCCCGCGCCTGTTCGCGCAGTGGAGCTACCACGATGGCAGGCGGTCAATGCACTCAGGCGGCGCTGGCGCTGGCTGAACTGTGTTACAACACGCTGATTGAAGAAGGCGAAAAAGCGATGCTGGCCGCCGAACAACACGTGGTCACCCCTGCGCTGGAACGCGTCATTGAAGCCAATACCTATCTAAGCGGCGTCGGCTTTGAAAGCGGTGGCCTGGCGGCGGCACATGCGATTCACAATGGCATGACGGCGATCCCGGATGCTCACCACTTCTATCACGGTGAAAAAGTTGCTTTCGGAACGCTGACGCAACTGGTGCTGGAAAATGCCTCGGTGGATGAAATTGAAACCGTTGCCGCACTGTGTCACAGCGTTGGCCTGCCAATCACCCTGGCGCAGCTGGATATCAAAGAAAATATTCCTGAAAAAATGCGCCTGGTCGCGGAAGCGGCCTGCGCGGAAGGTGAGACGATTCACAACATGCCGGGTGGTGCAGATCCTGACCGTGTATACGCGGCGCTGCTGGTGGCCGATCAGTATGGGCAGCGTTTCTTGCAGGAGTGGGAGTAATTCCCTCCCCCTAACCCTCTCCCCATAGGGGAGAGGGAACCGTTTAGTGCGGTTTGTGAGAGCAGAGCGTAAAAGTAGCTTTGGCTGCTGTTCTCCCTCGCCCCTTTGGGGAGAGGGCCGGGGTGAGGGGCATTACGACACCGCACCCCATAAACAAAAATCCCCGCGAAGCGGGGATTTTTTTATACCGTCAAACCCACCTTACAGCAGGTCGAAACGGTCCAGGTTCATCACTTTCACCCATGCCGCAACGAAGTCTCTGACAAACTTCTCTTTAGCATCGCTGGAGGCATAAACCTCGGCCAGAGCACGCAGTACCGCATTGGAACCGAACACCAGATCCGCACGCGTCGCCGTGTATTTCACTTCACCGCTGACGCGATCGCGTCCTTCGAACAGCTCAGAAGTGGCATCCGTCGCTTTCCACTCGGTGCGCATATCCAGCAGATTCGAGAAGAAATCAGTGCTGAGTACGCCCACGTTGTCGGTAAGTACGCCGTGCTGGCTTCCGTCAAAGTTCGCGCCCAATACGCGCAGGCCACCTACCAGCACCGTCATTTCCGGCGCGGTCAGCGTCAGAAGCTGTGCTTTATCGATAAGCAAGGACTCGGTGGTCGCTTCACCCGGTGCCGCGCGATAGTTACGGAACCCATCGGCAATCGGCTTGAGCAGCTCAAACATCTCGATATCCGTCTGATCCTGGCGCGCATCAACGCGGCCCGGCGCAAATGGAACGTTGACGATGACGCCCGCCGCTTTCGCTGCCTTCTCGACACCCACCACGCCTGCTAGCACGATAATATCGGCCAGTGAGGCTTTGTGCGCTGACTTATAGATGCCTTCTAACACAGGCAATACGCGAGCGGCTGTGGCGTTAACGTCCCAGCTTCTCTGCGGCGCCAGCGCCAGACGTGCACCGTTAGCGCCGCCACGTTTGTCACCACCACGGAAGGTAGAGGCGGACGCCCAGGCGACGGAAACCAGTTCGCTTACGGAAAGACCGGATGCGGCGATATCCGCTTTCAGACTTTCAATATCTTCGGCAGTAGGCTGGAAGAATGGATGCGGCAGCGGATCCTGCCAAATCAGATCTTCTTTCGGCACTTCCGGGCCAATGTAACGCGCTTTTGGCCCCATATCACGGTGGGTCAACTTGAACCATGCACGAGCGAAGGCTTCATTAAACGCCTGCGGATCGTTGAGGAAGCGGCGAGAAATTTTCTCGAATTCTGGGTCGAAACGCAGCGTCAGGTCGGTGACCAGCATGGTTGGCTTGCGTTTTTTCTCAGGGTCAAACGGGTCAGGGATCAGATCCGGTGCGTCAACCGCTTCAAACTGAATAGCGCCAGCCGGGCTGCGGGTCTGCACCCATTCGTATTTGAACAGGTTCTCGAAGAAATAGTTGCTCCACTGAGTAGGCGTCTGCGTCCAGACCACTTCCAGACCGGAGGTAATCGCGTCCGCACCCGCGCCGCTGCCGAAGCTGTTTGCCCAACCCAGGCCCATCGCCTCAATTGGCGCAGCTTCAGGATCGGCACCCACATGCGTGGCTTCTGCAGCACCGTGGGTTTTACCCAGCGTATGGCCGCCGGCGATAAGCGCGACGGTCTCTTCGTCGTCCATCCCCATATTGCCGAAGGTGGCGCGAATCGCCGATGCCGCCGACAGCGGTTCACCGCTGGCGTTTGGCCCTTCCGGGTTCACATAGATTAAGCCCATTTCAGTGGCAGCCAGCGGACGTTTCGCCAGCTCTTCCGGGTCACGGTGCGCCAGCCAGGCTTTTTCATCACCCCAGTTAACGTCCAGATCTGGTTCCCAGACGTCTTCACGCCCGGCACCGAAACCAAAGGTACGGAAGCCAGAGTTTTCCAGCGCCACGTTACCGGCGAGGATGTACAGGTCAGCCCAGGAGATTTTCTGGCCGTATTTCTGCTTGATTGGCCACAGCAGACGACGCGCCTTGTCCAGGCTCACGTTATCCGGCCAGGAGTTCAGTGGGGCGAAACGCTGCTGGCCGCGACCTGCGCCACCGCGTCCGTCCATTGAACGGTAGGTTCCTGCACCGTGCCACGCCATACGGATAAACAGCCCCACATAGCTGCCCCAGTCGGCAGGCCACCAGGATTGGGAGTCGGTTAACAGCGCGCGGATATCACCTTTTAACGCGGAGTAGTCTAGTTTGCTGAATTCTTTGCGGTAATCGAAATCCTCACCCAGCGGGTTGGATCGATTGGAATGCTGATTAAGTAGGTCAACGCGCAACTGCTTTGGCCACCAGTCTTTCGTACTGGTGCCAGCGCCGGCGCTTTGATCGTGTCCACCACCGTGGTGGAAAGGACATTTACCTGCGTTCTGGATATCGTCTGGCGTGCTCATCACTATGCTCCCTTACAGTATTTATCATTAAGATATACACCCACGCTGATAAGTTATAGCTGAAATGACCCACGGATTTGATAGCTAATTCCTCTTATTTTTCCCTTGCCAGAGAGGAATTTCTACGTAGGTCGCACCTTATCCTTACATAATGCAGGGTAAATAGCTGTGATCGTCAGGGAGAATTAATAATAAATCCATATAGAATAAATGGATTTATTATTTTCTAAGCGGCAATAGCACCGTTGAGGAAGGCATCAACAAAGCAAAAGCCCTGCATAAACAGGGCAAGGATTAATCGCGATGTGGCAGCAATTAAGCCGGGCGCACACCCAGCGTGTGGCAGATGGCGTAACTCATTTCCGCGCGGTTTAAAGTGTAGAAGTGGAAATCTTTCACTCCTTCACGGCTGAGGATCTTAACCATGTCCATGGCGATATTCGCCCCCACCAGCTTGCGGGTTTCCGCATCATCATCCAGACCGTTGAACATCTGCGACATCCAGGAAGGAATGCGCACGTTGGTCATATCGGCAAATTTCTTTGCCTGCTTGAAGTTCGATACCGGCAGAATGCCTGGGATAATCTCCACATCAATGCCCGCGGTTACGCAGCGGTCGCGAAAACGCAAATAGCTTTCCACATCGAAGAAGAATTGAGTGATTGCGCGGTTGGCCCCGGCATCCACTTTGCGTTTCAGGTTGAGCAGGTCAGCCTGGGCGCTTTTCGCTTCCGGGTGCACTTCTGGATACGCGGCCACGGAGATATCAAAATCCGCGACGTCTTTTAACAGCGTCACCAGGTCGGCGGCATACATATCCGGTTTACCGCTGCCCGGCGGCAAATCACCACGCAGCGCCACAATATGGCGAATACCGTTGTTCCAGTAGTCCTGAGCGATAGCGCGCAGCTCATCGCGGCTGGCATCAATACAGGTCAGGTGCGGTACGGCTTCCAGACCGGTGCGGTCTTTAATGCCTTTAATAATGCTGTGCGTACGGTCACGTTCACCGGAATTTGCACCGTAGGTGACCGATACAAATTTTGGCTTCAAGCTGCTTAGGCGATCGATAGAGTTCCACAGGGTTTGCTCCATTTCACTGGTGCGCGGCGGGAAAAATTCAAAAGAAACGTTAATCTGCCCAACTTCGGCCAGACTCTGATTCAGCGCTTCCCGCTGGTTGGCGTGAAAAAAGCTCATACCTTACCTCATCAATCGCATGTCATTATTGTTGTGTTGTGAACATCTATCCGTTTAGACGTCTGGATGTAAAAATGCCCCAAAATGGGACGGTCGTCAATAGAAAGATCGGCGTAAAAAGTGAGTAATGTTCAGCGAAGATGAAAAAAATTCAGCTGACTACGTTTTATACGACTCACCACCTTTTACGATCGTCCTTCTGAAGATAACCACATTTTTTATACGCAATTAAAATTGAGATGTATATCGCATATCTCTCAAACATCTTATCCCTCATACAAAATTCTATTGCAGACGTTAATGGGTTGTTTCACGATAAGTAGAACGTTCTACTAAAACGTTATACTCACCATAAACAGGGTTATGAAAAGCACGCACGAAGAGGCGGCTATTCGGGGAAATCAGTATGAGTCTGATATCGAGCTTTATAAAATCGCTTTCTAAACTGTCGATGATTGGTCGCGCGCTGATGCTGCCGATCTCGCTGCTGCCCGCGGCCGGTCTGCTGCTGGCGTTCGGGGATAAATTTCATCTTCCGTTGATGATGAACGCGGGCGGGATTATCTTCGATAACCTGCCGATGTTGTTCGCCATCGGTTCCGCGGTGGGTCTGGCGTCAGAGTCCGGCATTGCCGCATTGTCGGCGGCCGTCTCGGTTTTCGTCACCAACGTCACCATCAGTACCGTGTTGAGTATCACCCCTGAAATGGCGAGCCAGGGCGGGAAATATGCCATGGTGGTGGGGATCCCTACCTTGCAGATGGGCGTCTTTGGCGGCCTGATTTGCGGTATCCTGGCCGCATGGTGCTATAACCGTTTCCACAAACTGCAATTGCCTGAGTTCCTCGGCTTCTTCTCCGGTAAGCGCTTTGTTGCTATCGCCACCGCGCTGCTGTCGTTTGTGCTTGGGCTGATTCTGCCGTACATCTGGCAGCATATTCAGGCCGGTATTGACGCACTTTCGGTCATTATCAACGGCGATAACCAGGCCGCCTCAACCTTTATTTTTGGTCTGGTTGAACGCGCGCTGATCCCGCTGGGTCTGCACCACATCTGGTATCCATCCTTCTGGTACTCCTTCGGCGATTACACCACTCACGCAGGTCAGGTGATCCACGGCGACCAGACTATCTGGTTCAAAATGCTGGAAGAAGGGGTGAAATCCTTTAGCAGCGATTCTTACCAGAATGCCGGTAAGTTTATGCAAGGTGAGTTCCCGCTGATGCTGTTCGCGCTGCCAGCAGCCTGCCTTGCGATGTATCACGAAGCGCATACCCGCAATAAGAAAATTGCCGCCGGTATTCTGTTCTCCGCCGCGCTGACCTGCTTCCTGACCGGCATCACCGAGCCAGTTGAATTTACCTTTATCTTCGTGGCGCCTATTCTCTACGTTTTCAACGCGATTATGGCCGGCCTCTCCTATATGGCGATGTACCTGCTGCATGCCCATATCGCCAAGTCGTTCTCAGCCGGGCTTATCGATTACATTTCGTTTGGCATCCTGCCGTCATTTAACGGCTACCAGACCAACTTCCTGAGCGCGATTATCGTTGGCGTGCCGATGGCATTGATCTACTACTTCACCTTCCGCTTTGTGATCCGCCGCTTTGACGTGAAAACGCCGGGCCGCACAGAAACGACGGTGACCGCCAATGACAAAAGCGATACCGAACTGGCGACCGACATCATCGGCCTGCTGGGAGGTCAGCAGAATATTGCTTCCGTCGGTTCCTGCATCACGCGGCTGCGTCTTGAAGTCGAAGATAAAAAGGTCGTGGATAAGGATGGTCTGAACAACATCGGCGCGCGTGGTGTCGTTTTCGTGGGCGATAACGGTATTCAGGTGATATTTGGCGCGCGAGCGCAATTTATCGCGCAAACCATGTCGACGATGATTGGCAAATAATCATAAGATTACAGGTGTGTTGGAGGTTCCCGTCACTGATGGGAACCTTCTTGCTTTCAGTGGATTGTCGAGCCAGCTCAGGGAGTGATTTTGAAGAAAGTCAGCATAATTGATGTCGCCAAACGCGCGGGGGTGTCGGTGTCTACCGTCTCACTCGTGCTTCGCCAGAAAGGCAAAATCTCTGAGGCGACGATTGAGAAAGTGCAGGCTGCCATCACTGAACTGGGCTATATCCACAATATCGCCGCCGCCAACCTGCGTTCTAATACCTCCAATCTGATTGGCCTGATTCTGCGCGATTTTAGCGACAGTTTTTCCATCAAGGTGATGGCAAGCATTGTTCAGGAGCTGGAGTCGCAGGGTTTTATGGTCTTTCTTGGCCAGCCGCTCAATGAACATGAGCATCTCGAACGCTGCCTGTTATCGTTCAAACAGCAGGGCGTCGCCGGGGTGATTTATCTGGCCTCAGACGTCAACCGCGATACGCTCCCGGCACAAATTCGCCAATGCCCAATGCCGGTGGTGGTGGTGTCGCAATCTCCTATCAAAGAAGCCTGCAACCTTGTTCTGCGCGATAACCAGCAGGCGGCAAGTCTGGCCACACGCTACCTCATTGAGCGCGGGCATCGCTACATTGCCTATCTTGGCGGCCAGGAAAACAACCTGATTCGCCAGCAGCGACTCGAAGGGTTTCGCAATACCTTGTCGCGCTACGGCATTACGCCTCGCGACGAATTCACGCCAGCCTGCGGCGATGATACCCACGCCGCCAGCATCGCCACGCGTCAGCTACTGGAAAATAATAACGCCATCACCGCCGTGCTGTGTCATTCGCCAGACGCGATGATAGGCTGCATTGATGGCATTCATAAAGTGGGCCGCACCGTGGGGAAGGACGTTTTTCTGACCCAGCAGGTCGCGCTGATTGGTTTTGAGGATATGCTGCATATCAACCTCACCTCACCGGCCTTTAGCTACGTCTCGTCAGCCAGCGAAGAGACCGGACGCCAGGCCGCAACGCTCATCATTCGTAAGCTCAAAGAACCCACGCTGGAATGCCAGTCGATTACCCTCTCCGGGCAGCTGGTGACGCGAGAATCGGCTTAGACGACGCTCGCCAACCAGCCATACCGCGTTTCATTATCCGCCAGCATGATCAGTCCAGACTGCACGCGTAACGGGCTATTGTTCAGCGGTCGAAAAACCACGCCCTGCCGCTGGATTGCGGCAAACGACGCCGGAAACAGGCTCACGCCCTCACCACGGGCAATACGGGCCAGCAGGACATCATGTTCCAGCGGTTCTTCAATGCAGTTGGGCGAATAACCTGCACGGCGGAAAATATCCCGCGTGTAGTCGAAAAACGCCGGGTTACGCTCGCGCTTAAACCAGAACAAGGGTCGAGTGTTAAGCAGGTTGAGGGTCAGTGAATCGGCCTTCGCTTCCGGCCAGAGGGCGGGTAAAGCGGCGATGAGCGGCTCCTGGCGGTCGAGCGGAATGACGGTAAGCCCTTGCGTCTCCAGCGGCAGCGCGACTAGCGCGGCATCGAGTTTTCCACGCCGCACCTGACGCACCAGCTCAGGCGAACCATGACGCGCAATATTCAACGCCCCGACGCGCGCTTCAAGCTCCATTTCCAGCGAGTTGAAAACGCCCTGCTCAAAGGCCGTGGTCAGGCCAAAGCGCAGCGAATGGGTGCCGGTTTGCCCAAGCTGGCTCAACGCAACATACGTTTTATCCTGTAGCGCCAGCAGTGGCCGGATAATGTCCAGCACCCGCTGTCCTTCATCCGTGAGCGTCAGCCCTTTGGTATGACGGACAAAAAGCGTTACCCCCAGCCGTTCTTCAAGCTGGCGAATATGGCGGCTGAGCGGCGGCTGGGACATAAACAGACGCTGCGCCGCGCGGCTCATGTTGTTCTCCTGGGCCACCACCGCAAAGTAGCGCAGCAGGCGAATATCCAGAGAGTGAAGCGGAGAATTTGTCATACCGAAAAGGTATCACGGAATCGGTATTATCCAAATCATTCTGCGCCGCCTATTCTCTCGCCATACAGCCAATCGATGAGGAAATGATCATGCATTCAGAACGCTATGTTATCGGAAAGGAAATGCTGCAACAGGTTGATGGGAAAGGGGGAGAGGCGGTCGTCGAGAGCCTGAAAGATATTGCGCCAGACTTTGCACGCTACCTGCTCGAGTTTCCCTTTGGCGATATCTACGCCCGGCCAGGTCTGGACTTACGCAGCCGCGAGATTGCCACCGTCGCCGCACTCACCGCATTGGGCAACGCCGCGCCACAGTTGAAGGTGCACATTGCCGCCGCGCTCCATGTGGGATTAACGCAGGACGAGATTATTGAAGTGATCATGCAGATGGCGGTTTATGCCGGATTCCCGGCAGCGCTAAACGGACTGTTCGCGGCGAAAGAGGTGTTTGCGAAAGGGTGAAGCTGCCGGATGGCGATGCTGGCGCATCTTATCCGGCCTACAACGGCTAATACTTTCGCGTAGGCCGGATAAGCGCAGCGCCATCCGGCAACATATCCTACAGCAACTGCGCCAAACGATTAATATCCGACTGAATCGCCCCAGCCGTCACGTCGCGCCCAGCTCCCGGCCCGCGGATCACCAGCGGGTTATCGCGATACCAGCGGCTTTCGATAGCAAACACGTTGTCGCACGGCAGCAGCGCCGCCAGCGGATGCTCCTGACGTACGGCTTCCACGCCCACGCGCGCTTTGCCGTTGGCATCGAAACGCGCCACGTAGCGCAGCACCAGCCCCATTTCCTGAGCGGCTTCCAGACGCTGGATCATCTGTTCATTCAGCTCATCGCCGTTTTCAAAGAAGTGGTCGATAGACCCTTCTTCGCAGTGTGCTGGCACCAGCGATTCTACGCGCACCTGATCCGGCTCGATGTCATAGCCCGCTTCACGTGCCAGAATCACCAGTTTACGCATCACGTCTTTGCCGGAAAGGTCTACGCGCGGGTCAGGTTCGGTTAACCCTTGCTGCCAGGCCTGATCGACCAGGTCGGTAAACGGTACGCTGCCGTCGAATTGCAGGAATAGCCAGGAGAGCGTGCCGGAGAAGATGCCGCTGATCGCCAGAATGCTGTCGCCGCTGTCGATAAGATCGCGCACGGTGTGGTTAACCGGCAGACCTGCGCCGACGGTGGCGTTATACAGCCAGTGGCGGCCGGTTTTCTCAAACGCGTCGTGGATCTGACGATACTTATCGCTGCTGCTCGCGCCAGCCAGTTTATTGGCGCTGATCACGTGGAAACCGTGGCTGGCGAAATCGAGGTACTGATCGGCCAGCTGCTCGCTCGCCGTGACATCAAGCACCACTAAATCGTCATATGGGTGAGCGCGCATCCACAGGAACAGCGACTCTTCATCTTGTTCAATAGCTTCATCGTCGAAGAAAGCCAGCGCGCGGCTGGCGTCCAGCCCTTCATAGCTCAACAGGCTGCGGCGACTGTCCACCACGCCTGCCAGCACAAATTCGAACCCGGTGCGGGCAGAGAGCGTTCCCTGCTCGCGGGCAAACAGCTCCAGCCAGCGGGAGCCAATGTTGCCTTTGCCGAACAGTACCAGGCCGATACGTTTTTCAGCGCGGAACAGCGACTGGTGTAGCCCCTGAATCAGACTTTCCGTCGGCCCTGCGCGCAGCACGGCAACCAGGCTTATCCCCTCTTCCGACTGCCAGGTGAATTCCACCGGCTGACCTTTCAACTGCTGCCAGAAACGGTGGCAGTGCAGCGGATTACGGGCAACGCCCGCACCAACCATCGCCACCAGCGCCAGCCCCTGACGCAGGCGCAGTTCGCCCGGCAAACCGGCCTCGTCGAGAATTTTCAGCGCGCTGTCGGCCACTTCCGAGGTATAGCAGAATTGCAGCAGTTGGCGATCGGTATGAACGCCGACCGCCAGCGGGCGGATCTGGGTGCGCTTGAGCAGTTGGTCAATTTCTTTATACGCCAGTTTAAAGTCCTGGCTTGCGGGAACGCGGAACTCAATTAAGCAGACGTCATCATGGCTGGTGACGATACGTGCGCCGGTGCCGGATGCCAGAACGCGCTCAATGCGCGTCGAGCCTTGATCCGGCGTATAGCTACAGCGTAATTGCAGGTCGATATCGCTGCCGGAAACCGGCTGCAACGTGCGGGCGTGCAGAACCGGAGCCGCAAGGCGCGCCAGTTCACTGGCTTCATCCAGACGCAGCAGCGGCAGCAAACAGGCATCTTTCACTTTGCGCGGGTCAGCGCTGTATACCCCGGCGACATCACTCCAGATAGTGACGCGGGAAACGCCCGCCAGCGCGCCAATTTGGGTAGCCGAGTAGTCCGAACCGTTACGGCCCAGCAGAACGGTTTCGCCCGCATTGTTGCGGCTGATAAAACCGGTCACCACCAGACGTTTTCCCGGATGCTGCGCCAGCAGCTGTTGCAGCAGTGGGTAGGATAAACCTTCATCCACCTGCGGCTGCGCGCTGCGCTCAGCGCGTAAAAAGGCGCGCGCGTCCAGCCAGGCGGCATCCAGACCTTGCAGCTTCAGCACTTCCGCCATCAAGCGCGCCGACCACACTTCACCGTGGCCCACCACTTCGGCGTACACCGCGTCGTCTACGCCCGCATCTAATAACCCGGCCAGACGCTCGAGGTCGTGGATAAAATCGGCAATCATGCCATCAGCGATTTCGGCAGGCAGCAGGCCGCTAATCAAATCAGACTGATAACGGCGCAAGGACTGCTGAACCTGATGCGCAGAGAGGCGATCGGTCTGGCTGAGCTTCAGCCAGCTGATCAGCTGGTTAGTGGTGCTACCGGCTGCGGAAACCACCATCATATCGCCGGGCTGCGAGTACTCAGCCATAATGCCGACAACACGCAGGTAACACTTCACGTCAGCCAGACTACTGCCACCAAATTTATGCAGCTGACGTTCTTTCGCCCCTGCCTGCGCAATCACACTCATGTTTACCCCTCGGCTGCGATCCGGAATCCATTTTCCAAATCGGCAATTAAGTCTTCACTATCTTCAATACCGGTTGAGATGCGCAATAGCGTCTCAGAAATGCCTGCGGCAGCGCGCGCTTCAGGCGCCATGCCCGCATGCGTCATGGTTGCCGCGTGAGAGATCAGGCTCTCAACGCCACCCAGCGATTCCGCCAGGGTGAATAACGACAGACCGCTCAGGAAGCGGCGCAGAGTTTGTTCGTCGCCGCCCAGCTCAAAGCTCAGCATGGCGCCAAAACCTTTCTGCTGACGGGCCGCGATTTCATGCCCCTGATTTTCCGGCAGAGAAGGATGATACAGTTTTTTTACCAGCGGCTGTGTTTTCAGGAAGTCGACAATCGCATAGGCGTTACGCTGCGCCACTTCCATTCGCGGAGAGAGCGTGCGCAGGCCGCGCAGCAGCAGGTAGCTGTCGAACGCGCTGCCGGTGACGCCGATATTATTCGCCCACCATGCCAGTTCTGTGACGGTTTCAGGATCTTTGGCAATCACCACGCCCGCCACCACGTCAGAGTGACCGTTCAGGTATTTGGTGCACGAGTGCAGCACCAGATCCGCGCCTAACGCCAGCGGGTTTTGCAGCGCCGGGCTCAGGAAGGTGTTATCGACTACGCTCACCGCACCGGCTTCCCGGGCCAGTTGACAGATTTTCGCAATATCGACCACGCGTAACAATGGGTTGCTTGGACTTTCTACCAGCACCAGTTTCGGTTTTTCTGCCAGCGCCGCTTTTAACGCTTCATCATTGCCCTGATCGACAAACAGCACGCGATAGCAGCCGCGTTTTGCCAGGCTATCGAACAGACGGTAGCTGCCGCCGTAACAGTCGTGCGGCGCCACCAGCAGGTCGCCCGGCTTTAAGAAAACGGTCGTCACCAGGTGAATCGCCGACATTCCGGTATTGGTCATCACCGCGCCCGCGCCACCTTCCAGCTCGGCCAGCGCCCGCTGAACCACATCACGCGTCGGGTTACCGCGACGAGAGTAGTCATGCGCACGCGGCTCGTTAAAACCGGTAAAGTTGTAGGTGCTGGAAAGATGGATAGGCGGGACAACACAACCATACTGCTCGTCGTCATTTAAACCGCTACGCACTGCGATGGTGGCCTGTTTACGGGTCATGATGATTCGTTCCTGGCAAGGTCTGTGAAAAGTCAGACTCCAGAGTAAACATTGTTTACATAGCCGTCAATACATCTAGACATCTAAACTTCTTTGCGTATAGATTGAGCTATTGGCAAATAGCCGTTAAAATTATATGCATTAGCGCACATTTGCGGTGGCTAAACCCGTGCCAGAACGGGGCCCGTACGGTAAACTGCGCGCGATCATGGTCGTCAACCGGCCTGTTAACTAATGACTAGAGGATTAAAGGTATCTCATGGCTGAATGGAGCGGCGAATATATCAGCCCATACGCTGAGCACGGTAAGAAGAGTGAGCAAGTAAAAAAAATTACGGTTTCCATTCCTCTGAAGGTGTTGAAGATCCTCACCGATGAACGCACGCGTCGTCAGGTGAACAACCTGCGTCACGCCACCAACAGCGAATTGCTGTGTGAAGCGTTCCTGCATGCATTTACCGGTCAACCACTGCCGAACGATGAAGACCTGCGCAAAGAGCGCAGCGATGAAATCCCGGAAGCGGCGAAAGAAATTATGCGTGAGCTGGGGATTGACCCGGAGACGTGGGAATACTGATCGTCAAAAAAGCGGCGCACGAATAGAAAGCATTGATTGCCAGTATGAAAGCACTGCCGGATACCGGACGGCAAATCCGGGATCCGGCGTTGACTATTTTATCTCATACTCCGGTAGCGGGTGGACGGCAAGGAACTGTGCCATTGTCGCGTTATCAGGCACCGCGGTGAGCGCCCCCTTTTGCGTTGTTGCCAATGCCCCGCAGGCGCTTGCTTGTGCAATAGCGGCGTGAAGCATGGGGAAACTGGCGGGTAATCCATATTGTGCAATGCTCGCCAACAGCCCGGCCATAAACGCGTCACCAGCGCCCGTCGTATCAACACTCTCTACGGTATAGCCGTTAAAATGAATAACCTGATCCTGCCATAACACCATTGCCCCCTGTGCACCGTAAGTGATCACTTTGAGCCTCGCAGGATAGGCGGCAATTGCCGCAGTCGCGTGACTAAAATCCTGCGTCTGGGTAAGCCAGTACCACTCTTCTTCAGACAGCTTGAGGATATCGGCCTGCAAAGCAAACTGCCGTACCGTTTCCAGCATGATTTCCGGCTCCGGCCACATTTGTGCCCGAAGATTGACATCAAAACTCAGTAAGCCCTGGTGTTGTTTAATACGTACCGCCGCCTGTGCCAGGGTATCGCGGCAAACCGGTGCTACCAGCGCCAATGAGCAGAAATGTAAAATATCCGCCCCGAATGCTGGCAGCGCCTGTACCGAGAGAAACTGATCGGCTGACGGGCTTACCAGAAAGGTAAAATCTCGTTCCCCTCCTTTTCCCAGCGAAACTACAACAGTGCTGGTGCGATGCAGGCTATCTTGTTCCAGCGCCTTAACATTGACGCCATATGTGACTAGCGTCTGCTGTAAAAGATGACCAAAGGGATCGTCGCCTACCCGACCAATAAAACCACTGTGACACCCTAATCGCGCCGCGCCAACGGCCACATTCAGCGGCGCACCGCCGGGGCATACCTCGTACTGCTTCTCCGATAAAGGGAGAAGATCGACCACCGCATCACCTAACGCCCAGATATTCATCGTTGCCGTTCCTCGTTATTGATCCAAAGGCCAATAGCCACCAGAGCTCAACGTCGCGCTGCCATGACTGGCGAAGACGCAAAGCTGGCGCTGGGCTTCTTGAGGATAGATACGGCTGCTTAAGCAGGCTTCCCCCTCATTAACGAACACCTCGACAGAAGACCGATCGATGAAAATACGCAACGAGAGGCGGTTGCCTTCAGGTAGCGCTACGCTGCGGCTTCCCTCCAGAGCAAACTCTGGATAACGCCGCTCAAGTACCAATCGCTGCGCCTGAGCATCAACAAAGACCCGCAAACCGGCCCCTAAAGCGATCCCGTAGCATTCAGCCGTTGCGCTGTGGATATCCCACACCAGATCCAATTCAATGACTTGCGCATCCTCAACAATCGGCGATGATTGGTTCTTTAACTGCTGCGCAAGTAACGGATAATAGCTGCCGCGTAACACCGCCATTTCCTTGGCCGGCGTCATTCTCAGACGATTATCATCACCCAAGCGAATCTCGCGAGGCAGAGTGAGCATCCCCGCCCAGCCGTCGTGCTGTTCCGGCATCGGTGATTCCCACATATCCATCCAGCCCATCACAATACGGCGACCATCTGGCGTCAGGAAACTCTGCGGAGCGTAAAAATCGTGGCCGTGATCCATCTCCACAAATTCCCCTTCAGGCACAAAAGGGTGTCCCGGCTGCCAGTCGCCAATCAAGTAGCCGCTCTGGAACAGGTTACGGTTGTGATAGCCCTTGGCAGCCATTCCTTGTGGGGAAAACATCAATATCCACTTTCCATTTAACCTGAAGAAATCCGGGCACTCCCACATGTAGCCCGCCCCCTCTTTCGCCTCAGCCAGCAGCCCTTCATCCTGCCACTCACGAAGGTCACGGGAACGATATAAACGTACCTGTCCCGTATCGCCCACGCGCGCGCCGATGACCACATACCAATAATCACCTTCTCGCCATACTTTTGGATCGCGGAAATGATGCAAACCGGCAGGCGTATCAATCACCTGCCCCTGGCGTTCAAAATGGATACCGTCACGGCTGGTCGCCAGGCACTGCACCTGGTAGAGATTGTCATCACTACTGGAGTCGCCATGAAACTTATGCCCGGTATAGAGAAGTGCTAGCGTGTCGCCGTCCACCACGGCGGAACCGGAAAAGCAGCCGTCTTTATCCTCTGGCCCTTCCGGGGCCAATGCCACGGGCAAATGCTCCCAATGCACAAGATCGCGGCTACGGGCATGCCCCCAGTGCATCGGCCCCCACTGCGTGGAGTAGGGATGATGCTGATAAAACGCATGATACCAACCGTCAAACCAGACTAGCCCGTTGGGATCGTTCATCCAGCCTGCCTGAGCAGCAAGATGATAATGTGGATACCAGCGCGGGTTTAGCGCCGCACGCCGAGCCTGTAATTCCTGTTCAGCTTGGGCAATGGAAAAAGTCATAGGATTCACTCTTTGTTCAGACAGCAGAAGATTGCGGCAGCAGCGGAGCGGAGGCTGGCTTACTGGCGCGTAATAGGAAAATGGAAATAAAGGTCGTGCAGAACACCAGCGCTCCCATAAAAAGATAGGACTCAGCGAAGCCATATTTTTCATAGCTATAGCCTGCGAGAGGAGAAAGGACGGTCGCAATAATTGAGCTGGTGCAAGCGAATCCGACCAGATAAAGCGTGGAAGACAGACGCTTATCAAAATGCGCGCTGTTGTATTTGAAAATGGAGACGAGCAAAACAGGGAGTTCGATACCGTGCAGCAGTTTGGTTATTGAGATCAACAGCGGCCCCTCTACAAGTCCAGAGGCCACCATCCGCAGCGCCATCACCATACCGGCAAATATCAGGCCATTTTTCGCGCCAATGCGGTTAACCAGCCACGGGGCACAAAACATACCAGCAGCTTCAAGGAAAACCTGGAACGAATTGAGGTAACCGTACATTGCATTTCCTTCCTGCAACGTCGGGAACTGCGATGAGAAATAGATGGGAAACTGCTGATCGTAGACGCTGTAAATACAGGTCCCGACAACAAAAAAAACCAGCGCCCAGAAGCGTGGCAGAACCAGCAAACGCAGCGCATCCGCAAGCTTAACTTTGGCCCCAGCTCCCTCTGTAACCAGAGTTTGTGGGTCAGTTAAGACACGAAGACGCATCAGTAAACCAAAAAACACCAGCCCGGAACACGTGGCGACGGCAAAGTTAAGTTTAGGGTTGATATTAAACAGTAGACCGGCAAAAAACGTCGCAACAGCCCATCCCAGCGAGCCCCACATACGTGCTTTACCAAATTCAAAGTGAGTCTGCCGCGCAACGCGCTCGGTGTACGACTCCAGTACGCCGATCCCGCCGTTAAAGGTCAGCCCGATATAGATGCCGCCAAATAAACTGCCGAGCAAAATATTCTGTTTGAGCAAATATCCAAACAACAAATAGGCCGGCCCCGAGAGGATAAGCAGGATAGTGATGTACCAAAGCAGATTTTTACGCAGACCCAGTCGGTCCTGGATAAAGCCGTAACAAATCTGTGCAAACAGTGCCGAAACGGACAGCACAGCATAAATTATTCCGGTATCCCCGGGTTTTAGTCCCACCTCCTGGTGGAGCCAGATAGAAAGCAATGAGCCTGAAGAGGACCAGGTGACAAAAAAGAAAAACAGTAAGGCACTGAGTAACAGGTAACTGCGAGAGTGATGTTCTTTCATCATGGCAATCTCATCGTGGATTAACGCCACGATGATAACGTTAACATAAATTATGCATCACACGCTTTTGCCCAGAGATCCGATGTTAATCACAAAAGTTAACGTTAACATAATAAAAATAAGACAGAGATCAACTATTTGATATCATGGCGGTCGTGCAGAGTACGCTAGACTAGCGCGCCCTTTAACCTCAATGAGTGAGTTGTTCCGTTGCAACGGTGGAGTGAGAAAATGGCATCCCTGAAAGATGTGGCAAAGCTGGCAAACGTCTCTCTAATGACGGTTTCACGCGCGCTGAACAGCCCGGAACGGTTAAAACCGGAAACGCTCGCTCGCGTGCAGGCGGCTATTGCTCAGACTAACTACGTCCCGGATCTTTCCGCCAAAAAAATACGCGGCGCGCATGATACAGCGAAGACCATTGGCGTACTGGCACTTGATACGGTGACCACACCATTTTCAGTCGAGATTACATTGTCAATCGAGGAAACTGCGCGCGCCCACGGCTGGAATAGCTTTGTGGTGAATATGTTTTCCGACGACAGCCCCGAAGCCATTGTCGACCTGCTGCTGTCTCACCGTCCCAGCGGCATCATTTACACCACCATGGGGCTTCGTCAGGTGCCGGTACCCGACAAACTGCTGACGCTTCCCTGCGTGCTGGCGAACTGCGAAAGCCTCTACCACCCGGTCGCGAGCTTTATTCCGGATGATGAGCACGGCCAGTATACGGCGGTAAGCGGTCTGCTGGCGGCAGGATACACGCATCCCCTATGCCTGCATTTACCGCAGACACACCTGGCAACGGTTCGCCGCCGCCGCGGGCTTGAACGAGCTTGTCGGGAAGCGGGCATTAATCCAGACGCGCTGACCCACGTCTATATGGAATATGGCGACCAACACTATCGCGATATTCCCGCCCAGGTTATGGCGCATATCATGCAGGGAAAACCACTGTTTGATTCCATTATCTGCGGCAACGACCGTATCGCATTTATGGTCTATCAAACGTTGCTGGGACTGGGGCTACGGATCCCCGAGGACGTAGCTGTATTGGGGTATGACAATATGGTGGGCATTGGCGATCTGTTCCTGCCGCCGCTTTCAACGGTGCAATTACCCCATTATGAAATTGGTCGTCTCAGCGCCCTACACATCATTAACGGGGAAAATCATCGGGATACCGTTCGCGTCGAAAGTCCATGGCTACCCGGAAAATCGATATAAAAAAACCGCTTAAAAAAGCGGTTTTCTGAAATTTTTTGAGTAGTTAGAAGCGAGTCACTTCCGGGTGCAGCTCAGACATTGAGATCAGGTAAGAAACAAAAACGTTTTTGATTGCGGTCAGCATAGTCACACCTTTACCCATAGTTATTTTGTGGTCGTTTGATGGGCGAATAATAATCTTATCCACAACGGCATGCAATATTTTTGTGATGAACATCACAAAAAATCTTCTCCTGATCTAAGACCCAAAAATAAGAGGAGGCAAGATTGCTCCCGCCTCCTCTCAACGCCCCCTTTACTTCAGAGCATCACCTGGCCATAGCGTTACTTGCTGATACTGTTGAATTTATTCAGCGTCTCTTCCATTTTCAGCGTTTCTTTACGGTTGAGCGGATAGAAATAAATCAAAATGATCGCCGCAAGGAACAGACACAATGCGGGTAGAAGGTTCGCCATCGTGTAGATATTTTCCTGCACAATGCTGGTTTGCACTGCCCCACCCGTTGACGAAGATTGGTAACCAATAATCGCCAGCATAAAGCCGCCGATAGCGCCCGCACACGCCTGGCCAATCTTACGGGCAAAGAAGTTTACGCCATAAACCGTGCCATCTTCACGATCGCCGGTGACATACTGGTGATAGTCACAAACATCGGTCATAAACGCCCAAATCATCAGGTTGAATAGCCCCGCCCCGAGCGTCGCCAGGAACAAGAACACCAGATAGACTTTCGCATCCGTAATGTGGACGAAGTACATAATCACATACATAACCACCGCAAACAGCAGCGCGCCTACGCTGGCTTCTTTCTTACCAAACCGACTCGTGAGCCATGACGCTGACGGCGCCAGTAACACCAGGGAGCCAAAGGTAAACAGCAACGCGACGGACATGGCCTCTTTATTGTGGAAATAGTCATTAAACAGATAGGTCATGTTGGTGCCAGACAACCCCTGGTTAATCACGATCAGTAAATCCACAACGACTAAAACAATCAGCGCTTTATTGCGTAGTAGTCCTTTCAGCAGCACCGAAACGGGCATGCTCTCTTTTCTCTCGACGCGCACGCGTTCCGTCGTTAACTGACAGGTCAAACTTAAAAAGATAAAGCCCAACACCGCGCAGCCGATAGCAATCCAGAAGAAATGTTGCCCGGAGATAACCTGGCTGCCATCCACCAACGTGGTGTACATCAGGATAGGAATGAAAAAGCCGGTTGCGCCGCCGCCGATGGCTGAGCCAACGCTGCGGTAAGTTGACAGCGATACACGATCTTCTGGATTAGAGCTAATCGCTGCAGACATAGCGCCATAAGGAATGCTCACGGTCGATAGCAGTGAACCGTAAACAAAATAGGAGCAGCAGATATAGATAATTTTTGCCGTATAAGAAAAGTCATTCACAAACGGCAGGAACAAGACGACCGCAATAATGCAGAACGGATACTTCATGCGGCGCACCCAGGGGTTAAAACGCCCATGCGCCGTGAGTTTAGAGGTATCGCATAAGCGCCCTACGCCCACATCAACAAACGCATCAAAGAGTTTTGTCACAAAGTACAGTGAGCCTACAATCACGCCTGAAACACCAAGTACGTTGGTGTAGTAAATCATTAAAAAACTGTTTACCAGACCTAAGATAAAACAGGTTCCCAGGTCGCCACACAAATAGCCAATTTTATCTCTAAATCCGAAAGGCCTGATGGCATTGCCATTATTGCTTCCGGTGATAGTTCCATTATTAGACATAACGTCAATTCCTTATACACATTATTCACGAAAATTATGTGCACATCCCAAAATGCAAATGAATAAAACGAAGATATAATGGCGATTAGCCCTTAGAAGTTATAACCCAGGCCAATACGATAACGCGTCTGGCGATCGTCTGTGGTCGTAGTGTTATAACCTGAAGAAACGTTACCAATTTCGAAGAAAGGCACCCAGGAATTGATGTTATAAGCGACGCGGAAGTTATATTCGTAGTCTTCTTTATCGTTATTGTAGAGATTCTCGCTGTCCGCAATTTTATAAATGCCGTTTAATTCGAACATCCAGTTATTCAGATTATAGCCCAGCCATACTTCAGGGCGATAAACGGTACGGTCGTCTCGTCCATCACCGTTGCGACGGGCATACTCGGTACGATAGCGGAAGGCCGTCCACCAGTTGTCATTAATGTTATATTGCACGCGAATATAGGGCTTGTAGATTGCCATGTCGTCGCCCGTTTCAACGGCGATACCGGGCTGCCAAATAAAACCTTGCCATTCAAACTGATAGCTCGCCGTATACTCTGCGCTGTTCGATTCCATATTGTTCAGGGCATGATTCGACTCTTTATCGTCGGAACGGGAAACCGCTTCAACCGCGACGCCAAAACCGGTGGCAAAACGGTTCGACATATAGACACGATCATAGTTACGACCATCGTCATAGTATTCATGACGGTAGTCGACATATCCTGCATGAGCCGCGCCGCATAATAATGGAAGCAGTAATAAGACATATTTTGTTTTCATAGCAATCACTCTTAAAGACATCAGCATTAAATCCATTCACACCTGCTTTTAAAGGCAAAATGCAAAAGGAATGTAGTAGTAATTATGAATTACGCTGAAATCTTATTTGAGCATGCATTTAATAACCTTTTTATTTCTGCCAAAAGGCAGAATAAAATGGCAAAATTCACAAGATATAGAAGATTACGATCACCAATATAAATAATTCACAGTGGATATGGAAATAACAACAATCAATTAAAAACAGTATTTTATAGCAACAGATTTATCTAATAAAAAAACAAACAAACTCTCATAAATAAATATACCAGTTAGGTTGAAAAACATATTTTAATTATTAATTGAAGTGATTACCCCATATTTAAATTAGTATGAATGGCGAATTTCGGGCACAAAAAAAGCGCCCTGAGGCGCTTTTTTCGCTTGGCAACTTACTTGCTGCCTGGGATGCTGAAACGCTTGTTGAAGCGATCAACACGGCCACCGGTAGCAACGTCACGCTGCTTGCCAGTATAGAACGGGTGGCACTGACCGCACACGTCCAGGTTCAGATCGTGACCTACGGTAGAGCGGATTTTCATGACGTTACCGCAAGAGCAAGATGCAGTAATTTCTTCGTATTTAGGATGGATATCTTTTTTCATGGGGAAAACCTCGGTTAAGGCCGCGTCGCTCTTCCAGCCCTAACGCCAGACACCACGCGATGTTAATGGTATACCTCTGACGCCAAAATGCATCAAAGGCGGCGAATCATACAGAATTTGACCAATAGATGCAAACTGATCCGCACTCCTACAATGTGTATACTGTCTCGCCAGATTTCAAGTCAGGAAGAAAACATGCCCGTTGCTCACGTTGCCCTGCCTGTTCCACTGCCCCGCACATTTGACTACCTGCTGCCTGATACTCTCAGCGCCAAAGCGGGCTGTCGCGTGCGCGTGCCGTTTGGCAAACAAGAGCGCGTGGGGATTGTGGTATCAGTCAGCGACAGTAGCGAACTGCCGATTGCGGAGCTTAAGGCCGTTGCTGAAGTGCTGGACGAGGAACCGGTGTTTTCACCCGCCGTCTGGCGTCTGCTGCTGTGGGCGGCGGACTATTATCATCATCCGATTGGCGATGTGCTGTTCCACGCGCTGCCGATTTTGCTGCGTCAGGGCAAACCCGCCAGCGCCACGCCGCAATGGTTCTGGTTTGCCACAGAACAAGGGCAGGCAGTGGATCTCAATACGCTCAAGCGTTCGCCCAAGCAGCAACAGGCGCTGGCAGCGTTACGCCAGGGGAAAATCTGGCGTCATCAGGTGGCGGAGCTTGAATTCAATGAAAGCGCGATGCAGGCGCTTCGCACCAAAGGGCTGTGCGAGCTGGGCAGCCTTGCGCCGGAAACCATCGACTGGCGCACCGCCTATTCCGTACCGGGCGAACGGCTACGCCTCAATACCGAACAGGCAACGGCAGTCGGGGCGATTCACAGCGCATCGGATGAATTTTCCGCATGGCTGCTGGAAGGGGTCACCGGCTCGGGGAAAACTGAAGTCTATCTCAGCGTACTGGAAAACGTGCTATCGAAGGGAAAACAGGCGCTGGTGATGGTACCGGAAATCGGCCTGACGCCGCAGACCATCGCCCGTTTTCGTGAACGTTTTAACGCGCCGGTTGAGGTGCTGCACTCCGGGCTTAACGACAGCGAACGCCTTGCCGCCTGGCTTAAGGCCAAAAGCGGTGAAGCGGCGATTGTTATCGGCACCCGCTCGTCGCTGTTTACCCCGTTTAAAAATCTTGGCGTCATCGTTATCGATGAAGAGCATGACAGCTCTTACAAGCAGCAGGAAGGCTGGCGCTATCACGCCCGCGACCTCGCCGTGTGGCGCGCTCACAGCGAGCAAATCCCGATTATTCTCGGGTCGGCCACGCCTGCGCTGGAAACCCTGCTTAACGCCCGTCAGCATAAATACCGCATGCTACGGTTAACCCGCCGCGCAGGAAACGCGCGTCCGGCGACTCAGCACGTGCTCGACCTGAAAGGCCAGCATTTACAGGCCGGGCTTTCCCCGGCGCTGATTAACCGCATGCGTCAGCACCTGCAGGCCGATAATCAGGTGATTTTGTTCCTGAATCGTCGGGGCTTTGCACCAACGCTGCTGTGCCACGACTGTGGGTGGATTGCCGAATGTCCCCGCTGTGATAGCTACTACACGCTGCACCAGGCTCAGCATCATCTGCGCTGCCACCACTGCGACAGCCAGCGCCCTATTCCACGCCAGTGTCCATCGTGCGGCTCCACGCATATGGTGCCGGTTGGTCTGGGAACCGAACAGCTTGAACAGGCGCTGGCGCCGATGTTCCCCGGCGTCCCGTTGTCGCGTATTGACCGTGATACCACCAGCCGTAAAGGGGCGCTGGAGCAGCATCTGGCGGAAGTCCATCGCGGCGGGGCGCGTATTCTTATCGGCACACAGATGCTGGCAAAAGGGCACCACTTTCCCGACGTCACGCTGGTTGCCCTGCTCGACGTTGACGGCGCACTCTTCTCCGCCGACTTCCGTTCAGCCGAGCGCTTCGCCCAGCTTTATACCCAGGTTTCTGGCCGTGCCGGGCGGGCGGGTAAACAGGGTGAAGTTGTTTTGCAAACCCACCATCCTGACCATCCTTTGCTGCAAACGCTGCTGTATAAAGGATATGACGCCTTTGCCGAACAAGCGCTTGCCGAGCGTCAGACCATGCAGCTCCCGCCGTACACCAGTCATGTACTCATTCGCGCGGAAGACCACAACAGCCAGCAAGCTCCGCTGTTCCTGCAACAGCTCCGCAATCTGATTCAGGCAAGTCCGCTGGCGGACGATAAACTGTGGGTGATAGGCCCGGTTCCGGCGCTGGCGCCGAAACGCGGTGGCCGATATCGCTGGCAAATTCTGTTACAGCACCCTTCCCGTGTACGTTTACAGCATATCGTCACCGGCACGCTGGCGCTGATTAATACGCTCCCGGAGTCCCGGAAGGTGAAGTGGGTTCTCGACGTTGATCCTATCGAAGGTTAATGCAGAGTTGAGAGCGGGATCGTGAAATAAAACAATCATCACACTTTTGATGAAAATTCTGTAACAGGTCAGCCTAACTATCTGATAAAAGTGTGTCAGATGTCAGGTCACAATGGATGTGCCTGCGCCAGCAAGTGAGGAGAGGATCAGGTGAAGGCTAAAAAACCGGTTGTTGCCGCAACCATGAAAGATGTTGCCCTACAAGCGAATGTCTCTACGGCAACCGTATCACGCGCATTAATGAACCCTGAGAAGGTCTCGCAGGCCACGCGTAGCCGCGTAGAGCAGGCGGCACTAGAAGTCGGTTACCTCCCGCAAATGCAGGGACGTAACATGAAGCGCAATGAATCCCGCACCATTCTGGTGATAGTCCCGGATATCTGCGATCCCTTTTTTAGCGAAGTGATCCGTGGGATCGAGGTAACGGCGGCAGCACAAGGTTATCTGGTACTGATTGGCGACTGCGCGCATCAGAATCAGCAGGAAAAAACCTTTATTGATTTAATCATCACCAAGCAGATTGACGGTATGTTGCTGCTCGGCTCGCAGCTCCCATTCGACGCCAGCATTGAAGAACAGCGCAACCTGCCACCGATGGTCATGGCCAATGAATTTGCGCCAGAGCTGGGACTCCCGACGGTACACATCGATAACCTCACCGCCTCGTTTGATGCCGTTAACTATCTGCACGAGCTCGGCCATAAACGAATTGGCTGTATTGCCGGGCCGGAAGAGATGCCGCTTTGTCACTATCGCCTGCAGGGATATGTTCAGGCGCTGCGCCGTTGCGGTATCACCGTCGACCCTCACTACATTGCGCGCGGCAATTTCACCTATGAAGCCGGTTCCAACGCGCTGGATCAACTCCTGGCCCTGCCACAGCGACCAACCGCGGTGTTCTGTCATAGCGACATTATGGCCCTGGGCGCACTCTCCTGCGCAAAACGCCGGGGGCTTAAAGTGCCTGAAGATCTCTCCATCATCGGTTTCGATAACATCTCTCTGGCGGAGTTTTGCGATCCCCCGCTAACGACCGTCTCCCAGCCGCGTTTCGACATCGGGCGCGAAGCCATGTTGCTGCTACTTAATCAGCTTAGCGGACAGCTTGTTGATAGTGGTTCGCGTCTATTGGATTGCGAACTGGTGATTCGTGGCAGCACAAGCAAAATATGATACAAAGCCTGGCGCTTTAAGACTTGCTTGTCTGGTCAAAGCGCCGTCGCTTAAGTAACATGTCGGGCTAACAAACGGAAAAAGACAGCGAAACGATAGTGGCACAACGAGACTATGTACGCCGCGGCCAACAGGCACCTTCGCGGCGCAAAAGCAGCGCATCACGGAATTCACGGAAAAAGCAGAGTAATTTTCCGGCGGTCTCTCCTGCCATGGTGGCAATCGCGGCGGCGGTCGTGGTCGCTTTTATCGGCGGTTTATACTTCATCACGCATCATAAAAAAGAAGAGTCTGAATCGCTACAAAGCCGCCAGATGACCGGAAACGGCCTTCCGCCGAAACCTGAAGAGCGCTGGCGTTATATCAAAGAGCTGGAAAGTCGCCAGCCTGGCGTCCGTGCGCCAACGGAACCGTCAGCCGGCGGGGAAGTGATAAACCCCAATCAGCTCACCGACGAACAGCGCCAGCTGTTAGCGCAAATGCAGGCCGATATGCGCCAGCAGCCAACGCAGCTCACTGAAGTGCCGTGGAATGAGCAAACGCCTGCTCAGCGTCAGCAAACGCTACAGCGTCAGCGTCTGGCGCAGCAGCAGGTTCAGCAACAGCAGTGGACGCAAACGCAGCCGGTACAGCAGCAGCAACCTCGTGTAACGCAACCGGTTCAACAGCCGCGTCAAACGCAGACCCAGCCGCCAAAATCAACGGCCGCTAACTCTGCGTATCAGGATCTGCTGCAAACGCCTGCGCACACCGCGTCTTCACAGCCGAAAACCCAGGCAGCGGCACCGGTCGTGCGTGAAACCACGCCAGCAAAAGCGACGGAGAAAAAAGATGAGCGCCGCTGGATGGTTCAGTGCGGTTCATTTAAAGGTGCCGAGCAGGCAGAAACCGTGCGCGCGCAGCTGGCCTTTGAAGGATTTGATTCTAAAATCACCACCAATAACGGCTGGAATCGTGTGGTTATCGGCCCGGTTAAAGGCAAGGATAACGCCGATAGCACCATCACCCGCCTGAAAATGGCAGGTCACGCAAACTGCATTAGGCTCGCTACAGGGGGTTGAAACCCCCAAAATCCCCCCCATCTATAATTACATTCAGCCCCGTACTCGGTACGGGGTCTTTATATCCGTATTCGCAACTTTGCAACAAAGGGGTCTGCTCGTGACAACAATAGTAAGTGTTCGCCGTAACGGCCACGTTGTAATTGCCGGTGATGGCCAGGCCACGCTGGGCAATACCGTCATGAAGGGCAACGTGAAAAAAGTTCGTCGTTTGTATAACGACAAAGTGATCGCCGGTTTTGCGGGCGGCACAGCGGACGCCTTCACGCTGTTCGAACTGTTTGAACGTAAACTGGAAATGCACCAGGGGCATCTGGTGAAAGCCGCCGTTGAGCTGGCGAAAGACTGGCGTACCGACCGTATGCTGCGCAAGCTGGAAGCCCTGCTGGCGGTCGCTGACGAAACCGCTTCACTCATCATCACCGGGAATGGTGACGTGGTGCAGCCAGAAAACGATCTGATTGCCATCGGTTCCGGCGGCCCATATGCCCAGGCCGCAGCCCGTGCCCTGCTGGAAAACACCGAGCTTAGCGCACGCGAAATTGCTGAAAAAGCGTTGAATATTGCAGGCGATATCTGCATTTATACCAACCATTTCCACACCATCGAAGAATTGACCTCCAAGGCGTAAGGATCTCCCATGTCTGAAATGACCCCACGCGAAATTGTCAGCGAGCTGAACAAACACATTATCGGTCAGGACGCGGCTAAGCGCTCCGTGGCTATCGCCTTGCGTAACCGCTGGCGTCGTATGCAGCTTGATGAAGCGCTGCGCCATGAAGTGACGCCGAAAAACATTCTGATGATCGGGCCGACCGGTGTCGGTAAAACCGAAATCGCCCGTCGTCTGGCCAAACTCGCCAACGCGCCGTTCATCAAAGTTGAAGCCACCAAGTTCACCGAAGTGGGCTATGTGGGTAAAGAAGTTGACTCCATCATCCGCGATCTGACCGACTCCGCCATCAAAATGGTGCGCGTTCAGTCAATCGAGAAAAACCGCTATCGCGCGGAAGAAATGGCGGAAGAGCGTATTCTTGATGTGCTGATCCCACCGGCTAAAAACAATTGGGGCCAGTCTGAACAGCCACAGGAACCGTCGGCGGCACGTCAGTCTTTCCGTAAAAAACTGCGCGAAGGCCAGCTGGACGATAAAGAGATTGAAATCGATCTCGCGGCAGCGCCTATGGGCGTTGAAATCATGGCACCTCCAGGCATGGAAGAGATGACCAGCCAGCTGCAATCCATGTTCCAGAACCTGGGTGGGCAGAAGCAGAAACCACGTAAGCTGAAAATTAAAGACGCCATGAAGCTGCTGATTGAAGAAGAAGCGGCGAAGCTTGTGAACCCGGAAGAGCTTAAGCAAGACGCTATCGACGCGGTTGAGCAGCACGGTATCGTGTTTATCGATGAGATCGATAAAATCTGTAAGCGCGGTGAATCATCGGGCCCAGACGTGTCTCGTGAAGGCGTACAGCGCGACCTGCTGCCGCTGGTGGAAGGCTGCACCGTTTCGACCAAGCACGGTATGGTCAAAACCGACCACATCCTGTTTATCGCTTCTGGCGCGTTCCAGGTTGCGAAGCCGTCTGACCTGATCCCAGAATTACAGGGTCGTCTTCCGATTCGCGTTGAGCTACAGGCGCTGACCACCAGCGATTTCGAGCGCATCCTGACCGAGCCAGACGCCTCTGTCACCGTACAGTACAAAGCGCTGATGGCAACCGAAGGCGTGAACATCGAGTTCACTGAAGACGGTATCAAGCGTATCGCTCAGGCTGCATGGCAGGTCAACGAAACCACCGAGAACATCGGTGCCCGTCGTCTGCACACCGTTCTTGAGCGTCTGGTGGAAGATATTTCCTATGACGCCAGCGAGATGAACGGTCAGAGCATCACAATTGATGCGGAATACGTGAGTAAACATCTGGATGCATTAGTCGCAGATGAAGATCTGAGCCGTTTTATCCTATAATCGCGGTCACTGCATTTTCATCTTAAATTGATGGGGCTATACACAAAATCATTCAAGTTGCATCAAGGCGGCAAGGGAACGAATCCCCAGGAGCGTACATAAGTACGTGACTGGGGTGAGTGAGCGCAGCCAACGCAGAGGCAGCTTGAAGGATGAAGTGTATAAAAGCCCCATTTTTATTGGCTAATTATTATGACAAATACACCTGTAAGCCGCTCTCAGGCCTGGCTGGAAAGTCTGCGACCGAAAACATTACCTCTGGCGTGCGCAGCGATAATCGTCGGTACTGCCCTTGCCTGGTGGCAGGGACACTTTGATCCCATCGTCGCCATACTGTCGCTGATTACCGCAAGCCTGCTGCAAATTCTCTCCAACCTTGCCAATGATTACGGTGACGCGGTGAAAGGCAGCGATAAGCCCGATCGCATCGGCCCACTGCGCGGCATGCAAAAAGGGGTGATTACCAAAGAACAGATGAAGCGCGCGCTGTTTATCACCGTTGGGCTTATCTGCATCTCCGGGCTGGCCCTGCTGTTTACGGCATCTCAGACGACCGGCGACTTTATTGGCTTCCTGATCCTGGGGCTGCTGGCGATTATCGCCGCCATCACCTATACCGTCGGCACCCGACCTTACGGCTATATCGGCTTAGGCGACATCTCCGTGCTGATTTTCTTCGGCTGGTTGAGCGTCATTGGTAGCTGGTATTTACAGGCGCACAGTCTGAGCAGCGCGATTATTCTCCCAGCGACGGCGTGTGGGCTGCTGGCAACGGCGGTGCTTAATATCAATAACCTTCGCGATATCGACAGCGACCGTGAAAACGGTAAGAACACGCTAGCGGTGCGTTTAGGGCCGGTTAACGCACGTCGTTATCACGTCTGCTTACTGATGGGCACGCTGGTCTGTCTGGCGCTGTTTAACCTGCTCTCGCTTCACAGTCTGTGGGGATGGCTGTTCTTGTTAAGCACGCCATTGCTGGTGAAACAGGCCCGCTACGTGATGCACGAACGCTCACCGCAGGCGATGCCGCCAATGCTGGAACGGACGGTAAAAGGGGCGCTATTAACTAACCTATTGTTCGTCATCGGAATTGTGCTCAGCAAGGCATTGGCTTAACTGACAAATATCAATTAACAATTGATGATTTTGCAAACAGTGCATAGAGCGCGATATACTAAAATCACTCGCAGCAACTGAGCGTTAATCCTATGAAATACGATACTTCCGAGCTTTGCGACATCTACCAGGAAGATGTCAACGTAGTAGAACCCCTGTTCTCTAACTTTGGCGGACGGTTGTCGTTCGGTGGGCAAATCATCACCGTAAAATGTTTCGAGGATAACGGGTTGCTGTACGATCTGCTCGAACAGAACGGTCGTGGCCGCATCCTGCTGGTCGACGGCGGCGGTTCTGTCCGTCGCGCACTGATTGACGCCGACCTCGCCCGTCTGGCCACCCAGAACGAATGGGAAGGCATTGTGGTGTATGGCGCGGTGCGCCAGGTTGATGATTTAGAAGAACTGGATATCGGCATCCAGGCGATTGCCGCCATTCCAGTGGGTTCCGCAGGTGAAGGCATCGGCGAAAGCGACATCCGCGTTAATTTCGGCGGCGTAACCTTCTTCTCCGGCGACCATCTTTATGCCGATAACACCGGCATTATCCTGTCGGAAGATCCGCTGGATATCGAGTAATAATATCGCATATGATAAAGGGGGAATTTATTCCCCCTTTTTTATACATGGATGTATATATGCGGTTTATTATTTTAAGCATTCTATATATCTCGCTAATTATCGTTAAGCATTTGCAATGGCAAACTACTTGATACTAATGATAGTGACGATTTATTTACCATTTCTTGATGAATGTTAATACGGAATTATACATAACCCATATCCATTCAGGACAGTAGAGTGATATACCATCACAACATATAGGGATATCTATGCGTTACTTTATATATATTATTATAATGATTATGTTTTTCATAATTGGCCATTTAAATAATGCTTACTTATTAGCTGATGCAGAAACTAATGCTGGCCATATGGGTGAATATATTGGTGGTGTTATATTATTCCCATTTTTATTACCCGCAATTATTTATGGCATTGTGATGCTTTTTAGTAAAACGAAAAAAGTCAGCTTTATCTACTGTAGCAACTGGGTTGTTGGGCTATTTCTGCTATCGAACAGCGCCAAATTTATGACAAACAATACACCTACGCAAATCACATTCCCGGTAGCAAAAATCACCGTCATTGCACCTGACCACACCTGGAAGCTCATAGACAATAACCAACGCAAGATTCTCATATCCCGTGATACTAACGTTTTTATTGGTGCTGAGCGCCATTCTCAGGACAAGATAGGGATACATACTATCGAGGATATAACTCAATATTCACGCAATTTACTGGGCGGGAATTATGATGAAGATACATACCGTGTATATCCGTGCGAAGTGAAGAATTATCAATGTGGTTTTCAGAGCGTAGCTTTTGAAAAGCCTGGCAAAGAGAACAAACAAGTGGTCTATGCTTACCTGATTGATAAAACCAGCGTCGTCATACTTACCGCCGTTATAAGCGAAGCTAATCTTGCTAAAGATTACGAGACTTTCCAGAAGATCCTGCGCTCAGCCACTAATACCGCCCAATAACCCAAATTAGTCACAGCCCATTTCCTTTGCTAGCGTCCCTTTTCGCGTTTTCAGGTTTTGGGCGATCCGCGCCGGTAGTGCCGACCAAAAAGAGAGCGCCGGATTCGTTCGCCGTTCAATCTCAGCAACCGTGACCTGATCATCACAGAAATTGGCATTTTTAGGCGTGGTCTGGTCCAGTAAAAATGCCGCGTATTCCCCTTCTTCCGGGCTCGCGCCGATAAAAATAATCTTCCAGTAGCCGCTTGGGATCTCGACGTCAGGTGCGGCGGGTAACGTGCCGATATGCCGCTCGAACAGCGGCCCGGTCACCGACCAGACGGCCGCCACGTCGCTACGCAAGGCCAGCGCCCGCTCTTTATCCTCTAAGCGCTTCCACGCTCCTTGATTGAGCGCGGACGCCTGTGGGGTGATATTGGAGAGATAGTTTAACGCCTTCCAATTTACGTCAGCGCCCAGCCCGGCAAGCGGTGCCTGATGCCCTCTATCGACCGCCAGTGCAGCACCAGAGCCTTGATAGGCCGCAGGCGCAAGCGTATCCGTGCTGGGTAAATCAGGATCGCGTTTCCAGCTGCGCGAGCGTCCGCCAGCCTGGCTGGCTTTGGTAATTTTATAGGCCACCCAGTTGGCAAATTTGCGGTCACGGTTGTTGTTGAGCGTATAGACTTCACGCACCACAGTTTGCACACTTCCGCCCGTCGGGCAGCCCACTTCACAATTATCAATAATGGATGCGCGCACCATGCACGGTAGCAATAAAAATAGCGTCAAAAATCGGGATTTCTGCATTTTATCTATCACGTATCAGAAAGATGAAATGCGAGCGTAAGAAGGATCAGCGGGTCGCCGCAGAGCGGAAAATCATGAGGTGTTTAAACATCATCATGGATGATGTTTATTGAGGGCAAAATGATGGGCAATGCGCGAGCGCGGGTGAAAATAGAGTAAAAAAAATGGGTGCCAAAGGCACCCATCCTGAACGGAAGACGCTGTTAGTACAGCTGCTTAGCGCATTCCAGCCAGTCACCTTTGAACGGACGCTTCATGCTTTCGATAGCGTCGATAATGTCATGGTGAACCAGTTTTTCGTTCTGAATACCTACGCAACGACCGCCGAAGCCTTGCTGCAACAGCTCAATGGCGTATGCGCCCATACGGGACGCCAAAATGCGGTCGTAAGGAACCGGAGAGCCGCCGCGCTGAATGTGACCCAGAACGGTTGCACGAGTTTCACGGCCAGTCTCAGCTTCGATAAACTGCGCCAGCTCGTCGATGTCGCACATATGCTCAGTAATCGCCACGATCGCGTGTTTTTTGCCTTTCGCGATGCCCGCTTTGATTTCAGACACCAGATCGTCACGCTTGAATTCAACTTCCGGCACCACGATAAATTCGCAGCCGCCCGCAATCGCCGCTGCCAGCGTCAGGTCACCGCAGTAGCGGCCCATCACTTCAACAACGGAAATACGCTGGTGGGAAGAAGAGGTATCACGCAGACGGTCAATCGCTTCTACTACGGTGCTCAGCGCCGTGAAGAAACCGATGGTGTAGTCGGTGCCTTTGATATCGTTATCGATGGTGCCTGGCAGACCGATGCATGGGAAGCCCATTTCGGTCAGACGTACAGCACCCATGTAGGAGCCGTCACCGCCGATAACCACCAGCGCATCGATACCGCGTTTTTTCAGGTTTTCGATAGCCACGGCACGGATGCTTTCGTCACGGAACTCAGGGAAACGCGCAGAACCCAGGAATGTGCCGCCACGGTTGATCATGTCTGACACGCTATAACGGTCTAGAGGAACCATACGGTCTTCATACAGGCCCAGGTAACCATCATAAACGCCCATGACTTCAATACCTTCCGTCAATGCTGCACGTACAACACCACGGATTGCGGCGTTCATACCCGGCGCATCGCCGCCGCTTGTCAACACACCGATTTTCTTAATCATGACTACCTCTGAACTTAGGAATGCTAAAAATTAATTCTTCTGCCCGAAGCGCTCCCAAAAAGACGGGAGAGAACGACTCTATGTAGAGATAGTATATCAAGCGCTTCTTGCTGAATTGATTCAGGTCAGGCTAAACGGCGGTTATTTATACAAATAATGCCGATCCAGCTCACGTTTTGTACAACCACTGCGAAAGTTCAAATTGTTCGGTTTCCCTGCGGGACAACTGAACAGGGATCCTGATGAATAATCACATCGGAGCCCGGGAAACGGTGCAAAATCGCCTGCTCAACCTGATCGGCAACGTAGTGCGCCTGAACCAAAGGCAGGTCATCTTCCATTTCCAGATGGATCTGAATAAAGCGGGTCGGCCCTGACTGCCGCGTTCGGAGATCGTGAGCACCGCTAACGCCCGGCCAGGCGGTGACGATGTCGAAAATTTCCTGGCGCTCGTCATCGGGCAATGCACGATCCAGTAATGACTGAACCGCGTCGTACCCCATGCGTAACGCGCTATATAGAATATAGATGCCAATTCCTAATGCAAACAGCGCATCTGCACGATGCCAGCCGTACCAGGAAAGGCCGAGCGCGACAAGAATCGCACCGTTCATCATAACATCAGACTGATAATGAAGCATATCTGCCCGCACTGCCTGACTTTGTGTTCTTCTCACCACCCAACGCTGAAACGTTACCAGGATTAATGTACTGATAAGCGCAATCACCGTCACCGCCACGCCAATACCGGGCTGGCTCATGGGTGTTGGTCGTGCCAGATGCTGGAACCCGGTTAAAAACAGGAACAGCGCAGATCCGGAAATAAACATACTTTGCGCCAGCGCCGCCAGCGATTCCGCTTTTCCATGACCAAAAGTATGTTCTTCATCTGCCGGTTGCAGCGAGTACCGCACCACCAACAGGTTGGTCAGGGAAGCGGCAATATCGACCAGAGAATCCACCAGCGCCGCGAGAATACTCACTGACCCGGTGTACCACCATGCAATAATTTTAATCACCAGCAACAACGACGCCATCACCGTTGCGGCTATCGCAGCTCGGCTCACCAGCCGGCCATAAGATTGATTCATAAACACTCCTACCTTCAGATTTGCGTAGTATAGCGGAATGTCTGTGCGGTGGGCGGTGACGAATTTAAGACAAAAAAAACCCCCACATCATGTGGGGGAAGACAGGGATGGTGTCTATGGCAAGGAAAAACAGGGTTTATTACTGGTTGCTACGGGTATTGCTACTAAACAGGGTCTGAATCGAACCTTGTTGCATCCGTGCAACGTCACGCAGCTGCTCCATACGCTGCTGGTGCTTCTGGTTTAAAGCCGCTTGCTGCTCTGGCGTAAGCAGGCGGTACATCTGATTGCGAACTTTCGCCATTTCAATCTGGCGGTTCACTTGCTCCTCGGCCATTTTCTCGGCCTGGGCTCGCACAGCGGCTTCATCAAATTTATCTGCGGTGACAAGGCGATGCATTGTCTCCACTTCGCTAACATTAACGGGTGGACTTTCGTGTCGTGCCCGTTGCATCAAATCGCGCATTTGCTGGCGTTGATGTTCGGTTAAACTAATACCGTCGAACATATGGCCCTGGCCGCTACTCAGCGGGTCTGCTTCCGCCGGGTGCCAGTTAACGCTGGTGACGACTTCATCGGCCTGGCTTAGTGCACTGAATGCCAGCGTTGAGGCCATGACGGCAGCGATAACATTGCGCATCACATGCTCCCAAAAACTTTTGTGTCGCGAATCAACGAGAGACAGTTTACGATTCAGGCTGCAAACATGCGTCAGGGGGTGTAAAACAACGTAAAGTCATGGATTAGCAAGCCCTGATGACGTAATTTCTGCCTCGGAGGGATTAAAATATGAATAAAATTTTGTTAGTTGATGATGACCGAGAGTTGACGTCCTTACTCAAGGAACTTCTTGATATGGAAGGCTTTAATGTTCTGGTTGCCCACGATGGCGAGCAGGCTTTATCGCTGATTGATGACAGCATCGACCTACTTTTACTCGACGTGATGATGCCGAAAAAGAACGGTATCGACACGCTTAAAGAATTACGACAAACACACCAGACACCCGTCATTATGTTAACCGCCCGTGGAAGCGAGCTGGATCGCGTTCTGGGCCTTGAACTGGGCGCAGATGACTATCTGCCTAAGCCATTTAACGATCGCGAGCTGGTAGCGCGTATCCGCGCTATTTTGCGCCGTTCACACTGGAGCGAACAGCAGCAAAATAGCGAGAGCACATCGCCGACCGTTGAAGTCGACTCCCTGAGCCTGAATCCAGGTCGTCAGGAAGCCAGCTTTGATGGCCAGACTCTGGAGCTGACCGGCACCGAATTCACCCTGCTTTATCTGCTGGCGCAGCATCTGGGCCAGGTCGTTTCACGCGAACATTTAAGCCAGGAAGTGCTGGGCAAACGTCTCACGCCGTTTGACCGCGCGATCGATATGCACATTTCCAACCTGCGCCGTAAACTGCCGGAACGCAAAGACGGTCATCCATGGTTTAAAACGCTACGTGGTCGCGGCTACCTGATGGTCTCCGCTTCATGATAGGAAGTTTAACCGCACGCATCTTCGCCATCTTCTGGCTTACGCTAGCGCTGGTGTTGATGCTGGTGTTGATGCTGCCTAAGCTCGACTCACGCCAGATGACGGAGCTGCTGGAAAGCGAGCAACGTCAGGGCTTGATGATTGAGCAGCACGTCGCAGAAGAGTTAGCCAACGATCCGCCAAACGATTTGATGTGGTGGCGTCGGTTGTTCCGCGCAATTGATAAATGGGCTCCGCCGGGTCAGCGTCTATTGCTGGTGACGAGCGAAGGCCGGGTGATTGGCGCTGAACGCAACGAGATGCAGATTATCCGTAATTTTATCGGCCAATCTGATAATGCGGATCACCCGCAGAAGAAAAAGTACGGCCGCGTAGAGCTGGTGGGGCCATTCTCTATTCGTGACGGTGAAGACAACTACCAGTTGTACCTGATTCGTCCTGCCAGCAGTTCGCAGTCTGACTTTATCAACCTGCTGTTTGATAGACCTTTGTTGCTGCTTATCGTGACCATGCTGGTCAGCGCACCGCTGCTGTTATGGCTAGCGTGGAGCCTGGCAAAACCGGCGCGTAAGCTGAAAAATGCGGCAGATGAAGTCGCGCAGGGCAACCTGCGTCAGCATCCCGAGCTGGAAGCCGGGCCGCAGGAATTCCTGGCGGCAGGGGCGAGCTTTAACCAGATGGTGATGGCGCTGGAGCAGATGATGACCGCACAGCAGCGGCTGCTCTCCGATATCTCCCACGAACTGCGCACGCCGCTAACCCGTCTGCAACTGGGCACCGCCCTGCTGCGCCGTCGCAGCGGTGAGAGCAAAGAGCTGGAGCGTATCGAAACGGAAGCGCAGCGACTCGATAGCATGATTAACGACATGCTGGTGATGTCGCGTAATCAGCAGAAAAATGCGCTGTTGAGCGAAACGCTAAAGGCAAATCAACTGTGGGGCGAAGTGCTTGATAACGCTGCATTTGAAGCCGAGCAGATGGGCAAGACTTTTAGCGTGGATTACCCGCCAGGGCCGTGGCCGCTGTACGGTAACCCGAACGCACTGGAAAGCGCGCTGGAGAATATCGTCCGTAACGCGCTGCGCTACTCGCATACGAAAATTGCCGTAAGCTTCTCCGTGGACAAAGATGGCATCACCGTTCATGTGGATGATGACGGCCCGGGCGTTAGCCCGGACGATCGCGAGCAGATTTTCCGCCCGTTCTACCGTACCGATGAGGCGCGTGACCGCGAGTCTGGCGGCACGGGATTAGGGCTGGCGATCGTGGAAAGCGCTATTCAGCAGCATCGTGGTTGGGTGAAAGCCGACGACAGTCCGTTGGGTGGGTTGCGGTTAACGCTGTGGCTCCCGCTTTACAAGCGAACCTAAAAATACAATCGGCCTGCTTATGCAGGCCGATTTTTTACAACATGTAGGCCTGATAAGCGTAGCGCCATCAGGCACAACCGCGCATATTGCCGGATGGCGGCTACGCCTTATCCGGCCTACTTGCCCCATAGGCGTCGCGAGTTATCTTCAATCTTGCCGCTTAAACGCCGCTTCTGCATCGTTCGGCTCCAACTGACAGACAGCCCCGCCGCGCTCAGCAAGCGGTGATACTGGTCATCATCAAACGGCATCGACCAGGCAATCACACCGGCTTCATGCACCGACACATCGCTTAAACGTGAAACCAGCTCAAGCGGCGCATCGCTGGACACGTTACCCCCAGCAATCACCCGATACAGCCAGCCGGTTTTGCCGCTGTTTTGCATCAGTGACGCCATATCGCTTATAGCAAAGTGATAATTAAGCTTAAAGCACGGGGAACGCGGCTGGGTGACCTGAATTAACGTCTCACCCCAACGATAAATATCGCCGATAAAGACGTTATGTTCGTTCATCCCTTCCGTCGACAGGTTTTCACCAAATGCGGGGGCATAAAACAGAGAAGCCTGGTCGGGGAAATCACGCGCCCATTCGGCATAGTGTTCGCGAGGATAGTGGCACAGCGCGCGGTCTGGGCCGCCGTGAATTTTCTTTTCGGCCTGTTCATCACCCAGTAATCCGAGCTCGTTAAGCGCAAGCTCGCCGTCCACCTGCACTTTTGCAATGGCGCTAGGGCGGCTACCGTCGTAGTCGCGAATTTTTCCTATGAACACATCAACCGGATAATGCATCTGCTGCTCCTTACGCGGATACAAAAAAAGCGAGTCATCAGACTCGCTTCTACAGACCGGCAATGCAAATTATTTTTTAGCGGCGAAACGCGCAGCGGCTTCGTCCCAGTTCACCACGTTCCAGAACTCTTTGATGTAGTCCGGGCGGCGGTTCTGGAATTTCAGGTAGTAAGCGTGTTCCCACACGTCCAGACCCACAATTGGGAAACCGGAAGCGCCAGAAACGGCTTCACCCATCAGCGGGGAATCCTGGTTGGCGGTAGAAACCACAGCCAGCTTGTCACCTTTCAGCACCAGCCACGCCCAGCCGGAGCCAAAGCGAGTTGCCGCTGCTTTTTCAAATTCAGCTTTGAAGTTATCAACGGAGCCAAAATCACGCTCGATAGCCGCTTTCAGGTCGCCCTGAAGGGTGGTGCCTTTTTTCAGGCCTTTCCAGAAGAAACTGTGGTTAGCGTGGCCGCCGGCGTTGTTACGCAGAACGGTTTTCTTATCCGCTGGCAGTTGGTCCAGTTTGGCAATCAGCTCTTCTGCAGACAGAGAAGCGAACTCCGGCAGGCTTTCCAGCGCAGCGTTAGCGTTGTTCACGTAAGCCTGGTGGTGTTTGCTGTGGTGGATTTCCATGGTCTGCTTGTCGAAATGTGGTTCCAGAGCATCGTAAGCGTAAGGCAGTGATGGCAGGGTATAGCTCATAATCATCTCCATTATTATCGGACGGCAAACTGTAAACGCCGCGTAATCAGTTGGTTCATTATAGTTAATTAAATGATATTGAAAATGATTATCAATGCCGTAGTTTTAATAAGGTTATAACACATCCGCATAGTCAGCATTTTGTGAGCAAGAACAGCCCATTACCGCCCTCACTGCCACCTTTTCCGCTTCGATGGCACCAGTCTGAAGGTGAAAAAACTGACGAATTTTTACACTCATCCTGTCGAGAGACGATCAATACAACAAAAGTTGGATGAGGATAAAAATAAATGAATCATGCGATTACGATGGGTATTTTTTGGCATTTGATAGGCGCAGCCAGTGCCGCCTGTTTCTATGCTCCGTTCAAAAAAGTACAGCGGTGGTCATGGGAAACCATGTGGTCAATTGGTGGGATCGTCTCGTGGATAATCCTTCCGTGGGCCATCAGCGCCATGCTGCTGCCTGATTTCTGGGCTTACTATCAATCCTTTAGCGCTTCAACGCTTTTACCCGTGTTCCTGTTTGGCGCAATGTGGGGGATCGGTAACATCAATTATGGTCTGACAATGCGGTATCTGGGGATGTCGATGGGTATCGGCATTGCCATTGGGATCACGTTGATTGTTGGCACGCTCATGACGCCGATTCTGAACGGTCAATTCGATGTCCTGATGCATACGCAGGGCGGACAAATGACGCTGCTTGGCGTGCTGGTCGCGGTGATTGGCGTGGGTATTGTGACCCGCGCAGGCCAGTTGAAAGAGCGCAAAATGGGCATTAAAGCCGAGGATTTCAACCTGAAAAAAGGGTTGGTGCTGGCCGTGATGTGCGGCATTTTCTCCGCCGGGATGTCTTTTGCGATGAACGCCGCGAAACCAATGCACGAAGCTGCCGCCGCGCTGGGCGTCGATCCACTGTATACCGCCTTACCAAGCTACGTGGTAATCATGGGCGGCGGCGCGCTGGTGAACCTCGGGTTCTGCTTTGTTCGTCTGGCAAAAGTGAAGAGCTTGTCGATAAAAACCGATTTCTCGCTGCCAAAAGCGCTGATCATCAGCAATATCCTGCTGTCGGCATTGGGCGGTTTAATGTGGTATCTGCAGTTCTTCTTCTATGCCTGGGGCCACGCCAGCATTCCCGCGCAATATGACTACATGAGCTGGATGCTGCACATGAGCTTCTATGTGTTGTGCGGTGGATTAGTCGGTCTGGTACTGAAAGAGTGGAAAAACGCCGGGCGTCGTCCGGTCAGCGTCCTGAGCCTCGGGTGTGTAGTGATTATTATCGCTGCCAATATCGTGGGTTTAGGGATGGCGAGCTAACTCGTCACCCGCTGAGGAAGGGAACAAGTGAGCCAACACCCGCTTGTTCCCTCTTAACTAAAGAGCAGATATACGCCCTGTTTCCGTATTCAAATGGAAATTACGCGACGGATTACCCTGCAAATATTTATCGATAACCGTAAAAATACTGCCAAAGCGAAGACGGAAGATCGTTTCAAAATCGCTGTTTGCCGTTAGTGCAGGAACCGAAGCCGGTAACGACTGCGCCAGCGTACGTGTCAGCAACTGATACTCACGTAGCCGTGCAGCGGAAATATCACGTAGCGCCAGCTCGTCGGCATTGCGCAGACGGTAAAAATCAACCGCCAGATCAAAGCCGTTCCACGCGGCAAAGTCATCCAGCTTCATCCCAGCTTTCTGTGCCAACAATTGTGCTTTTTGCTGTGCCTGCTGCCACACAACGGCGTGCTTTTTCAGGTAAATAGTGCTGATATCCCGCGTCGGTGGCGTGACGCCTTTGGCGCATATCGCATGGTCGTTGCTGGCAGGAACGCTCACCACTTCGTTGAAATCCGTATGGCTGCTCACTTGGCTTAGCGTCAGCATCTCCGCACCATTCAGACTAAACAGCATCTGGCGAATGTCGCACGGCCACTCTTCCGGAATAAAGCGCAGGCGGGTTAATTCGGTGATATGCCAGTTGGTGAAGTCGTAGTAGTTTTTCGCCCCCAGCACCGCCTTATTCCACAAATGTGCAGAGTGTGTCGCGTTCAGGTGATCCCACTCTTGCTGGTAATGCTCAAACAACTCGTCAAAACGCGGTACGCTGTCCAGGATGATGGTCTGCACGTCAATATCAGTCCGGCTGGTAAAATTGAGAATTTTATAGGCCGGAACGTATGCTGCCATCGAAGGTGCCTGAATATTAAAGAGCAGGCTACCGTCCGAATATTTGCGTACCCCGGTGTCATTGAAATGCATATGACCGCCAACATGCACGCCAATGCCCGTCTTTGCCAGCGCATGGCTGGTGTCTTCTTTCGGTGCCCGCGCCAGCTGGAATTTACCCTTACCGAATATGGCTTCAAGGTCTGCCGCAGCACCATTATCAAACTCCACCATCGGGAAGTGGCTAAAGGTAATTAACGTTTTGTTGTTCGCCTTCGCCCTTTGCGCCACGGAGGCCATCCAGGCCACGGTTTGCTGCTTGTGGCTGAGCATCTTGTTGTAGCCCGCATCTCCAGAACCAGCAAAATTGGTCGCGGATCCCGGTTTGGTGGGATCGGCCTTTTCGCTGGGGAGATAGACGTTAGCATCAACTGCCATCAGCCAGAGACCGGGAACCGGCTCTACCAGATAGCTGCTGTCTGCCACGCTAAAACACGGGCCGTAGCCAGGTTGGCAATATTTTCCACCGGTGCCCTGCGCACAAATCTCATACTGCCGCTGTTGGAAATCGCTGGCCTGCTGCGCTTTCGCATAGGTATAGTTTTTTTCATCATAGGATGAATACGGCGTTTCCCAATAAATATCTTTGGGTTGCGGATTGATGCCAAACGGCGCCATCATTTTCATAATGTACTGATAGCCGCTGCTGACCATCTCTTCGCTGCATATCGTCGGCAGCTCAGCTCCCGTGGAGATGACGGCGGTTTTGCCCTGGTAACCTTTGCACTCATTGGCCCCCGCGCTAAAAATCCTCTGCGTCTTGCCACCCGCGCCGAGAAAATCTTCTTCCCCGCCGGGCAGATCAAACGGACGATTGGGATCATGGTTGCCGGGGGTCGCAAAAAAGCGCATCCCATATTTCTGCTGATATTCATTAAGCAGCTTCACCAGCCCACGAATATGCACCGGCTGCCCATCGTCGCTAAAATCGCCGGGCAGGGCGATAAGTTTAATTCCCTTCTGACCGGCATCATCCAGCGCCGCGCGCAGGGCAAAATAGTTTTCGTTAAATAATCGCGTTGACGTCAGCTGCGCATACATAGTGCGAATCATCGCGTCCTGACCGCTTTTGCTGTTTTTCAGGCCGTGAAATGCGCCGTCCTGAAAGTGACCGTAAACATCATGAAAATGGATGTCCGGCATAAATGCCACTCGATATTGTTCACTCTCCGCAGCCTCAACAACCGTAGAACAGAGGAAAAACGCGGCAATATTAGCAATGAATAGTTTTTTCATTAGTATCACCTTAAGTTAATTATTATCAAACAATTACCCTGCTTCGAGCCTCGTCCTTAAGCCCATTGATAAACAAAAATAGATATCCTACGACCGGTACCAAGAAGCTCAATCGCAGACCCACAGCATCAATGACGATGCCCTGAATAAAAGGCAGTAAACCACCGCCAATACCCGCCATAATCAGGCATGCCGAGATGGGCGCGGCATAACCATCCAGGCCGGATAGCGTGCGGGAGAAAATCACCGGATACATCACTGAATTCATGACTCCCACCGCTAGCAAACAGTAGCCACCTGCGCGGTTGGCAAGGCCCACTGCCGCAATCGTCAGCAACATTGCGCCAGCCGTACACAGACAAAACAGCAACCGCACGCGGCAATAGCGAGCCAGCAGGCCGTAGAAAAAACGGCCCGCCAGCGCTCCCCCCCAGTACAGCGCAATTAACGACGTGGCCTGAGCGAGTGAAAACCCACCTAATGCGGGTTCGTGCAGATAGCTCAGCGCCGTGGTGCCAATGCTGACCTCGACACCCACATAGACAAAAATTCCGCTCACTCCGGCACGAAACTGCGGATAGCGGCACAAAGTCCGTAACGATGAAAGGGGGCTTGTGCCCATATCGTGAAAATCGGCAATCGTGAGGCGATAAAATGCAAAAAACAGGACAACTCCCGCCAACATCAGACCTACGTATAACGCGCTAACCGACGCCCCCACGCTCGCCAGAACCACGGCTAGCAAAATCGGCGCCAGCGCGGCGCCGAACGAGTTAATCGACGACGCCAGGCTTAAGCGCCCGGCCGCATTGTGCGCATCACCCAACCGGTTAACGTAGGGATTAGCCACCACCTGCATGGCGGCAACCCCCATTGCTAAAATAAAAATCCCCACCAGGCAGCCGACAAAAGTCGTCTGCCAGAGCGAACCGGCGATCGCCACCGCACCGATGACCGCTAGCGTTAACGCCAGCATCAGAGCACGACGATAGCCAAAACGCGCCATCCACCCCGAGCATGGCAGGCAGATAGCAAACGGGGCCAGGTAAAACGCGACATTGACCAACATGGAGTCACGCCATGACAGCGAGAATACCTGACGGAAAAACGGGATCGTCGCACTGTTAATCGCGGTCAGGACGCCCCAGTAAAAAAAGACGCCCGACAGCAGAATGAAGGCCCGGCGAGGATTCTGCATCATGGTTTATCCCACCATTTCCTGTGCAAGCTGCGCGGACACATCCTGTGGCGAGGTACAATTCAGAAGCTGTTCGCGGAAATCTGCATGCATCAGTTTGCGCGCCAGGCGAGAGAATATTTTCATATGATCTCCCTTCTCCTGCTCGCTTACTGTCAGCATGATGACCAGTGAAACATCCACTTCGTCGCTCCATGCCAGCGGTTCGCGCAAGCGCATGACCGACACACTGCTGTGCGTCACAGCCGCCGATTTACAGTGTGGGAGCGCAATAGCAAAGCCTAACGCAGTCGAGAATATCGCCTCGCGCTGCCAGATAGCCTCTTCCACCGCCGGGCCACAAGAGACTCGCTGTTCAACCTCCAGGTTATCGGTCAGCATCTTGATCGCCTCGGCTTTACTAGCGACAATGCGATCGAGCAGGATCAAGCACGGATCAAAGACCGCTTTGGCTTGCGTGGCCGCCTGTACTGAAAGCAGTGCTGCCACCTCCTCTCCACTTTCGCATGTCAGCGCTCGTTCCAGTAATTGTTCACCTTGTGCGACAGTGAGCGTCATCAAGCGCCCCTTCGCCGCCGCAATACGGCTTGAGGACATGCTGAGTTGACGCAGCCCCGCACCCAGCAATAACGCAGTCGCCGTCGGGTCGCCGCCCATTTCGCCACACAGACTGATCTCAATACCAGCCTGTCGAGCACGCGTCGTCATCTCTTTAAGCAGCTGTAAAAACGCCGGATCAAAGTAGTTATAGAGATGGCGCACCTGCGCATTGCCTCGGTCGCAGGCCAGGAAATATTGCGTCAGATCGTTGCTACCAATAGAGACAAAATCGATATACGCAGCGGCCTTCTCGAGCAGATAAAGCACCGATGGCACTTCTGCCATAATACCCAGCGACCATGACCCAATCGCCACGCCCTCAGCGAGCAGTTGCGTTGCCGTCAACGCGAACTGTTCACGCAACCATTTCATCTCTTCTAGTGTGGTCACCATCGGCGCCATGATGTGCAACGGCCCGGCAACGCTGGCGCGCAGTAGCGCGCGCATCTGCGGACGGAAAACCGACATATATTCCGGGTACAGGCGAATGCCGCGCCAGCCGAGGAACGGGTTCTCCTCCTGCGGCATCGCCAGGTAATCACACGGTTTGTCGCCGCCGATATCCAGCGTGCGGATCACCACTTTGCGCCCCTGCGCCTGCTCCAGCACATGACGATAGGCCTGGTATTGCTCCTCTTCGTCTGGCGGCGCGGCGCGTTCGCAGAACAGCATTTCGGTGCGGAACAGACCAATACCCTCCGCACCGGCGGCAAAGGCGGCCTCCGCTTCCGCTGCCAGCGCGATATTCGCCAGCACCGTTACCCGCTCGCCTTCTTGTGTCGCGCCGGGACGCTGAATAAGCGGCTGCAAACGCGCGTCAAGACGTTGACGTTTGTCCTCTTCGAGTTGATACCAGCGCAGCGCCTGCGTATCGGGTGATACCACCGCTACGCCGTAGCGGGTGTCGAGCAGCAGCGCTTCGCCGCCGCGAATACGCCCCGCATCCGTTGCCTCAATGCTCAGCAGCGGAATACCGAACGATCGTGCCAGGATCACGGTGTGCGAGGTTTCCCCGCCCGCGCCCATCACCACACCTTTCAGATGCGGGCCGCGTAGCGCCAGAAACTGGCCGGGGGTGATAGGCACCGGGCTAATAACAATGGTATTGCACTGCAATTCCGTTGGTGGCATCAGCGGCTGCGCGGTCAGATGCGCCGCCAGACGCAAGCCTAAATCCTGCAAATCCAGCACCCGCTGCTGCAAGTAAACGCTTCGGCTTTCCCGTAGCGGTGCGCTCAGTTCATCCAGCGCCTGTGCCAGCGCCGCCAGCGCATTGCGCGTGGTACGCTCGGCAAGCAGCGCGGTTTCCAGTAACGCATCGTCCAGCAGCTTGATATGCGCCTGCAATACCGACGCGGCTTCTCCCTGCGCGTGCAGTAGCGCGTCGCGAAGCTCGCCGCGAACCTGAGACAACGCCGTCGACAATGTTTCACGCTGTATGGACGGTGTCGTCGCCGTTTCCTGTTCGGCCAGTTGATGCAGATCCGGCACGCCGAGATGCATCGCCTGCCCTTGCGCTAGCCCGGCGCTGACGCCATTACCGCGTAATGTCTCCGCGCGGGTCTGCGCCAGAAAAACCGGCAGCGGTTGATCTATCGTCGTCGCCGTCTGGACAATCGCTTCATCGCATCCGGCAAACTCTTGCGTAATAAACAGATTCAGCGCCTGATATGCGGCAGTTTCATCTTCACCCTCAATCATCAGCTCACACGGATCGTCATACAGAATATCGGTGCCAATCATCGCCAGTACGCTACGGGCATCGGCCTGACGCTGGTTACGCAGGTTGCTTATCTGCACGCGAGCCTGAAACGGGCTGACGCGCTGCTCCAGCGCGCTGGCCGGGCGGGCATGTAGCCCGTTGGGCAACGGGCAGGTAAATTGAATTCTCAACACAACATTATCCTCTGACAGCGGGCGTGATACGCCACGAGATAGGTGCGCAAACCGGTACGGTTTTATGCGGTTGGGCTAACGTTTTTTCCGCCAGCGTTATTTCACTTATGATCGCGTCGGCGACCGGCGTGGAGCCAGCCTGAGGCTGCGAGCCGGGGTTCCAGCCGCGTAAAATCAGCGCCTCTTCATGCTGCGCTTTTTTCAAGGTGCTGAAATGCAGAGGCGTCTCCCAGTGCAGCAGACTGTAAGACGCGGGGAAGGCCAGGGTTTGCGGATTGGTTTTAAAACGTGCCCAGCCAGAGTCCAGCCAGCCAACAGGCGTCGTCCGCCAGCTTTCAACGTCACGCCAGAACGCCGAGCTTTCGCCGTCATACAGTGGAACAAGCGCCAGATGAGCGTTAAATTCACCAGGAATTTGCGAATCCGGTGATGGGAGCGCCATGCCGGACGCACGCCCCGGACGCCACGGCATCCCCGCGCGCCCCAACCATCCGACGCTACGCAGCAGCGTAATGGCAATGACCGACGGACGTTCAGCGGGGATTTCATATTCGCGTAACCCATCCGTCACCACGCTGAGACCCAACTTGCCGTCATGCATCATCACCTGGCTTTGCATTGGCCAGAGTGAAGCTGGGGCTTCGCCCCATTTTTCCTGCTGCCAGACATCCAATGTCGCTGGGCGGTTAGGGCGACGGATGAGCCCAAACGGCTGATCGGCATAATGGACGTCACTGAAAACGCCAGTCGGAATTTCGAGCTGTAAACGGTGATCGTGCAGCGTGTTGTTGACGCTCACCTGGAGGTCGAGCACCGGACGCTGATGCGCCAGCGTGATGACCATGCTGATATCCAGCCGAGCATTACAGCGGTGCTGTTGTCTATCCGCCAGCGTGCGCGGTGCGGCGATAGACCAGCTTAATGACAGCGCGTCCACCAATGCACCACGCTGCCAGTCGGCACGAAGCAATGCTCCAGCGCCGGTAACGCGCCAGTCATCCTCCGGCGGCGAGTAGTTATAGGTGTCCCCAGCATCACCACCGTCCACCAGTTGGATAAGATTCTCCCAGCGTTTACCGCTGCGTTTATCCACCAGCGTCACCTGCTCGCCTTCCAGCGTCAGGCGCAGCCACGGATTTTCCAGCACCTCTTCGGTTGATGGCGGCGCCACAAATCCGGGGGCGTATTCTTCTTGTAGATACAGCGTGGTATAGCCGCAGGCGGGAAGTGCCTTAGCCTCCAGTAAAATTTCACATTTACGATAGAACACCGGTTTGGGGCCGTTGGACAGCTCCTGGACAATGACGGACATATCCTGCGAAGTTTCGCGCACAATCTGCCAGCAGCAGGGTTGTCCGTGTTCGTCCACAATACGGAACGCGTCACCGGGCAGGAAGAGCGTCAGCGCCACCAGGCCATCACGCGCCGAAGGTAACGCGTTAAAGACGATGATTTTTTTACCCTGCTGTTGAGCGGTGATGCCATTTGCCAGCATCTGCATATTCAGTTCATACAGCTGATTGGCTTTTTCCTGGCCCGACAGCAGGCGCGCTTTGACCATCGCATTCACCCGGTCGGCGTTACAGCCGCCGATACTATCGTGGGCGTGGGATTTCATCGCTTCGCGCCATATTGTCTCAACGGCGCGTTGCGGATAAGGCAGGCCCAGCGTCCAGACCACGCTCAGCAGCGGTTCCAATTGACGACTGACAAAATTCTCCAGTCGGACGTTGGCCTGCTTGATATCCATACGGGTAGAGAAAATACCGCGATGCACGCGCATATATTTTGGGCTGAGCAGCTCGCCTTCAAAGGTTTCTAGCGGCATATCCGCCAATGAAGCAAAGAAGCGACTGAAATCACTGCGCACAAAGCGGTACTTCGTCTGCTGGTTATTCAGTGCGTCAAGCATGGCTGGCACGCCGTATTCAAACGGTGACTGGTCGTTACCGTTCGGCAGCAATAGCTGCGTGCTGCGACTAAATGCCGCCTGCTTTTCCAGCACCACAGACAGGCGTGGCCAGGCCTGCTCGGTCTCCGTCGGCAGCCATTTGGCGCAACCGTACCCTTGCGGCAGTACCGCCGTCGTGACGATGCTGCCGTCCTGGCTGCGCCAGCGGAACTCGGTGAACGGCGTGTCGTATTCACTCCAGCCGCGCCAGATAACCGCGTGATCGATGGCAAACTGGTTGAGGAACATCGGCAGTTGCGCGCTCTGGCCGAATGAGTCGGGCACGTAGCCCACCGCCATTCGTGGCCCCATCGCATCGCAGTCCGCCTGCCCTAACAGCAAGTTACGGGTGATAGACTCGGCGCCAACCACCAGAAAATCGGTCTGCGTATACCATGGACCAATTAACAATCGTCCGGCTTTTACCAGTGCCTGCACACGTTCGCGGTTTTCCGGGGCCAGTTGGAAATAATCCTCCAGTACCACCGTTTGCCCATCAAGCATAAATGGACCTAATGATTCATCTGCTTCAAGACGTTGGAGAAGATCCGCCATAAAATAATAAAGCAGAGCCTGAGAATCATTTTCAGTAAAATACCATTCACGATCCCAGTGCATGTGCTGAATTAAATGAACCGTTTTCATTTCTTTTATTCCTGTTTTAAGGCGTAGGTATCCCGCACGGATATATATCCGCGCTAAACACAGGGAAAATTAAATCAATTGCGCTACCGACGCATTTAACGACTGGCTTTAAACTTCGGTGCTGCCGCCTCTTTTTTCACTTCTGATATCCCCGGTTGTCCGCGGAAAATCAGCAATGAGCCACAGGCAATAATCGCCGAACCACAGACAATTGAGAGCACGTAAATTGGCCATTGCTCAACCGCCAGCCAACCGTAGAATCCGGAGATCGGCGCATGGTTTACCGCCCCTAATCCCACCGCCATCGCCGCACCTACTGCCGAACCAATCACGTTGACGACAATAATTCTTGGGTTAGACAGCGCAAACGGAATGGCCCCTTCAGAGACGCCGATAAGCCCCATCAGCGTTGACGCTTTACCCGCCTCGCGCAGCGATTCCGGGAAGCGTGCCGACCACAGCAGTGTGGCTACCCCCAGACCAATCGGCGGCACGATAATCGCCACCTGTGCCGCCGTATTTGGTGCATATATACCGGAAGCCAGCAGCGCCATCGCCGTCGTGACCGCCGCTTTGTTGATAGGGCCACCGAGGTCAAAGCCCACCATGCCGCCAATAATCGCCGCTAGCATGATTTTATTGGTGCCGGACATGGATAGCAGCCAGCTTTCCATACCGTGATTCAGCGCCGCCAGCGGTGTGCCGATAACAAACGCCATCACCACGCAGGTCAGCAGCGTGCCGCCCACCGGTAGAATAAAAATCGGCACTGCAGAAGAGAGCGCCTTCGGTAATTTGATATAGCGATTCAGGCCGCGGACGATATAGCCAGCGACAAAGCCTGCCGCCAGAGCGCCGAGAAAACCGGTGCCCAGGTTGCTCGCCAGCAGGCCGCCAATCATCCCCGGTGCCAGGCCTGGTTTGTTTGCCAGCGCAAAGCTAATATATCCCGCCACCACCGGCAGCATCAGTGACAGCGCCAGCCCGCCGAAGCCGTCGAATTTGTGCAGCAGCTGTACCACCATGCCAGCCTGCTCATAGCTGGCATCCCAGATGTTATCAATGCCATAGATAGACGCACCGATACGCGCAATCCCCATCAGTACCGCGCCCGCAATGACAAACGGCAGCATCCATGAAACACCGGTCATAATGGCGTTCTTGACCTCTATCCCTGCCGACGGTTTGCCTCCCCCCTGGAACTTAGCCATTTGCCACCTCCTGCTCCACAGCTTCAAACACGGCGTCGCCAAATTTAATTGGATCAGAGACGCTGCACTCAAGTTTAACCAGGTCGTCAAAACGCTCTTTGCCGCTAATCGCCACATCGGCTGCGATAATTACCGCATCAGCACGCGCCAGATCCTCTTGGGTAATTTCGTTCTCCGCCCCCATACTCCCCTGGGTTTCAACCTTCACTTCATGACCTCGTTTTTTCCCTGTAATTTCAAGCGATTCCGCAGCCATGTAAGTATGGGCCACACCGGTTGGACAAGCAGCAACACAGACAATGTACATAACGATTCCTCATAGATTCAGGCAATAAAAAAAGCACAATGGCGATAACGCGCATTGTGCTTTTCGAAGAGACAACATATTGGTCATTCTGGTGATCGCCGTCTGCGCCGCTTGCATGGCGGCAGACTACAAGTTGATGCAGGCTGGAGTTACGGAAACTAAAGGCCAGTTCAGCTCGTTTACGAAGGCAGAGCAATGAATGCGGGAAGCGCGAACAAAAACGCGCCGGGCGATGGAAACGCTGACGAACGCTCATACATAATGCTTCACTGGCGCAGTCCCACAAACTGGACCAACTTTGCGCCATTTGAGTATCCATGCATTCTGCTTCAGGAAGATTGTTTTCAGCTAGTTCGTTAACAGAATTAAACCAACATAAATCATCAAGCATAGCTTTAATTTTGCGATCGATTGATAGCAAAATTAAAATCAGGCGATTAATGATTAATGTGTGGGTCATCACAAATGTTATTCCATATAAAAATGTCCGCTGAGAATAAAACAAAAAAAATTGAACAACTGTGATTTATTGCACAGAGCGTTCAATATTATTCAGGACTCTATTTTAATTTATCGCGAAATACGATCAATAAACATAAATATTTAATATGTATTAAGCGGCAATGCGACTGCGTTGCCGCCACTGTCCCGGCGTCATGCCCACTTCCCGGTTAAAGACCACCGAAAAATAGTTACTGTCCTCAAAACCACACTGCATTGCCACTTCACCAATCAACATTTCCGTGTGTTGCAGAAGATACTGAGCGTGGCAAATCCGCAGCTGACGCAGATAGTGATTCACCGTCATACCGGTCTGGTTACGGAACTGCTGGCGCAGCGTGCGCTCGCTGCATTCGTGCTGTTCGCAAAAGGAATCCAACGTAAAGGGACGATTGAGGCTGCCCGCCAGCACCGTCAGTAAGCGGTCTAGTAACGCCTCGCTCTGGGTCGCCTCCTGATTATCCGTGGCGTAACGGTAGCGTTTGAGGCACACCACCAGCTGAGCAAACAGCAGCTCGGACATCTCGTTTGCCAGCGCGTCGTCTTTGCGACTCTCCTGCTCAAGCTGGGTCATAATCTGCCGCGCCTGATTCATGCCCGTGCTACCAATACGCCAGTGCGGCGCCCAGTGTGAACCGTGCAATCCGGGAATATGGGAAACCCAGTCGAGATTGAGCTTTAAGCGCTCAGGGCAGTAGATAATATTTTGTAAAACCAGATCGTTAACCGAGGCGTAGGAGTGCTTATCTTCCGCGCGGATGTAAAACAGATCGCCACGAGTAATGCGATAGGGGCGGTCGTTGAGGATATGTAGGCCATTACCGCGCCACACCAGCACCAGCTCGCAAAAGTCATGAGTGTGTTCAGCAAAAACGTTCTGCGGATAGCGGTCTGCCACCGCAACGGCCTGCGTGGGGTTGGCAAAAAAATCTGATTTTCGAAGAATTAACTGGCCGGACACGCGGATACCTCTCGACTCACAGCCGATTATTATTCGCCGTTTTCAGCTAAAAAACGGTGATTGCCTTCGCGTTACTGAAGCAGCGTGTCGCGTCCCTGGCGAATATCGCGCGGCGACCAGTTAAATTCCCGGCGGAACAAGGTGGAGAAGTGATTGCTATCGCCAAAGCCACAGCGGTAGGCAATATCGGTTACGCTGTCATCGCTATGGCGCAGAAGGTGGCGCGCCTTGATAAGACGCAGCCGATTGAGGTAACGCTGCGGCGTCAGGCCAGTGCAGTGCTTGAGCTGGCGATGCAAGGTGCGTAGCGACAAGGAGAAATTATCAGCAAGAGCTTCCCAGCACACCTCTTCGGCAAAGTGGTCTTCAAGCCAGGCCATCAGCTGATTGAGCCGCGCATCGTTATCTTCCGCCCCTTGCTCCTGGCTGCCTTTACGCAGCAATACCAGCAGTTGCATGAACAGAATTTCACGGTTGGCCAACGACATCATATCCATGCCGTCCTTCACTTCCTCCATTTGCCCGACGATAGCGCGCACCTGCTGCAACGTGCTCTGGTTTACGCGCCAATGGGAAGGATAGTGGCCGTCGAGTTCCTGCGGCAGCAGTTTATTGAGTCCTGACAAAAACTGGAAAGCATCCGGGGCACGATACAACACGTTAGTCAGACACAGGTTATCCGTATGCTCATACAGATGCCGGTCAAAGTCGCGAACGAAGCAAACAGTTCCTCCGCAAATAGTATGTGGCTGACCATTGAACACATGAATACCAGACCCCTGCTCAACAATCACAATCTCATTAAAATCATGATGATGCTCAGGAAATTCACCCTGGGGGAGTCGTTGTTCAATAGCCACGGGCAGACGACCTGAAGAGAAGAAATCAACGCTGTGTAATACGGTCATAACGACTCCTGCCAGATGAGAAAAGTTATCAGGATAGTAATATCCGATGAGAGATCTGACCTTGAAATTTTGACAGCAAAGCGCGCAAATCCGGTCGATTTTTCAAGAAATAGCCGGAAAGATCGGGAAATGCGCCCGCCATCACACCCCCACCACGCAGTGCCATCGTAGGAATTTGTGAACTCTCTCACGTTCACCTTTGCTTTCTTGCCAGCGCCTTATGGCGACTGTCATTAACGAGAAGGTTGTTTCATAGCCCTTTTTTTAGACTCATGGGTAATGACTCTTAGAAGGACTCTTACCATGACTTTTCGCCATTGCGTGGCCGTCGATTTAGGTGCCTCAAGCGGACGTGTAATGCTGGCACGTTTTGATACCGACACACGCTCGCTGTCACTGCGCGAAATCCACCGTTTCGCGAACAACCTGCATAAGCAGGAAGGTTTTGACACCTGGGACATCGATGGTCTGGAAGCCGAGATCCGTATCGGCCTCAACAAAGTTTGCGAAGCAGGCATTCTTATCGACAGTATCGGTATCGATACCTGGGGCGTGGACTATGTGCTGCTGGATAAAAACGGTCAGCGGGTTGGTCTGCCGGTAGCGTATCGCGACAACCGCACCGATGGCGTGATGGCCAACGCCATGGCGCAGTTAGGTAAAGAGAATATTTATCGCCGCAGCGGCATTCAATTTCTGCCGTTTAACACGCTGTATCAGCTGCGTGCACTGGTTGAACAACAGCCGGAACTCGTCTCCCAGGCCGCTCATGCCTTGTTGATGCCTGACTATTTCGGCTACCGGCTCACCGGCAAGATGAACTGGGAATACACCAACGCCACCACCACGCAGCTCGTCAATATCAACAGCGATAACTGGGATGAAGACCTGCTCAACTGGACCGGCGCACCGGCCTCATGGTTCGGCACGCCAACGCATCCCGGCAATGTTGTCGGTCACTGGATTTGCCCGCTGGGCAATCAAATCCCGGTGGTTGCCGTTGCCAGCCACGATACCGCCAGCGCCGTTATCGCCTCGCCATTAGCGGGGGCTGACGCCGCCTATCTCTCTTCCGGCACCTGGTCATTGATGGGCTTTGAAAGCAAAAAACCTTACACCAGCGAGCAAGCGCAGCGCGCCAACATCACCAACGAAGGTGGTGCGGAAGGCCGCTATCGGGTGCTGAAAAATATTATGGGGCTGTGGCTTCTACAGCGGGTGCTGAAAGAGCAAAACATCAGCTGCCTGGCAACGCTGATTGCCGAGACGGCAGCGCTACCGGCCTGCCATTGCCTGATTAACCCGAACGATGACCGTTTTATCAACCCAGAAAACATGAGCGCTGAAATTCAGGCCGCCTGCCGTGAAAGCGCGCAGCCGGTGCCGATGAGCGCAGCCGAACTGGCGCGCTGCATTTTTGACAGCCTGGCGCTGCTGTATGCCGATGTCTTAAACGAGCTGGCGCAGCTGCGCGGTAAGCCATTTAGCCAACTGCATATCGTAGGCGGCGGCTGCCAGAACCAACTGCTAAACCAGCTGTGCGCCGATGCCTGTGGCATCACCGTGGTGGCGGGCCCGATTGAAGCCTCGACCCTCGGCAATATTGGTATCCAATTGATGACGCTGGATGAACTGACCAACGTCGACGATTTCCGCAAGGTCGTGGGCAGCAACTATGGCCTCACAACCTTTACCCCTAATCCAGACCATGAAATTGCCCGCTATGTTGCGCAGTTTCAGCAACAACGACAGACAAAGGAGCTTTGCGCATGACCACTCAACTTGACCAAGCCTGGGAACTCGCGAAACAGCGCTATGCCGCCGTCGGCATCGATGTCGAAGAGGCGTTACGCCAGCTAGACCGTTTACCTGTATCGATGCACTGCTGGCAGGGTGATGACGTTGCGGGTTTTGAAAATCCAGAAGGCGGTTTAACAGGTGGCATTCAGGCAACCGGTAACTATCCGGGCAAAGCGCGTAACGCGACTGAACTGCGCGCCGATCTTGAGCAGGCGCTGAGCCTGATCCCAGGGCCAAAGCGTCTGAATCTGCATGCAATTTATCTCGAGTCTGAGACCCCGGTTGCGCGTGACCAAATCAAACCTGAGCACTTTAAAAACTGGGTTGAGTGGGCAAAAGAACACAAGCTGGGCCTCGATTTTAACCCATCATGCTTCTCGCATCCGCTGAGCGCAGACGGTTTTACCCTGTCTCATGCCGATCCAAAAATCCGTCAGTTCTGGATCGATCACTGCAAAGCCAGCCGCCGTATTTCCGCTTACTTCGGTGAGCAATTGGGTACGCCATCCGTCATGAACATCTGGATCCCAGACGGCATGAAAGACGTCACCATCGACCGCCTGGCACCACGCCAGCGTCTGGCTGCCGCGCTGGATGAAGTGATTAGCGAGAAATTTGACCCGGCACATCATATCGATGCCGTCGAGAGCAAGCTGTTCGGTATCGGCGCTGAGAGCTACACCGTAGGCTCCAATGAGTTCTATATGGGCTACGCCACCAGTCGCCAGACTGCACTTTGTCTGGATGCCGGTCACTTCCACCCGACTGAAGTGATCTCCGACAAAATCTCCGCCGCCATGCTGTATGTACCGCGCCTGCTGCTGCACGTGAGCCGCCCGGTACGCTGGGACAGCGACCACGTAGTGCTGCTGGACGACGAAACCCAGGCCATCGCTAGCGAAATTATTCGCCACGACCTGTTTGATCGCGTCCACATCGGTCTCGACTTCTTCGATGCCTCTATCAACCGTATCGCCGCCTGGGTTATCGGCACGCGCAACATGAAAAAAGCCCTGCTGCGCGCGCTGCTGGAGCCAACCGCCGAGCTGCGTCAGTTAGAAGAATCCGGCGACTACACTGCCCGTCTGGCGCTGCTGGAAGAACAGAAATGTCTGCCATGGCAGGCGGTGTGGGAAATGTACTGCCAGCGTAACGATACCCCAGCGGGTAGCCAGTGGCTGGAAAGCGTACGCGGCTATGAGAAAGAGATTCTGAATAAGCGTAAATAATCGAGTGCAATTGCCGGATGGCGGCTTTGCCTTATCCGGCCTACGAAAACAAGCCATTGTAGGCCCGATAAGCGCAGCGCCATCGGGCATCAAAGTACACAGGACAACAAGACTATGCAGACCATTATCGATTCCTGGTTCGTCCAGGGCATGATTAAAGCCACTTCCGACGCCTGGTTAAAAGGCTGGGACGAACGTAACGGCGGCAACCTGACCCTGCGTCTGGACGAAGCGGATATCGCGCCGTTCGCCGCGGACTTCCACACCAAACCACGCTATATCGCCCTGAGCCAACCGATGCCGATGCTGGCAAACACGCCGTTTATCGTCACCGGTTCCGGCAAATTCTTCCGCAACGTACAGCTCGACCCGGCCGCCAACCTTGGCGTCGTTAAGGTCGATAGCGACGGCGCGGGCTACCACATTCTGTGGGGGCTGACTCATGAAGCTGTCCCAACCTCCGAGCTGCCAGCGCATTTCCTGTCGCACTGCGAGCGTATCAAACTGACCGGCGGTAAAGATCGTGTGATCATGCACTGCCACGCGACCAACCTGATCGCACTGACCTACGTGCTGGAAAACGACAGCGCGTTAATCACCCGCAAACTGTGGGAAGGCAGCACCGAATGTCTGGTGGTGTTCCCGGACGGCGTCGGCATTCTGCCGTGGATGGTGCCGGGTACTGACGAAATCGGTCAGGCAACCGCGGTGTCCATGCAGCAGCACTCCCTGGTGCTGTGGCCATTCCACGGCGTTTTCGGCAGCGGCCCAACGCTTGACGAAACCTTTGGTCTGATTGATACCGCGGAAAAATCGGCAGAGGTGCTGGTGAAGGTCTACTCAATGGGTGGCATGAAGCAAACCATCTCCCAGCAGGAGTTGATTGCTCTGGGTCAGCGCTTTGGCGTAACCCCGATGGCCAGCGCACTGAATCTGTATAAGTAAGCCTATCGCCTGACCTCAGCCATTGAGGTCAGGCTTCAGAATGCATCCCATTATCTCAACGCTGAGCTAATGGGATGAGTTCTTAGCCCGCTTGAGGCACAACTCTTACCCATTCTCCCTCCCTGACCATCACCACAAACCAGCCGAGGGAACACAGGATTTCACAAGTTAGGTATCAAGGAGAAACACCATGAGTTTTATGCTAGCACTGCCAAAAATCAGCCTGCACGGCGCGGGCGCCATTGGCGATATGGTCAATCTGGTCGCCGGTAAAAAGTGGGGCAAAGCGCTTATCGTCACCGACGGTCAGTTGGTGAAAATGGGCCTGCTGGACAGCCTGTTCACCGCGCTGGACGCCCATAAAATGTCTTATCATCTGTTCGACGAGGTTTTCCCAAACCCAACGGAAGAGCTGGTGCAAAGAGGCTATGCGGCATATCAGGCTGAACAGTGCGACTACATCATCGCCTTTGGCGGCGGTAGCCCAATTGATACCGCAAAAGCGGTGAAGATCCTGACCGCCAACCCTGGCCCGTCCACCGCCTATTCCGGCGTGGGCAAAGTGGCGAACGCGGGCGTGCATCTGGTGGCTATCAACACCACTGCCGGTACCGCAGCCGAGATGACCAGTAACGCGGTGATCATCGATTCCGTCCGCCAGGTGAAAGAAGTCATTATTGATTCCAATATCATCCCGGATATCGCCGTTGATGATGCCAGCGTCATGCTCGATATCCCCGCTTCCGTCACCGCCGCAACCGGGATGGATGCCTTAACCCACGCGGTGGAAGCTTACGTGTCCGTGGGCGCACATCCGTTAACCGACGCTAACGCGCTGGAAGCGATTCGCTTAATCACCCTGTGGTTGCCTAAAGCCGTAGACGACGGTCACAATCTGGAAGCGCGTGAGCAGATGGCGTTTGGCCAGTATCTGGCGGGGATGGCCTTTAACAGCGCCGGTCTGGGTCTCGTTCACGCGCTTGCACACCAGCCGGGCGCAACGCATAACCTGCCGCACGGTGTCTGCAATGCGATTTTACTGCCGGTGATTGAGAACTTTAACCGCCCGAATGCGATTGCACGTTTTGCACGCGTGGCGCAGGCGATGGGCGTTGATACCCGCAATATGAGCGATGAAACGGCGAGCATGGAAGCCATCAACGCTATTCGTCAGCTTAGCGCTCGCGTGGGTATTCCAGAGGGATTCAGTAAACTGGGCGTGACGAAAGACGATATTGAAGGATGGCTGGATAAAGCGCTGGCCGATCCCTGCGCGCCATGTAACCCACGTACCGCCAGCCGCGATGAAGTTCGCGAGCTGTATCTGGAGGCATTATGATCCGCAAAGCCTTTGTGATGCAGGTTAACGCTAATGCACATGAAGAGTACCAGCGTCGCCACAGCCCAATCTGGCCGGAGCTGGAAGCCGTACTGAAATCACACGGTGCGCACCACTACGCGATTTATCTCGATAAAGAGCGCAACCTGCTGTTCGCGACCGTCGAGATTGAGTCTGAGGAGCGCTGGAACGCCGTTGCCAATACGGAAGTGTGCCAGCGCTGGTGGAAGCATATGACCGACGTGATGCCGTCTAACCCGGACAACAGCCCGATTAGCGCAGAGCTTAAAGAAGTGTTTTATCTGGCGTAGTGCCACTTCATGCCCGATGGCGCTTTGCTTATCGGGCCTACGCGCTACCATCAATAAAAAAGGCCTCTGTTTACAGAGGCCTTAAGTTTTTCAGATTTAGAAGTAGTATTTGAAGCGAACGCGCGCGCCGTAGCGGTCGTCGTCGGAAGAGATTTTCTGGTCGCTTTGAATTTTAGAGTAATACGTACCCAGATAAATATTAAAGTTCTGCATATTCATGACATTCGGAATTAAATATGATGCATGAATGGTATGAATATCGTAAGTACCTTCATCCTGAATAATACAGTCGTTGTAGCAGACTACATTAGCAAAGTCGTTAATTTTGTTATGCGCATAAATATAGCCAAGCTCGAAGTTCTTCCACAGAACGTTCGTTGCTGCGGTAAAATCATCTTCATTATTGGCATCCAGATAGGCGGTATTCAGGTTAAATACTACACCATTTTCCGGATCGGTTTTCTGACCGTTCCACGTCATGGTTAAACCATAACCGGTACGATCGGACTGGTCGACAAACTTATTTGTTTTCTTAATAGTATAACCATACGCATTATTAACAACGTTGGTTTCCATTGCCGCCGAGAATGAAAGCTCGGTCATTGGCGACCAGGAAATTACCGGGCGCATATAGACAACGTTTTTCTGCTGTTCGACTTCACGCCCGTGATACGTGCGACCGCCAGGGACGTTATCGCCATCCGCAAACAGCGTGGTGCCGTCTTCAACCAGCGAGTTCAGTTCAAAGTACCAGTCATCAATCTGCTTACTCATCAGGAAGTTGCCGCCGGAATCAGAACGTCCGCGACCTTCTTTCATCATGTAGATATAACCCTGACCATCGGTGTACAGATCGTTGGCGGTATTCCCGGAGTGCTCAACGAAGGTATCCTGGTTAAGCGGGAACATATCGAAGGCTTCAAAGCGACCCACTTTGATTTTCCAGTCATCCTTCTGACCGAAGTGGAAGTACGCATCATCAAGATTCATGGAACCGGTCATGTCCGCTAACGGCTGGATAGAGAAGCCAGCATACTGACCGTTCTCCAGGGTACGCGTTCCATCAACACCCAGCAGAATACGGCCGTTCAAATCCCAGCGTTCGTTTGAGTTATCATGGCTGAGCTGCGTCAGCGTGCCGCGACGGCTTTCACCATCCATGTTGAATTCCACATCACCATAGATTTTCAGATCGCCATAGCCTGTCAGGAGCAGATTAGGCGTGGACGCATTTTTCTGCGTTTCTGTAGCGGGTGTCTGCCCATTCACAGGGGTATTACCCTGAGCTTCCTTAATTTCTTTAATTTCAGCAGCCTGCTGAACCTGCAAATCCTGTACTTTACGTTCCGCCTGAATGGCGCGACTTTCCGCGGCTTCCAGACGTGACTCAAGCTGTTGCAGCCGCTGCTCTAACGTCATGCTCGTTGTTTTCGCAACGCTGGTATTGGCCACTAATAATAATCCAATCGCAATAGCTAATGTCGATTTCTTCATTATTCGCTTTCCTTGAAATAAAGAATAACCGGGAAATCCCAGAGAGATCTCACGCGCACTTATTTTTATGATGAATATTTCTTTATAATTTATTCACCAGATGAAATGGGCTTTAAAATTAATCCCTTCCATTGCAGGCACGAGAACACTAGCTAATAAATTTTAGCCCGTAAATGCTACATTTTGGAATATCGTGAGCGAGATAACACTGAAGAGCGATAAAATACAAAACAGTAGAATAAATATAAATGCGGTTTATTTATAGAGATAAATCATAGATAAGTAATATTACGTTAAGGATATAAAAATGAATTAAATACGCGGTTATTTATATATTACCGCGTATTTCGCTTAATTTTGTTCCGCCACCAGCAACGCCATAGTATCCGGCTCCAGGGCTTTAAACAGATGCTCCTCATCAGCGGGATAACAAATATAGTCGCCCGCGTGCAGCTCCTCCGGCGCGGCAGTTAGCCCCACCAGCGCCCGTCCCTGCGTAATGATGATATGTTCCACCGACCCCGGCGGATGGGGATGCGAAATGCGATCCGCTCCCGGCTGGGTCGCCAGCAGATAAATATCACGCCGCGCGCCCGGCGGGCAGGCTGCAAGCAACGTCGCCTGATAGTTTGCCTGCTCGGCAACCACCCTGGTGCCCTCGCCCCGGCGAATGACCTGCGTTTTATTGGGCTGCGGTTCCAGCAGGCGAGCAAATGGGATGCCTAATGCCACGCAGAGCGCCCATAAGGTTTCCAGACTCGGGTTGCCGTTCCCGGCCTCAAGCTGAGAAAGCGTGGATTTCGCAATGCCAGCACGGCGCGCAATTTCGGCCAGAGACAGACCTGTTCTCGCTCGCTCACGCACCAGGCTTTTCGCAATCACGCTGATTGGCTGTGTCATACACAACTCCATCGTTTTATATATCGAACGAAACGTTCGTCTTGAACTACCATATCGATTCGTTCATTATAATGGATATCTCGTTCGTTATGGTAAATTTCGATGTCTCAGAACCTGTTCTCCTGCCTGAAAGGCGATACGATTAAAGCCATTTTCCTTGTGGGTCTCGCCGTGGGTATCGTGGGTGTCTCCTACGGCTCACTGGCGATGGCATACGGTTTTCCACTGTGGGTGCCGCTGCTGCTCTCAGTCTCCGTGCTCGCGGGCGCATCTGAATTCATGTTTATTGGCATAGTCGCCAGTGGCGGCAATCCGCTGGCTGCGGCGGCGGCAGGTTTACTGGTCAATGCCCGACATATCCCTTTCGGCGTGACCGTGCGCGATCTTGTCGGTCGTCGTGCCGCAAGCTTTATTGGCTGCCATATCATGAACGATGAGAGCGTCGTTTTTGGTCTTTCTCAGCCGACACCTGAACAGCGGAAAGCGGCTTTCTGGCTGTGTGGAATGGTCGTCGCGATTGTCTGGCCGCTCGGAGCGCTGTTGGGCGCCGCCGTCGGTAAGTTACTGCCCGCCCCCGAAACCATCGGCCTGGACGCGGTTTTCCCCGCCATCTTACTTGCGTTAGTGATCCCTGCGTTTAAGAGCCGTACCACGCTCATTCGCGCCTGTAGCGGCGCGGCACTTTCACTGGCAAGCGTACCTTTCGCCCCCGTTGGGCTGCCGGTTCTGCTGTCACTGTTTGGTCTACTCGCGAGGAAAAAATAATGGGCAATATGACGCTGATAATCGCCGGTATCGCCATTTTATCGGTCGGCACTTATTTAATGCGGCTTGGCGGGGCGAAGCTGGGTAACCGACTAGCATTCTCTGAACGCTCTCAGGCGCTGCTCTCTGATGCCGCAACGGTGCTGCTTTTTTCTGTCGCACTGGCCACAACCTTTTATGAGGGCGAACATTTCTCTGGGATGGCGCGCGTGCTGGGGGTGGGTTTTGCGGTGTTCCTGGCCTGGCGTAAAGCGCCATTAATTGTCGTGATCCTGGCGGCAGCTATCGTCACCGCAGGGCTGCGGGTGGCAGGTATCAACTAAAGCAGGCCGGATAAGCGAAGCGCCATTAATCGTCGTGATCCTGGCGGCAGGTATCAACAAAAGTAGGCCGGATAAGCGAAGCGCCATCCGGCAGAACTCACGCAGAATGCCGGATGGCGCTTCGCTTATCCGGCCTACCACTAAAACGAAAAAAGCGCCCTGAGGGCGCTCTTTCGACAGTTGCTTTTCGCTTATTTGTTCAGTTCTGCAGTCATGTGCACGCGGTTACCGCTGTATGCCTGGGTAATTTTGTAAGAGCTTGCACCAGCCTGTTCAGCCTGAGCGGCAATTTTAGCTTCTGCACCATCAAGGGTAGAAGCGCTGGCAGTTACAGTTTGTGCTGCAAATGAACCGAAAGAAGTTGCGAGAGCGATAACTGCGACAAAAGTTTTGATGCTTTTCATGAGATAAACCCTTTAAGTTGGTTGTTTGTGTAAGGCATGTTGCCTTGATGTGATAAATGATAGGTCACATCTCAATCAACTAAAAGCGGAGTTATTTGTCGGTATTATTCAAAATAACTGAACATAAATCAGCCACCCGTTAATCGCTGCGGGTGGGTATAAATTGTCGCACGACCCGGCTTACAAAAGCCCACCAGCGTCAGATTACAGCGCTCAGCGACTTCGACGGCCAGCGTGGTTGCGGCAGACACGGCAAACAGGATCTCAACGCCGCACATGGCCGATTTCTGCACCATCTCATAGCTGGCGCGGCTGGAGACCAGGGCTGCGCCTTTCAACCACAACGCGCCCTCTTTGGCACGATGCCCTAGCAGCTTATCAAGCGCCACGTGACGGCCGACATCTTCATGCCCGCCCACCAGTTCACCGGAAGGCATCACCCAGGCAGCAGCGTGGGTGCAGCCCGTTTCACGGCCCACAGGTTGCACATCATCTAAATGGCGAAGCGCATAATCGAGATGGGCGAGATCGAAGGTCTGAGTAAACGGCAGCGGCTGGATAGGTTTACCGATATCGTTAAGTTGCTCCACGCCACACACGCCACAACCTGTGCGTCCGGCCAGCGCGCGGCGACGTTCTTTTAACCCCATGAAGCGACGGCTGGACAGCTCAATTCTGACCTCCATACCATTACACGCCGGGGCGACATCCATTCCAAAAATTTCCCGCGGATGTTCGATAATCCCTTCCGACAAGGAGAAGCCCATTGCGAAGGCTTCGAGATCTTTGGGCGTTGCCATCATCACTACGTGAGAGATGCCGTTGTAGACCAACGCAACGGGAACTTCTTCTGCAAGAATATCCTGAGTGGGTTGCATAATCTGTGGCCTTCTGAAGACGGAACGCTCGGCTGCGCCAATTAGCTGCAACGCGGGTTTGACTTCATCTTTAAAATTAAACACGGCAAATACTCTGAACAACGTCAACAATACGGGGCGTCTATTCCACCACAACCAGGGGGAATTGAGGCTTATTATGGATCAAGTTTGTGGTGCAATAACGCACAACTGCACTTATTACCGCTCATTATGCAAAAACCAACACAGTGGGTACATCTAATCCCTTGTAGTTACTGCCGTTAATTATCCCTGCATTCCGCTCCGCATTCCGTTCAATTTGTGATCTACACCACAATTCAATGTTAATACGTGCAAATTCTATTCACCGGCCATTAACCGTATCGGAACAAGCCTACCGATAATGTGGTATTCTGATGGAAAGCCCTCCAGGACCTGAGGGCATCGCATTTTTCAGCACCTTCGTCGTGCTACGGCGAGGAAAAACTACAAGCAATGACAATGTCGAAACAAGGAGCAATCCATGCAGGTCAGCAGAAGACAGTTCTTTAAGATCTGCGCTGGCGGTATGGCAGGAACCACGGCAGCGGCGCTGGGCTTTGCCCCGGGCCTCGCACTCGCGGAAACACGGCAGTACAAATTGCTGCGCACCCGTGAGACTCGTAACACCTGCACTTACTGCTCTGTCGGTTGTGGGCTATTGATGTATAGCCTCGGCGACGGCGCAAAAAACGCAAAAGCCTCGATTTTCCATATCGAAGGGGACCCGGATCACCCGGTCAACCGTGGCGCACTGTGCCCGAAAGGCGCAGGTCTGGTGGACTTTATCCACTCAGAAAGCCGTCTGAAGTATCCTGAATATCGCGCCCCAGGCTCCGATAAGTGGCAGAAAATCAGTTGGGATGAAGCGTTTGATCGCATTGCCAAACTGATGAAGGCTGACCGTGACGCCAACTTTATTGAAAAGAACGATGCCGGGACGACCGTCAACCGTTGGCTCACCACCGGCATGCTTTGCGCATCGGCATCCAGTAACGAAACCGGATTTTTAACCCAGAAATTTACTCGCGCGCTCGGTATGCTCGCGGTCGACAACCAGGCACGCGTCTGACACGGACCAACGGTAGCAAGTCTTGCTCCAACATTTGGTCGCGGTGCGATGACCAACCACTGGGTCGACATCAAAAATGCCAACCTCATCGTGGTGATGGGCGGTAATGCCGCTGAAGCACACCCGGTCGGGTTCCGCTGGGCGATGGAAGCCAAAATACACAACGGCGCGAAGCTGATTGTTATCGATCCCCGCTTTACGCGTACCGCGTCGGTGGCGGATTTCTACGCCCCTATTCGCTCGGGCACTGACATTACTTTCCTGTCAGGCGTCATGCTGTACCTGTTGAACAACGAAAAATTCAACCGTGAGTACACCGAAGCCTACACCAACGCCAGCCTTATCGTACGCGAAGACTTTAGCTTCAACGACGGCCTGTTCAGCGGCTACGACGCCGAAGCGCGTAAGTACGATAAAACGTCGTGGAACTACGAGCTTGATGAGAACGGTTATGCCAAACGCGATACCACGCTCACCCATCCACGCTGCGTCTGGAATCTGCTGAAACAGCATATTTCCCGCTACACGCCGGAGATGGTGGAGAACATTTGCGGTACGCCAAAAGCCGACTTCCTCAAAGTCTGTGAGTACATTGCAGAAACCAGCGCGCACGATAAAACCGCCTCGTTCTTGTATGCACTGGGCTGGACGCAGCACTCCATCGGTTCGCAGAACATCCGTACCATGGCGATGATTCAGCTGCTGCTTGGTAACATGGGTATGGCTGGCGGCGGCGTAAACGCCCTGCGCGGTCACTCCAACATCCAAGGTCTGACCGACTTAGGATTGCTATCACAGAGCCTGCCAGGCTACATGACGCTGCCAAACGAAAAGCAGCCTGATCTGCAAACCTATCTCACCGCCAACACGCCGAAACCGCTGCTGGAAGGTCAGGTGAACTACTGGGGCAACTACCCGAAATTCTTCGTCTCGATGATGAAGACCTTCTACGGCGACAAAGCCACGGCGGAAAATAGCTGGGGCTATGACTGGTTGCCGAAGTGGGATAAAGGGTACGACGTGCTGCAGTACTTCGAGATGATGAAAGAGGGTAAGGTCAACGGCTATCTGTGCCAGGGCTTTAACCCGGTTGCTTCATTCCCGAACAAAAACAAAACGGTCGCAGCGCTTTCGAAACTGAAATATCTGGTGACCATCGATCCGCTCAACACCGAAACGTCAACGTTCTGGCAGAACCACGGCGAGTCGAACGATGTTGATCCGTCGAAAATCCAGACCGAAGTGTTCCGCCTGCCATCAACCTGCTTTGCCGAAGAGAACGGTTCTATCGTTAACTCCGGTCGCTGGCTGCAGTGGCACTGGAAAGGCGCTGACGGCCCGGGAGAGGCGGTCACCGACGGTCAGATCCTCGCCGGTATCTTCTTACGCTTGCGTAAGATGTACGCCGAAGAAGGCGGCCCTGTACCTGAGCAGGTGCTGAACATGAGCTGGAACTACTCAACGCCGGAAGAACCTGCGTCTGAGGAAGTGGCGATGGAGAACAACGGTAAAGCGCTGGCCGATATTATCGACCCGGCTACCGGTGCGGTTCTCGTCAAAAAAGGCCAGCAGCTTAGCTCCTTTGCCCAACTGCGCGATGACGGCACCACCGCCAGCGGCTGTTGGATCTTCGCCGGCAGCTGGACGCCGGAAGGCAACCAGATGGCGCGTCGTGACAACGCCGACCCATCCGGCCTTGGTAACACGCTGGGCTGGGCTTGGGCGTGGCCGCTCAACCGCCGCATTCTGTATAACCGTGCTTCCGCTGACCCGCAGGGTAACCCGTGGGATCCGAAGCGTCAGCTCCTGAAATGGGACGGCGCGAAATGGGGCGGCGTGGATATTGCTGACTACAGTGCAGCAGCACCGGGCAGTAATGTCGGGCCGTTTATCATGCAGCCGGAAGGGATGGGACGTCTTTTTGCCCTCGATAAGATGGCGGAAGGTCCGTTCCCGGAACACTACGAGCCGTTTGAAACACCGCTGGGCACTAACCCACTGCATCCAAACGTTATCTCTAACCCTGCCGCCCGTATCTTCAAAGGCGACAAAGAGGCGTTGGGTAAAGCGGACAAGTTCCCGTACGTCGGCACCACTTATCGTCTGACCGAGCACTTCCACTACTGGACCAAGCATGCGTTGCTTAACGCCATCGCCCAGCCGGAACAGTTTGTGGAAATCGGTGAAAAGCTGGCGAACAAGCTCGGCATTGCTCACGGTGATACCGTTAAAGTCTCCTCCAACCGTGGCTTTATCAAAGCCAAGGCGGTGGTGACCAAGCGTATTCGCACGCTGAAAGCAGACGGTAAGGAAATCGACACCATCGGTATTCCTATCCACTGGGGCTATGAAGGCGTGGCGAAGAAAGGGTTTATTGCCAATACCCTGACACCGTCCGTCGGTGATGCGAACTCGCAGACGCCAGAGTTTAAGTCCTTCCTCGTGAACGTGGAAAAGGTGTAACGGAGACGACCTATGGCTTATCAATCACAAGATATTATTCGTCGTTCCGCCACTAACGGTTTCACTCCCGCGCCTCACGCGCGGGATCACCAGGAAGAGGTGGCGAAGCTTATCGACGTCACCACCTGTATAGGCTGTAAAGCCTGTCAGGTGGCCTGTTCTGAGTGGAACGACATCCGCGATGAAATCGGCAGTAACGTCGGGGTGTACGACAACCCCGCCGACCTGACCGCCAAATCCTGGACGGTCATGCGCTTCTCGGAAGTGGAGCAGAACGACAAACTCGAGTGGCTTATCCGTAAGGATGGCTGTATGCACTGCGCCGATCCGGGCTGCCTCAAGGCGTGTCCGGCGGAAGGGGCAATCATTCAGTATGCCAACGGCATCGTCGACTTCCAGTCAGAGCAGTGCATCGGTTGCGGCTACTGCATCGCGGGCTGTCCGTTCAACGTTCCGCGCCTGAACCCGGAAGACAACCGCGTGTACAAATGTACGCTGTGCGTCGACCGCGTAAACGTCGGGCAAGAACCGGCATGCGTAAAAACCTGCCCAACCGGCGCTATCCACTTTGGTTCTAAAGAGGATATGAAAGTGCTGGCGGGCGAGCGCGTCACCGAGTTGAAAACCCGTGGTTACGACAATGCAGGTCTGTACGATCCGGCAGGCGTTGGCGGCACGCACGTGATGTACGTACTGCACCACGCCGACAAGCCAAATCTGTATCACGGTTTGCCGGAGAACCCGGAAATCAGCGCCACCGTTAAGTTCTGGAAAGGTATCTGGAAACCGCTGGCCGCGGTCGGTTTTGCTGCCACGTTTGCCGCGAGCATCTTCCACTACGTCGGTGTCGGTCCGAACCGCGCAGAAGATGAAGAAGACAATCTGCATGAAGATAACGATGAGGTGCGCAAATGAAAAAACGTGACACCATCGTGCGCTACACGGCGCCGGAACGTATCAACCACTGGGTCACCGCCTTCTGTTTCATTCTGGCGGCGGTGAGCGGGTTGGGATTTTTCTTCCCATCCTTCAACTGGTTAATGCAAATCATGGGCACTCCACAGCTGGCGCGAATTCTGCACCCGTTCGTCGGCGTTATCATGTTTGCGTCGTTTATCATCATGTTTTTCCGCTATTGGCACCACAATCTAATCAATCGGGATGATATCTTTTGGGCGAAGAATATTCGTAAGATCGTCGTCAACGAGGAAGTAGGTGACACCGGACGCTATAACTTCGGCCAGAAATGCGTATTCTGGGCGGCGATTATCTTCCTGGTGCTGCTGCTGGTGAGCGGGGTGATTATCTGGCGTCCGTACTTTGCGCCTGCTTTCTCAATCCCGGTGATCCGATTTGCGTTAATGCTGCATTCATTTGCCGCAGTGGCGCTAATTGTGGTTATCATGGTGCATATTTACGCCGCCCTTTGGGTGAAAGGCACCATTACCGCGATGGTGGAAGGATGGGTTACCCGTTCATGGGCGAAGAAACATCACCCACGCTGGTACCGTGAAGTCCGCCAGAAACAGGAAAAGTCATCTGAATGAGTATTCGCATAATCCCGCAAGATGAGCTGGGTTCGAGCGAGAAACGTACGGCGGAAGCAATTCCGCCGTTACTATTCCCCAGACTCAAGAATCTCTATAACCGCCGCGCCGAACGTCTGCGCGAGCTGGCTGAGAATAACCCGCTGGGTGATTACCTGCGCTTTGCCGCGCTTATCGCCCACGCTCAGGAAGTGGTGCTTTACGACCATCCGCTGCGGATGGATCTCACCGCGCGTCTGAAAGAAGCGAATGACCAGGGCAAGCCGCCGCTGGATATTCACGTTCTGCCGCGTGACAAGCACTGGCACACCCTGCTGCAATCGATGATTGCCGAGCTGAAGCCCGAGATGAGTGGCCCGGCGCTGGCGGTTATTGAAAACCTCGAAAAAGCCTCCGAGCAGGAGCTGGAGAATATGGCGAGCGCGCTATTTGAATCCGACTTCGCATCGGTAAGCAGCGATAAAGCGCCATTTATCTGGGCTGCGCTGTCGCTTTACTGGGCGCAAATGGCTAGCCTCATTCCAGGCAAAGCCCGTGCGGAATACGGCGAACAGCGCCAGTTCTGCCCGGTGTGCGGTTCCATGCCGGTGTCCAGTATCGTACAAATTGGCTCGACTCAGGGCCTGCGGTATCTGCACTGCAATCTGTGTGAAACCGAGTGGCACGTAGTGCGCGTGAAGTGCAGCAACTGTGAACAGAGCCGCGACCTGCACTACTGGTCTCTGGACAATGAGCAGTCCGCAATTAAAGCTGAAAGCTGCGGTGACTGCGGCACTTACCTGAAGATTTTGTATCAGGAAAAAGACCCGAAAGTCGAAGCCGTCGCGGACGATCTGGCCTCACTGGTGCTGGACGCAAGAATGGAGCAGGAAGGGTTCGCCCGTAGCTCTATTAACCCGTTCTTGTTCCCGGGTGAAGGGGAGTAGGTTTACCTGACAACCCGGCTATCTGCCGGGTTGTTTTTTATCACGCAAATAATGCCTTATTCATCTCCCACTCTCCTATAATATTCCTACCCTGAACCGTCATATGAGCCTTGTCACCCTTTTGCGAGCCACTTTCCAGAATCAAACATTGTTCACATTACCCTATTTTCATTCACCTTGAACCAGGCTATAACACTGTATAAATAAACAGCCAATGGGAGCAGGTGATGGCACTGGAAAATGGAATTGCGGAGCTGGTTGCGGAATTTATTACGGCTGGTCGTCCCTCTTCGAGACAGCAGAGTATTGATGACCGGAGGGCGGGTTATATTGCCAGTACGTCGCTAGCTGGTGAGAAAGAGATACGGGTTAAATCAGAAGATATTGTGCTTGAAGGCATGACGTTTCGCGTAATATCGCCGCTAAATGCTGCACGTTCACTCCCCTGCATCGTTTACTACCACGGCGGCTGTTTTGTTAGCGGCGGCTTTATGACGCACGATAATCAGCTGCGCCAGTTAGCCTACAACAGCGGGTGTCGGGTGATTGCCGTGCGGTATCGCCTTGCGCCAGAGCACACCTTCCCCGCAGCTCATGACGATGCTGAACGGGGAGCGAATCTCGTGCATAAATACGCCGGGCAGCTTGGTATCAATGCCCATCGCATTACGCTTGCCGGAGATAGCGCGGGTGGGCATCTGGCGCTGGTGACTGCGCTACGTTTAAAAAAATCCGCGCGATGGTCGCCTGCCGCCTTAGTCCTGATTTACCCCATGCTCGATGCGACCGCCAGCTTTGCCAGCTACCTGAGCAATGGTCAGGATTACATTATCACCCGCGATACATTGCTCTCCGGTTATGAAATGTATCTCCAGCAAACCGATACTCAGCATCCTGAAGCAAGCCCGCTTTGGCGCAACGATTTTAGCGGCTTACCGCCGGTGCATATCCTTACCGCTGAATTTGATCCGTTACGGGATGAAGGAGAGGCATTACAACAAAGATTAACGCGACAGGGGGTTGCCTGTACCGGCCAGCGTTATCTCGGCGTGATACATGGTTTCTTCCAGCTAGGTAGCGTCAGTGAAACGGCGCGAGGTGCCATGCAGGATGTGGCCCGGCGAATAGCCAGGGCCGGTGAGTGATTGGGCAATTTCAGTAGGGGCACGCCCCTACTCTTCTTCGTTACCGCCCTCTTCATAGGCGCCAAACGGTTTGGCTGGCAGCACGATGTAGGTACCTTCAAACACCACGCCCGGTGAATCATCACCGAAGAGCTCAACCTGCATCTGGACTCGCGCTTTACGACCACGGGCCAGACGGTCTAGATCGCCGCTCAGGGAGCCTAAATCGGCAATCGCGGTAGGTCTTCCGGTGATCGGTCTGCTGTAACGAATATGGGCATCGGCAAGGATAATCGTGCCACCCAGATGGCGTTCGCGCAGCATCAACCAGATGAGTCCCCAGCCGGTTAAGGTCGCCAGCGAAAACAGGCTTCCAGCAAACAGCGTGTGGTGCGGATTCTGATTACCGGTTTCCGGCATGGTAGTAATAAATTTCTGCCCGGTGTACTGCTGAATGCGCACGCCCATCTTTTCGCTGAGCGGAATATGATCGTACCAGGCCTGCTGCAACTGTGCGCACCAGTCACCGCGATGCAGAATGTCGTCAAGAGAAGCGACCGGTTTTATCATCAGGAAGTGGCGAACCGGAGTGGTCTGCGGCGTGGTAATCTCGCCGTGGCTCACAAAGCCCAGTTTGGCGAAGAATGCCATCGCGTCCTCACGTGCGCTACAGGTCACGCGTTTTACGCCTTCCTGGCGCGCCACGGACTCCAGGGTCATCGCAATGAGCGTACCAAGGCCTTTGTTCTGAACATCGGGATGAACCGCCATAAAGCGGATAGAGGCTTCGCTGTCGGCGTTAATGTAAAGACGACCGACGGCGACAAGCTTTCCCTCTTCATCAACCACCATCTGGTGATGCGCTAGCGCATCCCACGCATCGCGCTCGGATCCTTTGGGTTGATGAAGGGGTTTACGCAGCATTTCCCAGCGAAACTGGTAATACTGTTCTAACTCTTCTGCCGTTTGCGGTACTCGGAGATGATACATAGTGGCACTCTCTTTTGTCCCCCGCGTTCTACCGGGAAGTGGGTTCATACCTGCAACCAGAACGTGACCGGGCCATCATTGACCAGCGACACCTGCATATCCGCAGCAAATCGTCCTGTTTGGGTGTTCATTTCCTGTTGGCGGCAACGCTCAACAAAATATTCATAAAGCGCTTCGGCACGGTCTGGCGCAGCACCTTTAGAAAAGCCTGGGCGCATTCCACGTTCGGTATCTGCGGCAAGGGTAAACTGCGACACCACCAGCACGCTGCCACCGGCCTGTTTAACGTTCAGGTTCATTTTATCATCAGCATCACTGAAAATTCGGTAACCCAGTACGCGCTCACACAGGCGGTTGGCTTTTTGTTCGTCATCGTCTCTCTCAACGCCCAGTAGCACCAGTAGCCCTGGCCCTATTTCTCCGGTGATTTCATCCGCCACGCTTACGCTGGCACGGGTCACCCGCTGAATTAATGCAATCATGGTTATTCGTCTTCTTGTGGCTCTGTTTTTAATTTTCGGTATTCACCGAGAGTGACAGTTATTTCCGCACCAAGCAAGACGATACACCATGTCCAATAGACCCAGACAAACAGGATGGGGATCACCGCCAGCACGCCATAAATGAGCTGATATGACGGGAACATGGTGATATAAAGCGCAAAACCTTTCTTTCCTGCTTCGAACAAGACAGCAGCAACAAATGCACCGGTTATCGCATCGCGATTAGGTACGCGGGTGATTGGCACTACGCTGTAGAGCAACCAGAATGAGAGCCAGGAGAGCACCAGCGGAAAAATTCTCAGCACATTATCAATGACGGTATTGAGATCGCTGGCCCAACGCAGCGAGAGCAGATAAGAGCTGATTGCCAGACTGGCGCCAGCCAACAGCGGCCCGAGCGTTAAAATCATCCAGTAAACGGCAAAAGAGTAAACTTTAGGCCGGGTGCGTTTGCTGCGCCAGATGGTATTTAACGCACTGTCGATGGCATACATCAGCAGCAGCGCCGTAACAATCAATCCACATGCGCCAACCGCCGTCATTTTGTTGGAGTTAGCGACGAATTGTTCGATATAACGCTGAATGACATCCCCGGTCGCCGGGATAAAGTTGGCAAAGATAAAATGACGCAGTTGTACACTGACGTCAGAAAACATCGGAAACGCCGCGAAAAGTGCAAAAATAACGGCAATCAACGGTACCAGCGAGAGCAATGAGACATAGGCAAGGTTTCCCGCCAACGTCGTCATATTGTCCTCATCAATACGCTTCCACAGCAACTTCAACCAAGCCCAAACCGGACGACTATGGTGCCTGGTTTTTTGATGAACGGTTTTTAACATAATAACTTCGCGAAATAATCAGGAATGGTCGTTTTATCGGTCACCATAATGCTGGTGATCCCAAGACGGCGAGCTCCTTCTATATTCTCAGCATTGTCATCGAAGAAGACCGTCTCCTGCGCTGAAAAGCCTTCCGCCTGCAAAACATGTTGGTAAATACGGGCCTCGGGCTTACGCATTCCCAGCTCTTGCGACAGATAGATATGATCGGCAGCCTGCTGTATCTCTGGATACTCTTGAGGCCAGAACGTTGTATGTAAACGGTTAGTGTTCGACAAAACCACCACGCGATGTCCCTGTTCGCGGAGTTTTTGCATCACCGCAACGACTTCCGGGCGCAGCGCCACAAAAACAGCCTGCCAGCCGTGTGAAAATTGTTCGTAGCTCAGCGGCAACGCCAACTCGTGACAAATCGCGTCTGCAAATGCTTCGTCCGTTATTTCACCCCGCTCATGCTGCTGAAAAGCCTCTCCCATCGTAAAATTCTGCTTTAGCGAGGCCAGCGGTACACGGCTCAGGTCACTCCATGCCCCTAGCACACGGTTGAAGTCGATATCGACAATCACATTACCTAAATCAAAGATATAGAGCATGACCTTCTCCTTGTAAGCCGTGGAAGAATAACTGTAGCGGGAAAGCCGAAGTTTGACTACCGACGACGGTCAGACCTAGTAACTTTAGCTAATAGTGCTATTCCTTCAGAGATAAAATATCCTAACTTCCGCACACCTTTCCGATCTCAAGTAGTAAAACTCCTGGTACATAGCGAAATATAATGCATTTGCGCATCGTTAATTATTTGAAGTTAGATTTTTACCAGGAATAATCAGTTAAAGTCATTCAGCATCGTTATTAAATCAATAATATGTAATTTTCATTAGCGTTGACACATTTACTTACAGGTGAAATATTTAAAGCGTAGCTAATGGAAAGGGATCGCTGAAGAGAGCGGAATATTATTTACGGGTGTAATTTTACACTCAAACACCCTGATCATAATAAACCAGCGTAATTAAGTTATAGATAAAGAAACTACGTTTTATTTTTAATAAAGCCGCCCGGCATTTATTAACATTTTCACCTGTTCCAAATAAATATTTAAATGTCGTTAAAAAACAGGCCTAAAGGAAGGAGGCTATTATGTTACATCAGAATAGATATTCTCGAATTGCATTGGCGGTCTCGGCCGCTTTAGCTTCTTTCACACTCCCGGCGCAAGCAGCCTTGATTGACTTTGAAAGCTTACCCTCAAGCGGCTTGGTTTCCGAGCTGCCGACCGAGCTACGAGCACTCATCCCTGCAACGGCAAACACCAACTATCAAAAAAATGGCAGTAATCCTAACTATATTTATCAATATGATCCGGGCAGTATCCAAATTTACGGAAATAACGTGACCTTAAATGGTCCCGGTGGAGAAGCTTTTGAGCATTCTCTAATGGTTCTTCGTAACTCGCAATCGGGAAGCGCGGGCGTTATTTTGGGCGATGACCTGACTATCTACACCAAATCAAAAGTTTCAACTAACGATGGTAAAGATGTTGATGGCATCCGTACTCATGGTACTAACACCCCGGACAACCCAATATTTATCATCACGGGCGATCGCACGAAAATTTACGTTAATGGGTACAGCGGAGACGGCATTAACGCGGGGTACAGTAGTTTTAGCCAGGGTTATCTTGGTTCAGCCAATATTTACGTTGGCGATGAATTATATATTGAAACCACGGGTTTTCAGGGCCGCGGTATTACCGCTAACGCCATGAAAAATTCCTCATTGGTTAAAAACAATATTATTGTTGGCGATAAAGCTCACATTGTCACACGCGGTAATAGTGCCGAAGGTGTACGCACAAGCCAGGACGGCTCTTATGTGCGCCTCGGTGATAACACGACCATTGAAACCTATGGAACGAGTTCATACGGGCTTTATGCTGGCAGTCTTTCAACGATTGATGTTGGAAAATATACAACTATCACAACCGACGAGAGCCGGGCATACGGAATGTACGCCTCCAATGGCACCGTGAACCTTGACGAGCACGCCTCCATCACAACCAACGGCGCTGATGGTCACGGCATTTATTCCTATGGGGCAACCGGGGTGGCGAACGTGGGCGAAAATGCCTCTATTGTCACCCAGGGCAACGGTGCTCACGGTGTATACGCCTATAGCTCTGGCACGGTAAACCTCGGCAATAACATCAACATAGCGGCCAACAGCGCGGAAAAATCCGCTACGAAAGCCCCAGCCGGTTTATATGCGATTTCACGCGGCAAGATAAATTTGGCCGGTAACGCGACTGTCAACATGGCTGGCGATAATGACAGCCAAAGCTACGCAATCCTCGCGGAAAGTGGCGGGATGATTGATGGTTCAGCGGGTGGACAGATTAATATAAAAGGCGATTTACTGGCCGCCGGTGCGATTGCGAGCACCAGCTCACTGCCTTTGCAACAAAGCACCATTACGTTGAACATGACCAATCAATCGTTATGGGACGGCGCTTCATATATCACCGACACGGCAGCCGGAACGGGCAACATTTCCGTATCGATGAGCGATGCAACCTGGAATATGAGCAACAGCTCAACCCTGACAAACCTGACGCTAAATTCCGGCAGTACCGTCAATTTCCAGCATGCGGATCCCGATAGCTGGCAGACCCTGACGATCCAGGAAGATTTTACCGGTAATGGCGGTAAGCTGGTCTTTAATACCGTGCTTAATGATGATGAGTCGGATACCGATAAGCTTATTGTTAACGGCAATACCTCAGGGAATGCTCTGGTTGCCGTAACTAATATTGGTGGCACGGGTGCTGAAACCGTTGAAGGGATTGAAATCATCACCGTTGGAGGTCTGTCGAACGGGTTATTTGAAAAAGACGGACGTATCGTCGCAGGCGGATACGACTATAACGTTGTCCAGAAAGGGAATAATTGGTATCTGACAAGCCTTCTCACCCCGGTTGACCCACCGCCGCCAGACCCGGTTGACCCACCGCCGCCAGACCCGGTCGACCCACCGCCGCCTGACCCGGTTGACCCACCACCGCCAGATCCGGTCGACCCACCGCCGCCAGATCCGGTTGACCCACCGCCGCCAGATCCGGTCGACCCACCGCCGCCAGATCCGATTGACCCACCGGACCCGGTTTCACCACCATTGGTGCCACCAGCACCTCCAGGGGAGCATCAGTATCGCCCTGAGTATGGTAGCTATATGGCGAACAATTATGCCGCGAATACGATGTTCCTCACCCGTCTTCACGACCGCTTGGGTGAAACACAGTACACCGACATGCTCACCGGCGAGAAAAAGGTGACAAGCCTGTGGCTGCGTAATGTCGGGGGGCATACGCGCTTTAAAGATGCCTCTGGGCAGCTCAGTACACAAAGTAATCGTTACGTAGTACAGCTGGGTGGCGATATTGCCCAGTGGAGCTCAGATGGCCTGGAACGTTGGCACATTGGCGCCATGGCCGGCTACGGCAACAGCCGCAGCAGAACCGAGTCCAACCTGACCCACTATCGCTCACGTGGACAGGTGACGGGTTACAGCGTCGGTCTGTACGGCACCTGGTATGCCAACGAGGCGAATAAAACCGGTACCTATGTCGATACCTGGGCATTGTATAGCTGGTTTGATAACAAAGTGATGGGTGAAAAACTGGCCACGGAGAAATATAAATCCAGCGGCATTACGGCATCCATCGAGGCGGGCTATAGCTTCAAAGTGTCGGAAAATGAACGTAACAGCTACTGGATCCAACCAAAAGCGCAGGTAATCTGGATGGATGTCCAGGCCGATAACCACCGTGAAGCCAACGGCACTCGGGTGAAAGATAAAACCGACGCTAATTTGATGACACGTCTCGGCGTGAAGGCTTATATCCACGGGCATCACCCGATTGATGATGGAAAATCACGTGAGTTCCAGCCGTTCATTGAAGCCAACTGGATCCACAACACTCAGACCACGCGGGTGAAAATGGACGACATTAGTAATGAAATGCGCGGTACGAAGAATATCGGTGAACTGAAGCTGGGCGTTGAAGGGCAGATTACGCCACGCCTGACCATGTGGGGGAACGTTGCCCAGCAGATTGGCGATAAAGGCTACAGTGATACGCAAGGGATGCTGGGCGTGAAGTACAGCTTCTGATTTGCAACCTAAGTGACTGACAACGCCTGACGGATACCGTCAGGCGTTTTTTTTCACCCTTTCAGCACTATTCCGGGCAAAAAAAAGCCGCTGATGATCAGCGGCTTTTCACAATCAAAGACGATAATTAGTCTTCTTTAGGACCACGATTCGCGCGTTTACGATCGTTTTCAGTCAGGTGACGTTTACGGATACGGATAGAAATTGGAGTCACTTCTACCAGTTCGTCGTCATCGATGAATTCCAGAGCCTGTTCCAGCGTCATTTTCTGAGCAGGAACCAGCGTGGTCGCTTCATCAGTACCGGAAGCACGCATGTTGGTCAGTTTTTTACCGGTCAGGCAGTTTACAGTCAGGTCGTTAGAACGACTGTGAATACCGATGATCTGGCCTTCATAAACTTCTGCACCGTGACCCAGGAACAGCTTACCGCGGTCCTGCAGGCTGAACAGTGCGAACGCAACTGCTTTACCCTGGCCGTTGGAGATCAGTACGCCGTTCTGACGCTGACCCACTTCACCCGGACGAACGTCGTCGTAGTGGCTGAAGGTGGAGTACAGCAGACCAGTACCGGAGGTCATGGTCATGAACTCTGAACGGAAGCCGATAAGGCCACGGCTTGGGATCACGTAGTCAAGACGTACGCGGCCTTTGCCGTCTGGATTCATGTTTTTCAGGTCGCCTTTACGCTCGCCCAGTGCCTGCATAACAGAACCCTGGTGCTGCTCTTCGACGTCCAGCGTTACGTTTTCGAATGGCTCTTGTTTACGGCCATCGATTTCGCGGAAGATAACTTTCGGACGGGAAACCGCCATCTCGAAACCTTCACGACGCATGTTTTCAATCAGAACGGACAGGTGCAGCTCACCACGACCAGAAACGCGGAATGCGTCAGCATCCGGGGTTTCTTCAACGCGCAGCGCAACGTTGTGTACCAGTTCTTTCTTCAGACGGTCAAGAATCTGACGAGAAGTAACGTACTTACCTTCTTTACCACAGAATGGAGAAGTGTTGACGTTAAAGAACATGGTTACGGTTGGTTCATCAACAGACAGCGCTGGCAGCGCTTCAACATTCTGCGGATCGCAGATGGTGTCGGAGATGTTCAGCTCGCCCAGACCGGTGATCGCGATGATATCGCCAGCTTCCGCCAGGTCGCTATCGATACGTTCCAGACCCAGGTGGGTCAGGACTTTACCGACTTTACCGTTACGGGTTTTGCCTTCGCTATCAATGATAGTGATCTGCTGGTTTGGTTTCACTTTACCGCGTTTGATACGGCCGATACCGATAACGCCAACGTAGTTGTTGTAGTCCAGCTGGGAGATTTGCATCTGCAGTGGGCCATCCAGGTCTACGTCTGGAGCTGGTACATGGTCAACAATCGCCTGGTACAGCGGGGTCATGTCTGGCGCCATATCTTCATGGTCAACGCCAGCAATACCATTCAGCGCAGAGGCGTAAATGATAGGGAAGTCCAGCTGTTCGTCGGTCGCGTCGAGGTTAACGAACAGGTCGAATACCTGGTCAACAACCCAATCAGGACGTGCGCCTGGACGGTCAACTTTGTTGATAACAACGATTGGCTTCAAGCCGTGAGCAAATGCTTTTTTGGTCACGAAGCGCGTCTGCGGCATCGGGCCATCCATTGCATCAACAACCAGCAGCACGGAGTCTACCATGGACATGACGCGCTCAACTTCACCACCGAAGTCGGCGTGCCCTGGGGTATCAACGATGTTGATACGGTAATCATTCCATTTGATTGCGGTGTTTTTCGCGAGGATGGTAATCCCACGCTCTTTCTCCAAATCGTTGGAGTCCATCACACGCTCTTGTGTTTCAGCACGCGCATCAAACGTACCGGATTGCTGGAGCAGCTTATCAACCAGGGTAGTCTTACCATGGTCAACGTGCGCGATGATGGCGATATTACGCAAATTTTCGATCACAACTTTGCCTCGGGCATTAGAAATAGCGCGTTATTGTACACGGATTAATCGCACTACAAAACAGGATCACAGAGATCCTCCGCAAACAAGTATTGCAGAGTTTCTTTGTGATCGCTTTCACGGAGCATAAAAAGGGCACCTAATCGCAATTTGCACCAATATGGTGCTCAACAATCACAGATAAGCACTATAATGGTGCAAACAAGCTATCGTGGTGCAGCCCTTTTGCACTATGGTGCGCATGATAACGCCTTTTGGGGGTAATTTAAAAGTTGGCACAGATTTCGCTTTATATTTTTTAGGGCAACAACGCCACTTTATGCAGTGATAGAAGACCTCGTTACCACGACGACAATGAAAATTCCGGGAGATGTTAAGTATGTCCGCTGAACACGTTTTGACGATGCTGAATGAGCACGAAGTGAAGTTTGTCGATTTACGCTTCACCGATACCAAAGGTAAAGAACAGCACGTTACAATCCCTGCTCATCAGGTAAATGCCGAATTCTTTGAAGAAGGCAAAATGTTTGACGGCTCCTCAATCGGCGGCTGGAAAGGCATTAACGAATCCGACATGGTGCTGATGCCTGACGCATCGACTGCTCTCATCGACCCGTTCTATGAAGAATCTACCCTGATTATTCGTTGTGACATCCTGGAACCAGGCACCCTGCAGGGCTACGACCGTGACCCGCGTTCCATCGCGAAACGCGCTGAAGAATACCTGCGTTCTACCGGTATCGCGGACACCGTACTGTTCGGGCCAGAGCCAGAATTCTTCCTGTTTGATGACATTCGTTTCGGCGCATCTATCTCCGGTTCTCACGTCGCTATCGATGATATCGAAGGCGCATGGAACTCCTCCACCAAATACGAAGGTGGTAACAAAGGTCACCGTCCAGGCGTGAAAGGCGGTTACTTCCCGGTTCCTCCGGTCGATTCTTCTCAGGACATCCGTTCTACCATGTGTCTTATCATGGAAGAGATGGGTCTGGTTGTAGAAGCGCATCACCACGAAGTGGCCACCGCTGGCCAGAACGAAATCGCGACCCGCTTTAACACCATGACCAAAAAAGCGGATGAGATTCAGATCTACAAATATGTGGTGCACAACGTTGCTCACCGCTTCGGTAAAACTGCGACCTTCATGCCAAAACCTATGTTTGGCGATAACGGTTCCGGTATGCACTGCCACATGTCCTTGTCCAAGAACGGCGTAAACCTGTTCTCCGGTGACAAATATGCGGGTCTATCCGAGCAGGCGCTGTTCTACATCGGTGGTGTTATCAAGCACGCTAAAGCGATCAACGCCCTGGCGAACCCAACCACCAACTCTTACAAGCGTCTGGTCCCAGGTTATGAAGCCCCGGTTATGCTGGCCTACTCTGCCCGTAACCGTTCAGCCTCTATCCGTATCCCAGTGGTCGCCTCTCCGAAAGCACGTCGTATCGAAGTGCGCTTCCCGGATCCAGCGGCTAACCCATATCTGTGCTTCGCAGCGCTGCTGATGGCAGGTCTTGATGGTATCAAGAACAAAATCCATCCGGGCGAAGCGATGGACAAAAACCTGTACGATCTGCCTCCAGAAGAAGCCAAAGAGATCCCACAGGTTGCAGGCTCTCTGGAAGAAGCACTGAATGCGCTGGACGCAGACCGTGAATTCCTGACCGCTGGCGGCGTGTTCACTAACGAAGCTATCGACGCTTACATCGGTCTGCGTATCGAAGAGAACGACCGTGTACGCATGACGCCACACCCAGTAGAGTTCGAACTTTACTACAGCGTGTAATTGTTTGAGTTGTTCAATCCAGCTAACGTTGCGTCATGACAAACCCGTCCTGACGTAACATCCTGGATGTTTCGTTGCCGTGGAAGCTTTCAGCCCATCTCTGGATGGGCTTTTTTCTCCACCAACCACCTGAACTTTCGCGCTTTTTAACCGTAAAAAGCTATAATGCACTAAAACAGTGCAAGCCTTTTCAGGAGACTGCTAAATGGCAACAGGCGCACTGCCCGATGCTGGGCAGATCCTCAATTCGTTAATCAACAGCATTTTATTAGTCGATGACGACCTTGCCGTTCATTATGCGAACCCCGCCGCCCAGCAACTTCTGGCGCAGAGCGCGCGTAAACTTTTCGGCACGCCGTTACCTGAGCTACTGAGCTATTTTTCGCTAAACATTGGCTTGATGCAGGAAAGTCTGCAAACCGGTCAGGGGTTTACGGATAACGAAGTCACCTTAGTCATCGACAGTCGTTCCCATATTCTTTCGCTTACGGCTCAACGTCTGCCCGATGGATTTATCCTGCTGGAAATGGCGCCGATGGACAATCAACGCCGCCTGAGCCAGGAGCAGCTCCAGCACGCTCAGCAAATCGCTGCCCGCGATCTGGTGCGAGGGCTTGCCCATGAGATAAAAAACCCGCTGGGTGGCTTACGCGGCGCTGCACAGCTATTGAGTAAAGCCCTGCCCGATCCGGCATTGACTGAATATACCAATGTGATCATCGAACAGGCTGACCGTCTGCGTAATCTGGTGGATCGTCTGCTGGGGCCACAGCGCCCGGGTACTCACGTTAACGAGAGCATCCATAAAGTGGCAGAGCGGGTGGTGAAGCTGGTCTCAATGGAGCTACCTGATAACGTCACACTGGTACGCGATTATGATCCCAGTTTGCCTGAACTGCCGCACGATCCCGACCAGATTGAGCAAGTTCTTCTTAATATCGTGCGTAATGCCCTTCAGGCATTAGGGCCAGACGGCGGCGAAATTGTCCTGCGTACGCGAACCGCGTTTCAACTCACGCTACATGGCGTGCGCTATCGCCTTGCCGCCAGAATTGATGTGCAAGATAACGGCCCCGGCATTCCATCGCACTTACAGGACACATTGTTCTATCCGATGGTCAGCGGCCGTGAAGGCGGCACCGGGCTGGGTCTATCGATTGCTCGCAGCCTTATCGATCAGCACTCCGGCAAAATTGAATTTACCAGTTGGCCGGGTCATACCGAGTTTTCGGTTTACCTGCCAATTAAAAAATAAGGTGTGTTTATGCAACGAGGGATAGTCTGGGTCGTAGATGACGATAGCTCCATCCGTTGGGTGCTTGAACGCGCACTCTCTGGGGCGGGGCTAACCTGTACGACATTTGAGGGTGGAAAAGAGGTGCTTGATGCGCTGGCGACTAAAACGCCAGACGTATTGATGTCCGATATCCGCATGCCGGGTATGGACGGTCTGGCACTGTTAACGCAAATAAAACAGCGTCACCCGATGCTTCCGGTCATCATAATGACGGCACACTCCGATCTGGATGCCGCGGTGAGCGCCTATCAGCAAGGGGCATTTGATTATCTGCCAAAACCGTTCGATATCGATGAAGCGGTTGCCCTGGTTGAACGCGCCATCAGCCACTATCAAGAACAGCAGCAGCCGCGCAATGTGCAGGTAAACGACCCCACCACCGATATCATCGGTGAAGCGCCAGCGATGCAGGATGTATTCCGTATTATTGGTCGCCTGTCGCGTTCCTCAATCAGCGTGCTGATTAACGGGGAGTCCGGCACCGGTAAGGAACTGGTTGCGCATGCGTTGCATCGCCACAGTCCACGCGTCAAAGCGCCGTTTATCGCGTTGAATATGGCGGCAATCCCGAAAGACTTGATTGAGTCTGAGCTATTTGGCCACGAGAAAGGCGCCTTTACCGGCGCGAATACCGTACGCCAGGGGCGTTTTGAGCAGGCCGACGGCGGCACCCTGTTTCTCGATGAGATAGGCGACATGCCAATGGATGTTCAGACTCGTCTGCTGCGCGTGCTGGCCGATGGGCAGTTCTATCGCGTCGGGGGTTATGCGCCGGTGAAGGTGGATGTGCGCATCATTGCGGCGACTCACCAGAATCTCGAACAGCGCGTTCAGGAAGGGAAGTTCCGCGAGGATTTATTCCACCGTCTGAACGTCATTCGTGTCCATCTGCCACCGCTGCGTGAGCGTCGGGAAGACATTCCGCGTCTGGCGCACCATTTCCTGCAGGTGGCCGCGCGTGAACTGGGCGTTGAAGCTAAATTACTGCACCCGGAAACTGAAGCTGCGTTAACGCGCCTGGCCTGGCCTGGCAACGTGCGTCAGCTTGAGAACACCTGTCGCTGGTTAACGGTGATGGCTGCCGGACAAGAAGTCTTAATTCAGGATCTGCCTGGCGAACTGTTTGAAGCCAGTATGCCGGATAGCCCCGCAGCCGCTTCGCTGCCGGACAGTTGGGCCACGTTGTTGGCGCAATGGGCAGACCGTGCGCTACGATCCGGTCATCAAAATCTGCTGTCTGAAGCCCAGCCGGAAATGGAACGCACGCTCCTGACCACCGCGCTCCGGCATACTCAAGGACATAAGCAGGAAGCGGCTCGACTGTTAGGATGGGGGCGTAATACGCTTACCCGCAAGCTTAAAGAGCTGGGGATGGAGTAATCCGCAGATAAAGTGTAAATATTGCTCGATTCGCGCAAGTTGCTGCAATTTTGTACTTTACTGTCACGATGAGTTAAGTATTATTCAGCCCGGAAATTTGAGGGGGGACGATAATGTTTGAATCATTGATTAATGTGGTATCGAGCGGTGCCGCCAGTCATTCGCCACAAACCGCAGCTGCGGCCGTACTGTGCGCTGCGCTGGTTGGGCTTTTTAGCTAAGCCGGATGGCGCTTGCGCTTATCCGGCCTACAGTCGATTTGTAGGCCCGGTAAGCGTAGCGCCACCGGGCAATGTTATTAAATCACCCGCGAGAACTGCTGCATCCGTGCTTTCTGACGCAAATAGGCATCAAAGCACATGCAAATATTACGGATCAGTAAACGACCTTTAGGCGTCACCTGAATCCCTTCCTCATTCACCTCCACCAGCCCATCTTTCGCCAGCGGTGCCAGAAGCTCCAGATCCTGCGCAAAGTAGTCGCGGAACGTCAAATCCCACTCTTTTTCTACCGCCGCAAAATCGAGGCTGAAGTTGCAGATAAGCGCCTTTATCACATCACGACGAATACAATCATCACGCGTTAAGGCAATACCACGCCACAGCGCATTCCCCTTGTCAGCAACCTGCTGATAGTAAAGCTTCAGTTCTTTCTGGTTCTGGGCATAACAGTCGCCAATCATACTGATGGCGGAAACCCCCAGGCCCAACAGATCGGTATCACCCTGGGTGGTGTATCCCTGGAAGTTGCGATGCAACACGCCTTCGCGCTGGGCCACCGCCAGTTCATTATCTGGCCGAGCAAAGTGATCCATCCCGATAAACTGGTAGCCCGATTGCGTCAGTGAACCTATGGTTTCCTGCAAGATATCCAGTTTCTGCTGCGCAGAAGGGAGATCGTCATCTTTGATTTTACGCTGGGCGGCGAAAAGCGTTGGCAGGTGCGCGTAGTTAAATACGCTCAAACGGTCGGGATTGAGTTCTGCGACCCGCTTTAAGGTAAACGCAAAGCTCTCCGGCGTTTGCTTTGGCAGGCCGTAAATCAAATCGATATTCGTCGATGTGAAACCCATTTCGCGGGCGCGATGAAGCAAGGCGAAGATAAACTCTTCATCCTGCTCGCGGTTAACCAACCGCTGCACTTCTTTATTGAAGTCCTGTACGCCCATGCTGAGACGGTTAAAGCCTTCGCTGCGCAGGTGATCAATCACGTCCAGTTCGATTTCGCGCGGGTCGACTTCAATCGAGATCTCGGCGTCGTCATCAAACTGGAAGTTCTCGCGCAAAAGCGCCATCAAACGCGTTATTTGCGCTTTATTGAGATAGGTTGGCGTACCGCCGCCCCAGTGCAGTTGGCTAACGTGGCGACCGGCAAACAGCGGCGCCCGCTGGCGGATTTCCTGCTCGAGGACGTCGAGATATTGATCGGCTTTATGCTGCTGACGGGTAACGATTTTATTGCAGCCGCAGAAATAACAAAGCTTGTGGCAGAACGGGATATGCACGTACAGCGACAGCGGCCTTTCAGGATAACGCGCAACGGCGTTCACAAACTCGGATTCGCCAAAGGCATCCGAGAATTCCAGCGCGGTGGGATACGAGGTATAGCGCGGCCCGGAATAGTTATATTTCTGGATAAGGGCCAGGTCCCAGTCGATTAACTGCAAAGACATGCTCACTCCTTCCGATGGTGTCGAGAACGACGACGGCTTGCCGGCATCACCGTATTACGGTGAAATTGCCGGTTGCGCAGCCATCTTTGACGCCGCGACAACCGTCGTAGTTTAACGAATAACCACACCAGATAACATACAACCAAAAGGGTTATAAGCAGGACTGGCAAGCCAATGGGGTGCAAACCTTAGTTTCCGCCTCGTAGAAGACGCATCATGTCTTCCTTGCCTTCTTCTTCCTCTTCCTCGCCTTCTTCGTCATCATAAGAGAGGCCGAGTTTTTGCATCAGCTCGTCAATTCTATCCAGCTTGGCGTCAACCCACTTCTGCTCTTCAGCGGTCAGGGTTTCGTCATTTTCCAGACGTTCCAGCAGCGCATCCAGGCGCTCATCACTCTCCAGCATATCCAGCTCAGCCTGCGGTGAAAGCATAGGTTTCTCGCTCTTCGGTTTGTGCTGTTTTGCGACCGGCGCGTCAGTGACGCCCAGCGCTATCGGTTTTTTACTGCCAATACGAGGGTCTTGTTGCTGCTTTTGTTTGTTCGAGCCGGAGGCACCGCCAGAGCCTGACGCACGGCTACCTGCCGCGTTGCCACGGTGTTTTTTGTCGTTTTTACGATCGCGAGCTTCCAGGTTCAGTTCTTCGCGGGTTTTACGACGCGGTTTGCCCGGAGCTTTACTGCGCGGTGCAGAGGTTGGTTTTTTCATGATGTCAGTCTTTGAGCCGTTTTATTCAGTATAGAATTGAGCCGGAATCTAGCAGAAAGCAAACAAAGAAAAAAGGCGACAGAGTAATCTGTCGCCTTTTTTCCTGACTCACAACCCATTACGGGTTCTACATTCCGTGTTGGCTTACAACGCGCCCTGTTTATCCGTTAGCTTTATAACAGTCCCTGTTATTGTTCCCTATCCCTGCGTCACGTCTCCAGACGTTTGTCATCCTGACAAATTCCGTTGGTCTTCGCCTCCTGGCGTTCCTGACCCCTCGTCCTGAGTCTAAATCCTTCTGGCGCCCTTGCCGATGGGTGCTACTTTACCGTGTTGCGTTAAACTAACAAGCAACGAAACTGAGAAAATCGCTAAATCAGAATTTTAAACATATTTAAGTTATTGATTTATATTATTTCGAATAATTTATCATCTGCGATTTCACTTAGATTTCTCATAGTAACAATGGCAAATGTCTTACAAGCAGACAGCCATTGGCTTACAGCAAATGAGCGTTGAGGAAAATCAGCCTTTTTCTACCGATCGGGTATAATCGCCCCCATTGCTGATTTAACGGAGATAACCGTTTTGACTAACCTGAACTATCAACAGACGCACTTTGTCACAAGTGCGCCTGATATCCGTCACTTACCGTCCGATACCGGAATCGAAGTGGCTTTTGCTGGCCGTTCTAATGCCGGTAAATCCAGCGCCCTGAATACGCTGACCAATCAGAAAGGGCTGGCGCGTACCTCAAAAACGCCGGGACGTACGCAGCTTATCAACCTGTTTGAAGTGGTTGAAGGCAAGCGCCTTGTCGACCTGCCAGGCTATGGCTTCGCGCAGGTTCCAGAAGAGATGAAGATCAAATGGCAAAAGGCGCTGGGTGAATACCTGGAAAAACGTCTGTGTCTGAAAGGATTAGTCGTACTGATGGATATCCGCCATCCGCTGAAGGATCTCGACCAGCAGATGATCGAGTGGGCCGTCGCTAGCGAAATCCAGGTTCTGGTCCTGCTGACCAAGGCAGATAAGCTTGCAAGCGGTGCCCGTAAAGCGCAGTTAAACCAGGTGCGCGAAGCGGTTCTTGCCTTTGACGGTGATGTGCAGGTTGAAGCGTTTTCTTCACTGAAAAAGCTGGGCGTAGACAAACTTCGTCAGAAGCTTGATAGCTGGTACAACGATATTCCGCCGCAGGAAGAGCCAGAAATCGCCGAAGAGTAATTCCCGCCATAATCCCGGATAGCGGCGCGTGGCGCCCTGTTCCGGGCTCGCAATCTCCCCCTGTTTGACCCCACATTGCGCAAAGTGACTGATGCGAAAACTTTTCTTTCGCCCAATAAAAAACGCCCCAGTCATTACTGACTGGGGCGGCTAAAATATTCAGCCAAATCCGATTACGTGAAGTAAAAGGTCTGAAAGATAGAACATCTTACCTCTGTACCCTACGAGATTAACTCTACTCTTTTTTACAGTTCACAGAAAGCATTTTTTGTAGTTTTTTTTCATTTGTTACATAACGAATTCTAATGTTCATCACAAAATTAGATAAGTTATGTTGCTTACTTACATAAACTAGAGTTTTTCATCGAGCATTTAATGAGCTTGATCCCAGTTTTCGCCACTGCCCACTTCCACCAGCAGCGGCACATCCAGCTTAGTGCTGTTCTCCATCAATTCATGTACCTTTTTGGTCACCGCATCCACGTCGTCTTTATGGACTTCAAAGACCAATTCATCGTGTACCTGCATAATCATACGAACGCGCGGTTTTTCACCTTCCAGCCAGCTATCCACGGCAATCATTGCCCGCTTGATGACATCGGCGGCGGTACCCTGCATGGGGGCGTTAATCGCCGCACGCTCGGCACCTGCACGACGTGCGCCATTGCTGGATTTGATGTCCGGTAAATACAAGCGACGACCATCCAGGGTTGCAACAAAGCCCTGCTCTTTCGCCTGCGCACGGGTGCGTTCCATGTAATCCAGTACGCCAGGATAACGCTCAAAGTAGAGATCCATATACTTCTGCGCTTCCTTACGCGGGATGTTCAGCTGACGCGCCAGCCCGAAAGCACTCATGCCGTAAATCAGACCGAAGTTGATCGCCTTCGCGCTACGACGCTGTTCACCGGTTACGCTCTCAAGCGGCATACCAAATACTTCAGCAGCGGTGGCGCGGTGAATATCTTGACCTTCGGCAAATGCCTTCAACAGGCCCTCATCTCGCGACAGATGCGCCATGATACGCAGCTCAATTTGCGAGTAGTCAGCGGAGACGATGACGTAATCTTCCGGCGCAATAAACGCCTGACGAATACGGCGTCCTTCTTCGCTGCGTACCGGAATATTTTGCAAGTTAGGATCGGTTGAGGACAGACGCCCGGTAGCGGTCACCGCCTGATGATAGGAGGTGTGTACACGGCCGGTTTTCGGGTTAATCATCAGCGGCAGTTTGTCGGTATAGGTCGACTTCAGCTTCGCCAGCCCGCGATATTGAAGGATAACTTTTGGTAGCGGGTAATCCAGCGCCAGCTCTTCCAGCACCTCTTCCGACGTCGACGGCGCGCCGCCCGGGGTTTTCTTCAGCGGCTTAATACCCTGCTTTTCAAACAAAATAGTTTGCAGCTGTTTTGGTGAGGAGAGGTTAAATTCTTCGCCCGCAATCTCGTAGGCTTTCTGTTCCAGCTCAACCAGACGTTTGGCGATTTCCTGCGAGTGCGCATGCAATACGGCAGGATTGATTTTCACGCCGTTGCGTTCGATGCGAGATAATACGGGCACCAGCGGCATTTCAATCTCATTGAAGATGCGCAGCGGCCCTTCTGTCTGCTGGAGTTTCGGCCACATTTTAAGATGCAGTTGTAGCGTGACATCCGCGTCTTCCGCCGCGTATCGTCCGGCCTCTTCCAGCGCGATCTGGTTAAAGGTCAGCTGATTTTTGCCTTTACCAGCAATCTCTTCAAACGTGATGGTTTTGTGTTTCAACCAGCGGTCGGAGAGGCTATCCATATCGTGACGACCGGCCACGCTGTCCAGAGTATAGGATTCCAGCATGGTATCAAAAGCGATGCCGCGCAGCTCAACGCCGTAGTTGGCGAGAATACCGCGATCGAACTTCAGGTTCTGGCCCACTTTTAGCAGGTTAGCATCTTCCAGGAGCGGCTTGAGCAATTCCAGCACACGTTCGCGAGAGATCTGCTCCGGCGCATCAAGATAGTCATGGGCAACGGGCACATAGGCGGCGACACCTGGTTCCGTGGCAAATGACAAGCCGACCATGTTTGCTGAGATATTATCGAGACTGTCGGTTTCCGTGTCGAAGGCAAACAGCGGCGCATTTTTCAGCTTGTCGATCCACGTCATCAACGTTTCTTCATCAAGAATGGTGACGTAATTTTCTGATGACAGAGCGACTGCCGTCTCTTCTTCAGGCTCAGGAGTGACGGCGGCGGCTTTCGCCGGTTTTGCTGCGGGTTTAGCGCCTTTGGCCTGCATCCAGGTGCCGGACTCAACGTCGGTTATCCAGCGTTTGAATTCATACTTCTTAAACAGTCCCAGCAGTTCATCCGCTGACGGGGCGGAGACGAGCAGCTCTTCGCATCCCAATTCCAGCTCGACGTCCGTTTTGATGGTAGCGAGCTTGTAGGAGAGATAGGCGAGATCTTTGTTCTGCTCGAGCTTCGCCGCCATGGTCTTCGCGCCACGGAAGGTCAGCCCAGCAATTTTTTCAGGCTCACCATACAGCGCATCCAGGCCACCTAAACCTTGCAGCAAGGCTTGTGCCGTTTTCTCGCCAACACCCGGGACGCCAGGAATGTTATCTGAAGAATCGCCCATCAGCGCGAGGAAATCGATAATCAGATCCGGTGGTACACCGTATTTGGTCACAACCTCTTCTGGGCCGAGAATGGTGTTGGTCATGGTGTTGATAAGCGTAATGCCCGGCGTCACCAGCTGCGCCATATCTTTATCACCGGTGCTAATCAGCACCGGGCGACCCATTTTTTCCGCTTCACGCGCTAGCGTACCGATAACGTCGTCCGCTTCCACGCCAGCGACCGCCATCAGCGGCAGCCCCATCGCTTTCACCATACTATGCAGCGGCTCAATCTGCGCACGCAGATCGTCCGGCATCGGTGGACGATGGGACTTGTAGTCTTCAAACAGTTCATCACGGAAGGTTTTGCCCTTCGCATCGAAAACCACCACCGCATGTGTCGGCTTATATTGCAGGATCAAGCTGCGCAGCATGTTCAACACGCCATACATTGCGCCAGTCGGCTCGCCAGCAGAGTTAGTCAGCGGTGGGAATGCGTGATATGCCCGGTAAAGATAAGAGGAGCCATCAACGAGGATAAGAGGGTTTTCAGGGATCTGAACCATAATTTCCGTGCCTGTTTATCAGATTATGGGTAAAGGATGCCACAGACAGCATGAAAACATGAGTTTTTCGCAAAAATAACGCGAAAAGATTTAGAGATCTTCGCGATCGCGCGTAAAACAAAATGTGGATAACTTTGTGAATAGTTTTATTTTAATAATAAAAAAGTGTCTGTTACGCAGGCTTAATGGATAAATAGTGAATTATTTTCAATGGCTTATAACATGATCGCACGATTAAAATTGGATCTGGTGATAATTCGCCCAATGTGGATAGACATGCTGAACCTTTTTGGATTTCGCTAAGACCCGTAGTTTGGCGCGTTTTCTGTTAAAATCAGCGCCTTATGCCCTTTTTCAGCGCACGTTTAATAACTAACTATCTGAATAAACAAACTATGTCGAGATTACTCGCTGCGATAACCCTGCCCTTGAGTATCGCACTCACCATTTTACTCACGGTATTGTGCTCCATACCCATCATCTTAGCCGGGATCGTTAAGCTGCTTTTTCCTCTGCCGGTGATATGGCGTTCAGTCTCGATATTTTGTAATTTCATGATGTACTGCTGGTGCTGCGGGCTGGCTAGATTGCTGCATCTGAATCCCCGGCTTAAGTGGGATATCCAGGGTCTGGAAACGCTAAATAAAAAGAACTGGTACCTGCTTATCTGTAATCACCATAGCTGGGCAGATATCGTGGTGCTGTGCGTGATTTTTCGTAACCATATCCCCATGAACAAGTATTTTCTCAAGCACCAGCTGGCCTGGGTACCGTTTATGGGGCTGGCATGCTGGGCACTGGATATGCCTTTTATGCGCCGCTATTCCCGTAGCTATCTACTTCGTCATCCTGAGCGTCGCGGTAAAGACGTTGAAACGACCCGCCGCTCTTGTGAGAAATTCCGCTCGCATCCAACCACTATCGTTAACTTCGTGGAAGGTTCACGCTTTACACCCGAAAAGCGCCAGCAAACGCGTTCACCGTATAAGAATCTGCTGCCACCCAAGGCTGCCGGCATTGCCATGACATTGAGCGTATTGGGTTCTCAGTTTGATAAGCTGCTCGATGTCACGTTGTGTTATCCCGAAAATGATAAAACGCCATTTTTCGATATGTTAAGTGGGAAATTGACGCGCATTGTCGTGAACGTCAACCTACGGCAGGTCGACCCAGCGCTACACGGGGATTATGTTGGCGATAAGAGCTTCAAGCGGCGCTTCCAGCAATGGCTGAACGCATTGTGGGAAGAGAAAGATAAGCTGATAGATACCCTAAAAACGCAATACAAAAACGCCGGTCAGTGACCGGCGTTTTCTTTTTATTTTTTCTCAACAAGCTGCTTAACGGTATCAGCGTACTGAGCGACAAAGACATCCATATTGCTGGTGTCCATACCCTGTGGGTTCAACTGGTATTTACCGTTAACAAACATAGCAGGAACGCCCTGCAGCTGAAGATCGGCTGCGGCTTTTTCCTGTTGAGCGACCATCGATTTCACCACAAAGCTGTTCCATGCAGCATCGTAGTCTTCGCCTTTCACACCCGCATTGACAAAGACTGTGCGGATATCAGCAACGGTTTGAACGGTTTGCGTTTTCTGTACCGCTTCAAACATCGGTACGGTCACCTTGTCTTCCACGCCCAGAGCCATCGCCACCGCCCACGCTTGAGTCAGGTCCTTGCCCAATGGGCCCAGGAACTCAACGTGGTATTTCGTCATTTTTACGCCTTCTGGAAGCTTTTTCTTCACGTTATCAGAAACGTGCAAAACTTCTTCGAACTGATAGCAATGTGGGCAGTAGAAGGAGAAGAACTCCAGCACCTGCGGCTCACCTGCAACCGGCTTATCGATAGTAATGTATTGTTTGCCTTCAGTGATCTGGGCAGCAGATGCGCTGAATGCCAGAATCATACCTGCCAGCGCAAGCCAAACCTTTTTCATAACTCACTCTCTCCTGACTGTGTCGAATTAATACATTGGCGTTAGCTGTAGAGGGGGTTCTTGTAGAACCTTCACCTGCTCAATGAAAGTAGCAATCTGCCGATGCCAGAAATCTTCCCCGGTTAACCAGGGAAAATTTTTCGGAAATGCAGGGTCATCCCAGCGTCTGATAATCCAGGCCAGATAATAAACCAACCGCATTGCACGTAAAGGCTCAATTAGCGCCAATTCATCTGAATTAAAGCTGCTGAATTCTTCATAAGCCTCTACGATCATTTCAAGTTGCATGCGTCTTTCGGCGAGAGAGCCGTTCAGTAGCATCCAGAGATCCTGTATGGCAGGGCCGTTTCGCGCATCATCAAGATCGACAAACATGGGGCCATCACGCCAGAGAATATTCCCGGCATGGCAATCACCGTGCAGACGCAGCGAATCAAAGCGCCCGTGCCATTGGCCCATAACGGCATCGATGAGTTCATCGGTCGCTTTCAGGAAACGGTCTTTTAAGCCAGCGGGTATCAACGTGGAGCGTTCAAACACCGCACGAGGTTCTATAAGGTATTCTTTGACGCCGATGTCGGGGCGCGCCACAAAGCGCGATTTACGGCCGGTCTGATGCATGCGCCCCAGGTAACGGCCAACCCACTCCATTTGATCCAGATTATCGGACTCAAACTGGCGGCCACCCACGCTTGGGAATACAGTGAAGTAAAAACCGTCGTGAGTTAACAGGGTTTGATCGTTAAAGGCGAGCGGTGCGGCTACCGGCACATCATCCTGAACCAACTCCAGCGCAAACTGATGTTCTTCAAAGATCTGCGCGGCCGACCAGCGTTCTGGGCGATAGAATTTCACCACCATACGGCGGCGGTCTTCATCCTGGAACTGGTATACCCGGTTCTCATAGCTGTTAAGAGGAGTGAGACCAGAATCAACCCGGATACCCTGCTCAAACAGGGCATCAATAATGGTATCCGGGTGAAGAGTCTGGAATGTGAAAGCCTTGTCGTTCATCCTGACATCCGGTAACGATACGAATGAGTCAGGATATCATTTCGTAGCAGTTTGAGCGGCACTGCTTACAACCTTTTACTCTTTAATCACCCCACGGGCGCGGAGTAGAGCGGTTTTGAAGTCTTCTTCATAATCTTTCTGAATACCCGGGATCACGGCATCCTTTGCCGAGTCGCGCATTTTCAGATGGTAGATCAGAATATCGTCCGTTAAATCGGCCAATTCGCCGTCATAACCTGACTCCTGTGCCAGTTTCTGCAAAAATTGCATTAAATTCAGCTCAGGCTCCTTTTGCCAGGCTGGCTGGAGGAGTTCGATAACTTCGTTAAGACGTTTACATTTCATGGTCATGCTCCTTACGCTTGATAAAGATACGGTAGCAGGGTAATCCCTACAATAAAAGAGGCGATAACGGTGAATGCAAAGAGCCGGGTGACGGGCGTGGTGCTCGCAGGCGGGAGAGCCAGCAGAATGGGGGGGCAGGATAAGGGACTGATGCTGCTGGATGGCAAGCCGCTATGGCAACACGTCTCTGACAGTCTGTGTCCGCAGGTCAGCTCAATCGTGATTAGCGCGAACAGAAACCTGGATATCTATCAGCAAAGCGGCCTACCCGTCATCAGCGATACATTATCAGACTTTCCCGGACCTCTGGCCGGTATGTTATCGGTCATGCAGCAAGTCGCAGATGAGTGGTTTTTGTTTTGCCCTTGCGATACGCCTTTTATTCCAGCCGATCTGCTTGTGCGTCTGGACGTTAAACGCCTTCAGGCGCCTGTTGTTTGGGTTCATGACGGTGATAGAGATCATCCAGCCATCGCACTCGCTCACCGGAGCCTGGCATCGAAAATTTCAGATTATCTCTCGCGCGGCGATCGACGCGTTATGGTGTTTATGCGCGAAGTTGGCGGCCATTCCGTTGATTTTAGCGACGTAAAGTCGGCATTTCGCAATATCAATACGCTTGAAGATTTGCAAAAAAATCAGGGGGAGAAATGATCCCGTTATTAGCGATTGCCGCCTGGAGTGGTACGGGAAAAACCACCCTGTTGAAAAAATTGATCCCTGAACTTTGCTTTCTCGGCATTCGGCCAGGCCTGATTAAGCATACTCACCACAATATGGATGTCGATAAACCCGGTAAAGATAGCTATGAGCTGCGTAAAGCGGGTGCCGCGCAGACATTAGTTGCCAGCCAACAACGTTGGGCGTTAATGACGGAAACACCGGAAGAAAATGAGCTCGATCTTGCCTGGCTGGTAAGTCGAATGGATGCATCAAAGCTCGATTTGGTATTGGTTGAAGGCTTTAAGCACGAGGCCGTTGATAAGATTTTGCTGTTTCGTGAAGCGGCCGGACATGCGGTTGATGAGCTGGTTATTGATGAGCATACGATCGCCGTGGCCAGCGATATTGCATTAGATATTGATGTACCTGTCCTGGATTTGAACGACCTCAATGCGATAGTAGAATTTATTGTGGGTTGGTTGGGAGCTTCCCCGGAGTCGGCGTGAACGCCTCGTCCGGGCTACGTTCGCACCACATTGTAGCCCGGGCGAACGCAGTGACCCCGGGATTTTCACCGGTTCCCCATTTCGCACAGACGCAAAAAAGCCCATCCGTCAGGATGGGCTTCTTCACTTGTTTGATGCCTGGCAGTTCCCTACTCTCGCATGGGGAGACCCCACACTACCATCGGCGCTACGGCGTTTCACTTCTGAGTTCGGCATGGGGTCAGGTGGGACCACCGCGCT
>CABIZV010000009.1 GCA_902363335.1 Enterobacteriaceae bacterium | reverse complement strand
TGCGCAGAAGCGCCTTCAAATTGTTGTAGGCCCGGGAGGTTATAGCTATCTGATGTTTTATTGCCCAGGCCAAATTTAAGTGACAGCTCATTGACCCCAAAATTGAAGGGCACAACTTCAAAGGCGATATTGACCTGGCGCAGTTCGCCACTGGCATCTTTTATATCCAGCGTAAGCGGCGAGCCTGACTGATTCAATGTCTGCCAGGCCTGGATTTGATCACAAGCATGATATCTTCTTTACCGAATAAACCTGTCGGAGTGAGTAGCGATGTTGATACCAACCGAATAGGCACGACCTCTCCACTTAATAAAGCACGCAGTGGAAGAAGTCTGGGGCGCTTGGGAAGTGTCAAGTATCCGGGTACCTGAAGCAGACGCTGACGCAGGAAGATATGAGCGGACGCTATACCTGCCATATCCCGGCAAAGCATTTTAAAATGGTGCGTTACTACGGTTTCTTGTCCAACCGTAAACGGGGACCTTACTGCTGAAGGTGCATGCATTCCTGCAGATGGAAGTGCGGAAAAACCGGGTTCTTAGCGCTGATAAAGGAATTTCTGCGCATGGATACGTACAAAGTGTTATACGCTGGCCCCCCAAAAATATTGTCCTGAATAATCTTCTAATGGCCATATGGAGACGTCCCCCCAAAAACAGGTGCTGGTTCATTCTGATCAAGGGAGTCTGTACACAACCCATGAGTGGCAGCCGTTCACGGACTGGAGGGCAGTACGAGCCGTCGTAACGCAGTTGCAGAAAGTTTTTTCCAACCCTGAAGCGTGAACGGGTAAAGAAAAAGATCTATGGGGCGCGGAAAGAAGCCCGGTGCCATATTATTTTTGATTACATGGAAATGCTCTATGATAGTAAGCGCCAGCATAGTTCGAGTGAGATGCTACTGGCAGAGTATAAAAACTAATATTATCAATGAGTTATAGGCATCTAGATAATCCATGGTTATCCAGCCCCCATCAACTAGATAACATTTAAAAAATGAAATCTTCATAATCAGGCCATTGAATCAACATAAATTTTATTCAACTATTCTTGTTAATCTTCTGCTAAAAAACAACTTTTTTGCCATATTCATTGTGGGAAAGATTGTTGCACATCACACTTTTATCGCGTAAAAATAGCTTGGTATAAATGACTCCTTCCTGATGAGGCGTATTATAGATTGAAGCCCCGCATTGTAACGTTAAGGACAACACAACATCCGCCTGTGTATTTCATTCTCTTTATATTTCTTCCGCCGGTACGGGGAATTAATTAGGAATTCTTAATGGAGTCGGAAACTCAATCAGATAATCAATGATGTCATGAGGTATTCGATAGATTTTCACCCTATACCTAGGATGGTTGAATCCATAGCTTATTAATGAATAAATGTTATTACTCTGTAAAAAATTGGCTGATTGATGTTGCTTCTGGCTCAATTATCCATTTAGCCACCGGCGAAACCAAACGCTTAGGTGAGTATCAACTCAAATTGCTCAATATTCTGGTCAACGATGCGGGTAAACTCTTCACGCGTGAAGAGTTTACCAGTCTGGTCTGGGAACGCCGCATCATCGGAAATAACAGCCTGCCCAATGCAATACACGCGTTACGCACTGCGTTAGAAGACGACGGCAAGATGCAGCGTATCATCAAAACCATTCCACGTAAGGGTTATCTGCTCGAAGCTGAATACTGCCGCATAGTGCAAAAAGATGAAGGCAAAGTTAATGAGGAGGAAATCCCCTTTGGGAATAATGATTTCAATGCACCCACCTTTGAACCCCAGGATCCCCTCTCAACAGATGCGGAAAACGATGTGCCTGATCCGCCGGTCGTTCTGGACAGCAAGCTAGGTAAACCTGGACGAAAAATATTCTCCTTCCTGCTGATAGTACTGCTCACCACCGCCATCATCACCAGCGCATGCTGGCTTCTTTTTAATATTTTCAGCGAGCGTCAGGTTGCGCGTGAGATCCAGCCAGGAGTCTACAGTAATATCGAAATTCTTTCCGTTGAGAAGAAGGGTGACCCGGAACATCTTTCCTTCAATCTCTACGGCAAGGTCAAGGATTCACTGTACTTGCTCAATCAGCAGTTAAAAATGAAGTCAGTCACGATGAGAGTGTATTTCCACAGCGATCATTCGACGCTCAACTACAGCTTTATTCTGGCAAACAGGTGCGAGAAAAAGCAGCTGGTCATGGCGATTTATCACTGGCGTACCGACATTTTGCAGCTAAACAATCTGATCATTCGTGAGACCCGGAGGAAGCTCAATGAGTTGTCTACATGTGAAGCGTCTTAATTGGCTTATAGCTCTACTCATCGTGCTGATAACATTGCTCTTGAGTATGTCTCCGATATCGTTATCGTTACAGCATGGCAACGTAGAAGGAGCCTTCCAGATGGGCTTTTATGACCTAATGTCGCAAAAGAATGAGGTGTATAACGTCAATTGGAAAACCACCCGCGGTGCTCTGAAGTCGAACATAACAAAGCCGGATGATAATCGCTTTGTCCTGAAGTGGATGTTTACGCCAACGGAGAAAAAACAGGGGCGGATTTACTTTAACCAGACACCAATCTTTTTCAACTCAGATCAGAAAGGATTGATGATTGACGGTCTTGTCGACCAGTTAATGTATGCCAACTATTGGATGGAACCGATCTCATGCAGTGATAAATCGCTGATCATCGGGCAAAACGGTTCAATTTTCGTCTACCCAATGCCGAAATAACATCGTACCGAGCCTCCCCCCAAGTTTCTGCCACATTAAAGTGTTGTCGTGTAACGTGCCACATTTGTGATATATCCTACTCGTTTTTCTGATGTGTTAATCTTTCAAGCGCCTGCATTAATCTATTCTTTTGCTAAATCTACTCTGTTAATGTTTGAGCGCGAGGAAATACGCACCAGTCTGTTAGCACAGAATGTGCATTCGCGCGATCGCTACTGTACTGAATCGTAGCTCTTCGACGATCTCGTGAGAAGTTCAGCGAAATCGTGGCAGGCGTTATTACAAAGCCGTTGATGCTAACAACCGAGCCAGCTGAATGGCTAAAAGACCAAACCCTTGCTTATTGGAACAGAATATACTGTTGTGGGCTCTCGTTCTGGAAAAGCTGGAGATGAAGTGGTCTCCGGAGCAAATATCAGGATGGTTAAGACGGACAAAACCGCGTCAAAAACACTGCTAATATCACTGGAAACCCGCGATGGAACGTCTGGGCACCGGTAAGCGTATTAACTCCGCAGCTGACGATGCAGCAGATCGCGGCTCATATGCACGGTCAGGCCAACGGTATTACTGTTGCACAGCGTAACATCTCCGATGCCACTGCACTGCTGCAGACCTCTGAAGGCGCGTTCGACGAAGTGAGCAACATCATGTACCGCATGAAAGACCTCGCAACCCAAGCAGCGAACGACACCAACACTTAGAAAGACCGTGATGCAATCAATTCCGAGCTGAACGACCTGAACTCCGAACTGGGCAACATCATGAACAACAGCTCTTACGCTGGCGACAAGCTGTTCGGCGCATCCGGTAAGTTCGCTAACTGTAAATAGACCCATTAATGGTGCTGTCGATATTCTTCCGGCGTCATATTGTTCAGTGATTCATGCGGGCGTTCACAGTTATATTCTGACACCCATCTTTCCGTGATTTCCTGCACTTCATTCAGCGTTCTGAAGAGATAGAAATCGAGTATTTCTGTACGGTATGTCCGGTTAAAGCGCTCAATAAAAGCATTCTGTGTCGGTTTACCCGGCTGGATAAACTCCAGTTTTACTGCATGTTTCTCTGCCCATTCAGCCAGTGCAAGTGAGATAAATTCCGGACCATTATCCATGCGTAGCATGACTGGATAGCCGCGATCCTGTCGAGCACACGGACCACGCGCAGAGCTGGTAGATTCAGATCGATTTCAATCGACAACGCCTCACGGTTAAAGTCATCAACGACATTGAACGTGCGAAAACGACGGCCACAGACCAGGGCATCATGCATAAAGTCGACAGGCCAGCTCTGGTTCAGCGCTTCCGGCGTGGCCAGTGGTGAGGGATTACGCACCGGCAACCGCTGTTAGCCCTTACGGCGAAAATTCAGTTTCAGCAGACAGTAAATACGGTGGATCCTTTTGTGATTCCACGGGTGTCCCTGCCGCCTCAGAACCTGAAAAAGTTTCGGAAAACCGTATCGTGGGTATCGCTCGGCCACTGCCTGCAACGCGACAATAACGGGTTCTTCCCGCGTGGTATCCGGACGATAATGGTAAACCGTTCTGCTCAGGTTCAGACTCCGGCGGGCCTGACGGATACTGAGTCCAAATGTCGTTATCAGATGAGTGACCAGCTCACGCTTAAAGGCTGGTTTTAAAGCTTTTTTTCGATAACATCTTTCAGTGCCCGGTTCTCCAGGCTAAGGTCGGCAAACATCTGTTTGAGACGGCGGTTCTCGTCCTCAACATCCTTGATTTTTTTTATATCAGAAGCTTCCATACCACCGTATCTGGACTTCCAGTTGTAATAAGTGGCTTCAGAGATACCAGCCTCCCGGCAGACATCTTTAACCGTTCGTCCGGCTTCAACCGACTTAATCACAGCGATGATCTGATGCTCAGTAAAACGGGCTTTACGCATAGCGATCTCCTTCGTTGGCAGATTGATTATGCCGGATGATCTCTAAATATGAATGGCACGATTATTCGAGATACTTACACGGGGACCTGCACGATGACATCGCACTGAGTACAGGCATGCAGAGTCTTATCCATTTAAAGAGCAGGTTGTCATTAACGTCATGTTGTCGGGCCTGCTCAGCAACACTTACTTCTTCTTCAAGTGCCAGCCTGACCATTTCCATTTTAAATTCAGGGTAATATCGTTTTCGGGGAAGTCTTTCTTTGGCGCGCATTAGGTATCCACCTGCAAAATATGCGGCGGCTTAAGTTACAGGATAGTGACTTCTGAGACAGACGGTACTGAGACGACGCTTACGCTTATATAAGGTGCAATAAGTGATCTTTTCACCTCAGGCGAGGGAGTGTTCTGAAGATTTCTACAGCATCCCAACCATCGTTAGTGAACGTCACTACCAGCGTTACCGCAATATCGAGCACAAATACTTGCGTATACACTTCCATGAAACGTGAATTTTGGTGTCCGGCCAGAGCCTAAATAACCTTCTTGGCTGCCGGTGATAGGGCATGTGCATGATATAGCTGTGGCGGAGGTTATAGGGTGTCACCGGGTTCGAAAAATGAACTACGTCAGCCTCATCCAGTTACGCATGGTTTAATCCGTAACGCCCACAGCGGTTCACGCCGGCGGGGACGAATGGTGATCATCCAGCTCTCCATCTGTCTAACATAGCTTATATCTGTAAGCGAGACCTGACGGACCTCATCTTGCGTCGCGCGCCTACCCCGAACTTTCGGAAGCTGTAGTCCCAGTTTGTTTAGAAAAGATGCAGTACTGACAGGTCTCTCTACAACAGGAGATGTTACCTCCTATAAACTCTGTCTGACAAATTAATTCCGGCTTTGCCTTTTTTCAGCTCTTCGCGAAAAAAGAGAGAACAGAGCAAAGGTTGAACATATCCATATGCCTGACATCTGCATATGCTATCGCTGGTACCCCCTGTGTCTATCCTGATCTCTACGGGATTCAGCCTTGTCTGTTGCTCCAGAAGTCCTTCCAGCACAAAAATGGAATCCCGCAATGCGCCGAGTACCCACATAAATATCCTACATTGCAGCCAGTATTCTTAAGGAGATGCTTTCTGAATTTTCAAGTTTCTACGCTGTAAAATGGCATGATCTTTGGCTCTGACCAACTCCAAACTGATTGAGATATCTTTATGATTATTGATTTCAGCTCCCGAAATGTAATAGTCGATGTTCATATTTTCCAATAATTTCATACAGCTGTGATAATCGTAGCAATCGCGTGATGCCAGAGATGAAATAATATCTAGTGGAGTATCCGTAACCATTTTGAGTGAAAAAAGCCTGTTTAGCAGATAGTCATGGATTGACCTTGATACCATAATATCAGCCATCTCAAATGGAAAAAGTGCAACTTTAATCCCTGACTCAGAATTTTTGCTTTCCGTCGAAGAAGTTATAACGTTCTCAACTTCAGCCGTAAAGCGATATCCTTTACCATATACAGTATCTATATAACGTATGGTTTTGCCTTCACCTAGATAGCGCCTCAATGTATAGATACAACGCGTCAGTGACTCATCTGAGACGTTCCCCCCATACCATACCTCATCAATCAACTGACCTTTACTAATAATATCACCTGCATTTCTTACTAGCAAAGATAATACAGCCAACTCCTTCGGTGGAAGGGGAATGTTTTTACCTGCACACTGGAGCGTACAACCATCACGAAGCAGATAGTTTCCGAACTTATATTCCATAAAATACCCTTATGTAAATTCAAACTGTTCTACCGCATTAAAACGGAGTTATATAAAACACTGTTTTGCAAGATGTTTATTTCTTATTTCAGAGTATGGTTAGATAATTAATTAGCAAAGTCAGACACGGTGTAATTATGGTCGGCTATCATTTTATTAACTTGCGTTTTAATTCAGTTCTAAGATTCCTTCTTTTGATTGGCTACCAGATTAGAGGTAAGCATAACGCCTCTATTCTGGGTAGCCAAATTCAATAAACTACCTTAATAACATCATACGTTTCCGAGGGAGCCCAAATTATTATTGCAAGCTCTCCAGAGCGTTGAACCAATCAGTTCTCCCCCTTCTTCATGGGGGAGCGTTGTCGATTAAAAATTATCAATCCGATCTACGTACATACCATCACCATTACCTCCCCAACCATGGCTTTCTGTCGCCCAGTAATCGTAGCTTTTTCCGGCATAGTCAACGGTGATTCCTACCCGATACCCTCCAATATGATCTCTCCAGCAATTGCTGGCTATTTGAAGCGAACCGAATGCAACTTTTTGGTTTGTTGTTACGGTATCGTATGAGTTCGGGAAATATCCTGTAGCAGAACTCGATCCATTTTGCGTTGCATTGACTCTGGCTTTGACCGACATCGTAGCAAGCAATGTCTTACCGCCAAAATCAATACTGTCTCCGGTGATGACAGCATTATTCCAATGCTCTCGGCCAAATGCACTTTCCTTACAAGCGTCATCCTCACCCTGCGATGTGATGGTTTTTACCTGCGACCTGACGGTTAAGGCTGTCCAGATGTTCTTGGGTAAGAGATTTTTTACACTAATCGTCGAGGATACTTTTTTTGTTTCTAGATTGCCGTAGCTATTGGCAACCAATGCGACATGTACTGTTTTATCCCAAAACGAAGAATTAGGAATTACCGTAGTAGTTTTACTTCCCGATGGTGACAGTTCCTCTTTGCTGGCAAGAATATTGTCACTACTGTCAAGAAGGTATACGGTCACGCTCTCTGGTTTACTGAATTCATCAGAAGCATCCGCACTCCAGGTAACCGAAAGCGAGTCATCAGTAAATACTGGCGTCCATGTGCCGGAGCTGCCTTTACTTCCTTTGCTTATGTAAGAAACCTCACCAAGATTAACAGATGGCTTTGTATACACCATCACATCGTAATACCCGGAACTGGCATTGTAATAATCATTAGCAAGCACTGTAAGCGTCAAACGGGTTTGTCCCTTACCGATATTTCCCTGAACATTACCTGAACCGGATACGTTTATTACGTTTGTATTACTCGACGTCCATTGGATACTGGCCTGCGACGTCAGCGTGGTGACAGGCTCCTGAAGCGTGAAGGCATCTTCATCCGTCGTTTTCACTACGGAGGTATCGAAACTCACATCAGCAGTCGCTTTGTTCAGTACATAAGCAACATCCGCTGAGGCGGCAAGGAACTGATCTGTTTCCGGCGTACTGACGGTGACAGTCGTGGCCCCTGGCTTCACTGCAGTTAATTTTCCTGAGCTATCCACCTTAACAACAGCTTCACTCCTGGCCGAATATGTAGCCTTCAGCCCGTCCTGTACATCGCCGTTTGTATAGGTGGCAGTAATATTTCTTTCCTGACCATCAGCCCATACTGCAGTTATAGGGTCACCTGTTCCGGCTTTTAACCCAGGGTTTGCTTTAGACACATTCATTGTGTATGACGCCATCGCCTGGTCATATTGCTCATTCCCGGGGGTGTAAACAGAAATTCTGGCACTGCCGGATTTAAGGAGTGTCACTTTTCCGTTCGCATCAACCGTCGCCACACTGGTGTCTGAACTTGACCACATTTGTTCCACACCTTCAGGCATGCCCCGTACCGCCTGTGATGCGGTAAAGTTTCTTGTCCATGTCACGGGTTGAACGGCATTATCAAATCGTAAATCTGGTGTAATGGCTCCGACTGTGACAGTAGCGGAATCCCCCACTTTTGTACCGTCCACACGTGCACTGAGTGTGACCTGCCCTTTAGTTGTTGCAGTCCCTGTTGCCACATAGCGTCCATTCTGCTGGTCCTGAACCTCACTGAGCTTAAAGCCAGCCAGCGAGTCTGCACCTTCAATTATCACCGTTTTTCCCGTGACCGGGTTACCCCAGTAGTCTTCCAGGCCGGTTGTGAGCGTGACCGTATCCTTACCGTCAGAGCCGATACTGGTTTTGTCTGCACTAAAGGTGGCGTTTTTTATATCCCCGGCGACAACGGTGACGTTATTGGCCTGGATATGGTTATCCGCATCAAGATACGCAGTCATCTGAAGAAGCCCTGCGGTATGGCTTTTCACCGTGGTGGTCGCAATACCTTTTTCATTAGTACGCGACGTTGGCGCATAGCTTTCCGCCTCACCACGAAGCTGCCAGGAAACCACCACATTATTCAGCGGGTTCCCCTTAGCGTCTGTGACTGCAGCACTGTAGGTCACTCCGCTGGCGTCACCGGCAGTCAGGCTGGTTTTGTCCGGCGTAACCGCAGACAGTTTCCAGCTGTCTGTATCGCCTTTCACCGTCAGTATCCGGCTCTGATTCAGCGCCTTGTCACCCACGTTAACAGTCAGCGTGGCTGTGCCCGCCTTGTCGCTGCTCACCTTCATTTTATAGTGGCCAGGCGCATCGCTGTTTACCTGGCTTTCACCAATGGTCACATCGTTATTATCACTGTGGCCACTGACGCTCTTCCCTGTAAGCAGGTTGCCATTACTGTCACGCAACGTCAGTGTCAGTATGGCTGTCTCTTTTCCGGCCACAATCACTGAAGGTACCAGCGTTAATTCTGAGCGGCTTTCATCCACATCACCGGCACTAAATATCACGTCAGGCGCAGACGTGGTACCTGAAGGGAGAATAACCTCCACTTTGGCAGTCCCTGCGAGCTTCCGACTCAGCGTGACATGTGCAGTGCCGGAATCATCCGTACGGGTCATCTGTGCGCTGAGTGTGCTGCTCTCATTTGCGCTCCAGGTGACAGGGAGCCCTGCTCCCAGAGCATTTTCGTTAATATCGGTCAGCACGGCTGCATACGTGACAACATCGCCTACGGTGGCAGAAGCCGGTGTGACGGTGATACTACCTTTGACTCTGGCAGTATCATTATCAGCCTCAAGCGTTATTGAGGCGGTATGATTGATGCGGATACCGCTGACGTCAGCACTTACCTGGGATATACCTGCTTTTTTACCCGATACACTTGCCGCGTAGATGCCCGGTGATACCTCGCTGAAAGCGGATACGGTCATATTCAGGTCAGGCGTGAAACCGGCATTTATCTTATCTTTCAGACCCGGGAGCAGATTCCCTTCGACATCACGGGCTGTGACGCTGAGCGTGGCACTTTCTTTTGCTGCAATGATGCTGGACGGAGAGATACTGAGTGAGGATTTATCCGCACTGATATCGCCAGCGGTGAAAGTGACGGCTTTATTTGCCTGAATCGGCGCGCCACCACCCAGCATGGCTGAAACCCGGGCGCTGCCAGCTGCACGACTACTCAGCGTTATTTCAGCCACGCCGTTTTCATCTGTCTTACTCAGGCTTGAGGAAAGAGTACCGAGAGTGGTACTCCAGCCCACTGCAACCCCTTTAAGTTTTGTATTGCCATTCCCATCCTTAACCTGCGCCCGAATCGTCACGGTTTCCTGCCCGTCAGCTCTGGCCGTATCCGGGCCGGATACAGTCACACTGTCAATCTGCGCAGAGTCCTGGCTTGCCAGCAGTGCCAGAGGTGTCTGCAGATTAACCGTTCCACTTGCCGCCTTCAGAGCCCACACACCCTCAGCTGTTCCGGTGATCGCAGCCTGATAAACTCCCTCTCCCTTTTCCACTGGCGTAAAGTGGATACCCGAGGTTGTATCTGCGCTCCAGTCGATTGTTTTCCCGGGTACAGGGTTATTCCATTTATCGCGGAGGATAAGAGACGCCTGTGCCCTGGATTGGCCGTCAGCCGTAATGGACTGAGGGGACACCGAAAGCTGGCTGTGGTCATTTTCTGGCTCTCCCGGCCCAAAAGTCACCTGAGCCGAACCTTTTTTACTGTTATACAGTACGGCAGTGACCGTGGTGAGGACCGCCTCTGTTCCGCTAAGCTGTACAGTGGCCTCGCCTTCTGCATTCGTCTGACTGACGGTGTCACTCAGCAGGTTGTGGCTGGTCTGCCACGCCACACTGGTGCCCGAAACCGGATTGTTATTGCCGTCAACCACAGTGGCCGTCAGAATAACGGGCTGCGTCTGTCCTGCGGTCGCGGAAGTGGTACCTGCCGTCACGCTGACATTCGCAGTCTGTTCATCAGATTCGGCCGTGAGGACAAGCGACTTCGTATCCCCCTTACCAAGCGATGCGGATACGGTCACCTCACCTGCATGCGTCGTTGTCAGGGCGGCGGAGACCAGTCCATCTGCATCCGTCACCGGGTGGGAAGGGGTAATTCCGGCGTGATTGCTGTTAGTAAGCGCCACTTCCACACCTGAAAGCGGGTTACCATTGGTGTCAGTAATGCTGACTGTCAGTTCTGCTGAATCTTTACCATTGGCTGTCAGCGTCTGCTTGTTAGTGTTGAATGCCTTGATGACAGGGTTCTGCCTGTCAGCCACGAAGGTAAACGGAGAAGCATCCTTTGACGATGCATTCGTGGACGCAGTCACTACCACGTCACTGTACGCCCGCGTACTGGTAACCCGCACTTCAGCAATCCCTTCTTCTGACGTGACGGTTTGCGCATTATTAAAGACGACAATGCTGCTGTCCTTACTGGATTTCCAGTCAACAGGAATACCGTAAAGTGGGTTTCCATTCTGGTCCTTAATGAGTGCCCTGAATGTCACAGCAGTTACACCGTCAGCAACACCGGACGCAGCAGCTGTATCAACAGTGGTCACAATGGCTGTTGCATTATTGCCGGTAAAGGTAGTCTCCTTTGAGACTGACTGGCTGTTCACACTGGCAGCCACGTGCGCAATACCTGCAACAGTACTGGTCATCGTGGTGGTGACCATACCCCGGTTATCCGATTTGGCTTTCTCCTCAGCGAGCACTGCGCCATTATCTGCACTGAATGTCACCAGGACGTCCGGTACGGTATTGCCCTTCGCATCAGTCACCCGGGCTGAGACGGTTTTTTCTGTCTTTCCGTCAGCCAGGGAGACCTCAGGAAGAATGCTAAAATCCTTTTGCTCAATCCGCGCCGTATTCTGGTCAGGACGGAAAGAGAGCTTCAGCGTCTTACTTGCCTTATTGTTGATACTGGCTGTAACGGTTGTTTCGCCTGCAAGCGATGAACTAACGGGAACAATGACCGTACCATCTGCTTCTGTGATGGCTGACTCTGCAACAGTGGCGCTGTTATCTGCCTGAAGGCTGACTGACTGACCGGGGACAGGATTACTTTGCGCATCGACAACGGTCACGCGAAATCTGTTTTGTGACTTACCATCAGCAAGGGCATTGTCTTCAATCACATCCATATCGCTTACCATTGCCGTGGCATTGTCTGCGGTCAGCTTAACATCTGCAGACGCGAATTTCGTATTACGGGCTGAGGGTGTAACCGTGAATGCTTCAGGCATCGTCCCGGAGGTGACTCTCATCACATATTCTCCGGCCGCACGTCGGGTAAACGACGACACGGTGGAGCTGCTGCTCCCGCGAAGCCTGGATGTTTTATCCAGGCTGATTTCTTTTTCCCCAATATCGACCGGGTGCCCCTCTCTATCATTCACCTTAAGGACAAATTCCTGCGTTGAGGTACCATCTGCTGGCAGTGTCGCTACAGTCGGGGTAAGTGAACTTGTAGTAGTATCAATCGCCGCCTGTGTGACGGTAATCTGGGTATCTGCACGTCCGGAAACGTTCCCTTTTTTATCTACGGCAACACCGCTGACGGTGTAGGTGTTAGATGCCTCCACGCCTGAACGGTAAGCCGGCATCACCACCGTCCAGTCACTCCCGTTCTGAGCTATTTTACCTCCAGCGGCAATTAGCGGCGAAGCCGACCAGTCAATACGCTCCAGCCCGTACTTACTGTTGACGGATACTCCCAAAGACTTCTGCTCACCGGCATAGCCTGTCACCAGGTCTGCCGTATTCAGGCGGATAACCTCTTTCTTGCGATACTCCAGCACGATATTGTTGTTGCGTTCGACCAGGTCATAACGGCTACCGGCCAGGCTGCGCATGGCCGCCACCGCGTCCGGATTAATCTGGTGCTGCCACGGCATACCCAACTGGTAGTTCATCTCAACACCGAATCGGGTGTCGTTTTCTCCCGCCTTCCCCTGGCGTTGCTCAGCAGAGAACGTCAGTAAAGGAACCGGGGTGTAATTCATGCCGGCAGTGATGGCGTGCGGGTTTCGCTGGCGGTTATCCCTGCCAAACAGAGCCACTTCATTGCCATAGTACTGCTCATACGTCAGCTTCCCGCCCAGCTGTGGCAGGGACGGCACCCAGGCCTGCGCCCGGATATCCCAGCCGTTGGCCGGCCGCTCCTCGTAGTCGGCCAGGTCCGGCGAATCCTTCCAGCCCGTCAGGCGGTGGTAGCTGTTGACACCCAGCTTCAGGAAGTCACGCCAGTACTCTCCGCCCAGACCCAGGCGGGCATGGTTCCGGGACAGGTCGTAATCAAGGAAGGTATTGGCGCCCAGCATCCAGTCAGCGGCGAACCAGCGGTAACCAAGACCGAGATTAGACTGGGTGCGTTCATCGGTCCGGTGGATGCTGCCCTGGGTAAAGACAAGACTGTCCTTTTGTTCGTACAAAGGGACAAGCAGGTCGAGCTGCGAGTTTTTGAGAGAGAAGTTTTTATCCGCATCCAGCTGTACGCGGGCCGTTCCGAAGTGGCTCAGCCATTGCTGGATTTCACTGCTGGCAGCACCGGTGGCCATGCCTCTGGCCATTGAAGCCGCCGCATCACCTTTTGTACCGCTGGCGAAGACGCCCCCGGCCTGCGAAGCATAGCCGGCGACTTTATGTGCCTGCATATCGTCAGTGCCATTGTCAGAGGCGGATGTGGCCGGGGCGTCATCCCAGTGCACCTGCGGCAGAGGGGCCAGCGGAACATCAAGCTCATCGCCCGCATGCAGGTGGTCAAATCCGTGAGCGAAAGTGCGGAACTGGTTCAGTTTGCGCAGTGAATCCAGGGACATATTGTATTTTCTGGCAACGGACGCGGGGGTTTCGCCGGGGCCCAGGGCGTATACACGGGTCTGCATTCCTGACACTGTCTGCTCATGCAGAAAACGGTTGTCACTGCCCGCGCCGGCGACAGCTGGCGTAAACGCCACCGCCAGGGGGAAGGCCGTCTGGATAACAATGCTGAACCAGGCAAATAACCGCATGCCAGGCGATGCGGGAGGCACGGATTTTGTTTTCACAAAATGACTCCATAAAATATGTCGGTGAAGGATATGCCGTCAGGTTGAAAAAAATAACGGAGTAATAAAAAGCACGAGGCGTGCGCGGGAACTGCAAAACTTTGCCCGGAACACGTAAGCTGTAGCACGGCGATATCTATAAAGGCTGACCTCCTGAATGAATAAGGGCAGGCCTCTGAAATCTCTTTCGTAAAGAGAGCATTTATTGGACGAAGTAAACGCAATTTTTCTGCCCGTACCGTACGCCACCCGTGATGCGTTCAATGGCGCAGTAAGATGCAATGACGACATGTACAGACGCGAGCTCAGAAAGTGATAGCGAATACAGGAATAAGCTACAAATAATGATATTGGTCTGTATATCTGATAGCTAAGCATAAACATTAATGAAATATCTTTTCATTGAGATTCAAGAAACAACGGATTTCCCTGCTCGCCTTTCTAACAAGCGAACTCCCCCCCCCCACTCTGAATAGAGTGGGACTTTCCGACCGGTGCGATTTCTTCCTCATGCAGCACGTGCCTCTAAACTAAATCAAATTTGTAATATGAAATTCAAATTCACTCCCCATAAGGCACGGTAAAAAGCATCATGTAACATATTTGCAAAAAAAATTTAGTGAGGACCAATATTGAATCCAGGTGGATTATACATAAAACATTAAGATCGTCAAAAACGATCGAACTATATCAATTGATAGTTAATGCCTATTGATGCGTTCTTACTGATCGGTATATATAATCTCACAAGGATGCTTCATAACAATTTTTATGAAGGACAAAGAAACATGCGAAATAATTTTTTTAGTGCAGTATGAACACTATTCACCAAATTATTTCTGAATGAGTGTTGAATTAAACGAAATTTTTTTATTTTGTTACTTGCGTTAATATCAGGCTGGTAAGTTAAAAATGATGGCGCGCTTCGCCTGACATCCGGGCTTACTTCGCGAAATGAACCTTCCAGCGGCACTCGTACTGCGCTTTCAGATCATGCTGCAACTGTCTCTCATAACGGATATGTGGTAGCCCTTACAGGCTACTGCGCTTTACCCGGTATCAATTGTGACGCAGCACCGGGATGACCGCCCTTGAATGTTGGAATTGAGCCGGTTGAAGTACAAATTAATATGTAGGTAGCGGGGAGAAACTGCAGCCAACTGTTGTTAACAAAAAACCGGTGAATAATCGTTTTATGAGAGAAAATTGAAAATTTATGCCTGACGATATGGTAGTGCATCTATATCGTAAAGGAGTGTTTCTTTGAACATTAATATGCTCGATATAAGTCTAAATCTTCAGTCAAAAATATTTAATACACCAACTATGGGACTTGAGGCCATGTGGAAGTGACTGCATCTTCAGGATTCGGAAAAGTGATGCCCCGTCATTGTTATGATTCCTATTCAATATTCTTGCATTTTTACAATATTTGGTCCATGAATATCATGCTGCATGAATCATATAATATCAATCACACTACAGGAATTGTTAGTTTAAAAAAACGATAAAATAATCCACACCTAATAAATATCAATAAGTTAGACAACTCAATCCAGGAGGATTAATGCCTGTAATCAATAGTGCAAATAATATGTTGTTACACTCGAAAAAAAATGAACTATCAAGAAGACACTCCTTTTCAGAAGGATGTAATCTGCCCTTCCAAGATAAATTAATAAAAGTTGAAAACTCACCATTGAACTTAGAGAGGAGCGAAATAATTTCTAACTTAGCATTACTTAACGGCGGTGATGGTATTGTGGAAATAAAATATGAGCATAGTGGTTTAGAACAGATAGATGCAAAAAATTACGTTTATTGTGGTTCTGCGGCAATGTTTCCTATAAATAGTACTGGCATGTCGATAGACAAAAACGGTGACCTTATATTGATTAAAGGCAATAGCTATGATCTTTTCAAAGGATTATTCAAAAAATACACATCTGGTTATAGATATAAAACATCACGATTGAAGATTGATAATCTTGATAAGAAATTCGAAAGTCTCTATATGGATGATGATGGCATGCTAATTGGTGTAGAACAAAAAACAGGGAAAAACTTCATAATTAGAATATCTATCCCTGAAATAGAGGGAAATATCCAGGGACAATTTGTCAAACTTGAATTTACGGAATGCAATCTAAGAAAACCATGTGATGATCTGACTTTCTCCATTGATAACGAACACACCGCTTCATACTTTATAAAAAGTAACAAATTATATTTAAAAACCTTGTCCCATGTGGGCCAAAATAAAGATTACTCATTTTTTCTTTATGAGATCGACATCCCACTACGTCCAGGCTATGTACTCTCAAATATAAAAAAAACAATGGGCGTATTACAATTGGAGATACATTGTGGCAATAAGAGAAGGATATTATATGTTGACCCTAAATATATATCAACCCATGATCTTAAGGTGAAAAAAACAAGCCATAAACCGCCACAAAATTTCACATCACGAATTGGAAATGATCCCCATGAGAAATATCATGCTGGTTTACCATTCTCTTCTGACCGTAAAAATAACTTCAGTAGTAAACATATACCGTTATTCTCATCCATAATCGATAACTTCAGAGTTAATATAAAGAAAGCGAAAGAATATTCCGCAGAAAAAAATCAGATTAAAGCTATTATTTCTGGTTTAAAATCCATTGACCCGTTCGTGGGGGGAATTACTGCAACAGCACCAATTTTTATAGAAGCAGCCACATCTATGAGCGGCCGTAATATTGATAGCAAAGAGAAACTATACAAAAAAAATAAGGATATACTTAAGTCCCATTCAAAACCTCTCTCAAAATTAGCTAAGGATGCTTTAGGAGTTAATCATAATCAAAACATATCAGATTCATTAATATGTCTGGTCAATGAAATACAGGTTAAAGATACACTGCATTTAACCAGTACCGATAGGATTGCCACTTTCTTTGGTATTGCTTCCGGCGGCGTACCATTTGTACCCGGATGGTTCGCAGGTATTGTTCTAGAATTATCGAAAAGTCATGATCTCATAATTGAAAAAAAAGAAATTAACCATCTAAAAGTATCATTTATAAATAGACACAAAGCAGCAGTCACTGCTCTAGCTGGAACAGGGCAAGGGTTAGAGAAAACACTACTTCATACTAGCGGAGTCGATTACATGACAGTATTGCCAGTTGAAGCAAACGCTATTATTACCGCACAATCTGTTTTAGGTGATAATTTTTCATTTGATATGAAAGAAGAACATTTTAGTGAGTTTGCTAAACAATTTTCAATACCTCAAGAAAACCTTTCACTTCAAAATATTCTAACTGAGGCTCAAGTCGAGAAAATAAAAGATAAGGAATTCTGTATCAAAGTTGAAGCTAAAAGTGAACTTAGGTTACAAGAGGGAAGTATGGTCAATACCAGTACTTACATGGTTATGCCTCGAACGGCCGTCGGCTTACGCTTAGCATTAGACCTTTTAAATATAAAAAGTAATAAATCAGATAGGATGGATAAGAATGAAAAAAGTTTTTCTCCAGCCAAAGATAATTTTAAAATTTCAGCGCTAGATTATGATGCTGCTCTATTTGCCGAATGGAAAGTAATGCCGATTGCTATGAGTGGAGTTGGTGAGAATACTCTCTGGTGCTATCCTTTACCTTTGCTTGAAGAGGGTAAAACAATTGCTGAAAATAAAAAAGAAAACGTACTGGTTCTCCTAAACAAATCTTTAGTTTCTGAATGCCCTCAACATATCAATAATTACGTTACTTTGGAGGCAGATATTGAATCAATCATGAAAATGCCAGTCTTAATTACTATTGATGATAATAACAATATTAAGAAAGGTCTTGAATTAAAAAAAGCAGCTAAGGTTGATGAATATCTAAGTGGTATCTCATCGAATCTTATAGAATTCCAAAGATACCTAATTAACATGGAAAGAAATAGCCAGCATAAATCAAGCAAAGCAAAAGTCATTGCTCATTACGAACCTATTGCTACCCCATCTTTTCTAATGACAAAGAGAATGGATATTCCCTTAAAGACTAGAAATCTATCTAAAGCTAATGGCCTTAGGCTGAAAAAATTGGAATTTCGAAGAGTTAGTTCGTTGAGTCATAAAAAAGCCACCTTACCTATGCCTATTATCAGCTGTTCAAATGAGCACAGTATTACTCATAATCAATTCATAGGTGAAATAGAATTCCAGTATAATAGTAATGATGACATATCAATTGTCAACACGAAAAATAAACTGAAAACATTATATTGAGAATGCCTTATCTTTCATTCTACGGAAGATCCGAAATAATGTTGTTTCGGATCACCTTCAGATGCAGCGATGTAAGCAGCCCGATAACACAATATATTCAATTCCTAAAGATGTATTTCCATTCACAATCTGATCATTCTTGAGAGCCGGAGGTGGCACAATGAGTTGTCTGCAGATTAATGTGCATCGTGTAAATTAAATTGGCTGTGAAAATAAGCCAAATCAGTAACCTGCAATTAGGGAATGCTTTCTCCCTAGACAATTTCTTGATGGGCCAAACATCAATTGCTAAAAATATACACCAAATAAAAATAGCGTAATAGTATCCTGTGTTTGCGCCTCAGCTACGTTATAAAATTATTGCATTTCGTTAAGTACGGGTAAAAGTTTGTCTGTAAAAATTAACCCACCAACGGATAGGCATGTAATTAACACCTCAAGAGGTGTAGATATTTTTTATTCATAATTTATACGATATCGTAAAAAAATCATCTACAAGCTAGAAGTAAATTATTAAAATCAAGTATAATCAAACAGACTGTTGCACATAAGTAAACAAACTATCCTAAGTTAAACCATAACTGTATATATAAATTGATGGGAACGACTATAATTCTTTTAAGATTTAGGCACTTTTACAAAGGCCAGCTGTGCTGATAAAATTTGTTGCCATTTTCACCATTTACTACGCAACTCATGAATGTATATGAAAGTCAGCATTTTCAGCAGGACATCATCGTCTGGGCAGTTCGCTGGTTCTGCAAATATGGTATCAGCTTTCGTCAGCTGTAGGAGACACTAACCGAATGCAGTATTAATGTTGACAACTCCATGCTTTAATACTGGGTTCAGCGATATGCTACGGAAATGGAAAACGTCTGCCCTGGAACTGGCGAAACCCTTACGGGGTCTGCTTGTGGCATTAGTATGAAACGTATATCAAAGTGGTATGGTTGATGAGACTAGCTTTGACGTGCTGTTGACAGCAAAGGCCGCACTATCCATTTTTACCCTTACCCGCTCCGTAACAGCAAAGCAGCCTATCGTTTTCTCGGAAGATTTGAAATAACGTAAAGGCTCACAGATTTCCCGGGACATCAACACGGATAAAGTCTGACAAATGGCCGGACTCTAGCCTATCTCAAACGTGGTGGGAGGTATCCACCTGACCTTGAGCACCAATAGATTAAAGTAGCTGAAAAACGTGATTGAATGTGGCCGCAGTACGTTGAAACGGATTATCAACGCCACACATAGGATTAAATTCACCTGACATAAAGCTACATCAGGGGGATTGAGATGATGCGAGCTCTGCGTAAAGATCGGCACAAAACTCCTATTTCGATCATCCCTTGGGCGATGATGCATCTGGAGAGCACAGTCCCTGAAAGATAAAACCTTTCAATGCCCCTAAAGGCTACTTCATCACAAATCTTGCTACAATACCAACGCCACTGAGCAGTGGTAAAGCACTGTTCGAAGCTATTGGAACAAAGAGTAAGCAATTTTTGAAGAACATTGGCCCACGATTACGATGTTTATAGAGGTAAACATTCCCGACGCATAATAGATGTTCAGGCTTGCCTAGCTCAAAGTACACTTTTGACTGTAACTACTCGCAATCAGCGCAGGTTCGACTGAAAATATCTACAAATCAACTTTCAGCGTTTTTTGTAAGTTTCTAATGTTGATATGTATTATACATATTGTGATATAGAATTATCTTCTGATGTTAGTGGTAATAGTCCGGTCTTCCAAGACACTAAATTTCGTACGAGATAATCAAAAACGATTTCGTAGAAAACGAAACAACTATATCAACCAATGTAAAAGATGTAAGAAATGAACCATTATTTTTCAAAAAAACATTCTGTCAGCAGAAACACTCGACCTGATTTAGTAATAATCCATAGATGCTAACGATAAAAAGAAATCTTTATGATTAAGAAAAACAATAGATTTTTTTAAGAATTTTTAGGTTGTATAAACTTGTGGAATCTTTCATGCTCAGTATTAACAGATAGATCTAGAGCAATTGGTGAATAAAAAAAGATAACCCGGCGAGTCAGTTTTAATCATTATGGTACTCACGGCTATATCCACGCTTCAGCAAATGACCAGGATTTACCCTGCTGTCATAAACTATCCGCGTAGCCAGTTAAAAATAATATAAGGTGTGAGTTGAAGCTGTTGCTGGAATTCCTTCACCCTCGTGACACGTAAGGATCGCGAGGCCCGTGCTTATTGACATAATCCGACTGGCTAAAATGAGGATAAAAATGGATCAAACAACTAAAAAACAGATAGTAGATAGCGATATTGCACATCTATTACTTAAACACAGAAAGGCTCGTAACTGGACTGTGGCAGAGCTTGCTCTCCGCTCAGGCGTGAGTCAGGCCATGATTAGCAAGGTTGAACGAGGCGCCTCCAGTCCCAGTGCAACTATCCTTAGTCGTTTAATCAATGCCATGAACCTAACGCTATCAAAATTTTTTGTGGAGCTTGAGCACCATCAGAGCTCACGAATTTGTTTCTCTCAGGATCAGCATCATTGGACAGACGAGCAATCAGGTATTACCCGCTGGTCATTGTCCCCAGCTGGCGCTTGCCCGGAACTTATAAAAGTTGAAATCCCTGCAATGGGCCAACTTACGGTATCCCCTTTCGCTAATGAGCACCTTTCTGGGCAAACACTTTTGATGTTTAGTGGCCGCCTTGATTTTAAGGGTAATCATCAGACCTATCATTTACACGCTGGTGACTGTCTTGCTCTTACCTTTGTAAGCGGGTACCAAATAAATAACCCTGATAGCAAGCAGAGTTGTTCTTATATCCTTGCTTATAGACAAAGAAATCATGATGGCGACTAACCCTGATATTCATGACCGACTCCTAAGCCACCTGAAAACGCAAACCCGGCAAATCAGGTAAACCAGGTAAACCATCTATATACTGAATTACCCTTATCTCTTATCCAAAACGTTTTATTGTTACCTTACCATCCCGACACAGATGGTGAAGAGCCCGATGAATTCTTTTTGATACGCTGGCAGTGGCCGTACATTACTACGTCCGCCATAGCCCTCATTTTTTCAAGACATCCACTTCGCCCCCCTCGTTACCATTATCCCCGGTTTTGAGATAAGTCGCGTCCACATTACGAATAGGACAACCGTACAGCAACCGTGGTATCTCGCATCTCATTAACGTGTAGCGGCTGCCAAGACCCACCCACGGAACAGGCAGAGCCTAGCAGCACATAATAAGAGCAACACTAGCTTCCACCAGAGTGACGAACTGGCAGGTATCAAGGTTACGTCATTTATGATGCCGATGATCGTGAACCGGACAGGATTTACCGAAGGTTGTGGCAGGATAATTGCGCGTTTTCAGCTATACCTACGATGATGTAACAGGACCAGCATTGTGATCGAGGGAAAGGAATATAAACTGTCACGGAGCGGTCAGGTAAGGATGTGAGCATAGAGAGATTCTCATCCTTGGTGATGCTCTCCGGTGAGAAAACATGCCATTATCATGCCCTTAGCCACCACAACAGGGGAAGCCCCTGATAATTTCAATGATTGCAAAGCTTTCTAATCGAAAAACTCATTCCAGGAGGCATTCCACATATCAAGCCGTAATGTAGCCTGCCTTTTTTTATTCGCCCATTCACTCATCTGTTTATTCCTGTCAGCGACTAAATTTTTTAAGTTATCCACTTCCCTCTTGTAATCATTCATTTGAGTTCGCATGGTAGCTGTAGGGGGGATTTTTATTTTTGGTGGCTCTGTCATCTTCTTATTCAACTCGGCCCAGAACCGGTCCCTTTCCTTCACTTTCCATCCATACACGTACTCAGCATGGTCTCTTTCCTGCTCAATACGAACGCGAATTTCATTTGTATCGACAGGAAGTTTTATCCCTTCCTGACCGGACAAATATGCCAGTAATGCATACTGATATTTAGCCCGGGCCTCCAGGTCATCTCCGGATGCGTAAAGCGCGTGTTTCAGGTCTTTCACCTGCTGCAAAGTAATCTTCTTGCTTTCCGGCAGTGAGTTAAACGCAGATAGATAGGACATATAATCTGGATCATGCGCGGTTTGTTGATTTAAAAATTTTGTCAATACTTGTCTAAATATAGTCGGATCGAATGTTGTAGATGCCTCAGAATTGCCCTGAAAATTAACACGCTCTTGATTGTATAAGGGGGGTATTTCATCATCTATAATTTCATCGAGGTTCCTTTCGTTTATTTTAACGTCCGGAAGATGTGAGTAATCTAAATGACAGAAGCTAAACGAACTTTCAGGCATATCATACAACCTGATTTTCTTTTTAAAGAAAGCACACATATCCTTATATCTGGAAAAATAAGCCAAACCATAATTTGGGTCATAGAAAACATACTTTACTTTACCCTCCCGATTTACCCTGGACATCAGCATAGTATGCCCGGGGATATCAACCCTGACCGAGGAATTTTCTGTAGGGAACAGTCTTGATTCCGCATCATCTAACGCACTCACGTTAACATCAGAGATGGCGGCTGCGCTAAATTTAGATGCATTACCATCAGCATGTAACCTGACGAGTGACTTATACAAAGGATCATCAGCAACGTTGGGTGATAAGTAAATACTCATCAATTTTTTTGCTAACCTGGCATCCTGTCCACTTTGTAAAGCCCGGCCCATAAGTATGGACTCAGGCAGGCACTCACCCGCCTGACCTTTTAAGAAAATTCCCTGCGGTACAAGAACAACATCCGTTGCTTTATTTGCCGACGCTTTCCAGTCATCAGCGACCTTCGCTGCTTCATATAAATTGATACTTTCAATGGCTTCATTTATTTTCCCGGCTAAAACACCCCGCGTAAATGCATCCGTATCAGGGTTATTAAATACATCAAGCTTTTTATCGAGGGATAAGCTGTTGTAGCGATCGTACTGAGGGGCATGACTCATTTCTTTCCCCGCCCTGTAATCCTGCTGGATTTTTGCAATACGTGCTGTACTGTCTGATACCGGTGCATATGCCTGAGCGATCCGCATCATTTCATTGAGCTTATCCTGACTGTATTTGACACGTTTAAACGTATGTTTCCCGATAACGATTTCATTCCTGAACAACGCAGAAAGCCGTCGTCCCCCACCTGCATTCTGGAGCCTGAACGCTAACAGGTGAAGTTTGCTCCCCTTCTCCCAGGTGCGGGTATTCTCACTGAATATCTCAATTTCGCCATTCACTGCTCTGCCGAGCATCTCTCTCGAGCCTACTCTGAATGTACGCTGCACCGGTTCAGCGATGGAATACTCCGGAGCCTCATTTTGAAGTGCTTCGAGCTCTTCCAGTGACGTGCTTTCTTCTATTGTCCTGCCGAGTTTTAGCGCTGATGACATATTCCTTGTTATGTCATAAGAGTCCTTAACACTCATACCGCTGGCCAAAAATGCCTGGTAGATGGCAAGAGGTTCACCCGTGTCTGCGGCTGTCTTAATGCTCCTCCCGACGATGGCCAGATCGACAGCTTTACTGCCAATCTTAAACCCGAATTTAACAGCCTTACCGCCAATCCGGGTGAACTTTCCGACTTTAGCAGCAATTCGACCGCCAGGAATGCACCCTGTCACCAGGCCGGCAACCGCCAGTGGATCGGGATCCTTACCTTCTGTTAAATCAGCAGCAATGTCCGCTGCCGATTGTGTGGTATTGAGCACCCACCCCGCCGGCGTGAATGAGGTGATGGCCCCGACGGTAGCATCAACCCAGCTTCCTATATATTCAGCCTGATGAACATGCAGTTCAGTTTCCTGTATCGTTTCCCCGTTAATGGAGCTGGACACTAACTGCATTTCTCCACTGAGGGTAGAGAAGGGCCTTGAAAACGACCTCAGATACTCTGCCGGTGACAAATTATCCCAGGTGAATTCGAGACGATATTTTGCTTCGGATGCACTTACCCCGGGGTCAGGGATATGCGCACCGGCAATCGCTCTGGAGATTAATAATTTATTGAAGATGGGTTTTCCTTTAATCACATAATCAACTGCCATCGTATCAGCGAGTGTTGCCGAAAGCCTCGCTATATCCATCGGATCCGGATTAACAGAATTAAAGTTCTTTTCGAAACTGCTCCTGCCGGCTTTGATATTATTAAATGTTTCAATACCACTGGGGTAGGTTATGTCTATAATATTGCCAAAACTATCTATCTCCTGACGGAGCCATCGCATATGAGAATAGTAAGGAAAATCCCTTACCAAATCCTCTGAAAGGTCTTTTCCTTCATCAACATAGTAATAAGGAACTTCAGCGTCCAGACAAATAAGCACACCCTTCCTGGCGCCCGGGCTGTCAGGAAGGAATATCGTATTATTAAGCCTGCAGCCTCCTATATCAACAGGAACGAGGAGCCTGGCACCTATTCTGGCAAGCCAGGCATTCTCCCGGATTTTCTTTGTAAAGCGTTCATCATTTTCTATCTGAAGCAAGACAACCTGAATGCCGTGCAAGTAAGTTTGTTTTTTCTGAGCAACAGAGAGCGCCTGATAACGAATGTCCCGATCAAAATCAAAATGCCCTGACTGTAACGTCGCATCGGACGGGATATTATTATGCCACAGAGGGGTTGGCGCTGTGTTCGCCAGTGCCCGTTTACGTCTGACGCGGGGGCGGGCAGGATCCGGATTGTATTCATCAGACAACGGCCCAGCATCCGTTTGTGACTGTAATGGCGAGTCGTGACTCACCGGCACGTCCTCTCTTTCATCTGCCGCAGCATTCTCCTGAGCAGGGTTATCATATCCGGTTGCCATTTTTTGCGCCTGTCGGGGCGTTTCTTCATTGCTTACAGCAGCTTGTTTGCTAACGAACGCATTACCGAAAATAGCGTTATTTTCACTTCGCCCTGATTGCCAGGCGCTTTGCCCCCCTTTAAAAGCGGCTGTAGTGGCAGTATCGAGTACTGCATCAAAAACCATTCCACCCACTGAGCCCATTTTTATTTTTTCACTTTGCTTTCCTTCCGCCACATGTTGATAAACCGCGCTGAAGGTGTTCTCGCTGCGCCCGACATACATATTGTGCAGGGCCGCACCTGCGGTTATCCCGGCCCCGGCTGCCAGTTTGACTGCGCCAGGTACGGGCGCCGTCAGTAGATTAAAGCCAAGTTGCTTAAGTTTTTTACCCAGCAAGCCATAAATCGCCTTATAGGGCTTATCATGACCGGGCATGGTATAATTATTAACCTTATTAACATTGTACGGTATTTTTATCGAGGCCTTCAGCACCTTATAGGGGAGCCGGAAGAGGCCGTACACGTTGAACGATACCGCATTTAAAGCATGTTCAAAGGACAGTTCAATAACAATGCGGGTGACCCCTCGCGGGATCCGTTTTTGCCCCCACTTCACAATATACTCAACAAGCCCCTTCTCCAGGGCAGCATATTGCTCCGGACTCACCGGTAATCTCAGTTCATCATGACGGGCATTTTCAAGTTCACCGGCAAGCCGGGTGGCGAAGAGATACCCGGCCGGATCGCCGGCTGAAAGTGTACCCGCTAACAGCCCCTGCGCTTTCAGGGAAGCAAGCACCTGCCGTGCATCCGGCGGCGGATTATTACCCTCGTTCTGTGCGCTGGCGAGGTTTGCCCAGTGTCTGGCAAGGCGTGCGCCCCGTGAGTGTTCATCCAGGGGCCTTTCGGTCAGTCGTGCAGATTCTGCCGACAGACTTTCCTTCACCTTTGTCGCCAGCAGCTGTGCCTTGCCTGCCTGTTCCCTGGCCTCAGAGAAATTGCGCGCTGACTTCCCGGCTGCAAGCGAGGCATCATTCAGCGCCTGTGCAGCACCAGCAAGCGCTCTGGCCATATCAGGCATGAATTTATACAGCAAATGATCAACTTTTTCCTGCAGAGAGCGGGCAATATCAGCTGGCAGCAGGGGTTCCAGCATATCATTGACCGACATCCACTGCCTTTTAAGCGCCTTCTGAATATTGTCAGTGGTACTCCCCAGGCGAGCCAGAAGGGACTGCGCATAGTCGATATCGCCGCCCAGCAACCGTTCCAGTGTCGCCACTTTTACCGCCTGCTGGTTTTCGGGGGTTTCCTGTTCAAGAGTGTCGCTCACCCATTCCCTTACCCGCGTAACCAGGTCTTCCTCACACGACGGGCTGACGGGGGTACTGCGGCGCTCCTGTTCGCTTCCCCGGTCATCCGCCACGGAGTAAGAAGCTAGTATCCCTTCAATTTTTTTCAGCTCATCCACTTTTGACAACAGCGCAGCGCTGGCGTACTGAATTTTAATTGTCGACTGCTGCCACTGCCATAAAATGCTTCTGATGATGGAATCGGCAACGACGTGCTCTGGGGGCTTTGTGGGCGTTCCGGTGAGGTGACCATGCTGTACGATGCGGACCAGCCGGTACGCGTGTACTTTCATTCCCACAACGGCAGTTTGCGCCTGTAATTTTTTCTTATCAAAACCCGCCCTGATTTGATGCGGGAAGGAATTTGAGCGTGACAAAGAGGCCGCCGGCTCATTAATATTCACCTGCGGTATGGTCGGTGAAGTAGTGCTCAAGCCAGTGTGAATCGACGCTTTTGCCAAATCGCCGGAGAGGTGCTGAAGACAGGCGGCGACATCGCGAAAGAATTTCTGAGGTTCCCCCTGAAGCTGGCGGGCTTTTGTACTGGCTTTTTCTGCTTCGTGCCGCGTGTCTGCAATCATCGCCCTTACGGAGGACCACTTATCGGCCTCCCACGCTGCTGCCCGTGCCTGCACAAGAGAAACCCAGGCTGCATGGCCTGACATCTCTGCCGTCAGGCTCCCCAGCGCCTGTATTATCGTACTTTTATCAATGGAGGAAAATGCGTCAGTCAACTCAGCGACCAGCATGTCGTGCCGTTTTTCCGGGGTACTGTAGTCATCCATGGCACTCAGGGTACGAACAACGCGTATCAGCGTCTGCAGGGTGGACTCCAGCCGTCTGGCCAGCGACTGAGCCGTACGCCGACTCCCCGGTGCGGTCTCCGTGGCTTCCCCATCGCCTTTGCGTGACAGCTCACACTCAACCCAGTGTTTTATTACATCGTCCGAAAGCTTACTCGTAAGACACTCTATGTTGCGTATCTGATCCAGCAGGAGAGTACTCAGACCCTCCCTAGTGTTTAACTGGAGCCGCTGGCGAGCTTTAGCCGCGGCTAGGTCGCCACGCAGCTGCGTCAGTAGTCTCCTGTCAATTTTGGGCTGCTGGATGTTATACCCTTTTAGCCTGAACTTCTGAGCTTCTTCCAAGTAGGTTTCACGAATAAATGCGAATAAATGACCATGACTACTCGATTCGGCTGAGTCCGATTGGGAACCCTTAGGAACGAAACTCAGCGGCTTCTGCCTAGGGCTTAAATCTTTTTGACTGAAGTCGGCTGGGATATTATTTTGAGCTTTATGCAAAACTCGCTCTTTTGTATTAACGGTCTGATGCGACTGTTGTTTAAAGAGGGCTATTGGATCGTTTCTAACTTCTGTAACCAGATTGATAAAAGCGGATCTCTCGGGCGCACATACACAGGTATCCATGCCGCTGGCATAAATAGATTGAATATCCTGTCTGACTGAACCATTAATAGTTTTAGGCATAATAATAAATCTTTAGTAAACAGCCCCGGTTTTCCGGGAGAGTGTTTTTAGCCGCAACGCGATTGAGGATGTTGAGCCAAGTAAGACTTGACGATCCCCTTTTTCATCAAAAAATCGGACCTGTCGAATATAAGAGGCCTTCAGGTAAAGTGCTTTTTTTGTAATGATGCCGGCTATGTCCCTGATCCGAAAAACTTTCCGACGCCTCCATTATCCCACTGATATTATTGCCCGGCAACAGCACCTGGACGGGGGATCATCTGCATGGAGTTTGCCGTCGGTCAGGACATAGCCCTGAAGCACCTCTTCCAGCGGTGACAGCAGCCGGCAACACGCATCCACCCAGCCCGGCAGCAGTGAACGGCTCAGTTCCACACCCTGACGGTCGTATATTTCAGACTGGCGGTACAGCGGAGTGTGCTCTACATACTTTGAGCTCAGCACCCGGGCCAGCAGCCTCGGTCCGGCGATACTCCGCTCGATGGGGCGTGAAGGCGCGGGAGCCTGCACTATAGCGTCGCATTTTGTGCAGGCATGTTTTTCTCGCACTGTGCGGATAACCCGGAAGGCGCTGCGCATCAGCTCTAGCTGTTCGGCTGCGTCTTCACCCAGGTATCTCAGCGCACCGCCACAGTCCGGGCAGCATGGCTCCGCAGGTAGCAGCCGTTTTTCGTCACGAGGGAGTGATTCGGGGAGCGGTTTGCGGGTGCGGGTCTGACGCAACGGGCGCTGTACTGCCGGGTCATCCGCCCGACCGGTCAGCGTATCGCTCTCTTCCTGAAGCCGGTTCAGATCTACTTCCATCTGTGCGATACGGCGGGATACCTTTTCGGAGCGGCTGCCGAAGCTTATCCAGCTGCGCCTGCAGATGGCCTATTTCACGCTCCTGGTTGCTCAGCTTTTCCTGCAGGGCGTGGATCAGCGCTTCCTGTTCGGCTAGGCGCTGTTTCAGCAGAAGGATGTCGTCAGGAGAGGTGTCGTTCATAAGCTCGCATTTTACCAAGCTTATTCTGTGACAAGCAGGATAAAGAGACCTACAGCATGGTCAGGGAGGTCAGCAACCGCTTAGGCTGCCGCCAGTCGATACCTTCCAACAGCATTGTCAGCTGCGCCGGCGTCAGGAACACTTTGCCATCACGGGCCGAGGGCCAGGCGTAGCGGCCGCGTTCCAGCCGTTTAGTCAGCAGGCACAGCCCGTCGCCGATAGACCACAGCAGTTTGACCTGACTGCCACTGCGGCCCCGGAAGATGAAGACGTGGCCGGACATCGGGTCATCTTTCAGCGTCGTCTGCACTTTTGCGACCAGGCCGTTGAAGCCGTTGCGCATGTCAGTGATGCCGGCAACCAGCCAGATTTTTGTCCCGGAAGGTAACGGGATCATCGCTTCCGTTCCTGTATCAACAGAGCCAGAAGCTTTTCGCTGACAGCGCCGTTGAGGCGAAGCGTCCCGTCACCTTACAGGTGATATTGAGGATCTCCGAGTCCTCTGCGGTCAGTTCTGGCTGCACCGCCAGTGGTCCATCAGGGGCGTCGAGTGTTACAGGAAGTAGCTGAGGAAGGTCTGTCGAAGGCAGTAGGAGTTTACCTTCACGCCACTGCTGACGCTATTTGAACAACAGATTGGCGTTAATGCCATTTTCAAGCGCCAGTTTTGAGATGGATATCCCGGGCTCGCAGGAGGCAGCAACGAGCTGCTGTTTAAACTCAGGAGAATAATTAGGGCAGCCTTTACGCCTGCCGGGAGTCATATTTTTCTGCATATCTGACACTTTAGTTCCCACTACTTATTTGGTGGACACCACTTTGTCGGGTGCTTCAGATTATGACCAGGCGGTTCACGTTGTACGCTTACCATCAGGTAGCTAGTGGGAGGTAATCATCCTAAAACCACAGTACCTCAACCAGATCGATCATCAGGGGTGTTCACGGGTATTTTCCAGTAGTTCACAGACATTCATGCGGAAAATAGAGGCTTTTTTCTAGCAGAGGAGTTGTTATCCGATTTCCACTATTACCCTCTGGTGCATTCATCGACCGTCCCTAGCCCGAAGTAGACAGGACGGCCTTTCCGCACTTACTACACAACTTATGATCGGCGCCGGACTGTCTGTTGGTATTTTAGGTGTTTCCATGAATACCACTATCACCAATTAGTGGCTTGTAAGTACTAAACCATTCTCGTTTCATGGTTATTTAAGATGGTACAGATTATCCTAGGGTAATCTGTAATGAACATAACTGCAGAGTTCGTGAACGGATAATTATTTTTGAATAGAGTTGATATTGCACTGACAATCTCGGTGTTATTTATTATCACCGCAGAAATCTGGTTTTGCTCGGGCAGCATGGTGTGGCGCGCAGGGCTGCTGATAAGTCGTTATCTGCTGCAGTGAGAAGCTACTGCCCTGAACTAAGAAACAGGCCCGATAGCAGGAAAAGAGGTTAATGACCTGCTAAAGGAGAACAGAGCAATGCCACTTAAAATGACCATTCTGATAGAAAACTATCTGTTCCCATGCGTAGGATTACCTTCAGACATGAGGGTATCAATAATCGCAGTAGACAAAATGAAAGCCTTTCACATCAAACAGACCAGGTCTCAGGAGCAACTGGCTGAAGTAGCCCCTCTTTCAGAAAGAACTGTCCAGCAAAGAGACTATTCTTATAGAGTCGAATTTCTATAATTGAAAAAAGGCTCTAGATATATCTAAAATGGCTGAGTCACCGATTATGTCAATAGAACCAGCTCTACATCACATGGCTCCAGCAAGAGATTTACCATTAGTGCCCAGCTATGATGACATTGATCTTCGTCTGCTTTTAGTACAACTTTAGCGAGATAAAAAGACAATTATCGGCTTTACTATCGTTACTGCGATTCTGAGTTTGGTAATGGCCTTTATGCTACCACAAAAGTGGACCAGCAAAGCTGTTCTGGCTGTGACAGAAAGTATCCAGGTGAACAATCTGGAGATTGTCATCATTCAGCTACGTGTGTTGGGTGTTGATATCAAGGGGAATCGTAGCGATATATTTAACCTTTTCATTAAGAAGCTGAGCTCTCAGTCACAGTTCCAGCATTGGCTGCGTCAATCAAAGATGCTTAATGATTCGTCTGACCCCGTCACGATTGAGCATGAACTCAACCGTATGGCGGAAAGCCTGACCATTGTGAATAATGCCGATCCCAAGAAAGTGAATGAGCAACTGCCTTATGTCAGCTGGACGGTTTCCTTCACCGGGAGTAAACAGGAACAGGCGCAACAAATTCTCAACGGCTTTCTCGACGTTATCAGCCAGCAAGTCCGTAAAGAAGTATTGGAAACCTTGCGTAGCAGTATTGATAAGACTATTCGTAATAATCAAGAAAGTCTGGAATTAAATCGTACTCATCTGGGAAATGCGCGTAACATACTCATTCAGCGATATAAAATATTCTTTAAGCATTGCCAATGCCGCGGGAGTTCAAAAACCGATGTACAGTCAAGGTATGGCGGTAAGAGACGATCCTGATTTCTCTATTTCCTTAGGAGCCGCAGGGATCGCAGAGAAATTAAAAATTGAATCATCTTTAAAAAATGTCAGCGATTTGAACAGCGACTTGCAGAACAGCGAGTATACGCTGGAAAAACTTAAATCTCTTTCCATTCCTGATGTGAATTTTATACCGGTAACCTTTCAGCTTTCGCCTACGCTACCGCTGAAAAAGGACGGTCCTGGTAAAGTGCTTATCCTAGTGCTAAGCAGCATGCTCGGTAGTTTTTTAGGGTGTGGATACGTACTGGTAAAGTAGCTGTTTAAAGTCTGAATAATACTCTGATAGAAATTATGAATACCTGGAATCTGTCGCAGATGTAGGTACTGTTCTCGCCTGCAGGGATTCTTATTGTATGACTATATCGGTGCATTCCATCATTGGACAGTATCACCGCTCAGGCTGAAAGCCTTTTAGCGTGAGATCGCTCCTGAGCAGGTTCAGTGCTTCCACTGCACCGGAATATGGGAAAAACTGTGGCTCAGGAATACGCATCCTGTCGCCTGCGGAGATACCGTTATTTTGAAAAGTGAGTCTGTGATACAGGCTTATCCCGTCATTCAGGCCGCGCCTGTCGCCGTGGTGTCGTCTTACTGTCAGGCCCATGTCGTGTTCGGTGCCGTCAGTAAATGTGAATATCTTAGCCGTGATCACCAGACATGAGGTTATAGATGACCGTCGCAGAAAAAGTGAAAGCCCTTCGCCTGAAGAAGGCCTGGTCTCAGGAGCAACTGGCAGAAGTCGCTTCGCTTTCTGTCAGAACGGTTCAGCGCACTGAAAAAGGGCAGAAACCCGGTCTTGAAACATTGAGTGCGCTTGCCTCTGCCTTTGACGTCAGCGTATCTGAGCTCCAGGAAGAGGCCGGGGATGCCGTCAACGCACTGGATGAACGTATCAGTGATGCCAGAGCCCTGGTTGCCCGGGAAATGACCTTCTGGCGGGTACTTACAAGGGCTCTTCTGACATGTACCGCAATGATGGTTATTAACTATCTGCTTACTCCGGAAAGTTACTGGTCCCTTGTAGTGACAGTCATATGGTGCAGTCTGGTTATGTTCAGGGGGCTCAGGGTGTTTGTTATTCATAATCAGCTTAAATCATGGCAACAGCGCAGGTTGCATAAACTCCTCCGTCCGGGCGCAAAAAAAGAAAAATAAGCTGAGTACAATCAAGGAAAAGGCTGGAGTCATTCTCAAGGGCTAATACAATCATCAAGAAACGGAAAGGAAAAACCATGAACCTGTCAGAATTTTTCAGTCATGTACCGGTCTGGGTCTGGCTCCTGCTGGCTTTTTTACTCCGTCGAGGTTATGCAGCCCTTTATGACAGGCAAATGTCAACCGGTCGGCTTTTTTTGCTCCCGGTACTGTTTCTTATCTGGGGGGGGGGTACGCAATAATTACCGAAACAGAAAGGGCATGGCCAGGTCTCATCATGATGGTCATCGGAATACTCGCGGGGGGGCACTCGGATACTGGATGTGCGCTCACAGCCTCCCCTGAAGAATTCAGGCAACCCGGGCAGGATTATCAGGGCCGGGACGCCGCTGACGATGGGAATGATAGTCATTACTTTTTGTATTAAATTCATTCTCACTTCAGCCATTTTCATTCGGCCTGGTCTTGCGGCGTCAGCAAGTTTTTGCATGCTGATGGGTGGGCTCACCGGATTGCTTGATGGTGTCTTCTGGGGAGGCACGCTAAGGATTTTTCTCCCGTGGTACAATAAAAGACTTATCTGATTGCCGCCGCAAAAGCGCGGGGCGTGTAACGCGGAAGAAAGCTCTCAATAGACCCTGCAGAAATCTGGCGTCTGTACACCATCGAGAAGATGGGGGCCACGGCCATTGCTCGTTAGCTCGGGATCGGGAGTGAGTGAGTGAGTGAGTGAGTGAGTGAGTGAGTGAGTCTACCGGGCGCTGGAAAACTATGAGCAGCCGGTGTAGTAGTGCCATCCCGGCTGACTCCCTGTTGCAACTTCGGCAACGGCTCGTTCGCCTGCCGCCAAAAAGCCCTGACGGGCCGCGCAGATTGCTTCGGCCGCTCAGTTGTACGGTATTTCAGTCACGACGGTCTATCGCGCCCTTCGCCTCGTTCTCAGACTACGCACAGCTCACTGCCGCCATCATGGTCAGGCATAGATACTACCCTCGTCGGAGCTGTGAAATGATTGCCGTGCTGCAACTGCGAACGATGAATAAATCCGGTCGCCATCTGTCAACCGGGCGGGCAATACAGTTGCTGTAAGAGCACAGAGTTGAGACGGCTCAGGGACTGATAAAAAGTCCCCGGGGCTTGCTTCGTAAGCAGACCGTTAATCGCTGGCTTTCTCGCTGGCGTCTCGACCAGCCCCGGCTGTTACGGGAGCCGCCGGCGGTAAGGTTTCAGGCTGAAAATGGCAATGACTGCTGGCAGTTTGATATGTCAACGTCCGATCTCAAACATATTGAACGGCCTGACTGGGTAGATCCTGCCAGCGGGGAACCCACTCTGATGCTGTTCTGCGTGGTGGATGACCGGAGTGGTGTCGCATACCAAGAATACCGGTGTTTGTACGGCGAGGATGCGGAATCAGCGCTGCGATTTCTCTTTAACGCCATAGCGCCCTTTCTTATTAGACTTCCTTGCATTTTTAGCATCGATGGCTTTTTGCTGTATTCGGTCAAGCAGATCAGCTTTTATAGTAACTTTCCCCATATTTTTCAGAGCATTAATGCTTTTATCAGAAACGAGAATCGCCTGCTTTCAGGCATTTTTGGCATCAGTGGCTCTTTGCTGAATCCGATCGAATGTTTCTGTTGAAATAATGTTTTTTCTGAAAATAACGGGTTCGTTTTTTACGTTGTTTATATTACTCAATGCGGTTGATTCGCTTTTCAACGAATTGGTATTCGCCGATTCCGTACGATATGCATTATTTACGGAGATTGAATGATTACCACTAACATTCATAATGTAAATCCTTATCCCCAAGGGATACTTGCATGCCAGTTTTGAGCGTCAAAATCTTTCAAAAAACGACAAAAATTGATTTTCAGCTATTGTGAGCTTGGTAAAATGGATTGCAAGCCAGGCAGGATAAATGCGAGTACATTATCAATTAATGTGAGCCGATATAGGTGCTGATTGTGAGCCGTTACAGCTATCTGCTTCATCGTACCTGTTAATATAAGTTGACCGGAACGTTACGTATTTCTCCGACAGTATCCGGATCATTCCAGCGTAAACTGACCTGACCATTTGCTACCCATCGAGGATATCCTGCTCTCGCTCAAGCTCTTCTTTCTTTCTCTGTGCCAGAGTCCTTAAAAACACGATTTCATTAGGATCATCAAGTGTAACCAGCGTTTTCTGGACATAGAATTCAAGAGAATCAGTCTTTCTGAACCGGTCTATGATCGCAGACCAGTGTTTTTCACCGTAAGTCATTACCGACATCTCCTTTACCTGAAATCAGATAAACCAATAAGTAACCTGATGTTCTCGCTTTTATAACGCACTAAATTCATCTCCAACAGCAGCCTTAATTAGGTGGACTCTGACTGTGTGCCGTTACGCGTCCTCCTGCTAATTACGAAAGCTGATGCCATGGTTACAGAATTAGCGCGCCACCCAAAAAATGTTCCCGCCGGAAATGCCGTCACCGGGCGGAGTTCATGTACTGTTACGCCAGTTGAAGAGGGTAGGTGATTTCCCCTTCATGCTCCGGCAACAGAACTTATCAGTGTAACTGAGCAGTCTCAGTGAAAATTCATATCGGTATCATCAGTGACTTGTTGCTTTTTTTGTGATTATCACTCCCGTTATAGATTTCTTCTTACATTCCCATCTTTTAGAATAAAAGTGATTTTGCCATCCCAGAACTCTGCGATGAATACCTTATCTCTTTCTATTCCAGATTCTTTGAGTAGGTTATCGAGCCACTCTTCATCTTTCTCAATGCTGTTGAGTTCTGAGAGACGTGTTCTACCATCTTTCATAAGAATTATTGACGGCATTTTACCCCCTTCACAAACCACAGACAGAGAACCACTAGGCTCTATTTGTGCGTAGCGTATTTCCTGAAATGAATGTACGCCCTGAGAGTGAAGTTGAGACGCCACATTGATGATATCTATTTTATTTCGACGCCTGAGTATATTGTCCATCAAAAACTTACCGCTTTTAATGATAGGAATTGGTTCACCAATGGTAAATGACCTGAAAAACCATACGTGTTTACTTACCCAATTGAGTAAAGAAATAAGAGCGACACCAATAAACAATGTAATGATGTATTGGTGCATAGGTATAGCATCACTGTATATAACACCACCTATAATCCCGCCAAGAACAAAGTTACCGATGAAGTCAACAGGAGTCATTTGTGAAAGTTGGGTTTTGCCAGAAAAGTTCAGGTGAGATATGACAACAACGAACCCGATAACAAACTTAAGCAGAACAATCCCGTAGTATTCCATGTTTAAGTCCTTGTTTATGTAAGAGGGGCATAGCCTATGCCCCTTTATATAACTTTTAACTTTTAACTTTTTTGTAGATGTATAGAACAACGATAGCGCCAATCACTGCCACGACGAAGCTACCAAGGTTGAACCCATCAACCTTACCGAATCCAAAGAACGTACTGATGTAGCCTCCTACAACAGCACCGACGATCCCCAGAATAATGGTGACGATAATTCCTACGTTTTCTTTACCCGGCATAATCCATTTTGCGATGATACCCGCGATAAGGCCGAAGATAATCCAAGATAAAATACCCATATTTGCTCCTGTAATTACTGTTTGTTTTCAGTTGGGGTAGAATCAGCTTGTGCTGGGATATTATCCTTTTTCATGCTGTCTTTGATTTCCTGGGTCTTAGCTGCGGCATCAGTTGCCAGCTCGTTAGCACCAGAAAGGGCTTGTGCCTTGATTTGTTCAGCCTTCTCTACTACCTGATCGCTTTTTTGTTTAGCATCTGCTTTAACTTCATCTCCTTTAGCTTTAGCCTGATCAGATAAAGACTCTGCTTTTGCGTCAGCTTCTGCCTTGATGGATTTTGCCTTCTCAGTGAGTTGATCTGCTTGCTTATCGGCTTCCAGCTTAACAGCATCAATATGCTTATCCGCTTCGTCTTTAATGGATGAAGCTTTATCAGCAGCAGCTTCTTTGATCTGGCTGGCGGCTTCCTTAGCTTGATTAAGGTTGCTATCCACTTTCTTGTCCGCGTCATCACAGCCTGCAATGAGAAGGGTAATTGCTGCAGCCAAAATCGTTTTGTTCCATAACTTCATAGATTATCCCTCTTTCATTCATTTTTGGTATAAAAGTTTACTTCTTTATAGAGCACATTCACAGTTGCTTATGTTCGCAACATTATTTTTTTATAAAATATAATGACATATTAAGTCGGGTCAAGAAAATGACTTGGCTTCACTTGAAATGTCTTTATATTTCGAAAAAAAACACTCGAAATATATTCATTGTTAATCAGTTGCTTAGTAGTGTGTCATGGGTTTAAGACAATAGGTTTTTATTGGGGATTTATTTACACGTATATTATCCGGAGGAAAGTAGGTTATGGCTCCAGTATATCTTGGGTATCAGTCATTCTGATAGTTTTAGCCTGTAAAATAAATTCTTAGTGTGCCTCCCCAGAAGACACCATCAAACAGTCCGGTGAGCCCACCAATCAGCATGCCAGCCCGCCACACCCAGCTCCCCGAAAGTAGTCAGATGTCTATAGTAATAACGAAAACGAGTGAGACTGTCAGAACGATGTCCACTTGGTTCAAAAAAAATTACCCATTTTAAAACCTGCGCTTATATTTTTTAAAGCGTACATCCTGCTGCGTGCACCTGTTTAAATACCTATTAAACGTAAAGGGATTTATGATTATAGCGTCACTAAATAGTGATAGAGTATTCATGGAGAGCCCCTAAAGGACAAATAATGAAATTACGAAAAAGGGCGTTGGCTGCCGGAATTCTCTTACCCGCAGTCCTGACTACACTGCTATCGTTAGGCATGGCCTGGCGCCAGCTGAGCAGGGACACGGCCGCGACGGCAGACACACTGATGAGCCAGGTCGACCACATCACGTCCATTGCCCTGCGAGCGAATCTGGTGACTGCCAGGCTTTCCACGCGGCCCTGTGAAAGCGTCCTGCAGCAGATGACGGAGAACGGGGCCCTGACGCCCTATATCCGCAGCACCGGACTTATCCGGGATGGTATATTAATCTGTTCATCCGTGACCGGTGCCAGGCAGCAAAGTGCCGATGATATTTTCGGTGTTACCGTGTCAGCTCCCCCGGGGCGGATGAATGTCATCGCCACGGGGGGGACCAGCAGCGTTCCCGGTCACGTGGCTGTTATCTACGCCTATGGCGCCGGCAACCGGACGACTGCATTCAGCGTGGTGGATGCCCGATACGTCACGGACCTGATGGATTCTCTGGATGATGAAAATCATTCGGTTCAGCAACTCCGGTTCAGTGGCGGCCCCGTCATTTCCGGGCAGGAGAAAACCGCCCCCCGATCCAAAGTGTTCACCGCGGTGTTCAGCTCTGATGTGAGCCGGGCGCAGCTTCGGGTTCTGACGCCGGCGTTGTCGCTTCGCCATTACATCCTGCGTAATCTGCTTTTCCTCGGCCCTCTGTCCCTGCTACTGACCCTGGCCATGCTGTACACGTGGCACCGCTGGGATTCCCGAAAAATGTCTCTGGCAGAAGAAATCCGGGAAGCGATGGCAGACGGCGAATTCAGCGTGTATTACCAGCCGGTCTGTGACACTGCAACTGGCACCTGCTCCGGCGCCGAAGCCCTGATGCGCTGGAAACGTCCCGACGGCAGGAGTATTTCACCGGAGGTATTTATCCGGGCCGCTGAAGAGGAAGGTCTGATTATCACTCTGACACAGCATTTGTTTGGCCTGATAGCAGAGGATGTCAGAGTCTGGCAGGTGACCGCCCCTTTCCATCTGGGTGTGAATATTGCGGCCCCTCACCTGGCGGACCCTTCGTTTACTGCTGATGTTCTGAGACTGTGGCTATCTCTGGACGCCGCTTTTCGCCTGGTGCTGGAAATTACCGAGCGCAGTCTGGTTGAGGACACAGAAACGGTGTCAGCGAAACTTCATGAGCTACGCCAGAAAGGCTGTCAGGTGGCCGTGGATGATTTTGGTACGGGCTACTGCTCACTGAGCCTGCTTCAGAGCCTGCCGGTGGATTACCTGAAAATAGACAAAATATTCATCGCCAGCCTGACGTCAGCCGATGTGGACACACCGGTACTGGACACCATTGTCGGCCTCAGCAGGCGTCTGAACCTTATCACCATTGCGGAGGGCGTGACGGCAGCACATCAGGTTGATTGGCTGATTAAAAATCAGGTGCCGTACGTGCAGGGATATTATTATGGCAGGCCCATGCCGGCCGATGAATTTTATTTGTGGTACAAAGGGCAGATACGGTCATGACACATCATGCTAAACCTGAAGCAGGACTGTATGGTCCGGGATTACTGGGTCGGTATTTTAAACTATAAATATCTTTTTCATAGTTGAACATCATCTTAAGGAAGACATTATGCACGAAATACTCTGGATACCTTTTATTATAGCTTCAGTCGCGGTTATCAGCATACCGGGCCAGGATATGATGCTGATAAATCCATATCTGAGGGCATCGGTGCGGGGGTGTGTACGGCCTCAGGAGTGAGTCTGGGTCTTATCATACATACGTTGATTGTGTCGTTTGGTTTAGGCAGCCTCATCATGGCCTCAGAATATATGTTCTGGATAATAAAACTGGCGGGAGCGGCGTATCTTTTTTACCTGGCTTACAACCTGCTTAAATCTGATGGTAAAATTAATGCCGTCAGTGGTCAGAAGCTACATTCTTCACGGATATCCCTGTTCGCCTATGGTGCGGTTTCAAATATCAGCAACCCAAAAATCATGATTTTCTATCTGGCATTCCTTCCACAGTTCATTGGTCAGGGCACCTCAAGTCCCGTGATAAAAATGTTGACGCTTGGTCTGACCTTCGCATGCCTGACATTCCTGATTAAATTACCCGTGGCGTTGTTTTCAGGGCTGCTTTCGGAATGGTTCAAAAAAAATGAGTCAGCCATGAAGTGGGTAATGCGCAGCAGTGGAGGCATTCTTTTTCTCACCGGAATCCGGATTTTATTTGAAAAACGAAACGGCTGATTCATAGGGGCCGGTACGGCCAGCAGTAGTTTCATGAATAAAATAGGTCAGAATGACTAAGTGGTGACGCCCGCTCTGAAGGCTGTTCACGTTCAGGAAGAGGAACAACAAGATTATAATGTCTGGCTGGATACTGTAGATTAACATGTCCACCCTTCCCGGTGTGGACATGTTAAATTTAAGACTAAAGTACAAAATTACTGACGCGAGAGCTACCTGAATGAACACACACGCTTTACTTTTTTTGGGCATATCAATTTTGATGGAAGTTATAGCAACAACAGCACTTAAATTGTCGGACAGCTTTACGCGTTTGATACCAGGTCTTGTAGCTGTAGGTGGATATGCTATTGCATTTTATTGCCTGACTATTCCAATGAAAACTGTACCCACGGGCATTATTTATGCAATCTGGTCGGGTGCAGGAATTGTATTGATTGGTCTGGCGGGCTGGATATTTACTGGCCAGAAGATGGATGCGCCGGCGATTCTGGGCATGTCTCTGATTCTTTGTGGTGTAGTGGTTATCAATATTTTTTCTAAAAGCGTTGCTCACTAACGATTTTACAAATCGGGAACAGTGTATTTTTGCTGACAGGGCCGAAGCAGGCAACATCTATATCTGTTGTCGGTCCTGTATCTGATCAACATTAGCGCCCGGGTAAGATACGGTGATCGGAGCGCTGGCTGAAAAGGGTCTGGTAGCGCGGAACTACAGGCAGGATAAAATAAATTCAGTTCGCTCTTCCGGCCCGCCTGGCGCTAAACCGATCAGGTTATAGCCATATCTGTCATAAGTCTCTGCCATCGCATGGTATGTCTGTAAGCGTGAACCCAGTGCCGTATGTATCCATTGAGCCGGTGCTGGTAAGCAAGAGGCAGCAGTGGCTTGACGCTTGCGAAACATTTCTGCTCCAGAAGAAGCGATACGTTGAACTACCTGTGCAGGTACGTTATGACCGTGGCGAACGATGATTTTGGTTCGGACTTTTCCAGCCTGTCTTATCTGCACACCCTCCCGTTCAATACCATCAAAATTGACAGAAATTTTGTTGCCGTCGTGCTGACAGGCCCAAATGTGAATCGGTCATCGCCTCAGTGGTCGTGCTGGCTCATTGATTTAACGTCCCGTTGATCGCTAAAGACGCTGGGGAGAGGATAGTCAGCGAACACCTTCTTGAGATAGGATGCGAGAAGGCAGTGGGCTGATGGTTACGCCGCCCGCCCCCTTTCTGTGGTACCTTTGCTATTCCGGGCTGCTGATTTATCAGCAAACGACGGAAGATACCCTGATCCCTGAATGACATATCATCCGGCACGTTAACCTCCTTCTTGGCGTAATAAGGACGAAATCATTGCGGCCGATCAATGTTAGAGGGATATTCGCCAGCATATGTAATGTAATTGATGTTTCGTTTATCTCCTTCTTTATATTGTACTGAATAATTTCAAAACTACTGCGTTAAATATTTAGGTAATAAAGTACAGCCGAGAAATGGTATCAGATGCACTACCACTGCATGATTTAATCAGATTAAAAAAGTAACTGTAAGGAATAGATGTCATGAAAAAACTTTTAGCTGTATTAACTGTTTTCATATCGTTTTCAGCAATGGCTGAGCAAAGGAATATACATAATGAGTGCGCGTTTAGAGCCGCTACGCTTTCGGATATTATGGCGTTATATAAAGAGGGACAATGCAGCAAAAATCAGGCTAAGCAGTTCATCCATGAGGTGGCGACCGGTGAAACTCAAACTCTTAACAGCTGTATCCCAAAAAGAAGATATAAAATACCTGACAATATTGATGGCAAAAACTTTGAGACGTGGACTGATTCTTTAATTGAGAAAATATGGTCCAATACAATGAAAGGGCCTGACAACTACGGTACTTTTACGGATGCATGCATGAAAAATCCTGACAAATACATCGGCGGTCAGTGGCTCTACAAATGACCTGTGCAGGTTCATTCCATCGCTGAGCGCGCCTCGGCTAAACCAGTACCGTATATGGTGTCAGTAACCGTTGCTGGCTTAGATAAGGCTGGATTGCACAATCCAGTCAGTAAGGGGATGATCACGAGAGGAACCTTTAATATGTTAATAACAATTTTTTAAAGTTAAGTTTGTGTGATAACAGATAAATTCTGAACAAAGAGGTTCTGTTCAGTCGGACGGTCCGGTGCAACCTTCATCCGGATAAACACCGGACCGATAATCCGGTCGAAGATTAGCACCGCCACTAAACCAACAAAATACTGTCGCGCTTTTGGATATTTATAGCCATAGTCAGCGCCACTTCAGGATAGCTCGCCGTGGTGATGCCTGCCGTACAGGCTGGATAAAATAATTTAGGCCCGCTCTTCCGGCCCGCAAAGCGGTAACCTGATGAGGTTATAGCTGTATCTGCTGTAGGCCTCAGCCATTGTATAGCACGTCTGAACCGCTTTCCCAAACGACTGCTTACGCTCCGTATCCTGTATGTAGATGTCTTCCCACGGTGGCGTGATGAACACGGTATGAGCATACCCGAACAGTTCAATCGCTCTTTTCATATGTGGCGGCACCGGCAGATTACAAAGGGTTAGATATCCGATTATATCCGGCAGCCCACGGCCAAAGAAAAATGGCGTTTCGCTTTGAGCAGCTTCCTGCCACGAGCGTAACTCCCCGTTCAGCATCAGCCCGGCGAAAGCTTCCCTGTCCTTCCATGGCTGCGCATTTCCGCCGATCGACACCTGAACCCGTATGATTGCGCGTCTGGCCTTATCCGCTGTCGGATAACTTTTTGCTCGCAGGGAGTCCAGCAGCGTACGTAGTGATACAGAGACTTGTGCTGAAATTAAAGTTTTTTTGATTGTGAATACTCAGAAACAGCTCTCCAGATGGAGAGCTATGTGTGTACCCTACAGATTTACCCTTTAATCTCTGGTTTTTCTGAAAATAATAATCTGCTTTATTATTCTGTCGGTTATTAACTGATGTGTTTCATTAATGTTCGTTATTAGAATGGGCTTTGTTAAAGAAATTAAATATCGTGTTACAGGCAAGGAAGTCCGTATACCTGTATCAGGAAAGTAATGAGTTGATCGCCTGAATTTTAGTGAAGAGGTATTTTATTTATATGGTAGTTATGTTTTTATAGATTTCAGTATGATTTATCATTGTCACAGAAGATACATATTTACATATGCGTTTATTTATATTATTTATTCTTATGCTATTGCCGTTTTCACCTTTTCCGCAGAACACAATGACATTCATTTTTCAGGCAGCATGATAGCTTTCCGCTTAAAGCGGTACATCGTTGTATCAAAGATGCCACAGAACATAAACGCTCCCGGGGGTGCACTGGCGAGGATGAAAAGGCCACTAAGGTCAAATCAGATATACAGAATCTTAGTTCATCGACAGGTACAAAGTGGCGTGAAATAACGCCTACTTTTCAATGAACTACGTTGGTACGTTGAAATTTATTAACCGGACATAATTTCCTTAAAAACTACATACTAAAAATGCATAACATTTTTAACATTAATAAAGCAGAAAGCACAATAACCAATACTGACACAGGTTACTGTACCAGACTGGGGCAGTACGAGCTCGCACTGTTAATAACATTAATAAAACATCATGGTGTGGTTCAGAACACTGACTCATTACTGGAGGTCGTCTGGAAAAACAAGGTTGTAACCAGTAATAGCCTGGCAAAAGCAATAAGTACTCTCCGTACTATACTTCATGACAAATCGCCCTATAAAATAATAATTAACAAACCCCAGGCAGGTTATTATCTTAATTCATCAAGTTTGAAACTTTTTTCTATATCTCCATGTTTTTAATTTGTTTTTTAAAACGGGTATGCTGAGAGACCCCGCAGGCTTTGTTGAATGAATCAGATTTCGGGTAAGCATCCCCTTAGCGGCCGGCCTTTCAGGCGATACACACGCTTTCTGGCACACCTGCCTTCATCAGATTGTTCAGCGCAGGCTCCATGGCCAGAACCTCTGTAACCTGACCATCTTGATCATGCAGTGTCAGGCCCTCTCTTACAGTCGCTTTACTCTGTGCATCGTCGTTTATGCTATCGACTGCCGGTTATAGTCTATTGTTCATTCCCACCGGGCATTACTCCCGCTCAGTCGCTGATTTGCAAACGCGAGGTTTCTACTACCTGTCCCCTTTCGGGGAGGAATTAAGACCCTGATTTTATTCCGGCGCAGTTTATCGTGACACAACAGCGTATCGTAAGCACCGTCCGCGGCAGTAGACCTGATTTTTCGATGTATCTGCCGGATTAACCCGGGGAATGCCCCTGAGTCCGTTACATTGTTCAGTGACTGATTCGCACAGATAATTTCATGTGTTTTTGGATCTACAGCAAGGTACCGCTTTCGCCAGATGCAACGAAGTTCTTTGCCGTGTTTTTTTACTTTCCATTCACCTTCAACGGAGACCTTCAGCTCAGTGGAATCGATCACCAGATGGGCGATCTCAACCCGGGAGGACGCTTTAAAACTGATATTTTTGCTGATACAGGTGTGATCCGGGTAGCGTAAAGTAACCCCATCAGCGCAAAAATGGGATCAATAAAGCCCTGTACGGTCCGGAGGGTCAGCCTGAATACGAGTTTAATCTTCAGAACGGTGATAATGGTAAGGCCAGAATAGTGCGGAGTTCGCCACCGTGATGACGCGGGATGCAGTTTCGTATCATGCCTTAACCGCTTTATCGTGCAACTTTAAGGTGAAAGATTCCCGGTTGATAAGGGCCTTTCTAAAGTGATGCCAGTGGGTGATTCGGAATTTCTGCTTTGCCACGTGAGTACCAGCGATATCAGAAGAATGTGTGATCTGATCCTTACAATCAGAAAAACTTCGATTTATTCAACAACGCCTCTCCAGAATTACTGGGGGGGGCAATTCCTTTTAGGAATGAAAGTCATGCGGATTATTCACTATCGTAACTTTTCATAATATGTAAAATAGCAGCATTCTCAGTTTATAAATTTACAGAATAGATTTATATGGAAATAAAGACTATTGCAGGAATTCATAACTTTCGCTTCACAAATGTAATAGAATTGTAGCTTGAGTCAGGGGGGGGAAGTTAATGACCCGAGAAAAATTGGACATAAGAATCTTCCCCGCACGTTTACCCAGTATCTTTTGACCTGCGCGGGCGACTTTAGAGCCAGAAGTATAAAGTCATGTCGACGGGTATTTACCAACGGAATCAAAGGAAAGCTGTATGCCGCAAAATAAGGATGTTCCCTCGTCAAAAAGGATGCCGGGTTTAAGAATTAAAAAATACAGTTCAATTCTTATGTCAGAAACTATAAAGGAAATCATTAACTGGATTGAGATTAATTTATCTGAATCTCTGACCACTCGTACTTTGTCTGACCGGGCAGGGTACTCCACGTGGCATTTTCAAAGATGCTTTACTGACAGAGTGGGAGTAAGTCCGGTTGTTTATATCAGGTACAGAAGGATGACAATAGCGGCTCAGATGATACTTGACGGTGAACATACCTTGACGGATATTGCGCACTATGTTGGATATAATCAGCAGTCGACATTTTGTAGAGCCTTTAGGCAATACTACTTCATGACACCTCGCAATTATCGTTATAGCCAGGTGAACGCATCTCAAAAAATAACAATGGATAAAAGTTAATGATAAGTTATATAAAGAAAATAAGAATCTATGCTCATCAATTTTCTCTTGAGCTTACTTGTGGGATGATAATTACCTATCCTCTGGATTGGTTTCCTGCATTGGCAGATGCCAGAATTGAAGATTTAAAGAACCATAAAATAACCGGAAACGATATAGACTGGCCAACGTTAGGTTTTCATGTCACATTTGAAGAGCTGCTCCTGAAGTTCTGGGATTCAGGGCTGCTGAGAGATGGTCTGGAAAAAACAGAGGAGCTGACATGACGAATGAAGCGCATAATTATTATTTTATGATGAATGGCACCTTCCCTCTCACCCTGGAATGTATATGTTACCCACTAATTTCTGGTGACCATTGTCATCTGGTTTTTTCTTTTTATTGAAAATATCATAGGGTTTTGATGTGTTTACTGATAACAACTTTATATTTATAGAGCTAAAATCAAAAACAAACAAAAATTGGTGAAACCTATCAATACGTACCGGCTACGCCGGGCATCGGCGATTCAATTATTTCCCTCTATTTAAATCCAGAATATCGCCTTTTATGCCCTTCGGGCATGACTGACTGGCTGTGCGCTGCTCGCCAGTCTAAAAATTTAACTTCAATATGGTCCGCTATGAACGAGGAGCGGATCTCTGCCATGTTGTCGTAAAAACTCACCACTTAATCAGGAGATAGCAATACCTCTTGCCCTCAAGCTCCGTCGACTTGAATTGATGGCTTCCAGTAGGCGGAGACGGCTTTCGCTGAGATGAAGGGCGAGTAATTTTGCTGCTTTTTCAGTCTCCTGCGACCTAAGCGCGGCTATTATTTCTTGATGATCTTCCCATGCGGGATTCGATGGTGCTTTGTCGAGCCATCGTGCCCGTGAAAGCCGGCGCAGGGCATCGCTTACCCCTTCGAAAATAAACGCATTCTGACAAAGACGGGCCAGTTGTAGATGGAATAGTGTCCCGGCATCCTCCATCACCTCTTCTGACACATCAGCAGTCTTCGTTTTGAGCAGGTTTTCCAGACCGTTGAGCTGTTCTTCCGTCATCTGGCTGGCTGATAGTTTTAATGCCGCCACTTCCAGTACTTCCCGGTAAATACATAGCTGTTCAACTTCTGCGACATCGATCGGCGCCACTAACCAGCGCAGCCCATCACGACGGACCAGACCTTCTGTCTCCAGTTTTTGTAATGCGGCTCGCACAGGCGTCCGGGATGCGTTAAACGTTGCTTCAGCCCAGCGCTCGGTCAGTCGTTCTCCCGGACCCAGTTCCATGCTGAGTATCAATTTTCTTAATTGGTTTTCAACCTCAGATGCCTGACTCATGATGGCAATGTTCCCCCGCAAATTGACAGTATAATGCATAATCGATATGGTATACCAATATGGTATACCAATAAAGAGCGTTTTTATGATCCAATTTTATAACAGCTTTTGGCAGCGAAACCTGATTGTTTGCTTCATTGGCTCGTTCTCAACCGTCTTTGCAATGACCCTGATGTTGCCGTTTCTGCCTTTGTATGTCGAAGAGCTTGGTGTTCATGGGCATGCATCGGTTGTTCAATGGTCTGGCGTGGCATTCAGCACAACGTTTATCACTGCCGGGTTGATCGCCCCTGTCTGGGGGAAACTCGGTGACAGATATGGACGCAAGTCGATGCTCGTGAGAGCCAGCCTTGGCATGGCGGTTACTGTTTCGCTTATGGGGCTGGTGACAAATATATGGCAACTTGTCGGACTAAGGTTGTTAGTTGGCCTAGCGGGAGGTTACTCATCCGGCGCGACAATCCTTATCGCAGTCCAGGCTCCCAGAGAACGTGCAGCCTGGGCGCTGGGAATTGTTTCATCCGGTGTAATGGCTGGCAATCTTGTCGGTCCACTTGCCGGAGGATGGCTCCCTGGTCTGATCGGTATTCGAACCACGTTTTTCTGTGCCGGTGCAGTGATATTTCTGTCCTTTATCATGACCCTCACTCTCATTCGCGAAGAAGTGCATAAGCCTGCGGATGCAGTGGCAAAAATGGGAGTGAGCTGGTCGCGGTTGCCTGCCCGTACTGTCATTATCTGCATGCTTAGCACCGGTCTGCTGCTGATGCTGGCCAATATGTCGATAGAACCCATTATCACGGTCTATGTGCGTACCCTGGTCAGCGACGCTTCTCAGATAACGAAAGTGGCGGGATATGTGATGGCAGCAGCGGCGCTGGGCAGCATTATTTCCGCCTCATGGCTTGGAAAACTGGCGGACAGGATAGGACATTTACGCATTATCACGCTGGCACTGACTGCGGCCGGTTTACTGCTGATCCCCCAGGCATTTGTCACTTCCGGGTGGCAACTGATTGCCCTGCGTTTCCTTATGGGACTGGCGCTCGGCGGCTTATTGCCTTGTATTGCAGCAGTGATACGTCACCGCGTACCAGAAGGCATGGTGGGCAGCATTCTTGGCTATTCCGTCGCAGCGCAGTTCGCTGGTCAGTTCATCGGGCCGCTGATTGGCGGCTTTGTCGGCGGGCATATCGGTATGCGAGCCGTCTTCCTGGCAACCAGCTGCATCCTGTTAGCCGGAGCTGCCTGGAACTTTAAAATACATCGCCAGTCAGCAATGCGCTGACTGAATTCATTATCCTTCATCTGCAAATTTCGGAAATTTTATGTCAAATCAACTCAGTAACATCAGTAAAAACAGCGCTCTGCTGGTTATGGATTTTCAGACGATCATCCTTAACAATTTCCTCCGGCAAGAAAGCGCTGGAAACGTTATCCGCAATACCGCATCACTGATAACCGCTGCGCGCACGGCAGGCATACCGGTCATTTATATCAGTGTCGGATTCCGCAAGGGGTATCCAGAGGTCAGCAAAAACAACACTATCTTCTCTTCGATTAAAGAGAATGGAATTTTTATAGCGGACAACGAGAGCACGGCTATTCATCCTGATGTTGCTCCGGCAGAAAATGAGGTCGTCATTGTTAAACGCAGAGTCGGAGCTTTCTCGTTTACTGAACTTGAGATTATCCTGCGCGCTCAGGGCATCGAAAACCTGATCCTTACCGGTGTGACTACCAGTGGTGTGGTCCTTTCTACCGTCGGGCAAGCGTTTGACCTGGATTACCGCCTTATCGTTGTGAGTGATTGCTGCGCAGATCCAGATCATGATACCAATGTGGTTTTACTTGAAAAAATTCTACCTCAACATGCTTTTGTTACCAGTTCATCTGAAATATCAAAATCCTGGGCATAAAAATATGAATTTCTGATGTCAAAATAACCGTATTGTACTGGGGGAAGATGACCGGGAATACCCGGTCATATGAACGTCCGATCCTGGCACTCGGCGGACGTTCTTAAACAAGAGCCGTAACTATTCCCCGTAGGGACCTAAATCAACGGTAAAGCGATTCTTCCTGGCTATCGACGCTAAGGCTTTCTTGCAATACAGGATTGAGTTCTAGCCAGATTAACGTAATCGATATCAAATTTTTGCCTGGATTTCAGAACACCAAAATACCAGTGGACCAGTTTTCTCATTAAAGCCCCTATTGCTACTATTTTGGCCTTACCATTCAGGCACAGACGCTCATACATGGATTTCAGGACTATGTTGAATCTTAGGCCGCAGAGTGCTGCTAGATACAGTTTGGCCCGTATTTCGGGAGGCCCGATTTTAGACATTCTGGAACGTCCTTTCATAGAGGTTCCAGAGCTTTTTTCAACAGGGGCTACGCCAAGAAATGCTGCTACCTGCTCTGCACTCCTGAAGTCATGGGAACGTAATAGGGGTCAGTTTGGATATCGAAAATTATTGTACGGTAAGCCTGTTTTTGAAGAGGGTTATCTATAGCGAAAGGGTGTACTCCCGCGCTATACGGGGCTGTGAACGGGAAGCCGCCAAAATTGTCTGATGGCAACGTTAGCCCCTCAATCTTGGCATCCAGATCCAGTTCTCATTCACCGATGAAAGTGTAATGGTCGTAAAAATATGTTGCCACTCCACGGGTGAGAGCCGTCTGAGACTCTACAGACGGTACTGTTGCGAATATCTGGTGTTACCATCTTTTGGTGACGGAGCAGCACATGAACCATTCGAAATTAGCAAGATTTAAGGATAAGGAAAGGTAGACGCCCCGCCAAACTCGAGATAAATTTTTGCGAGATTCTGCAACTGATTAAAGCGGTTTTCATCCAGCTGCAGTTCGGCCTGGCGCCGCTTTTCCTGAGCATCGAGCCAGAATGAGATACGTGCTGCACCCTGCCGGTAACGCACTTCGTTTAACCGCTCCGACTTACGCGCAAGCTCCAGTCCCTCCCGAAGCCTTGTCTCCTGAGCCAGAAGCTGATTACGCAGGGAAAGCTCGTCTTCGATGCTGCTCATCGCCTTATACAGTAGCTGTTTAAACTCCAGCACTCGCTGCTCGTAATCGTTACGGGCAATTTTTATCTCGACACCTTGCTGCCGCCACTCCAGGAACGGCAGCGTCAGATTAGCACCTACGGAACCGACCGGATTATGCAGGAACGTCAGCAGGGAAGTACTGCTGGTACCGAGAGCGCCGGTCAGGCTGAATGCAGGATAATATTCAGTACGCTTGATATCAACCGTAGCCAGCGCCTCACGCACCCGCCACTCTTTAGCGCTGATGTCAGGTCGGTGCATCAGCACGCTGGCAGGAATATTCGCATTTACCTTCGGCAGGCTTCCTTTTGGCAGCATTGTTGGCTCGACTACCGGGGTGCCCGGTGCCGCGCCGAGCAAGACCGCCTGCTGATTGAGTTCCTGCAAACGCTCCCGCTGTAGCCCGGTTAGCCGGTTTTCCTGCGCCAGCAGGCTTTGTTGCGCGTCAACCACATCCAGCGATGAGGCACCTCCCGCATGATAGCGAGTCCTGGCCAGACGCAGCGTCTCTTTTGCATAGTCGATACTCTGCTGGAGGACAGCAATCTGCTGGTTCACAAAGCTGACGCGCCAGTAATTATTACTGGCCTCTGAAAGCAGCGTCAGGCGCGAGGAGCGAAAATCCTCTTCGCTGGCATGACTTGCCCACTCCGCCGCATCGCGCTGACGGGCAATTTTGCCCCAGAGATCCAGTTCATAGCTGGTGCTGAGGCTGGAGGAGCTGCTTTTTGCCCAGCCGGACGAGTTATTCAGCTGGTTTTTTCCGTCCACACCCAGTGAACCTTTTAATCCAGGCTCATTAGTGATACCTACTCTTTCCGCGTCCAGCCGTGCCCTATACACCCGCAGCACGGCTATAGCCATGTCGTTATTACTTGCCATCACCTGGCGGAGCCAGTTATCGAGATGAGGATCGTTAAACGCTTTCCAGTCAAACGGAGTTGGATCTCCGGCAATTTCGTTCTTGTTCCAGTTGGCGGGATAGCTCACTTCGGGAGCGCGGTAGTCGCTTTTCAGCACGTTTGCGCAGCCAGCGCTCAGCGCGGTAGTAAGGCATAAAGCCAAAGGCGATAAAATTTTCATAGGTTACTCGCTGACCAGTGAAACGACCGGGTCCATCCTTGCCGCCTTGCGGGCGGGGAGATAACCGAAGATCATGCCGATTAAGGTTGAACAGAAAAACGCGGCGGCGGCGGCCTGCCACGAATATATAGCCGTGAACATTCCCCCCGCCAGGGCGGTAAAGAGCGCACCTGCGGCATACGACAGTGCAATGCCTAACGCGCCACCAATCAGGCAAACCAGTATGGCCTCAATCATAAACTGCTGCATGATGTCGCTGCGTCTCGCGCCTACCGCCATGCGTACACCAATTTCATGCGTCCGTTCTGTCACAGAGACCAGCATGATGTTCATCACCCCGATACTGCCGATCATTAGCGATATACTGGCGACCATCAGAATCAAAATACTGAAGGTCATTGAGGTGCGTTCGATAGATTTTCTTATTTGTTCGAAGTTATAGAGCTGGAAGTCTTTTACGCCGTGACGCTGGGTTAACAGCTGGGAGATGGCACTAACCGCCGCCTCGTTATCCACATTGTCCTTAAGTCTGACGCTAATGCTGGTCAAAACTGGTTTGCCTACCATGCGATACATCACCGTGCTGTAAGGCATCCACACGGTAATGCGATTTGGCGCATAGCTCCGATTGTTGCTTTTGGTGATGCCCACCACACGTGCAGGTACTGAACCAAGGAAGACAATTTGCCCCAGCGCCTGTAGCCCCGCGTCGTCGAAAAGCGCCTTGCGGGCGTCCTCATCAATAATGACTTCCTGCAGGGCGTTGCGATCGTCACTGAAGGTCGCCCCCTGCAACAACTCAATACCGTTTACACGAAAATGATCCTGCCCGACGCCATTGATGGAAACAGTTGCGGTTTTACCGAGAAAACGAATGTTGTCTGAGGCGCTAACTTCCGGACTTACGCTATCGATAAATCCTTGCTTCGCCAGCGCATCTGCATCCGCAGGTACCAGCGTTCGAATGTTCTCGATGCTGTCATCGAAAAAATTTCGCCCGGGATAAATGCTGACCACGTTGGTTCCCAGATCTTTAATATTCTCCAGCGTCTTCTGCTTGGCTCCCTCACCCAATGCCACGACGGTAACGACGGCGGCAATACCGAAAACTATCCCGGTCATGGTAAGCGTGGTGCGTAAGCGGTGCGCGTTCATCGCTTTTAGTGCCATTTGCAGCGATTCACGTGTACGATCGAGCAGCGTTTGCCAACGGCTTTGCCGGATTCTGCTGGACGGCGGCAGCGTTTCTGTCGCCGTTACGCGACTGCCGCTATCAGCGATAATTTCGCCGTCACGTAGCTCGATAATACGCTTCGCATGCCGGGCGACCTTCATATCGTGGGTCACCATCACTACAGTATGGCCACGCTGATTAAGCTCGTTCAGGATGGCTAACACTTCTTGCCCGGACTGCGAGTCCAGTGCGCCGGTAGGCTCGTCCGCAAGGATTATCTCTCCGCCGTTGATTAGCGATCGGGCAATACTGACGCGCTGCTGCTGGCCGCCTGAAAGTTCGCCGGGTTTATGGTGCTCACGTCCTTCCAGCCCCAGTCTGCCAAGCAGTGCAGTCGCACGCAGCCGACGGTTTTCGCGATCGCTGTTGGCGTAAATTGCCGGGATCTCAACGTTGCCAAGCGCACTAAGGTCAGGCATCAAATGGTAGCGCTGGAAGATAAAGCCGATATGTTCTCGGCGCACTCTGGCCAGCTCATCGGGCGAAAGGTGGGCAGCATTTTTCCCGCCGATGTAGTAATCGCCGCTGTCGGGTACGTCGAGGCAGCCCATGATGTTCATCAGCGTTGATTTGCCCGAACCTGAGGCACCGATGATCGCCACCATTTCTCCGGCCGCGATAGTCAAATCGACGTTTTTCAGGACGGTCAGCGCCTGGCCACCATTGCCGTAAGTTCGGCTAATACCTTTTAGCTCAATGATGTTTCTCACAATACAAATCCTTCTCCTGGCGCTTTCTCACCCGGTTGCGACAGCACGACATTTTCCCCGACCTTTAAGCCTTCGAGAATTTGAATATCCACGCTGTTGGTGATGCCGGTTTTCACATACCGGGTTTCCAGCTTGCCGTCAGTCGCCAGCACCTGGACCTGCTGCTTATGTCCCTCGGTTTTGCGCACTGCCTGAATGGGTACCAGCAGCGTATCCTTGGCTTCGCCAGCAAGCAGCGTAACCTGCGCCGTCATGGCAATACGGAGTCGGTTTTCTGGGTTAGGTACGTCGAGCAGAGCGTTGTAATAAACGGACGCATTTGAGGTGCCGGAGCCTGATGCCGAACTACTGCTGGCAAGTGAGTCGTCTTTCATCACCGACTCCGGTGCCAGCTCAACGGTACGCAGCGTCGCGTCATAGTGCTTGTCCGGCTCGGAGAAGATAGTGAAACGGGCTTTTTGACCTGCGGAAATACGGGTGATGTCGGCCTCGGAGATCTGCGCTTTAATGGTCATGACGTCCAGACGCGCCAGCTTGATAATGGTCGGAGCACTCTGGCTTGAGTTAACAGTCTGTCCCTGCTGAGTGACGACGGCGATAACAATACCATCCATTGGTGCTACAACTCGCGTATAGCCAAGATCAACCTTTTTCTTATCCACTGCTATCTGCGCCTGAACCAGTTTGGCATTTAGAGACAGTAAATCAGCGCGCGTGGTGGCAAGCGTTGCCTCCGCAGACTCAAAATCTTCGCGCGAACTGGCATCTTCAGTTAACATATGACGCTGGCGTTTGAAACGCAGCTCAGCCTGTTTCAGAAGCGCCTGCTTCGATTGGAGTTCGGCTTTCACTTCGTTGAGCGCGGCTTCGGCGTTGCGCAAGTCGTTACGTTGAGGCACGTCGTCAATGTCGGCAATCAACTGCCCTCTGGTCACGTGGTCGCCCAGCTTTACTTTCAGTGATTTCACCTGACCTGATACCTGCGCACCTACGTTAACGCGTTCAATCGCGTCAATACGGCCGGTCGCCAGTACGGAATTTTCTATATCGCCTTTGCGCACGGAGGCCGTAACATATTCCGGCACATCAGGGCTTCTCAGAAAGAATAACAAGGCAATGGTAAGAACGATGAGCAGCGCCACGGCAAGGGCGACGGTGCGGCGAGAGAGATATTTCGTTAGCATTGTGCTGATTTTCCATAACGATGAAAGCGGTGCTGCAGGTTCTCATAATGAATGCCCCAGTCTCTACGGGAGCTAAACACTGTGTATTGGGTTTGATATAATGGCGACGTCTGAGAGCGGGGCTGAGTATTTCTATCGTGAACCAATAGATCCGAAAATATGAGAGAAAAGATCTGCTAGGCGGCTAGCTCTCTGTCCGGCATATTCGGGAGCGACCACGCTCCACTGGTTATCCCGCGTGACCACCAGTGCAATCAACATACGCCGCTGCAGCGGTGAAGGCCGGCGGGCTTTGTGCCCTGTCATGCACCTCCGTCCTTTTGCTGATGAATGAGGTCGCTGAGGCACTGCCAGTCGACCTCCACTCGCTCGCATTTTCGTAGGGTTGTCCCTCAAGCCTCTGGGAAGAATTATAACGGTATAAGTCTGAAGGGTGCAGGCTTACACCGCGTACGACAACCCTCAGCTATTGCCTAGCTTTTCTTACGAGCAAGATCCAACATCGACTCAAACCCTGTGGCAACACAAAAAGCATCAACAGTACTGGCTACAGAATAAAAATCAAACCCTCTAGCCGCCAAGTGATGAGACGTAATCCTCTTCGCTTCCGTGATTGCATCAGAAGACTTATAGCCGTGAGAAACGGCTTCTTTCAAAGAACGACTAAAGACGGCCCCAGCCCCCATTGCTTCTAGTTTATTTCTTGCAAAACCTTGGGCTAGCAACCCATCAGATAAAGCAATTCTAGCATCCTCACAAATCTCTTCATGAAGTTTTTTTTTCTTAAAAAAACTAAACATATTTCCCTCTGATTTATGACGGAACGCAGGTGATGCCGGTGCCGGCAGAATTGGCGGCCGGGTTGACGGGCTGAATGCGCTGATGAAAAGCTGTTGCTAGGTGGTCGTCAGCAACGACGACCACTGGAAACTGGTGACCATCAGCACTGGATGAGCAGTAAAGAACGGGTCGCCAGCAGGCAACCCGGTAGTGTCAGTGGGTGGTGCGCTGCAGGTCTTCTTCAGTCAGACCTGTCATGGCCATCACGGTGTTGCGGTCGATGCCGCTCTGCAGCATCGTGCGGGCTATTTTCAGGGTCGCTTCGCGCTCACCTTTCTCGATGCCGCGCAGCTCGCCAAGCTGGATGCCCTCCATGCGTCCTTCCTGACGCCCTTCTTCGCGGGCCTTCTGTTCCAGTTGTTGTGCAATAGTCATTAAAATCTCCTCGTGTTGCGGTGACCGGCGGGCCAGTTCCTGCAGGAATGCCTCGGGTCTGGCCGTGTCTCCCGTCTGCAGCATCCAGTTCATCAAAGTGACCAGCTGCTCATCGGTAGTGTAACCCGCAATCAGCAGGGTGACCAGATGCTCGGTCAGCTCGGCCAGGTCGCGGGTTTGTGCGTGCCTGAGCATCAGTTCCAGCAGAGCCATCCGGCGGTGTTTCATGATTTCATCGTCATCGATGGCGCCGACGTCGATGAGGGGAAAATCACCGGTATACAGTTTTCGCGCTGTTTCCGGGCTGGCAAACAGCTCCGTCCAGGTGTTTCTGCATGGCGGCAATGGAGTACCGCATGAGTCTGAACGCCATATGCCTGTCCGGACTGCTCTGGTGCTCAATGAGCGTATAAATGTATCCCTCTCCATCAGTGGTTTTCAGGGAGTACAGCACGTCGGCAAAATAGGTTCGCAGATTTTCCTCAATAAAGGAGCCAGACTCCAGCTGCAGGGTGGTCAGGTCGCACAGCTTCAGCAGCTCTGCGGGCAGATGCAAGGCCAGAAAATCCCGGGCGGTATCCGTATGGGTCAGGAAGGTTTTAAACAGCCCGTCATGGGGAACCGGTGACTTCCCGCCCTTTCCTTTTCTGCCTGACATTCCGCTTCTCCGTTGGTTTGAGTGTATTCATCCGGCAGTATTATACCGGAGCTGAGGTCATGGCACCGACTGTTTCACAGGGGGCCGTTCCGGGGTGGTACGGGCCCCTGCTCTTTAGCATTATTGCAGACGCGGATAACAGTCATTTTTGATACGCCAGCCAGGCGGGCAGTTTCACGCAGTGATTTTCCGTGAGTAAGGCGCAGCGTACGTATCAGTTCATGTTTGGGGTCAGTTTGGATATAGAAAATTATTGTACGGCAAGCCTGTTTTTTGAACAGGCTTGCCTATCGCAATGGGGTGTACTCCCGCGCTATACGCCGTTTTTAGGGATTTGACCTTAATTGGATAACCTAAATGCGATACCGCGAGAGCGACAACTTAAAAGCGATAGCCGCTGACGTAAAATCAATCCGTTACGAATCTCGATTGGTTAAATAATGCGCTTAACGTACAAAAATTTCCGATCTCCAAACTGACCCCCTATAGGACATTGCCTACGTGCATTGGTTAAAAATCGGCTCACACGTAAATATTCCCTATATCCAGGCTTACCCCTGGCACACCAATCTGCCGATCGGTAACGTCGCGGTCTGTCTGTTTTAAAGTGCTTGCTCGGGAGAAAACATGTGCTACCACCAATATGTAAAAGTGATTGGATGGATTTCGGGTAATGTGTTTTATAATGTTTCTAAGTGTGTGTAAATGAAAGTGATTTCACAATGAAAATATTTATAACATATTGATTTAAAGCAATATAATAGCAAAAAACCAAATTGATAACGATAATCACTATCATTTGATTATTTCCATATTATCACTTACCTTCTTTTACAAATATTTTTGTTATTTCATCGATAAGTTGCTTAAAAGTATATGTCAAATGAATATGTTCTTAAGCGTTTTGGATATAATTGACCAACGTGTTTAACAGATTTCATTACAGGCGAGAAGACAATTTGTCTATAAATAGAGAATAACTAAATTTAATAAAATGGAGTTTAGTTGTGGAAAATAAAGGGGTTGTTAAAAGTGGCATCACACTTACAGAGCTATCTCCATGTACGTCCCGTAATAAAAATGTTTTGAATCATCTTCGAAAAGAAATCTTAGATCAAAAATATCTACTCCGAACCGTTCTGCGCATTGGTGAGATAGCAGAAAGACTGCAAGTCAGTGCCACACCAGTAAGAGAGGCACTACTCCAACTTGTTGGTGAAGGACTGGTTGATTTTGAGCATCAAAAGGGATTTGCAATTAAACTCCGTTCTGCTCGATCGATTATGGAGTTGTACAAACTTTCAGAAGCGATAATCACAAGTCACCTTTCTTCAATGCCCACTGATGAAATATCTGAATTAAAGGGTATAACTAATGTTTCATTGAATTCCTTACCGCATGATGAGGCTGTCAAATTCGTAGAAAATATTTGCTTTTGTATTTTTGACCCGAAACACAATCCGGAAAGTTATCGTATGATTAGTAGAATAATTGCTTGCACTCATATAGTAAGAAGAGAGATTTTTGCAAACAAAAGTAATGCAGAGGAATTACTGTGTATCTATCAATCAATAAATGCATCTCTAATCGGGAAAAATCATAAAGATGCAATTATTGGCTTCCAGAAAGCATATAAAAGCGAAAGTGAATATATTGAAAGTGCTATAATAGCATTGGCAACAAGACACCTCATTTAATATATCACTTTATCAATCTTTCCATGCATTGCAAAACATCTCAACACACAATGGAAGGGCGAGTGAGATAGCGGCTGAAACATCACCTGCAATTATTCTTCGAAATGCATTCTCGATACCTGATGTCTGAAGGATTTTTTTTTGCACTAAAACACCATCAAGTAGAAAACGTTCTATATCAGTTCTGTTTTTCATTAATCCTTTGATTAATGTTGAATCAAATGCACCTTTACTTCTCCGCCATAATGGTTCGCAATCTCCAAATTTACCAGCTGCATGGCGTAGTATGATTCTATCAATATTTCCGTCAAAATGTTTGTAGCTTGGCGTTGCTAAGGCTGCTTCCACAACGGGCAACGTAAGTAATGGGGAAAGCGTTCTTGGAAATGCACAATCACTGAAACAAGGTTGGATGCTTATCATCTTTTCAAGATCTGCTACCATTTCTTGTGTTGCCGGGTAATATCTGTAGCGATCAACCGTAATTTCCGGATTATCCTTTTTAAGAGCACAATCAATAAAATCTGAACTAATAAGACCCAGTTCATGTAACTGTTTCTGAAATAAGGATTGGGCCTGAGAGGGGCGACCTGCTAGCGATTTAATGGCACTCAGACAAACCCTTGGAATACTGGCGTTGAAGAGAGAAGCCAGATCTCTTATCACTCGCCAGGCCTCTCGAACTCCCTCGTTGAGGAATGCATCTGCAACGACCAATGGACTGGGAGCGCTGCTAAAAAGAAGATCCCCAGCTTGTCCATTGATGATAACGCCCTGGTGGCCTAGGATTTCTATAATTTCATCATTGATGCTTTGAAATATAAAATTGGGGCTTATAATTTGTGGCTTATGATTTAATGTCAGTTTTGAAAATGGAAGATGAGCATCCATACAAATATTCAATAATGATATTTTTGCTGTGCCCGCTGCAATGTGTGCGAATTTCCGTTCATCCTGGTCTGGAGAACCCGGGCTATAAAGATGGATGCCATTGATTGGCATTTTCTCACCAGCTACACCGCGCAGTATCAATGCCAATGCTGTTGAATCAACCCCGCCAGAAAGAGAAAGCGTCATCAAATTGTGGTTGCTCGCAATACGGTCTACCACACTGGCTATCGCAGTGGCGGTATGATCTACTGGCTTACAAGGAGATTTTTTATTAATCATCGGCCAGACACGAATTGTTCTAATGAGACCTTTTTTCGTGACCTCTAGCAGGTGACCCGGGGGGACCACTTTAACGTTAGAAAAAGGAGTCTCCCCCAATGAGCCAAATTGAGTAATACAAGCACTTGCTAGATAATTTGAATTCCATTCAATTGGTCTTGATACTATTTTTTCAATAGCGGTATCTATTAATGTGACACCATCACCAATTCGGTAAAAAAGACGAACAGACTGCATGGGATCGCATAAAAGAACACTTGTACCTGTTTGTTTCTCGTGGAGACAGCAAATGTAACTACCCCACACAGATTCAATCAATGACCTGGATATTTGTACTAAATCGGTATATTGATGTAATATCCGCTCAAGGATTTTGGATAAATCTGGTTGTGATAAACATCTATAAGGTTTTAGAGTATAGAAAATTGCACTTCGATTTTTGCATGGGGACTCTATCTGACAGGCGTCTACTATGTCGATATCATGTGATGGGTTAAAGTCCAGTTTTCCATTCATGATGGTCCAGGTTGACATGTTTCTCATTTCATCAATCATAGGCTTTCGTAGATCACTCCGAATATTTTTCTAAGGTTTTGTGTGTCAGCGATAACATGCCCATCAATTTCCGGCCATGCATGTGCCAGAAACGGAATGGGTCTGACGCCAATTACCAGCTTTGCATTAACTCCTTTCTTACGAAAATGTTTCACTATCGTTAATGACCACTCCAGACATGCGATCTTAAAGGGCGACCATAAAACTGCCTTGTGAATTTTTTCTACTTCATTTTTGATATCTATAATAGATTTATTGTTTCTACTTGCCTTGCTATTGAAAGGTCGAGGAAGTTTCTGGATCGATTTGAAACCGCATGTTTTTAAAGTCAGACATACCATTATAATATTTATGACGTTTCGAAAACTGGCATTAATTTTGATGTCAGCACTTGATAGTTTTCGTTGTCCCCATGATGATGAATTGAATCCGTTGAAGTTATAATTCCTGTAGTCATATATTGCACTATTCACTTGTGATTCAGGTGATTTCGATATCACTCCATCATTGTGTAAAATATCTATTTCTTCTGTAGAGAAAACGGGTAAAGCAGAATCCAGCTCTTTGGCAATTGCCTGGGAAATGCCCTCTGTATAGATTATATATTCCCCTTCATTCACCTTAAGGACTATTGCTGAGTTGTCAAACAAGGCCAGATGCATCCCGGGTTTAAGATATATCATGCACTTTACCTGCCTGTAGAAAATGCCGCTGGTTATCTCCAGCGGCCGAATTTACTATGCACCAAGACCAGAGTCTTTTGATACAAATGGAATATCTACACTCTGGAAGCCTGGTTTGCCCTGTGTAACAGCAATAGCATTAAGAACCACACCCTGCGTAGAAGAACGAGACGCGAAAAGTTTCTTGATAAGTTTTTTCATGCTGTTTCTCCATTGATTGATATTTACAGTTCGACACTTTGTGAAGAACAAATTTACTATTGATAAAAAAAATGCATATGGAAACTTATATGGTAATATATATATCACTATATTAATTTCCATATATGACCACCTTACACATCATATAGAAAATCATGTACGTTAAGAGGAGTTACCGGTGGGGATATTTAAACTACTTGAGCGTTTAGGAAGAATAATGATAACTCCGGGTAGTGGTTGTCGCACAGACACCGGATTGGGTATTATTGTCGAGTTACTGGCCATTTTTCTTTCAATTGCTTCGCCATTTGGTCTTAAAATAGCTGTTGATGCTTTTTCGCGAGGCGATTCGTTTCAGAATATATGGCTTGTTTTTTTTTGTGTGATTATTTTTATCGCATTCTGGGCCTGCTCGGCGGTGCTAAAAGCTTTTAAAATGACGTTTACAACCAGACTTTGTAATGCATTGACCTGCTTTATACTGAAAAGGGCATTAAGGACTCAGTTGCCGTTGATTGCGACAGAGCGGAACGGGGACTCCGGGAAATTTCAGGGGATTTTTGAGCGATTGCCTTACAGCCTTCAGACGATAATTGAAGGCCTGTTATGGAGTATCGTTCCCTTAGCTTTGCAGGTTGTGCTCACTATTGTCGTCGTGGCAATTGGCGTATCTTGGAAATTTGCTGCTCTGATGCTCTTGATCCTGATAGTGCATGCGTTTGTTTCATATCGTGCGTCTGAGCAGTATGAACGACAGGCGATGAAGGCAAACACCGCAGCAGGAACCCTCTCTGGCGCTCTTGGCGACCTGTTGCGCAATGCACAGCGAGCAGTTTTTAATGGCCAGGGTGGACAGGAGATTGAACAAGTCGGACAGGTTGCAGCGGATAAAAATGTGTCAGATGTCAGAATGGCAATGCTTCTTGTGAAAGCCTGTGCATGGCAATTTGGTGTTATAGGATTTGGCATTGGCGTATTGCTTGTGCTGGGGGCGTTAGATGTTTTACATGGCGCGATCACGACAGGTGATTTTGTCATGTTGCAGACTTATGTTCTAAGTTTTGCTGCACCCGTGGCCAGCTATGGCTATGTGCTACGACAGGCAGGGATCGCGGCAGAAAACGTTGACGACGCTTTAAATTATATGGCTGACGATACGGGCTTTCATGATAATGAGATCACGCTGGCCATATCAACAACGGCTGTTCCTGTCAGTGGATGTAACCTTCATTTTTCTTATAATGGACGCCCCGCTATTAGCGATCTTAATGTTGAGGTTCCTGCTGGCGTTTTTGCTGTCGTTGTGGGGCCTAATGGTTCGGGAAAATCAACGCTTGCTAAGCTGCTGGCTGGTTTATTAAAACCAGATAATGGGATGATAAAAATTGGTGAATATAATCCATTTGATTTTTCAGGACATGGATCCCGCAATGTTCTTTATATCCCTCAACAGATATCCCTGTTCAATCGGACCTTACAAGAAAATGCGTTATATCCCCCTACTGCATTACAAAGGGATGAGCTAAGGGACATTCTTCGTGAACTCACCTTTTATGATGATGAACGTGTTATTGATCTTGATTTACATGTCGGGGAACAGGGCGGCCGTCTTTCCGGAGGACAACTGCAGAAACTTGAAATGGCCCGTATCAGTCAGGTTAACATTCCGGCCATTATTCTCGATGAAACGACCTCTGCTCTCGACTCACGCAGTGAAGAAACGACGATCAAACTTTTGCGTAATCACAGAAGAGGGAAATCAACGATTCTGATGATAAGCCATCGGATTTACGCTGCGGAAAATGCTGACGTAGTGATATTTATGAAATCCGGAAGCGTCATCGCAACAGGAAAACACACAGAATTGATGGTAAATAATGCTGAATATTATGATTTTTGGGAGAAAGAAGGCTCTGAACCCAAAAGTTGATTTTTCCCGGAGAACAAATACATCATAAGTCAGTGTATTTATCATTATGTGTTATTGAGGTTATCCTGGCGTCTGATGCCTTCATTTTTATGGCCAGGGTAACCTCGCGGATCAGTCACCCTGTTTATGACGGGAGCCTGCGGTTGTGCCCCCAGATGCCGTGATCACTCCGGCCGTCTCCCTGTCCTTCCGGGCTGCAAGGATCAAAACAGGCTTCGTTACGGAGCGGCTATTTCGCCCAGTCCTCCAGCTTCAGCCCCGGTACCCGCTCAAATTCCCGCGTATTATTGGTCACCAGCACGGCGCCGGCGGCAATGGCGTGTCCCGCAATCGCCGTGTCGTTCGGCCCAATCGGCGTCCCGGCCTGCCGCAGCGCCACTTTAATGTCGGTAGTGGCATCCACCGCGGCGCGATCCCACGGCAGGACCGCATCGAGGCGGGCGCAGAACGCGTCAACCAGTCCAATATGACGCGGTGAGGCCTTCGGACCGGTGGCACCGAAGCGCATTTCCGCATAGGTAATGGCTGACACCACGATGCGGTGGTTACGCAGCACCGCCTGCTCCAGACGTTTGATCACCGCAGCGGGCTGCTCACGCATGATGAATGAGCAGATATTCGTGTCGAGCATATAGGTCTTCGTTCGGGTCTGTTTCACAGGTCAAATCTTCCTTCGTCGCTGACAACGTCCTCACGCTTCGCCATAAACTCCACATCGGCCTTTTCGAGTTCCGCAAACGAGCCCCAGGTTGGCCGGACGGGACGCAATATGATGCTGTCCCCTTCACGGACGATCTCGAGCTCGCTGACGCCATCAAAATCCAGATCGCGGGGTAAGCGAATGGCACGGTTATTGCCATTTTTAAAAATAGAAACGGTTCGCATGTTTTCCTCCTGGCCGAATGGCCTTTATACCTATGCTCAGTATATGCAGATGTGAAGCATATGTATAGCCATGGTATATGCAGATGTTCAGGGTATGCATCTGTATGGCATATGCAGATGCTCAGGGTATGCATCTGCATGGCATATGCAGATGCTCAGGATATGCATCTGCATGGCATATGCAGATGCCAGGAATATGTATATGGTAAGCCTATGCTCGCTTCTCTCTTTTTTCGCGAAGATCCGAAAAAAGTAAGTTCCGGATCTTCTTCCCTGCCTCCGGCGCGCAGCAGCGCGGAAACACAACATGCGCAACTCCGTCAGCTGCATTTTTCTATATATAGTGTTTATCCTCTACCCCGCGATCACCCGCTCACCACCGTAAACGGGCGGTGTGGTTATTCCCTGACCGTGGTACACTTCCGGAAACTGCGCAATAACGTAGAAATCGGATCTGACCGGAACGGACATCCGGTAATTTATCTGTGTTTCTATATGGATGCTTATTATCGCTTTAGTGATATTTGCTGTGGGAAATATAAGCAGGGGAATATTCAGGTGGGTGACTGACGCAGGGTTGTGCACAGCAGATTATGCCTCACGTTATAATTACCCTTGGCGACTATATAACTAGATATTATTTTTGAGGCGAGGAATGGGTAAACCAACATTTAGATCATTTTACGATGTGGTCCGGGAGCTTGAGGGGTTGTACGGCCATCAAGAGCTGTGGCTCTATTCAGGAATGACAGATGCAACGGTGAATGATGTGATTAACGCCAAACATTACTGGAAGTCACCAAAAATCCTGAAACGTAACGGAAGCATTGTTGCAGAACGAATGGGTAACTCTGACACATGGCAGCTGGTTGGTGACTACAAAAAACCTCTGTGCACAGAACTGTGCTCCGCCCTGGCAATCCTGTCTGATAGATGCCTATTTTAAGGGAGCCTACATTCTCATTGAAGGAACGTATAAATAATGGCAGGCGGATTTCTCAACGATTTAAGGAAGCAAAAAATGGGAATGTTTGACACAGTCACTTTTCACTATCGGATGCGGGACGGCGAAACAGAATCTTAATACCAGACTAAAGACCTGGACTGTGAATGTGCATTTTACGGGATCTCCGCCGAGGGGCGTCTGCTCCGCTGGCCGGAGAACGCCGATGAACTGGCCGAGACCGGGTTTGACGGGTGCATCACTGTCTGCGCCCGTCAGTGCTATCACCTGTACTTACCCACGGACAGCTGGAATGGATCGAGGTGTGCTCGCAGGACAATAAGCGGTATCACTTTGAACCCGCGAATGCTCTCCCGGAGCTGGGCTGAAGATATTTACCATAAAAGGACCATATAAGGTGGATCTACCAAAATTTGATGAAGCCAATAATGCCTGGCTGCTGACCCTGCCTGAGAGCCGCACAGGTGGTCGATATCAGCCAGCATGCAGAGTGGTCGTCATCAGAACCCTGAAGGAAACCTACTCTCCTGCCAGTGGCAGTCTTGACGTGAAAAGAAAACTGGCTGGCCGCACATGCACTCTTTCCCTGTACTGGAACGGGGGAGGCTGGCATCAGGAGCCTGAATACAAAGCGGAGTTGACTGTTAATATATGGGATGGCACGACCGAACTGGACCTGACAAATTCGGATTTTATGCTTGACTACAATTTGCGGGGACGAGGACTTGGCTCCTGGATCATGATACAGCTGATTTCCTGGGCAAAGACGCTTCCGGCTGATACCCCCGTGAAACGTATCCGTACATCTCCTGTCGATGAAGATGACAGGGAAAATATGCTTCGTCGGGATCGCTTCTGGAACGGTATCGGATTCAGGTTCGAACCAGCCGGAAGACTATCCATACCCTTAACCGTAGGCGAGCTTCAGTACCCTAAAGGTCTTCATTGTCCCCTTATCGCTGTGCCTTTGCATAAGGGAGTTGATGAGCTACACCGTCTGTGTGAGAGCCAGAAGCTGGAAATTGATAGACTGAAATCCAGTCAGTCATATCAGGCAAAACAAATCCGGTATCTGACTGAACGTCAGTGGGACGTATTACTGATAAAATTCACATGCTTCATTATTTTCTCTCCCATTTTTATTCCCTGCTGGCTGTACAGCAAACTGAAACAAAGCCGTGAGACACCCCATGAAAAATGATCTGCCCGGAAGTCTGAAGGCTCAGCATCCCAGGAAACAATACCTGTCCACTGAGGACAGGAAACAATGATGCCGGCAATACCAGGTCAGGGCGTTTCTTTTTCTGCCACGCAGCTGCCGGTGGCCATCGACTATCCGGCCGCACTGGCCCTGCGACAGATGGCTCTTGTTCAGGATGAACTGCCAAAATATTTGCTGGCCCCGGAAGTGAGCGCCCTGCTCCACTATGTCCCCGATCTCCACCGCAAGATGCTGCTGGCAACCCTCTGGAACACCGGCGCACGCATTAACGAGGCGCTGGCGCTGACCCGGAGTGATTTTTCCCTGGCGCCGCCCTACCCGTTCGTGCAGCTGGCCACACTCAAGCAGCGGGCGGAGAAAGCGGCCCGAACGGCCGGCCGTGCGCCCGCCGGCAGTCAGGCACATCGCCTGGTTCCGCTTTCCGATGCGAACTATGTCAGCCAGCTGGAGATGATGGTGGCCACGCTGAAAATACCCCTTGAACGACGTAATAAGCGTACCGGCAGAACCGAAAAAGCACGCATCTGGGAGATCACCGACCGGACAGTCCGCACCTGGCTCAGCGAAGCGGTTGAAGCGGCAGTGGCCGACGGGGTGACGTTTTCCGTACCGGTGACACCACACACGTTCCGCCATTCCTACGCCATGCACATGCTGTACGCCGGTATACCACTGAAGGTGCTGCAGAGTTTAATGGGACATAAGAGCATCAACTCGACGGAAGTCTACACGAAAGTGTTTGCGCTCGATGTGGCGGCACGGCACCGGGTGCAGTTCCAGATGTCTGAGAGTGATGCGGTCGCGATGCTGAAAGGAAATGGATAGGTGCTATAACGAATTCGGTTTCTTCGCTTTTTGCTCGGCCCCGTTTGTCCTAGCCACGCGGCCCCACCGACTTGAGCCGCAGTGGGCCGTCACCGATGAAAACATGCGCAAGTGGCTGAAGCAGGCGGTGAAGCGGGCCGGAGAAGACAGTGTATATTTTTCCATTTCGGTCACGCCGCATATGTTCCGCCACAGCTATACCATGCACACGCTCTATCACCGGCAGTCTAGGACAGTCATTCAGGCTCTGGCCGGGCATAAGGAGCCGCGTTCGATGAAGGTTCATATGTGGGTGCTTGCGCTGGACCCAGCGGCCACACTGGCCGAGACGTTTAGCGGGGACGGGCGTGATGCAGCTGAGATTTTACAGACACTGCCGCCGCTGAAATGACATTACTGCTTTCCACAATTTACATAAGCTATGGAAAGCAGAATGCCCACAGCATAAACTGCAGTAAGCAACATAAGCTACAGTGAGTATTTTCTTCCTGAAAACGCCTGCCGTTGCGAAGCCAATAATAATGCTCAGACCGGGTATAAAAGCTTTCAGACAAGCGGTAAAAATGTACTGACAGGAGACGCCTCGCCAGAGCTTATATAAACTATAGTGAGCAGGTTACTCTCCGGAGCCATTAATATAAGCTGTGGTGTGTAGCAACAATAAAATTACTCATTACAGCTTATGTTCAGGATGTTTTGAACAACTTCTCCAGATCATTAAGCGTGATCCCCAGCTTTTCTAGGACAGCCAGTTTTTCAGCCATTTCCGGACTGACATCCCGCTTCGCCGCTGGCAGCTGCGAGGTTTCTGCACTTTCATCGTTAGGTGCCTTCAGCTTGGGACGTCGGTAGTGGATACAGAAAAGCTTTGTCCGGCCGCGCTGGATCTCGGTGTAATCCAGGTATCCTATGTCACGCAGCTGCTCCATGGCACGCCTTACCGTTTGGTTCTGAGAAAAGACCGGAGATTTCAGATTCAGACGGGCCCGGAGGCGCGACAGCGAGATAGGAGCCGGATCCCGCGGAAGACTCTCAATAAAGGTGTAGAGTGCCTGAGCTGATTCCCTGCGCTTCAGGGCATTGATAGCCTTGAGTTGCAGAAGTACTTTGCGGTCAAACTGATAAAGTTCAAATAAACGCGGATCTGCCTGTAACTGAACCACGTCTTTCTCCGTATCGTAGTAGGCAGACTGGACCAGGTGCGTGATGTACTCTTTGGTGTGCTTTTCGGTAGTGCGGGAAAAGGAAATCACGGTACCCGCAATGCGTTTAAGCGATGGACTAATGCGCTCCCGAAGTTTGCGGGACGACTGGCTTGAAGGGATACCACACAGTTTAGCGAACTCGACGAACGGAAGTTCCACTTTATCCCCAATAACCTTATGCCGGGCAAAGGAATGGACGATCCCGACCCAGGTCTTGAAATCGTTATCCATATCAAGCCGTGGGCCGGTGATCTCGACCTTATCAAAGCCTTCAGCTCTGGCAAGAGAAAGCCGCGTCAGCTCTTCAGTAGCATCCGTACGGGAAAGCGTATTCTTTTTACTGTTTTTCAGAGATTTGAGCGTGGGAACGAAAACACCAAGCCGCATCAGTGCCACAGGCTGGACCGTATTACCTCCATTGGGCGTGAGGTTAACTATTTCGCCGGAGGATTTATCCACCTCTTCAAACAGTTTTTTTATGTCCAGATTGTCCTTGTCCAGATAGCCTCCGGGCGGTGGGAAAGTAAAGAATAAGAATGCTGATTGCTAACCTGTAATAGCCGTAAGGCCTGGTACAGGCAGCTTCATGTTATACACAACCCAGGGTAAGTTTCTGGGCTTCATACTTACTGTAGTTTATGTAGCTGACTCATCACAGTATATCCTTTACATGATACAGCTTATTGTATACCAGTTACAGCTTATGATTATCCTTCTATAGCTTATGTGATCATCCCCCAAGAACAGAGCTGACAGGGTCTGCAGCGATCCGGGGATCTTCTTTGGATCTTAAAGGGATCGTTTTAAGGATCTTATTACTGGATCGAAGAACTGTATATGTGGATAACCCACTGAAGTAAAATCGTTAAGATATGCAATTTCAGTGTTAAAACTCTGGCGCGTACCAGCTCATTTTAGCAATGATGATATTGCGCTTCCTCGCCCGTTCGCTCGCGTTGCTCGGTCACAAGGCTGCGGCGAGCACTACTTATATTCTGGCTGCACCGTGACGCTGAAAAGATGAGCTGGCCAGCAGGAGTGATATTTCCTTATGTCCCTAACGCGGGACAAAAACGAAAGATATGCACTGGAATCACCGTCTACTTAGAGAGAGGGAGGGGGCCGACCGGAATGCTTTGGCATTTAGTACAGGTGACGATAGCTGTCAGTACATTTGAGGGGAGTGACGAAGCTGTTTAATCGCTGTTGCTGGTAGGCAGAGCCTGAGTCTGGTGCCTCCCCGCCCCACCAGTATTCGCTGATGGCCAGACAGGGAGTGCCAGGAAAGGGTTATTAGTGGCGGATCTGCGCCAGGTCGTCTTCAGTCAGACCGGTCATTTTCATGACGGTATTACGGTCAATGCCGTTCTGCAGCATGGTGCGGGCAACTTCCAGCTTACCTTCCAGCTTGCCTTCATTACGACCTTCCTGTCTGCCTAGCTGGATGCCCTTTTGGATGCCCTTCTGTTCAAGCTGTTGTGCGATGGTCATAAGTGCATCTCCGTGTTGCGGCACACGCTGTGCCAGTTCGCGTACAAAGGCTTCGGCGTCCGATGTTTCGCCTGCCTGCACTATATAGTGTACCAGCGATATTACCTGTGATGAAGACAGATATCCGGCCAGCAGGATGGGCGCCAGCCGGTCAACCAGTTCTGCCAGGTCCCGCTGGTGAATATGCTTTTGCAGTAAAGTTAGGGCAGCCATACTGCGATGGCCAGCGATTTCATCATCCGGAATGACCGTAACGTCTACGAGTGGGAAAGCGCTGCTGTAGAGTTTGCCTGCCAGCGACGGATCGTCAAACTCATCCAACCACCGGGTGGAGTACGGATACGGGCTGCGTTTACCCGTATAGAACAGCACCGGTATCACCAGTGGCAGTTTTTTATGCCCTGCCTCCAGGTGTCGCTGCATGGCGGCTACCGCATAGCGTATAAGGCGGAAAGCCATATGTTTGTCCGGCGTTGACTGGTGTTCGACCAGAACATGAATATATCCGTCGCCGGCTGTAGTTTTCAGGCTGTAGAGAACGTCGCTGAAATACTGGCGGAGATCATCCTCAACGAACGAGCCGGATTCCAGCTTCAGCGTGCTGAGATCGCAGACTGCGCGCAGTTCTGCGGGCAAATGCAACTCCATAAAATCCCGCGCAACATCCGGTTGCGTCAGGAACTGCCTGAACGTGGCATCGTGGGGGGTGGGTGTACTTTTCTTCTTCTTCATCAGCCCTGGCTCTGAAAGATGACCTAAATATGTTATCACAGCCCGGAAAAAGCTAATATTGGCGTCGAACGGAATTGCCATTCCTTCAGGGGATCGTTCCGGGGTGGTTCGGTCCCCTTCTTAAACCTTATTTACTCATCATCGATTACTGCCTTTGCTACTCTCTTCCCACTCTCAGATATTCTAAAGCTTCTTCACTCCATTAACTTAAATTTCGTTCTGAATGTCATTTATGGGGATAATGCAAAACACAATTACTCTGAGATCAGGGCTCTCGAGAAAACAGTAATTAAAAAATAGACCATGTAAAAGATGACAGTAGCGGCGAATATGCCCATTACGAGTGCCAGAACTATGTCGGGGGAACCATTCCACATGTTCGCATCATTGAAAGCCACGAAAGAAAAAATAGCACTGAGGCCAATGAGACACAGCAACTGTAGAACATTTACAAGTGACGGTTTTATGAACAATCTGACAATCTGATGGCCGTAACCTCCTGCAATTACGACAGCTCCAGCAAACAATCTGATAAACCCATCAAAAGACAATAGCATTTCGCTCATGGCTATTCTCCTTTATGACCTGGTTTAAAAAGATATGCTGCCAATTCAGCAGCAGTTACATCAAACTCAATTTGCTTCATCTCTGGTGGTAGATTTTCTAAATCGATAAGGATATCACCAGATATTTCATCTACTGGCTCTTCGAAAAGATAACCGTAATGCCTGTTGGTCCCTGATTTATTTGTCACCACTATGTCCTCTATAGCTATCCTCATTCACCTTCTAAGCATTGCAGACCCTGATGACTGTCATTTTAGACACGCCAGCCATGCGAGCTGTTTCGCGCAGAGATTTTCCGTTGACCAGGCGCAGAGTGCGTATCAGTTCATGTTTCTGTGCATCGGCCACCCTACCCCGGTATTTTCCTTCGGCTTTCGCCTTACTTATTCCCTCTGACTGACGACGTCGACGGTCTTCGTAATCTTTTCGGGCAATAGCGGCGAGCATATCCAGCATCATGCCATTTACGGCCTTCAGCATGCTTCGGGTAAAGTCATCACTTACTGTGCTGGATAGCGCCAGATGGCTGGTCGGTAGATCAAGACTGACGATGGCCAGTTGCTTGTCGGTAATTTGCTTTCTTAGTGTCTCCCAGCCTGCATCATCAAGGCGAGTAAGCCTGTCGACCTGTTCAATGAGAATCACATCACCAGGTTCCGCATCACCAAGAAGCCTGATAAGTTCAGGACGGTTCATTGTCGTACCGGAGACATTGTCGATATACCAGCCAGCAATACGGTGGCCATGTTGGTTTGCAAATGCCTTCAGAGCATTTTTTGCCCGGCTGGCATCCTGCTCTGAAGTGGATGCCCGGAGGTAAACAAAAACGAACATTTTTTGCCCTCCTGGTAACATTTAAGTGGTGTTGTTGATGATGGTGTCATTTATGTGGTAACAATGAAATTAGTTAGTATCTTTTGTGGTGGTACAGTTAAAGCATACCCCAATGTGACAGGCTGACGCGCCTGGCGGGCTTGTCCAACCCCTCCCCTGTTCAGAAACGAGTTCTGAACAGACTCACGGTTTGCGCTGCTAGTCAACAAAATTAAATGCGATCATCAGAAATATTTTCTGGACACTTTTTCCGATAGTGCCGAAATGTCCAATATGGATAGCATTTTTCATGCATTGCAGAAGGCCCGCGACGAGTGGAATAAGATGGCAAATATAATGCTGGGCAGAATTACCTGAACGCCCAGGCTGACGCGGGGATTACGTATCAGGGAGTATTTGCCAGCAGTTCTGCGACCGCACCGACGCATCGATGCCGTGTTATGCCAGCAACATTGCCGCTGGCCGCGCAGCTGGAGCACACCATTTGCCAGCACAACATGGGCGTAAAAAAACCGACTGGTGAGGTCGGTTTTTTTACTTCGGCCTGAGCAGGTACCCTGACCGGTTGAGAACATCATCATCTAACGCTTCAATAATATTACCTTTGGGGTAATTTCTCAAGTATGGGGTAGAAGTCAAAGATACACGCTGTATAATCATCGGGTTAGCGCTGTGATATTTTTGCTCCGGAATCGCGTATGAACGATTTTAAAGCCCTGATCAGTAGTACAGGTGGTGCTGTTAACTGGTGCTCTGGCCGGAGTGAGAACATTATCATCTAACAATGAGATATGCTTCGCAACAGGCAATGTAAGAGTAAGCGGAGTCTCTCTCGCTCCATTTTATGGAGAAACGGATGATTAACCTGTTAATCATCGTTCTGCGGGCTGTAGTCGCGTGTGCGAATGCGCTGATTGCAGTTCTGGAACTGATCCGCGAACTTATCAACTGATAAGACCGGAAACGTAGCTAAGGGCGAAGGGTTAACCACTCTTCGCCCTTTAATATTTATGGACAGAATTACCTAAATACATAACGACGCGGAAATTAAATGAGGGGTAGTAAAAGGGCCATTGGCATGACCTTTCTGAAAACCCCAATGAGCTAGGTTGACGTGCCCGTCGGGCATGTCTAATCCTTCACCTGCCCAGATGCAAGCTATGAACAGGCGCTGTGCGTCAACAAAATCAAATATGATCACCAGAAATACTCAATATGTGATTTCGCATGCGAAATCTATTGCGTATCATTATTGATACGCAATGGTTTTTCTGTATACTGTTTGTGTCGTCCTGAAAGCACGACAATCAACGCAGAGGCAGATAGCTGCTTCTGCATTTGGCGAAACGCCTGACTCATAGGAGTGTGTATGAAATACTGTAATCATCTCATTACATTACTGAAATGCTCTCTCAAGTCGTGCCGCCCCTTCTCAAACATTTCGCATGCGAAATCTTAAGGACAGATCCATGACCCTGAAAATTGGACCCATCGGAAAACTCATCGTTGTATGCAGCCAGAAGGGCGGAATCGTTAAATCGCAGTCATCCAGTGAAATTGCACATGACCTTCGTAGTGCTGGCTTTCGTGTGCTTGAAATTGATATGGACTGGACAACTGGTCTGACGGAGAGGGCTTTCCCCGATGACTTACCTTATGAAATTGAACGTGAACCTTTAAGTAACAGTTTTACTCCTGGCGAGGCGAACACATATCAGCTTTTCTTCCCGGAAACAGAGATCCGACCCATTGAACTTCCCGGCGGGCGCTTCTTTATTGGTGCTACCAGTGAACTAAATGAAATTAACTATCGCAACAGCGATTGCATGTTCGACTTCAGGGACCGTATTGAAGAACTGAAAAAGCAGTTTGATTTTATTATTGCCGATTCAGCACCATCATATTCGAATGTCATGATCGCAGCTCATATGTCAGCTGATTACCTTCTGATCCCTACTCTGCTGGAGAAACAGGCCCGTAATGCAGTAGGTAAACAGCTTGCCTATATGCAGAAAATTAAGCGGAACTATAACCCTTCTCTCCAGTTTATGGGGACGTATGTGACCCAGACGCAGGTGAAAAATTACAAAAAGCCGCTCAAAGAAGGGTACCTGGGGCCTATTGATACACTGAACCTGAATCTCCTCATCGAGATCCTTCAGGGTAAGGGGTACTCCGAAGAATACATTCTCGCTTATATATCATTTGTACCTGCAGCTGCAAAAGAGGCGATCGAGCTTGGTCTATCCTTTGATGAATATGACCCTAAATGTCTTCCTGCAATCCAGTATAAAGAACTTACACAGAAAATTATTAAGCTCGCTGGAGGTAAGTGATGGCTAAGAAACCGTTCATGAAACGACTCCAGGCGCAGCAGGAAATGAAAAAAAATGCGACTGCTGTACCTGATATCGAACATGTCATTGTAAACAAACAGCCAGATGAGCAGAGCCATGATATAGCTGCGCACCAGATTATGGCGGATATAGCACGCCCGGACATCGAACCAGATGGGCAGATAATCCGTGTAGATATAAATCTTGTATATGCTGAAGAACAAGTACGACCTGAAGAAGACTTCGATGAAGAAGTTATCGAGGGTATGTCTGACACCTTTGAAACTATAGGGATGCTTACCCCACCTCGTTGCTATCCTCGTGACAGGCGCGGCTACCAGATATGGTTAGGCGAAACGCGAGTTCGTACTGCTCGAAAACGTGGTGACACCCATATTGATATTTATGTTGGTAAACCACCGCGGGAAAGAAAAGAACGCATCATCGGCCAGCTCATTGAAAACCTGCAGCAGTCTGGTTTGAAACCATTAGCGACTGCAAAATCGTTTTATGAGCTCAAGCATCAGTTCAACATGACAGGTGAGCAGATCGCAAAAACGATGGGAAAACCTACCTCGTTTGTCAGTAAACACCTTCGTCTCATTGATGCACCAGAAAATGTTACTGCCCTTCTTCGGGATAAAGTTACATCCGATGTCGATCTGGCATACACATTGATTCAGGTGAATGAAAACTCCCCCGAAGAAGCCGAGAAGCTCGTCGCAGCTGCGAGGGAGTCAGGTATTTCACGCGCGCAGGTTAAAGCTGTTCTTGATGAAGTAAAGAACAAAGGCAAAGAAAAGATTTCGCATGCGAAATCTAAGGCTCAGAACAAAAAGCCTGCCAGGCCTGTAGACAGCAATTCAGGTGTAAAACCCTGGCAGGTCGTTGTCGACATAGACGGTCAGCAAGGGACCATAATGACTGACCGCGCGCCAGACGCAGAGGGATATGTGTGGGTGAAACTGGAAATTGGTGAAATTTCAGTTGAGGCATCAGAACTCCGTGTTAAAGGGATGCGATCTCAGTAATGAAATCTACTCCGTTCACCGAAATGGCCACGGAATTCCGTGGCCAAATTGTCCGCCTCTGGGCGCTTCAGTATCCCGGAACTCAATCCGAAGCTGCTGCCGCACTAACAGAAGCGGCTATCAAACTTGGGTACGTAACAAGAAGCAGGCCTGTACCCGGAGCAGCGTTAACTACATGGTTCTTGAGCCCGGCAGAAACTCCGTTATGGGCGGCTCAGACGGCATTAACGTTGATGCTCGGCGCCGGCTGGAAGCCAGAAAGTAACCAAGACTGGTGTGGAATGTCGGCGCTTATATTCAGATCTAATCGTACACTTCCACTTGAGCAGCTCGTCGCTTCCTTGCCTGAGAACATAGACAGGCGAACCGCTACCGGATGGCTCGTGGCTGCAATCGAAGAGGACGCCCATTACCGTTATAACAGGAAATCCAGATGACCTTTCAGGAGCTTGATGCTTGTATCGCAGGCTCTGGCCGTCGTTCTATAGCTGCAGCGTTGATCGCTTTTATTCTTGATGCGCTTGATGACGGAGAGGACGGAGTTGATCTTGATAACTTCCAGGGCCACACACACTTCGTTCGCAATAATGTAACTGCGGTAGCCAGCTATCTGCAGTTGCATGGGATTATTCAGGTACTGTATTACCGTGATGGTGCTGCAAAACGTCAGTATGAGTCCGATAATAATTACGGGCGGTGGGCGAAGCAGCACTATCGGCCCACTCAGGCACTCATACAACTGCACAGGCGTGATTAATTCATAAGATTTCGCATGCGAAATCTTTAAGTGTCCGATCACCTTATGATGGCCATCGGTAGTTCGTTCTACCTGGTCGTATATGCCGGAGAAAGCATTTCTCGTTTCATTTGCCACTCAGGTGCGATGCCTCGTCCCGCAAACCACACTTTCCCCAGACCGGAATGGTTAATACCGTCCATTACTTTTATCAGCTGATTACTGTTGCTTCGGGGCTGAGTATCATCGAACAGATTCAGTTGCGAAACACCGGTAGGAGTAGAATCGTTGAGCATGCAACCCGCTTTTGCATATCGATGCCCATTCACCCAGCTCCGATCCATTGCTTTCACCGCTGCGGCTATGATGTCCCTGGTATCCTGCGTGGGAGTCATCAACTTCTCACTGGCCACATTCCCGTAATACAGTTCGTTCACCGTGAACGGTGACGTCTTCACAAATACAGCAATATGTCTGCAGAACTGCCGCTCGCCGCGCAGCTTTTCAGCTGCACGCTCTGCGTACTGACAGACGGCTTGGCGCATGGCTTCATATGTCGTGACACGCTCCCCAAAGGATCTGCAGCAGACAATCTGCTGTTTCGGCGGAGGGGCTTCTTCAAGAAAGATACAGCTTTCTCCGTTGAGTTCCTGGACGGTTCTCTCCAGCACAACGTTGAAATTTTTCCTGATAAATACAGGGTTCGCACGCGCCAGCTGCAGTGCCGTAGTGATGCCCAGCGAATTAAGCGTCTTTGAGATCCTGCGGCCTACTCCCCAGATTTCTTCCACTGGCTGCAGTGAGAGCAGTTTCTCCGTTCGCTTCGGATTATGTGACGTCAGAGCAAGCACCCCACCGAACTGTGGCCACTCTTTCGACGCCCATTGCGCGCTTTTAGCCAGTGTTTTGGTCGGCCCCATCCCGACGCCGATTGTCAGCCCGGTACCGGAGCGTACGTGCTCGCGTAGCTGCCGGCCGAAGTCCTCAAAATTAATGCAGCGGTCTATACCGCGAATGTCCAGAAACATCTCGTCGATGCTGTACTGCTCGACGCGCGGCGCCAGCTCCTCGAGATGAGACATAACCCTGTTCGACAGCGATGCATAAAGCTCGTAATTGCTCGAGAATGTGATGACCGGCTCCGGGAATTGTGCCGTCTTCAACTGGAACCAGGGGACGCCCATTTTAATTCCCAGCCGTTTCGCTTCGGCACTGCGCGCGATGACACAACCATCATTATTACTGAGCACCACAACAGGCCTGTTACGCAGGTCTGGACGAAACACCTTCTCACAGCTCGCGTAGAAGCTGTTGACGTCAGCTAGGGCGAACATCAGTTGCTACCCCGCGTCTTATGTATGAATGCCATCACCACGCCGAATATCTGCAGTTCTTCCGGATAGAGGGTGAGGTAGGCGGGATTCATCGGCAGCAGGGCAATACGGGGCTTAAGCTGCAGGCGTTTAACGGTGAACTCGCCATCTGTTTCCGCGATGACAATGTCCCCCTGCATGGGTTTTTCTGCTTTATCGACAACCATTAAATCCCCGGAGTGCAGGCCCATATCTTTCATCGAGTCGCCAATGGCCCGGACAAAGTAGGTCGCGCTGGGGCGGCGGATACAGTAGGCATTCAGATCCAGTTCGTCTTCGGTATAGTCCGCGGCCGATGACGGAAAACCTGCCGGACAGCGCTCTGTGAAAAGTGGTGCGGTGGACAGTGCTGGCTCAGATGCGGGAGTGACGAAAAGGATCATGGCATACCTCTTAAAATACCTGTTTTTATATACAGTGTTGTTTAAGATATTTCCCGTCCTGCAAGGGGAATTTTACCAGCTCCTGCCAGGTCATTGTTCTGGCGGATAAAACAGGCTGTGGGTTATCCACAGAAACGGTGCATAACCCTGTGAGTGGATACCGGGTATCTCATCGTCTGCTAAGCCAGCGGCTCTATAAGTTCCCGGCCCTGGTTCCGGGGATTGCCAACAGCCTGGCTGACGGGGTGCCATGTGAAATCTTCGGCCGAAAGACTGCCCTCACGGGCAATGTCTTCCGCCTCTTTACCGGTTGTGTTTTCGCTGAGCCATTTACGTGCGGCAGCCGGTGAGTACACGAGCGGTCGCCGATCGTGAATGTCCAGCAGTCCCTCATCCGCAGCTGCCGTGACGATCAGGAACCCTTCCTGGTCATTGCCGTTCTCAAAAGGTGGTTTCCCGATGGCTGCGAGCAGGAGTGGATTTCCGTCCTTACGGTGAATGAAAAACGGCTGTTTCACGCCGTTTTGCTGTTTCCACTCGAACCAGCCGTCGGCAAAGACGATGGCCCGTCCGTGCTCCCAGAGTGGCCTGAACATCCGGCTGTTGGCCGCAGTTTCACTTCTGGCGTTGATGAGCGCGGGCTTGTTCCACCACTCCGGGGCATAACCCCAGTGAACGGGATCGAGATGCAGCTGTGAGCGGCGTTCACTCAGCAGCAATACCCGTGTCCCGGGGGCAACGTTGTAGCGGCCGATGGGTTCCGGATCATACGGAATGTCCCGTTCTGCTTCTTCTCCGAGAAAGGAAAGGTACTCCTCGCGGGAGTGGTACTGCGTAAACCGACCGCACATTGTGTTTCTCCGCTGTGAAGCTCTAATCAGGGTTCACCTCAGTTCTGAACATAGGCTGTATTTCAGGTTCCTGCCATCGTGTGGCCGCCGTGCCGCTACTGTAGCCGGGCCGCTGCGAATGCAAGGGTTCGCTCTGCCGGTGTCCTCACCCGGTCGCAGTTAATTTCAAAGGCATTACCCGCTGTCTTCCCGTCGTTTTCCGTCTCAATTTTCGCCGTCAAACCGTCCAGCCAGCGTGGGCTTTTTCACTGCGCTGCGGCTTGCGGCACCGCCCCTGCATTCTCCGCTTTTCGCCCGGCTGTCGTATCGGCACGGCGTAACTGGCGCCGCATTTGAGAAAGGAGAACTACCATGTCCCGATTTATCCAGGGTAATTGCGTCCATATCATGTCCGGCTTTCCGGATAATGCTGTCGATTTCATTCTCACCGACCCGCCATATCTCGTCGGTTTTCGTGACCGTCAGGGGCGTACCATCGCCGGCGATAAAACCGATGAATGGCTGCAACCCGCTTGCCATGAGATGTATCGCGTGCTGAAAAAAGACACGCTGATGGTGAGCTTCTACGGCTGGAACCGCGTCGATCGCTTTATGGCTGCCTGGAAAAATGCGGGATTCAGCGTTGTCGGCCACCTGGTGTTTACCAAAACCTACACATCGAAGGCCGCATACGTGGGCTATCGCCACGAATGCGCCTACATCCTTGCAAAAGGCCGTCCACGTCTGCCACAAAACCCGCTGCCGGACGTGCTGGGCTGGAAATACAGCGGCAACCGGCACCACCCTACCGAAAAACCCGTAACCAGCCTGCAACCGCTGATTGAGTCCTTCACACATCCCGGCGCGATTGTGCTCGACCCCTTTGCCGGCAGTGGCTCTACCTGCGTGGCCGCCCTCCAGGCTGGCCGTCGTTACATCGGTATTGAACTGCTGGAGCAGTATCACCGGGCCGGACAGCAACGTCTGGCCGCCGTCCGGCGCGCCATGCAGTACCCGGCCGCTAACGACGAGTTCCCGGAGGCCGCGTAATGAACTATGCAGGACACGAAAAACTCCGCGCAGAAGTGGCGGAAGTCGCCAACAGCATGCGTGACCTGCGGGCGACGCTGAACGGGATGGAGCACCGCTATCGCTTTGATTCTGATGTGCTGGCCGAACGCCTGACCCGTCAGACCCTTTTTCGCATTAATGCCCTGTTTATGGCGGCATACAACGAAATTCTTGAGCTGGATGCCTGCTTTAAGGACTAAGGAGAAAAACATGTACGGAACCTGTGAAACCCTCTGCCGGTTGTTAGGTGAGCTGTATCCCGCAGAAACCCCGCTGAACCTGATTATCTGGTCCCCGGCGGATATCGAAGCGCTGGCCGACGGAATGGAATATGCCGTTTCGGAGCAGGACACAAGGGCGGTACTGGCGCGTATGGACGCCATTCCGGAGGAACAACGGCTTGAGTCGGGCGTGTCTGCCGGTGCGGTGATGGATCTGATTGAACAGGTAAAAGAGGCCGCGTCGGGAGTGGTGGTGCCGGTGGAACTGCTTGAAACCCTGCTGATCACTGCCGAACAGGCGTTATGGCACAGGGAATGGACCGCCCGGGATGAGAACCATCCGGTGCCGGAAAGCATTACCCGTCGCCTGGCTGATGCGGCGAAAGTTCGCGCCTTACTGAAAAAATGAAATCTGCACGCCGCCCGGGCGGCGTGTACTGACCCCGTTCAGAGGAACCCATTATGCAGGAAACCACCACGTTAAACGCCCTAGTGATGCGCCGTGCGCGCGATTTGATTGCTGATTATGGATGGCCTGACCATACCGATGTTGATCAGCGTGATCCGGTCAATAAACCGGGCTGGATAAGCATTTATGTCCGTCTGGATGCGGCAAATATTGTTCATCTGCTGCCTTTGCTTTGTACCGGTGACGTACCCGCAGAGCTGCAAAGTGCCATGACAAAAATAGCCGGGACGCCAGCGCAGATTATTTTATCCGGCAGCCGCTATGCCGACGAGCCGCAGCTTCCGGAGGACGGAACGCAGATAGCGTTCCCCTGGGCCGGGGAATGGCTCACGGAGCCGGAGATTCAGGCTGTAACGGATTGCCTGTCCCGCGCCGTGCGGGATGTCTCCCGGCAGGTGTGGGAGGATGCGCGCCGGATAAAGGCGGCGCTGACCACGCGCGGGGAAACGCTGTTTTATCGCCAGACCCGAAATTTCCGTCTGGTTGTGAAGGAAAATGATATGCCCTGCTGGCTGGACGATGATGACAATTTGCCGGTGGTGCTCGATGCCATCCTGAACAAAGGGGCTCGCTACAGCAGCGTCGAGTTCTTTGTTATCAGCGACAAAGTTGATCAAATCCTGGCATGTGGCCAGATGTGCGATGTGCTGCGTATTCCGGGCGAGCCTCCGCGCCGGTGGATGGATTTAACCCTGTTACATGAGGTCATGGCAGAAGCGCGTGCAGAAATCAGTCTTGTCCGCAATGCCCTGTCAGCAATCCGGCCAGTGTAGCGAACAGCAGGGGGCGGCGGCCCCCTGAATCTACAACGAAGGATAAGGATGTCGCCGGCTCCGCTTTTACGGCTCTTCCTCCACGTTGTTCCGGCTTCGCGGTGAGTAACGTCCCGTGCGGCCTGCGGCAAACGCCGTGCCTCTACTATAGCCGGGCCGCGGCTGATGCAAGGGAAGCGTAAGCGCCGTCACCTTCACCCGGTCGCAGTTTATTTAAAAGGCATTATCCGCCGTCTTCCCGTCGTTTTCCGGCTCATTTTTCTCCGTCAAACCGTCCAGCCTGCTCCTGCTTTTTTACTGCGCTGCGGCTTCGGTGACGCCCTTGCATCCTCCGCTTTTCGCCCGGCTGTCGTGTCGGCACGGCGTAAGCCGGAACTCAGACGACATCGACTATGGAGGATTTTTTATGAGCACTACGACCACCACTCCCGCTGTTTACGTGGGTACGTATCACAAATACAACTGCGGCAGCATTTTCGGAAAATGGTTTGATCTGACGGAGTTTGACGGCAGGGAGGATTTTTACGAGGCCTGTCAGGCACTGCATGCCGATGAATGGGATGCCGAGTTTATGTTCCAGGACCAGGAAGGTATCCCGTCACAGTTCGTCTCTGAAAGTTCCATTGACTGGGATTTTATCGCCGCTTACAAACGCGCCGAAGAAGAGAGCAGGGAAGCCGCTTTTATCGCCTGGGCGGAGTATACCGGCGAGTGTGACTATGACGCGTTTGATGATGCGTACCGCGGCGAGGCGGAAAGCGAGGAGGACTATGCGCGGGAGATGGTTGAGGACAACGGCCTGTTAAATGAGGTGCCGGCGCCGCTGCGCAGCTATTTCGATTTTGAAGCTTATGCCCGTGACCTGTTCAGCAGCGGCTATGTGTTCCATGACGGCTATGTCTTCAGCAACTGATTAATGACCGGCGGGGAAACCCGCCGGTCAGGGAGAAAACAGATGAAACTTGCACCGGAAACCCGCGAGATCCTGCGACAGTACAAAGCGCTTATTAATGCCCGCCGCCGTGAGAATGGACAGTCGGCGCTCCGGACAGAACAGGTGAGCGACGAAATATGTTACTACATGACCTGTCAGAGCGCTGTTTACCTTTGCGGCCAGTTTATACGACAGGATGGATACGGCCAGTAAGCATGATGGCAGGCGTCCGGGCCTGAGGGCGCCTGTCAGCCCGCGCGAAAACCCGGGCAGGCTGCGCCTGCCGGAGAGAAACTTCGCCGCGCCTCCGGCGCCGCGCATTCTCTTCTCCGTTGTCCGTCGCTGTTGCCCGGGAATGCGCGTATTATCAGGGATATCTTCCTGTAAAGCAGACCGGTGATGCATATGTCAAAGTGGAATATTGCCTCTTTCTCAAAAGACGAGCAGGACAAAGTATCGGTCGATAAAGCGGCCGCCGCTGTTGCCTGGCAGGAACGGATGAACAGGCCCGTGGTGCCGGAGCTGGCTGAACGGGAGCAGCCTGAACATCTTCGCCAGTATTTCCGTGAACGGCTTGAAGTTCATCGGCAGAACAGTCAGCAGCTGCCGCGCGCAAATGCGCCCGAATATAATAAACCCGGTGATGAGCAGCAGAAGTGATTCTTATAGTCAGTGTGTCCAGGGAGGAAAATCTGTGCGTATGTCTCTGATGTTTGCAGCCGTGACTCTTTTAACCGGTATTAACCTGTTATTTATTCCGTTTCTGCCTGTACCGGCTCTTTGGGGAGCTATCCTGGCCGTTGCTTTTATCCTGATGAATGTCTTGGCGGACAAACTGCGGCTCTGGAGTGGCGTTGCATGGATTATCGGTGCCGGCATCATCATAACGTTGATGCTGAAGGGGAAGGAGCCGGGTGACGAATTAAGAGTGCTGATCACCGTTTTTGCTTTCCTGGCTTCGGCCTGGTACAGCGTTGTGCAGTACAGAAAAGAAAACTATTTCCGCTCCTGATGTTCCCGGCTGGTATCACGCCGGATAATCGTCAGCCATCTCGTAAGCCGCATGTAATCCATTCTTATCCTCCCGTTTTCTGTTTTCTGCCCGTTCCCGTTTTCACTGCGGGCGTCCGGGCGGGCTGTCGTGAACGGAGCCGGTAAACCGTCTCCGCCCTTCGGGCTTCCATCCCATGACGCAACGCCAGGGCTTGCAGCCTCCGTTCCGGATGCGCCGCCCCTTTTACGCGCCGTATCCTGCGCTTTCTGCACCCCGGCAAACTGACGCCGGGCTGTAAGGCGCAACGCCGTTTCGCGCCCGCGCTTTCCGTCGTTGCGGCGGATTCCTGCTCATTCCTTGCCTGGTTTTTTCACCCTTTTGAGTCCTTTCGCCGGGGCTGAGACAAGCACAGTCGCTGTCAGCTGTCCAGGGTAAATGGCACGCGGTAAACCGCGCCCTGGACATCCGCCATCGCCCGCGCTGGTTTACGCCCTTGCGGCGAACGGCTCTCAAACGGGTGAAGGTAACAACCAGCGGGCGCGTTCAGCAGGTCCCCGCAAAACGTCAAAACCGCGGCCCCGGCAACTCAACGGGTGATGGTTTTTAAAAGCAAAACAACCGGAAGGAGATTCATCATGACAGTACGCGGCATCAACAAAGTCATCATCGTGGGTAATCTGGGCCAGGACCCGGAAGTCCGTTATATGCCGAATGGCGGTGCGGTCGCTAATCTCAGCCTCGCCACCTCGGAGTCCTGGCGCGATAAACAGACCGGAGAGATGCGCGAAAACACCGAATGGCATCGCGTGGTGCTGTTTGGGAAGCTCGCAGAGGTGGCCAGCGAGTATCTGCGCAAGGGCGCTCAGGTGTACGTCGAAGGGCAGTTACGTACCCGCAACTGGCAGGACGACAGCGGCGTGACGCGCTATGTCACTGAAATCGTTGTCGGACAGAACGGCACTATGCAGATGCTGGGCTGTCGTCGTGACGGCGGTCAGCCACAGAACACGGCTCCGCAGCAACCCGCACAACCGCAGAGTCCTGCTGCTCCGGCACAACCTGCTGGCTCCCCTGAAAAACCCCCGAAAGCGAAGGGTGGCAGAAAACCCCGTCAGAGTTCCGCGGCGCCTCAGCAAGCGCCGCAGCCGTTACCGGACGATTATCCGCCGATGGATGATGATGCCCCGTTTTGACCAGCATGATGAAAACGCCCCGCAACCTGCGGGGCAGGAAAAGGAGAGAGACATGACCAGCAACGTTATACCGCCCCTTCAGTCACTGCCTGACGGCACATTCACCCGCGAACAGGCTAAAGCGGTCGCAGCGCAGTATCAGAATTTCGCGATTGAAGACGATCAGGGAACGCACTTTCGCCTGGTGGTTCGTCAGAACGGCGAAATGGTGTGGCGGGCATGGAATTTTGAGCCGGGTGGTGAGTACCTGATGAACCGTTATATCCAGGACTACGGCATCCGTAAACAGCAGTAAGAAGGTGCCCTGCCGGAGCAGCAACTCCGCAGGGCCGGACAATCATCAATATCAAGTGAGGTATCAACTATGTCAGTAACCGAGTCTAAAGCAAAAACCCCCGCGAAAACCAGCAAAAAAGCAGTCAAACCTGCCGAAGCCGCAGCCCTTAAGGCGGCGCTTGAGGCCGCTCAGATTGAAATGGTGCCGTTATCGGCGCTGGTCAAATCCCCGCTGAACGTCCGTACCATCCCGTATCCGGTGGAGAGCGTACGCGACCTGGCTGACACCATTCTTGCTATCGGCCTGATCCAGAATCTTGTGGTCCACTCGTTGCCGGGTGGCCTGTCAGGCGTGGCGGCAGGTGGTCGTCGTCTCGCAGCCCTGCAACTGCTGCTGAGTGAAAAGCGCATCGATGCCGGGTATATGGTCATCGTCAAGCGCGTCAGCGACGAACTGGCGGTGGTGGCCTCGATGGTGGAGAACAACCAGCGAGTGGCAATGCATCCGGCAGAGCAGATCAGCGGGTTCCGCACGTTGTCTGAGCAGGGGAAGACTCCGGCGCAGATTGGTGACCAGCTGGGGTATAGCTCGCGTCACGTCCAGCGGATGCTGAAACTGGCGAACCTTGCCCCGGAACTTATCGCCCTGCTGGCAGAGAACAAGCTCGACGTGGAGCAGTGTCAGGCGCTGAGTCTGGAGAACGATCCCGTGCGTCAGGTAGAGATTTACCAGCGCGTGAAGGCGCAGCACAGCTATGCCCCTGCGCACATGCTTAAACGCGCTGTCACTGATACCGAAATCAGCGTGAACCACTCCCGCTTCGTGTTTATCGGGCGTGAGATGTATGAGTCTGCAGGTGGCGTGGTACGCGAGGATTTGTTCAGCGCCCAGGAGGGTGACGGTACGGCAGACGGTGTGCTGGTCGAGCGACTGGTGCAGGAGAAGCTGGAGTCCGCCGCACTGGCAATCGAACTGCAGGAAGGGTGGTCATGGTCACTGGCCCGGGAGGGCGCGGTCAGAAACTACGGGGACGACCGCGAGCATTATCTGCTTTTACCCGAGCCGGAAACACAGTTCACCCCTGACGAGCAGCAGCGTCTCGATGAACTGTATGCCACTCAGGAGGCCACTGAAACGTTTGAGGACGAAGCCGCGATTCAGGTACTGATTGACGAAATTGAAAATGGTGCATCTGTCCGGGCGTGGACACCGGAGCAGAAAGCGGCCTGTGGCGTGGTGGTCAGCCTGTATGACGGCGAGCTTTGCGTCCAGCGAGGGGTGCAGAAGAAAACTCAGAACGTGGAAAAAGAAGAGCAGGGCGAGAATAGCAGTAGCGGTTCCCTCCATGTGATCAGCAGCAAGCCGGATGTGACGGAGGGGATCAGCGCCCCGCTGCTCAAAAAGATGTCTTCAGAAAGAACGCTGGCAGTACAGGCCGCCCTGGTACAGCAGCCCGAAAAAGCGGTGGCCCTGATGGTATGGCGACTGTGCAGTTGTGTTTTCGATTACTGCAATACCACCCGTCATCCGTTCGTGATGCGTCTTGAGGTGCATCACAGTGGGCTGACCAGCGAAGCGCCGACCGGAAAGGGTGGTCAGGCATGGCTGAGTCTGATGCAGGAGAAAGCCCGTCTGGAGGCGCTGTTGCCGGAGGGCTGGAAGAAGGATTTCACCACCTTCTTTACGCTCGACGGACAGACTTTGATGAGTCTGATGGTGTTCTGCACGGCCTGTTCGGTGGACGGGGTGCAGACCCGGACAATGGGGCATACCACACAGAGCGACCTCGATGGCGTGGAAACGGCGCTCGTGTTCCACCTTCGCGACTGGTGGCAGCCAACGGCAGAAAACTTCCTCGGTCTGCTCAGTAAGAACCAGATTGTGGAGGCGCTGAAAGATGCCGGACTGTCAGGCGCTGCGTCAGACGCCGGGAACATGAAGAAGGGAGATGCTGCCAGCCATGCTGAACAATGGCTCTCCGGTACGCGCTGGGTTCCTGCCTGGATGCGCTCACCTGATGCGCAACCTGACGTCGCTGAGGGTGCGACAGACTCTGATGACCATACGGCACACGCAGCCTGATAACGGAAACGCCGCCCTCCGGGGCGGCGATAAGGAGACCATTATGCGTAACATTATTACCCCTGATGTGCTGAAAACCATGATCCCCCAGGAATTTGAAGACTGGCGCGAAGCGGGTGACGATTTGCGCCGCGAACTGACCCATGCAGTCATGCGCGATCTGACCTGCCCGGCTGACTGGGACATGAATGGTGAATACCGGAGTGAGTTCGGTGGCTTTTTCCCGGTACAGGTTCGTTTCTCGCCTTCACACGGCAACTTCCATATCGCCGTTTGCAGTCCCGGCGACATCACCCCGTCATGGATGGTGGTGTTCATTCCTGCCAGCGGTCGTCCGTTTTCTGTTATCAGCACCCTGCCTGCCTGGTCGCCGGAGGCTATTTCTCACACACTCAGTCTGACAGTGCGCCTCGATGCCGATGGCTACAGTCAGGCCAGCATTATCAGTGTTCTGGCGATGGAGGGCGCACAATGATCCCGGCGAATTTGTCACTGGTCCCCCTGAGTCATGAGCGTCGTGCTGCAATGCAGGCCATCGCGGAGGTGGAGAAGAAATATGAGCGTGGTGTTCATATCGCTGAGTTTGCCTACGCCCATGCCTTCTTCCGCATCCTGAACGGCAGCAAACGTGTCACCGTAAAAGATATCGGCTGGTTTTCACCGGGGATGACAGCACAGAACCTGCGGGGGAAAAAGCAGGACTGGCTGGCAGCGATTGATCGGCTGATTGAAAGCCGTGGCGCATGTTGCTGGTTACCCCTGTCGGTGACGGACGGCTGGCTACTGTTCCCGGAAACGAAGTTTCAGACGTCAGAGCGTCGTCGCAGGCAAAGTGAACTGAGCGCCGAAAAATACACCCGCCAGCGGCGGAAAGAGGCGAGCCAGCGCGAAACCGCGTACCAGGCGCTGGCGGGACAGGCGGAAATTGAGCTGGCTTTTCATACCCCGGAAACGGTCAGCAGCTGGAGCGCACGCTGGTCTGGTACTGAACTACGCCAGTACGACCTGGAGGATATGTTCTGGCGCTGGAGCGAGCGTTTCCCGTCACTTGAGCCAATGGAGCGCTGGATGATGGCGAACCAGCCTTTCTGGAGTGTGATGGTCGAATCTGATGCCCTCGCGAAAGAAAGCCCGGAATCTGTCCGGCAACTGGAGCGGTGGATGGTACCCAACAAGCTGACAGCGTGGAGCCAGGTATGAAGTGGTGTTACTCACTGCGCTGGAAGCGTCCCGGTCCCAGTCCCGGTGAACCTGAGCTGGCGTCAGAAGTGGTGGAGGCAGGGAAGCCCGCTCCTGAGTCCGTGATGTCACTGTGGGTGGCCGGAGCCGGTTATGCCGTCTGCGTCGATTTTCTGGATGAAAGGCAGATAAGACGCTGGAGTGATGAACGAAAAGCGGCTGCCCGCAGGCGAAATCTGGAACGTCGCGTGAACCGGATTGCGCCGCTGTTTGCTGATGAACTCATCGGGCGGGAACTGGCGGCGCGACCGGACTATTATCGAGGGAAGTCTCATCGGTGAATTTTGATATTATCCCCTGGAAATCTTCAGGGCTGAAGGAGCCGAAGAGCAGTCGTGGTCTACAGCCATAAAAGGAGGCTGATTCTGAATAAAGGACTGACATTATCGGCACTGGTTGCCATGACGCCGGAGGATTATGAGCAGTTTCGCTCCGATGGCTGGTCTTCACGTCAGGCGCTGACACAGGCTGTGGTACGGGAGTTGCTGTTGCCGGAGGGCTGGGTGGTTTAATCTGAGAATTACACAGAGTACGGTGGCGTATGGCCTGTCTACCTGCGGTATATTCCACCGGATGGCAGGCACTGGTTCATGCTGACCAGCCCCGGCGAAGTCTGTGACCACTGGATGCTGTTGCTCCAGTCTGCCAGCGGACAACGGGTTAAATGTCTGCACAGAATGCCGGTGCTGGATACCTTTCTGATAAACAGCCTGCTGCTGCGGGCTGATGTCCTGGATAAAAAACGGTACACACTTGCGGGGCTGGCTAATGAACTGGCTGGCATCACCGGTACGGCAATATTCGGGCGTCGTCCCTGACGGGACACGGCTGTCGTGAACAGAGCCAGCAAGCTGTCTCTGCCCTCCGGGCGTCCATCCTGACGCAACGTCAACCCCTGCGATTGCTGCGTCCGTAAACGGACGCGCCGCTTCACCCTGTCGGCGGTAAAACTGCCGACAGTCCGCTGACGCCCCGTCGTTCCGCCGTGTCGGGTGTGTTCATCCTCTCCTCGTACCTCTGGTGAGCCTTCTCCCGTTAAGTCCCCGGGCGGAGGGCTGGTCGTAGCACCGTCGTGTCGTCATCCGAAGGGTTAAATGAACTCCGCTAAAACTTTTTGCAAAGGGCCGCAAAAACTTTTGTCTCCGCCCTTCTCCTGCCGCCCCGCCGTTGCTCCTTTGCCCTTTGCCGCCAGGGAACTCACCGAGAGATGGATTAACCACCAGACAAGAGGAAAAGCAGGATGAACACACAGAACGTCAACGTCAAAACCGCCACCAAAGAATCTTCCGAAAGATGGGGTTCAGACCCAAAAGCGCGTCTGGCCTGTGTTATCGCAGAACAACGTTTGTTCCTGGCTGAGCTTTGCCAGGTCTGGAATCTTCAGTTGAGCGAGAAAGACGAGGCAGAGGAAGCCCTGCGTCTTCTCAGCCTGATGAGTGACAACGTTCACAAGGAAGGCGTGCTGTGCTGGGAATGTTCACATCCGCTGGTGTCGTTTCATGTCGTGCAGCCGTGGTTGCAGGCTAAAAATCATGCCATCCGCTTATACGGTGTTATCGGGCGTGAGGCGTGGGAAATCGCGCGTAAAGACCTTTGCAAGAACATTCATTTTGCTCAGGCCATGTTGCGTCAGGAAGCACGTTAATCGGCATCACCCACGGCGGCAGGGCATGTCGCCATCAACCAGAAAAGGAGAACACCATGCATTTACACCTGACCGAATCTTCCGCCCTGTTGGAAATGCAGGCCACCGCTGAGACAGAGCGGGCGTACTGGCTCAGCCGTGAGAAGGCGGCAGTGAAAGAGCCCGCTGAAATCGACGTGCACGCCTTTCATGACGCGCTGGGGCTGATGTACCCGATGAACTGGCGCTGTAGTGAGGACGGCGAGTGTGAAACCTTCATGCTGGCGGAAATGGTCTGCGGCAATGTGACCGAAATCTACGCGCGGATCGGTATCCGTTATTACCGGATGCGTGACTACAGCAACCTTGACCACGCGGAGATTCTGGCACGCGTTAAGGAGGTTGAGCAGCGCCAGAAATGAGAAAAGCAGGCTTTCGCCTGCCTTAACCCGCCGGATTTATTCGCCTAGGAACGATGAATCCGGCCTCAACTAAAAGGATACACCTATGAATCATTTCAGTAGAGCGTCAATTGTTACACCGACCGCCCTGTATGTCCAGATCTGCGAGGCGGAAAATCAGCCGCCTAAAAAGCAGGTGCGGATTAAGCGCGGCGAAATCGCACCGGAGGCACTCAGCACCGAAATGTGGGCGCTGGGGAGACATATCGCAAAGTGCCGCAGAAAGGGGCGCGCCGTTCGAATTGCTGCCATGCGCGGAAGCGAGTGGGGGCAGGTGTTACGCGCGCTCGAACTGAAGCGCGCATTTAACTGACGGAGGTGCCGCCCGGCAGGGGGCGGCATTTAAGGAGGAAATATGTCTCAACTCAGTTTTGCCTGCTTTTTTGACCTGGCGAAAGCGACCGCACCCTTAACACCCGCTAAACCCGTATTGCCTGCCGTGAACGCGCCGACGATACCGCACCGGATGATGACCACTGACGAAGCCCGCCGCCAGTTTATCAGCGTGTTCAGGGATACCGCCCGTAACCTGCGACGCTGGGAGGTGTTCAGTGACTTTATCACGCTGGCGGCCAGTGAGCTGGATATGGCACGGATAAGAACGCCGGAGAACATTGAGCACAGCCGTGAAATCTGTTCGAAGTACAGCGAGAGCGATATCAGCAAACTGCACGCGCTTTTCTGCGTGATGGTCTGCGCACTGGAGGCGAAATTCCACGATTTTCTTGGTGCGATCTTCATGGAGCTGGAGCTGGGCGACGACCGCAACGGGCAGTATTTCACGCCGTATCACGTCCAGTCTTTGCTGGCGAGGCTGCTGATGCCGGACGTCGACGAAACGATACGCCGTGAGGGATTCGTTACCGTCAGCGATCCGGCAAGCGGTGCGGCGGGAATGATTGTGGCGTATGCGGAATATCTGCTGGAGGCGGGCTATAACCCGTCTGAGCATCTGTTCGGTAGCTGCATCGATATCGACCCTGTTGCGGCCGATATGGCGTTTATTCAGCTTTCCCTGCTGGGTATTCCTGCGGAGGTGGTCACGGGCAATACGCTGACGATGCAGTTAAACAGGGTGCGGTATACGCCGGTGTACTACATCAACAATTTTGGAAAGCGGCTGGACGATCAGCGCCGTATCAGTGCCATGCGCGAATTTTTACGCGGTATAAATGAAGCTGCATAACAATCCAGAAGGGCAGGGGAGTATCCTGCCTTTTGTGGCATCAAAGACCGCGCGCCTGCGGCGCAGAATAAGCAGGCTGCACTGACGCGCTGCCTGCTTTATTCCGACGCGTGGTGGTATGAAGTTCCTGTCTTTTGGTTAGCTGATTAATATTCTTCATTCTCCTGCTGGCGATGGTCTTTATTATTCTGCCGCTAATATGGATATTATCGTTTCTTTTCCGGGCGTCGTCCCTGAAGGGACACAGCTGTCGTGAACGGAGCCGGTAAACCGTCTCCGCCCTTCGGGCTTCCATCCTGACGCAAATTCAAATTCACGCTTGCTGCATCCTGAAAGGATACGCCGCTTTCACCGTGGCGGTAATAAATTACCTCCACTCTGAAGCCCGTAACGGTAATTCGTCTTGCGCCGATTTTCCGTTACGGGATGTGTGCATTCTCCTGGTGTGACTATCGCCCGATTTCATCAGTTCGCGGAGGGCTGCTTTTAGCATCAGCCATGGAGGAAATAAAGGGGTGTATAAACGCTGCGCGCCCCTTTATTTCCTCCATGGCAGCTGCTCATTGCCCTTCGCCGCTCAGTGATGAAGTCGAACGATTTAATAAACGCTAAGGAGAAAACCAGAATGCACACAATTAACGTCAAAACCGCCACTCGTGAATCAGCCGAACAATTTAAAATAGATAAGTTTCAGCGCTATTGTGTAACAGATGGTGAAGAACGACTTGATTTTATCCCTGCACTATTTTTTACACCGTCAGCTGACAATATGATCGCCAGCTGGTTACGGCAGCATTCAAATTATGATGGCGGTTTCTGGAATTACTGGATTATTCCACAGGGTGTCGGCGGTAATGTGGCTCCGAACAGAATTATCTTCACTGCAACTCAAACCGGGTATATCGCACCTGCTGGAGAACAACGTTATGACATGTGCATTCCTGGGAATTATTTTGAATCTGAGGTCAGTGCCGATGCTGCCGGAATTATTGCGACATTAATGATAATGAACTGGTTGTCGTGGCAGGTAGCTGATATGGGGCCTGAATACGCCATAGCCTGCAAACATCTTGTCGCTCGCCAGGATGCCCTGAAAGATTATATCAGCCTTATTCAACATCCCGAGAGGGGATTAATATTTCGCGCTATTGATTGATAGTAAATGCGTCACTCTGGTGGCGCATTTTTCTTGATGCCCACATAAATTTCCTTAATTTCCTGTGCGTACTTCCGGCGTTTCCTTTCTTGTTCCTCTGTTTCACGAAAACCTGCGTTATAAGCACCGACTGCCCGCCAGGAGTATCCCCAGCGCTTAAAAGCAATTGCGAGATAATAGGCTCCAGTATAGATATTCATACAGGGATCTCTGTAAAGATTACCAGGCGTGATACCATACTGAGCCAGATGTGAAAAATTCTGCGAGTGAATTTGCATCATTCCGACGGCGTAACTTTCATTACTGACAATATTCATTGCATCAGGCCGCCATGATGACTCTCTGAAAGAGATTGCCCGTAATAAATCAGGTTCAATATGGTAATCCCTTCCCGCCATTTCAAAACAGTCCTGAGCAATGACCGGAGAGGTAAGCGCGAGTAATCCAACAAGCAGAACATTCTTCATCTGCAAAATTCCATTGTTATCTTTCCCTGTGCAAGAGTGCCATTTTCTAACAAAAACGGCAATGCCCGTTAATACTGAATCCTGCCCGGCCCGCTAATTTTCATATGCCTGCTCCTTAACATCAAAGTCCCACACACCTCGCAAGATTTCATCTTGCATGATAAGTCTTTAAAAACATGCGGTTGCAGTTATTTTTATGCAGCATTTTAGAATAAATGCCGTGATGAAGAGTATAATCATACTCTAATGACACTCTAATCAGAGTGTAGGGTATACTCTCATTAGAGTATTTCAATAAATTCAGTTTATTAGATAGAGTGTACTCGCGAGTATACTCTTGTTTAATAACCTTCCATACTCGCATCTATACTCTGCATTTTTTAATGGTATACTCGCCTTATACTATGGATAAAAGTATTCAGGTAATATTTCTAATTAATCATGATTATTGTTTTCAGAGGGATTAACGATGCCACGTATACAAACTTTTGTCAGCAATCAGGTTCGTGAAGAAATTGAATCTCTGGTTACAGAACGGAGGCAGGAAGGCGCAACGGAACATGATGCCACTGTATCGTCAGTTACTTCAATGCTCATTGAACTCGGCCTAAGAGTATACCGGATTCAGAGAGAGAAAAAGGAAGGCGGCTTTAACCAGATGGAGTATAACAAGATCATGCTGGATAACATGGCCAGAGTCCGGGCAATGTGTTCAGAGATAATGAAGATGGGCGCACTAAGTCATGAAGTTATAAGCAATGGTAACTTTGATAATGAAGTCATCAAAAGATCCATAGCAAAATTTGCAGAAGACCAGGTAAGTATTTTCTTTCCTGAAGAGGAAGAAACGGACTAAGCCTACAGTTTATTTATCGGGCCTCCTGCCCATATCCTTGTACAGGAGGCGTTACTGAATACTGTATTTCTTGGCTGGTAGGGTTGTAATGTTCCACGCTGAAATACTCATCTGAGTAATATCATTCATGATGTTGTGTCTGAATGGATAGCTGTTTGGGGCAACTAAGTTCGATGCCTCTGAAATTTTCTATTCTTCTGTTGCTAGGTTAGATAGCCTGGTATCATTTAAGTAATTAACACTTTCTGTCGGTCATAATTAATTTTCAGAATGAATGGCTATCTGGCTATTAGCCTTTATCTAACACAACTTGCTCTCATAGCTCTCCTGCAGGAAAATTCTTATACATTGCCAGGAACAATCCAATCTGATCTTCTATACCTCCCCGAGCTACTCGTGATATTTTTTTATAAGCTTTTGCTCTGCATTTTAATTTTAGGGTGTTTTTTGTGAGCTTAATCATAAATCAATGCGTAACTTTGGTATTTATTGAGCGTCGATCTGTGATGTTGTATATTCGATTTAAGGTAAATCAATTATTCCCAGGGAGAAGAATGCGTTTATTTAATTGATTTGCTTTTGTCGCGATGGCAGGGGTTGCCCCCCCCTGTCACCGCTGGCCACCAATAACCCGAGCATTTTTAACAGGAGGTTACGATGGTTATCATCGATCCTATCCGTATGGAAATTTTACGCAAGATCTTTCCTGAAATTAATGATGTCAAAATTGAAGTATTTACTCTTTTTGCTTTTGGAATGGCTATTAGAGAAATTTCTGATTACAGACATACGACCACACAGGCAGTCTATAAGACCCTTAAGGAATTGTGTGAACAATATAGCGCACCTTCCAATGAAGCCCTTAAGACTTTGTACATCACACGACTTGCTCTGCACTCCTTTCTTGAACTCAGAATAGAGCTTCAGCCAGAAGAGTAATTCGCCTCATTTCGGGAAAAACGTGATGTGATTTATATCACGTTTTTCCTGTTGATTTAGATCAAAATGCGGTTGTAAGACTTTTCGTGTTTTCGTCTTTTTTATATTTAAATCAAGGTGTTGAATGCCTCAAAAATAGTTTTATTTCCAATTGGACAGCCCCTGTTTTTTCACGTCATCATATACGTAGTTTTTATGATTTAGCGGAGCATTTGAAATGATTCAAGACACCCCCCTGAAACCACGTCCAGCAGGGAAATTTATCCGACTTTATCTGGATGGTGTTGTTTATGAGGAGCTAAGAAAGAAAGCCAAAAAAAATGCCAGGCCAGTACAAAAGACGGCAGTTCTTATTATTGAGGAGGCATTAGGGTTGAAAGAGTGACTCCGCTACAGAATCATTTTTTTGTGGTTAATGGTTCTGTGCCGGATTGACTTAACCCGTCAATACCGCTCTGGGTTGTTTTGTAAATAATATAAATGGAGTTTCTATGAATTTATCCTTATCAAAAGGCGGCCTCCCCGCGTCTGTAAAAAACCGTGCATGGCAGTACTGCCAGATGGCATGGCGTGGTGTGACCACTAAAAAAACGCTGTCCCGTCTGGCTGCGCTGTCTCCGCTGCTGTTACTCGGTGTGGGACAGATGGCCAATGCAACCGACCTGCTGGCCGGGGGCAAGGATGATGTGAAAGCCACCTTCGGTGCCGACTCATTCGTCATGATGTGTATCATCATCGCCGAACTGATTGTCGGTGTGGCGATGTATATCCGCACCAAAAACCTGTTGATCCTGCTGGGCCTGGTTGTGGTTATCGTCTTCACTACCGTCGGTCTTACCTTCATCAACTGATATGGAGGGAAACGATTTAGACAAATACCGTTTCCCGAAAACCCTGTCAGAGCAGAACCGCATTATTGGACTGCCCCTTGATGAAGCTATCCCCGCAGCGGTTGTTTTGCTGTGGGGATTTTTCACCAAGAAATATTTATTCAGTCTGATTATTGCGGCAGTTATCTGGCAACTGATCAGGGCGGCGAAACGCGGAAAGAGTTCCCGCTGGTTATACAACTGGTGTTACTGGTATTTGCCCACTGAATTATTCCGGGTTGTCTACCGCGTTATTCCCGATTCCAGTTTCAGGAAATGGATAAAATAAATTACCGCAGGGCCATATTATGGAAATCAGCGCTCGTAATTCATCCACCAAAATTATTGCCATTATTATTCTGTCGCTCACGACACTGGTCTTTATTCTGGGCTTTGCCGTGGCATGGCTGGCAGTGACCAACAGAGCACTCATCCACGAGCAACGTATAGTCGTCACACCGATGACCTACAACGCGCCTTTTGTGGTATCCGAAACGAAAGCCGATACCGAGTATTTCCGGATGATGACGCTGTCCTTCCTGGCCCTGCGTCTCAATGTCGCTCCTGAAACGGTCGATTCCAACCACGCCTTTCTGATGACCTTTGTAGAACCTGATGTCCGGGCGGACTTTGTAAAAGTCCTGGATGAAGAGGCTTCTCAGATTAAAGCCAATGATGTGAATTCCACGTTCTACACCACAGAAATCAATGTCTATCCCGTTGACGGCCGCATCGATGTTCGTGGCGTGCTGAAAATGTGGATCGGCAACTCCAAGCCTTCCACGGAAATAAAAACCTACCGGCTTCGTCTGAAGTATACCGGAGGCTTTACCCGTATCGGCCGGTTCTATGAGGTGACCAATGAAAAATAACCTTCCGGCGTTATTGTTTGGTACAGCCATGATGGTCGTTGTGCCCCCAGCTGCGCAGGCACAGTCACCTGCCACGATCAGCTTCCCACAGGGCGGACAGTTCCGGCTGAGTATCAGCAGTACCGATCCCAACATGATTTTTATCCCTGGTGACAAAGTCACCGCCATCACAGCGCCCGGGGGCATGCTGGCAGACAAGCGAATGACAACGGCAGGAGGTGTGTTGTTCACCTCTGTGGCCACCCGTACTTTCACATTTTTTGTAGAAACTGCGCTGGGCCAGACCATCTCAGTCGTGGCCACTCCCGTAAAAGGTGAAGGTCGCGTCTATCGACTGATGAGCGCAGAACCGCCCGCACGGCCTGAAACCCGTAAATGGGAAACTGCTCAGGCTTACGAAAAGCTGCTGATCAGCCTTAATCGCGCCGTGCTGACGGGCGACATACCTGACGGCTACGGTGAAGTAAAACCTCTCTTTGACGGTATTCGTCTACCCGGTGGTTTTTCTGTTACCCCCCTGAAAGCCTGGGCGGGCGACCAGCTGCGTGCCGATCGTTATGAACTGCGTAATGCCAATACCTGGGGGGTCGCGCTGCGGGAGCAGGACTTCTGGAAACCTGGCGTTCGTGCCGTGATGTTTGATAACAACGCACAGACTCTGATGGGTGGAGGAAGAATGACCGTCACCGTTATCCGTGAAAACGGGGAGGGTGAAGATGGCCAACGTTAACAAAGTCGTCCGCCGTCGTCAGGTTGCCCTGCTTATAGCCCTTGTTCTGGGGATTGGTGCTGGCGGTGCCGGGACATGGATGGTCTCAGAGATGAACCTGAAGAAAGCGCCGCCCGCCAAAGCGCCAAAAGGAGAACCCGCGCCGGATATGACCGGGGTGGTCAATCAGTCCTTTGATAACAAAGTTCAGCGTTCTGCCATTGCGGAAGCCCAGCGGCTTAATAAGGAAACGCAGACAGAGATTAAAAAACTGCGTACCGAAATGGGGCTTGTCAGTCGCGATCTTAAAGGCAGTCAGGATCGCATTCGTGAGCTGGAAGACCAGAACCAGTTACTGCAGACGCAGCTTGAGGCCGGGAAGAATTTTGACTCCCTCAGTGCCGAACCCCTGCCGGGGGCGCTGGCCTCACAGGGGAAACCTGTACCCGCGGGTAATGTCCCACCCCCGACCAGTTTCTGGCCAGCCAGTGGTGGACAGGCCCCGGCAGCACCGGTGATGACCCCCGTTCAGCGCCCGGGAATGATGGACAGTCAGGAGTTCAGTCTGCCGGATACCGGGCCGAAAAAGCCCCGTTTCCCGTGGATTTCTTCCGGCAGTTTTGCTGAAGCCATCGTCGTGGAAGGGGCGGATGCCAATGCGTCCGTAACTGGCGATAAAAATACCGCCCCGATGCAGCTGCGTCTCACCGGCAAAGTTCAGATGCCCAACGATGAAGAGTTCGATCTGACAGGTTGCTTTGTGACACTGGAGGCGTGGGGGGATGTCTCCAGTGAGCGCGCCATCGTTCGTACCCGCTCAATCAGTTGCAAGCTGGGTGATGAAAACATCGACCAGAAGATTGCCGGTCATGTGTCCTTTATGGGCAAGAACGGTATCAAGGGCGAAGTGGTCATGCGTAATGGCCAGATCCTGCTGTATGCGGGTGGCGCGGGCTTCCTGGACGGGATAGGGAAGGGCATTGAGAAAGCCTCCTCCACTACCGTGGGTGTCGGCGCGACTGCCAGCATGAGCGCCGGCGATATCGGCCAGGCAGGGCTCGGCGGTGGCGTCAGTTCTGCTGCTAAAACACTCTCCGATTACTACATCAAACGCGCTGAACAGTATCACCCCGTCATTCCAATCGGCGCGGGCAATGAAGTCACACTTGTTTTCCAGGATGGCTTCCAGCTCGAAACACTGGAAGAGGCGCGCGCGAAAGCGGCTGCACGTAAGAAACAAAATCCACCTTCTTCCTCATCCACGCCTGCTGCCATGCCGGGTAACACGCCGGACATGCTGAAGCAGCTGCAGGACTTCAGGGTAGGAGACACCGTCGTTCCGACGACTGGCCAGGTCGTCACACAGTAAACGGGGCCGGGAAACCGGCCACAACAACACAATCCGGAATAGTTAGTGCCCTGGAAGACGAGAAAGGGATGGGCGGTAGCGTGTCCGGGCAGCATACACAGGAAAGAGCGATGGCAGACGTACTGGACCAGTTGCAGGAGCAGGAAGACCTGATTCACAGGCTGCACATTCAGGCGGTCAGACAACAGTTAAGCGTTAAAGGTGAAAGCCTTACCCGGTGTGAATGTTGTGGAAACCGTATTCAGGAACGGCGTCAAAAAGCGATACCTGGTGTCAGGACCTGCACTGAGTGTCAGCGGTTACTGGAAATTCGGGAAAGAATTTATCAGAGGTGAACGATGGAAAGCAGAAAAGTCAATGTGATGGTTGTGGGAAAAACCGGCAGTGGTAAAACCGTGACACTCAGTCAGGTCATCCGGATTTTCCTGGCGAAGTCTGACGTCAGCCAGATCAAAGCGCTTTATAGCGGTGAGAACGGAGAGAGGATGGCGGAGGCTATCCGTCAGAACTGCAACATCCGGTATCCACCGAAGCCAGGGGATGAAGGTCAACAAAAGTGATGGATGCTTCTTTATTACTTTTGCGTGATTTCAGCGACCTGACCAGACCGGAGTTAATTGCACGGTTGAAGCACCTGAAGATCCTTCAGGCACGGGTGGAGTACACACATGACAATTTTGCTCCTCGTCAGCTAAGGGCCTTTACCCTGGCCACCCTGATGCTGTTGATGGGCTACGTGTTAACGGATTCCATCCTTTTCAGTGGAGTAACCGGCCTGATAACCCTCATCGGTGTACTGCGTTATTCCCGGCTACCCATGACATGGCACGCACAGCTGAAAGACGGTATTTCCCGGTTCGAGAGTCTTCGAAGCTCGCCGCTTCGTCAGATGAATGAAGCCGATGCCCATTATGACTGGCATTACGCCTCTTATTGTCTGGCTGCTGAAATCCAGTTTATTAACTCAGCGCTTTCGCAGCCAGCCAGACCCTTCAGCGCATAATTTTTCAGGAAACAGCGATGAAACAAATCACACTTATGCTGGCAGGGTGCGCCCTGCTGTTATCCGGTTGTGCCGGTGTCAAAAGCAGTTTCGACTGCGATGCCACAACGTCTGATACCTGTATGACCATGACGAAGGCTAATCAGCTGGCCCGGGACAAGGCGGCAAAGCAGGCGGGAAGGCCGGCTGCGGGCGGACTGCCTTCCCTGGTTAATCTCCCGGCCGCCTCTGCGGCGGCTGTTCCGTCTGCATCCCGTTCCGTTGTCAGTCCCGCTTCCGGCGGACAGGTCACCAGCAACACGTCCGTAGTATCAGCTGGCACCCCGACAGGCATAAACACGAACGCCGCAGCGTCAACACTGACGCCCCGTCCGGTTGCCGTAACGCCGGTGACACCTGTTTCACGCACAAATGTGTCCGTAGTCACTCCGGCACTCTCATGCCAGAGCGTGCGCTGTGACAATCCCGGCTCCGTGCATCCACAACGCAGCCAGGACCGGATAGCCACGGTCTGGATTGCGCCCTGGGTGGACAGCGATAACGCCTTCCATCAGCCCGGTCGGGTGTCCTTTGTGGTCAGTCCTGCCGACTGGGTTCTTCCGGCCCGGGTAAATTAAGGAGTTTCGGGTGAAAAAATTTCTGAACGTATTGGAAAATCTGCAGAACGCCTTCCGGATGCCGGATGGCGCGTCGGAGATGACGCGCAATCTGGCCAGCCTGGATTTTCCGCAGCTGACCAGCGTCCTGCCGTACCGTGACTATGACCGTGACAGTGGGCTGTTTGTGAACCGTAGTACGGTGGGCTTTCTGCTGCGTGCAGAGCCCCTTATCGGCGCTAACGAACAGATTGTGTATGTGCTGGAAGATCTTATCAAAAGCAAACTGCCGCGTAAGACGCCAATATCATTCCACCTGGTGTCCAGCAAACTGATTGGCGATCAGCTTGACCGGGGCCTGTCTGAGTTCCGCTGGCAGGGGAAGCATGCTGACAAATTTAACCGTATCACCCGGGCGTATTATCAGCGCGCGGCGCAGCAGCAGTTCAACAGCCCGACCGGTCTGCCGCTAACTCTGCGTGACTACCGTCTGTATATTTCTTACTGCGTGAAGGCGAAGAAGCGGACGGCAGCTGTGATGACGGAAGTCGCTCACACCCTGAAAGTCCTTCGCTCCTCACTGGATGCGGCAAAAATTTATACGCAGGCGGCAGATGACCAGGAGCTGGCCACGCTGGTTCACGGGATGCTGAATGCCCGACACGACCAGCTGTACCCCGATGAGGTTCGTGTCGGCAAATTTGATGAGCTGCATCAGCGCTGTGTTGACCAGCGTATTGGTATCGATGTGCGTCCGGATGATGTTCTCATCAGTCTTGCCGACCGTCAGGGCAGCGTTACCGCCACGCGGGCCATGAACTTCATGCTGGAGAACAACCCGGATATGTTCATGCTGTGGATGGGCGGCGATAACCTGTCCAACCTGCTCAGCCCCGATCTGACAATCGCCAGCCCGTTCGTTATCACGATGGTGATGGAGGCCGAAGACCAGGTGGCGACGCAAGGGGAAGCCACGCGCAAGTATCTCGACCGGGACAAAAAAGCGAACTCTCCCTATGCCACCCTGTTTCCCGGCGTGGCCAAACAGGCTAAAGAGTGGAAGGAGATCCGCGAGCATCTCAACAGTAACCAGACCTGTATTGTCCGCTATTACTATAACGTCACCACGTTCTGTCCGGATACGGATGAGGATGCGCTTGTCTGCGAACAGCAGGTCATTAATACCTTCAAGAAGAACGGCATAGATCTGTTTTCCCCGACCTATATGCAGTTCCGTAACTGGATAGCGATGATCCCCTTCATTCATGCTGAAGGACTCTGGGAAGATATAAAAATGGGCGGGGCCACCTGCCGGGCTGAGAGTATCCAGGCCGTGAATCTGCTGCCGGTGGTGGCAGACAACCGGCTGTGTCAGGGTGGATTGCTGACGCCGTCCTACCGCAACCAACTGGCGTTCCTCGATATCTACGGGGACGGGATGGGTAACACCAACTACAACATGGCGGTTACAGGCACCTCGGGGGCGGGAAAGACCGGTCTGGTACAGCCTATCCTGCGTAGCGTGCTGGACTCCGGTGGTATCGCCTGGGTGTTTGACATGGGGGACGGCTACAAATCGTTCTGCGAGAACGTGGGGGGGACATACCTTGACGGTAAATCACTCAAATTCAATCCGTTTGCCAACATTTCCAACATCAATGAGTCCGGAGAACGCATCCGTGATCAGCTTGCGGTACTGGCAAGCCCGAACGGCACGCTGGATGAAGTTCACCACAGTCTGCTGCTGCGCGGGGTTCAGGAGGCCTGGGAAGCGCACAGGGAAAAAGCCCGTATTGACCACGTAGTCCAGAAGCTGACGGCTATCCGTGAGGATGAGAAATACCAGAACTCGCCGGGTATCACCAACCGGCTGGATGAAATTATCGAACTGCTCGGGAAGTACTGCTCCTGGGGGATTTACGGCGAATACTTCAACAGCGACGAGCCGTCACTGACCGATGACGCCCGCTTTATCGTCCTGGAGCTGGGTGGCCTGCAGGACAAGCCAGACCTGCTGGTTGCGGTGATGTTCTCCCTCATCATCTACATCGAAGACAAAATGTACCGCACGCCGCGCAGTCTGAAGAAGTGCTGCACCATCGACGAAGGCTGGAAACTGCTCAACTTTAAAAATGAGAAGGTCGGTCAGTTTATTGAAACCGGCTACCGTACGGTTCGCCGCCACCGTGGCGCGTTCATCACCATCAGCCAGAATATCAAAGACTTTGACGCCGATGATGCCTCCGGCGCGGCAAAAGCGGCCTGGGGTAACTCTGCCTTCAAGGTGATCCTCAAACAGGATGCGTCTGAGTTTAAGCAGTATAACCAGAACCGTCCTAACCAGTTCAGCGAGCTGGAGCGCAGTGTTATCGGTAAGTTCGGTGATGCCAAAGACCAGTGGTTCTCCTCCTTTATGCTGCGCATCAACGATACCTGCAGTTTCCATCGTCTCTTTGTCGACCCGCTCAGTCGCGCGATGTTCAGTTCAAAGGGTGATGACTTCGAATTTATCCGCCAGTGCCGGGAGCAGAACATGGATATCCATGACGCCGTATACCAGCTGGCACAACGTAACTTCCCTGATGAGATGCGCGAACTGGAAGCGCTTGCGGAGGCAGCATGAAAACGGAACAGGTTAACGACTCGCAATCAAAACTCACAACTGCCAGAAAGGCCCTGACGCAACGCGAACGCCAGAGGCGCCGCTGTCTGCGCAGCCTGTTACTAGTTGCCGCCACCATCCTGTGTATTAACGCCGCCGTCACGTCACTGCTGATTAGCTGGCGTACGCCAGTGACGGTGTCATTTGATATGAAAAAAACGCTGGATCAGTTCACTGAACAGGCTGGCGCTCAGTCACTGGATGAGCCTCAGACTAAGGCACTTACCGAACGATTTATGACCAGCCTTAATGCGGAACTGCAGGACTGGCAGGTCCGTCATGATGCACTGATCCTAGTTACGCCCGCAGTTGTCAGCGGAGCGGGCGATATCACTGATGAGATTCAGACAGGGGTGGCACACCGAATGGCGGCGGGAGGCGGCAACTGATGAAAAAAGGGCTGCTGGCGCTGTTGCTGATTTCCGGCGTAGCACAGGCAAAAAATCTGGGGACATGGGGGGAAATGTACCCCATTGCTGAGCAGGACATGCTCACTACCATCCAGACACGCCTGAAGGCAATGGAGGCCAGTGGTGAAATGGCCCGGGAGCAGGAAGCATTCAAACAGCGTGTCATTGAAAACACTCTACGCCCTAAACCGGTTGAAGGACTGACGCTGGCGCAGGAGAACACCACGCACTATATCGATCCGTCGCTGACGGTCAGCGAAGATCTGAAGGACCATCAGGGACAGGTGTTTGCCCGCAAGGGGCAGGTGATCAATCCTCTGGATACAGTGCCCTTCACCGACACATTGTATTTTATCGATGCAGATAACCCGCAGCAGCTGGCGTGGATGAAGAAGCAAAAGCCCGGGACGCTGACGTACCGCGTCATACTCGTCAACGGTGATGTCCGCGAAGCCACCAACGCCCTGAATACCCGAATCTACTTCGACCAGGATGGTTCTCTCAGCCGGAAGTTTGAACTCAAAACCATTCCGGCCCGGGTGACGCTGGCGGAAGATCGCCGTCGTCTGCGGGTGGACACCTTCGCCCTGGATATGCCGGAGGTGACCCCATGAAGCGATATCTGGCTGCTCTGGGGCTGGCGCTGCTGTGTCTGACCGGGATGAGCGGAACGGCACAGGCAGCCTCTGCTGAATGTGAAGGTAATTTTGTCAACCCGATCACTGATGTCTGCTGGGAGTGCATTTTCCCGGTCACCATTGGCAATGTGCCGGTGGCCAAAGGACGCCAGCCGGACACCGCCAACCCGTCGATGCCCATCCAGTTCTGCCCTATGGGGATTTTCTGGCGTGTGGGGCTGGCCATCGGTTACTGGGAGCCGATGGCTCTGACCGATGTGACGCGCTCTCCGTACTGCATGGTGAATCTGGGGGGATTCAACATCAATATTGGTAATGTCGGCAGCGGGACCGGCGGGCAGGAGAACCGGGCCAATCCCGGTGCGTTCTACCATGTCCACTGGTACAAATATCCCCTGACATACTGGCTTAATATCATCACGTCAGTGGGTTGCCTGCAGACCGGTGATATGGATATTGCCTATCTTTCCGAACTGGACCCGATGTGGGACAGCAGTTCGCTCAGCATGATCATCCAGCCTGAAGCGATCCTGTTCGGCAATGTGATTGCGCAGGCGGCCTGTGCGGCTGATGCCGCTGCCAGCCTGACGCATATGCCGCTGGACGCCCTGTTCTGGTGCGCCGGCAGTCAGGGGAGTATGTACCCGTTTAACGGCTGGGTTTCCAATGAATTTAGCCCCCTGCAGACCTCATTACTGCTCAGTGAACGTATGGCGTTCAAGCTGCATCGGCAGGGCATGATCATGAACTCAATCGGTGAAAACACGTCAGTCTGCTTTGAATATCCGTCCCCCATCATGCCGAAAAGCCGCTGGCGTTATCACCTGGTCAACAAGTACCCCGATGCCGGGCAGTGCCATCCACTCGGCCGCAGTGTGACCCGCTGGGAAACCGGCAAGAACATGCCTAACGACCGTCGAAACTTTGGGTATCTCTTCTGGCGTAAACGCAACTGCGTTTTCCTCTAAGGAGCACAGTATGTTTGTGAACAACAAAAAGTATGAGCTTGTCCTCGCCCGTTATGAACTGGCCGCTTCCCGCGCCGACCTGGCTGAACAGACACTCGCCCAGCTTTACGGTATGGCGCTGAAAAATGGTGGGCTTTACAAGTGCATTCTCGAATGCCGCGAAGCCGCAATTGCTGTGACTCAACCGGGGCGGGAAAGCATAAAGCTGACCACAGAGCGACTGGCCTTTATCGACAGGAGATTAAGCGATTTGCTGCCTTTCCTGACGCAACATATGCCGGACGGAGAAAGGCTGATGTGGAACGACATGTTGATCGGGCGTTCTGCTGCAATGGCTTATGGCCCGGTAGCCCAACAGCCGGAGGAGGAAACCCTGTGAGCAAATCACTGATTTTTCTGCTTGCTCTGGTGACCTCAGGGCTGGCTCAGGCCACTGAACACACGGAAAATCGCCAGTTCATTCACGAACAGCTGCAACTGGACCGTCAGCGCTTTCAGTCTCTGCAAACCCCGGAGTTCCTGAAGCAACCCCGTCCGGTGGCACCGCAGGATCAGTCGTTCCTCGACGCGCAGGCACAGCAGTTCCGGCAATCCATGCAGCCCGGGGAGCGCCCTGTTGAGGCTGCACTGGTTTTTGTTTCTTTCTCGATGCCACCAGATGAACTGAAACAGCGCGTTCAGGACGCGGCAGCGCTGAATATTCCTGTGGTTATCCGGGGGATGGTGAATGGCGACATGCGGGCCACGGCGAATGCTGTCGCCCGGCTGGTGAAAGAGAGTAATACCGGAGGCGTGCAGATAGACCCGACCACCTTTCGTAAATACAACATTTCCGCCGTCCCGGTACTGATTGTCGCCTGCGGTAATCAGGGCGATAAAGTTGACCGTCTTCAGGGCGATCTCACACTGCATCAGGCATTAAAGCGCGTGGCAGAAGAAGGTGACTGCGCGCAGACCGCTAAAAGCCTGCTGGGCGAGGAGGGTGAATGAAAAGGATACTCCTTTTACTGGTGGCTACGGCATCGGCCTTTCTGGTACAGCCGCTCACCGCTAACGAGCAGTTTAATCAGGGAATGCAGCAGGGTAAGGCGAGCAAAGGGCAGGGGGCTGATGCCATTCAGGGATTTAAGCCTGCGGAGGTCATCCCGGGCTACACGACTTCCCCCGCTGAGAGTGGATACTATGGTGGGGTGACCTCATCGGGCGTGGATATGACATCACCGGGTTCTGCCGCGATGAACAGTTCTGAGGCCGGAAAAGCCATCACGGAATCTATCCTTAATACACCGCCAGACAACAAACCGTCACTGGATGCACCCTTTATTGCCGAAGGACTGGCGATGAAGGACAAAGCTGAGACCATTACTGGCGGTGGATTTGACGGATGTGTGGACCAGCCAGCCAGTTTTACCGAGATCACCACACATCAGTGTCTGCGGGACACGAAAATTGAGCAGTATTGCACCCGTACCGCGACTATTGTCGGTGACTGGAAAGAAACCACAGAAAATAAATATATCACCGTTAATCCGCAACAATTTAGCTTTAGTCGGTCAGGTAAGCAGATCGTCTTTAGCTTCACAGCCCCACAGGAAGGGCTGATCCTCAGTGGGAACCTGACAATAAAAGCAGGCTATGCGTTTCTGAATTCAAAAATGAATCTGCTTAATACAACTTTTAACTCCAGTCTGCTGTCAGGTAAGTCAGAGACGGTTTCTTTGTCAGGTGCCGCTGGAATGCGTTTATCAGAAGGCCAACGCTTGTCAGGTACCAGCTGTAGCGGAAATGGCAGCTGCATCGGAACGGTCGATGATTATATCTATAACAGCTTCCTGAACGGCAGTTCCACTCTGACGCTGACGTTATATATGCAGGTGAAAAGCCGGGAATGGGTGCCGCGGGTGGAGTGGTCGGAAAGCTGCCCGTTCAGCAAGTCTGAAGGCGCCATGACCGGCTCTCAGTGTGTGGAGCCTGGCGGCGTCAGGACCGTCGTTGTAGAGGGAAAAAACTACAGCATCCACCAGGACTGCTGGAAATGGCAGGACACATACCTCACCCAGACCGAGACAGAAGGGACCTGTGGGGAGTACATGAAGGACTCTGCCTGTACGGTGACGCGCAGCCAGTGTGCGGATACCGTGGATGGTTTCTGTGTGAGCCAACTGGTCACATACTCCTGTGAGCGTAAAAAAGAAGGTAACGGCCAGATCTGCGGTGGAGAGTTTTTCTGTAAAGACGGCAGCTGTGCGCAGGGCCAGACCGGAACCAGCAATATGTTTGGTCAGGCCGTCTCTGCTCTCGCCGCCGTTGCCGCAGCGGGCGAAGACGTGGCTGAACTGAACGGCGAGAACGTCCGCGCCTTTACCGGAGAAGGGAAGTCCTGCAAGAAATTTGCGGCGGGATTTAACAACTGCTGCAAGGATTCCGGCTGGGGACAGGACGTGGGATTGTCCAGCTGCAGCAGCGAGGAAAAAGCGCTGGGCAAGGCCAAAGAGAAAAAACTGACGGTCTATGTCGGGGAATACTGCAGTAAAAAGGTCCTCGGTGTCTGCCTCGAGAAAAAGCGCGGCTACTGCCAGTTTGATTCAAAACTGGCCCGTATTGTTCAGGAGCAGGGACGTCGTGACCAGCTGGGCGTTGGCTTCGGTAGCGGAAAGTCTCCGGACTGTCGTGGCATCACGGTGGATGAACTGCAGCGCCTCGATTTTGGGGTGATGAACTTCAGTGATTTTTACAGCGATCTCGATGCCGGCAGTGAAATTCCGGAAGACCAGGCGTTGCTGAAAAAAGCGCAGGACATCATTGCAGAGAAAATGAAGGATAACGCGCCATGAGATTTATTGCCGGCGCGCTGGCCCTGATGATGGCAGCATCGCTGCATGCTGCTCCCGAGGATGTGCTGGCGCCCAACTACGCACGGGAAGAGGGATGGCAGTGGTACAACCCTAATGCGGAAGAGACCGAGTCCGAACCGGCGCCGCAGCCGACACTACGGGAACGCCTGGCCAGCATGACGCCATCAGAGCAGAAAAAGGTGCTCCAGCAGGCAACCCGTGAAGCGCTGGATACCGCCATCCTGTATCCATCAGCGGAGAATTTCCGCCGCTTTATGACACTGCAGAACTTCTGGACTGACCGGGCAACGGACTTTACCCAGACGGCGAAACTGGCCCGACTGAAGTATCCGGAGCTGGATTACAACGTGAAGCGCTCCCATTACAACGGCACGGTGGAAGCCCGTCTGACGGAAGAGAAGAAGGTCCAGAATGCGGTTATCAGCCAGGTGGCACAGCGTTATGGCCTGTTCTTCTTCTACCGGGGTAATAACGCCGTCGACAACCTGATGGCCGGGGTGATTCGGGCTTACTGTGAAGACCGGGGCATCACGCTCATGGCCGTCAGCGTGGACGGAAAACTTAGCGACCAGCTGCCGCAAAGTCGCCCTGACAGCGGACAGGCTGAAAAAATGCGTGTCACCCACTTCCCGGCCACGTTTCTGGTCGACCCGAAAACTCACCAGTGGCAACCCCTTGCCTGGGGTTTTATGAGCCACGACGACCTAGACAGGCAGATGGTCAGCGTGCTGACCCACTTTGCGCCGGATTACTGATAACCCCCGTCTTTTGAGGTTCCTCATGCTTATTACTGTATTACGGACCGCCATCCTGATGGCGGCGATACTGTCCGGCTGTCTGCACGCCGGGACACTGGATGATATCCGTGCTCTTGAAGCCGGAAAAACGGGCCGGAGCGCACCCGCGATGGATGCGCTCAGCCTGCCAGAAAACGGGGCGGCAACAACCCCAGACCGTGCTGCTCAGAATACGTCACCCGTCTGGTATCCGTTGAGTGATGGCAGGAAAGTTAACCTGCTGGAGTGGAAGGTGGTGTTGTTCATGCAGTCGACCTGCCAGTACTGCCGTCAGTTTGCGCCGGTTCTGAAAGCCTTTTCACAGCAGACCGGTCTTGACGTTTTCCCCGTCAGCCTTGACGGGAAGGGCGATGCCGAATTCCCCGATGTTCTGCCGGCAACGCCGGATGTGATGGTGGAATATTTCCAGAGCGGCCTGCCGGTGGCCACGCCAACCATCTTTCTGACCAACGTCAACACGATGGAAACCTGGCCGCTGCTGCAGGGTGCCGCAGAGGCTGGAGAATTCCGCACCCGCCTCGATGAAGTACTCCGGATGGCGCTGGATCGCCAGGCTGGGAAACCTCTTACATCACCTTCTCAGGGACAACGATGATGCGACTGAAACCGCTCTGCCTGGCCTTTGCGCTGGGTCTGTACAGTGCAGGCACGGCGCAGGCCGCGCTGCAGGATGACATGAACTCATTCTTTAATGACATGAGCTATGCCAGCAACACCACCTCGGCTAAGGCCTGGCAGGGGCAGGCCGCACGCTATGTCTCCGGAGGCTCGTTCTACGCGCGCACCGGCAACAAGAATATTCAGCTGGTTTCCATCAGTCTGCCGTCCATCAACGCCGGGTGCGGCGGGATTGACGTGTATCTGGGGGCATTCTCCTTTATTAACTCCGACCAGATTATGGCTTTTGTGAAGCAGACTATGGCCAACGCGGCGGGCTACTTCTTTGACCTTGCGCTGGAAACCACCGTACCGGAACTGAAGGCCGCGAAGGACTTCCTGCAGAAGATGGCCGCCGATATTAACCGGTTCAATATGTCCAGCTGTCAGGCGGCAAAGGCGATGGTCGACAGCGTGGCCTCAATGTGGGGCGAGAGTCAGCAGAACGTCTGCCAGTCTGTTGGCGGGCAAACCAGCGTGTTCTCGGACTGGGTGGCGTCCCGTCAGGGCTGTACCTCCGGCGGGAAATATGGCTCTGTCGCGGATAAAGCCACCGGCGCGGAAAAGGACCAGGTACTGAAGGATATCAACCTGATGTGGGATGCGCTCGGCAACAGCTCACTCAGCAACAATGCAGAGCTGCGTCAGTTCGCCATGAGTATCAGTGGTTCGGTGATTTTCGGCAGTAACGGTGAATTGCGGGTACTGTCTTCAATGGCATCGGACCGCAGTCTGCTGACAGCGATGATGAGCGGGGGGACGGCAAAGGTATACGTCTGCGATAACCAGAATAAATGCCTGTCCCCGACCCTGAATAACGTGACGATTTCCGCAGACAAATCCCTTATTAAGATGGTGCAGGACATGCTGACCAGCATAGAGAACAAGGCCATCATCGACACGCCGCTCACGGAAAAAGAAAAGCAGTTCATCAACAGCACTTCCATCCCCATTCTTTCCTGGATTGTGGACCAGTCGTCACTGAGTGTCTCGCAGTCCCTGTTTGCTCAGCTGACGGACTACATTGCGGTCGATATCTATCTGCAGTATCTGGAAGCCGTAATGAAGGTGGTTAACGGATCGCTTGCCACCAAAGATTACCCGGGCGCCAACATGAAAGAGCTGAAAAGCGGGCTGGCCGAAGCGCGCCAGGCGCTTAACTCACTGCGTATGGAAGTGCAGATTAAAGAAGATGCCCTTATCTCCGCGCAGCAGCAAATCCGCTTTATCCGCCAGCAGGTCTCCTCAAAGATGAGCGATCGTGTGCTGGGTAACTACCAGTTCAGCAGGGTGAATTGATATGGCCGTTGATACGATTTACACCGTTGCCGGCGGAGCGTGGTTTCAGGATACGCTCAATGGCGTGGCGGCATTTTTTAACAGCAGGGCCGGAGACTCACTGATTGCTATGGCCACCGCCGTATCGGTGATTGTCGGGGCGGCAACCTATATCCGCACGCGCAATATTATGGACCTGGTCAAATGGGCCGGATTTTATGTCCTGGTGATTGCCGTTCTGGTCGGGGACAAGCGGAACGTGCAGATTATTGACGTGTCTGAGCCTGCGGCCATCTATCAGGTTGATAATGTCCCGACCGGCCTTGCAGCCCCAGCCAGCCTGATCACCCGTATTGGTGCCGGAATGGCACAGGTTTACGATTTTGTGTTTGCCCGGCCGGACGCGCTGACTTACAGCAAAACCGGGATGCTGTTCGGCGCGCAGCTGGCGGCGGGGAGCAGTGATTTCCGGTTCTCTGAGCCGGAAATTCAGCGCATGTTCTCTGATTACGTCCATAACTGCGTGGTGGGTGACATTATGCTGAACAACAAGTACAGCATTGGCGACCTGATGAACTCTACAGACCCCTACGCGCTGATATTCAGTAAACCCAGCCCGCTGCGTGGCCTGTATGACAAAAACCGCAATTTTCTGACCTGCGAGCAGGCCACAACCAAAATAAACACGGATTCGAGTGATATCAGTGGACGGAATATGTTCCCGTTTCTCCAGCAGGTGCTTAACCGGATGCACGGTTTCACGAACCAGGTCTTTGGTCCGACAAACGGCGCCAGTACGGCACTGTTCACCGAAATGCTGGGCGACAGCTATAATTATTTCCACGGCAACTCCCTGACCTCCACCGAAATCATACGCAAGAACGTGGTGATGAACGGGTTGCGCAGTGGTCTGGAGAGTTTTTCAGCGCAGAATGGCGATACGGCCGGACTGGTGAACACCGCCACGCAGACATCGATGGCAAAAATGCGTCTGTCGCAGGCGACCAGTGCATCCATCGCCGCCAACACGCTGCCGGTGATGCACAGCGTTCTGCTGGGCATGACAATGGCGCTGTTCCCGGTGCTGATTGTTCTGGCCGTGGTGAGTTCCCTGTCCTGGACAATCATCAAAGGCTATATCTACACCATCGCCTATCTGCAGATGTGGCCCATTCTGTTCTCCATCCTGAACCATGCGATGAATTTCTACCTGCAGGGCAAACTCAACGGGACGGCGGTGACGCTGGCCACGTTTGACCAGGTACAGAATACCTATTCCGATATTGGCACCACAGCCGGCTGGCTGGCGCTGTCCATCCCGTTTATCGCATGGGGTATGGTTAAAGGTTTAGGGCAGGTGGTATCGCAGGCGGGGAACTATCTGGGACAGACACTGCAGTCAGCCTCCACACAGTCGTCTTCGCAGGCGATTGACGGTAACTGGTCCTATAACAATATGACGACGGGGAATGTACAGGGTAATAAGTGGGATACCAACTACAGCCATCGTGAAGGCCATATGACGAACCAGCTTGAGAGCGGGGCGACGAAAACTCTGACTTCGTCAGGTCAGCAGGTGTTCAATAATGCTGAGTCCATATCAAAACTGCCGGTGGATATCATGCTGGGTAAAACGGCGACAAGCAGTTGGCAGAAACAGCAACGCGATGCTATCAGCGAGGCTCAAAGCCTGAGCAACAGCTTGTCTCAGACCTCAAGCCTGGCGACATCGCAGTTAAACCAGTGGAGTCAGCAGCGTGGTAACAGCGATACCACTGTTTCGGGTACAGACACGTCGACTAACAGCAATCTGACCAAAGCACTGAACACCATTCAGTCTATTGGTTCCCGCTATGCCCGCGATGAAAATACCACTCTGGCGGAAGGTATTCGGGCAGCGGCAACTAAAAGTCAGGATATGAGTGCCGGAGCAGGCGGAAGTGCTCAGATTTCTTTCGATTCCGATCGACAGATTCTGGGGAAAGTTGCTGGACTGGCTACCGGGATGAAAGGCTCGGTAGAAGGGCATCTGAAGACCGAGTATACCGGCAGAAGTGGTTCTTCGCATGGCACCAGTTCCGATCTGACTCATCAGGGAGGTACAAGCAAAGGTTTCAGTGCACAGGAACTGAAGGATTTCCGCGACGCAATGGACGTTGTGACGTCTACCCGCGTGACGGACAGCGGCAGCCATACCGACAATGCATCATCATCCCTTGCTAACCAACTGTCTTCAACATTCTCCAGTTTGCAAAGCCAGGCATCGCAGTTTAACGATGCGGTTACCCGTAGTCATGAATACTCTCAGCTGGCCAGCTATGCAGAAAATAACAGTGCCAATATTAACCAGAACTACTCTCAGGAGTTTGTCGGTTATGTCACCAGTAAGCGCCCAGGTGAAGCTGATAAACTATTGTCGGATGCAGCCAGCCCTGAGGTGCGTGCAGAACGAGACAGGATGGTCCAGGAATTTGTGGAAGATCGTATGAAACCACAATTGCTGCAGGAATTTGAACAAAATAAAGGACGAACCGGTGACGGAATCGGCGGTGTCGGCGCGTCATCAGGTCACGTAGACCTTCAGGCGGAATACGCTCAGCAGCAGGGCAGCATGAATGCACTGGCCAGTGCGAATGGAGTGAAACAAGGTAATGAGGTTGGTGCTGATGTACAACATCGCCGCAATAGTGCTGAATCTCAGGTCGATAATGATAAAAATTCTGTGAACTCATCCGGTAATTCTGCCTGGACGGATTACAATCGCTTGCAGAATGAACATGAACAGGGTAATAAAAACTTTAATGACGCTAAAAGTGCCGAGGAAGATAGACAAAAATGGGACGGTGGGAGTGGCAAGGGACGTGAAGAGTTAAATAAGATAAAGGATGATTTGCAAAAACGGATTGATAAGTCATAAGGTGAAGTTAGATGAAACGTTCAGATTTAGAAAAGGATGCAGCTTTTATATTGAAATCAATGAGCGAAAGGGATTATGAGATTCCGTCAAATAAAAATATTCTGAAGGTTATTTTTGGCTGGTTGAAGTATGTTTATGGGATTCAGATTGTTTTTGTTTTTCTGGCGTTCTTTATTTATAGGGAGCCAGGGGATCTCAATTTTCAAATGCAAAAAATCTCCTCCCTTATTTTGCTTTCCGCACCATTCATGTTGGTTTTCACTCTCGTTTTTATTGGCGCGACATACAGTAATGTGTGTATTTCCCTAATTTTAGGGGAGGAAGTTAAAGATGAATCAATCCTGCTGAGGATTATCAAGACAAAAATAGGCTTTTACAGTCGTTTGTTACTCATTGTTAATTCCTTGATTGGTTGCATTTTACTGTGGGCCGGTGAGCCCTTTATCGCTGGGTTAGGTATCTCATGGTTTGTGACTTTCCTCATGAGTGCTCTCTTTTTACAAGGTTCATTATCCCGATATATGACACCTGCGGTGGTGAGTAGTTTGTCAAAAGTGAAAGAACTGCTCTCCGCAACCCCCAAATAAGCCATATCTTCAGGGCTTTGCTAATGAGTAAATAACCCTGCGTTTAAACCTCAGCATAACCTTATGATTGATATGGTTATGCTTCTGCCTGTACATTATTCATACCACACTCTGAGAGTGTGGTGATGATAGTGGTTCTTCTGGGCATGATAGATATCATGCAACTTATATGGAAATGAGAAAAATATGAAACAAAACATTAAGTTGATGGCAATGACTGCCGTATTATCCTCCACCCTGTTTTTGTCTGGTTGTGGAGCGATGAGCACAGCGATAAAGAAACGTAATCTCGAAGTGAAGACTCAGATGAGTGAAACAATCTGGCTTGAGCCTTCTTCACAGAAAACAGTGTTCCTGCAGATCAAGAATACGTCTGATAAAGACATGTCTGGCCTGCAAGCCAAAGTCGCTAAAGCTGTTCAGGAGAAAGGCTACACAGTAACCTCATCACCGGAAAACGCACATTACTGGATTCAGGCGAATATCCTTAAAGCGGATAAAATGGACCTGCGTACCGCCCAGGGGTTCCTGAACCAGGGCTACGAAGGGGCGATAGCGGGTGCCGCATTAGGTGCGGGGATTACCGGTTATAACTCCAGTTCTGCCGGCGCAATATTAGGTGTTGGCCTGGCGGCAGGTCTGGTGGGAATGGCCGCTGACGCGATGGTGGAAGATATCAACTATACGATGGTGACGGATATTCAGATTTCTGAAAAAACTAACGCCAGCGTGCAGACCGATAATGTCGCAGCTCTGAAACAGGGCACTTCTGGTTATAAAGTACAGACCAGTACACAAACGGGTAATCAGCATAAATACCAAACCCGCGTTGTGTCTTCTGCTAATAAAGTAAACCTGAAATTTGAAGAGGCGAAGCCGGTGCTTGAGGAACAGCTTGCAAAATCTGTAGCTAATATTCTATGAAATACCAGGGTGGTTATTTAACCACCCTTATTCCTGGCTTGTCTGTTGCAAATAACACACTCCAATCTTCTTTGACTCCATAAACTAATCGTCTGAAGCATTTTATTTTGCTTTTACGATCAGTCTGTCTATGGGAAATATAATGAGCCTGAATCCTCGCGACTTAACGCAGGGCGGTCAGGTCGCTTTCATGCGCCTGAAAATGTTCCTGCAAATAAATAACCTGATTTCTTATTACGTTATTATGGGGACGGTTTTATTTGGCATCGCCGTCCTGCTTATGCGAATGAGTATTCAGAATCTGACCAACGGCATTATTTACTGGTTTGTCCGGATAATGTCGCCCTTTACTGAAAAAATGGTCAGTCAGCCCGTCTATACCATCCGTTATTACGAACATAACCTGCAGTACAGCGCCAGGCAGGTGTTGAGTGACAGTTACACCCTTTACTGCGGTCAACTGCTAAAACAGGAACTGGTTATTGCCGGGTGTGCCGCGCTGCTGGTCGCCTTTCTGGCCACCTTTGCAGTGTACTGGTATCTCGGTCGTACCGGCCGTAAGCAGAGCGAGGATGAAATCATTGGTGGTCGCGTCCTTAGTGAGTCACCAAAAGATGTCGCCCGGATGATGAAAAAACGTGGCGAAGCATCCGATATTCGTATCGATGACCTGCCGCTTAAGCTGGATTCTGAGATTCAGAATATGGCTATGCATGGCACGGTATCAACCGGTAAATCCACGCTGATGCGTAAGATTTTGAAGCAGCTTCGTGACAGGGGCGATCTGGTCATTATCTACGACAAAGGCTGTACGTTCGTTGAGGATTTCTACGACGAATCCCGGGATAAAGTGCTTAATGCGCTGGATTCCCGTTGCCCGAACTGGGATTTGTGGGAGGAATGCCGCTCTATCGCCGAACTGGAGAATGCCAGTACGACCCTGATCCCGGCCAGTAGCGGTGAAGATCCTTTCTGGCAGGGCAGTGCGCGGACCATTTTCGCGGAAGGTGCTGAGCGCATGCGTAAGGACGAAGATCGCAGCTACAACAAATTCCTGCGTACACTTCTGGCCATAAAGCTGGACCAGCTGCGGGCTTTCCTGGCCGGTACACCAGCCTCCACACTGGTTGACGGAAAAATCGAGAAGACAGCCATCTCTATCCGGAGCGTGCTGACAAACTATGTTAAAGCTCTACGCTACCTGCAGGGGATTGACCGTCCGGGGCGGGAGAAGTTTACCATCCGGGAATGGATGAAAGGCCAGACCGATAAATCGAAGAATGGCTGGCTTTTTATTACCTCCGATGAACAGAACCATGAATCCCTCAAACCATTGATTTCACTTTGGCTCAGTATTGCCGCGACCAGTCTGCTGGCTATGGGGCCGAACCGTCAGCGGCGTGTCTGGTTCTTCTATGACGAACTGGCGTCGCTGCATAAATTGTCCTCATTACCGAGGATTATTTCCGAAGCTCGTAAATTTGGCGGCTGTTTTGTGCTGGGGTTTCAGAACATCGCTCAGATGGAAGAAATCTATGGTCCTAAAGCCGCAGCAGGGCTTTTTGACCTGCTGAACACCAAATTCTTCTTCCGTTCCCCGAGTGCGGAAATTGCACAGTTTGTGGAGAAAGATCTCGGGGAAACCCGGCGTAAAAAATTCAGTGAACAGACCAGCTTCGGTCATGAGCAGGTCCGTGACGGGATATCCTTCGGTAAGGAGGAAGAACGCGTCACTGTGGTGACTTATTCAGACATCCAGTCCCTAAACGACCTGCAGTGTTATGTCACGCTTCCCGGTGATTATCCGGTAGTGAAACTGACAATGAAGTATGAGGCGATGCCCAAAGTGGCTGACGCTCTGCTGTTGCGGGATGTGCAGACCAGTCTCGATCAGACGCTTGAGGATGAAATTGTCCGCCGTGGTGAAGAAGAACGCCGCCGGTTTGCCGGTCTTTTCGACGGGGAAGAGTTAATTCAGGCCATTCCTGGTGGGGCATTTATTCCTAAGGGAAATCTTTCGAATACCCCTCCCCCTTCTGTCGAGCTGATGGCTGCCGTTCTCGCGGAAGCGAATACACCTCCTGTGACGCGGCCATTACAGACAGAAGACGCTGCCGGCGATGCTGATACCGAAAACTCGGCGTCCACTGCTGTTGCAGCGGAAGGTCGCTCAGCCTCCACCGGAGGGACTGAGCGGGATATCGAACAGGATTTACCACAGGATATGCCCCCGGGGCTAAACAGCGACGGTGAGGTTGTGGATTTCGCAGCATATGAGGCATGGGCTCAGACCTCACACCAGACCCGCGATATGACCCGCAGGGAAGAAGTCAACATCAACCATGCGAGAGATAAAGCGCATGACTTTGATGACGACAGGGAGGTGTTCTGATGCTCTCAATTTCTTCTATAAAGGGGGATTCGGCCTATTACAGTCATGAAGACAACTACTATGCCAGCGGTTCGCTGGAGTCTCGCTGGCTGGGAGATGGCGCGGAGAAACTGGGCCTGAAGGGCGAAGTCGCCAACGCCGATATGGATGCGATACGTCAGGGCAAACTTCCTGACGGCACCGATCTCTCCAGGATGGTCAATGGCGTGAATAAACACCGCAGTGGCTACGACCTGACCTTTTCAGCCCCCAAAAGTGTATCAATGATGATCCTCATTGGTGGTGATACCCGACTGCTTGATGCGTGGAACCGCAGTGTTGAAAACGGCATGAAAGAGGTAGAGAAGCTTATCAGCGCGCGCATCACGGACGGTGGAAAAACCGACACTGTTCTGACGGGAAATATGGTGGCCGCACTGTACAACCATGATACGTCCCGTGCTCTAGATCCGCAGATCCACACGCATGCATTAGTGTTCAATACCACGTTTGCGGAAGACAAATGGCGCGCTCTGGCCAGCGATACACGTATGAAAACCGGATTTGGTGAAAATCTGTATGCGCTGCAGGTGGCGATCGGCAACCTCGTTCTGCAGCCATTCAGACAGGAGGCGGAAAAACTCGGTTATGAAACGGTTGCAGTCGGTAAAAATGGTCTCTGGGAGCTGAAAGACGTTCCCGTTGCGCCGTTTTCGACCCGAAGTCAGGCTATCAGCGAAGCGGCAGGGCCGGATGCGTCCAAAAAATCCCGCGACGTTGCCGCACTCGATACCCGGCAGGCAAAAGCCTGGGCCGACCCGGACCTGCTGAAAGCTGAATGGCGCCGGCGGCTGACCGATGAAAAATTCGATATCGATAACTACATCAGCCAGGCGCAGACACGGGCAGAACCACCTGGCCCTGTTGTTGGCGGCACTGAGGATATTCGCTCAACAGGCCAGCCCGATAGTGCGTCTTCCGCTCAGATTTCAGAATCAGACGTGCAGAAAGCCGTCAGTGACACGATTTCGGCGTTGTCGGAGAAGAAGGTCCAGTTCACCTGGTCCGAAATGCTGGCTGGCACGGTCAGTCGTCTGCCGTCAGCATCAGGCTTGTTTGAGCAGGCCCGTGCCGGCATCGATGCCGCGATTGAAGAGCAGCGGCTTATCCCCCTGGATCGCGAGAAGGGCATTTTTACTTCCGATATTCACCTGCTGAACGAACTCAGCGCCCATCAGCTTGCGCGCACGGCCATTCAGGAGCAAACCGTACTTATCTTTCCTGAACGGGCACAGGAGCGCGAGATGCCGGCAGGTGATGCTGTCTCTGTGTTGACGCAGGATAAAAGCCCTGTGGCCATTCTCAGTGGTCGCGGAGGCGCGCAGACCCTGCGTGAGCGCACGGAGGACGTGGCCATGATGGCCCGCTCACAGGGTCGTGAGGTGATGGTGATTGCAGCCGACGGTCGCAGTGGCCAGTTTCTGTCAGAAAGCCCGCATCTGGCAGGCAATGTAATGCTGCGCTCGCAGATGAATGCAGACACCGTATTGCCGGTGCAGGGCACAGTTATCGTTGACCGGGCGGAGAGACTGTCGCTGAAAGAAACTGTGCTGCTGCAGGAAAAGGCGCTCAGCGCCGGTGCGCAGCTGATTTTTATGGATACGGAGAACCGACAGGGAACGGGGAATGCCCTGTCTGTGCTGAAAGAGGCGGATATCCCGCAGTACCGGTTTTACAGCACGCAGCTGCCGGAGGTGCGTCTGGTCAGCGAGGCGGACAAACGGAGCCGTTATGGCCAGCTGGCGCAGGAGTACGTGCGCCTGTCTGCTGAAGGGCGGGATGTCGTGGCCCAGGTGACCGGTGCCCGGGAACAGCAGCAGCTGACGGAGGTTATCCGGGATATACGGCGTGATGCGGGTGAGCTGGCCCGGGAGCAGGTGACACTCAGGGTACTGGAGCCGGTGTGGCTGGACAGCAAAACCCGTCATCAGCGCGATAACTACCGGCCCGGGATGGTGATGGAGCAGTGGGACGCTGAGAAGAAAACGATGGCACGGCACACCATTGACCGGGTGGCTGAGGCCACTAACAGCCTGGTGCTGCAGGGAGAAGACGGCAGTCGCCTGACCCTGAAGGTCACGCAGGTTGACGGCAGCTGGAGCCTGTACCGCAGCCGGACACTGGATATTTCTGAAGGGGACCGCGTCAGGGCGCTGGGGCGTGAGCTGAAGGGAGCCATCAAAGCGAAAGAGCAGTTCACAGTGGCGTGGCTGGAAAATGGCGTGATACGGCTGCGAAGCGGCGACCGGGAGTTGCGCCTGCCCACTGAACGGGCCGTAAAGTTGGCTCATGACTATGTGGAAGGGACCGGGGCGGGTACCAGCGCCTCGCGCACGGTACTGGCCGCAGTCGGTCCGCGAGGCCTGAATAAACAGACCCTGAACGCGCTGGCGCAGAGTGGCAGCGACATACGGATTTATACGCCGCTTGCGCCTGAGCAGGCTGCGCGCAAAGTGGAAAGCGTGTCCGCCGTGCGACTGGCCAGTGACCAGGTCCGTCAGTCGACCGGAGAGGCAAATCTGGATACCGCCATACAGGCCAGCCGTGAGCGTCTGATGTCGGATGCAGAGCAGGCCGTCAGTCTGGCCATCCCGCGCGCGCAGCAGGGACAGGTACACCTCAGTGAAATTGCCCTGCTGTCAGAAGCGGTAAAATCCGGACAGCCGCTGGCTGATGTCCGGACTGAAATCGCCCGGCAGGTGGAAAGCGGGGAGCTGATACAACTGGATTCAGTTTCCGGGGCGGGAAACAGGGTGCTGGTTCCTCGAGTGGCGTATGAGATGGAAAAGACCATCATCCGCCATATTGCTGAGGGTAAGGATGCTGTACAGCCCCTGATGGCGCTGACGCCTGCCTCAGTGCTGGCCGGTCTGACGGCAGGCCAGCGGGAGGCCACACGAACGGTACTGGAGAACACCGACCGCTTTATGGCCATTCAGGGCTATGCCGGGGTGGGGAAAACCACCCAGTTCCGGGCGGTGATGGGTGCCCTGAACACCCTGTCTGAATCCGTGCGCCCGCAGGTCATCGGCCTGGGACCCACGCACCGGGCCGTGCATGAGATGCGTGAGGCCGGGGTGGAGGCACGAACGCTGGCCAGTTTCCTCAGTGAAACCCGGCTGGCCATTCAGGCCGGAGAAACACCGGACTTCCGCAATGTCCTGTTCCTCACCGATGAGAGCTCGATGGTAGGGAACCGCGATATGGCAGAGCTCTATCAGCTGGTTACTGCAGGCGGCGGACGGATGGTCTCCAGCGGGGACACGGCGCAGCTGCAGGCCATCTCAACCGGTCTGCCGTTCCGCCTGGTGCAGCAGCGCAGCGCCATCGATACGGTGGTGATGCAGGAGATTGTCCGCCAGACCCCGGCGCTGCGCCCGGCGATTGAAAGCATCATCGCAGGCCAGGTTGATACATCATTGCGCCAGGTGGATGACGTCAGCCCGCAACAGGTACCACGTCAGGAAGGGGCCTGGGTGCCAGATAATTCGGTCATGGAAATCCGTGCGCCGAAAAAGGACCAGGAGCAGGATTCTCCCGCCGTCGGCAAGCAGACGCTGACACCAGAGCAGTTGCCCCTGGTCCGGACTGACATCATTGAAGCCATCCGGGATGACTGGATGGGGCGCACCCCGGAGGCGCAGCAGCAGACGCTGGTTGTGGCGGAACTCAACGCCGATCGTCATGCCATCAATGATGCCATTCATGCCGCCCGGCATGAGAAAGGCGATACAGGTGCTGAAGAACGCACGTTCACCGTGCTGGAGCCGCTCCGGGTGCCTGACAACGCCCTGCGTGCGGCTGAAACCTTTGCGGAGTATACCGGCGCCGTGGCCATGATGAACGAGCGCTACTGGACTGTGGCGGAGGTGGATACGCAGGACGCCGTGGTCACGTTGCGTAATGCTGACGGGGAGTCGGTGCTGCTCTCTCCTCAGCAGAACACTGCACAGGATATTTCCCTCTTCACACCCCGCGATCTGACGATCAGTCAGGGGGACAGGGTGCGCTTTACCCGCTCGGACACCGACCGCGGCTATGTGGCCAACAGCCTGTGGGAGGTGGCCGGGTTCACTGACGACGGGGCCATCCGCTTCCGCCAGGGAGATCAGGAGAAAATTGTCGACCCGCAGGCTATGACGGAGGACCGTCATATTGACCTCGCCTATGCCCTTACGGTGTATGGCGTACAGGGGGCCAGTGAGCGCTTTGCCATTGCCCTGACCGGTACCGAAGGTGGCAGGAAAAGAATGGCGTCTCTGGAGTCCACTTATGTGACGCTGTCACGCGCAAAGGAGCATGTCCAGGTCTATACCGACGATCTGGCTGGCTGGAGTGCCGGTGCCCGGCATTCAAATGCCGGACAGACCGCCCACGACCTGATGCACCAGAAAAGTGACCACGAATCCGACACCGGCAACCGACTGCTGGCCACCGCCTCACGTCTGGATAAAACAGCGCTGGGACGCAGGGTTCTGGCGGAAAACGGCCTGGAGGGCGAAACAATGGCGCGCTTCATTGCTGCCGGCAGGAAATACCCGACACCGTATGTGGCCCTGCCGGCGTGGACCCGTCACGGAAAAGAAGCCGGGGCACTGCTGACCGAAATCCGCATTGAGGATGACGGGATGCGCGTGGTGCTCAGTGATGAGTCCCGGCTGCGTGGTGGGGAGGATGCACAGTTCGCCGGCCTGCAGGCCAGCCGTAACGGGCAGACACTCATTGCTGATGATGCACAGACGGCGCTGCGCCTGGCACAGGAGAACCCGGAGAGCGGGGTGGTGATACGCCTGCACGGTGAAGAACGGTTGCTCAATGCAGCCCGCCTGACCGGAGGACGAATCACGGAGCCTGATGAGGTGGCACGGACAGTGCGCAGTGTGGCGGAGGCTGAATCGGCGGCGAAAGCGGAAGACCCCATTACGCTGCCTCCGGATGATCAGAAGAAACTGGCAGAGGCACAAGAAAAAGCGGCCCGGGAGCTGGCGGAGCAGGCCCGGCAGGAACTGCTGCCGGCTGTGCCGGGTGAGGAGAGGACCAGACCAGAACCCCTGTTGTCTGCCGATGAGGAACGACGCCTGCGTGACGGTGCAGCACGGGGAGAACGTGAGCTGGAGGAGGCTATTCAGGAAACGGTGGCGGACGGTCGGGGCATCCGCCAGCAGGTGCGCGAACAGATGCTGCGTACGGAGCGTGAGTGGGTGGTGAATGTACCGGAAAAAGACATTGAGCTGGAAAAAACGCTCGGTGGGGACTGATTCAGGGAGGATATGTATATGGTTGCTGGAATAATCATCATTGCCATTTTGCTCGCCGGATTTGTGGTATTGCTCAGGCAGGCCGGTTCAGCCCGGCATCCACTTTTGCAGAGACTGCGTGAAAAAGGGATTCGGCCGGGCAGAACTGAACAGTTGCTTTGCCGCAGACCGTCATTCGTCAGTGCCGGTCAGCTGATGACAGAACGGGAACAGCGTTTTCTGCGCCGGCTCGACAGGGTGACCGATACCCGCCAATGGCGGTTGTGCCCGCAGGTTCGTGTGGCCGATATCGTCAGAGTGGCGCCCGATCGTAAGTCCGGGAGCCGTGAATGGTGGCAACTGTTCCGCCTGGTATCGCAGTGGCATTGCGATGTGGTTATCACGGACCGCACCGGGCGAATCATTGTGGCAGTGGAACTGGACGATCGTTCCCATCAGGCGCCGAAACGTCAGCGGCGTGACCTGCTGCTGGAAGAAGTGCTGAAACAGGCTGGTATCCCGCTGCTGCGTGGCGATGATGAGCAGCAACTGGCTGAGCACGTCAGGGTACTCCTTTGCGCACAACGACCGGAGACTGCGGCATGAGTCCGGGTAAATCTGTTGCCCTGCATCCTTTCAGGCCGGTCCTGAATTTCTCCGCGCTGCAGCGCGATGTCATCCGGATGATCGCGTTTATGGCAATGGTTGGAGACCACATCGCCACTGCCTTCCAGCTGGATATGCCCTTACTGAACATGGCCGGGCGTTGTGCATTCCCCCTGTTTGCGCTGGTCAGTGGCTGTAATATGGCAGGTAAAAACCTGCGTCAGCACAGCCTTAACCGCCTGTGGCTGATGGCTCTCCTGGCCCAGCCGGTTTACTGGCTGTCCTTCAGGGACGCCGGGCTCATGTGGTGGCAACTAAATATCCTGTTCGCTTTCGCTGTTGTGATGCAGATGGCCCGCTTACTGCAGGCGGCGACCGTGCTTAATGGTGTTGCGGCTTTCACGGCCCTGTTGGGGTATCTGCCGCTTAGCTCTGCCAGTTACGGTATACCCGGTCTGCTGATGCTCGCCGGCGCGCTCCTTATCTGGCAGGTCCGGGACTCACTGCGGCCAGCCCTGTTTGCTGTCTGGCTGTTGCTGGTCGCCCTGCTTAATGCCCGGCATGGTGAAGTGATGACGCTCTCCGGCGTACTGCTGACGTTGACTGTGCTGTTTTGCGTGCACGGGCTGGTACCGGCTCTCGGACGACGCCTGCAGGCCGGACGGTGGTTTGCACCAGCGTATGCCCTCCATCTGCTTTGTATTGGTTTTCTGGTCAGTGTTCTCTGACCTGTCTTTACTGTTGCTTCAATCAAACATAAGGAATTCACATGAAAAATAAGCAAATCGCTTTGTATGCGGTTATCTCCGGTTGCCTGTCATTAAGCGGGCCGACGTTTGCTTCGTCAAAAGGGCCTGTACTTATCCATTCAGAACTACCTGAACAGATTCTGGCTGAGCCTCCCTCGGTGCCGGAGCAGGTCACGACTAACGTGCTTCTGCGACAGATTCTGGCGGAGGTGATAAAGACAAATAGCCAGAAGGAAGATAAACGCTGTAGCGATGGTGAAAAGAACTATTCTCCGGGCTACATCATCGGCGTTGGCAATAAAACGCTGCGTTGTGATATTGCCAGGGATTACCCGCAATGGATCGAGGGGGACAAAGCTTGAGAGCGAAAACACTACTGTCTGCTCCTGGTTTGTTCAACAAAACGGCCTGACGCCTCCGCAGGGCGTCGTTGTCCAACCCCGGCAATCGGGGAAAAACGAGTTTCCCCCGATTCCGGCGTTTCTGAATACATCCAGCAAAGGAAATACCATGTAAACAATGCCTAAAAAACATATGTGCCGATGGCTTCTGCCCGGCCTGCTCGGTCTGGTTCTGTGTGCGCCAGTACCGAATACTTACGCTGCCACCGTTGAGGCAGGATTTTCTCCGGAGGGTACAGCTCTCCAGCTGGTTCTAAAGACAATTGAGACTGCGCAACAGGAAATCCGTCTGATGGGCTATTCCTTCACCTCTCCGGAGGTGGCCAGGGCACTTGTCAGGGCAAAACGTCGGGGGGGCGATGTGGGTGTGGTTCTGGACTGGAAAGCTAATACCGGAAGGAACAACAATGTCAGTAAAGCTGCCATGAACATTCTGGTTGGTGCTGGTATCCCGGTTCGTACAGTCAGTGCCTACAAAATTCTCCATGACAAAGTGATTGTCGTTGATGGCCGCAACACCCAGGTCGGCTCATTTAACTTCAGCCGGGCTGCAGACCGTTCGAATTCGGAGAACGTGCTTGTCGTCTGGGATGACCCAGTCTTAGCCCGAAGCTACCTGAACCACTGGACATCCCGCTGGGCGCAGGGAACGGACTGGAAACAGACGTACTGACATCCCAAAAAACGATCCTGAAACGTAAACCGTGCGCCAACACAGGTTACGTTCATAAAGTAAGTCGCTGATTTCAGGAATCTGTAGTATTCTCTGCAAACGATCCAAGTTTGATCCTTGAGGAGGCAGAGATGTCGCAGATCGATAATGCAGTAACTTCCTCATCGAAACGAGCTTACAGAAAGGGTACGCCTCTTAGTGTAAGTGAGAGGAAAATGCGTTCGGTATCCCGTAAAAGGGAGACTCATAAACCTGTAAATGTGTTCATCCAGAATTCTCACAAAGATAAACTGGACGCATTTTGCCAGGAGAATGGGTTAACTCAGGCAGAAGCGATAGAGCTGCTCATAAAACGAGAATTGTTAGGTGAGTAGTCACATTCCTTGATCGAACTGTCTTTGAATGCTAAATTCCTGTTCGTATAAAGAATTTTGATGGCTGGCCACGCCGTAAGGTGGCAGGGAACTGGTTCTGAGAGGTATCAACCTGGGACCAGAAAAGCAAAAACCCCGATAATCTTCATCTAGTTTGGCGACGAGTCGAAGATTAACGGGGCCTACTTAAACTGTATAGAAGCTGTTGCTCTATGCAGGGAGTATAGTTTTATGCTCAGAAAAGTTCAACACCTGTTTCTGCGCCATTTGCTCCTTCCGTGCAACATAAGTGCGGGCGGGTTTGAATAGCGGAACATTTTCCGATTCTACCTATTTCGATTGGTCGGAATACGACTTAGCGAATCTACGTGAAGCACGCGATTCTGCTGTTGTTTCTCCGAAGCGTACTCGCCGCCGTCGCGGAACACACTCGACGGCGTGTAAGTGTGCTGATCCTAAATATCTTCGACCTGCGAACTTTAGCGAGCTCCCGAAAGTACTTCGGGACGGGTATCATCGTGCCCAGAAACGCCGTTTCTCGCGGCATCCGTATTTCGTGCATATGCGCACAAATGCTGGCCGTGAGCGCGATTTCCGACAGGAACGCCAGCATCTCCTCGATGCACTGGCCGTTCTGCTGGTCAGCGGTTGCGACATTGCCACGTTTAACGTCGCCCTCAACAGTTCACAGATATGCAAGGCGTTAAGTCCAAAAGATTCCCGGGGTGAGGTAATACCTGGTGAAGAGGTCACGCCTTCCCGCATTTGCCGCGCACTCGATCTGTTAGAAAATTACGGCCTTATCGAGCCGTACATGCGTCGCCTAGACCCGTACACAAAAACATACCTCCCGCGTCATGTCACGTTAACAGAGCAGTTCTTCAGGCTCCTCCAGGTCAATCTCGATCTGCTGTTCAAAGAGCGTGAAGAACGTCTGCGCGCGTTGGCTGAGGGGATTCTTGCCCCTGGTGAAGTGATGTCCGTAAAAGCGGCCAGACAGCGCTTCTTTGACGAAAAAGTGGCGCAGGCCCTGAAAGTTCGCCGCGAGCGAGCGATAGAACAGAAGCGCCTGTCCCGAATTGCTCGTTCTACCCAGCTCGATGACCGGCAGTTCCAGATTGCAGCCTGGCTGATCAACACGCGGCCGGAAGTCTCAGGCATGACTCCGGATGATTTCGAGTTGCTGGTCTACCATTACCTGCGTCAGATTAAGCTCAATTTTGACACTGAGCCACCAGGCTAACTTAACTTTCACCCCACGTTTTTCCTCTACCGCCGCTGGCGGTTTTTGTGCTTCCCCGCGTTTAAAAACTGGCTGAAAAACCATCAACAAAACCTGCCGTTACGACACGCATTACCGGCGAAAACCCCCCTGATGAAGCAAACTGCTCATGTCCCAGTAGTTATGCACAAATATCCGCAAACATAGAGGAGTTTTTACCCGCAATGACTGGAAGTATTACCCGCAAGTTTTTCTTAATTTTCTGGAAGCCCTTAGCTCTTTCTTACCAACGAACGCTTACGCGCCTTTGCCCTTTTTAAATATTCAATTAAAAAACGGATCTTATTCAGTCCCGCTTTCCTGTGGAAAACGGGGATAATGTCCGCCCTTGCAGCGGACTACGTCCGCGCCGGTTCGGAAACAGCAGGTGTACCTCCCGCCACTACGCGGCGGGCATCAGTCAGAGTAAAATAGTTACAACATCCAGAATGTTCACGCAAAGACGTGAATCGTGCACACCTGAAACATCACAGCCCCTCCCACCACTGAAAAGCGAGGCCGCCCCGGCCCAAAGGGCCGGAACAACGTCGCTTTTAATGCTGGATGATGTAACTAAACATTTGAGTGGCTGCCAGTAACATCGCGGCAGGTCCCTCTGTACAGCCCCCGGGCACCGGCTATGCCGGCACCACGGCTCCGGAAATCACGCCCTGTACGTCGTAAGCGCCGTACAGCCCGCTCACCGGAGTTAAAAGGGCTTAATGAAACCCATATCATGGCTATAAACGGGTTATTGCTTAGCAGGGCGAAGGGATGGATTGGTGGAACCTATCAACAGCGTAACCGGCTGCGCCGGGCTACGGCGCCATTAACAACCGTGCTCTGGTCAACGTCTGAGGGCGCCTCTATGCGCCTTTGGCGCATACCCGGAATGCCTGCGCGCTGCTCGGCATTCTTAACCCGAATATTGAAGCAGCATTTCCGGCTACACCGGATCCCGGCGCCACTCACCATCAGTATTCTCTTTACCACCTGCTGGCGTCTGGCGGCATTCGTGACCACAGTTTATGCTCAGCAGTAGAAATACTGACGTTAAACCTCTGCCGTAGTATATTTTCGCGATTATCCTTAGCTACGCTAAGGCTGGCTGGACGTGATCAGGACTAATATGACCATCAGGGAAAGCATATGAGCGATGAACCGGGAAGAGGTAAATTTGTCGATCAGGCGGCAGAAGGGCACTGTTGCAAAGATCTGGCGATGGTAGACTGATGCCACTGTTTAGTTGACGGAGCAGCACATGAATCCTTTCAAAGGTCGACATTTTGAGCGTCATATCATCCTGTGGGCCGTCCGCTGGTACTGCAAATATGGCATCAGTTATCGTGAGCTGCAGGAAATGCTGGCTGAGCGAGGGGTAAATGTCGACCACACCACGATTTATCGCTGGGTTCAGCGTTATGCACCTGAGATGGAAAAGCGGCTGCGCTGGTACTGGCGCCAGCCTACCATTTTTAGCTCATGGCATCTAGATGAAACCTACGTGAAGGTCAACGGACGCTGGGCTTATCTGTACCGCGCTGTCGACAGCAGGGGCTGCACCATTGACTTTTACCTGTCTTCACGTCGTAACACCAAAGCCGCATATCGCTTTATGGGTAAACTTCTGAATAATACGACGCGCCTGCAAATTCCATGGTTGATCAACACAGATAAAGCCCCGACGTATGGGCGGGCGCTGGCATTGCTGAAGCGGGAAGGTAAATGTCCGCAGCATGTGCAGCACCGGCAGATAAAGTACCGGAATAATATAATCGAGTGCGATCATGGCAAACTGAAACGGATAATCAACGCCACGCTGGGCTTCAAATCAATGAATACGGCATATGCCACAATCAAAGGGATTGAAGTTATGCGTGCGCTACGGAAAGGTCAGGCAGAATCATTTTATTTTGGGCATCCCCTGGGCGAGATGCGTCTGGTGAGCAGAGTCTTTGAAAGATAAGACCTTTAAATACTACGAAGGGCTAATTCATCAATAACTTTGCAACAGTGCCGTTTGGATATAGATAATTATTGTACTATAAGGGCTTCCCCGGCATGTCAACGCCGGTGTTTACGGTTTCTGTCTGCACTACAGTAAAAATAAAGGGGAGAGACTGCGGTACTATAAACGGCCATAATGAATCGTCATCGATTCGGACCCTGATGAAAGACGCGCGTGAGGTTCTTGTTCGTTAAGCGGATACGTATATCCTGTACAATAGCCAGATAGGCCTCACGGGGTCTAACCCTTTATCATCAACGAATTGCAGAACAAATGGTTATTTTGTTTCGTACTTTAGCTGGCTGAGTACAGCCTGAAATCATCACCGTAATGCAATGATGCCCAGCATAGTCTCGCATTTTTCGCGGCGATGGCCACAACGGCGCGCCAGTATCCTCTGCGTTCAACCAGCATACAGACCCAACGACTGAATGAATCAGTCTTTTTCTCGGCACCAATCAGAACCAAACGAGCCCCCTGAACCAGTAGCGTTCGCAGTTACGAATCGCCAGCTTTAGTTATCCTGCCAGGCTTTGATTTTCCACCACTGCTGTACTGCGATGGAGTTAGTCCCAGCCAGGCTGCCAGTTGACGTCCATTTTTAAAATCGTGTGCATTACCGATACTGGCGAGCAGCGCACAGGCCGTTGTGGGACCAATCCCTTTCAGTTCCATCAATCATCCGGAATCCAGCGACTAGTCTAAAAACTAGTATTAAGACTATCAATAACTTAAGTGATACCAACTGTCTGGAGATTCATGGGGCCAGTCTACCCAAACGTTTCATGGTCTCCGCGCCTCCTGAGCACGGCCATGAGACCCCGCATGAGTTCTTCTATGACAGCCCCGAAGAAGCCATACAGCACTGCGTCCACCTGGGCCCTCAGTTCTTTCTCGACACGCTGTGTTATCCGCCCCTTGTCACGGTTATCCGGGGTTTTGAGCAACACCCCGGTGATGCAGAGAGGGCCGGATACGACTGTACCGATGGCGCAATGACCGAAAGCATACCCGCGGATCAGTTCATGACCTGTACAGAGCTGGGGATAATGCCGGTGTCCTTTGCCCCGAGGGACAAACCCACCGACAACTGGGCTGACAGACCCGACGAACTCGACTGCGACTGCGACTGCGACTGCGACTGCGACTGCGACTGCGGGTAGTATGTCGATTTTCACTTCGCCGGCAAGATATCCGGACTGTATTACCCCGGATTTATATCCCGCGTCCCGCAAAATTACTGTTCACCGTCGATGACGGCTGGAATAAGTTTCCCGGAAAATTCGGCGACAGCGTCACTCCCTGACCCGCCTCTGCGTTGAGCGCACTGTTGCAAATTTCTTGATACAGTAGCCTTTGGAATTACAGAAAGGCCTTAAATTTCAAAAACTCTGCTTACCAGACGCATCTCACACAAGGGATGGCCGAAGTAAAAGCTTTCCGCCTGTCCTTTACGCAATGCCCGCATGACTTCAATCCCCTTGATAGCGGCATATGCCGTCTTCATGGATTTAAATCCCAGCGTGGCACCTATTATCCGTTTCAGTTTGCCATGATCGCATTTAATCACGTTATTCCGGTATTTAAACTGCCGGTGTTCAACATCAGGTGGACACCGGCCTTCCCGTTTCAATAACGCCAGCGCGCGCCCATAGGTCGGGGCTTTATCGTTGTTGATGGGGCGGGGGATCTGCCAGCCTTTCATGTTGTTCAGAATCTTTCCCAGAAACCGGTATGCCGCTTTGCTGTTACATCGCAGGGAAAAATAAAAATCGATGGTGCGGCCTTTGCTGTCAACAGCCCGGTACAGATAAGCCCACCGGCCGTTAACTCTGATATAAGTTTCGTCGAGATGCCAGGAACAGAACCCTGAAGGGTTACGTCAGTACCAGCGCAGCCGCTTTTCCATCTCAGGTGCATAACGCTGGACCCAGCGATAAATGGTGGTGTGATCGACATTTACTCCACGCTCGGCCAGCATCTCCTGCAGTTCACGATAGCTGATGCCATATTTGCAGTACCAGCGGACTGCCTACAGGATAATATGACGCTCAAAATGTCGGCCTTTGAAAGGATTCATGTGCTGCTCCTTCAGCTAAACAGTGGCATCAGTTTACTATCTCCAAATCTTTGCAACAGTGCCCCTCAAGGTGGGTTTTGTTATGTATGAGCGTGATAGTTATTTTTTATTTCATGAATACAAATGCAATACGTATGTATTTCTTTTATAAAAGACGCTTTCGGGCCGTTTCATAGGCTTTTTCGTCTTCCCGTTTACCTACGGCGACCACCCATATAACAATCTCGTCATCGATAACCTTGTAAATCAAACGAAAACCAGATGCTCTCAGCTTTATTTTGAAGCAACCAGCCAGATCACCATGCAGTCGGGCTGATTCCACATAAGGGTTTTGCTGAAGCTTTTTTAGCTTCTTTTTGAATTGCTCACGGATCGTCTTTTCGAGCTTATTCCATTCCTTAAACGCCCTTTCGTCAAATTCAACATTAAAGGTCATCAACGTTAACCCTGATCCGTCTTGCCGGATTTTTCAGTCTTTCCCGAACCACTGCCAGAATATCAGCGTCTTCATCATCATCGCTCACCATTACTGAGACTTCAGCAAAGGGGAGTTTTTCGTTCTCTGCGACATACCGCAGGAACAGACGAAGTGCGTCTGAAGGCGACAGATTCAGTTTTTCAAAGGCCTGATAGGCGTCTTTTTTCAGTTCGTCATCAACGCGGATTTGAATTGTGCTCATTGCTCGTACTCCGGTTATATCGTGTACAGCCATTATACATGCACTACAAATGTAGTTACAAGAGTGGTGCGTTTTTTTATTAACCAGCAAGTAATGGTCACCACCATTTTTGATGGCAGAACACTTAATGAATCACTTATGTAATACATAAGTAGTCTATTTTCGTGTCAGAAGATAGCTGTAATCACGGTGATCCAGCGAAAATGTGACATCCAGCTGTGGGGCCACGTCCATGGTTAGGAATCTGGAAAACGTTTCAAAAATCTTCCTGACCATGAACATAGTATTCAGAAGGGTAGTGATGGCGGGCACTAATGCCACTTATGGCGATAAAATACCAGTTTAGATGCATTTTTAACCTGAAAACCATTTTTCAGGCGCACTTGCCCTTTGATCTGTGCCAGAAGCCAGCGTTTCCGGTCGATGCTGTGCAGCCTTTCCGTCACTAACTCCGTGACGTGCCTGCCGGCCTGCGCGCTGATAAAGTGTAGCCGGTTACCGCACAGAATGCATTTGTACGGATCCGTGCGCAGAAATTCCTTCATCAGCGCGGCGAAGCCGGGCTTTTCCGGATATCTCCTCGCTTCCATCTGCAGGACTGCATACACTTTCGGCAGCAATTCGCCCCGTTTCCTGTTGGACAAAAACCGTAGTAACTCATCATCTTAAAATGCTTCGCCGGGATATGGCTGATATAGCGCCCCGTCTGCTGCCGGTACTGCTGCGTACGATGGTCGTAATAATGGTGCACCACCGCGCCGCCGCTGTAGTGCCTGAGCTTCGCTGCCGATACTGGTGGTCGTTTCAGGTACCGGCCGAGGTATTTGACGCTTCGCCAGGCACCCTGGGTCTTCTTTGCGAAGTGTACCTTCCAGCGGCGTCCATACTGCGCCTGAAAGTAACGCTGCCACTGTTTTTTATCGCGGATATGCCCCAGCCCCGGCAGGCTGCCGGGATTTATCAGGTCATGGCTGTGGCACAGCAGGCGGATAACCGCGCCGCCCCAGATTTCCTCCACGGCGTGCTTCTTAAAGAAGATGTCGCGCCAGACGCCATGCCTGATATCGAGTCCGCCAGGGGTTACCGAGAGGTGAATATGCGGATGCTGGTTGAGCTGACGGCCGTAGGTATGCAGGGCACAGAAAATACCGACCTCCTCGCCCTGTTTTCTGGCCCAGCGGAGCATAGCAAGGGTGGCCGCGCGGAACAGGGCGTTGAGCAGAGGCCAGTTGTTGTTGAAAAAGGGCCACAGCAGATGGGGCATGGTGAAGGTGATATGCTGCCAGTCACAGCCGGGGAGGATGTGGCTCTGCCGCGATACCCACTGCTCCGTGGCTTTGAAACCACAGGAGCTGCAGCCTTTTGACTTGCAGCTTTGGCAGAAAAAGCGCGAATGTGTGCAGTCTGGTGATGCACAGCAATAGCGACGAATGCCCATCTCCGTGGTGCCGCAGACGAGCATGCGCTCGACGCAGAGTATGGTCCAGGGGCTGAGAGTGTCCCCGTGTTTATCCATATATCTGTTCCAGCCGTCATCGACGGTGAAAAGCAACTTTGCGGGGCGCGGAATATACATGCCGCAGAGTATAAAACGGGACACTATATCTGCAAACCATCGGAGGCGCGAAGCGGCTAAGCTCGCCCTGTAAGGACGCTACGTTCATGACTTTAAGCTGGGTTATCTGGGTAGAGATGGGGTTATTACGGTTGAAGCCGTAATGCTTTTTTCGTCCTCGCTGCGCTGCGGGGCCTCCGCCGCGTAGCGCCTTCATGCCGCTTCGCGGCATAAAAAACAGATGCCTGTCACGATTCAATTAACCAATGGCTGAATCATCGTTAAATGATATCTATATCAAAGAAGGAGGCTTAATATATTCCTTTTTCAGGAAAAGGATGTTTGACCATGCCAGCAACACAACACAGAGCTATAATCGAGATTCATCAGATTGAGATAGGCTCTAAGTTAATTACAGCATTGGATAACGCTAGCATGCCTATTAATCAGAACATTAGCTCAATGCGTGAGAAGTGATAATAACATGATTAAAATGATTAAAATGAACCCACCCATAACTTACATTAGAGCTCATCTATTCAAGAGCACTGTGGCCGCAGTTAGTTTGGCTGAAAAGAATAAGACCCCTGACAACATTTGCTTTGCCAAAAAATTACTTGAGGTGAAAAATAGTTCTGAAAACATAAGGGGAGATGAATCAGTTGTTTATAATGGTATGAAAATGCAGCGTTCAGAGAAGTATGCGCATCTTCTTTCCCGTACGAATGCTTTATTTCCAGCGCTGCCAGCTAAAGATTATACTCAAAATATTAATGTTGGGGCCGAGTATAATAAGATAAATGAGCTTACGCAGTCTTTTCATTATATCAGCGTTCCGAATCTCCAGCGTTACAACGATATAGGTACAGCGGTATGTTCACAGATTCGAACATCAAACGGCACGGCTATGCCAGCAAATAAGATTTCGATTAACGGTCAGGAAATTGCAATGCGTTGCCAGTATCCCAAAGCTGAGCATATGGCCGAGCATTGCCGGATGTTGCTGGAGCAAAAGCCAGCAGTGGTCGTTGTGTTATCCTCATCAAATGATATCACCGAAAAAAAACTTCCTATGTATTTTTGTGAAAGTAGAAATTATGATGGCATACAGGTTACCGCCGGAGCAAAAATTAACAAAAAGACAAGGGTGAAAGTAGAGACGCAACTTGGAATTTTAATTTTAAATCATTATAAAATGAAAATTAATGATGGGCAGAAGGAAAGTATGCATTCAGTTATCCATGTTACAAATTGGCCCGACAAAACCTCAATTAACGCGAGGGAATTAAATGAGTTGACTCATTATGTCAAGAGTAAAATAAGCGATAAGTGCGCGGGAGATAGTAATCTCAGTGAGATACCACTGATTCATTGCAATGCCGGGGTTGGCCGCACCGGTACGTTAATCGGGGCAATGGCATTAGCTGATAATGCCAATCAACATAGCGTTGAAAATATTGTTCTGAATATGCGGAAAACTGGCTCTGGAAAAATGGTGCAAACTTTGGGACAATACCAAACGCTATGCGAATTTAATGAGATGTTAAGAGTGGGGCAGCCGTAAGCGCTTCATAGGTGTAGCTGTAGCTACCTGCATTTATCGCGCATTTTCAGTCCACATGAGCTGAAAATGAAAAAATGGGGCTACAGTCTCCATAACAGGAGACTCCTGACGCTGAAAATAAAGGATTAAATAGGTAAACCCGCTGCCAGAATATAGTCCCGCAGTTCGGCTGTACGCGTAGGGTCTAACTGGTGACTGAACAGCACCCTGATTTCTGCCGGCTTGGCACCAAACAGCTCGGCCATATCTTTCAGACGATAGCCTTGACGCTGAGTGTTGGCTCCAGGTCATCAAGTTTACGTGACAGTATGCTGTCAACAAGCTCGGCAGTGATGGGGCGTTCATGGTCAGGAATCTTAATCGATCTCTTTCTAGAGCCCTGACCATGAATGCTGCTATCGGGAATGCAATGATGGCGGGTGGTTATGACACTGGTGGCGATAAAATGTACGCTCCGGTGTGTTTTTAACCTGAGATTCATTATTCAGGCGCACTTATCCTGCAGCCTGTACCAGAAGTCATTTCTTTCTGTCGATTCCATGCAGCGTTTCGGCCACTAATTCGCTGGCGCGCCTGCCCTCCTCTGCGCTGCTGAAGCGCAGCCGGTTTCCGCACAGAATGCATTTGAACGGGTCCGTGCGCAGAAGCGCCTTCAAATTGTTGTAGGCCCGGGAGGTTATAGCTATCTGATGTTTTATTGCCCAGGCCAAATTTAAGTGACAGCTCATTGACCCCAAAATTGAAGGGCACAAC
>CABIZV010000008.1 GCA_902363335.1 Enterobacteriaceae bacterium | reverse complement strand
AGTGACACAGGGCGACAGCGACCGCACGCTCAGTGCCACCACCTTCCGTTTCGACACGCTGTGTCGCCTGGTGGAAGCGAAAAATGATACCGTCACCGTCACCTATGAATATGATGATGCCAGCCGGTTAACAGCCGAAACGATTAACGGCAGACGGACGGAATACGGCCACGACGCTGAACTGGACACGGTGGCGCAACGCACCACCGCAGGCATCACTGAACATTTCACTCGCGGGTTAATGGGTGAGCTGACATCGTGGCAGATAGCCGACCATACGCCACTGATATTCGAATACGACCTGCGCGGCCAGGAAACATCGAGAAAAAGCGAGGCTGGGTTTTACCAGCGTCTGGGCTACACGCAGACCGGGATGCTGACAACGCAGCGCGTGGGCAGCCAGACAGAGCCGCAGGCCAGGAACAAAGACCTGAAACGCCAGTGGCTGTACGACAAAGCCTATAACCTGACGATGATATCGGACACGCTGCGCGGGACGATGGTCAACAGCGTGACAGCGAACGACCAGATAAGCCATGCCACCTGGACGGGCAGCGGTAAGACGCCGATGCGTGAGGAGCGCTTCACCTACGACAGTAACCTCAATATCACCCGCCGCCAGACGTGGGTCAATGAGGTACTGGAAAGCGAGACACATCAGCATCAACAGCATGGTCGGGTAGTCTCGCGTGAGCATAAAGAATGGCGACACTCAACGCTCCGGATTAACCCGGATACCGGAAGGCCGGAGGAAGGGAAATTTGTCCGGGTGGTCAATGAGCACGGTATCACCTGGAAATACGATGTTAACGGTCGTCTGACTGAGAAACTGGTCGATAAAGGCGGCTACCGTCCACTCACCTGGCGCTACCGCTGGGATGCCAGAAGTCAACTTACCGGACTGGAAACGCCGGAAGGCGAACGCTGGGAATATAAATATGACCCGTTTGGCAGACGAATCAGCAAGCGCTGCACGAACCGGGACAAGCCGGGAACAGACTTTCACTGGAACGGCGACCAGCTCACCGAAGAAATCCCGGTCAGTACTGATGATACGCCGGAATATGAAAATGCCATTCGCTGGATATACGAGCCGGGAAGCTTTACGCCGCTGGCACGTTATGAGAAAGAACAACTGCACTATACAGTGACGGATACGGTGGGCCGCATTCAGGAGTTGCTGACCGAAGATGGCATCATTGTCTGGCGGGGTAAGCAGCGACTCTGGGGCCGTGAAGAAAACCGGAATAAGGAAGATGCCACCACCTGCAGCCTGCGCTTTCCGGGGCAGTATGAAGATGAAGAATCGGGGTTGTATTACAATCGGTTCCGGTACTATGATTGCGAGACAGGGCAGTATCTTTGTGCAGATCCGATAGGGCTGAGCGGGGGAATAAACCCCTATGGGTATGTTTGTAACCCGTTTAACTGGATTGATCCTCTAGGATTGTTGGCAGGCCCAGGGGAGGATTTATATGTTGGTACATATGGTTCTTCTTATAATGCAAATAAGAACTCAGGACTCAGGCCAACTCATTCGCCTCATCATGCCATTCAGAATGCAGTCAGTCCTACGTCACATTGTAAGGGTATTACTATTAATCTGCGTAAGGATTTACACGCTCTCACCTGGACTTTTAATCGAAAATTTTTACGTGGATTGACAAAAGAACAATATTTGAAAAGGGATATAGACGATTTAAGGAAAATTTTAACAAATGCAGGCTATGATAAGAAATTAATCACTGAACAATTATATGAATTAGCCAGACAAAACAAAAAACTTTGGGAGTCATTAGGAATATAAACATGAACAAAAAAGAAGCCTTAAAATTTTTAGAATCACATCAGCCCATGCCATCTGATAATGATTTAACTCAGGATATTATAGATAAGTACAATGATGTAAGAGTCTTTTTTGTTAATAATCCTGATGTGGATGCTATCCCATTACTCATGCGTTCTTTTGGCGATGGTGATAGTTTTGGAGTATATCAACTAGTTGAAGATGTTTTTGATAAATGTAATTCTGATGACGTTATAATTAATATCTCTAATGTATTGGAAGATACTTCTACGGTAAAGAGTGTTAGATATTGGGTAACACAGTTGGCTATAGCGTTCTCCGATCGAAGATTAGTCGATGGACTGAATATTTCCTTGGAATTTGATGATGAAGATATTCAATTTATGGCAAGAAGTGCTTTAGAGTGTATCGAGAAATAATGATAGTACTAACAACAGTGTTTATCCTTCAGGCAGCTACAGGCTCTATTACGGCTACAACGAACACGGTCAACTCACCCGGTTGACTATACCGGGTAATCAGGTCTGGCGGCAGTATGGTCTGCCTGACCGCCCCGCAGGGCCGACAGCAGCAGTTCAGCTAAAGCGAACAGGGTGATTTACTGGCGCGGATTATGCCGGGCGGGGCCACCTGGCGCTGGAGCCACGATGTGCTACATCAGGTGCGGGAGGCAGTCGCGCCAGATGGCGGCGTGACGCAGACAGAGCAGGATATTCTGGGTCGTCTGCTGAGTGTGAAAGACCCATTAGGCTTCACCACACAGTTCCGCCACAGTAAAAATCATGCAGGACCGCTGGGCAGCGTGGAGGAAATCAGCCGCCCGGACGGCGTGCGGGAACTGATGCGCCAGAACGGTGAAAAGCTGCCGGAAAGTGTCACTTCTCGGTGGTCATATATTGACTTCATCAAAAAATATAGCTTCGATAAAAGAAATGAAATATTACTCGAGCAAGCAATAAAACTAGTTGATGAAGCAATCGTCAATGCTAAATTAGTTCCAGGGTTGGATTTTAATGAGTATTTTATATGTGTAAGCATTGTGGATTGGGGTGATATAGAAGAACTTGGCTGTATAAGTCCAAATATTTACATTTCTAAAAGAAAAAATTGGCTATTACCTTTATTAGAGTTAAGAGAGTATGAGTAATTTGAGGTAAAAATGATTAAGAAATACGTTTCTAATTTAGGCCTTAGAGGAAAAAAAGTTTGTGTGTCTAAAAGCTATGGCGGCGAGAATGATAGGATATATATAGTTGATGAATTTTTTTAATCTAAAAGGTTGTGTATTCAATCTGGAGATCATCAGACAAACTATCCAAGAGCTGAGAAGTTTTACACCTATTGCGCATTATAAGAAAGACAACTGTACTATGCAGTGACGGATACACTTGGGTATATTCGGAAATTGCTGATCGAAGATGGCATGATTGTCTGGCAGGGTAAGCAATAGCTCTGGGGCCGGGAGGAAAGCACGAACGATGACAGTCTCTCATGTCGCCTGCATTTTCCGGGTCAGGATGGGGAATCGGGGCTGCGCTATAACCGCTTCCGGTACTATGATTGCGAGACAGGGCAGTATCTTTGTGCAGACCCGATAGGGCTGGCGGGGGCATAAACAACTATGCATACGTACCCAATCCGCTTGGCTATATTGATCCTCCGGGATTATTAGCAGGTCCGGGGGAGGATCTATATGTTGGGACATATAGTTCTTCAAGTTATCGTAATGGTAAAACAGGACTTAATGCTACCCATACACCTCATCATGCTGTTCAAAATGCTGTAAGTCCTACAACGAGATGTAAGGAAATTCCGATAAATCTGCGTCAAGATTTACATGCTCTTACCTGGACTTTTAGGCGAGCATTTGTTCGTGGATTGACAAAATAACAATATTTGAAAAGGGATATTGATAATGTTAGCGTAACAACCAGGATTCAATTCATAATTTTTACCGGCAAAATAAACAGTTGTGATGACAGATTATTATATTTTCTGCTTTTAATAAGGTTCTCTACATGGCTTACGTTTCTGCATTAGCTCATTTGCGTTATGATTTAAATAATTACATTGTAGAATTACGTCGTATTTCAAATCTTGCTTCAGTATTTCTGATAAAAGATGAATTTATCAGAAATTCATATCTTAATGAAATTGAAATGAGCATTAAGGATTATGAATCTAGATTCAACAACGAGCGAAACCCATTAAAGCAAAGAGAAATAATTTTTGAATTAAAGGAAGATGTTGAGTTAGAAAATAAAGAATATCAACTCCTACGAATGAAAGATCATGTTACTTATATGGTAACTGATATATTTGAAGAACACGGAGTGTTGAAATATGCGAAAATGGCTGGAGGAGTTGTTACGGGGGGGCTGGAACTTTTCACTGCCTATGGATATGAAAGATTAAGTAAAACATTACACTTAAAAAGGTTACGCGGCATAGCTGTTATTTTTGCCGCATATGGAGTTGATAATATATGGGAGTCAGTCTCTCCTTTAGTTTATGAAGAAGCAAGCGCAGGGCCTTTAAGACGTATTATACGAGGAATTTCTGAAGAGTTTGGATTAAGTGAGGACAATTCCGATTTAGGATATAGTTTTATTGAGTTTTCATTATCAGTATACGGTACTTTTAGTGCGAGAAAATTATTTCCTAATGCAAATAGATTAGCAGCAGGAGTCGGAAGAAAAAGACCGGGGACTGGTAGGCTTTTTAATAATGTGAGCTGGGATTACGCTTCTAAATGGTCAAAAATGAGTACAAATATGAAGATCTGGAATATAGGGTATACAGGTTATAAAGCTAAATTAGAGTTTTATGACGAGGGATATAAATTCAAATAAAAAACCTTAAAACAAATCATTTTAAAACACCAAAGCTTGTTAAATATATAATACAGTCATGGATTACCGCCTTAAAAATGTTAAAATAAAATTCGCACACCCAATTTTATCAACTTCAATTGCGTTATAATATTCACCCCATTCCCTTTTGCATCTGAAAATATAATCATGACACTTAATATTGAAAATATAGCAGACATAAAGAAAAATGCGGCACCTCTATCTAAAACAATCCCTAGAAAAAAAGAAATAAACGCTACTGCAGGAAACCAGAGAGACATAGCGTCTTTTGCACAATCATATATAACATCTGCAAACGCCAGGTCTTTGGTTAAATCAGGGTGAAGCGTTTTTTTTACATTTTTGTAGCTTTGTCTAAGCTTGAACAGTTCATCACGCCTAAAGCCATTAGTAATAATTTTATTTCTTATTTGTTCCAATTCCATTGTTCGCTACTCCTTGATGTGTCAGCAACTGATTGTATTGTGTTTTTTATTGCATGTCAAATTAACACATTAAGGAAGACAACATCTTAATTATATTTTTTGAAACTATAAATTCACACTTTCATTTAATTTTCTATTTAATTATTATCCAATATCACTGCCACTCTAACTTAATAATCAATCATATATTGTCAAAGAAATAAGGAGGGCGGATTATAGAATTTTAAAAGTTAATGATACTTACTTAAGTTATTCCTGATTGCTGTTCTCTAAATATACTAGAGCGATTGAGCGTCGGTACAGCCCAGGAGATATGATTGTCTTTGTGAAAGTGAAAACGATCGGTTTAACTTTTCTCGAACGACATGTCTTGAAACCATGCGACAATCTAAAATACCCACAAGTCAGCAACCTACCAGCCAAGCCACAGTCCGCGTACTGTTTCGTAAATTAATCATTCAGCAAGAGAGTATAAGAGGTTAATCCCGGCACCTGATTTTATAAGTGCCGGGAGAAAACATCACAAATATCAGCGCACATCAAGCCGCTTTCAGGAAACACCCTAAGGCGATTTTTTTCAGGAGTTAGCCTCGTAAAAGAACAGTGTTAAAAGTTCTCATCACTGATAAACAAACGTCACCCCAATAATCGACTGCACATTCCCCGCCGTCACCTGTCCCTGCGTTCGGGCATAGTTCGCCGTTAATCCCAGGCTGACCGCTGAGGTCCCCACCGCCCCCAGCGACACCGTGCTGTTGGCTGGCATAATGGCGCCATTGCGCGTCATCTGTACGCCGACCCCTTTCGCCGGAGAGGTCGATGCGGTGTTGGTAAAGATTGAGTTTGCTGAATCTGCCGTCGTCCCGGAAAGATAATAAGCGAGCTTCTGGCTCTTCGCGCAGTAGACCGATAGAGGAACCGCCATGGAGCCGGGGTAATCCGGGAGCGTCACCGTCACATTACGCGCGGAAACATCGCAGCCGCCGGTTGGCACCACCACGTTGTTGTTGGCATAGATATTCCAGACAAACTGGAAATCATCGCTGTTTTTATTGTTAGTCTGACGCAGGATCAAGACGGCGATAAGCGTGCCAGCGGTGATGGTCACGCCGCCCGCCGAGCTAATCGGAGTCAGATACAGCGCCGTTGGCCATGGCTTATCCACTTTCGAGTTGTAGATCATGCGCGCCGTTTCAACGGTCGTTGGGAAAGGGTAGCTGGAGCCGTTATATTTTACCGTCCCGGTAAAGTTCGACAAAATACCACCGTAAGCAGAACCGCGCTGAAGGGTGACATAGTCAGTAATGGTATCCGGATAGTCGTTATGACAAAAAATTTGCGTTGAGAGGTCTACGACCAGGTTTTGGCCTACCTGAACCTCCGGTGCAAGGTCAACGAACACATTCGCACTCCCACCACCAATCGGGATGGTGACTCCCGCCGCCGTTTTACAGGCAAAGGCCCAGACGTTAACTGACCAGCCCATCAGCAGCAGCGTGGCCAGCAGGGTTATTACTTTTTTCATTAACATTCTCTCCTGGTCAGGCGTAGGTATAGGTGACGTTAATCACCGCCTGAATGGTTCCCTGGGTCGCGCCGCCGTTTACCGACAAGGCTCTGACCTGCAATGGAAAATGGGCAGCCTGCGAGGCTTCATCAACCGCCACCGCGCTGGAACTGCCGGTGTTGAGGGTGTTGCCGCTGTCATCCTGAAGCTCAAGCTGGATATTTTTAGCGGTGCCCTGATTTTTGTAATAACCGGTGCTGTCAGACGTACCGCTAAAACTGGCGACCACTCGGGAGGTGCCCACCGGGCAATTAGTCAGATCGAGCCCAACCGTATGCCATGCCGATGACGATCCGGCGGCGATCATGCTGAAGGTGTAGAGATCGCCCAGCTCCACGGCCGCATTAACGGTGGAAACCGTACAGGGTTTGGCCACCACTTTTCCGTTGACGGTAATGGTCACATCCGCAGCCTGTAGCGCGGGAGAAGCGAAGGCCAGCGCGATCGCCAGTAGCCAGCCGGTGCAGTTCGGTTTCATCAGAGCCTCCGGTTACTGAAATTCAAGGGTAAATGTTGCCGTTGCCCGGACATGGCCCGGGGTGACCGGAACCTGTGTCGCCATCAGGCGGGCATAAAAGTTCAGCACGTTAGTCTGGCCGGGGGTCAATGTCGTCCACGGAATGGCGGACGACACCGCGTTCAGCGGCAGCGAGGTCTGCTGGTCGTTCAGGATCTGGATCCCCATGCCATCTGCCGCCGAAACACCGCTATCAAGCTTTAACAAACTGGTGTTATCGCTGTTGCCGACACCGACAAAGCCCACCTTCACCGCCGTGACCGAACCGCCGCATGGCGAAAGGACAATACGGAACGGAACCGAAGGCGTTGTCGCCCCAATGCTGCTGAACTGTTTGGAGGCGTTATCCATCAGATCAACGGTGAAATCTTTCGATTCCCCCGCCACGGCACAGCCGTTGTCCCGGACATAGCCGCTTATCGTGATGGTGCTATCCGCAGCCGAAGCGTTCGCCGCCGCCAGCGCAAAAATGGCCACCAGCAGATAAAAGAGTTTCATCATTCTTAATCCTTAGCGGCACACGGCCGATAGCTGGGTCAGCAGCTGTTGTGCGTTCTCTTCAGGCAAGCGGTAGTTTGCCGTACAGCTGGCGTTCTCGCCCTCTCCCCATTTCACCCGCACGGAGCCTGAAAGCGGCATGCCGCTTAGGTAAACCTGGCCGTTATCCGCCACGATGCTGCCGTTCTGGTTATCGTCAGAGGTGACCATCGCACCAAACGGTACAGGTTTGCCATTGTGGGTGAGCGTCATCAGTAATTTCATTCCGACATGGGCTTTAAATTCCGCGCGGACAATCGCCCCGTGGGTTGGCACAACGCTGACCACGGCATCATCCAGATCGACGTTGTCCGCCAGCGAGTTGGTATCCAGCGCCACGCGGTTTTCCCGATATTCCGTGGCGTATGGCAGCACGGCATACCCGCGCCAGTCGGTACGCACACCGGTTTGGTTTTCGACTTTGGTGCCTTCAGCCCCCGGCGCTTTCACCAGTACCACCGTGTCATTAAGCGGTTGCCCCAACGTAATCCCGTTGGCATGGGCCAGAACGCCGCCGCTCATGCCATAGTAGAATTGCTTCATACTGTCGCTGTGGCTGTAACCGACGTTGGCATTGCCGTAGTCGCCGCGGTAGTTGAGTGCGGCGTAGCCCGTACCGCCGTTATTTCCTTCCCCGCCGCCCGCATAACCGGTCTGTACGCTGTAGCTGAGGTTGTTGTCATCAAGCAACGTGCCGTACAGCCCCGCGAGGTTGGTCATGCGTCCTTTAAGATCGTTGGAAGCGCTGTAGCTGGCGCTCGCATGACGCCACACTGAGGTGTTATCGGAACGCAGCCAGTGGCTAAACGGAATGTTCACGTTCACCGCCAGCATCTGATCGCGCCCTTCCTGCCAGGCGTTTTTGGTCAGGCTGTAGCTCACCGTCCAGTTGATATCATCAACCGCCGTGTTCAGCCCAACCTGAAGTTGTTCATCGGCGCTGCCGCTGTTCCAGTAGGTCTGGTGGCTGCCGCTAACATACAGCGTGGCAGTACGACCTAGCTGTTGCGTCACGCTGACCTGCATTCTGCCGCGCTTGTTGTAAGCCAGGTTGTAGTAGTCGGTGAATTTCGGCTCCACCTGAATAACGCCATCCTGGGTTTCCACGTTGTAGCCACTCATGCGGCTGTAGGTGGTATCGGCAAAGCTGAAATAGCCGCGCGTAGAGTAGCGATAGCCCACTAACTGAATGTTGGTGCCCAACTCACTCAGCGATTTGTTATACAGAAAACGCACCGATTGCCCCTGATGCTTACTGTCATCTGGCAGAGTGGCATTGGCCTGGGTCACGTCGACGGAAAGCGCGCCCAGATCGCCCATATTTTTCCCCACGCCCATGTTGAAGGCGCGATAACGATCCGCCAGCTGCGTACCGCCGTACAGCGTCCAGCCCGCGGGAAGCCCGTGAAGCAAAGTGCTCTGGAAGAATGACGGCTCGTCTTGCTGATCGTTCCCGCTGCGGTATTCACCGGCGGTCAGCGCATAGCGCGTATGGCCCTCACGTTGCAGTACCGGCACCGAGGAATAAGGCACGGTGAAGTTCTGGCTGCTGCCATCCACTTCCTTGATGGTCACCTGGAGGTCGCCGCCATTGCCCGCGGAATAGAGATCGTTAATGGTGAACGGGCCCGGCGGCACCGTGCTGTGATAGATCTCATAGCCGTTTTGTTTGACCGAGACCTGCGCCGTCCCTTTGGCAATACCGTGGATCACGGGCGCAAAGCCTTTCTGGCTGTCCGGCAGCATATTGTCGTCGGAGGCAAGCTGGGCGCCACGGAAGTTAATGCCGTCAAAAATGTCGCCGTTGGTGTAGCTGTCGCCAAGCGTCAGGCGCGAGCGTAATGGCGTGATATCACGCTCAAGCCAGGTGTTAACGTGCTGCCATTTGTTCTCATTGCTGGAGGAACCGCCGCCGCTGCTGTAACTCCAGGTGGTGTTGTCGCGTAAACGCCACGCGCCCAGATTCAGCCCGCTCTGCAGGTTTAGATAGGCATATTGGCTGCTGCCACCGGTGCTGTTTTGTACGTTATTACCGGTGAAGTTGTAGTTCAAAAGGCCGGCGTTAATGCCGTGATCCCACATTTCAGGCGGTATATAGCCGCGCGCCTGATTGCCCATAAATGCCTGCGGGATCGTCATATACAGCCGCTGTTGGCCCACGTCCAGGCGGAGGGTAGCGTCTTTGATCATCTCCAGAATCGGAACACAGGTGTCCGACGCCAGCGCGTTCATGCCGGCGATAGCAGCGGTGTTAAGCCCCATACTGGCAAGCTGTCCACGCGTCAGACACGGCATCAACCCTTGTCCGTTTTCGCCTGCGCTGAAGGTGACATCGCGGGTGGTGATATAGCCGTCATTCAGGTAGATATCTACCCGATAAGTGCCCGGCGGCAGCTCCTGGCCCTTTTCAAAACCAGAAAGATCCGCCACCGCGGCGGGATCATCAGCCAGGAAGCGGGGGTTAAAATAGAGCTCGGCGTGTACAGGGAATGTGGATGGCGCCAGCAAACAGGCAAGCAGGACGGGCGAAAATACGCCCGTCAAACGTGTTGCTTTGTGCCGCATATGTAGGGACTCCAAACGGTCGAGTCCCAATTTCAGATATGACATAGTCCCTCCGGTTCGACATCGCCCGGCTGTCAGTTCTTATTTTATCCAGGGGTGCGCTGGCTTCCCCGTTCCTTACTGCACTTTGCCTTTCATGCGAGGGGTGAGCGCACCATAATCATTGATGGTTTTGTAGGTGATATCGCTACCCGCATCGGCAGGTAATTTGACGTTAACCTCGCCCATTGGCGGAACCAGCGCATTTTCCAGCACGCGCGTACCGGCATTGAGTTCGGTCACGGTCAGGTAGTAAGGCGTTGGGTTAACGAGCGTTAATGTGCCCGCGCCACGGCGAAACGTCAGTTTTTCAGCGGCCAGGTCGGGAGGCAGCGCCAGCTTAGCCGGACGGTAATACAGCTTGATACGGCTGATAATCGCCAGCTGTAATGTGTTCTCGCCGAGCTTCGCTTTATCCATCGAGGGAATCGCTTTTACGTTCATCCAGAACAGGCTTTCCCGGTCTTTCGGCAGCTGGTTATTGGTCGCATCCAGAATGCGCAAGGTATTCTCTTTTTTACCCTGCATCGCAAAAAGCGGAGGCGTCACGACAAAGCGACCGTCTTTAACGCCATCGGCGTTTTCTACCCATGACTGAATAAGATAAGTGCCGGCGTCGTCGTTGTTGGTGACGCCCAACTGCACTTGTTTTTGCCCTTCAGGATAAATAACGCGAGTCGCGCCCAGCGCAACACCTGCTTGCGCAGCAGGCGCCATGCCAATCGCCGCAATCATCAGAACGCAGGCCAGCAAGCCGCGCATTATTGTCCGTGTATTGTTCATGTTTGCCCTTGTTATACTCACCGTCATATCCTGTATTCGGTCTGTCTACGGATGAATTGCTTAGAGATAGGTCAACGAAAACCACGCCTGAGCGTTGGCCGTACCGCCGGTGACCTGTCGGTCAGTGGAGCGGTATTTCGCGACAAAATGCAGCGCGGTAGAACCGTCGTAAAGTTTCGTCCAGCTCACCGGCTCGCGATTTAAAGGGATTTGGCTGCCATCGCTATTAAACAGTGCAACGCCAATCCCCGTAGCAATCCCTGCCCCTTCCCCCACGGAGAGGACGTCAGGATCTTTCCCGTCGGTCACGCCGTTAAAGGTCACGCCCACGCGTTCACTGACCGTGGTATCGCAGTCCAGGAGATGGATCGTAAAAGCCACCGGGCTGGAATCTTCTCCTGCTGCATGAAATCTGTGGCTGCTGATTTGCCCCATATTGACCGTCATCAGACGATCGCCTGCATCGACACTACAGGCCTCGGCAATCACCTCGCCCTGAAAACGCATATTTCCGCCAGGCGTAGTGACATTCCAGTGATTCCCCGCCAGCGCGATTGTCGGTAGTAGCAACATCAGTCCAGGTGCGACCTTTTGCATTGTTATCACCTCAGTTCCATCGCGGATAACGAGCCGTCCTGGCTCATGCGGCGTCCTTGCCCGCTTTATTATTCGTACTGAACTTTAAAGGTCGCGTCAGCGTTTGCATTACCTGCAGTTGCTGCGCCAGTTGCATAGTAACGAGCCTGGAATGGAATGATGTTGGTGCCATCGTTCAGAGTCGTTGCTGCGCTGAAGGTTGCGCCATCAAGTGCCAGCGGAGTCCCTTTGTTATCGAGGATCTGCACACCAACGTTGGTTGCGCTACCGGCAGCAGAGCTTTGCAGTGCCAGCACGGTGTTGTTGGTGGTATCAATTGCGGTACCGGAGAACGCAACAGACGCTTTGGTTGCCACGGTGGTATCACAATCATTCAGCTGAATGTTGAAACCAACGTTTGAGCTGGTGCTACCCGCAGTTGCCAGTTTTGCTGAACGAACCTGACCCATCTGCACGGTGTGCTCTACTGAACCTGCGTCAACCGCACAGGCGGCGTTCACAACTTCACCTTTAAAATGAACAGTACCGCCGTTAACCGTGGTGGTATCAGCCGCCAGCGCTGCCGCAGATGACATGGACAGTGCAGAAATAACGATTAACGCAACTTTATTAATTCCCATAAAACTCACTCCTTATTAATTGAGAAATTATTCTCACCTTGTTAAAAACGATATTAATCTCAGCCACCAGATGATTTTCTGGTGAACTTGATGAGTTGCTACAAAACACAAAAACTACTGAGGGATATTTTCCGGGGCATCAGACAATAGCCATCACCATCTCCGACTTAATCTGGAAATATCCTGATAAAAAGACATTGCGACCGCATTATTTCCCCGCAAGCCAAACATCTTTTTGTTTTTTTGCATTAAATAATAAATATGCTTTTCGTTGAACCCTGCCATTTCATTTATTTGTGATACAGAGTATCCCTCGCAAAGATAGCGAAAGACGGTGAGCTCCCGATCGGAGAACTCTCGCTGATTAAAAATAGATTTACTGGCCTTTCTCAGGCAGGCGTACAACTCAGTAAAGCCTATCTTTTCATGAACAAGCCATGGAAAAGGTCCTTCAAAAGCATATCCAGAAGATACTTCCATCTTGTATAACAGTATAATTCGGCAGTGAGAATCTGGTGAAGCTAACAAACTGAGTATCCGGTGCCTCTCGACAACATCAGAAATATAAAGAACGATCACATCGCTGACATATGTTCGTAAGTAACACTTTGACTGCAATTGCCAGGAATGGATTGTTGCTACATTCCTTTCCTGAATAACTTCATCATCTTGTAATGCCAACAGAAAAAAACTGTTATCCGAGATAATACACTTCCTCATATATTACCCCAACGTCCTGGTTCGGTTTTCTTTATCTAATTGCCATGTTCCCTTATGTTAAAAACCCTCTCCCTCAATTCGGTTTAATTATATACGCAGCCGATATATATCGTCAAAAACGATCAATTAATTACTATTGATAGTTATCATCTATTAGTTTTGTGAATATAGATCGCCTTGATCGATCAATAGATTATTAAAAACAGATAGATCAAGGAAATAGACAATCTGTTTTTAGGATTATTCTAAAAATAATAAATTCGTCGTATTGCTAAAGTTCAATTACTTTTTGTAAATTTTCGTAAAGATCATGCTTAATTTCATTATTTAACTTATTTTTCACATTTAACCAAATTGATCTACATCAATTTAGGCTCATAATATAAAAATACGCAAAATTGATCTTGCAGAAATGGCTATTAATAAATAACCCATTGATGACAAAGAAATATTAGGATTGATACTTAATAGAGGAGACACAATGTTTCTCGCCCGTCATTCGGCAACAGGCAAAAAAGGCATGAGAATACCTCGCAGGCGAAGTATTCCGGTTGTGTGGAAGAATACAAAGATAGGCGCTACGGATGGATCCATTTTCAGGATCTACCCGCAGGCAATAGGAGAGCTTCAGGCTTTACGGATTACCACCGGTACGCTTTTGTAGGCAGGCGTGAGGCTTTGCGTGTCTACCGCATCCAGAGACAGCAGTACATTCGCTTCCGGCAGATAGGCGCCAATTGAACCTGCCGCCATGCTGTAGACCACGACGGTCAGTCCATACATGGCGCGCGTCGCGCTTGGCTGACCATCATCATCCAACGCCTGAATGTTAATGACATCCCCTTCTGCCAGGCCGCGGGCTTTGGTTTCCGCCTGGCTCAGGAATACCACATCACGACGTCCGGTAATTCCGCGATAGCGATCGTTCATACCATAGATCGTCGTGTTGTACTGATCGTGGCTGCGAAGCGTAGCCAGTACCAGCGCATCTTCAGGCTGTTTATCACGTTCAACGGCGTGCTGATGGCTCACCACAAAGTTTGCTTTACCGGTCGTGGTATGCCATTCCCGCCGTGATGCTGGCGTATCCATACGGAAACCGCCGGGCTTTGCAATGCGCGCGTTGTAATGGGCAAACGCGGGCACCACATCGGCAATCGCCTCACGAATTAAATCGTAGTTGGCAGACATCATTTCCCAGTTCACCGGGGAGTCAGGCAGGGTCGCGCGCGCCAGTTCGGCAACAATCGACGGTTCAGACTTAAGCCATTTCGATGCCGGTTTCAGCGCGCCACACGAGGCGTGTACCATCGACATAGAATCTTCAACGGTCACCGATTGAATGCCCGTCGCCTGCATATCACGTTCGGTGCGGCCCAGCGCTGGCAGCAGGTAATTGTGTTCCGCCATGAGCAAATGCGAGCGGTTAAGCTTGGTGGCGACGTGCACCTGCAAATCCAGCTTTTTCATCGCGGCAAACGTGCGCTGCGGCTGCGGCATGGCGACCGCCAGATTACCGCCCATACAGATAAGTGCTTTTGCGTCTCCCCGTTCAATGGCGCGAATGCTTTCAACACTTGAGCGACCATGCTTGCGCGACACGCGGATATTAAAGCGGGCTTCAAGACGCAGTAGAAACTCTTCCGACGCGGCTTCGTTAATGCCGACCGAGCGGTCACCCTGCACGTTAGAGTGGCCTCGTAGCGGACAAATACCCGCTCCGCGCTTGCCCATATTGCCTTTCAACAGCAGCAGGTTCACCAGTTGCTGAACGTTCTCGGTGCCATTTTTATGCTGGGTGATCCCAAGGCCATAACAAATGATGGTGGATGTGGATTTATCGTAACGGTACGCCAAATCTTCCATTTGACTCCGCGTCAGGCCGGAATCCCGTTCCAGATCCGCCCAGCGACATTGATGCAGAGAGTCATACAGCTCCTGATAGCCATGAGTGTGCTCAGCCAGAAACGCGCGGTCGAGGCACGGTTCCTGGCCAAGCAATATTCTCGCTTCATCCATCTCAATCAGCGCTTTCATCACCCCTTTTAGCAATGAAGCATCGCCGCCCATTTTGACCTGATAATAGTCATTGCTGAGTACGGTGGACTGTCCTTTCAGCATATCGGTCGGGCTTTGTGGGAAGCTAAAGCGCTCAAGCCCCCTCTCCGCCAGCGGGTTGATAGAGATGATGCGCCCCCCGCGCTGCGCTACTTCACGCAGCGTGGTCAACATACGAGGATGGTTAGTCCCGGGGTTATGCCCAATGCAAATCACCAGATCGCAATGCTCGAAATCTTCTAATTCAACGGTGCCTTTGCCCATGCCAATAGACTGAGTCAGCCCGGCGCTAGTTGGCCCATGACACATATTGGAGCAGTCGGGGAAGTTGCTGCTGCCATATTCACGGGCAAACAGCTGATAAAGAAACGCGGCTTCATTGGAGGTACGACCGGAGGTATAAAACTCTACTCGTTCCGGGGAATCATAGCTGCGCAGGCGCTCGCCGATTTCCGCAAAGGCTGCCGACCATTCTACGGCCTGCCAGGTATCGCTCGCCCGGTCATACTTCATGGGATGCGTCAGACGGCCAATGTTTTCCAGTTCATAATCACTGTAATTCCACAGCTCAGCCACCGTATGCTGGCGGAAAAATGCCGGTGAAGCTTTCTTGCTGGTGGTTTCCCAGGACACGGCTTTTACGCCGTTTTCACACAGCTCCATGGGAGAACGATGACTGGGGTCAGGCCACGCGCAGCCTGGGCAGTCAAAGCCTTTGACCTGGTTCATCCTGAACATGGCGATAATATCGCGCGCAACGGCCTTTTGTGAAAATACCGATGCGGTCACCGCTTTGACTGCTCCCCATCCACCCGCAGGGCCTTGATAACCGCTTATACCCGGAACACCATTATTCATTTTTGCCGCTTATTCTGTACGCCATTTCAATGGTGAATACGGTAGCAATTTCCCGAATCTAATGATTTCCCCTTCACGAGGTACGCGGTTTCTACGCTCAACGGGTTAGGCAATAGCGCCCTTCTGGTGGCATAGGCGAGACGCCACCACAAAAAAATTGGGGTTGAACTGACGGCCACAAACTTTTATTTTCGTGTCTGATTTTTAACTGGGCCCTGTGATGTCGACGATGAAAAAATCGAACACGTTTGTGAACAGCACAATAATAAGAAGAATAAGCTGAGGAATTTCTTATGTGGTTACTTATTGGCACCCTCGCCGCCGTCTTTCTGGCGTCGCTGATGTTTGTGTGGCTTGACGATAGAATTGCTGAGCCGGAGTAGTATCCGATAGCGTTCCGCGCCGCAAATGGCGCGGAACATGAGAGATTACAGTGACTTCGCCAGGCGTTCCACGGCGGTCATTAACCCTTCTTGCGATACGGTAGAGTAGGATAAACGCAGCGTGCGGGTATCCGGGTTATCGTTATAAAACGCTTCGCCAGGCACGTACACCACGCCATTCTCCAGCGTTTTTTCCAGCCATTTCATGGTATCGAACGGATAGCGGAAACGCGCCCACAGGAACATCCCGCCTTTTGGACGACTGAATTCCAGATGCTCACCCAAACGGCTTTCCAGCGCATCGCCTAACGCATTGCACTTCTTGCGATAATCTTCGCGGATAAGCGCAATCTGGTTCTCCAGACGATTCATCCCCAGGTATTCCGCGGTGATTACCTGCGAGAGCATATTGGTATGCAGATCGGCGGCTTGCTTGACGATCACCGTCTGCTGCGCCAGCCAGTCCGGCATCACAATCCAGCCAATGCGCATCCCCGGCGCGAGGATTTTTGAGAAGGTAGAGGTGTAGACCACCTGGTCTTCGCAGCCTAACTCAACGGCGTGCTGATACAGCGGACGCTGTACGTCGTCGGTAAAGCTGATTTCACCGTACGGATCATCTTCAATGATCACAAAATCGTGCTGCTTCGCCAGCTCAACCAGGCGGCGACGGCGATCGTCACTGAGGTTTTTCCCACCCGGGTTGCCAAAGGTTGGCACCAGGTAAACGGCTTTGACGGTCGTCGTTGTCAGCAGCTCGGCAAGCTGTTCCACCAGCATGCCATGCTCATCGGTATCAACGCTTAGAATATTCGCCTGCGCCAACTGGAAAACCTGTAATGCCGCCAGATAGGTCGGACGCTCAACCACAATCGCATCGCCCGGATCGAGCAGCGTGCGCGCCACAATATCCAGCGACTGTTGAGAACCTGAGGTGATGTACACATCGCCTGCCTGACAAGCAACACCGCGCGCCTGACACAGTTCACTGACGGCCTGACGCAGCGGCGGGTAGCCTTCGGTCAAACCGTACTGGAACGCGTCGTTGAAACGCTCGCTCATGACCTTCTGCACCGCCAGCGCCAGCCCTTCGGTATCAAAAAGTTCCGGGGCCGGGATACCGCCTCCCAGAGAAATCACGCCGGGCAGTTTACTGTGCTTTAGAAGTTCGCGAACGGCGGAGGGCTTGAGTTCGCCCGCGCGGACGGCAAGTCGCCTGTCGTGCATGGTATTTTCCTTTTCTGTCTAATTGTTGTGTTTGTTGCAGACTGCATATTTTACGTAGGCCGGATAAGGCGAAACCGTTATCCGGCGGGACCACGCACATTGCCGGATGGCGGCTTCGCCTTATCCGGCCTACAACGGTTATTGCATATCTTTTATGACGATCAGCGGTTCGATATCGCTCTCTTTTTTAATGACCAGAGAGTCATCGCCCCGCAGGCAGGTGCCGCCATAGTTACCGCCAACGGTAAATGTACATACCTGAATATATTTTCCGGCCACGTTTGGCAAGCACCAAAGTTGCTGGTAAATATTTTTTCTGTCGACAAACTTGCCGCTGGTTTGCGTCAGCAACCCATCGTGTCCGCTCACCAGATCGATATTGCTGCCACACCGCCCGGAAATGGGCTTAACGGCGTAGCCTGTTTTCGCCAGATGCTCGCTAACCTCAAAATCGGTATCGAGCAGGTACGGATGGTTCGGGAACAACGACCACAGTACCGGCAGAATTGCTTTGTTGCCCGGGATCACCGTCCATAGCGGTTCAAAGACCATCACCTCAGGGCGCAGCAGCACGTCAATCAGCCGCACTTCGTTATCCGGGTGACCGGTACGAATTGGCACCGCCGCGTACTCATCTTCGTTGACCTCACGGACCTGTTCAATGGCCGTTTCCCACGCCCAGGTTTTCCACACGCAGTTCACCAATCGCCCGTCGCCATCAATAAGCTGACCGGCTGAATCCCAGCGCAGTTCATCCAGGCCATAAAGGATTTTGCTCTCAAAGCCCGCCTCGGTCAGCGCGCGCTGCATAAACTGCGAGTGGTAATTCTCCTCAAGATCCTTGTCCTGCATGATGTGCACAAACGGTCTTGCCAGACTGTGTTTCCACGCCCCCACCAGCTCGCTCAGTAAGTCCTCTGCCGGATTGTGACCGTTGCCGTGATAGCCGGTCTTGAGCCACTGTTCAAGGATTAAGCCCCCTTCCGTATGACACGAAGCGGAGTCGGCGTTGTACTCATAAACTTTGAGCCCGCGCTCATCCATACAAAAATCCATACGCCCGGTAATCATGTCGTGGCGACGACGCTGCCAGGACAAGCGTAAACGCGGCCAGAGGATCTTTGGAATGTCGAACAGCGCCAGCAAATTGTCGTCGCGCATCACTTTGTCGGTGGCATGGAGATACATCAGATGCATCTCGTTGGTCGCCTTAATCAGCTCCTGCTCAGCGCTTTCGGTCATGGTGAAATACTGATACGGGTCGCGATTTATCACGTGACCGTTGGCATCAACATACGCTTTTTGCAGCGAATCGCGCTCATCCAGCCATTTACCCTCGAACTGCCCATGATTATCCAGACGCGCACCGTTGAGCTTGAGCGCTTCTCCGGCGATTGCCGGCTGCGGCAGGCTGTAGCGGGCATCGTCAGTCTGGATCATCCAGCCAAGAATGGTGGTGTCATCAAAGGTGTCATGCAGAATATAGTGACCGTCTTTGACCTCAAGCGTCAGCTCGCGCGTCCACTGTTGGCCTGCGGGCAGCGGCGAGTGCAGAACGTTTTGTTCCGCGATGCGCACTTTGTTGCCGAGCAGTTGGGTGATGACCGCGACATGACCTGTTTCGTTAAACTCACCGCCCTTCTGCCAGATAAGCAGCGAGCCGACGAGCGGTGGACGACGGGAACCGTTGGCAAATGCCTGAAGCGGGAGAATGGCGTCGTTCACAACCTGCCGCAGGTAGCGCAGCGAGAAGATCTCGTAGGCCATGCCAACGTCGGTGAAGACAAATCCGTAGGTGATGAATAAGAAACGGCGGGCAAACTCGACGCATTGCCACTTATGGCCCATGTATTCGTTGTCGATATAGCTACGAAACGATGCGTCATCAGGCATCTCGCCTGGCTTTAAGCTACTGTAATTTGAAGAGTAAATTGCTACGCCACCCGGCGCATACCCCAACAACGTGCCAAAGGGGGCGTCATTATTGCTACTTCCCGTGCTCATGAATCTTCCTCAAACATACCGTGCGGTTTTCTCACCCGTACGTTGAAATTAATTCCACAAAAGTGGATTAATCATACACCCGTGTATGCGAGGATGACCTATTAACGGGAAAAATAATCCTCTGAAAAATGCACCATGATGTCAGCAGGAGCCCACAGGTATTTACAGGCGCAACCGTGGCATTTATGTTCGCAGATAGCAAAGCCACAAAGTGGCGTTAGCGCGCAGACCGTGCGGATTTTTACCCAGGACTGCTACACTTCACTACCTCAACACATCAGCAAAATAAGGCGAGCGATTATGTCAGAGAACACCTATCAGCCTCCCAAAGTCTGGGAGTGGACGCAAAGCAGCGGCGGCGCATTCGCCAATATCAACCGTCCGATTTCCGGCGCGACGCATGAAAAAGAGCTGCCGGTCGGCCATCATCCGCTCCAGCTTTATTCACAGGGGACGCCGAACGGTCAGAAAGTAACGATTATGCTGGAAGAGCTGCTGGCGCTTGGTGTGAGCGAAGCGGAATACGATGCCTGGCTGATTCGTATTGGCGAGGGCGATCAGTTCTCCAGCGGCTTTGTGGAAGTGAATCCAAACTCGAAAATTCCGGCGCTGAGCGACCACTCAACCACCCCGCCGACGCGCGTATTTGAATCAGGCAGCATTCTGCTGTATCTGGCGGAGAAATACGGTCACTTCCTGCCAAAAGATCCGGCCGGACGCACCGAAACGCTGAACTGGCTATTCTGGCTTCAGGGTTCTGCGCCGTTCCTGGGCGGCGGCTTTGGCCACTTCTATAACTATGCGCCGGTGAAAATCGAGTACGCGATTAACCGCTTTACTATGGAAGCGAAACGCCAGCTCGACGTGCTGGATAAACAACTGGCGCGTCACCGCTACGTGGCGGGCGAGGAGTACACCATTGCCGATATGGCTATCTGGCCCTGGTACGGCAACGTAGTGCTGGGCGATGTGTACGGCGCGGCTGAATTCCTTGATGCGCAAAGCTACAAGAACGTGGTGCGTTGGGCGCAGGATATTGCCAGCCGCCCAGGCGTGAAGCGCGGTCGTATCGTCAACCGCACTAACGGCCCGCTGGATCAGCAGCTACACGAACGTCACGCCGCCAGCGATTTTGATACCAACACCGAAGATAAACGTCAGGCGTAATCGTCTACAGCCGGGTGCCTCGCACCCGGATTTACTGCCCTTCTAGCCGGTAACCCGCCATGAAGTAGCGGACGGTGGTACTCGAGTCGTGCTCTTTAAAGAAGTCCATCACCATCTCTTTATCCAGCCCGTAGCGCCGCGTCAAAATCCCCGCCTCCCAGGCGCTCAGCTGCCGATCACCGGTTTTTTCGAACATGCGGTGTGAAAATCCCAGCACGAAGCCGCGCTTATAGTCAGTACAAAAACCGAGAACCTTCTGCGCGCTATCCGCATAAGGCGCCTTCATCCCCGCAATAAGCCCTTTACCAAAATGGTTATCCATCATCCCCTCCCGAATCGTTATATACAAAATTATATAGCGATTTTTTGAACGCTGGCTAGTGCTATTTAAAGGCAAGCGGTTATGGCATGTTTTTCTCTGCGTGTGATCGACCAAACGGGCATCGTCGTAGAAACCACGTATGGTAGGAACAGCGTTTTAAAAAAAGAAAAGGAGACGTTATGGCCTGGCAAGCAAACCCAGCCCGTTATGAAGAGATGCAGTATCGCTACTGCGGTCGCAGCGGTTTACAGCTCCCTGCGCTGTCCCTCGGCCTATGGCACAACTTCGGCCATATTCACGCCCTCGACGATCAGCGTGCGTTGTTACGCAAAGCCTTTGACTGCGGGATTACCCACTTTGATCTTGCCAACAACTATGGCCCCCCGCCGGGAAGCGCCGAGGAGAATTTTGGTCGCTTGCTGCGGGAAGATTTTGCGTCCTATCGCGATGAGCTGATTATCTCCACTAAAGCGGGCTACGATATGTGGGCGGGGCCTTACGGTTCCGGCGGTTCACGTAAGTATCTGCTGGCAAGTCTCGATCAGAGCCTGCAACGTATGGGGCTGGATTACGTCGATATTTTCTACTCTCATCGGGTGGATGAACGCACGCCGATGGAAGAGACCGCCAGTGCGCTGGCACAGGCGGTGCAAAGCGGTAAGGCGCTCTATGTCGGAATCTCGTCTTATTCAACCGAGCGCACCCAGGCTATGGTCGAGCTGCTGCGCGAGTGGAAAATTCCGCTGCTCATCCACCAGCCTTCTTATAACCTGTTAAACCGCTGGGTCGATAAGAGTGGACTGCTGGAAACTCTGGAGCACAACGGCGTCGGCTGCATTGCCTTTACCCCGCTGGCGCAAGGGCTGCTCACCGGCAAATACTTAAACGGCATTCCCGACGGTTCGCGTATGCAAACGGAAGGCAAAAAAGCGCGCGGTCTGACGGAGAATATGTTAAGCGAAAGCAACTTAAGCAGCCTGCGGTTGCTTAACGAAATGGCGCAACAGCGCGGCCAGTCGATGGCGCAGATGGCGCTGAGCTGGCTACTCAAAGATAACCGCGTAACCTCAGTGCTGATTGGCGCGAGCCGCCCGGAACAGATTGAGGAGAACGTGAAGGCGCTGGGCAATCTGCATTTCTCAAGCGAAGAGTTAGCGCAGATTGATAAGCATGTCGCGGACGGGCAGTTGAATCTGTGGCAGGCGTCGTCGGATAAGTAAGGTGAACTTCCCGGAGTCGGCGCTGACGCACCTCGTCCGGGCTACCGTTTAATGTAGGCCGGATAAGGCGTAGCCGCCATCCGGCAATCTGCGCGATTGTACCTGATGGCGCGCAGCTTTCAGACCTACTTATTGCAGGTGTTCACAGTATCTACAGAATCAGGCTTTTTTCGCGCGCGTCAGGCTATCAAGGTAGCCCATCACAAAGGCGGACAACACGAAGGTCAGGTGAATAATCACATACCACATCAGCTTGTTGTCCGGGACGTTTTTGGCATCCATAAACACACGCAGCAGGTGGATTGAGGAGATAGCCACAATGGAGGCCGCCACTTTGTTCTTCAGTGAGGTCGCATCCATCTTGCCCAGCCAGTTCAGCTTCTCTTTGTCCTCACTGATATTGAGCTGAGAGACAAAGTTTTCATAGCCCGAAAACATCACCATCACCAGCAGTCCGCCAACCAGCGTCATATCCACCAGCGACAGCAAGGTAAGGATCAGATCGGATTCTGCAAGGCTGAAAATCTGCGGCAGAATATGAAAGATCTCCTGAAAGAATTTAATCGCTAACGCCAGCAAAGCCAGCGAAAGACCAAAGTAAACCGGGGCCAGGATCCAGCGCGATGCATACATCAGATTTTCAAGAAAGCGTTCCATAATGTCCTGTGAGTCAGTCAAATTCGCGCCATTATAGCCCAATGTTGCAACACTTTATCAACAGCTAAAACTACACATCATGAGGGCGGATAAAGGGCCGCTGGTAGTCCGGCCACAGCAGCGCAACCAGCTCTGGATAGGCTTCTTTCGCAAATTCCTGATAGCACTGTTGAAGCGTAGTGACCACCGGGTCGCCCAACGTCACCTGCTCCCCTTTCAGGCAGCGGCGTTTAATTTCGTCGTAATACTCGTAAACGGCACCGTTGAGGCTGCGACAGCGTTCCTGCGCGTCAAACAGCCCGGGAATGTCTTTTAATTCGTCAGTCGACATACGCTTAATGGTGGACTGGATAAAATCGATATACTCATGATTAATACGCCAATACCAGGGCGGCGTAATGGTACTCATCAAGCCAGCAAAATGGTTCTCACCTTCATCTTTGGTCAGCGGGGTGGCCACCGTTGCGGCAGCAGATTCATTTTCGTTATCCGCTTTTTCGTTATTTTGACCATACATGAAAAATAAAATAATGGCGGTGAGCAACAATAATGCCATTACAAAATAAATAATAACGCTCATGGTTTTCTCCACTTTTTTTGATTTTAAAAGTGCCTCATGATAATGTCAACGAACCTCAATATAATTAAAACCGCTCCCTAGCCAATCAAATGATGATAACTCTATGATCGCTGAAACTCTTATCCCAGCCCGCTTTTGTATCTCGGCCATTGACGCTGAGAACCCTGATATGAAAGCAACCCAGCAAGCAGAGCCTGCGAAAAAAACACTCGCAGATTGGCAGGATGAGATATTGCTTAGCACCGGTCAGTCGCGTAACCCCTTACTCGAAGAGCACGATCGTCATATTAAAGACCGATTATATCGCGTGGCTAAAATTGAAGCTTTTGTCCTTATGCTAAATAATCTGGTTGTTCAGGGAGAGATTTCCGCACTGGAATTAAGTGAAATTATCGAGTTAAAAACCCAGGAGATAAATGAAGACGGTAATAAGATCTGGCTTAATTTAATGACTCAAGAGAGAGCGACTCCTTTGTTTTATAATCTGACGGATAAGTAGCATGAAACTTGTCGATGTTACCGAGGCGAATATCGCATTAAGCCCGCAGATAAGTGATGACACTGTTCTTGCCCGCAATCTCCAGGCGCTGCGTGACGACAAAAGTGCTCAGGGCCGTCAAATCTCCAGCCCGCAAGCGTCCATTCCCGCCACGCTGGTCAAGATGAAATGGCAAAATCGCCGCGAAATCTACGCTTATCAAGTGAAAGAAGAGATCCTGGGTTCCGCATTGTGTGAAGTGATGGAACGTTACCCGCATCTGCGCGATAAGATTCTGGCGCATACGGAATCCTGCTATCAGCATGTCCTGAGTCGGGAAGCCGCGACGCTAACGATCAGTCGCGGCCTGGCCGACGGTGATTTCAAGACGGCTAACGTTATCCCGAACCTCGATAAAGACGAGGGAAAAGGTGCGGATCAGCCGTTAATTTCCAGAGCAAAATGATCGAACGCACAGGAGCCTTGCGATGCGGCTCGCTCCAGCGATAATGCGACAAGCCCCACTTTAGCCCCTACCCATTTGCCTTTTCCGGCGGCGAAAGGCTGGCAAACCGGCTGCCAGTCAGCGTCCCCCTGACGCCAGGCAAAGCGGCAAATTCCCCCAAGAGAAACCACCACCTTCATCTCGCAGCGTGCGGCATCGACATGCGCCAGCGCCTGACGACTTTCGTGCACCACGCCCGCATCGCTCATCCAGCCCGTGACCCACAGTAGCCGCTGGCTGTCACCGCAGTTTTCCAGTAACAGCGCGGCATAACGCTCGCCATAGACAATTAAACCTCCGGCATCACCGGCTACGTCAGCATTTAGCGTCAAACGCGTTTGCGCGGTGAACTGCCATGCCGGGAATTTTTGCAGCAGCAGATTAGGCAGCCAGTAGAAATTGCGCTTCTCCTGCGCCTGCGGTAATCCGCAGCAACGAAGATGAAGCTGCCCGTGACCCGGCAACAGCCACGCCGGATTGGGGTTGGCCTGCCACTGCCATTGCAGGCCGGGTTTACCGTCGGCAAAATCATCATAGGTTTGTGGTGACGCGGGCTTCGATGGCGTCAGGCTTGCCGGACGCGGCCAATGCATGACCGGTTGCCCTACACCTTCGTGACCGATTTGCTCCCCAATGCGCGGCCAGCCATCGGCCTCCCAGCGCATCGGTTGCAGATGAACCACTCGCCCGTACAGATGCGCATCCTGGAAATGGATAAACCAGCACTCGCCGTCGTCCAGCGCAACCCAGCCGCCCTGATGCGGACCATTGACCGGCGTATTGCCCTGGAATAATACGTTTTTCGCCTCCCACGGGCCGGTCATACTTTTGGCTCGCAGCACCGTTTCCCAGCCGGTTTCCACGCTGCCCGCCGGTGCAAAGATGTAGTACCACTCTCCCCGTTTATAGACTTTTGGCCCCTCGAGCGTCGGCTGGTCGACGCTACCGTCATAGATAATGCACCCTTCTCCCTGCAGCGAGGTGCCGTCCGGCGACATGGCAAAAAGCTGAAGCTGATGTTTTATTCCGCTGCGGCTGTGGGCAAACGCATGTACCAGCCAGGCGTCACCGTTGTCGTCCCAGAACGGGCACGGATCTATCCAGCCTTTTGCCGGCTGCACGCAGTGCGGTGCGCTCCACTCGCCCCACGCGTCGTCGGTTTGGCACATGAAAATCCCTTCGTCAGGGGTACTGAAAAATACCCACAGCTTATCGTTATGCCAGCGAATAGACGGCGCCCATACCCCTTTGCCGGGTTGATACTCATCAAACCCCGCCAGCGGCAATGCTTTGAAAACGTGGTTGATGATTGTCCAGTTAACCAGATCGGTCGAGTGCAGAATCGGCAGCGCCGGCATATGGTTAAAGCTCGACGACACCATAAAGAAGTCGTCGCCCACGCGTACGATGTCCGGGTCCGAATAGTCGGCGCATAAAATAGGGTTATGATAATGGTTCGATGACATCGCGCCCTCCTTAGGCTTTATGTAACACGCCCGCCACGCTTTCTGGCTCGGCGCTTACGGTGGTGGCATTCGCCTGCTGGCGAGCGGACAAATCACGTTGAATCGTGGCCATTGCCTTGTCGTCCAGCGTGTAGAAGCGCGACAACCACCACAGCACCAGATAGGACAGCGATGGCCCCAGCGTCAGTAACCCAACGATGCCCATCGTTGCCAATGGCGTTTGTACCGAAACCCCGGCCTGATAACCAAACAGTCCCAGCGAGAAGCCCACCACGGCCCCCGCCACCGCCATGCCCATTTTCAGCGCGAACAGGTTGCCAGAGTAAGACAAGCCCGTGATGCGACGGCCAAATTTCCACTCACCGTAGTCGGCGGCATTCGCCATCATGTTCCACTTAAACGGTTGATACATCTGATGGAAGAAACCAACCAGGAAATACAGCGGGAAAACGACCGGCAGCCAGGTCGGCGGGACGAAGAACATAATCACGCCCACCGCCACCAGCAGCAGGTTGATATTTTTAAACAGCGATACCGCACGATAACGTTTTGCCAGCCATCCAGCGGCAATACTCCCGATGATGGTGCCGACCACGCTGGTGGAGATAAACGCTGATTTCATCGCCGTGCCTGCCGCTGACTCGACGCCGCCCATCATTAAATAGGTGGCGTAATACAGCGTTGCGGCACCGCGCATGACGCCAGCCATGCTGGAGAAGAAGGTAATGATAGCCACGATCCGCCACTGATCGTTTGCCAGCAATGAGCGCAGATCTTCCCGAATGCTGCTTTGTTGCTCCACCGCCGGAGCTACGCGCTCTTTGGTGGAGAAGAAGCAGAACACCAGCATCACAATCGCGATAGCGCCCATAATGCCCATCGTGGCCTGGAAGCCGAACTGCTTATCTTCTTTGCCCAGATAGTCCACCAGGAATAGCGTGGCAACGGAGACCATAAGCCCTGCCACGGACGAGATGGTAAAACGGTAGGACTGCGCGGAGAGACGATCTTTTTCATCACGGGTGATCACCCCGCCTAGCGCGCAGTAAGGAATATTGATAAAGGTGTAACACAGCATCAGCAAGGTGTAGGTCAGATAGGCATAAACCAGCTTGCCGGACTCACTAAAGGCAGGGGTGGTAAAGGTCATCACCGCCAGCACAGCATAGGGAATCGCAAACCAGATAAGCCAGGGACGGAAGTGCCCCCAGCGGGTTTTTACCCGGTCGGCAACGATCCCGGTGAGCGGATCGGTTATCGCATCCAGCACGCGAGTCACGAGGAACATCACCCCCACCGCGGCTGCGGAGAGGCCGTAAATATCGGTGTAGAACCAGGTCAAAAACATCGTTACCGAAGAGTAGACGATGCCGCAAGCAGCATCGCCCATGCCGTATCCCAGTTTTTCTGTGATCGACAATTTAGTGTCATTTGCCACGAATCATTCCTCCTGAATTGAAGAAGCTTCAATGTAGGAGGATGAAAATCACAATCCTATTGTCATTTTTCGTACTGGCATTATGTTTTCTGACAACTGCGTAAGTTGTCACATAACTGGACGATTTGTCATACATCTTCTCGTTTTGTGACCTCACACCAGGCGGAATACCGAGATAGCAGACTTAAGCTCACCGGTATGCTGCTGTTGCTGATGCGCCATCTGAATGGTCTGCGCCACGTGCTGTACGTTCTCCTGCACGCTGGCATCAATGTGCGCGATGCTGCCTTTCATTTGCACAACGCTGGTACGCTGCTGCTCGCTCATCGAGGACAGCACGTCGACGCAGGACTGTAAGCGGTCAATGTTGTGAATAATCGCCGCCATGGTTTCCCCCGCCTGTTCAACCTCGCTGGCCCCCTGATGCGTCCGTTCTACCGAGGTCGCAATCAGTTGGCGAATATCCCGGGCTGCCCCCTCACAGCGTAGCGCCAACGTTCGCACCTCCGCCGCGACAACCGCAAAGCCTTTACCGTGAGCCCCGGCCCGAGCCGCTTCTACGGAAGCGTTCAGCGACAAAATATTGGTCTGGAAAGCAATACCGTCAATCAGCTCCAGAATGCCGTTAATTTTTAACGACTCCTCGCGGATATGGGTCATTGAGGTCATGGCCGAACGAATGTTCTCCCCACCTTGCCGGGCAACGTCGCTGGCCTGCATCGCGAGAGTTCGCGCTTCGCTGGCCTTGTCACGGGTGAGCGAGGCCGCAGCGGCTAATTGCTCCATCGCGCTGGCGGTCACCGCTAATGAGCGCGCCTGATTATCGGTGCGTTCCGACAGCGCGGTATTACGTTGAAGCAGCGTTTGTGAAGCCTCCAGCAGCTGTGAGACATTCCCGCTCACCTGCGCAAGCGTTGTGCGCATCGCGTCGAGCGTCAGGCTAAAGGTGCGGGCAAAGGGAGAGCGGCTGGTTCTGCCATCGTGCGCCAGCGTCAGGTAGCCGGATTCCCGGTTGATTACGGCCGCGAGCTTCGCGACTTCGCTAGCCGAGCGGGCATCCTGTTCCATGCGTACGGCGAGGAAAACTAAAAATACCGTCTGCGCTACCACATATAACCCATGCATAATCACCATATGCAGGCCGGTGTGCATAAAAACGGTAATATTGAACAGGCCGTATTCCTGTAAATAATTAAAAGTCAGATGATGGACGGCAATCACTCCCGCCCCCATTATTAAGGGACGCCAATCACGCCACGCCAGCAGCGCTGAAAGCAGGACAAAAACTGAGAAATGGTATTCAGTTTCACCCTCGCCAAGCTGAATAAGCAGCGCGGAGAAGGCCATTAAAATAATCGCGTACATCATCCGGGTGAACAGTTTACCGGCAAAGAGGAACGTGATAACTGTCGCCAGCACCGACAGCAGGCTTGCCACGATTAGCGCGAGAGTGAGGTTGCCATTCATAGCGCCCACCCCTAACGACACGGCCCACATCACCCAGGTTAATACCAGCAATAGTCGATCCGCTCTTTGTCGAATCGAGGATAATGAAAATTGGTCGCGATGCAATTCATCGACATCCTGTAAAGCCGTTATCGTCATAAAATGTTCCGTCCGCCGCAGGTACTTTATATTATTGTTAGCGTTGAGATTTAAGCGTAGGAAGGTTATTTATAGCTAGCCACTTTAAGATTGAAATATATTAATTAAATGAAGTCCGGCTAAATAATATTTAACTAATACTTTTAGTACCGCGAAATAATAAGACTTAAGGGAAATATTTAACAGGCGGAGAGAAAAAAGAATGGCGCGTGATGCGCCATTCGGGAGACTTATTTTTTGGCGACGGTTTCTTCGCCGACGAGACCAATCTTCAGATAGCCCGCCTGATGCAGGGTATCCATTACCTTCATCATCGTTTCGTAATCTACCGTTTTATCAGCACGGAAGAAGACGGTGGTATCTTTCTTGCCTTCCGTCAGCACATCCAGCGACGCAACCATGTTGTCATCAGTAATCGGTTCGTTGCCGAGGAACATCGATTTATCCGCTTTCACCGACAGATAGATCGGTTTTTCCGGGCGCGGCTGTGGTTGGCTAGAGGAAGCCGGCAGATTCACTTTAACGTCCACGGTAGCCAACGGCGCGGCCACCATGAAGATAATCAGCAGCACCAACATAACGTCGATAAACGGCGTTACGTTGATGTCATGCATTTCGCCGGTATCGTCCAGATTTTCATTAAGACGCATAGCCATGGGGCATTAACCTACTCTTAATTTCTGGGCGGTACGAACCGGATGCACGCCGCTGGCGCTGAGATCCAGATCGCGGCTTTGCAGCAGTAATACCTGGGCCGCAACATCGCTGAGGTTCGCTTTAAAGCTGCCGATAAGACGCGCGAAGATGTTATAGATAACGACCGCAGGAATCGCGGCAAACAGGCCAATTGCCGTTGCCAGCAGCGCTTCTGCAATCCCCGGCGCAACAACCGCCAGGTTAGTGGTTTGCGTCTGAGCAATTCCTATAAAGCTGTTCATGATGCCCCAGACAGTACCAAACAGACCGACGAACGGGGAGATAGCACCGATAGTCGCCAGGAAGCCATTACCGCGTCCCATATGACGCCCAACCGCCGCCACGCGACGCTCAAGACGGAAACCGGTACGCTCTTTAATTCCTTCGTTGTCTTCTGAACCCGCAGAGAGCTCCAGCTCGTTCTGCGCTTCACTGATGAGCTGGCTGCTCAAGCTGCGAGCGTCAAACGCATTCGCCACTTCGCTCGCCTGGTTGAGGGAGCGCACGTCACCTAACAGTTTTTGTTCGCGCTTGAGGCGGCGCTTATGGGCGAGAAGTTCTGCACCTTTACTGAAAAAAATCGCCCAGGTGACGACGGATGCCAGAATCAGGCCGATCATGACCACTTTAACCACGATGTCTGCATGTTGATACATACCCCAAACGGTGAGATCCGCCTGCATCAAATTATTACCCACTGTGTATCTCCAGGACATAAATCACAAAATCTGAGCACAATAATATCAAAAAAACCTCGAATTGATAGTAGTTCTCATTAGTATTTGCATATTGACCTAAATCACACTTATTTTCCTTGCGCTTACGCAGTAAAAAAGTTTTCTGCGTGCGCTAAAGCAAAATTTTCTACTGTATGCATGGGAAAGGGTACACCCTCTCAGCAATCGTGATAATTTAGACGTCCAGACGTATAAAAATAGGTATGACAAACATGGCAGATAAGCACCTTGATACCGCGTTGGTTAACGCCGGACGCAGCAAAAAATTTACTCAAGGATCGGTGAACAGCGTGATTCAGCGTGCCTCATCGCTGGTCTTTGACACGGTGGCTGCCAAGAAGCATGCCACGCACAACCGCGCTAACGGCGAGCTGTTTTACGGCCGCCGCGGTACGCTGACCCATTTCTCTTTGCAAGAGGCGATGTGCGAGCTGGAAGGCGGCGCAGGCTGCGCGCTGTTTCCCTGCGGAGCGGCGGCGGTGGCAAATACGATTCTGGCGTTTGTCGAGCAGGGCGACCATATTCTGGTGACCAATACCGCCTACGAACCGACCCAGGATTTCTGTAGCAAAATCCTCGGCAAACTCGGCGTGACCACCAGCTGGTTCGATCCTCTGATTGGCGACGAGATTGCCGCCCTGGTTCAGCCCAATACTAAAGTAGTGTTCCTCGAATCACCCGGTTCTATCACGATGGAAGTGCACGACGTTCCGGCGATCGTTGCAGCCGTGCGTCGCGTTGCCCCCGACGCCATCATCATGATCGATAATACGTGGGCGGCCGGTATTTTGTTTAAAGCACTGGAATTTGGCATCGATATCTCCATTCAGGCGGGCACCAAGTATCTGATTGGCCATTCTGACGCCATGGTCGGTACCGCGGTGTCTAACGAACGGTGCTGGGCGCAACTGCGTGAGAACGCCTACCTGATGGGTCAGATGCTGGACGCCGATACCGCCTACATGACCAGCCGTGGCCTGCGCACGCTGGGTGTGCGCCTACGCCAGCATCATGAGAGCAGCCTGAAAATCGCCGAATGGCTCGCGCAACAGCCGCAGGTTGAACGCGTCAACCACCCCGCCCTTGTGGGCAGTATAGGGCATGAATACTGGAAACGTGATTTTACGGGCAGCAGCGGCCTGTTCTCATTCGTGCTCAAAAAGCATTTAACCGAGGATGAACTGGCCGCTTACCTCGACAACTTCACCTTGTTCAGCATGGCTTACTCGTGGGGCGGCTTCGAGTCGCTGATCCTGGCTAATCAGCCCGAAGAGCTACAGAGCATTCGCCCCGACGGTAAAATTGATTTCACGGGCACCCTGATTCGCGTTCATATCGGTTTAGAAAACGTTGACGATCTGATTGCGGATTTATCAGCAGGCTTTTCACGCATCGTGTAACATAACCTATAGCCCGGCGTCGCCTGGCGCCGGGTGTAAACCAATCCCGCATTGTTGTCAGTAAATCAGAACAACGTCGCTTCATTTGTTGCGCACACGATCAAGGTGTTCTTCATCTTTCGCGCGTACAATGGGCGAAAATGCTGTTCCACAGGAATGTTCATGGTCGTAATTCAAGATATTGTCGCCGCGCTTTGGCAGCACGATTTTGCTGCTCTGGCGAATCCGCACGTCGTGGGGATCGTTTATCTGGTCATGTTTGCCACACTTTTTCTGGAAAACGGCCTGCTTCCCGCGTCCTTTTTACCCGGTGATAGCCTGTTGCTGCTGGCGGGGGCGCTTATTGCAAAGGGCGTGATGGGTTACGTGCCGACGCTGATTATTCTGACGGCCGCCGCAAGCCTTGGCTGCTGGTTAAGCTATCTTCAGGGACGCTGGCTGGGCAATACCCGTGTCGTTAAGGGCTGGATGTCACAACTGCCGGATAAATATCTTCAGCGCGCAACCTGTATGTTTGACCGTCACGGGTTGCTGGCGTTGCTGGCGGGACGTTTCCTGGCGTTCGTTCGCACGCTGCTGCCAACCATGGCAGGCATTTCCGGGCTGCCGAATCGCCGCTTCCAGTTGTTCAACTGGCTGAGCGCGCTGCTGTGGGTCGCGGTGGTGACGGGTCTGGGCTATGCGCTGAGCATGATTCCGTTTGTGAAACGCCACGAAGACCAGGTGATGACCTGTCTGATGATTCTGCCGATTGTTCTGCTGGTTGCGGGGCTTTTGGGAACGCTCTTTGTTGTGATTAAGAAGAAATACTGCGACGCCTGACGTTGTAGATACTTTGTGCATTGACAACACGTAGGCCTGATAAGGCAAAGCCGCCATCAGGCATAACCGTGCACATTGCCGGATGGCGGCTTTGCCTTATCCGGCCTACACTCAATGGTAGCCCGGCCGAGCGCAGCGACGCCGGGGTTAGTCCCACCCTATATCCCGCGCAATCTTGCCGCATCTTCCCCCGGCGTTATGCCGAAATAGCGCTTAAACTCACGGCTAAACTGTGAGGCACTTTCATACCCCACCTGCATTGCCGCCGCGCTGGCCTTCAGACCATCATGCACCATCATCATTCTGGCTTTGTGCAGGCGATAGGCTTTCAGATACTGCAGCGGCGAGGTGCTGGTCACCGCTTTAAAATTATGGTGGAACGCCGACAAACTCATATTCGCCTCGGCGGCCAGCTGGTCAACGCTCAACGCTTCGGTGTACTGGCCCTCAATACGTTTTAGCACCCGGCTGATTTGGCTGAAATGCGTTTGACGGCTAACCAGCGCCATCAACGCTCCGCCGCGCGGGCCAATCAGCACATGGTAGAGCATCTCACGCACAATCTGTTTACCCAGAATACGCGCATCCAACGGCCGCTCCATGACATCCAGCAAGCGTTCAGCGGCACAGAGAATTTCCTCTGACAGCGTGGCGGAGTTGATGCCGCTTTCCGCCATCCCCGGACGAAATAGCGGATCTTCACCGATATCCATCAGCAGTTCCTGCAACTGCAAAATATCGACATCAACGCGTAATCCGGCCAATGGCGCGTCCTCGGTCGCAAAAGTTTCACATTCGAAGGGTAAAGGTACGGTGAGCAACAGATATTCATTCGCATCGTAGCGGAAGGTGCGCTCGTTGATATAACCGATTTTATAGCCGGAAAAGAGAAACACGATGCCTGGCCGGTACATCACCGGCGTGCGTCCATAGGGCTGTGTACCGTAAAGAAGCTGGATATCCGGCAGCAGGGAATTAATACTTTGTTCTTTATTTTTCAACTGCTTAATTTTTTCTGTGAGCAGTGCACAGATATCTTCGCGATTCATCAACGAACGCTCCAGTGACCTTTTACGACGCTGACATTCTGGCTGTGATTAACGTATTTCTCCAGCACTATGGAGAAATAGGCAAGACAAACGCAGAAATGTGCATTGAGGGCTGCACCCGCTAAGACCACAATGATGTCATTCGGCGGGACATCTCACCGCCTACGTTTTACCCACCAATAAGGGAACGAGCCATGTTTAATTTTGATCTTCACACCCCAACCCGCATTCTGTTCGGCAAAGGCGCCATCGAAAATCTGCGCGCGCAAATCCCGGCTGACGCCCGCGTTCTGGTCACCTACGGCGGCGGCAGCGTGAAAAAAACCGGCGTGCTGGACCAGGTACTGGAGGCTTTAAAAGGCCTGGACGTACTGGAGTTTGGCGGCATCGAGCCTAACCCATCATACGAGACGCTGATGAACGCGGTGAAAATTGCCCGCGAACAGAAAGTGACCTTCCTGCTTGCCGTCGGCGGCGGTTCGGTACTCGACGGGACCAAATTTATCGCGGCAGCGGCCCACTACGACGTCAACGTCGACCCGTGGGAAATTCTGGAAACCTACGGCAGCAATGTCACCAGCGCAATCCCAATGGGCTCAGTGTTGACGCTGCCAGCTACCGGTTCCGAATCCAACAAAGGTGCCGTGGTTTCACGCAAAACCACCGGTGACAAACGTGCGTTTATGTCACCGCACGTGCAGCCGGTATTCGCCATTCTTGACCCGGTTTACACCTACACTCTGCCTCCACGTCAGGTGGCAAACGGCGTGGTTGACGCCTTTGTTCACACCGTTGAACAGTACGTCACCTATCCGGTCGATGGCAAAATTCAGGATCGCTTTGCGGAAGGCATTTTGCTGACGCTGATTGAAGACGGCCCGAAAGCGCTGCAGGAGCCCGAAAACTACGCCGTACGCGCTAACATCATGTGGGCTGCCACCCAGGCGCTGAACGGTCTGATTGGCGCAGGCGTTCCGCAGGACTGGGCGACCCATATGCTGGGCCACGAACTGACCGCGATGCACGGTCTGGATCACGCCCAAACGCTGGCTATCGTTCTGCCTTCTCTGTGGAATGAAAAACGTGATACCAAGCGCGCTAAGCTGCTGCAATACGCCGAACGCGTGTGGAACATTACCGAAGGTTCTGACGATGCGCGTATCGACGCTGCTATCGCCGCAACCCGCAGCTTCTTCGAAAAAATGGGCGTACCGACTCGCTTGTCTGACTACGGTCTGGACGGCAGCTCAATCCCGGCACTGCTGAAAAAACTCGAAGAACACGGTATGACCAAACTGGGTGAAAATCAGGATATTACCCTCGACGTGAGCCGTCGTATTTACGAAGCAGCACGTTAATCCTTATCCGCTAAACTTTTCGTTTTTGCATATTTGGACCAAACTTGATCCTACAAACCTTCCCGGCGCCAGCGCCGGGAAGCTCGTGAAAAGGAGAAATGCATGACACATCCAACCGTGATTAAGCTGCACGATGGCAATGTAATGCCGCAGTTAGGCCTGGGCGTATGGCAGGCTAGCAACGAAGAGGTCATCACCGCAGTCCATAAGGCTGTCGAGGTGGGCTACCGGTCTATTGATACCGCCGCCGCATACAAAAACGAGTCGGGAGTTGGTCAAGCTATCAGCACCGCGGGCATCCCCCGTGAAGATCTGTTCATCACCTCCAAGCTCTGGAATGATGCGCATCTGCGCCCTGCCGAGGCGCTTCAGGAGAGTCTGGAACAGCTTAAGCTCGACTATCTTGATCTCTATTTGATCCATTGGCCCGTCCCGGCAATCGATCATTATGTCGAAGCCTGGAAAGGGCTTATCGAGCTGCAAAAGCAGGGGCTGGTGAAGAGCATCGGCGTGTGTAACTTCCAGATACCGCATCTGCAGCGGCTGATTGATGAGACTGGCGTCGCGCCGGTGATTAACCAGATTGAGCTTCATCCGCTAATGCAGCAACGTCAGTTGCATGCCTGGAACGCCACGCACAAGATTCAGACCGAATCCTGGAGTCCGCTGGCACAGGGCGGCGAGGGCGTTTTCGACCAGAAGATTATTCATAAACTGGCGGAAAAATACGCTAAAACCCCGGCGCAGATTGTTATTCGCTGGCACCTCGACAACGGTCTGGTGGTGATTCCGAAATCGGTCACCCCATCGCGTATTGCCGAAAACTTTGATGTCTGGAACTTCCGTCTGGATAAAGACGAGTTGGCTGACCTCACCGCCCTCGACAAGGGCAAACGTTTAGGCCCGGATCCGGATCAATTCGGCGGTTAACCCCATAAGCCCGGCGCTTGCCGGGCATTTTCAGAAATTATCAATACCCTTCCTGCGCTCGCCGTTGCTAACCTGCTGGATGACTTTTCACCATCAGGGATGCCCCTATGAAATCACTGGCGACATGGCCGTTGCTGCTTATTTTCACTCTTCTGACCGCGACAGCGCAGGCAGGCACGCCGCCGCTCTCACCCGAACAGACCATCAGGCAGATTTATCAGCCCTATAGCGATCGCAGCACCCCCGTCATGTTTGGCGGTACTCAGGTCTCTGCTCGGATGAATCAGGCCATTAAGCTCGATGAACAGCTCGCTCTACCGGGCGATGTGGGGTCGCTGGATTACGATCCTGTATGCAACTGCCAGGACTTTGACAATCTGGTGCTGGAAAAAATCACCCTCACGCCAAAAGACGCCGAGCGCGTCGACGCCACCGTCCGTTTTCGGCCGTTTAAAGCCAACAGCGATAGCATAACTCAGACCCTCAACCTGATTGTTGAAGATAATCACTGGGTCATTGATGACATTCACAACGGACAAAACAGTCTGTACCAACTGCTCAATGGCGATAACCAGCAAAAGCTCGCCACGCTTGCCGCATTACAAAGAGAGTTGCCGCAAGATTACGTCCGCGCGCTGTTCGAGCACCTTAGCGATAACACCTGGCCATGGACATGGGTGCTTGCTCCCGACTATCGCCAGGCCATTGAGGACTACAAACTAGCGGTTTCACAAATGGGCGCGGACAGAAGCCATGACGAGCTTTTCCTCTACGCCAATCCTCTGTGCAACTGTATTGAAACGCAATTTGTCAGTCTCGACGAATTGCGTTTAATTGCAAGCACACCCAATAGCGCACGGATTCATGTTCAGCTCACGCTCGGAGAGGACGCGAAAGACGCGTCACTTGCCCAGGAGATTAAGCTACAGCGCGTCGACGGCGACTGGATGGTCGCTGACATTATTCGTTTGCCCAGTGGCAGCCTGCTCGCGCAGATACGTGCCACAACGGCAAAAATGGAGAAAGGAAACAAATGAAGAAACGGCTAATCATGAGTCTTGCGATGCTGACGCTGCTCGCAGGCTGCGCAAACAATAATTCACTCGAGAAGCAGCAAATCGATAAACTTTCAGCCGATATCAGCGCGCTAAAATTAAGGGCCGAGCGGCTACGACAAGACCTCAGGGTTCTCCAGCCGGAAGTTCAAAAGGCGAAAGCGGACGCCAATCGCGCCAACTATCGTCTTGATGTGAATGAGTATCTGGATTGCTGGTGTAGCCTCTAACCCAGTGAGGATGTGGCTATCTCAGAAATAAAAAAGGAGTGGCAGCCGCTCAGGCTCCACTCCTTTTTTTCAGCAACGAGCCGATTAGCGTGATGCGGTTTTCACGCGCTTTTTCGCCGGGACTTTCGGCGTCTGGCGCTGATGTTCTACCGGCGTGTGCTTGGTCAGCGCCGGACGCGTATGACGATTCTGGCGACGGGCTTCACGCATTTCCTCAATTGTCGGTGCCGGTACCAGACAATCGCGACGGCTGCCGATAAGGTGCTTTTTACCCATATTTTCCAGCGCCTGGCGAATCAGCGGCCAGTTAGCCGGATCGTGGTAGCGCAGCAACGCTTTGTGCAGACGACGCTGTTTATCACCTTTCGGGATCACCACATCTTCACTCTTATAGCTAATCTTACTCAGCGGGTTCTTGCCGGTGTAATACATGGTGGTTGAGTTCGCCAGCGGCGACGGATAGAAGTTCTGCACCTGATCCAGGCGGAAACGTCGCTGTTTCAGCCACAGCGCCAGATTCACCATATCTTCATCACGCGTCCCCGGATGAGCCGAGATAAAGTACGGGATCAGATACTGCTCTTTACCCGCCTGCTTTGAGTAGGTATCAAACAGTTCTTTGAAGCGATCATAGCTGCCCATTCCCGGCTTCATCATCTTCGACAATGGCCCTGCCTCGGTATGTTCCGGGGCGATCTTCAGATAGCCGCCGACGTGGTGCGTCGCCAGCTCTTTGATATAGCGCGGATCTTCTACGGCAATGTCATAACGTACGCCGGAAGCGATAAGGATCTTTTTAATCCCTTTCAGGTCACGAGCGCGGCGGTAGAGATTGATCGTCGGTTCGTGGTTGGTGTCCATATGCTCGCAAATACTCGGATAGACACAGGACAGACGACGACAGGTTTGCTCCGCGCGCGGAGACTTACAGCGCAGCATATACATGTTGGCCGTTGGGCCGCCAAGATCGGAGATAATGCCGGTAAAGCCGGGCACCGTGTCGCGAATCGCTTCAATTTCATTGACGATCGAATCTTCTGAACGACTCTGAATAATGCGCCCTTCATGCTCGGTAATCGAACAGAAAGAACACCCGCCAAAGCAGCCGCGCATGATGTTAATCGAGAAGCGGATCATCTCGTAAGCCGGGATGCGGGCGTTGCCATATGATGGATGCGGAATACGCTTGTACGGCAGAGCGAACACGCTATCCATCTCTTCGGTCGACAGCGGAATAGCCGGCGGGTTGACCCAGATATAGCGCTCACCGTGTTTTTGCATCAGCGCACGCGCACAGCCTGGGTTGGTTTCATGGTGCAGAATACGCGACGCATGGGCATAAAGAACTTTGTCGCCTTTTACCTTCTCAAAAGACGGCAGCAGGACGTAAGTTTTTTCCCACGGCTTCGGGCGCGCTGGCTGAACGGTCACGCGCTTGGCTTCTTGTTTTTGTGGCGCAACGGTTTTGTTATCGGCGCAAGGCAGATCTTCGCCGTACGGATGCGGAATAGGATCGATTTTGCCCGGTGTGTCGAGACGGGTGGAATCCACCCCGCTCCACCCCGGCAGCGCTTCTTTCACCATGATGGCGGTGTTACGCACGTCGCGGATATGGCCGATAGGTTCACCGGCAGCCAGACGATGGGCGACCTCGACAAGCGGACGCTCGCCGTTACCGAACATCAGCATATCAGCCTTGGAATCCACCAATACGGAGCGGCGCACGGTATCAGACCAGTAGTCGTAGTGCGCGGTACGGCGCAGGCTGGCTTCAATACCGCCGAGGATAACCGGCACATCTTTCCACGCCTCTTTACAGCGTTGGGTGTAAACCAGCGTGGCGCGATCCGGGCGTTTGCCCGCGACGTTATCCGGGGTGTAAGCATCGTCATGACGCAGCTTGCGGTCTGCGGTATAACGGTTAATCATCGAGTCCATGTTGCCAGCGGTGACGCCGAAGAACAGATTCGGTTTGCCCAGACGCATAAAATCATCTTTGCTGTTCCAGTCAGGCTGCGCGATGATCCCCACGCGGAAGCCCTGCGCTTCCAGCATACGACCACAAATCGCCATGCCAAAACTTGGGTGGTCGACATAGGCGTCGCCCGTCACCAGAATAATATCGCAGCTATCCCAGCCAAGTTGATCCATCTCTTCGCGTGACATCGGCAAAAACGGTGCCGGCCCAAAGCAGGCGGCCCAATATTGCGGCCAGGAGAAAAGGTCGCGATCCGGTTGGATCAGGGAGATAGCGCTCATTATGCTTCCAAAAAAATGGTAAAAAAATAATCAAAGGTCGGGGATTATAAGCCCGTTCGCCTGACTAATGAAGTGGGAATTTTTAACGCGGAGTGAGTCCCGGCGTCGCTGCGCTTGGCCGGGCTACCGTTATATTCGTACCCCGGCCAAGCGTAGCGACGCGGGGAAGTTCTCAATTACGGCGCGGGGTTCACCAGAATCTGCCCAATAGAACCCCGGTCGGCCAGCTCCAGCGTCTGGCTGGAGTACTGGAACGGGAAGTGTGGCCAGGATGGCTGAGCGTAATACACCAGCAGCTCAACCTGACCGTCTACCCACACCGTATCTTTCCAGCCCCGGTCTTCCGGCATTGGCGTTGCGCCGTTCACGTTGCGAACCTGGAACATCACTCCTTCAATGTGGAATGACTGCGGCGCATCGGCGCGAACCGTCCAGCGCTCCCAGGTTCCCTGCTGGGCGGTGATATCAATACGCTGCGGATCCCACAGCTGACCATTAATGCCCGGGTCGTCGCCCAGCATGATATCGCGGCTGCGAATTGGCGTGCCGCCGAGGATTTCAGCCGGCAATATGCGCATCGGTAAGTTATCGGTCACGAGCGGCAGCAACCCCGTCGGACGCAGGGTCAGCACCAGCGTCGAGATAAGAATACTTGAGGGCTCGAAGAATCCACGTATCCGTTCCATGATGCTTGCCGACTCCCCGCAGGTTATCGACACCTCATCGCCGTTGGTCATATCCACCAGCACTTCCCGGCGTTCGCCCGGCGCCAGTGAGATCTGCGTGGCCGAAACGGGCGCTGGCAGTAAACCCTGATCGCTTGAGATAACGTGCAGCGCGCGCCCATCACTCATTTGCAGTAAATAACGCCGCGAGTTGGAGGCATTGAGCAGACGCAGGCGCACCCAACCGCGCGAGACTTCTACATATGGCCCCTGAACGCCGTTGACCAGCAGCGTATCGCCAACAAAACCGCCGCTGCCCGGTTCGTCGTATACCGGCGTGCCGAAGTTATCCAGACGCTTGTCCTGGATAATCACCGGGAAGTCATCGACGCCGTAATGATTTGGGAAGGGTAAGGACTTACTCACTTCATCTTCAATTAACCACATGCCCGCCAGGCCGTTATAAACCTGCTGCGCCATATGGTTTGGTGTATTGGCCTGATACCAAAGCGTTGAGGCACTCTGGCGAATCGGCAACACCGGCGCCCAGTCGGCGTTCGGCGACATCATGCGCGCCGCGCCGCCAATCAGCGGGCCAGGCACCTGCAAGCCGCGTATGGTCATAGCGACATTTTCAGTCAGTCGATTGCTGTAGATGAGCTTAACGTCATCACCTTTCCAGACGCGGATAGTCGGCCCCAGATAGCGGCCGTTGATACCCCAGACGTTCGCGCGGGTACCTTCTGTAAAGGACCAGTGCGCCCGCTGCATCGTCAAGAAAAGCGGCTGTCCACGGCGAGACTCCAGCAGCGGAGGCACCGGCAGCACGGGCTGTTTGCCGGCGGCCCGAGCGCTCAGCGGCACAGAACCTGCGCAAAGCGCAACGCCCGAAGCCTGAATAAACTGACGCCGACTGAGTGACATATAAGCTCCATCAAAACTGACAAATCAAAAGAGGAAATCACTTTCCCAACAGCAAAACAGCATACGACGCAGGTACAGCCCACGTCGTGGGGCGTTTTTACACTTTACCGGCAGACTCTCGCTGGGCCACTTCCTGATCCAGTTCGGCGATTTTATCCTTCATGACTTCACGGCAGTGCTTCGCTAAATCACGGACCTGGTCTTTGCTCCAGGCGCTGGTATCAATCGGTGGCAGCATTTCAACAATCACCAGACCGTTATTCCAGCGGTTGAGTTTGATCTTATTCGAGGTGTTTGAAACACAGACCGGAATAATCGGCACGCCCGCCGCAATGGCCGCATGAAACGCACCGGTTTTAAACGGCAGTAGCCCCCGACCGCGGCTTCGCGTCCCTTCCGGGAACATCCAAAATGAGATCTTGCGAGTCTTAAACGATTTAACGACCTGGGCGATAGTGCTGTGGGCTGCCGCACGGTTGTTACGGTCAATGAGCAGGTTGCCGGTTAGCCAGTAAATCTGACCGAAGAATGGGATCCACACCAGGCTCTTTTTACCGACCGTGACCGTTGGCGGCTGCACGATATTGGCAGCGGTCACCATGTCGTAGTTGTTCTGGTGGTTCGCAATGTAGATGGCGTTGCCGTAGCTTTCAGCATCCTCCGGCTTGCGGGTTTCGACCTTAAGACCAAAAATAGGTGCCATCCGGCCAAACATACGGCCAAAGGTAGAAACATGTTTTGGATTGCGCGGGCTGAACAGGCAATAGATACAGCCAAAAATGCATACCAGAATGCAATAAATGACAACAATGATTATACGTAAAATTGATAGCATAGCGTCCTCTGAACCCTGTACCGCTTAGAATTGTACCCCTTGCGATGGCGATGACGAACGCGCAATACGCATCCTTACCATAGACGACAAACGGGGCATATAGAGACCGGATAGGGCTTTGTTACTTGCAGACCCCTGCAAAAGGGTATTGTTAATCGCAATCGCCGAATTAACAACGGTTTTATCGACTCCATTTATTTCCCCCGCCTGACGGCGGGGGCGAAAGATTACTCTTCGCTGTCGCCCGTGTGGGCGCGCTTCGGCGAATCAATCTCAACGCGGTCAATTTTTTGCAGACCGCGCATCAGCGTTCCGCGGCGACCCCGCTCACCCGTCACTTTCTGCAACTCTTCCGGACGCAGTTTAATCTTACGTTTACCGACGTGGAAGGTTAGCGTGCTTTGTGGCGGGAGAATATAGAGGTGCGCCAGGCTATCAACACCGCTTGCGGCTTCCGCCGATGGAATGTTGATAATCTTATTCCCTTTACCTTTCGAGAGCTGCGGTAAATCGCTCAGCGGGAACATCAACATCCGTCCCGCCTGGGTTATCGCCAGCAGCATATCAGATTCGTCTTCAACCACCAGCGGCGGCATCACATTGGCATTCTCAGGTAGCGAAATCAGCGCTTTGCCCGCACGGTTACGCGCAACCAAATCGTTGAAGGTACACAGGAAACCGTAACCCGCGTCGGAGGCCAACAGCAATTTCTGGTCGTCGCTTTCCATCAGCATATGCTCGACCGTCGCACCCGGCGGCAGCGTCAGCTTGCCGGTTAACGGCTCGCCCTGCCCGCGTGCGGAAGGCAACGTAATCGGATCGATGGCATAGCTGCGTCCGGTTGTGTCGACAAACACCACCGGCTGATTGCTCTTGCCTTTCACCGACGCCTTCCAGCTATCGCCCGATTTGTAGCTTAAGCCCTGGGCATCAATATCATGGCCTTTCGCGCTACGCACCCAGCCCATCTGCGACAGCACGATAGTCACCGGCTCAGACGGCAGCATGTCGTGATCGCTCATGGCTTTCGCTTCTTCACGCTCACGCAGCGGCGAACGACGGTCATCGCCGAACGCATCAGAATCAGCCTGCAGCTCTTTCTTCAGCAGGTTACTCATTTTGCGCTCAGAGGCGAGGATCGCTTGCAGGCGATCGCGCTCTTTGGCTAACTCATCCTGCTCACCGCGGATCTTCACTTCTTCGAGCTTGGCGAGGTGGCGTAATTTCAGCTCAAGGATCGCTTCCGCCTGGGTTTCGCTGATACCAAAACGCGACATCAGCGCGGGCTTGGGCTCATCTTCGCTGCGGATTATCTCAATCACTTCATCAATGTTGAGGAACGCCACCAGCAAACCTTCGAGGATATGCAGGCGTTTGAGCACTTTTTCCAGACGGTAGTTCAGGCGACGACGCACCGTGTCACGGCGGAATGCCAGCCATTCGGTGAGGATCTCCAGCAGATTTTTCACCGCCGGACGACCATCAAGACCGATCATGTTCAGGTTAATGCGGTAGCTTTTTTCTAAGTCGGTGGTGACGAACAGGTGGTTCATCACCGGTTCCATATCCACACGATTAGAACGCGGCACGATCACCAGACGCGTCGGGTTCTCGTGGTCTGACTCGTCGCGCAGGTCATCAACCATCGGCAGCTTTTTATTGCGCATCTGCGCCGCAATCTGCTCCAGCACCTTGGCACCGGAAACCTGATGCGGCAGCGCGGTAATCACCACCGCGCCGTCCTCTTTATGCCACACCGCGCGCATACGCACCGAGCCGCGGCCGTTCTGGTAAATTTTGCGGATTTCCGCGCGAGGCGTGATGATTTCCGCTTCGGTCGGGTAGTCCGGCCCCTGCACGATATCCAGCAGGTCATCGAGGGTCGTCTGCGGTTTTTCAATCAGCGTAATTGCCGCTTTCGCCACTTCGCGCAGGTTGTGCGGCGGAATGTCCGTCGCCATACCCACGGCAATCCCGGTAGTGCCGTTCAGCAGGATGTTCGGCAGACGCGCAGGCAGCATTTTCGGCTCCTGCAACGTACCATCGAAGTTCGGCGCCCAATCGGCGGTGCCCTGACCCAATTCGCTTAACAGCAGTTCAGCGTACTTTGACAGACGCGATTCGGTATAACGCATTGCGGCGAATGACTTCGGATCGTCCGGCGCCCCCCAGTTCCCCTGGCCATCCACCAGTGGATAACGGTAGGAGAACGGCTGCGCCATCAGTACCATCGCTTCATAGCAGGCGCTATCGCCGTGCGGGTGGTACTTACCCAATACGTCGCCGACGGTTCGGGCGGATTTTTTAAATTTAGCACTGGCGTTCAGCCCCAGCTCTGACATCGCATACACGATGCGGCGCTGTACCGGCTTCAAACCATCGCCAATAAACGGCAACGCCCTGTCCATGATGACGTACATGGAATAGTTTAAGTAGGCGTTTTCCGTGAATTCATGTAGCGCAAGGCGCTCTGCCATATCGCTCATTAACTGGGGATCCTCAATCTGCATGCTGACCGTACGGACGGCAATATTGCCGCAGATAATACCCTATCTCACGTTCTGAGTCACAGGGCGTGAGCCAGCTGTGAAAATCGTTAACACAACAGTCATTTTCAGAGGGTTACAGAAACAAAAAGACCAGGACACCGCTTACGATGAGCAATGTCCCGGTCTTTGCTGGCAGATGCTACACGTTTTTGCGCAGCATTGGCGGTATTACGGATTCACTTTGCGGATCTGCTTAACGTCGATTTCAACCGAGTTCCAGTCTTTATCCACTTCACCCTGGATTTCTACTACGTCTTGTGGAGTGATGGTCTGACCGTTCCAGCGCTTATGGTCGATATCCACATTCACGGTGCCGCTGGCATCTTTAAAGATGTACAGATCGTCTGAAATACGCTCGATAATGTTACCGCGCAGCGTCACCCAGGCATCATCACGCATCGACTTGGCGTTAGCGGAGGTGGTGACCGTTCCGTTAGGCCCAACAAAGCCGCCGTTTTGCGAGGTAGTCGTGGTACTGCTCGGGCCGGAAAAACCGCCCTGATTAGCAGCGAAGGCAGGCGCACAGGTCAGAGCCAGAACGGCAGCGATTGCAGCAAATTTCTTCATGATATGTTCTCCCTTTTTGGTTTCTGACACCTATTACACATGCCAATTCTTAACAACTTCTTAAGGGAAAAAAAGATTTATTTTTACTGTACAGCGCCTGTGCTGGCGCGGTTTACTGAGCGAATATAGCCGCAGGCAAGGAGCGTCAGATGCGCATTCTATTAATAGAAGACGACAAATTAATCGGTGACGGTATTAAAACCGGGCTGGGTAAAATGGGTTTTAGCATTGACTGGTTTACCGACGGCAAAGAGGGAAAAGTGGCTCTCTATAGTGCGCCGTACGATGCGGTAATCCTCGATCTCACGCTTCCCGGAATGGACGGGCTGGATATTCTGCGTGAATGGCGGGAGAAATCTCACGCCGAACCGGTGTTAATTCTTACCGCGCGCGATGCGTTAAGCCAGCGCGTAGAAGGGTTACGCCTGGGCGCAGACGACTACCTCTGCAAGCCCTTCGCGTTGATTGAGGTCGCCGCGCGCCTTGAAGCGCTGATTCGGCGGGCCCACGGTCAGGCCAGTAACGTCCTGCGCCACGGCGCGGTTGAGCTCGACCCGGCAAAATTAATCGCCACGCTCGAGGGCGAATCACTGGCGCTTAAACCCAAAGAATTCGCTCTGCTGGAGCTTTTACTGCGTAATAGCGGACGTGTGCTGCCGCGTAAGCTTATTGAAGAGAAGCTTTATAATTGGGATGAAGAGGTCACCAGCAACGCAATTGAAGTGCACGTCCATCATCTGCGCCGCAAGCTCGGCAGCCACTTTATCCGAACCGTTCACGGTATCGGCTACACCCTGGGTGACCAATGAATCTGCTTCGCCGCCTGAGCCTGCGTTTTCGCCTGACGCTGATCTTCATTCTGCTTGCCGCCGTCGCCTGGTGCTTTGCCAGCGCCACCGCCTGGAAGCAGACGACCGACAAGCTCGATAAGCTATTCGATACCCAGCAAATGCTGTTTGCAAAACGTATCAGCGCCATGGATTTTGCCGACCTGTCGACCTCCCGCCAGTGGATACGCGCACCGAAAAAGATTAAACACGGGCATCTGGATGATGACGTGCTGGCCTTCGCTATTTACACCACCGACGGCAAAATGGTGATGCATGATGGCGAGAACGGGCCGTATATTCCCTATCACTATCGCCGCGAAGGCTTTGACGACGGTTATCTTAGCAATGATGACGATAGCTGGCGTTTTTTGTGGCTCACCACCGCTGATAAAAAATACCGGATTGTCGTCGGTCAGGAATGGGATTATCGCCGGGAGATGGCGCTGGATATCATTACCAGCCAGCTCACGCCGTGGCTCATTGCCCTGCCGGTGATGTTTTTACTGCTGATACTGCTACTAAGCCGTGAATTAGCGCCGCTGAAAAAGCTGACCCAGACGCTCCGCCTGCGCGATCCCGATGCTGTCGATCCACTGGATACCCACGGTGTCCCCAGTGAAGTGCGCCCGCTGCTGGATGCGCTCAATCAATTGTTCCGCCGCACCCACGATATGATGTCCCGCGAGCGCCGATTTACCTCCGATGCCGCCCATGAACTGAGAAGCCCGCTGACCGCGCTGCGGGTGCAGGCTGAAGTTGCGCAGATGTCGCAGGACGATCCCGAAAGCCAGCGTAAAGCGCTTAGCCAACTGCATGCGGGTATTGACCGCGCAACGCGTCTGGTCGAGCAGTTGCTCACCCTCTCCCGCCTCGACTCGCTTGAACAGCTTGCGGATGTACAAACGGTCAACCTTGACGATCTGCTGCAATCGTCAGTGATGGACGCTTATCATGCGGCGCAAAAGGCGGGGATTGAAATCCGACTGCATCTGCACGCCCAGCAAGTGCACCGCACCGCGCAACCGCTGCTGCTAAGCCTACTGGTACGCAACCTGCTGGATAATGCCGTGCGCTACAGCCCGGCTGGTAGCATAGTAGATGTGACGCTTGAGCGCAGTAGCTTCACCGTACGCGATAACGGGCCGGGAATCAGCCCGGAAGGGCTGACGCGCATCGGCGAGCGTTTTTATCGTCCACCGGGGCAGGATGAAACCGGGAGCGGGCTGGGTCTGTCGATTGTGCAACGCATTGCGGCGCTACATGGGATGAGGGTTACTTTTGCTAATGCCGCTGAGGGTGGTTTTGAGGTCAGGGTAAGGTGGTAGTCAACGTCAGAAAGCGAGGCTGAAATAGCTAATCCTCGCGCTATTTTTGCCAAAAACGCAAAAGACTTTGCACATTTTGTACATTTAACCGCTTTAATGACCCGAGTATTATTACTGACAAACGTATTTCCCTGAGGATAAAAAATGAGCAACATCCTGATTGTCAACGGCGCAAAAAAATTCGGTCACTCTAACGGTCAACTGAACGACACCCTGACTGAAGTCGCGGAGACCTTCCTGCGCGACCTCGGGCATGATGTTAAAGTGGTTCGCGCGGACGGCGATTATGACGTGAAAGCCGAGGTACAAAACTTCCTGTGGGCCGACACCGTTATCTGGCAGATGCCGGGCTGGTGGATGGGCGCGCCGTGGACCGTGAAAAAATATATCGATGACGTTTTCACCGAAGGTCATGGTTCTTTGTACGCTAGCGATGGCCGTACCCGTTCAGATGCCAGCAAAAAATATGGTTCTGGCGGACTGATTCAGGGCAAAACCTACATGCTGTCCCTGACCTGGAACGCACCGATGGAAGCCTTCACCGATAAAGATCAGTTCTTCCACGGTGTTGGGGTTGATGGTGTTTATCTGCCGTTCCACAAAGCAAATCAGTTCCTCGGAATGGAAGCGCTGCCGACATTTATCACCAACGACGTGATTAAAATGCCTGACGTTCCACGCTACATTGCAGAATACCGCGAGCATCTTGGTAAGATTTTTGGTTAACTGGTAGGCAGGAATTAGAAGGAGTTAATCATGTTGACAGTTATTGCTGAAATCCGTACTCGTCCAGGACAACATCACCGTCAGGCGGTGCTGGATCAGTTCGCTAAAATCATCCCAACCGTACTAAAAGAAGAAGGTTGTCACGGCTATGCGCCGATGGTCGACGCTGCCGCTGGCGTGAGTTTCCAGACAACCGCCCCTGATTCAATTGTGATGATTGAACAGTGGGAAAGCATCGCGCATCTTGAAGCCCATCTTCAGACCCCGCACATGAAAGCCTACGGCGAAGCGGTGAAAAGCGATGTTCTGGAAATGACTATTCGTATTCTGGAACCCGGCGTCTGATTAACGCAGGCCTGATGAGCGTCACGCCATCAGGCTGTTAATCGCAGTTTGCCGGATGGTGGCGCGAGCGCCTTATCCGGCCTGTTTTTCTTCCACCTGCTATGCTTATTCAGTCTTCATGTTCAACAGGAGGAATGAAATGGGCATTTTTAATTTTGTGAAAGAAGCGGGTGAAAAATTGTGGGACAGTCTGACTGACCACAGCGGGCAAGGCGACAAAGCCGCTGAGCACCTTAAGAAACTGAATATTCCCGGTGCCGATAAAGTGCAGGTGAGTATCACCGATGGCAAAGCCAGCGTGACAGGTGACGGGCTAACCCAGGAAGAGAAAGAAAAAATCCAGGTTGCGGTGGGCAATATCGCTGGCGTCAGCGAAGTTGAAAACAACATCACAACAACCGACTCCCACGATGAAGCGACCTACTATACGGTCAAATCCGGCGATACCCTCAGCGCCATTTCCAAAACGGTCTACGGCAACGCCAACCTCTATAACAAAATTTTCGAAGCTAACCGCCCTATGCTCTCAAGCCCGGATAAAATTTATCCAGGCCAGACTTTGCGTATTCCAAAAGCGTAAATCAGCAGTGGCTCGCCCTCTCCGTGGAGAGGGCAGCATCTATTACCAGTACAGCTTCCAGCTCTGCGTCATGCGCACCAGCGCTTCCACATAGAAGTAATCCCCCCAGCTACAGCACTCATCCACGCCTTTATCGCTGGCGAAGTGATAAACCGAGTGTTTGAGCACGCCGGTACCCGGCTCATCAAGCCCCATCAGATAGTGTTTAGACAGCGATGACATCATGCCCATCGCCCACTGCTGATAGCGTTCACGATCCGGATCGGTCGTCGGTAAATGCTTCACCAATTCCAGTAGGCCGCAGACGGCAATCGCTGCCGAGGATGAGTCACGCAGCGCATCGGTGCCGACCAGCGCCAAATCCCAATGACAGACAGCATCTTCCGGCAGACGATTGAGGAAATAGTTAGCCAGCTTTTTCGACAGGCTTATCAGTTCCTTATCGCCGGTATAGAGGAAGCTCAGCATAAAGCCGTAAATGCCCCACGCCTGGCCGCGTGACCAGCAAGAATCATCGGCATAGCCCTGCTGGGTTTTACCAAAGCGCGGCGCGCCGGTCTGCACATCCATATAGTAGGTGTGATAGGTTGAAGCATCGTCACGCACCAGATATTTCGCCGATTGACGGACGTGGGCGCGTGCAGCATCAGCAAAGCGTGGGTCACCAGTTTGCTCGCTCGCCCAGTACAGCAACGGCAGATTCATGGTGCAGTCGATAATCATCCGTCCGGCCTGTTCAGGGTCGGTCAGGACGCCCCAGGCCTGGATGATTTCCGCTTTCCGATGGAAGCGCTCAAGTAACGCTTCCGCCGCCTGCAGCGAGAAACCACGCGCCTCGCGGTTTCCGGTTAAACGCCACGCGGAAACACAAGAGAGCGTATATAAAAATCCCAGGTCGTGGGTGTTGGTATCATGACGCCCGGCAATCCGCAGGCCAAACGAGCGCACGTGCTGTTCTGCCAGCGCCCGATATTTATCATCGCCGGTCATCTCCCACGCCAGCCACAGCTGCCCGGTCCAGAAACTGGTCGTCCACTCGACGTTTTCGGTTAACGGGTAATAACCATTAACAGCGGCCTCGCCTGGGAATTTATCCCCGAAATCCGTTAAATGACGGCTAATCAGCTTAAGGACATGACTACGCGCCGAGCAAAGTTCATCGTTAAACGTTTGAAGATTAACGGGAGCCCCCGGATATTCGCGCAACTTTTCCTCAACGATATGGTTTAACATTTTCGGATCCTTTATTCAGTAGAGCTTATTTAGAAATACCGTTTTCAGCCACATCCAGCGCAGGCTGACGATGATTCTGGCGTTGACAAGCGGATAAGGTGAAAGCGGAGACAAGCGTAAAGAACAAAGCGATAGCCCCCATAATCATATACGTTTTTTCAAAGCCAATGCGGTCATACAATAAACCTGCCGGTGATGACACCACCACATTACCGATGTACAGCATTGCCTGATAACCTAATAAATACATTGTGGCATTAACTCGTTTATCGAAATGCTCAGCGATATATTTAAAGACCGACACCAGCAGCAGACAAATTTCAAGTCCGTACAATGGCTTAATCACTGAAATCAGTAGATGTGAATCGCACAGACCGGAAATAACCAGCCGCGCGCCAACTAATGCGCCAACAATAAGCAAACCGCGTTTTGCGCCAATATAGTTAACAAACATCGGCATAAAGATATACATGACGAACTCGGTGCCCGACTGTACCGTACCGAGTAAACCAAATACCGTGTTGCCTTCGTGAACATCACTAAAGAAGGTGACGAAATAGCGCGAGAACTGCTGTTCGGCGACAAACATCATCCATGCGACACCGGCAACATACAGGCAGAAGGCCCAGAATTTGCCGCTTTTCAACAGGTCGAAAACGTCTTTCAGGACAATCTTATCTTTGGAAATAACGGCACTCGCATTGGCGGTCTGAGTATCTACCTTCAGACTCATCAACACCGCCAGCATCACCAGTGATGCTACGCTACCGAGAATAAAGTTGTAGGCCGGGGAGATATTAAACAGCAGGCCTGAGAAGGATGATGCTACCGCCCACCCCAGCGAACCCCACATACGAATCTGGCCAAACTCCATGCTGTTAAGGCGGCTATAGCGATCGGCATAAGATTCACAGGCCGCAACGCCTGCATACCAGGCAAAGCTCAGGTAAATCGCACCGATAATAATCCCTAACATCGTATGAGACAGCAGTAGCGGCTGGTAAACATAAATAAAGAATGGCGCCATTAAGGCCGACATCACCACCACAAAATAAAGCAGATATTTACTCATGCCGATTTTATCAAGAATATAGCCATAAATCGGTTTCAAAATGACGGAAAATATACCGTTAACGGCAAATACGGTGCCAATGACCGCACCACTCAGCTCCGCTTTTTGCCCAAGCCAAATGGCAAATAAGCCGATACTGGCAGACCATGTGAAAAAGTATAAAAATATAAATGAGCTTATTTTGTAATATTCTATTCTGTTTTGAGACGATACATTTTCCATACAAGCCTCGACAAAATGTGTAGGTTACACGTGCTGAATAATGATTATTCAGCACGTGTCAGAGGGTATTCCGGTTTTTATTTTTATCCGGAGCGTTATAAATGTAGGGAGATAATTTTCCCGTTGATATTATTCGTAACGTGAAGCGTATTATTTTCAATCTCAAGCGTCGGCGCGAGCGGCGTCGCTGAAACAGTCTGCGCGCAGGCCGTCACCGCACAACATAGCCAGTGTTCGCCGGGGGATATTTCTCCCATCAGGGTCGGGATTGAGGCACATTCGGCAAACATCACGCTGCTGTTCGGTGGCGTAACCACGCTATCGCCCTGACGCACGATCTGCGGCGATAAATCTGCTATCACACTCTGACCGTTAGCAGCCCGCACCTTGCTGCACCGCGTCGTGACATCCGCATCCGCCTTCATCACCGCAAAGCCGCCTTCCACCGTTTGCAAACGTCTCGCGCTACTCACATGATGTACACGCACATGCCACTCACCGCACGGGATAAGCCAGGTATCAATTTGCACGTCGTGCCACGGTAGCCAGCGGGAGTAAATCGCGCCATTGAGCATTTCCACGCTTTGGCATTCTCGACGGCCGCGCCAGTAGTTGTCGTTATCTGACAACAACAGCATGGAATCGCAGGCCGCATGTTTAATACCGTAGCGCCCCCGCTCAATGGTGAAACCAAAGTGGGTTGAGTAAGCAAACTTAGTGTACTTAGCTTCGGTATTAACGTAGTTGTTCAGCTCCAGCTGGCCTGAGGTGAGCATCACCACGTGCTGCGAGTTTTCGCTGTGCTGCAAAATTTGCTGCGCGGGAACAATCGCATGTACCGGCGCGAGCTCAGGCAGCGGTTGCTCCTCTGCCTGCCAGAAAGCATGTTCGGCAGGCAGCGCCATAATCAGAAACACCTTCAGCGCCCAGTATGGTGAGCCCGGTGAGTTGTAGTCTTCGCACATCGCAAGGTTCGGGTAAGCAAAGCCCAGCGTTAAGATCCCATCACGGTCAAAAATAGGCTGCGCGAGCCACCAGCGCAGGTGGCGCAAGATGATGCCTTTGACCACGCCGGGCGAGAAAACATCGAGTTCAGCAAACGCGACACCGCTCCAGAATGCCACCATCGCAAAACGGTAGGTCAGGCTGCGGCCAAACGGCACCGATGCGCCGTCCGCGGCGCTAAGATAGATAAAGTCTTTGGCAAATAGGCATGAACGTTCGCGGAGCGTGGCGGCGCGAGTGGGATCATCGTCCGCATTTAGCGTGGCATAGATCAGGCCGTAGAAATGAAACGCCATTGAGATGTAGTAATCTTTCGGACGTCCGGGGCCGTCGGAGTACCAGCCGTCGCCGAGGTAGTAGGCTTCCATCATCGCAAAACGACGATCAATCGCCGCCTGGTCGTACGGCAGCCCGGCGCGTTTAAAGCCGAGCTGAACGATGATGGCGAAGTAGTTCCAGTTGCTGTCCGGCATCTGCGCGTCGGTGATTTGGTTGAGCCAGCGATGCAGATTAACCAATTCAGTTTCACTAAACAGGTCGGTTAATCGCTGCTGCATTAACGCCAGCCCCAGACCGTAGGCGGCCATTTCGACCAGACGCTGATCATATGGCCCGGTTTCGCCCCAGTAAGACGGGCTTTGCGGGTCAGTACCCAGCTTAATCGCGGTGATATATTTATCGCTAAACGGCACATCTGCCCCGCCAGCCATCAGCGGGAACAAGCCCCAAAGCGCTCTCGATAAGCCCTCCATCTCCGCGATAGAAGTGCTGTAGTGCGCGCAGGTGTTACCCAGCGAGAACTGCGCAGCGCCTGCGGGAAATTGTTTATCGAGAGCGCTCAGCATCGTCATCAGCGTTTGCATGACGTCTTCACGTGATGACAATAGATTTGATATTTCTGTCACTGTTCTGGCCTCTAATTTAACCATCCTCGAAAGTGGCTAAAGCATAGAGAATCCCGATGATGGAGAAATGTTAACCCGGTCACAACTGATAGCTTTGATTGAACCGCTGCTTGATAAAATTTAAAACAGTGGTTTATTAGTCAGATTAATGACGGATAAATTTAAATTTATTGCACATGACTTCATCCTGGAATGCCGAACATCTGGAGCTGATTACCCTCAACGATACCGTCGCGTCGTTTAGCCGTCTTTTTGCTAATACGGTACGCTACCATCACTGGCATCAATGTCTGGAAATTCTCTACGTAGAAGAGGGTTTTGGGGTCGTCATCGTCGATAATCGTCAATACACCATGCGCCCCGGTAGGCTCTTTTTCTTTCCGCCGTTTACGCTGCATAAAATTATGGTCGATGAAAAAGCGCAGGACTGCTATCGACGTACCATTATTCATGTCGATCAGCACGCTATTGCTAAGCTTTTGCATCTTTTCCCCGAGAATCAGCGCCGTTTACAGGCACTTTCGGCACGTGGCCGCCCGGCTTTTGTCGCCGATTTAGCCGACGCTCATCCCCACATCGACCATCTTTTCAGCCTTTATGCCAACACGGCATCCACCTCTGGACTTAGCCCCGAACGCATCGCCACCATGCTGATGACGCTGTTCGCTATGCTGCCGCCGGAACAGGAGAAAATGGCCGAGTCATCGCGCGGTATCGCCACTCCGGTGATGTTCTGGATTGAGGAGAATTACCGACAGAAATTCAGCCTTGATGCGTTAGCAAACGAGCTTGGCAAATCACGTAGCTATCTGTCACGGCGCTTCCACGCTGAAACCGGGGAGCACATTCACGAGTATCTCAATACGCTGCGCCTGCGCCGCGCCTGTGAACTACTGTTGCACAGCGTGTTACCGGTAAGTGAGATTGCCGCTCTGGTGGGATTTTCCGAGGTGACCTACTTTATCAGTTCATTTAAAAAGGGGATCGGTGAGACCCCCTTACAATACCGCAAAAATCACGCTTCGCGCCGCTAGATTAGTGGAAGCGGCCCGGTAACCATAGCGAGATCATCGGGATGTAGGTGATTACCACCAGCACCAGGAAAAGTATGCAGTAGAACGGTACCATCGCCTTCACCACAGTCTCAATCTTCTCGCCGCTGACCGCGCTCGCCACAAACAGCACCGATCCCACCGGCGGCGTGATAAGCCCAATCCCTAAGTTCATCATCATGATGATGCCAAAATGCACCGGATCGATGCCCAGTTGCACCACCACCGGTAGCAGGATCGGCGTCAGGATAAGGATCAGCGGCGCCATGTCCATCAGGCACCCCAACAACAGCAGCATAATGTTGATAATCAACAAAATGACGTACTTGTTGTCCGACAGTGACAGCAGCGCGGCTGAGATTTCCTGCGGCAGCCCCACCAGCGTCATCACCGAGCCAAAGGCCGCCGCGAAGGCAATAAGCACCATCACCATGGTCACCGTTTTGATGGTGCGGTGAATCAATTTCGGGAAATCCTTAAACTTATATTCACGGTAGACAAAGAAGGTAACGAACATCGCCCACACGCAGGCAATCGCCCCAGACTCGGTCGGCGTGAAGAAGCCGGAGAGAATGCCGCCAGAGATGATGACGATGGTAATAAGTCCCCAGATGGCGTCGGAGGCGATTTTCAGCTTACGCTTGAGTTCGACGCTCTCTTCCTTTGGGTAGTTGTTTTTGCGCGCGGCTATAAGGCACATAATGATGAGCGTAAAGCACAGCACCAGCGTCGGGATGATCCCGGCCAGGAACATCGCCGGAATAGTGACCGCTGCGGTATTGGCGACAATGGCAAACAGCACCGAGTTATGGCTTGGCGGTACCAGAATCGCCTGCACCGAGGCGCTGGCAGTCAATACCGCGCCGAACGAGCGCGGATAACCTTTACGTTCCATCTCCGGGATCAGCACCGATCCGATCGACGCCGTATCCGCCACCGACGATCCAGAAATAGCGCCAAACAGCGTCGAGGCCAGAATATTCACCAGCGACAGGCCGCCACGGATCCAGCCCACAAACAGCCCGGCAAAATCGACCAACCTTCGTGCCATACCCCCTTCCGCCATAATTGCCCCGGCAAAAACGAAGAACGGAATGGTCAGCAGGTTAACGTTATCGGTACTGTGGAAGATGGTGATGATAAGCCCATCTAATGAAAAATCGGCGAAAGCCGTGACGACTACGGCGGTCAGGCCAACGGCATACGCCACCGGCATCCCCACCGCCATTAACACCACGAACGTGACCACAAAAATAATTAGCGTTAAGTCCATCGGTGCGCTCCTTAATGGCCGACTTTCGGTGAGCCGTACTGCACCAGCTCGCGGTGCGATTGCGGGCCGCACAGCAGTTTTTCAACCACGAACAGCAGCGTAAAGAACGAGCCTAATGGAATAGGCAGATGAGTGATCCCCGACGTCAGGAACGGCAGCGACGGCACCACATCTTCCCAGGCATCCATACAGCCAATAATTCCCCAGTGGATGATAAAAAGGCAGGTCGCCAGCATCGCCAGATCGACAAACACCGCCAACGCTTTTTTCATCGCCGGGTTGATATGATCGACCAACATGGTGATGGCGATATGGCTACCCGCGCGATAAGCTGCCGCCGCCCCCACAAACGAAAAAGTGATCATACAAATTTGCGACAAGGGCTCCGGCCAGCTGGTCGAAGCGTGGGGTAAAAACCCCAGCCACTGAGGAAAATCAGGACGAAAGCGAGCGTAGATCCCCACCAGATAAATAAACGTCATAAATAACAGGCTGATCCCTGACAGCCAAATGCAGATCCGATACACGCCATCCATGACCAGGACATAGATATTTTTCATTGTTATCTCCAGATCAAACGGGCAGGCCAGCGCTCGCCAGCCTGCCGCCACGTGCCTTATTGAGTGTCCTGAATTTCCTGCATTAAGGTGCTGAACTGCTTGCCGTATTTCTCACGTACCGGCGCGGTGGCATCCACAAACGGCTTTTTATCCACCGGGAGGAATTTCACCCCCTGGCTTTGCAGACGCTGTTTGGATTTCTCGACATATTGCGCCCACAGCACGCGTTCTTCCGCCTGCGCTTCCTTCGCCAGCTTCATGATAAGCGCCTGATCTTCTGGGGTGAGTTTGCTCCATTTACGTTTCGAGAATGCGAGCACTTCGGGGATCATAAAGTGTTCAGTGAGGTCGAAATACTTGGTGCCTGCCACCACGTAGTTTTCGGTATCAAAGGTCGGTTCATTGTTTTCCGCCGCATCAATAACGCCGGTTTGCAGGCTGGCAAACACATCACCGACCGGTAGCACTATCGGGTTCGCACCCAGCGCTTTGAAAGTATCGAGACCAATCGGGTTGTTTTGTAATCGAATTTTCACCCCCTTCAGATCGTCGAGTGAGGTGACCGGCTTTTTGGTGATAAGGCTGCGCGATCCCGCATCCATCCAGCCGAGGAACACCAACCCCAGTTTGCTATCAGAGATCTCCTGCGCCAGTTTGGTTCCGATGTCGCCGTCCAACACCTTATGCTGATGGTCGGTATCACGGAACACAAACGGCATGTTGAAGACGCTAACTTCAGGGAGGATGCCGCCGACCGGCGACATTGAGACACGCAGAATATCGATAGCGCCCGCACGCGTTTTTTCCAGCGTGGTGCTTTCGTCACCCATCTGTCCGCTTGGGAACATGCGAATAGAAAGCCGCCCGTCCGTTTGGGCGCTGAGTTTTTCACCCATGTGGATGACTGCCGCCGTCGTCGGATAGTCAGCCGGATGCACATCAGAGGCGATGAACACCGTTTTTGCCATCGCCGCCGCAGACCCCATCATTAACGAAAAAGATAAAACGCTTACTGCCAGTTTTCTTCTTAACATAGACGATTCTCTTTTGAGGAAAGATAAAATTCACCATGCGAATCAATTGCCAGCACAGATTGACGTCCATGTTCAGAAGTATGTTTAATATCCAGCGGAAGAATATGGTAGAAGTCATACAACTAAAGTGTGACCTGTCATACCAAATTTCAAAATGGCATTTCAGAAATTGAAGAAATTAGAATTGAATCGATTAACTAAGAGACGGTTGCGGCAATAAAAAAGGAGACGCAAGCGTCTCCTTTTCGAAAAAGTAGGCCGGATAAGGCGTTTACGCCGCCATCCGGCACATTGCACCGCTCTGCCTGATGGCGCTACGCTTATCAGGCCTACGTTGGCTAGGCTTCGATATCTGCCATGTCGCCTTTCTCTTGCAGCCAGTTACGGCGATCTTCCGAACGCTTCTTGGCTAACAGCATATCCATCATGGCCGTGGTTTGCTGCTCATCTTCATCGGTAATGAACAACTGCACCAGGCGGCGCGTATTCGGATCAAGCGTCGTTTCACGCAGCTGCATCGGGTTCATTTCACCCAGACCTTTAAAGCGCTGCACGTTCGGCTTACCCTTTTTACGCTTAAGCTGTTCCAGCACGCCCGCTTTTTCTTCTTCGGTCAGCGCGTAATAAACCTCTTTGCCCAGATCGATTCGATACAGCGGCGGCAGCGCAACGTAGACATGCCCTTCTTTCACCAGCGTACGGAAATGTTTGACAAACAGCGCGCACAGCAGGGTCGCGATATGCAGACCATCTGAGTCGGCATCCGCGAGGATACAGATCTTGCCGTAACGTAGCTGGCTGAGATCCGAACTGTCTGGATCGATACCGATCGCCACAGAGATATCGTGAACTTCCTGCGACGCCAGCACTTCATCAGAAGAGACTTCCCAGGTGTTAAGGATCTTACCTTTAAGCGGCATGATCGCCTGGTATTCACGGTCGCGCGCCTGTTTGGCCGAGCCGCCTGCCGAGTCACCTTCGACAAGGAACAGTTCGGTGCGGGCGAGATCCTGCGCGGTACAGTCCGCCAGTTTACCCGGCAGCGCCGGGCCGCTGGTGAGCTTTTTACGCACCACTTTCTTCGCGGCGCGCAGACGACGCTGGGCGCTGGAAATCGCCATTTCCGCCAGCAGTTCTGCCGACTGCACGTTCTGGTTGAGCCACAGACTAAAGGCATCTTTAACGATACCGGAGACAAAGGCGGCGCACTGACGTGAAGACAGACGCTCTTTGGTTTGCCCGGCAAACTGCGGATCCTGCATTTTCACCGACAGCACGTAGGCGCAGCGATCCCAGATATCTTCCGCCGACAGCTTCACGCCGCGCGGCAGGATATTACGGTATTCGCAGAACTCGCGCATCGCGTCCAGCAGGCCCTGACGCAGGCCATTAACGTGAGTACCGCCCTGCATCGTCGGGATCAGGTTGACGTAGCTTTCGGTCAGCAGTTCACCCCCTTCAGGCAGCCACAGCAGCGCCCAATCCACTGCCTCCGTATCGCCAGCGAACGTGCCGACAAACGGTTTTTCCGGCAGTAACGGCAGGCCGTTTACCGCTTCGCTCAGGTAATCGGTCAGGCCATCGGCGTAGCGCCAGGTCTGTTCGGTATCGTTGACCTTGTCTTTAAAGACAATTTCAACGCCCGGGCACAGCACCGCTTTGGCTTTCAGCAGATGGCTTAAGCGTGAAGCGGAGAAGCGTGGGCTATCGAAGAAGCTTTCGTCAGGCCAGAAATGCACGCTGGTGCCGGTGTTGCGTTTTCCGCAAGTACCGGAAACATGCAGGTCTTCGACCTTTTCACCATGTTCAAAGGCAATGCTGTAGATCTGGCCATCGCGACGAACGTTAACCTCAACGCGTTTTGACAGGGCGTTGACCACGGAGATCCCAACGCCGTGCAGGCCGCCGGAAAACTGGTAGTTCTTATTCGAGAACTTACCGCCCGCGTGCAGGCGACAAAGGATCAGCTCAATCGCCGGTACACCCTCTTCCGGGTGAATATCAACGGGCATACCACGGCCGTCATCAATCACTTCCAGTGACTGATCGGCATGTAAAATGACCTCGACACGTTTCGCGTGCCCAGCCAGCGCTTCGTCCACACTGTTATCAATAACTTCCTGACCCATGTGGTTAGGGCGTGTGGTATCTGTATACATCCCCGGGCGGCGGCGAACCGGCTCAAGCCCAGTGAGTACCTCAATGGCATCAGCGTTATAAGAAGATTGCGTCATGATCTATTCGTAGGTAGTTGGCGTTGCTTAATGCAACCCCAGGAAATCGATAATCTGGGTGAAGTGATCTTCAAAGCCGATAAATGCGTGATTTCCGCCCTCTTCTACCGTTTGTCGGCAGGAGGCGAAATAGTCCACGGCCTGGCGATAATCAAGCACTTCATCGCCGGTTTGCTGAAGCAGCCAGATAAGATCCGGGGCTTCAAGTGGATCAATTTGCATCACTTTGAGATCGTAAATATGGCGAGACTCTAGCACATATTGCTGCCCGGTGTAGGGATTCTCGTTCGGCCCGAGGAAATTCGTCAGTAGCTCAAACGGCCTGATTGCCGGGTTAACGACCACCGCTGGCAGCATGAAACACTGCGATAACCAGGTGGCGTAATAGCCGCCCAGCGATGACCCCACGATACCCAACGGCTCACCGCCGTGCTCAAGTACGAGCGCTTCGAGCATTTCAGCCGCTTGCGCCGGATACGCAGGCAGCTGGGGAATAAGCATGTTCACGTTCGGGGCGTGTTCGGCCAGCCACTGCTTAAGCGCCGTGGCCTTGGCTGACCATGGAGAACTGTTGAATCCATGCAAATAAAGAAGCGTCGACATCAATAGCCTTCAGATGCGGTATCAGGATGGAATTTCACCCCAGCCAAGCGGCAGACTTCGGTGGTTAATGAACCATCGGCATGCAGCTCCAGCCAGCGCCAACCGGGAGACACGGTGTCGAGGGTGAAATTAGAACAGTGCGGTTTAAACTGCACGCAGGTTGAGGGCGTCGCCATAATACGTCGACCGTTCCAGTTAACGTCCAGCTCCTGATGAATATGGCCGCAAAGCAGATGTTTTACGCGCGGATAACGCGCCAGTATGCCATCAAGCGCACCGGCGTTGCGCAGACTATGCTGGTCAAGCCAGCTACAGCCTGACGGCAGCGGATGATGATGCAGAAGCAGTAAGGTATGACGCTCCGGCTCTTGCGTCAGACGTTTTTCGAGCCACTCCAGCTGGAATTCGCTCAACTCGCCATGCGGAACGCCGAACACCTGGCTATCCAACAATAATATCTGCCAGTTTTCGCCCACCAGTACACGTTTAGCAGGAGAGATGCCTGCCTCTTGCAGCGTGCTGTACATCGAGGGCTGGAAATCATGATTCCCCGGCAACCAAACGCAAGGCGCAGAAAAACTCGCGATGCCGTCAGCAAAATGCTGATAGGCCGCGGAGGAGTGATCCTGCGCTAAATCGCCGGTGGCAACCACCAGGTCAACGTCACGGGCCGAGGCATGAATGGCCTCCAGAACCGCGTGATAGCTTTCCCAGGTGTTCACCCCTAACAGCGTTTCATCCTGCTGGGCAAACAGGTGAGTATCAGTAATTTGCAGTACCCTAACACTGGCCCCACCAGCCAGAGGAAGGTTTAAAAGGCTTTCCAAATGGTGTCCTTAGGTTTCACGATGCAAATATACACATCATCCTCTCAGGCGACTTCTCGCTGGCAGCGCCTTTGATGCCGCCTGAAGGCTGTTATGTACAAACCGGAATCGCCATCGCTCCATGTGCTAAACAGAATCTCAGCCAATCGGCCAAAAACTGATTAATTTGATGCTTTTCGTCGCGTTGATGCAACTTTTTATTTGGATAATCATATCGCGCTTTGAAGCGAAAGATCTGCTGAGTTGAACACACTTCAGCCACCATCGCATCATGGTACAGCCGAACCGTCATCGTCGGTAGGCTCCAGTAGCTTATCGCAGGCAACGTTTGTTCTATCGTCACCAATGTAGTGTAACGTGTTGATTCAACTATCGTTAAGCGATATTGCGCAGTTGTCACCTGATAGTTCACGGTTTCACCGACTTCATCAGTACGCGGCAGTAAGCGACGCAATTGCGCGAAGTTGGTTTCGCATAGACGCATCATTTCTGGGAAGTCAGGTGTATAGCGCTTCATTTGATCCACTCTTTTCGTAAGTCCTGATAATGCAGCTGTAGCCATTGCAAAGCGATGACAGACGCTGCGTTGTCAATTTTTCCATCCTCTACACATTGATAAGCGAACTCCCGGCTTACCACATGAACGCGAATATCTTCGTGTTCTTCTGCCAGGCCATGAATACCTTCGGCCATTGTCGCGTCCACTTCGCCGACCATGATGGTCAGGCGCTCGCTGGTGCCCCCCGGGCTTGCCAGATAGCTCAGGCACTTTTTCACCCGGCCAACTTCAAGCCCAGCCTCTTCTTGCGCCTCACGACGGGCAACGTCCTCTACGGTTTCCCCTTCTTCAATCATGCCAGCCACCATCTCCAGCAGATACGGGGTTTCGCTGGTGTCGTAGGCAGCAATTCGAACCTGCTCAACCAACACCACTTCATCACGCACTGGGTCAAAGGGTAGCAAGACTGCGGCGTGACCGCGCTCAAAAATTTCACGCTTTACTTCGCCGCTCATCTCACCGTTGAACAGCCGGTGACGAAAGCGATACAAATCAAGCGAAAAAAAGCCGCGATATACCGTTTCTCGTGCAATAATTTCTACATCATTTTTCGAGAGCGTTGCCACAGGATTAACTGTTTTTGTCATGGACTGGCCTATGCAGTAATTGTGTTGAAATTGTGGATTTAAAGTCAGTGACTCTTAGGATTCACTAACTCTATGGTAGATTGGTGCAAATTAACGCCAGATGGCACATTACGACAACTTTTTAACGTGGCAGACTCTGGTACAATCGGCGAATATTTTTTCTGTGAATTAGATCAGCGCTAAGCTTCACAACAAGGAATGCAAATGCAAATGAAGAAATTGCTCCCCATCCTTATTGGTCTGAGCCTTACGGGTTTCAGTGCAATGAGCCAGGCAGAGAACCTGTTACAGGTGTATCAGCAGGCACGTACCAGCAACCCGGATCTCCGCAAATCTGCCGCAGATCGTGATGCAGCGTTCGAGAAGATCAACGAAGCGCGCAGCCCACTGTTGCCGCAGTTAGGTTTGGGTGCTGATTATACCTATACCAACGGCTTCCGCGACAGCAACGGCGTGAACTCTAACGTCACCAGCGGCTCTTTGCAGTTAACGCAAAGCCTGTTTGATATGTCCAAATGGCGTAACCTTTCCCTGCAAGAGAAATCCGCAGGTATCCAGGATGTGACCTATCAGACCGATCAGCAGACGCTGATCCTCAATACCGCCACGGCGTACTTTAACGTCCTGAGCGCCATTGACTCGCTTTCCTTTACGGAAGCACAGAAACAGGCCATTTACCGTCAGTTGGATCAGACCACTCAGCGCTTTAACGTAGGCCTGGTCGCCATCACCGACGTGCAGAACGCCCGTTCACAATACGATACCGTACTGGCAAACGAAGTCACGGCACGTAACAACCTCGACAATGCCGTTGAAGCGCTGCGTCAGGTCACCGGTAACTACTACCCTGAACTGTCCTCACTGAACGTGGATAGTTTCAAAACCGACAAACCGCAGGCAGTAAACTCACTGCTGAAAGAAGCGGAAAACCGCAACCTGACGCTGTTGCAGGCTCGTCTGAGCCAGGACCTGGCGCGTGAGCAAATTCGCCTGGCACAGGATGGCCATCTGCCAACGCTGGATTTAACCGCCTCTACCGGGGTGTCTAACACCTCTTACAGCGGTTCTAAAACCAACGGTACGCAGTACAACGATAACGATGCCGGTCAGAACAAAGTGGGTCTGAGCTTCTCCCTACCGCTGTATCAGGGCGGGATGGTTAACTCCCAGGTCAAACAAGCACAGTACAACTTCGTGGGCGCCAGCGAGCAGTTAGAAAGCGCGCACCGTTCCGTGGTACAGACCGTTCGTTCTTCCTTCAACAACGTTAACGCCTCTATCAGCAGCATCAACGCCTACAAACAGGCCGTGGTTTCTGCGCAGAGTTCTTTAGACGCAATGGAAGCGGGCTACTCCGTGGGTACGCGTACTATCGTTGACGTACTGGACGCCACCACTACGCTGTATAACGCCAAACAGCAGCTCTCCAGCGCGCGTTATAACTACCTGATAAACCAGCTTAATATCAAAAATGCGTTGGGTACTCTCAACGAACAGGATCTGCTGGCGCTGAACAATACGCTGGGCAAACCGGTCTCTACCGCCAACGCCAGCGTCGCGCCGGAAAATACCCAGCAGGATGCTGCCGCCGACGGTTACACCTCACCGGCCACCAGCAAAGCGCGTCTGCGCTAAGATCGGTATTTGCCTTCAAAAGGGTCCGTTTTTACGGGCCCTTTTTTATTTATCCCCTCTCAACGTAAGGCAACGTAAAGATCGCCTCCTTTATTCCCTTCTTCGCTTCATTTTCAACCACTCATCCTCTATCCTGAGCGTTATTGCAATACCACTCTACTGGGTCCAGGAAGATTAAAATGAAACGGACAAATAATATTCAGCACGCCGCATTTCGTAAAAGCTGGGGCGCGCGTCACTTAACGCCGGTGGCACTCGCCGTTACCGCAGTATTCATGCTGGCGGGCTGTGAGAAATCGGACGAAACCGTCACGCTGTATCAGAACGCGGACGACTGCTCTGCCGCTAATCCAAGCAAAAGCGCAGAATGTACCACTACCTATAATAACGCCCTGAAAGAAGCCGAACGTACCGCACCAAAATACGCCAGCCGTGAAGATTGTGTGGCTGAGTTTGGTGAAGGCCAATGCCAGCAGGCTCCTGCACAGGCGGGCATGGCGCCAACCGGCGAAGGCCAGGCTCAGGCGCAGAATCAGAGCAGCGGTAGCTTCTGGATGCCGCTGATGGCGGGCTACATGATGGGCCGTATGATGGGCGGCGGCATGGGCGGTTACCAGCAGCAGCCGGTATTCACCTCGAAGAATCCATCCAGCCCGGCCTACGGTAAATACACCGATGCGAGCGGTAAAAACTACGGTGCCGCACAGCCGGGTCGTTCAATGAACGTACCAAAAACCGCGATGGCGCCAAAACCGGCGACCACCAATACGGTCACCCGCGGCGGTTTTGGTGAGTCTGTAGCGAAGCAGTCCACCATGCAGCGTAGCGCGACGGGCAGCACCTCCCGTTCAATGGGCGGCTGATTATCATGGAAAGAGTCAGTATTGTTGAGCGCCCGGACTGGCGCGAAAAAGCGACAGAATACGGCTTTAACTTTCACACCATGTACGGTGAACCGTACTGGAGTGAAGAAGCCTATTACAAGCTGACGCTTGCCCAGGTCGAAAAACTGGAAGATGTCACCGCCGAGCTGCACCAGCTATGTCTGAAAGTGGTCGACCGGGTGATCGCCAGCGATGAACTGATGGCGAAATTTCGCATTCCAAAACACACCTGGGGTTTTGTGCGTCAGTCATGGCAAACGCAGCAGCCATCGCTCTACTCGCGCCTTGATTTGGCGTGGGATGGCACCGGAGAGCCAAAGCTTTTAGAGAACAACGCCGATACGCCAACCTCGCTGTATGAAGCGGCGTTTTTCCAGTGGATCTGGCTGGAAGATCAGCTCAATGCCGGTAACCTGCCTGAAGGCAGCGACCAGTTCAACAGCCTGCAGGAAAAGTTAATCGAGCGCTTTACCGAACTGCGCGAACAGTACGGTTTCCAGCTACTGCATCTGACCTGCTGCCAGGACACCGTGGAAGATCGCGGGACAGTACAATATCTCCAGGATTGTGCTGCAGAAGCCGATATCGCCACCGAATTCCTCTATATCGACGAACTGGGTTTGGGCGAGAAAGGCCAGTTTACCGACCTGCAGGATCAGGTGATTGGTAATCTGTTCAAGCTCTACCCTTGGGAATATATGCTGCGCGAGATGTTCTCCACCAAGCTGGAGGATGCGGGCGTACGCTGGCTGGAGCCAGCGTGGAAGAGCATCATTTCTAACAAAGCGCTGTTGCCAATGCTGTGGGAAATGTTCCCGGATCACCCGAACCTGCTGCCAGCCTACTTCGCGGAAGACAGCCACCCGCCGATGGACAAATTCGTGGTGAAGCCTATCTTCTCCCGTGAAGGCGCCAATATTTCGATCATCGAAAACGGCAAAACCATCGAGCAGGTGGAAGGCCCGTATGGTGAAGAAGGGATGATCGTCCAGCAGTTCTATCAGTTGCCGAAGTTTGGCGATAGCTACATGTTGATTGGCAGTTGGCTTATCAACGACCAGCCAGCTGGCATCGGGATCCGTGAGGATAGAGCGCTGATCACCCAGGATCTGTCACGCTTCTATCCGCACATTTTCGTCGAGTAGCCGTTAACCGACTAACACCGACAGCATGCTTAAGGAACCCATTTCGATACCGTCTACCGGGATCGTAATGGGTTCTTCTTTATCCCACGCGCCTAAAACATACAGCAGCGGCAGGAAGTGATCCGCCGTTGGGTTTGAGAGCGCCCCGCCTTCGTGTTGCAGGTAATTTGCCAGCGGGTGCTGTTCAGCCGGCCCTTTCCATTCCAGATTCGCTTTAACATAGTCGTTAAACGACGTCGCCCACGGATAAGGTTCAGAATCACCATGCCATTTTGCGGTGCGCAGGTTGTGCACTACGTTACCACTTGCCACCAGCATCACGCCTTCATCACGCAAACTGGCGAGCCTGCGCCCCATCTCCAGATGCCAGGCCGCAGGCTTGGTGCTGTCGACGCTGAGCTGTACCATCGGAATATCCGCATTCGGGTACATCTTAATCAACACGCCCCACGAACCGTGGTCAAAGCCCCAGGCTTCGGTATCCAGCGTAACCGGAACGGGCGAAAGCAGCTCAACCAGCTTCTGCGCAAGCTCAGGGGAACCCGGCGCCGGGTAATGGGTATCGTACAGCGCCTGAGGAAAACCGCCGAAGTCGTGGATGGTTTTCGGCGCTTCCATCGCCGTCACGCCCGTTCCCCGGGTAAACCAGTGCGCGGAAACCACCACAATGGCTTTCGGGCGCGGCAATGTCTCACCGAGGTGCTGCCAGGTACGGGTATAGAGGTTATCTTCCAGTACGTTCATCGGGCTACCGTGACCTAAAAACAGTGCTGGCATTCGGTTACGAGACATGATGTTATCCTTCCAGAGGCATAATTGAATAACACCACATTAACCTGTTTTCCGTGAGGATAAACTCAGATAAGCGTGATGATGATCTTCAGAAAATTTGAATGTAAGGATGAGGTAAAGAATGCCTGCGCCTCTCGCCATAAATCACAAACTTCAATACCATGAATGATAATCATTATCAAAAGGAGTAAGCGATGTCGGTACCGCTAATTCTGACATTACTGGCAGGAGCTGCCACGTTTATTGGCGCCATTCTCGGCGTCATTGGCCAAAAGCCCTCTAACCGAGTGCTGGCGTTTTCACTGGGCTTTGCCGCCGGGATTATGTTGCTGATCTCTTTAATGGAGATGCTGCCCGCCGCGCTGGGTACGGAAGGCATGTCGCCGGTATTGGGTTACAGCATGTTTGTTATCGGGCTTATCGGCTACTTCGCGCTAGACCGCGTGCTGCCGCATGCGCATCCGCAAGATCTGATGCAGAAAACCACCACGCCGCTGCCGCGTAATATTCGCCGCACGGCGATACTGCTGACGCTGGGGATTAGTCTGCATAACTTCCCGGAAGGTATCGCCACCTACGTCACGGCAAGCAACAACCTCGAATTAGGTTTCGGCATTGCGCTCGCCGTCGCGCTGCACAATATTCCAGAAGGACTGGCGGTTGCCGGGCCGGTTTATGCAGCGACAGGCTCAAAACGCAAAGCGGTGTTCTGGGCCGGGATCTCCGGGATGGCCGAGATTTTGGGCGGCGTGCTGGCGTGGGCGATTCTGGGTAGCATGATGTCACCGGTACTGATGGCCTCGATTATGGCCGCCGTTGCCGGGATTATGGTGGCGCTATCCGTTGACGAGCTGATGCCGCTGGCGAAAGAGATCGATCCTAACAACAACCCCAGCTACGGCGTGTTATGCGGAATGTCGGTGATGGGGATGAGCCTTGTGGCATTACAATCGATGGGGATTGGCTAACAGCCATAAAAAAAGCCCGGCGCAGATTCAGCCGGGCTTCTTCAAACAGAGCGCGATTAGCTTGCTTTACGCTCGTGCTCGCGACGGTAAGCCACCAAATCTTCGATGGTGACCAGCGCCATATTATGTTCCTGCGCAAACTTGATGCACTCTGGCGCGCGCGCCATGGTGCCATCGTCATTGGTCAGTTCACACAGAACGCCAGCTGGTTTAAAGCCCGCCAGCGTCACCAGATCGATGGTCGCTTCGGTGTGACCACCACGGGTCAATACGCCGCCCGGCTGCGCGCGCAGCGGGAAAACGTGACCAGGGCGGTTGAGGTCTGACGGTTTAGCGTTGTCGGCAATCGCCGCACGAACGGTAGTCAGACGGTCAGCGGCAGAAACGCCGGTCGTTACGCCGTGAGCCGCTTCAATGGTGACCGTAAAGCCGGTGCCGTAAGCGCTGGTGTTCGTTTCCACCATCATCGGCAGATCCAGCTGTTTACGACGCTCATCGGTCAGGCACAGACAAACGATACCGCTACCGTGACGGATAGTCAGCGCCATTTGTTCAACGGTCATGTTTTCGGCGGCAAAGATCATGTCGCCTTCGTTCTCGCGATCTTCGTCGTCCAGCACCATCGCACCGCGACCTTCACGCAGAGCAATCAATGCGTTTTCAACGCGTTCGAAAGAAGTACCAAAAGAGGAAAGTAGCGTCTGATTCATGGTAAAAAAACCTCATTAATATTATGGTTACCAGAATCAGGGCAGTCTTAGGAGTGCCGATAAACGGCTAATAGATAACGCGAGCGGGCGTAAACCCGACTGGATCGTTACTCTCTCCCATCCGGACTCTAACCGTCGGCCCCGGAATTACACCGGATCTGCTGACCTTCCCATTTTCACAGGAAGCGCTCGCGGGCTTTCAGCCGTAGCTGATTTACCGCCGGTGGGGAATTTCGCCCCGCCCTGAGAATAAGCGTACTTACTATAACGCTATTGATTATCTTCGGCAATGCATAAGCTTCGCACAATTCTGGTTTATCGCACCCAGAGAAGGCACTACAATAACGGTAACGCCGACAGAATCAGGGAAACACAGATGATCGACCCGAAAAAAATTGAACAAATCGCCCGCCAGGTTCACGAATCCATGCCAAAAGGCCTGCGTGAATTCGGTGATGACGTAGAAAAGAAAGTTCGTCAGGTGATTCAATCACAGTTGACGCGTCTTGACGTGGTCAGCCGCGAAGAGTTCGACGTGCAGACCCAGGTTCTGCTGCGTACTCGCGAGAAGCTAGCGCTGCTGGAGCAGCGGATCAGCGAGCTGGAAAATCGTCAGACCGCTGTAGAGGTAAAACCAGCCCCGACAGAACCTTCAGAGTAAAAAAGGAAGCGGGCCGTATGGCCCGCTTTATGCCAATTCTGATTTCAATATAGCGCTTAGTGCGTCTTTCCCTCTGCCCTGCACCTTGTCGATAAATATTTAGCCTGAAAACTCCCTTTTCGGATTAAACGATTCTGCCGGTACATGCTATTGTATCTCTCTATTATTTTAAGAGACGAAACCTTCACCCACGGAAAATTATTACAGGGGGAATGAAGCATGTATTTATTTACGGAATATAATAGCCCCTATTTATTCGCTCTATCATTTGTCCTGCTTATTGGTGCACTTGAAATAATATCGCTGGCCTTTGGCCATTTTCTCTCTGGCGTCCTCGACGCCCATCTCGATAATTATGATTCTTTATCGTCCGGGAATATTGGCCAGGTGCTTCACTTCCTGAATATTGGGCGTATTCCGTCATTGGTTGTGCTCTGTTTACTGGCGGGTTATTTTGGGCTGTTTGGTATTCTTGTCCAGCATAGCTGGACCACGCTGCTGCAAGCGCCACTGAGTAACCTGCTGTTGGCCCCCGTATGCTTTATTGCGTCTGTCCTCGCCGTACATTACAGCGGAAAAATCATTGCTCCGTGGATCCCTCGCGATGAAAGTACCGCTATCGCTGAGGATGATTATATCGGCTGTATGGCAGTTATTACCGGACATTCCGCAATGGCAGGCACGCCTTGCGAAGGAAAATTTACCGATAAGTTCGGGCAAATTCATTACTTGTTGCTAGAACCCGAAGAAGGACACGCGTTTAAAAAAGGGGACCGGGTATTAATTATCTGCCGACTCTCCGCAACGCGTTATTTGGCCGAACTCAACCCCTGGCCGAATATTTTGTGATTTTATTTTGACCTTAAGAGACCGACACAATGGATGATATTATTGGCACGTTACCTTCATGGATGTTTACCGCAATTGTTGCGGTTGTCGTCTTATTAATCATCGGGATTATATTTGCCCGTCTTTATCGCCGAGCCTCCGCAGAGCAAGCATTTGTGCGAACCGGGCTTGGCGGCCAGAAAGTGGTAATGAGCGGCGGAGCCATCGTGATGCCCATCTTCCACGAAATTATTCCCATCAATATGAACACCCTCAAACTTGAGGTTAGCCGTTCTACCGTCGACAGTCTGATCACCAAAGATCGTATGCGTGTAGATGTCGTTGTCGCCTTTTTTGTCCGCGTAAAACCGTCGGTTGAAGGGATTGCCACCGCCGCACAAACTCTGGGTCAGCGCACGCTTTCGCCTGAAGATTTACGCGTACTGATCGAAGATAAGTTTGTTGATGCCTTGCGCGCCACAGCCTCGCAAATGACCATGCATGAGCTACAGGACACCCGTGAAAACTTTGTGCAGGGCGTGCAAAACACGGTAGCGGAAGATCTGTCAAAAAACGGTCTGGAGCTCGAGAGCGTCTCGTTAACCAACTTTAACCAGACGGAGAAAGTGCATTTTAATCCGAACAACGCCTTTGACGCCGAAGGCCTGACCAAGCTGACTCAGGAAACGGAGCGCCGCCGCCGCGAGCGTAATGAAGTTGAGCAGGACGTGGAAGTGGCGGTAAGAGAGAAAAACCGCGATGCGCTGTCCCGCAAGCTGGAAATTGAGCAGCAGGAATCCTTTATGACGCTTGAGCAGGAGCAGCAGGTGAAAACCCGCACTGCCGAGCAGAATGCCAAAATCGCCGCCTTTGAAGCCGAGCGTCACCGTGAAGCGGAACAGACGCGTATTCTTGCCGAGCGCCAGATTCAGGAAACTGAAATTGAGCGCGAGCAGGCCGTTCGCTCAAGAAAAGTTGAGGCCGAGCGTGAAGTTCGGATTAAAGAGATCGAACAGCAGCAGGTCACGGAAATCGCTAATCAGACGAAATCCATCGCCATTGCTGCAAAATCCGAGCAGCAATCTCAGGCGGAAGCACGCGCCAACGATGCGTTGGCCGAGGCGGTTCGCGCCCAGCAGAACGTAGAAACCACCCGTCAGACGGCGGAAGCGGATCGTGCCAAGCAGGTTGCGCTTATCGCCGCCGCGCAGGATGCGGAAACCAAAGCGGTTGAGCTGACGGTACGGGCAAAAGCCGAGAAGGAAGCGGCGGAATTACAGGCGGCGGCCATTGTCGAACTGGCGGAAGCGACGCGCAAAAAAGGTCTGGCGGAAGCCGAAGCGCAGCGCGCGCTAAACGATGCTATCAACGTGCTTTCCAATGAACAGACCAGCCTCAAATTCAAACTGGCGCTGTTGCAGTCTCTGCCTGCCGTCATCGAGAAGTCCGTTGAACCAATGAAGTCCATCGACGGAATTAAAATAATCCAGGTTGATGGCTTAAATCGCGGTGGTGCCACCGGAGAAGCCAGTACAGCAAATGGTGTCAGCGGTGGAAATCTGGCGGAACAGGCACTCTCTGCCGCCCTCTCTTATCGCACACAGGCGCCGCTTATCGATTCACTGCTAAACGAGATTGGTCTTGCCGGCGGTTCACTTAATGCCCTGACTTCGCCGTTAAGTGCGCCGAAAGCTTCCGGGGTAGAGGTGGAAGCACAGCAAAAAGAGGCTTAATCACTTTCCCGCAAAGTCGCTAAACCTTGCATCCCTGGCCCAAAAAGCCGGGGATTTTTTTATCCGCAAATTGCTCTTTCAGCGCCAGAAACGCTGTTTTTGCGTGGACGCTCGAGAAGTCAAAAAACCGAAAGGGAAAAGGCTTGTGCCTGTCAGTGGGCACGCTAACAATCGCACTGTCAGCAAGGCGCTGAAACGGGAAAGCCCCTCCCGAGGAAGGGGCTTTAATAAGGAAAGGGTTATGATGAAGCTCATCATCATACTGGTTGTGCTGTTATTGATAAGTTCCAACGCTTACTAACAGTCAATCAGAGGGGGGAGAAATCCCCTCTCACCCTTATTCCTTTACTTTAGGTCGAAAAAACAACAGCGTCAACAGCCCGCTGCGCACCAAAACGAAATGTTCGATGCGCCTCGCGCATTCACGATTTATCGTTGTCCTGCTGGATTTTCTTGATGATATTAGTGGTTGAACAGCCATCTTCAAAATTCAGCACCAGCACTTCGCCGCCGTTCGCCCACACTTCTTCGCTCCCGGCAATTTGCTCTGGCTTATAGTCGCCGCCTTTCACCAGACGATCCGGCAGGATCCCGGCAATCAGACGCTGCGGCGTATCTTCTTCAAAGGACACGACCCAGTCGACGGACTCCAGCGCACCCAACACGATCATGCGCTGATCCAGTGGATTCACCGGGCGGGATTCGCCTTTCAAACGCTTCGTCGAGGCGTCGCTGTTTACCGCAACGATCAAACGATCGCCCAGCTTGCGCGCATTCGCCAGATAGGAGACGTGGCCCGCGTGCAGAATATCGAACACGCCGTTGGTCATCACCACTTTCTCACCGCGACGACGCGCAGCGGCAACCGCATGCTTGAGTTCTTCTTCGCTCATCACGCCAAAGCCGGTATCCGCGCGACCGCGCACGGCATTTTCCAGCTCGATAGGCGAAACGGTAGATGTCCCCAATTTCCCCACCACCACGCCTGCGGCGGCGTTGGCGAAGAAGCAGGCTTCTTCCAGACTTTTTCCAGACGCCAGCGTCGCCGCCAGTACGCCAATAACCGTATCACCGGCGCCGGTCACGTCGTACACTTCCTGCGCCTGAGTCGGCTGATGCAGCGGCGGCTTGCCCGGTTGTAGCAGCGTCATGCCCTGCTCGGAGCGGGTGACCAGCAATGCAGACAGGTCGAAATCGGCAATCAGCTGCATCCCGCGTTCCACTAACTCTTCTTCGGTTTTGCACTTACCCACTACCGCTTCGAATTCAGAGAGATTTGGCGTGAGCAGCGTGGCACCGCGATAGCGTTCAAAATCAGTGCCTTTCGGGTCAATCAGTACCGGAACATTCGCCTGACGCGCCAGTTGAATCATCTGCTGCACGCTTTCCAGCGCGCCTTTGGCATAGTCGGAAAGCACCAGCGCACCGACGTTCGGCAGGCCGCTTTGAATCCGATCGTGCAACGGCTGGGGATCAACGCCCGCGAAACCTTCTTCAAAATCCAGGCGAATCAGCTGCTGGTTACGTGACAGCACGCGCAGCTTGGTGATCGTCGGGTGCGTTGGCACAGAAACGAAATCGCATTTGACGTTAACGTCGGCCAGCGCTTTATTCAGCGCACGTGCCGCATCGTCAATACCGGTCAGGCCGACAAGACGAGATACCGCGCCCAAAGAGGCAATGTTCATCGCCACGTTCGCCGCGCCGCCAGGACGTTCTTCGATAGTTTCCACTTTCACCACGGGGACCGGGGCTTCCGGGGAAATACGGCTGGTTGGGCCATACCAGTAGCGATCCAGCATCACATCGCCAACCACCATCACTCCTGCGCGTTCAAATTCCGGCAGCGTTACTTTCATTCTTGTCTCCAAAGAGAATCAAAATTTCGCGCGATAATAGCACATTTCACGGTTGAACCAGCCACTTCTGCCAGCTGGCGCTTACCTGCTGGCGTTCCTGAACGAAGCTCTCCTGCGAAACGTTGCCCGGCAGTTCTTGTAATGCAAGATGATGCAGGGCGTCACGCAATGTGGTGTAAGCATGGGTCAACGCCCGCGCTTCGTCCTCGTCCATAATGTCGTTTTGCGCCAACAGTTCGAGAATGCGCACATTATCCGACCAGCGCGTCAGCTTCGGTTTGTCGTGGGCGTAACGCAGCACCAGATACTGGGTAATAAATTCAATGTCGGTAATTCCGCCGGCATCGACTTTGATATCAAATCGGTCGCGCTGCTTGCCGCCCAGGTGTGCACGCATTTTCTCGCGCATTTCACGAACTTCAGTTTGCAATACCGCCCCGTCGCGCGCGGTGGTCAGTATTTGCCGACGAATAGCGTCAAACTGCTGCTCAAGCTGTGGGTCACCGTACACCACTCGCGCACGCACCAGCGCCTGATGCTCCCACGTCCACGCTTCGTTTTGCTGATAATCGGCAAACGCTTCAGCGGTGGTGACCAGCATACCGGCCGCGCCGGATGGACGCAGTCTGGCATCCACTTCGTAGAGAATGCCCGATGAGGTACGGGTGCTGAACAGATGCATAATGCGCTGAGCGAGGCGGAGATAGAACTGACGACCGTCGATTTCCCGTTCACCGTCGGTCATCGCGTCCATCGGGCAATCGTGGAGGAACACCAGATCCAGATCGGAGCTGTAGCCCAACTCCCAGCCGCCCAGCTTGCCGTAACCAATAACCGCGAAACCACGGCCGTGTCGCTCGTGGAGATGTGTTGGTTGGCCATAACGCGCCACCATTTGCACCCATGCCTGCTGGACAACCGCATCAATCATCGCCTCCGCAAGCCAGGTCAGGTGGTCGCTGACCTTCATCACCGGCAGCGTACCGGCGATATCCGCCGCCGCAATGTGCAGCAACTGCGCTTGCTTAAACTGGCGCAATGCTTCCAGCTGTTGCTCCTCATCCTCTTCCGGCACGCGCAGCAAATATTGACGCAGCTCGTCGCGATAGGCGTCGGTTGCCGTCGGTTGATACAAGGTGCTCGGATCAAGCAGCTCATCCAGCAGCAGCGGATAACGCGCCAGCTGGCTTGCCACCATCGGCGAGGCCGCGCACAGGCGAATAAGATGCTTTAAGGCACCGGGATATTCGCTAAGCAGCTCAAGGTAGGTTGTCCGTGTGACGATACCGCTCAGTAACGGCGTAATACGCGTCAATAGCACCCGCGCGTCTTCCCGCGAGCACACTTCACTGAGCAGATGCGGCATCAGCGAATCCAGCACCTGGCGGCCACGTGGGCCTATGGTGCGCTTATCCAGTTCTTTGCGAAAATCCGCCACCTGCGACAAAACGTGGTGGCGATCGTCATCGCTCAGATGCCTCAGCACCACCGGAGTATCATCTTCTTGCAAGGTGTCCTGCCACAGCTCGCGCCAGTCTTCAGAAAGCTGTTCTTCCTGTGATGGCTCTTCGTCATCGCCGATGAGATCGTTGAAGACCCGGCGGACATCCGCCATCAGCGCGTCGAGGCGCGCGATGAGCGAATCCCAATCGTTGAGGTGCATGCCCCAGGCCAGGCGCGCACGGTTGAGCTCATCGGTGGGCAGGGTTTGGGTTTGCTCATCGTTAATGCTTTGCAGCAGGTTTTCCAGGCGACGCAGGAACAAATAGGCCTCGCGCAGCGCCTGCGCATCCGTTGCGGATAACAAATTCAGCGCTTCAATCGCCGACAGCGTGGGCAACAGCGCGCGGCTTTGCAGTGAAGGCTCGCGCCCCCCTCGAATCAGTTGGAAAACCTGCACAATAAATTCAATCTCGCGGATGCCGCCCGCCCCCAGCTTGATATTGTCTTTCAAGCCACGGCGGCGCACTTCGCGGGTGATCATCCCTTTCATGTTGCGTAAGGACTGGATCACGCTGAAATCGATATAGCGGCGGAATACAAACGGTCGTAGCATCGCGCGCAGCTCACGGGTGTAAACGCCTTCGTCATCGCCCATGATCCGCGCTTTGACCATCGCATAGCGCTCCCAGTCGCGCCCTTGCTCCTGGTAATAATCTTCCAGGGCGGCAAAGCTCAGCACCAGCGGGCCACTGTCGCCAAACGGACGCAGGCGCATATCGACGCGGTAGACGAAACCATCCTGCGTGGGCTGGTCCAGCGCCTTAATCAGGCGTTGTCCCAGACGGGTGAAGAACTGGGCATTATCCAGCTCGCGGCGTCCACCCTGGGTCGTGCCGTGTTCCGGCCAGGCAAAAATCAGATCGATATCGGAAGAAAAGTTGAGTTCGCCGCCGCCCAGTTTTCCCATCCCGAGGATGAGCAACGGCTGCGGTACGCCGTCGGCGCTACACGGTGTGCCCCATTCCCGGCAGCAGGCGTCATAAAGCCAATCACGGGCCTGAACAATTAGCGTCTCTGCCAGATGGCTCAGCTGCTGAAGGGTATTTTCTTCACTGACGAGTGATAGCGCTTGTGCCCAGGCAATACGTACCATTACCCGACGACGGAATACCCGCAGCGTCCGCATAAGCGCCGCTTCATCATGCACCTCAGACAGCTCGGCCCGCAGCCACCCCGCGTATTGTTGCCACTCATCCGCCTGTGGCGGGCTGCTTTCCAGCGACGTCAGCCACTCGGGATAGGCCAGCAAACTTTGCGAAACAAAATCACTGAAGGTGACAACAGCCTGCGCCTCGGCGCTAAGCGAATCCATGGCAAACGCTTCTGGCGCGCGCTCACTAAGCGTCTGCCAGTGCTGCTGTAACTGCGAAGAAAGCGGCGTCATACGCGGGTTCCCTGAAGTTAATTAACGTTTTCCGCTGTGTAACCAGAACGGTTCAACCGCCAGCGCTTCATTGCGGTAATGCTCAATTTCAATATGCTGACGCGTTTCGATGGCGTGGCGTAAGCCTTGCCAGTTCGCCAGCCAGCGTTCGGCTTTCCCCGCGTCGTAGTAACCCGATAATATCTGCACCGTATTGATGTCACGCGTCAGACGCGGGAGCTGGTCGGCATAGCTGTCGCCCAGAGGATAGGCAAAGGTTGTGCGCAGCTCAGCGGCCTGACGAGAAAGGTGGGTATCGGCAAAGCGTTTAAAGGAGTCCGTCATCTTGGCTTCGGCTTTGGCGTCGAGGAACGGCTGCCAGCCGCGCGTGACCAGCCATTTTGTAAAGGCCAGCTTGGTTAACGCCATCTCAGGGCAGAAAACGATATCATGAGCGGACTTTTCGCTGAGCATCAGCGCGTCCACCTGGGTCAACCCTTCACGCAGCTGAGCGCTGGCTTTACGCGGAACAATACCGCCAAACAGCGTCAGAACGTGGCGAACCAGCCCCAGCGCATTAACGACCTCAGTTTTCGCCTTCTTTTTACCGCGCAGCCACAGTTCTTCATGATACTGCCAATGGGACAATGCACTTTCCAGCGCGGCCTCAAACGCCTGACCCACCGTGGCTTTTGGCGGCAGCGTTAAAATGGTCAACGGTTTGATTTCACGTTCCAGATTACCCTGCGCCAGATGGTAGCCGCGCGCCGCTTTGCTCAGGCTGCCTTGACGCAGCAGGCCGGTTTTCGCCAGCTCCTGTGCCAGCGCCAATACGTCAGCGGTTTCACCGCTTAAAAGCTCCAGCTCCAGTTCGCAAATGGCTTCCTGGTGCTCGCCCGCTTTCACCTCGCCCCGATCGAGCGCGATTTCAATCCGGCTTTTGCCGTGATTGACGACCCATTTCTCGCGGTTAAAGTCGGTACTAAACAGCGGCTGCACCTGCTCGGAGAGTCCTTCAGGCATTTCGCCGTTTGGCCAGACTTCCAGCGGCAGTTTTTCCAGCGCAAGCTCTGGGGTGCTGATATCGATATTGTATTCCGGGCGCTGATGCAGCCCACCTACGGTGCGACCGGCGATTTTCATGGTCATTTCATAGCGGCCATTATCGCCGCGGATGCGCAGCCCCATATCGTGCCGACGCAGCCAGTTATCCGCCGTTTCGTAATAGATGTTTAGCAACGTCGTCGGCGCAGTGTGCTCAGCGTTCAGGGATTGCAGATTTTCACGCAGCGCTTCAACGCCTGCGTCGTCGATAATAAATTTTAATTCGATTTCTTGAGCCATGATTGAATTCTTGTGGTTTCGTTACCTGGAAATACCCATCTGGCGAACTTATAGGTATTCTTTTTGTCAGTAGATAGTATTTTGCGACAAATTGCCATGCAATGCGCAATTTGTCAGGTAACACGCTGGCGGCGTTTTTTTCCTCCTGGAGGATTCCGATTGCCGCAGAATGCTTTGCGTCGTCAGACTGTTGCCACTACTATCGTTCCACTTTTATGACAAAAACGATGATCTGATGCCAAAATTACGCTTAATTGCCATTACTTTACTGACACTTACCGCTTCCACTCTGGCTCATGCTGATGAAAAGCGTTACGTTTCCGACGAATTGAATACCTGGGTACGCAGCGGCCCGGGCGATAACTACCGTCTCGCCGGTTCACTGAACGCCGGTGAAGAAGTGACCCTGCTACAAACCAACGACAGTACACAATACGGCCAGGTGCGCGACAGCAATGGCCGTACCGCGTGGATCCCGCTTAAAGAGCTGACCGCCATGCCAAGCCTGCGTACCCGCGTGCCCGACCTGGAAAACCAGGTCAAAACGCTGACCGACAAGCTCAATAATATCGACGGTACCTGGAACCAGCGCACTGCGGAAATGCAGAAAAAGGTCGCTCAGAGCGATAGCGTGATCAACGGTTTGAAAAACGAAAACCAGAAGCTGAAGAACGAGCTTATCGTTGCGCAGAAAAAAGTGAGTGCCGCTAACCTCCAGTTAGACGACAAACAGCGCACCATCATTATGCAGTGGTTCATGTATGGCGGCGGCGTGCTGGGGATGGGGCTGATCCTCGGTCTGGTGTTACCGCACATCATTCCAAGCCGTAAGCGTAAAGATCGTTGGATGAACTAAGCTAACTCGCCTTAAATCGACTTCTTTCGTATTATCACAGAGAAAATGATGAGGAGAGGCGTGGCGTGAAGAGTTATCTGGTTGGCGGTGCAGTTCGGGACGGTTTATTGGGCCTCCCGATCAAAGACAGAGATTGGGTGGTGGTCGGTGCGACACCGCAGCAAATGCTTGATGCAGGCTACCAGCAGGTCGGCCGCGATTTTCCTGTCTTTTTGCATCCTGCCAGCCACGAAGAATATGCCCTTGCCCGTACCGAACGTAAGTCCGGTTCCGGGTATACCGGCTTCACCTGCTATGCGGCCCCTGACGTTACGCTTGAGCAAGACCTGCTGCGTCGGGACTTAACCGTTAACGCAATGGCGCAAGCTGCCGACGGTTCTCTTATCGATCCGTACGATGGCTACCGCGATCTTAAGCAGCGTATTTTACGCCATGTTTCCCCAGCCTTTGGTGAAGACCCGCTGCGCGTGCTGCGCGTGGCGCGTTTTGCCGCCCGCTACGCCCATCTCAGTTTCCGTATTGCCGATGAAACGCTGGCCTTGATGAAAGAGATGACGGAGGCCGGCGAGCTGGCGCATCTGACGCCGGAACGCGTATGGAAAGAAACCGAAAGCGCTCTGGGTACCCGCAACCCGCAGGTGTTTTTCCAGACGCTGCGCGACTGTGGTGCGCTAAAAGTTCTGTTCCCGGAAATCGACGTGCTGTTTGGCGTTCCGGCCCCGGAAAAATGGCATCCCGAAATCGATACCGGTGTCCATACCCTGATGACGCTCACCATGGCGGCAATGCTCAGCCCCGAACTTGACGTACGCTTTGCGACGTTGTGCCATGATTTGGGCAAAGGGCTTACGCCAAAAGCATTGTGGCCTCGCCACCACGGTCACGGCCCGGCCGGCGTGAAGCTGGTTGAACGGTTGAGCCAGCGCCTGAAAGTCCCAAATGATATGCGTGACCTCGCGAAACTGGTTGCCGAATTCCACGACCTCATCCACACGCTGCCCATTCTGCAACCGAAAACGATTATCAAGCTTTTTGACTCCATTGACGCCTGGCGTAAACCGCAGCGCGTAGAGCAAATAGCCCTAACCAGCGAAGCGGATGTGCGCGGACGCACCCATTTTGAAGCCAGCGACTACCCGCAAGGGCGGCTGCTGCGTGAAGCATGGGAAGTGGCTCGTGCGGTTGGCAATAAAGAGGTTATCGAAGCCGGATTTAAAGGCCCTGCTATCCGCGAAGAATTGACGCGACGCCGAATTAAAGCGGTCGCTGACTGGAAGGAAAAACGTTGCCCTCAGCCAAAAGACTGAGGGCAATTGATCAGAAGAAGACCACGTAAACCGCTGCCGCGACGATAAAGCGATAGATGGCGAACGGAATAAACGAGATACGTTTAATCAGCTTCAGGAAGGTTTTGATGGCCACCAGCGCCACCAGGAAAGCCATCACAAAACCGACGGCAAACATCGGAATATCGCCGACGGTCAGGAAGTGCCAGCTCTTGTAGAGATCAAGAACGGTGGCACCCATCATCATCGGCACCGCCAGCAGGAAAGAAAACTCTGAGGCGGCGTAACGACTCACACCCATGAGCATGCCGCCGGAGATGGTGGCTCCAGAGCGGGAAAAGCCCGGCCATAGCGCCAGACACTGGAAGCAACCAATGATAAACGCCTGGCGATAGGTCATATCGTCAACCCCGACCGCGCGCGGCGTTTTGGGTTTCAGGCACTCTGCGGCAATCAGCAATAGGCCACCAACCACCAGGGCATACATCACGTTTACCGGGTTAAAGAGCGATTTGATCGTGTCGTGGAAGACCAGACCCAGTACCACCGCCGGGATCATCCCCAACAGAATATGGATAAGTGACAGTCGGCCTGAACCTTCGCCTTCGTGAATCGGCGGGCGACCGAAGTGAATGCCTATCAGGCTAAACAGACGACGCCAGAACATCACCACGACGGCAAGAATCGACCCAAGCTGGATCACCACTTCAAAGGTATTCGCCGTTTCACCTTCAAACCCCAGCAAATGGCCGACAATAATCATATGACCGGTGCTGGAGACAGGCAGAAACTCCGTCAATCCCTCGACCACACCCAAAATTGCCGCCACCAGCAGCGAGTGTATATCGCTCATTTATAAACCCTTTAAAAGTAAACAATAAAATAAACCCGGCACTATGACCGGTATAAATCATTTTGGTTTAACTTATATGACCGCTAAATATTTTATTTCGGATTATGGCCACGCTCGATGATTACGCCGACGTTTGCCGCCCGCGCAACCGCACCGGGTTTACTGACCTTGATACGCACCCACGGCGAGTTAAAGCGCGACATTAACAGCTCAGCCAGCTCTTCCGCTACGCGCTCAACCAGCGCAAAACGGCTGCCTTCCACATGCTGCACGACGGCTTCGCTGATGTCAGCGTAGCTCAGGCAGTCTTCCACATTGTCGCTGGCAGCGGCTTTGCGGTTGTCCCAGCCTAATTCGATATCGAACACCAGTTTCTGCTCAATGGTTTGTTCCCAATCATAAACACCAATAGTGGTGATTACCGAAAGTTGCTCTATAAATACAATATCCATCACGACCTGCTTGGTTTTAGGCTAAACCGGATACCACTTCCGGCGAATTATGCGTATTATCCACAGATGCAGAGAATACTTCGACATTTTCAAAATGGAACAGCGTTATGAGTGCAATCGAGCCTGGAATGATTCTCCTTGCCTACCTTTGCGGCTCAATTTCCAGCGCCATTCTGGTCTGCCGCCTCGCAGGGTTACCTGACCCTCGTAACTGTGGTTCCGGTAATCCTGGAGCCACCAATGTATTACGTATTGGCGGAAAAGGTGCTGCCTTAGCCGTACTGATTTTCGACGTCCTGAAAGGGATGCTGCCTGTGTGGGGGGCTTACGCTCTCGGCTTGTCGCCGTTCTGGCTAGGTCTTGTGGCAATTGCCGCCTGTCTGGGTCATATCTGGCCGGTATTTTTCCATTTCCGGGGCGGAAAAGGCGTGGCGACTGCATTTGGCGCTATTGCCCCTATCGGCCTCGATTTGACCGGCGTAATGGCGGGCACCTGGATCCTCACCATTCTTCTCAGCGGCTATTCCTCGCTAGGTGCGATCGTCAGCGCGCTGGTTGCGCCGTTTTACGTCTGGTGGTTCAAACCCCAGTACACCTTCCCGGTTTCTATGCTCTCATGCCTGATTTTGCTGCGTCATCATGACAATATTCAGCGTCTGTGGCGACGTCAGGAGACAAAGATCTGGGTGCGGTTTAAAAAGCGTAAGCAGAAAAAAGAAGAATAGCGGAAGGGTTGGCATTGCTCCCGGCGTCGCTGCGCTCGGCCGGGGTACTCTGATCTGTAGATATGTGGGCATTGACAACATGTAGGCCTGATAAGCTACGCGCCATCAGGCATAACCGAGCACATTGCCGGATGGCAGCCTTGCCTTATCCAGCCTACGTCCACGGGTAGCCCGGTCATGCGCAGCGCCGCCGGGAAGCTCAAACAATCAGGCAGCCGGCAATTCTGCCAACGGCCAGCGCGGACGAACGGTGACGCCCAGTGAGTCGCTAGCGCCTGTTTTCAACCGCACCATGCCCGCATAGGCAATCATCGCCCCATTATCGGTACAGAATTCCGGGCGCGCATAAAACACTTCGCCACGACGCTTTTGCATCATGTCGGCGAGTTTGGCGCGCAGCGTACGGTTAGCGCTCACGCCCCCCGCCATCACCAGACGCTTGAAGCCGGTTTGATCCAGCGCGCGTTTGCACTTGATCATTAGCGTATCCACCACCGCATCCTCAAATGCCCGCGCAATATCGGCGCACGTCTGCTCGTCGTTATCGTTATTGCGGATAGTGTTAGCCGCGAACGTTTTGAGGCCAGAGAAGCTGAAATCCAGCCCCGGACGATCGGTCATTGGGCGTGGGAAAACAAAACGCCCTTCCGTACCCTGAGCGGCCATTTTCGACAGCAGCGGCCCGCCCGGGTAATCCAGCCCCAGCAGTTTCGCCGTTTTATCAAAAGCTTCACCGGCGGCATCATCAATAGATTCACCCAGCAAGGTGTACTGACCAATGCCCGTCACGCTGATAAGCTGCGTGTGACCGCCTGAGACCAGCAGCGCCACAAATGGATATTCCGGTGGATTTTCTTCCAGCATCGGCGCCAGCAGATGGCCTTCCATATGGTGCACCGGTATCGCCGGTACGTTCCACGCGAATGCCAAAGAACGCCCCACGGTTGCGCCAACCAGCAGCGCGCCTACCAGGCCCGGGCCCGCGGTATAAGCAACTGCATCAATATCTTTTGCCGTCAGGCTGGCTTCTTTTAACGCAGCCTGAATCAGCGGAACCGTTTTGCGCACGTGATCGCGCGAGGCTAATTCAGGCACCACACCGCCGTAGTCAGCGTGTAATTTCACCTGACTATACAGTTGGTTGGCTAACAGCCCTTTTTCATCATCATAAATTGCGATGCCGGTTTCATCGCAGGATGTTTCAATTCCCAGTACACGCATGGCTACATTTACCTCGTTTCAGTACCGCGCAGTGTAGGATCTCTGACCTTAGATGTAAAACTTTGCTCACTTCAGGCGTCGACTTCGTGTATACTTCTCAACCTTAAAAAGTCCCTTTCAAAAGAGCGTCGGTGCTTTACAAAGCAGCAGCAGTTGTAGTAAAATTCCGCACCATTTTGAAATAAGCTGGCGTTGATGCCAGCGGCAAACCGAATTTATTAAAGGTGAGAGTTACATGCCGGTAATTAAAGTACGTGAAAACGAGCCGTTCGACGTAGCACTGCGTCGCTTCAAACGTTCATGCGAGAAAGCAGGTGTTCTGGCGGAAGTTCGTCGTCGTGAGTTCTATGAAAAACCGACTACCGAACGTAAGCGCGCTAAAGCTTCTGCAGTGAAACGTCACGCGAAGAAACTGGCTCGCGAAAACGCACGCCGTACTCGTCTGTACTAATCTCTTGAGGGCACACGCTCTCAATTGTCAGACCGAGTTGTAGTTGCAAGGCCGTGCTTCCGAAAGGAATGCGCGGCTTGTTTTCGTTTATAAATCAGTATTTACACAAAATCATTCATGCTGTATCCAGGCGGCAAGCGAGTGAATCCCCGGAGCTTACATAAGTAAGTGACAGGGGTGAACGAACGCGGCCAACGCCGAGACAGTTTGAAGGATAAAGTGAAAATAAACGGGGCCTATGGCTGGACGAATCCCACGCGTATTTATTAGTGACCTGCTGGCACGCACCGACATCATCGATCTTATCGATGCACGGGTGAAGCTAAAAAAGCAGGGCAAAAATTATCATGCGTGCTGTCCCTTCCATAACGAGAAAACCCCCTCTTTCACCGTAAATGGTGATAAGCAGTTTTATCACTGCTTCGGCTGCGGCGCGCACGGCAATGCCATCGACTTTTTGATGAACTACGACAAGCTCGAGTTCGTTGAAACCGTTGAAGAACTGGCGGCTATGCACAATCTTGAAGTGCCGTATGAAGCCGGAACGGGCCTGAGCCAAATAGAGCGCCATCAGCGGCAAAATCTCTATCAGCTGATGGACGGATTGAATGCGTTTTATCAGCAATCTTTCGCTCAACCCATCGCCGAACCTGCACGCCAGTACCTGGAACAACGCGGCCTGAGCGCCGAAATTGTCCAGAGTTTTGCTATTGGTTTTGCACCACCAGGCTGGGATAACGCATTGAAACGTTTCGGCGGTAATGTCGACAACAGAAAGCTGCTGCTCGATGCCGGAATGCTGGTCACCAACGACCAGGGAAGAACCTACGACCGTTTTCGCAATCGCGTGATGTTCCCGATTCGCGACAAACGCGGCCGGGTGATTGGTTTTGGTGGTCGCGTACTAGGTAACGATACGCCGAAATACCTGAACTCCCCGGAAACCGATATTTTCCATAAAGGCCGTCAGTTATATGGCCTTTATGAAGCCCAGCAGCACAACGCTGAACCACCGCGCCTGCTGGTTGTCGAAGGGTATATGGATGTTGTCGCTCTGGCGCAATACGGCATCAATTACGCCGTTGCCTCGCTGGGGACTTCGACCACGGCTGACCATATGCATATGTTATTCCGTGCGACAAACAACGTCATATGCTGTTACGACGGCGATCGCGCGGGCCGGGATGCCGCATGGCGCGCCTTAGAAACCGCAATGCCGTATATGACCGACGGTCGTCAACTACGCTTTATGTTTCTACCCGACGGCGAAGACCCGGACACGCTGGTACGTAAAGAAGGGAAAGAGGCTTTTGAAGCACGGATGGAGCATGCGCAACCGCTCTCCGTGTTCTTATTCAATAGCCTGCTGCCGCAGGTTGACCTGAGCACACCGGACGGCAGTACGCAGCTTGCGGCGCTGGCGCTACCGCTCATTAGCCAGGTGCCGGGCGATGCGCATCGTATCCAGTTACGCCAGACGCTGGGTCTGAAGCTGGGCATTTTCGACGATGCTGCACTTGATCGTTTAATGCCAAAACAGGCAGAAAGTGGCGTGGTACGCCCGACTCAACAGCTAAAACGCACGACCATGCGTATACTGATAGGGTTACTGGTACAAAACCCCGATCTCGCACCGCGCGTTCCTCCGCTGGTCGGGCTGGATCCGAAAAAAATGCCAGGTCTGGGATTGTTTACCGAACTGGTCAATACCTGTTTAGCCCAGCCGGGTCTGACAACCGGACAGCTGCTGGAACAGTATCGTGGAACAAATGAAGCCGCGACCCTTGAAAAACTGTCGATGTGGGACGATATAGCAGATAAGGATATCGCTGAAAAAACCTTCACCGACTCGCTCAACCATATGTTTGATTCGTTGCTTGTACTGCGACAAGAAGAGTTGATAGCTCGCGATCGCACACACGGTTTAAGCAGCGAAGAACGCCGGGAACTCTGGACATTAAACCAGGAACTGGCCAAAAAATGAATTTAACGGCTTAACTGCCGAATACCTATCGGGTAGCCCCCGACAGCCGCACCGAGGCGCAGCGGCACAAATATAAGTACGCCCTCGCATTAAATGTCGGCGGTTCGTTCGCCGGCCGACACCAATCAAATGAATTAAGTGTGGATACCGTCTTATGGAGCAAAACCCGCAGTCACAGCTCAAGCTTCTTGTCCAACGTGGTAAGGAGCAAGGCTATCTGACCTATGCCGAGGTCAATGACCATCTGCCGGAAGATATCGTCGACTCAGATCAGATCGAAGATATCATCCAAATGATCAACGACATGGGCATTCAGGTGATGGAAGAAGCACCGGATGCCGATGATCTGTTGCTGGCTGAAAACTCCAACAACACTGATGAAGACGCAGAAGAAGCGGCGGCACAGGTTCTGTCCAGCGTTGAATCTGAAATTGGCCGTACCACTGACCCGGTGCGCATGTACATGCGTGAAATGGGTACCGTTGAACTGTTGACCCGCGAAGGCGAAATCGACATCGCCAAGCGTATTGAAGATGGTATCAACCAGGTTCAGTGTTCGGTTGCCGAATACCCTGAAGCCATCACCTACCTGCTGGAACAGTACGATCGCGTTGAAGCTGAAGAAGCGCGTCTTTCTGACCTTATCACCGGCTTCGTTGATCCAAACGCCGAAGAAGACATGGCACCGACCGCCACGCACGTCGGTTCTGAACTGTCTCAGGAAGAGATGGATGATGACGAAGAAGAAGACGAAGAAGACGACGACGATAGCGATGATGACAACAGCATCGACCCAGAGCTTGCCCGTGAAAAATTCGCCGAACTGCGTACTCAGTACGAATTAGCGCGCGACACGATCAAAGCCAAAGGCCGTAGCCACGCCGCAGCCCAGGAAGAAATTCAGAAGCTGTCTGAAGTCTTCAAGCAATTCCGTCTGGTGCCAAAACAGTTCGACTACCTGGTTAACAGCATGCGCGTCATGATGGATCGCGTGCGTACTCAGGAACGTATCATCATGAAGATGTGCGTTGAACAGTGCAAAATGCCGAAGAAAAACTTCATCACGTTGTTCACTGGCAACGAAACCAGCGATACCTGGTTCAACGCGGCTATCGCGATGAACAAACCGTGGTCCGAAAAACTGCACGATGTAGCTGATGATGTTCAGCGTGGTCTGCAGAAACTGCGTCAGATTGAAGAAGAAACCGGCTTGACCATCGAGCAGGTCAAAGACATCAACCGTCGTATGTCCATCGGCGAAGCCAAAGCCCGCCGTGCGAAAAAAGAGATGGTTGAAGCGAACTTACGTCTGGTTATTTCTATCGCGAAGAAATACACCAACCGCGGTCTGCAGTTCCTTGACCTGATTCAGGAAGGCAACATCGGCCTGATGAAGGCGGTAGATAAGTTTGAATACCGTCGTGGTTATAAGTTCTCCACCTATGCAACCTGGTGGATCCGTCAGGCGATTACTCGTTCTATCGCAGACCAGGCGCGCACCATCCGTATTCCGGTGCATATGATTGAGACTATCAACAAACTCAACCGTATCTCTCGCCAGATGCTGCAAGAAATGGGTCGTGAGCCAACGCCGGAAGAGCTGGCAGAACGTATGCTGATGCCGGAAGATAAGATCCGTAAAGTGCTGAAGATCGCCAAAGAGCCTATCTCCATGGAGACGCCAATCGGCGACGATGAAGATTCGCATCTGGGTGATTTCATCGAGGATACCACCCTCGAGCTGCCGCTGGACTCTGCGACCACCGAGAGCCTGCGTGCCGCAACGCACGACGTTCTGGCTGGCCTCACCGCGCGTGAAGCGAAAGTCCTGCGTATGCGTTTCGGTATCGATATGAACACCGACCACACGCTGGAAGAAGTGGGTAAACAGTTCGACGTTACCCGCGAACGTATCCGTCAGATCGAAGCGAAGGCGCTGCGTAAACTGCGTCACCCAAGCCGCTCTGAAGTACTGCGTAGCTTCCTGGACGATTAATCGCCCGGTAAAACGTTAAAAAGCTCCCTGATGGGAGCTTTTTTTTTGCCTATAAATCATGGAACATTCCCCGGCGGCGCTGCGCTTGGCCGGGCTACAGGTTGGAGTAGCCCGGCCAAGCGCAGCGCCGCCGGGAACATCCCGATACCTACAAACCGCGCGCCTTTAACGCCACGTCCAATTCTTGATACGCCTCAACCAGCTTATCCAGCGTAATCCGGCTCAACCCACTTGGGTTTGGCAAAACCCACACCTCAGTATCGCCAATCATAAACGCCTGCTTACCCCAGGTCGCCTTACGCTGCCCCAGCCCGCGCTCATAGGCCTGCTTACCTAACACCGCCAGCACTGCTGGTTTATAGCGTTCAACCTTCTCAGTGAGCTCCTGACCGCCGCTACGCAGCTCCTGCACGCTCACCTCACTTGCCTGTACCGTTGGCCGCTCCACAAGCTTTGTGACACCACAGCGAAAATCGAGCAGATGCTGTGCCTCTTCCGGCTTCAACTGACGTTCGGTAAAACCAGCAAGATGCAGTACTTTCCAGAAGCGATTCGCGGGATGGGCGAAGGGATAACCCAAAGAGGAAGACGATAAACCGGGGTTGATACCGCAAAAGAGTACCCGAAGCTCTGAACCAATAATGTCCTTAACCATAATATCCTCAACCTATACATCGTAAGTTGAGTATAACGAATTGAAAATGCATTGTTTATAAAAACAGCGGACGTGCGCATAGTGCTGGATTGGTGTGCGTTGTTACTTTATAATCCTCGCCTACCACGGCCCCTTAGCTCAGTGGTTAGAGCAGGCGACTCATAATCGCTTGGTCGCTGGTTCAAACCCAGCAGGGGCCACCAAATACAGCAAGGGCTGACGATAATCGTTAGCCCTTTTGCTTTTCTGGGGATACCTTGCGGAACAACAAACGCACGCCATGTTTTACAAAATCCAATAACGATATTCCGCCTCGACCGGCGCTCTATTTTTAAAATCCCCCTGATATCTTTCGATCTAGTCATACGCATCAGCATCTGTAAAACCCCATCAGTACTGATTAAATTAATTTTCTGACGCCTTGCCGCCTGTGCATTGATATTCAATGTAGACATCTGCTTGCCTACATCCCATCGGGCTGGGATCTGTACATTGCGTTGTCTGCCCGCCGAAAATCTCGGCACCGTTATATCCCCATACCCTGCATTTTTGTTCAGCCAGGGATTGCCCTTGCTTCATATCAACATTCGCCTTTTCAAACGCTCCGTACCTATCACCAACGTGATACCCCATCCTAATTGTCGCATCAGTCTTACTGCCACCTACGGGGGTCATTTGTTTTTGAACAGTACAGCCAGTAAGGGTCAATATTCCCACAAAGCACAACATTATTTTTTTCATGATATAAGCCAAATTCTTAAAGCTTTTCATCATGCACCCGACTTTTACGGAAAAAAACTGCCACATTTATTTTTTAGGAATACATCTAGATAAACGCTCTCTGAATAGATTCCATCTACCCTCACGCCATCCCCCTTCTATAAACTATCTTCGGACCGTAATTCTTATGGCACTAAATGATTAACAGCGCTCACTAATCAGGTATCTATTAAAATTTCGATTGATTGGAGAAGGTAATAATTATGGCATGGGACACAAGAGCCGCAGGTAGCTGGGCAAGAGGTCACGCAGAATCAGGACCGACACATAACTGTGCCACCTATGTACGTAAAGCGATAAAAGCGGGCGGTGTGATTGTGATGAATACACAGAAAGCGAGAGATTATGGCCCCATGCTCGAAGCTGCAGGATTTAGAAAAATATCACCTACGCAGCCAGCCAGAACCGGTGATGTTGTCGTGATACAACCGTACAAGGGCGGAAACCCTGCTGGCCACATGGCTATTTACGATGGACAGAATTGGTACTCTGACTTCAAACAAATTGATTTTTGGGGCGGGCCGGGATATCGCACAACCAAGCCAGATTATCAAATGTACCGGAGGGGTCAATGAGGCCCCTCTGTGTAGTTCTTATCATGCTTTTAATCACCGCGTGCAGTTCTGACGGTGATAACACAGAAAAGCGCGTGGCTGATTTCTATGCATACTATCTAAACGTTTTTGCTAATAGCGATGGAAAAATAACCCCAAAACCTGAAAAAATACGTGAGTACGTTTCGCGAGATACGCTGGCCCAACTTGACGTTATATCTCATATTTACGAGCAGGAAATAATTGATTCAGATTATTATACCTATGCGCAGGATTACTCCGCCGACTGGATACCTTTACTCAGAGTAGGAAAAGCCGAGGATTATTTGGGGGGTAAATACGTTAAGGTCTGGCTTGGTCGCGAAAACAATCAAACTTATGAGATAGGCGTTTACCTGAAAAGAGAGAATGGTGCCTGGAAAATATACAGAGTAAAAAATATAACTGATAGTTATGAGCAATATATATTTGACACGCAAGCCATTGAGAGAGCGAAGCAACACGCAGAAAATATAAAATGATCTGTGAAATTATGGCGGCAGCTAATGTGCGCAGCCGCCCTTAACAATCACTGTACCTTTTATACAGTAACGCAATAGCATAGTCGCTCATCCCCCCCATTAACACACGCAGCTACGCGCCAATTCCCTGTTGCGCATACGGGATGTTTTGCGCGGGATGCCCTGGCGTTTAGTACTCAAAACCATTGTGGACGGTTCGGGGGATTTCCCTAACGTCACCCGGAAAAATTTCCCGTCAAGCTTTCTGACTACACAAAAACTTTTTGCTCCATTGGATGTAATGCGCAGCCTAAGACCAATGATCGCACTATCAGGATACTTGGCGAATTTGCTATTTTCGGGCACCAGCAGAAACCACCAAATACAGCAAGGGCTGACGATTTCTCGTCAGCCCTTTTGCTTTAAAGATGAGAATAAGTGCCCCCACTCGCGGCGAGGGCGGACAGGCATCACACCAGTGCGCTCAATTCCTCACGCATGTAAGAAGTGAAGAACTCAGGGTTTTTAATCACAATACGCTCGCCGGACTCAATCCTGTCGGCCCATCCGGCGACTTTGTCGGTGAATCCAGCATTCCAGCCATCCTGATGCCCGCGTTCGGTTACATCGGAAGGACTAAGCGGCATGCCCAACTCTTTCAAATAATTCAGAATTCCCTTCGCTGTACTCTCATCCATGGATTGTGGTACTGGCTCAGACGTGTTCATACCACCAATGAAATCCAATGCTTTATCAATGACTGCTGGCATATGCTTGTCCTTAAATTAACCACGTAGTAAACAAGTTTATACTATGGACCGAAATGGGATCTGATTTCAAAGAACCGCTCACGTTATTGCACTTTTCCGTGAGCAAAAACCGACTTTTTACGCCTATTTTTTCGATATCGCGCTTTTTATGCGCAAAAAAAAAGCCAGCGTATCAGACGCTGGCTTGGCTAATGCTCATCACATCAGGCGTTAGTGACTGGCTTTTGTTCGGCGCTGGATTTGGCGTTCTCCAGCATCCGACGGACCGGCACGATTAAGACGCACAGTACCGCCGCACAGATGAGCAGCGCTACGGAACAACGCGCAAACAGGTCAGGCAGCATGTCGAGCTGATCGGCTTTCACATGACCGCCGATAAGGCCAGCAGCAAGGTTACCCAGCGCGCTGGCGCAGAACCACAGCCCCATCATCTGGCCGCGCATTCTTTCCGGTGCCAGCAGCGTCATGGTCGCCAGACCAATCGGGCTCAGGCACAGTTCACCCAGCGTCAGCATCAGGATACTGCCTACCAGCCACATTGGCGAAACGCCCGCGCCACCGTTGCTCAGCACGTTTTGCGCAGCCAGCATCATCAGACCAAAGCCTGCGGCGGCACACAGAATACCGATAACAAACTTAGTGATACTGCCAGGACGCACGTTTTTACGCGCCAGCGCCGGCCAGGCCCAGCTGAATACCGGAGCCAGCAGGATGATAAACAGTGCGTTAATCGACTGGAACCACACCGCTGGGATCTCAAAATCGCCGATCATACGGTTGGTGTAGTCGTTAGCAAACAGGTTGAAGGAGGTCGGTTTTTGTTCAAAGGCTGACCAGAAGAAAGCGGCGGAAACCAGCAGGATAAAGCACACCAGCAGGCGGGCGCGTTCTTTGCGGTTCATACCGGCAAAGGCGAACAGGTAGACAAAGTACAGCGCAACAGAAGCCGCGATAACGTAAACGAGTACGCTCGCCACGGCGACCGGGTTAATCACAATGATGCCCTGGGCAATCAAGGTAATAATCACGGCTGCACCGACCGCCAGAGCGACCAGCCACGCGCCAACACCGTTCTTCTTCGCCACCGGGCTGTTCCAGGTGGAATCCAGCCCAACTTCGCTGTCATAGCGCTTCATCGCCGGTACGGCAAAGACACGGAAGATAACCAGTGCCACCAGCATCCCGATACCACCGATACCAAAGCCCCAGTGCCAGCCGTGTGATTTAATCAACCAACCGGAAATCAGCGGCGCGATAAACGAGCCCATATTGATGCCCATATAAAACAGTGAGAAACCACCATCACGGCGCGCATCTCCTTTTTTATACAGCGTACCGACCATTACCGAGATACAGGTTTTAAACAAACCCGAACCCAAAACAATAAACATCAGGCCGATAAAGAACAGATTGTCGCCCATAAAGGCCGACAGCGCGATGGCCAGGTGGCCTAACGCAATCAGGATAGAGCCGTACCAGACGGCCTTTTGTTGACCCAGCCAGTTATCTGCCAGCCAGCCGCCCGGCAGGGCTGCCAGGTACATCGTTCCTGCGAAGATACCGACAATCGCCGAGGCGTTCTCACGCGCTAGCCCCATGCCGCCATCATAAACGGTCGCCGCCATAAACAGGATCAGTAATGGGCGGATACCGTAAAACGAGAATCGCTCCCACATTTCGGTAAAGAACAGTGACCCCAGTGGATAAGGATGACCGAAAAAGGTTCGGCTTTCGTTTTTATTAACAGAGGAATGCATAGTTTCTCCCGAAGAGGTGCGCCGCAACGCGTGTAAGTTGTGTAAGCGGACTAGCCATTTTTTAATTTTGTCGATGATTCACATCTGACACGGTGTTTTTTAACCATTTGATAACCATCTTATGGTCGTGTCTAGTCCTTGCCCCCACCTTTTTAGACGAAAATTCGATAAACATCTACTTTTACAGATTTTGTATTGGTTGGGAAGGAAATATGATTGACATCGCGACACAGCGTACGAATGGGATTATTATTCATTTAAAACAATGAATTAATAGAAAATCAATCGCAAAAAAGCGAGCAAAATCATCGCAGAGAAAGGGATATAAAAAGTGTGGAAATGTGGCTCTCGTTGCACGAATTGAGGCAAGCAACGATAAATAACGGCCAAAGGGCACGGCAGATATCATAGTTGATACCTGCCGGTGGTTTATTTAGCGTGCCAGTATGCGCTTGAGCGGACTAATTGCGGATCGATGGCCTCGGTCACAAAACTATCGACCAGATTTTTTACTACCTTCCCTTCACCGGTGAGCCAGATGAAGTAATCGGACTTTGGGACCGTGAGCTGCGCCAGACGCGCGGCAACGGCGGCATGGTCGTTTTGGCTAAACCACTCAATATTGCCGCCTGCAAACCCGTCCAGATAGGCTTTATCGGCGATATCCCGCACCATGACCAGTGCCGTCACCTGCGGGAATTGTGGCAGTTGGCTCAGCGCCTCAAGGCGGCGACGCAGTGCGGGCATACCGGTTTCATCACAAACATACAGCTGCCAGGCATAGTCTTCCGGCACCACCAGTGAACCGCGCGGGCCACCGATGAGCAGGGTATCGCCGACTTTAGCCTCCATCGCCCAACGACTTGCGACACCGCCATCGTGAATAAAGAAATCGTAGGCCAGCTCGTGGCGCTCGGCATTGTACAGCGGGGTATAGTCGCGCGCTTGCGGGCGAACGCCATCAGCCCAGACGATACCTTCGTCACTCACGGTAGGTGGCGTGAGCGTCGTTCCCGCCTGGGGGAAAAATAGTTTGGTATGGTCGTCAAAGCCGCGGGAGCTAAAACCTTCCAGCGCTTCACCACCCAGCACAATACGCTGGAAAGCCGCGCCGATACGCTCAACGCGCTTGACGGTCAGTTCACGAAATCGGAGTTCATTGCGCACGCGCTGTGGGTACTTTGTCTCTTTCATCGGGCGTCTCTCTCATAAATAGATATATCTAAACTCATTTGCAAATGATAATGATTGCTAATAAAGCAAAAAGCAAGCAATTTTTTGATATAGCCGCTTCGTTGACGCCATTACAGAAATTAAAAATAAGTCATTAAATATCAATGTATTGAAATTCATTTCATTTTTGAATTGCCCATGCATCACATTTAGATATAAATTAGATATATCTAAAAAAATAAGGATTTAACAATGAAACCTTTTTCTGACAGTGAACATCGCGGCCATCGTGGGGAACACGGTGAATGTGCACATCGTGGCGGACGCGGTGAAGGCCACGGCGGTGGACGCCGCCAGCGCTTCTTCGGTCACGGTGAGCTGCGCCTGGTGATCCTCAGCATTCTCAAAGAAAGTGCCAGCCACGGCTACGAACTGATTAAAGCGATTGAATCCCTCACTCAGGGCCACTACAGCCCAAGCCCGGGCGTTATCTATCCGACGCTGGATCTGTTGCAGGATCAGGGGCTGATTACCGTTCAGGAAGAAGATGGCGGACGCAAGAAAATTGAGATTACGGCGGACGGCCGGCAGATGCTGGATGACAATCAGGAGCCGCTTCATCATATCCACGCGCGGCTGAAAGCGAAAATGGTTGGGCATGAACTGCGTAGAAACCCGCAGATGAAGCGCGCGCTGGATAACTTTAAGGCCGTACTGGATCTTAAAGTGAATCAGGGTGATATCAGCGACGCGCAGCTCAAGCAGATTATCGGCGTTATCGACCGCGCGGCGCTGGATATCTCACAGCTGGATTAATGCAGGACGGTAACCGCATCCTGAAGCAGGCTGGCGCGGCGTTTGACCATCGCCGAAACATCGGCGCTCTCCGCCACCAGCTGCGCATTTTGCGAGGTGATCTCATTGAGTTTTGCCACCGCACGCGTCAAATCAGAGAGGCCCGTCGCCTGCTCCGAGGTCGACTGGCTTATCCGCGCAATCAGCTCGGTGACGTTTTGCACCTGCGAGACGATATCATCCATGGTGCGCCCTGCGGCATGAACCTGTTCAGAGCCGGACTGCACTTTGCTGGCGCTGGCTTCAATAAGCTGACGAATTTCATTCGCCGCCGTCGCGCTTCGGCTTGCCAGATGACGCACCTCGCCTGCCACTACCGCAAATCCTCTCCCCTGCTCACCCGCACGCGCGGCCTCAACCGCGGCATTCAGCGCCAGAATATTGGTCTGGAATGCGATATCGTTAATCAGCGTGGTAATCGACCCAATGCGTTGCGTGCTGTCGGCAATATCTTCCATGGTTTTTACTACCCGATGCATCGCCTGACCACCTTGCGTCGCCGCACCGCTGGCGGCAAGCGAGAGCTTATCGGCCTGTGCCGCCGTGTGTGAATTGTTCTGCACCGATGCCGCCATCTGGTTCATAGTGGTGACCGTTTGCTGCACGTTTTCCACCGTTTCCTGCGTTCGCTGGTTGAGATCATTGTTGCCACGCGCCAACGCATCGCTGCCGTCGCTCACGCTGTTGACCTGGCTTGAAACATCGTTAATTAACCAGCGGCACATCAGACCAAGCTGACCTACCGAACGTAATATCAGTCCCACCTCATCGCTGCGATCCAGATGCTCGACGCTGTTGCGCTCGCCGGTTGCCACGCTCAGCGCCTGTTTCGCCAGATTTTCGATTGGCCGGACAATCTGCCTTTCAAATATCCATGTGGTCAGTAATAGCAAAATCGCCGATGCCAGCACCGAGGCTACGGGTGCATGCAGCGCCAGGAGCGATCCTGCCAGCAGGAGATAGAGCCCCAGCATTACGCTTCTGACTCGCCAGCGCAGCGGCATCAAGGAGAGCTTGCCCCACCAGCGCGTGCTGATAACCCGGCCCTTATGCAGACGTTTGTTGCCGCGCCCTTCCCGCAAGGCCTGATACAACGGCTCAACCGCCGCGATTTCTTGCGCGCTGGCTCGGGTTCGAATAGACATATAACCAATCGTTTTCCCCTGGCGCACCTGAGGGATAGCGTTAGCACGTACCCAATAATGCCCGCCATTTTTCGGGCAATTTTTCACTATGCCCGTCCAGGGTTCGCCCTGCTTTAACGTGCGCCACATATCCGCGAAAGCGGCTTTAGGCATGTCAGGATGACGGACCAGATTATGCGGTTGGCCCAGCATCTCATTGCGGCTGTAGCCGCTGACTTTCACAAAGGCATCATTAACGTGAGTGATGTAACTATTAAGGTCGGTGGTCGACATGAGGGTGATGTGATCATCCAGCACAGTTTCATGCTGGTTTGGGTCGGACAGGGTAGGCATACGGACATCCTTTTCAGGGGCGAAGATAAAATGTATTACATTTGTTATATCGGAGGATATTTCGTTAACCTTACTTGTTAATTTTGCGTTAGATCGCAAAATCGATAAAAACCCTACTTTTTGCCCGGCGCTCCACGTTGGGACATCACGCGCACCGTCATGGCGCAGTCGCCCTTGCAGGCAGCAATCCTCCGATTATCTTTCCCACCTCCCCCGCTACGCTGGACGATTAAATATTGTACAGATACGGTTTTCCCTGGCATTTATCCCGATTTTCACCGCAGCCGCTGAAGTGGCGTAATCCCTGCAATACTTAAATCAGTATCATGTGATACGCCCCGTCCAGGAGCTCATTTTGAACAGGTTACCTTCCAGCGCATCGGCTCTGGCCTGCAGCGCACACGCACTGAATCTCATTGAAAAGCGAACGCTCGATCATGAGGAGATGAAAGCACTCAACCAGGAGGTCAGGGAATACTTTAAAGAGCATGTGAATCCGGGTTTTTTGGAGTATCGAAAATCTGTCACAGCCGGCGGGGATTACGGAGCCGTAGAGTGGCAAGCGGGAGGGTTAAATACGCTTGTCGACACCCAGGGCCAGGAGTTTCTGGATTGCCTGGGCGGTTTTGGAATTTTCAACGTGGGGCACCGTAATCCAGTGGTGGTTTCCGCCGTACAGAATCAGCTCGCCAAACAACCGCTTCACAGCCAGGAACTGCTCGACCCGCTACGTGCGATGCTCGCCAAAACGCTGGCTGCGCTCGCACCGGGTAAGCTTAAGTACAGCTTCTTTAGCAACAGCGGTACCGAGTCGGTAGAAGCGGCGTTGAAGCTGGCGAAGGCGTATCAATCTCCGCGCGGTAAGTTTACTTTTATCGCCACCAGCGGTGCGTTCCATGGCAAATCGCTTGGGGCGTTATCTGCCACCGCGAAATCCACTTTCCGTAAACCGTTTATGCCGCTGCTGCCGGGATTCCGTCACGTCCCATTCGGCAATATTGACGCTCTGCGAACAATGCTCAGCGAAAGCCAGAAAACCGGGGATGATGTGGCTGCGGTGATCCTTGAGCCGATTCAGGGTGAAGGTGGTGTGATTCTGCCTCCACCTGGCTATCTGCCCGCCGTGCGCAAACTATGCGATGAGTTCGGCGCGCTGCTGATCTTCGATGAAGTACAAACCGGGATGGGGCGCACCGGTAAGATGCTCGCCTGCGAGCATGAAAACGTGCAGCCGGATATCCTGTGCCTGGCGAAAGCGCTTGGCGGCGGGGTAATGCCTATCGGCGCCACCATCGCCACCGAAGAGGTGTTCTCGGTGCTGTTCGATAATCCATTCCTGCACACCACCACTTTCGGCGGTAACCCGTTGGCCTGCGCTGCCGCGCTGGCGACCATCAACGTTCTGCTGACCGAAAATCTCCCGGCGCAGGCGGAGCAGAAAGGAGACATCCTGCTGGACGGTTTCCGCAGTATGGTTCGCGATTACCCGGACCTGGTGCGGGAAGCGCGCGGTCAAGGGATGCTGATGGCCATTGAGTTCGTCGACAATGAAATCGGTTATCGCTTTGCGAGCGAGATGTTCCGCCAGCACGTGCTGGTCGCCGGCACGCTTAACAACGCGAAGACGATTCGTATTGAACCCCCGTTAACCCTAACGATGGAACAGTGCGAACAGGTGCTGAAAGCCGCGCGTCATGCGCTTGCCGCCCTGCGCGTCGGTCAACAGCAGGTCGCCACCGAACAGTAAGTTTGCCCCTCATCAGGAGCCCGAAAGAGATGCGGTTGCAGCGGCGCCAAATTCCCGGCGTCGCTTCGCTCGGCCGGGCTACTCCGCTATTTGTAACACCGACTCCGGGGTTCCCGGCGTCACTGCGTTCGGCCGGGCTACTTCGCTATTTGTAGGCCGGATAAGGCGTAGCCGCCATCCGGCAATGTGAACGGTTATGCCTGATGGTGCGTAGCTTATCAGGCCTGCATGTTGTCAATGCCCATATCTACACAAGCACATGAGTGTTTTTTGAATCCCATCACAATCATTGCATTGCCCTTTTCCCTTTTGCTCGCCGACGGCTAAATTAGTAACTCATCCGACCACATAACAATAATTTCACATACTGGACATTCTTATGAGCTATCCGTCGCTGTTCGCCCCGCTGGATCTGGGATTTACCCAGTTAAAAAACCGTGTGCTGATGGGATCCATGCATACCGGTCTGGAGGAGTATCCCGACGGCGCGGAGCGTCTTGCGGCGTTCTATGCCGAACGCGCACGTCACGGCGTGGCGCTGATTGTTAGCGGAGGGATTGCCCCTGACGCCACCGGCGTCGGCATGGCGGGTGGCGCAATGCTTAATGATGTCAGCCAGTTACCGCACCACCGCATCATTACTGATGCGGTGCATCAGGAAGGCGGAAAAATCGCCCTGCAAATCCTGCATACCGGTCGCTACAGCTATCAGCCAAATCTGGTGGCACCCTCAGCGCTACAGGCCCCGATTAACCGCTTTATGCCGCATGCCCTGACGCATGAAGAAATCCTGACGCTTATCGATAATTTCGCTCACTGCGCCCAACTGGCGCGAGAAGCCGGATATGATGGCGTAGAGGTGATGGGCTCCGAAGGGTATCTGATTAACGAATTCCTCGCGGCCCGCACCAACCAGCGCGATGACCAGTGGGGCGGCGAATACGCCAACCGCATGCGCTTTGCCGTTGAAGTCGTGCGCGCGGTGCGTCAGCGCGTCGGCAAAGATTTTATTATCATCTATCGCCTGTCGATGCTCGATCTGGTGGACAACGGCGGCACTTTTGACGAGACCGTCCAGTTGGCAAAAGCCATTGAGGCGGCAGGAGCGACCATCATCAACACCGGGATCGGCTGGCATGAAGCGCGGATCCCAACCATCGCCACACCGGTGCCGCGCGGCGCGTTTAGCTGGGTAACCCGCAAACTTAAAGGTCATGTAACGATCCCGCTTATCACTACCAACCGGATTAACGATCCGCAGGTTGCCGATGATATTCTGGCGCGCGGGGATGCTGATATGGTGTCGATGGCGCGACCGTTTCTCGCCGATGCCGAACTGCTATCGAAAGCCCAGTCTGGTCGGGCCGATGAGATCAACACCTGTATCGGCTGTAACCAGGCCTGTCTGGATCAGATCTTCGTCGGTAAAGTCACCTCTTGCCTCGTAAACCCACGCGCCTGCCACGAAACCAAAATGCCCATTAGGCCTGCCACGCAGATCAAAAATCTGGCGGTCGTCGGCGCTGGCCCTGCCGGGCTGGCTTTTGCCGTCAACGCCGCTTCACGCGGCCATCAGGTGACCTTGTTTGATGCGAACGCTGAGATCGGCGGGCAGTTTAATATCGCCAAACAGATCCCCGGCAAAGAAGAATTTTATGAAACGCTGCGCTATTACCGTCGGATGATCGACGTAACCGGTGTGACATTGAGATTGAATCATCGCGTTAGCGTAGAAGATCTTCTCCAGTTCGATGAAACGATCCTCGCCACCGGCATCACCCCTCGCACGCCGCCGATTGAAGGCATTGATCATCCAAAAGTACTGAACTATCTGGATGTATTGCGTGATAAAGCGCCGGTCGGTGAGCGCGTGGCGATTATCGGCTGCGGCGGCATCGGCTTTGATACGGCAATGTATCTGAGCCAGCCGGGCTCGCCGACCAGTCAGAATATTGCCGAATTCTGCGTCGAATGGGGTATCGATACCAGTTTGCAGCAATCTGGCGGTCTGCGCCCGGAAGGGCCGCATCTGGCGCGTAGCCCACGGCAAATAGTGATGCTGCAACGTAAAGCCAGCAAACCGGGCGAAGGGCTTGGCAAAACCACCGGCTGGATCCATCGCACCACCCTGCTATCGCGCGGTGTGAAGATGATCCCGGGGGTGAGCTATCAGAAAATTGACGATGTGGGATTGCACGTTGAGATCGGCGGTGAGCAGCAGTTGCTGGCGGTTGATAACGTGATTATCTGCGCCGGTCAGGAACCCAACCGCGTGCTGGCTGAGCCGCTACAGGCTTTAGGAAAACTGGTGCATCTGATTGGTGGCAGTGATGTGGCGGGTGAGCTCGATGCCCGCCGGGCAATTGCACAGGGGACAACGCTTGCACTAAGTATTTAACGAAGCCAAATTGTAGGCCGGATAAGGCAATTTGCCGCCATCCGGCAAAGGTGTGCCCGATGGCGCTGCGCTTATCGGGCCTACAGGGTGGAGTAGGCCGGATAAGGCAATTTGCCGCCATCCGGCAAAGATATGCCCGATGGCGCTGCGCTTATCGGGCCTACAGAGTGGAGTAGGCCGGATAAGGAAATTTGCCGTCATCCGGCAGGGTGTGCCCGATGGCGCTGCGCTTATCGGGCCTACAGGGTGGAGTAGGCCGGATAAGGCAATTTTGCCGCCATCCGGCAAAGGTGTGCCCGATGGCGCTGCGCTTATCGGGCCTACAGGGTGGAGTAGGCCGGATAAGGCGAAGCCGCCATCCGGCGGGCCTGATTAGCGACGGCGGCCTAATTTCACCGCTTTCAGCACCACAAATTTGTTATTGGTGGCGATGGTTTCACAGTTGCCGAAAATCTTCTTCAGCTTGTGGAAGTAGTCCAGGTGACGGTTGGCCACAATATACAGCTCACCGTTGATTTTCAGGCAGCGGCGGGCGTGATGGAACATCTCCCAGGCGATGTTATCGGTCAGCGCGTGTTTCTGGTGGAACGGCGGGTTGCACAGCACCGCGTTAAAGCGGAACGGCTCGACGCCGGAGAGCGCGTTATTGATCATAAACTCGCAGCGATCCAGCGCTTCAGGCAGATTACTTTCCACGTTCAGACGGCTGGATGCGACGGCCATTGGCGATTCATCCACAAATACGACGCTGGCTTGCGGGTTTCTCTCAAGCAAAGTCATCCCGATAACGCCGTTGCCGCAGCCGAGATCGACAATCTCGCCTTCCAGGTTCTCCGGCAGGTGTTCCATAAAGAAGCGCGCACCAATATCCAGCCCGGTACGGGAAAAGACGTTAGCGTGATTGTGGATAGTCCAGTCGGTGCCTTCCAGCTTCCAGCTCAGCGTCAGTGATGCATCGGCCAGAGCAGGTTTGCTGAAGGTACAGTTAATCAGACGGGCTTTTTTCCACGCGAGCGTAGTGGTCGTTGGGCCGAGCACCTTTTCAAACAGTTCAAGCGTTGATGTGTGGATATCTCGCGCTTTCGCGCCCGCGATAATACGCGTTTGCGGGGTAACAACCTCACGCAAAGCGCGCAGTTGCTGTTCCAGCAGGGCCATGGTTTTGGGGATCTTAATCAGCACCACGCCCGGCGCCTGCGGGTATTCGGCGGTACTGTCGAGAAACTTAACGCTAGACTCAGTGATATCGTTGTGGCGTAGGTTTTCACGCGTCGCCAGCTCGCTTAAATAAGAATCGCCGATGCTATATGGTGTATGCTCCGCCAGCGCACAGCCCAGGGCACCGAAGGTATCATTCAGGAGCAGCACCGGGCCGCTAATTTCGGTGTCGTCCAGCTGTTGCAGCAGATATTCATCCGCAGCTTCCCACGCCAGCAGCGGGTTAACGTCGTCCGTCTCCGGGAAACGTTTTAGTGTCAGCGAACGGAAACCGTTGTCTATGTGGCTCATCGGCCCTCCTGAATGGTAAAATTTCGGCGTATCCCTGAAAAGGGTGCGTGAGTATACACTTTTTATGATTTGTGTGGGCAAAGATGAACCAACTAACTTACCTCCAGGGCTACCCGGAAAATTTACTTTCTCAGGTTCGTACGCTGATTGCGGAACAAAAGCTGGGCACCGTGCTGGAAAAACGCTATCCGGGCACCCACGATTTCGCCACCGATAAAGCCCTGTGGCAATACACCCAGGATCTCAAAAGCCAGTTCCTGCGTAACGCGCCGCCCATCAATAAAGTGATGTACGACAACAAGATCCACGTGCTGAAAAACGCGCTGGGCTTGCATACTGCGGTGTCGCGCGTGCAGGGCGGCAAGCTGAAAGCCAAATCAGAGATCCGCGTCGCCACCGTGTTTCGCAACGCGCCGGAAGCGTTCCTGAAAATGATCGTGGTGCATGAACTCGCGCATCTCAAAGAGAAAGAACATGACAAAGCGTTCTATAAGCTATGTTGCTATATGGAACCGCAGTACCACCAACTGGAGTTTGATACCCGTTTGTGGCTGACGCATTTGTCCCTGTCTCAGGCTAAAGTCTGAATTCCGCGTTTGTGACTATATTTTTTGCCGCTTAAGTTTAGAATCGGCAGCTCCCGTTTCGTTAAGGATAACGACCATGATACGGATATTCCTTCGGTTCTTCCGACGTCTTTTCTCTGTACGGCGCATGCTTATGCTTATTGGCATCATTCTTATCGCCTCCCTCGCCACTATCTTTATCGCCAACCACCGTATTGATAAGGCAAGTGAAGGACTGACGTGGAATGACGCCAGCGCGATTCCGCAGCGCAATGTCGGACTGGTATTAGGAGCAAAGCCGGGAAATAACTATTTTAATCGTCGAATCAACTCGGCCGCCGCGCTTTATCACGCGGGCAAGGTGAGATGGTTGCTGGTGAGCGGCGATAACGGTAACAAGAATTACGATGAGCCATCCGCTATGCAGCGAGCCTTAATTGTCAAAGGCGTACCGGCACATGCGATCTTTTGTGATTATGCAGGATTCTCCACCCTTGATTCAGTCGTCAGGGCGCAAAAAATCTTCGGCGAAAGCCATATCACGGTGATCTCTCAGGAATTTCATAACCAGCGGGCTATCTGGCTTGCACAACAATACGGGATTGACGCTATCGGCTTTAATGCGCCAGACCTGAGCGAGGGGCGCGGGAAATACGTTCGGTTCAGAGAGAAACTGGCGCGCGTCAGCGCGGTAATTGATGCAAAAGTGATCCATCGTCAGCCAAAATATCTCGGTTCCAGCGTCATTATCAGCCCAACCAGTGAACACGGTTGTCCGTCCAGTCGTTAAAATGCCAGAGTGCGTGGTCGGGCGCTGGCAATGTCATAAAGGCGTGATACATTGACCAAAGAATCCCTTTATGGAGCCTGAAGGCACTTATGATACGTTTCGCTGTTATCGGCACAAACTGGATCACCCGCCAGTTTGTCGACGCCGCTCATGAGACCGGCAAGTATAAATTAACCGCCGTTTATTCCCGTAGCCTCGAGCAGGCACAAAGCTTCGCTAACGATTATCCGGTCGAACATTTATTCACCTCGCTTGAGGCAATGGCGCAAAGCGATGATATTGACGCGGTTTATATCGCCAGCCCAAACTCGCTACACTTTCCCCAGACCGAGCTGTTCTTACGCCATAAAAAGCACGTGATTTGTGAAAAGCCGCTGGCATCCAATCTGCGCGAAGTTGAGCAGGCCATTGCCACTGCGCGTGAGAATCAGGTGGTGCTGTTTGAAGCGTTTAAAACCGCCAGCTTGCCTAACTTCCAACTGCTACAACAATCGCTGCCGAAGATAGGTCAGATTCGTAAAGCGTTTATCAACTACTGCCAGTACTCATCACGTTACCAGCGTTATCTCGATGGCGAGAACCCAAATACCTTTAACCCGGCCTTCTCTAACGGCTCGATTATGGATATCGGTTTTTACTGCCTGGCCTCAGCGGTAGCGCTGTGGGGCGAACCCAAACGGATTCAGGCTTCTGCCAGTCTGCTGGATAGCGGCGTTGACGCCCACGGCGTGGTGGTGATGGATTACGGTGATTTCAGCGTGACGCTGCAACATTCCAAAGTCAGCGATTCCACCCTGCCAAGCGAAATTCAGGGTGAAGCGGGGGCGCTGGTGATTGAAAAAATTTCCGAGTGCCAGAAACTCTGTTTCGTGCCGCGCGGTAGCAAAGCGCAGGATCTCAGCCAGCCTCAGCATATTAATACTATGCTCTATGAAGCTGAAGAATTTGCGCGCCTGGTCGAAAACAACGAAGTCGAGCACCCTGGTTTAGAGGTCAGCCGGATTACCGCCAAAGTTCAGACCGAAATTCGTCGCCAGACCGGCGTCGTTTTCCCGGCGGATACGCCTGCTGCGTAAAACAACGTAAAAGAGATGTTGCAGGTCATTGACGAAATCAATGGCCTGTCATATTTTGTTACGTGCAAAGGGGAGTAACTTCCTTGTCGGTGGATCGTCAATACGATACGTGAAAAACCGTATCCGGTCGCCGGGCAACGAAAAAGGAATACGAAAGCGTATTCCTTTCTTGTTGTAAGTGAGACCTTGCCGGAAGGCGAGGTCTATGCATAAAAAGCAGCGGCTATCGTCTTCTGACGGTAGCCGTTTTTTTATGCGTAAGGAATTGATTATGAATACAGTCGGCACCCCGTTGTTGTGGGGCGGATTTGCGGTCATCGTGGTGATTATGCTCGCCATTGACCTGCTGATACAGGGGCGTCGCGGCGCTCAGACCATGACCATGAAGCAGGCGGCGACCTGGTCGCTGGTGTGGGTCACCCTCTCTTTATTGTTTAACGCGGCTTTCTGGTGGTATCTGGCGCAAACCCAGGGACGCGCGGTGGCCGACCCGCAGGCTCTGGCGTTCCTTACCGGTTACTTGATTGAAAAATCACTGGCCGTTGATAACGTCTTTGTCTGGCTGATGCTGTTTAGCTACTTTTCTATTCCACCGGCCTTGCAGCGTCGCGTACTGGTTTACGGCGTGCTAGGTGCGATTGTGCTGCGTACCATCATGATTTTCGCCGGTAGCTGGCTTATCTCCCAGTTCGAATGGCTGCTGTACGTCTTTGGCGCCTTCCTGCTGTTTACCGGGATCAAAATGGCGCTGGCGAAAGAGGATGAAGGCGGCATCGGCGATAAACCGCTGGTACGCTGGTTACGCAGTCATTTACGGATGACCGACAAAATAGAGAACGAGCACTTCTTTACCCGCAAAAACGGCGTGCTGTTTGCCACGCCGCTGCTGCTGGTGCTGATTCTGGTTGAGCTGAGCGACGTGATTTTTGCGGTCGACAGTATCCCGGCGATTTTTGCGGTAACCACCGATCCGTTTATTGTATTGACCTCTAACCTGTTCGCCATTCTCGGTCTGCGCGCGATGTACTTCCTGCTGGCAGGCGTGGCGGAGCGCTTCTCAATGCTGAAGTATGGGCTGTCGGTGATTCTGGTGTTTATCGGCATCAAGATGCTGATCGTCGAGTTCTACCATATTCCGATTTCGGTATCGTTGGGGGTTGTCGGCGGGATCCTGGCCTTCACACTGTTACTTAACGCGTGGGTCAACCATCGTAATGATTTGAAAAAGCAGAATATGTAACTCGTAGGCCGGATAAGGCAAAGCCGCCATCCGGCAATGTGCTCGGTTATGCCTGATGGCGGGTAGCTTATCAGGCCTACGTGTTGTCAATGCCCACAGTATCTACCTGCATATTTCAATCCACGCCATCGCATGTAAATATTTAGTTAAAAAACATGACGCATGGCGTAAATTCCAGCATTTTGTACTTCCCCAACCGAAGACTTTCCTTATACTCGATCTAGCAAACATTTTTTTACATCCAGACATAAACGTAACAAATAATACGTCGCTGGAAAGACACAACTCATCATCTTAAGGAATGCAATGATGACACAACAACCCGCATCATCCGGCTTTATGCGCATGCTAACGAAGGGCAGTCTGGTCAAACAGATCCTGGTTGGATTAATTCTCGGTATTTTGCTGGCGCTGGCTTCTAAGCCTGCCGCCATCGCCGCTGGCCTGCTCGGGACGCTATTCGTTGGCGCACTGAAGGCCGTGGCTCCAGTACTTGTACTCATGCTGGTAATGGCCTCTATCGCTAACCATCAGAAAGGACAAAAAACCAATATCCGCCCTATCCTGTTCCTTTATCTACTGGGAACCTTTGCAGCCGCGTTAACCGCCGTGCTGTTTAGCTTCTTATTTCCCTCCACGCTACATCTGAGCGCCACTGCAGGCGATATCACACCGCCTTCCGGTATCGTGGAGGTGATGCATGGCCTGCTGATGAGTATGGTTTCTAACCCAGTTACCGCGCTGATGAACGCCAACTATATCGGTATCCTGGTGTGGGCGGTCGGCCTTGGCTTCGCGTTGCGTCACGGCAATGAGACCACCAAAAACCTGATTAATGACCTTTCTGACGGCGTGACGTTTATCGTAAAACTGGTTATCCGTTTTGCTCCGCTGGGGATATTCGGTCTGGTCGCTTCAACGCTCGCCACCACCGGTTTCGCAACCCTGTGGGGCTACGCGCAGTTATTGCTGGTGCTGGTTGGCTGCATGCTACTGGTAGCGCTGGTAATTAACCCGCTGCTGGTGTTCTGGAAGATTCGCCGCAACCCGTATCCATTGGTGATGGCCTGTCTGCGTGAAAGTGGCGTCTACGCCTTCTTTACCCGCAGTTCGGCGGCCAACATTCCGGTGAATATGGCGCTATGTGAAAAACTGAATCTGGACCGCGATACCTATTCCGTGTCGATTCCGCTGGGTGCCACCATCAATATGGCCGGTGCCGCTATCACCATTACCGTGCTGACCCTGGCGGCAGTGCATACTCTGGGCATTCCGGTTGACTTGCCAACCGCATTACTGCTCAGCGTTGTTGCGTCATTGTGCGCCTGTGGAGCATCTGGTGTGGCAGGGGGTTCGCTGCTCTTGATCCCGCTGGCGTGTAACATGTTCGGTATCCCGAATGATGTTGCCATGCAGGTGGTGGCTGTCGGATTTATTATCGGCGTGCTGCAGGACTCCTGTGAAACAGCGTTGAACTCTTCTACCGATGTTCTGTTCACTGCGGCAGCCTGTCAGGCAGAAGATGCTCGCCTTGAGAAAAACGCCCTGCGCAGTTAATCGAGTAGGCCTGATAAGCTTCGCGCCATCAGGCATTACTGCACACATTGCCGGATGGCGACGGCTTTGCCTTATCCGGGATACCTCCACTGGTAGCCTGGATAAGGTGCCATAGCACCGACGCCGGGCTTCCGTCAGCCTTCGCTTTGCACTTTTTTCTCGACCTTAAATGGGTCAATGCCCTTACGCTGCATGCGCCAGAAACGAATAATGTTCAGGCCGTTCATCACGAGGAAGCTACCTTCAATCAGCGTGCCGCCAATCGAACCTAGCCAGAAATTGTGAATCACCCAACAGGCGGTGGAGCACCACATCACGCAACGCACCGTGAGTCCTTTGCAGCGAAACAGCGCCCAGGTACTGGCCACCGTACCAATAACCGGTAGGATCTCCATGGCATGCTGGAGTTTCCCGACACCGATAATCAACGTCAGCGCGATAAATAAAAACATCACCCATAGGCGGCGGGTGTAGACCGAGATAATCGTTCGAATAACGTTAAGCTCGGCGCTAGCTCCTGCCGGAATCGCGCCCATCAGGAAAAAATGCAGGCCAATGACGCCGCTATAAATCGCCAGTTGGAACTTAAAGCGCCGTTCGTCGCGGTTAATAAAGGTAGTGATACCAATCAGAAAAGCAATGATACCTACGCCCTGGGCAAGCCAATACGCAGTCATGAAGAGTCCCTGGAAAACGAAGCCATAAAAAAACGGCGCTTCAGTATTTGAAACGCCGTTTTATCGTATCAGATCGCTTTTTTATTACAACGTGACGCCGCTCTTAAAGAGCGCCAGTTCGCGGAAATCGTTGCGTTCGTTACAAGTCTGCTTGCCGTTGGCGAAATCAACAATCGTGTCGACAAATTCATTAAGCAACTGCGGCATCGCTTTTCCATGAATCAGTTGACCCGCGTCGAAGTCGATCCAGTGCTTTTTCTTCGCCGCCAGCTCGCTGTTGGTGGCAATTTTCACCGTTGGCACAAAACCACCGTAAGGGGTACCGCGCCCGGTGCTGAACAGCACCATATGGCAACCTGCCCCCGCCAGGGCACTGGTGGCTACCGCATCGTTGCCCGGCGCGCTCAGCAGATTCAGGCCGTGCGTTTTCAGGCGTTCGCCATAGCGCAGGACATCCACTACTTTGCTTGATCCGGCCTTCTGCGTGCAGCCGAGTGACTTATCTTCCAGCGTAGTGATACCACCGGCTTTGTTACCCGGCGATGGATTCTCGTAAATTGGCTGATTATGGGCAATGAAGTACTGCTTGAAGTCATTGACCATCGTCACCAGTTTGCCAAAGGTTTCTTCATCGCGGCAGTGATCCATCAGCAATTGCTCGGCGCCGAACATTTCCGGTACTTCGGTCAGCACGGTGGTGCCGCCGTTGGCAATCACGTAGTCGGAGAAACGACCCAGCATCGGGTTGGCGGTAATACCGGACAGGCCGTCAGAGCCGCCGCATTCCAGACCAAACTTCAGCTCGCTCAGTTTACCCGGCTCGCGCTTGTCGTGACGCATCACGCTATAAAGCTGGCGGAGGTGCTCGAGCCCCGCTTCCACTTCGTCTTCCTGGTGTTGGCAGACCATAAAGTGAACGCGGTCAGGATCGAACTCCCCTAACGTCTCGCGGAAAGCATCAATCTGGTTGTTTTCGCAGCCGAGTCCGACCACCAGCACCGCACCCGCGTTCGGGTGGCGCACCATGTTTTGCAGCATGGTGCGGGTGTTGATATGGTCATCGCCCAACTGTGAGCAACCGTAGGTATGGCTGAAGAGATGCACGCCGTCGATACCTTCAGCATCGTTGCTCTCTTTTAAGAACCGCGTTTGCATCTGACGCGCCATCGCATTGACGCAACCGACGGTCGGTAAGATCCACAGCTCGTTACGTACCCCAACCTCACCGTTCGGACGGCGATAAATCTGCACCTCTCGATCGGCGGGTTGAGCCACTTGTGCCTGGAAATCAGGTTGGTAGCTATACGTATCCAGATCGCTCAGATTGGTACGGGTATTGTGAGCATGGATATGCTCGCCCGCCGCAACATCGACCAGCGTATGACCGATTGGCAAACCATATTTAATGACGTTTTCGCCCTTCGCAATATCGCGTAAAGCAAATTTATGGCCACGCGAGACCGGTTGGCGCAGGGTCACTACCTGCCCATCCACGGTGACGTCGGTTCCTTCAGCCAGGTCAGCGAGCGCTACCGCGACGTTATCCAGCGCATGGATCTTGATGTATTGCATACCTTCACCCAGACCTTAGTTCAATTCAATGGCGAAGTAGTCACGCGCATTGTTAAAGCAGATATTTTTCACCATCTCACCCAGCAGTTGGATATCGGCAGGCGCTTCGCCCGCGGCAACCCAGCGGCCAATCATCTGGCACAGAATACGACGGAAGTATTCATGACGGGTGTAAGACAGGAAGCTACGGCTGTCGGTCAGCATACCGACAAAGCGGCTCAGCAGGCCCAGCTGCGCAAGCTGCGTCATCTGACGTTCCATACCGTCTTTCTGATCGTTGAACCACCAGCCGGAACCAAACTGCATCTTGCCCGGCATACCTTCACCCTGGAAGTTACCGATCATGGTGCCCAGCACTTCGTTATCGCGTGGGTTCAGGCAGTAAAGAATGGTTTTTGGCAGCAGATTCTGTTCGTTCTGTTTGCTCAGCAGCTTAGACAGTTCTTCAGCCATTGGGCGGTCGTTGATGGAGTCGAAGCCAACGTCCGCGCCCAGCAGTTTGAACTGACGCAGGTTGTTATTACGCAGCGCGCCAATGTGGTACTGCTGTACCCATTCGCGACGTGCGTATTCTGCACCCAGGAAGACCAGAACGGCGGTTTTGAACTGAGCAACTTCATGCTCGCTCAGCGTTTCGCCAGCCAGACGGCGGGCTAGAATGCTATCCAGCTCGGCTTCGTTAGACTCAGCAAACAGCACCACGTCCAGCGCGTGGTCAGAAACTTTACAACCGTGGGCGGCAAAATGATCCAGACGTTTGGTCAGCGCGGTTTGCAGGTCAGCAAAGCGACGGATGTCGGTGTCAGACACTTCACCCAGTTTCGCCATGTAGTCGTTAAAGGTCGCCAGCTCAATGTTGAAAGCTTTATCCGGGCGCCAGCTTGGCAGCACTTTCACGTCGAAGGTCGTGTCTTTAGCGACCGATGCGTGATGCTCCAGGGAGTCGATTGGGTCATCGGTGGTGCCGACCATTTTCACGTTCATCTGCTTCATGATACCGCGCGCGGAGAATTTGTCCTGCGCCAGCAGCTCGTTGCACTCATTCCAGATTTCGTCCGCAGTCGCCGGGGACAGCAGTTTACCGGTGATGCCAAATGGACGACGCAGTTCAAGATGAGTCCAGTGGTATAACGGGTTACCAATAGTGTGCGGGACGGTCGCGGCCCATGCGTCAAACTTCTCGCGGTCAGACGCATCGCCTGTGCACAGGCGTTCAGCCACACCGTTGGTGCGCATTGCGCGCCACTTGTAGTGGTCACCTTTCAGCCAGATGTCATACAGGTTCTTAAAACGGTAATCTTCAGCGACCTGCTGCGGTGGCAAATGGCAGTGATAATCGAAAATCGGCTGGTCTTTTGCGTAGTCGTGGTACAAACGGCGCGCAAACTCGGTGTCTAACAGGAAATCTTCAGTCATAAACGGGGTCATTATCGTCTTCCTCTCAACGAGTGGGTCAGATGTTTATCTGTAATGACGTCAAAGTTATCACACCAATTTCATCGGGCCGAAGATTTTTTCGTGAGTTAGATCAATAAACACTGACAAAAATTGACATGAAAGTTGGCAAAAACGCGCTGCAACCCGCGCCGCGACTGGCCCGCCATATCTACCCCTTAAACACTAGGGTAAATACCTCTTTTGTGACGGCATTCACCTTTTAAAGTTGTATGACAAGTTATCTTGCCTCCCGTCGAAACACATAGAACGACGGAATGCATTAGCGGTGGTCGATTTAGACACCTGATTGAGCGGTACGGATACCGAATTCAGCACACGTACTAATGGCAAGTTCGGGCCGTACCGGGAACCCTTTCCCTGGTAAGCCCCTTGGTGAGACATCATTGATAGTTGTAACGATGATGGCTGCGGAACTCGCAGAGATAACTACACGATGAGGTTTACATGCGTAAAATTAAAGGATTACGTTGGTACATGATCGCACTGGTGACAATGGGCACCGTGCTGGGTTACCTGACGCGTAATACCGTGGCAGCAGCTGCGCCAACTCTGATGGCAGAGCTGCACATTTCCACACAGCAATATTCGTACATCATCGCTGCTTATTCCGCAGCTTATACCGTTATGCAGCCCGTCGCGGGCTATGTTCTGGACGTTTTGGGTACCAAAATTGGTTACGCCTTCTTCGCCGTTGCCTGGGCTATATTCTGCGGCGCAACCGCGCTGGCCGGCAGCTGGGGCGGTCTGGCTATCGCTCGTGGCGCAGTAGGTGCTGCTGAAGCGGCTATGATCCCTGCGGGTCTGAAAGCCAGTTCCGAGTGGTTCCCGGCTAAAGAGCGTTCTATTGCAGTAGGTTACTTCAACGTCGGTTCTTCTATCGGCGGCATGATTGCACCTCCGTTGGTGGTATGGGCTATCGTGATGCACAGCTGGCAGATGGCGTTCATCATCTCCGGCGCACTGAGCTTCATCTGGGCGATGTGCTGGCTGGTGTTCTATAAACACCCTCGCGACCAGAAAAAATTAACCGACGAAGAGCGTGATTACATCATCGGCGGTCAGGAAGCGGCTCACCAGACCAACAACGGCAAGAAAATGTCGCCATGGCAGATTATCCAGACTCGTCGCTTCTGGGGTATCGCCCTGCCGCGTTTCCTGGCTGAACCTGCCTGGGGGACCTTCAACGCCTGGATCCCGTTGTTCATGTTCAAAGTGTACGGTTTTGACCTGAAAGAAATCGCGATGTTTGCGTGGATGCCAATGCTGTTTGCTGACCTCGGCTGCGTTATCGGGGGCTACCTGCCGCCGCTGTTCCAGCGCTGGTTCGGTGTTAACCTGATCGTTTCCCGTAAAATGGTTGTCACCATGGGTGCACTGCTGATGATTGGCCCAGGCTTAATCGGTCTGTTCACCAGCCCATATATTGCTATCGCTCTGCTGTGCCTGGGTGGCTTTGCTCACCAGTCGCTGTCCGGCGCGCTGATTACGCTCTCTTCTGACGTATTTGGTCGTAACGAAGTGGCAACGGCAAACGGTCTGACCGGGATGGCTGCATGGATGGCAAGTACCATGTTCGCCCTGGTGGTGGGTGCACTGGCAGATACCATCGGCTTTAGCCCACTGTTTGCAGTGCTGGCAATCTTCGATCTGTTAGGCGCTCTGGTTATCTGGACCGTGTTGCAAAACAAACAGGCTGATAACGACGAATCGGATACTCCTCATCCGACACAGCAGGCAACCCAGAACTAATCGCTATCGATAATTTTTATCTGACAAGCCGCCGTGATTCAGGCGGCTTTTTTCATGCCTGAATATGGTTAGCCGCTCGTAAAAGTGGTATAACAAATTTAGTCTGCCGTACCCTGCCTGGAGAGCATATGGAAATCACCGACGTACGCCGTTTATATCAGCAACTTGCCGCTGAGCTGAAAGAACGCATTGAGCAAGGCGTTTATCTGGTGGGTGATAAGCTACCTGCCGAGCGTTTTATTGCCGATGAGAAAGGCGTCAGCCGAACGGTGGTGCGCGAAGCCATTATTATGCTCGAAGTGGAAGGGTATGTTGAGGTGCGAAAAGGCTCAGGTATCCACGTTATTTCGAATCAGGCTAAGCACCATCAAGCTCCCGATGAAAATATGGAGTTTGCTAACTACGGCCCGTTTGAGCTGCTGCAAGCTCGCCAGCTCATTGAAAGCAATATCGCCGAATTTGCCGCGACTCAGGTCACCAAGCAAGACATCATGAAGCTGATGGAGATCCAGGAAAACGCGCGTAAAGAGAAGTGCTTCCGTGACTCCGAATGGGATCTTCAGTTCCACGTGCAGGTGGCCCTTGCCACACAAAATACGGCGCTTGCCGCGATTGTCGAGAAAATGTGGACCCAGCGCGTACATAACCCGTACTGGAAAAAGCTTCACGACCACATTGACGCGCGAACCGTCGATAACTGGTGCGATGACCACGACCAAATTCTGAAGGCGCTTATCCGCAAAGATCCCCATGCGGCGAAGCTCGCCATGTGGCAGCATCTGGAAAACACCAAGCTGATGCTGTTCAACGAAACCAGTGATGATTTCGAGTTTAACGCTGACCGCTATCTGTTTGCGGAAAACCCGGTGGTGCATCTCGATACCGCCTCAACCGCCGGTAAATAAGCGCGCTGTTATCCCCTTCAGGCTTACCCGACGTTCAGTATGGGTAAGCCTTTGTAAATCCCCTAGCCTCTCCCCGCCCTAACCCGCAAAATCAATCTGCAACAAATTGCAATTTCTATGACGACATTCTGGGCCTTTTGTTACAATCGAATGCTTTTTGTCGTTTTGCAATTATTTCGCCAAAACAAGGACTGTTCAGCGCGTATTTACCGCGATGCTATTAAAATAAAGACAGAGAAGATATCGCAGCGCGTTCAGGCATTACGTTAATCGATGTACCAGGAATCGTGAATGGAACTACTAACCCAACTCTTAAATGCCTTGTGGAGCCAGGATTTCGAAACCCTCGCTAATCCGTCCATGATCGGTATGCTCTATTTTGTCTTATTTATGATTCTGTTCCTTGAGAATGGTCTGTTGCCTGCCGCCTTCCTGCCGGGCGATAGCCTGCTGGTGCTGGTCGGCGTACTGATTGCCAAAGGGGCCATGGGCTTTCCACAAACGGTCATCCTGTTGACCGTGGCCGCAAGCCTTGGCTGCTGGGTGAGTTACATTCAGGGTAAATGGCTAGGCAATACCCGGCTCGTGCAAAACTGGCTTTCGCACCTGCCCGCCCATTATCACCAACGTGCGCACCATTTATTCCACAAGCACGGGCTCTCCGCGTTGCTCGTCGGGCGTTTTATTGCCTTTGTTCGTACCCTACTCCCCACCATTGCCGGCCTGTCAGGGCTGAACAACGCGCGTTTCCAGTTCTTTAACTGGATGAGCGGGCTGCTGTGGGTATTGATTCTGACCACCCTGGGCTACCTGCTGGGTAAAACGCCGGTCTTCCAGAAATATGAAGATGCGCTGATGTCGTGTCTGATGCTGCTGCCTGTGGTACTGCTGGTATTTGGCCTGATTGGCTCGCTGGTCGTGGTGTGGAAGAAAAAGTACGGTAATCGAGGGTAATTATGGGGTCAAACCACATTCAGTTTCGCCGGTTTGCACTCAGTCTGAGCATCATGTTGATGCTCTGCATCATGCTCTGGCTTTGGGCGGCATTGCAGCACGAAGAGTCCACGCTCGCCATCCGCCCAATGAACCAGGCTAATATGCCAGATGGCTTTGCCATCTCGCACCATCTGGATGCGAATGGCATTCGCTTTAAGAGCATTACGCCAAAAGATGATGCTCTGCTTATCACTTTTGAATCCAGCGAGCAAAGCGCAGCCGCGAAGCGCGTGCTGGATAACTCCCTGCCGCACGTCTACGTCATCGCGCTTGGGGATGAAGATAATAACCCGGCAAGTTGGCTATCCCTTCTTCGTGATACCTCGCATCGATTTGGTTAGCAAACTTCCAGGAATCTGAATAATTTCACTAACTTTGGTGATTTTGTATTTTACTTACTATGCTTAGTGTTGTGGTGGCCTTATGTTGTCATCCACGCACTGAGGAAAGTACAGCCGAATGTACTACGCACAATGGAAGGCCTAAACATGAAATACCGCATCATCTTTGCTCTTACTCTTGCTTCGCTAAGCGCCAGCGCGGCGGCGACTTCCCTGTGTCAGGAAAAAGAGCAGGATATTCAGCGTGAAATTGGTTATGCCGAAAAGCATAACAATCAGCACCGGATTGACGGGCTGAAAAAAGCGTTGAGTGAAGTAAAAGCTAACTGCACGGATAGCAAACTGCGTGCCGATCATCAGGAAAAAATTGCCGATCAAAAAGATGAGATCCGCGAGCGCCAGCAGGATTTAAAAGAAGCAAAACAGACCGGTGATGCGGACAAAGTGGCTAAACGTGAGCGCAAGCTCAAAGAAGCCCAAGACGAACTTAACGCGCTGGAATCCCGCGCGTATTGAGTGGAAACCCTTACAGGAGAGATACGATGGCTCGAGATGCAACATCAGAACAGTTACGCGCAGAACTGAAAGCTCTGTCCGATACGCTGGAAGAAGTCCTGAATACTTCCACCGATAAGTCCAAAGAAGAGCTGAGCAAATTGCGCAGCAAAGCGGAAAGCGCTCTCAAGGAAAGCCGCGTCCGTCTGGGTGAAACCAGCGAAGCTCTGGCAAAACAAACCCGTGAAGCGGCGGCTAAAGCCGATGGCTATGTGCGTGAAAACCCATGGACCGGTGTCGGTATTGGCGCAGCAGTCGGCCTGGTGTTGGGCGTTCTGCTGTCTCGCCGTTAAGTATGAGCGATTCTCACCATGCACAAGGCCCAGGAAAAAACATCCTGGGCATTGGTCAGCGCATTGTCACACTGGTCGTTCAGACGGTGGAAACACGGCTGCGTTTGGCCGTCGTGGAGCTGGAAGAGGAGAAATCTAACCTCATTCAGCTGCTGTTAATGGCAGGGCTTACCCTGCTATTTACCGCTTTCGGCCTGATGAGCCTGCTGGTGCTGATTATCTGGGCCGTCGATCCTCAGTATCGTCTGCCCGTCATGATTGCGACAACCGGTACGCTGCTGCTGCTGGCGTTAATTGGTGGAATATTGACTATCCGCCGTGCGCGCCGTTCAACGCTGTTACTGCATACGCGCAACGAACTGGCAAACGATCGTGCTCTGCTGGAGAACGACGAGAAATGACCCCATTAGGCGATCGTGATACACGTAAGGCGTTTCTGCTGCGACAGATACAGCAGCAACGTCTCGATCTGAGCGCCAGTCGTCGCGACTGGCTGGATGTCACACAAGTCTACGATCGCAGGTGGAACAAGCTCGTTAGCCTGCGTTCGTGGGCAGTGGTTGCCACAAGCGCGATGGCGGTTGTTTCAGTCCGCCATCCGCGCTTTTTGGTTCGCTGGGCGCGACGTGGTTTTGGCGCCTGGAGCACCTGGCGGATGGCAAAAAACTTACTGCGTTAAATGCTCTGACGTTCGTTAGCAGCTCAATTCGTTGAGCTGCTCAACGCAACCCCCCTGTGCACCGAGCAACAGTTTTCATCGCTATACCCTTTCGCAATAAGCCCTCGGTCATTCCTTTGTTCCTGCTTTCATTGATTCCTGCCACAAGTATCCCAAAAACCGAAAAGCACACCACCCGTGAAGCCAGAACCTGCGTAGCGCCGCGGAGAAAATCTTGCTGCCATACATCGTTGCTCAGATTCTTTGAAGAAGTTCAACAGTTTTCCTTGCTAACAATTGTCATACACCACGGTTATATTTCTCTCCATCGACAGCAGATACACGCTATCGACGTGTAAACGCTCAATAATATGGTTTAACGACCCGCAAGATTCTCTGGAGAGAAAGATGAAAAAATTAGAAGATGTTGGTTTCCTGGTTGCTCGTATTCTGATGCCAATTCTGTTTATTACAGCGGGCTGGGGCAAAATCACCGGGTATGCGGGTACACAGCAATATATGGAAGCCATGGGCGTCCCAGGGTTCCTGCTGCCACTGACCATCCTGCTTGAGTTCGGCGGCGGTCTGGCGATTCTGTTCGGTTTCCTGACGCGTACCACGGCGCTGTTCACCGCAGGCTTTACTCTGCTGACCGCGTTCCTGTTCCACAGCAACTTTGCCGAAGGCGTGAACTCACTGATGTTCATGAAAAACCTGACCATCGCTGGCGGCTACCTGCTGCTGGGTATCACCGGTCCAGGCGCATTCAGCATCGACCGAGTTCTGAACAAAAAGTGGTAAGTACACTATACTGATTCATTAAAAAGCGAGGAGATATCTCCTCGCTTTTGCTATCTGAAGGAGCATGAGATGGGACAATTAGTTGACGGCGTCTGGCAAGACGTCTGGTATGACACCAAATCCACCGGTGGACGTTTCCAGCGTTCAGTCTCCGCTTTTCGCAACTGGCTCACCGCCGACGGTGAACCTGGCCCAACCGGCAACGGCGGCTTTGCCGCAGAAAAAGATCGCTATCACCTGTATGTTTCTCTGGCCTGTCCGTGGGCCCACCGCACCCTGATCCTGCGCACCCTGAAAGGGCTGGAACCTTTTATCTCCGTTTCCGTTGTTAACCCATTAATGCTGGAAAACGGCTGGACGTTTGATGCTGATTTCCCGGCCGCAACCGGAGACGCACTCTATCAACATCAATTTCTCTATCAGCTTTATCAGCACGCCGACGCAAATTATTCCGGTCGTGTGACCGTCCCGGTACTGTGGGATAAAAAGAATCAGACCATCGTCAGCAATGAATCTGCGGAAATTATCCGTATGTTCAATACCGCGTTTGACGCGCTGGGCGCGAAAGCCGGTGATTACTATCCGCCTGCCCTGCGTGGGCAGATTGATGAACTGAATACCTGGATCTACGACACCGTTAATAATGGCGTCTACAAAGCCGGTTTTGCCACCAGTCAGGCGGCCTATGACGAAGCGGTAGAAAAGGTTTTCAGCTCGTTGGAACGGCTGGAAAAAATCCTCGGTCAGCATCGCTATCTCACCGGTAATCAGTTAACCGAAGCGGATATTCGTTTATGGACTACGCTGATTCGCTTTGATCCGGTCTACGTTACCCACTTTAAATGCGATAAACACCGCATCAGCGATTATCTGAATCTGCACGGCTTCCTGCGCGATATTTACCAGATGCCGGGTATTGCCGAAACCGTCAACTTTGACCATATCCGCAACCACTATTTCCGCAGCCATAAAACCATCAACCCGACGGGCATTATCTCAATCGGGCCGTGGCAGGATCTCGATGAACCTCACGGACGCGACGAACGTTTCCGTTAAGGACGTTGGGCATCGTTAACGCGATGCCCAATTTATTCACCGCATCAATATTTACCACCAATTCATTCACGACTATCCTTAGTTCGATCGCTTTAAAAACAAGTGATTAATGATCAACTGAGGCAAAAAAATGGATTGGTATCTCAAGGTTCTACGTAATTACATTGGGTTTGGCGGTCGCGCCCGCCGCAAAGAGTATTGGATGTTCATCCTGGTGAACGTCATTTTGACGGCCGTGCTAAGCGTGGTGGACAAAATGCTTGGCTGGGAGCGAGCCGGTGGAGAGGGGATCCTGACCACCATTTACGGCATTCTGATTTTTCTACCCTGGTGGGCAGTCCAGTTCCGCCGCCTGCACGACACCGATCGCACCGCATGGTGGCTGTTACTGCTGCTGATACCGGTGGTGGGTTGGATAATCATTATTATTTTCAACTGTCAGAATGGCACGCCGGGGGATAACCGTTTCGGGCCAGATCCTAAACGTCTTTCCTGATAACAGTCACCCGGATGAGGTGCGCGAGCGCCAACTCCGGGTTATTCCCGGCGTCGCTTTGCTCGGCCGGGCTACCGATTGCTGTAGGCCGGATAAGGCGTTCCGCCGCCATCCGGCATCCCTGCACCGTTGTGCCTGATGGCGCTTTGCTTATTAGGCCTACTGGCTATTTGACCACCCACAACTTCTGCATCTACCGATTGTAGGCCGGATAAGGCGTTCCGCCGGCATCCGGCATCCCTGCACCGTTGTGCCTGATGGCGCTTTGCTTATCAGGCCTACTGGCTATTTGACCATCAACAACTTCTGCATCTACCGATTGTAGGCCGGATAAGGCGTTTCGCCGCCATCCGGCATCCCTGCACCATTGTGCCTGATGGCGCTTTGCTTATCAGGCCTACTAACTATTTGACCATCAATAACTTCTGGATCTCTCGCAGGCACCAGGATTTGGCCTCACCCATACTGTCACGACGCCAGGCCATGATAATGTCAATTTCGCTGGTATATTCTGGGCTGACGACACGCAAGCGCCCCTGCGCAATATCGTCTTCCACCAGCGGATACGGCATGGTTGCGACACCTAATCCCGCCAGCAACGCCTGGCGTTTTTCTTCCATAGACGTCACCGTTAAGCGCGGCTGTTTATCCAGAAGTTGCACCGTCAACACCGGGCGTTCACGCGCGGTATCGGCAATTGCCACACCCCGATATTTTACTCGCGTGACCTCAGAGAGCGGTTCCGCCTCCTGGTGAATAGGGTGATCCGGGGCGGCCACGTACACGTTCATCACCGAATACAGCTTGCGGGAATTAATCTCGGTCGATGAGCGAAAATGCATATCCGGCGCAATAACAATATCCGCGCGCCCTTGTTCCAGCCGCTCCCAGGCCCCCGCCAGCACTTCGGTAATAATCGACAGCTGGGTGTTAGATTTGGTGGCCAGCTTCTCAACCAGCGGGAACAACGTCGGCGTTGGGATAAGCGCTTCAGCCACAATCGTGAGATGAGTTTCCCAACCGCGCGCCAGCGCTTCGGCATCGGTCGTCAGCTTGTCCGCCGCTTCCAGCAGAACGCGTCCGCGCTCCAGCAGCATGCGTCCTACGTTGGTGAATTTTGTTCGATGACCTGAACGGTCAAATAACACCACGTCCAGCTCTTCTTCGAGCTTTTGCATGGTGTAACTTAATGCAGAAGGCACACGTCCCAGCTCATCGGCAGCGGCGGCAAAGCTGCCGCGTCTATCGATGGCGTCCATTACTCGTAGTGCTTCAAGCGTCAGTGCTCTTTCTTTAGCCATGGCGTTATCATTCAGGAAATTTGAACATACCGGGCAGAATATCTGGCTAACAATGCAGCGTCCATACCTTTACCATTGATTTAGTGTAAAGGAGGGTCAAGAAGATGATTACCACGAGAACAGCTAAACAGTGCGGGCAGGCCGATTACGGCTGGTTACAGGCTCGCTATACCTTCTCATTTGGGCACTACTTTGATCCGAAACTGTTGGGTTACGCTTCTCTGCGCGTGTTGAATCAAGAAGTTCTCGCGCCCGGCGCGGCCTTCCAGCCAAGAACTTACCCCAAAGTGGATATCCTGAATCTCATTTTAGAAGGTGAAGCCGAATATCGTGACAATGATGGGCATCATGTCAAAGCGAAAGCTGGTGAGGCGTTGCTTATTGCCACCCAGCCGGGTGTGAGCTACAGCGAGCATAATCTCAGTAAAGACAAATCGTTAACCCGGATTCAAATCTGGCTGGACGCCTGCCCGGAGCGCGAAAACTCACGCGTGCAGAAGTTAAAACTGCATGATTCTGCGCATCAATTATTAGCCTCCCCGGACGGTAGCGAGGGCAGCCTGCAACTGCGTCAGCAGGTCTGGCTGCACCATATAAATCTGGATAAAGGTGAGCAGGTCAGCCTGCCGCTGCACGGGCCGCGCGCTTATTTGCAGTCCATTCACGGTACGGTGCATGCGCTGGCACATGATGATGCCCAGAAACAGGCCTTAACCTGCGGTGATGGCGCATTTATTCGTGATGAAGCTAATATCACATTGGTGGCTGATACCCCGCTGCGCGCTTTGCTGATAGATTTACCGATATAGTCATTATCAGGAAGATGAACGCAAATGAGTAAAAGAAACCATAAAAAGCAGCAGGTTGTGAAATCGGCACCGCAGGCTAAAACGACGCCGACCGAGTTTGGATTTGAAGAGATGCTGGGCGAGCTGGAGGCCATTGTGGTTGCCGCCCAGAAAAGCCAACAGGCTGAAGAGCAAGCGGCCTAACGCCCCCTATAGCGGCACCCTTCTTCATGGTGGTGCCGCCAGAAGGGTTTAGCTGCACAACACCTTGATAGCCAGCCCACCGCGCGATGTTTCACGGTATTTATCGTTCATATCCTTGCCCGTTTCATACATTGTCTCAATCACTTTATCGAGTGACACCCGGGCTTCGCTGGTTCTCTGCATCGCCATTCTCGCCGCGTTAACGGCTTTCACGGCGTTGATCGCGTTGCGCTCGATGCAGGGAATTTGCACCTGTCCACCGACCGGATCGCAGGTTAATCCGAGGTTGTGCTCCATCGCGATTTCCGCGGCCATACACACCTGCTGCGGGCTACCGCCGAGCAGTTCAGCAAGGCCCGCCGCCGCCATGGAGGCCGCCACCCCAACCTCCCCCTGACATCCCACTTCCGCCCCGGAAATAGACGCATTTTGCTTATATAAACCGCCAATCGCGCCCGCCGTCAGTAAAAAACGCGCCACTGAATTGCCGTTCACCGTGCGGCGGAATTTATCATAATAGGCCAGCACGGCTGGGACGATCCCGCAGGCTCCGTTCGTCGGCGCGGTGACCACACGGCCGCTTGCCGCATTTTCTTCACTGACCGCCAGGGCAAACATATTGATCCAGTCGATAACGTTCATCGGATCGCTGGAGGTGCTGTCGCTGGAGACCAGCCGCCGACGCAAGGCCACCGCCCGACGCGGCACTTTCAGCGGGCCGGGAAGCGTGCCTTCGGTATTCATACCGCGCTCGATCCCAGTTTGCATCACATGCCAGATCCGGGCTAGTCGAGCGTCGATCTCTTCCTGACTGCGCAGCGCTAGCTCGTTTTGCATCATTAAGCCCGATACTGACAGACCGTGCTCTTTGCATTGTGCTAACAGTTCGCTGGCCGAATGAAAAAGATACGGCACCGGCTGCTCAACCTCGAACTCCTGGCCAAATTTTGAGTCTTCAACAATAAAACCACCGCCAATAGAGTAATAGGTTTTACTCAGCAGTGTGTTCTCACCTTCCCAAGCGGTAAAACGCAGGCCATTTTCATGACGAGGAAGATATTGATCATGGAAAACAACATCAGCAGTCATCGAGAAAGGAATAACCGCAGCGCCCTGAGCGACAGACAGGCGTCCGCTGCGTTCCACGGCGCGAATAAAAGCGGGGATAGCATCAATATCAACGCGATCGGGGCTATTTCCGGCTAATCCCATAATCACGGCAACATCGGTGGCATGGCCTTTGCCGGTGAGTGAAAGTGAGCCGTAGAGATCGACCACCAGACGGTTTGTCTGCGACCAAAGACCTGATGTACTCAGCTCATCAATAAATGCTTTCCCTGCATTCATTGGCCCGACGGTATGCGAACTTGATGGCCCAACGCCGATTTTGAACATATCGAAAGTACTAATCATAGCCTCAACCTCGTTCCAGGTTAAAAGAAGGGTTACCGTAAAGTAGCCCGGCCAAGCGCAGCGCCGCCGGGAACCCGAGTGTAGAGAACGGTGATATTCCCGGGGTCGCTTGCGCTCGCCCGGGCTACCGACTGGCCCGCCATCCGGCAATATGCGCGGTTATGCCTGATGGCGCGTAGCTTATCGGGCCTACCTATTGCCAATGCCCACAGTATCTACCACGGTCAAATTGCCTGGGTGAACGTGCGTGAGATAACATCCTGCTGCTGTTCATGGGTCAGCGCATTAAAGCGCACAGCGTAGCCAGACACGCGGATCGTCAGGTTTGGGTAATTTTCCGGGTGGGCGATAGCGTCCAGCAGCATGTCGCGGTTCATCACGTTGACGTTAAGATGCTGGCCCCCTTCTACCGATTGCTCATGGTGGAAGTAGCCATCCAGTAACCCTACCAGATTGGTTTTACGCACCGTCTCCTCCTTACCTAGCGCCGCCGGGACGATAGAGAAGGTGTAGGAAATCCCGTCTTTCGCATAGGTAAACGGCAGTTTCGCCACCGACGTCAGCGACGCAATGGCACCTTTACGGTCACGCCCATGCATCGGGTTCGCTCCCGGTGCAAACGGCGTACCGGCACGGCGTCCGTCAGGAGTGTTCCCCGTTTTCTGGCCGTAGACCACGTTTGAGGTAATGGTCAGAATGGACTGGGTCGGTACTGCATGGCGGTAAGTTGGCAGCACTTTAATTTTCTTCATAAAGCGTTCAACCAGATCGCAGGCAATGCTGTCGACGCGCTCATCGTTATTGCCGTACTGCGGATATTCCCCTTCAATATCAAAATCTACCGCCAATCCATTCTCATCACGGATAGGTTTCACGCGGGCATATTTGATGGCTGACAGGGAGTCGGCAGCGACCGATAATCCGGCCATGCCGCAGGCCATTGTGCGATGAACATCCCGCTCATGGAGTGCCATCAGCGAGGCTTCATAGCTGTACTTGTCATGCATGTAGTGGATGACATTCAGAGCGCTGATGTACTGCACCGCAAGCCAGTCCATAAAGTGATCCAGACTGTCCATAACCGTATCGTAATTCAGCACCTCGTCCATCAGCGGCGCCGTTTTTGGCCCCACCTGGATCTTCAGCTTCTCATCGACACCGCCGTTGATCGCATAGAGCAGCGTTTTCGCAAGGTTTGCGCGCGCGCCGAAGAATTGCATCTGTTTACCGATAACCATCGGGCTGACGCAGCAGGCAATGGCGTAGTCGTCACTGTCGAAATCTGCGCGCATCAAATCATCATTTTCGTATTGCAGCGATGAGGTGACGATGGAAACCTGAGCGGCATATTGTTTAAAAGCAATCGGGAGCGCTTCCGACCACAGGATGGTCAGATTAGGCTCGGGAGCTGGCCCCATGGTGTGGAGCGTATGCAGATAACGGAAGGAGTTCTTGCTCACTAACGTACGGCCATCCAGACCCATTCCGCCAATCACTTCCGTCGCCCAAATCGGATCGCCGGAGAACAGCGTGTCGAACTCTGGCGTGCGCAAGAAGCGCACCATGCGGATCTTCATAATGAAGTGATCGATAAGTTCCTGCGCCTGCTGTTCACTTAACAGCCCGGCCTTCATATCACGTTCAATATAGATATCGAGGAACGTGGCGGTACGCCCCAGCGACATCGCGCCGCCATTTTGTGATTTCACCGCCGCCAGATAGGCAAAGTAAAGCCACTGCACCGCCTCCTGGGCATTGGCAGCAGGGCGGGAAATATCGTAACCATATTTCGCCGCCATCTCCTGCATTTGCAGCAGCGCACGGCGCTGTTCTGAGAGCTCTTCACGCAGGCGCAGCGTGGCTTCAAGATTCTGCCCCCACTCCAGGTTGGTCTGTAAATCCGCAAACTGCAGCTCACGTTCGCGCACCAGATAGCCGATACCGTAGAGGGCAACACGACGATAATCCCCGATAATGCGACCACGCCCATAGCCATCCGGCAAACCGGTCAGCACGCCGGATTTACGGCAGCGCAGCATATCCGGCGAGTAAGCGTCGAAGACGCCCTGATTATGGGTTTTACGCAGCGCCGTGAACTGATATTCAAAATCAGCATCCATTTCACGCCCGTAAGCCTCAAACGAACTTTTGATCATGTTGATGCCGCCAAACGGATGCAGCGCGCGCTTTAACGGCTTATCCGTTTGCAGACCGACAATTTTTTCGCATACTTTATCGATATAGCCGGCGTCGTGCGCGGTAATCGTTGTGGCGATATTGGTATCAAAATCCACCGGCGCATGGGTGGCGTTTTCAATACGAATACCGGCCAGAACTTTTTCCCACAACGCGGTAGTCGCAGGCGTGGCCTCAGCAAGGAAAGATTCATCCCCTTCATAAGGCGTGTAATTACGCTGGATAAAATCGCGCACATTAATTTCATGGTGCCAATCGCTACCGTTAAATTCTCGCCATGCATCGGCAAACAGCCTATCGTTAATGTCGATATCTACCTTCATGAAAATTCTTCTCTTAATAATAAGAGCCTATCCCAGTAGGCGTAATTGTTGAAGCCAGTTTGGTGCCGGACAGCGCGGAGAAACCGGAGCGTACACGTAGTACGTGAGGATTTCGAGCACTGCCCGGTGCCAAAATGGCGAATAAAATAGCCTAATGGGATAGGCTCTAAAAGTGATTAAATCAGGCGTATTCAGCAACCGTGTTAATATTTCCCAGGCGGATTGCATCCAGCGCAATCATTTTTTCTTCATTCGTCGGAATAACAGCACACAGCACCCGTGAATGTTTGTCAGAAATAATTCGCTCACCGTGAGAATTAGGTTGTTTGTTCATCTGGGGATTTAACGCAATACCCAACACCTGCAAATGCTCAATAACCAGTTGGCGAATTAAAACCGAATTTTCACCAATACCGCCGGTAAAAATAATGCCATCCAGACGCGTCAGGGAAGCGGCGTGCCCGGCGATATGACGGGCAATACGATGAACAAAGGTTTTAATCGCCAGCCGCGCGCGTTCATGGCCTTCGTGCCAGGCCTTCTCCAGCGTGCGTAAATCAGAAGACAGGCCGGAGATGCCCAATAACCCCGACTCCTTATTCACTACGCGCTCAAGGTCGCTCATGGTTTGCTGGGTCTGACTGGCAATCCACGCCATGGCGCCAAAATCCACGTCGCCGCAGCGCGTTCCCATCATCAAACCTTCCAGCGGCGTCATTCCCATGGAGGTATCGACGCTGTTGCCATTATGTACCGCGCAAATGGATGCGCCGTTACCTAAGTGAGCAATCACCAACCCAGAATCCTGCTGGGGAAGTCCCAGTAATTCATAGGCCCGACGGGAGACGTAGCGGTGAGATGTCCCGTGGAAACCGTAGCGACGCACGCCCAGCTCCTCGGTATATTTCCAGGGTAATCCATAGAGATACGCCTCGGGCGGCAGCGTCTGATGGAAACTGGTATCAAACACCGCCACCTGCGGTACGCACGGGAAAAGGTACCTTGCAGACTCAATCCCGTTCAGGTTGGCGTAGTTATGCAATGGTGCCAGTGGCGAAACTTTACGGATGTTCTCAATGACTGAATCCGTTATTAATACCGACTGGGTGAATATATCGCCACCGTGCGCAATGCGGTGGCCAATTAAGGCCACGCTGTCTATGAGATTGCGTTTTTCCAGTTCAAATGAAATGGCTTGTAATGCCACCTCATAAGTCGGTTGGGATAATGCAGAAGCCTCGCCACCGTTAATCGATAACCCCGCTCGCTCGGTATTTATTCCTTCCGCAATACCCGCCAGTAATACATCATGAGTATCAACATCCAATACGGAAAATTTAATCGATGACGAACCGCTATTAATCACCAGTACAACCGGAGATTCATTCATATCACACTCCACTCATCCTGAGTAAGATAATTAAAATAACTTATACACAATATTCAGAATGGTCAGCAGGCCAATCGCGGTGACAAAAACGTTATCCAGCTTGCCACGGTATTTCGCCAGCGCCGGAACTTTGCGAATAGCGTACATCGGCAGAAGACACAGCAGCGAGGCAATAATCGGCGCGCCCATTGCTTCAATCAGGTCCAGAATATTCGGGTTGGCGTAAGCTACAACCCAGGTTGAGCCCATGATGAAAATCATGCTGATGGTGTTGAGCTTACCGGTAGAGACCTTCGTTTTATCGCCCTTATAACCGAACTTCAGCACCAGGCCATTTAACCCTTCCAGCGTACCCAGGTAGTGTCCAAAGAAAGATTTAAAGATAGCGACCAGCGCAATAATGGAAGCACCGTATTCCAGCGTGGTTGCAAAGGTCGATTTTTCACCCGCCATGGAAGAGAAGTGGTTCGCCAGATAAGAGAGCACCGGAATGTTTTGCGCTTTCGCTTCGGCCATATTTTGTGGTGAGAGTGTGAACAGGCAGCTAAAGGCAAAGAACATCACCACCGCAACCATCAACATACTGGCGCGAGAGATTATTTTTGAACATTTCTGTTCGGTAAATTCACGGCCAAACTCACCTTCATACTCCTCACGTTTTGAGACCACAAACGAGGAGACAATCGGTGAAAAGTTAAAGGAGAACACCATGATGGAAATACCCAGCCATACCGTTACCAGGATACCGTCATGGCCGACCATTGAGATTTCACTCAGATTCACCTGACTGATAACGGCTGAGTTCCAGTAAGGAATGAGCGACAGGGAAATCAACACCAGGCTTGCGATAAACGGGAACACCAGGAAGCTCATCACCTTGACCATCAGGTCTTTACCGAAATAGATAACGAACGCCATCAACAGCAGCAGGAACATCGCCACCAGCCCACGGTTCAGCGCTGGCATTTGCAGCTGGTTTTCCCAGAAGGTCATAAAAGTATTGGTAATGGTGACGCCGTAAATCCATAACAGCGGACAGATTGCGAAGAAGTACAGAAACGTAATGACCACCCCGCCCATTTTCCCGAAGTGTTCTTCAACCGTTTCGGTGATATTACCGGAAGGATTAGAGCCGGAAAGGCACAGACGCGCCAGAGCTCGGTGGCAATAAAACGCGATAGGATAAGCCAGCACCAGCATTAACAGTATTGGGATCAGACCGCCATAACCCGCACGAATAGGGAAGAATAAAACCCCGGCACCGATTGCTGTACCAAATAATCCTAACGTCCACGTGGTATCTGATTTGCGCCAGGAGGACTCTTTGGCTGAACTAACATTAATACTTTCTGTTGTACTCATAACGTATCCTTTGATTAATGTTTTCGTTGTTTTAAAACGTCAGGCAGCCTTACACCAAGCGTGTAATTTAAATGCTGCCTGCAACAGTCAGAGAAATAATTTACGCTGCAACAAATCCTGTAATTTGAGAAACACGCGACAGGTCAATATTTCCGCCAGAAATAATGCTGACCGTTTTCCGCCCCTGAATATATTCATCAAGCTTGCCACTTAATAACGCCGCACATGCCAGTGCGCCTGCGCCTTCAGTGATAATTTTATTACGCTGGATCAGCGCCACCATACTGTCACGAATCTCATCTTCAGTGACCAATACAATATCGTCGACGAGCTGACGAACAATCTCGAAGGTTAAATTTCCGGGACGCGCCACATCACAACCGTCCGCCAGCGTGGTGCTGGTGCGATGATTGGTGATAGCGCCCGCGTAGAACGAAGCCGCCATTCCGTGGACGTTTTCCGACTGTACGCCGATGATTTTAATCGTTGGGTTAATCGATTTTATCGCCGTTGCAATCCCGGCAATCAGCCCGCCGCCGCCAATTGGCACAATGACGTTATCGACATCATAGAGATCTTCCAGGATTTCCAGGCCAATGGTTCCCTGCCCCGCGATGACTAACGCATCGTCATAAGGCGGGATAAAAATACGTCCTTCCATTTCGACGATTTCACTGACTTTGGCGATAGTATCGTTGAAGTTATCCCCATGCAGGATGACCTCTGCCGAGTAATCCTGTGTTGCCGCCACTTTAGACTTTGGCGCCCCTTTCGGCATCACAACTTTGCCGTCAATGCCCAGCATGGCGCAGGAGAGAGAAACGCCCTGTGCATGGTTACCCGCTGAACACGCCACCACCCCTTTACGGCGTTCAGCATCCGATAGAGCGCTCAATTTATTGAAAGCACCGCGGATCTTAAACGAGCCGGTGCGCTGCATATTTTCAAATTTAAGGAATATCTCGCCTTTGCATTTTTCACTGAGATAATTCGAACGCGGCATCCCGGTTTTATAAATTTTACCGGCAAGTCTTTTTTTCGCTGTTTTAATATCATCAAGGGTAACAGGCAGGTCGTATGTAATATGCATTTTATCCTCTTATCAGAATAGCGTTCTGATTTTAGACAATAATAAAGTGTCAGAGTAATACGTCGCTCTGGGTTTCTTTTAAATTAAGCAGCAGCCTTTTTTAATTCACCGCAACGGCCTCGTTGCGCGAAGAGTATTTTTTCGCAAGTTCAACCAACACTGAGGCAGATTTTTTTATACGGTAATTCTTTGACCAAATGGCTGCGTAGCGCGCTACCGGTAAATCATCTTCAACCGGTAACATAATAAATTGGTCTGAACCGAAAGGAGCGATCATATCTTTCGGAATAACGGTTAAAAAACCGGCGTTTAATACCAGGTTATAAATAGTGACGACCGAGTCGGTTTTGACGATGCTTGCAGTATTGATGTGGTGATGATGAAGGGTATTGAGTAATTCTTTGTAGTAGCCCATGTCCGTCTGCGGTAAAACCCACTGCTCATTCGAGAGCGATTCCAGCGTTAGCGTTGACGTACACGTTCGCGATTTTGCGGCAACCACAACAAATTCAGACTCAAAAAGCAGTTCAACCTGTAAATCCTGAAGCTGCATTTCATCGTTCAGCGTCCCAATGGCAAAATCCAGGCGGCCATCACGCAGCGCTGGCAAGAGCGAGGAGAGCTGATTTTCAAACATCGTGACCTGAGCTGCCGGAAACACCTCTTTGAAGGTTTTAATCATTTCAGGCAGGAAGGTGAAACCGATAAGCGATGGATAACCGAATGAGACATCAACGACGCTGCTGCAGCTCAGGCTGTTCATCTCGTTGACCATATTGGTCATTTCACGAGTGATAGATTCTGAATAGTTGAGCAACACCTGCCCGGCACTGGTGAGCGTGACGCCGGTATTTTTACGGATCATCAGTTCGATACCAAAGTTCGATTCGATATCGTTAATAATCTTACTGATCGCCGGCTGGGTAAGACCCAGCTGCCTTGCAGCGGAGCCGAAAGAGCCACTTCTAATGACTTCCTGAAACACGACGAGTTGCTGTGTTTTTGGTAGAAGAACATTATCCATTTTTCTCTCCCCGTTATTTTCACTTGGCGAGATGGATTCTAATAAATATAGCCATGGAAGATATGTGCTATCTCTCACAATTCAGTTTAACACTCTCTTACACTTCACATAAAAACAGATAAAAAACTTTTAGAATCAAAGCAATAGCAACAAAACCAAGTGACATTATGATGATTTTCATCAACGAAATAATGGTATATAAATTTATTTTATGGCGATAATTAATACAATTTAACCCTGACAAAAATATATAAAAAAGATCACCATTCAACCATTTCTCGGTTAATTAACACGCGCCCGCAAAATTAACATTATTTTTAATTTATAAAATAAAACGATAAAAAATTATTTATTTACGCTTTTATTCGCGCAGCATCACATAACTCCAGTGCCATATTCATAATTATCAGCATATACACATCATTTATTTTAACAAAAAACAAACATACAACCCCAAACAACGCCCACACATAAATACTGCATTCGCATACATTGGCAACCGAAAAGACCAACCAATCTGACGACAGCGCACATTAAAACCATCAAAAATATCATAAACAGCGTTTTGTGCGTGGCATCGCATTTCTACGAAATGGTTGTTTCGCACAAGGGTGAAATAGACGTTGAGGGGGCAAGAAAACACTGTCAGTCGTAAAAACCCCGGCTCAAGGCCGGGGCGTATTTCAGGCCAGTTTGCTGGCCATAATTTCAATCACCTGTTTGTCGGTTTGCTGCATAGAGTGGCAGGCCAGTGAGCAAAGGTTACTGATCGACTGCTCCACATCGTTCGCGACAATGCCCTCATTGCCCGTCACCGCGGTTTCATCCAGCGCCATCAGCACCGCTTTCCACGCCGACGAGACGCTGGTGGAGACCTTCATCGCGCAACTGTTGGAGGCACCATCACAAATCATCCCGCTGACATCGCCAATCATGCTGCTAATCGCCATTGAGATGCTGCGATAGCTGCCATCAATAAGCCAGCAAATGCCCGCTGCCGCGCCCATTGAGGCCGTTGTTGCCGCACACAATGCTGACAGCATAGGCAACTGATGATGAATATAGATAGCCGTCATGTGCGACAAAATAAGTGCTCGCGCCAGTTTTTCCTGCGAGCACGCCAGATGCTCAGCCACCACCACAACCGGCATGGTGGCGGCAATGCCCTGATTACCCGACCCCGAGTTGCTCATTGCAGGTAAGCACGCTCCGCCCATACGCGCATCAGAGGCCGCCGAGGTGCGGATCATGATGTCACTCAACAGATCTTTTGCCAGCAGGCCGCGCTCACGCTGGCGCTGTAGAGTCACGCCAATATGCAGACCATACTGCGTGCGCAAACCTTCGTGAGATAACGCATTGTTCAGCAACGCCGCATCCAGAATGAAGCTGATTTTGTCAAAAGGAGCCTGCTCGGCAAACTCTACCACCTGTTTGAGCGTTACCTCTGAAAGCGAGACCGCCTGCTCTTCTGTTTCACCGCCACAGCGGCTGGCATCCAACAGCGTAACGCCATTTTTAACGATACGGATGACCCGCGTATGGCCGCCCGCAATGGTGACGGTGGCAGATTCATCTGCGGTATAAACGGTGGCACTGGCATAGAGCACTTCATCGCACGGTTGTGCAATCGTCACCGACACCTTGCCGCTGGCCAGCAGCACCTTTCCTGCCGCAATCGCCTCTACCGACGCGCTTTTCAGCACTTCCAGACCCGCCTGCGGATCGCCGCCCAGCGCCCCAATAGCGGCGGCAATTGGTAGCCCAACCATGCCCGTACCCGGTACGGTCACCCCCATCCCGTTCTTCATAAGATTAGGGGAGACTTTGGCCTCGATATGGCTCACGCGACCGGCAAGGTGCGAGGCGGCGATGGCGCTTGCCAACGCCAGCGATACCGGTTCAGTACAGCCCATCGCCGGTTTAACATTCTGCTTCACCGCTTTAATCAGCGCATCCCACAGCGGGTTCATTTTGACTTCAACCATTTTTACCACCAATTAATCAGGAAAATGCCAGGAATGGAGAGACGCACAGCAGTAAACCGGTGATGATGATGATCACCAAAGAAGCACCTTTATATTTATGCAGCGCGGGAACCTTGTAGACCAGCCAGGCCGGGATCAGACAGCCCACCATCCCGAAAATAGGACTACAGATAGAGGTAAAGCTCAGCACCGGCGCATTGAGCACAATTGCGCTCCAGGCCAGCAGGATAGCGAACAGCATGATGCCGCGCTGTACCAGCTTTTGATTGATTTTCTCTTCCGGCATTTTGCGGCGCAGCAGATTAATCACAATCCCCTGCGTGGCCTCACGAAAGCCCAGGTACACCCCGAAGAACGCGGTCATCACGGCAAAGATATTGAGAATAACGCTGACCACGGTGACCCATGCACCCGCGCTACCGTTGATGAACTGGGCGGCAATCGCCAGCGCCGAGATGTTCTGCTCATAGGCTTTCACCGCTTCATCATGCCCCATCGCCAACGTGAACGAGACGGCATAGAAAAAGACCACCACAAACAGAATACCGAAGGCGATATTCATGGCGCGCAGCGCTTTATGTCGGGCAACTTCGCGAGATTTTTCCTTCGAGCGATAGGAGATAACCATCGGACTTAGGGTCTGAATAAACAAGATTGAAGTCAGCGTAAACGGCAGCGTGATAATCGCATTTTTAATCAGCAGCCCCATCGGCGGTAGCGTACCGGCGTTATACAGATGCCACATTCCCACCATCGACGCTCCCAGTGCCGCTACCACCAGCAGTTTGGTCAGCACCATGAAGCTTGAGACTTTAAACAGCAGCTTTTCGCCGCGCGATGAAATAGCAACCAGCACGCAGATAAGCACCAGGCCATAGAATGGATTTTCAGATAGCAGTCCGTCGGTGACGCCGAAGGTATGCAGATAAGAAGCGCTGTCGTTGGTGATGGCCGTGGAGTACACGAACATCCAGATAACCAGCATGATGAAATAGAGCGCGCCTAATAAAATCCCCCAGTTTTTACCGAGGTAGCCACTGATAACGCTGGGATAGTCTTTACACTCCGGGGATTCGGCGAGGGTATTAATAAACAAGCGCTGGAAAAGATACATCGCCGGATAGCCAACGATTGAAGAGAGCAGGAAAACCCACAATCCCATCAATCCCACCTGAACGGGCAAGAACACGATCCCGGCGCCTATCGCCATCCCGATACTCATGATGATCCAGCCCACGTCGGTACTGTCGAACTTTATTGCCGTCTGCCACTCACTTTCCGACATCCCCGCTCGCGCTGCGGCAGTCGACGTGCGCACGGGTACCACTGAGATTGTTTCCATAACAAAGTCTCACTCTTGGTGTGTAGGGTTTATTGTTCTAATTCGGTTTGATATTCCAGAAAAACTGAATATTGCAGTTATATTCACTGCCTTTTTCAGAGTGAGTAAATAATAGCGCGGGTTAAGGAGAAAAAGATTGCCGGTTATTGCGTCAGGCTGGGCCAGAAAGAGAAGATAATTCCCCTATCAGCGGAATATCAGTCCTGTAATTTCTCTTTTAACGAAAAAAGAGAGGAATGGATTGTTTTGATGCGTTCTTTAAACCAAATAACGTATTGTTTTTTAACGTCTTTATGATTTCTGTACTTTTCCAGGCTGGCTTCAGGTAAGACGAAGGTGTGAGATAGCGCATAAGTTAAGGTTAATGAAATGTTGCTTTTATAAAAGCAAAAAAATGAGGCTTATCACAAAGTTAAACAGATTCAGTTAATAACTCTATTCTTTGTAAGGATATGGTAACTATTTAGCATAATGCGCTCATGCGCAGCCCGGCTCCTGGAAAGCAAAAACCCCGCCGAGGCGGGGTTTTTAAAGAGGTGAAACTGACCGATAAGCCGGGTTCTGTCGTTGGACAGTCATTCATCTAGGCCAGCAATCGCTCACTGGCTCAAGCAGCCTACCCGGGTTCAGTACGGGCCGTACCTTATGAACCCCTATTTGGCCTTGCTCCGGGTGGAGTTTACCGTGCCACGGACTGTTACCAGCCGCGCGGTGCGCTCTTACCGCACCCTTTCACCCTTACCTGATCCCACTTACGTGGGCCATCGGCGGTTTGCTCTCTGTTGCACTAGTCGTGGGCTGTTACACCCCCCAGGCGTTACCTGGCACCTCGCCCTATGGAGCCCGGACTTTCCTCCCCTCCGCCCGTCTCCCCCGAAGAGGACGACGACGAAGCGGCGACTGTCTGGTCAGCTTCGGCGCGAAGTATAGAGGGTTTGCGCGACGATGTCACCCTTGAGTGAGCATCCCCACCTTAATCGTCGCGGCAACATTACGCGAGGTCAGGTAAATGTTGTCCGACGCCTCGCGAAATGCCTCTTCTAGTGAGCCAATGCGGTTCAAAACGCTGAACACCGAATCAATGCCGTACTGATGCACTATCCCGACATCGCGGGTCAGGCTACCGGCAATGCCAATCACCGGTTTATGATATTTCTTCGCCACGCTGGCGACGCCAACCGGCACTTTACCGTGAATACTCTGGCTATCAAGGCGACCTTCCCCGGTCACCACCAGCGTGCAGTCATGAATATGTTCTTCCAGATTAAGCGCCTGGGTAACAATCTCGATGCCGCTGCGTAACTCAGCGCCAAGAAACGCCATTAAAGCTGCGCCCATACCGCCAGCCGCGCCGGAGCCGGGAACCTCTTTCACGTCCACCCGCAGCGATTTTTTAATCACCTCGGCGAAGTGGGCAAGGTTATTGTCCAGCTCAACAATCATCGCCTCGCTGGCCCCTTTTTGTGGGCCAAAGATGCGGGATGCGCCAAACGCGCCCGTGAGCGGATTGGTCACATCACAGGCCACCTTGATGCTGCAATTCTGCAAGCGGCTATCAAGACCGCTGATATCAATATGATTCAGGCTTATCAGGCTACCGCCGCCAAAGCCGATGTCAGCACCATTGGCATCACACAGTTTTGCCCCCAGTGCCTGTACCATTCCGGCCCCACCGTCATTAGTGGCGCTGCCGCCGATACCGATAATGATTTTTTTCACCCCGCTTTCCAGCGCCTGTAGCACAAGCTCTCCGGTACCGTAAGAGGTGGTAATTAACGGATTGCGTAACTCAGGAGACACCAGCGCCAGACCGCTGGCGGCCGCCATCTCAATAAACGCCGTACTGCCGTCGCCCGAGAGCCCCCACTGGGCCAAAACGGCATCGCCTAAAGGGCCGGTGACCGTTGAGGTCATCACTTGCCCCTGCGTGGCTGCGATCATCGCCTCAACCGTGCCTTCTCCACCGTCGGCGACCGGCACGGAGACAAACTGCGCCTGGGGAAAAATTTCCCGAAATCCTTTTTCTATTGCCTGTGCTACCTCAGAGGCAGAAAGACTTTCTTTATAAGAGTCTGGGGCGATAACGATTTTCATATCTGAGCCTATTCGCGCACGACGCCGGATGGCGTGGCCTACTGTGTAGGCCCGGTCAGCGTACCGCCACCGGGCACCACGTCCTTAGCGAGAAATTTCGACTTTCGCCAGTTTCTCGTAGTAGCACGCAATCGCGCTATGGTCGGCGGTTCCCAGACCGTCGGCACGCAGCGCCTGCATCATCTCCATCACCGCCGCCGTCAGCGGCAGCTGCGCACCGACGCCGTGGGAGGTATCCAGCGCGTTGGCCAGATCTTTAATGTGCAGATCGATACGGAAGCCCGGCTTGAAGTTGCGGTCCATGACCATCGGCGCTTTCGCATCCAGCACGGTGCTGCCAGCCAGGCCGCCACGGATTGCCTGATACACCAGATCCGGGTCGACGCCCGCTTTAGTTGCCAGCGTCAACGCTTCCGACATCGCAGCGATATTCAGCGCCACAATCACCTGATTTGCCAGCTTGGTCACGTTGCCCGCACCAATTTCGCCGGTATGCACCACGGAGCCTGCCATCGCTTTCATCAGATCATAATATTTGTCGAAGATCGCCTTATCGCCGCCCACCATCACCGACAGCGTGCCGTCGATAGCTTTTGGTTCGCCGCCGCTGACCGGCGCATCGAGCATATCCACGCCCTTCGCCTTCAGCGCATCGCTAATTTCACGGCTTGCCAATGGAGCAATCGAGCTCATATCAATCAGCACGGTGCCCGGTTTTGCCCCTTCGATAATGCCGTTTTCACCCAGCGCAACGTCTTTAACGTGTGGAGAGTTTGGCAGCATGGTGACTATCACATCACACTGCTCGGCAATCGCTTTTGCCGTTGTCGCCGATTCCGCGCCCGCGGCAATCAGTTCAGCAACCGTTTCAGGATTACGATCAGAAACCACCAGCGAGTAACCTGCTTTCAGCAGATTTTTACTCATTGGTTTACCCATGATGCCCAGACCAATAAAGCCAACTTTCATCGTCATTTCCTCAATTTTGCAGTAATTCGCCAGGGGTTATTTTTTAAAAGCGTCAGCTAACTTCTGGGTTCCAGCGCGGAACACGCCCAGATCGCTGCCCACGGCCACAAAGGTGGCGCCCCATTCCAGGTAACGGCGCGCATCGGCTTCAACCGGTGCCAGGATGCCGCTTGGTTTACCGTGCGCTTTGGCACGGGCAAAAATATGTTGAATCGCTTTTTGCACTTCCGGGTGTGATGCATTGCCAAGATGGCCGAGTGCTGCCGCTAAATCGCTTGGGCCAACAAAGATCCCATCTACGCCTTCGGTAGCCGCAATGGCATCCACGTTATCCACGCCCAGCTGGCTTTCGATTTGTACCAGGATGGTGATGTTCTTGTTCGACTGCGCAAAGTAATCCGGCACGGTGCCAAACATGTTGCCGCGGTGAGACACGGAGACGCCGCGAATACCTTCCGGCGGATAACGGGTGGACGAGACCGCCTGCACCGCCTCTTCCTGGGTTTCCACAAACGGAATCAGGAAGTTGTAGAAACCGATATCCAGCATACGTTTGATAATCACCGGCTCGTTGGTTGGGATGCGAACCACCGGCGCGCTAGCGCTGCCTTTTAACGCCATCAGCTGTGGGATAAGCGTCGTGACATCGTTCGGCGCATGTTCGCCGTCGAGAACCAACCAATCGAACCCAGCCAGACCTAAAACTTCCGTACTGATTGGGCTAGACAGTGCTGACCAGCAACCAATCTGGATTTCTTTTGCAGCCAGTGCTGCTTTGAATTTATTAGGGAAAATCGCGTTATCCATTTTCTTTACCTTAAGTGAGTCGTGACTTATTTCCGCAATTCCAGACGCTTAATGTCGCCTACCACGAACAGGTAGCACACCATCATCATCAAGGCGGAACAGCCTACAAAAATCAGTGCACCATTAAAGGAGTGCAGCTCGCTGACGATATAGCCAATGACCAGCGGAGTGGCGATAGAGGCTACGTTGCCGAAGACGTTAAACATCCCGCCGCACAGTCCAACAATTTCTTTTGGCGCCACATCGGAGATAACCGGCCAGCCCAGCGCGCCGAAGCCTTTACCGAAGAATGCGAGAGCCATCAGGGCCACCACCAGCGCCGTATTATCGGTGTAATTGCACAGAATAATCGTTGAGGCCAGCAGCATGCCGAGGACAATAGGCAGCTTACGCGCAAAGGTCAGCGTACAACCGCGACGGATCAAATAATCAGAGAACAGACCGCCCAGTACCCCGCCGGCAAAGCCGCATAGAGCCGGAATGGATGCGACCATCCCAACCTTTAGAATCGACATGCCTTTATCCTGCACCAGATAAATCGGGAACCAGGTGAGGAAGAACCAGGTGATGGTGTTCAGGAAGTACTGCCCGAAGAAGATACCTAACATCATACGGCTGCTGAGCAATTGCTTGATGTAATCCATTTTCGGACCTTTAGCAGCATCGCTACCCGGCTTTTTGTGGTCCATATCAACCACTGCGCCGTTGTCCGCAATAAACTTCAGCTCTTCCTGGGTCATCCGTGGATGGTCGGTTGGGTTATGGACGAACTTGATCCACAGGCCGGTCAGCACGAAGCCAATCACGCCCATTACGGTAAACACATGCTCCCAACCCCAGGCAAAGGTTAGCCAGCCGAGCAGTGGAGAGAACAGCGCTAACGAGAAATATTGCGCAGCGTTGAAAATAGCAGAGGCAGTACCACGCTCTTTGGTCGGGAACCAGGCCGCCACAATGCGAGCGTTAGCCGGAAAGGAAGGCGCTTCAGAAAAGCCCAGCATAAAACGCATGAAGAACATGGAGACGCCAGCCCATGCTAGCGGGAAAAAGCCAATAAACCCCTGCAAAAACGTGAACAACGACCAGAAGAATAGACTGTAGGAATAGACTTTCTTCGATCCAAATTTATCCAGCAGCCAGCCACCGGGAATCTGCATCAGCAGGTATGCCCAGCCAAATGCAGAGAAGATATATCCCATCGATACCGCGTCAAGATTCAGCTCTTTTGCAACCGACGTACCTGCAATAGAGAGCGTCGCACGGTCTGCGTAGTTCACAGCCGTAACAATAAAAATAATCAGTAAAATTAAATATCGGGTTGGCATACCTTTTTTTATTTCAGCAGCATCTGCGGTATCGTGCATCATTTTATTATCCTCGGGTACAGGTCACCTTAATTGTATTGTTTTTATTAAGGCGTATTTCGCTGACTATTTATTGGCAATAAACTATCGACAAAAATAAGACACCATGAAATCGAGATTCAGTATAATCATGAAGCCTTGACCAGGCATTGTGCAATCATCCAATTTAATGACTTTATAAAATCATTTAATTGAGCAGATGCACACAACACTGAGCGCTGATGCACAATTTCAACCTTTGCTACCCTTACCCTGCGGGGCATGACGATAATGAGTGATCTATATCACATTTTCATAATCAAACACCTGACATGCTTTATTCCATCCTGACCGTGTTTTTATTTTAAATAACCAGAAGCGAAACACTTTTAAACATTATTCTTTTTACCCCGTAGCTGGAGAGTGCTGGACAATGGCGAACATTGAAATCAGACAAGAGTCACCCACTGCCTTTTATATAAAAGTACATGCAACAGATAACGTTGCGATTATTGTTAACGACAACGGACTAAAAGCAGGCACACGTTTTCCTGACGGGCTGGAATTAATCGAACATATTCCTCAAGGCCATAAAGTTGCCCTTGTGGATATTCCTCAAAACGGTGAAATTATTCGCTACGGCGAAGTCATTGGCTACGCGGTGCGCGACATCGTCAAAGGCAGCTGGATAGATGAATCCACAGTGACGCTGCCAAAAGCGCCACCGCTAAACACTCTGCCGCTGGCCACCAAAGTACCGGAACCTTTACCGCCACTTGAAGGCTATACCTTCGAAGGTTACCGCAATGCCGATGGCAGCGTGGGCACCAAAAACCTGCTGGGGATTAGCACCAGCGTTCACTGCGTGGCAGGCGTGGTGGATTACGTTGTCAAAATTATTGAGCGCGATTTGCTGCCAAAATACCCGAACGTTGACGGCGTGGTTGGCCTTAATCACTTATACGGTTGCGGCGTAGCCATCAATGCCCCGGCGGCAGTGGTGCCGATTCGCACTATCCACAACCTTGCCCTCAACCCAAACTTTGGTGGCGAAGTGATGGTTGTCGGCCTCGGCTGTGAAAAGCTGCAACCGGAACGTCTGCTGGAAGGGACGGAAGATGTGCAAAGCATCCCGGTCGATAGCGCCAGCATCGTGCGTTTGCAGGACGAGCAACACGTCGGATTTAAATCGATGGTAGAAGATATTCTGCAAGTTGCCGAACGTCACCTTGAAAAACTTAACCAACGCCAGCGTGAAACCTGCCCGGCCTCCGAGCTGGTGGTGGGTATGCAGTGCGGCGGCAGCGATGCGTTCTCCGGCGTCACCGCCAACCCAGCGGTTGGCTACGCTTCCGACCTGCTGGTGCGCTGCGGCGCGACCGTGATGTTCTCGGAAGTGACCGAAGTGCGTGATGCCATCCACCTGTTAACGCCGCGCGCTATCAATGAAGAAGTGGGCAAACGCCTGCTCGAAGAGATGGCCTGGTACGACAACTATCTCGACTTAGGGCAGACCGACCGCAGCGCCAACCCGTCTCCGGGTAACAAAAAAGGCGGGCTGGCAAACGTGGTCGAAAAAGCGCTGGGGTCAATCGCAAAATCTGGCAAGAGCGCCATTGTGGAAGTGTTATCGCCGGGTCAGCGCCCGACCAAACGCGGCCTGATTTACGCGGCAACACCGGCGAGCGACTTTGTGTGCGGTACGCAACAGGTCGCCTCCGGGATCACCGTGCAGGTGTTCACCACCGGTCGCGGCACGCCTTACGGTCTGCTGGCAGTGCCGGTGATTAAAATGGCGACCCGTACCGAGCTTGCCAATCGCTGGTATGACTTAATGGATATCAACGCGGGCACCATCGCAACGGGCGAAGAAACGATTGAAGATGTGGGCTTGAAGCTGTTCGAGTTCATTCTCGACGTGGCGAGCGGCCGCAAGAAAACCTTCTCGGATCAGTGGGGGCTGCACAACCAATTGGCGGTGTTTAACCCAGCGCCGGTGACCTGATTTGGTGAACCTCCCGGTGTCGGCGTAAACGCCTTGCCCGGGCTACACCAGGTGCCGCGTCGTACTGGTAGCCCGGCCAAGCGCAGCGCCGCCGGGAATTCCCCGAACCTGGCGTTTTTGCGCCTCTCAACCCGAGTGTTGTGCAAGGAACGCTTCAATTTGCGCACGGGTCGAGGTACCTTCCATTGGCCCACGCTGCGCAATTGCCAGCGAACCACTGGCATTGGCCCATTTCAGCGCTTCTGGCGGCAGAATGCCTGACAAGAACAGGCTCACAAAGGTCGCACCGAAACAGTCGCCCGCACCGGTAGGGTCAACCACCGGAACATTAAAGCCCGCAACGTGGTGAGTCTGTTCACTGCTAAAATAGCTCGCCCCCCGCGGCCCACGTTTAATTACCACGTGTTTCACGCCGCGTTTAAGCAGTTTGTCGACCAACACCAGCTCATCGCGCCCACGATTCAGGCCAAAATAATCCAGCTCGCCGTCGCTGGGTAAAAAGATATCCGTGTAATCCAGAATGTACTCAAAGGCCTGCGACATCTCCGGAATATTGAGCATCTCTTTACGGATGTTGGGATCAAAAGATACCGTGCCGTTGCGCGATTTCACGTTCTCAATTGCCTTGCGCATGGCGTCGATAATGCGGAATGAAAATAGAGACGAACCCATAATATGAAAGTGATTGCACTGATTTAACAGCGTTTCGTCGATGTGATCGGCCGTCAGCAAACCGCAGGCGCTGTTGGGCATATTGAAAATGAAATCCCGCTGCGCTTGACTACGATAGCTGACAAAAGCGCTGCCAGTAGTCGCCTTTTGCAGCATCGCGATACCCTCAACGTTGACGCCATCTTTTTCCAGCCGCGCGATATTCATTTCACCGAAAGCATCGCTGCCCACACAGCTAAACAGAACGGACCCGAAACCTAATTTTGCCACCTGATCGGCAAAAATCGCCGGAGCACCGCTGGGATAAGGCCCCCAGAACTCCCCCGGTCGCGAGAATCCCTGATTTTCTTCCTTGGCGAGGAACTCCACCAACAGCTCGCCGATGGTACATATGGTCACGTTCATCACCGCTCCTTCACTTCGCTTTTTGCAACGCAGGGTTGAGCCATGTCAGGCATTCATTGTTGGTATAGCTGTTGGTCAGCCCCGCCGCGAGAAAACGGGCGTGGTATTCCGCCGCCACCACCTGCGGTGTCACAATGCCGCTTAACCGCTGTAACTCGGCCACGGCATAGCGTTTCTCGCCATAAACGGGCCGCCTTGCGACAACCGCAATCACACGTTCACTTTGGCTGACGGCTTCATGAAGCAGACGCGCTCGGGTTTCGTTTCTCACGCTAAGCGTACCGTCTTCGGCAATATGATCGACGACGATAAGCGTCCGCGAAGGTCGGTAATGACGAAAAGCGTTTAACGCCAACTCGCCTTCAACTTCTTTGCCTTCAGCGCTCAATACACCTCCCAGCAGGACGCTTTCACCGTTAAGAAACTCCTGCGCAAGCGGAACATGTGCGAGATCGTTCATCAGCAGACAAATATCTTCATAACTGGCAAGGAAGGGGATCACCTTACGTAAGATCGATCCAGGCCCTAAAAATACCGTTTCACCTTCGTTTATCTGCGAGGCAACCTGGCGTGCCATTTCGGTTTCCAGCGCTTTATCAATGACAGCAGCAGGCTCGCGGGTCTGAGCAACCGGAGCACCCTGCTGCGCAGTATAAATCGCGCCGCCAAACGACCGCTTCAGGTAGCCTTGTTGCTCCAGATAATTCAGGTCATTACGGATAGTGACCCCAGAAACGGCAAGCATCTCAGCCAGATCGTCGACTTTTATCTCTCCATTTTTTCGGACGATCTCCGCAATATCTAAGCGTCTTTTCAGCAGGCTGGTTGACGGTTTTGCCACAATGGTGTGCCTTTTATGATCTTAATGAATAACTTTCATTTTTAAATTTTCATTAACCCTTGTCAAACCTCAAGATAAGACGATGTTTCATAAAATAAATATAATTCATATATATCAGTAAATTAGAAAAATTCATCGTTCACCATTCATGTTATAAAACGAAAACACAATATCACCTATAACTTTCATTTTTAAAACCAATTCATTGTTATGTGCGTTCGATCACAACGTACTCCCGAAACGATCGCTACATTACTTTCAAAATGAAGGCGAGAAATCAAATATAACTTTAATTTTGAAAACAAAGGATCAACTATGTACATCATCTCTAGCAAAAACATGTTGTTAAAAGCACAACGTAAAGGTTACGCCGTTCCCGCTTTTAACATTCACAACCTGGAAACGATGCAGGTGGTGGTGGAAACAGCGGCTGAACTTCGCGCCCCGCTAATCCTCGCTGGTACGCCGGGAACCTATAGCTACGCAGGGACCGGTAACGTGGTCGCGATCGCCCACGATCTGGCTAAGCTTTGGGATCATCCTCTGGCGCTGCACCTGGATCATCATGAAGATCTCGCGGATATCACCCGCAAAGTTCAGGCCGGGATCCGCTCCGTCATGATTGACGGCTCCCACTCCCCGTTTGAGGAAAATATTGCGCTGGTAAAAAGCGTCGTGGAACTTAGCCACCGCTACGATGCCAGCGTAGAAGCCGAACTGGGCCGGCTTGGCGGTGTGGAAGATGACTTGGTTGTGGATGCCAAAGATGCGCTGTACACCAACCCGGAACAAGCACGTGAATTCGTCACGCGTACTGGCATCGATTCACTGGCCGTTGCTATCGGTACCGCTCACGGAATGTATGCAGCCGAACCCAAACTCGACTTTGAGCGTCTGGCGGCTATCCGCGACCGCGTTGATGTTCCGCTGGTACTGCATGGCGCTTCCGGCCTGCCTGATGCGGATATTCGCCGGGCCATTTCCCTGGGCGTGTGCAAGGTCAACGTGGCCACCGAGTTGAAAATTGCCTTCTCCGATGCGCTCAAGCAGTACTTCATTGATAAACCCGACGCTAACGACCCGCGCTATTACATGAAGCCAGCAAAAGCCGCGATGAAAGAGGTTGTCCGCAAGGTCATTCACGTCTGCGGTTGCGAAGGGCAACTGTAAAATCCGGCGCAAGGAGCTTTGTCGTGATCCATACCCTGACGTTAAACACCGCTATTGATATGAATATTTTTTGTCAGCCGCTACAGCCCTCGGCGGTTAACAGAACACAGCACACGGAATATTGCCCAAATGGAAAAGGGGTTAATGTTTCCCTGGTGCTTAATCACTTTCAGCAATCTACCCATGTGATGGGTATATTTGGCGGCTTTACCGGCCGTTATATTGTTGAAGAACTAAGAAAGCAGCATATAAAAGTCACACCAGCGTGGGTATCAGAACCGACACGCATTAATATTTTTATTAATGACGGTCAGGATGAATATAAGCTGGTGAATCCTGGCGCTCGTATTGATGATGATTGTAAACAGCAGATCATTCACCATTTGGGTTGCGTCAGTGCCGGTGATTACCTGGTCATTAGCGGCAGTTTACCGCCGGGAATTGAAAGCCATTTTTATGCTGAGATAATGACGCTGTGTCAGCAAAAGGGTTGCGAAGTGATTCTGGATATCAGCCATCCGTCGCTACAACAACTGCTCAAGTTTCAGCCGCTACTGATCAAACCCAACGACGATGAATTAAAGGAGGTCTTTAACCTCGACGTCGGCAGCACGCAGCAAGTGCGTGAAGCCATGCAGTCATTACACCAGCTCGGCGCACGCAACGTGCTGCTGACGTTGGGTGCTAAAGGACTCTATTTCTCAAACGGCACTTCGCTTTGGTGCTGCTCAGCACCCAAGATAGATTTGGTCAGTTCTGCCTGCGCGGGCGATGCCGCGCTCGGCGCATTCTTAAGCAAATGGCTCAACGATGACGACATTACCCACGCGCTAGCACTTGCCAGCGCAACCGGTGCGGATGTCGCAAGCTCCGCAGGTCTTGGAAAACTCAGTCGCACAGAAGAATTAAAACAACAGGTTCAAATCGTCCAATTATAAAGGCCCGATTATGAAAAAAATAATTGCAGTAACCGGCTGCCCTACAGGTATTGCCCATACTTTTATGGCTGAAGAAGCCTTAAAGACCGCAGCAAAAAAATTAAACATTGAAATTAAAATCGAAACTAACGGTGCCTCTGGTGTTGAAAATGCCATTACGCCCGACGATCTGAAAAATATTTATGGCGTGATTATTGCCGCCGATAAAGATGTTGATGCCGAGCGTTTTAATGGTCTCCCGGTAATTGAAGTCCCAGTAAAAGAAGCAATACACCATCCCATCGATTTAATTAATAAAGTCGTCAGCGGTCAGGCCACGCGTCGTCAGGGAATATCGTCATCGGCTGAAACAGACGAAAAATATGAGCAGGAGTCGTTCGGTAGACAGGTTTATAAACACCTGATGGGCGGCGTGTCGAATATGCTGCCTCTTGTGGTGGCAGGCGGGATTCTGATTGCTATCTCCTTCCTGTGGGGGATCTATTCTGCTGACCCGAATTCACCGCAGTACAACGTGATTGCCGCCACGCTGATGAAAGTTGGCCAGCAGGCCTTTTCGATTATGGTGCCGGTCTTTACGGCGTATATTGCCTGGTCGATTTCAGGGCGTCCCGGCATGGTGGCGGGTTTCGTCGGCGGTTTGCTGGCAAATGCCACCGGTGCCGGGTTCCTCGGCGGGATTATCGCCGGTTTCGCCGCGGGCTATTTTATGCTGCTTGTCCGCAACCTGCTTAACGGACTACCGCGCCAGTACGAGGGGCTAAAATCCATCTTTATCATGCCGCTGGTCGGTGTGCTAGTGATTGGCGTGCTGATGGTGCTGCTGGGTAAACCGGTCGCAGCGATCAACAACGGCATGATGAGCTGGCTAAGCTCATTGCAACAGGCGAACCCAATTCTGCTGGGAATTGTGGTCGGCGCGATGTGCTCCTTTGACTTTGGCGGCCCGGTTAACAAAGCGGCCTACGTCACCGGAACGCTGCTGCTCGGCCAGGGGAACTTCTTCTTTATGGCGGGCGTCTCTGCTGCCTGCATCACGCCGCCGTTGGTTATCGCGCTAGCCACCACCTTTTTCCCTAAAGGCTTCAGCGAGGAAGAACGGGCCGCTGGCATGGTGAACTACATTCTCGGCTGTACGCATATTACTGAAGGGGCGATTCCGTTTGCTGCCAAAGATCCACTGCGCGTGATCCCGATGATGATGATCGCCTCTTCAATTTCCGCCGTTCTTAGCTATAGCCTACATATCGAAGTCCCGGCCCCACACGGCGGATTCTTAATTCTGCCGCTGGTCAACAAACCTCTTATCTGGGTGCTGTGTATTCTCGCCGGTTCCGCCTGCGGCGCAGTGATGCTGGGATGCTGGCGACTGTGGCAAAAACGTTCTCAGGAAGCGCTGGCGCTTGCCAACGCGGTCAAATAAGGAAAGCACCATGCAACTGACTCTTGCTGATATTCATTTCGACCATCAGGTCAAAACAAAAGATGAGGCACTCACCCGGATTGTCGGCACGCTTACCGAGGCCGGGCATACCCTGCCCGCCTACCTGCACGGGATGCGCGACCGCGAAGGGCAAATCAGCACCTATCTGGGAAACGGGATCGCCATCCCCCACGGCACGCCGCAAAGTCGCGATGCGGTACTGAAAACTGGGGTAAAGGTGCTGGCTTGCCCGCAGGGCGTGGATTGGGGTGAAGCGCAAACAGCGTACCTGATTGTAGGCATTGCCGCCCAGGATAATGAGCACCTGGATATACTGCGCCAGCTCACCCACGCACTAGGCGACGATCGCGTGCCCGAAGCGTTGTCTCGTGCCGAAAGCGCACAGGCCGTGCTGGATATTCTTGCCGGTAAGATTATCCCGGCCGAAGGTGATCTCAGCGAACCACCGCCGGTGTTCGATGAAGATGCGACCTTCACGCTGCGCAACCCGCACGGTCTGCATGCGCGTCCGAGCGCCGTGCTGGTGAAAGCAGTAAAGCAGTGGCAATCACAAATACGGGTAGAAAATCTTGATACCCATTCCGCCATCGTGGATGCCAAGAATCTCATGCGCGTCGTTTCACTGGGAGCAAAACAGGGTCATCGATTGCACTTTATGGCCAGCGGTGACGATGCTCATCAGGCGCTGTCAGCCATCGGTATCGCTTTCGATGCGGGCTTGGGTGAAATAGCGGCTCAACCGCAACAAGCCGCCCAGCCAGTGCAAAAAAATCGCCGCAGTTGGCTTTCAAGATTATTTAATTAATTTTCAGCGACTTAAAAACGCTCTACCGTAAAGGTCAGGGCGTTTTTTTCATCTCCGCTACCTCCGTTTGTGTAGATATCACCCTATTTTCAGAGAACGATCACAAAACAAAACAAAGGTGTTTGCGATACAAATAAAACATAACGAATATATTCGAAAGAAAACGGAGGAGTTAAATGAAAGATATAATTTCCAGACACAAAGCAGGCGAACACATTGGTATCTGTTCGGTGTGTTCCGCACATCCCCTCGTGATAGAAGCTGCATTACGTTTTGATTTACACAGTGACCAAAAAGTCCTGATTGAAGCGACTTCAAATCAGGTTAATCAGTTTGGCGGCTATACCGGCATGAAACCCGCCGACTTCCGCGACTTCGTCTATAACATCGCTCAGGAAGTTGGCTTCCCCCGCGACAGATTGATTCTCGGCGGCGATCACCTCGGGCCAAACTGCTGGCAGGATGAGACTGCCGCAGGGGCCATGGAGAAATCGGTCGAACTGATAAAAGCCTATGTCAGCGCTGGCTTTAGCAAAATTCACCTTGATGCCTCAATGTCCTGTGCAGACGATCCGACCCCGCTTGATCCAAAAGTGGTTGCCGAGCGCGCCGCCATTCTTTGCCAGGCCGCAGAGGAAGTCGCCACTGACGAGCAAAAACGCCAGTTAACTTACGTTATTGGCACGGAAGTTCCAGTTCCCGGCGGTGAAGCCAGCACCATTGGCACCGTTCACGTCACGCGTGAAGAAGACGCCGCCCGGACGCTGGAAACTCATCAGGTGGCCTTCAAAGCCTTAGGTCTTGAAGCGGCATTGGACAGGGTCATTGCTATCGTGGTTCAGCCAGGCGTCGAATTCGACCATACCCAGATTATTCACTACCAGCCGAACGCCGCTGAAGCGCTGTCGGCCTGGGTGAGAAAAACGCCGATGGTCTATGAAGCGCATTCAACGGATTACCAGACCCGTCAGGCCTATCGTTCGCTGGTACGCGATCACTATGCGATTTTGAAAGTCGGCCCTGCGCTGACCTTCGCCCTGCGTGAAGCCATTTTTGCGCTGGCGCAAATGGAAACCCAACTGGTCTCGCCCGAGCAGCGCAGCCACGTGCTGGAAGTGATTGATGAAGTGATGCTGAACGAACCGGGCTACTGGAAAAAATATTATCGCCCAACCTGGAGCCAGGCGATGGTCGACATTCACTTCAGCCTCTCCGACCGTATCCGCTATTACTGGCCGCACCCGCGCATTCGCCAAAGCGTAGAGAAGCTGATTGCCAACCTTGATGGCGTTTCGCTGCCGCTGGGGCTGATTAGTCAATACTTGCCGATGCAGTTTGAACGCCTGTCCACCGGCACGCTGACCGCAACGCCGCATAACCTCATCATCGACAAAATCCAGGACGTTCTGCGCGCATACCGTTTCGGTTGCGTGGCCGAAGCCGCCTGATACACGGAGCCCCTATGAGCCAACTCTTTGTACGTACCGGAATTGAATTCAACACGTGCCAGCAGGCACTGGCACATATTGGTGAGGAGATGCTGGCGAAAGGGGTGGTGCATGAAAGCTATCCGCAGGCGCTGCTCGAACGAGAAGCCGTGTTCCCGACCGGAATTGCGCTAGAGCGCCATGCGGTTGCGATTCCCCATTGCGAAGCCACGCACGCTAAATCGCCAGCAATTTATCTGATTCGCCCGGACAAACCGGTGCATTTTCAGCAAGCGGACGATGACGCAGAAATTGGCGTTTCGTTGATTATTGCCCTGATTGTGGAAAATCCGACGGCGCAGTTGAAGCTGCTGCGTCGTCTGTTTAGTGAGCTGCAAAACCCGAATGTCCTCGACGCCTTGCTAAGCGCCCCTGACGCTGAGCTCGCCGCGCGTTTTCGGGAAACCATCCTCGAGCCTGAACTGTGCAATCCGGCTTGATAATAATCTGATAATAAAAGGAATACCCTATGAAACGTAAAGTGATTGTCGCCTGTGGCGGCGCTGTGGCGACCTCGACCATGGCCGCAGAAGAGATTAAAGAACTGTGCGAAGCCCACAATATCACTCTCGATTTGGTGCAGTGTCGGGTGACCGAAATCGAAACCTATATGGATGGCGCCGATCTTATCTGCACCACCGCCCGCGTTGACCGGACTTTTGGCGATATTCCCGTGGTTCACGGCATGCCGTTTGTATCCGGGGTGGGTATCGAAGCGCTGCAACAAAAAATCCTGACCATCCTCGTGGGGTAACGTCATGTTTAGCGAAATAATGCGTTATATCCTCGACTTAGGGCCAACGGTTATGCTGCCGCTGGTGATCATCATCTTCTCTAAATTACTGGGGATGAAGCTCGGGGACTGCTTTAAATCGGGCCTGCATATCGGGATTGGCTTTGTGGGTATTGGGCTGGTCATTGGCCTGATGCTCGACTCTATCGGGCCTGCCGCGAAAGCGATGGCGGAACATTTTGAGATAAACCTGCACGTGATTGACGTGGGCTGGCCGGGGTCATCGCCGATGACCTGGGCCTCTCAGATTGCGCTCGTGGCGATTCCAGTGGCTATCGGGGTCAATATTCTGATGCTGGTAACCCGCATGACACGGGTGGTCAACGTCGATATCTGGAATATCTGGCACATGACCTTTACCGGCGCAATGCTGCATTTGGCGACCGGCTCGTACTGGCTGGGGATTTTAGGCGTGGTCGTTCATGCTGCCTTTGTCTACAAACTGGGTGATTGGTTTGCTAAAGATACTCGGGACTTCTTTGGTCTTGATGGTATCGCCATACCGCACGGCTCTTCGGCGTGGTTTGGCCCGATTGCGGTTCTTGTGGACACCATCATCGATAAAATTCCAGGGCTTAACCGCATTCACTTTAGCGCCGACGACGTTCAAAAACGCTTCGGGCCGTTTGGTGAACCCGTTACCGTCGGTTTTGTGATGGGTCTGGTTATCGGCATGCTGGCGGGCTATGACCTGAAAGCCGTGCTGCAACTGGCGGTCAAAACCGCCGCCGTTATGCTGCTGATGCCGCGGGTGATTAAACCGATTATGGATGGCTTAACACCGATTGCGAAACACGCCCGTAAGCGCTTGCAGGCAAAATTTGGCGGTCAGGAGTTCTTAATCGGTTTGGATCCTGCACTGCTGTTAGGCCATACCGCGGTGGTATCCGCCAGCCTTATTTTTATCCCGCTGACTATTCTCATCGCGGTATTGGTGCCGGGTAACCAGGTGCTGCCGTTTGGCGACCTCGCGACCATCGGCTTCTTTGTGGCGATGGCGGTGGCGGTACACCAAGGCAACCTGTTCCGCACGCTGATTTCCGGCGTCATCATCATGGGCATGACCCTGTGGATTGCGACCCAAACCATTGGGCTTCATACCCAGCTAGCCGCTAATGCCGGTGCACTGACGGCCGGTGGCCAGGTCGCTTCTTTGGATCAGGGCGGTTCTCCTATCACCTGGCTGCTGATTCAGCTCTTCACCTGGCAGAATCTGGTGGGCTTCCTGGTTATCGGCGTCATCTATCTCTTTGGGGTCATGTTGACCTGGCGTCGGGCCCGCAGTTTCGAGTCAGCTGAAAAAGCCGCTATCGCGCAGCAAAGCCAGATCGTGTCTTAGTACACATTGCCGGATGGCGGCTTCGCCTTATCCGGCCTACATCGACCGGTGACCCGGACGAGGTGCGTTAGCACCGACTCCGGGAACGCCCTCTTTTTATTTTTATGGAGACTGTTATGAAATCAGTGGTGATTCATGCTGAGGGAGACGTGCGCGTTGAAGAACGTCCGATGCCAACCTTAAAGAACGACGATGATGTGCTGGTCAAAGTCATTTGTTCGGGACTTTGCGGCTCAGATATTCCGCGTATTTTCGCGAAAGGCGCGCACTATTATCCGATTACGCTAGGACATGAGTTCAGCGGCTATGTCGAATCCTATGGCTCCGCCGTCACCGACATGCAGCCTGGCGATGCCGTTGCTTGCGTACCGCTCCTGCCGTGCTTTGACTGCCCGCAGTGCGCGCGCGGTTACTTCTCATTATGTAAACAGTACCAGTTCGTCGGCTCGCGTAGCGAAGGCGGCAATGCCGAATACGTGGTCGTCAAACGCGCCAATCTCTTCCGCCTGCCAAGTGAGATGCCGATTGAAGATGGTGCGTTTATTGAGCCAATTACCGTTGGGTTGCATGCATTCCATCTGGCACAAGGCTGCGCAGGGAAAAATGTCATTATCATTGGTGCCGGAACGATTGGCCTGCTGGCATTGCAATGCGCCCGCGAACTGGGGGCGAAAAGCGTGACCGCCATTGATATCAACCCGCAAAAACTGGAGCTGGCGAAATCACTCGGCGCAACCTACGTCTTCAATAGCCGCGAGATGAACAGCAAAGCTATCCAGGCAGCGCTGGAAGAGGTTCAGTTCGATCAGCTCGTCCTGGAGACCGCCGGTACGCCGCAAACCGTGGCCCTGGCCATCGAAGCCGCCGGCCCACGCGCGCAGCTGGCGTTAGTGGGCACGTTGCATCACGACCTCACCTTACTCTCCGCGACCTTCGGTCTGATTCTGCGTAAAGAGTTGACGCTTATCGGCAGTTGGATGAACTACTCAGCGCCGTGGCCGGGCGAGGAGTGGGAAACCGCCGCCCGACTGCTGACAGAAAAACGCATTCAGCTTGCTCCACTCATCGCACACCAGGGCGATGCGAAAACTTTCGCCCGTGAAGTCCAGGCGCTAAACGGTGCGCCAATGCAGGGCAAAATCCTGCTCAAACTGGCGTAATGGTTCGAGCCAGCAATCAGAGCTGGCTCACATTACCTTTCGAAAATTATCATATAACTTTCATTAGCCTTCGTTTAAACTAACTTCAGTTAATTATCAGGCAAATCAATATGAATTCATTTGAACGAAGGAACAAAATCGTCGATATGGTGAATACACAGGGCAGTGTCCTGGTATTAGACCTTTCGAATCTATTTGGGATTTCCGAAGTGACCATCCGTGCCGACCTACGCCTGCTGGAAGAAAAAGGACTATTGACCCGTTTTCACGGCGGCGCAGCACGACCTGGCAGCCATCTCACCGAAACGGATAATCAAGAGGTGATGCTGGAAGATCGCTACCAGCTTGCCAGCGATCCTAAAAAACGAATTGCCAAGGCCGCAGCGGCACTGATCAAAGAAGGCATGACAGTAATCCTCGACAGCGGCAGCACCACATTACTGATCGCTGAAGAACTAGTGAATATGAACAATATCACCGTCATCACCAACAGCCTGCCAGCGGCCTTTACGCTATCAGAAAACAAAGACATTACGCTGGTGGTCTGCGGCGGCACGGTGCGTCACAAAACGCACTCAATGCACGGAACGATAGCCGAGCGCTCGCTACAGGGAATTTGTGCTGACCTTATGTTCGTTGGCGCAGACGGCATTGATGCAACCAACGGTATCACCACCTTCAACGAAGGCTATTCGATAAGCAGCGTCATGGCTGCCGCTGCGCATAAAGTGATTGCCGTGCTGGACGCGACCAAATTCAACCGCCGTGGCTTCAATCAGGTGCTACCGATGGAGAAAATCCACTGCGTGATGACCGATAACGAGATCGGCGAAGCAGACATTGCGTCGCTGACTGAAACCGGGGTTGAGCTACAGATTGTTTAAGTGACAAAACGGAGGGTGGGTGTTAAGGCTACAGCACCCGCCATTCGCCACGTTTAGTCGAACCGACACGCTTTAGCTTTCCATTTTGCTGTAATGTTTTGAGTGCCCGTTCAACGGTTCGTGTAGAAACACCAATTTCCAATGCAATAGTCTTCGCCGTGAGCATGGGTTTTTGCGCTAAGCATTTCAGCACTGATATCTCAGTTGAAGTGAGATCTGAGATATTTTCTTCCGACATTTCTTCCGACATTTCTTCCGACATGAACGTCGGTCGCGCTAAACCTTCCTTGAGCGCAGCAGCAATATTTTCCAACATAAACTCAATAAATAGCGTGCAATCACTCCGGTTATCGCACTGTCCCAACACCTGATAATAACGTTCCTGCTGATAGTGAATCAGGGTTTCGACAGGTAACCAGCCTAGTTCTATTCGCCATTCACTTAGAATTAACGTCTGCCACAAACGCCCCATCCGCCCATTGCCGTCGGCAAAGGGATGAATAAATTCAAATTCATAATGAAACACGGCGCTCGCAATCAATGGATGAATATCCGTTGTTTTCAGCCACTGTAATAAATCCCCCATCAGGCGTGGAACCTGCGAAGCAGGAGGAGCCATATGAACAAGTTTTTGGCCGCGATATACCCCGACATCACCCGCACGAAGCTGTCCCGGAGCATCCACCAACCCAGCCATTAAAACGCGATGCGCGTCGAGCAGATCGGCGAGTTGAAAGCTTTTCCATCCGGGCATTTTATCGTAAGCCAGAAGAGCATTTCTGACCTCCTGAATATCTTTCGCTGGCGCAAGAACCCGCTTTCCTTCCATCAGCGCCGTCACCTGATCGGCAGTCAAAGAGTTATGTTCGATTGCCAACGACGCCTGAATAGTCCGAATACGGTTTTCTTTGCGTAGCAAAGGGGAAGACCGACCGGCCATCGCAGCCCAATGCCCCATAAGCTCACCAATTTCAACCACCAGATTGAGCAGTAGGGGCGTCACGATAAAAGGGGGTTGGTAGGCGCTCACACTTACTCCCCCTGCTGCTCCAGCGCATACTTATACAGCGCGTTCTTCTTCACGCCGTGAATTTCCGCCGCCAGCGCCGCCGCTTTTTTCAACGGCAGTTCGGCTTGCAGCAGCGCCAGCGTGCGCAGCGCGTCGGCTGGCAGTTCGTCGTCCTGGACCTTGTGACCTTCGACGATCAGCACCATCTCGCCTTTACGACGGTTTTCGTCCTCTTTCACCCATGCCAGCAGTTCCCCGACCGGCGCGCCGTGAATCGTTTCCCAGGTTTTGGTCAGCTCACGCGCCAGCACCACGTAGCGAGATTCGCCCCATACCGCGACCATATCTTCCAGGCTATCGAGCAGACGGTGGGTTGATTCGTAGAAGATCATCGTCCGCGGCTCGGCTTCAATTGCCTTCATCGCATCACGACGGCCTTTCGATTTAGCCGGTAAAAAACCTTCGTAGCAAAAACGATCCGAAGGCAGACCTGCGGCGCTTAACGCGGCAATGGCTGCGCACGGCCCCGGCAACGGCACCACGCGGATGCCCGCTTCGCGGCAGGTGCGCACCAGATGGTAGCCAGGGTCGTTAATCAGCGGCGTACCGGCGTCGGATACCAGCGCGATGTTCTGCCCTTCCTTGAGTTTTGCCACCAGCATCTGGGCTTTTTGTTGCTCATTGTGGTCGTGTAAGGCAAACATCCGGGCGCTGATCGCAAAGTGTTGCAGCAGTAAACCGGTATGTCGTGTGTCTTCTGCCGCAATTAAATCAACAGCTTGCAATACTTCTAGCGCTCGTTGGGTAATATCAGCCAAATTTCCGATTGGAGTAGGTACAATAAAGAGTTGGCCTTGAGAATTATCCGCCGATTCGTGTTGTTTCATTGTTTAGTCCGTATTGCCGATTTAATATTGAGCATTGCGTAAAAAATATCACTGGATACAGTATGGTACCCTCAACATTTTCTCGTATGAAAGCTGTGCGCTGTCTGCCTGTTATCCTGGCTGCGCTGATTTTTGCAGGCTGTGGAACTCAGGCTCCCGATCAGAGTGCCGCCCTACTTCAGAGTGCGACACAGGCTGATTCCGGCTTTTATCTGCAACAAATGCAGCAAAGCTCGAATGATAGCAAGACCGACTGGCAATTACTCGCCATTCGTGCACTGCTGAAGGAAGGCAAGAGCCAGCAGGCGCTGGAATTGTACAACCAGCTGCCGCAGAAACTGAACGCGGCCCAGCGTCAGGAGCAGTCGCTGCTGGCGGTGGAAATTAAGCTGGCGCAGAAAGATTTTGCCGGTGCGCAGGCGCTGCTGCAAAAACTGAAAGCCGATGACTTCGACAGCGCATTGCAGGCGCGTTTCTGGCAAGACACCATCACCGCCGAGCAGGGTAAACCGTCGCTGGCATTGCTGCGAGCGTTAATCGCCCAGGCGCCGTTGCTGACCGCTAAGCCCCAAAAGCAGCAAAACAGCGATGCCACCTGGCAGGCACTCTCATCTATGACTCAGGCGCAGGCTAACGCGCTGGTGATTAATGCCGATGAGAACGTGCTGCAAGGCTGGCTGGATCTGCAACGCGTATGGTTTGATAACCGTAACGATCCAGACATGATGAAAGCCGGGATCAAAGACTGGCAGACCCGCTACCCGCAAAATCCGGGCGCGAAGGTATTACCTTCACAGCTCGCGAACGTGCAGAACTTTAAACCCGCATCGGTCAATAAAATCGCCCTGCTGCTGCCTCTGAGCGGACAGGCGTCTGTGTTTGGTCGCGCCATCCAAAAAGGGTTTGAAGCGGCGAAGAACGGCACCACGCCGGTTAACGGTAGCGCCGTGCCGGAACAGGTCGCACAATCCGCATCGACCGACGTTGTGAGCCCGTCACAGGCGGAAGTGACCGATTTGACCCGTCCACAAACTCAGGCTCCGGTAGAGGCACCAGCCGCCAGCGCTCCGGTGCAAGCAGCAACGTCTACGTCGCCGGAAACCACCTCGGCACCAGCCGCTCCGGCGGCACAGCCTCAGGCGGTGGCGAACGTCGCGGCGAATCCATCGGCCGAGCTGAAAATTTATGATACCTCCACGCAGCCGCTGAATCAGATCCTGGCACAGGCGCAGCAGGATGGCGTGAGTCTGGTGGTCGGCCCGCTGTTAAAAAACAACGTTGATGAGCTGCTGAAAAGCAACACTGCGCTGAACGTGCTGGCGCTTAATCAGCCGGAAGCGGTGAAGAATCAAGCCAATATCTGCTACTTCGCGCTGTCGCCGGAAGATGAAGCTCGCGATGCAGCTCGCCACATTCATGACCAGGGTAAACAGTCTCCGCTGCTGCTGGTGCCGCGTAATGCGCTTGGCGACCGTGTGACGCAGGCTTTTGCCGATGAGTGGCAAAAGCTGGGCGGCGGCACCGTATTGCAGCAGAAATTGGGTTCACTGGCTGAACTGCGCGGCGGCGTGAACGGCGGCTCAGGTATTGCGCTGTCCGGTACGCCGGTTATTTCTGCTCAGTCACAACCGCAAGGCGTGACCATCGGCGGCCTGACCATTCCACCGGCACCGACGGACGCGCAGATTAGCGGTAGCGGGAAAGTAGACGCTGCCTATATTGTGGCAACGCCGGAAGAGATTGCCTTTATCAAACCGATGATTGCGATGCGTAACGGCAGCCAGAGCGGCTCCCTTCTGTACGCCAGCTCACGTAGCGCACAGGGCACCGCCGGCCCGGATTTCCGTCTGGAGATGGAAGGTCTGCAATACAGCGAAATCCCAATGCTGGCTGGCAGCAACCCGGCACTGATGCAGCAGGCGCTAAGCGCGGTCAATAACGACTACTCGCTGGCACGTCTGTATGCCATGGGCGTGGATGCCTGGGCGCTGGCTAACCATTTCGCGCAGATGCGCGGAGTGCCGGGCTTTGAGCTGAACGGTAATACCGGCGACCTGAGTGCAACTTCGGACTGCGTGATTAACAGGAAGTTATCATGGCTCAAATACCAGCAGGGGCAGATCGTCCCCGCCAATTAACCACTAAGCAGACCGGCGACGACGCAGAGCTTCGCGCCCGTCGCTGGCTGGAAAATCAGGGTCTACGGTTTGTCGCCGCCAACGTGCATGCGCGTTGCGGCGAGATTGACCTTGTGATGCGCGATGGCGCGGTGACGGTTTTTGTTGAAGTCCGTTTCCGGTCATCGAGGGCATACGGCGGCGCGGCCGCCAGTGTGACCCGGAGCAAACAACACAAATTATTACAGACTGCCCGCTTGTGGCTTGCCCAGCACAATGGGAGTTTTGATACTGTGGATTGCCGTTTCGATGTGGTAGCCTTCACGGGCAATGAGATCGAATGGTTCCAGAACGCTTTTAGCTAATAGAATGTAAAGGGATATCGTGCTCGAAAGAATTAAAGTGTGCTTCACCGAAAGCATCCAGACCCAAATCGCCGCCGCAGAAGCGCTCCCGGATGCTATCTCCCGAGCCGCGATGACCCTGGTACAGTCACTGCTGAACGGCAACAAAATTCTCTGTTGTGGTAACGGTTCATCCGGTGCCAACGCACAGCATTTTGCTGCCTGCATGATTAACCGTTATGAAACAGAGCGCCCAAGTTTACCGGCGATTGCACTTAATAGTGATAACGTGGTCTTAACGGCGATTGCCAACGATCGTCTGCACGATGAGATCTACGCCAAGCAGGTGCGCGCACTGGGTCACGCCGGTGACGTGCTGTTGGCTATCTCAACGCGCGGTAACAGTCGCGATATCGTGAAAGCGGTTGAAGCCGCCGTGACGCGTGATATGACCATCGTCGCACTGACGGGCTATGACGGTGGTGAACTGGCGGGCCTGCTCGGACAACAGGATGTGGAAATTCGCATTCCGTCGCACCGCAGCGCGCGCATCCAGGAGATGCACATGCTCACGGTAAACTGTTTATGCGATCTCATTGATAATACGCTTTTCCCACACCAGGACGACTAAGGAGCATAAATGAAGGTCATTCCAACCCTCGCAGTGCTTGTTTCCGCATTGCTGCTTCAAGGATGTATTGCAGCCGCCGTGGTCGGCACGGCCGCAGTGGGGACCAAAGCCGCCACTGACCCGCGTACCGTGGGAACCCAGGTGGATGATAGTACGCTTGAAGTACGTGTAAACAGCGCGCTGTCGAAAGATGAACAGATTAAGAAAGAAGCACGTATCAACGTCACCGCGTATCAGGGCAAAGTCCTGCTGACCGGTCAGGCGCCGGATCTCAGCCTTGCCACGCGCGCGAAGCAAATAGCCGTCGGCGTTGATGGGGCAACCGAGGTGTTCAACGAAGTGCGTCAGGGTCAGCCAATCAGCCTTGGCACCTCGTCTAACGACACATGGATAACCACCAAAGTTCGCTCTCAGCTGTTAACGAGCGATCAGGTGAAATCGTCAAATGTGAAGGTGACGACCGAGAACGGCGAAGTCTTCCTGATGGGTCTGGTGACCGACCGGGAAGGTAAAGCCGCCGCCGATATCGCCAGCCGCGTTAGCGGTGTGAAGCGCGTGACCACGGCGTTTACCTACATTCAGTAATCATGCAGCCCGGCGGGTTCACTGCCGGGCTATTTCTCTGAGCTGTCGTGACGACAGTATCGTCAAAGAAGCTGCCCCCGGATTTTTCGCCGTCGCCAGCATCGCTTTCGCCACATCTTCCGCTTTGATTGATTTCCAGTTCCCCGGTAGCAGGCTAAACAGCGGCCCCAGCAGACGCTCGCTCAATCGCGGCGATCCGCGTTCGCCCAGTAACATTGACGGTCGAGCAAGGGTCAGCCTTGGCCATCCCTGCGCGATCAGCGCGGCTTCCATTTCACCTTTCACGCGATTGTAAAAGAACGGCGAGTGGGAGTTCGCACCCATCGCGCTGACCACCAGCATCTGCTGCGCACCCAGCCGTAAGCCAGTCTGTGCGGTTTCCAGAACCAAATCGTAGTCAACGTGAGTGAACGCTGACTTCGAACCGGCTTCGCGCTGGGTAGTGCCCAGACAGCAAAAGACGGTATCGATGGGTGTTGAGACCTGCGCCAGCGCCGCCGTGAGATCAGGGTGATGGGGATTCACGATGCCGAAAGCATTTTCCAGTGGATGCCGCGTGGGTGCGGTGATGGATTCGACCTGCGACTCTCGAAGCAGTAAGTTAAGTAAGTGCCCACCAACTAGGCCGGTGGCACCGGTGATGAGTACGTTTCGCATAATTTTGCTCCGTTTTTCCCGGCGAGATTGCGTCCATTGTAGGCCGGATAAGGCGTCTGCGCCGCCATCCGGCGATGTGCTCCATGCTTGCCTGATGGCGCTACGCTTATCAGGCCTACAATCGGTAATCACCTGCCTTATTGGCTACGTCTGATACGATACAACCCAATCAATTTATAAGCCGCAGGAATAATAAACAACGATAGCAGCGGCGCGGTGATCATGCCGCCAATCATCGGCGCGGCGATGCGGCTCATCACTTCTGAACCGGCACCGGTTCCCCAAAGTATGGGCAATAGACCGGCAATAATCACCGCGACGGTCATCGCTTTAGGTCTTACGCGCAGCACTGCACCGTGATAAAGCGCCTCATCCAGCCGCGCTTCACTAAAGGTTTCTGCACTTTTCAGCGTCGGATCGGCTTCCACGGCGTGACGCAAATACATCAACATCACCACGCCAAACTCAGCCGCCACGCCCGCCAGCGCGATAAATCCAGTCCCCGTTGCCACCGACATATGAAAATCCTGCCAGTAGATAAACCAGATCCCCCCCACCAGCGCAAACGGCAGACTCATCAGAATCAACAATGCCTCATCAACTCTCCTGAACGCCAGATACAACAGGATAAAGATAATCATCACCGTCATCGGCACCATAAGCTTGAGCTTTTTATTCGCGTGTTCCAGCAATTCAAACTGGCCGGAAAACGCCACGCTGGTACCGGGCTTCAGGGTCACGTTCTGACTGATAGCGGTTTGCAGGTCATGCACCACCGACACCATATCGCGGTCGCGCGCGTCGATGTAGATCCAGCTTGCCGGACGGGCGTTTTCGGTTTTCAGCATCGTAGGGCCAGACACCACCTTCACCTGCGCCACGTCACCTAGCGTAATCTGCTGCTGTGTTGGCGTCAGTATCGGTAGCTGGCGCAGCGCCGTTGGGCCGTCGCGGAACCCCTGCGGGTAGCGGATATTAATCGGATAACGCGCCACCCCTTCGACGGTTTCGCCGACCGTCGCACCGCCGATGGCCGACGAGACAAACAGCTGCACGTCACCCACGGTCATGCCGTAGCGCGCGGCTTTCTCGCGATTGATATCCACATCAATATAGCGTCCCCCCGTCAGCCGCTCCGCCAACGCGGACACCACGCCCGGCACCGTTTTCGCTACCATTTCAATCTGTTGCGCCGCGGCGTCAATATCGGCAAGCGATGTGCCCGACACCTTGATACCAATCGGGCTTTTAATACCGGTCGAGAGCATATCTATACGGTTACGAATCGGCGGCACCCAGAGATTAGCCAACCCCGGCAGGCGCACGGTGGCGTCAAGTTCATCGATGATCTTGTCAATCGTCATTCCCGGACGCCATTGATCCTGCGGCTTCAACTGGATGGTGGTTTCAATCATCTCCAGCGGCGCAGAATCGGTTGCCGTTTCCGCCTTGCCTGATTTACCAAATACCGAGGCTACCTCTGGCACCGTTTTAATCAGCTTGTCGGTTTGCTGCAACAATACCGCCGCCTGCCCCGGCGAAATACCCGGCAGCGTTGAGGGCATATACAGCAGATCGCCTTCGTTGATCTTAGGCAGAAATTCGCCGCCGACCTTGCTAAGCGGCCACAGCACGGTGAAGATCGACAGCAGCGCCACCAGCAGCGTCAGCTTTGGCCAGCGCAATACTTTCAACAGCAGCGGATGGTAGAGGGCAATCAAAAAACGGTTTAACGGGTTGCTCGCCTCCGCCGGGATCTTACCTTTGATCCAAAAGCCCATCAGGATCGGGATCACCACAATCGCCAGCGCTGCCGCACCCGCCATGGCATAGGTTTTGGTGAAGGCCAGCGGCCCAAACAACCGCCCTTCCTGGCCTTCCAGGGTGAAGATGGGAATGAACGATAGCGTAATGATAAGCAGGCTGATAAACAGCGCGGGCCCCACCTCCACGGCGGCATCGGTTATCTCTTTCCAGCGCGTGGCGTTGTCCATCCGCGCATTCGGATGCACTTCCTGCCAGTGCTCAAGGCGTTTATGGGCGTTTTCGATCATCACGATCGCCGCATCCACCATCGCCCCCACCGCGATGGCGATACCGCCCAGCGACATAATATTGGCGTTCAGCCCCTGGAAATGCATGACGATAAAGGCAATGCACAGCCCCAGCGGCAGCGAGACGATCGCCACCAGCGCCGAACGCAGGTGCCAGAGGAACAGCGCACAGACCACGGCGACCACGATAAATTCTTCAACCAGCTTGGAGCGCAGGTTGTCGATGGCCCGGTCGATCAGTTGGCTACGATCGTAGGTGGTGACCACTTCAACGCCCGGCGGCAGGCTTTTTTGCAGGGAGGCGAGTTTCGCTTTCACCGCCGTTATCACCTCGCGGGCGTTCTTGCCGGAACGCAGCAGTACCACGCCGCCCGCCACTTCGCCCTCGCCGTTAAATTCGGCAATACCCCGGCGCATCTCCGGGCCTATCTGCACCCGCGCGACATCTTTTAAGTACACCGGCACACCGTTCTCTCCGGCTTTGAGAACAATGTGGTTAAAGTCCTCAAGGCTTTTGAGATAGCCCGTCGCCCGTACCATGTATTCCGCTTCGGCAATCTCGACCGAAGAGCCGCCGGCCTCCTGATTGGAGGTGGTCAGCGCCTGTTTCACGTCGCTTAAGCTGATGCCGTACTGGGCAAGCTTGAGCGGGTCAACCTGCACCTGGTACTGTTTCACCACGCCGCCCACCGAGGCCACTTCCGCCACGTTGGGGATCGTTTTCAGCTCGTATTTGAGGAACCAGTCCTGCAACGAGCGCAGTTCAGAAAGATCGTGCTTGCCGCTTTTATCCACCAGCGCATATTCAAAAATCCAGCCGACGCCGGTGGCATCCGGGCCAATCTCCGAACTGACGCCCTGCGGCAGCTTGCCCTGCACCTGGTTTAAATATTCCAGCACGCGCGAGCGCGCCCAGTACAGGTCAGTGCCATCCTCAAAAATGACGTACACGTAAGAGTCGCCAAACTGCGAGAAGCCGCGTACGGTTTTCGCCCCGGGCACCGACAGCATGGTGGTGGTGAGCGGATAGGTCACCTGATTTTCGACAATCTGCGGCGCCTGGCCCGGATAGCTGGTTTTTACAATCACCTGCACATCCGAGAGATCCGGCAGCGCATCGACCGGGGTATTCACTATCGTCCAACTGCCCCAGAGTGCGAGGAACAGCACGCCCATCATCACCAGAAAACGGTTGGCGACCGAGCGCCGGATAATCCATTCAATCATCGCCGTCTCCTTAATGTCCGCTATGGGCGTCAGCGGTATGTCGCATACGATCCAGCGCGCCGCTGATATTGGCTTCCGAGTCGATCAGGAACAGACCGTTAACCACTATCGACTCGCCTTCCGACAGCCCACTCCCGATTCCCGTCTGGTGTCGGGATTCATGCAGCACCTGAATTTTCTTCGGCACAAACTCACCGTTGCTATCCACCGTAATCACCCGCTGCTCATCACCGGTATCAATCACCGCCTGTGACGGGATCAGCAGCATCTCATCGCTTTGCGCACTCAGCTTCAGGTAAGCATTCATCCCCGGCTTTAGCAGTTCATCGGGATTATTGACCTGTAGACGTACCTGCAAGGTACGGGTGGCGGGGTCAACGCTGGGCAAAATAGTGGTTTTCTGCACGGTAAACGTTTTGCCCGGATACGCCGGGATGGCAACCGTGAACTGGGTGGAATCGTTGAGAAGATACGCAATCGACTCAGGTACGGCGGCGCTTACCCATACCGGGTTCATCCCCTGTATTTGCGCGACCACGTTATCTTTAGCGATGTTCATGCCGCTTTTCAGGCTAAAGGCGGTGAGGACGCCGTCAATTGGCGCGGTAAGGGTATACTGCGTTTGCACGCGCCGCGTGGTGCGCATGCGCTGGATATCCGCTTCCGGCATTCCCGCCAGGCGTAGACGTTCCAGCACGCCGTCCAGTTGGCTTGCCGTGCCGCCGGAGTTGGCTAACAGCAGATATTCGCTCTGCGCTTCAACCCACGACGGGATCGTCACCGCCACCAGCGGCGTGCCTTTACGCACTTTATCGCCGACGGTCAGCGGGTAGACCTTTTCGATAAACCCTTCGGCGCGCGCCTGAACGATAACAAATTGGTACTCGTTATAGCTGACGTTCGCTGGCAGCGTTTGCGTATAGTCGAGGCGCCCTTTACTTACCTTCGCGGTGCGCAGCCCCAGATTATGAACCTGTGTCGGATCGATACGCACGCCGCTTGACGAGGTATCGCCACCCTCGTCCGCGTATTTCGCCACCAGATCCATATCCATAAACGGTGATTTCCCAGGCTTATCAAAACGCACATCAGGCTTCATCGGATCGTACCAGTAGAGCACTTTACGCTCGGCGGGCGCGGATGACGTCTGCTTATCGGTGGCGAAAAAATGGCTCACCGCAGCGGTCGACAGCCCGCCTGCGATAAGGCTTGCGACGATCGCCGCCGTATATTTTAGTTTGGCTGTCGTCATGGTAATTACTGCGCCTTAATATCCTGAAGAAGGGAGAGATTACCCTGCTGGACGAAGCTGAAATTCACCTTGTCGCCTTCTTTAAGCTGGTTAATGGCATCGGTTGGCGCGTTGTAGGTAAAACGCATGGTCATCGCGGGCCAGTTGATGGCCGCAATGGCTTCATGCGCGATGGTGATTTTCTTCGCATCCGTATCGATGTGTTTCACCACGCCGGTCCCTTCAATAACCTGCTGCTGGGAGTTCATCTCCATCATCTGACCATGACCGTCATGCTGCATTTCTGCCGCCTGCACGTTCGCCGCCAACAGCATAAAAATTCCGCCAATCAGAGGGGTTACATTACGCATATCTAAAAACTCCTGAAGAAAAGTTAGGCTTTCCAGCCGCCGCCAAGCGCGCTGAATAAATTAATTTCGTTAACCTGCTGGGAATACCGTAAATCGAGAATGGCCTGCTGGGTGGTGAACAGCGAACGCTGCGCATCCAGCACTTCGATATAGCTCACCGCCCCGCTGGCGTATAACGCCTGGGCACGTTGTAAGGTGATTTGCAGCGAGGCTAAGTAGCGCTGCTGGGCCGCCAATTGGCCCTCAATGCTGTCACGCAGAGAGAGCGTGTCGGCAACGGCCTGGAACGCGGCCTGAATTTTTTGCTCATAGTTCACCACCGCCTGTCGCTGCTTGACGTTCGCCAGCGCAAGGTTGGCTTCGTTACGTCCGGCGTTGAAGATAGGCAAATCCACCTTCGGGACAAAATTCCACATTCCGCTGGCAGCGTTAAACAGGCTCGAGAGCGATGAGCTGCCAGAGGAGATGCCGCTGGTTAGCGTAATTGATGGGAAGAATGCCGCGCGCGCGACGCCGATATTGGCATCGGCTGCACGTAGCTGGTGCTCCGCTTCCATAATGTCCGGGCGCTGAAGCAAAATAGTGGACGGCAGATTTGGCGGGAGCACCAACGGGTTCACCGCCGTGGCCGACATTGCGCTTTCCTCAAGCGGGGTATTGTAGGTTCCTAAAAGCTGCTGGAGCGCATGGCTCGCCTGCGCCAGCTCGCCTTCTCGTTTTGCGATATCGGCCCGGGTGCTTTCAATCACGCCGCGCGCCTGTTCAAGCGCCAGCACGTTGGTGCTGCCGGTCACGAGCTGCTGCTCCACAAACGCATAGGATTGCTGGTAGTTTTTCAGCGTCTCTTTGGCAATCGCCAGCTGTGCGGTGAGCCGGCGCTGGTTGAAATAGGCTTGCGAAACATTCGTGACCACCACGATTTGCGCCGCACGCTGGGCGGCCTGGCTTGCGAAAAAGTTCTGCTTGTCAGCCTCGCTCATATTTTTCAGTTTGCCGAAAAAATCGAGTTCGTAGCTGAGGTTCAGCCCAATATCGTAGCTTTTGCTGGTAGATTTTTGCCCTTGCAGATCGCCTTCATAGGTAGCATCGGTAGTGCCATTAAGCTGCGGATAACGCCCGGCATCGGTGACGTTATATTGCGCCCGCGCGGCCTCAACGTTCAGCACCGCCATACGCAAATCGCGGTTGTTGCGTATTGCCACATCAATCTTGCGCCGAGCCTGTGGGTCAGTGAAAAAGGTTTGCCAGCCGGTTTCCTGCCAGCGGCTATTCGTCGGCATCAGCGTCCCCTGCGAGAGTGAGAACTGCTCCGGCACAACGTTTTCCGGCTGCTGATAGTCCGGTGCCAGCGAAGTGCATCCGGCCAGAATAAACGCCATCATCAGCGTTAGTTGCTTTGCATTAAACATGTCACGTCCTGTTCAGCCAGGAAAAGGGGCTGGTAATACGCTGATTTTAAGGAAGTGACTCTGTTTGCTCGGTGACAGGTTAATGACAAAATTGTCATTTAAGCGCTGGATGAGATGAAAGAGTGTGATGGCTATGGCAAAAAATTCGCCTCAGATAATGAACATCGTTATTAGCACGCTAAAAAGGTGATTATTTTTTCCGAATTATTCTGGGCGATCACACTGTTTGTCTAAATGATTAAATCGCTCACATTTTTATTGCGGAAATGGCAAACCAGACAATTATCCAATAAATAACAAACAAAACTTTTTCAATAGCTTAGTTATTTATTAAAAATATGACTTCATATTCACTGTGAGTCAGACCACACAACGGCACAATATTCTTCCGGTGCCAGAATTAAAACATTGTTTCACCTTAAACCCGCTCCTATCATCATTCTCACTCGCTTTTTTATCTGTTTTTACCTCTGTCCAGGGATAGATAATCCACTGCAAAACTGGAGTCAAAATATATGCATCTCAAAATAAAAGCGTTGAGTTTGGCCCTGTTACTTCCTCTCTCACATCAGGTCTTCAGCGAACAGCTGGATGTCTGGATCCGCGCCAGCAATGATTCAAAAGTGATTTATCAGAAGCTCGCCGACCAGTTCCAGAAAGAGACCGGGATATCGATTAAATACTTCAATGCGGTCACCGATTTTGACCAGCGTCTGGCACGCGCCGCCACCGGTGGGGCACTGCCGGATGTGGTATTCAACGACGCCATTATTGTTGGCCAGATGGTGCAGTTGGGTATTGTCGATGAGATTAAACCCGACGAGCTAAAAGGCGGTAGCGATGTCTATGAGGCGGCCTGGAAATCCACGCAGCTACCGGATGGTAAATACTATGGTGTGCCGACTTCCGCGCATACCTATGCCCTGTTTATTCGCAAGGATTGGCTCGACAAGCTCAACCTCAAAGCGCCGACCAACTGGGATGAACTAAAAAAAGTGGCGCAGGCGTTTACTCATGACGACCCCGACGGCAACGGTAAAAAAGATACTTACGGCTTTACCATGCCGCTCGCCACAACGCGGGGATACGCGAGTTCATTTTCGTCGTCCTATCTGTGGCAGGCAGGCGGTAACTATTTAGTCGCCACCAAGCCGGGGAAATTTAAGGCCGCGCTGGACAGTAAAGAGATTTCCACGGCGATGGAATTCTTGCGCGGTATGGTTTGCGAAGGGCTGGCGCAGCCGGGGGCAATCAACCACACCACCGCCGATGCGAACACCTCATTCCGCTCCGGCCAGACCGGCATGTACTCTTCCGGCCCGTACCATATCGCTCTGTTCGATAAAGATCCGGGAAAAGATACCTATACAGTGGTGCCTCCACCGGCCGGCCCCGGTGGCGCAACGTCAATGGCGGAAGGCACTACCGCGTTCTTAATGAAAACCAGCCAGCGTAAAGATGCGGCGAAGCGGTTCCTTGAGTTTTTAATCTCCCCGGAAGGGCAAAAGATCGGCATGGCGGTGGATAGCACGTCGATGCCGATTGTTAGGTTACCGGTTAACAAGACGCTGAATATTAAGGATTACCACAATGATCCGCGTTGGGAAGTGTTTGCCAGTACCTATGCCAAAGAGGGGCGCTATATGCCGCAGATCCCAAACTGGATCCCCGTGCGGCAGATTACCGCTGACGGCTTTAATAAAATTTATGCCAGCTGTGATGGGGATATCCCCGCGGTGCTCAAAGAGATCAACGCCAGGGTTAACGACGAGTTGAAGCGGCAAAACGCATGGGCGGAATAGCCTTAAAGATGTCAATAGCGAGCATCAATTGGTCGCGCCGACTCCTGGGGTGGCTTCGGGAAAAACCCCCGGCGTCGCTGCGCTCGGCCGGGCTACAGATCTTCGCAACGATGTCGAGACTGAGATGAGTAGCCCGGACGAGGTGCGTCAGCACCGACTCCGGGGCGGCTCCGGGCAAAATCCCGGCGTCGCTGCGCTCGGCCGGGCTACAGATCTTCGCAACGATGTCGAGACTGAGATGAGTAGCCCGGACGAGGTGCGTCAGCACCGACTCCGGGGCGGCTCCGGGCAAAATCCCGGCGTCGCTGCGCTCGGCCGGGCTACAGATCTTCGCAACGATGTCGAGACTGAGATAAGTAGCCCGGACGAGGTGCGTCAGCACCGACTCCGGGGCGGCTCCGGGCAAAATCCCGGCGTCGCTGCGCTCGGCCGGGCTACAGATCTCTGCAACGATGTTGAGACCGGGGCAACCGCAGATGTCCGCTGCGTGACCTATTAATGACAATGCTGTCATTTAAGTCCCCAGTCGTTGCCATCAACGCCCGCTCCATTAGAATGGCTCCATCACACAGCGGTGGCGGAGGGCAGGTGAAAATTCTGGTAGTGGAAGATGAGATTAAAACGGGCGAGTACCTGAGCAAGGGGCTGACGGAAGCGGGCTTTGTGGTCGATTATGCCGACAACGGCCTCAACGGTTATCACCTGGCGATGACCGCCGATTACGATCTTCTGGTACTGGATATCATGCTGCCGGACGTGAACGGCTGGGATATCGTGCGTATGCTGCGCGCCGCCAATAAGGGGATGCCGATCCTGCTATTGACCGCGCTGGGCACCATTGAACACCGAGTGAAAGGTCTGGAGCTGGGGGCAGATGATTATCTGGTGAAGCCGTTTGCCTTCGCGGAGCTGCTGGCGCGCGTCAGAACCCTGTTACGTCGGGGCAATGCGGTCATTGCCGAAAGCCAGTTTCAGGTAGCCGATCTCCATCTTGATTTAGTCTCTCGTAAGGTGATGCGAGGCGATACCCGCATTACGCTGACCAGCAAAGAGTTTACCCTGCTGGAATTTTTCCTGCGTCATCAAGGGGAAGTGCTGCCGCGTTCGCTCATCGCTTCTCAGGTGTGGGATATGAATTTTGATAGCGATACCAACGCTATCGACGTCGCCATCAAACGTCTGCGTGCCAAAATCGATAACGATTTCTCCCCCAAGCTGATTCAAACCGTGCGTGGCGTCGGCTACGTGCTTGAGGTGCGCGATGAAGCTTAGCCTGCATCGGCGCCCGTTCTCGCTGGCAACCCGTCTGACTTTTTTCATCAGCCTCGCCACCATTATTGCCTTCGCGGCATTCACCGGAATCATGTTGTATTCGGTGGAAAAACATTTTGCCGAGCAGGACGTTAACGATTTAAAACAGGTCAACGCCACGCTCAACACGCTGCTGACCGCGCCGGATACGCCGGAAGCGTTGAAGATAAACAATATCAGTAGCGCGCTGGCAAGTTATCGAAATATCGCCGTGCTGCTGCGCAGCCCCGATAACCCGCAGTTATACCACTCGCCAAATGGTCCGGATCTTTCTGCAATTCTTGCGACACAAGACTTTGCTCAGGAGCTCAAATCCCGGCGTATGTTCCGCTGGGAAGGAAGCAACATGCCGCCGATGCCCGGTCATGAAGCCCGCGCCAGACCGACGACGACTTACCGGGTGATTGCCTCAACGATCCACGCGGGCGATCGCACTTACACGCTGCTTATCGCGCTGTCGATCGACTTCCATCTGCACTATCTTGATCAACTTAAACGTAATCTGATGATGATCGCCGCCGTCATCAGCCTGATGATTATTGGGATCGTGCTGATCGCCGTGCGCAAAGGCCACCAGCCGCTGCGAAATGTCAGTATGAAGATCAAGAATATCACTTCCGAAAATCTCGACGTGCGGCTGGAGCCCGAACGCGTACCCATTGAGCTGGAACAGTTGGTGGTGTCGTTTAATCAGATGATCGGGCGGATCGAGGACGTTTTCCGCCGCCAGGCCAACTTCTCAGCCGACATAGCCCATGAAATGCGCACGCCCATCACCAATCTGGTCACGCAAACGGAAATCGCCTTAAGCCAGCCGCGCACGGTGAAAGAGCTGGAGGATGTGCTCTATTCCAGTCTCGAGGAATATAACCGGATGGCAAAAATGGTCAGCGATATGCTGTTTCTGGCGCAGGCCGATGAGAACCTGCTGGTGCCCGAGCGTATGCCGTTGGATCTGCAAACGGAAACCATCAAGGTGTTTGAGTTCTTCGAAGCCTGGGCGGAGGAGCGCGAAGTCAGGCTCAATTTTGTTGGCTCGTCGGTGCTGATTGAGGGCGATCCGCTGATGATCCGTCGGGTTATCAATAACCTGCTGTCGAATGCTATCCGCTATACGCCTCGCGGGATGTCGGTCACCGTACAGGCAAGTGAAGATAATGATCGGATCGTCTATCGCGTTGAGAATCCGGGCACACCGATTCCCCCTGAGCATCTGCCGCGCCTGTTCGATCGTTTCTATCGGGTCGATCCTTCACGTCAGCGCAAGGGGGAAAACAGCGGGATCGGGTTGGCTATCGTTAAATCGATCGTGCGGGCGCACGGTGGCAGGATCCATGTGACGTCAGATACCGTCGCCACACGCTTTATCATTGAGCTGCCTAAAATGGAAAGTTAGTCGCGCAGCCAGTGTAATTTCTTGCCGAAACCGAGGGTGTTGTCGGTGAACTTGAGTTCATCAAGGCGCAGCTCCCAGACCGGGGCTTGCAGCATGCGGGCTACCGGGAAACGGCGAACGTAACGCGCACGTTTTTCTGCGGCATCCTCACCTTCGAGTAAACGAATTTCGCCTTTGAACTGGACGCCGCGAATCAGCGCCACCGTTTTCGGCTGGCCGTTCACCGTACCGGCCACCGGAGCTTGTTTGCCGGTCATTTGTCCGTGGCGCGTCGTCTCCTCGCTAAGCACATAAAAAGCCACGCGCTGCGGGTCATAGACGTAGAAAGCGTTGGCGCACCATAGCTCGCCTTCACTCGCCACGCACCAGGTCACTACATGTTGTTTTGATAGCCAGCGGCTAATGGCAGCAAGCGTTTCCATCTGTTCTCTCCGTTATGCTATGGTGCGTCCATCATCACAGACAGGTTGGCACACGTGCGTTGGTTTTTGTATCTCGTCCGAACCGCAGACGACAAATTGTACACCGGTATCACCACCGATGTTGAACGGCGATTCCACCAGCATCAGAGCGGGAAAGGTGCAAAAGCGCTGCGCGGCAAAGGCGAACTGCGGCTGGTATTTTCCGGTGAAGTGGGCGAGCACTCGCTGGCGCTACGCCTGGAGTATCGCATCAAGCAGTTGACGAAGCGCCAGAAAGAGCGCCTCGTCACCGGTGATGGTTCGTTTGAAACGTTACTGCATAGCCTTACAGGCGATTGAAGTGGTCGGAATACTCCACCAGACCATGAACGCCATTTAACGCGTCATCTGCCAGAGGATGCACCATAAACGCCTCCTCAGTGTCCGGCCAGCGGCAGCGCAGATCGTACTGCGCGGCGCGTTCAAAACCGAAACGGCTGTACATTGCCGGTTCGCCGAGCGTAACCACGGCGGCGTAGCCGAATTCATTCAGTGAATCCAGACCTTCATAGACCATCTGACGCGCCAGACCCTGGCCGCGATATTCAGCGTCGACAGCCAGCGGCGCAAGCCCCACCCACTGCAACTCTTCGCCTTCAATACTCACCGGACTAAAGGCGACATAGCCAACAACATGGCCTTCATCATCCGTCGCCACCAGACCTAGGGTAATCAGGCCGTCTTCGCGCAGTTCGCGTACCAGATTGGCTTCGCCATCACCGTTGAAAGTACGACGCAACAACGCGTCGATGCCCGGGGCATCAATTCCAATTTCGACTCGAATCAGCATGGCTCACCTACCGATGTATGTTTAGTTTCTGATGGCGATTTAAGGCCTGCTTCGACAAAATCAGCCAATTGCATCAGCATCACGCGCAGCGCTTTAGGCATCTGCTCAAGCTCAATGGCATCCATCAGGTTTTTGACATAGAGCCCCAGCTCCGTGTCCCCTTCAATCACCAGACGACGCTGGAAGAAGAGCGTGTCCGGGTCCTGTTTGCGCGCCGCAATCATCAGTAAATCGCTGGCATCCGCGCTGAAGCTGACGTCCGCCTGGGCGGCGTCGCTGACAATTAAGCGCTCGTTTTCCACCGAGGTAAACCATTTCAGGCCAATATCGCGCACCTCAATGCTCAACCAACGCCCCTCAAGGAAATCCAGTTCGCCATCATTGAGCGCCTGGCGGAACTGCCAGCTTAACATCTGCTGCAGAACCTGGCGTTTCAGCGCGAACGGCGTCAATTTCACCGGGACGCTCATCAAAGTAGGCGCTACATGAACCAGACGTGAACGCAGTTTATCCAACACAAGCTTTACTCCCTGAATGCAATAGTTCCGTTATTTTGCCATATCAGTTAAACAACATAGCGGCGTAAATCAACAATTATGTCGTGAGGCAGAGGGATTATTGGCGTCATCAATACGCTTTTGTCTGCCTCAAATCAAAAATGATTAGCGATAGGTTAACTAAAATCCCTATTCATTAACAATAATGCGCCCCTGCTGGGCCGCAAACTCAGGAAGAATTATGGAGTTGCTCTGCCCTGCCGGAAACCTTCCGGCGCTGAAGGCGGCTATCGAAAACGGTGCCGATGCGGTGTATATCGGGCTGAAGGATGATACCAACGCCCGCCATTTCGCCGGTCTTAACTTCACCGAGAAGAAGCTGCAAGAAGCGGTGAGCTTCGTACATCAGCATAACCGCAAGCTGCATATCGCCATTAATACCTTCGCGCACCCTGACGGCTACGTGCGCTGGCAACGCGCCGTGGACATGGCCGCACAACTGGGCGCCGATGCGCTGATCCTTGCCGACATCGCCATGCTTGAGTATGCCGCAGAGCGCTATCCGCATATTGAGCGCCATGTCTCCGTTCAGGCATCCGCGACCAACGAAGAGGCGATTAATTTCTATCATCGCAATTTTGACGTCGCCCGCGTCGTGCTGCCGCGCGTGCTGTCTATTCACCAGGTTAAGCAATTGGCCCGCGTCACGCCGGTGCCGCTGGAAGTGTTCGCCTTTGGTAGCCTGTGCATTATGGCGGAAGGCCGCTGCTATCTTTCCTCTTACCTGACCGGCGAGTCGCCAAACACCGTGGGTGCCTGCTCTCCGGCGCGCTACGTGCGCTGGCAGCAAACGCCACAAGGTCTGGAGTCGCGTCTTAACGAAGTATTAATTGACCGCTACCAGGATGGCGAAAACGCCGGTTATCCGACGCTGTGCAAAGGCCGCTATATGGTCGACGGCGAGCGCTATCACGCGCTGGAAGAACCGACAAGCCTCAACACGCTGGAGCTTTTGCCAGAACTGCTGGCAGCGAATATCGCGTCGGTCAAAATTGAAGGCCGCCAGCGTAGCCCGGCCTATGTCAGCCAGGTGGCGAAAGTCTGGCGTCAGGCGATTGACCGCTGTATGGCTGACCCACAGAATTTCGTCGCTCAGGATTCATGGATGGAAACGCTCGGCTCAATGTCCGAAGGCACCCAGACCACCCTCGGCGCGTATCACCGTAAATGGCAGTAGGAACAGCAATGAAATATTCATTAGGGCCGGTGCTTTACTACTGGCCAAAAGAGACGCTGGAAGATTTTTACCAGCAGGCCGCCGCAAGCCACGCCGATACCATTTATCTGGGCGAAGCGGTATGCAGCAAGCGCCGCGCCACCAAAGTGGGCGATTGGCTGGATATGGCGAAATCTCTCGCCGGTAGCGGTAAGCAGGTGGTGCTTTCCACGCTGGCGCTGGTGCAGGCTTCATCAGAACTGGGCGAGCTCAAGCGCTATGTTGAAAACGGTGATTTTCTGGTGGAAGCCAGCGATCTTGGCGTGGTCAATATGTGTGCCGACCGTAAGCTGCCGTTTGTCGCCGGTCATGCGCTGAACTGCTACAACGCGGTAACCCTGCGTCTGCTGCAAAAACAGGGCATGATGCGCTGGTGTATGCCGGTTGAGCTGTCTCGTGATTGGCTGGTGAATCTGCTGAATCAATGTGAAGAACTGGGCATCCGCGATAAGTTCGAAGTGGAGGTGCTAAGCTACGGACATTTGCCGCTAGCCTACTCCGCCCGCTGTTTTACCGCGCGTTCAGAAGACAAGCCGAAAGATGAGTGTGAAACCTGCTGCATTAAGTACCCTACCGGGCGCAACGTGTTATCGCAGGAGAACCAGCAGGTGTTTGTGCTTAACGGTATTCAGACCATGAGCGGGTATGTGTATAACCTGGGCAACGAGCTGGCCTCGATGCACGGACTGGTCGATATGGTGCGTCTGTCGCCGATGGGCAAGGAGACGTTTGCGATGCTTGACGCATTCCGCGCCAATGAAAACGGCAATGCCCCGCTGCCGCTGGCGGCGAACAGTGACTGTAACGGTTACTGGAAGCGGCTGGCCGGTCTGGAATTGCAGGCCTGATAAAACCTCGCCGGATGGCGGCATAAATGCCTTATCCGGCCTACGACGTCGCTCCAACGATGCGTTGTAGGCCTGATAAGCGAAGCGCCATCAGGCATTTTATGTGCACCATACCGCCTTATAAAGCTCACTTTGTTAACAACATTCACTATTCTTTAATGCAGTATGACAAGATTAGCTGGTAACAAAGTGAGCCTTTATGACTGACAAAACCGTTGCATATTCGGTGCTGGATCTCGCACCGATCCCCCAGGGTTCCTCCGCGCGAGAAGCCTTCTCTCATTCGCTCGACCTCGCAAAACTGGCAGAAAAGCGGGGTTATCAGCGCTATTGGCTGGCTGAACACCACAATATGACCGGCATCGCCAGCGCGGCGACATCGGTACTGATTGGCTATCTGGCGGCGAACACCACGACGCTGCATCTCGGTTCCGGCGGCGTTATGCTGCCGAACCATTCACCGCTGGTGATAGCCGAGCAGTTCGGCACGCTCAATACGTTATATCCGGGACGTATCGATCTTGGACTTGGCCGCGCGCCGGGCAGCGATCAGCCAACAATGCGCGCGCTGCGTCGTCATATGGGCGGCGATATTGATAACTTCCCGCGCGATGTGGCAGAACTGGTGGACTGGTTTGATGCCCGCGATCCTGACCCACAGGTGCGTCCGGTGCCGGGCTACGGCGAGAAAATCCCGGTATGGTTACTAGGCTCAAGTTTGTACAGCGCACAGCTAGCAGCTCAGCTTGGGCTGCCTTTTGCCTTTGCTTCACATTTCGCACCGGACATGCTGTTCCAGGCGTTGCATCTGTATCGTACCCACTTCAAGCCATCAGCACGGCTGGAAAAACCGTATGCAATGGTGTGCATCAACATCATCGCCGCCGACAGCAATCGCGACGCGGAATTCCTCTTCACTTCCATGCAGCAGGCATTTACCAGGCTGCGCCGGGGTGAAACCGGGCAACTGCCGCCACCCATTCAGGATATGAGTAAGTTCTGGTCACCGTCGGAGAAGTATGGGGTTGACCAGGCGCTCAGCATGTCATTGGTGGGAGATAAAGAGAAGGTGCGCCACGGGCTGGAGTCGATTCTGCGGGAAACCCAGGCGGATGAGATTATGGTCAATGGGCAGATTTTCGACCATCAGGCGCGGTTGCATTCGTTTGATTTAGCGATGGATGTGAAGCAGGAATTGTTGGGGTAGTGCAGTTTGTGCCGGATGGCGGCTACGCCTTATCCGGCCTACGCAAAAAATGTAGGCCCGGTAAGCTTAGCGCCACCGGGCAATTGCCTTACTGATAAACCGGCAGTAAATTAAAGCTCGACAGCACATGCACCAACGCGTTACCCACCCCGAACACCAGAATCAGCGCAATCATCGGCTTACCGCCCCAGACGCGGAATTTCGGGCTACCAAAACGCTTGCGGGATTTACGCGCCAGCAGCGCCGGAACAATTGCCGCCCAAATCGTTGCCGCCAGCCCCGCATAGCCAATGGCGTACAGGAAACCGTTCGGCCATAACAGACCACCGATAATCGGCGGCAGGAAGGTCAGCAGCGCGGTTTTAAAACGGCCCAGCGCAGAATCATCAAAGCCGAACAGATCCGCCAGGTAGTCAAACAGCCCCAGCGTCACGCCAAGGAACGAGCTGGCTACCGCAAAGTTTGAGAACACCACCAGCAGGAGATCGAGGCTACGGCTATTAAGCACGCCGCTCAGCGCCTGTACCAGCACATCGATATTACCGCCCTTTTGCGCGATGCCGATAAATTCTGGACGTGGGATGTTACCCATCGTCGCCAACAGCCACACCGTGTAGAGCACCAGCGCCAGCAGCGTACCGTAGACCAGGCACTTCACGATGGTCTTAGGATCTTTGCCGTAGTATTTCATCAGGCTCGGCACGTTGCCGTGATAGCCAAACGAGGCCAGACAGAACGGCAGCGTCATCAGCAGGTAAGGCGTATAGCTGGCATGCGTCTCCGCAACGTTAAACAGCGTCGTTGGCGTGACGTGGCCCATCAGGCTACCGAAGGTCAGGAAGAAGGTGATGACCTTGGCGCCCAGCACGATGGCCGTCATTCGGCTTACCGCTTTGGTACTCAACCACACCACGAACGCCACCAGCAGTGCAAAGCCAAAGCCCGCCACACGTGCCGGAACATTCAGCAACATCTCAGCAAAGGTATGGTGCAGAATCGAGCCGCTCGCTGAAATGTAGGCGTAGGTCAGGATGTAGAGCACAAAAGCAATAGAGATGCCGTTAACGACGTTCCAGCCCTTGCCCAGCAGATCTTTCGTGATGGTGTCGAAGCTTGAACCAATGCGGTAGTTCAGATTGGCCTCAAGGATCATTAGCCCTGAGTGCAGCATGCAGAACCAGGTAAACACCAGCGCCGCCATTGACCAGAAAAACCACGCCCCGGACATGACGACCGGTAAGGAAAACATCCCAGCACCAATGATTGTGCCGCCAATGATCACCACGCCGCCAAGCAGCGATGGGGACGTCTGGGTGGTGGTTAGTGTCGCCATACAGCCTTATCTCCAGTGTATTATTTTGCTACTGCATTCCAATGTGTCGCACTGTACCAGTACACGAGTACAAATGAAATAAAAAAAAGCCCCAATCATAAAGATCGGGGCTGTAATTATTACTTTACGCTAATAAGCTGCGAGGCTTATGCGTCACCACCGAAACGACGACGACCGGTAGAGTCGTCACGACGCGGTGCAGCACCAGCATCATCACGGCGCGGCGCACGGTTACCGTTGCCGCCGTCACGACGTTCGCCGCTGAAACGACGACCATCACCACGGCCACCTTCACGGCGCTCACCGCCAAAGCCACGACCGCCTTCACGACGTTCGCCACCGCCGCCGTAAGCACGGCCGCCTTCACGACGCTCGCCACCACGACCACCAGGACGCGGCTGGGCATCGCCCATCAGCTGCATGTTCATTGGCTTGTTCAGAATGCGAGTACGAGTAAAGTGTTGCAGAACTTCGCCCGGCATACCTTTTGGCAGTTCGATAGTAGAGTGAGTACCGAACAGCTTGATGTTACCGATGTAACGGCTGCTGATGTCGCCTTCGTTAGCAATCGCGCCAACGATATGACGAACTTCAACACCATCATCACGGCCAACTTCAATGCGGTACAGCTCCATATCGCCAACGTCACGACGTTCGCGCTTAGGACGATCTTCACCGCCACGCTCAGCACGGTCACGTGGACCACGGTCATTACGGTCGCCACGACGTTCGAAACGATCGTCACGCTCACGGAACTCACGCTTAGCACGCATAGGCGCATCAGGTGGAACGATCAGAGAACGTTCGCCCTGTGCCATTTTCAGCAGCGCAGCGGCCAGCGTTTCAACATCCAGCTCTTCGCCTTCTGCGGTTGGCTTAATTTGCGCCAGCAGTGCACGGTACTGATCCAGATCGCTGCTTTCCAGCTGCTGCTGTACTTTCGCGGCGAATTTTTCCAGACGGCGTTTGCCCAGCAGATCTGCGTTTGGCAGTTCAACTTCTGGAATGGACAGTTTCATGGTGCGTTCGATGTTGCGCAGCAGACGACGCTCGCGGTTCTCAACGAACAGCAGCGCACGACCCGCACGACCCGCACGACCGGTACGACCGATACGGTGAACGTAAGACTCAGAGTCCATTGGGATGTCGTAGTTAACAACAAGGCTAATACGCTCAACGTCCAGACCACGTGCCGCAACGTCGGTTGCGATCAGGATGTCCAGGCGACCGTCTTTCAGACGTTCCAGAGTCTGCTCACGCAGAGACTGGTTCATGTCACCGTTCAGCGCAGCGCTGCTGTAGCCGCTACGTTCCAGAGCTTCAGCCACTTCCAGAGTCGCGTTTTTGGTACGCACGAAGATAATCGCCGCATCAAAATCTTCCGCTTCCAGGAAACGTACCAGCGCTTCGTTTTTACGCATGCCGTAGACAGACCAGAAGCTCTGGCTGATGTCAGGGCGGGTAGTGACGCTAGACTGAATGCGCACTTCCTGCGGATCTTTCATAAAGCGACGGGTAATACGACGAATTGCTTCCGGCATGGTTGCAGAGAACAGAGCGGTCTGATGACCTTCTGGGATCTGAGCCATGATGGTTTCAACGTCTTCGATAAAGCCCATACGCAGCATTTCGTCAGCTTCGTCCAGCACCAGACCGCTCAGTTTAGAGAGATCCAGGGTGCCGCGCTTCAGGTGGTCTAACAGACGACCCGGAGTACCGACGACAATCTGTGGCCCTTGACGCAGGGCGCGTAACTGCACGTCATAACGCTGGCCGCCGTAAAGGGCTACCACGTTTACGCCGCGCATGTGTTTAGAAAATTCAGTCATTGCTTCAGCAACCTGAACCGCCAGTTCGCGGGTCGGTGCCAGCACCAGAATCTGTGGTGCTTTCAGCTCAGGATCAAGGTTGTTCAGCAGCGGTAAGGAGAACGCTGCGGTTTTACCGCTACCGGTCTGGGCCATACCCAGAACATCGCGGCCGCCCAGCAGGTGTGGGATACACTCAGCCTGGATCGGAGATGGTTTTTCGTAACCCAGATCGTTAAGGGCTTCAAGGATAGGAGCTTTAAGCCCCAGATCTGCAAAAGTGGTTTCGAATTCAGCCATGTAGTACGTGTGCCTCAAAATTAATGGCGGCCAGTCTACATAACTCATCGTGAAAATTTTCGGTAATTTTCATTAAAAGTGTGAACCGGCTCAAAGTAGGTGTATTAACGAACAACAACGCCCTCACCCGTTAAGGTGATGACAATCAAAAGAGATTATGGGCTGATGTGTACGTCAGCTATTGCTGGTCCGATTCTGCCAGGTCATCTTGCTCCTGGCCCAAGAGCGCTAATTCCAACAATGCGTATCGGTGCTCAACGTAGTTGTGTACGTTGTTGGCAACCGCCAGTTTGAACAGTGCCGTAGCGCTGTCCTTGTCCCCCAGACTTAGGTAGTACTTACCTAAATAGAAGTTGGTTTCACTGAGATGCTCAGCGAGCGAGGTGTTATCCGTTGCGTCCGCCTTCAGGCGTTCCATTAACGTTTTTTCGTCAATGTTGCCCAGGTAGAACTCGACAATGTTCCATCCCCATTGCTCTTTATCCGATTTGTCGAAGCGTTGCTTCAACGCATCTTTGGCCTGCTTCTCATCGAGCTTCTGCTCAGCGAGATATAGCCACAGGCTGCGGAAAGGATCATTGGGATCGTCTTGATAAAACGCTAGCAGATCATCTTGCGCTAATTTAGCACGGCCACCGTAATAAAGTGCGATGCCGCGGTTCAAGTGCGCATAATTGTAAGTTGGATCAAGCTCAAGTACAGAATCAAACGCTTCATAGGCAGCATCAAAATTGCCTGCCTGCGTTAAATAAATGCCTAAGTAATTGAATACTTCAGGCATATCGGGTCTGATAGCCAGCGCTTGCGAAAAATCGTTACGCGCTAATGCTCTCAAACCTAGACTATCATACAACACTCCGCGCTCATATAAAAGCTGTGCGCGTTCGTCATCGGTCAAAGCCCGACTGGCAAGAATTTGTTCCATGCGTGCCAGGATCACTTCCTGCTGTAAAGTCGGTTGCAATGGTACCGCGAGGACTTCACTTTTACGCCAGGCAGAGCTGTTGCATCCTGCCAGCGTGAGTGCTGTCGCCACGAAACACCAGCGCAAAAAAGGCTTCATTTCCCACTCCCGAAGACAACAAATGGATGAACGTCCTGTTCCCCGCATGCAAACAAGGCATCATGCCAGCGAAATGCGCCCTCCGCAAACGCGGAGGGCAAAAGGCAATCTTACTCGCCTTGTTCCGCTGCCGGTGCAACCGGTGCGGTAGAAGACTGTTCAGTTGCTTCTTTGATGCTCAGACGTACGCGGCCCTGACGGTCAACTTCCAGAACTTTAACCGGCACTTCCTGGTTCATCTGCAGATAGTCGGTCACTTTCTCAACGCGCTTGTCAGCGATCTGAGAGATGTGAACCAGACCTTCTTTACCGCCACCGATTGCAACGAATGCACCGAAGTCGACGATACGAGTCACTTTACCGTTGTAGATACGACCCACTTCGATTTCTGCGGTGATCTCTTCGATACGACGAATCGCGTATTTCGCTTTTTCGCCGTCAGTCGCTGCAATTTTCACGGTACCGTCATCTTCGATTTCGATTGTGGTGCCAGTTTCTTCGGTCAGCGCACGGATAACAGAACCGCCTTTACCGATAACGTCTTTAATCTTGTCTGGGCTGATCTTGATCGTGTGGATACGTGGAGCGAACTGAGAGATGTCGCCACGTGGCGCGTTAATCGCCTGTTCCATCACGCCCAGGATGTGCAGACGTGCACCTTTAGCCTGGTTCAGAGCGGCCTTCATGATCTCTTTGGTGATGCCTTCAATTTTGATATCCATCTGCAGCGCAGAGATACCGTCGCGGGAACCCGCTACTTTGAAGTCCATATCACCCAGGTGATCTTCGTCGCCCAGGATGTCAGACAGAACAACGTAGTTGTCGCCTTCTTTCACCAGACCCATCGCGATACCCGCAACGGCCGCTTTGATTGGCACGCCTGCGTCCATCAGCGCCAGAGAAGCACCACACACGGAAGCCATGGAAGAAGAACCGTTGGATTCGGTGATTTCAGACACAACACGTACGGTGTACGGGAATTTGTCCAGATCCGGCATCACTGCCAGCACGCCGCGTTTCGCCAGACGACCGTGACCAATTTCACGACGCTTAGGAGAACCCACCATGCCAGTTTCACCTACGCAGTACGGAGGGAAGTTGTAGTGGAACAGGAAGTTGTCAGTACGCTCGCCCATCAGCTCGTCGAGGTTCTGTGCGTCACGGGTGGTGCCCAGGGTCGCGGTAACCAGCGCCTGAGTTTCGCCACGGGTGAACAGCGCAGAGCCGTGAGTACGTGGCAGTACGCCAGTACGAACGTCCAGACCACGGATCATGTCTTTTTCACGGCCATCGATACGCGGCTCGCCTGCCAGTACGCGGCTACGAACAACGTTTTTCTCGATAGCGTGCAGGATTTCACCCAGCTCGTTAGCGTCCAGGGTTTCGTCTTCTGCGGTCAGCTGAGCGATGGTTTCAGATTTAATCACGTCAACCTGAGCATAACGCTCTTGTTTGTCGGTGATACGGTAAGCGTCGCTCAGGCGTGCTTCCGCCAGCGCAGCAACGCGCGCATTCAGCGCTTCGTTGACGGCTTCTGGCTGCCAATCCCAACGTGGTTTACCGGCTTCTTTAACCAGCTCGTTGATTTCTTTGATAACAACCTGCTGCTGATCGTGACCAAACACGACAGCACCCAGCATCTGGTCTTCGCTCAGCAATTCTGCTTCGGATTCAACCATCAGCACGGCACCTTCGGTACCGGCAACAACCAGGTTCAGTTTGCTTTCTTTCAGCTCGTCCTGAGTCGGGTTCAGTACGTACTGGTCATTGATATAACCAACACGTGCAGCACCGATTGGGCCGTTGAACGGAATACCGGACAGGGACAGCGCAGCAGATGCACCGATCATTGCCACGATATCTGGGTTGATCTGTGGGTTAACGGAAACCACGGTCGCAATAACCTGGACTTCGTTAACAAAACCTTCTGGGAACAGCGGACGAACCGGGCGGTCAATCAGACGCGCGATCAGGGTTTCGCCTTCGCTTGGACGGCCTTCACGACGGAAGAAGCTGCCTGGGATACGGCCAGCAGCGTAGGTACGCTCCTGATAGTTAACGGTCAGCGGGAAGAAGTCCTGGCCTGGTTTCGCTTTTTTCTGGCCGACAACGGTAACGAATACCGCAGTGTCATCCATGCTAACCATAACGGCTGCAGTCGCCTGACGCGCCATCATGCCGGTTTCCAGCGTGACGGTGTGTTGGCCGTACTGGAACTTACGAACGATCGGATTAAGCAAAATTCTATCCTTTCTTAATATGCGACAGAACACCCCTTGGTGTCTCTGCCAATGGAACCGATCTTCTTTGCATCCTCGCGACTAATGACAATCCTAACCCGGTCTGGGTGAAGCCTCTCATTAGCCGCGCGAACCTCTGCAACGAAGAATATGTACAACAACAATACATTATACCCGTTATCTTTCAAAATACTGCTGTGTTGGCAATTCCAGCTTAATTTTATCTAAACAAGATGGGATGGCCTGAACACCATATCAGTGATTTTGGGGTACATGTTTTCATAACGTACTGCCGTCTGGTGGAAAAAAGGGGCCATAAAGGCCCCTCTTTCTGAAACTCGCGAGAGTTAGCGACGCAGACCCAGACGCTCGATCAGCGCAGTGTAACGTGCAACATCTTTACGTTTCAGGTAGTCCAGCAGTTTACGACGCTGAGAAACCATACGCAGCAGACCACGACGGCTGTGGTGATCTTTTTTGTGCTCAGAGAAGTGACCCTGCAGGTGGTTGATCTGTGCAGTCAGCAGTGCAACCTGAACTTCGGTAGAACCACTGTCGTTTTCGCCACGACCGAACTCAGAAACGATTTTTGCTTTAGCTTCAACGCTTAGAGACATTTTGAACTCCAAATTTAAAAGAAAGAAAGGGTGCCGATCTCTAATTCAGCGACCCCTGATATAACGCGCGCCAATTGTTAAACAATTAAGCAGACGTTAAGCCGCGATATTCTACCCGCAGCGCTCTGTTATCGCAAGCGACAGAGTCAGGCTGACTCGGTGTACTCGACGACCAGACGGCGTGGAGCCACGCGGCCTTCATCATCAATTTCACCCATACCCAGAAATTTCCCTTCTTCCCCTTCAGTCACGCGAACCAAGCCGTCCAGCGGCGCGCCGGTGGTGCGTACCGGGTTACCGTTTTTGAAGTAAACCGATGAGGTGAGAGGAATATTTACCACCGGATAGTCCGACGCGGGGCTGTCCATTGGCATCAATAAGGGATCGAGCAGTTCTGGCGCCGGAATACCCTGCTGTTCGGCTTGTGCAACCAGCTCATGCAGATGCTCAAGCGTCACCATCCGTTCAACCGGGTATTTGCTGACCGCCAGACGACGCAGGAAAATGACATGCGCGCCACAGCCGAGCTTCTCGCCGAGATCGTCAATGATGGTACGAATATAAGTGCCTTTTGAGCAGTGAATTTCCAGCTCAACCTCATCACCTTCATGACGAATAAACTGCAATTCGTAGACGGTAATCGGTCGCGCTTCACGCGGCACTTCAATTCCCTGACGGGCGTATTCGTAGAGTTTTTTCCCCTGATACTTCAGCGCAGAGTACATCGATGGCACCTGCTGGGTATCACCACGGAAACTCTCAAGCGCTTCGGCCAGCTGAGACTCGCTGACGTTAACCGGGCGCTCTTCCACTATCTGCCCTTCAGCATCCGAGGTATCGGTACGTTGCCCTAAACGTGCAACCACCCGATAGCGTTTGTCGGAGTCGAGCAGATACTGGGAAAACTTGGTGGCTTCACCCAGGCAAATCGGCAGCATACCGGTTGCCAGTGGATCCAGCGCACCCGTATGCCCGGCACGGTTAGCGTTATAAATACGTTTAACCTTTTGCAGCACATCATTGCTGGACGCGCCTAATGGCTTATCCAGCAACAATACGCCGTGAATATCACGGCCGCGACGACGAGGACGACTCATCAGTCCTCCTTGCTGTCGTCCGGGTTCACACGACGTTCATCGTCATGCTTGACCACGTTGCTGACCAGGTTTGACATGCGCATCCCTTCAACCAACGAGTTGTCGTAGAAGAAGGTCAGTTCCGGCACGATACGCAGACGCATGGCTTTACCCAGCAGCGAACGGATGAAGCCAGAGGCTTCCTGTAACGCTTTGATGCCTGCTTTCACGGCAGCTTCATCTTTGTCGTTCAGGAAAGTTACGAACACTTTGGCATAGGCCAGGTCGCGAGACATTTCAACACCGGAAACGGTGGTCATCATACCCAGGCGCGGGTCTTTAATTTCGCGCTGCAGGATGATAGCGATCTCTTTTTGCATTTCCTGAGACACGCGCTGTGGGCGACCAAATTCTTTCGCCATAATAAATTCTCCAGACAAAAAAGGGGCTATCAGCCCCTTTTGAAATAATTGCCGGGTGGCGCTTCGCTAACCCGGCCTACGATCGGTCATTAATCGATGGTACGTTGGATTTCGATAATTTCGAAGACTTCGATCATATCGCCAGTGCGTACATCGTTGTAGTTCTTAACGCCGATACCACATTCCATACCGTTACGGACTTCGTTGACGTCATCTTTGAAGCGGCGCAGGGATTCCAGCTCGCCTTCATAGATAACCACGTTGTCGCGCAGAACGCGGATTGGGTTGTGACGTTTGATGGTACCTTCGGTAACCATACAGCCCGCGATTGCACCAAATTTCGGTGATTTGAACACATCACGCACTTCAGCCAGACCAATGATCTGCTGTTTCAGTTCTGGAGACAGCATGCCGCTCATTGCTGCTTTCACTTCGTCGATCAGATGATAGATGACGGAGTAGTAACGCAGATCCAGGCTTTCAGATTCAATCACTTTACGCGCAGAGGCATCAGCACGGACGTTGAAGCCAACCAGGATAGCGTTAGATGCTGCAGCAAGCGTTGCGTCGGTTTCGGTGATACCACCTACGCCAGAACCGATGATTCTTACTTTCACTTCGTCGGTAGACAGTTTCAGCAAGGAGTCAGCGATAGCTTCAACAGAACCCTGAACGTCTGCTTTCAGTACGACGTTCACTTCGTGAACTTCGCCTTCAGTCATGTTAGCAAACATGTTTTCAAGTTTAGATTTCTGCTGACGAGCCAGCTTAACTTCACGGAATTTGCCCTGACGATACAGTGCAACTTCACGCGCTTTTTTCTCGTCACGAACAACGGTAACTTCGTCACCCGCCGCAGGAACGCCGGACAGACCCAGGATTTCAACTGGAATAGACGGACCTGCTTCCAGAACTTCCTGACCCAGTTCGTTACGCATTGCACGAACGCGGCCGTATTCGAAGCCACACAGTACGATATCGCCCTTGTTCAGAGTACCTTCACGTACCAGGACGGTAGCCACTGGGCCACGACCTTTGTCGAGGAAGGATTCGATAACCGCGCCGCTTGCCATACCTTTACGAATCGCTTTCAGCTCCAGAACTTCAGCCTGCAGCAGGATAGCGTTCAGCAGGTCATCGATACCGGTACCGGCTTTCGCAGAAACTGGGATGAACTGTGATTCGCCGCCCCACTCTTCCGGCATAACGCCGTACTGAGACAGTTCGTTCTTCACGCGATCCATATCGGCTTCTGGCTTATCGATTTTGTTGACTGCAACAACCATCGGCACCTGCGCAGCTTTCGCGTGCTGGATAGCTTCGATAGTCTGCGGCATCACGCCGTCGTCTGCTGCAACAACCAGAACAACGATATCCGTTGCCTGCGCACCACGAGCACGCATAGAGGTAAACGCGGCGTGCCCCGGGGTGTCCAGGAAGGTGATCATACCGTTGTCAGTTTCAACGTGGTATGCACCGATGTGCTGGGTAATGCCGCCCGCTTCGCCAGAGGCCACTTTCGTTGAACGAATGTAGTCCAGCAGAGAGGTTTTACCGTGGTCAACGTGACCCATGATGGTCACAACCGGTGCGCGCGGTTCAGCCGCAGCGCCGGTGTCACGGTCGCTCATCAGCGCCTCTTCCAGCTCGTTTTCACGACGCAGGATAACTTTGTGGCCCATCTCTTCGGCAACCAACTGTGCGGTTTCCTGATCGATAACCTGGTTGATGGTCGCCATTGCGCCCAGCTTCATCATCGCTTTGATGACCTGAGAGCCTTTGACCGCCATCTTGTTCGCTAATTCGCCAACGGTGATGGTTTCGCCAATCACAACGTCACGGTTAACGGCCTGAGCTGGCTTTTGGAAGCCCTGCTGCAGGGAAGAACCTTTACGCTTACCGCCTTTACCGCCGCGACCCGCAGCACGCGCTTCTTCGCGGTCCGCTTTAGATTCAGCGTGCTTGTTGCCTTTCTTCTGAGGGCGAGCAGCTTTGGTCGCAGTACGGGTACGGCCACGACCGCCTTCAACTTCACGGTCATTTTCGTCTTCAGCCTGACGAGCATGCTGAGAGGTGGTGACGTGATAATCGCTGGCATCTTCAGTTGGTTCAGCAGCGGTGTTCACACCATTCTTTTCGTTTTCTTCCGCCATACGGCGAGCCTCTTCCGCTACGCGGCGGGCTTCTTCTTCCAGCTTACGGCGCGATTCTTCTTCAGCTTTGCGCTTCAGCTCAGCGGCTTCATTTTCACGGCGGGCTTTGTCGGCCTGGGCGGTTTTTGTCATATCGTCGGTCTGTTGATTGCTCACTTTGTCTTTTTCCGCAGCTTCACGTTTCGCTTTATCAGCGGCTTCACGTTTAGCTTGTTCTGCGGCCTCACGTTCGGCTTTTTGTTGCGCCTCGCGTTTAGCAGTTTCTTCTGCTTCACGACGGGCTTGCTCTTCCGCTTCACGCTGCGCCTGCTCTTCCGCGGCCAGGCGTTCAGCCTCTTGCGGATCGCGTTTCACAAAGGTGCGTGTCTTGCGGACTTCGATTTGTACCGATTTACTTTTTCCACCGGTACCTGGAATGTTGAGAGTACTGCGCGTTTTGCGCTGCAAAGTCAACTTATCCGGCGCCGAGCCGTTTTCACGGTTCAAATGCGCCAGTAAGGTTTGCTTCTCTTGTGCGGACACAGAGTCATCAGCAGCCTTCGGGATACCTGCATCAGCAAATTGCTGTACCAGGCGATCCACGGAGGTCTGTATTTCTGCAGCCAGCGATTTTACGGTTACATCTGTCATACTGTTCCTTCCTGCTACAGTTTATTACGCTTCGTCACCGAACCAGCAAATATTACGGGCAGCCATAATCAGCTCACCGGCTTTTTCGTCGGTTAACCCTTCGATATCAGCCAGATCATCAATGCCCTGTTCGGCGAGATCTTCCAGCGTACAAACACCACGGGCAGCCAGTTTGAAGGCCATTTCGCGATCCAATCCTTCCAGATTCAGCAGATCGTCAGCCGGTTTGTTATCACCGAGGCTTTCTTCCTGGGCCAGTGCCAGAGTGGTCAGTGCGTTTTTAGCACGCTCGCGCAGCGCTTCAACGGTGTCTTCATCCAGGCCGTCGATAGCCAGCAGCTCTTTCATTGGCACGTAGGCCAGTTCTTCGAGCGTTGCAAAGCCTTCTTCAACCAGCACGGTTGCGAAATCTTCATCAATATCGAGATATTTGGTGAAGGTATCGATAGCAGCGTGTGCTTCAGCCTGGTGCTTAGCCTGCAGGTCATCAACGGTCATTACGTTGAGTTCCCAGCCGCTGAGCTGAGAGGCCAGACGGACGTTCTGGCCATTACGACCAATCGCCTGAGCCAGGTTACCGGCTTCAACGGCGATATCCATGGTGTGCTTGTCTTCGTCAACCACGATGGATGCAACATCAGCCGGTGCCATCGCATTGATGACAAACTGCGCCGGGTTATCATCCCACAGGACGATATCAATGCGCTCGCCGCCGAGTTCAGTCGAAACTGCCTGAACACGTGCGCCACGCATACCAACGCAAGCACCTACCGGATCGATACGTTTGTCGTTAGTTTTAACGGCAATTTTCGCACGAGAGCCAGGATCGCGAGCGGCGGCTTTGATTTCAATCACTTCTTCGCCAATTTCCGGCACTTCAATGCGGAACAGTTCGATCAGCATTTCCGGCTTAGAACGGGTGACGAACAGCTGTGCGCCACGAGCTTCTGGACGTACAGAGTATAAAACACCACGAATACGGTCGCCCGGACGGAAGTTTTCACGCGGCAGCATATCTTCGCGCTGGATAACGGCTTCAGCGTTGTTGCCCAGATCCAGTGAAATATTGTCGCGGTTTACTTTCTTCACCACGCCGGTGACGATTTCACCTTCGTGTTCACGGAACTGGTCGACGACCATCGCACGTTCAGCTTCACGTACTTTCTGGACGATAACCTGTTTTGCCGTCTGGGTGGTGATACGGTCGAAGGTGACAGATTCAATCTGATCTTCAACGTATTCACCCACGTTCAGACTTTCGTCTTCGTAACGCGCGGCTTCCAGGGTGATTTCTTTGGTTGGCTGGGTCACTTCTTCAACAATAACCCAACGGCGGAACGTGTCGAAATCACCGCTACGACGGTCAATTTCTACACGCACATCAATTTCTTGCTCGTATTTTTTCTTGGTTGCTGTAGCCAGCGCACTTTCCAGCGCTTCAAAAATTTTCTCGCGTGGCAGTGATTTTTCGTTGGAAACGGCTTCAACAACGGCCAAAATTTCTTTGTTCATCGCGGGCTTTTCACCTCAATCCAGACTGTTAAAAGTGGGGAACCAGGTTCGCCTTCTGGATATTACTCAGCGCGAACACTTCATCTTTACCATCGACTGTAACGGTGATCATTTCACCGTCCACCGCTTTGATAACGCCCTGCCATTTACGACGGTTTTGTACCGCCATACGCAGTACCAGCGTCACCTCTTCACCCAGGAAGCGTACATAGTGTTCAGCGGTGAACATAGGACGGTCGAGGCCCGGAGAGGACACTTCCAGGTTGTAAGCAACGGTAATCGGATCTTCTACATCCATTACAGCGCTTACCTGGTGGCTCACATCAGCACAATCATCAACATTGATGCCATCTTCACTATCAATATAGATGCGCAGTGTGGAAGTGCGGCCACGAATAAATTCGATGCCGACCAGTTCATAGCCCAGGGCTTCAACCGGCGCTGTAATCATCTCTGTTAATTTTTGCTCTAATGTGGACAAACCCACCCCCAAGACATAAAAAAAGGGCATAAAGCCCAGTTATTCTGTAGTCAGATAACAAAAAACCCCGATAAATCGGGGCTTTAGATAACTGAACCCTATAGCCGCAACTGCGGCCTGGAGAACCTTCCGAAAGAATTTTTTTCAAATCCAACTCCGAAGGCCTAAGTCTTCACAGTATATTTGAAAAATAACTCTAAGGGAAAGTGGTTGCGGGGGCCGGATTTGAACCGACGACCTTCGGGTTATGAGCCCGACGAGCTACCAGGCTGCTCCACCCCGCGCCTGAAACGAACGTGGCAAATTTTACGCGTTTTGAGTAAAAAATGCAAATAATGCTGGGATTTGGTACCGAGGACGGGACGTAAAATCGACCTACAGTATAGTGATGTAGCTCACAGCTTGTCAACCTCACATTCTATGCAGAAGAAATGCGTTTGCCATCGCGGTAAGGTTATCGCAATGGCCTACACTGATAGCGCGGATTTTTTGAATAAAAATGCATGAATCACTTCCAGTCACAAGCAAAAGATGATTAAATTAAAACTCATTTATTTTGCATAAAAATTCACTGACAGCGGAAAGCGATTCCCCCTTCAGTCACTTAAGCAGGGTTTTACTTTATGACGACGATTCTCAAGCATCTTCCAGCAGGTCAACGTATTGGTATCGCCTTCTCTGGCGGTCTTGACACCAGCGCAGCGCTGCTGTGGATGCGACAAAAAGGTGCGGTCCCTTATGCATATACTGCAAACCTGGGACAGCCAGACGAAGATGATTATGATGCAATTCCTCGTCGTGCTATGGAATATGGTGCCGAGAACGCTCGCCTGATCGACTGCCGTAAGCAGCTGGTTGCTGAAGGTATCGCCGCCATTCAATGCGGTGCTTTCCATAATACCACCGGCGGTCTGACCTACTTTAACACCACCCCGCTGGGCCGCGCAGTAACCGGCACCATGCTGGTTGCCGCTATGAAAGAAGATGGCGTTAATATCTGGGGCGACGGCAGCACCTATAAAGGCAACGACATCGAGCGTTTTTATCGCTATGGTCTGCTGACGAATGCTGAACTGCAGATTTACAAACCCTGGCTGGATACCGATTTTATTGATGAGCTGGGCGGACGCCATGAAATGTCCGAGTTTATGATTGCCTGTGGTTTCGACTACAAAATGTCGGTTGAAAAAGCTTACTCAACCGATTCCAACATGCTGGGTGCAACCCACGAAGCTAAAGATCTCGAGTTCCTGAATTCCAGCCTCAAAATCGTTAATCCGATCATGGGTGTAAAATTCTGGGATGAAAACGTGAAAATCCCTGCGGAAGAAGTCACCGTCCGTTTTGAGCAGGGCCATCCCGTCGCGTTGAACGGTAAAACCTTCAGCGATGACGTTGAACTAATGCTGGAAGCCAACCGCATCGGCGGACGCCACGGTCTGGGGATGAGCGATCAGATTGAAAACCGTATTATCGAAGCGAAAAGCCGTGGTATTTACGAAGCCCCAGGGATGGCGCTGCTGCATATCGCCTACGAGCGTCTGCTGACCGGCATTCACAACGAAGATACCATTGAACAGTATCACGCCCACGGCCGTCAGCTGGGTCGTCTGCTGTATCAAGGTCGCTGGTTCGACTCTCAGGCGCTGATGCTGCGTGACGGTCTGCAACGTTGGGTCGCAAGCCAGATTACCGGTGAAGTCACGCTGGAACTGCGTCGTGGTAATGATTACTCGATTATGAACACCGTGTCCGACAACCTGACCTATAAGGCAGAGCGACTGACCATGGAGAAAGGTGAATCCGTCTTCTCACCTGACGACCGTATCGGTCAATTGACCATGCGTAATCTGGATATCACCGATACCCGCGAGAAGCTGTTCGGCTATGCGAAGTCCGGTCTGCTGACCGCGTCTGCCGCAACCGGTCTGCCTCAGGTTGAGAATCTGGAAAACAAAAGTAAATAAACGAGTAAGAAAATGAGTGAAAGGCCGCGTATGCGGCCTTTTTTGTATTCTGGGTTTTGTACTTGCGGTGTGGTGTATATGGCGTAAGCCTGATAAGCGTAGCGCCATCAGGCACAAGCGCACATTGCCGGATGGCGGCGTAAACGCCTTATCCGGCCTACAACACCATGTACACCACCAAACTACAGACGAAAAAAAAGACGCTTTTCAGCGTCTTTCTTTCGGAATATTGGTACCGAGGATGGGACTCGAACCCACAAGCCCGTTAGGGCACTACCACCTCAAGGTAGCGTGTCTACCAATTCCACCACCTCGGTACAGATACTGCTATTAGTGCGGGATATCGCTGGTCGGCTGGGCCGGTGCAGCTGGCTGAGTCTGCTCGGTGTTAGCCGGTGCAGTCAGGTTTTCCCACTCACTTCCTTTATTGGTCTTGTTACTGTTGATGTTACCCAGTACCAGACTGATAATGAAGAACAGCGTCGCAAACACGGCGGTCATACGGGTCATGAAGTTACCAGAACCACTTGAACCAAACAGCGTGCCGGAAGCGCCTGCTCCAAAGGAGGCTCCCATATCAGCGCCTTTACCTTGTTGCAGCATAACGAGGACCACAAGGCCAATCGCTACAATAAGGAAAACTACTAAAAGAGCTTCGTACATAATCAACCTGTTCCTTGCGGGGTCACCGCGTACCAGTGCCTCAACCAATAAAGCGGGAGATTTATTTTCCCACTGAAGCGGGTGTGAATACTAACCAAAGCGAATGACCTTCGCAAGGGCAATTTCGACACATTGTATCAACTGCGGAAAAAAACAGCAAAACAACGGTGAATCATGCAAAAAAAGGCGGCAAGCGCCGCCTTTTTAGTCACTTAGCGAGCATTAAACCGCTTTTACCGCATCAGCAATCCGGTGGGCAAATGCCGTTACCTGTTCGGCGTCTTCACCTTCAACCATCACGCGAATCAACGGCTCAGTGCCTGATTTACGCAACAGCACACGCCCGCGGTTGCCCAGCGCGGCTTCCACTTCTGCCGCCGCCGTTTTCACAGCATCATTCTCCAACGGATTGGATTTGCCGTCGGTATAGCGAACATTCACCAGCACCTGAGGGAACATTTTCATCCCGCTGCACAGGTCGTGCAAACTCATATGGTTTCGCACCATCGCCGCAACGACCTGCAGGCCCGCAACGATACCGTCACCGGTGGTGGTTTTGTCCAGCAGGATAACGTGGCCGGAGTTTTCCGCCCCAATTCGCCATCCTTTCTCCTGCATTTTTTCCAGCACGTAGCGGTCACCGACTTTGGCACGCGTGAAAGGAATGCCCAGCTGTTTGAGGCCGACTTCCAGCCCCATGTTGCTCATCAGCGTCCCGACAGCGCCACCGCGAAGCTGCCCCTGACGCAACGCTTCACGGGCGATGATATACATGATTTGGTCGCCATCGACTTTATTGCCTTCGTGGTCAACCATAATCACGCGATCGCCGTCGCCGTCCAGCGCAATACCCAGATCGGCTTTCTCCGCCAGCACGCGCGCTTGTAACGCACGAACGTCCGTCGCGCCGACTTCTTCATTAATATTTACGCCGTTCGGCTCGCAGCCGATCGCAATAACATTCGCCCCTAGTTCACGCAGCACGTTCGGTGCGATGTGATAGGTCGCGCCGTTGGCGCAGTCCACCACAATCTTCAATGCGTTGAGGTTAAGTTCGTTGGGGAAAGTGCCTTTACAGAATTCGATATAGCGGCCGGCCGCATCCACAATGCGGCTGGCTTTTCCGAGCTCAGCGGAGTCGACGCAGGTCAGCTCTTTTTCCATCTCGGCTTCAATCGCTTCTTCAACGTCATCCGGCAATTTGGTGCCGTCGATGGAGAAGAATTTAATGCCGTTATCGTAGAAGGGATTGTGGGATGCGGAGATCACAATACCGGCTTCTGCACGGAAGGTACGGGTCAGATAGGCCACCGCAGGGGTCGGCATAGGGCCGGTAAATGAGGCGGATAACCCCGCCGCAGCCAGCCCAGCCTCTAACGCAGACTCCAGCATATAGCCGGAAATCCGCGTGTCTTTACCGATAATGATTTTACGCGAACCGTGGCTTGCAAGGACTTTACCTGCCGCCCAGCCCAGCTTCAGGACAAACTCAGGGGTAATCGGTGAGTCTCCTACACGGCCACGGATCCCATCGGTACCAAAATATTTGCGATTACTCATAATGTTTTTTTCCTTTCGCAGACAGGGTGGCTTCTACCACTCGCATCGCTTCAACAGTTTCTTTGACGTCGTGGACGCGAACAATATGCGCGCCCTGCATGGCTGCAATCACGGCACACGCCAGGCTGCCGCTAAGACGGTCTGACGGCCCCACATTTAGCAGTTGGCCAATCATCGATTTACGCGACATACCGACAAACAGCGGTAAGCCAAAATGATGGAATTCTGACAAACGCGCCAGTAACGCATAGTTATGGGAGAGATTTTTACCGAAACCGAAGCCCGGGTCGAGCAGCAATTTTTCTTTTGGGATCCCGGCCTTCTCGCAGCGAGCGATTTGTTCGACAAAATAGCGATTTACATCGGCAAAGACATCATCATATTTCGGCGAATCCTGCATGGTTTTTGGATTACCCTGCATATGCATCAACGACACAGGCAGACCCGTTTCTGCCGCCGCTTCCAGCGCCCCGGGTTCGCTAAGCGAACGGATATCATTGATGATATGCGCGCCTACTCGCGCTGATTCGCGCATGACCTCAGGTTTAGAGGTATCGACAGAAATCCAGACTTCAAAACGCTGGGCAATGGCTTCGACCACCGGGATAACGCGCTCAAGTTCTTCATCAACGCTCACATCCAACGCCCCAGGACGTGTGGATTCGCCGCCAACATCAATGATTGTCGCGCCGGCGTTAATCATCAGATTTGCATGTTTCACCGCCTCAACCAGCGTGTTATGCGTGCCGCCGTCGGAGAAAGAGTCAGGCGTAACGTTGAGTATTCCCATGACGTGCGGATGGGAAAGATCCAGGATGGAGCCCTGGGCGGTGAGTTTCATAAAGAATCCTTTTTATCTCTTGATGTTGAATAGAAAAAACCCCAGGGCAAGCCCCAGGGTTTCAGTTAAAGCACGGTTATCCACGAAGGAGAACTTATTTGTCGCCGAACTGCTCTGACATGGTGCCAGAGTCCGGTGCAGGTGGCTCATCAACTGGACGCGGAGCACTTGGTTTACCCGTGCTGCCAGAGTTGTTGGATGAACCCGGTTCTTCCCAACCCGCTGGCGGACGCACATCGCGGCGAGCCATCAGATCGTCGATCTGCGGTGCATCGATAGTCTCATATTTCATGAGCGCATCTTTCATCGAGTGCAGGATGTCCATGTTTTCGTTCAGAAGCTGACGCGCACGATTGTAGTTACGTTCGATAAGCGCTTTAACTTCCTGGTCGATGATACGAGCCGTTTCATCAGACATGTGCTTCGCTTTCGCAACAGAGCGGCCCAGGAACACTTCACCCTCTTCTTCTGCATACAGCAGCGGACCGAGTTTGTCGGAGAAGCCCCATTGGGTCACCATGTTACGTGCCAGGTTAGTCGCCACTTTAATATCGTTCGACGCACCGGTAGAAACATGCTCGACGCCGTAGATGATTTCTTCTGCCAGACGACCACCGTACAGGGTAGAGATCTGACTTTCCAGTTTCTGACGGCTGGCGCTGATCGCGTCGCCTTCAGGCAGGAAGAAGGTCACGCCCAGCGCACGGCCGCGCGGAATAATCGTTACTTTGTGCACCGGATCGTGCTCTGGCACCAGGCGACCGATAATCGCGTGGCCCGCTTCGTGGTAGGCGGTGGATTCTTTCTGCGCTTCCGTCATCACCATGGAGCGGCGTTCCGCACCCATCATGATTTTGTCTTTCGCTTTTTCGAACTCAACCATTGATACCACGCGCTTGTTACCGCGAGCTGCAAACAGTGCCGCTTCGTTCACCAGGTTCGCCAGGTCTGCACCGGAGAAGCCAGGAGTACCACGAGCAATGATTGCCGCATCGATGTCCGGGGACAGCGGTACGCGACGCATATGCACTTTCAGAATCTGTTCACGACCGCGAACGTCTGGCAGCCCCACCACAACCTGACGGTCGAAACGACCTGGACGCAGCAGCGCTGGGTCAAGTACGTCTGGGCGGTTAGTTGCCGCGATAACGATAATACCTTCGTTACCTTCAAAGCCATCCATCTCAACCAGCATCTGGTTCAGCGTCTGCTCACGTTCATCATGACCACCGCCCAGGCCTGCGCCACGCTGGCGGCCTACGGCGTCGATTTCATCGATGAAGATGATACACGGAGCGGCTTTCTTGGCCTGTTCGAACATGTCACGCACACGAGATGCGCCGACACCCACAAACATTTCCACGAAGTCAGAACCAGAAATGGTGAAGAACGGAACCTTGGCTTCACCCGCGATGGCTTTCGCCAACAGGGTTTTACCGGTACCCGGAGGGCCGACCATCAGGACGCCTTTCGGGATTTTACCGCCCAGTTTCTGGAAACGGCTCGGCTCACGCAGATATTCAACCAGTTCGGCTACTTCATCTTTCGCTTCGTCACAACCAGCAACGTCAGCAAAAGTGGTTTTGATCTGGTCTTCTGTCAGCATGCGCGCTTTGCTCTTACCAAACGACATGGCACCTTTGCCACCGCCGCCCTGCATCTGACGCATGAAGAAGATCCAGACACCGATCAAGAGCAGCATTGGGAACCAGGAAATGAAGATAGAAGCCAGCAGGCTTGGCTCTTCTGGTGGTTCACCCACAACCTTGACGTTTTTCGTCAGCAGGTTATCAAGCAGCTTCGGATCGTTAACCGGAAGATAAGTCGTGTAACGGTTACTATCTTTCTTGGTAACGTTGATCTCACGTCCGTTGATACGCGCTTCGCGAACCTGATCGTTATTGACCTCTTGCAGGAAGGTAGAATAATCCACCTTGTGGCTGTTCGATTCGCTGGGCCCAAAGCTCTGGAATACTGACATCAGCACGACGGCAATGACCAGCCAGAGTATTAGGTTTTTCGCCATGTCACTCAAGGGATTAACCTCTTATTACAACTGTGTTAAAAACAGCGTCAGGATACGCTATATCCGTCATCATTCAAACTTTCGTTTAAACTCTTCCGGTTATGGTTTTCGCCCGGTCGCTACAATGTACACTTCACGCGAACGCGCACGAGAAGAGTCCGGCTTACGAACTTTGACCTTCGTAAACAGGGAGCGAATTTCCCTTAGATACTCATCGAAACCTTCGCCCTGGAACACTTTCACTACAAAATTTCCGCCTGGCGCTAGTACATCACGAACCATTTCAAGCGCCAGCTCCACCAGATACATGGCCCGGGGGATATCAACCTCCGGCGTTCCGCTCATGTTTGGTGCCATATCTGACATGACAACTTGTACCTTACTGTCACCCACTCGCTCCAGTAATGCCTTCACCACGAGTTCATCACGAAAATCGCCTTGAAGGAAGTCCACACCAACGATTGGATCCATAGGTAAAAGATCGCAAGCGATAATGCGGCCTTTGCCGCCAATCTGCGTGACCACGTACTGTGACCAGCCTCCTGGGGCAGCACCGAGGTCAACTACCGTCATCCCCGGCTTAAAAAGTTTGTCACTTTGCTGTATTTCATCAAGTTTAAACCAGGCACGGGAACGTAACCCCTTTTTCTGTGCCTGTTGAACATATTTATCGCTAAAGTGTTCCTGGAGCCAGCGGCTTGAGCTGGCAGAACGCTTTTTACCTGTCATTTAACATTCCCATAGGGGCAGTTCATCGTAACCTTTGGCGTAAATTTCTACGCATCATTTGGTGATATAAGGGAGATGGCGGTAGAATGACCCGTTTTCAATCCCAACGTAAGCAAAAATATACGATGAATCTGAGTACTAAACAAAAACAGCACCTGAAAGGTCTTGCACATCCGCTCAAGCCAGTAGTTATGCTTGGCAATAATGGTTTGACCGAAGGGGTACTGGCCGAGATTGAACAAGCGTTAGAGCACCATGAACTTATCAAGGTGAAAGTCGCCTCGGAAGATCGCGAAACCAAAACCTTGATCGTGGACGCTATCGTGCGCGAAACCGGCGCCTGTAACGTACAGGTCATCGGTAAGATGCTGGTACTTTATCGCCCTGGTAAAGAACGCAAAATCTCGCTGCCACGTTAAGAGTATCCTAATTTCTGACACAAGATTGTGTTAAATGAGGGATTTTCTTTACGAGGGCTAGCAACATGCCACGCTCTTAAGCTTGATAAAAGGCCGCTATGCGGCCTTTTTCTTATCTTTACACTCAGTCAACATTTTGAGTGTCGAACAAATCTTACAGATAATCCACTTTCAGGATTTCGAACTCAACTTCGCCGCCCGGCGTACGGATGACAACGACATCATCCTGCTCTTTGCCAATCAGGCCGCGAGCAATAGGAGAGTTCACTGAAATCAGGTTCTGCTTAAAGTCCGCCTCGTCATCACCCACGATACGGTAAACCTGCTCTTCATCGGTATCAAGATTCAACACTTTTACGGTAGCACCGAAGATAACGCGGCCGTTGTTCGGCATCTTAGTGATATCGATAACCTGCGCATTAGACAGCTTCGCTTCGATATCCTTGATACGCCCTTCGCAGAAGCCCTGCTGCTCGCGGGCAGCGTGGTACTCAGCATTTTCTTTCAGATCGCCATGCTCTCGCGCTTCAGCGATAGACGCGATGATTTCTGGGCGACGTACGGACTTGAGAAAATCCAGTTCTTCACGCAGTTTTTCTGCCCCGCGGAGGGTCATCGGAATAGCTTGCATCGTTATACCTCTTAAACATACCTGTAGGGAGCGGTTCCCCCGCTCCGGCCGTTAAGCCCGCCAGTATCGCTATGACACCAGGCCAGAAGCAAAAGAAAACCGACCCGGGTACTAAGCCCAGGTCAGCAGTATTTTTTAATTTGATACGCATTTTACCCTGAAGTTCACTACGGGTCATCGTTTACTTTACAGGGCTTTGCACCGTAGTATGACGGCTTGTTTCCAGGTTGTTAGCGCGAGATTATGCGATTTTCCAGATTTATCATCGGATTGACCACCAGTATAGCGTTTAGCGTTCAGGCCGCGAATGTTGATGAATATATCAATCAACTCCCTGCCGGGGCCAACCTTGCACTGTTAGTGCAGAAGGTCGGTGCCTCTGCGCCGTTGGTGGATTATCACGGCCAGCAGATGGCGCTTCCAGCCAGTACCCAAAAGGTGCTCACCGCGTTGGCAGCATTGCTGCAACTGGGCCCTGATTTTCGTTTCACCACCACACTTGAAACCAAAGGCAGCATTGATAATGGCACGCTTAAAGGCGACCTTATTGCGCGATTTGGCGGCGATCCGACGTTAAAACGTCAGGATATTCGCAATATGGTGGCGACGCTCAAAAAGGCAGGCGTGCAAAATATCGAGGGTAACGTACTTATCGATACCTCCATTTTCGCCAGCCATGATAAAGCGCCAGGCTGGCCATGGAATGATATGACCCAATGCTTTAGCGCACCGCCCGCTGCCGCAATCATCGACCGAAACTGCTTCTCCATTTCACTCTATAGCGCCCAAAAAGCTAACGATCTGGCGTTTATCCGTATCGCATCGTACTACCCGGTGACGATGTTCAGCCAGGTGCGTACGCTCGCCAAAGGCTCACCGGATGCACAATATTGCGAACTGGACGTGGTGCCAGGCGATCTGAACCGCTTTACGCTAACCGGCTGCCTGCCACAACGCGCGGAGCCTCTGCCGCTGGCGTTTGCCATTCAGGATGGCGCAAGCTATGCCGGGGCAATAATCAAAGACGAACTTAAGCAGGCGGGGATTACCTACAGCGGCACCCTACTGCGCCAGACTCTGGTAAACGAGCCTGGTACCGTGCTCGCTAGCAAGCAATCCGCGCAACTGCACGACTTGCTGAAGATCATGCTGAAAAAGTCAGACAACATGATTGCCGATACCGTCTTCCGCATGGTCGGTCATTCACGCTTTGGCGTACCCGGTACCTGGCGCGCGGGATCCGATGCCGTCCGGCAGATCCTGCGCCAGCAAGCGGGCGTTGATTTGGGCAATACGATTATTGCCGATGGCTCCGGCCTGTCTCGCCATAACCTGATTGCGCCAGCCACCATGATGCAGGCGTTACAGTACATCGCCCAGCATGACAATGAGCTGGATTTCATCTCGATGTTACCGCTCGCCGGACACGATGGTTCGTTGCAGTACCGCGCCGGTCTGCATCAGGCGGGGGTTGACGGTAAGGTGTCGGCGAAAACCGGCTCTCTGCAAGGGGTGTATAACCTGGCGGGCTTTATCACTACCGCTAGCGGTCAAAGAATGGCATTTGTGCAATATCTTTCAGGTTATGCGGTTTCACCTGCCGACCAAAGGAATCGTCGTATTCCGTTGGTTCGCTTTGAAAGCCGACTGTATAAAGATATCTATCAGAACAATTAAGTTCGGTGCTGCCGGATGGCGCTTGCGCTTATCCGGCCTACAACGCACATGAAAAAACGGGCCGCTGATGCGGCCCGTTGCAATATGGTAGGCCGGATAAGACGCGTTAGCGTCGCCATCCGGCGCCAGGATTAGCGTTGGTAGATAAACTCTACGCCTTCCTCGTCATCTTCATCCCAATCATCGTCTTCGTCGTCTTCTTCCGCTTCAGCGGCGACTTCGTCAAGCTGCTGACGGTGGTAGTCATCCCACATGAATTCGACTTTCTCTGGCTGTTTGGCTTCTTCAGCCTGCACCACTGGGTTTTCAATGATGAAGTTCATCACGTCCCAGCACAGGTCTTTAACGCCAATCTGGCTTGCCGCAGAAATCAGGTAGTACTTACCTTCCCAACCCATCGCCTCGGCAATAGCCTTCGCTTTCGCTTCCGCGTCCGCTTTATCCATGGTGTCGATTTTGTTGAAGACCAACCAGCGTGGTTTACTCGCCAGTTTATCGCTGTATTTCTCAAGCTCACCGATGATGATGCGCGCGTTTTCAGCCGGATCAGAACCATCGATTGGATCGATATCAATGATGTGCAGCAATACGCGGCAACGTTCCAGGTGCTTCAGGAAGCGGATACCTAAGCCTGCGCCTTCGGATGCCCCTTCAATCAAACCTGGGATATCGGCAACCACGAAGCTCTTCTCGTTATCGACACGGACCACGCCCAGGCTCGGTACCAGTGTCGTAAACGGATAGTCCGCCACTTTTGGTTTCGCCGCAGAGACGGAACGGATAAAGGTGGATTTACCGGCATTCGGCATCCCCAGCATCCCGACATCCGCCAGCAGCATCAGTTCGAGCTGCAGGTCACGCTTATCGCCCGGTGTACCCATCGTCTTCTGACGCGGTGTACGGTTAACGGAGGATTTAAAGCGGGTGTTACCCAGACCGTGCCAGCCGCCTTTCGCCACCATCAGACGCTGACCGTGTTTGGTCATATCGCCCATGGTTTCACCGGTGCCCTGGTCAATAACACGCGTACCGACCGGCACCTTGATGGTGACGTCTTTGCCGCGCTTACCGGTACAGTCACGGCTTGCGCCGTTCTGACCACGTTCTGCACGGAAAGATTTTTCGAAACGATAGTCGATCAGGGTGTTCAGGTTTTCGTCAGCTTCCATCCAGACGTCGCCACCATCACCACCGTCGCCGCCGTCAGGGCCGCCACGCGGGATATATTTTTCACGGCGGAAGCTTACGCAACCATTACCGCCATCACCTGCGACTGCCAGGATCGTTGCTTCATCAACAAACTTCATTTTACTCTCCGTAAATCATTCGCCTGCGCGGGGCAACGGAACAACCGTTTCACGCTTACGCCACCGCCCCCAAAGACGATGACCAATGGCGGAATACATCGCGCCCGCAACCACGATAACCGCACCGAGATAACCTAGTAGGTTAAGCATCGGTCGGGCGAAGAAATCGGGCCAGGCCATTGATAAAAGATCTGAAAATAACAGTGTAAACAGGGGAGTCAGCGTCACTAACGCGCTCACCTGCGCCGCCTGCCAGCGCGCCATGGCTTCTGCCAGCGCCCCATAACCGACCAGCGTGTTCAGTCCACAGAAGATCAGACAGGCTAGCTGCCAGTCGCTTAGTTGCCCGATAACCTCAGGCTTTGCGAGCGGCAACAATGCAATAGTACATAAAGTGTACAATAAAAAGAGGATCTGCTGCGAGGCCATTCGCCGCAATAACACCTTTTGCGCGACGCCGTAACTCACCCAGACCATCGCCGCACCCACCCCGAAGATGACACCCCAGGTATAGTCAGTGAGACGAGTAAAAATCTCGATCAGGCTGGTGTTGAAAAACATCAGCAGACCGCAGATAAGCATGATTGCGCCAATTATCTGCGTGCCGCGCATCTTCTCTTTGAGGATAAGGACGCTGGCAATCATCATGCCGACAGGCGAGAGTTGGCCTATTACCTGCGATGCCGTTGGGCTAACGTACTGTAGCGATGAGCTAAACAGCACGAAATTACCGAACAGCCCACCGGTTGCGATGAGCAGCAATACCAACCAGCGTGGATTGCGAAAAATCTGCAAAGAAGGCAGCTTGCGCTTCCATGTCAGAATAAGGCCGAGACCACAGCTCGCCATCAGAAATCGATAGAAAACGACGGTAGGCGGTTCCATAACTTCCAGAACCTGTTTCATGGCAATCGGTAATGCGCCCCAGCATATTGCCGTCGTAAGCGCCAAAAGAATGCCAATCCCCGCCTGCTGCTTCATACCGGATTCCCTGCCTTCAAACGGTGGTACAACCCATCATTTTCCTGGCGTCGAATGTAAAAAGCCCCGCAACACGTTGCGGGGCTTTCATCCGTTACCGGGACGCGAAAAACTTATTCAGCAACAATGCTGATAAAACGACGGTTTTTCGGGCCTTTCACTTCGAATTTCACTTTACCGTCTGCTTTAGCAAACAGTGTGTGGTCTTTGCCGCAGCCTACGTTTGAGCCAGCGTGGAACTGAGTACCACGTTGACGAACGATGATGCTACCAGCCAGAACGGATTCGCCGCCGAAGCGTTTTACGCCCAGACGTTTAGCTTCTGAGTCGCGACCGTTACGAGTCGAGCCACCAGCCTTTTTATGTGCCATTTAATCTGCTCCTCTTAACTTAAGCGCTGATGCCAGTGATTTTCACATCAGTGAACCACTGACGATGGCCTTGCTGCTTACGGTAGTGTTTACGACGACGAAACTTAACGATTTTAACTTTCTCGCCACGACCATGAGCAACAACTTCAGCTTTGATTACGCCGCCATCAACGAAAGGAACGCCGATTTTGACTTCTTCACCGTTTGCGATCATCAGAACTTCAGCGAATTCGATAGATTCGCCAGTTGCGATGTCCAGCTTTTCCAGGCGAATGGTCTGACCTTCGCTTACTCGGTGTTGTTTACCACCACTTTGGAAAACCGCGTACATATAAACTCCGCTTCCGCGCACAACTTCATGTGATTCAGAGTGCGCTATAAATATTCACAATAGGGCGCGAATATTACGCAAAACGTGAGCCTTTGACAAGTGCTACCATCAATAGATGCAGAAAAAAAACACAACCGGCACGACAACGTTTATCTGAGGCGTTTTTTCAGTACAATCGTAGCCACAACGCTAACGTAAAACCTTCATTATCCCGTATGGATAAGTGGTAAACAGGACACTAAGCCCGGCTTTTGCGATGAATTTACAACAAATCAATGAGTTAACCGCGCAGGATATGGCGGGTGTCAATGCGACGATTCTTGAGCAGCTCAACTCGGATGTCCAGTTGATCAATCAGTTAGGCTATTACATCGTCAGCGGAGGCGGAAAACGTATCCGCCCGATGATTGCCGTGCTGGCCGCTCGCGCCGTTGGCTATGAGGGCAATGCCCATGTCAATATTGCCGCGCTTATCGAATTTATTCATACCGCGACCCTGCTGCACGATGATGTCGTCGATGAGTCAGATATGCGTCGTGGCAAGGCAACGGCGAATGCTGCTTTTGGGAACGCTGCCAGCGTACTGGTAGGCGACTTTATTTACACCCGCGCATTTCAGATGATGACCAGCCTCGGGTCGCTGAAAGTCCTGGAAGTGATGTCTGAAGCCGTAAACGTGATTGCTGAAGGTGAAGTGCTTCAGTTGATGAACGTCAACGATCCTGACATCACCGAAGAAAATTATATGCGCGTGATTTACAGCAAAACTGCGCGCCTGTTTGAAGCGGCGGCCCAATGTTCCGGCCTGCTCGCTAATTGCACGCCCGAGCAGGAAAAAGGGCTCCAGGACTATGGTCGCTATCTGGGAACCGCTTTCCAGCTAATTGATGATTTACTCGACTATAGCGCTGATGGCGAAACGCTGGGGAAAAACGTCGGGGACGATCTCAACGAAGGCAAACCGACCCTGCCTTTGCTGCACGCAATGCGTAACGGCACGCCGGAACAGGCGCTGCTGATTCGCGGCGCGATTGAACAGGGTAATGGACGTCATCTGCTTGAACCGGTTCTCGAAGCGATGGCGGCGTGTGGCTCTCTGGAATGGACGCGTCAGCGCGCCGAAGAAGAGGCCGATAAAGCCATTGCCGCCCTCTCCCCTCTGCCTGATAACCAATGGCGTGATGCGCTTATCGCCCTCGCGCACATCGCTGTACAACGCGATCGTTAATCTTCTCCCGCGCGAACTCCGCGCGGGAAACTTCCCAAACATGCCAAAACGCCCCTTGTCTTAGGGCCAAAAATTAACTTATTCCGAATTTAAAGAAACTTACTAGAACTTTTTAGAAACTTCCTGAAAAGAGCGATACAGTACATTCCTCATTCGACATGATGATTTAAACAGTATTCTCAGGGAGGAAGTATGGATAAGCTTATCGACTGGCATCCGGCAGATATTATCGCGGGGTTGCATAAAAAAGGCACGTCAATGGCCGCAGAATCACGTAAGAACGGCCTCAGTTCGTCGACGTTAGCCAATGTGCTGTCGCGCCCCTGGCCAAAAGGGGAAGTAATTATTGCGAAGGTACTGGAAACCGAACCGTGGATAATCTGGCCATCGCGCTATCACGATCCGATAACCCATGAGTTTATTGATAGAACGAAAGCAATGCGCAGGTCTGACCGGGAAAAATAACGCCCTCCAGACGGGCCAGAGGGCGTGTATCAAGCGTTGCGATTACTCGCCCTTAATACGCTCGATGTTTGCGCCTAACGCGCTTAGCTTGTCTTCAATGCGCTCATAGCCACGGTCGATGTGATAAATACGGTCAACGATCGTGGTCCCCTGAGCGATACAGCCTGCCAGCACGAGGCTTGCAGATGCGCGCAGGTCGGTTGCCATGACCTGAGCGCCTGAGAGCTGCTCAACGCCATGACAAATGGCGGTATTGCTTTCAATTTCCGCGTGTGCGCCCATACGGATAAGTTCCGGTATGTGCATAAAGCGGTTTTCAAATACCGTTTCGGTGATAACACCAGTACCTTCTGCCACCAGGTTCAGCAAGGTGAACTGCGCCTGCATGTCGGTTGGGAAAGCAGGATGTGGCGCGGTACGCACGTTGACCGCTTTCGGGCGCTTGCCGTGCATATCCAGGCTAACCCAGTCTTCACCAATTTCAACGTCTGCGCCGGCTTCACGAAGCTTAGCCAGTACCGCATCCAGGGTGTCTGGTTTCGCGTTACGACAAACAATTTTGCCGCCGGAAATTGCCGCCGCCACCAGGAAGGTGCCGGTTTCAATACGGTCAGGCAGAACGCGATACACGCCGCCGCCCAGGCGCTTAACGCCTTCGATAGTAATGCGGTCGGTACCCTGGCCGCTCACCTTCGCGCCCATCGCATTGAGGAAGTTCGCCGTATCGACGATCTCCGGCTCACGCGCGGCGTTTTCGATGACGGTTGTCCCTTCCGCCAGCGTCGCGGCGGTCATGATGGTGACGGTCGCGCCAACGCTGACCATGTCCATCACGATGTGTGCGCCTTTCAGACGACCATTCACGGACGCTTTGACGTAACCTTCTTCCAGTTTGATTTCCGCACCTAACTGCTCAAGGCCAGAAATGTGCAGATCGACCGGACGTGCGCCGATGGTGCAACCGCCAGGCAAAGACACCTGACCCTGACCAAAACGCGCCACCAGCGGCCCTAATGCCCAGATAGAAGCACGCATGGTTTTCACCAGGTCGTACGGCGCGCAGAATACGTTCACCGAACTTGCATCAATCCATACCGAACCATTGCGTTCAACCTTCGCACCCAGCTGCGTCAGCAGCTTCATGGAGGTATCAACGTCTTTCAGTTTTGGTACGTTTTGGATCTCAACCGGGTCTTCTGCCAGCAAAGCGGCAAAAAGAATCGGCAGGGCTGCATTTTTTGCACCGCTAATGGTGACCTCACCCTGAAGGCGGGTCGGCCCCTGCACACGAAATTTATCCATCAAATCTAATCTCTGTTAAGTATTCACGTTCGCCACCGGAAAAGTGATGCCACTTTTCCCCTGGCTCAAAAACCGTTGAGTTTGCGATCGCGTGCCCACTCTTGCGGGGTATACGCTTTGATCGACAGGGCATGGATGCGGTTGTCCGCAAGGTACTCCATCAGCGGGCCGTAGATAGTCTGCTGCTTCTTAACCCGGCTCATGCCATCAAACATCTCACCCACAGCAATCACCTGGAAGTGGCTGCCATCACCAGAAACGAGAACTTCCTGAAGGGAGAGTGCGTTCATTAGCACGGTCTGAATTTCATTATTTTCCATAGGTTCGCATTTCATTTGAGAGTGAAAACAGCCCCACATCTTAGAGGAAAGTGACGCAGTCTTAAACAAGCAAAAAGCCCCATCGTTGAGATTGATGGGGCTTTAAGAATATTGGCGACAATAACGTACTGAAATTTTTAAGGGATCATATCTTCGGGCAAATTATATAACCCTTTCAGCGTGGCGACTTTTTCGCTTACGCCTTCAAGGCTCGGCGTGCGCCCCTGGACGCGAATCAGCTCGACCAGATGCACCAGCAGTGCCAGACCCGCCGTATCCACACGGCTCAAGCCGCTGAGGTCAATCACCGATACGCCCTGCGTTGCGTCCTTTCTGGCGTCCCAGAGAGACACCAGAAAGTCCTGATCCAGCTCACCGTGCAGCGCCAGGCGTTCGCCTTCGCGTGTCCAGCTTAACTGTTCGGCCATTATTTTTTCTGTTCCAGAGTGATTGGCTGTGCAGAGATAGATTTCAGCTGTGCAGTCAGGCCATCAATGCCCTTGGTACGCAGCAGATCGCTCCACTCATTTTGCTTAGTGGTGATCATGCTCACCCCTTCCGCAATCATGTCGTAAGCCTGCCAGTTACCCGACTGGGTATTTTTACGCCACTGGAAGTCGAGACGTACCGGCGGGCGACCGTTTGGATCAACGATAGTCACGCGGATTGGCACGATGGTGGCATCGCCCAGAGGCTGCTCAGGCGCAATCTGGTAAGTCTGACCGTGGTACATCGCCAGCGCCTGACCGTATGCTTGTTTAAGGTATTCGCGGAACGCGGTGAAGTACGCTTCACGCTGAGCTGGTGTAGCATCTTTGTAGTAACGACCCAGTACCAGCGCACCGGCATATTTCACCTGCACGTACGGCAGCAGTTCCTGATCGACGACATCACGCAGGTAGTTAGGGTTAGAACGAATCTTCGGCTGTTCATTCTTCAGGCGGTCGAACGTTTTTTGCGCCGCTTCATTCATCAGCTTGTAAGGGTTTGTCTGGTCTGCCGCCGTAGCCGCCGTTAAAGGCGCAATCACCAACATGGCGACCATCAGTAAACGTTTAAACATGTCGAGTATCTCCTGAGATTAATTCGTCGAGCCAGTAGCAGGCGCTGCCGTATCAGTATGTTCGTCAGTTGACGTTTTCGCATCGCCTGAATTCTGATTGTCGCCGCCTTTGCTGTTGTAAAGGAACTGACCAATCAAGTCTTCGAGCACCATTGCTGATTTCGTGTCCTGAATGACGCTGCCGTCTTTAAGGATAGACGTTCCCAGTTCCGGGTCTTCAAAACCCACATTCAGCGCCAGGTATTGCTCACCCAGCAGACCCGAGGTGCGAATCGCCAACGAACTGGTGTCGGGAATATGGTCATAGCTGTCTTCAATGTCGATAGCCACGCGCGGTAAATAGGTTTTTGGATCCAGCGAGATATCGGCAACACGCCCAATCACCACGCCGCCAATTCGCACCGGCGAACGGCTTTTCAGGCCGCCGATGTTATCGAAGGTGGCATAAACACGGTAAGTTGGTGCAGATTTAATTGACGACACATCCGCCGCCTTCAGGCAGATAAACAGCGCCGCCAGCAGGGCAACCAGCAGAAAAATACCGACCCAGATTTCACTCTTTTTCGTTTGCATTCACTCAATTCCCAAACATCAGTGCCGTCAGCACAAAGTCCAGCCCAAGAACAGCCAGCGACGCATGCACCACGGTACGGGTGGTCGCGCGGCTAATTCCGGCAGAAGTGGGGATTGCATCGTAACCGTTAAATAACGCAATCCATGTCACCGTAATGGCGAAAACAACGCTTTTGATCAGGCAGTTCACCAGATCAAGACGCCAGTCCACCGCATTTTGCATTGCCGACCAGAAGAACCCGGCATCAATCCCTTTCCAACTGACGCCGACCAGAGAGCCGCCCCAGATCCCCACGGCGACAAAAATAATCGTCAGCAGTGGTAAAGAGATAACGCCCGCCCAGAAGCGCGGAGAAATGACGCGACGCAGCGGATCGACGGCCATCATTTCCATACTGGAGAGCTGTTCGGTGGCGCGCATCAGGCCAATTTCGGCGGTCAACGCTGAACCCGCGCGTCCGGCAAAGAGTAACGCGGCAACCACCGGCCCCAGCTCGCGTAGCAGCGATAGCGAAACCAGCATCCCGAGGCTGGTCTCGGCGCTGTACGTTGTCAGCACCAGATAGCCCTGAAGCCCCAGCACCATGCCGATAAACACGCCCGACACAATGATGATAACCAGTGAAAGTACGCCGACGTTATAAAGCTGACGAATCAGCAGCGGCGCGTGTTTGCGAAACTCTGGCTTGCCGATAACGGCATTGAATAACATTAACCCGGCGCGCCCAAACGTTGCGATAGTCTTAATACCGCGATGTCCCAGCGCTGCCAGTGCATTTAACAGCATGAGTCGTTTAGCTCCCTGTGCCAATGAGGTCGCGGCGATAGTCGCCCGCCGGATAACGGAACGGCACCGGGCCGTCGGCGATACCGTCGAGGAACTGACGCACCCGAGGATCGGCGTTTTCCTGCAACGACGTTGCGCTCCCATGAGCGATGATTTTTCGGTCTGCCATGATGTAGGCGAAATCGGCGATGCTCAGCACTTCCGGTACATCGTGGGAAACCACAATACAGGTGACACCCAGCGCACTGTTGAGTTCAGAAATCAGCTTCACCAGCACGCCCATGGTTATCGGATCCTGACCGACAAACGGTTCATCAAACATGATGAGATCCGGTTCCAGCGCGATAGCACGGGCCAACGCCGCGCGCCGCGCCATTCCGCCGGACAGTTCAGACGGCATCAGCTTAGCCGCCCCGCGCAGGCCGACCGCTTCCAGTTTCATCATCACCGTGCTTTTTAGTAGCTCAGCGGGCAAATTCGTGTGTTCGCGAATCGGGTAAGCAACGTTGTCAAAGACGTTCATGTCGGTGAACAATGCGCCCGACTGAAACAGCATACTCATGCGCTTACGCACGGTGTATAAGCGAGATCGCGACATCTGCGGCACATTCTCGCCATCGAAGAGGATCTCTCCGCTATCCGGGGGGATCTGCCCGCCAATCAGGCGTAACAGCGTGGTCTTGCCAATCCCCGACGGCCCCATAATCGCGGTGATTTTGCCGCGCGGCACCGAAAGCGAGATATTGTCGAAGATAACCCGATTGCCACGCGTAAAGGTGACGTCGCGCATATCGACTAAATTCGCTAGATTTTGGCTCATAGGCTTACCTTTCCAGGTCCTTAAGTAGAGCAAACTCCTGCTTGCCCCTGCATTCTTACAGAATCCTAACCGCTCTGGTTAACGAAATCTGGCATTTGTTTTACTTTTCCTGCGCATAAAGTCAAAATTAGGAATTCGCCATGCCCAGAAGTGCGGGCCGGCGATTATACCCGAATAAAGGACTTTAGATGCTCTTAGCCACGGCTCTGTTAATTATTGGTTTACTTCTGGTGGTCTACAGCGCCGACCGCCTGGTGTACTCCGCCTCCATTTTATGCCGTGCGTTAGGGATCCCGCCGCTCATTATCGGGATGACTGTTGTTAGTATAGGCACATCGTTGCCGGAAATTATTGTCGCCGCCGCAGCCTCGCTCCATGGACAGGTTGATGTCGCCGTCGGAACCGCTATCGGATCCAACATCGTCAACATCTTATTGATCCTCGGGCTCACCGCCCTGTTCCATCCTTTTACCGTGCATTCTGATATCCTGCGCCGCGAAATACCGCTAATGTTGGTAGTGAGCCTGCTGGCGGGGTATGTGTTGTATGATGGTGAGCTTTCACGCCTTGACGGCATTTTTTTATTTATTCTCACCGCCCTTTGGCTGGTGTTTATTATTAAAATAGCCAGATTGGCCGAACGTCAGGGCAACGATAAATTTACGCAAGAGCAGCTGGCTGAACTGCCGCGCGATGGCTCTTTACCCGTCGCCTGTTTATGGCTGGGCGTGGCTTTAATCATCATGCCAATGGCGACGCGGATGGTGATTGATAACGCAACGGTTCTGGCAAACTACTTTGCCATGAGCGAACTGACCATCGGCTTAACGATTATCGCGCTAGGCACCAGCTTACCGGAGCTTGCCACCGCAATTGCCGGTGTGCGTAAAGGTGAGAATGATATCGCCGTCGGCAATATCATCGGCTCCAATTTCTTTAATATCGCCATCGTCCTGGGGCTCCCCGCGCTCATCGCACCGGGAACCTTTAACCCGCTCGCGTTCTCCCGCGACTATGGCGTGATGGTACTGGTCAGCGTGGTCTTCGCGCTGCTGTGCTGGCGTCGCAGGCAGGTTGGTCGCGGCGCAGGAATGCTGTTAATCAGCGGGTTTGTTGTATGGCTGGCACTGCTCTACTGGGGCACGCCGCTTTTCATCGAATGAATCGGGATAACACTATGTCGCAAATAGATTTGCAGCCAAATTTCGACTTCCAGCAAGCAGGAAGAGAGGTTCTGGAGATTGAGCGAGAAGGGCTGGAACAGCTCGATCAATACATTAATCAGGATTTCAACGACGCGTGTGAGAAGATCTTTTACTGTGGCGGCAAAGTGGTCGTCATGGGCATGGGCAAATCTGGGCATATTGGCCGTAAAATGGCGGCCACTTTCGCCAGTACGGGCACATCTTCATTCTTTGTTCATCCCGGCGAGGCTGCTCACGGTGACTTAGGGATGGTGACGCCACAGGATGTTGTGATCGCCTTGTCGAATTCCGGTGAGTCCAACGAAATTCTGGCGCTGATTCCGGTATTGAAGCGGCTGAGAGTGCCGCTTATCTGCATGACCAGCCGCCCGGAGAGCAGTATGGGTCGCGCGGCAGATATTCATTTATGCGTGAAAATCCCACGCGAAGCCTGTCCGCTTGGCCTGGCGCCGACCACCAGCACCACGGCCGCTCTGGTCATGGGTGATGCTCTCGCCGTCGCGCTACTGAAAGCCCGCGGCTTCACGGCGGAAGATTTCGCCCTGTCGCACCCCGGCGGCGCACTTGGTCGCAAGCTGTTACTGCGGGTTAACGATATCATGCATACCGGAGATGAAATTCCTCAGGTAAGCCTCGAGGCTTCGCTGCGTGATGCGCTTTTAGAGATTACGCGTAAAAATCTGGGCATGACCGCCATCTGCGACGACAATATGCAGATTAAAGGTATTTTCACCGACGGTGATCTGCGGCGAATCTTCGATAACGGCGTTGACGTCCGCACGCTCGGCATTGCCGACGTAATGACGCCAGGCGGTATTCGCATTCGTCCAGAGATGCTGGCGGTCGATGCATTGAACCTGATGCAATCACGTCATATCACCTGCGTATTGGTTGCCGATGGCGACCATTTGCTAGGTGTGATACATATGCACGACCTACTGCGCGCAGGCGTAGTGTAATCAAGGATATAAAGAATGAGTCATGCTGTCGCCCCGGTCGCCACCTGTTATGGCCCGGTGAGCCCACAATTTATTGCTAAGGCGGAACAAATTCGCCTGCTTATCCTCGATGTTGACGGGGTGCTCTCAGACGGCCTGATTTATATGGGCAACAACGGCGAGGAGCTGAAAGCCTTCAACGTGCGCGACGGTTATGGCATTCGCTGCGCCCTCACCTCAGACATTGAGGTGGCGATTATTACCGGACGAAAGGCTAAACTGTTAGAAGACCGCTGCGCCACGCTGGGTATTAGCCATCTCTACCAGGGACAGTCGGATAAGCTCATTGCCTATCGCGAGCTGCTGGCGAAGCTGGCGCTTGAGCCAAACCAGGTCGCTTACGTCGGCGACGATCTGATTGACTGGCCGGTTATGGCTGAAATCGGTTTGAGCGTTGCGGTTGCGGATGCACATCCGCTGCTGCTGCCACGCGCAGATTATGTCACCCGCATTGCCGGTGGTCGGGGTGCCGTCCGTGAAGTCTGCGACCTGCTGCTACTGGCGCAAGGGAAGCTGGAAGAAGCCAAAGGGCAATCGATATGAGTAAAACCAGACGTTGGGTTATTATTGTGCTGGCACTGGTGGCGCTTGTCCTCATCGGCCTGAATCTCGCCGATAAGGATGAAGTAAGTCCGCAAGCGCTCAACACCAGCGACCCAACCTATAAAAGCGAACATACCGACACGGTAGTTTACAGCCCGGAAGGCGCTCTGAGTTATCGGCTTATCGCCGAGCATGTGGAGTATTTTTCCGATCAGGCAATATCGTGGTTTACCCATCCGGTATTGACCACTTTTGACGCAAACAAGGTACCAACCTGGTCGATTAAAGCCGATAAAGCCAAGCTGACCAACGATCGCATGCTGTACCTCTACGGGCACGTTGAAATCAACGCGCTGACAGAAGATGCACAACTGCGTAAGATTACGACGGATAACGCCCAGGTAAACCTGATTACTCAGGATGTTGCCTCTGACGATCTGGTGACGTTATACGGAACAACATTTAATTCCAGCGGCCTGAAAATGCGCGGCAATTTACGCAGCAAAAACGCCGAGTTGATTGAAAAGGTTAGAACCTCTTATGAAATTCAGAAAAAACAAACTCAGCCTTAAGCTTGCGCTCGCCGGCACATTGCTGGCGGCCAGCCTGCCAGCCATGGCGCTCACCGGGGATACCGATCAGCCGATTCATATCGAATCCGATCAGCAGTCGCTGGATATGCAAGGCAACGTGGTTACCTTTACCGGCAACGTCGTGGTCACCCAGGGCACGATCAAAATCAACGCCGATAAAGTCGTTGTGACCCGTCCTGCGGATCAAAAAGGCAAAGAAGTGATCGACGGTTACGGTAATCCAGCGACCTTCTATCAGATGCAGGACAACGGCAAGCCGGTGAAAGGTCATGCCTCAAAAATGCATTATGAATTGCAGAATGATTTCGTGGTGCTGACCGGCAACGCCTACCTTGAGCAGCTTGATAGTAATATCAAAGGCGACAAGATCACCTATCTGGTCAAAGAGCAGAAAATGCAGGCGTTTAGCGACAAAGGCAAACGCGTCACTACCGTTCTGGTTCCGTCGCAGCTGCAGGACAAATCCAAAGATCAGGCCCCGGCCCAGAAGAAGAGTAACTAATTCGTTATGGCGACATTAACTGCAAAAAATCTGGCGAAGGCTTATAAAGGCCGTCGCGTGGTGGAAGATGTCAGTCTGACCGTAAATTCCGGTGAGATTGTCGGTCTGCTTGGGCCAAACGGTGCAGGTAAAACCACCACTTTCTACATGGTGGTTGGGATCGTCTCGCGTGATGCAGGCAATATCATCATTGATGATGAAGATATCAGCCTGCTGCCGCTGCACGCCCGCGCCCGACGTGGGATTGGCTATCTGCCACAGGAAGCGTCTATTTTCCGTCGCCTGAGCGTCTATGACAACCTGATGGCGGTGCTGCAGATCCGCGACGATCTTAGCAGCGAACAGCGTGAAGACCGCGCAAAAGAACTGATGGAAGAGTTCCACATCGAACACCTGCGTGACAGCCTGGGTCAGGCGCTTTCCGGTGGTGAACGTCGACGTGTGGAAATCGCCCGTGCGCTCGCGGCGAACCCGAAGTTTATCCTGCTGGATGAACCGTTTGCTGGCGTTGACCCCATCTCCGTTATCGACATTAAACGCATTATCGAACATCTGCGTGACAGCGGCCTTGGCGTACTGATTACTGACCACAACGTGCGTGAAACGTTAGCCGTCTGCGAACGTGCCTATATCGTCAGCCAGGGGCATCTGATTGCCCACGGTACCCCTCAGGAGATCCTACAAGACGAACATGTTAAACGCGTGTATCTTGGGGAAGACTTCAGACTCTGATAGGGTATGGATAACGACGTTAGTGGGAGAGATTCGTTCTGAACATGAAGCAAGGTTTGCAATTAAGGCTCAGCCAACAGCTTGCCATGACGCCGCAGTTGCAGCAGGCAATTCGTCTGTTGCAGTTGTCGACGCTGGAACTTCAGCAGGAACTCCAGCAGGCGCTGGAGAGTAACCCCCTGCTTGAGCAAACCGATCTTCACGAGGAAGTAGACACTCAAGAACCCGTTGATACCGAAACGTTAGACAGCGTTGATGCGCTGGAAAAGCCAGATATGCCCGAGGAGCTGCCGCTTGACGCCAGCTGGGACGAAATCTACACCGCCGGAACGCCATCGGGCACCGGTGTCGATTACCAGGACGACGAGCTGCCGGTTTACCAGGGCGAAACCACCCAGTCACTGCAGGATTATCTGATGTGGCAGGTAGAGTTGACGCCGTTTACCGATACCGATAGAGCCATTGCCACTTCCATTGTCGATGCGGTGGACGATACCGGTTATCTCACCGTCACGGTAGAAGATATCCATGAAGGCATTGGCGATGATGAAATCGGTCTCGATGAAGTGGAAGCCGTCTTAAAGCGAATCCAGCGTTTCGATCCGGTCGGCGTTGCCGCCAAAGATCTGCGCGACTGCCTGCTGATCCAACTCTCCCAATTCGCACCGGATACCCCGCGTATTACCGAAGCCCGATTAATCATCAGCGATCATCTTGATCTTCTCGCCAACCACGACTTCCGTTCACTTATGCGCGTTACGCGCTTAAAAGAAGATGTGCTCAAAGAAGCGGTCGATCTGATTCAGTCACTCGATCCTCGTCCGGGGCAGTCGATCCAGACCGGTGAGCCGGAGTATGTGATCCCTGATGTGCTGGTGCGCAAGGTGAACGGTCGCTGGATGGTTGAGCTTAATTCCGACAGCATTCCGCGCTTGCAGATAAACCAGCACTACGCGGGCATGTGCAATAACGTCCGTAATGATGCCGATAGCCAGTTCATCCGCAGCAATTTACAGGATGCGAAGTGGCTGATTAAAAGCCTTGAGAGCCGTAATGACACGCTTTTGCGCGTGAGCCGCTGTATCGTTGAGCAGCAGCAGGCCTTTTTCGATCTTGGCGAAGAACACATGAAACCGATGGTGCTGGCCGATATCGCCCAGACCGTCGAAATGCACGAGTCCACCATTTCGCGTGTCACCACGCAGAAGTATTTGCATAGCCCAAGGGGCATTTTTGAGCTTAAGTATTTCTTCTCCAGCCACGTTAGTACCGAGGGCGGCGGCGAAGCCTCGTCCACGGCCATTCGTGCATTGGTGAAGAAGTTAATTGCAGCGGAAAATCCCGCAAAACCACTGAGCGACAGTAAACTGACCACCCTACTCTCCGATCAGGGTATCATGGTGGCGCGGCGTACCGTTGCAAAGTACCGAGAGTCTTTATCCATCCCGCCGTCGAATCAGCGTAAACAGCTGGTCTGACTCTACTGATAAGGAAGACACTATGCAGCTCAACATCACTGGACACAACGTCGAAATTACCGAGGCGATGCGCGAATTTGTTAATACCAAATTCGTGAAGCTCGAGCAGTATTTCGAGAGGATCAATCAGGTCTACATTGTGTTAAAAGTGGAGAAATTGACGCACATCTCGGATGCAACGTTGCACGTTAACGGCGGCGAGCTTCACGCTAGCGCGGAAGGCAAAGATATGTACGCCGCCATCGATGGCTTGATCGACAAACTGTCGAGACAGTTAAACAAGCATAAAGATAAACTAAAACAACATTGATTGTCCGAGCAGCCGCCCGATATGCTCCGTATACCGGGCGGTGCTTAGGTGAAATTATGACAAATACTGATTCAGCTCTACAACTGAGCAATGTCCTTAACCAGGAATGTACTCGCAGTGCTGTGCACTGTCAGAGTAAAAAACGCGCGCTGGAAATCATCAGCGAGCTGGCAGCCAAACAGCTAAGCCTGCCTCCGCAGGTGGTGTTTGAAGCCATTCTGACCCGTGAAAAAATGGGCAGTACCGGCATTGGCAACGGCATCGCGATTCCGCACGGTAAACTGGAAGAGGATACGACGCGCGCGGTAGGCGTTTTCGTGCAGCTGGAAACACCGATTGCCTTCGATGCCATCGACAATCAGCCTGTTGATTTACTGTTTGCGCTTCTGGTGCCCGCAGATCAGACCAAAACCCACCTGCATACGCTCTCTTTGGTGGCGAAACGTCTGGCGGATAAAACCATTTGCCGTCGTCTGCGTTCTGCGCAGAGCGACGAAGAGCTGTATCAAATCATCACCGATACAGAAACTCACGATGATGCGTAATGGACATCACATCGTACTGAGGAGAAACGGTACATGGTACTGATGATCGTCAGCGGCCGCTCTGGCTCGGGAAAATCTGTTGCCCTGCGTGCGCTGGAAGATATGGGGTTTTACTGCGTTGATAACCTGCCGGTGGTGTTGCTGCCGGAGCTGGCTAAGACGCTTGCCGACCGCGAAATCTCAGCGGCTGTCAGCATTGACGTGCGTAACATGCCGGAGACGCCGGAGATTTTTGAACGGGCAATGGAAAGCCTGCCGGATAACTTCTCCCCTCAATTGCTGTTCCTCGATGCTGACCGCAATACCCTGATTCGTCGCTACAGCGATACGCGTCGTCTTCATCCCCTCTCCAGCAAGAATCTGTCGCTGGAAAGCGCCATCGATGAGGAGAGCAATCTGCTGGAACCGCTGCGTTCCCGCGCTGACCTTATCGTCGACACTTCCGAAATGTCCGTTCACGAGCTTGCCGAGATGCTGCGTACCCGCCTGTTGGGTAAACGTGAGCGCGAGCTAACGATGGTGTTCGAATCCTTCGGCTTCAAGCACGGTATCCCTATCGATGCCGACTACGTTTTTGACGTGCGCTTCCTGCCAAACCCGCATTGGGATCCGAAACTGCGACCGATGACCGGCCTTGATAAGCCAGTCGCCGCATTCCTCGACCGGCACACAGAAGTTCACAACTTTATTTACCAGACCCGCAGCTATCTTGAGCTATGGTTACCTATGCTGGAAACCAACAACCGTAGCTACCTGACGGTTGCCATTGGTTGTACCGGCGGTAAGCACCGTTCAGTGTACGTTGCCGAACAGCTGGCTGACTACTTCCGTTCACGCGGCAAGAACGTGCAATCTCGTCATCGGACGCTGGAAAAACGTAAATCATGACCGTAAAGCAGACCGTTGAAATCACCAATAAGCTGGGTATGCACGCGCGCCCGGCAATGAAGCTGTTTGAGTTGATGCAGGATTTTGATGCGGAAGTGCTGTTGCGCAACGATGAAGGCACGGTAGCAGAAGCTAATAGCGTGATTGCGCTGCTGATGCTGGACTCTGCCAAGGGTCGTCAGATTGAGGTGGAAGCAACCGGCCCGCAGGAAGTGGAAGCGCTGGCGGCGGTGATTGCGCTGTTTAATGCCGGGTTTGACGAAGACTAGTCTGCGGTGTCATCCCGGGGTCGGCGTAAACGCCTCGCCCGGGCTACCAGAACGGTGTAGGCCGGATAAGGCGAAGCCGCCATCCGGCAATGCCACCCGCCTCAACGCCTGATGGCGCTACGCTTATCAGGCCTACAAAGGGCTCGCTTGTAGCCCGGCCGAGCAACGCGACGCCGGGGAATCACTGTTAATACAGTTTATTCTCTCGCATAAACCCTTCCCCGCCCAACTGACGCATCTGGCGCATAATCCACGCTTGTCGGCTGTGCACATATCCCGTCGGCGCGTTGGCCTTAAAGCGAATAGGATTTGGCAGCACCGCTGCTAATAGCGCAGCCTCCCCCATCGTTAATTTGCTGGCGGGCTTGTGGAAATAGCGCTGTGACGCCGCTTCAACGCCAAAAACCCCATCGCCAAACTCAGCAATATTGAGATAGACCGTCAGGATGCGTTTCTTGCTCCATACGGTCTCGATGCCGAGCGTCAACCCCGCCTCCAGCCCTTTGCGCACCCAACTGCGTCCATCCCACAGAAACAGGTTTTTCGCCGTCTGCTGCGATAGCGTCGACGCACCGCGAATACGGCTTTCATTGCGTTCGTTATGCGCTAGCGCTTTTTCAATCGCAGAAACGTCAAATCCCCAGTGCTCCGGGAATTTCTGATCTTCTGCGGCAATCACCGCAAGCCCCATCCACGGCGAGATCTCATCCATACTGACCCAATCAGAATGGGCGACGTAGCCAAAGTTTCCGCCAAGCCAGGCGCTGATTTGACGTTCCATCATCACCGCGGAGAACGGAACCGGCAGAATGCTGAACAGCGCAATTCCGCCGCCCCAGAACAGCGCCAGCAGCAGTAACACACGCCAAACCAGACGCTTAAGTCCCGCGACTCCCCACAAAGCCTTCTTCCTCACGCTAACCCTCTGACGCCGATTAATATTTCTGATTTAGACGCTACGGTTCACACATTTTACTGATTCACGTAACAAATAATTTAAGATTTGCTATCTTATTGAACGTGCAATCGTATTTCAGGTTGTGTCAAAAAATCAAAATCATATTAATCATCTGACGCAGCCATCAGTTCCCTGGTGTTGGCGCAGTATTCGCGCACCCCGGCTAGACCGGGGTCATTTTTTAGCAGCATTTGCCACCCAGGCCTTGAGGATCGCGACATCGGTCTGCCACTCTGATTTCATCTCTTCAACCCATTCACCAACGTTATCCCACCATGCCGGTAAATCCGGGGACTGGATCTGCTGACCCAACTGCTGCAGGTGGCGTAACCCGATGGATCCCGCCGCGCCTTTGATTTTATGGCCTTCCTCAACGATACCTTTCTGGTCACGCGCGGTCAGGTTAGATTCCAGCACTGACAGATAGCCCGGCATCATTTTCTCGAATACCGCCAGACCATCGGTAATCAGTTTCGGGCCAACCAGCTCGATGTACTGCTCTAGCATAGGAATATCCAGCAGTTGCTGCGTCTTACCACTTTCAACAGGGGTCACGGCACTCTCCTCTTCGTCTTCAACGGTATCCCAGAACTTCTTAATCATCGCCGTCAGGGCCGGTACCGAAAGCGGTTTGCTCAGTACATCGTCCATGCCTGCGTCCATATACTCTTTTTTGTCTTTCAGGACGTTCGCCGTCAACGCCACCAGCGGCGGCAGATCGTCCGCGTCATATTTGCGCTTCAGCTCCCGGGAAATATCCAGCCCGGTCATGTCCGGCAACTGAATATCCAGCAGCACCAGGTCATACTCGCCCGGCGTGAACTTCTCAAGCGCCGCTTGCCCGGTCATCGCCACATCCACACTATTACCGAGTTTCTCCAGCACCGAGCGGGCAACAATGACGTTCAGCTCAATGTCCTCCACCAGCAGAACGTGCAGCGCAGGCAGCGGCATATCATCTTCTTCAAAGGCATCTTCCACTTCTTCCGCTACCGCAGGAGCGTGCACCGTCAGCGTAAAGATCGAGCCGTGGCCGGGGTTGCTTGCAACCTCGATATCCCCGCCCATGCTTTTCGCCAGGCGTTTCGAGACGGCAAGACCAATGCCGGTGCCGGTCGCCGGTTTGCCACCCTGACTGTCTTTCACCTGATAGTACATGGCGAAAATCTTGTCCTGCTCGCCCTGAGGAATACCGATACCGGAATCTTCCACCTCGAAGTGCAGCATATCGCCCGCGTCATAGCGAACGCGAACGACCACGTTCCCCTGCTGGGTAAACTTCACGGCATTGCTGATAAGATTCCACAGGATCTGGCGCAGACGAGTGCCATCGGTGATGACTTTATGCGGCAGCGGCAGCGTTGTCTCCATCACAAAGCGCAGCCCTTTTTGCTGTGCTTGCAGCCCGGAGAGGTTTTCCAGGTCAGCGAGGAAGCCGGTGAAATCGACAGGCTGGTTATCCAACTGGACTTTACGGCGTTCCATTTTGTCCATGTCGATAATATCGTTGAAGATATTACCCAGCGTGACCGCTGATACATGAATGGTTTTCAGGTATTTCTCCTGCTCAGCGGTCAGGGTCGTATCGAGCAGAATGCGGCTTAATCCCACAATCCCGTTTAGCGGTGTCCGCAGCTCGTGGCTAATGGTCGAGATGAAGGTGGTCTTATCGCGGCTGGCGCGCTCCAGCGCATCCTGGTAGCGCTTACGTTCGGTAATGTCACGACCAAAGCCCATCAGACCGTGGCGTTTACCCACGCGGTCGTAGTACGGCACTTTGCGGATCTCAAAGCAGGCTTTGCGCCCGTCTGGATAGTCGAGCCACTGTTCATAGGTCAGTGAGACATTATGACGGAAAACTTTCTCATCGGTTTCAATCACTTTCGCCGCGGCTTCCGGGGTGTAAACGTCTTCTGGATGCAGGTGAATCAACTGCTTTTCACTCTTCCCGGTCAGCAACTCCATGGCGCGGTTACAGCCAGAGAACTCTTTATCTTCATTACGGTAGAAAACCAAATCCGGTGAGGCATCAAGGAAAGAGCGCAAGAAGGACGACTGTTGTTCAAGGCGGATCTGTGTCTCTTCACGCTCCTGTACCTCAATTTTCAGCTGTTCCAGCGTTGCCCGGCGTTCGGCTTCCGCTTTTTCACGATCGCTAATCTCCTGATTAAGCTGTGAAATATTGTCTTTTAACTGCACGTTGAGCTTGAGATCGCGCTCACGCATCTCTTCTAACTTTTCGACCAGGCGGGACAGCCGCTGGCGTGATTCTTCGAGCTGCTCGACGACCACCGACAAAAAGTAGACCGCCCATGGGGTGATCAGCAGGCCAAAGAAGATTGAGCGAATGACATCAATACTTTCAACCTGGCCATGCAGCACCATGGTTACTGCCATTTGTACCACGATGGCCAACACCACCAGCGCGAGCGCCAGCAGCAGGGAAAAACGTACCAGACCCAGCTTCATCATCAGGTCGACGTAATACTGCGCCAGCATACGGATTTGCTTCATGAGGAGTTCCTTAACGACTTCATCGTTCAATCATACCCAATTCTGAGCACGGCGCGTTAGGTTGTACAAAAAATGCGAGGATTATCTGTGAAATGAGTCGTGTGGGTGTTGTGGTGCGCTCCCGGCGGCGCTGCGCTTGGCCGGGCTACCGACGGATGTAGGCCGGATAAGGCGAAGCCGCCATCCGGCAGTCAGCACGGATTCACCATATCGACGAAAACACGACGGATTATCTGTAAAATGCGTCGTAGAGGTGTTTATAGTCTGGTAGCCCGTGCACTCCCGGCGGCGCTGCGCTTGGCCGGGCTACCGACGGACGTAGGCCGGATAAGGCGAAGCCGCCATCCGGCAGTCAGCACGGATTCACCATATTTACGAATACACGGCGGATTATCTGTAAAATGCGTCGTAGAGGTGTTTATAGTCTGGTAGCCCGTGCGCTCCCGGCGGCGCTGCGCTTGGCCGGGCTACCGACGGACGTAGGCCGGATAAGGCGTAGCCGCCATCTGGCAATAAGGCATACATGTTGCAGGTGTTCACGGCCTCCACATTAAGCAGGCTGCACCCACGGCGTACCCAATGCCGAACCCTGCACGCCGTTTTCGTTAAGGTATTTGTCGAGCTCAACCATCCCGGTCCAGCGATTTTCACACCAAAGCGGCGCCAGAAGCGTGGGGCGACGGGCGCTGGCCGAGATTCGATGATAAATCACATCAGGCGGAGTGTGGCGAATCATTTCACCGGCAGTAACCGTGTACTCATCCAGTTCGATCCCGCCCAAACGTCCCGCTTGCCACGCCTTCGCCATAATGCTGCCGGTCACAATATGCAGCGGATGCAGTTTAATGCCGTCAACCCCGGTCTCAACCACTTGTTTAAGCGTCTCCAGGCACTCTGTCTGCCCTTCGCCCGGCAGACCAACAATAAGGTGGCTGCACACCTTCAGGCCGCGCTCACGGGCCAGACGCGTCGTTTGCTGGTAGCAGGCAAAATCATGACCACGATTGATGCGATGCAGGGTTTTATCGTGCGCGGTCTGCAAACCCAGCTCCAGCCACACTTCATAACCCTGCTCGTGATATTCGCTTAGTAAATCAAGCACCGCTTCCGGCACGCAGTCCGGGCGAGTACCTACACATAACCCGACGATATTGGCCTGGCTGACCGCCTGTTGATACATAGATCGCAATACCTGCACTTCGGCAAAGGTACTGGTGTAGGCCTGGAAATAGGCCAGATAACGTTTTGCGCGGTTCACCAGATTGGCCTGATGCGCAAGCTGGTCGGCAATCGACTTATGCTGCTGCGTTTCATCGGCAAAAGAAGCCACGTTGCAGAACGTACAGCCTCCGCGGCCAATGGTGCCATCGCGGTTTGGGCAGCTAAATCCACCATGCAGCGTCAGTTTATGAACCTTTTCGCCATAGCGCCGCGAAAGATCCCCACCAAACATATTGACTAATTTTTGTAACTGCATAATCTGATAGACCGGCCTGAAGAAAGGGGCCAAGCCTGCCATTTTTAGTCTCGATCGGCGATGACCTGGATCAATCGTCATGTAGACCTTTTATCTTATTGCATAAACAATCAAAATCACTGCAATTTCATTCATCGGCGATGAGATTATTTTTCCTTATGTCTGATGCCAAATTGGGCATATTCCGGTTGTAGTTAAAAAACAGAGCGATCCTATATCCCCACACTCAATGCCAGCATTAAATGCTGCTTTTCATTAAATAATCAGCGTATGACGATTATCACAGCGCTGTCATATAGTGAGACAGATCACACTCCCCATCCCTCCTCATTTCGTTTCACAGAGGATAAAAACATCATATTTTCTTTATTATTCATTGCCTTAATTACTCCATAGCACATTTCTGCATAAATAAGTTTGCCATTTGACCTATGTACCGATTCCCGATAAGTTGGGAATCCGCTGGAAGCTTTCTGGATGAGCAGTCTGCTCATCATATTTATGCAGTAATTGAGATTCCCTCTTAAGCAAGTCCTCAAACTTGTGTGACCTACGCGAAAAGGATAGAAGAGGGCGAATGCGAGGTAGGCAATGAATGCCATACCCCGTCGCCATGCTCTTGCTGTGCCTTGCGCGCAATCGATTAAGGGGGCGTCCCGTAGAGCCTGGGGAGGTTCACTGATATGTTGTACGATAAATCCCTTGAGAGGGATAACTGTGGTTTCGGCCTGATCGCCCACATAGAAGGCGAACCTAGCCACAAGGTAGTGCGTACCGCGATACACGCACTGGCCCGCATGCAGCACCGTGGGGCAATCCTCGCCGATGGTAAAACCGGCGATGGTTGTGGTTTGCTGCTGCAAAAACCTGACCGTTTCTTTCGCATTGTCGCGCAAGAACGCGGCTGGCGCTTAGCGAAGAACTATGCCGTTGGGATGCTGTTCCTGAATAAAGATCCTGAGCTTGCCGCGATTTCTCGCCATATTGTCGAAGAAGAACTGCAGCGTGAAACCCTGTCTATTGTCGGCTGGCGCGATGTGCCAACCAACGAAGGCGTATTGGGTGAAATTGCCCTCTCCTCTCTGCCACGTATTGAACAAATCTTTGTCAACGCCCCTGCGGGCTGGCGTCCACGCGATATGGAGCGCCGTCTGTTTATTGCGCGTCGCCGCATTGAAAAGCGTTTGCAGGAAGATAAAGACTTCTACGTCTGTAGCCTGTCGAATCTGGTTAACATTTATAAAGGTCTGTGTATGCCGGCAGATTTGCCGCGCTTCTACCTGGATCTGGCGGACTTACGTCTGGAATCGGCCATTTGCCTTTTCCACCAGCGTTTTTCCACCAACACCGTGCCACGCTGGCCGCTGGCGCAGCCGTTCCGCTACCTGGCGCACAACGGTGAAATCAACACCATCACCGGTAACCGTCAGTGGGCGCGCGCCCGTACCTATAAGTTCCAGACGCCGCTGATTCCTGACCTACACGACGCCGCGCCGTTTGTGAACGAAACCGGCTCTGACTCCAGCTCCATGGATAACATGCTTGAGCTGCTGCTGGCGGGCGGGATGGACATTATTCGCGCCATGCGTCTGCTGGTGCCGCCGGCCTGGCAGAACAACCCGGATATGGATCCAGACCTGCGTTCGTTCTTCGACTTTAACTCCATGCACATGGAGCCATGGGACGGCCCGGCGGGCATCGTTATGTCCGATGGTCGCTACGCGGCCTGTAACCTTGACCGTAACGGTCTGCGTCCGGCGCGCTACGTCATCACCAAAGACAAGCTGATTACCTGCGCCTCTGAAGTCGGTATCTGGGACTACCAGCCCGACGAAGTGGTGGAAAAAGGTCGTGTAGGGCCGGGCGAACTGATGGTTATCGACACCCGCACCGGGCGCATTCTGCACTCCGCGGAAACCGACGACGATCTGAAAAGCCGCCACCCTTACAGAGAGTGGATGGAGAACTACGTCCGTCGACTGGTGCCGTTTGAAGAGTTGGCTGACGATCAGGTCGGCAGCCGCGAGCTGGACGATGATACCCTCGCCAGCTACCAGAAACAGTTTAACTACAGCGCCGAAGAGCTGGACTCCGTCCTGCGCGTACTCGGTGAGAATGGCCAGGAAGCGGTCGGCTCAATGGGCGATGATACCCCATTTGCCGTGCTCTCAAGCCAGCCACGTATTATTTATGACTACTTCCGCCAGCAGTTTGCGCAGGTCACCAACCCGCCAATCGATCCGCTGCGTGAAGCGCACGTAATGTCGCTGGCAACCAGCATCGGTCGTGAGATGAACGTCTTCTGCGAAGCGGAAGGCCAGGCGCACCGTCTGAGCTTCAAATCACCGATTCTGCTGTACTCCGATTTCAATCAGCTCACCACGATGAAAGAGGAGCACTACCGCGCCGATACGCTGGACATCACCTTTGATGTGACTGAAACCAGTCTCGAAGAGACGGTGAAAGCACTGTGCGATCAGGCCGAACAGATGGTGCGTGACGGTACCGTGCTGCTGGTGCTGTCTGACCGGAACATTGCCAAAAACCGTCTGCCGGTTCCGGCCCCAATGGCCGTTGGCGCCGTTCAGGCGCGCCTGGTCGATAAAAACCTGCGCTGCGATGCCAACATCATCGTGGAAACTGCCAGCGCCCGCGACCCGCATCACTTTGCAGTACTGCTGGGCTTTGGCGCCACCGCAATCTATCCGTATCTGGCTTACGAAACGCTGGGGCGTCTGATTGATACCCACGCTATCGAGAAAGATTACCGCACGGTGATGCTGAACTACCGCAACGGGATCAACAAAGGTCTGTACAAGATCATGTCCAAAATGGGCATTTCGACCATCGCGTCCTACCGCTGCTCCAAACTGTTTGAAGCGGTTGGTCTGCACGACGACGTGGTTGAGAACTGCTTCCAGGGCGTGGTCAGCCGTATCGGCGGCGCGTCGTTCGACGACTTCCAGCAGGATCTGCTGAATCTGTCGAAACGTGCGTGGCTTGCGCGCAAACCGCTGGATCAGGGCGGTCTGCTGAAATACGTTCACGGCGGTGAATATCACGCCTACAACCCGGACGTGGTGCGCACACTGCAACAGGCGGTGCAGAGCGGCGAATACAGCGATTATCAGGAATACGCTGCGCTTGTGAACAATCGTCCGGCTGCCACCCTGCGCGATCTGCTGGCAATTGCCCCGAACGGCGAAGCGGTGAGCATATCTGACGTTGAACCGGCAAGTTCACTGTTTAAGCGTTTCGATACGGCAGCCATGTCTATCGGTGCGCTGAGCCCGGAAGCGCACGAAGCGCTGGCGGAAGCGATGAACAGCATCGGCGGTAACTCCAACTCCGGCGAAGGCGGTGAAGACCCTGCGCGCTACGGCACCAATAAAGTGTCGCGCATCAAGCAGGTCGCTTCCGGTCGCTTTGGCGTGACTCCGGCGTATCTGGTGAACGCCGACGTGATTCAAATTAAAGTCGCTCAGGGTGCAAAACCGGGCGAAGGCGGTCAGTTGCCGGGTGATAAAGTCACTCCGTACATCGCCAAACTGCGTTATTCGGTACCGGGCGTGACGCTTATCTCCCCGCCGCCGCACCACGATATCTACTCTATCGAGGATTTAGCGCAGCTGATTTTCGACTTAAAACAGGTCAACCCGAAAGCGATGATCTCCGTGAAGCTGGTTTCCGAACCGGGCGTTGGCACCATCGCGACCGGCGTGGCGAAAGCCTATGCGGATCTTATCACCATCGCCGGTTACGACGGTGGCACCGGCGCAAGCCCGCTCTCCTCGGTGAAATATGCAGGATGTCCGTGGGAGCTGGGGCTGGTGGAAACCCAGCAGGCGCTGGTGGCGAACGGTCTGCGTCACAAGATCCGTTTACAGGTGGATGGCGGTCTGAAGACTGGCGTCGATATCATCAAAGCGGCGATTCTCGGCGCGGAAAGTTTCGGCTTCGGCACTGGGCCTATGGTCGCGCTGGGCTGTAAATATCTGCGTATTTGCCATCTGAACAACTGCGCAACCGGTGTTGCAACCCAGGACGAAAAACTGCGTAAGAACCACTATCACGGTCTGCCGTTTAAAGTGACTAACTACTTTGAATTTATCGCCCGTGAAGTGCGCGAGCTGATGGCAAGCCTGGGCGTGACTCGCCTGGTGGATCTGATTGGCCGCACCGACCTGCTCAAAGAGCTGGACGGGTTCACCGCCAAGCAGCAGAAGCTGGAGCTGTCTCGTCTACTGGAAACCGCCGAGCCTAAGGCGGGCAAAGCGCTGTTCTGCACTGAGACCAACCCGCCGTTTGATAACGGTGTGCTGAACGCCCAACTGTTACAGCAGGCAAAACCGTTTGTTGATGAGCGCCAGAGCAAAACCTTCTGGTTCGATATTCGCAATACCGACCGTTCCGTGGGCGCATCGCTGTCGGGTTATATCGCCCAGACCCACGGCGATCAGGGGCTGGCGTCAGACCCAATTAAGGCGCACTTCAGCGGTACCGCAGGCCAGAGCTTCGGCGTGTGGAATGCCGGTGGCGTTGAGCTGTACCTGACCGGTGATGCCAACGACTACGTCGGTAAAGGCATGGCAGGCGGTCTGCTGGCGATCCGTCCTCCGGTCGGTTCTGCTTTCCGCAGTCATGAAGCCAGCATTATCGGTAACACCTGCCTGTACGGCGCGACCGGTGGTCGTCTGTATGCCGCAGGCCGCGCGGGCGAACGTTTCGCCGTGCGTAACTCCGGCGCCATCACCGTGGTTGAAGGTATTGGCGACAACGGCTGTGAATACATGACCGGTGGGATTGTCTGCGTGCTGGGTAAAACAGGCGTCAACTTCGGTGCCGGTATGACCGGCGGCTTCGCCTACGTCCTGGACGAAAGCGGTGATTTCCGTAAACGCGTCAACCCGGAACTGGTGGAAGTGCTTGATGTTGAAACGCTGGCCATTCACGAAGAGCATCTTCGCGGTCTGATTACCGAGCACGTTCAGTTGACCGGTTCATCACGCGGCGAAGAGATCCTGGCAAACTGGCCAGCCTTCTCGGCGAAATTCGCGCTGGTTAAACCGAAGTCCAGTGATGTGAAAGCACTGTTGGGTCATCGTAGTCGTAGCGCAGCTGAGCTGCGTGTGCAGGCGCAGTAAGGGGTCATCATGAGTCAAAATGTCTATCAATTTATCGACCTCCAGCGCGTTGATCCGCCAAAGAAACCGCTGAAGATCCGTAAGATCGAGTTTATCGAGATCTACGAGCCGTTTTCCGAAGGCCAGGCCAAAGCACAGGCAGACCGCTGCCTGTCGTGCGGTAACCCGTATTGCGAGTGGAAATGTCCGGTGCATAACTACATCCCTAACTGGCTGAAGCTTGCCAACGAGGGACGTATTTTTGAGGCAGCCGAGCTGTCGCACCAGACCAACACCCTGCCGGAAGTCTGTGGGCGCGTTTGCCCGCAGGACCGACTGTGTGAAGGTTCCTGTACGCTGAACGATGAGTTTGGCGCGGTGACCATCGGCAACATCGAACGCTATATCAACGATAAAGCATTCGAGATGGGCTGGCGTCCGGACATGACTGGTGTGAAGCAGACCGACAAGAAAGTCGCCATTATCGGCGCGGGCCCGGCAGGTCTGGCGTGCGCCGATGTGTTGACACGTAACGGCGTGAAGGCGGTGGTCTTTGACCGCCATCCGGAAATCGGCGGTCTGCTGACCTTCGGTATCCCGGCTTTCAAGCTGGAGAAAGAGGTCATGACCCGCCGCCGTGAAATCTTCACCGGCATGGGTATTGAATTCAAACTCAACGTTGAAGTGGGTCGTGACGTACAGATTGATGACCTGTTGAAGGATTACGATGCGGTATTCCTCGGCGTCGGTACCTATCAATCTATGCGCGGCGGTCTGGAAAACGAAGATGCTTCCGGCGTATTCGACGCCCTGCCGTTCCTGATTGCCAATACTAAGCAGCTGATGGGCTTTGGTGAAACACCAGACGCGCCGTATGTCAGCATGGAAGGCAAACGCGTTGTCGTGCTGGGCGGTGGTGATACGGCGATGGACTGCGTACGCACCTCCATTCGTCAGAACGCCGCGCACGTTATCTGTGCCTATCGCCGCGATGAAGAGAACATGCCGGGCTCTAAGCGCGAAGTGAAAAATGCGCGTGAAGAAGGCGTCGAGTTCCAGTTCAACGTCCAACCGCTGGGTGTGGAAGTGAACGCGAACGGCAAAGTCTGCGGCGTGAAAATGGCGCGCACCGAAATGGGCCAGCCGGATGCGAAAGGCCGCCGTCGCGCGGAAATCGTCGCCGGTTCCGAACACGTAGTGCCAGCTGATGCCGTAGTGATGGCGTTTGGCTTCCGCCCGCACAGCATGGAATGGCTGGCAAAGCATAGCGTCGAGCTGGATTCGCAGGGCCGTGTGATTGCCCCTGAAGGCAGCGATAACGCCTTCCAGACCAGCAACCCGAAAATCTTCGCCGGTGGTGACATCGTGCGCGGTTCGGATCTGGTGGTAACGGCGATTGCCGAAGGTCGTAAAGCGGCTGACGGAATTATGAATTACCTGGAAGTGTAAAACCTCTCCGGCCCCATCCATCAATTCACATTGATGGATGGGGCCAGTTTCTTCTTCACACGTTCGCACCATTCCTGAAAAGCGACCCGCAAATACTGATACATATTCATGTAATATGCTCGGTATGGATTGACGATATGACATCCAAAACGGCTCAAAGCACCCGGCTTAATCAGACCGCGTTGCCGGCCCGACAGTCTTTCTAACATCGCCATTCTTAACGCTTTCAGATATATATCTCAGCGACTTTAAATTCACTCAAACAATATATATAGCCAAACTTAAAATGATATTGATTAATATTAATTTTATATAGCCATAATTGTTAAATATCATTCAGAAAACCATTATGGACGATGGAGTTCCTGAACATGAAACACTCATTTATCATCCCTTTATTCCTTTGTTTTGGCATAGCTCACCTTCCAGCAGCTTATGCAACCGGCATGACTCCAGAATTTTCCGTATTACTGATTGATGCCGATGATAATGGTGCCAGTATGAACGTGAAGAATACTGACGACAAAGCCGCGCTGCTTTACACAACGATAGCCGATATTAAAGGTGTAAACAATAACAATACAAAACTCATTGCAACACAACCTATCGTCCGTGTGGAAGGTGGGGAAACTCAACGCGTACGTTTTGTGCTGGATGTTCAAACACCTTTTACCGTTGAGCAATATAAACGTGTCTCGTTTGAAGGTATTCAACAGGCAAAACCGGCTGGTGCTAAGCTTATTACGGCCACTATTCGCCAAACAATTCCCGTTATTATTCGCCCCAAAAATGTACCCGATTACGCCACCCCATGGGATAAGTTGGTCTGGAAAAAAGCGGGTAATACGCTCATTGTGAATAATCCCAGCGCCTATGTTGTTCGCCTGTCGCAGCAGGTTACGACCGAGCCATCAGGCAATAAAGGAATGTTAAGCAAAACATGGTTATTGCCGGGTGAAACCGAAACCATAAAAATGGAAAAAAGCGTGGTAGATAGTCAGATCAAAATATCTCCAGCTTCTCGTTTCGGCATCATGGTTGCGAATTATGTAGCCACCATAACGCAATAATATTTTGCTCTGTTATTTCAGGGCACATTTCGTTACCTCTGCTCTGGTCCAAATGGAATTTGCCATATGAAAAACATAATTTATTTGGGTGCATATATGTGCCCAATAATTGTATTTTCCTCTTTCACCTTTGCTGTGCAACTTCCAGCCTCATTATCTGACCGAGCAAGTTCACAAAACAGGGATCTTGCCAACTTCGATATTACCACGCTGAAAAATCGCGGGATTTCTCCAGAGGTTGCAGAGTATTTCGCCCATGGGGCACGTTTTTCTCCCGGCATGCAAAAAGTCAGCCTGACGCTGAATGGCGATGAAAAAGGAGAGATCTCTCTGTACTTCAATGAATCGGGTGAACCGTGTTTTGACGAAGAGTTCAACGAGTTCGTGGGATTAAAAACACCGGGTAACGTTATCGCCAATACTAATAAAGATAATGCGAATGCACGCATCTGCTATGACTATGGCGCGGCCTGGCCGGGTTCGGTGATTAAGCTGAATCCAGGTCAGGAGCAGATCGCCCTCATCGTACCCAACGAAGCGCTGGATAACCGTATCAGGCCCAGAAATTATCAAACTGGCGGTACCGCTGCGCTGCTGAACTACAACATGTTCACTAGCCAAAGTCGCTATAGCGGCGGTAACTCCGACTATAACCAAGGGACGTTTGAAGCAGGCTTCAACGTTGCGGACTAGCTGGCACGCAGTCAGGTTATTGTTACCGACTCCAATGGTGAACAAGACAGCAGCGTATTATATGGCTACGTTCAGCGAACCTTTACCGGCATTGAAAAGACGCTACAGGCCGGGGCGATTAACATCCAGAGCACACCATTTAGCCTGTCCGGCATTAACGGTGTACAGCTTACGCCAGAAACCGCGTTAAGTAGCGCCTCAGGAAGCGGTATTGCAGTATCTGGTATCGCGCGCAGCGATCAGGCTCGTGTGGAGATCCGCCAGAACGGCATTCTTATCATGTCCACGCTGGTGCCAGCCGGACCATTTACGCTGAACGACGTTCCCATCGCCAACAACAATACTGACTTGTTGGTCGAGGTTAAAGAGACCAACGGTTCATCCAGCCAATTTACGGTTCCTGCGGCAAATTTAGCGGGTGCGCATCTGCGCACGCCGCAGGGATGGGCCTTTGCCGCCGGTACGCTGCGTGATATCGACACACAATATGACAAACCGTGGATGATAACAGCATCAAACGGCTGGCAGGTTGCGCAGGCAATCAACCTTAGCGCCGGGGTTATGACCGCAGAAAAATACCAGTCTCTCGCCGCCAGCACCAACATTGTGCCGTCAAAGTCACTGTCGTTCTACAGTATGACGCTCGGCGCATGGGATCAGCGCAACAATCATTCCGGAACTCAGTTTCAACTTGGTATGAACTACCGCCTGCCCTGGGATATCTCCGTCAATGTGTCCGGCACCCACAATACCGCCGGATTCCGCACGCTGCTGGATACACTTCAGGATGAAGATAAAGTCACGGGGGTGAAAAATAGCTACAGCACGTCATTAAGCTGGTCACACGCATATGTCGGCTCACTGTCATTTTCTCTCTCCCAGTCTCAAGGCTTTGATAACGACGGTGACTCCCGCCAGTCAATGCTGACGTGGGGAAAAACATTTAGATATGCCACGGTAAACGCCAGCTGGCAGCATGCGCTAAGTACCCCTGATACTGACAACGATAACTACCGTGACGACGATACCTTTTACGTCAGCATCAACATCCCGTTCGGCCGTAACAACGTACAAAGCTATATGCGTGACGACGGCGAGAAAACCCGTTATGGCCTACAGGCCAACGGCCCATTAAGCCAGAACACAAACTACAGCGTCACTGCGGAAAAAGGCGACGACGACAGCGATAAATACGTTGCGGCAGGCATCAGTTCCAACATGCATTACACCTCGCTGAACCTGAACGCGTCGAAAACTGGCGATGATTTTAAAAATTACTCCGCCAATATTTCCGGGAGCATTGTCGCGCATCCCCACGGTGTGACGTTCTCACCGTATGCCGTAGAAGACACGTTCAGCGTTATCTCGCTGAATGACAACGTCTCAGGAGTGGAAGTTTCTACACCGCAAGGCCCGGTATGGACCGATTTCTGGGGCCAGGCAGTGTCTGCTTCCGCACCGGTCTACAAAGTGAATACTCTGCAAATTAACACCGAAACGCTGCCGGGAAATATCGATATCAACAACGGGATTAAAAAACTGACGCCGGGACACGGTTCGGTTACCCAGGTTAATTTCGGCGTCATCAAAGTAAGGCGTGCGATGCTAACGCTCCACCTGCCAGACGGTAAACCAATTCCAAAAGGCGATACCCTGGTTGATGCCAAAAACCAGTATGTAACCACTGCGGTTGAAGATGGCCTTGTCTTTATTAGTGATGTCGATGCAACGCCAGATATCTACGCCAATGTCGATCAGCAAGGGCATCGCTGCCGCGTACAGTTCACGCTGGATGACCAGGGCAGTGAACAGAGTTTTTATCAAAAAGCTGATGCAACGTGCCAACCGCAATAATGGAGTTAATGATGAATAAACTACCTACCGCGCTGCTGGTATTCGGACTAAGCGCCAACGGTTATGCACTGGCGGATTATGCCGACTGTAACGTACAAATCGCGCCAGCCAGCCAAAATTACGGAAGGATTCACAAAGATACGCTGAATTTTACCGCCACGGATAAAGGACAAGCAGCGGCGTTAAATACAAGACAGGCACAGTTATCGGTTATCTGTCCGCAAAAAGAAACTTTCGATATTTCATTCCTGGGGAATATGACCAGCAACGGCGACCTGACATTCTCAGACACCGGTAAGATCCTTTTAACACTAAGTAATATCGCCTCCAGCGAGGGAACATTATTTGTTAAAAGAGTCTCTGGAAAAGATATTAGCACCGAGCCTCTATCCTCATTGCCAATCTATATGGGGGATAAAATAAAACCTGTTGATGTCAGCGGAAATACCGTGTCGCTACAAAGTTTTACAGCAACGATAAATATAGAACCGTGGGTGGCAAAAAGCACGTATAGCGACTTAGCGAACGATACAACACTGGAAGGAAATTTAACGGTTCGTATTGAACAGTCGGAATAGTTATTACGACAAATAATACGAATCATTAATCGACAAGCGTAATCTTTTAAAATGGAGTTTATTATGCAATTCAAAAAACTGGCACTTGCCACAGGAGTTTTAGGCTCTCTGCTGGCAACGACATTTGCCACACACGCGGGCACCACCGCCACCATGACCATCAGCGGAGTTGTTACCCCATCCGCCTGCTCTATCGCCCTGACCGGTGGCGGTACGCTGGATTTCGGCCCCGTTCATGTTGACGCCCTACCAACCAGCGGCACCTACGCCATGACCCCGAAAACCATTGATACCGTCGTTGACTGCCAGGATACCGCGCAGGGTGTCGCGATTAGCTTTGTTGATAACCGCAAAGACTCTGTCGCCACCCACTCAGACGAAGGCACCGACAGCAATACCGCCTTCGGCCTTGGCACCGCGGATGGCATCAAAATCGGCTCTTACGGTATCAAAATCAGCAAGGTCACGGCTGAATCTACCGCAGGCAGCCTGCTGAGCAGCACCGGCAAAACCAAGTCTGATACCTGGACCGCCTTATCCTCAGGCACCTTTATCAATAATGGCACCACCCCGCAGTACATCACCTATACCGACGCTGGCGGTACCGCCCCGGTTGCTAAGAAGAACTATACCTTCACCCTGCAGGTCACACCGTCTGTTAGCAGTGATATGAAGGCCATCACCAGCACCGCTGAGTTTGACGGCAACACCACCATCAACGTCGATTACATGTAAGGGAAAAAAATGAAAACAGGAATGTTTAAATACTCGCTGCTGGCAGGCGCAATGGTGTTTTCCGGGCTAACGATGGCGGCTGCGCCTTCTACAACTCTGCTGGTAAAAGGCCAGGTCTCTACCGGTACCTGTACCGCCGTATTGTCCACACCGAATGTTAACCTGGGTACCACCAGTACAGATAAAATCCCGGCCACCGGGGGATATGCAGTCAAAGATAACTATCTGACTAACCTGAATATTAACTGTACCAGCCCGTTAAAATATCAGATATCAATGACAGACAACCGTAGCGACTCCCCGGTTCTGGCATCAGAAATTGGATTAGATGGTAGTACATATGACGGTATTCTTATGGGGCTGGGAACCACTACCGATGGCATAAAAATTGGCGCATATCGTATGGGGCTATCCCAGACACGCAGTGCCATGAATGGTAACACAACCATTTCAACCACTCGTATTCGTAAACCACGGGATGTCACTTCCAGCTGGACAACAATGCCGGATGCCGGTGCTGGCGCGAACAATGTATTCATGCTGAGCCCAGCGAACGCTGTCATTAATTCAGGTACTAACGTTGTCTATTTCGCGCTCGCAGAATCCGGTAAGACCGAACCTTGTGCGACCACCTCTGCGTCATTTGAGCTGAGATCATGGTATTACCTTTCCAGCAAACTACAGTCTCTCACCGATCAGCAACAAGTTGATGGCAGCGTTACCTTTAATCTCGATTATCTGTAATTGATAATAATACTTTAGCCGGGTAATACTCTCCCGGCTTTTTTCTTAACGCATCAGTAAAGTAGCCCTAACTCTAATCACCACTTTTTAATTTCTCCTGAAAACAACGCGTTGTCGTACCAGGTGGAGAGCCTTTCTGCTCTTCTCCGCGCGCTTTACTATTCCTGGAAAGCGGCTCGCAAATACTGATGTAAGTTCATGTAATGCAATCGTCATGGATTGACGGCAGCACACCCCGAGCGTATTGATAGCGATATATTTTCACTTCGCAACTATCACGCCAGGGAAGACATGAACACACTCACCTCGACACACCATGCTGAGGATTATCAGCAAGTCCATGATGGTATTATTCATTTATTGGATAACGCCCGGACAGAAACGGTTCGCAGCATCAACGCCATTATGACAGCAACCTATTGGGAGATTGGCCGTCGAATTGTCGAATTTGAGCAAGGCGGTGAAGCGCGAGCGGCTTATGGAGCGCAACTGATTGAACGTTTGTCAGTCGATTTAAACCAGCGATATAAACGCGGTTTTTCTACGGGAAATCTACGACAAATACGCGCTTTTTATCTTTATTTTCAACATATTGAAATTCAGCAGACAGTGTCTGGTGAATCTTCTCGCCTGGCACAACTTGCCAAAATCTTCCCGCTTCCCTGGTCAGCCTATGTCCGGCTGCTGTCGGTTAAAAATCCTGATGCCCGCGCCTTTTACGAGAAAGAGACGTTACGTAACGGCTGGTCAGTACGACAGCTTGACAGGCAAATCACCAGCCAATTTTACGAACGAACATTATTGTCCCACGACAAGTCAGCTATGTTGCAGCAGGCCGCCCCCACTGTCGCTGAGGTTACGCCGGAACAAGCAATACGTGACCCGTTCATTCTTGAATTCCTCGATCTGAAGGACGAGTATTCTGAATCCGACCTCGAAGAAGCGCTGATTAACCATCTGATGGATTTTATGCTGGAACTCGGTGATGACTTCGCCTTTGTGGGTCGTCAGCGTCGATTGCGCATTGACGATAGTTGGTTTCGCATCGACCTGCTGTTCTTCCACCGCCGCCTACGCTGCCTGCTCATCGTTGACCTCAAGGTCGGCAAATTCAGCTACGCCGATGCCGGGCAAATGAACATGTATCTGAATTACGCCCAGGAGCATTGGACAATGCCGGGCGAGAATCCGCCCGTAGGCTTAATTCTGTGCGCGGAAAAAGGTGCAGGCGAGGCTCACTATGCTCTGACCGGTTTACCTCATAAAGTGCTTACCAGCGAATACAAAATGCAGTTGCCTGACGAGAAGCTGCTGGCGGATGAGCTCATTCGCTCGCAAACCCTGCTTGAAGCCCATAAAGCGAATTAACGGGGATAGGTGATGAGTGGCCTGAGCAGAAAAGCGCGCGTACCGCGTTAATCCCTATAAAACAAATCAGGCCCTAAAGGGCCTGATTTTATTTCACTACACGTAACGCCGGGCGACCACCGCGTGGCGGTGGCGGAGTGTCGTCGGGATCGGTATCGTCATCGCTATCAGGCTTATCACCATCAATGATAGACATCACCGTTTCGTTACCACTCTCTTCCACAGCATCATCGTTGAAGCCAGCAGCATCTTCGTCGTAGGCTGCTTCAGCTTCAAACATGGTTCCGGCACCGTTCTCGCGCGCATAGATAGCCAACACAGCAGCCAGCGGTACGGAAACCTGACGCGGTACGCCGCCAAAGCGCGCATTAAAACGCACCTCTTCGTTGGACAGTTCAAGGTTGCCTACCGCGCGCGGCGCGATATTCAATACGATCTGGCCATCACGTGCGTACTCCATCGGTACGTTTATGCCTGGCTGCATGACGTCCACCACCAGGTGTGGCGTCAGTTGGTTATCCAGCAGCCACTCATAAAACGCACGAAGCAGGTATGGACGACGCGGAGAAAGCTGTGAAACGTCCATTGAATTAACCCCGGCCAAGGCGCATTTCGCGCTCAGGTTCCGTTAAGGACGCGAGGAATGAATCACGCTCGAAGACGCGGGTCATATAACCTTTCAGCTCTTTAGCGCCAGCGCCAACCAGCTCAATACCCATGACCGGCAGACGCCACAGCAGTGGAGCCAGGTAGCAGTCAACGATGCTGAACTCATCGCTCAGGAAGAACGGCTTCTGAGTGAAGACTGGCGCAATCGCCAGCAGCTCTTCGCGCAGCTGCTTACGTGCAGCATCAGCCTGAGCGGCAGAACCCGTCATCACCGTATGCATCAGTGAGTACCAGTCTTTTTCGATACGGTGCATGTACAGGCGGCTTTCACCACGTGCAACCGGATAAACCGGCATCAGCGGCGGATGAGGGAAACGCTCATCCAGATATTCCATAATGATGCGAGATTCCCAAAGGGTCAGCTCGCGATCGACCAGTGTCGGAACGCTTTGATTCGGGTTGAGGTCAATCAGATCCTGCGGTGGATTGTCCTTTTCCACGAGTTCGATTTCAAAACTAACACCTTTCTCGGCCAGCACAATGCGGACCTGATGGCTATAGATGTCAGTAGGACCAGAAAACAGCGTCATTACCGAACGTTTGTTGGCAGCGACAGCCATGAAAACCTCCAGGTGTAATCAGAATTTGTACTGCTACCAGCCACAACGGCGGCCAGCCAGATGATAAGCCTCTGCACGTTAGACGGCATTCTCGTTCATAAACTCAACAAAAAATGAACAATCGCGCGCAATTGGGCAGAAAATTGGATGATAGTCTACCAGATTTTGAATGGCTTGTGGTGAGACGATGCTGGAAAAGCCGAAAAAGAACTGTTTCGCCCCATTCTACGGGCATAAAAAAACCCGCCGAAGCGGGTTTTTTCGCAAATTGTTGTCTGCGTAAGCAGAAAGCAATTAACGTTTGGAGAACTGTGGACGACGACGTGCTTTACGCAGACCGACTTTCTTACGTTCAACCTGACGAGCATCACGGGTAACGAAGCCAGCTTTACGCAGTTCGCCACGCAGGGATTCGTCGTACTCCATCAGAGCGCGGGTGATACCGTGACGGATCGCACCAGCCTGACCAGAGATACCACCACCTTTAACAGTGATGTACAGATCCAGTTTCTCAACCATGTCGACCAGTTCCAGCGGCTGACGAACTACCATGCGGGCAGTTTCACGACCGAAGTACTGTTCCAGAGAACGTTGGTTGATTACGATTTTACCGCTGCCCGGTTTGATGAAAACGCGAGCTGCAGAACTTTTGCGGCGACCAGTGCCGTAGTATTGATTTTCAGCCATTGCCTATAATCCCGATTAGATGTCAAGAACTTGCGGTTGCTGTGCCGCGTGGTTGTGCTCATTGCCCGCGTAAACTTTCAGTTTACGGTACATTGCACGACCCAGCGGGCCTTTTGGCAGCATGCCTTTAACCGCGATTTCAATCACACGCTCAGGATGGCGAGCAATCATCTCTTCAAAGGTCGCTTCTTTAAGACCACCGACGTAGCCAGTGTGACGATAGTACACTTTGTCAGTACGCTTGTTGCCGGTTACAGCAACTTTATCAGCGTTCAGAACGATGATGTAATCACCGGTATCTACGTGCGGAGTGTATTCCGCTTTATGCTTACCGCGCAGGCGCAGAGCCAGTTCGGAAGCCAGACGGCCCAGAGTTTTACCGGTCGCGTCGACAACATACCAGTCGCGTTTTACGGTTTCTGGTTTAGCTGTAAAAGTTTTCATTAAAAGCTTACCCAAATAAATTAGTTACACGTTGGTGAACACCCAAACGTTTAGTCAGTTGAGGCTCACACGACAAAGTCCGGCAAACCTACCCCTTCGAATAGCCTATGCCAGCACATAGAAAGTTTTGGGAAAAAAACTCTCTCGTAACGTGGGGTCGCAAGAGTATAGAGAAGTCGGGGTCAAAGATCGACCCCTTTATGTGATTTGCGATGGGTTTTGTTTGCTCATGCACCCGGTTGAGCGAAGTGATGGCGAAATGGGTACAGAGTGTTTCCCCGGGGGCGGCGCGATCGCCTTGCCGGGCCACTTATTAAGGCATATGCGGACGCTTGAGATACTCTTCGCTCTGCATTTCCTGCAAACGCGACAAGCAGCGCTGGAACTCAAACTTCAGCCGTTCACCCTGATAGATGTTGTACAGCTCAACTTCCGCACTCACCACCAGCTTGACATGGCGCTCATAGAATTCATCTACCAGCGCGATAAAGCGTCGTGCTTCACTCTCAAGCAAAGGCGTCATCACCGGAACATCAAACAGCATCACCGTATGGAACAGACGCGAGAGCGCGATATAGTCATGCTGGCTACGCGCATCAACGCAGAGCGTAGTAAAGGAAACCGCCAGCGTTTGATTCTCCACCCCCAGCGTCGGCAGCGGACGATGATTAATTTCCAGCGTACTGGCATTGTGCTGCGATGTGCCCGCCAGTGCCTGCCATAGCTTATCCATCTGCTGGCGCGTCTCGCTATTGAGCGGCGACAGCCACAGATGCGCCTGAGTGAGCGTACGCAAGCGGTAGTCGATACCCGCATCAACATTCATGACGTCACAGTGTTCTTTAATCGCTTCGATGGCAGGTATGAAACGCGCGCGCTGCAGACCGTTGCGATAAAGTTCATCCGGCGGGATATTCGAGGTTGCCACAAGCGTGATACCGCGGGCAAACAACGCTTTCATTAAACCGCCAAGCAGCATGGCGTCGGTGATATCTGAGACAAAAAATTCGTCAAAACACAGAACGTCCGTCTCGGCTTTAAAGCGTTCGGCAACGATTTCCAGCGGATCGCTGTGCCCCTGCAATGCCGCCAGTTCTTCGTGCACCCGCAGCATAAAACGGTGGAAATGCAGACGCTGTTTACGCGTGCCCGGCAGGCTTTGATAAAACATATCCATTAGCCAGGTTTTCCCGCGCCCAACGCCGCCCCACATATAAAGGCCGCGAACGGCGGTCGGGGTGTCGTTGTCTCTCTTGCCCAGCAATTTACCAAAGCGCGCTTTTAGCCCTCCACCAGAAGCGGGAGGCGTTGTTTTTGTTTGAAGTTCCTGGTAAATGGTATCGAGGCGGCTTACCGCCTCACGCTGGACATCATCAGGTTGGTGGCTGCCCTGTTCGAGGGCCTGAAGATAGCGCGATGTGGGGGACAGGCTTTGCATGATCTAATTGTTATTCCTTTGAAAACCGGTATGTCTTACTTCACGATTGACTAAAAAAAGTCCGTTCTACACTACGCGATGATGCGTCAGGATTCCACTTCTACGGGATTAGCGGTTATAGTGGCACTATCGGGTGCAGGCATGGAGTTGCCGAAGTCGCCACTACCCTACGGAATAACAAAACAATGGGAGATGTTCATGACCTGGGAATACGCGCTAATTGGGTTAGTTGTCGGTATCATCATCGGTGCCGTGGCCATGCGTTTTGGTAATCGCAAATTACGCCAGCAACAGGCCTTGCAGTACGAACTGGAAAAAAACAAAGCTGAGCTGGAAGAGTATCGCGAAGAGCTGGTCAGCCATTTTGCACGCAGCGCAGAATTGCTCGATAACATGGCCGATGACTACCGCCAGATTTACCAGCACATGGCGAAAAGCTCCAGCAACTTGCTACCGGGAATGTCGCCTGAAGCCAACCCATTCCGCAACCGTCTGGCGGAGTCCGAAGCCGGGAATGACCAGGCGCCGGTTCAGATGCCACGCGACTACTCAGAAGGCGCTTCTGGCCTGCTGAGAAGCGGTGCCAAACGCGATTAATCTGCATTTTTGGTTATTTTTCACGGGCGCATGATATGCGCCCGTCGTCTTCTGTACACGCCGACTATATTTATTTCAATTATGCCCTAAATAATTCGAGTTGCAGGAAGGCGGCAAGGGAGTGACAAATTCGTCAGGAACGAATTTGACCAGCCAAAGGCTGGCCTCTGGTGAGGGACAGGGATGTCCCTCAATAATCCCCAGGAGCGTACATAAGTACGTGACTGGGGTGAACGAGCGTAGCCAACGCACCTGCAGCTTGAAGTATGACGGGTATACATCAGCCTTTTCGGGAAGCATTGTCCTTATCTTCTGGGTCATGAGGGCCAGCATCAATGAGCAAATCGACATTACTGTTAAGTGCGTTAGCGTTAAGCATCGGACTCTCTCTTGCTGTACCTGCGCCAGCGTTGGCGTCATTACCCACGCAGGTGCCCGGTCAGGGGAGCTTGCCGAGCCTTGCGCCAATGCTGGAAAAAGTTCTGCCTGCGGTGGTGAGCGTAAAAGTTGAGGGAACCGCACCGGTCAGCCAGCAAGTGCCAGAGGAGCTAAAGAAATTCTTTGGTGACGACGGTGGCAATGCCACCAACGATCCTGCACAGAAATTTGAAGGGCTGGGTTCCGGGGTGATCATCGATGCCATAAAAGGCTATGTGCTGACCAACAACCACGTCGTCAGCGATGCGCAGAAGATTAGTATCCAGCTTAACGATGGGCGCGAGTTCGATGCCAAGCTCATCGGCAGTGACGATCAGAGCGACATCGCCCTGCTGCAAATTCAAAAAGCCAGCCATTTAACGCAGATCGCCATTGCCGACTCTGACAAACTGCGCGTCGGTGATTTCGCCGTTGCCGTCGGTAACCCCTTTGGCCTTGGGCAGACGGTAACGTCAGGGATTGTTTCGGCGCTGGGGCGCAGCGGCCTCAATCTGGAAGGGCTGGAAAACTTTATTCAGACCGACGCCGCCATCAACCGCGGCAACTCCGGCGGCGCACTGCTTAACCTCAACGGTGAACTGATTGGCATCAATACCGCCATTCTGGCTCCCGGCGGCGGCAGCGTAGGGATAGGCTTTGCTATACCAAGCAATATGGCGCAAACCCTGGCGCAGCAGCTGATTCAGTTTGGTGAAATCAAACGCGGCCTGCTGGGGATTCGCGGTATGGAGATGACGGCGGATATTGCGAAAGCCTTTAATCTCGACGTGCAGCGCGGCGCATTTATCAGTGAAGTGTTGCCGGGTTCAGGTTCAGCGAAAGCGGGGATAAAATCCGGCGACGTCATTACCAGCCTGAACGGTAAACCTCTCAACAGCTTTGCCGAACTACGCTCCCGTATTGCCACCACCGAGCCGGGCTCTAAGGTCAAACTAGGTCTGCTGCGTAACGGTAAGCCGATGGAAGTGGAAGTGACGCTCGATAAGAGCACCTCATCCACCGCCAGCGCCCAGCTGATTATTCCCGCGCTGGAAGGTGCTCAACTGAGCGACGGCCAGGCAAAAAATGGGACGAAAGGGGTGGTCATTTCCGATATCGAGAAAGGCAGTCCAGCCGCCCAGGTTGGTCTGCATAAGGATGATGTCATTATCGGCATTAACCGCCAGCCAACGCAGTCTATCGCCGAACTGCGCAAAGTGCTGGAAGCCAAGCCGGCCGTGATTGCCGTGAACGTTCTACGCGGAACTGAGAGCATCTATCTGCTTATGCGATAATCCATGTTAAACCGGACATAGCATGGAATGTATGTCCGGTTAACTCGTGGTATGCTTCGTCTCAGTTTCCTTATCAACGATGCCGGTATCATGCTTGTAAAGCTCTTACGTTCGGTCGCACTCGGCTTATTGGTCGGCGGCATACTGATTGCCACCGTCCCCTCTTTGCGCCAGTGGAACCCGTTATCCACCCCGCACTTTAGCAGCACGGATGAAACGCCGGCGAGCTATAACCCTGCGGTGCGCCGCGCCGCGCCTGCGGTGGTCAACGTCTATAATCGCAGCGTCAACAACAGCACCAACAATCAACTGGAGATAAAAACGCTCGGCTCCGGGGTGATTATGGATGAACGCGGCTACATCATTACCAATAAGCACGTGATCAACAATGCCGATCAAATCATCGTCGCGTTGCAGGATGGTCGCGTGTTTGAAGCGCTATTGGTGGGCTCCGATAGCCTGACCGATCTGGCGGTGCTCAAGATCAATGCCACTGGTGGCCTGCCGGTGATTCCGATTAACCCAGCACGCGTTCCCCATATTGGAGATGTGGTACTGGCGATTGGTAACCCATACAACCTCGGACAGACCATCACCCAAGGGATTATCAGCGCCACCGGTCGTATTGGCTTGAACCCAAGCGGTCGGCAGAACTTCCTGCAAACCGACGCATCGATTAACCATGGTAACTCGGGCGGTGCGTTAGTGAACTCGCTGGGCGAGCTGATGGGCATTAACACCCTCTCATTTGATAAGAGCAATGACGGTGAGACGCCGGAAGGGCTCAGCTTCGCCATCCCATTCCAGCTGGCAACCAAGATCATGGACAAGCTGATTCGCGATGGTCGGGTGATCCGTGGCTTTATCGGCATCAGCGGACGTGAAATTGCGCCTCTGCACGCGCAGGGCAGCAGCATCGACCCGATTCAAGGGATCGTGGTCAACGATGTCTCACCGAATGGCCCGGCAGCCCAGGCCGGTATCGAGAACAACGACGTGATTATCTCGGTAAACGGTAAGCAGGCGGTGTCTGCGCTGGAGACAATGGATCAGGTGGCAGAGATTCGCCCAGGGTCGGTCATTCCGGTTGTCGTGATGCGGGATGATAAGAAATTGACGATGCAGGTGACGATTCAGGAATATCCGGCATCAGACTAATGGACTAAAAGCAAAGGGGCCATGCGGCCCCTTTGTGACAGTAAGACTTTGCGTCTTATTTATTAATGAACTCTTCACCCAGCTGAATATCTTTTCGCAGCGTCTCCAGCATACCTTCCAGCGCCTGCTGTTCGTAGGCGCTCAGTTTGCCGATTGCGCGGCGTTCTTCAATCCCGTTTTTACCCAGCAGCAGCGGCTGTGAGAAGAAACGTGCGTATTCGCCGTCGCCTTCAACATAAGCACATTCCACCACGCCCTTTTCGCCCTGTAGGGCACGAACCAGCGACAAGCCGAAACGCGCTGCCGCCTGTCCCATTGAGAGCGTTGCGGATCCGCCACCCGCCTTCGCTTCCACCACTTCGGTGCCCGCGTTCTGGATGCGTTTGGTTAAGTCATTCACTTCCTGTTCGGAGAAGCTAATGCCTGGGATCTGTGACAATAAAGGCAGGATGGTCACGCCAGAGTGGCCGCCAATCACCGGCACTTCAACATCGCCACAGTTTTTACCTTTCAGCTCAGCCACGAAGGTATTTGAGCGGATGATATCCAGCGTCGTGACGCCGAACAGTTTGTTCTTATCGTACACGCCCGCCTTTTTCAGCACTTCAGCGGCAATGGCCACCGTAGTGTTGACCGGATTGGTAATAATACCAATGCAGGCTTTTGGCGCGGTTTTGGCAATTTGTTGTACCAGGTTTTTCACAATCCCGGCGTTAACGTTAAACAGATCGGAGCGATCCATACCGGGTTTACGGGCAACCCCCGCGGAGATCAGGACCACATCAGCCCCAACAAGCGCTGGCGTCGCATCTTCACCCGAGAAACCTTTGATTTTAACATCAGTAGGAATATGACTGAGATCGACCGCGACACCAGGCGTGACGGGGGCGATATCATACAATGAGAGTTCTGAACCTGAAGGAAGTTGGGTCTTTAGTAGTAGGGCAAGCGCCTGACCGATTCCGCCGGCGGCACCAAGGACTGCGACTTTCATCCTAAACTCCTTATTATGGTTAATGACATTCAGGTAACGACCTGCTGTGGACCGCATAACCAACGCAGGAGAGACCTGTTGTTACTCCGTTGCGGCGACCTTAATTCACGAGGTAAATAATTACAATATAATTGCTTACATAATGCGGGTTCTCCAACAGCATTGTTGGCGTCATCGCATGACTTCCAGAAAAAGGCCTGTCTACGAAACCAAATTTTCATCAACTATCGATTACAATATACGCAGCATGTTGCGTAAAACAACAGCAATTTAATAACAATTCATTTACTTTTAACTTATTTGCGTCCCGTGACATAAGCATGTTTCTTAGGGCTAATATTTGCTAAAATCCTGCCTTTCTGTTTTTTATTTAGCCTCTTGGGGCAAATTGTTTTGCATAAAAATTCACCTATATGCATAATAATGTTAATTTCACCACCATACTCGGGTGACTTATGCGAAGTTCAACCAAACAAGAAGAATTAGTTAAAGCCTTTAAAGCCCTTCTGAAGGAAGAAAAATTTAGCTCTCAGGGCGAAATTGTTCAGGCCTTACAGGAAGAGGGCTTCGATAATATTAACCAGTCCAAAGTCTCGCGTATGCTGACTAAGTTTGGCGCCGTGCGTACGCGCAATGCCAAAATGGAGATGGTTTACTGTCTGCCAGCCGAGCTTGGCGTACCGACCACCACCAGCCCGCTTAAAAATCTGGTGCTGGATATTGATTACAACGACTCCGTGGTTGTCATCCATACCAGCCCCGGCGCGGCACAGCTGATCGCACGTCTGCTGGACTCACTGGGTAAGGCTGAAGGCATTCTCGGCAGTATCGCCGGCGATGACACGATTTTCACCACTCCCGCCAGAGGCTTTAGCGTTAAAGAACTCTTTGAGGCTATCCAGATTCTGTTCGAGCAGGAACTGTAAGGCTCTCTGCTGCCTCCTCTGGATGTCCAGAGGAGCGGCTTCTCCCCCCGCCCAGCTCCCCTGGCTTCCACTGCCGTTTCGTTAGCATTTAGTGCGATTTACCGCTCCAATACATATACACAGTGAATATATCCCGCCTTAAGCGCACAAAATATCAAATTATCCTATCTTTTTGATTTTACGCATTATTTACATTTAACTTTGCCAGATTATGCCTTTTTTTATACATAAAAGTTCTAAAAATGACGGATCCTGACAAGTAATTACACGCGAAACCATTAGTCGGGTATTAATATTTCATGTGATTAGTGTATACTTAATTTCGTGATGAGGGTCACAGAATAAAGACCTTCCAAAAAAATTCGACGAGGTAAGAATCATGAAAATCAAAACAACCGTTGCAGCCCTAAGCATCCTTTCCGTTCTCTCTTTTGGCGCATTCGCCGCTGATTCTATCAATAGCGAGCAGGCCCAATCGCGTGAATCCCTTGGCACCGTTTCCATCGGCTCCGTAGGTTCCACCCCGATGGATATGCACCAAATGCTGAACAAAAAAGCACAGGAAGAAGGGGCATCTTCTTATCGCATTATTGAAGCGCGTACCGGTTCTCATTGGCACGCAACCGCTGAGCTGTATAAATAAGCTCTAGTGAAATAACGCGTTAATTATCAGCAAATAAAATATCTACAGCGGTTCAGGAATCAGAAAGAACGTCCTCTCACCGCTGCATAATAAGGTGAGGAGTAAATAGTATGAAAAGCGCAATTATCATCGCATCCCTTGGTCTGGCATCCGTACTCTCTTTCGGCGCAAACGCCGCCGCACAACAAATTAACGCCGACCAGGCTCAGAACCTGCAATCCATGGGTACCATTTCTCTGTCACAGGTCGGGAGTACACCAATGGACATGCGTAGCGAATTAGCCGCGAAAGCTGAAAAACAAGGCGCTAGCAGCTACCGCATTATTGAAGCACGTACCGGCGATAGCTGGCACGCAACTGCAGAGTTGTACAAATAAACCCTCGTCGTCTTGACCGACGACTTGCCCTCGCCCTTTTGCGAGGGCTTTTTTTATCCGCGCCGAATGTTAAAGCGCAGCATCCCTTCCCGCTCTTCTTCCGCTTCATCAAACAATAAGATCAACGCGCCATAGCGTCGACGCTGCTTATCATCGAGATGAATGAATTCAATCTCCAGAGGAAGCGGCATCTCCGGGCTGATCACCGCTTCCCACAGCGCATCCAGATCGCGGATCGGCTCGCCGTCGAGGGCAAAGAGTCGGGCAAATTCACGGTAAAAATCGCCCTGATCCTCTATCTCGTCAAAATCAAAAGTATAGATTTTCATCTCCACGCCCTCATCCAATCCCATGTGTCTATAACCCCCCAATGTGTAACGTTTTGACCTCAAGGTACTCTTCCAATCCCAGCACCGAACCTTCACGTCCCAGCCCCGACTCTTTCACGCCACCAAACGGCCCAAGCTCTGTCGATACCGCACACTCATTAATACCGATCATGCCGCTTTCTAATGCCTGTGAGACCCGGAAGACACGGGACAGATTTTGCGTGTAAAAGTAAGCGGCCAGGCCATAGGGAGTATTATTCGCGCGTTGAATAACATCCTCTTCATCGCTAAAGCGGAAGCAGGCGGCTAACGGGCCGAACGTCTCTTCCTGCGCCAGTTGCATTTGCTCATGACACTCACCCAGCACCGTTGGTTGCCAGAAGTTACCGCCCAGATGATGTGGCTCACCACCGGCGAGGATTTCGGCGCCTTTTGCAATCGCATCTTCAACGTGTTCACGCACTTTTTTTACCGCCGACGCTTCAATAAGCGGCCCAACAACAACCCCTTCATCAAGCCCGTTGCCCACTTTCAACGCCTTCACGGCGTTCGCCAGTTGGCTGACAAAGCGTTGATAAACACTATCGTGAATGTAAAAACGGTTCACGCTGACGCACACCTGCCCGGCATTACGGAATTTATTGGCAATGGCGCCCTGCACGGCGGCATCAATATCCGCGTCCTCAAAGACGATATACGGCGCGTTACCGCCAAGCTCCATGGAGACCTTCTTCATGGTTTCTGCGGCATTGCGTACCAGCGTTTTGCCCACCGAGGTTGAACCGGTGAAGGAGATTTTGCGCACCTCGTGGCTCGCCATGATGGCATCGCTGATTTCTGCGGTATTCCCGGCGACCGCATTCAAAACGCCATCGGGGATCCCGGCTTTTTTCGCCAGCGCCAGCAGTGCAAATGCACATAATGGGGTGTTATTAGCGGGTTTAATCACCCCGGTACAGCCGGCGGCCAATGCCGGGCCAAGCTTGCGGGTCAGCATCGCCATCGGGAAATTCCAGGGGGTAATTGCCGCCACCACGCCAATAGGTTCACGGGTGGCCAGAATGCGTGAACCCGGTTTAACCGGCGGGATGATTTCACCGTTCGCCCGTTTGCCTTGCTCTGCAAACCACTGGATAAAACTCGCCGCGTACTCGACTTCCCCTTCCGCCTCTTTCAACGGTTTCCCCTGCTCCAGTGTCATCAGCCGCGCCAGCCAGCTTTTGTTGTCGATAATCAGCTGATACCAGCGATATAGCAGTTCAGAGCGCGCCTTGGCGGTCTTTGCTCGCCATAATGGAAAGGCTTTAGCGGCTGCGGCAATCGCGCCTTCAGTCTCTTTTGTACCGGCTTTCGCGACTTTGGCGACCACCTCGCCCGTTGCCGGGTTGAGGACGTCAAAGGTGGTATCAAGCTTGCGCCATTCACCATTAACCAGATAACCGGTCTGAAAAAGATCGTTGTCCTGCAGTGCAAGCGTTGTCATTACATCCTCCTGAAAAGTGTCTCCGTTTAAGTATAGCCATCGCTTGTAGGGGGACAGTTTCCAGAATGCTGAAAGTGAAATTTACATCGGGGATATAGGGTGGCTAACCCGGCGGCGCTTCGCTTGGCCGGGCTACATGAGGGATAAAAACTTAATTAATAGTGAGCGCACTCTGGTATTTGTGCAGCATGAGTACCAGCCGCTCAACCGGCTCGGTGACTTGCGCGGGCGCATCCCAGGTACGCAGTTTCTGCTGATACACCTCTAACTCGCCCAGTAAGCGGGTGAAGTAGTAGCGACGTTTGTTGTCGTTGCTGGCAGATATCACCCGGTCCGCGGTGCGGCGCAGCTGGCGGTGGAAGGCTGAAAGATCGTCATTCACCGGTATTGGCGCATCGCGCAGACGTTGGTGCGCAATAATCAGGGTCAGGGCCAGACGGAACTTGGCGATATCGCCGGGGAACTTGTTCAACAGCAAAAAGAGCTGCTGATAGAGTCCAGGGAGATGATTCTCTTTACGACGCGCCATATTGGTGGTCATTGCCGATACCGCAGCCAACACAAACTGGTTCAGGAGCACGCGCCCCGTGCGCAGCCGTGAGTTATCGCGGATAAGCAGAATGACGATAAACGCCATGAAACAGCCCACTATCTGCCCTAACGCGCTATCCAGGAACTGGCTAAAGTGAAAGGTCATCGGGTTATCCAGTACCAGGATGTTGATGGTACTGGCCAGTGCCCCCATTGAACCCAGTCGGCGTTTTTGCACTTCGATACCGATAAAGAAACACATGACTGCAAGGCTTATACAAAGCAGCAGCATACTTTGCTGGGTGGCCGGAATGATTATCAGGAAATAGAGCGCACCGAGCGGCAGCGCCGCGATGGTGCCGTAGATAAAGTCTATCGCCACCATGCGTGGATTCGGCAGGCGCATTGCCAGTGACGTTACCACGGCTATCATCACCATGGCGCCGCTGCCGGATGTCCAGCCGGTCCACAGCCAGAATAAGATGCCAAGCGCGCAGGAAAGCGTGGTGCGCCAGAAGTTAATCATCGCATGATGCCGCTCGGCGGAATCGGGACGCACAACGACTTCGCTTTGCAGAATCTCTTCTTCACGGGCGCTGATTTTGGTATTGCCAATCACACCGCGTTTAAGCAACAGATAGCGCGTAGCGGCCCCTACCCAGCTATAGATAGTGACGGGCGTATCATGCTCGCCCGTCCACGCCAGAACGCGTCGCATACGTTTGAGCTGACGATGCACATCCTGCACGGTTTCGACCGGCTCTTCGAACAGTTCGCGGTAGGCGTCCGTCACCAGTTCCGGGCGAGTATTCTGCATAATGTAGGTTTCACACGCCTGGGTCACCATGGTTAACGACACGGTATTGAGTGCCTTCAGGCGACGATTGGCGCGCGCCCAGCGTGAAGATTCCATTTTCAGGTTGCTGCGCATTCCTTCCAGCGCTGCAGCACGGCGAACCAGCGCGTGCCAGGCTTTGTCCATTTCATCGCTATCGCCATGTTGTACGCACAGCTGCATTAAGCGATATTGATCGATGAGCATCGTATCGAGTTCGTTATCGATCTCTTTTTTAATCGATCGCGGTGAAAACAGCAGATCGGCGACGATCGCACAGATGATCCCGAGCACAATCTCACTGCATCGCTCCACGGCAAATTGCGGCGTTAAGAGCGGTTCAGCCTGAATAGTAATGACGATAATCAGCGCGGTGTAGCCGGAGAGCCCCCACGCGTAGGAATTCTCAACGCGCACCAGCGAAGAGACCCAGGTACAAAATCCGGCCCAAATGCTACATACCAGCAGCATCAACAGCGGCGCACGGATCATGGTGATGATGATGATCAGCGCGGCAATACAACCGATAAACGTCCCGATAATGCGCAGCATCCCGCGGTAGCGGATCGCCCCGGCGTAAGGTTCCCCACCTGCCGCAAAGGCCGGGCCAGCGGCCACGATCGCGGCGGTCAGCACCGCCCATCGGGGCGTTTCAAGCTGAAAATGGAAGCCGACAAACAGCGCCAGCACCACCGCACATGCCAGTTTGACGGCAAAGCGGATATGCTGGTTGGCAATACTGAAAATGCCCATGATGATTAACCGAATTCACGTAGACGCAGCGCCAGCTTCTGGAAGAAGCTCATCTGGCTGGCGTCACGGTCTTTTTTACCGGTGATAACCACTGTGGCAGTCGTACCCGCAGGCCACAGGTTGCCAGGCTCCTGATCCAGACGAATGCGTACCGGTACACGTTGGGCCAGGCGCACCCACTCCAGGTTGGAGTCAATGGTCGCCATGCCTTTACTATCGACGCTACTACTCGCGTTGGTGACGCCTGCCGCGACGCTATCAACGGTGCCTTTAAGCACATGATTACTGCCCAGCGGCGTCACTTCCGCGCGGTAGCCAGGTCGTACGCCTTCAAGTTTGGTCTCTTCAAGATAGGCCATCACGTAGAAAGAGTGCTGTTTAACCAGCGCCACCGCCGTTGAACCGCGGTTAATAAATTCACCGGTGTAGACGTTCAGGTTTGTCACCCAACCATCGGCAGGCGCGCGAATGGTTGTACGATCCAGGTCGAGACGCGCGAGGTCACGAGTCGCCTGGGCTTTAGCTAATTGATGCAGGACGGTTTGCAGCACGTTGTTAGACTGGTCAATTTCTTCGCGCGACATGGCGCTGATGCCCAGCTTGTTACGACGCCCAGCCTCACGATTTTTCTCTTCCGCTAGCGCCTGGTAGTACGATACATCCGCTTCAGCCTGAGCGAGCGCTTTTTGATAACGCGGCTGGTCAATCACAAACAGAACCTGATTTTTCGTGACCAGTTGGTTATCCTTGACCTGCACCTGGCTAATCAGGCCCGAGACATCCGGGGCGATGGCTACGACATCCGCGCTAAAGCGAGCATCGCGCGTCCATGGGGATTCGGTGTAATAGACCCAGGCGCGGAAAATTGCGATGAACGCCAGGATGACCAGTATCACCGTAATAGCGGTACGGGAGATATTTCTTGTTAGTGTTTTCACATCTACCTCAAACGAACAAACGTGATATCAAATAAAACAGGCAGCAATACAGTGCGCTGTTGAACAACGCGGGATGCCAGACAAAATCATAGATCCCGGTTGGCGTCAGCACTCGACGCACCAACCAAAAAATAGCGAGCGATAAGAGCAGCTCAAAAAAGATCGGTGGAAAAGAGAGACCGAAAATCACGATCACAGGAAACAGGCTCATGTTGACCTTACTAGACTAGCATGCAGGTGAGATTGGAAATTTAGTTATGCGACTAACAGTATTTTAGCGTAACTGTTATAGCATTATCTACATAGTGTGATGCAAATCACTTTTAAGCCAGAGTGAACAATGGAACGATTAAAACGGATGTCGGTCTTTGCCAGAGTTGTCGAGCAAGGCTCCTTTACCGCCGCGGCACGACAGCTACAAATGAGCGTTTCATCTATCAGCCAGACTGTCTCTAAACTGGAAGATGAGCTCCAGGTAAAACTGCTTAACCGCAGTACACGCAGCATTGGCCTGACGGAAGCCGGTAAAATTTACTACCAGGGTTGTCGCCGCATGCTGTTCGAAGCACAGGAAGTGCATGAACAACTTTACGCCTTTAATAACACCCCTATCGGTACGCTGCGCGTGGGATGTTCTTCAACTATGGCACAAAATGTCCTCGCCCGGATCACCGCCGATATGTTGAAAAAATATCCGGGGCTGTCGGTCAATCTGGTCACCGGGATCCCCGCGCCGGATCTTATCGCCGACGGTCTGGACGTGGTGATCCGCGTCGGTGCATTGCAGGATTCCAGCCTTTTCTCCCGCCGTCTGGGCGCAATGCCGATGGTCGTCTGCGCGGCCAAAAGTTATTTACAGCATGCAGGGCTCCCTGAAAAACCGGCCGACTTAGCCAATCATTCGTGGCTGGAATACAGCGTGCGCCCGGATAACGAATTTGAACTGATTGCGCCTGAGGGGATCTCCACGCGTCTCATTCCACAAGGGCGTTTTGTGACTAACGATCCGATGACGCTCACCCGTTGGCTTTCCGCCGGTGCCGGGCTTGCCTACGTGCCGCTGATGTGGGTGATCGATGAGATCAACAATGGAGATGTGGAGATTTTGCTGCCGCGTTACCAATCCGATCCGCGTCCGGTTTATGCGTTATATACCGAAAAGGACAAACTCCCGCTGAAGGTACAGGTCTGTATTAACTATCTCACTGAATATTTTGTCGAAGTGGCGGCATTGTTTCAGGAAATGAGAGGGCGAGGAAAGTCGTAATTCAAACCGCGTCCCGCAAAATTAATTAACTCAGCTCCTAAATCCTGCTTGAATATCTCCCGAATTACCACCACGGTAATTCGGGAAGCCTATCATGTTTAGCGGATTGACATGGTTGTCATTCCAGGCCTATCTTCAACGTTGTCTGACGACACAGAGTTTTTATTAAAAATAGAAATAATAAAGGTATTTTTAGGCCACTTTTCAACAAGGACACAGAATGAATTTATTTGAACAAACACCACCTTCACGCAGGCGCTATGGGCTCGCCGCATTCATTGGGCTCATCGCAGGGATTGTCTCCGCATTTGTGAAATGGGGAGCAGAAGTTCCGTTACCCCCTCGTAGCCCAACCGATTTATTCAGCGGGGCATGCGCGCCAGAACAATTAATTCGCGCAGCGGGACAAATTGATTGTTCACGTAATTTCCTCAACCCACCTTATGTATTTCTTCGCGATTGGCTGGGTATCGTTGATCCTAACGCGGCAGTATATACATTTGCAGGACATATATTTAACTGGGTCGGCGTAACACATATTATTTTCTCAATCGTGTTCGCAGTTGGCTATTGTGTAGTCGCCGAAGTTTTCCCTAAAATAAAACTCTGGCAAGGCTTGCTCGCCGGTGCTTTAGCTCAGCTTTTTGTCCATATGATCTCGTTCCCTATGATGGGTCTGACGCCACCGCTCTTTGAACTGCCATGGTACGAACACGTATCAGAAATCGTGGGTCACCTGATTTGGTTCTGGTCTATTGAAATTATTCGACGTGACTTGCGTAACCGCATCACTCACGAGCCCGATCCTGAGATCCCTTTGGACCATTCACGATAAAAAAATGGCGCACCTTTTAGAGGTGCGCCATTCATTTTCAAAACGATTCAGATCAGGCAGTGCCGCCCACCGTCAAATTATCCACCTTCAACGTTGGCTGACCCACGCCAACCGGCAGGCTTTGACCTTCTTTGCCGCACACGCCTACGCCGTTATCCAGCTTCAGGTCATTACCAACCATCGACACTTGCTGCATGGTTTCGATACCGGAACCAATCAACGTCGCGCCCTTCACCGGTTTGGTGACTTTACCGTTTTCAATCAGATAGGCTTCTGAGGTAGAGAAGACGAACTTACCGGAGGTGATATCCACCTGGCCGCCGCCAAAGTTCGGCGCATACAGGCCGTACTCAACGGATTCGATAATCTCCTGCGGCGTGGATTTACCTGCCAGCATATAGGTGTTGGTCATACGCGGCATCGGCAGGTGCGCGTAGGATTCACGACGGCCGTTACCGGTTGGCGCAACGCCCATCAGACGCGCGTTGAGTTTGTCCTGCATGTATCCTTTGAGGATACCGTTTTCAATAAGGGTATTGTACTGACCCGGCGTGCCTTCATCGTCAATCGCCACGGAGCCACGACGGTTGGCCATGGTGCCATCATCAACGATAGTACACAGTTCCGAAGCCACCAGCTGGCCCATCTGTCCGCTGAACACCGACGTACCGCGACGGTTAAAGTCGCCTTCCAGGCCATGACCTACGGCTTCGTGCAGCAGCACGCCCGGCCAGCCAGCACCCAACACGACCGGTAACGTTCCGGCAGGTGCTGCGACCGCCGACAGATTAACCAGCGCCATGCGCACGGCCTCTTTCGCCCAGGCATCGGCACGCACTTCACCGTTGAGGTCTGCGAGGAAATAGTCGTAACCAAAACGACCGCCGCCGCCGCTCGCGCCGCGCTCACGTTTGCCGTCGTCTTCTACCTGCACGCTTACCGACAGGCGTACCAGCGGGCGTACATCCGCTGCCAGCGTACCGTCCGTGGCGGCAACCAGGATCATCTCATACACGCCGGTGAGGCTGGCGGTCACTTCCTGCACGCGCTTGTCTTCGGCGCGGGCCACTTTATCGACGCGACGCAGGATATCCAGCTTCTCTTCGCGGCTCATGCTCTGCAGCGGGTCGAGCGTGGTGTACAGCGGAGAATACTCTACCGCGCCAAGTGTCTGCACTTTGCCATTGCCGGTATCACGCACAATCGTACGCGCGGCCTGAGCGCTTTGCTCCAGCGCCAGCAGGCTAATCTGATCGGCATAGGCAAAACCGGTTTTCTCGCCGCTAACCGCGCGAACCCCGACGCCCTGGTCGATATTGTAAGAACCATCTTTAATGATGCGGTCTTCTAAAACCCAGGATTCGTGATAGCTGGACTGAAAATAGAGATCGCCATAGTCAAGACGGCGCTCCGTGAGTTGACCAAGAATGGCAAAAAGGCTCTGATGATTCAGGCCATTTGCCGCCAGCAATTGTTCACTTACCAGATTTAAACTCATTATTTCGCTACTCGTTGATGCCCGCGCGTCTTACGCATTTCAGGCCTGTATTCCGGGTGTTTGTGTTATGAGATTGAGGCAATTCGAAGCTTGCGTCAAATCATGGCTTTTTTTCATTGCTGCGCGGCTGGCGCAGCACTTCGTTAATTTGCGGCTTATCAATCGGGCCGGTGATGCGATAGCGCAGTATCGAGACCTTATTCCATAGCGGGCCGAGCACCTTGGTGGCCGCAAAGACCGCCGCGCCGATAATCGGGTTCACCACAAAGGCCGTGGCGACACCCACGGTGGCCGAGATTTCAGGCGCTACGATGGCTTCCATATTCAGTTCACGACGTACCAGGTTGACCGAGCCTTTCATCGCAATATCCGCTTCCAGGCCGTCTACCAGCGTGTCGTCAGTATTCAGCACGCCGTCTTTGATCCACGCGGTGCTGCGAATGGAGTCAAAATAGAAGCCTTCACTGAAGGTATCGCTAAAGTCGAAGCGCAGCTTACGCAGCAGCGCATCGACGCTCAACAGGCGCAGCAACTGCCCAGCATGTCCGGTTGAAATGTCGGTAAATTCCCCTTTACCAACATGCGCTTTCAGAATGCCGTTTAGCGAGGCAACGTCTGGCTGCCACGGTTTATCCCGCCAATGTAAATCGTAGTCCACATCAACGGAAGAATCGCGAATCGGAGTAGAAACACCAAAGAAACTCACTGCATCGTCAATATTGTTGCCGTGAATTTTCCCTTTCAACGACGTCCGTTGACCCGCTGGTGAGTTAACCCACACGCCATCCGCAGTCAGCCGACCAAAACCGGTGTCGATCAGGCCATTTTCCAGCGATAAGGAGTCGCCTTTGATGCTGAAATCGCCGTCAATTCGACCATATTTTTGTCCCCACAGCCAACATTCCGCACAGCGCAACTGGAGATCCGGCCAGCCGTGGAAATCAATTGGATTGCTTACCGGATGGCTATTTGCTGCCACCGTTGTCGGGGCTGCTATCGGGTTTACCGACGGGTTGTAGTAGAGATAACGCACCGCTGCCTGCCATGGCTGGGCATTTTTCATTATCAGGCTGCCGTTGATTTCGCGCCCTTGTGCTTCAATGCGCGTGCCGCCAGCCGTCGGCTGCGACACCAGACTCAGGTTATTCCATTGCTGTCCGGCAAAGGTCAACGATGGCGTACGCAGGGTGATATTTTGCGGGAAAGCGGCAGCGGTACTGACGCTATCCGCCGCCCCCTTCTGGAACAATGCTAGCCACTGCGCGCCATCCATCGGCGGCAGGTTCAGCTCCACGCCCGGCGTTGACGGCAACGGTGGAATACTTCGGCTATCCGATGCCCAGATAGCGTTCTCCAGCTTCAGCTTATTACCCAGCAACCAGCGGCTGTTGAGATGATTCGTTGAACCGACATTGCCGGTCAGAGTGAAGCTGCGCAGGTTGCCGTCAACGTTAATTTTCAGCGGCAACGGCTGCCCGGCGGCTTTGTCTGCTGGAGAAGGTAAGTGACTGCTCACATTCTTCAGATCACCGGTAATGCCGACTTTATAAGTTGTATTGCCGTTATAAGGCAGTTCAATGGCGACATTGCCTTTCCACGGCACATTGCCTTTTAGCGCATCCGCAAACGGTTTTGGCAGTACGCCGGTGCGCGCAGGTTGCCAATCCGCCTGCATGTCTACGCCCACCTGATAGGCTTTCGCGCCTTCCGTGGTGTTGAAGTTGACGTTAAGCGGCTGGTTAAACCAAGTGGCGGTCAGCGGCTCGCTGGTCAGGTTGCCATTGTCAAAGCTAAACCGACCGCTAAGATTGTGCAGGGTACTGTCCAACGGCTTGATAAACAGGCTGTTATTATTGAGAGTTACATCACCGGTCGCCTTGACCAGCTCACCGTCCAGCGGAATATCCAGATGTAAGCGAGCGCTCACGTCGCCATCAAGCTGGAGCTCATCAAGCGTGGCGCCTAAAGACTTACTAAGCGGTGTCTCTTTGAAATACGGGCCGACCGCCTTCCCCGGGCCATTGATATCTGCGCTTATCAGCAGCTTCTCTTTGGCGTAATCAGGAATAGCGGCATCAAGATTACTGGCGGTTACGCCACCCAGAGTGGCTTTATCCGCCTTCATCCACAGCCCGGCATTGATAAAGTTAAGCTCGATATCCTGATGCGTTAACGCTGGCCAGTCAGGCTGGAAGGCAAAGGTCGCGTCTTTTAGCGGAACATAAACCTGGAACTGCCCTTCATTGTGCGGATACGGGAACAGATGTGGATTACCGCCATACACTAGCGTCGCGTTCTCGGCCTTACCGGCCTGTATCGCTCCGCTCAGGTAGTCCACCAGCGCTTTACCCATTAAATTTTCAGGGAAGTACCGCCAGGCCTGACCGCCATCGTTGGTGCTGATGCCAGCAAGGATCCCCAGCCACGGCTGATCATCCTTCGGTTGCAGATAGCGGAAACCGCCCGCAGCACGCACGCCGGTCGCCTGCACATCAATGTTGCGGCCGTCGAGCATAAAACCTTTGTCGTTATTAACCCAATTGAGCGTCGCCGTGCCGTCGGCAATCTCCAGCGGCGCGCGGAACACGCGTTCGTACGGCATCAGGGCATTTTGCATCGTCACCTGCAAAGAACCGTTTTCGGCGCTACCCGCGACACGTCCGGAGACATGCTCGGCCCCCGGCAACAGTTTCCACTGCTTCCAGGCCAGATCTTTCCACGTCGCGTTAAAGCGCGTTTTTTCCGCCTCCTGAAGGGGAATATCGATAGCTAGCGTATCCACCATGCCGTTGGGCTGGGCGGTACGCCAGATATCGGCCAACTCTGGCGACAGGTTCTCAGCAATGGGCAGCAGACCGTTTAAGCCGGCGAGCGACAGGTGGCTTGCGCGAATGCGCAGCTCATCGCTACGTTTATGATTCGGCCCGCCGACTTCCTGCGAAGGGATCCACGCTAGGGCCAGTGCGCCTCGAGGCCAGGGCGTATCGTCGATGGTGATACGGGTGTCGGGAATACGAAATTCCCATCCCTCTTTCTCACGCGAGAGATGCGCTGTCAGGTTATCGACCGTCAGACGATGTTCCTGCTCATTGCCCTGCCAGCTCGCGCCGCCTTTCTTCAGCCACACGTCACCGGCAGAAATTTCACCGTTATCCAGCGATGCCCAACCTTCGAGGCTAAAGCGGGCGCGGGTCAGCGCAATGTTGTCCTGCATCCAGCGTCCCAGCCACGGCTTAACGTCAATATCGTCCGCTTGCAGCCAGAGACGCCCCTTGTTCAGTAGGCCATTTTCATCGCGCATATCCATGCGCACTTTCATTACCCCGTGCTGACCGGTCAGGCTGGAAAGACTGAGTTCGCCCTCGGCGCGGTGACGATTTTTACCGTTTAACCAGGTTAACTGTGGCACAGCCAGTTCGGCACGCTGGCCGGAGAGCGTCAGGAAGCTTAAGTGGCTGTCACGCAGGGTGAAATGGTCAAACTGACGCAGGAAGAGATCGGCCACGCGATCGCTTTTCAGACTTTCGCCACCGTCATTTTTTTGCAGCGGGGTGTTGGTGTGGATTTGCAGTTGCCAGAAAGTCAGCTCCCGGAACTGCCAGCGCATATGCAGGAGGCTTTGCCAGACATCCAGCGCCATAGAGGCGCGTTTGATGGACAGATTGCCGCCGTCAGCCAGACCGGCTTTGATATCGCGCACATCCAGCGTCGGGCCAAAGGTCTGCCAGCTGGCATGAATCTGTGAAGCGGAGATGGGTAACCCCGTTGCCGCCTCGATTTTTTGCAGTAACGCCGGGCGCCAGGTGTCCAGATGCGGCAAGGCGAGTCGCAGGCCGCTCACCAGCAGCGCGATAATCACAATCAGTGTGGCAGCAGTGAGCAGTAAAATCCCCGGCAATCGCCTCACGCATCTCTCCTTGGGTTGCAGCAGGCTGCGTAATTACATCATTACCACGTCGAACTGCTCCGGGTTATAGAGCGGTTCAATCTGGACTTTAACCTGCTTGCCGACAAAAATTTCCACTTCCGCAAGCGCATGGGACTCTTCGCCCTTCAGCGTTTCGGCTACCGAAGGAGAAGCATAGACCAGGAAGCGATCGGAATCATAGGCATGATGAACACGAACGATTTCACGCATGATTTCGTAGCACACCGTCTCAACGGTTTTTACCGTGCCCCGGCCGTGACAGGTTGGACACTCATTACACAGCACATGTTCAACGCTTTCACGCGTACGTTTACGGGTCATCTCCACCAGACCCAGCGGCGAGAAGCCATTGACGCTGGTTTTTACCCGGTCTTTGCTGAGCGCCTGCTCTAAAGAGTGCAGCACCCGGCGGCGGTGATCTTCGTTATTCATATCGATAAAGTCGATGATGATAATGCCGCCGAGATTCCGCAAACGCAGCTGACGGGCGATCGCCTGGGTGGCTTCAATGTTGGTGTTGAAAATGGTGTCATCAAGATTACGGTGGCCGACGAAAGCCCCGGTATTGATGTCCACGGTGGTCATCGCTTCGGTCTGGTCGATAACCAGATAGCCGCCTGACTTAAGTTCAACTTTACGCTCCAGCGCACGCTGGATTTCATTCTCAACATCGAAGAGATCGAAAATAGGCTGGCGACCGCTATAGTGCTCAAGCTTACTGGTCATTTCAGGCATGTATTCAGCCGTGAATTCCATTAACGCTTCGTAGGTTAAACGGGAATCAACGCGAATTTTATCCAGCTGCGCATCAGCAAAGTCGCGCAGCACACGCTGCGCCAGCGCCAGTTCACCGTACATTTGATAGCGCGTCTGCGGGCGTTTTTTACGCTCCATCACTTTCGTCCAGACGCGTTTCAGGTAGGCCGCATCCGAGGCTAAATCCTCTTCGCACACCCCTTCCGCGGCGGTGCGAATAATAAAACCACCCTGCTCATCGCAGTAGTCGGCCACCACCTTTTTCAGACGGTCACGCTCAACTTCGCTTTCAATGCGCTGGGAAACACCGACGTGCGAAGCGCCGGGCATAAAGACCAAATAGCGGGATGGCAAGGTGATGTCGGTCGTCAGGCGCGCGCCTTTTGTGCCCAGCGGATCTTTAACCACCTGCACCATCAGATCCTGGCCCTGACGAACTAATTCGGAGATATCGCGAACGGTGAACTGCTTTTGCTCTTCACCGGCAACACATTCGGTATGTGGCATGATATCGGAAGCGTGGAGGAATGCCGCCTTATCGAGACCAATATCTACAAAGGCCGCCTGCATACCCGGTAAAACCCGACTGACGCGACCTTTGTAGATATTGCCTACTATTCCACGTCGCGCCTCTCGTTCAATATGAATTTCCTGCAAAATGCCGCCATCGATATACGCAACTCGCGTTTCCGATGGCGTCACGTTCACTAATAGTTCAGCCGTCATGTTTATCCCTTTTATCACGTAGCGAGTTAAAGTTACTCAGCAACTCATACGTTTCCACCAGCGGTAAGCCGACTACGGCGTGATAGCTGCCATTTATCTTCCTGACGAAACAGCCACCCAGCCCTTGAATACCGTATGCACCTGCTTTATCTAAAGGTTCGCCGCTCGCCACATAGTCTGCGATGTCATCATCAGACAGCTCCCGGAAAGTGACTTCGGTCACCACCAGACAGTCGAGCGTATGCTGGCTATCCGCCAGCGCGACGGCGGTCATCACCTGGTGGGTTTTCCCTGAAAGCATTCGCAGCATGACCGCTGCATGAGCAGCATCACGCGGTTTCTCCAGCACTTCACCGTTAAGGATGACAATGGTATCGGCTCCCAGCACAGGGAGATCGTCGCGAGTTAACGCCACGCCCGCCTGGGCTTTCTCTCGCGCCAGGCGCGCCACATAATGTTGCGCCGACTCATCAGGACGGCGCAGCTCTTCAATACCGGGAACGACTTTCTCAAACGAAATACCAAGCTGTGTGAGAAGTTCCTGGCGACGTGGGGAACCAGAAGCAAGATAGAGAGATACCATAACGACCTTATTGAACGGCAAATTGCTGGCGAACTTTACGCATCAGAAGAAAGATCCACGGCCAGAGCACGCCGTTAACTACACTACTCCAGAACACTTCCGGTCGGAAAGAGACGTTGATCACTAAAAACTCTGACCAGAAAACAATAATATCCGTGGCAAGAGAAAGCAGCATGACGACCAGCGCCTGTTGCCAGAGCGCCAGGTTACGGAACAGCTGATATTTGAGCGCCACCAGATAGGCCACAATGCTTAACGATAGCGCACGAACACCAAGCGTTGAACCGCTGATTAAGTCCAGTATGGCACCCATCACAAAGCCTGTACCGACATTCACCCGATGCGGCAGGGCAAGCGACCAGTAAAGCAGAATGAGCAGAACCCAATTTGGCCGGAAAACCGTCAGGTTGTCCGGCCAGGGCATGACTTGTAGCAGCAGTGCAATGAGGAACGAGAGCCAGATGACCCAGCGTCCCTGGCTACGATAACTTGCCACTATTGCCCCCTTGCTGGAGGTGGTGGCGTGGTTACCGCAGGCGGCGTGGTGATACCCGTCGCCGGGGCGGGAAGTTGCGGCCCCATTGTTTCAGGCGATGGCAGAACCTGAGGCATCATTTGCATCAGGCGCTCGTTGGCCACGCGGTGCACCTCTTCCGGCGTCATTGGGTTAGAGCCGTTACGGTCTGCTCCCCACAATAACAACAGATAGCGCAGGCGTTGCAGACCCGCCGTAGGACGCGCCTGAATCACCGTGTACGCCCGCTGCGTGTCGAGCTTAACGGAAGAAACCACGCCGACCGGATAGCCTTCCGGGAAGCGTCCGCCTAAGCCAGAAGTCACCAGCACATCTCCGACGCGGATGTCGGTGTTGGCAGGCAGATGTTCCAGTTGCAGATCGTCAGTACAGCCGTTGCCAGCAGCAATGACGCGGATATCGTTACGCAAAACCTGAATCGGTAACGCATGGGTGGCATCGCAAATCAGCAGCACCCGACTGGTCAGTTTCGCCACAGCAACAACCTGGCCGACAACGCCTTTGTCACTGATAACCGGCTGACCTTCATAGACACCGTTTACGCTACCCTTATCGATAACCATCTGATCGCTATAAGGATCGTTAACCGTTGAGATCACCTGCGTCACCATTTTTTGTTCATCCTGGCGCAGCGGTGAACCTAACAGTTCACGTAGACGGGCATTTTCCTGTTTGTATTGACCCAGCATCAGCAGGTCGCTGTTTTTTAATAACAGTTCCTGGCGTAACGCGCGGTTTTCAAGTTCAAGCTGATCGCGTGAAGCCAGCGTTTGAGAAACGCTATCCAGCAGTTCACGAGGACCGTTAGAGACAAAGTAGAAAGGACTGACGGCAGTATCCATGTACGTTCGTATTTGACTGAACATACCCAGACGGCTGTCGGCGATAATGACACCCAGCGCCACCAGCACCGCCAGGATAAGGCGAATCTGTAGCGACGGGCCACGGCTAAAAATGGGCTTCATAGGCTATGCGTATTCTCGTGTCAGTGAAATTAAGGGTAGCCCATTGGCTACCCTGAACTTCATGCTGACTACTCTTCGCTAAACAAGTCGCCGCCGTGCATGTCGATCATTTCCAGCGCCTTGCCGCCGCCACGCGCTACGCAGGTCAGCGGATCTTCAGCAACAACAACTGGAATACCGGTTTCTTCCATCAGCAGACGGTCGAGGTTACGCAGCAGCGCACCGCCGCCGGTCAGCACCATACCGCGCTCGGAGATATCTGAAGCCAGCTCTGGTGGACACTGTTCCAGTGCAACCATAACAGCGCTAACAATACCGGTCAGCGGCTCTTGCAGCGCTTCGAGGATTTCGTTGGAGTTCAGCGTAAAGCCACGCGGAACGCCTTCGGCCAGGTTACGGCCACGCACTTCGATTTCACGCACTTCATCGCCCGGGTAAGCAGAGCCGATTTCGTGTTTGATACGTTCTGCGGTCGCTTCACCGATAAGGGAACCGTAGTTACGACGCACATAATTAATGATGGCTTCGTCGAAACGGTCGCCGCCGATACGCACGGAAGAGGAGTACACCACGCCGTTCAGGGAGATAACGGCAACCTCGGTAGTACCACCACCGATATCCACAACCATAGAACCGGTGGCTTCAGAAACTGGCAGACCTGCACCGATTGCCGCCGCCATTGGCTCTTCAATCAGGAACACTTCACGCGCGCCGGCACCCTGAGCGGATTCACGGATCGCACGACGTTCAACCTGAGTTGCGCCAACCGGCACACACACCAGTACGCGCGGGCTTGGGCGCATAAAGCTGTTGCTGTGAACCTGTTTAATGAAGTGCTGGAGCATTTTTTCAGTGACGAAGAAGTCAGCGATAACGCCGTCTTTCATCGGACGAATTGCCGCGATGTTGCCCGGCGTACGACCCAGCATCTGTTTTGCGTCATGACCAACGGCAGCCACGCTTTTCGGGGAACCGGCACGGTCCTGACGAATGGCGACAACGGAAGGCTCATTCAATACGATGCCTTGTCCTTTTACGTAAATCAGGGTATTCGCGGTACCCAGGTCAATGGACAGGTCATTGGAAAACATGCCACGAAATTTTTTCAACATACTAAGGGATAATCCTGAAAGCTGGGGCGGAAAAATAAAATCCGCTTACTTTACCAACCACACGTAGCAGCGACAAGGCGCAAAAATCATCTGCAACGGTGAAAATTAGTGCAGTTCGTTACCTTTGTTACAAATCCAACCTGACTCCTTCAGTGCAGGGAGACTCACTGCCGCTCCTTCCTGGATTTGTACCTGTCAAAGGTCGTCACATGCGTGATGCGTTGTTTTACCGGCGAGCAGACATGCACACTCCCAGAAAAAACCGCGCGCGTCATTCTACGTGATAAACACGTTAAACAGCAGGTCAAACCGAATATCTTTGCGAATATTTTTTCACATTTGAGTCAAGCGGCTGTGAGGCGGCAAAAAAATCACCCTGACCGCCGAAAACTCCGCATTCGGTCAGCACCTGCCACTCACCCCGACTGCGGACACCCGCCGCGAAAACCTGTATCGACGTTCCTTTACACGCTTCCACCAGACTTTGTACCAACAGTTGGTTTTGACTTCGTTTTTCAATATTTCGCACCAGCACGGGATCGATCTTGATCAGTTCAATCTCAAGCTGCTTAATCCAACTGGTACTGACTAAGGCCAGACCAGCCTGAGTTACGGCAACCCGAACGCCTAATGCATGGATTAAACGCACGACCGGCTGCAACCGAGTGATATGTTGACAGACATCTACCTCTGCAAGTTCAAAAATAATCCGTCGACGTTGCGATTTTTCGCACTGCATTAAAGTATCACGTAGCCAGCGCTGAAAACGAGGGCGGATTAACGACTCTACCGTTACCTGAATCGCCAGATTTTCCTGCGGCCAGAATCCCAGGAAAGGAATCAAGCGGCTAATCTGCTGACGGTCATATTCTTCACCCAGGCCAAACTCCAGCACCATCGGCAGATATTCCGCGGCAATGACCTCTTCTTTACCATCAAAAATACGGCACATGAGCTCACGGTGATGCACATTACCTTCAAGCGTTACCGCCGGTTTTTGATAGATCCGCGGGCCGCCACGGCTTAGCATCTGCTCAATTAAGGTACGCCAGCGCACATTACCGCGACCTTTTTCCGGCAGCGAATCGTCGTAGATTGCCCAGCTGTTGCTGCCCTGAAGCACCGCGTTGCGCACGGCCGCTTCGGCATGTTCCATCACCTGCTCGGTCGTCTGCCCGCCGCGCCAGGCGCAGATGCCGATGTGCATCATGTCATCACGGTCGAGGATTTTCGTCAGCGGCAATCCATCAATGGCTTTCAGCAACTGCCCGGCGATGCTATCCGCCTCTTTTAAGGTGCGATGTGGCAGTAAAACGGTGAAGTCACTACGGCGATAGCGCGCCAGCAGCGCGCCCGGGTAGCGCATAATAAAGGTAGAGAGCAGATTAATGAGCGTAAAGACATGTTCTTCCGCCGCCGCGCGTCCCCAGTTGTCGCGCAGGAAGTCGAAATCGGGCAGGCGGATCATCATCACAATCCCATGTGAACCGACATTTTCCTGATCGTCTAGCAGCGTGGCGAGCTGGTTATCAAAGAACAGACGGTTGCTAAGCCCCGTTTTGGAATCCTGTGCAGCATAAGCGCGAATAAGCGTATCAAGGCGGCTTCGCTGTTCGCCGGCAAACTGGACTTCAGAGAGCAGCACATCCAGCGCACTGCTGGTGCGGGTTGGCCATTCGTGGATATTGCCTTTCGCCTTCGCGCCGCGCTCGCCGTTTAAAATTCGAATCGCGCGCAGTTCCAGTAACTCTTCTCCCGCCAGCTGTCGACGCAGCCAGCGCACGGCGATAAACACCACCAGCACCATAAAGACAATTGTCCCGGTCAGCGGGGCGGTGGTCATTAGCGAGCGGAAGTAGTTTGCCATCGGATCCTGGTAGACCAAATGAATCATCATGCCAGGATGCTTAATCGAGGGGACGTCCATTTCGCGAAACTGATAATGGCTGCCCATCGGCAGATAACTGCTGCTGCGCGAATGGTGAAAGAGCGTCTTACCGTCAATTGTAAAGTCGATACGCACGATATCGAGGGGCACCATGATCTCATCGAGCTGGTTATCCAGCTTATCGAACGGGGTGCTGATCAAGCGGTTATCCAGCACGGTGGCAACGGCCTGCACGCGATTCGCTATCTTGTATTGTATGCCGTTATAAAAACTCAGTGAGGAACCGATTAACGTTACAAATATGGTGAGCCCGGTTAAGAGCGTGAAAAAAGCTGAGAACTTCGTCGTTAATCGCATCCCTGAGTTAACTCCGTAGGTTTATCGTACCCGACCAAATATCGGGAGCCAGCGTCCGTGTCTTACAAGAAGTAAGCACTAACATATCTTACCAGGGGGGCATACTACCAAACCTGACAGATCTGGCAATTTATTGCGCCAAATCGCCATCAAATGATGATAAACGAGTATAGTCCCGGTAGATTTTTTCACTATCAGTTCATGTAAGGAAGGATTATGCAGGCACTCATTTTAGAACAGCAGGATGGCAAAACCATCGCCGCAGTGCAGGCCGTTGATGATAGCCTGCTTCCGCAGGGTAATGTCACCGTCGATGTACAGTGGTCTAGCCTGAACTATAAAGATGCGCTGGCTATCACCGGCAAGGGCAAAATCATCCGCAATTTCCCAATGGTTCCGGGGATCGATTTCGCCGGGACAGTTTACGCCAGCGACAACGCGCGTTACACGCCAGGCCAGCAGGTGCTGTTAACCGGCTGGGGCGTGGGCGAAAACCATTGGGGCGGCCTGTCCAGCCGTGCACGCGTGAACGGTGACTGGCTGGTGCCGCTACCGGCGGGTTTAGATGGGCGTAAGGCGATGATTATCGGTACGGCTGGTTTTACCGCCATGCTGTGCGTTATGGCGCTGGAAGATGCCGGCGTTCGTCCTGAAGATGGTGAAATTGTGGTCACTGGCGCCAGCGGTGGCGTGGGCAGCACCGCTATCGCATTGCTGCACAAACTAGGTTATCAGGTCGCCGCCGTATCTGGCCGTGAAAGTACGCATGATTATCTGCGTGCTCTTGGCGCAAACCGTATTCTTGACCGCGCCGAGTTTGCTGAAACTCGGCCGCTGGAAAAACAGATTTGGGCCGGTGCCGTAGATACCGTGGGCGATAAAGTGTTAGCCAAGGTGCTAGCGCAGATGAACTACGGTGGCTGCGTGGCTGCCTGCGGTTTAGCTGGCGGCTTTGCCCTGCCAACCACCGTCATGCCATTTATCCTGCGTAATGTCCGTCTACAGGGCGTTGACTCGGTCATGACACCTGCGGCGCGCCGTGCCGAAGCCTGGCAGCGTTTAGTGAGCGACCTGCCTGAATCGTTCTTCGCCCAGAGCGCGACAGAGATTAGTCTCGAGCAGGCGCCAGCCTTTGCCGACAAAATTATCAACAATCAGATCCAGGGCCGTACGCTGGTCAAAATCGCTTAATCTGCAATTTTTCGTGATATATTCGCAATAATAGTTTGCCTCCGTCATGCTTAAAAAAAAGCCTGACGGAGAGCACTATGACCCCTAAAAAATTAACCGAATCAGACGTCACCGCCGAGTCTGTGTTTATGCTAAAGCGCCGCCAGGTCCTGAAGATGTTAGGCATTGGCACGGCCGCCGCCTCACTCCCGCTTCACGCCTCAAGCCTGACCGATTGGTTCAAGGGTAACGAGCGACCGCCCGCGCCTTCTGGCCCCGCGCTGACCTTTGATAAACCCGCGCAATGGCAGAGTAAGCTCGCCCTAACGCCGGAAAATAAAGTCACGGGCTACAACAACTTCTATGAATTTGGTCTTGATAAAGCCGACCCTGCGGCCAATGCCGGAAGTTTGCCAACGGATCCATGGAAGTTAACTATCGGGGGAGAAGTCGCCAAACCTTTGACGCTCGATCACGACGACCTGACAAAACGCTTCCCGCTGGAAGAACGCATTTATCGTATGCGCTGCGTCGAGGCGTGGTCGATGGTGGTGCCGTGGATTGGCTTCCCGCTGCATAAACTGCTGGCCGCCGTGGAACCCACCAGCAATGCCAAATACGTCGCCTTCAAAACCCTGTATTCACCGGAGCACATGCCCGGCCAGAAGGATCGCTTTATTGGCGGCGGGCTTGCCTATCCTTATATAGAAGGATTGCGTCTGGATGAGGCGATGAATCCGCTGACGTTACTTACCGTGGGCGTCTATGGCAAAGCGCTGCCGCCGCAAAATGGCGCGCCAATTCGCCTGACCGTACCGTGGAAGTATGGCTTTAAGGGCATTAAATCCATCGTCAGCATTACGCTCACACGTGAACGCCCGGACTCGACGTGGAACCTCGCCGCGCCGAATGAATATGGTTTTTATGCCAACGTAAACCCGCACGTCGATCACCCCCGCTGGTCACAGGCAACCGAACGTTTTATCGGCTCAGGCGGTATTCTGGACGTTCAGCGCCAGCCAACCTTGCTGTTTAACGGCTATGCCGATGAGGTGGCGTCGTTGTATCGCGGCATGAATTTACGGGAGAATTTCTAATGCGGTTATCGGTTAAGCAGGTGACCTGGCTTAAGGTTGTGCTGCACCTTGCCGGATTTTTACCCCTGGCTTGGCTTTTCTGGGCCGTGTCTCAGGGGCAATTGAGCGCCGATCCGGTCAAAGATATACAGCACTTTACCGGTAGGATGGCTCTGAAATTTCTGCTGGCAACCTTGTTAATTTCGCCACTGGCGCGCTACGCTAAACAACCGTTGCTGATGCGCACCCGCCGATTGCTTGGGCTGTGGTGCTTTGCGTGGGCGTCTATCCATCTGACAAGCTATAGCGTGCTGGAGCTTGGCATTCAGAATCTATCGCTATTAGGTCAGGAGATCGTCACTCGTCCCTATTTACTTTTGGGGCTGGCCTGCTGGCTGATTTTGCTCGCACTGGCGGTAACCTCAACGCAGGCAATGCAACGAAAATTAGGGCGGTGCTGGCAGCTTTTGCATAACTTCGTCTATCTTGTCGCGATCCTCGCGCCGATTCATTATCTGTGGTCAGTGAAGATTATTTCGCCTCAACCGTTGATATACGCCGGCGTCGCCATCGCCCTGCTGCTGTGCCGTTATAAGAAGTTCCGCCAATGGTGGCGATAGCGTCACGATGTGTGCGGTTTACCGCAATTCTTTTAACGTTCGACGCTCTTTACACGAATGCGGTTGATAATCTTCCCTGATAAGACCAGTATTTAGCTGCCAAATGCTACGAAATAGTTATAATGTGCGACCTTGGTTTTCCTGAAGGGGTTTTTAGGCCTCTGAAAAGGTGACAATCGCGCATCGAAGGTATATTTTGTTTTTTACCCGAGAATAGCAGGAGATAGCAGCACAATGACTGACAAGTTTCGCATTTTGCTTTTAAACGGCCCGAACCTGAACATGTTAGGCACCCGTGAGCCAGAGAAGTATGGCACGCTGACGCTTTCCCAGATCGTTAGCCGCTTGAATGCGGAAGCCGAAACGCTTAACGTCACGCTCGACAGTCTGCAATCTAACGCCGAGTACGTCCTTATCGACCGTATTCATCAGGCTAAAGACAACATTGACTATATCCTGATTAATCCGGCCGCATTCACGCACACGAGCGTTGCCATTCGCGATGCGTTGCTGGCGGTGAGTATCCCGTTTATCGAGATTCACTTAAGCAACGTACATGCGCGCGAACCATTCCGCCATCACTCGTATCTGTCTGATATCGCCTCGGGCGTTATCTGCGGACTTGGGGCTGACGGCTATTCATACGCTTTACAGACGGCGGTCAAACGCCTGTCACAATCACACTAAACAAAGAGTACGGAACCCACTCATGGATATTCGTAAGATTAAAAAACTGATCGAGCTGGTCGAAGAGTCTGGCATCAACGAACTGGAAATTTCTGAAGGTGAAGAGTCTGTGCGCATCAGCCGCTCAGCTCCAGGCACCGGTTATCCAGTGATGCAGCAGGCTTACGCAGCACCTGTTATGCAAGCGCAAGCACAAGCGCCTGTTGCGGCAGCACCAGCTGCAGCTGAAGCTCCGGCTAAAGCTGAAATCAGTGGTCACATCGTACGTTCCCCGATGGTTGGTACTTTCTATCGCACTCCAGGCCCGGATGCTAAAGCATTCGTGGAAGTTGGTCAGAAAGTTAACGTGGGCGACACCCTGTGCATCGTTGAAGCGATGAAAATGATGAACCAGATTGAAGCTGATAAATCAGGGACTGTGAAAGCAATCCTGGTCGAAAGCGGTCAACCAGTTGAATTTGACGAGCCTCTGGTCGTCATCGAGTAACGAGGCGAAGATGCTGGATAAAATTGTCATCGCTAACCGTGGCGAGATCGCGCTGCGTATTCTTCGTGCCTGTAAAGAATTGGGCATCAAGACCGTCGCTGTGCACTCCACTGCGGATCGCGATTTAAAACACGTATTACTGGCGGATGAGACGGTTTGTATTGGCCCTGCTCAGTCCGTAAAAAGCTACCTGAACATCCCGGCCATCATCAGCGCGGCTGAGATCACCGGGGCAGTAGCAATTCACCCAGGCTATGGCTTCCTCTCTGAGAACGCCAACTTTGCCGAGCAGGTTGAACGTTCTGGCTTTATCTTTATCGGCCCGAAAGCAGAAACCATTCGCCTGATGGGCGATAAAGTCTCTGCAATCACCGCAATGAAGAAAGCTGGCGTACCAACCGTTCCAGGCTCTGACGGCCCGCTGGGCGACGATATGGACGCTAACCGCGCCCATGCCAAACGCATCGGCTACCCGGTTATCATCAAAGCGTCCGGCGGCGGCGGCGGTCGTGGTATGCGCGTTGTACGCAATGATGCAGACCTGGCACAGTCTATTTCCATGACCAAAGCAGAAGCGAAAGCCGCTTTCAGCAACGATATGGTCTACATGGAAAAATACCTGGAAAATCCTCGTCATATCGAGATTCAGGTACTGGCCGACGGTCAGGGTAACGCTATCTATCTGGCTGAGCGCGACTGCTCTATGCAGCGTCGTCACCAGAAAGTCGTTGAAGAAGCACCAGCACCGGGCATCACGCCGGAACTGCGTCGCTATATCGGCGAACGTTGCGCGAAAGCGTGTGTGGATATCGGCTACCGTGGTGCAGGGACTTTCGAGTTCCTGTTCGAAAACGGCGAGTTCTATTTCATTGAAATGAACACCCGTATCCAGGTAGAGCACCCGGTTACCGAGATGATCACCGGCGTTGACCTGATTAAAGAGCAGCTGCGTATTGCTGCCGGTCAGCCGCTGTCCATCAAGCAAGAAGAAGTTCAGGTTCGCGGTCATGCGGTAGAGTGCCGTATCAACGCCGAAGATCCGAACACCTTCCTGCCGAGTCCGGGCAAGATCACCCGTTTCCACGCACCGGGCGGCTTTGGCGTTCGTTGGGAATCACATATTTACGCTGGCTACACCGTACCACCGTACTATGACTCAATGATCGGTAAACTCATCTGCTACGGTGAGACCCGTGATATCGCGATTTCTCGCATGAAGAATGCGTTGCAGGAACTGATCATCGATGGCATCAAAACCAACGTTGACCTGCAAATGCGCATTATGAGCGACGAGCACTTCCAGCATGGTGGAACGAATATCCACTATCTGGAGAAAAAACTCGGATTACAGGAAAAATAATCCTGTTATACACAAAATCATTCAAGTTGCATCAAGGCGGCAAGCGAATAAATCCCCGGGAACGTACATTAGTACGTGACTGGGGTGAATGAGTGAATGACGCAGCCAACGCAGAGGCAGCTTGAAGGATGACGTGTATATCGCAGCAAAAGGCCGGATTTTCTGGCCTTTTTTCTTTTTCTCTGCCCTCATCTTTTCCTTGCGGTACAATCCCCGCTTTCTTCATCCACAAGGGACAAAAAATGGACAAGCGTTTTGTTCAGGCCCATAAAGAGGCGCGCTGGGCGCTGTGGCTAACCCTTCTCTATCTTGCTGCGTGGTTAGCGTGTGCTTACTTACCAGATTCCACGCAGGGTATTACCGGTCTGCCGCACTGGTTTGAGATGGCCTGTATGCTGATGCCGCTGGTTTTCATTGTGCTGTGCTGGCTGATGGTCCGCTTTGTCTTCCGCGACATCCCGCTGGAGGATAAAGATGCAAACTGAGATTATCGTCGTTCTGGTGCTTTACCTGTTCGTGGTGTTCGGTCTTTCGCTCTACGCCATGCGTAAACGCAGCACGGGCTCTTTCCTCAGCGAGTATTTCCTCGGTAGCCGCTCAATGGGAGGCTTCGTGCTGGCCATGACGCTCACCACTACCTACATCAGCGCCAGTTCGTTTATCGGCGGGCCGGGCGCTGCCTATAAATACGGGCTGGGCTGGGTGCTGCTGGCGCTAATTCAGGTGCCCACTATCTGGCTGTCGCTCGGTGTACTTGGCAAGAAGTTCGCCATCCTGGCACGCCGCTATAACGCTATCACCCTCAACGACATGTTGCAGGCGCGTTACCAGAACCGCGCGGTGGTGTGGATTGCCAGTATCAGCCTGTTAGTCGCTTTCGTGGGCGCGATTGCGGTGCAGTTTATCGGCGGCGCGCGTCTGCTGGAGACGGCGGCAGGCATTAAATATGAGAATGGCCTGCTGATCTTCGGCATTACCATTGCGCTGTACACCGCCTTTGGTGGCTTCCGCGCCAGCGTCCTGAACGACACCATGCAGGGTATGGTGATGCTGATTGGCACTATTGTGCTGCTGGTTGGCGTGGTTCATGCGGCAGGCGGCTTGCATAACGCGGTGAATACGCTGGAGCAAATCAATCCGCAGCTGGTCTCTCCACACGGCGCTGACGATATCCTGACGCCGACCTTTATGACCTCGTTCTGGGTTCTGGTCTGCTTCGGGGTCATCGGCTTGCCGCATACCGCCGTTCGCTGCATCTCTTATAAAGACAGCAAGGCGGTGCATCGCGGGATTATCATCGGCACTATCGTTGTGGCGCTGCTGATGCTGGGGATGCACCTGGCGGGCGCGCTGGGCCGCGCCGTGCTCCCGCACCTGACCGTACCGGATCTGGTTATCCCCACGCTGATGGTACAGGTATTGCCGCCGTGGGCAGCCGGTCTATTCCTTGCCGCGCCGATGGCCGCTATTATGTCGAACGTGAACGCCCACCTGTTGCAGGCATCAGCCACCATCATTAAAGATCTGTGGCTCAGCGCGAGCCCGACTAAAATTCGTCATGAGCACCGCATTAAGCGCATCTCCACCTGGACTACGCTGGTGCTCGGTATACTGATGATGCTCGCGGCGTGGCGTCCACCTGAGATGATTATCTGGCTAAACCTGCTCGCCTTTGGCGGGCTGGAAGCGGTATTCCTCTGGCCGCTAGTACTCGGCCTTTACTGGGAGCGAGCGAACGCAGCCGGAGCGCTGAGCGCGATGATCGTCGGTGGCGTGCTGTATGCCGTGCTTGCCACATTCAATATTCAGTATCTGGGCTTCCATCCGATTGTGCCTTCGTTACTGCTAAGTTTACTGGCGTTTGTGATCGGGAACCGTTTTGGTCAGCCGGTGCCGCAAGCAGCCGTAATTTCTACTGATAAATAAAGAGTTTGCCATGCCGTGGATCCAACTAAAACTGAATACTACCGGCGCGAATGCCGAAGATCTTAGCGATGCGCTGATGGAAGCCGGTTCGGTCTCCATCACCTTCCAGGATACGCATGACACGCCGGTTTTTGAGCCGCTGCCGGGCGAGACTCGCCTGTGGGGTGATACCGACGTTATCGGCCTGTTCGACGCAGAAACCGACATGAAAGAGGTGGTTGCCCTTCTGGAGCAGCATCCACTGTTGGGCGCGGGCTTTGCGCATAAAATCGAACAGCTTGAAGATAAAGATTGGGAACGCGAGTGGATGGACAACTTCCACCCGATGCGTTTCGGCGAGCGTTTGTGGATTTGCCCAAGCTGGCGCGACGTGCCGGATGCTAACGCCGTGAACGTGATGCTTGACCCGGGTCTGGCATTTGGCACCGGCACCCACCCAACGACGTCTCTGTGCTTGCAGTGGCTGGACGGGCTGGATTTAGAGGGTAAGACGGTCATCGATTTCGGCTGCGGCTCTGGGATCCTGGCGATCGCGGCGCTGAAGCTGGGTGCGGCAAAAGCAATCGGGATCGATATCGATCCTCAGGCTATTCAGGCCAGCCGCGATAACGCGCAGCGCAACGGCGTTTCTGAACGTCTGGAACTTTATCTGCCGCACGATCAGCCAGAGGCCATGAAAGCCGATGTCGTGGTCGCAAACATTCTGGCAGGCCCTCTGCGCGAGCTGGCTCCTTTAATCAGCGTGTTGCCGGTTACAGGCGGTCTGCTGGGCCTTTCGGGTATCCTGGCAAGCCAGGCTGAAAGCGTATGCGAAGCCTATGCCGATCTTTTCGACCTCGATCCTGTGGTTGAAAAAGAGGAGTGGTGCCGAATTACTGGACGTAAGAAATAATCCCCTCCGTGGCCTCTCTGGAGGCCACGATTTTCCCCGTTTTATGTACAAAACGCCCTCGTCGTTGTGAGATAAAATAATCCTGTAACGCAGTTAAGTTACTAATAAATATTTATTTTATATTCACTGGACGAATTAAATGAAAACAACTTTCGGCAAGGCTGCACTGCTCGCATTGAGTATGATTCCCGTTACGTCTTTTGCATCACACTGGAGCTACGAAGGGGAAGGCGCACCTGAACACTGGGGTGCACTCAGTGAAGAGAATAAAACCTGCCAGACCGGCATGAATCAATCGCCAATTAATATTGAAACGACGCTGAATGCGCATCTGTCGCCGCTGGAAGTGCATTATAGCGATGGGCCGGTGACGCTCATCAATAATGGCCATACCGTTCAGGCGGGCCTGAAAACCACCACTGCGGATACCATTACCCTCGATGGTAAGCCGTTCACACTCCAGCAGTTCCATTTCCACGCGCCAAGCGAAAACACCATTCATGGCAAGCATTATGCGATGGAGATGCACCTGGTCCACAAAGACGCCAGCGGCGCCACTGCCGTTGTAGCAGTGATGTTTGATAAGGGCGCAGAGAACGCGGAATTAAATAAGCTGTGGGCAACGATGCCAGAGAAAGCTGACCAGAATGCGAAACTGGATACCCAAATGGATCTCAACGCCCTGCTTCCTGGCGATAAGACTTTCTGGCGTTTCAGCGGCTCTTTGACGACCCCACCTTGCTCCGAGGGAGTCACCTGGATTGTGATGAAGCATCCCCTGACGCTTTCCGAGGCGCAGCTACAAAAATTCACTCATACCATGCATCACGATAATAATCGTCCTGTACAGTCTCTTAACGGCCGGGTCGTCGTCGAATAAGCCTTCACGATCATGTTCTGAAATGAGAGCATCGTCACAGTAAGCTACGATAATTTGCTGATTAATTCAGCAGATTATCTTGCTTTGCTGACCTCCGCTGAAGAAAAAATGAGAAGTTACGCAAAATTATATGTGTAGATAAAATCGACACATTTTCATAATCCAATGATTTAAAAAGCGAATTATTTAAACCTGTTCACTTCAACAGCAATTCTTTGATCCACCGCAGGAGATTGCTCAAAGTTTGGCCTTTCATCTCGTGCGAAAAATGCGTAATATACGCCGCCTTGCAGTCACAGTATGGTCATTTCTTAACTCATGCGCATTGGACAATACCAGCTTAGAAATCGCCTGATCGCAGCACCTATGGCTGGCATCACTGACAGACCATTCAGGACGCTGTGCTATGAGATGGGAGCAGGTTTGACCGTTTCCGAGATGATGTCATCCAACCCTCAGGTTTGGGAAAGTGACAAATCTCGTTTACGTATGGTGCATGTGGATGAACCAGGTATTCGTACCGTGCAAATTGCCGGTAGCGATCCTGAAGAAATGGCCGGAGCCGCACGCATTAATGTGGAAAGCGGCGCCCAAATTATTGATATCAATATGGGCTGTCCGGCTAAAAAGGTGAATCGCAAGCTTGCAGGCTCAGCCCTACTGCAATATCCGGATCAGGTGAAGGCTATCCTGAATGCGGTTGTTAAGGCAGTGGACGTTCCTGTTACTCTCAAGATTCGTACTGGCTGGGCTCCAGAGCACCGTAACTGTGTAGAAATTGCCAAACTGGCTGAAGACTGTGGCATTCAAGCTCTGACTATTCACGGACGCACACGCGCCTGCTTGTTTAACGGAGAAGCTGAGTACGACAGCATTCGGGTAGTTAAGCAGAACGTTTCCATTCCGATTATCGCGAATGGTGACATTACTGACCCGCTTAAAGCCAGGGCTGTACTGGACTATACGGGGGCTGATGCCCTGATGATAGGACGTGCGGCTCAGGGAAGACCCTGGATCTTTCGGGAAATCCAGCACTATCTGGACACTGGGGAGCTGCTGCCTCCACTGCCTCTGGCAGAGGTGAAGCGCTTGCTTTGTTCGCATATTCGGGAACTGCATGACTTTTATGGTCAGGCGAAAGGGTACCGAATTGCGCGTAAACACGTATCCTGGTATCTCCAGGAACACGCTCCGGATGACCAGTTTCGGCGCACATTCAACGCCATTGAAGATGCCGGCGAACAGCTGGCGGCGTTGGAGGCATACTTCGAAAATTTTGCGTAATTAGAAATAAAGAGCTGACAGAACTATGTTCGAACAACGCGTAAATTCTGACGTACTGACCGTTTCTACCGTTAACTCTCAGGACCAGGTGACTCAAAAGCCCCTGCGTGACTCGGTTAAACAGGCACTGAAGAACTATTTTGCTCAACTGAATGGTCAGGATGTGAGTGACCTCTATGAGCTGGTACTGGCTGAAGTAGAACAGCCCCTGTTGGACATGGTGATGCAATACACCCGTGGTAACCAGACCCGCGCAGCCCTGATGATGGGCATCAACCGTGGAACTCTGCGTAAAAAACTGAAAAAATACGGCATGAACTGATACTAATCAGTTACTTGTTGTTTAAGAAGGCGCTACTCGGCATGGGGAAGCGCCTTTTTTATTGTCTTTTTTACCCCTGTGAATAGACGATCCGATAGCCGCTACCGGCAGGGAACACCCGCGCAAACCCCGTTCCCGCAAAATGCATTCCCGCCACCAGCATCCCCTCAGCTGCACACTGCGTTAGTATCTGTTTTCGCGAAGCCTCTGCCTGAATGGAATCAATATCAAAGGCAATAGTGACATCCGGTCGTGCCGTCTGGATAAAGGGGAAGTGCACAATGTCTCCCCAGATAATCAGGCTAGATTGCATAGCGTCAATTCTGAACCCGGTGTGCCCCGGTGTATGCCCGGGCAACGGGATAGCACGAATGCCCTCCACGATAGGATGTTCATTCAGGAGATGGAGGCTCTCGCGGTAAACCGAAAACGTCCGGCGCGCACGTTCGAAATTACGCTGCTGCCGCTCATTGGCCTGTGCCATCAGTTTGTCATCCTGCCAGTATTCAAGCTCCAGAGGATGCAGGTATAGACGAGCATTCGGGTATATCGCATTCCCCTGCTCGTCTAGCAGTCCACCAATATGATCGGGATGGGCATGGGTCAGCAATATCGTATCAACCGCTTCAGGCCTGACACCGTTTTCAAGCAGGCGAGTTTGCAGCTGGCCGCCAATATTATTGAAGCCGCCCGTTCCAGAATCGACCAGAATAGTGTGTCCGCCGCCGCGAATCAGGTAGCCAAAGATATGCAGGCTATCAGGTTCAGCAACCCCAGCACGTTGCTGAATCTCACCCGCGTCGGTCACATCAATACCCGAGAGTAAAGTCAGACTGGCGTTCATGCTGCCGTCGCTGAGTGCGGTTACCTGAAAATCCCCAATCTGGCAAAAAATGTCATTCATAAAACCCTCATTATGAGCGTGATAAGTAATAGACAAGATGACAGATACGGTGACCAGAAAACAGTGCCAGATTAGGTAGATGAACGATCTTCAAGCTTCCTTGCCTGAAATGGAGCCTACAGATTTGTGGCGAGCGTTGGCCGTGACATCCCCAGATGTTGAGAGCAGATCGTGGTCATCAAGTTATCAACCAGGAGCGGGGCCTGTTGATAGAGATCGAACAGCTGAGGGCTCATTAACCAGTTTTTGATAATACCGCTGAATGCACTGTGTAATATAATCAAAATAATCTCAACGTTTGTATCGTGAGGTAATATCTTGTTACTTACACAATTCTGCAAAACGGTTCTCATATAATCATAGTTAAAGCCAATTTTCGCCCTGATTTCAGACTCCGACATCATATCACTGCAAAATTCACATTTGTGATACAGTATTTGCATTAATGCGCGCTGCTTCGGCGTTTCTGCAATATATTGCAAACCGATAATAAATTTATTCCTCAAATTCAATAGCGGATTCGCCGTTTCTATTTGTTTCAATTTATGAAGAATCAAGTCTCGTAGCGGTTGCTGCTCCTGCCATATCGCATTAAATAATTCACTCTTGCTGGCAAAATGCCAATAAACCGCACCGCGAGTGACCCCGGCGGCCTCTGCAATATCGGTCAATGTGGTGCTGCTGACACCGCGTAGTGCAAATTGCTCAATGGCTGCGTCCAGCAGCAGCTGGCGCGTCTTAAGCGCATCATCTTTTGTTCTTCTTGCCATAGAAATGTCACTTGCCGCGCAATGTTCGGCGATTAGGATGATCAACTAAAATAAACTTATCACTCAACCAAATTCGAATGCTTAACAAAAAGTTTGATGTCGTCTAAAAATGAACAAATAAATATTGGTGATACTTTTAGATAATAACATTCATGCGATAAATATATATTCCCATACCCTATACGCCAAGCCTGATATCTTTGTGTTTCCGTGCCTTTGTTGAACGTCACAAAATAACTATCCCTTACATCATTCTGTATTTATTTGTAGGATAACGGACTGTTTTTTATTCATCCTTTCTTTGACAGATTTGTAGTCAAATCTGGCTATCAATCTATAAGGAATAGCAATGACGAGTCATGCCAGGGTTACACTTTTATCCAGCCTAATTGTCTCCGCCATTTTACTCAGCGGTTGCGATAATTCTGCAGATCAACAAGCGCATGCGCCAACGCCTCAGGTCACCGTGCATGTTGTAAACAATGCGCCTCTCTCCATAACCACAGAATTACCGGGCCGAACCTCCGCGTTTCGCGTCGCTGAAGTCCGTCCACAGGTGAGCGGAATCATCCTTAAACGCCACTTTACCGAAGGCAGCGACGTACAGGCTGGAGATTCACTTTATCAAATCGATCCTGCCACCTATCAAGCCGCTTATGACAGCGCGAAAGGTGACGAGTCAAAAGCACAGGCCGCCGCCGCTATCGCCCATCTGACGGTGAAACGCTACGTCCCACTGCTGGGAACAAAATACATCAGTCAGCAAGATTATGACCAGGCTGTCGCCACCGCCCGTCAGGCCGATGCCGACGTAATGGCCGCCAAAGCAGCCGTTGAGAGCGCCCGAATTAATCTGGCCTATACCAAGGTAACCTCACCAATCACCGGTCGTATCGGTAAGTCCAGCGTGACCGAAGGGGCACTGGTCACAAATGGGCAGTCTGATGCACTGGCGACCGTGCAACAGCTGGATCCTATCTATGTCGATGTCACGCAATCCAGCACGGATTTTATGCGTCTGAAACAAGAAAGCCTTGAACAAGGCGGGGAAGCAAAAAGCGTGCAGTTGCTGATGGAAAATGGTCAGGCTTACTCGTTGAAAGGCACACTGCAATTCTCTGATGTCACCGTTGACGAAAGCACTGGCTCAATTACGCTGCGGGCTATTTTCCCTAACCCACAGCACATCCTGCTACCGGGCATGTTCGTGCGCGCACGTATTGATGAAGGCGTAAACCCGAACGCGATGCTGGTGCCACAGCAGGGGGTCACCCGCACGCCGCGAGGTGATGCGACGGTCCTGTTGGTGAACGATAAAAATCAGGTCGAAACGCGCAATGTCGTTGCCTCTCAGGCGATTGGCGATCAGTGGTTGATTACCAGCGGCTTGAAATCCGGCGATAAAGTTATTGTCAGCGGGCTGCAGAAGGTGCATCCAGGCGCAACCGTGAAAGCTGAAGAAGATACCGCGGTTCCGGCCGCGCAATAAGGTACCGATCCCATGTCTAAGTTTTTTATCCATCGACCGGTATTCGCGTGGGTGCTGGCAATCATCATGATGATTGCCGGTGGTCTGGCGATTTTGCAGTTGCCTATCGCCCAATACCCAACGATAGCACCGCCAGCCGTCGCCATCTCAGCGACCTATCCGGGCGCTGATGCACAAACGGTGCAAGATACCGTCACCCAGGTTATCGAACAGAACATGAACGGTATTGATAACCTGATGTATATGTCCTCTACCAGCGACTCTGCGGGATCGGTGACGATTACCCTGACCTTCCAGTCGGGAACGGATCCCGATATCGCTCAGGTTCAGGTACAAAACAAGCTACAGCTGGCAACACCCTTGCTACCGCAGGAAGTGCAGCAACAGGGGATTAGCGTTGAGAAGTCGAGTAGTAGCTTCCTGATGGTGGCGGGCTTTATCTCCGACAACCCTAATACCGTTCAGGACGATATCTCCGATTATATCGCCTCTAACGTGAAAGACCCTATCAGCCGTCTTAACGGCGTTGGCGATGTACAGCTGTTCGGGGCCCAGTATGCGATGCGTATCTGGCTCGATGGTAACTTACTGAATAAATATAGTCTGACGCCGGTTGATATCATTAATCAGCTAAAGGTGCAGAACGACCAGATTGCCGCCGGGCAACTGGGCGGAACGCCTGCGGTAAAAGGTCAGCAGCTTAACGCCTCAATCATTGCGCAGACGCGCCTGAAAGATCCGGTAGAGTTTGGCAAAGTCACGCTGCGCGTGAATGCCGATGGCTCCGTCGTACATTTAAGCGACGTGGCGCGCATTGAGTTGGGCGGTGAGAACTACAACGTCGTCGCGCGTATCAACGGGAAACCGGCTTCTGGTCTCGGTATTAAGCTGGCGACTGGGGCGAACGCGCTGGATACGGCAAATGCGATTAAAGCCAAGCTGGCAGAACTGCAGCCGTATTTCCCGCAAGGCATGAAAGTGGTGTATCCGTATGACACCACGCCATTTGTGACCCTCTCGATCCATGAAGTGGTTAAGACGCTGTTTGAAGCGATTATCCTCGTCTTCCTCGTGATGTACCTGTTCTTGCAGAATATCCGGGCAACGCTGATTCCGACAATAGCAGTGCCCGTGGTGTTATTGGGAACATTCGCAGTACTGGCAATATTTGGCTACTCAATAAATACCCTAACCATGTTCGGGATGGTGCTTGCGATAGGCCTACTCGTCGATGATGCCATCGTGGTGGTAGAAAACGTCGAGCGTGTGATGGTTGAAGACAGGCTATCCCCCATTGAAGCGACGGAGAAATCCATGTCGCAGATTCAAGGGGCACTGGTCGGTATCGCAATGGTGCTCTCAGCGGTATTTATACCAATGGCTTTCTTTGGTGGTTCAACTGGCGCTATCTATCGCCAGTTCTCAATCACCATCGTCTCCGCAATGGCGCTATCGGTATTTGTCGCATTAATCCTGACACCAGCACTTTGCGCCACAATGCTAAAGCCTGCTTCTGCCGATCACGGTGAGAAGAAAGGCTTCTTCGGCTGGTTCAATGCTAAGTTTGATAATAGCGTGAACCACTATACCAACAGCGTGAGCGGTATTCTCCGCAGCACCGGGCGCTATCTGGTTATCTACCTGCTGATTGTGGCCGGTATGGCAGTCCTGTTTATGCGTTTACCAACATCCTTCCTGCCGGATGAAGATCAGGGCGTATTCCTGACGATGGTTCAGCTGCCTGCTGGCGCAACGCAAGAGCGCACGCAAAAAGTCCTGGATAGCGTGACCCACTACTATCTGAATAACGAAAAGGCCAACGTTGAGAGCGTCTTTACCGTTAACGGTTTTAGCTTCAGTGGTCAGGGCCAGAACTCCGGCATGGCGTTCGTGAGTCTGAAACCCTGGGATAAACGTAGCGGCGAAGAGAATGGCGCAGAGTCAATCATCAAGCGCGCTACCATGGCATTTAGCCAGATTAAAGACGCCATGGTTTTCCCATTCAACATGCCGGCGATTATCGAACTGGGTACGGCGACCGGTTTCGACTTTGAGCTGATTGACCAGGGCAACCTCGGACATACCGCACTCACCCAGGCGCGTAATCAGCTGCTGGGGATGGTGCATCAGCACCCGGATCAGCTGGTGCGTGTCCGTCCGAACGGACTCGAGGATACCGCGCAATTCAAACTCGATGTTGATCAGGAAAAAGCACAGGCGCTGGGCGTTTCGCTGTCTGATATCAACGAGACAATCTCAGCGGCGCTTGGGGGTTATTACGTTAACGACTTTATCGACAATGGTCGTGTGAAGAAGGTATACCTTCAGGCAGATGCGAAGTTCCGTATGCTTCCGGGCGATGTCAACAACATGTATGTTCGCAGCGCTAATGGTGAGATGGTGCCGTTCTCAGCCTTCGTAACTTCTCACTGGGTCTATGGTTCTCCACGTCTTGAACGCTACAACGGGCTGCCGTCTATGGAGATCCTGGGCGAGGCTGCTCCGGGTAAAAGTACCGGTGAAGCCATGGCGTTGATGGAGCAGTTAGCCACTAAGTTACCGGCAGGGATTGGTTTTGATTGGACCGGAATGTCCTATCAGGAACGTTTATCCGGTAACCAGGCTCCGGCACTGTACGCGATCTCATTAATTGTCGTTTTCCTGTGCCTTGCTGCGCTCTACGAGAGCTGGTCTATTCCATTCTCCGTCATGCTGGTTGTACCGCTGGGTGTTGTGGGTGCGTTGCTGGCAGCGTCACTGCGTGGGATGAATAATGACGTTTACTTCCAGGTAGGCCTGCTTACGACGATTGGTTTGTCGGCTAAGAACGCCATCCTGATAGTCGAGTTCGCTAAGGACCTGATGGATAAAGAAGGAAAAGGCATCATTGAGGCAACGCTTGAGGCTTCTCGTATGCGTCTGCGCCCTATCCTGATGACTTCTCTGGCCTTTATCCTCGGGGTTATGCCGCTGGTTATCAGCCGTGGAGCAGGTAGTGGCGCGCAGAATGCGGTCGGTACCGGCGTCATGGGTGGGATGCTGACAGCGACCCTGCTGGCAATCTTCTTTGTCCCTGTATTCTTCGTCGTCGTCAGACGCCGTTTTACGAAACATAAAGAATAACGTCCGATCCTATCGACTAAGGCGCCTTCGGGCGCCTTTTTTGTGTCTGGAAAACTGACTCATCAACGGTCTCACTTTCAATAAGTTGTGGTATATCACCGGCTATTTCGCCGGGTGAAACTGATGAACAATATTTTCCTCTACATCATTTCTACATAATCTAAATAATTTAGCGGTGTCTTCTCCATTATATTTACGAAACACATAAATTGAGATTATTTCCCCTATCTAGAGGCCGTATCAGAGGTGATAAAATAAGCCATTCCGAAATGCGGCATATTTATGGCGTATTGAAACGGATCCTTTAGAGGCAAACATCATGAAAAAATTCATTCTGGTGACCCTGCTGGCAACCTTACTGGCCGGCTGTGCGCATGATTCACCTTGTGTACCTGTTTACGACGATCAGGGGCGCTTGGTTCATACCAATACCTGTATGAAAGGAACAACGCAGGATAACTGGGAGACAGCTGGTGCCATTGCTGGCGGCGCAGCAGCGTTGGCGGGGCTGACGCTTGGGATTGTAGCTCTCACTAAATAATGCCGTAGTCAGAAATGGCTGGCATGACTTCACCTGCGCTTATCAGCTTATCGACGCTGGATAAGCGCAGGATGATGATACCGAATCACCCCAGCATTACCCTTCTTTTGTCACTTCCAAAATAACTCATCTTAATAGATAGATAGCCAATGCTGATCTATTTTACGTGCGCTACTCATCATAAGCTAAATAGATGAAGATGCAGTTTAACCCAGCGATAATATTAATCAGGCGAGCACACTTAACCATAATCGTTATAAATTCATATTGTTAAGTTCTGCGGATACAAAAAGGCCCAACAGTGAGGATGGGCCTTGTTTTTTATCAAACGATAGATAAACAAAAGGCCCAGTCTTTCGACTGGGCCTTTTGTTTTAATTAATGTCTGGCAGTTCCCTACTCTCGCATGGGGAGACCCCACACTACCATCGGCGCTACGGCGTTTCACTTCTGAGTTCGGCATGGGGTCAGGTGGGACCACCGCGCTGTTGCCGCCAGACAAATTCTTTTACTAGCGCCGAACTTTAACCTAAAAACTGGTGCTGATACCCAGAGTCGAACTGGGGACCTCACCCTTACCAAGGGTGCGCTCTACCAACTGAGCCATATCAGCACACTTAATTTGATGCCTGGCAGTTTATGAATCACAAGTGATTCACCCTTCGGGCCGTTGCTTCGCAACGTTCAAAAGCTTTCGCTTTTGTCCTACTCTCTGTCGAGTAGTGACCTGCCTCGAAGGTC
>CABIZV010000007.1 GCA_902363335.1 Enterobacteriaceae bacterium | reverse complement strand
GCCTTCCTCCTCGCTGAAAGTACTTTACAACCCGAAGGCCTTCTTCATACACGCGGCATGGCTGCATCAGGCTTGCGCCCATTGTGCAATATTCCCCACTGCTGCCTCCCGTAGGAGTCTGGACCGTGTCTCAGTTCCAGTGTGGCTGGTCATCCTCTCAGACCAGCTAGGGATCGTTGCCTAGGTGAGCCATTACCCCACCTACTAGCTAATCCCATCTGGGCACATCCGATGGTGTGAGGCCCGAAGGTCCCCCACTTTGGTCTTGCGACGTTATGCGGTATTAGCTACCGTTTCCAGTAGTTATCCCCCTCCATCGGGCAGTTTCCCAGACATTACTCACCCGTCCGCCACTCGTCACCCGAGAGCAAGCTCTCTGTGCTACCGTTCGACTTGCATGTGTTAGGCCTGCCGCCAGCGTTCAATCTGAGCCATGATCAAACTCTTCAATTTAAAAGTGTTTGATGCTCAATGAATTAAACTTCGTAATGAATTACGTATGTTCACTCGTTGAGACTTGGTATTCATTTATCGTCTTGCGACGTTAAGAATCCGTATCTTCGAGTGCCCACACAGATTGTCTGATAAATTGTTAAAGAGCAGTGCAACACGGCTTTCGCTCACTGTTGCGAGGTGGCGTATATTACGCTTTCCTCTTTCAGAGTCAAGCGTTTAATTTCGCTTTTCTCTGCCGGCGTTCTCTCGAGAACCCCGCTGACCCGGCGGCTTGTTTGCCGTTGTTCCGTCTCAGTGGGGCCGCATTATAGGGAGTTTCTTCGGGGCCGCAACCCTTAAATTACAGAAAAATGACTGACTGCTGCAATCCCCAGCAAAACCCCGCCTTATACCCATTTACTCACAGAGTTATCCACATTCGCCAATCATTGCTCGGTGAAATACACGCTAAGGCCCCCGTTTTAACGGCCTTTCTTTCTTCATCGGTCAGAGCCGTTCGGTCCATTTGCTGATTCGGGACTGCGCTTTTCCATTAATATCCACCGCCCGACCGTCCGGGAGCCAGCGTTCTGTCTGTCCCTTAAGCTTCCCTGTATCGAAATACTGTCGCACGGCAAGCGTGCCATCCGGGTAAAACTGTTCGCAGGTCTGATGCCGCAGTCCCTTCCGCCACTGTTCACGCGTCTGTATCTGCCCCGAGGGATAATAGGAGCGGCACTCGCCATAAAGCTGCCCCTCCCGCCACTCCTCTTCGCGGGTCAACGTACCTTCCGCTGACCAGTAGCGCGCTATTCCCTGCGCCATTCCCTGCTGATAATTTTGCTGCATGGCAAGCTGGCCGTTCGGATGCCAGCTTTCCATCATGCCGTGCAATACGCCTTGCCGATATCGCTGCACTACCTGTAAGCGTCCATGCTCTTCTACCCGAAGCTCGCCCTCAAGCACGCCGTCTTTAAGATTTGCCTTGAGTACGCCGTTCCCGGTTTGTTGTTGCAGCAGCTCAGACATCCCTTCCCTTCCTTAATTAATCTTCACCATTCCGCCTTTCACCATCAGCATTCCTCCGCCGTCAATTGTCTGGGTTGCGCTGGCTTTACTGGTTAATGTGGCTTTTGCTTCATGGTTGATGGTGGCAGCCTTCTGGGTCAGTGACGATTTCGCTTCGCTGGCAATACTCGTGGCGTCCAGCTTAAGCGCCGTGGCCGCGCTGGCTTTAAGGTCCGCCCCGCTTTTGAGCGTCAGCGTTTTACCGCTTTCAAGCGTTAACGTACCGGATACCTTTATTGTCAGATTGCCGTCGACGTTGAGGGTGTAATCGCCTTTCACTTTTGTCAGATCGTTACCCTCGATGCTATGTTCCTGGTCGCCCTTTACCGCCACGCTGCGTTTTTCCTTCACTTCGAGCGCGTCATTTCCTTTCTCTATCTTTACCGTGCGATTACCCTTTTTCACGGTCAGGGCGTCATTGCCTTCTTCTATAATAGAAGAGCGATCGTTTTTGATGGTTTCAGCCGCGTCATGGCCGACGGTGGTGGTGCTGTCATTAAGAATGTTGAGCTGAAAATCTTTCTGCGCCTGCATCATTAGTAGCTCAGCCTCTTTTTTGTCATCAAAGCGCAGTTCGTTGAAGCCTTTTTCACTGTGCGTTTTAATGCCGGACTGGGTTTGATTCGCCGGAAGCGCATAAGGCAGCGCATTCGCACCGTTGTAGACGCAGCCGGTGATAAGCGGCTTATCCGGGTCGCCGTCAATAAAAGCAATCACCACTTCTTGTCCAACGCGTGGGATAAACTGCGCGCCGAAGCCGTTGCCGCTCCAGGCGGTGGCAACCCGCAGCCAGCAGGAGCTGGTTTCGTCGCTTTTGCCTTCTCTGTCCCATGGGAACTGTACTTTTACACGTCCCAGATTATCGGTCCAGATCGCTTCGCCGCTTTTGCCGACCACCATCGCCGTTTGCGTATGCATAAACGGTTTAGGCGTCACGCACGCCGGGCGAAACGGTGTGGATTTCGGGATGGCGGTAAAGCGGTTGTAGTAACGCTCGCCGTCATATTCGTGAGTCACCGCCGTCACCAGCCAGTCAATATTGAGCGTGTTGTCGGGATGGTCGGTGAGCGTGAACCAGTGCCCAGCCATCAGCGCCGTGCAATCACTTTCGCCAACGAGCTGTTTAGCCTGGGTTTTCAGCGCATTGACCTTCCACGCCGCCAGCGCATCACCCTGTGCTTTTTCGCTGAAGCCGCCGGGATGCTGATACTGCATCCCGCCCTTTTTCTCCCCGGCCTGCGCAAACAGCGTGGCTTTCGGCTGCTCGTAATTAAAGTCGCTGGTCTTAAAGCCTTGCGCGGTCGTGTGCAAGCGCAGTTCCGCCGAGCGAATCGCCCCGGTTTCCCGGTCACCGCTCTGCGCGGCCTGATACTTCACCTTTTTGTCACCGGGGATCGGTGGGAAAGCGCTGTTGTCATCCGCTAGCACCAGCGTGTGTTTGCCTTCTTCATATATAAAGAACCAGAAGATCCCCTCCTGCTCGAGCAGACGTGAAACAAAGTTGAAATCACTTTCGTTGTATTGCAGGCAGTATTCACGTTTTGCCGGTTTGGTTTTGAGCTGGAATTTGTAATCGGTAAACCCGTTATCTTTAAACACCTTTTCGACAATTTCTTGTGCGCTTAGGTTCTGAAAGACGCGGTTATTGCTGGAAAGCGTCAGCCACCAAAGCCACGGGCGGAGGGTGAATTGATAGCGGTCAGCATTGCTGGTCGCCGGAAGCTGGTGCGCCTCGGCAATCAGCCCGTCGTAGTCGGCGTTGTTAAGCGTCGCTGTTAGATGGGTCGCCAGCGCGCTGTCCAGGGTTAACGGCGCGGAAGTGGTTGCGGCGATGGTCGCGGTGATTAGACCGTTAAGTTGGGAATCGGTGTACGCGGTGGCGGCGGTAAGGCCGGTTAGCGCGGGGGCGGTGAGTTTTATGATGGTGATGTCTGGCATGGAAAATTCCTTTTATTTTTGGGCCGGTATATTACCTGCTTATATTAAAACCCACCCATTATGCTTCTGATCAATGGCCCCTGACCTGGGCCAGCAATATTAACTAATTGTTCAACATAACCATGATAATCACCTTCATCTAATCTCAACAGATAATCGATTAAAAACGTTACTGCAGCAATAACACAATTAAAAGAATCAAACCCATCACTACGTCTTAACTGGTATCGATCTAATCTGATACAATTAATTGTAAACCATTGTTCAAATCCATCAGCCTGTTCCCAGGTCACCGGTATTTCATAACTTATACATGTTGGATCTCTTATCATTCCAATATCATTTTGCCACTGACCATTGACATTGTTACCAAAAATAACTGCACGGAGACTTCCAATAATTCCATTCGGTACAAATCCTCTGGCAAAATGAATTTGCCCATTAACTCTCGATATGATGGCCGTATGTCCTGTAAGTTGTTCAATTAATGGAGTTCTTTGCAATCTAGTTGCCCCCACACCCAGCAGCGGTAAAACCGCTGCGCCTCCAGCACCAGGTTCAAAATTTATTGTGGGATTATGTCTAAACAGTCCCTGATGCTTAGAGATAGCAATTAATCCAATTGAATTATCAGATTGTCTTCCTGAGTTCTGCACAACTGTCATATATTCTCCTTAAAACTTATTCACCATCACTTCCCCAACCACCAGATTCTCCACATCCCTGGCCCCCACTCCCTTACACTTCTCCATCACTCTCTCGACTAACCCATCCTCCATATTTAATTCTTCCCCCGTCGCCACCAAATACCGCTGCGACAACTTCTCCAGCTTCGCCAGCACAATCCCTTTCAAAACATCCTCGTCCAGCGCCCGATAAGCCACCGTCGTCATCCTCGCCAAAAATGCCGGGCGATAATGGCGCAATAATTCCGCCTTCAGCACCTCGTTAAACCTCTCGCTATTTAATTCCGCAGCAGGCGTATCGAGAATTAATTCCGCCCCAACGTTGCTGGTCGCCAATATCACCGTATTTTTAAAATCAACAATCAGCCCGGTGCCATCTTCCATCACCCCTTTATCGAACACGTTATAAAACGCCTCCAGCACGTCCGGGTGAGCCTTCTCAATTTCATCAAGCAGCACCACCGAATAAGGCCGACGACGCACGGCCTCGGTTAACGCCCCGCCGCTGCCGTAGCCGACGTACCCCGGCGGCGCACCTTTCAACTGGCTGACGGTATGCGCTTCCTGATATTCGGAAAGATTGATGGTGATGAGGTTACGTTCGCCGCCATACAAAGCGTCAGCTAATGCATAGGCCGTTTCGGTTTTACCGACGCCGGTTGGCCCTACCAGCAGAAACACGCCGACCGGCTTTTGCGGATCGGTCAGGCCGCTGCGGTAAGCCCGCAGGCGTTGGGCGATGGTCTCCAGCGCCGCCTGTTGCCCCATCACCCGTTCGCTCATTCGCGCAACTAGCGTGCGCAGGGCATGGGCTTCATCAGTCAGCATCTGGCCGATGGGGATCCCAGTCCAGCCGCCGATCACTGCCGCCACGGTCGCGGGATCCACGCAGTCCGGCACCAGTGGCACTTCATCGCGCAGCTGGGCGGCGGCGGTTTCCAGGCGGGCTATCAGCGCCGCGCAGTCCACCAGCTCTTGTTCCAGCTCGCCGTCATCATCAGGATTTTCGCTTAGCACCAACATGCGCCGCCGCGCCGCCATTAGCTCGAGGACCCGCTTTCGCTCGTCCTGCCAGCGCTCCTCCAGCTCTCGCGCCTGTGCGTGCCGCGCGTCGGCGAACATTTCCAGCTCACATAAGCGATCGTGGTGATCGACGCCCACCAGCAGCTCGCGGTTGAGTCGCTCCCGCTCCTCTTCCATTGCCGCCAGCTGCTGGCGTATCGCTTCCAGAGCAGGCGGAATATCGTGCTGGGCCAGCGCCACCCTTGCGCAGGCGGTGTCGAGCACGCTAATTGCTTTATCCGGCAGCTGTCGCCCGGAGATATAGCGCTGGCTCAGCCGTACCGCCTCGCGGATTGCCGAGTCGAGGATCTGCACCCCATGATGCGCCTCAAGCTTATCGGCCACCGCCCGCAGCATAATGATCGCGCTCTCCTCATCCGGCTCTTCAATCTGGATACGCTGAAAACGTCTATCCAGCGCCGGATCTTTCTCGAAGTACTTTTTGTACTCCTGCCAGGTTGTCGCCGCGATAGTCCGCAATTCACCGCGCGCCAGCGCCGGTTTTAACAGGTTTGCGGCATCGTTACCGCCTTCCGCTCCGCCCGCGCCAATCAGCGTATGGGCTTCATCGATAAACAAAATAATCGGCTGCGGCGATTTCCTGACGGCCTCAATGACCCCTTTTAATCGCCGCTCAAACTCGCCCTTCACGCCCGCCCCCGCCTGTAACAGGCCGAGGTCGAGCGCCAGCAACGCCACCTCTCTTAGCGGCGGTGGTACGCTACCCATGGCGATGCGCAGTGCCAGCCCTTCAGCTACAGCAGTTTTGCCGACACCCGGCGCCCCCACTAAAATCGGGTTGTTCTGCCGCCGACGCAGCAAAATATCAATACACTGGCGGATCTCCGCTTCACGACTGATGATCGGATCGATCCGCCCCTCCCGCGCATCCTTTGTCAGGTCGTGGGTATATTGCTCCAGCACGCTATCCTGATGCACTGGCAGATCCCGCTCCTGTTCAGCGATTTTCTCTTCACTGGAGTGAAGGCACCAGCCCGCCCATTGCTTCTCCAGCAAGTCAGCTGGAAGCTGTAGCAACAGCGGCATTCCCTGAGCCAGTTGGGCGCGCAAACGATCGCGGGTGACGAGTGAGAGCAACAGCAACGCGGAACGCACATGCGGCTGCCGCAGAAATGTCGCCTGTAATATCGCCCCTTCCAGCAGTTCGACTAGCTGCACAGAGAATACCGGCATCCGCGTACAGCCGGTTTTAAACGCCCCCTGGGCACGGCGAATCTCCGCGCGCAGCGCATCAATGGAGATAGCCGTACGCGTCAGACAGCAGGCCATATCGCCCTGTTCATTCTCCAGCAGCGCCAGCAGTAAATGCTCCGGCTCGACAAACCAGTGGCCCTGCGCGCGGCTCCCCTCAGCGGCTTGCTCCAGCGCTTTCAGGCAGGTCGGATTGAGCCGCGAAACCAGTGCTTTTAAATCCATTTCACTTCTCCTTAAGTGACAGACGACAGCAAAAAGGCTGTAGCCTGCGTCCCGCTAATCGCGCGGTATGTCCTAATCGAGGCGGTGATGCTCGCCGCAGATGCTGCGTCAGCGCCAGCGTACCGGTCAGCGCAAGTTCAAGGTCAATCCCCGGCCCAAACCACAGCAGTCCAAGCGAACAGAGCTGTTTGAACGGTTCCCCGTCGGGCAAAAAGGCAGCCCATTGGGCCTCGTCGGTGACATGTAGATGAATGCGCAATAGCGCCTGTTGATTCCACGCCCGGCGACCTGCCACCGCATCACGTCCCAGCTGGCGGCGCATTTTCCCCTGTGAGGCCCGCGGCAACGTCTGCCAGTGACCGACAAACTGCTCAACACGCACAGTCACAGCTAGCGCTGCGGCCACCAGCGCGATAAATCCGGCGGGTGAGCGGCGGCGGTCAGCCAGCAAACCACTTTGCGCCAGCAGTTGAGGCGATGCGGTATGGCAATCAAACCCGCATAGCGCCCGCAGGATGGTGGTACAGGCCGCCTGATCTTGTCGGGCATAAGGCGTCGCGATGCGCCAGTGGCTTAATGCGCGAACGTGGTGGGCAATAAAACGCTGCTGGAACACGTCCAGAAAATCCTGCGGCGCGGCGTTTTTATCCTGCATCGCCTGCGAAAACCACTCCAGCCAGCCATAGGGCAGTACGCCATCCGGCCCGCCTGGGCCGATGCTTCGTACCTGCACACGGCCATCGCGAAGCCGGTTTATTTCCGATGGCGCAAAACTCAGGCTGATATCGCCCTGTAATGCAGGCGTCTGCCCGGCAAGCCGTTGCAGACGCCAATACTGTTCCAGCGTGAATCGCCAGGGCTCACGCGCCAGCTGGACCATCACGCTGTTAGCGTCGGGGATTCGCTCGGCGTCCACAGCGGTAGCTCCTTGCCTTCGTCACGTAATACGGTTTGCACAAAACAGTTCGCCGTCGCGTTCTGCGCCAGAAATCGGGCGATAATGCCTGCAAATAACAGTCGGCTACTGGCGCTAAACGCGGCGCTATCCAGCGTTAAGGTCACCCGCAGCCCATTTCGCCAGCCGCGCCAGGCGTCTCGCCCGTGATGTTCGCTAACCCGCTGGCAACTCAGGCTGGTGATGCCGTTAATTTGCTGCCACAGCGCGCTCGTCGCCCCCTCAGGTGCATACAGCGACAATTTTTCCTTTAGCGAGGCGAGAGCATTGTCGCCTTCCGTGAGTGAAAAATGATTCAGCGCTAACGATGACACCAGCCGCCAGCGAGCATCGCCCCGGCAGGCGGGCGCTGAAGGGGGCGTCGGCGTTTCCAGCAGCTGCACCTGCGCAACCGGGCCGGGGAATTCAAACGCCAGCGGCGTTCCGGCGCGTAATGTCTGCGCCCGGGATCCGTTGCTGCACCAAAGTCTGGCCGTCACGCTGATTTCCGGCTGCGGTTCGGCCGGGGAAAACTGGCTGTCCACCCACGTTAGCCACAAACGGTTGCCATGATGGCGATTGCGTCGGGCATGCCAGAACCAACGCGACTCGCTGTGACCGCTGGCGGAGTAGTACGCCGGAACGCGCCAGGCGCGTTCTTTCTGGCTCATCCACAGCTCTCGCAGCTGATAAATTTCAATTTGCGTATCGTGGTGGTCGGCCACCAGCGGGTGTTCGCTGCGGGTATGCGAGGGGATCACCGGTTCAGAAGTGCGGGTAAACAGATTCACCACCGGCGCGCAGCCCAGGCGAATATCCCCAGGCTGAAGCGCCAGCGCCACATTTGGCGCCCGGTCAAATGCGAGGGTAAACGTTAAGGTGTCGCTCTCGCCTGGCGGCGGCAGTGGCACATCAAAATACATTAAAGCTTGTGGGCAATGCATCCAGGCGCTCAGCGCTTGCCCACTTGCGGCTTCACCGGGGCCTATCGGCAGCAGATGTTCTGCGCGGTGCAGACCTATCGGATACGGGCGGGCATCGCCCAATGTGTGCGCGTAGAGCAGATCAAACAGCGCAGCGTTTACCTGCGGAGCGCCCGCCAGATGGATGCGCAGCGTGCGTATGGTCAGGTCGGCAAAACGATGCGGCGATAAACAGCGCAGCCGAAACCGCAGGCCGCCGCGCGCTTCGCTAAATCCACTGCTGTGCTGCGCCTCGGCCGCCTCTTCCCAAGCGACTTCCTCAAGCACAATCGGCCACAGCGTTTGCGCAAGCGAAGTCCGCCACCACACGGTATTGCCTTCTTCGGTGAGAGCATACAGCGGGGTTCCGGCGGGCAGTTGATAGCCGGTGGTCAAAAAACCCGCCTGCGGGTCAGGCACAAAGCAGACCGTCGAACAGGCAGGAAAGGGGCGCATTAGCTGAGGCGACAGCAGTTCCAGCAACGCCTCGCTAAGTTCGCCATAGCCGTCCTCCAGCCGCCGGTGCAGGCGCGCGCTTTGCAATGCAAAACCCTCCAGCAACCGCTCAACATGAGGATCGGGACAATCAAACTCGCTTAGACGCAGCTTTGACGCCACCTGAGGGTGCCGACGGGCAAATTCACCGCTGGCCGCGCGCAGGCTACGGAGTTCCTGTAGATAATCATCCAGCAATCGATCGTCCATTGATCTCTCCCGGGGTGGATGACTGCCAGCCACCTTGCTGCCAGTGAATATTCATGATCAGTCGGTTATCGCTCTGCCTTAACGCCATAATAAGGCACAGTGTCAGGCGCTGTTTATCCATCCCAACAGCCTCAACCGATAGCGACTGAATTCGGGGGTCGTGGCGCAACAGCGCATCGCGTAGCTGCCGACAAAACTGCTGCACCGCGCGTTCATCCCCCGCGTAAATAGTGCGCCACTCCGGCACGCCATCGTCTCCCGCCATGCCCTCGGACGAAGCCCGCGTATTGAAGAAACGGGTTATTTCCCGCATCACCGACTCGCGCGGGGAAACCTCTCCGCCGATCAGCCGGTCAAACAGCGCGACCGGAATGGACGACATGGTTAGCTACCCTTAGTGTTTTGCGCCATATCCCACACCGACGAGGCATTCCCTTCTTTTTCACCACCGATTTTCTGGGCGGTAATTTCCCATTTGATCTTGGTGAAATTCAGCGACAGGGTTTCAACCGGCTTACCGCCGGAACCACCGCTCACGCTGAGATGGGAAATGACGCAGTTCGACAGGGTATAAACGATAAACGGCAACATATTACCGCTGTCATTGCGGCATAACGTCAGCACCGCGGTCGGAATAACTTTACCGCTGCAACAGCACTCATTGAGGCTTGGCGTCGACAGGTCAACAAACTTGGTCAGCGACATCTCCCCCACATGCGCACGCCCGGAAGTACGCTCGGTGTTACTGACATCGTTGGTGACCTGCATCGCCACGTTATGGCTGTACGACATGATTTCAATCTGCTTCTCAAAGCCTTTGACCTGGCTTTCACCGTCGATTTTGTCGAGCTTTAAAAAAATAGCATCCATGATTTATCTCCTTAAATCAGGCCGTGACCGGTGGCGGCAGCTCTGCCACCAGGCGCAATGAGGTCGTCAGTTCTTCTAACTGGAAGTGAGGACGCAGGAAAACTATCGCCCGATAAACGCCCGGTTTACCGGGAACTTCCTGCACATCGACCCGCGCCTCGCGCAGCGGATAGCGCGCTTTAATTTCCTGCGGAGCGCTGTCGCGCAGCAGGACATAATCGGCAATCCAGTTATTGAGGTAGCTTGCCACTTCCTCGCTGCTCATAAAGCTGCCGACCTTGTCACGCATCATCACTTTCAGATAGTGCGCGAAGCGAGAAGCGGCAAGGATGTACGGCAGCATGGCGGAAATACGCGCGTTCGCATTAGCCTCGGGTGTGTTGTAGATTTTGGCCTGATTGGTGGTTTGCCCGCCGAAGAACGCCGCGTTATCGGTATTCTTTTTATGGCACAAGGCGATAAAGCCGAGATCGTTAAGCTCTTTTTCGCGACGGTCGGTGATGGCGATTTCCGTCGGGCAGCGCAGGCTGATATCGCCAGAAGGGGTCGAGAAGGTGTGCGCAGGCAGGCCCTCAACCAATCCGCCGCCCTCTACGCCGCGGATTGCCGCGCACCAGCCGTATAAGGCAAACGCGTCGGTAATGCGGTTCGCCAGCGCCCAGGCCGCGTTGCCCCACAGATATTTGCTGGCATCGAGACCATCCACATCTTCGACAAAATTGAGCCCTTCTACCGGCACGGTATCGGGGCCATACGGCAAGCGTTGCAGGACATGTGGTAACACCAGCGAAACATAGCGAGAGTCTTCGCTGCTACGAAACGATCGCCACTTGATAAGCTCAGTGCTTTCAAAAACTTTCGCCAAATCGCGCGGGATATTCAGTTCAGCAAACGAGCCCATATCAAACAGGCGCGGGCTTGCTGCGGCGATAAACGGCGCGTGCGCGGCGGCGGCGACCTGAGAAAGTTTCTCCAGAAGCCCGACGTCCTGCGGGTGACGGCCAAATTCAAAGTCCCCGACCAGCACGCTGTACGGGTTGCCGCCAAAGGTGCCGTATTCATCCTCATAGAGCTTCTTAAAGAGCGTGCTCTGGTCAAACTCCACGGCTTTTTCCAGATCGTCTTGCAGTTCTTTGCGTGAGACATTCAGCAGGCGTAGCTTCAGCCGGGTGCTGGTTTCGGTGTTCATCACAAATTGGTGCAGCCCGCGCCAGGAGGCCTCGAGTTTCTGCATATCCGGGTGGTGCAGCACTTCATTAAGCTGGGCGCTTATCAGCTCATCAATCTGGGCAATGCGATGGTTAATCATCGCCACGGTATCGCCTTCCACCGCCATACCTTCATCGAGGATCTGCGTTGCCAGCTCTTCCAGCATGTCACGCGCATAGGTTTGCTGAAGCTCATCGCGCGCCATTCGTCCTTCCTGAATGATGCGATCCAGTACGCTCAGCGTGATGGTTTCTCCGCCGCTATCGGCTTGTTCCTGAACAGTATCCATTGTCCGTTTCCTTTTCGCTTAAACGTTACTCGGCGGGCGTTTGTTCGGCTGCGGGGCGCAGCGCCTGAAGCTCAGCGTTATCCTTAACGACCTGTTGCAAGAGCGCGTCCAGGTCGTCGTTACCATCCAGTTTGGTGAGCAGATCACGCAGGCGCTGACGCGCGGTGAACAGACGCTGGAGCGGTTTAATCTGGTCGATAATGTCGAGCGGGGAGAAGTCATCGAACTTATTGAAATTGAGTTCGACGTTAAATTTACTGCCGTCGTTCGTCAGGCGGTTTTCCACCTGCATCGCCAGCCGGGGAGCAATGGAGGCGAGCACATCGTCAAAGTTATCCCGGTCTATCTCCACGAAGCGCCGTTCACGCAGCTTTTTCGGCGGTGAAACCGGCTGACCGGAAAGGTCTGCCAGAATACCGACAATAAGCGGCAGTTCTTTTTTCTCGATTGCGCCACCAATTTCAACATCATAGGTAATTTGTACGCGCGGCGGACGGATCCTATCGAGCTTATGTTGAATACTTTCTGCCATTGTTAATCCTTTATTTGCAAGAGTATCCCTGATGCTTATTTCTCAGCACCTTCATTCATTAATACATTCACCAATAATGACATTAATTATAAAAAACACAGTCCAAAACAAATATCAATCTAATTTTTTAATTTTTGCCTAAGAAATAACTTACATCACAAAAGCGCAAGGTGAACACTAAAATCATTAAAAATCAGTAATATACACAAACACCCAAACCATAATTATTAGCTAAATTAATTATATACATAACACAGGCAGCGCCCCCTTCTTTTCATTTTGTACAGAATTGTCTAATAGTGATGTAAATCAAACAATCTCACCACAACGTTAATTACCCTCTTAATCAGCTATAAAGGGATTTTATAGAATGAAAGAGATTAGTTTTATTATTCGCACATTATTATTAGGCATCACCTTATTAATGAATAACGGCTGTTCATTTTGGCAAAGCCGTGTCGATATTCATTCGGTGGTGATTGATGTGGCTAAGGATGCCAACGATAACGCGCCGGTGGCGGTGGATATTGTCGCCATTCGCGACGCTGCGCTGATTGCGCAAATACAGTCATTATCCGCCGAACAGTGGTTTCAGGCTAAAGCTCAGATGGTGCGTGATGCGCCGGATGCGCTCGGTATCTGGTCGCTGGAACTGGTACCCGGCACGCATTTCGTGGCCGACAAAAATCCGCTACAGGGGCAAACCGCCGAGGCAATTGTGCTGTTCGCCCGCTATCGTAGCGACGGCGATCATCGGCTACGTCTGGATAACATCACCTCGCTCCACCTGCTGCTAATGACCGATGACCTCGCGCTGGTATCTGAACAAGGAAGGTAATATGAGCACAATTCCGGCAACGGTATGCTGGTACGAAGGGATGGCGATGCTGCCGCAACATTTTCAGCTACAAGCGTTGCGCCATGAAACGCTGGCCGCAACGCTTGCCCGCGATGCCAATCCCTGGTTCTGGGGCGTGCACCAGTTACAGATTGACGAAGCGGCGTTGTGCGCAGGGACGCTACGCCTGCTGCGTCTACAGGCCGTTATGCCCGACGGTGCGCCGATTGATTATGATATCAGCCAGGATCCGCCGCTGGAGTTTGATTGCACCACGCTACTGCCCGCCTCACCGGGCAGCGAACATCCGCTGTATTTAGCGCTTACACCCGCGCAGCGCGCAGGGCAATGGCAGACCATGGAGGGCCGCTATCGCAGCGTTCACAGCGCTCCCCTTCCCGACTTAAGCAGCGGCGAGTTTCCTGAAAGCATCCCGCTGTGGAAAGCCGAGCCGCGGATCGTAAGCCACAACGAAAGAGCGGATCAGGTGTGCTTACCGCTGTTGCAGGTGGAGTATACCGAAGGCGGTTTTCGCCAGAATGCATGGTTTGCGCCCTCTCCGGTGGTAAAGGAGGGCGATTATCTGTCGCAGCGCACCCGGAAAATTTGCCGACAGGCGCGGGAAAAGATGCTGTTTCTTGGCCGCGAGATTGCCCTCGCGCAGCAAAATCAGCGCACCACCGACTGGCTCTGGCTCACCCTCGCGCTGCAAAGCGTTCAGGGGGCGCTGCCCCTGCTGGAAAGCCTTGTGAACAGTAGCCACACGCATCCGCTCAGTTTATTTCGCAGCCTCTGCGTCTTTACCGGACAAACCGCCATTCTGGCGCCGGATAAAGCGCTGCCGGTACTGCCTGCGTTTAACTACCAGAATATGCTGCCGGGGTTTAATAGCCTTTTCACGCTACTGGAATCGCAGCTTGCCCAGATACACCGTCGCCATCAACGCCTGAATTTCACCTTGCAGCAAAACGCCTTTTTCATTGAGCTGCCCTCATCGCTTTGCGCAGGTGACACCCTCACGGTAGGCGTCATGATGCCGGTGACCGCCACGCTGGGTGCGGAAGCCTGGCTGCGGCAATGCATCATCGCCAGCGAGCCGTTCCTGCCGATACTGCGCCGACAGCGTATGCACGGGATGTCGATTGCGCCGCTGCCCGCGGAAAAACGCGGGGACTGGGAAACCGATACCGCCATTGCGCTGTTCACCCTCACGCTGAGCGCTCAGTGGTTCGAGGAAAATACGCCGCTCTACATTGCGCCGTTACATGAAGTGGCGGATAACCCGGCACGCGTGATGCTCTACCGACAGGAGGCGCCACGTGATGCCAGCGATGACTGATATGCCCGCCAGCCGCCTGTTCGACGAAATTTTTAGCCGCTGGCTGGGTCAATTTGAACAATGGAAAATCGCACCGCTTACCCCGACCGAGCTGCATCAGCAGGCATTTTCTCTCAGCCATCAGGCGATGGCGGAATACAGCCGCCGCCTGACGCGTGAACTGGGCGCGCCGTTTCATTTGCACATTGAGTCCGCCGTTTACGCGCTGGTGGCGCTGATAGATGAAACGATCCTCTGCTGCCAGGATTGGCCCGCCCTCTCCTTGTGGCAAGCCTGCCCGCTGGAATATGACCTGTGGCAAACCCATAGCGCAGGCGACGAACTGCCGCGACGTATTGAGACGCTACTCACCGAACGTAACCCGGCGATGCGCGATTTAGCCGCATTATACCTGCGCTGCCTGACGCTGGGCTTTGGCGCCAGCCGACAAAATGCCTATGCGCAGGATCATCAGGAAACCTGTCAGCTGCTGTGGCGCTTTGCGTTTCAACACGATCCCCAGCCGGAAACCGTCCCTGAACGCCTGGAGGCAGAAGCCCTCGGGCAATCACTTCAGCTTCCTCCTCGCCGCCGATTGCCGGACAACTCGCGTCTGCATCTGACGGCTATCGTGGTGCTGTTTGCCCTGCTGCTGTTAAGCCAGCGGCTGTGGTTAAGCATTGAAGATGCGATTGGCGTGAACAGCCTGCCCGATTTTCCGGTCACTCAATCCTGCCCGGGAGATGACAAATGACGACAACCGGGATCACCGTGCTACTGGTTATCGTCATCGGGCTGATAATCATTTTGTGGGCCATCTGGTGGCAGTGGGAGTATCGCAACAACGCTTTTATTCGTGCCGGTAAAGAGATCTACCGCGCCATTGGCGAGCAGGATCCTTACGATGTGACTCGCGTGCTGATGCTGGGAGATGAAGCCGATAACCAACGGCTATGCCGAAGCTGGGCGCTCAACGACGGCTCCGAATACTGGTTCGGGCAGTGGTGGTTTAACGAACAGTGCCACATGCTGTGCGTCCCACACGCCCTTCAGGTCACCACAAAGAAACACCTGTTACGCCAAAATGACTGGCAAAAAACGCTGTCAGCCATCGTGCGAAGTCGCCCGCAGCGCCCGCTTGATGCGCTGGTGGTGACTTTACCGCTGGAGGCGTTACAGCAAGGGCCCGCGCATCCGCTGACCGCAAACCTGCTGCACAACTGCCAGCAAATCCAGCGCGTGTGCGGCCTGAGCCTGCCCATTTACGTGATGGTGAGCGGGCTGGAAACGCTGGAAGGCGTCGCGATGCTGCGGGAAAAACTTCCTCAAACGCTGATTGGCAGCAGTATTCCTGCGGCGCGTGAAGCCGTGTGGCGTCCTCACTGGATAGATGAGGCGCTCGACAATACCCGCGCCTCGCTACGCCAGGCCATCACCGAACTCGGCGCGCTGGCAGGCGAAACGCCGCGCGCGCTATTCCAGCTGCCGGAAGTTTTTCCGCAACTTGCCGCCCCGCTGCATGAGCTTTTTGACACGCTGCTTAGCAGCAATGCGCGAGATGAACCGCCGGTACTGCGCGGGATTTGGTTTGTCGCGCACGGCAGCGTTGATGACAAGCCAACGATGCAGTTTTGCCACGGGCTACTGACTGGAAAAATCACCGCGGAAAGCGGCCTTGCGCTACCGGTTCGCCGCTTACTGCGCCTGAACCTTCGCCGCCATTTTCTGACCGTGGCGGCCTACAGCGCGGTGTGTCTGTTATGGTTTGCGATAATGATTTGGAGCTGGCAGGAGCAGCACGGTAATGCGCTGCGTCTGCACGACCGCCTGCAAATTCTGGCAACGCAGGTCACCAACAACCAGGGTCAGGGCGAGCGCACGACCGCGCTGTACTGGCGCATCCTTAACGCCGTGCCGCAATGGCAGTTCCGCTCGCTCATCTGGCCGGGTTCATACTTCAGCCGCACCGACGGCAAGCTGCGCGATACTTTCCACAACGCCACCTTAGCCAGCCTGCTGGCCCCCGCAACCGACAGTATTTGTCTGCAAAGTGAAGCCTCGGCGCGCGGGGAAAACTTCCGTGAACGTGACGATATTCAGCCAGAGGAGCGCTACCGCCAGCTTGAACAATTACTCAGCCGTACCAAACAGATGGAGCTGCGTTACCTGCCGCTGCTCCAGCTTATTCAGGTCAAACAGCCGACCGTGCTGACGCTGGCAACCCTTTCCTCCACCGTTTGGGGCGTCAGTGTCGATGCCAACTCGCTGCCGTCACAGCGCAATATCAATGCACTACTGACCACGCTTAATTTGTCACGTTTGTCGCTGCCGGACGCCGACACGCTTACCCAGCGAAACAGCGAGATTTTCTCCCACCAGACTCAACGATGGCTGGAGCAGGCCTACGATAGCGCCGGTCTGGAAAGCGACGTTGGGCAGTTAGAACAGCTCATCAACCAGTTCAGTAACAGTCGCGACATCAACATCGCGTTTGTCCGCACGCTGGTGCGTCAGATTAGCCGGCTGCAAGGAAACCTGACGCTACTCAATAATCTGAGCGGCGATGCCGCGCACTCTCCCATTCGTCTGTCGCTCAATGAATTACTGACACAGGCGCGCACGTTACGGCTTATCGATAACCGGGTCGTTGAGGATTTGGGGCGTCACGAGGCATTGCTGCGCCAGCGTTTCCTGATGCAGACAGAAAGCTCCCAGCTCCATTTCTCGACCCTTACCGAGCAGTCGGCAGAAGGTATATTCAGCATTTCGCCAGATATTCTGGCGCTGCAAAAAAGCCTGCGCGACCTGCTCAACCAGCCGTTCTGGCAACGCAGTGCCGGACAGACCCTGCCCGCTATCACCGGCTATCCTGGCAATCTGCAAATCCAGCAGGCGAACGCGCTGCTCGGCGGCTATCAACGCTATATGCAGCAGCTTCCCGACAGTCTCTGGCAGCCTAAAATCGCAATGCTTGCGCAAAATGCCGTCACCCGCGCCATGATGATGGCGCTCTATACCGACGCGCTGCCCACCGCGCAGGATAGCGTGGTTAACCCCGCCAGCGCCGACCCGGTGATTGACGCATTCGGTCAGTTAAACCGCCCGCAGTTGGCCTCCGCGCTGCGGCAAAAAATGGCGGCACAGGCGATTGCCCGCCTTCAGCGTGAAGGCAGCGTTCAGCTTCCTCCCGCATCGGCGCCGGGCATCAGCTATGCCACGCCGGAACAGGCCGCCGCCAGCGCCGAGAAAGCCGCAGGCTGGGCCAGCGCGCAAACGGAGCAGATCACCGCCACGCTTGCGCGCTACCAGTCTGATATCGGCTGGCTTGACCGACAACGCCCGTGGCTTTCGGCGCAGGATAATGCGCTGATTGCCCGCTGGGCCAGCTCGCTTAATACGATGCAGCGCCTGCAACAGCAGGATCCGGTCAGCCCGCCGGTTCAGATGACCACGCTCGCCACCGCGCTACCGGAGATGACCGCCCAAAACTGTCAGGCCGAGTTAGCCCAGTACACGACCGCGGGAAATGATTTCTATAGCCAGTCGCTGAGCGCGCTGGTCGGCAGTTCCCAGCAAACCTGCCGTCAGCTGCGCGAACAGGCAAGCCAGGGCTCGTCACAAAAAATCGGCGCGCTCTATCAGCGCTGGCTCGCCGGACACTTCCCGTTTAGCCGCAACCTGCGCGCCCCTGACGCCGATCCCGACCGGGTGAGAGAACTGGTGGCGCTGCTCGCGCAACTGCCGCCTGAAAATCTCAGCACCCAGTCGCCGCTTGTTCAGCAGCTTGCCGCCGCGCGACCGCTGCTCGCGGCATTAATCGCGCCGGAGGGGGTAACGGTACGCACTCTCTGGCGCACCTCTCGGGCGAAAGAAAATGGCGCGGATCAGATAGCCGAGTGGCGTCTTGCTGGCCCCCAGCAGGCCAGCAGCTACCCGGGCGGCGGTCAAAACGATGTGCACTGGCGCAGCGGCGATAGCCTGAACTTCAGCCTACGCTGGGCGGCCAACTCGCCCTGGCGACCGCTACCCGGCCTGAGCCAGCCGGGTATGAGCCTCAGCGCTGACAGCGCCCGCTGGCGCTGGCAGGGGCCATGGGCCTTACTGCGCATGATTAACCAGCAGCGCGATGACGGCGCGCAGACACAACCGCTACCGCTGCGTTTTACCCTCAACGTGGGCGATGGGCAGATACCCACCCAGGCCGTGGTCTACCTGCAGCTGGTGCTACTCAGCGGTGAAAACAACACCCCGTTACCGTGGATAAATTTAGCGGAATACAGCGCACCAGGAGGACATTAATGGAGCAGCTCAACACATTGCTGACGCCGATTTCGACGGAACATCCCTGCGGCGAATCCATTCGCTATGCGCCCGAATTCGACCAGCTCGCCGCCGCGCGGCGGGAGGACGATGAATCATTACCGACCGGCGTCTGGCAAAGTACGCCGCAACGCGCCGACTGGCAGGAAGTCGCGTTACTGGCAAGCTCGATAACCACGCATCTCAGTAAGGATCTGATGATTATGGGCTGGCTGGGAGAGGCGTGGATAAAACAGCACGGCCTCGCCGCGCTGCCGGACGCGCTCGCCCTGTCGGCGCTGGCGCTGGAACGCTTTCCCGACACGCTGCACCCCCGGATTCGGGATGAGGATTATGACTACCGCGCAGCGCCGTTAAGCTGGATGGCGCAGCGTTACGCCCAGTTACTGACCGAGCTGCCTTCTGACGACAATCGGCAAACGCAGGTGTCGGCGCTGGTCAGCAGCCTTGGTTGGCTACAGCGGCTTAACGCCGTCTGCCAAAGCTGGCCGGCCATTTCTGCGCCCTCTTTTTCTGCGCTGGAACAGAAGCTGCGCATGCAACTGCAGGCGCTCGGCGGCACGGTTTCGCCCGCCCCCGTCCCCCTTGATACTCCTGATAATGAGAGGCCAGTCATGACGTCCATTCCCACCACCTTCAACAATCGCGAAGAGGCTTATCAGGCCATTAAAACGATCGCCGATTATCTGCAACGGCTTGAACCTCATAGCCCGGTTCCCTATCTACTGCAACGCGCGCATGTCTGGGGCCATACGCCCCTACCAGAATTACTTAACGAACTGATTAGCGGCGATGAGTCGGCGCGACGACTGTGGCGTCTGCTGGGGGTATTACCATGAGCTGCCCGGGGGTTTGCGCGGGCGCAATGCTGCAATGCTCATTTGGCATCGCGCCTTCTCCAATGAACGTCCTGCCGATGAACCGGACGATCGTCAGCAATATGCCAATGGCCAATATTATGGATAACAAACCGTTTATTAATATCATGCCCTTCGGGATGTGTAACAGTATGGCGAATCCGACGGTCGTCGCTGCAACCGCCGCCGCGATGGGCGTATTGACGCCGATGCCGTGTATCCCCAATACCGTCGCCCCGTGGGCTCCCGGTTCCCCGACGGTGTTGGTGGGAAATATGCCTGCGCTGACGGCACAATCAAAATTGTTATGTATATGGGGTGGCGTCATTCAGATTGTTTTTCCGGGGCAGGTCAGCACTCTAGTGCCGTAATAAGACGGGCGTTGTATTCCGCCCAACAACCCCTCAGGATGAGGGGAAACGAACCTTATAAGGAGAGACAAAAATGAAAATTGCCCACGTTGCCCTCTGGACCCGCAACCTCGACGCTCAGGTGGCGTTCTGGCAGAACGTCTTTGGCGGGCAGAGCAATGAACGCTATGTCAGCCAAAACCGACCGGGCTTTGAGTCACATTTTATTACCCTCGACGAAGGCGCAACGATAGAGCTGATGACCGTGCCCACGCTGTCCAATGCGCCAGAAGCGACCGAGTTTGTCGGCTGGGCGCATATCGCGCTGATGGTGGGAACAAAACAGGACGTAGACAGGCTGGCGGAGCAGGCTCGCGCACAGGGAACGTTACTGAGCGCGCCACGCATGACCGGCGATGGCTATTATGAAGCGGTTATTGCCGACCCGGATGGCAATCGGGTGGAGATCGTCGGGGAGTAAACCGGGGAATTATGCCTGGCGACGCTTCGCTTGCACAGGCCTACATGCTACGTATAACGTATTGAGATTGATTATTTTTGTAGGCCGGGTAAGGCGAAGCCGCCACCCGGCAAAACAGCGAACACAATAGAAAAAAGGTTTGTCACCAATGTCGGGGCCATTTTTAATAATGGTTCTCTTGCTAATCTTTTATCATGAGCGTAACTCACCGCCTTTTTGTATTCATCCGCAATTGCCTCCGCGAATTATTAAAAACCAATCAATCACATCTCTACGTATTAGCACCCACAATAACCTATGACGAATTTAAGCATGGCTAATATTCAATTCATTATTCATTCAATGGTTCAATCCGTGACTTTTTGCTAGCTCTTGCCGCTCTATTTGTAAATAACATCGACGCCTTCTTAGCAAAAAAATATTTTCTCTATATTATTTCCATGCTTAGCAAACAAAATTAACTCACTCTTCCTCTTGTAATACATGATATATCATACGCTAATTACGCTATCACTATGATTTAGGTTAAGTTTTTAATTTCGGCGGGTTTAGGATTATTCTGGATTTTTATTATGTTTTATTTTTATAATCAATAAAAACAATATGTTAACATTTAACCACTTCATAAAGTGAGATCTAAACTCGTTATCTTTCAACGGTACATTCACGCCAGAATTATTAGTGTCTACACTCGTATAAACAGTCATTCATAGTCCGTCTTGCGATTTTACACATAACAACAATTCCTGATTTTTTGTTGTCTCTGGACACAAAAAACATGATACCCGTCGCAAACCAGCTGACTAAAACATGACGTTTTGCGGATCGTAAACTTTCCTCACGCGCAGGCAATAGTTTTACCACCCGTTAATTAATGACAAATAAAAATTAACCTTATAAAGCTTATTTATTTATTCGCTTTATAAAGCGAGGGCTAAGTTAATGATTCCTTCTACAATTTCTACGCAAGCGTAATTCGCTTAGCGTGGAATAGTTAACAAGGGTAATCATTACGCACCTGAATATAATTACATTTAATTGATTTTATACATTTTTTTGTGACTGGTGATATTTTCGCGTCCGCGCGATATGTCGTCATAGCTTGTTTCGTCTGTTTTTCACCGGGATATATTTCGAGGTTGTGCACAGCAACCAATTCATCTCTGCTTTGTGACGAGGTTCTTCATATGGCTAATATATCTATTACTGCCCGGAGCGGCGCCGCTACCTCCAATGTGACTGGTGCCGCTGCAAGCGTGGTTGCGCCTAGCATCGTAAAATTACAAATTAGCCCGCAGGATATCGCCGCGCTGAACCGTTCAGGAAACGACCTGATCATCACCTTGCATAACGGTGAAAAAGTTACGATACAGAACTATTTTGTGGTCGATGCCGAAGGCCACGGCAGTGAACTGGTCTTTGAAGATCAGAACGGGGCGCTGTGGTGGGTGCAAGATCCCGAAGCCGGACTGCACTTTAAGCCGCTGGCTGATATTGATGTCCTGCTATTAAACGAGGGCCACAGCGACGGCGCCGCACCTTGGGTGCTGGGCGCTCTGGGTCTTGCGGCAATTGGCGGCGGTATTGCGCTGGCCTCTGGCGGCGGTGGCGGAGGCCATCACCACCAGGAAGGCGATGCAGACGCGGATGCTGACGCAGATGCGGACAGCGACGCTGATGCCGATGCGGACAGTGATTCCGACGCCGATGCTGACTCGGACGCTGACGCCGATGCTGACTCTGATTCCGACGCTGATGCTGACGCAGACAGCGACTCCGACGCCGATGCGGACTCCGATTCCGACGCTGATGCCGACGCAGACAGCGACTCCGACGCCGATGCGGACTCCGATTCCGACGCTGATGCTGACGCAGACAGCGACTCCGATGCCGATGCGGACTCCGATTCCGACGCTGATGCTGACGCAGACAGCGACTCCGATGCCGATGCCGATGCGGACTCCGATTCCGACGCTGACGCCGATGCCGACAGCGACTCCGACATCACCGAAGTGGACAACGTTCTAAACCTCGTTATCACCGATGACGTGGCACCGATTGTCGGTGTTATCGGCTCAGGTGGCGTGACCAACGACAGCACTCCAACCTTTAAAGGTACCGCGCTCGCGAACTCCACGGTCACCATTTACGATGGCGATACCATCTTAGGTACCGTCAAAGCCGACGGTACGGGCGCATGGAGCTTTACGCCGGATGCCTTGTCCGATGGCGTACACCAGTTCGCGACCACCGTTAGCTTTGGCGGCTTCACCAGTGCCAAGAGCGCAACATTTGTGGTGACGATTGATACTAAAGCTCCTGACGCCATTACCCTGCTGGTTGCCACCGATAACCACGCGCCGGTAGTCGGCACCATCTCGGAAGGCCAGACCACCAATGACAACACGCCGGTCCTCAGCGGTAAGGCTGAAGCGGGCAGTACGGTGAACATTTACGACGGCACTACGCTTATCGGCACCACCGTCGCCGATGCTAACGGCAACTGGGGTCTGGAACTGACTACCGTACTCGGTGAGGGTTCGCACAGCCTGACCGCTAATGCCACCGACGCCGCAGGGAACGTAGGGCCAAGCACCGGCGCGCTAAACTTCACGGTGGATACCGTGACGCCAACCGCGATGGCGGAATTTGACGTAACCGATGACGTGGGCGCCGATCAAGGCCTGCTGGGCAACGGGTCGACCACCGATGATTCCACCCCAACCTTTAGCGGCGCTGCCGGAAGTACCGAAGGCGGCGTCACCGTCAGCATCTACGACGGCACCACGCTGCTCGGTACGGTAATCACCGCGCCGGACGGTAGCTGGAGCTTTACGCCAGACGCGCCGCTGGCAAGCGGCGATCACACCTTCACCACCACGGTGACGGACGCGGCGGGTAACGTTAGCGACCCATCGCCGGGCTTCGATCTGACTATTACGCCGCCTTTCAACCTCATCTCCGACATTACGGCCACCGATGACGTTGCGCCGATTACCGGCACGCTGGCGAACGGGGCGATGACCAACGATGACACGCCAACGTTTAGCGGCAAGGCCCCCATTCTCAGTATTATCACGGTATACGATAATGGCGTAGCGATAGGGACGGTTACCGTTATCGATCCGCTCGGCAGCTGGCAGTTTACCCCGACCCAACCGCTGGGTGAGGGTTCTCATAGCTTTACGTTCTCAGCGAATGGCGGCCCGCAGACTGAACCGTTTGAACTGACCGTGGATACAACGGCGCCAAATCCGACGGGGAATTTCACCGTGGTAGACGATCTCGCACCAGAGATCGGTCAACTGAAAAGCGGTGACGCCACCAACGACGGCACGCCAATCATTAGCAGCACCGCCGAGCCGGGCAGCACGGTGACCCTCTATGATGGCGGCGTTGCCATCGGCACGACGGTCGTCGGCGCCGACGGAAAATGGGGCATCACCCCAGGCGTTGCGCTCAACGATGGCACTCACAATCTCACCACCACCGTGACCGATGCGGCGGGTAACATTAGCGCACCGTCCGCAGGCTTTGTGCTGATTGTCGATACCGTCGCCCCGGATCCGGTCACCGGATTTATCGCCACCGATAACAGCAATCCGGTCGTCGGCACCATTATCGCCGGTGAATCTACCAACGACAGCACGCCGCTGCTCAGCGGACAGGCCGAGCCAGGCAGCACCATCATTATTTACGACAAAGGCATCGAAATTGCCCATACCACCACCGACGCGAACGGAAACTGGGGGCTGGAGCTGACCACGCCGTTAGGCGACGGGCCGCACGGTCTGACCGCCGTGGTGGTCGATGCCGCAGGCAACGCCAGCCAGCCGACGCCAGAACTGGTCTTTAGCGTCGACACCGCATCACCGATTGCGGCGTTTAACATTACGGTGACAGACGATGTGGGCCCGGTACAGGGCAAACTGACCAGCGGCAGCACCACCGATGACACCACGCCATCGTTCGCGGGCCGCGCCGAACCGAACAGCACCGTCAGAATTTACGACGGCAGCACTCTGCTGGGCCAGGCCACCACCGACTCAAGCGGACGCTGGAGCTTCACCCCGGGCGCGCCGCTCAGTGAAGGTCAGCATCAGTTCACCACCGTAGTCAGCGATGCCGCGGGTAACGTCAGCCCATCTTCCCCACCGTTTACCCTGAACATTACCCCTATTGCCGGGCCAATCAGCGGACTGGTGGTTAACGACAACGTCGATCCGGTTCAAGGGCCGCTTGCCAACGGTGCCAGCACCAATGACAACACGCCGACCTTTAGCGGTAACGCTGCGCCAAACAGCACGCTGACGGTCTACGACAACGGTCAACCGATCGCGACGGTTAGCGTGGATGGCAGCGGAAACTGGAGCTACACCCCAGCCACCGCGCTGGGCGAAGGCTCGCACAGCATCACCTTCACCGTCGATAACGGTAGCGGCCCATCGGCACCGTCTGCGCCATTCGTGGTGACGGTGGATACCGCCGCCCCGGATGCGGCAGCCAATATCGTGATTGTCGATGATAAAGCACCGAGCGTGGGACTGATTGCCAACGGCGGCCTGACCAACGACACGACCCCGATTATCAGCGGCACCGCCGAGCCGGGAAGCACGGTCACGATTTATGACGGCAGTAACGTTATCGGCACGGTCATAGCAGGCACCGACGGGCAATGGGGCTTTATCCCGACCGCTCCGCTTGGCGACGGCAGCCATACCATCTCCACCACGGTGACCGATGCGGCGGGTAACGTCAGCGCCGCCTCACCGGGTTACGTCCTGGTCGTCGACGGCACCGCACCGGATGCGGTGACGATGTTTATTGCCACCGATAACAAAGATCCTAACGTCGGCACCATTGTGTCGGGCGAAGCCACCAACGACAACACGCCGATTCTGAGCGGTAAAGCGGAAGCCGGGGCGCAGGTCATTATCTACGACGGCGACACCGAGATTGGCCGCGTCACCGCCGATGCGAAAGGAAACTGGGGTCTGGAGTTGACCACGCCGCTGACCGACGGCCCACACAGCCTGACCGCCGTGGCAGTTGATGCGGCAGGCAACGCCAGCGCACCAACGGCGGCGCTGGATATTATTGTCGATACCGCAACGCCTGATCCGGTAGCGGGTCTGGTGGTGACCGATGACTTCGGCGTCGAGACTGGCCCGCTGTCCAATGGCGACACCACCGATGACACCACGCCGACCTTTAGTGGCACCGCAGAAAAAAATACCACCGTCAGTATTTATGATAACGGCATACTACTGGGGACCGCGCAGGTAGATGGAACCGGCGCATGGACGTTTACACCAGAAGCTCCGCTGGCCTCAGGCCAACATGACTTTGCTATTACGGTGACCGATGCGGCAGGAAATACCAGTGCCGAATCTGAATTCACCCTGACGGTGGCAACGCCAGTCGGTCCGGTTGGCAACATTATTGTTGTTGATGATGTGGCACCGAATGTGGGCACTATCGTAAGCGGCAGCACGACTAACGATAATCAGCCGGGCTTCTCAGGCACTGCGCCGGGGACGCTCACCGGCACGGTGATTATCTATGATAATGGTGTAATGGTAGGCCAGGTGCCCGTTGTCGGCGGCTTATGGAACTGGACATCCTCGACCCCACTTAACGACGGCACGCACAGCATTACCTTCGTTGTGGACAACGGAACCACCCAGTCCGATCCTTCTCAACCCTACGTGCTCTACGTGGATACCGTTGCACCTGACCCGGTCGGCAATCTGACCGTCGTCGATGATAACAATCCAGGCATCGGACAACTGACAAGCGGCGACCCCACCAATGACAGCACGCCTATCATCAGCGGCACCGCTGAACCGGGAACCACGGTAACGCTCTTTGACAACGGTCTGCCGATTGGCACCATAACGGTCGGCGCAGATGGACAATGGGGCTTCATTCCCGGTAGCCCGCTGGGCGACGGGACGCACAACATTACCACTCAGGTTACCGATGCGGCGGGCAACACCAGCCAGATCTCGCCACCGTTTGTGCTGGAAATTGACGCCAGTATTCCGTCCGTCGTCACCGGCCTTGTGGTGTTTGACGATAACGCGCCGGGCGTCGGCCCACTGAACAACGGTGACAGCACTAACGACAATACGCCAACCTTAAGTGGTCAGGCGGAAGGCAATGCGATCATCACCATTTACGACGGCAGCAAAGTGCTGGGCACCACCCAGGCAGACGGCACCGGCGCATGGTCGTTCACGCCAGCGCCTCCGCTGGGCGAGGGTTCGCACAGCCTCTCAACCACGGTGACCGATGCGGCGGGTAACACCAGTCCGCACTCGCCTGACTTTAATCTGACCATCGATACCACCCCACCAGCGGTGATTGGCGCGATTACCGTGACCGCCGACACCGGGGGCGTGGAACCGGGCACCAGCACCAAAGACACCACCTTAACGCTCAGCGGCACCACCGAACCAAACGCCACCGTCACCATTTATGATACCGATGGCACCACGGTACTCGGCACCGTGCAGGCGGGCCCAACCGGAGAATGGTCGGTGGCTATTGCGCCTATCAGCGAAGGTTCACACACCATCACCGCGACCTCCACCGATGAGCTGGGTAACGTCAGCGCACCGTCACAACCGACGGTGGTGGTTATCGATCTGACGCCACCGCAGCCGATTAGCGGTATCACCGTGACCGACACCCGCGAACCGAACCTGGGAGCAATCAACGCCGGGACTGAGATTAACGACAAGTCACCAACCCTCAGCGGCACCGCCGAGGCCTATAGCACCATCAATATCTATAACGGTTCGACGCTGATTGCCACCACCCAGGCGGACAGCGACGGTAACTGGAGCGTGAAACCAACCTCGCCGCTGGCGGATGCGGATTACACGCTCACCGCGACGGCGACCGACCAGGCAGGTAACGTCAGCACCGCCTCCCCTGGCTTTAGCTTCACCGTCGATACCACCGCGCCAATTATGACCAACCTGACCGTCTCCGCCGACGGCACGCTGCTGGCAGATGGTGCCCGCACCAACGACACCACGCCAACGCTCAGCGGCGTCAGTGAAGAAGGCGCGAAAATTATTGTTTACGATACCGACGGCACCACCGTGCTGGGCACCACCGTTGCTGGCGCTGGCGGGATCTGGTCGGTCGATCTGCCAACGCTTGGCGAAGGCTCGCACACGCTGACCGCCACGGCGACTGACGCCGCTGGCAACACCAGCGTGGTTGCCTCCTCAGTCGACGTCTTTATCGACCTGACTGCCCCATCAACGCTCACTACCATTACCGTTACGGATAACGTGCTGCCGGGCACCGGCACCGTCACTGCCGGGAGTGATATTAACGATCCGTCACCGACGCTTAGCGGCAGCGGTGCCGAGCCAAACAGCATCATCAAGGTTTATAACGGAGCAACGCTGATTGGCAGCGGCCAGGCCGATGGCAATGGCGTCTGGAGCTTCCAGCCAACAACGCCGCTGCCGGACGGTAACTACAGCCTGACCGCCACGGCGACGGATTCAGCGGGTAACGTCAGCCAGCCTTCTCCGTCCTTCGGTTTTACCGTCGATACCGCCAAGCCGGACACCATTGCCGCGCTGATCGTGACCGATAACGTCGCGCCGGTGATCGGCAACGTGCCAAACGGCGGCAGCACCAACGACACCACGCCAACCTTTAGCGGTAAGGTGGAACCGGGCGCGACGGTCACGCTGTATAACGCGGGCAGTACCACGCCGCTGGCGGTCATCGTGGCAAACGACGATGGCACCTGGAGCTACACGCCATCCGCCCCACTCCCGGAGGCAACCTACCGCATCACGGCGACGGTGACCGACCTTGCCGGAAACGTCAGCGATATCTCCACCGAGTTTGTGCTGGTGGTGGATAAAACCGCGCCATTAACCGCACCGACCTTCACCATTGACGACAATGTCTCGCCAAACCCAGGGCCGGTTATTAGCGGCGGCAGCACCAACGATCCAACGCCAACCTTTAACGGTACCGCGGAACCGGGCAGCACGGTGACGATTTATAACGGCACCACGATTATCGGCACCGCTGTGGCTTCCACGCCGGACGGGATCTGGACCTTTACCCCGAACGGCAACCTGATTGATGGCGAATACAACCTCACCGCCACGGCAACCGATACGGCCGGTAACGTTGGACCGGCCTCGACGCCGGCCTTCACCCTGATTATCGACACGGTGGCACCGGACAATGTGACCAACCTGACGGTCAGCGATGATGTCGCACCGGTGACCGGCCTTATCACCAACGGCGGCAGCACCAACGACGACACGCCAACCTTTAGCGGGCGTGCCGAAGCGGGCAGCACCATCACCTTCTACAACAACGGTAACGAGGTGTTAGGTACCGCCGTGGCGGATAACAACGGGATCTGGACATTTAGCCCAACGCTTGATGACGGCGATTACAGCATCACCACCACCGTGACCGATAAAGCGGGCAACGTCAGCACGGCGACGTCGCCAGCCTTCGAGCTGACGGTGGACACCGTCAACCCAGATCCTATCCTCAGCATTGTCATCACCGACAACGTATTGCCTGACACCACCACCGTCGACAATAACGAAGCCACCAATGACACCCGACCAACAATCGGCGGAACGGCTGAAGAAAACAGCAGCGTTATCTTGTTTGATAACGGCAAATGGATAGCCACCATTCCGGTCAGTAATACCGGTGAGTGGAGCTATACCCCGACGGTCGACCTGACCCAGGGTTCGCACAGCTTTACCACCATCGTGCAGGATGCGGCGGGCAACCAAAGCACCGCCTCGCCACCGTATGTGATTATCGTCGACAGCATCGCGCCTGATCCGGTCACCGGCCTGCTGGTCAACGATAACGTGGATGCTTATACCGGTAATCTGGCAAATAACGCCCTGACTAACGACGCCAAACCGACCTTCAGCGGCCACGCGGAAGCGAATGCGGTGGTGACGATCTATGACGAACTTAACAATAAAATCGGGGAAACGCAGGCCGATAGCAACGGGCTGTGGAGCCTTGAGCCAGATAATGATCTTGATAATAAGCAGTACACCTTCACGGTAGTGGTGACCGATGCGGCGGGCAATGTGTCCACCAACAACCCAACCTTTACCCTGACCGTGGACACCATTGATCCTCCGCAGGCCGGGTCAATTAGTGCCACCGACAACGTCGATCCGCAAAGTGGTCCGTTCAGCCCTGAAGGCTTCACTAACGACACCACGCCGACGTTTAGCGGTATCGCGGATCCGGGCAGCACCGTCACCATTTATGATGGTGTGAAGGTGCTGGGCACGGCGACCGCCTCCACCCCGGGTGGCAACTGGACCTTTACGCCAACCACGCCGCTTGATGAAGGGCAGCATACCATCACCGCCACGGCGACCGACGCCGCAGGCAACGAAGGGCCAGCCTCGCCGCCGTTTAACTTTACCGTCGATACACAGGCACCGGCTCCGGTGGCGGATCTGGTGGTGACCGATAACGTCGCCGGTGGGATCGTAGGGCCACTTACCGCAGGCGGCTTCACCAACGACAATACGCTGGTACTGAGCGGCACGGCCGAGAATGGCAGCAAGGTCAATATCTATAACGGCAGCACTCTTTTGGGGACGGTAGATGCCTCCGCAATCGATGGCAGCTGGACGTACCCAACGTCGACGCTGGCGGACGGTACCTATAACTTTATCACCACCGTCGTCGATAAAGCCGGTAACGTCAGCGGGCCATCCACGTCGTTCACCGTCACCGTTGATACGGGCGCGCCGGCTAAACCGGGGGATATCATTGCCACTGACGACGTGCCTCTGTATGAAGGGACCATCACCAACGGACTGACCAACGACCGGACGCCAACGCTCAGCGGGGTAGTGGAAGCGAATGCGCTGGTGACTATCTACCGGGATGATGTGATCGTGGGCACCACCACCGCCGATGGATCGGGCCAGTGGAGCTATACGTCACCATCGTTGGGGGATGACACTTATACCTTCCATATCACAGCGACCGATGCGGCAGGTAATGTCAGTGCAGACTCGAATGACAAGGTGCTACAAATTGACGGCACGGCGCCAGCGGCCATCTCGGTACTGTTGGTGACAAGTGACCCGACGGGTCTGATACCGGCTCTCGGTGATAACAACCGGCCGTACTTTAGCAGCGTAGCACTGACGAATGATGTCGGTTCAACCATTAATATCTACGACAAAGGGGTACTGATAGGCAGCACCACCGTTGGGGCGCTTGGGGTATGGGTCTTCAGACCCGATGCACCTCTGGGTGATGGTAACCATGTGTTTACCACCACAGTTGTTGATGCGGCGGGTAACGAAAGCCCACCAAGCATTGGCGTGACAGTCGACATTGATACCAGCGGGCTGTTCGGCGGTATCACCAATCTCGTCGTAACCGATGATGTAAACCCAGTCACCGGGCCTATCACCAGCGGCGGCTACACCAATGACACCATACCGACCTTTAGCGGTAAGGCCCCGGCGAATACCGTGATAAACCTCTACGATAACGGTATTTTCCTTGGTACGGATACGGCGGATTCGTCAGGTAACTGGTCGATTCAACCGGGAATACCACTGAATAACGGTGTACACGTGATTACCACGACGCCGCTGGGTACGACACCGCTGTTCCAGTTCACCGTTGATACCAATGCACCCGCCAACGTCACGGCTCTGGTCGTCACCGATGATGTCGCACCGGGCGTCGGCACACTGACCAGCGGCGATACCACCAACGACAGAACCCCAACCTTCAGCGGGATTGCTCTGCTGGAAGCCGGTAGTACGGTCATCATCACCGAAGGCGCAACCGAAATCGGCCGCGCGACGCTAGGTGTGACGGGGGCCTGGACCATCACCCCAACCACGCCGCTGACCGATGGACCGCATAACTTTGTCATCAAAGTTGTCGATCAGGCAGGCAACGCCAGCCCAGGGACTAACTTTACCCTGACGGTTGACGCCACCGCGCCGAACCAAATCACCACCTTTACGGTGAACGACGACTTCGGCCCGGTCACCGGTCCAATCAGTCAAAATGGCTCGACCAACGACACCACGCCAACGCTTACCGGCGCGGCAGGTAGCGCAGAGGCGGGCAGTATCCTCCGGGTTTATGACGGAGCCCTTTTGGTGGGCACCACCACGGTGAATGGAGATGGTTCGTGGTCAGTCACCACCTCCCCACTGCTCAACGGCGGTCATAGTCTGACCATTACCGCCACCGACGCCACGGGTAACATCAGCACCCCGTCGACACCGTTTAACTTCACCGTCGACACCGTGGCCCCAACGCCGATTCTGGCGCTGTCGGTTTCCAACAACGTCGGTTCTCCGGCGCTAGCGAACGGCGCATTCACCAACGACAACACGCCGATTATCAGCGGTCGTGCCGAAGCCAATAGCACTGTTAATGTGTACAACGGCGCGACATTGGTCGGCACAACGACGGCGGGAGCGGACGGAGTCTGGAGCCTGGCACCATCATCGCTGGGCGACGGCACCTATACCCTGACAGCCACCGCCACCGATGCGGCGGGTAACGTCAGCCTGGCGTCACCGTCCTTTAGCCTGACTATCGACACCGGCATACCGGCTACGCCGCTGGCCTTCACCGTCACCGATAACGTCTTGCCGGGGACGGGTGCGATCACCTCTGGCAGTATCATCAACGATACTCGTCCGGTGCTCACCGGTGCGGCAGGCAGCGTCGAAGCCAACGCGCTGGTCTCGGTTTACGACGGCACCACGCTGCTGGGCACCACCCGGGCGCTGGCTGACGGTTCGTGGGCATTTACGCCACTGCTGGCGCTGGGCAACACCTCACACGCGCTGTCCATCACCGCCACCGATGCGGCGGGTAACGTCAGCGATAGTTCACCGGTCTTTAACGTCACGGTGGATACCGTTGCGCCTGTTACCCCGGGCGTCATGACCGTCACCGACGATGTGGGGGCAATTGTCGGGCCGGTCACTAACGGCGGCGTGACCGACGATCTCAGGCCGCAGCTGAGCGGTACGGTAGAACCGGGCGCGACGGTGAAAATCTACGATAACGGTGTTCTTCTCACCACCGTCACCGCAGATGGCACCACCGGCGCATGGACCTTCCAGACCACCACGGATCTGCTGCCGGGGCCTCACAGCCTGTACGTGACGGCAACCGACGCTGCCGGTAACGTCAGCCTGCCGTCGCCGGTGTTTGGCTTCACCGTCGATAACACCGCTCCGCCGCCAATTCTGGCCTTCACCGTTACCGATGACGTTTCACCGGTGACCGGTCTGCTTGCGAGCGGGGATTCCACCAACGACAACAAACCGACCCTTGCCGGACTGGGCGCAACGCCGGGCGCGACGGTTATCATCATGGATGGCACCGTTGAACTGGGTCGCACCACCGTCAATGCGCTGGGCGGCTGGTCGTTCACACCGACCGACGCCATGAGCGACGGCCCGCATAGCCTGACGCTGCGCGTGTCTGACGCCGCAGGTAATCTCAGTGCGCCAACCACCGCCTTCACCCTGACGGTGGATACCGCAACCCCAACGGTCGGCGCAATACCGATTGTCAACGACAACGTCGGCGCGGTTCAGGGCGATCTGATCACCGGTTCACGCTCGGATGACAATACGCCAACCCTGCGCGGCACGGTCGAGCCTAACGCCATCGTCAGTATCTATGACGGTAACACCCTGCTAACCACGGTGGTGGCCAACGGTCTGGGCGCATGGACCTACACGCCAGCCGCGCTGAGCGACGGTATTCACCGTTTCAGCACCACGGTGAGCGATGCCGCGGGCAACGTCAGCGACCGTTCGCCGGTATTCACCCTGACCATCGACACCACCCCGCCGGTGGCGGCGACCAATATCACGGTCTCCGACAACGTCGGGCCGGTGATCGGCCTTGTCGCCAACAACGGTTCCACCAACGACAATACGCCGACGCTCAACGGCACGGCGGAAGCGAACAGTACCGTCACCATCTACAACGGTAACGCGATACTGGGCACCGCTCAGGCAGATGGCACCGGCGCGTGGACCTTCACGCCGGGCACCCCTCTGCCGGACGCCACCTATGTGCTGTCCACCACCGTCACCGACCAGACCGGCAACACCGGGGTCCGCTCGCCGAACTTCACCATCACGGTGGACACCGCGGCACCGGCAACCCTCGGTGCGCTGACTATCACCGATGACGTCACGCCGGTCACAGGCACTATCGGGAACAACGGCAACAGTAATGACAACCTGCCAACCATTGGCGGCGTGTCCGAAGTTGGGGCCACCATCACCGTTTACGATGGCAGCAAAGTGCTGGGGACGACCGTCGCGGGCGCAGGCGGGGTATGGAGCTTTACCCCAACGGTGCCGCTGGCCGATGGACTGCACACCTTCACCGCTATCGCTACCGATGCGGCAGGCAACATCGGCGGTACGTCGCCGGTGTTTAACCTCAACATCGACACCGCAGCACCGCTCGCCATTACCGGCCTGCTGGTGACCGACGATGTCGCGCCGGATCTGGGCAACCTGACCTCAGGCAGCATCACCAACGACACGCGCCCAACCTTTACCGGCGTGGCGGAGGCTAACAGCACGGTCAATATTTACGACGGAGGAATTCTGGTCACCACCGTGACCGCAGGCGCCAACGGCCAGTGGACGTGGACACCAACGGCAGCGTTGACCAGTACGCTCCACAGCTTCACCTTCAGCGCCAGCGATGCGGCGGGCAACGAAGGGCCGAAGACACCGGCGTTTACCCTGACTATCGATCCAACCATCGGTACGCAGGTACTGGCAGCGGTGAACGACGAGGCGGGACTGACGTTGACCACCTCTATCCAGCAGGTGACCGCACCAACCAACACCACCGCGCAAAACCTCAACGTGCTCAATCTGGGGGTTGGCGACCTGCTGACGGTCAATCTGATTCAGACCAATCAGTTGCCAACCTTCCATGTTGATGAAGGCGCATCGCGTGCTCTCGCCTTGCAGGCCAGCGCGGGCGGGGTAACGCTGCTGTCGACCTTTGATTTGTATATCTACAAGTCCAATGGCGACGGCACCTACAGCATGTACCAGCGTTATGACGATTTCCTGCGGGTTCTGCTGTTGGGCAACGTTTCCGCGACACGCAACGTCACGCTGCCAGCGGGCGACTATGCGCTGTTCCTGAAGGCAGATGATGGTCTGTCGTTACTGACCAGCAGCCAGCTTAAAGTGACATCCGATGTGACGACCGGCGTGTTTGTCGATACCGCAAGCGGCACCACCACCGGTAACGTGATGACCGGCGTGGGCGGCGGCGGCATCGATAGCACACCAAACGGCACGGTGGTCAGCGGCGTGAGCCTGGGGACGTCTACCAGCTTCAGCAGCGTGGCCGCCACCGGTAACACGGTAATTAACGGCACCTACGGTACGCTAACCATCAACGCACAAGGGGGCTACTCCTATGCGCTGAAAGCGGGCGTGTCACCGTCGAGCATCACCGGGCCTGAGGTGTTTACCTACCAGATTAAGGCACCGAACGGTTCCACCAGTAACGCGACCCTGACTATCGACCTCAACCTGCCGAATCTGCACGCCAGCAGTGATGTGGTGACGCTGGAAGTGGATCCGGTGGCGGCTGATGTGACAACGCCGGGGGTGAGCAACTCTTCACTTGTGCTGGCAAGCGTCTCGCTGGGAAGCGTTCTGGGTGCCAACATCAGTACCGGCGGGCAGTTGCAGTTTGACGTCCCAACCGGCGCTACCCGTACCTTCACGCTGAACGGCAACGTCACAGGGGTCGCACTAGGCGCTACCTACGACCTGTACATTTACAAACTTAACCCAACCACCGGGCAGTACGAGCAAAATAGCTTTATCAATGACTGGATCAAGGCACCATTGCTGGTCGGCAACACCACGCAGAACTTTACGCTGGCTTCCGGGCACTATGTGTTCTTGCTGAAAGCGGACGGTCTGCTGTCAGTCGCCACCTTTGCGAGCATGACCACCAGCAACGACGTCACCCACACCTTCCAGGCGGCGGTGGAGTCGGTCACCGGTAACGTGATTACCGGGGCGGGCAACACCAGCGGCGGCGTTGATGTGGCACCGGCAGGCACGGTAGTGAGCAACGTCAACGGCGTGGCGATTGCCGCCACCGGCAACACCACGATTGCCGGCCAGTACGGCAACCTGGTCATCAACGCCCAGGGTGCTTACACCTACACCCTGAAAACCGGGCAACCGGCGACCGCGCTGGGTCAGGAGACCTTTACCTACGCGATCCGCAACGGATCGTCGGTGAGTACGGCAACGTTGACCATCTCGCTGCCATCGGCCGGGACGACGACCTTTGCGGCGCAGTCGCTGATGACCACCAGCGCGTTGCTGGCAGACGAAAGCGTGGTGCAGGAAACGACGCTGATGCGCACGGCGGCGCAAAGCGCAACGCTTGCAGCCACCGCCACCGAAACCCTGGTCCATACGGCGCTGGTGCTGGAGTTTGCTTCACTGCCAACCGCCAGCGGCAAAGCGGATTATCACCTGCTTGATGCCCAAGGGAATCTGGTCTCCAGCGGTACGCTGACCACCGATAGCACCACGCTTACCGCCAGCATCGCGCTGGATGGCGCGGCCTCGCATAGCGGCCCGTTCCAGGTGGTTCTGCTGGATACCGCCGGTCACGTGCTGAATACCGATTTCAGTACGGTTCAGACCAGCGTTGAGGTGACGCCAGAAGCCGCCACCGCAGGCGTGACGGTTGAAGGGCAAATCGCCGAAATCACCGTCGGCTCGCTGTGGAGCAATATCACTCTGAGCAATGAGAGTGGTCAGCAAATCAGTGAAGTCGTCGGCAGTGGCAAAACGCTGAGCCTTGAAGGGCTGTACGGCACCCTGACGCTGCACGCCGACGGCAGCTACAGCTACTCCCTGCGTGAAGGGGTGAGCGTGGCCGACCTGACGCAGCGCGAGCAGTTCGACTACACCCTCAAAGCCCAGGACGGCACCCTGAGTCACGGCAGCCTGACTATCGATCTCCACCCACATGTTGAAGGTAGCGACAAAGCTGACACCACCGTCAGCAGCGCTTACGACGATACCTTCACCCTGGGCCACGGTAGCGACACGGTGATATTCAATTTACTGGATAACAACGACGCGACCGGCGGCAACGGACATGACAATCACTGGACTGATTTCTCAGTTAGTGACGGGGATCATATAGATATCAGCCATCTACTGAGTGACTGGAGTGGTAAATCTGAAGATCTCGGCCAATATTTATCTATTGAGCACACAGCTTCAGGCGACACCGTGGTCTCCATCGACCGTGACGGCGAAGGCAGCAAGTACCAGCCGACGCAACTTATCACCCTGGATGGCGTGCAACCGACGCTGGAGGAACTGCTGCATCACGACGCAACGGCAAACCACGGATAACAAAAACCCCGGCGGCGCTGCGCTTGGCCGGGCTACATAACAGAGCACGAACCGTAGGCCTGATAAGCGCAGCGCCATCAGGCAGGCCCGCGCAGGTGCCGGATGGCGGCGTTGCCTTATCCGGCCTACAAAGCCGTAAACCCACTTTGCCGTGGGTTTACGGCTGTTTTACAGGACGGTTTCACCTCAGGAGCTTCACCCTCCGGTCTCGTTGGTTTACCCATGGAAGGTATGTGGTGGCGAGTCGCGGATATTCATCAATAGTCATAAAAAAATAACGGTCTCAACAGACCATCATAATGATTTTATTGGGGAAAGAAGATGGGAAAGCAAAATCAAAAGCACACGCGCCTGCTTTGGCTAGTCGCCTGCATCCAGCCATTTCTATTATCTGACGCCTGGGCCGTATGGGGCTCGCCGGAGGCGGAAAACGCCCGACAAATTAATCCGCAAAAAATCGTCGTCGAAGATGAACTGCCGAACTTAAAAGGCCGTGATCCGGGCATGGCGATGGCCGCCGCGCCCCCCGCCGTCCTCACCGTCAACCAGGCCGTTTTGCGCGCCGTGCAATGGTATCCAGACATTGGCACCGAAGCCGGGAAGCTGTTTACCAGCGCCTCGAAGGTCGATGTCGCCCGCGCCAAATACTATCCGCAGATCAGCGGCGGCATGAACAACAGCGTCACCAACAGCTACTCCAACAATAACGATTATGTCCCGTCGTTAGTCCTCTCGCTCTCCCAGATGCTCTACGACTTCGGCAAAGTCGACAGCTCGGTGCGCGAAGCCAATGCCGAAGTGGCGGCACAGCAGGCAACCGTGCTGTTAAGCATTGATAAAATCGCCCACGATACCGCCGCCGCGCTGGTGCAGGTACAGGGATACCAGGAGCTGGTCGCCATCGCCAGCGAACAGCTCAACTCCCTGACCCAGCTCGGCAAGCTCGCCAACCAGCGTAACAGTGAAGGCGCCAGTTCCCTCTCCGACGTGGTGCAGACCGACGCCCGTATTGAAGGCGCGCGGGCCACGCTCACCCAATATCAGGCCAGCCTCGAACGCTGGCGGGCGACGCTGATTACCTATCTCGGCTGGAACAGCATTGGCACGGTGAGCAATGAATTTCCGACCTCGCTTGGCAAGTCCTGCCACGTCGCGGATATTAACGACCAGCTCGTCCCTTCCGTACTGGCGGCGCGCGCGCGGGTAAACCAGGCCGCCGCGCAGCTCGCCGGGGCCGAAGCGCAGATGAAACCGACCATCTCGCTGGAACCGGAGATCACCCACTACCTGAACGACCGCTACTCCAACAGCGACCGGCTCGACCGCACGCAATACGCCGCCTATGTGCGGGTAAAAATGCCGATTTATCAAGGCGGCGGCCTTACCGCCAACCGAGATGCCGCCCAATACAGCCTCGACGCCGCCACCACGGCGGTACGTAGCGCGCAGCTTGAAGTGCGCCAGCAACTGAGCGCCGCGCAAAATGAGTCCATCAGCCTCGAACAGGCGTTACAGATCCAGACCCGCCAGCAAGCGCTGACCGAAAAAACCCGCGTCCTGTACCAACAACAATATCTCGACCTGGGTTCGCGCCCGTTCCTCGACGTATTGAACGCCGAGCAGGAAGTCTACCAGGCGCGCTTCACCCAACAGCAAACCGAAAGCCAGCTGCGCACCTTGCAGCTCGACTGCCTGTACAACACCGGGCGCACGCGCCAGCAGTTTGCGCTTAATAACCTGTCCATTCAGGGCGTGGAGATCCAACCATGAGCGGCACCGCACGCGTTACCGAGCAGGAACTGCTCGATGCCAAAGCCCTCAATGCCTGGGTAGCGGCGATAAGCCAGGTGGCGACGCACTACCGTCTCACCTTCTCCCCCGGCGGATTACAGGCGATGGCCCGCTGGCAGTTGGGTAAACCGCTGGCGACGGCGCTCAAGAACATGGCGCGCCACATTGGCCTTTCCAGCCGCATGCTTGACGATAAGCTCGACGACGTGACCGGCTGGCGCTTGCCGCTGGTGGTACAGCTAAAAGATGGCCAGGTGGCGATCATTCACAGCTTCGACGGCGAGGCCAACGTCGGCGTCAGCTTTAGTCGCGACGCCGACCTCATCACCACCCAGCCGCTAACCGAACTGCTGGCAGAGATCCGTCACGTGGTCGCCTTCCGTCCGGCGGCGATGGCGCGCGACAGCCGCACCGAAGAGTATCTCTCCAGCTTTGACCCCGGCTGGCTGCGCCAGCTGGTGATGGTCAAAATCAAACCTTACTGGCACGTAATGCTGGCGTCGCTGGTGATTAACGTCCTGTCGATGGCCGGGATTTTATTCTCGATGCAGGTCTACGACCGGGTGATCCCCGCCCAGTCTTACCCGACGTTGTACGTGCTGTTTATCGGCGTGCTGATTGCCGTGGCCTTTGGTTTCGCCATGCGCCTGATGCGCAGCCACGTCACCGACATTCTCGGCAAGCAGGCCGATATGCGCATCTCCGACCGGGTATTCGGCCACGCGCTGCGCCTGCGCACCAGCGCCGTCCCCCGTTCCACCGGTAGCTTTATCTCCCAGCTCCGCGAGCTGGAGTCGATTCGCGAGATGGTCACCTCCACCACCGTCTCGGTGATTGCCGACCTGCCGTTCTTCTTCCTGTTCCTGCTGGTGATGGCGATTATCGCCCCGCAATTAGCATGGATTGCGCCGGTCGCCGCCATCATCATGCTGGCCCCCGGCCTGTTATTGCAGCGCAAACTCGCCGCGCTGGCGCAAGAACACGTGCAGGAATCAACCCTGCGCAATGCCGTGCTGGTGGAGAGCGTGCAGGGGCTGGAGGACATTAAGCTGATGCAGGCGGAGACCCGCTTCCTGCAACAGTGGAACAGCTACATTCGCATCACCGCCCAGACCGGCATGAAAAGCCGTCGCCTGACGCAGGGCCTGCTTTCCTGGGGCACTACTATTCAGGGGCTGGTGTATGCCGTCGTGATTGTGGTGGGCGCGCCGATGGTCATCAACGGCGACATCACCACCGGGGCGATTGTCGCCGCCTCGCAGCTTTCATCGCGCATGATTGCGCCGATGGCCGCACTGTGCGGCGTGCTGGCGCGCTGGCAGCAGGCCAAGGCCGCCAAATCCGGCATCGACAGCATTATGCAGTTGCCGGTGGAGAACGGCGAAGACTCGCAGCGCCTGCACCGCGACGTGCTGCATGGCAACTACCAGTTTACCGATACCGCGTTTCGCTATCGCCCGGACTCTCCAACCGTCCCGCTGCGCGTCGGCAAACTGGAGATTGTCGCCGGGGAGCGCATTGCCGTGCTGGGCCGCAACGGCGCGGGTAAATCGACCTTCCTGCAAGCGCTGATTGGCGGCGTACCGCTGGAACAAGGCGAGCTGCGTCTTGACTCGCTCAGCCTGCCGCACATTGACGTCGCCGACCTGCGGCGCAACACCGGTCTGATGACGCAGAACGCCCGGCTGTTCCACGGTTCGCTGCGCGATAACCTGACGCTCGGCGCACCGCAAGCGCGCGACGAGGAGATTATCGCCGCCCTCGAGATGTGCGGCGCGGACATTCTGGTGCGCAAGCTGCCGCATGGCCTCGATCACGTGGTGATGGAGGGCGGGCTGGGGCTTTCCGGCGGGCAACGGCAGTCGCTGCTGCTGGCACGCCTGATCCTGCGCGACCCGAATATCGTGCTGCTCGACGAACCGACCGCATCGCTCGACGAACACACCGAGCGCGACTTCCTCGACCGCCTGGGCAACTGGCTGGCGGGCCGCACGTTGATTATCGCCACCCACCGCAGCGCGGTGCTCTCCATCGTCAACCGGGTACTGGTGCTCAAAGACGGTGCGCTGGTGATGGATATGCCAAAAGAACAAGCGATGGCGCGCAAAGGCGCGGATGTTGCGGAGGTGAATAATGAAAGACGACCAGCCTGATTTGGCGGTAATTCCCCCAGAACCGGCGCCGATCCCGACGCCCGCCAACGCCCGGCCGCTGAACTGGACCCGCGATCACGGTGAAAATGATTTTGATAACCACAGCCTGTCGCGCTCCGGCCATATCATCACCATCAGCGGGCTGCTGCTGATTGTGGCGTGGATCTGGGCGTCGTTCGGCACGCTGGACGAAGTCTCCACCGGCACCGGCAAAGTGATCCCCAGCTCCCGCGAGCAGGTGTTACAGTCGCTGGACGGCGGCATTCTGGTGGCGCTGAACGTGCGCGAAGGCCAGCGCGTCGAACCGGGTGAAGTGGTCGCCCGCCTCGACCCGACCCGTTCCGCCTCGAACGTCGGCGAGAGCGTGGCGCGCTATCAGGCCGCACTCGCCGCCAGCGCTCGCTTGTCTGCTGAGGTGAACGAATTGCCCCTCACCTTCCCCGCCGAGCTGAACGCCGTGCCGCTGCTGGTCGCCTCCGAGACTCGATTGTATAAGCTGCGCCGCAGCCAGTTCACCGACTCAAAAGCGCGGATTGATGATTCGTTAAAGGCGGTGGACAGCGAGCTGGCAATCACCCGCAGACTGGCGACCACGGGGGCAGCGAGTAACGTGGAAGTGCTGCGCTTGGAACGCCAACGCTCTGATTTGCAGTTGAAGATCCTCGATCTGCGCTCACAGTATCTGGTACAGGCGCGTGAAGAACTGGCGAAAGCCACGGCGGAAGCCGCGTCGTTATCTGAGATCATCAAGGGGCGAACCGACAGCGTGACGCGCATGACGGTGCGTTCACCGGTGAAAGGGATTGTGAAAAACATCAAGGTGAACACGCTGGGCGGGGTCATTCCGCCAAACGGTGAACTGATGGAAATTGTACCGATGGACGATCATTTGCTGATCGAGACGCGGCTGTCACCGCGCGATATTGCGTTTATTCACCCGGATCAGGCAGCGCTGGTGAAGATCACCGCGTACGACTATGCGATCTACGGCGGATTAAAGGGCGTGGTCGACAGTATTTCGCCGGATACGATCCAGGATGAGGCGAAGCCGGAGATCTATTATTACCGGGTGTTTATCCGCACCGAGAATGATTATCTGCAAAATAAGGCCGGGAAGCGTTTTAATATTGTGCCTGGGATGATTGCGAACGTGGATATTAAGACCGGTGAGAAGACGGTGATGGATTATATGGTGAAGCCGTTTAATAAGGTGAAGGAGGCGTTGAGGGAGCGGTAATGGGTTATTTATTACGGTTTCCAGTTTGGTGTTGATTCGTACTTTTGTTGGGCTGGTTTTAGGTGTTGTAGCTGGGTATATTTACAGTGTTATTTAGCGCGATGCGGGAGTGTTCCACCACTCCCACATCGCTGATCACAACAACTATTTATCAGGAATAGCCATCATGACTAACGTCGATTGTATTGCAGATTCGTTTGATCCAGAAGTGTCTCCAGAGAATAAGCGCCACTTAACTGTGAGTTATGCGAGCCGTCATCCGGATTACCAGCGTATTCCCGCCGTGACGATGAAAGGCGCATGGCTCGAAGCGGCGGGGTTTAGCACCGGTACAAAGGTGGAAGTACGGGTGATGAAGGGGTGCATGGTGCTGACGGCGATAGAGCCGGAATCGGACGAAGTGCAAGGGATGATGCGGGCGGTGGGGAAGCTGTCGGGTAGGAAGCAGAGGCAGGTTAGGGAGTTTATTGGGGTGATTGGGGGGAAGTAGGTTTGTAGGCTGAGGATGCTATGCCGCGGGCCACGGTAATGTGGTCTGCGGCGGATTTGTGTGAGATTCGGGGCGAAGGCCGGACTCGAACATCGCAACTATCCTTATGATCTTAAGAGATAAAAATTTACCACTTTTGACATGATACCATCATTGATACCATCAATGCTGTGGTTATCATAGAATCGACAATATAAGCCTATCATTGCCAGGCATTTTGCACATTATAAACCTGCTATTTATAACTAAAAGACATTTAAAATAGAAAATTTAATACCTTTTTCGCTATAGTGAATTTGTCTATTCGGTTCAACTCATTGATTAGATAGTGATAATCTTCACACTTTAGTATGAGTTAAAGTTTGCATGTTGTTTCCTAAATAAATACACTACACAAAGGATTTAAATGTAAGTAACGGGATATATGATGTTAAGTGATAAAGAAATTACGTTTAAAAGAGATTTTATTATATTTACATTCACATGCATATTCGCCGTAACTATATCAACAGGTTTTATACTATACTTACCGATCCTATTTAAAAAGTATGTTTTCTTAAATGAACTGGCAAACTCAAACGTTGCATTAAAAACTTTATATTTGTTGCCATTCTTAGGCGGCGCGATAATTTTTAAAATACACTTAAAAAATAGAAAATCAATCAAAGCATTTAACGACCTCTTATTATTAGGAATCGGCTTCTGTGGGCTTTATTCAATTCTATTTTTTGGTATTGATGCTCTTGTTAAAAATGAATATTTTTTTAACGTTAATAGCGTAGGAACTTTTAGTATTAAGCTGCTCTTTATGATGTGTAGTGCAGCAAAAGTAGCCATAACATTTAGTGAATTTTGTGATGAGAGGAAAAGAGAAATCGAGGATAAAAAGCCAACTATAAAAAACTTAAAAGTAGAAAACAACCCTATACTATCTAAAGCAAAAATAGGGATATCTCTTTCAGTGCTGGCGCTTGTATTTTATCATCTTATCAAAAAGAAAAATTAATCACCTTTCTCGCTTTATATTAGTTAGATGGAGGCATCCTATGAAAGTCCAAAACATAAGAAAAACAACATCCAATAATATAGTTAAAACTGAAATGGCATAAAATAAAGAAGGAGACTTAAGTTGCGGGGCTGAACCTAACATTACTAAAAACATATCAGGGGCCTGTGAAATATACATCACACTTATTAAATTTGAAAGTATAAAAATGCTAACAAACATTATTAATTTAAAGTTCATATTACCCCACCCTAAAAACATTGATAAAATTAATCTATTATATTTTAAAAACTAGTCAACATTCATCAAAGAAATTTTATTTACCAATATATTGATATAAATATATCCTCGTATTTACTCTAAAGGGATGTACTTACAATCAATTTTTTGTACAATAGTCTTAGTCTATGGCACCTTAGAAGGTAAGTATCATGGAAAGAGTAAAGTCTATAGTTTACAGACACTTAACCAACGCTGATTTTTTCAACATTAATAAGCCACCGGGCATGGAATTAGGTGGTGGAGGTCAAGCTTATATAGATTTTCCAACAAGCTCAGTAACACCAGCACAATGGCACGAATTTTTTACAGGAATAAATGGAGTTTCTGTTCAACAAGAAACACAAGGGCCGAGCTGGACATTCCCAATCTATAGTCTCACATTAGATAATGGTCAGAATCCGGCAGTTCAGTCTCTGAAAATTTATCAGAGAAGACAACAGTCAGTAAGTATAACTAGCCAGAAGCTTTTTTCCTCTCGCTCAAACAGAGTAAGGGCCTGGCACCCACAATCAGGCTTCCCTGTCCCCGTAGATAATACAGATAGATCACAATGCCCCGATGGTCTCATGGTTTATCTTGCCGCTACCTATGAGGGAAAAGTATGGGCGGGGTGGTTTTTAAATGACGGAACGACACAACTTCCCCTTAAAGGTATTCCACCGCAATCTATTAACTCCATGTTTTCATTACCGGCAGACGCTGAAGGATATAGTGGAATAATAAATTTTCACAGCACTGATTATCTTTACTTAAACCCGTTAGATAAATATTATCCTCTTCAATCTCAAGGAACGGAAACATATACTTCAGGGGTATATAACCCTGCGAATGACGAATCAACATTTATTGATGACTTATTTAATAATGATAATAGTCAGTTCGAAGTTCTGAGCAAGGAGTATATTAGAAAAGTAAAAGCAAGAAACAAATCCATCGTTACAAAACTGAAGAATTTATATAATAACACATGTCAGATAACTGGAAATCAGTTTGCCTTTCAGAAAAAAGATGGTATTGACTACACAGAGGTTCATCATCTAATACCCCTCGGTGAAGGTGGCTCTGACGACATCCGAAATTTGATTGTTGTCAACCCATTAATTCATAAAATGCTACACCATGCTACAGTTACAGGTTTAAACCTAGAAAATATTTCCATCGATGCTCATGGGGTCGGAACTTTACAGATTAATATAAATGATTTGCCATATACAATAACATGGCATCCAAAACACACAGCACTCATTTGATAGTAAGAGCCATATATCAAAATATGGCTCTTAAAAATCAACGGTGAAGATGTATTAGGTACTCTGTAAGTTCATTTTGTAATTCACTTTTATTACTTCTAAATCTTTTATGGGTGAACGCCTCTATTTTAACATCACCAAAATCAGCTAGTAATTTATTAAAATCTTCTATTGTAAGTAATCCATCTTCACTATAACTTATAAGAAATTCATTACATCCCATGTTTGTAATAATTTCCTTAAATGAATCTCTAATTTTAGTTTTCGTACAAAAATTAGAATACTGGTCTCGCCAAGGTCTTAATCCGCTAATACCTATTGCCTCTGGTTCATCTCCACGGGCTAACGTTTCTAATATATGATAATTGGCTGCATATTGTCTTTTCATATATGGAGGATCAATATAACATAGGTCGCATTGAATCTTGCTTGCATTCTCCTCGGCATAACCTTGCATTACAATGTGATTTTCAACATCAGATTTAAGAAATAAATCTGTGCATTTAAGATTTAACTGAGTCAAAGCCCTGCCATTTAGCCTGGACATGTAATGTCCATATGTACCAGCAATATTAGCGATATCATTAGCCGCCATTATTAAATCATGTAGCAATAAACTTCTTTCCAAATCAGTCAGAATATTATCACAAGATAAATTGTTTATGACTTCTCTAATGCCATCTAGTTTTCTAGCGTTTTCTGGACTAAAATAATTCCTTGGTCTCTCACTATTTTGAGGATTTCCTTCACAAGAAAATTCGTTCCAAAAGTAGCCACATTTTGGTTTAACATTATTCAAAAAATTAATAACATTCTCGTATGGTGAAAACTCAGGTTTTACTTCATGAAAATCTGATATAAATGCTATTAACTTCTCAAAATTAGGTGCGCTAGAGAATTTTAGGTTAACGATAGAATGATGATATGAATAAGTCATTAGATCATTGGCGGTTACTTTGTAATCGCGTTTTCTCAATTCTGTTGAAATCACACCTGTGCCTGACATAAGATCAGCAACCCGACCCTTTGAGGGGCATAATTCAGAAATTTTTCCAATAACGTTATCAATAACTTTTACTTTTGAACCTATATAACGGTAACCCATAATTATGCCTTTGATACAAAAATGTCAGAGATTTTGATATTTTTCAACGCTTTAACTGCTATCAATTCTTGTGCTTTGTCCAGAACTTTAAAAATAGCATCATAGTGTGCTTGATCCAAACCATATATTTTAGCAACCATACGCTCCAACTCAGCATCTAAATCGTATGGTACTTTTTCACTCTTCTCTAGAAAGACTCTTAACCTTTTGGACAACTTATTTATAATTTTAAGATCGTTATTAGGTATCTTCAAAAGGTTAGGAATTGGTATATTAATAATCTGCTGCTGAGTCAGGTAAGGGTGGCTTTTCCATTCTATTTCACCATTAGACATTGAGACAAAAAAGAAAATAGCCCTTGAATTCAGAATTGCTAAAAGAAACTCCAGTGGAATTTTACCTAAGAAATCTGATCTCAGTTTGAAAATATACACCACTTGATTTGTATAACTAGAAGTATAATCAATCGAAGCAGATACGCCTATACCAGTTTTTCTAACTACAATTTTCTCCCCTTCATATATTGCTGGGTTTTTATAGTTTATACCAGTATTTGAAGTATCAATCCATAAATTATAATCTATTTTATAACGGTTAATATCCTCACCAACAATCAGAGGATTACAATTATAGTTATAACCTTTGTGAATTATGACTTTTTCATTTGTGTTTTTTGTTACTAATTTTTCACCACAATTTTTACATTTTATAATTTCATTTTTTGATGCTGGACTCCAAGAACTGCAAAATTGGCATTGTACGATCTTCCCTTTTTTTGATAATTCAACCCCACGATGATTACAAAGATAATCTCCAAATTTGTGGTCGTGAGATGAAATACACTCATATGTGCTTTGCAATGTAGAATCAATGTCTAAATTAAAAAGATGCTTTGAATCCTTTTTAAAGCGAGAATACAACACCTTATGTCTATATTTTAGTTCAACTTGGCTAAGAACTTCAGTTCCATTTATTATATTATTTCTCTCTTCAACTGGAAGACGAAAACAGTCAATTTCGTAATCCTCAAAAGTAGAGGAAGTCTTTTTTCTAAATATTAGAATAGCACATGCACGATTAACATCTTTAAATATCTTCTCACCAAATCTGCCAATAAACAAAATTTCGGTATTTTTGAGCAAATGTTTTCTTAACAAAAATCTGTCATGTGAAAATAATGAATCAGGAATAATAAAACCAGCAATTCCTGAATCACTCAATAATGAAATACATAATTCAACAAATAGATCTGAGGTGTCATATTGTCCACTTAATAATTCATAAGTATTATTATTAACTAAATTTTTATAGCTTGATGTATCAGCCCCCCAAGGTGGGTTAGCTATAATAAAATCATATCCTCGTTCATTATTGAATTTATTTTTCAATAAATCCCAACCATTTATTCTGTCATTATTATATGGACATAAAGCATTAGTATTAACACCAAAAAAATCATCACCAAACGGCTTTCTTGCTTTAATTAAGGCATTTTTATCAATGTCAACCCCAGTGAATTTCACATTTGTTATATTTATTTTTTTTAGTCTACATTCAAGTGCTTTTAATAATATTCCATCTCCACATGCTGGATCTAGAACTTGAATGGTTTCGCTATTTTGCTTATCCTTGAATAGATCTGAATAACTTATAATTTTCTCAGCAACATAATCTGCTAAATACTGTGGTGTGTAAACTACACCATTTTTCTTCTTCTTGTCAGCATCTTTGATTGACTTCTCCAGCAGTTCTCGGATTAGCTCTGAACGGCTCTGCCCCTCACCAGTCCTATCTAACTCTACAACTAACTTATGGGGAAGAGTCACAGACACCTGTATTTTTTTTGTCTCACCACCCATCACTAACCACCCATCACTATGAAAAATAAGTAATTTTAATTTGTGTCATTAATGACAACTACTATAGTTTCTCATATCACTACTAAAAGTTCCACTCAATATTCCGAAATGAAAAAGCAAGGGCTAACTCATCGAAGCGCTACGCTGCTTCTTCGAGTTCCCCTTGTTTTTTCGCCCTTCGGTTGAAAAAATTAAAAGCAAAATCAAGACACTGCATTGACATTATTCACATCTATCATATAAATAAATTAAGCATAAGGAATATGCTTTTATTTAATTATATGAAAAGGAGTTCATATGGTCGAAAGTAATACTTTTAATAAGATCGTTGTAAGTAAGCATTCCCGTAATGGAAGCGTTAACGAAGCGAAGCTCTCACACAACCAGCTTCGTTCTCATTGCATCAGTGTCAGATTAAATGATGAAGAGCTAACGCTTCTCAATGAGAAACGAGGCCGTCATCGTAAAGGCGAGTGGCTTCGCTTATCTTTACTTAATAAACTTCCTGCTGTCGTTCCAGCCATCAATTTTGAAGCTTGGAAAACCCTTGGTGAGATTTCGCAGAAGCTAAACAAGCTTGTGGCTCATCTTGATAGCAAGAGCTATGAAAGCTCTCTGACGCAAACTGAACTCTTCGCCGTAAAGCGTCAGGTCTCAGAGCTTCGCTTGCATTTAATTACCGCTGACCTGTGGAGAGCTTCCCATGAAGGGAATGCAAAAAATCCGCAGGGGTAAGAGCTTCGCAGGGGTCGTGCTTTACGCATTGAAACCAGCTTCTCATCATAAAAAAGATCCGATAGTGATTGGCGGGAACATGGATGGAAGCGATGTCGGAGAGTTGATTGCAGAATTCAATGCGACTAAAGCGCTTCGTCCAGAAGTCGTTAAAGCGGTATGGCACAATTCGCTTCGTTTGCCTAAAAACGAGGCATTGACTGATGCTCAGTGGTCTGAAATAGCAGATGATTACATGTCTCGCATGGGCTTCTCTGAAACGCATCTCAGATGCTACGTCCTACATGACGACAAAGATGGCCAGCACATCCATATCATCGCCAGCAGAGTGTCTCTTGATGCCGGAAAGCTCTACCTCGGCAGGAATGAGAACTTGGCAAGCACGAGAATAATTCAGCAACTTGAAAGAGATTACAATCTGACAAGAACCAAAGGACCGAAAGCATCTCCAGCAGCGCCCTCACCTAAACCGAAGCTCAAAAAATCCCGTAATGAGATGATGATAGAAAAGAGAACTGGTGAGCTATGCCCAAAAGGAATCATCCAAAACGCCCTTAACGAACTGCTTGATACCAGGCAATCGATTACCGACTTCGTGCAACAGCTTGTGGCACAAAATATCAGGCCAATCCCTAACATTGCCTCTACTGGATGCATGAACGGCTTCTCATTCGAATACAACGGGATTGCTTTCAAAGCATCTCAATTGGGAAAAGGGTATTCCTGGTCTGCCTTGCAAAGCAGAATCGACTACCAACCGGAACGTGATAATGCTTTCCTGTTTGAACTGAAAGCATCTGTCAGTGAAGCGCCTTGTACGTTCATGACTACAGATGCTCCTGAAACCACAACAAGAGAGATTAACAGCCCCATAGAAGCGCTTATCCATGTTAACCATGCTGGTCAGGATGAATTCACTAACGCATCAGTCAAACTGCTTCACTTAGAAGCAGGTGCAGGTGCTAAAGAAGCCCCCGACCGAAGCTATGCAATTTCAGCGTTCAGGTGGTTGGAATCCATCCCTTATCTAGATGTAATTTATCGTATGTTGAAAAACCTCAAAATCCCAACCCTCAAACGTCCTCGAAAACACAAAACCATCACTAGCGTGAGAGTGTTAGAGATTATGCCTCTCCCCCAAAAAAACCTCTTCGAATCAGCACCTCAATCCAGAAGAGCTTCGCTATCGATGTAAGGATGACAAACCTTTTTTGTTAAATACAGCCCAACAAATTGATCGTTTATACCGATCGATAATCTAGTGTTGATAGTCAGCAACTATCGTTATTCCGTAATCGATCGGTACAAATGATTTGCGTTTCTTACGAACTAAGTCAAAATGTCAATTTACATGCAATCATATAACGATATGATTTAACTAGTTTATTTTATTATTTATTAGCTCGAACGCGGGGTTTGAAATGGCAATTACCATCTCAACTTTTAGCCTGGGCGGTTTCATACATCACCGAATATGACTTCATCTTGAATACTAAGGAACTTGTATGAGCATCTCCGCTACAAAAATCAGGAAGGAAGAAGCTGAAGCTGGTCTTTCTGATGATCCTCGGCAAACGGGAATCACAACACTCAAATTTGTGCTGTTTGGTGAAACGTTCACATTTGTTGAGACTTTCTCTGCCACTGTCATCAACTCCGATCCAGGCAATGGTCAGATCTGGGTAAAAACCAACGCTGGGGATGAGAAGCAGATTTCCGACTATGGTATCTCGTTCAGAAGTTCACACACTATCTATAAATACGAGCTTCGCCAGTATAGTGAGGATGGTTCGTATGATGTGTATAAAGATGCACTTATCGTTAATAAGAACACGGGTGAACATGAAGTAAACTTAAAAAGGAAAACGGTTGTCATCCCCGCTTTTCTGACAATGCTGTTCCATAATGCTTCCACAGCATCATATTACAGAGCAATGCCTGTTTCGGAACTGTTCTTCATTGTTTTTATTTTACTTTGTGCTGTAGCACTTATTTCATTTCTCACATTGCCTTGGGGCTTTAAAGATGGATATGTGTGGGATGAGAACAAGTATATGTGGCTCACATATTTCCTATCAAGGATCGGAAGCTTCGCTTGTATCAAATGGATTAAAAGAAGAAGCGAGAGATTTGATCATGAACTCAGAAGTCTTATCGATTTAGTAAAAAGATAAAAATTATCAGCAACAAAAAATTAGCCCGTAGATTCCTACTACGGGCTTTTAAAACAATCACAACCCATATTTTCTTTTCTTCTCTTTGATGGATAACCCTCTTTTTAGGGTAGAAGCCTCATATTTTTTCCTCTCGTTGATATAGACTTTCTCTGTTCGGCTACCATTACTGACTATAAAGTTAATCAATGAAGAACATACATGCTTCATACGCTCTTTGTTGATCAAATCATCATCCAGTTTATTTATATGACTATAATATGAAAGTAGCAGAAAGGTTAAAACAACCTCCCTGTTTGAGAACGTTAGCCTTTCAATTTCGGACTGATATTTAATGTAAAACCCGGCACAAAACAGGTATGATTGCTCTATAATCTCCTGTTCTTCAAAGCCCGATTCCGTAAGTTTATCAACGAATCGATCAAGCAGAAGAAGATACCTTTCCATGAGATTAATATTTATTTTTTTCATAATATGCATCCTTGCAATTTATTTTTGTCTTCCTGACAATTAAAGAAATATCATAATTATTAATCATGTCAATAGTTAAAACCTATCAAATTTTATTTAAATATCTTTTACAGGTAAGGGTCTATTAAGCTCTTCAACTGTTATTTGCTTCAAATGAGAATTATAAAGCCATATCTTGAACTGCTCTAAATATCTGTTATTTAATGCTATCAAAGCTTCGTTTTCAGTTTCGAGCCTTTTTATTCTCTGACAAGCGATTTCTAAATTAGCAGGCTTAATAGAACATGTTTCTTTAATACCAAGCTTGAGAGTCTTCTTTTTAGAATTAAAACAATCCGAAACCTTGACATGGCTACTTAGAGATTGTCTTGAAGGTCTCTTACCAATAATCTTTACTAACTTGTCGCATAAAGCATCCCAGGTTAGCTTCTCATCTTTATTCCAGTTATTTATAATATTTGTTATACGTTTTTCATCATAACCAGTAATATGTTTAGCCATTTATTCTCCTTTTATAATTTTATTTTGAAACTCATACCATTTTTCAGCATTAACATTCCCATCATTTTTATCATGATACGTTTTTTCAATAATTTTATTATGAATTACCAATAGTCGATCATCATCCTCTCCAGAGTCTTGTATTGGATAATAACCGCATACGTCAAAAGCATATGAGTGCTTGCAGTAACCATGCTTAGTAACGAGCACAGCTCCATCATTCAATGAATCGAAATCAGTTATGTCCATGATAGCTATTTCTTTTTTCCTATGGCTATCACTTGCCTCGATTGTCGTTTTTTCTCTTATGAGCTTAGTCATTTGTAAGTGTGATCGGTGATCATAGGAAACATTTTGTGAGACCAACTTTCTTCCAGACCATCGAGCAATACTAAATTCATCCATGCCATTAATTTGAGAAAAAGTATTCAATAGATGCCTTAATTGATGAGTTCTAATAGAATAGGGAATACCATCCTCATTGATATAGCCGTGTCTTTTGAACAGGTTTGTTGTGCCTTTAATACTTGCAACAGCATTAATATCCATTCTAAAAAACTCAGCCGTGGGTCTGAAAAAAGATGTAAAATCTTTTCTTGTCTTCTGACACAGTTGCCTGTCAAATAAAAGACATAAAGCATTTGAATATTTAATTCTTTTTTCTTCATCATACCAAGGAAAATTCTGAGGCTTTGTGGTAATGAGTGCATACCTGGATGACTCAGTGCCTTGGCCTTCCATTGTTCTTGAGGCAAACCTTGCATGGTTGGACAGTTTTTTTAATCGAGCTATCGCCTTTTGAGCTATAGGGACCATTACTGTAGGAATCCATTTGATATCCCCAGCATAACCCTTTGCTGAAAAAAATCTTAAACCATATCGTTCAATGCCTTTGTCATCTTTTTCAGTAATCTCACAATCCGCTGGAAGACTTAAAATTTCTGAAATTCTTCCTGGAGCACACATGAGTAGTGCAAGAACAGAAGTAGTGAAGATGTCCCTTGTAGACAACTGGCTTTCATCTTTTGAGAAAATCTCAGCAATAGCTATTACGGATTTTATGTCTGGTAGTTTTGAGTGTCCTTCGAGTGAAGATTCATAACCTTTCCAGCTCTGAGTTATTTTATGCCTTAACGGATTCACCCAGAAAAAGTATGATGAGGTCGTCATTCTGTTTCCAGTTAAGAATGAACATAGTTTCTCAAGTTCTTTACCAATTCCAACTGCTTGTTTTTTTGAATATTTGGCTGATGCTAACCTTGCACATTCATCAAATATGATATTATTACACTTGATAATATTAGCTTCTCCGTATGATTTCAATAAAACAAACTCAATGATTTTCAACATTGACAAAGTATTTTGGTTTGACTTTGACTTGTTAAATGAGTGAATATGAAACATATAAGCTTTAGCGAAATCAATGAAACCACCATCTAATCTATCTTTGCTATTTCGATTATTGTTCATATCAAATTTATTGAATCTATAATATCTCTTCCATACATTGTTTTCCCATGAAATCGCTAACTTCGAGTTGAAAATATTACTCTTACAAAATTCAATAAATTCATCAACATTTGAACTCGGATTATTAGCATTGGCTGGCTCGAATAAGATGATATTGGTCATTTTGTACTCCAGGCTCTAAAGTTTTTACAAGTGAAACATTCAATTTGGTCGTTTTTACCATTAAAAAATCCGAACGAATTTAAAACATATTCAGTAAAGAGCTTCTTGTTTTTTGACTGTTCTTCTCCAAGAAATATCTTTGATAGCGGTTCAAAAAAAGGATTAAGCATCTTGTCTATATCATGAACATTGTCTGGACAATTTTTTACGTATATACCTGATGAGTTTATAGATTTATGGTCTAATGCTTTAGCGATTACTGCAACTGATGCTCCTTCCTTTGCTAAACGAGTTCCCAGGGTATACCTGAATCGTCTTGCATTAAGTCGTATATGATCGTTATTACTTGATAACCTAATGTTGAATTTAGTAGTCAAATTACTTAGTTTGTTTGAGATAAAATAAGTATTCATATGTAAAAAATCAGTTGTCATGATGGTATCTAAACTTTCATCAGAACGAATCAATAAAGATTTTTTAGTGTTCATGAATATGGGTAATTCATTTTTTATATGGTCCATACTCTGACTAATGCTATCTTCAATATGTTTTTGATTCATATTAACCAAGGTTGTTAGTTTCTCATAAAGGGAGTCATCGATACTTACCAAGCTGAACTCACTTCTAAAGTTCTTCCTTTGTTTTACTTTCGGTATTTTTAGAAAGCAATTTTCTCCCGTTCTGATGAGATCTTTCGCTTTTAACGAAGTTAACTGTAATGGCCTCCTTCCCGTTGTTGCTAATAGAATAATGTAGCAATATATAAACAGAGGGATTTTATCTTCTTTCAACAAGTTGCTGATACTTTCAAGTATGATTTTCATCTCTTCTTCCGTTAATGGCCCACTATTCGGATCTCTTCGTTTAACGGCCTCCCCCGTTAAATTAGGTTTAATGCTTATTTTTTCCAGCATTCTTAGAGCTGAGTTATCAACTCCTTCATAACCGAGTTTTTTCCATTTACTAAGAAAATTCTTTATTGAATTTAGCTTGTAGTTTTTCTCAGGGCCTAAGCTAACATTAAATTGATAAACCGCTGTGGAATTAATCATTTCAAGATCCATCAATCTTAGCCATTGGATAAAGATGTGGTTTATATTCTTTATGTAACCTGAACTATATTCAGACGAAAAATATGCCAAGGTATTGAGGTAACCAACACGCATCGACTCTGGCATTTTATCGGCAACCTTATATGGGTAAACACAAATATTTATATCTAATTGCCATTTAATATCAGAAATCCTGAAGCTATACCCTTTCATCATTGCAAAAACTACATTCTCTTTTTTTAAAGTGCTTGTTTTCATTTCATTCCCCTTTAGTTATTTTTCTCAAAGAGTCATAAACTCTTCCAATAACTTCCTTTTCTTTTATTGATATGTGTTTGAAGTTATAATTTTCTGACATCTTTGAGTCTTTTGACCACCCCATGAGATAGCACCTCAACCCTGATTTTCGGCTGATATCTAAATTCGAATCATCAATTTCACTTGAATAGAAATAGTTCCAGGAATGTCTCAATTTATGACCTGATAAATTCTTTAATTCCGGGCTTGATTTTTTAATGGTCGAAATTATCTTTTCATATGCTGAAACAGATAAAGGTTCTCCAACTGTTTTACATGAACTGTGTGTAACAAACAGGAAGTCATGCTTCTTCTTTTTGGTGTATTTATTTCTATAGTTATTTATGTAATCCAAAATCTCCAATGCTAACTCGTCCGACAATGGAATTTCCCTTTCACCAGTTTTGACTAAAGGTTGATTCAGCCTTCGATCTTCAATGCAATCATGTCTTCTGAATATACTTAGTGTGTAATCCCTAGGATTTAAATCATTAACTTTTAGATTTAATAGCTCTCCTGCTCTTAAACCACAATTTAATAGTAAGGTAAAAATGAGTCTGTTTCTCACTTGAACATCCTTCTGGAAAGGATTTTGGCTTCCTTCAATTTCTAATAACTCAAACAGTTTTTTTATCTCTTCTTTGCTCAGTGATTTATCTTTTCTGTCATTCATGCTAAGAGATTTATTTCGCGGGAGATGTGCTTTAATACTTTCTATGAAACTCTCGACTTCATACTTAGCATGAATTCCATTAATAGAATGAATCAACCCGCATAGCCAGTTAAGATAGTTCGAAAAAACATAAATCCTATAACCGAAAGTTCTTCTTGCAATCTGATACCCTTTTATTAATCTTACATTTGTAATCTTTTGCTTATCAAACCTCTGCCTTGCATAACGTATCAGGTCATCCACTTCTGCTACACTTAGGAACTCCTTAATTTCAATCCTATCAATGATATTTATTTTCCTGCTTTTTAGGAATTTGCTTAGTATTAGTAAGTTTGTTGCAACTATCTCCATCGTTGATGCGGTCGCACTTCTATTCCTGACATTGGTTGTAAGATAGAGATTTTGATAATAAACAGGCAACTGCGTTTCTTTATCGAGAACCAAACATCCTCGTTCGCCATTGCTCATCACAAATTTTTTTATTTGATATGGCATTATAATAACCCTCCAAAAACTTTACATTTAGTAATCACTACGGCTTATCTTTATTTTATCAATTTAAATTTTGCAAATTTTTTTGTTATATAAGACTTTATTTGTAATGAATTTAAATATTTAAAAAAATTTCTTTCACGTGAAAGAAACAGGTACGGCTAGTTACAGGTATCCATACCCGATATTAAGAAAACCATCTTCAAGCCTTATAGCAAAAGCTCAGCTAGAAAAAAGGTAAAGAATTACGTCAAATATACTCATTTTTTCAGATGCAAACTTTACAAAGCCTCTTTTTTTTTCAAAGCCACTAAGAAAACTCAAAAGATCTCTAAATTCCTTTTTCTTAATACATTATCAAAAGTTAAAAAATCCATGAAGCAGCATTCCTGTTAAGCGACATGCTTTCTTGAATTTTCGATAATTAATTGAATCCATTCATCGATTTCGCTTTCTACAAAAGCGGTAGCACGAATACCGATCTTTACTGGCTGTGGGAACCGATTTTGGCTGATAAGACGATAGATCCACGCTTTACCAAATCCAGTTTTCTTCATAACTTCTGGTAAACGGATGAGACGAGCTTGATTTTCCATATGTATGTCCTCTGTTGTGTCTACAGGGCTACAGTACAAATGAATTTCGAATGGATGAAGCGAGATTACGAACATCAGAGCCATCCCTGGCTCGAAACTATGAGTCTCTGGAGATTCATATCACTCAGAGTCTGAGAGTTTCATAACATCCGAAACCCTCATTTCTTTAACATGCTGATTTTTATTGATAAAAAAGTTAAATTGCCTTAAAAAATCAATTTCTACAGTTTTCATTGCGAAAGGCCGATCAGCATCTCTTATATGATATCCTTGGCGAATCGCCTTATCATCATCTTCATCCGTGTATAGCAATCGAGATAATCTGTCGTCTGACAGAAGTACTTTTTTTCTTTCTGACCATGCGAGCAAATCAAGCATAGGGATAATTCGATAGCTAATTAATTTTTTTATTGCCCCATAACCAAATCTGACTGCATCAAGTGGTGCAGGTTTAACGCCTTTTACTTTGCGCCATTGTGGTAATGATACTCGCAGGGCCTCAGCTATCTCATCATCGCTTCCACCCGCAAGATCGATTTCTAACATAATCGTAGTAGGAAACTGTTCAGGAATTTTTTCGGAAATATATTCATTTTCAATAGTGGAATCAATTTTATATTGTTCTGTATTTGCTCTAATGAATAAAGCCTTTCTCATACAATCAAAACTGATATTTGCTATTCGATCAACAGTAGTAATAAAAAAGTATGGGGGTTGATATAATTTATTTTCGGCATCCATATAATTTAAGTGCTTCTCTTTGATAAGAAAAGGATCACCATCCAATATCCGCATATAATTTTTCAATACTGTTTTCTGCATTCCTTCTTCTATTACTGGTTTGAAAAAATAGGTTCTCGCCCATATTTCATGGTAAAGCATATTAATAGAAATGTTTTCAAACTCTCGATATTTGTCCAAATCAAACCACGTTTTCACTGCTTTGGTGTCTTCTGATGTCCAACTATTCATTTTTACCCAAGATTTCATTAATGCCACTCCGTTGTAAAAAGTTTTACTTCGTAATAGCACATAAATCGCAAATAAAAAAATGGCGTCTCAATTGGTTATTGAATACGCCATTTTACTCATAAAAATCAGTTAGTTATTAAAATCAAAAGGTGCAATTCTTCTCTTAGTTGTTTCCACAAGATAATCAGCCCACCACTGCAACATCAACCTACGCTCGTCCAAATGCTCAGCTTTATGAATGTATGCGGCACGAACGGAGTTCCGCTCCTGATGGCTCATCTGCCTCTCAACAGCATCTCTCGACCACTTTCCTGACTCGATCAAAGCACTACAAGCCATCGCTCTAAAGCCATGCCCACATACCTCAACGGTTGTGTCATAACCCATCGACCTGAGCGCCTTGTTCACTGTGTTTTCGCTCATAGGTTTTCTGAAATCATGATCGCCAATGAATACAAGGTCGCATTCACCGCTGATTTCTCTGATGGTTTTTAGAAGTTCTAAAGCCTGACGACTTAACGGCACGAGGTGTGGGGTCTTCATTTTTGAACCTCGATGGGAATGTTTGACTCCTAGCAATGGCTCGCGTTCTCCAGGGATAGTCCACATCGCATTTTCAAAGTCGATCTCCGACCATCTTGCGAATCGAAGTTCACTGGAACGGATAAAAATGAGCAATGTCAGCTTTACGGCTAACTTCGTGAGTTTCCTACCTTTGAAGTTATCAATTCGTTCTAAGAGTTCTGAAAATCGTTCGAATGGCAAAGCTGGCCTGTGGATTCTTTTGGCTACAGCAATAGCTCCTGCCATTTCCTGAGCAGGGTTGTAATCTATCAGCCCGTTCTGGACAGCATATCGCATTACTGCCGTCGTCCTTTGCTGTAGTCGGGAAGCAACTTCCAGTCGCCCGGAAGCTTCAACAGCCTTGATAGGGGCAAGAAGATCTCTGGTATTAAGCTCGGATATTTTTCTTTTACCAATAGTAGTAAAGAGACCATCTTCCATGCTTTTTAGAACTCTCTCGCTGTGGGAATCAGACCATTTCCTTTTACAGGCAGTATGCCAGTCCCTTGCGACAGCCTCGAATGTCAGGGCTTCACTTTGCTCGATCTTGTCGGCTTTTTTCTTCTCAGAAGGATCAATACCAACAGATACCAACTTTTTGGCCTCATCTCGTTTCCTGCGAGCTTCACCAAGAGAGACCATTGGATAAACACCCAATGCTAAAACTTTCTGTTTGCCATCGAAACGGTATTGAAGTCGCCAGTATTTTGAACCATTGGGGTTGATCAGCAGGTGCATACCCTGCCCATCTGTGAGTTTGAAAGGTTTGTCGGAGGGCTTGGTAGTCCTAACTTTGATATCGGTGAGAGCCATCAGTTGATACCTCCAGTGTTGGTACCAAAATCAATCGAACCGGGAATACCATCAGTTATACCATCATCGGTTGGTATATGTTCAAGGAATTGAGTAGACGTGAACAGACTAAGCCAAGTCAGAAACTCGCTTAACTTACTGTTTTTGTGGGCTAAAGTAGACGTTAGTAGACTTGAAAAAAGCTTTTTATGGTGCCGAAGGCCGGACTCGAACCGGCACGTATTTCTACGGTTGATTTTGAATCAACTGCGTCTACCGATTTCGCCACTTCGGCACTGAAGAGGTACGCGGAAAACGTTGTGGATTATACCTACCGCACGCCACCATGCAAGCATCAGTACACCGCCACATGACTAAGTGCCTAAAAAAACATCGACTCTTCTGCCAAACCCCGCCCCAGCCCCACAGTTACCTCATTTCCTGGAACCCTCCTCGCAAAAAAATGCAACGTGACCCAGTCGGTTTACATTTGCCCGCATTTGTTATGAGATCGCGTTACTCAATCCAGTAATAGCCATCCCCCGATCTCAGGACACCGTTATGCGTTTCTATCAGGTTGAACCGACGCTGGAGAACTACTGGCGCGGGATTATTCTCTTTGGCAAAAATGTCGCGTCCTATAAATTCGCCCTCGCGCACGCGTTGTACGATATCAAGCCGAACGGTAGCGATCTGATCCTGCTCGACGATCTGGCGGTGCCGTTCAGCGAGCATCTGTGTCGCCATCTGAAGCACGCGCCAAAGCAGATAACTTCGCGCAGTAGCCAGTTTATTGCCGCCTGCGCGCAGTTCAATGCAGGCGAAATCAGCCGCGATGACCTCACCGCCATAACCGTACGTCAGGGTTTTAATAACGTGATTGATGCCTTTCACAACGTGAATCAGGGCGAGATCGACAAGCGCTTTTTCATCGATGAGCGCAAAACCCATAAAGGCATTCGGATGACGGAGAACTTCTACCGTCTGGGCGAGCGTCAGCAGTATCACAACCTCAGCTTTGAAACGGATGCGCGCTGGAATCTGGTGGAACAGGCATGGGCGATGAATATCTCCAGCCAGCTTATTAACGTGGAATATGACGATAGCGATCAGATGCTGTTTAGTCGTAACAGCGATCGGCGGGTTGCCATCTCCAGCTGTCGCGATAGCCTGAATGGCTACCAGAAGGGGCGCTGCTTCTACTGCTTTGCGCCCATCAGCCTACAACCGGGCGATGCGCAGTTCGCCGATGTCGACCACTTTATCCCGTGGAAAGCGCGCGGGCAGGTGCGCAATGTTGATGGTGTCTGGAATCTGGTGCTGGCATGTCAGGAGTGCAATCGCGGGGAGAAAGGTAAGTTCGCTCGCCTGCCGTCGCGTAAACTGCTTGAACGCCTGCGCGATAGAAATGAGTATTTCATCAACAGCCATTTGCCGCTGCGTGAAACGCTTATCCGCCAGACCGGCACCGCTACGGCGCAGCGCGATAAATTCCTGGCAACCAGCTGGAATGACGCGCTAAAGATCCTCTTCCACCAATGGGAACCCACCGCACAAGGGACGGATACACTCTGATGACGCTCAAATACTATCAGCGCCACGCGCAGGACTTTTTCAGCGCAACGGTCAATGTCGATATGGCTTCACTTTATGCCCCTTTCCTGGAACGCATACCGGCGGGTGGTCGAATACTTGATGCCGGTTGCGGTTCCGGGCGCGATAGCAAAGCGTTCCTGCAACGGGGTTATGCGGTTGAGGCATTCGACGCGACCGCGGAAATGGTCGCGCTCGCAACACAGCACACCGGTCTTCCGGTAAGGCAAATGACCTTTAGCGATGTGGACGCAACCGCACGCTACAACGGTATCTGGTGCTGCGCCTCGCTGCTGCACGTTAGGATGCAGGCATTGCCGGAGGCGATGGAGAGGCTAGCACAAGCGCTGAAGCCCGACGGCGTGTGGTATGTGTCGTTTAAATATGGCGATGGCGAGCGCATTAAAGAGGGGCGTCACTTTACCGATCTCAATGAGCACGCGCTGGAAGCATTGCTGACGCCGCTGACCGATATCACGCTGATCCGCCACTGGATTACCGAGGACAAACGGCCGGAGCGCACGGAAATGTGGCTCAATGCATTGCTGGTGAAAAGCCCATAAACCGCCAAGCGCCCCCTCCCCACATGCTCTACACTCTCAGTTCAACACCACACCAAAGAGAATCACGATGTCCATTATAAAAAGCTACGCCGCCAAGAATGCCGGAGCGGAACTGGAAGTCTGGGAATACGATGCCGGTGAACTGCTGCCGGAAGACGTTGAGGTGAAGGTAGATTACTGCGGGATCTGCCACTCGGACCTGTCGATGATCGACAACGAATGGGGCATGTCGCAGTATCCGCTGGTTGCGGGCCATGAGGTGATTGGTCATGTGGTGGCGCTGGGCAGCGCTGCGCAGAGCAAGGGCCTGAAGATTGGTCAGCGCGTGGGCATTGGCTGGACGGCGCGAAGCTGCGGCCACTGCGATGCCTGTATCGACGGCAACCAGATTAACTGTACCGGCGGATCGGTGCCGACCATCCTGAACCACGGTGGCTTTGCCGATAAGCTGCGTGCCGACTGGCAATGGGTTATTCCGCTGCCAGACAGCATTGATATCGAAACCGCAGGCCCTATGCTGTGCGGTGGCATCACCGTGTTTAAACCGCTGCTGATGCATCATGTGACCGCCACCAGCCGCGTGGGGGTGATTGGGATTGGTGGGCTGGGGCATATCGCCATTAAGCTGCTGCGGGCGATGGGGGCAGAGGTGACGGCCTTTAGCTCCAATCCGTCGAAAGAGCAGGAAGTGCGCGCGATGGGTGCTGACCACGTGGTGAACAGCCGTTCGCAGGAAGCACTGAAAGCGCTGGCGGGTCAGTTTGACCTTATCATCAACACCGTCAACGTCGACCTGGACTGGCAGCCGTACTTCGAAGCGCTGGCTTCGGGCGGCAACTTCCATACGGTCGGCGCGGTGCTGACTCCGCTGCCGGTGCCGGCGTTTACGCTGATTGGCGGCGACCGCAGCATCTCCGGTTCGGCGACGGGTAACCCGTCTGAACTGCGCAAGCTGATGAAGTTTGCCGGGCGCAGCAAGGTAGCACCGATTACCGAACTGTTCCCGATGTCAAAAATTAACGACGCCATCCAGCACGTGCGTGACGGCAAAGCCCGCTACCGCGTGGTGCTGAAAGCCGACTCCTGATGTTTATCCGGCGGCGCTCTGCCGCCGGTTCTTTATCGGCCCGTCTGAATCTCCAGTTGGATATCGTCTTCCAGAAATAAGTCATCCCACTGCAACACCTCGCTAATACTGGAAAATTCCGCGCAATCTGGACAATTTCCTGCATCGCAATGCCGCCGTTTTGCCTATACTCGACGCAGAATAAATGGAGGATTACCCATGAGCACACCTTTGCTAATAGCACGCACCCAGGACACACAGCTGGTTTTACTTTCCAATATGGCAAACCGCCACGGGCTGATTACCGGCGCCACGGGGACGGGTAAGACCGTGACCCTGCAAAAGCTGGCGGAGTCGTTCTCGGAAATTGGTGTGCCGGTGTTTATGGCGGATGTCAAAGGTGACCTGACCGGTATTGCGAAGGAAGGCGTGGCTTCTGAGAAGCTGCTGGCGCGGCTGAATAATATCGGCGTTACCGACTGGGAGCCGCATGCGAACCCGGTGGTGGTGTGGGATATCTTCGGCGAGAAAGGCCATCCGGTGCGCGCCACCGTGTCCGACCTCGGGCCGCTGCTGCTGGCACGTCTGCTTAACCTCAACGAGGTGCAGTCCGGGGTGCTCAATATTATCTTCCGTATCGCTGACGATCAGGGCTTGCTGCTGCTGGACTTTAAAGACCTGCGCGCCATCACCCAGTATATCGGCGATAACGCAAAATCCTTCCAGAATCAGTACGGCAATATCAGCACCGCCTCGGTGGGGGCCATCCAGCGCGGGCTGCTGACGCTGGAACAGCAAGGCGCCGAGCACTTCTTTGGCGAACCGATGCTGGACATCAAAGACTGGATGCGTACCGACAGCAACGGCAAAGGCATCATCAATATCCTCAGCGCCGAAAAGCTCTACCAGATGCCGAAGCTGTACGCCGCCAGCCTGCTGTGGATGCTCTCTGAGCTGTACGAGCAGTTACCGGAAGTGGGCGATCTGGATAAGCCGAAACTGGTGTTCTTCTTTGATGAAGCGCACCTGCTGTTTAGCGACGCGCCGCAGGTGCTGCTGGATAAAATCGAGCAGGTGATCCGCCTGATACGTTCGAAAGGCGTCGGGGTCTATTTTGTGTCGCAGAATCCGTCAGATATCCCCGATGCGGTACTCGGCCAGTTGGGCAACCGCGTGCAGCATGCGCTGCGTGCTTTCACCCCTAAAGATCAGAAAGCGGTGAAAACGGCGGCGCAGACCATGCGGGCAAACCCGGCGTTTAATACCGAACAGGCCATTCAGGAGCTAGGCACCGGCGAGGCGTTAGTCTCCTTCCTTGATGAGAAAGGCAGTCCGTCGATTGTTCAGCGGGCGATGGTGATTGCGCCTGACTCGCGGATGGGGCCGGTGACGGACGATGAGCGCAACGGGCTTATCAATAACTCGCCGCTGTACGGCAAGTATGAGGATGAGGTGGACCGGGAATCGGCGTTTGAGATGCTGCAAAAAGGCGTCGAGAACAGTGCGGGTCAGGCAGATGCACCGCCGGCCAAAGGCCAGCAAAGTGCCGATGATGGCGGCCTGCTGGGTGGGCTGAAAGACATTATTTTTGGCACCACCGGGCCGCGCGGCGGCAAGCACGATGGGTTGGTACAAACGGCGGCGAAAAGCGCGGTGCGTCAGGTAACGAATCAGATTGTGCGCGGCATGCTGGGTAGTTTGCTTGGTGGAAGACGTCGCTAAGACGCAGTACATCAACCATTGCCGGATGGCGGCGTAAACGCCTTATCCGGCCTACAAATCCATATCGTAGATACTGTGAACACCTGCAACTCGTAGGCCTGATAAGCGTAGCGCCATCAGGCATAATCGCGCACATTGCCGGATGGCGGCTTCGCCTTATCCGGCCTACACCCACCGGTAGCCCGGGCGAACGCATGTGACCCCCGGGAACCGCTCAGCGCCAATAATCTTCCTCAAACTACAGGCATAAAAAAACCCGGCGTCGCGTTGCTCGGCCGGGCTAGATTACAGAGATATCAGGCTTTTCGTGTCATTAGCCACAGGCTTATCAGGAAGAAGCTGGCGCTTGGCAGCAATGCCCCGATAATCGGCGGAATGCCGTAAACCAGGGTCAGCGGCCCGAAGATCTGGTCAAGCACGTAGAACACAAAACCAAAGCTAATCCCCGTCACCACGCGCACGCCCATCGCCACGCTACGCAGCGGGCCGAAGATGAACGACAGCGCCATCAGCATCATCACCGCCACGGAAAGCGGCTGGAAGATTTTGCTCCACATATTCAGCTGGTAGCGTCCAGGGTCCTGGCCACTGGCCTTCAGATACTTCACGTAGTTATGCAAGCCGCTGATGGACAATGCATCCGGGTCTAGCGCCACCACGCCCAATTTGTCCGGCGTCAGGGTGGTTTTCCAGGTGCCGCTCACCGTCTGCGTACCGGTAATCTGTTTTGGATCGCTCAGGTTAGACTCATCGACCTGCGACAGTCGCCATACTTTCTGGGCATCATCAAACTTCGCGCTCGCCGCATAGCGGACGGACTGCAAGCGACGTTGGTCGTTGAATGCGTAAATACTCACACCACCCAGCTCATCGTTGCCCTTCACTCGCTCAATGTAGACAAAGTTGTGACCGTCTTTGGCCCACATCCCCTGCTGCGTCGACAGCAGCGAGCCGCCGTACATCTGCTGGGCGCGGTAGTTACGCGCCATCTGCTCACCCTGCGGCGCAACCCACTCGCCCATTGCCATGGTCAGCAATACCAGTGGGATAGCGGTTTTCATCACCGCCAGCGCCACCTGCATACGCGTGAAGCCGGAAGCCTGCATCACCACCAGTTCACTGCGCTGAGCCAGCATCCCCAGCCCCAGCAGCGCACCTAACAGTGCCGCCATCGGGAAGAAGATCTGCACATCTTTTGGCGCGCTCAGAATCGTATATAGCCCGGCGCCCATCGCGTCATAGCTGCCCTGCCCGGCCTTTTTCAACTGGTCGACAAACTTGATGATGCCGGACAACGACACCAACATGAACAAAGTCATCATGATGGTGGTAAATATCGTCTTGCCGATATAGCGGTCAAGTACACCAAACGGCTGCATTATACCGCTCCTTTATGCGTAAAACGGGCGCGGAAGCGGCGCATTGGCACTGTATCCCACAGGTTCAGCGCCACGGCCAGTGCGAAGTAAATCAGGTTGACCGTCCACATCCACAAGCCCGCATCGATTTTGCCCTTGCCCGCATTCGACTTCAGCGAGGTCTGCAGCAAGAAGAACACCAGATACAGCAGCATTGCTGGCAGCATCGACAATACACGCCCCTGACGCGGGTTCACCACGCTCAGCGGCACGACCATCAACGCCATGATAAAGACCGTTGCTATCAGCGTGAAACGCCAATGCAGCTCTGCGCGAGCACGATCGGTATCGGTATTCCAAAGCGTGGTCATGCTCATCTGTTCGGTATCAGTCGGGTCGGTAGCGACCGCCTGGTGACCAATAATTGCCTGATAGTTTTTGAAATCGGTGATGCGGAAATCGCGCAGCATCGCAGTACCTTCAAAGCGGGTTCCCTGATTTAAGGTCACCACCTGAGAGCCATCTTTATGCTGGGAGAGCTGGCCAGTATCCGCCACCACCACGGAAGGACGCGCGGTGCCTTTCGGGCGGAGCTGCGCCAGGAACACATCGTGGAAGCTCGCGCCATTCACGCCTTCAATAAACAGCACCGCGTTACCATCGGTAGACTGCTGGAACTGCCCTTGCGCCAGCGCGGCCATGCCGGGGTTAGCTTTGGCGTCCGCCAGCACTTGATCCTGATGCTGGGACGACCACGGCCCGGCCCACATGACGTTCACTGCCGCGACGATGCCGGTAAACAGCGCCAGCACCATCGCCGCTTTAATCAGTACGGCTTTACTCAGGCCACACGCGTGCATGACCGTAATTTCACTTTCGGTATACAGTTTACCCAGCGTCATCAATAGACCCAGGAACAGACTCAGTGGCAGAATAAGCTGCGCCATTTCAGGCACGCCGAGCCCCAGCAAAGAGAGCACCAGGTTTGTCGGGATATCGCCGTCTACCGCTGCGCCGAGGATCCTCACCAGTTTCTGACAAAAGAAGATCAGAAGCAGGATGAACAAGATGGCAAGCTGGCTTTTTAGCGTCTCTCGCACCAGATATCGTATGATTATCACTATAAATACGCCCGTAAAAACCCGTCTTATTGCAGGAAAATAGCTTGTTTCATGGCTTAAACGTCATTTATTCTCTTGAGTCGTCGAAAACATCGCTAAGATTAAATGACTCAGCGGTTTCACGTTTCAGGAAATGTTCTGACGTGCCAACACCGTAATAACGTTAAGATTAACACGAAGTCACCGCAACCGCGGAAATGAGTTACGTAAGCTTGCAATTCTATCCGTAGCCACCGCCGTTGTCTTTAAGATTCAGGAGCGTAGTGCATGGAGTTCAGTGTAAAAAGTGGTAGCCCGGAGAAGCAGCGGAGTGCCTGTATCGTCGTGGGCGTATTTGAGCCACGTCGTCTCTCTCCCATTGCCGAGCAGCTCGATAAAATCAGCGACGGCTATATCAGCGCACTGCTGCGCCGCGGCGAACTCGAAGGCAAACCGGGGCAGACCTTATTGCTGCACCACGTACCCAACGTCCTGTCAGAGCGCATTCTGCTGATTGGCTGTGGCAAAGAGCGCGAGCTTGATGAGCGTCAGTATAAGCAAGTTATTCAGAAAACGATTAATACTCTGAATGACACCGGCTCAATGGAAGCCGTCTGCTTCCTCACCGAGCTGCACGTCAAAGGCCGCAATAACTACTGGAAAGTGCGTCAGGCGGTTGAGACCGCAAAAGAGACGCTCTATAGCTTTGACCAGCTCAAAACCAATAAAAGCGAGCCGCGTCGTCCGCTGCGTAAAATGGTCTTCAACGTGCCAACCCGCCGTGAACTGACCAGCGGCGAGCGAGCAATCCAGCACGGTCTGGCGATCGCTGCCGGTATTAAAGCCGCAAAAGATCTCGGCAACATGCCGCCAAATATCTGTAACGCCGCCTACCTTGCCTCACAGGCACGTCAGTTGGCTGACAGTTACAGCAAGAATGTCATCACCCGCGTTATCGGCGAACAGCAGATGAAAGAGCTGGGGATGCACTCTTATCTGGCGGTCGGCAACGGTTCGCAGAACGAATCGCTGATGTCGGTTATCGAGTACAAAGGCGTGGCGTCTGAAGACGTGCGTCCTATCGTGCTGGTCGGTAAAGGCCTGACCTTCGACTCCGGCGGTATCTCCATCAAGCCGTCCGAAGGGATGGACGAGATGAAGTACGACATGTGCGGCGCGGCAGCGGTGTACGGCGTCATGCGGATGGTGGCAGAGCTACAGCTGCCGATTAACGTTATCGGCGTACTGGCAGGCTGTGAAAACATGCCTGGCGGCCGCGCGTATCGTCCGGGCGACGTGCTGACCACCATGTCCGGTCAGACCGTTGAAGTGCTGAACACCGATGCCGAAGGCCGTCTGGTGCTGTGCGACGTGTTAACCTACGTTGAGCGTTTTGAGCCGGAAGCGGTGATTGACGTGGCGACTCTGACCGGCGCCTGCGTGATTGCGCTAGGTCACCACATCACCGGGCTGATGTCGAACCACAATCCGCTGGCACATGAGCTGATTGGCGCGTCCGAACAGGCAGGTGACCGCGCATGGCGTCTGCCGCTGGGCGATGAGTATCAGGAACAGTTAGAGTCCAACTTTGCGGATATGGCCAACATCGGTGGTCGTCCTGGCGGTGCTATCACCGCGGGCTGCTTCCTGGCGCGCTTTACCCGTAAGTACAACTGGGCGCACCTGGACATCGCTGGCACCGCATGGCGTTCCGGCAAGGCCAAAGGCGCAACCGGTCGTCCGGTGGCGCTGCTGTCGCAGTTCCTGCTTAATCGCGCCGGTTTTAACGGCGAAGAGTAATGTGTGAATGCCGGATGGCGCTGCGCTTATCCGGCCAACAAGACTGCACGCTGTAGGCCTGATAAGACGCATCAGCGTCGCCATCAGGCAATAAGGCCGGGTCACCCGGCTTTGCATTTAAATCCACCACAAGAAGCCCCATATATGAAGAATGCAACGTTCTATATTCTGGACAACGACACCACCGTCGACGACCTCAGCGCCGTCGAGCAGTTAGTGTGTGAAATTGCCGCAGAACGTTGGCGTGCGGGTAAGCGGGTGCTGATTGCCTGTGAAGACGAGCAGCAGGCCGTGCGCCTGGATGAAGCGCTGTGGACGCGCCCACCGGAAAGCTTTGTGCCGCATAATCTGGCGGGTGAAGGCCCAAGAGGCGGTGCGCCGGTTGAGATAGCCTGGCCTGCGAAACGTAACAGCAGCCCACGCGATATCCTGATCAGTCTGCGGGTAAATTTTGCAGATTTTGCCACCGCTTTCACAGAAGTGGTAGACTTCGTCCCTTACGAAGAAACTTTAAAACAACTCGCACGCGATCGCTACAAAGCTTACCGCGTGGCTGGTTTTAACCTGAATACGGCAACCTGGAAATAATGGAAAAGACATATAACCCCCAAGATATCGAACAGCCGCTTTACGAGCACTGGGAAAAGCAGGGCTATTTCAAGCCTAACGGCGATGAAAGCAAAGAGTCCTTCTGCATCATGATCCCGCCGCCGAACGTCACCGGCAGTTTGCATATGGGTCATGCTTTCCAGCAAACCATCATGGACACCATGATCCGCTACCAGCGCATGCAGGGTAAAAATACCCTGTGGCAGGCCGGTACTGACCACGCGGGTATTGCGACCCAAATGGTGGTTGAGCGTAAGATTGCCGCTGAAGAAGGTAAAACTCGCCACGACTACGGTCGCGAGGCGTTTATCGATAAAATCTGGCAGTGGAAAGCGGAATCCGGCGGCACCATTACCCGTCAGATGCGTCGTCTCGGCAACTCCGTTGACTGGGAGCGCGAGCGCTTCACCATGGACGAAGGCCTTTCCAATGCCGTGAAAGAAGTCTTTGTTCGCCTGTACAAAGAAGACCTGATTTACCGCGGCAAACGCCTGGTAAACTGGGATCCGAAACTGCGCACCGCTATCTCTGACCTGGAAGTGGAAAACCGCGAGTCGAAAGGCTCTATGTGGCATATCCGCTATCCGCTGGCCGACGGCGCGAAAACCGCAGACGGTAAAGATTATCTGGTGGTTGCCACCACGCGTCCTGAAACCATTCTGGGCGACACCGGCGTCGCCGTTAACCCGGAAGATCCGCGTTATAAAGATCTGATTGGTAAATTCGTGGTTCTGCCGCTGGTTGACCGCCGTATTCCTATCGTGGGCGATGAACACGCCGATATGGAAAAAGGCACCGGCTGCGTGAAAATCACCCCGGCTCACGACTTTAACGACTATGAAGTCGGTCGTCGTCACGCCCTGCCGATGATCAACATTCTGACCTTTGATGGCGACATCCGCGAAAGCGCGGAAGTGTATGACACCAAAGGCGAAGAGTCCGACGTTTACTCCAACGCTATTCCAGTTGAATTCCAGAAGCTGGAACGCTTTGCCGCGCGTAAAGCGATTGTCGCTGCCGTTGACGCGCTGGGCCTGCTGGAAGAAATTAAACCACACGACCTGACCGTACCTTACGGCGACCGTGGCGGCGTGGTTATCGAACCGATGCTGACCGACCAGTGGTACGTGCGCGCTGACGTGCTGGCGAAACCGGCGGTAGAAGCGGTTGAGAACGGTGATATTCAGTTCGTACCAAAACAGTACGAAAACATGTACTTCTCCTGGATGCGCGATATTCAGGACTGGTGTATCTCGCGTCAGCTGTGGTGGGGTCACCGTATCCCGGCATGGTATGACAACGACGGCAACGTCTTTGTTGGCCGTACTGAAGAGGAAGTGCGCCAGGAAAACAACCTCGGCGCCGACGTTCAGCTTCGTCAGGACGAAGACGTTCTCGATACCTGGTTCTCCTCCGCGCTGTGGACTTTCTCCACCCTCGGCTGGCCGGAAAATACCGACGCGCTGCGCCAGTTCCACCCAACCAGCGTGATGGTGTCCGGTTTCGACATCATCTTCTTCTGGATTGCCCGCATGATCATGATGACCATGCACTTCATCAAAGATGAAGACGGCAAGCCGCAGATTCCGTTTAAGACCATCTACATGACCGGTCTGATTCGTGATGACGAAGGCCAGAAGATGTCCAAATCCAAAGGCAACGTTATCGACCCGCTGGATATGGTTGACGGTATCTCCCTGCCGGACCTGCTGGCTAAGCGTACCGGCAACATGATGCAGCCACAGCTGGCTGAGAAAATTGCCAAGCGCACCGAGAAGCAGTTCCCGGACGGCATCGAGCCGCACGGCACCGACGCCCTGCGTTTCACCCTGGCGGCGCTGGCCTCAACAGGTCGCGATATCAACTGGGATATGAAGCGTCTGGAAGGTTATCGTAACTTCTGTAACAAGCTGTGGAACGCCAGCCGCTTCGTGCTGATGAACACCGAAGATCAGGATTGCGGCTTCAACGGCGGCGAAATGACCCTGTCTCTGGCCGACCGCTGGATCCTCGCGGAATTCAACCAGACCATCAAAGCGTACCGCGAAGCGCTGGATAACTTCCGCTTCGATATCGCTGCGGGCATTCTGTATGAATTCACCTGGAACCAGTTCTGCGACTGGTATCTGGAGCTGACCAAGCCGGTAATGAACGGCGGTTCTGAGTCTGAACTGCGCGGCACCCGCAATACGCTGGTCACCGTGCTGGAAGGTCTGCTGCGTCTGGCGCACCCAATCATTCCATTTATCACCGAAACCATCTGGCAGCGCGTGAAGGTCATCTCCGGCATTACCGCCGATACCATCATGCTGCAGCCGTTCCCGGAATACGATGCGTCTCAGGTTGACGAAGCGGCGCTGGCCGATACCGAATGGCTGAAGCAGGCGATCGTCGCCGTACGTAACATCCGCGCGGAAATGAACATCGCGCCGGGCAAACCGCTCGAGCTGTTGCTGCGCGGTTGCAGCGCTGACGCAATGCGTCGCGTGAACGACAACCGCAGCTTCCTGCTGAACCTGGCGCGTCTGGAAAGCATCACCGTGCTGCCTGCTGATGATAAAGGGCCGGTTTCCGTGACCAAAATCATCGACGGCGCCGAGCTTCTGATCCCGATGGCTGGCCTCATCAACAAAGAAGATGAGCTGGCGCGTCTGGCGAAAGAAGTGGCGAAAATCGAAGGTGAGATTGCCCGTATCGAAGGCAAGCTCTCCAACGAAGGTTTCGTTGCTCGCGCACCGGAAGCGGTCATAGCCAAAGAGCGTGAGAAGCTGGACGGTTACGCCGAAGCGAAAGCGAAGCTGATTGAACAGCAGGCGGTTATCGCCGCGCTGTAAATCGTGCCGATGTTGTCCCGGGTTCGCCCGGGCAGCAAAGGTGCACGAATGTAGCCCGGACGAGGCGCTTGCGCCAACTCCGGGTTCGCTCCTGAATTATCCTCGCTTGCACTCCCCCTGCCCGCAGTGTTATTAACTGCATATATTTCACGTTTATGTCATGAGTTTCGCTATGAGTGTTGTTACACCCGTTTCTGCGACCCTTCGCCGGATCACGGCTGAAGATAACGCCGCCATTGCCCAGGTTATTCGCCAGGTCTCTGCCGAATACGGCCTGACCGCTGACAAAGGCTACACGGTGGCTGACCCGAATCTGGACGAATTATTCCAGGTGTATAGCCAGCCAGGTGCGGCCTATTGGGTCGTCGAACAAAATGGATACGTCGTTGGCGGCGGCGGTGTGGCGCCGTTAGGTTGTAGCGAGCCGGATATTTGCGAGCTGCAAAAGATGTATTTTCTGCCGAGCGTGCGCGGCCAGGGTTTAGCGAAGAAGCTCGCCTTAACGGCGCTCGATCACGCCCGCGAGCAGGGATTTAAGCAATGTTATCTGGAAACCACCGCATTTCTGACCGAAGCTATTCGTCTCTACGAGCATCTGGGTTTTGCGCACATCTCACAGGCACTGGGTTGCACCGGTCATGTTGATTGCGAAGTGCGAATGCTAAAACCCCTTTGAGCAACGCAAAGGGGTTATCAGGTTTACTGCATTTCCGGTGAGACCGCCAGGCGAATAGCCCCTGCCGCGTTGGCTTCCGGCAGAGCCAATATCTGCTGCCAGAAATCCTGCACGATATCGCAAGCTATGCCTTCTTTGCCCACGCCTTTTGTCGGATCCGACATGATTTCCACATCCTGCCCGTAGCGTTGAATAAGCGTCGGGCCGATGCTTTGCATATCCGCCAGCGCCTGCTGTTTCTCTTGCGCCGTGACCGTGTGTTTATCCGGCCCGTAAGCCGCTCGCATCATTCGGGCGTCACTTTCCGTGCGTCGGGTAAGCAGTTCTTTCGAGAGAATTTTGACCGGATTAATTCCCCCTTTGACCGCCGGGAACAGAAAACGGTAGCACACGTCGTCGCCGCTTTTCTTCGCGGCGGCAATCTGCTCAAGGTTGATTTTCATGTATTCAATCACGTTAGCGTCGGGAGCCTGCTGTAGCCGCGCCATTTGCAGTTGCAGGATTTGAGGCTGAATGGCATCAATGACCTGCTGCTGGCTTTTGCCCTCCCTTTTCATCTGCGCCGCCATATCGCGAATATGCTGCCAGAATGTCGGGTCCTGCTCTTTTAGCACCTGAAAAGTCGGCATCGTCGACATCGCTGATTCGAACTGCTGTTCTTCAGTCTTGCCAAAATCAGGACTCTCTCGCGGGATAAGATAGTGCACATCAAACAGGTTCCAGGCGATTATCGCGATGACAAAGATAATTGCCCCGGCCGCTTTGCCAATCCAGCCTTTTTTGCGAAATACGCCGACTACGATGGCAATCACCGCCCCGATATAGCCCGCCAGGATGACGTGTGTCCAGTTCATTTTAGTGTTTTGATCCTTATTCCCAAAAGCGACACCTGCCGCAAATTATACATAAACTAAATTTATAGTAATTTAAAAATACAAGGGATCAATAGCACTCCCTTTTTATCAATGCAAGCCCTCGATAAATTCCGAAAACGGCCTATCACGATATAAATTATTACTTTATCCTTTAAAAAAAAGTTAGAGTCCAAATCTCATTAAACCTACAAGGATGTCTCATCATGTCACACTCTCTTCCCAGTGAGTGCGGAGAAACGCACGCGCTCAAATTTCATGGTAATGGCAAAGATTTCTTTATTATTTGCATAATAAATTTCTTTTTATCAATTATTACCCTTGGGATATTTTTACCGTGGGCAGTAATACGTTGCCGACGTTATGTTTACGAAAATATGGAGCTTCACGGTGCCCGTTTTAGCTACCATGCTAAAGGGGGGGTAATACTGCTGAGCTGGTTTGTGATGTTTATCATGATCGGCATTCTCTGCGTCATCGAAAAATCGTTAACGCATAGCCCTGAACCAATATACTCATTGTGTATTTTCATACTGATATTGCCCTGTATGGCTATAAAAAGTATCAATTATCATGCTGCAATGACGGAGTTGAACAACGTTCGTTTCGGCTTTCACTGCTCCATGCTACGTGCCTGGTGGGTAACATTGGGTATGCCCGTTGCAATATCTATAGGCTGTGACCTGGTCATCATTGGTATCCAGTTGCTTCTGGGATCTCCCTCAAGCATGAATGGGATAATCACGCAAATTATTTGCACAACTATTCTCTGGATATTCATTTTTAGTGCCGTGTATGGTCTTGTCTACCGAAACTGGATACAGCTTTTTGCTAATAATTTTCAATTCGGCATTCATCGGTTTAAGGTTAATATCAAAATAACGCAATGTGTTATCATATCTATTATATCCATACTGGTAATGATGCCATTCATTGCAGCTATAATTGGAATTATTTATGCCACATTAAATGATGAAGGCATTACGGGGTTGATTTTCCCTTCACCACAGCTGCGAGTGTCGTTATTCCTGCTTTATGTCTGCTGTATTGTATTTTCTTCGGCCTATCTATTTTCAGCGCTGCGTAACTACGCGTTCAACAACTTAACCTTAGCGGATAATATTCGATTCCACTCATCGCTGACCTTCTTCAATGTGGCATTAAACAAGCTACTCATCGCGCTTATCTCCATGCTAACGTTCGGCCTCGCCTACCCATGGTTAAAAGTCCATTTTCTTCGCTACCAGATAGAGAACACGGTCGTCATCGGCAATCTCGATAATCTTGAGCTGAAGAACGACGAGCGCCCTGTCGACAGCGGTTTCTTTGCTGTTATTTCTCGCGGCGCATCCTCTGCGCTACCGTTCCTGTAATGCCAAAGCTGGCCAGATACCTCCGGCCAGTACGTTGTATCTCAATTAATCAAAAGGATAGAAAATGAAAGGATTTATTTACGCAGCCGTCATCTCAAGCGCATTGATCAGCATCAATAGCGCCTGCGCGCTGGATATGCAGCCAGGCGAATGGAAGATGGAAAATACCCAAATGCACGTGGTTGATAAAGCCAGCGGTAAAGTGGTGATGGACCAGAAAAATTCCGGTGTTGCGACGCTTATCTGCTATACGCCTAAAATGGCGGAGGATTCTAAAAAAATCACCAAAGGCTACAGCACCAGCGCAAATGGCTGCACCACAACCTTTACCGAAAGCTCTGACAGTAAAACAGTGAATGACACCGTCTGCACCGTGGGAACAACCAAGACCAATTCTCACGTAGAGATGAACAAAGTCAGCGATACCGAGTTTGCAATGACCATGAAAATGGATGTCGACTCGCCAGAGACGAAGATGGAAACCACCCAAACGATTAAACAGACCTTTGTGGGCAAGGACTGTTCCGCGGCATCAAAGGCCACGGTTAAGCCTTAATCTCGCCTGAAATAGGTGGGCTATAGTGCTTCCGGCACGCCGCTGTGGAAGCGGAACTCATCATCTGTCGTGGTGATGAGTTCCGCTTCCACTTCCCCAAAGAAGCGTACGCGGTCGCTAATATCGTCGTCTGCAATCTGCTGTGCTAGCGTCAGGTAATCCTGATAATGGCGCGCTTCCGAGCGCAACAGCGACAGATAAAACGTCTTTAGATCGTCCTCAAGATACGGCGCGAGCGCGGCAAAACGTTCGCAGGAACGCGCTTCGATATACGCGCCACAAATCAGCTTATCAATCAGCATCAGCGGTTCGTGAGTGCGCACCTCTTTAAGCATCCCTTTGGCGTAGCGGCTGGCGGTAATCTTCACGTAAGGAATTTGGCGGCGCTGCATGGCCTGCCACACTTGCCAGAAGTGATGCAGCTCCTCTTTAATCAGCAGCACCATGCTGTCGATAAGCTGCTGCCCCCAGGGATCGTTAGTCTGTGGCATCACGCTCTTATTGATCTGCTTATTGAGCAGCGCAAAGTCCGGGGCTTCCCCTTCACGAAAAGCAAAGGCTTCATACGGCTGTAACCACGCAAGTAGCGCCTGTGCGCCCTCTTTGCCAGCCACATATTTACGCACCAGGAACATCGCCGTTTGCGCCGCTTTCAGCTCGCAAATTAAATGGTCGGTGAGCAGCAGAGGAAGGTTATCAGGCAAACGCGCTTTTTCCAGCCATTCGTCGGGGGTTTTGCAATGCAGGAAGCTGTAGATGGGGGAGAGTATTTGCGGGTAGTCCATGACCAAATCCTTGAACTACGGCAGCGAGCGCTGCCGTAGGGAACAGATAACTTAGTGGCGCACACCGTCGTCGTCTTCGTCGACTTCATCTTCGTCTTCGTCGTCGCCTTCTTCGCCGTTAGGATCTTCGTAGTAGGTGCCCCAACCGTCGTACTCCACTTCGAATTTCTCAGCCAGGTTCATCAGTTGCTCAACCTGCGCATCGATAAGATCCGCGTTCAGCGCGCACTCGCTCAGAATATCGCAGCAGATGACGGTCTCGCCTTCTTCCACTTCCAGCTCTTCCGGCTCAGTCACTTCATAACCCATCTTGAACGCTTCCACCGCTGCTTTTTCCAGGGTTTCAAAATCGTCCGCAGAAAGGTGGTGCTCAATGGTGTAGAGCGCGTCGGGATCGCTACCGTCTTCCAGCAGTTCTTCAATGATCAGACGTGTTTCTTCACGCTGTTCTTCCAGGTGTTCTGCGTTTGCCATGACTCGTTCCTCGTAATGTGGCTGATACTCTTATTGTCACATACCGCCGCCATTGCCTCCACCTTTCCGATAAAGATTTGTTATCGGGGTTGCAAATGAATATTCATAAATATAAAGTGAATTTTAATTCAATAAGTGGCTTGAGCCAGGTGAGGGAAAAATGTCTACTCTGTATAAAAAGCATTTCTTAAAACTACTCGATTTTACCCCTGCAGAAATCACCACGCTGCTGCAACTCGCGGCAAAACTAAAAGCGGATAAAAAAAACGGCACGGAGTCGCCAAACCTGACCGGTAAAAACATCGCGCTCATCTTCGAAAAAGACTCAACCCGTACACGATGCTCTTTCGAAGTTGCCGCATACGATCAGGGCGCGCGCGTCACTTATCTTGGATCCAGCGGCAGCCAGATTGGCCATAAAGAATCGATTAAAGACACCGCCCGCGTACTGGGCCGGATGTATGACGGTATTCAGTATCGTGGTTATGGTCAGGAGATTGTTGAAACGCTGGCGGAGTATGCTGGTGTTCCGGTCTGGAATGGCCTGACCGATGAATTCCACCCCACTCAGCTGCTGGCGGATCTGCTCACCATGCAGGAGCATCTGCCGGGGAAAGCCTTCAACGAAATGACGCTGGTGTATGCTGGCGACGCGCGTAACAACATGGGTAATTCTATGCTGGAAGCGGCGGCGTTAACTGGTCTCGATTTGCGTCTGGTCGCCCCGCAGGAATGTTGGCCGGAAGCGAGTTTAGTGGCGGAATGCAAAGCGCTGGCGCAGAAAAATGGCGGTAACGTGACGCTGACCGAAGATATTGCCGCAGGCGTGAAAGGCGCTGACTTTATCTATACCGATGTGTGGGTGTCGATGGGGGAAGCCAAAGAGAAATGGGCAGAGCGTATTGCCCTGCTGCGTGATTATCAGGTTAATAGCGCGATGATGAAGCTAACCGGTAACCCACAGGTCAAATTCCTGCACTGCCTGCCTGCATTCCATGACGACCAGACGACGCTTGGCAAGAAAATGGCGGCGGAGTACGGCATGCATGGCGGGATGGAAGTGACCGATGAGGTCTTTGAATCTCCGGCCAGCGTCGTGTTCGATCAGGCCGAAAACCGGATGCACACCATCAAAGCGGTGATGGTCGCGACGCTGAGTCAATAAGCTAATCACCGACTCCGGGAGCTCCCGGAGTCGGTGCTAACGCACCTCGTCCGGGCTACAAATGTGGTTGTAGGCCGGATAAGGCGCAGCCACCATCCGGCAATGTGCGCGGTTATGCCTGATGGCGCTGTGCTTATCAGGCCTACCGGCTGGTGTAGGCCGGATAAGGCGTAGCCGCCATCCGGCACTTCACACCGTCAGGCGACCAGCAGTTTAATCACCGCTTTGCGCACTTTCGCAGGCTGTCCCACGGCGCACAGCGGTTTGTGCACTTCACCCGGATAGAAGACCACGAAGTCACCTTCGCTCATCACCACCATTTTTTCCTGCCCGCCTTCCGGCAGAAACGCGATGTCTTTATCCGCCAGCCAGTCGGTGTCCGGCTTGCCCGCAGGCAGTACGCTGAATGACATCCCTTCCTGGCCTTTCAGGACAACCTGAATATCGAGATAACGCGCGTGATATTCAGCGCGGCGCTCGGCAAACGGCTCGGTCATATTTTCAGAGATAAGATAAAACAGACGGTTGCCGTCGATATCGTATTTCCCTTCCGGGGTCTCATCGGTGACGTTAGCCTGAAGATGGATAATCGCCTGACGCAGTTCTTCCGGCAGCCATGACTGCAGGTGATGGATGTTGCCAATAATCATGATGACTCCACAAATAAAACAATGTTTCAATTTTAAGTTGTTATACGTAAAATCGCATTACCATACCAGTACTTTTTATCATGACTCTCCGCGCCTGCCGCTCTGGCGCACACTTTGCGCCGTTTCCTTCATCGAATTTAAATTCACCCTGACCAACTACTCATTCAATGAGAATCGTTTTCGTCGATTAAAATGTGAATCCCCCCCTTGATTGCCGGATAAAGCTGCGTATAATTCCGCTCCGTTTGCCAGGAGGAAATATGGTTCAGTGTGTACGACATCGCGTCCTACCGCGTCTGAAAACAGACGCTGGCCTGCCATTTTTCCTTTCCGTTGCATCCGTATTCGTAAAGCCCCTTATTTAAGGGGCTTTTTTTTTGCGCCGTCGTCAGGAGATAACCATGGCTAATCCGCTGTATCAAAAACACATCATTTCCATAAACGATCTCAGCCGCGAAGACCTTGAGTTGGTTTTGGCGACCGCCGCTAAACTGAAAGCGAATCCACAGCCGGAGCTGCTTAAGCACAAGGTTATTGCCAGCTGCTTCTTCGAGGCCTCGACGCGTACCCGCCTCTCTTTTGAAACCTCAATGCATCGCTTAGGGGCGAGCGTGGTCGGTTTCTCCGACAGCGCCAACACCTCATTGGGCAAAAAAGGGGAAACGCTGGCGGATACCATTTCAGTCATCAGTACCTACGTCGACGCTATCGTCATGCGCCATCCGCAGGAAGGTGCGGCGCGTCTGGCTACCGAGTTCTCAGGCGGTATTCCGATTCTGAACGCGGGCGACGGCGCCAACCAGCACCCGACCCAGACCTTGCTCGACCTGTTCACCATTCAGGAAACTCAGGGCTGCCTGGAAAACCTGAACATCGCCATGGTCGGCGACCTGAAATATGGCCGTACCGTCCACTCATTAACCCAGGCGCTGGCCAAATTTAACGGCAACCGCTTCTACTTCATCGCCCCGGATGCGCTGGCGATGCCGCAGTACATTCTCGATATGCTCGATGAAAAAGGGATCGCCTGGAGCCTGTACAGCGCCATTGATGAAGTGATGGCTGAGGTCGATATTCTGTATATGACCCGCGTACAAAAAGAGCGCCTCGACCCGTCCGAATACGCCAACGTGAAGGCGCAGTTCGTTTTGCGTGCCGCCGACCTCGAAGGCGCGCGCGACAACATGAAGGTGCTGCATCCGCTGCCGCGCATTGATGAGATCACCACCGATGTCGATAAAACGCCGCACGCCTGGTACTTCCAGCAGGCCGGTAACGGTATCTTCGCCCGCCAGGCGTTACTGGCACTGGTACTCAATAGCGAACTGGCTTAAGTAAGGGGAAATGACGATGACACACGACAATAAATTGCAGGTTGAAGCCATTAACCGTGGCACCGTAATTGACCATATCCCGGCGCAGGTTGGTTTTAAGCTGCTGACGCTGTTCAAACTGACCGAAACCGATCAGCGCATCACCATCGGTCTGAACCTGCCGTCAGGTGAAATGGGTCGTAAAGACCTGATTAAAATAGAAAATACCTTCCTGACCGATGAACAAGTTAACCAATTGTCGCTGTATGCTCCACAGGCGACGGTAAACCGCATCGACAACTATGAAGTGGTAGGAAAATCTCGTCCGAGCCTGCCGGAGCGTATTGAACGCGTGCTGGTGTGCCCGAACAGCAACTGTATCAGCCATGCTGAACCGGTTTCGTCGAGCTTTGCAGTGAAAAAACGTGCCGATGACATTGCACTCAAATGCAAATACTGTGAAAAAGAGTTTTCTCATTATGTGGTGCTGGCCAACTAATTGCGGTTGGTATTGAAATGTGGCCTCTCTATAATGGCTAACACCTTATTATTGCAGTTCATCTGGAGATATCATGAGCAAGACTATTGCGACGGAAAAAGCACCAGCCGCTATCGGCCCATACGTTCAGGGCGTTGACCTGGGCAGCATGGTTATTACTTCCGGTCAGATCCCGGTTGATCCGAAAACCGGTAGCGTAGCGGACGACGTGTCCGCTCAGGCTCGCCAGTCACTGGAAAACGTGAAAGCGATCGTTGAAGCTGCCGGCCTGAAAGTGGGCGATATCGTTAAAACGACCGTTTTCGTGAAAGATTTGAATGATTTCGCGACCGTTAACGCCACTTACGAAGCGTTCTTCACCGAGCACAATGCCACCTTCCCAGCGCGTTCTTGCGTTGAAGTGGCACGTCTGCCGAAAGATGTGAAGATTGAAATTGAAGCGATAGCTGTGCGTCGCTGATTAGGCGCAGTATGAAGAGAAGGCAGCCGATGGCTGCCTTTTTTGTTTTTGTGCGGCGGGTTTCCCGGCGGCGCTGCGCTAGGCCGGGCTACAAAGGTGCACGAAATCCGGGGCGACAAACATGCACGAACGTAGCCCGGCCTAGCGCAGCGCCGCCGGGGCCCTCACCGATCACTGCCAGCCGTAACGACGGGTAAAGAACCCTTTCACCATCTGCGTGAAGGTCATGTAACCCACCAGAATCGCTACCAGCCACGGGAAGTAGCCGAGCGGCAGCGCTTCGAGTTGCAGGTAGCCTGCCAGCGGCGAGAACGGCAATGCGATACCGACCATCATCACCAGCAGCGTCATAACAAACAGCGGCCACGCCGCGCGGCTTTGGACGAACGGAATGCGGCGAGTACGGATCATATGCACAATCAGCGTCTGCGACAGCAGCCCTTCGATGAACCAGCCGGACTGGAACAGCGTCTGCATTTCCGGGGTATTAGCCTTAAATACCCACCACATCAGGCAGAAAGTCAGAATGTCGAAAATAGAGCTTATCGGCCCGAAGAACACCATAAAGCGTCCTAAATCTGCCGGATTCCAGCGCTGCGGCTTTTGAATCTGCTCGTCATCAACATTATCAAACGGCAGCGCCACCTGAGATACATCGTACAGCAGGTTCTGAATCAGTAAGTGTAACGGCAGCATCGGCAGGAACGGCAGGAAGGCGCTCGCCACCAGGACGCTGAAAACATTACCGAAGTTAGAGCTGGCGGTCATTTTGATGTACTTAAGCATGTTCGAGAAGGTACGACGCCCTTCAATCACGCCCTCTTCCAGCACCATCAGGCTTTTTTCCAGCAGGATGATATCGGCCGCTTCACGGGCGATATCCACCGCACCGTCAACGGAAATACCAATATCTGCGGCGCGCAGTGCTGGAGCATCGTTAATGCCGTCGCCCATAAAGCCCACCACGTGCCCTTCACGTTTGAGCAGGGTCACAATGCGCTCTTTATGCATTGGCGTCAGACGGGCAAACAGCGTGGTGCGCTGGGCAAGCTTCGCCAGTTCGTCATCGCTCAGCTGTTCAATGTCGCTGCCGACAATCACTTCTCCCGCATCGAGTCCCACTTCATGGCACACTTTTGCCGCCACCAGCTCGCTATCGCCGGTCAAAATTTTGACCGTAATACCGCTGGCCTTCAGCGCCTTCAGCGCCGGTGCGGTGGTCTCTTTTGGCGGATCGAGGAAGGCAATGTAGCCTTCGAGGATCAGGTCGGACTCATCAATGCGCTGATAATCCCCTTCCCGCGCAGGCAGGAATTTACTCGCCACAGCGACCACGCGCAGCCCCTGACGGTTCAGGGTATCGGTAACGCACTTGATGCGGCGCAGCATGGTGAGGTCCAACGGAACGATTTCGCCGTTGTGATACACCTGGGTACAGACGTTAAGAATCTCCTGCAACGCGCCTTTACAGATGAGCTTATGCGCATCCGGCGTTTTGCTTACCACCACCGACATACGGCGACGTTCGAAATCAAACGGGATCTCATCCACCTTCTGCCAGTCGCTGGAGAGCCGACGAGCCGCCCCTTCATCCACGCCTTCCAGCACTGCCGTATCAAGCAGGTTTTTCAGCCCTGTCTGGTAGTGGCTATTAAGCCACGCGGTTTGCAGCACGCGCTCGCTGACCTTACCGGATACGTCGGTATGGTTTTCCAGCACGATTTTATCCTGGGTCAGGGTTCCGGTTTTATCGGTGCACAGGATATCCATCGCGCCAAAGTTCTGGATGGCATCAAGGTGCTTAACGATAACCTTCTGTTTGGATAACTTCACCGCCCCGCGCGCCAGCGTCGAGGTGACGATCATCGGCAGCATTTCCGGCGTCAGGCCGACGGCGACGGAAAGGGCAAATAGCGCCGCCTCCCACCAGTCGCCCTTGGTGAAGCCGTTAATCAGCAACACAATTGGCGCCATCACTAACATAAAGCGGATCAGCAACATGCTGACGCGGCTGATGCCTTTCTGGAAGGCGTTCGGTTCGCTTTCCTGCTCGCTGACCCGGCCTGCCAGTTGACCAAACCAGGTGTTCGCCCCGGTGGCAATTACCATTGCTTGCGCCGTGCCGCTCACCACGTTGGTGCCCATAAAGCACAGGGTGTCACACTCAAGCGGATTGCTTTGGTTCGGTTCGCGGGTTTTCGCGACCTTCTCCACCGGCAGCGATTCGCCGGTTAATGACGCCTGGGCAATAAACAGATCGCGCGCCTGAATCACACGCAGGTCGGCGGGGATCATATCTCCGGCGGCAAGCTTAACAATATCGCCCGGCACCAGTTGGTCGATAGGCAGTTCAACCCAACCGCTCTCGCCCTTATCGTTGATGACGCGTAGCACCGTGGCGGTGTTGCTCACCATCGCTTTCAGGGTGTCTGCGGCTTTGGTCGAGCGCGCTTCCTGGACGAAATTCAGCAGCGTGGAAATACCCACCATCAGTACGATAACCCCTGCCGCGAACAGGTCTTCCGTGGCGTAGGAAACCGCCGCCAGCACGGTCAGCAGGATATTGAACGGGTTGCGGTAGCACAGCCACAGATGCACCCACCACGGCTGCGGCTGCTGCGCCGGCAGTTGGTTTTCACCGTGAAGTGCGCGCGCCTGTTCGACCTCAACGGCGTTAAGCCCTTCGGGGTGGGTATTAAAGGTCTGCCACAGCTCCTGCTCGCTCAACTGCGCCATTTTCAGGCAGTGCTCGCTCAGCGATGACGGAATGGGCGTACTGGCGACGCTTTGTTGAGACGGCATCGGGTCGCGCTGAATCAGGCGATGCGGTAAGTGACGGCTGAGCTGTGCAAACAGCTGCCGGGTAAAGTTTTTCAGCATACATAGTCCCCCGCAGCCGCAAAAAGCGGCCGCAGTCTGCCTTACGGGCACAGAAAATCTGCACCTTACAGGCGCTTAATTTTTAACGCAGGGACATACAAGGGAATGTCACTGCCTCACAAATCGGTAAGGCAGTGAAAACTGACTTACCGGAAAGTTACTCTCCAGCGGGAGAGAGGGGTGGGATCGGGATCCATAACGCCTCCGGTAAGGAAATAGGGAAAATTCGCCGCGAATTATACGGAGAAAATTTCAAGTTGTGTGACAATTAGGGCGATATAATAACGGCAGACAATTCAACGATACGTAAACCATCAGGTTTTACGAAAAAATAATTACACGGGGCAACTACATGGATAATCGGCTGACCATCAAAGATATCGCTCGTTTGAGCGGCGTCGGTAAATCAACCGTGTCCCGTGTTCTCAATAATGAGAGCGGCGTCAGCGAACGCACCCGCGAACGCGTGGAAGCCGTGATGTTGCAGCAAGGCTTCTCCCCTTCCCGCTCGGCGCGCGCGATGCGTGGGCAGAGCGATAAAGTGGTCGCGATTATTGTTACCCGCCTGGATTCACTGTCGGAAAACCTTGCCGTCCAGACCATGCTACCCGCGTTCTATGAACAGGGCTACGACCCGATTATGATGGAAAGCCAGTTCTCACCGGAGAAAGTGGTCGAGCATCTGGCAATGCTTAAGCGACGTAATATTGACGGCGTTGTCCTGTTTGGCTTTACCGGCGTGGTGGAAGATACGCTGGCGAACTGGCAGTCAACGCTGGTGCTGATGGCGCGTGATGCTCACGGTTTTGCCTCTGTTTGCTACGACGATACCGGTGCCATTACCCAGCTGATGCAGCGCCTGTACGATCAGGATCATCGTCACATCAGTTTCCTCGGCGTTCCGACCAGCGATGTCACCACCGGTCAGCGTCGTCATGATGCTTACCAGGCTTTTTGTCAGCAACACTCGCTGACGCCGGTTGCCGCTTTACCGGGGCTGGCCATGAAGCAAGGCTACGACTATGCGGGCCGGGTGATTACTCCCGAAACCACTGCGCTCATTTGCGCCACCGACACGCTCGCGTTGGGCGCCAGCAAGTATCTTCAGGAGCGACGTATCGATAGCGTCCAGCTCGCCAGCGTCGGTAATACTCCTCTCACCAAGTTCCTGCACCCGGAAATTATCACCGTCGATCCCGGCTATGCCGAGGCTGGACGCCGCGCCGCAGAACAGCTCATCGCCCAAATCAGCGGCAAAAGCGAACCGCTGCAGATAGTGATCCCCGCGATCCTGACCTAAGCTGATATCAGCTTTAATGTGATCGTCGCGACGTTTCGGGAACGTTCCCATTTTCCCGCAAACGTAAACCCGGTACGCTTATGTTCAGCGTAATAACTACGGTTTTGATCCTGAGTCCGCCAGTCTGCCCGACGAAAGCAGCCTGAAGTGACGGGTATCGAAGAGATCTCACCTCTGTTTTAAGGCCCTATAATGAGCAAAAAAATAGAACAACAGAACATCGATAAACTTATCGAGCTGGTGGGCGGACGCGATAACATCGCCACCGTCAGCCACTGCATCACGCGTCTGCGCTTCGTGCTAAACGATCCGGCGAAAGCCAATCCGAAAGCCATTGAAGAGCTGCCGATGGTTAAAGGTTGCTTTACCAACGCCGGTCAGTTCCAGGTGGTTATCGGAACCGAGGTGGGCGATTACTATCAGGCGCTGCTCGCCACCACCGGGCAAAAGTCGGCGGACAAAGAGCAGGCAAAACTGGCGGCTCGCCAGAATATGAAATGGCACGAGCAGATGATTTCCCACTTCGCGGAAATCTTCTTCCCGCTGCTGCCAGCGCTTATCAGCGGGGGTTTGATCTTAGGCTTCCGTAACGTTATCGGCGACTTGCCGATGAGCAACGGTCAGACGCTGGCACAAATGCACCCGTCGCTGCAAACCGCCTATGACTTCTTATGGCTAATCGGTGAGGCGATCTTCTTCTATCTGCCGGTGGGTATCTGCTGGTCTGCGGTGAAGAAAATGGGCGGCACGCCGATTCTCGGTATCGTGCTCGGCGTCACCCTGGTGTCACCTCAGCTAATGAACGCCTACTTGTTGGGTCAGCAGGTGCCTGAAGTGTGGAACTTCGGCCTGTTCACTATCGCTAAAGTCGGCTATCAGGCGCAGGTTATTCCCGCCCTGCTTGCCGGTCTGACCTTAGGCTTTATTGAAACACGATTAAAACGCATCGTGCCGGACTACCTGTATCTGGTTATTGTACCGGTTTGTTCGCTTATCCTCGCTGTCTTCCTCGCACACGCTATTATCGGCCCGTTCGGCCGCTGGATTGGCGATGGCGTCGCGTTTGCCGTGCGTCACCTGCTGACCGGTAGCTTCGCCCCAATTGGCGCGGCGCTGTTCGGCTTCCTGTATGCGCCGCTGGTCATTACCGGCGTTCACCAGACCACGCTGGCGATTGATATGCAGATGATTCAGAGCATGGGCGGCACCCCGGTGTGGCCGATGATTGCGCTGTCGAACATCGCGCAGGCCTCGGCGGTCGTCGGCATCATCATTTGCAGCCGCAAGGCGAAAGAACGCGAAATCTCCGTTCCTGCTGCGATCTCCGCCTATCTTGGCGTGACCGAACCCGCGATGTACGGGATTAACCTGAAGTACCGCTTCCCGATGCTGTGCGCCATGATTGGTTCCGGTATTGCGGGTCTGCTGTGCGGCCTGTACGGCGTACTGGCGAACGGTATCGGCGTGGGCGGTCTGCCGGGCATCCTGTCAATTAAACCGACTTTCTGGGGCGTTTACAGCATTGCAATGATCATCTCCATCGTCGTGCCAATCATCCTGACCATGATGGTGTACAAGCGTAAGCAGAAACAGGGCACGCTGCCGGTCATGTAAATCTCATCTTGCTTGGGGCGCAATTGCGCCCCTTCTCCTTCTTCAAGGAAAATTCTATGAATACACTTCCTCATTGGTGGCAAAACGGTGTCATCTACCAGATTTATCCAAAGAGTTTCCAGGACACCACCGGCAGCGGTACGGGAGATCTGCGCGGTGTCACTTCTCGTCTGGATTACCTGCAAAAGCTCGGCATTGACGCCATCTGGCTGACGCCGTTCTATGTCTCTCCGCAAATAGATAACGGTTACGACATTGCCAACTATACGGAGATTGACCCCTCCTACGGCACCCTCGACGATTTCGACAAGCTGATTGCTGAAGCGCATCAACGCGGTATCCGCATCGTGCTGGATATGGTGCTGAACCATACTTCCACCCACCATGCCTGGTTTAAAGAGTCGCTCAAAAAAGACAGCCCCTATCGTCAGTTCTATATCTGGCGCGACGGCACCCCGGAAACGCCGCCGAATAACTGGCGTTCAAAGTTTGGTGGCAACGCCTGGCAATGGGATGCCGCCAGCGGTCAGTATTATCTGCACCTGTTCGCCACCGAGCAGGCCGACCTTAACTGGGAAAACCCAACGGTTCGCGATGAGCTGAAAAAGGTTTGCGAGTTCTGGGCCGATCGCGGCGTTGACGGCCTGCGCCTCGACGTGGTGAATCTGATCTCCAAAGATCAGACCTTCCCGAATGACGACCAGGGCGATGGCCGCCGCTTCTATACTGACGGCCCACGCGCCCATGAGTTCCTGCAAGAGTTCAGCCGTGAGGTGTTTAAGCCACGGGGACTCATGACCGTTGGCGAGATGTCGTCGACTTCGCTTGAACACTGTCAGCAGTACGCGTCGCTGGACGGCAAAGAGCTGTCGATGACCTTTAACTTCCATCACCTCAAGGTGGACTATCCCGGCGGCGAGAAGTGGACGCTGGCGCGCCCGGACTTTGTGGCGTTAAAAACCCTGTTCAGCCACTGGCAGCAGGGGATGCACAACCGGGCGTGGAACGCGCTGTTCTGGTGTAACCACGATCAGCCGCGCATTGTTTCGCGCTTTGGCAAAGAGGGTGAACACCGCGTCCACGCTGCGAAAATGCTGGCGATGGTGCTGCACGGGATGCAGGGCACGCCGTACATTTATCAGGGTGAAGAAATCGGCATGACCAACCCGCATTTTGCGAAGATTGAGCAATATCGCGACGTCGAAAGCCACAATATGTATAACGAGCTGTTGGCTAAGGGGCAGAGTCCCGACGAGCTGCTGGCAATTCTCGCGACGAAATCGCGCGATAACAGCCGCACGCCGATGCAGTGGGATGCTAGCCCGAACGCAGGCTTCACCGCGGGCGAACCGTGGATTGGCACTTGCGATAACTACGCCGACATTAACGTCGAGCAGGCGCTGGCCGACCCTGATTCGGTGTTCTATGCCTATCAGCAGCTGATTGCGCTACGTAAATCTCAGCCGGTGCTGACCTGGGGGGATTATCAGGATCTGCTGCCTGAACATCCATCGCTGTGGTGCTATCGCCGCCAGCATGAGGGGCAAACTCTGCTGGTTGTCGCCAACCTCAGCGACAATCCGCAGGATTGGCAACCGCCAGCCGGTTACAGCGATGGGGAGGTGCTGATGAGCAACTACGACACGCCAGCCGGCATGACGCTGCGTCCGTTTGAAGCTATCTGGTGGCTTCAGAGCTAAACCCATGGCCCGGCGGCGCAGTGCTGCCGGGCCTATCGAGGTTATGCAATTTCCAGTTCATTTTTGCGCAATTATTGCGCAACACAATTTACATTTCCCGCAACGCCTGCCATCTGTACTCTTGCATTTTTACTTTGTCCTGAATCAATAAAATGGCAAACATCTTTGGTGCAAAGCACTACATATAGAACTTAAAATGCCTCCCGGCCCAACATATGGTATTTATCGACTATCATTGCAACAACAAGAATCACGAAAATGGTAGTGGGTATGTGGATAACCTGGGCCGCGAGTGCGGGAAAGTATTGGTGACTGGCGCTATTACGCCAATCCACCTTTTCCGGCCTCTGTGGATAACCTGTTCTTATAAATAATGGAGTGATCATGACACCGCATGTGATGAAACGAGATGGCTGTAAAGTGCCATTCAAATCAGAGCGCATTCAAGAAGCTATTCTACGTGCAGCTAAAGCAGCGGGAGTCGATGACGCAGATTATTGCGCCACCGTCGCAGCAATCGTTAGTCAACAAATGCAGGACCAACCGCAGGTCGATATCAACGAAATTCAAACCGCCGTTGAGAACCAGCTGATGTCCGGGCCATACAAGCAGCTGGCCCGTTCTTATATCGAATATCGCCACGACCGCGACAGCCAGCGTGAAAAACGCGGCCGTCTGAATCAGGAAATTCGCGGTCTGGTTGAGCAGACCAACTCGGCGTTGCTGAACGAAAACGCCAACAAAGACAGTAAAGTGATCCCAACCCAGCGCGATCTGCTGGCGGGTATCGTTGCCAAGCACTACGCGCGCCAGCATCTGCTGCCGCATGACGTGGTGATGGCGCACGAGCGTGGGATGATCCACTATCACGACCTCGACTACTCCCCATTCTTCCCGATGTTCAACTGTATGCTTATTGATCTGAAAGGCATGCTGACGCAGGGCTTTAAGATGGGTAACGCGGAAATCGAGCCGCCTAAATCGATCTCGACCGCCACGGCGGTGACCGCGCAGATTATCGCGCAGGTTGCCAGCCACATTTATGGCGGCACCACCATCAACCGTATCGATGAAGTACTCGCTCCGTTCGTCACCGAGAGCTTTAAAAAGCACAGTAAAACCGCAGAAGAGTGGCAGATCCCGAACGCCAAAGAGTACGCCCTTTCTCGCACCGAGAAAGAGTGCTACGACGCCTTCCAGTCGCTGGAGTATGAAGTGAATACGCTGCATACCGCCAACGGCCAGACCCCGTTCGTCACCTTTGGCTTCGGTCTGGGCACCAGCTGGGAATCCCGTCTAATTCAGCAGTCAATTCTGCGTAACCGCATCGCGGGTCTGGGTAAAAACCGTAAAACGGCGGTGTTCCCGAAACTGGTCTTCGCCATTCGCGACGGCCTGAACCACAAGCCGGGCGATGCCAACTACGACATCAAACAGCTGGCGCTGGAGTGCGCGAGCAAGCGCATGTACCCGGATATCCTCAACTACGATCAGGTGGTGAAGGTGACCGGTTCGTTCAAAACGCCAATGGGCTGCCGCAGCTTCCTCGGCGTGTGGGAAAACGAAGACGGCGAGCAGGTACACGATGGGCGTAACAACCTCGGCGTGATTAGCCTCAACCTGCCGCGTATTGCGCTGGAAGCCAAAGGCGATGAAGCCGCATTCTGGGCGCTGCTGGACGAGCGTTTGCTGCTGGCGCGTAAAGCGTTGATGACGCGTATTGCGCGTCTGGAAGGGGTGAAAGCGCGCGTGGCGCCAATCCTCTATATGGAAGGCGCCTGCGGCGTTCGTCTGAAAGCCGACGACGACGTGTCTGAAATCTTCAAAAACGGCCGTGCGTCAATTTCACTGGGTTATATCGGGATCCACGAAACGATCAATGCGCTGTTCGGCAACAGCCATATGTACGACAGCGAAATGCTGCGTGAAAAAGGTGTCGCCATCGTCCAGCGTCTGCGTGATGCCGTTGACCAGTGGAAAGACGAAACCGGCTACGGTTTCAGCCTGTACAGCACGCCAAGCGAAAACCTGTGCGACCGCTTCTGCCGCCTGGATACCGCCGAGTTTGGTTTAGTGGAAGGCGTGACCGACAAAGGCTACTACACCAACAGCTTCCACCTCGACGTGGAGAAGAAGGTGAACCCGTACGATAAAATCGATTTTGAAGCGGCCTACCCGCCAATCGCTAACGGCGGCTTCATTTGCTACGGCGAGTACCCAAACATTCAGCACAACCTGAAAGCGCTGGAAGACGTGTGGGATTACAGCTACAAGCATGTGCCGTACTACGGCACCAACACGCCAATCGATGAGTGCTACGAGTGCGGCTTTACCGGTGAGTTTGAATGCACCAGCAAAGGCTTCACCTGCCCGAAATGCGGTAACCACGATGCGGCACGCGTCTCCGTGACCCGTCGCGTATGCGGTTACCTCGGCAGCCCGGATGCCCGTCCGTTCAACGCCGGTAAGCAAGAAGAAGTGAAGCGCCGTGTGAAACACCTGGGTAATGGGCAGCTCGGTTAAGTTTGAGCGTTTTCCCCCTCACCCTAACCCTCTCCCCGCAGGGGAGAGGGAACCGTTCATAGCGCATTGCACCCTCGTAGGCCTGATAAGCGCAGCGCCATCAGGCAAACCGGAGCAGATTGCCGGATGGCGGCGTTGCCTTATCCGGCCTACAACTGCCGCCAATCTGGAATGTGAAAATGAATTACCACCAGTATTATCCGGTTGATATCGTCAATGGCCCCGGCACGCGCTGCACGCTGTTTGTTTCAGGCTGTGTTCACGAATGCCCCGGCTGTTACAACAAGAGCACCTGGCGCGTTAACTCCGGCCAGCCGTTCACCGCTGAGATCGCAGACCGCATCATCGCCGACCTGAACGATACCCGCGTTAAACGCCAGGGGATTTCGCTTTCCGGCGGCGACCCGCTGCACCCGCAAAACGTGCCGGAGATTTTGAAACTGGTGCAACGCATCCACGCCGAATGCCCCGGCAAAGATATCTGGGTGTGGACAGGCTACAAGCTCGACGAGCTAAACGCGGCGCAGATGGAGGTGGTGAACCTCATCAACGTGCTGGTTGACGGTAAGTTCGTGCAGGACTTAAAAGACCCGGCGCTTATCTGGCGCGGAAGCAGCAATCAGCTTGTCCATCACCTGCGATAATCTCCACGTCAGCCGTTCAAAATCGGCTGACGCATTCCATCGCCATCGTTTTAAACTCAGCAAAACTTCGGGTCGCGGCAAGCCGCGTCATGGCGCGTTCGCGCAGGAAAGTGACGAAAATATCGTAGATCGCCATCGCCTCTTCATATTCGCTTTTGCTGATCGCCAGCAGGAAGATGATGTGCGCAGTCTCATCGCCCCAGGCAATGCCGTCGGGAGCAATCACGGTATACACCACCGTCTTTTTCGCCAGCAAGCCCAGCGCGTGCGGCAGCGCGATGCCATCGCCCAGCATGGTGCTGACAATGGCTTCACGTTCCACTACCGAATCATAGAATTCGATACCGACAAAGCCTTCTGACTCAAGCTGCTGGCAGAGTTCGGCAAACAGGGTTTGCTGGGTCATGGTGGCATCCACCACCCGGAAGTGCGCTTCATCAAAGTACTTGTTCAGCATAAACGGACGGGTGCGATCGACCAGTACCAGCTTACCGATTTGATCCAGTTGATAGTCGGTGGGGAACGGCGCGATGGTCACAATGGGCTTATCTTTTTCGCTGATGCGCGCCGTCGAGATCACGAAGTCTTCTGCAACCCCTTCAAGCTGTTCGTATTCACGCTGAGAGAGCGTCGCCGCTATCTCAATCTGCGGATATTTGCGCTGCAATATCGCTTCAATCATCCGTGCCATCGCGTTACCCGCGTCGCATACCAGCAGCACCTTCGGCTGGCGCTGATAGCCAATGTTGTAGTGACGCTCCAGGCCCACGCCGATGTGCAGCACCAGGAAACCAATCTCGTTTTCGCTTATCGCATACGGCGTATATTTTCCCCAGCTTGAGACCGCCGCCAGCGTCATATCCCACGCCATTGGGTAGTGCTGCTTAATGTTATCGAGCAGCGGATTGGGGATCATTATCTGGTAGCGCACGCGGGTGATCATGGTTTTGATATGGGTGAGCAGGTCGGCATGCAGCTGGGCGTCTTCCAGCAGGTTGTAGTTATACTGCTGATTGATGTAACGCAGGATATAGTTAACCAGCGCCTCGTCATCGTCGGCGCTAATGGTGCCCGGATCCACCTCCTGCACCTGACGCGCCGCAATGTGCACGCACAGCCACTCTTCTTCCGCCGCCGAGAACGGTTTTCCCGCCAGCCGCTGCAGTTCACCAGCAACCTCATGCGCCACATCGCGGACGTTTTGCGCCACGTCCTCCGCGCGAAAGTCTACCAGCGGAAACCCCTCACTGACGCGACGCGTCACCACCGCGCCATACAGGCATATAAAGCGCTCGCCCGCGTCGGTCAAGCGCACCTGATGACGCGTTAAAATGTCCTGCAATCCGCCTTCCAGCTTTGATAATACGCGACTATCAAAGGCTTCTTCACGGATAAGCGGGTTCAGCGTACCCTGCTGGCTCAGCTCCCATAAAAGATCGGTCAGACAGGCGCGAATCGACACTTCACTGCCAAAGAGCTTCATACCGTGACGCGGACGCGTCTCCAGCGTCAGCTGATAGCGCGCAAAGCGCTCGCGCACATCAACCATATCGCTCTGTAGAGTGGCTCGGCTGATAAACCATTCATCGGCTAAATCTTCAAGCTTGATGGAAAACGCCGAGGTCAGAAAACGCACCAGCAAAAAGGCGATACGATCCTGGCCCGTTCGTGGGATAGGCTGCGGCTTCGGCGCCGTCTCTTCCAGCGTTTGATAGCGGGAAGGATCGTCGATTTTCAACTGATACCCGTTGCCGCGGCTCAGCACAAACTGGGCACCGTATTGAATCAACAGCGCGTTTAACGCGGTGATATCGGCGCGAACGGTACGGGTTGAGACCGACAGCCGCTGCGCCAGTTCATCCTGGGGCAGCGTTTCGTTTTGCAGCAGGCTAAAGAGTTGCGCTAAACGTTGGTTGGGAAATCGCATGTCGGTTCCTTCATTTTACGGCTTAAGGTTTGGCAGAAATCACCATCTGCGACGGGCTGCCGACCGGGGTATAGTCCGGCGAGAATGTCAGCTTGCCGTCGTCAGGCGCAACGCGAAAGCGGGTGATATTGTCACTGCGCTGATTCATGACGTACAGCCAGCGGCCTTGATTATCCAGCGTTAAGGTTCTTGGATAATCCCCGCGCGTCCAGACATCATCCTGACGGCTCAGGCTGCCGTCGGCCATTACGCTAAAGTGGGCGATGCTGTTATGCAGGCGGTTGGCGACATAAAGCTGTTTGCCATCCGGGCTTAATACCAGGCCGGACGCAAAGCTGGTGCCCTTGTAACCTTCAGGCAAGGTCGACACGGTCTGGCCTTCACGCAGCAGACCGCTAGTTTTGTCGAGGTGATAAAACGTCAGCGTGGACGCCTCTTCGTTTACCAACCACAGTCCATCACCGGCGGGAGTGAAGACAAAGTGACGCGGCCCGGCGCCTGCCGATGAAGCGGCGATAAACGGCGGGTCGTTCGGCGTCAGCTTGCCGCTGGCGTTGTCGATGCGGTACTGATAAATCCAGTCAAGCCCGAGGTCTGTGGCGTAGACAAACTGCCCGCTGGGATCGGCGGAAATCATATGCGCATGCGGGCTGCTGTGGCCGCTGATGGCGAAACTGCCTTCCACGGCGGCCTCCGGGCGCGCGGCACCTGTCGGGCCGCTATTCTGATGGACATCGACCGCGTCACCGAGGCTGCCATCGTCTTTCACCGGCAGCACCGCCACCGAGCCGCTGACGTAGTTTGCCACCAGCAGATGGCCGCCGTTCGGCGTTAAGGAGAGAAATACCGGGCCAGCCCCCGCGGAGGCCACCTGATTCAGACTGGTCAACTCGCCCTCATGACCAATACTCCATGCCTGCACCACACCCTGATCTACTTCGCTGGCGGCGTAGAGCGTTTTGCCATCGTGCGAAACGGTCAGCTGCGCGACGTCCGGGAGTGAGCCTACCAGGGTTTTGTTATGCAGTTCACCGGTTTTTTCATCCACGATAAAACGATACAGGCCTTGCCCGTTAGGGTTGTAGGTGCCCACCCAGGCGTACTGCGTTTGCGCGACGGCGCTGGCAGCGAGCAGGGAGAGTGAGGCGGCAAGCAGGTGGTGAGCGGTGGGCATGGTGACTCCTTGGTGGTTTAGTGCGCGTTGTTTCCCCTCACCCCGGCCCTCTCCCCAAAGGGGCGAGGGAGAAAACCAGATGCTCCCCTCGGCGAGGGAGAAAAACATACGTGCCCGTTGCACGATCGGTACCCTCTCCCCTATGGGGAGAGGGTTAGGGTGAGGGGCAATCACGCTACTTCACTAATTGTTTCGTCATCTCCAGCAGCTGACGCACATCGTCCGGACGGGTATTACCGCTGGCCTTATCAATAATTGAACTATAGATATGGGGGATGATTTTGCTAACTCCAGCATCCAGCGCAATTTTCACAATCTCACTGTAGTTTTCGAGATCAATCCCGCCCGTCGGCTCCAGCCAGAAATCATGACGCGCACACGCCTGCGCCACCGCAATAAACTCGTCGCGGTGCTTCAACCCGCCCATCGGGAAGTACTTGATTGAGCTACCGCCCATATCTTTGAGCAGCGCAATCGCGGTTTCCAGCGGCACGATGCCGTCCGGCGCGGTGCTGGAAAGCGGGCCGGTGGAGATTTTAACCATCCCTACCGTGCCGGTCGGGGAAACCAGGCCGTTCACTACCGTCTCGTTTTGCCCTAACAGCGCGCGGCTGGTGGCCACGCCGGTAAACACCTGATTCACATGCTGCGGCTGCACCTGACGGGAAATCTCGCTCACCATCGCCGACTGATTCGGGTCGCCCGCGCCCAGTCCCACGGACAGCGCATTATCAATGAGCTGCGCATACTCGCGCATATCGGCAACGGCAGTGGCCACATCCGGGTAGTTTTTGGAGAGCACGCCAACCAGCACATGACCTTCCGCCGCCGCGTAAATTTCACGGGCATTATCCTTGCTGCCTGCCAGCACGTTCAGGCAAACGCGGTCACGGTAAAAATTAGGGGTCAGTTTCATGCGGTTTTCTCCTTGTTAAGAACTTCAGCAATACGGCGAGCGACAATCTCCAGCTGCTGCGCATCAACGCTGCGCACATCGGCTTCAATAATGCCCTCGTTGGCCTTATAGCCACGGAAGTAGATGGCGTATTCGCCCTGCTTGAGCGCGTTAACCAGCTCGCCGGTAGCGATGCCGGTGACGGCTTCATCAAATTTGATTTCAGCACGCGCAATGTCGCGCCCGGCGCTATCCCACACCACGCGAGCGGTCACACCGTTTAAGGTGTTGAGTTGCTCAATAAACGGGGTCATTTTCGCCACCATCTCATCGCCGCTCTCTTTACGCGCGGTCAGATAATGTTCGATAGCGCAGGTCAGACCGAGAATGCCCTCCTTACCCACTTTCATGGCGCGGCCAATGCCCATCGACTGGCGCTTTACCCACTCGACGTACTGGGTTTTGCCAATCACCAGCCCGCTGGTTGGCCCTTCAATCGCTTTCGCGCCGCTGTAGATAACCAGGTCCGCACCGACGCGGTAATAGCATTGCAGATCTTCTTCCGCCGCCGCATCAACGATCAGCGGCAGATTATGGTGACGCGCAACCACCGCCGCCTGCTCCACGCTGAGCATACTTTTCTGCACACAGTGGTGCGATTTGATGTACAAAATCGCCGCCGTGCGCGGGGTAATCGCCGCCGCCAGCTGATCGGCGGAACATTCATTGGCGTAACCGGCTTCCACCAGCTTGCCGCCGCCCAGTGCCACCATAGTGCCCACCGGCGCGCCAAAGTTGACGTTGTGGCCTTTCGGCAGGACGATTTCGTTATTCTCAACCGGCGTAACGTGAAGATTCTCCAGCAGCCAGTCGCTGTCTTTCACCAGCACTGCCGCCACCGACTGGGCAATCCCCGCCGAGGCGCAGGAGACCACCGTTGCCCCTTCGACGTCCAGTAATTTAGCAATGTAGTCGCCGGTTTTATTGACCAGGTCTTTCATCTCGAAATACTGGTTCATACCCGCCAGCGCCGCTTCCGCCACTTCCGGGCGCGGTGTAGACACGCCCAGCGCCGTCATGCGGCCTGAGGTATTAATGACTTGCTTTAAATTGTATTTCTCAAAAATCGAAGGCATTTTGCGCGCTCCCTTGTTCGGTCAAATAGCCCTTGCCCGCGCGAATCGCGGCAAGCGGCTGTAAGATCTTGTCAGCCTGAAGGCTCTCTTTTTCGGCATCCACTAACAGCGTTGGGGTGGATGCGACGGTAAACAGCGTGAGATCGGCGTCATAGCCCACTTCCAGCCGCCCTTTTTTCGCCAGACGCAAACCGTCTGCGGCGTTAGCGGTGACGCAGGCGATGACCTGCGGTAACGACATACCGATGGCGAGGAATTTCGACATCACCAGCGCCAGCGAACGCACCGGGCCGTCGATTCGATTGCGGCAGTAGATATCCGAGCTGATGGTGTCTGGCAAAATCCCCATCGCAATCGCCCGACGCGCCACTTCAAAGCTGAAGCTGGCGGTGCCGTGGCCGACATCCAGACGCACGCCGCGCTGCAATGCGCGAGTGACCGCGCTTTTTAGCTCGCCGGACGGGGTCAGAATGCGGTTAGGTTTGCCGTTATAGCAGTGGGTGATGATGTCACCGGAGCTAAGCAGGTCGGCAATTTCATCGAGGTTCGGCGGGTTATTGCCGATGTGTACCATCAGCGGCAGACCGCCGTTTTCCTGCTGAATCACTTTCGCCCGCTCCAGCGGCGTAATGCCGTTTTCGCCCACCACGCTGCTGCTCATGCGCGCTTTCAGGCCGACGATAAAATCGGGATAGCGCTGCACCGCCTGCTTCACCGCATCGGCGTCGATATTGGCCATGTTCGCCAGTTCGTTCTGCGCAATCAGCCCGACGCGGGAGATATTGAGCAGCGCGTAAACGTCGGTCGTCGCTTTACGGGTGAGCGCATAGAAATCGTCTACGTCGTCTGCGCCGGTGCTTCCCGCGTCGATAACGGTGGTCACGCCGGTCGCGATGCCGACGCTGTCCGGCTCGTCATGATAAATCGGCGAATTCGAGTAGCAGTGGACGTGAGAGTCAATCCAGCCGGCGCTGGCGTAGCAGTTGCCGTCGAGTTCGACGGTTTTGCGCGCGGGGGCATTAATTTCGCCCAGCGCCGCGATTGAACCGTCCTGAATGGCGATATCAGTCAGGGTATCGTCGACAAGGCGCGCACGGCGCAGGAGTAAGTCAAACATAGTTCTCTCCTGTTGGAATGGGAGCAGTCATGTAGGCCTGATAAGCGCAGCGCCATCAGGCATCATTGCCGGATGGCGGCTACGCCTTATCCGGCCTACAACAAGTGGTGAGCGCTCATGTAGGCCTGATAAGCGCAGCGCCATCAGGCGGCATTGCCGGATGGCGGCTACGCCTTATCCGGCCTACAACGACAACAAATCAGCTAATGGCGACCGGGAAGATGGAACCCAGCAGCATCGCGCCCAGAATGGCACCGCCGGTAATCGGCTTCTGCCAGACGTAGAAGATAAGCGCGCCAATCAGCGAACCCACGCCGATAGGAATCGAGGCGGTCATGGCGCTCAGGATAATGAGCGGCCCGAGGAAACGGCCAGAGGCGTTACCCGCGCCCATCATCACGTCGGCCCCGTAGGTCGAGTCGCTCTGATTGATGGTGAACTTACGCGCCAGAATGATGATGTAGCCAATCGCCAGACCAATCACCAGCCCGGTAATCAGCGAGGCAATAAAGTTGGTCACCGGGAACATAATGCCCGCGCCCAGCAGCAGTGCCGGAACCCCCAGGCCCACGCCGGTCTGAATCGCGCCGCCGATGTCCAGAATCCCCACCAGCGATCCTTCGATGATACGAGCGAACAGGAAACTCGCGCCGAACGCCGCCACCGCGCCGTATGCGCCGGTATCAATCCCGGCTTTCAACATCGCCACAAAGGCCACTTCGTTGAAGGCACCGATGCCGTAGAGGTAGTACATATGTGTCCCGGCAAAGACGCCGGAAGAGAGCAGGCCCACGAAGATCGGGAACGACCAGTCGGCATACCAAAAACCTTTATTTTGTTCCATGTCAGGCTCCCGTTATTTGCCGCTGATTGAGTTGTGGATGAGATCCAGCCAGTTCGGCACGGTCATGTGGAAGGATTCGATCATTTTCATGTCGAAGCCGCGGAAGAAGGCGCTCAGAACGAACAGCGCAACGATTGCCCCCATCATCACTTTAGTGACGCGGTGCCAGCCGCTTTCTTCAACGCCCTTACCAATCAGAATACCCAGCACCAGGCCCGGTACGGCGTTACCCATAATCAGCTGCGCTGCGCCGCCGAAGATCGTCGCCCAGAAGCCCGATTTCTTACCGGCGTCGATTGCCGCCAGCCAGAAGATCACCGGCATCACGGTGTTTACCAGCAGGTTTGCTGCCGGAACCAGAACCTTAACGGCGGTGACCTGCAATGCCTGAGGTACGGAAGAAGCCGTCAGGTTAAGGAAAGCAACGACAATCATGCCGATGATGCCGCAGGCAATGGCCATTTTCTTCGGGTCATGCAGCGTCTCGCCGACGTTGCGGTTTTTCATCATCAACGCTGCGGCACCCCAGTTTGGGATAATGCGGTGGTCGACGTCCTGGGTGAATGCCCCTGCTGCAACGGAAGAAGCCCAGGCGTTAAAGAAGAAGCCGAGGCCAAAGGAGAAGTGGGAAGCCGGGTCACCTTCGCAGGAGTTCAGCTCGCCCAACGTACGAAACGCCCCCATCCCCTGGGTGGTAGGCGCATGAAACATGCGTGCCGCTCCGGCGCCCACACCGACGCCAACCAGGCCGCCGATAATGAGCGATTTTATTAAAATTATCAGGAACATAATCTAACCCTTAGGTAAAAATCAGGTTGGCGTGACGAAATCCACTTTATCGATATCAATGGCGGTCACGTTGACGGTAACGTCCAGCTCCACGCTGTACGCTCGTCGTTCACGGCGCAAAAAGAAGAACAGAAACGCCTCTTTTCGTACCGCTTCGCGCGCATAAATCACCGCCACGTCCTGTGGCTCAATACGCAATAGGATGTGCGATGATGTTTTCATCACCGCAGCCTGCACATGGTTCAGGGCATCGGCGAATGCGCGTGTTTTACTTTCGCCTTTACCCGTTACCCTCACCGTAGTGGTGAATTGTTCTTTCATGTTCACGCGCCGTACTTCTTCTTCCAGGCTTCAACCAGGCGCTCGCCCAGCTCTTCTTTATCCATAAAACCGAAGCCCAGCACGTTGTAACCTTCATTGATGGCGGTGACGCCCTCTTCTACAGAACGCATGCCATATTTCGCTTTGTAGCCGTATTTGTTTTGCGCCGTGATAGCACCCGCGCCGCCGCTACCGCAAAACGAGATGCCGAAGGTGGCGTTTTCTGCTTTCATCATGTCACCAAGCTTCATATCCGCAGCAACGCCCGGTACGACAACTGCACGAGCACCGGCTTTCTCCGCGCCAGCGGCAACTTTTTGGCCTTTACCCAGACGGTCGCCAATAACTAAAGTGATCTGTTCCATGTGTTGCTCCTTACAGGTTTTCTTTTGCGACTTCGAAGTGGACGGACAGTAGCCACGCCTCTTCTTTTGGCAGATTGCCGAATTCCGCGACCACGTCGCGAGCCAGATTCATTGAGTCTTCTGAAATCTCTTCAAACAGGCTGGCGTCCACTTCCGGTAGCGGCTCGCCGCTGATTGAGCGATGGGCCATCGCCCGGACGTGGGACGTCAACATTTGTTCCTGCACGTCGTTAGGGGTGATACCGCGACGATGTAACAGAGCGAACACCTGCTTCAGCATCTTGTCTGCCAACTGTTCGGTCTGCGCCGTCTGCTCCCCTGCGTCGTGTGTTACCGCTGCGTTATTCACTCGTGTTACCCCGCTAATGTCTCTGGGGATAAACCTAACGCCGGGGGATGGGAGTTTGTAGCGAGTTGTTTTCCACTTCGAAGTGGAAAGGGAGACGGGCTGGGTGATCTGATTCACACATTTTTCACCAATCTCGCGATATCGATATATTCGCGTGATGAATATCACGATTACAGAAGACAGCAATAGGAAAAGCGGATGGCAACCCGAAGGGTAAAAGTGTGATGTTGAGGGAGTTTTGCAAACGAAATGAGGGAAACGTCGGCTGACGCTTCCCGGGAAAAGGCCTAGCGGTACTTCTTGTGATAAGCGTTGCGGGTGGTTTTAAACTCTTCCGCAGCGGCCTGGGCTTCTTTAATTTTGCCTTCATTAGCCAGCTTGATTGCACCATCAATCTGACCAATCAGGGTATCGAAACCGTGGCGATAATCTTTCATTTCTGCGCTATCGGCTGCCTTGCCTTCAAGCTTAGGCGGGGTCTCTTTTTGCGCATCGCTTGCCGCTACGCGCATTTTACCCAGCGCATCTTTCAGCTCGCCCGCATCAGAGGTTTTCTGCACAATTTGCAGATTTTCCGCCAGTGTATCCATGTCTTCGCCGAGATCGGCGAAAGCCGAAGCAGAACCGAAGGCAAAGGCGGAGACCGCCAACATCGCTAACAGTTTTTTACGCATTGCTCACTTCCTTTTTTATTATTTAAGCAAACGGGCGCAGCAGGATGCGCCCGGTACGTGATTACTGCCCAGCGATTTTCATCTCCGGGAGCAGTACAGAACCACATTGAATATTACTGCGTGTCTCAATATCGTCGGCAATAGTAACCATATTGCGCCACATATCTTTCAGGTTGCCGGCGATGGTGATTTCACTCACCGGATACTGAATTTCACCGTTCTCAACCCAGAAGCCGGATGCACCGCGTGAATAATCGCCGGTGATGCCGCTTACACCCTGCCCCATCAGTTCTGTGACGACAAGACCCGTGCCCATCTCTTTAAGCAACTTTTCAAAACTCAGGCCACGGCCGTTAATGCGCCAGTTGTGGATGCCCCCCGCGTGCCCGGTGCTTTTCAGCCCCAGCTTACGCGCAGAGTAGTTGGTCAGCAGCCACTGGGTCAGCACGCCGTCTTTGATGATGTCGCGACGCTCGGTGCGCACGCCTTCGCCATCGAACGGCGTCGATGCCAGCCCTTTGAGCAGGTGCGGATGTTCTTCAATGGTCAGCCATTCCGGCAGGATCTGCTCGCCTAAAGAGTCCAGCAGAAACGTTGATTTGCGGTACACCGAACCACCGGCAATCGCGCCGACCAGATGACCAAACAGCCCGGTAGCCACTTCATTGGCGAAAATAACCGGTGCTTTCATGGTGGAGAGCTTGCGCGGCTCCAGGCGAGAGAGGGTGCGACGCGCGCACTCTTCACCGACCCACTCCGGCGATTTCAGATCGCCCAACGCGCGGCCAATGGTGTAGGCGTAGTCGCGTTCCATATCGCCGTTCACTTCGGCAATGACGCAGCTCGACAGTGAATGGCGCGTAGAGCAGTAGCTTTGCAGCATGCCGTGGCTGTTGCCGAACACTTTGATGCCGTAGTGGCTGTTAAAGCTGCCGCCTTCGGTATTGGTGATGCGCTTATCTGCCTTAAGCGACGCCTGTTCGGCGCGAGCGGCCAGTTCAATGGCCTCATCCGGGGTCACCTCCGCCGGATGGAACAGGTCAAGATCCGGGGCATCAAAGGCCAGCAGATCTTTATCCGCCACGCCCGCGCAAGGATCCGGCGAGGTATAACGGGCGATATCCAGCGCGGCCTGCACGGTGCGGGCAATGGCATCTGGACTGAGGTCCGTGGAGGAGGCGCTCCCTTTCTGGTTCTGGTGATAGACGGTGATCCCCAGCGCCCCATCGCTATTAAATTCGACGTTTTCGACTTCACCGTAACGGGTGCTAACGCCAATACCGGTGGTCTTACTCACCGCGACTTCCGCACCATCTGATTTGCTGGCCGCCAGCTCTAGCGCCATCGAGACCGCTTTTTCCAGCGCAATACGCTGTTGTGCAACTTGTGTGATCACTTTCATCGTCTAAGCCATAATCTGAGGTAAAGTTAAATGAAGTCTAACAGAGAACCCTTTCTCAGTATGCGTTCAAGCTGTTAGTATTAGCCTCTTTTTTAAGGAGCCTGAAATGACAAAGCAGCCCGAAGACTGGCTCGACGAAGTCCCCGGTGATGATATCGAGGAAGAAGACGATGAAATTATCTGGGTCAGTAAGAGTGAAATTAAACGTGATGCTGAAGAGCTGAAAAAGCTTGGCGCAGAACTGGTTGCCCTGGGTAAAAATGCCCTGGATAAAATTCCGCTGGATGCCGACCTGCGCACCGCCATTGAACTGGCGCAGCGTATTAAGATGGAAGGTCGCCGCCGCCAGCTGCAGCTGATCGGTAAAATGCTGCGTCAACGCGATGTAGAACCTTTCCGTCAGGCGCTGGATAAGCTTAAGAACCGTCACAACCAGCAGGTTGTCCTGTTCCATAAGCTGGAAATGCTGCGCGATCGCTTGATTGAAGGTAGCAACGACGCGATTGAAGACGTGATAAACCTGTGGCCTGACGCCGACCGTCAGCAGCTGCGTTCACTGGTTCGCAACGCTAAGAAAGAGAAAGAAGGCAACAAGCCGCCGAAATCCGCCCGTCAGATTTACCAGTATCTGCGTGAGCTGGCTGAAAACCAGGATTAAGTCTCTGTAAAATGCCCTCCGCTGTGAGGGTATTTTTTTGTCCTCGTCAACGTGCTCGGGGCTGCCTGATGGCGCTTCGCTTATCAGGCCTACGCGTCTTTTACACCATGACAATGGTGCACAAATCCTCATTAAACCGCTGATACTGCGCTTCATCTATCGGCTGCGGGTAGCTCAGGACGATCAATTCATGGTCGGCGATCCCTGGGTGATAGGTCGGGTGCGCGTGCGTCCATGGATTAGCGAAGAAGCCCATCCCTTCATAAAAACGCAGACGTTTGTGCGCAATCTCGGTGGTCAGCGGGTCGATTTCCAGAATGGTTTTTGGCGCACGCGCCAGAATCTGCCCCAGCAAGCGCTTGCCGTAGCCTTGTGAGCGCAGGCCGCTGTCAATCGCAATATGTTCGATATAGGTATAGCCGTCGAACGCCCACGTGCCGCTCATCCCGATGAATTGTTCACCGTCAAACCATGCTTCCAGCGCGAAGTGCGGGTCGTTTAGCGCGCGCTGTTTGGCGGGAAGTTCGCGTTGTTCATGCCACGGGAAGGCTTGCGCATAGAGCGTATCCAGCGGGGGGAACAAAGGAGAGTCGGTGGAGGTGATTTTCCTGGAGGTTAGCATTTGATGAGTACCGGTGTAATTCAGAATTTGGGTGATGGCCCCTCACCCCGGCCCTCTCCCCTGAGGGGCGAGGGAGAAAACCAGATCGGCGCTGAGCGTAAACATCGCACCAAACGGTCCCCTCTCCCCTATGGGGAGAGGGTTAGGGTGAGGGGAAAAGGCGCACAGCGAATTACTGCTGCGCCTTCTTCGCCAACCCATCCAGCAGTTTTTGATGAATACCACCAAACCCGCCGTTGCTCATCACCAGAATATGGTCGCCAGGTTCCGCGTTCTTAATCACCATATCCGCCAGCACGTCCACATCCGCGCTCCAGTGGGCTGGCTGCACGCAGGCTTCCGCCACTTCCGCCACCTGCCACGGAATATGCTGCGGTTGCAGCAGGAACACTTCATCAGCCCGGCCTAAAGACGGGGCCAGATCGTCTTTGCAGACGCCCATTTTCATGGTGTTAGAGCGAGGCTCTAGCACGGCGATGATTTTCGCTGTCCCGCCAACTTTACCGCGCAGCGCCTGAAGCGTAGCGAGGATTGCCGTTGGGTGATGCGCGAAATCGTCATAGACGCAGACGCCGTTGGCTTCGCCGCGTAGCTCAAGGCGACGACGAGCGTTGATGAAGCCGCCCAGCGCATTGGCGGCATCGGCAGGCAGCACGCCCACGTGACGCGCGGCAGCAATCGCCATCAGGCCGTTGTGCATATTGTGTTCGCCGACCAGGCCCCACTTCACTTCACCGACTTTTTCGCCGTCGAGCAGCACTTCCCACTCGGAGGCGTCGGTGTTGAGTTTCTTCGCCTGCCAGTGGCCCTGCTCGCCCACCAGCTCCTGCTCGCTCCAGCAGCCCATCGCCATCACCTGTTTCAGGTTAGCGTCGTTCTCCGGCAGGATGATGCGGCCTTGCCCCGGAACGATACGCACCAGGTGGTGGAACTGTTTCTGAATGGCTTTCAGATCGTCGAAGATATCCGCATGATCGAACTCAAGATTATTGAGCACCAGCGTGCGCGGGCAGTAATGGACGAATTTGGAGCGCTTATCAAAGAAGGCGCAGTCGTATTCATCGGCTTCAATCACAAAGAATGGGCTATCGCCCAGACGTGCGGAAACATCAAAGTTACCCGGCAGACCGCCGATAACAAAGCCCGGCTTGTAGCCGCATGCTTCAAGGATCCAGGTCGCCATGCCCGCGGTGGTGGTTTTACCGTGCGTACCGGCAATCGCCACGACCCAGCGGTCGCGCAGCACGAAATCATGCAGCCATTGCGGGCCGGACATGTACGGAATATTTTTCTCCAGCACCGCTTCAACACACGGATTACCGCGCGTCATGGCGTTGCCGATGATCACCAGATCCGGCTGAGGGTCAAGCTGACTTGCGTCATAACCTTGAATTAAATCAATACCTTGCTTTTCAAGCAGCGTGCTCATCGGGGGATACACATTGGCATCCGAACCCGTGACTTCGTGACCCAACGAACGGGCCAGCATTGCCAGACCGCCCATGAAGGTGCCGCAAATACCCAAAATATGAATGCGCATACGTTACAGTCCTTTTTTAATCTGCCTCGCATTTTACCCATATGTTTACCGCCAGAGAAATGCATTTCAGGATATTCCGTAGTTTGCTGGCGCGATTCACCTGTGCGTATTTTTTTTATTCTTTGTTAAGATTGTTGCAGTCGTTTTACTCAACATCCACTGTCAGGGAAAGTGTTATGAAAACGTTAGGTGAATTTATTGTCGAAAAACAGCATGAGTTCTCTCATGCGACCGGTGAGCTTACCGCTTTGCTGTCGGCAATAAAGTTAGGTGCCAAGATCATCCACCGCGATATCAATAAGGCCGGTCTGGTCGATATCCTGGGTGCCAGCGGCGCAGAAAACGTACAGGGAGAAGTACAGCAAAAGCTCGATCTCTTCGCGAACGAGAAACTGAAAGCCGCACTGCGCGCTCGTGACATCGTCGCCGGTATCGCTTCTGAAGAAGAGGACGAAATCGTCGTCTTTGACGGCTGCGAACACGCGAAATATGTGGTCTTGATGGATCCGCTGGATGGCTCATCTAATATCGACGTTAACGTTTCAGTCGGCACAATCTTCTCTATCTACCGTCGCGTTACCCCAGTGGGCACGCCGGTGACTGAGGAAGATTTCCTCCAGCCGGGTAACCGTCAGGTTGCCGCCGGTTATGTGGTTTATGGTTCTTCAACCATGCTGGTCTACACCACCGGCTGCGGCGTTCACGCCTTTACCTACGACCCTTCTCTGGGCGTGTTCTGCTTGAGCCAGGAGCGTATGCGCTTCCCGGAACGCGGCAACACGTACTCCATCAACGAAGGTAACTACATCAAATTCCCGAACGGGGTGAAGAAGTACATCAAGTTCTGTCAGGAAGAAGATGCCAATACGCAGCGCCCGTATACCTCGCGCTACATTGGTTCTCTGGTGGCGGATTTCCACCGCAACCTGCTAAAAGGCGGGATCTACCTGTACCCAAGTACGGCAAGCCACCCGGATGGGAAGCTGCGTTTGCTGTATGAGTGCAACCCGATGGCGTTCCTCGCGGAACAGGCTGGCGGTAAGGCCAGCGATGGGAAGGAGCGTATTCTGGATATTCAGCCGGAAACGTTGCACCAGCGTCGTTCGTTCTTCGTCGGTAACAACCATATGGTTGAAGACGTTGAGCGGATGATTCGTGAGTACCCGGACGCGTAATCTCATGTAGGCCGGATAAGCGAAGCGCCATCCGGCACGATGCGGTGTTATTGCCGGATGGCGGCGTAAACGCCTTATCCGGCCTACAAATCATAACCCGGTTACGATACCTGTAACCGGAACGACGCCATCGCTGACGCCAGCGCCTGCGACTGTTCTTCCAGCGAGCGCGTCGCTGCCGACGACTGCTGTACCAGCGCCGCATTCTGCTGCGCAGTTTCATCCATCTGACTCACCGCAATATTCACCTGCTCAATGCCGCGACTCTGTTCCTGCGACGCGCTGGCAATCTCCCGCATCAATTTGGTCATCCGCATCACTTCGCTGGCGATCTCATCCATGGTTTCCCCCGCCTGCTGCGCCAGGTCACTGCCTTCATTGACGTGGGTTTGCGAAGCGGAAATCAGCTGACGAATCTCTTTTGCGGCATCGGCGCTGCGGCTGGCCAGGTTACGCACCTCGCCCGCCACCACCGCAAAGCCGCGCCCCTGCTCGCCCGCGCGCGCCGCTTCTACCGAGGCGTTCAGCGCCAGAATGTTGGTCTGGAAGGCAATGCCGTCAATCACACCTAGAATATCGGCAATGCGGTTGGCGCTACCGGAAATATCCTGCATTTTTTCAATCACGTAGCAGACCATTTCACTGCCACGGTCGGCGGTGTCAGAGACCTCTTTCGCCAGCTTGTGCGCCTGATCGGCGTTATCGGCATTCTGCTTCACGGTAGCGGTGAGCTGTTCCATGCTCGCTGCGGTTTGCTCAAGCGAGGTGGCCGTCGACTCGGTACGCTGCGCCAGATGGTTATTACCCGCCGTCAGTTCTCGGCTGCCGACATCAATCTGCGAGCTGGCATCGCGCACGCGCATCACCGAGTTCATCATCGACTCACGCATGCCTTCAATAGCAATATTCAGACGCTTAATTTCCGCACTACTGGCGGTAAGTGGCGTGCGAGTTAAATCACCCGCGGCGACCTGTTCAAGTTGACCAATGGCCGCCGCCAGCGGTTTTAGCAGCAGATGGCGAAGCTGAAGCCAGCCCAACACAATGGCGCCCGCGGTCAGGGCAATAGCAATAATCATCAGAACCAGCACGCGATTTTTAGTGCCGTGTACCGCCGCCACTTCAATCTGACCACGGGATTTTCCCCAACTCTGAAATGCGTGAATGGCGTTATCGAACTGGCGGGAAACGGGGATCATGGTCTTTTCCAGAAGATCGTAATAGCCGTCGACATTTTGCTGCCCCAGCGACGCCAGCATCGGTTTAATCCCCTGCGTATTATAGGTTTCGTAGCTTTTCGCCACGTCCGCCAGCAGCTTCGCGCCGTCGGCATCGTCTATCGGCGACTGACTGACGGTGGTCATAATTTTTTGCGCCTGCGTCACTTCACCGTTGATCAATTTGACCGCTTTTGTCGCATCGTCCAGCATGCCGATTTCCATCAGTCGCACCGCCTGACTCGCTTCATTTCGGGCACGCAGCAACAGCGTATAGCCCTCGTTGAGCTGGGCCATTTGGTCACTTTGCAGATGGTCAATGCGCTGTAATGACGTGGAGCTTTGGGTGAGAGCGTAAATGCCGATGCCGCTGACCAGAATCAGCAGCAGGGTCATCACGGCGAGCAGGGAAAGCAGGCCGGTACGGATAGAAAGCGTTTTTAGCATCATAATGTTGTCCGGTAGCAGGGGTACGTTTGGCGTAAAAGAAAAGTATCGGCTGCTACCGGAAAAGCTTTAGCGTTTCAGTATGTTAGTTCTTTGTTACTTCGACGTTGACGCGGGTGACTGCCGCATTCTGCCGGTTTTCCCACAGCACGGTCAGGCCACGCTGAAGGGCAATAAAAATAAACAGCAGAATGCCGATGGCGATTTTGGTCCACCAGGAGCTTAGGGTGCCGTCGAAGTTGATATAGGTCTGAATCAGCCCCTGAATACCCACGCCGAACAGCGTGCCGAGCACCGTCCCGACGCCGCCGCTGAGCAGCGTGCCGCCAATCACCACCGACGCAATCGCATCCAGTTCCACGCCGACCCCTGCCAGTGCGTAGCCCGCCTGGGTATAAATCGAGAAAACGATCCCTGCCAGCGTCGCCAGCCCAGTCGATAACATATAGATGCGCACAATGGTGCTACGGGTCGGAATACCCATCAGATTTGCCGAGGTGGCGCTGCCGCCGATGGCGTACACCTGATTGCCAAAGCGGGTACGGTGGGCAAGGAAAATCCCCAGGATTACCACCAGCAGCATCAGCAGTCCTATTGCACTCAGACGCCCACCGCCGGGGATCGTCCACGCCAACCCGGAAAGCGTGTCATACACCGGGTGATCGATAGGGATCGACTCTTCAGACACCAGATAGCTGACGCCGCGCAGGAAGAACATCCCGGCAAGCGTGATGATAAAGGCGGGGATCTTCAGCGCATCAATCAGCCAGCCCATAAAGGCACCAAAAGCGCAGCCCATCACCAGCACCAGCGGGAAGGCCACCAGTGGCGACAATCCCCAGAAGCCAATAGCTTTGGCGAGAAACACGCCGGTAAACGCGATCACCGAGCCGACCGACAGATCGATACCGCCGGAGAGGATCACAAAGGTCATCCCCACCGCGACGATCCCCAGAAACGCGTTATCGGTCAGAATGTTGCAGATGACCCGGGTTGAGGCAAAGCCGGGAAACTGGGTCAGGCAGTAGAGATAGCCGAGCACGAATACGCCCAGCGTGATCATCAGCGGTAAATTACGTTTTATCATGGCCCCGTATCCTTTTCAGAATCTCAATAAAGCGCGATGACTGAACGATCAGCACGCACATCACCACTACCGCTTTTACCACCTGGTTGAGTTCCGGTGGGAAGCCGGAGAGTAAAATCCCGGTGTTCATGCCCTGAATGATCAGCGCGCCCACCACCGACAGCAGCAGGTTAAAGCGCCCGCCCATCAGCGAGCCGCCGCCGATAACCACCGCCAGAATGGCATCCAGCTCCAGCCACAACCCGGCGTTATTGGCGTCGGCGCCACGAATATCCGCCGCGACGATGATTCCGGCAATTGCCGCGCACAGGCCGCTCAACACATAGGCCAGCATCACCACGATGCGGGTATTTACCCCAGCGTTTTTCGCCGCGCGGATGTTAATCCCCACCGCTTCGATAAACATGCCGAGGGCCGTTTTGCGGGCCACCAGCCAGAAGATGATGAGGGTGACCAGCGCAATAATGACCGGCGTCGGGAACAGCAACATTTTGCCGCTGCCAAGCCAGGCCAATGACGGTGAGTCGAAGGTAACAATCTGCCCGGAGGTAATGAGCTGAGCGACGCCGCGCCCGGCCACCATCAGAATGAGCGTTGCCACAAACGGCTGTATTTTGAGAATGGCGACCAGGATACCGTTCCACAGTCCAGCGAGTACACCAGAACCCAGCGCCGCCAGCAGGACAATCGGCAGGCTGTGTCCGGCAACGGTCATTGAGGCGGCTGTCGCCCCGGCAATCGCCATCACGGCACCGACGGAAAGATCGATACCGCCGGTCGCGATCACCAACGTCATGCCAATCGCCAGCAGTGCAACCGGGGCTGCGCGGTTGAGGATGTCAATAGGGCTACCGAACAGGCGGCCATCCTGGAGGGTTATCTGGAAAAAGTGCGGGGCTACCAGGCTATCCACCAGCAGCACCAGAATTAAAGCAGCGATTTGTGGCATACCCGGCGGCCAGCGAAAACGCCGCCCGGATGGTTTGGTTTGGGGAACGGATCGGGGCATCACGGTTAACTCCTTAGGCCGCAATAGCGTTCATAATGGCGGGGACGGAAAGCTCATCGAGCGGGATCTCCGCGATCTGTTGACGGTCACGCAAGATGATCACCCGATCGGCGTAGCCCACCAGCTCTTCGAGTTCAGATGAGATCACGAGCAGCGCCAGACCATCTGCACACAATGTTTCGATCAGGCGAATGATCTCCGCATGCGCCCCCACATCGATCCCACGCGTCGGTTCGTCGAGGATCAGGAACTGTGGACGCGTCAACAGCCAGCGCGACAGCAGCACCTTCTGCTGATTACCGCCAGAGAGAAACTCCACCGGCTGCTCGGCGCTGGGGGTGCGGATCCCCAACTGGCGGATAAAGCGCGCGGCAATATCGTTTTGTTCTTTACGCGGGATCGGCCTCAGCCAGCCGCGCTGCGCCTGCAAGGCGAGGATGATATTTTCACAGACTGAGGCAGCGGCAATAATGCCGTCGGTTTTGCGATCCTCAGGGCAAAAACCGATCCCCAGACACGAGGCCTGATGCGGGGATCGCAGGGTTTGCGGTTTGCCTTTGATCGTCGCCTGCCCGCTGTCGGCGGGACGAATACCAAAGATCACCTCGGCGGTTTCGGTACGCCCGGATCCTAACAGCCCCGCCAGACCTACGATCTCACCGGGGCGGACGTGGAGATCGAACGGCGCAATGGTGCCTTTTTTGCCGTAGCCTTCAAACGAGGCCACCGGTTTGTCGCTCAGCAGCGTGCGCCCGGCGCGCTGTAGCGCCTGGTGCTCCAATTCGCGGCCAAGCATCATTTTTACCAGCTCAATTTGCGGCAGCTCGCGGGTTTCCCGGCAGCCGACAAAGCTGCCGTTGCGCAGGACGGTGATCCTGTCGCTGACTGCGTAGACCTGATCGAGGAAGTGGGTGACGAAGATCAGGCTGACGCCCTGATCTCGCAGCTGGCGCATCAGGGTAAACAGCATTTCCACCTCTTTGGTATCGAGGCTGGCGGTGGGTTCATCGAGGATCAACACTTTGGCTGAGAGATCGATTGCCCGGCAGATAGCGACGATCTGCTGCATCGCTACCGAAAAACGGTTTAGCGGTTCGCGGACGTCGAGTGAGAAACCGTAGGAGGCCATCAGCGCGGTGGCGCGTTTCTCCATTTCTTTGCGGCGCAGGAAACCAAAGCGTTTGGGCTCGCGACCGATAAACAGGTTATCCGCCACCGACATGTTCGGCAGCAGGTTCACTTCCTGGTACACCGTGCCAATCCCCAATTGCTGGGCATGGGCGGTGTTTTTTGGGTTGATGGGCTGGCCTTCAAGCCAGATAGTGCCGCTGTTGGCGTGGTAGACGCCGGTCAGGGCTTTAATCAGCGTGGATTTCCCAGCGCCGTTTTCGCCCAGCAGCGCCATGATTTCGCCGCGTCGCAGGCTGAAATTGACGTTATCCAGCGCTTTGACGCCGGGGAAGTACTGGCAGAGTCCCTCGGTACGGAGGATTTCTGGGTTGGTTTCAGTGGTCATGGTGCTCTCCCCCTCACCCTAGCCCTCTCCCCACGGGGGAGAGGGAACAGATTGTGCCCAATACGCTCACCGAACAGCTCCCTCTCCCTTCCAGGGAGAGGGTTGGGGTGAGGGTAACAACAGCTTAGTAGCCCATATTTTTCTTCTTCTCTAACTCTTCTTTCGCCGTATCCGGCAGATAGAGCGTCGATTTCGTCAGGGTCACTTTCTCAGGCTCGGTGCCGTCTTTTTTGTATTTCTCCAGCGCATCAAACGCCGGGCCCGCCATGTTTGGCGTCAGTTCAACGCTGGCGTTCGCATCCCCGGCAATCATCGCTTTGTAGATGTCCGGCACGCCGTCAATCGAACCGGTCAGGATATCTTTACCCGGCTTCAGACCCGCTTCTTTAATCGCCTGAATGGCGCCGATCGCCATATCGTCGTTATGTGCGTAAACCATGCAGATGTTCTTGCCGTTGTTTTCGGCTTTGATAAAGCTCTCCATCACCTCTTTGCCTTTACTGCGGGTAAAGTCGCCGGACTGGGAGCGAATGATCTTGATATTGGAAGCCTTAGAGATGGCGTCAGCGAAGCCTTTCTTACGGTCAATCGCCACGCTCGCGCCGACCGTACCCTGAAGCTCGACCACGTTACACGGCTTGCCGTCGGCGGTTTTAATCAGCCATTCGCCGATAAGCTGGCCTTCCAGCACGTTGTTGGCGGTGACGGTAGTCATGTACAGCGACTTGTCTTTCACGTCGATTGAGCGGTCGAGCAGGAATACCGGAATTTTGGCCTCTTTGGCTTCTTTCAGTACCGGCTCCCAACCTGTCGCCACCACCGGCGCAATAAAGATGGCGTCTACGCCCTGCGCGATAAAGGAGCGAACCGCTTTAATCTGGTTTTCCTGTTTTTGCTGGCCATCGGCAATCTTCAGGGTGATGCCGCGTTTTTGGGCTTCCTGCTTAGCGACGTTGGTTTCCGCCGCGCGCCAGCCCGATTCGGAGCCGACCTGCGAAAATCCCACCGTTAATGGAGCAGCCATCACCATAGACGACATGGCTGCGGAAACTGCGGTGACGAGAAGTAAGCGCTTCCACATAGAGGTATCCTCATCGGGTTATCATTGGTTAAATATTCTTCAGCGGAAGAACTATAGACAATGGGTTATGTAACGGAATGAGTTACATCACACTTCAAAAAAGTAAATTTTTTGTTATCCGATGCGTTGCGAATGAGCTCAGCAAGGAGAAGGGGTCGCGCGCCCATTGAGCGCTATCGATTTTGTAGAAAAATGAAACAAGCAGACGTCATTTTTTACCGTGATGTAAACGGTTTCATGATTTTATTCAGGATGCGGCTAAGTTTATGGATTTTTCTGCCGTAGGATGTGGCTGAAAAAGACGAGGGCGAAGGTGTGTGAGGTAAAACAGGCCAAGACTTTCGCGGCGAGTTGGCTATAATACCGGGCACTAGTTTGCCATACATTCTAAAGGAAACAGACATGAGCTTACTCAACGTCCCTGCGGGTAAAGATCTGCCGGAAGATATCTACGTTGTTATTGAAATCCCAGCAAACGCCGATCCTATCAAATACGAAGTCGACAAAGAGAGCGGCGCGCTGTTCGTTGACCGTTTCATGTCCACTGCGATGTTCTACCCGTGCAACTACGGTTACATCAACCACACCCTGTCTCTGGACGGCGACCCGGTTGACGTTCTGGTCCCAACGCCGTACCCATTGGAGCCAGGTTCAGTCATTCGCTGCCGTCCAGTTGGCGTGCTGAAAATGACCGACGAATCTGGTGAAGATGCGAAGCTGGTTGCGGTTCCGCACACCAAGCTGAGCAAAGAATACGATCACATCAAAGATGTGAACGACCTGCCAGACCTGCTGAAAGCGCAGATCACCCACTTCTTCGAGCACTACAAAGACCTCGAAGCGGGTAAATGGGTTAAAGTTGACGGTTGGGACAACGCTGAAGCAGCGAAAGCTGAAATCATCGCTTCCTTCGAGCGCGCGAAGAAATAAGATTTCTTTTCGAGCTTTGCAAGACACCGCCTTCGGGCGGTGTTTTTGTTTGTGCGGTTCCCGGCGGCGAGGCGTTCACGTCGACCCCGGGGCGGTTCCCGGCGGCGCTGCGCTTGGCCGGGCTACAGGGGCTGTGGACATTGACATCATGTAGGCCTGATAAGGCGTAGCCGCCATCCGGCATACACCCATCGGTAGCCCGGGCGAGGCGGTCACGCCGACCTCGGGGCGGTTCCCGGTATCCACAATACAAAAAACAACGCCACCCGAAGGTGGCGTTGCCGTATTCAATACTGGTCTTTGTCCAACCAGTTGCCGCTTTCTATCAGCTTCATCCCGTCAATTGGGCGCTGATAGACGTACATCCAGGCGCTACCATACGGCGTCTGGATGAGATGGCGAGCGTATTCCCCCGCCTTGGTGCGAAGCGCATCCAGCTCGGCAAGCGTCGAGGCGTCTATCCGATAAACCTCACCGTGTACTGTGCCATCTCCGGGCACGGCGCCTGGATAGTGGCCCAGGCTGTACAGCTGATAATCGGAAACGCTATGATCGCCCAGCCACTGAGCGTTGGTCATCCAGTGGCTGTTGCCTTGTTTGCGCCGTAAACTGCCGTACACAAATATTCGCATTGCTAAAACTCAAACTGATAGAGCAAATCAAGCGCCTGGTCTACGCCAGACACCGCTTCCAGATACAGCTTAGGCATCAGGCGATAGCGTAACGTGAGCGTGGCTAAAGAGTCAAAGATCCCGACACCATATTTCACCTGCAGACCTGGCAATACGTAACCGCTGACCACCACCTGGGAGGAATCACCCACCCCTTGCGTATCTAAAGCCAGGTTACTTACGCCAAATGTCTCGCCGATTTTACCCACAACTTGGCCACTTTGTGCAACCCCCATCCCAATAAGCATGGAAGTCATCGCCGCGCTGTCGCTCTGACCGCTGTCCAATCCCTGTCCACGGACAAGATAGGAAAGCGCTTCTTGCTGCGACATAGCAGGATCGGAGAAGACTTCAGCCTTAGGCTGATCGGCAGAACCCGTGACGCGAACGCCGGCGATCACGTCGTTTTCGGTCGACTCTGGGTTACGAATAGCTTCGATGTTGAGTAGCGGCTGATCCGGCGGGCCGGAGAACAGCAGTTCGCCTTTACGCACGATCAAATCCTGGCCGTAGGCGTGGAAACGCCCTTCAGGAATATTGATCTGCCCGTTCAAGCCCAGCCCCTGTTTATCCTGCGCCACTTTCAGGTCGCCGGTCAGACGAGCCTTCAGGCCAAAGGCATCAATACGAACGTTGTTGCCGACGTGGATCATCAGGTTGCTGTTGATGGGAATCGCCGCCGATTTCGCTTCTTTCGGCTGGAGGTTCTCGTTTAGCATCACTTCATCGCTGGAAACGCCTACCGCGCTCTCAGGCACCTCTTTCACCACAATGCGCGCCCACGGCACATCTACGCTGCCATCGAGCGTGAACAGGCTTGGCGTGGCGTTAAATTCCACATCCGGTGAAACATCAAGACGTACCATCGGCGGCACGGTGATCCGTACCCGGCTGCCTTTCGCCGCGATACGCGCACGCCAGTTCTCAATTTGTCGCCAGTCCGCATCACCGTTAAGGCTTATCTGCCCTTGTTGAGTGCGGATCTCCCCTTGCAGCGTGGAGCTGGCGCCGTTGAAGTTCATGGTTATCTGGCTTGGCTGCATGTCGAACGGCATAAAGTTACCGTCAACGTCGATACCGTTAAGCTGCAGCTGACCAAACATCAGCGGGCTTTGGACATCCCCGCCTAGTCGCAGGTTCGCGTTGACCCTTCCCTCGGCCTTTTCACCGCGCGAGAAGATAGGGTTAATCATCGCCAGCGAGAAGTTGCGGATATTGACGTTACCGCCAAGATTACGCCGCCCCTGCGGGTCGGTGACCTGCACCTGTCCGTCCAGCTGGCCGTTATTGGTCAGACGGATAAGCCAGCCCAGCTCGGCGCGATTATTGTGCAGATCCGCATTGAGATTCAACGTGTCAAAAGCGACCGGCAGCGGTGCGTTGTTGACGATCTGCGTCACCTTCACATTGCGCCCGGAGAGGGAGACTTTACCCTGCGGCAGCCCCTCTTTGGTGGTGTCCCAGGTGACATCTGCATTTCCGCTAAACACGCCGCTGGCCTGAGTCTCTTCCGGCATAAACGGTTTTAGCATCGCCAGGTCGAAACGGTTGAGGTTAACCAGCGCATGCCCCGCCGCGCCCGCATCAATCGTCTGCGGTACGCACAGTTCAGCGTTCGGGTTCACCCAGCAGTGCGGCCCGATACTGATTTTCTGCTCGAGGTTACGGTAGTCCAGCGCGATATCGCGATTCACCGACCACGGCCCTACCGGCGTCTGGAAACGGGTATTGCTGAGCGCGCCTTTCCAGCGTTCTTCTTTACGATCAAAACTGCCAGACAGCGCCAGCTGCCCGGAAACCGGTTCGCCCTGCACCTGCAATTGCAGCGAGTGCTGTTTTTCGCTGCCTTTTGCCGACAGATGCACCAGGCCGATATTGACGCTCGGCTGCACAATGCGCTCCACGCGCACATCAAGATTTCCGGCAATCTGGTCGGTGGATTTCACATCGCCATCAACGCGTACCTGGCCTACCGTTAGCTCCTGCCAGCGCAGGCCACGAGCGGTAATGTCTGCCAGCAGCTGCGGCGCATCCACGGTGCCGCGGATATGCACCAGCCCTTTAGCCGTACCGCCAAGACCCGGCAGCATATTGTCGAGTTTTGGGGCATCGATATTGGCGTCGAGATTGAGGTCTTTCACCCCCAGCTCGCCCTTAATATCGGCGGTGTTGTTGCCCAGCGCCACGTGCAGCCCCGGAATGGTCCACTGCAAGTAGCTGTTACCGCGCAGCGAGCCGTCGACGTTTACCTTGTTCTGTTTGACGTTGCCGGTGATTTTCATCTGCGGCACGTTCATCTGCCAGCTGCCGCCATACAAGCTGCCGTTGGTTTTAATCAACCCATCGATTTTTGAAGGCCAATCTGGCGCAACTTTCGCGGTATTAATGCCGCGCAACGCCAGTTCACCGCGCCAGCTTATCGCCTGTTGCCAGTCGAGCAGCGCGGTCAGCTCTGTTTTACCTTCCAGCGCCGCGACGGTGAGTTTATCCAGGTTCACCTGGCGCTCGTTGCCTTTGGCATCAATGGTGATATCCGCCGGCGGTACGCCCTCGCCCTTCACGCTAGTGCTAAACGAGAGGGTGTAGTCGGTCATCTTGCCGCCCAGTTTGAGCTTCAGATTATCGGCCTGGAACTGTTTTTCACCGGTAAACGGCCAGTACAACTGCTTGCTGTCAATCGCGACATTAAACGGTAAACCGGCTTCGGCCAGCTGCGCCTGTGCCCGCAGGTTCATATCGACCTGGCCTGAGAGGTTCACGCCAACTTCAAGCTGCTTGCGCACGTCGCCAGCAATTTTCAGCTTCACCTTCTCGCCTTTCAGCGGGTCGATATTCAGGGTGCTGTTAAGCGTCATGTCGACCGGCCAGTCGTTGATGAGCTGCGCCGTTCCGCTGGCGTTAACCGTTCCCTGGCTGGAATCAATATCCAGCGTGTCGAGCTTCATGTTGCCGTCAATACTGCTGACCTTGAGCAGCATTTTATAAACCGTCAGATCGGTATCGCCGGTAATGCGCAGCTGTTCGCCGCTAAAGGATTGGATATTGAGATTCAGCGGCAGATGGACATCGGTCATCTCCGGCAACACCGGTTTAGAGAACAGCTCGGTCAGCGCCTCGCCCAGCGGCTTTTCCTGTGGCTGCGGGTTATTGATCTTCGGCTCAACCACCTCTTTTTGCGCCACCTCGGCCACCTTCGGCAGCGCTATCAGCAGCCCCTGCAATGAGGTTGGCGTCAGCGTCAGATTTTTCTCCTGCCAATTAAGGCCGCTTGAGAAGTCCATTACCGACACCGTGGTGTCATCAATCTTGATATTGACGTTATTTAGCGCGACCCGGTTTAAGCTGATGGGATACGGCGTGGAAAGATTCAGCGGGCCGCTATCCTCTTCTTCAACCTTCGCGGCAGGCGGCATTTTGCTGCTGTCGATAGCCACGTTAATATCACGCAGGGCAATGTCGTTGACGCACAGATTACTGTGCCACAGGCAGCTTAGGTTAACCGCCAGGTGAAATTCACCGGCATCCACCGCCACGCCCGGCTGGGTGTAACGCACTTTTTTCAGCGTCAGATCGCGCCAGCCGCCGGTCACTTGACCGATTTCCAGCCCCGGCACCCAGCGGTTCGCCGCATTAAACAACAGGTGTAATCCCGTGGTGGTGCCTATCAGGAAGCCAACGGCCCCCACCAGCACCACGAGGAAAAGTAAAACACCGAGGCTTATTTTCTTCCATAACGTCATAGTTCAGGCCCCAGACCGATATAAAACTGCAATCCATGTTCATCTTTGTCGCCGACAGGAACGGCGAAATCGAGCTTGATTGGCCCAACGGGAGACTGCCAGCGAACGCCCACGCCTGCGCCGGTTTTCCAGTCGCTTTGGCGGATATCGCTGACCGCTTCCCCCCCATCAACAAACATCGCGCCCCACCACTTTCCGCTCACGTTGTATTGATATTCCAGCGAGCCGGTCGCCAGTTTCGACGCACCAATCAGCTTGCCTTTGGAATCTTCTGGGGCAATGGATTTGTATTTATAGCCGCGAATACTGCGGTCGCCACCGGCGAAGAAACGCAGGTCTGGCGGCACGCGGTCGAAGTCGCCGGTTTCAATCCAGCCAAGATTGCCGCGCATCACGAAACGATGGCGGTCATACAGAGTACGGATCCAGACGTTCTGAGCCTGGAAGACCGAGAAGTCGACATCCGAGCCCCAGGCGGTATTGGAGTAATCAATGGAGTAGCGCTGTGAATCGCCCCAGGTTGGCATCAGGCCGCCGCGCGAGCGGGTTCGGCTGATGGAGACGCCTGGATAGAACAGCATGGTGGTATTGGTGACGTCGGCCTGCGTAAAGTGGTCGAGACTCCAGCGCAGGTTAATTGCGCGCTGCCAGCCGCTGGAGAGGTCCCAGAAGCGTGACACGGCAAGCGTCGTAGAATCAGCCTTGGTATCGTTTAAATCGGTGCTTTTAAAGCCCCCCTGCACCAGATAATACTGCTCCAGCGGGTTTTTCAGCAGCGGCATCTTATAGCTGAAATCAAGCTGCTGTTCGGGGGCAGAGACGCTGAGGCTCGTGGTCAGGCTGTGACCGTATGAGTTAACCCACGGTTTCTTCCATGAGCCTTTGACGCGAGGGCCGACATCGGTCGAGTAACCGCCCCCCAGCTCGACGGTGTTTTCGCTACGCGGCGACACCACGCCATGCAGCGGCAATACTTTGGTTTTGCGGGATTTATCAAACTCCGGCGCCACCACCACTGAATTAAACCAGCCGGTAGCAGATAGCCGACGGTTCAGTTCAGCCAGATCGCTCGACTGGTAATAATCGCCTTTATGGAACGGCACCAGATGCTGTAAATACTCTTCGCGGATCTGTGAACCTTCAAACGTGACGTCGCCAAATCGGTAGCGCTGGCCGCTGTCGTAGTCGATATCCCAGAAGGCCTGATGGCGGTCAAGCGAAATGCCAAGCTGGCTCTTTTTAAATTCGCTATCAAAATAACCTTTACGCAGCGCCACGCTGGTCAGGGAGCTTTTGAAATGGTCGTAATCGCCGTGATTGAGCACCGTCCCTATCTCTGGCCGGGTTTTCAGCAGCTTAAGATAATCACTGTCGTCACGCGCGCCGCCGCGCAGGATCACGTCGGTGCCGCCAATGCGCACCGGTTCACCCGGCGTCACTTTTGCCAACAGCACCTGGCGGCCTTTGGCCGGCGGTGGTTTGAGTTCGAAATCAATCGTCGGTTCGTAATAGCCCAGGGCTTTAAGTCCCTCACGGATCGCGTCGTCCACGCGCGCGCGAAAACGACGATCTGGCGTCACTTCGTCACCATCAATCGTCGAAAGCTGTGCCCTGACGTTCTTTTGTAGTTCGCCTGAGAGGCCTTCTACCTGTAGACGGATGTTTGCTGCACTGGCAACACCGCTGGTCAGCAGTAAGCTCACCAAACATAACTGGCGGATTTGTCGCAACATTTTCTCCTGAATATCCTTGTTTCCACCCCAAAATAGGAAACGAAAGTCCGCTCCGCGGTTGTGGCTGATTTTTGCCATTTTGCGCACTTACGGCGCACGGCTTATAACGCCCATTGAAAAAACCCACTCTTTGTCGGGTTGAAATAAAGACAGAGCCCCAAATTATTCTTATGTTTAAATCTAGACCTATTCGGCGTGGTTATTGTGTTAAAAGACACGCCAGGTTACAACCTTAACGAAAATTACTGTTTCCCGGAGATCAATCCTATGAGTCCAGTTGATAAAAAACACCTTGTATCTCAATCGGATGCATTGCCCGGAAGAAATACACCGATGCCAGTCGCTACGCTCAATGTTGTAACCGAACACTCAATGACGCACGTTCCTGAAGGAATGGAGGTCGCAATTTTCGCGATGGGTTGCTTCTGGGGGGTTGAACGCCTCTACTGGCAACTGCCCGGCGTTTACAGTACCGCAGCAGGTTATACCGGCGGCTTTACGCCGAATCCAACCTATCGGGAAGTGTGTTCCGGGGAGACCGGACACGCGGAAGCGGTGCGCGTGGTTTACGATCCCGCGGTAATAAGCTACGGCGACTTACTGAAAATTTTCTGGGAAAACCACGACCCGGCGCAGGGCATGCGTCAGGGCAACGATCATGGCACCCAGTACCGCTCCGCCCTCTATCCCACCACACCGGAGCAAGAGCAAGCGGCGCATGCCAGCCTGCAACAATTCCAGGAAGCGATGCGCGCGGCGGGCGACGTTCGCTCAGTGACGACTGAAATCGAAGCCGCAAAACCGTTCTATTATGCAGAAGATGAACACCAGCAGTATCTGCACAAAAATCCGTACGGCTACTGCGGTATCGGCGGCATTGGCGTTTGCCTGCCGCCACAGTTACAGAATTAACCGTCGAGCGCCACGCGCGCCGCATGCCGCGTGGCGTTAGCGACCGACCCAAAGTCCATCACGTTCCCCTGCAATAAGAGATTGTAAACCGGCGATTGTGGCCGGTTTAGTCGCGTTTGCAGCAGATGCACCGCTTCAATCCCCAAATCGCGACACGGCACGCGAATGCCGGTCACCGGCATCGCCAGGCTATGTTGCAGATTCCACGTAAAATCGGTGGTGATAAGGGAGATATCTTCCGGCACGCGTAACCCATAGCGATGCAACACCCTCATCACCCCTTCCGTCATATTCGTGCTGTTAGGGAAGATAACATCCGGCCACTGTGCACGATCGTGCTCTTTGAGCCACTTATCCAGCGCCCGCTCCGCTTCCTGCGCCGTGAACCATTCGGTAACCAGTAAATCGTGCTGAGGATTGAAGGGAACGTGGTAATAGCGATACGCCTCTTTAATGCCGTCCAGCCGGGCATACAGCGTTTCCCGACGCAGACAGGTCATCGTCAGCACGCGCCGATGACCTTGCTCAAAGAGATAGCGCATGGCGGTAAACCCAATCGCCCGGTGGTCGGGTGAAACGCAGTCCAGCGCCATATCCCTGTCGATAGAATTAATCAGCACACAGGGTTTATTCAGGGTGCTGGCAAGCTTGAGGATCGTCGGGTCATCCGTGCCGATGATCACCACCGCATTGATGTTCTTCTGGTTGGCTTTTTCGAGGAATAATTTGACGTCGGCGCGCTGCTCTTCCAGCGCGCAGTGGCTAATCCAGACATCATGCGGCGCACTGGCTTCAGCGATGCCTTTCGTCACCTCCAGGTAAAACGTATCGCCCCGCCCCTGGAATGTCCGCTCTGGGGCAAATACCGCGATACCGTTAATCAGCAGCCGTCCGTTTGCCAACGAGTCGAGCACGCCGAGCTGGCGAGCACATTTGACGATCGCTTCTCGCGCCTTGTCGCTGGTGTACGATTTGCCGCTCAATACCCGTGAAACGGTGCTGATGGAGTAACCCGTCCGGGCGGCTATTTCATCCATTTTTAGCTTACCTGGCATTGTGTGACCTCGCTCGCAATCATGTTTTGCAAATTTTTGCAGATGCAGTTAGCTGATTTTAAAACGCATTTTCATTTCCTTGCCCAGATTCCTTTCCCAGCTGCGAGCATTCTCACAAATTCCGTTTGTTCGCCATTCGCACCTTGCCTATTTTCAGACATCAGTCATTCCTATCACGTAAGGTGCAACATGGAAAAGGTGCGTTTTGGCATTATCGGCGTAGGTAATATCGGGACCGTTCACGCCCGTTACCTGCTGGCGGGAACGGTGAAAGAAGCCTGCCTGACGGCAGTGTGCGACAACAATCTCGATAAGCATCCGGCCATTCGTCAGCTTGTGGGTGGAGAGGTCGAAATATTCAGCGACGCCGAAGCCATGCTGAAAAGTGGGCTGATTGATGCGGTGATCGTCTCCACGCCGCACTATGACCACCCGGGCCTGTCAATGCTGGCCATGCGCCACGGTATCCATACGCTGTGCGAGAAACCGGCGGGCGTTTACACCGCGCAGGTGCGCGAAATGAACGAATTCGCCCGTGGCTGCAACGTGGTGTTTGGCATGATGTTTAACCAGCGCCCGAACCCGCTGTATCAGAAAGTGAAAGATCTGATCGACAGCGGCGAACTGGGTGAGCTGCGCCGTTCTAACTGGATTATCACCAACTGGTATCGCTCACAAAGCTACTACAACTCCGGCGGCTGGCGCGCGACCTGGAAAGGCGAAGGCGGCGGCGTGCTGTTAAACCAGGATCCGCACCAGCTTGACCTGTGGCAGTGGCTGGTTGGGATGCCGGTACGCATGCGCGCCTTCTGCCAGGAAGGGAAGCATCGCCAGATTGAAGTGGAAAACGAAGTCACCGCATACGCCGAATACGCTAATGGCGCGACCGGCGTGTTTATCACCACCACCGCTGAAGCGCCGGGCACCAATCGTCTGGAGATCGCAGGCGATCGCGGCAAAGTCGTGGTCGAAGACGGCAAGTTACGCTTCTGGCGACTGCGCGAATCCGAAACCGAGTTTAACGCCCGCTGGCAAAACGGTTTTGGCGAGCCTGAGTGCTGGGAGGTGACCATTCCGGTTGCGCCCGAATCCAGCGAACATCACGTGGTCACCGCCAATTTTGCCGCCGCCGTACTCCACGGCACACCGCTTATCGCCCCCGGTACCGATGGCATTCATGGCCTGACGCTTTCCAACGCTATGCACCTCTCTACCTGGACCGACGGCTGGGTCGACCTGCCGTTTGACGAAGCGTTGTTTAAAAAATTACTCGACGAGCGCATCGCGCACTCGGTGGAAAAACAGGTTGAAAGCAAAACGCTGGATGCTTCCGGCACCTGGTAAACCGCAGCAGGAGAAACATATGTTACGCATTGCCATTGTGGGTACGGGGAATATCTCCCATAACCATATTCAGGGATATCAAGAATTTGCCGACCGCTGCCAGATTGTCGCGTTGGTCGATATCTACCCCGAAAAAGCACAAGAGAAAAAAGAGCGTTACGGGCTGACGGAGGCAACCGTATTTAGCAGCCATCAGGCGATGCTGGAGTCCGGTCTCGAGGTCGATATCGTTGATGTCTGCACCCCGCCGTATGTTCATGCTGAAATCAGCATCGATGCCCTTAACGCCGGGAAGCACGTACTGTGCGAAAAACCGATGGCGGCGTCGCTTGAAGAGTGCGATGCGATGATCGCCGCCCAGCGCGCCAGCGGCAAAATCCTCTCGATTATCGCCCAGAACCGCTTTACCGATGCTTTCTGGCGCTTAAAGCAGGTGGTCGACTCCGGTGAGCTGGGCAAAATCTGCCACGCCCAGGTGGATTCATTCTGGTGGCGCGGTCACTGCTATTACGACCTGTGGTGGCGCGGAACGTGGGAGAAAGAGGGCGGCGGCTGCACCCTCAATCATGCGGTTCACCATATCGACGCCATTCAATGGATGCTCGGCTTCCCGACTGAAGTGGTGGCAATGATGACCAACGTCGCCCACGACAATGCCGAAGTGGAAGATCTCTCCGCCGCTATTTTCCGCTACAGCAGCGGCGCACTAACGCAATTAACCGCCTCGGTGGTGCACCACGGCGAAGATCAGAAGATCGTTATTCAGGGTGAAAAGGCCCGAATTTCCGCGCCGTGGGACATGTGGGCCAGCGTCTCAGCCGACAACGGCTTCCCGCAAGAACAGCATGATGATGAGCGCGAGGCGCGCCTCGATGCCCTGTTCCGTAATACGCCGAAGCTGAAATATACCCTGCATACCGGGCAGATAAACGATCTGCTCAACGCGGTTGAACAGCAAGGCGCACCGTTGATTGACGGCGTGCAGGGTAAGCGCTCACTGGAGCTGATTACCGCGATTTATCAATCCTCGATAACCGGACGGGTGGTCACCCTTCCCGTCAATCCGGATGAGCCCTGGTATAAAACCGGTGGCCTGGTTTCCCTCGCCCCACACTTTTATGAGAAAGCCGCGTCGGTAGAAAACTTCAATGAAGTGGGCGCAATTCCGTTGGGTAAAGATTTGGACAAAGGAGCATAAACATGAGCATCAAAGACGGTATGAACTACGCCCCGGTGGGCAAACCACAGCCGGTTGTTGGCGCAGGTGAATTTGTCATTGCCGCCGCAGCATTAGATCACGGCCATATTTATGGCATGTGCAACGGCCTGATTGAAGCCGGTGCCACGCTGAAATGGGTTTATGATCCTGACCCGGCGAAAGTCGATAAATTCGTCCAGCAGTACCCGCAGGTACAGATTGCCCCAACGCTTGAAACCATCTTAAACGACAGTAGCGTGCATCTGGTCGCCGGTGCCGCAATCCCCTCTGAGCGCTGCGCCTTGGGGCTTAAAGTCATGGACGCGGGTAAAGACTATTTCACCGACAAAGCACCGTTAACCACTCTGGCACAGCTCGACGCGGCTAAGCAGAAAGTCGCGCAAACCGGACGCAAATATGCGGTCTACTACAGTGAACGTCTTCATGTGGAAAGCGCGGTGTTTGCCGGTCAACTAGTGCAACAGGGCGCGATTGGTCGCGTGATGCAGACGCTGGGCGTCGGCCCGCACCGTGAAGGCGAAGGCCGCCCGGATTGGTTCTACGAGAAAGAATTTTTCGGCGGCATCCTGTGCGATATCGGCAGCCATCAGATTGAACAGTTCCTGTTTTACACCGGCAACAGCGATGCTCGCGTGGTGGCAAGCCAGGTGCGGAACGTCAATCACCCCGAGTATCCGCAGTTTGAAGACTTTGGCGATGCAATGCTGGCCGGGGAAAACGGCGCAACCGGCTACTTCCGCTGCGACTGGTTCACGCCTGATGGCTTATCCAGCTGGGGCGACGGTCGTCTGACGCTCTTAGGCACCGACGGCTATATCGAAATCCGCAAATACATCGATATCACGCGCGGCGAGCAGGACGTGGTTTATCTGGTCAACAAAGAGGGTGAGTTCCGCTATCCGGTAGCCGGTCAGGTCGGTTTCCCGTATTTCGGCCAGTTAATTCTGGACTGCCTGAATCGCACCGAAAATGCGATGACCCAGGAACATACCTTTAAAGCCGCCGAGCTGTGCGTGAAAGCACAAATGCTGGCGAACGCCGTGGCGTAACGGGAGGCGGTGATGAAAACACGTCATGTGGCGATTATCGGCGGCGGCGCTATCCATACCTGCCATGTGGAAGCACTGCGCCACCTTCCGAATGTGGCCCTGCGCGCCCTTGTCGATATTGACGGCGATAAGGGAAGCCGGTTGGCAGCAACTTACGGCTGCCAGTTTTACCAGGATTATCGCGAGATGCTGCTCGATGACACCATTGACGTGGTACACATCTGCACGCCGCACTACCTGCATAAGCCGATGATCCTGGCAGCGCTCGCTGCGGGCAAACAGGTGTTCTGTGAAAAACCGATGGTGATGAACCCGCAGGAGGTGGCGGAGATTCAGGCCGCTGCCGATGCTGCCGGGCGTCATGTTGGGATCTGTTATCAAAACCGCCTCAACCCGACCAGCCTGGCTATCCAGCGCTGTATTGAGGCAGGGTCGCTTGGCGCTATGCGCGCGATTAAAGCCGTGCTCACCTGGTCACGTGGGGGCAGCTATTACAGCGCCAGCCCGTGGCGCGGCAGTTTCATCACTGAAGGTGGCAGCCTGCTGATTAATCAGGCTATCCATACGCTGGATCTCATGCAGTGGTTTGGTGAAGGTGTCAGCCGCTTAAAAGGGGTCGTCGACAGCACTTTGCTGGAAGATGAGATTGAGACTGAAGATAGCGCCATGGCGACAATGAGCTTTAACAACGGCGCTCGCGGATTATTTTATGCCAGCAACTGTCATGCCAGCGATTCACCGCTGCTGCTGGAGCTGGAGTTTGAGCACGGAACGCTGCGCCTTTCGGACAACGCGCTGTGGCAAATTTGTGGCGATGAGCACACAAAACTGGCCAGCGACGCGTCACCGGATGGGGTCGGCAAAAGCTACTGGGGTATCGGCCATCAACAGGCGATTCAACGGTTTTATCAAGGACTCGACAATAATAACCCCGAAAATTATTGCGGAATTCATGAGGCGGCAAAATCATTACGGATAGTTAATGCTATTTACCAATCGTCACTATTGAGGAAATGGGTGAATATAATAGAGTGATCGTCATCCACTATTTCCTGCTGTCAATAATATAAGGTGCAGAGGTAACTCTGCACTGAAACACCCTACCAGTACAGGAATAATAATATTATGGTAAAACCAACCGAACGCCGCGTTGGCTATGGTATCGCTATAGGCTACGGCGTAACCGATCTTTTCGGCGGCGGCGCCTTTGCCGTTATAGGAACATGGCTTTTATTTTTTTACACCACCTATTGTGGTTTAACCGTATTAGAAGCTGGGTCAATATTTGCTATTGCCCGAATTATTGATGCGATTTTAAGTCCGGTGATGGGCTATATCACCGATAACTTCGGTAATACCTGGCTTGGGCGTAAATTTGGCCGCCGCCGTTTCTTCTTGTTGATAAGCTCACCGCTGATGTTCCTCTACGCGCTGGTGTGGATTACCGACATGAATTACTGGTATTACCTGGGAACCTATCTGTCGATTGAGCTGCTCTCCGCCATGGTGCTGGTGCCGTGGGAAACGTTGGCCGCAGAGATGACTAACCGTTTTAGTGAGCGTACACGGTTGTCCGGCGTGCGGATGATGTGCTCATCGCTCGGTGGTTTTCTGGCGGTCTCCGTGCCCGGAATCATTATGCAATTTACCGGCAAAGACAACTCTTTTACTTATACCCTCACCGGTCTGGTTTTTGCAGTGATTTATTGCATCGCGGTATTTACCACCTGGGCCTGTACATGGGAAGCCAAAGATGTTCGCGAGGAATACGAATTCCAGCCTGAAAATCAGCGCAGTAGCGGTCTTTTAAATCATTTAAAATATCTGGTTCTCGATCTTATCTCTTCATTCAAGATAAAAATATTTCGTCAGCATATTCTGATTTATATCTGCTCATTCACCGCTATGGATGTGTTTGGTTCAGTATTTGCCTATTACGTGGTGTACGCATTACATCATGATACTGATATGGTTTCCGGGTTATTAAGTATTGCCGCTTTTGTTTCTATTCCCGGCACCTTCGGTTTTATGATGCTGATGAATAAGTTTAATCTCACGCCATCGGGCGCATTGCGGCTCTCTTATGGCAGTATTTTTGTGGTGCTGGCGTTCCTGTTTATCGCCTATATCGGCAACCTACAGGTGCCAACGCTGCTGTTCTCGGCGGTCTTTGTCCTGTTAGGGTTAGCCAAAGCCGGGCTGTACTATATTCCCTGGAACATCTACAGCTTTATCCCGGACGTCGATGAGATTGTCACCCGCCAACGTCGCGAAGGCATTTTTGCCGGTGTGATGGTCTTAACGCGCAAAAGCACCGTGGCACTAGCCATCATGCTAATTGGCATCGTGCTGGAGGAAAGCGGCTTTGTGAAAGGCGGCGGTACGCAGCCTGCCAGCGCCCTGCACGCCATTATTGGCCTGATGGTATTCGCCACTGCCGCGCTGCTGGCGGTGAGCTTCTATATGACTTACCGCTTCAAGCTCACGCAGAAAACTCACAGTCTGTTGGTTAAGGAAGTGGCGCGCCGTAAACTTGGTGGCAATTCGGAAGACTGCGACCAGGAGACTCGCGAGGTGATTCTGGCGCTGACCGGCTACCCATACGATAAGGTTTGGGATGCGGCTCCGGCAGGCAAAGTGAAGGAGGGGCCGCTGGCGACAAACGGTTAACCTCTGGCAGCTTTACAGTCCCTTACGCTATACTACCTTCTGAAAATGCCGGCCCCTCTTCTTCGGGCCGGTTTTCAATGTGTATTTCACACAGATTTATCAACTTCCCCTTCCGAGGATCTGGCCAGACGGGCCGGATAAGATATGTTAAACAGTATACTCATCATACTTTGCCTGATCGCAGTAAGTGCGTTCTTCTCAATCTCTGAGATTTCACTTGCCGCATCGCGCAAAATTAAACTGAAACTGCTTGCCGATGAAGGCAACGTCAACGCCCAACGTGTTCTAAAAATGCAGGAAAACCCCGGGATGTTCTTTACCGTGGTGCAGATTGGCCTGAATGCCGTCGCCATTCTCGGCGGTATCGTCGGCGACGCCGCTTTTTCTCCCGCATTCCACTCCTTGTTCTCCCAATATTTGTCTGCCGAACTCTCCGAACAGCTGAGCTTTATCCTCTCCTTCTCGCTGGTTACCGGTCTGTTTATTCTGTTTGCAGATTTAACCCCGAAACGCATCGGTATGGTTGCGCCTGAAGTTGTGGCACTGCGCATCATCAACCCGATGCGCTTCTGCTTGTTTATCTTCCGCCCGCTGGTCTGGTTCTTTAACGGCATGGCCAATATCATTTTCCGCATCTTCAAACTGCCAATGGTGCGCAAAGACGATCTGACCTCTGATGATATTTATGCGGTCTTCGAAGCCGGTGCCCTGGCGGGTGTACTGCGTAAGCAGGAACATGAGCTGATTGAAAACGTGTTTGAGCTGGAATCCCGTACCGTGCCGTCGTCCATGACGCCGCGTGAGAATGTGATCTGGTTCGATCTTCACGAAGATGAGCAGAGCCTGAAAAACAAAGTCGCCGAACATCCACACTCTAAATTCCTGGTGTGTAATGAAGATATCGACCACATCATCGGCTACGTTGACTCAAAAGACCTGCTGAACCGCGTACTGGCCAATCAGAGCATGGCGCTCAATAGCGGCGTGCAGATTCGCAATACGCTCATCGTGCCGGACACCCTCACGTTGTCTGAAGCGCTGGAAAGCTTCAAAGCCGCCGGTGAAGACTTCGCCATCATCATGAACGAATACGCGTTAGTGGTGGGGATTATCACCCTTAACGACGTGATGACCACGCTGATGGGCGATCTGGTGGGCCAGGGTCTGGAAGAGCAAATTGTCGCCCGTGATGAAAACTCATGGCTGATTGATGGCGGCACACCGATTGATGACGTGATGCGCGTGCTGGACATCGATGATTTCCCGCAGTCGGATAACTACGAAACCATCGGTGGTTTTATGATGTTTATGCTGCGCAAAATCCCGAAACGCACCGACTCGGTGAAGTTCTCCGGCTACAAGTTTGAGGTGGTGGATATTGATAACTACCGCATCGATCAGCTGCTGGTGACGCGCATCGATAACAAGCCAACGGTGCTGGTACCGAAGCAGGCCGACATGATGGAAAGCGAGAACAACGCGTAAGCGATTTTAGTCAGCCCAGAAACATCAACGGCTCCCATTGGGAGCCGTTTTCAATTCTACCGCATTAAGCTTGCAGGTTACGCCATCTCAGTTTGCAGACGTAACACCTGGCGGTTCACTTCAGACATCACAGAAAGGTGCTGCTTGTCTTTAATTTTAGGGAGAACAATTTTCCCTTTATCAAATTCAAAAGCGCCAACGTCCTTGATATACAACCGTCCACGGAACAGGGTCTTCACATACTTTGCTACCTGAAACGGGTTGTAGCGTTGGAAAATTTTCATTCTAATCTCCTGCGAGTACTACGCCCTAGTTGATCCACATTTGGCTCAACGCTCCGGGGCGCAAAGTTAAATACTCGTTAACTATAGTCCATAAAATCTAAGGGCCTCCATCATAGGGGGCCTTATTTACCAATTTATTACAATATTTCAGAACTTTCTTTTCAGCCATACGACGAAGACAGTATAAGTCTTCGTTTTTATACGATTGTGTGCGTTCCTCCACAAACTGGCACCGTCTTTGCGGGAAAAGTCCATAAATCGCACTTATGATTAAAACTATCGACCAAGTGGTCGGATCACCTGCATAAAAAAAGGAAAAACCATGACTCTACGTACGCTTCTCACGGTTTCATGCCTGTTAATGCCGTTAATGGCATCCGCACATAACTTCACAAAGGGGCAACGTGTCGCGCCCGTCGGGGTGGCGGATCGGGGTGAATTGATTCTCGATAATGATAAGTTTAGCTACAAAAACTGGAATAGCGCGATGCTGCCTGGAAAAGTGCGGGTGGTACAACATATTGCCGGGCGCTCATCGGCAAAAGAGAAAAATGCCGGGATCATAGAGGCCATTAAGTCCGCCAGACTGCCTCATGATAGCTACCAGACCACCACTATTGTTAACACCGATGATGCCATTCCTGGCTCAGCGATGTTCGTGCGCAGCAGCCTTGAAAGCAATAAGAAGCTCTATCCGTGGTCGCAATTTGTGGTCGACAGCAATGGCGTGGTGCGAAAAGCCTGGCAGCTTGATGAAGAGAGCTCCGCGATTGTGGTGCTGGATAAAGACGGCAAAATACAGTGGGCAAAAGACGGCGCGCTGACAGCCGCAGAGGTGCAGCAGGTAATGGCCCTGCTGCATAAGTTAGTGAATTAAAAAATAGAGACGCGGAAGCCGGGGTTTAAGAACGATTCACGCGGGGTGTAATCCAGCGTTTTACCCTGCCAGTCGTTCACGTGCGCCCCGGCGGCGGCGGCGACCGCGTGCCCCGCTGCGGTATCCCAGATATTGGTTGGCCCAAAGCGTGGATAGAGCTGCGCGTCCCCTTCCGCCACCAGACAGAACTTCAGCGACGATCCGATGGATGCCGTCTGGTGCTCGCCCAGCTGCTGCAAGTACTCTTTGAGCTCATCGTCGTTGGCATAATGGGAACGGCTCACCACCACCTTCGGCGGATTTGCATCACGTACCTGAATAGGACGACTCACGCCGCCCTCTTCCTTCCACGCTTTGCCATTGGCCGCGCTGTACATCACGTCCAGCACCGGGGCATAGACCACGCCCAGCACCGCTTTACCGTCTTCAATCAGAGCGATGTTAACGGTGAATTCGCCGTTACGTTTGATGAACTCTTTAGTGCCGTCCAGCGGGTCAACCAACCAGTAGCGCTGCCAGTGCTGGCGCACATCCCAGCCGGGAGGGTCTTCTTCCGACAAAATCGGCACGTCCGGCGTCATCGCCTTCAGGCCGTTCACAATCACATGGTGAGCCGCAATATCGGCCGCAGTGACCGGCGAATCATCTTTCTTGCTGGTCACGTCTAACGGCTGTTTGCCCTCGTATACCTGCATGATGGCATCGCCCGCGTCACGCGCAAGCTGAGTGACTTGTTCTAACATTCTCCACCTCGTTGAGATTACAGTGGCGTTAACTTATTGTTTTATTTATATCGCATCGCCGTTAATTCCGCTATTCCCATCATCGCCCCGAATAACTGTGAACCGCTACCGATTTCCCGTCATGATTTTCTGGCATGATTCACACCTTCGTAAGTAACAGAAAATAAATACATTTAAATCTGTGTCTTAGATCTAAAAAAGGATGCCTCTGATGATCAAGTTTAGCGCAACGCTGCTGGCTACGCTGATTGCGGCCAGCGTAAATGCGGCAACGGTGGATCTCCGCATAATGGAAACCACCGACCTGCATAGCAATATGATGGATTTTGATTACTATAAAGATACCGCGACCGAGAAGTTTGGTCTGGTGCGCACGGCAAGCCTGATTAACGCCGCGCGCGACGAGGTGAAGAACAGCGTGCTGGTCGATAACGGCGACGTGATTCAGGGGAGTCCTCTTGGCGACTATATGGCGGCGAAAGGGCTGAAGCAGGGTGACATTCATCCGGTCTACAAGGCGATGAACCTGCTTGATTATGCGGTAGGTAACCTCGGTAACCACGAATTCAACTACGGGCTGGACTACCTGCACAAGGCGCTGGCAGGGGCGAAATTCCCGTACGTTAATGCCAATATCATCGACGTTAAGACTAAAAAGCCGCTATTTACCCCCTATCTAATTAAAGACACCGACGTGGTCGATAAAGACGGCAACAAGCATACGCTGAAAATCGGCTATATCGGCTTTGTGCCGCCGCAGATTATGACGTGGGATAAAGCTAATCTGAGCGGTAAAGTGACGGTCAACGACATCACCGAAACGGCACGTAAATACGTGCCGGAGATGCGCGCCAATGGCGCAGATGTGGTTGTCGTAATTGCTCACTCCGGTCTCTCCGCCGATCCCTATCAGGCGATGGCCGAGAACTCGGTCTACTACTTAAGCCAGGTGCCGGGCGTTGATGCCATTATGTTTGGTCACGCTCACGCGGTGTTCCCGGGTAAAGATTTTGCCAACATTAAAGGCGCAGATATCGACAAAGGCACGTTGAACGGCATTCCCGCCGTGATGCCGGGGATGTGGGGCGATCATTTAGGCGTCGTCGATCTGGTGCTAAATGATGATAGCGGCAAATGGCAGGTCACGGCAGCCCAGGCACAGGCGCGGCCAATTTATGATACCGCCGCGAAAAAATCGCTGGCGGCAGAAGACGCTAAGCTGGTTGCGGCGCTCAAGACCGACCACGACGCCACCCGCGAATTCGTCAGCAAGCCTATCGGCAAATCCTCCGACAACATGTACAGCTACCTGTCATTGGTACAGGACGATCCGACCGTGCAGGTGGTCAACATGGCGCAGAAGGCCTACGTTGAACACTACATTCAGGGCGACCCGGATCTGGCAAAACTGCCGGTACTTTCGGCCGCCGCACCGTTTAAAGTCGGCGGACGTAAGAACGACCCGGCAAGCTACGTCGAAGTGGAAAAAGGCCAGCTCACCTTCCGTAACGCCGCCGACCTTTATCTCTACCCGAACACTCTGGTGGTGGTGAAAGCCAGCGGTAAAGAGGTGAAAGAGTGGCTGGAGTGCTCAGCCGGACAGTTTAACCAGATCGATCCGCACAGCACTAAACCGCAGGGGCTGATTAACTGGGACGGCTTCCGCACCTATAACTTCGATGTTATCGATGGCGTGAATTATCAGGTGGATATTATTCAGCCCGCCCGCTACGACGGCGAATGCCAGAGCGTTAACCCGCAAGCCGAGCGCATTAAAAATCTGACGTTTAACGGTAAGCCTATCGATCCGAATGCCACCTTCCTCGTTGCCACCAATAACTATCGCGCCTACGGCGGCAAGTTCGCAGGCACCGGCGACAGCCATATCGCTTTCGCCTCGCCGGATGAAAACCGTTCGGTGCTTGCGGCATGGATAAGCGCCGAGTCGAAGAAATCCGGTGAGATTCATCCAGCAGCCGACAACAACTGGCGTCTGGCGCCGATTCACAGTGATACGAAGCTGGATATTCGCTTTGAAACCTCGCCGTCAGAAAAAGCGGCGACGTTTATCAAAGAGAAAGCCCAGTATCCGATGAAGCAGGTCGCCACCGACGAGATTGGTTTTGCGATTTATCAGGTGGATTTGAGCAAGTAAATTTCGCGTAGTGCCCGGCGTCGCTTCGCTCCGCCAGGCTACAGATTGGTGTAGGCCGGATAAGGCGAAGCCGCCATCCGGCAATTTGCGCGATCGCGCCTGATGGCGGCTTCGCCTTATCAGGCCTACGTTGGTGATGGTACGTTTACGCCGACGCCGGGTTTTTCTGCGCCATCACGTCCGGCAAATTCACCTCAATCCAATCCGCCAGCGCCGCCACCTTTTCGCTCACCGCCTCCCCCATCGGAGTGAGGCTATACTCAACGTGCGGCGGTACCACCGGGTAAGAGATGCGGTTGATAAAGCCATCTTGCTCCAGCGCCTGTAGCGACTGGGCGAGCATTTTTTCACTCACCCCGCCCATCTTTCGGCGCAGATCGCTAAACCGGTGCGTGCCTTCGCGCAGTGCCACCAGAATCAGCACGCCCCAACGGCTGGTCACATGTTTCAGCACATCGCGCGAGGGGCAGCTTTCGGCAAACAAATTGCCGTTACGTAGCTTTTGCGTCAGCGTTGGGGTCATTTCTTTCATACTTACCTTTTTGTACGTACTTACTAAAAGTTAGTTAAGGTGTTAGCTTACCACAACATCATACGAACACGAAGGAGAACACCATGATCGCGATTACCGGTGCTACCGGCCAACTTGGTCAACTTGTTATTGAAAACCTGCTTAACACCACGGCGGCGAATCAGCTGGCGGCGATTGTTCGTAACCCGGCAAAAGCGCAGGCGCTGAGCCAAAAAGGCGTGGCGGTTCGTCAGGCCGATTACGGTGATGAAGCCGCGCTAACTGCGGCATTACAGGGCGTCGATAAACTGCTGATTATCTCCTCAAGCGAGGTGGGCCAGCGTGCGCCGCAGCACCGTAATATCATCAATGCCGCCAAAGCCGCTGGCGTGAAATTTATTGCCTACACCAGTCTCCTGCATGCGGATAAATCTCCGCTGGGCCTGGCAGATGAGCACATCACGACCGAGAAAATGCTGGCCGATTCCGGTATCTCCTACGCGTTGCTGCGAAACGGCTGGTATACCGAAAACTATCTGGCGAGCGTACCACCGGCGCTGGAGCACGGCGTGTTTATTGGCGCAGCGGGCGAGGGGAAAATTGCCTCGGCAACGCGTGCGGATTATGCCGCCGCTGCGGCACGTGTAATAAGCGAAGACGGTCATGCCGGGAAAGTCTACGAACTGGCGGGCGACAATGGCTGGACGCTGTCCGAACTGGCCGCTGAACTGACGAAGCAGAGCGGTAAAAACGTGGTGTATAAGAACATGAGTCAGGCCGATTTTGCCGCCGCGCTGAAGAGCGTTGGCCTGCCAGAAGGCCTGGCCGATATGCTGGCTGACTCCGACGTTGGCGCTTCAAAAGGCGGTCTGTTTGACGACAGCCTTACGCTCAGTGCGCTAATCGGCCGTCCAACCACATCGCTTGCCGACAGTGTGAAAGGCATCCTGTAAGCGTTAAAAATCGGTTAAATAGGCTAGCGCCCCTGCGGGTCATCTCTGATAATACAAAGATGGCCCCGGGGGAAATATCACGTGCAAGGCGTACCAGAACAGTTCATCGATGAGAAAGATAGCGCGCGCTTTCGCCATCTGGCGCAGGTGCCGGGCGTTGAGCTGTATCACGCGCATATTTCGCGTTACGCCTTTGAACCTCATACTCACGAAGCGTTTGGTATTGGCGTCATTGAAGCCGGTGCCGAGCGCTTTCGCTATCGCGGCACTCAGCATATCGCTCCCGTACATTCTGTGGTGACGATGAACCCGGATGAGCTGCATACCGGAGAAGCGGAAACCGCTGACGGCTGGCGTTACCGGATGATTTATCTGCAACCCGACCTGCTTGAAGAGGTCACCGGTATCCGTCATTGGTGGTTTGCCGATGCGACTCGCCATGACCCGCAGCGTTCACAGCTGATTGGCCGGCAAATCCATTCGCTGTGGCACACCGACGATCCACTGGCGCAGAAAGGTCTGCTGCTGGATATGATCGACACCTTCCAGCCGCTGGCCCGCCATGCGCCGGTGTTAGTCGAGGGTAAACATCGCTTTATCCGCGTGCGCGAATACCTTTACGACAACTATATGCATCCCATTACTCTGGATGAGCTGGCGAACGTCGCCGCACTCAGCCCGTGGCATTTTCAGCGTCAGTTCAAAGCCCACTTCCACGTCACACCGCACCAGATGCTGATGGCCGTTCGACTATGGCGCGCCAAAGAATTCCTGACTCACGGTATGCCCGCAGCCGAGGTCGCTGCCGCCGCTGGCCTGACCGATCAATCTCATCTCACCCGCGCCTTTACCCAACGCTACGGCATTACGCCAGTGCGCTATCAAAAACAGGTCGCCCGTCGCTAATCAGCAATCTCATACAATACTGAACGCTTTTCCCTTCCTACACTTGGCGCATGATAAATAGATTGGGATTTTATGATGATTAGCGGAGTGCTGTACGCCCTGTTAGCGGGATTAATGTGGGGATTGATTTTTGTCGGCCCGCTTATCGTGCCGGAATACCCGGCGGTGTTGCAGTCGATGGGGCGCTATCTGGCGCTGGGGCTGATTGCGCTACCGCTGGCATGGCTGGGACGTGGACGTTTACGGCAGCTCACGCGCCAGGATTGGTGGACGGCGTTGGCGCTGACGATGGTCGGGAACGTGATTTATTATCTGTGCCTTGCCAGCGCCATTCAGCGTACCGGCGCGCCGGTTTCGACAATGATCATCGCCACTCTGCCGGTGGTAATCCCTGTTTTCGCTAACCTGCTTTACAGCCAGCGCGACGGCAAACTCTCATGGCGTCGGCTGATGCCTGCACTGGTGCTGATTGGTATTGGGCTAATGTGCGTGAACGTCGCCGAACTGCGTCAGGGGCTGCCCGATTTTAACGGCTGGCGCTACGGTTCTGGTATCGCGCTGGCCACAATAGCGGTCGTGTGCTGGGCGTGGTATGCGCTACGCAACGCCCGCTGGTTAAGGGAGAACCCGCAAAAACCACCGCTCATGTGGGCGACCGCGCAGGCGCTGGTGACACTCCCCGTTTCCGTCGTCGGATACGCCGCGGCCTGTTGGTGGCTGGATGTGCAAACGCCTGATTTCGCCCTGCCTTTTGGCCCGCGTCCGGCGGTCTTTATCGGGTTAATGGTGGCCATTGCCGTGCTGTGTTCATGGGTAGGTGCGCTGTGCTGGAACGTGGCCAGCCAGCGGTTGCCGACGGTGGTGTTAGGGCCGTTGATTGTCTTTGAAACCCTGGCGGGGTTGCTGTACACCTTCTTATTACGCCAGCAAATGCCGCCTGTGTTGACGCTTTGCGGGATTATGCTGCTGGTGATAGGGGTGGTGATTGCGGTGCGCTCAAAACCGCAGAAACCGGCGGTGGTGCCGGTATGAGGCAACGTGCCAGTATTGCCTGATGGCGCTTCGCTTATCAGGCCTACCGGCTGGTGTAGGCCGGATAAGGCGTTTACGCCGCCATCCGGCAGACAAAGACCGGCGAGAATGCCAGTCTTTGCAGCGCGGCGCCGCTGGCGCGTGATTTTAAAAACCACCACCGTTTCATTCAGCTGGTGTAGGCCGGATAAGGCGTTTACGCCGCCATCCGGCAAACAAAGACCGGCAAAAATGCCGGTCTTTGCAGCGCGGCGCCGCTGGGGCGTGATTTTAAACACCACCACCGTTTCATTCAGCTGGTGTAGGCCGGATAAGGCGTTACGCCGCCATCCGGCAAGCAAAGACCGGCGAGACTGCCAGTCTTTACAGCACAACGTTTAGAAGGTTTCCCAGTTCGCCTCATTTTGCGGCGCGGCTTTCGCCGCTGGCACATGGGCTTTTCTTACCGGCGCTTTTTGCATTCGCTGCTGGCGCGTAATTTTAAACACCGCTACCGTTTCGTTCAGTCGTGCCGCCTGCTCTTCCAGCGCGGCGGCAGCCGTTGCCGACTCTTCCACCAGCGAGGCGTTCTGCTGGGTGACGCGATCCATCTCGGCGACAGCCTGGCCGACCTGGTCGATCCCACGGCTTTGTTCGTCGGAGGCGGAGGCAATTTCACCCATAATGTCGCTCACGCGGGTGACGGCGTTGACAATTTCCGCCATCGTAGCACCGGCTTCGTGTACCAGTGCCGAGCCCGCGTTAACGCGGTTACCGGAATCATCAATCAGCCCTTTGATCTCTTTCGCCGCCTGCGCGCTACGCTGCGCCAGAGTGCGAACTTCTCCGGCTACGACCGCAAATCCACGCCCCTGCTCACCGGCACGCGCCGCTTCCACCGCCGCGTTCAGCGCCAGAATATTGGTCTGGAAGGCAATACCATCAATGACGTTGGTGATCTGCGCAATCTTGCTGGAACTGGCGGCGATTTCGTCCATCGTGCGTACCACGCCGTCCACCACACTGCCGCCCTTCTGCGCCGTCTGCGACGCGTTATGCGCCAGCTGAGTCGCCTGGCGAGCGTTGTCAGCATTCTGCTTCACGGTGGCGGTCAACTGCTCCATGCTGGCGGCCGTTTCTTCAAGCGATGCCGCCTGTTGCTCGGTACGCGATGACAGATCGCTACTGCCCGCCGATATTTCACCCGCCCCCGTGTAAATAGTATCTGCGCCCTCACGCACCACGCCGACGGTTTTCGCCAGCGACTGCTGCATTTCATTGACGTTGCGCGCCAGCAGCGCCATTTCGTTGCTGCCTTCGGTATTAATGTCGTTGGTCAGGTCGCCTTCAGCGATATGGCGGATATGCGCCATCACTAAATGCAGCGGCTTGAGCAGCACGCGCTGCATCGCCACCCAGCTCACCACAATCACCGCGACCACCATCAGCATGATCGCCGCCAGCGTCCACAGTATACGGGTGTAGTCGCTGTTATTTTGCTGGATACCCGCATTGGTCAACGTCGCCTGCGCCGCACGCCATTGCTGATAAACCGCCTGCATCGCCTGCTGTTTCTGTTCGGCGTTCTGTTTGAACATCTCGTCCAGCTTGCCTTCCGCGAGCAGTTCGTTCATGCGCGCGAGCGTGGCAGAGTAAATACCGTACTGCTTTTCAAGACTGTCTGACAGATTCCCATCCAGCCCCGGCGTTTCTGGCAGCGCGTAATATTTATCGTAATGACGCTTGGCATCCACCAGCAGATTGTTTGCGGTATCTACCAGCGTTTTCAATTCACCGCCGTTGATACTGCTCGCCATCGTGCCCTGCAGACGCAGCATGCCACGGTTGAGCGTAACGCGCGCCTGGTTGAGACTTATCCACGCGTCGGTGAACTCCGCGACGTTCTGGCTTGAGAGCTGTGAAACGTTGAAGTTTTGCTTATCGTTGTTGAGCGCACGTACGAATACGCCCGCCGAGATAAGCTGCATCGCGCCCAACGCGAGCAGCACGATAATCAGTACGGTGATGACTTTTATTCTTTTGAACATCATTTGCCTTTCTAGTGCAGGTGATCTGGAGTCTCACTATCGGCAGTATGGCGGGGTTATTTAATCGATTCAGGTCGTACCAGACCCATTCTTAATAAGATTCAGCATCTTAAACATAAATAATTTTTTGTGACAGCCATCACTTTTTCTCCACTCCCTCTAAAGGGGTATATCTTTATTTAAAGATGCATTTAAAATACACCTTATATTATTGATGACGAGGTAACTGTTATGGCCTTTCGCGACCAACCCTTAGGCGAGCTTGCGCTCTCCATTCCACGCGCATCCGCGCTGTTCCGTAAATACGATATGGATTACTGCTGCGGCGGTAAGCAGACGCTCGCTCGCGCGGCGGCAAGGAAAGAACTGGACGTCGAAGTCATTGAAGCAGAGCTGGCAAAATTAGCGGAGCAACCGGTCGAGAAAGACTGGCGTATCGCCCCACTGCCGGAAATCATCGATCACATTGTGGTGCGTTATCATGACCGTCACCGCGAGCAGCTGCCGGAGCTGATTTTACAGGCCACCAAGGTTGAGCGCGTTCACGCTGATAAACCTAACGTACCGAAAGGTCTGGCGAAATACCTGACCATGCTGCACCAGGAACTCTCCAGCCACATGATGAAAGAAGAACAGATTCTGTTCCCGATGATCAAACAAGGCATGGGCAGTCAGGCGATGGGCCCAATCAGCGTAATGGAAAGCGAGCACGATGAAGCGGGTGAACTGCTGGAAGTGATTAAGCACACCACGCAGAATGTTACCATCCCGCCGGAAGCCTGCACCACATGGAAGGCGATGTACAACGGTATCAACGAGATGATTGATGACCTGATGGAACATATCAGCCTCGAAAATAACGTTCTGTTCCCGCGCGCACTGGCCGGGGAATAAGTTGGTCAGCCGCCTCCTGATGGGGGCGGTTTTGTTTACAGCAGTCCTTTCTGGCGGAACGTTTCCTGCGTCGCCACGTTTAAATCCATATCCGCTAGCGCTTCGGGTTTCACCCAGGCAATTTCCTGAAACTCTTCATTGAAAGTGACATCACGGTTGGCGCTTACGCAGTCAAAGATGAGATAAATCATGTAGATTTGCTCGGTGGTGCCATCGGCATAGGTTTTCACCCGCACGTCATCGCGAAAGGCCCACGGCTTCACCTCAGAAATAATCAGCGCCTCGCCAAGTTCTTCACGGATCTCTCGTCTGAGCGCTTCTTCCATCGTTTCGTCCGGCTCCATGCCGCCGCCGGATAGCGCCCATTGATTAGGGAAAACACCACGATCGGCTGCCATTTTGCATAACAGGTATTCGCCCTCATTTTGAATTACCGGGCAAACAATTGTTCTCTGACGCATTTTATCTCCATAGGCTTTGAGCTATGGCGGGGAAAATATCACGTTAAGAGAAGAGGGACTACGAGGTGGGGCGCAAAAACGAAGAAAGCGCCACGGTGGGCGCTTTGAGGTTTGAGACTGGTACTGCCGGGTGGCGCTGCGCTTACCCGGCCTACAACGATCGCGCTCGTAGGCCCGATAAGCAAAGCGCCATCGGGCAATCGTACCTTACTTAGCCCGCTGATTCTTACGCAGGAACATCCAACCCAGCCCCAGCACGATGAACCAAATCGGCGTCACCATCAGCGCTTCACGGGTATCGGCTTCCAGCGTCAACAGCACCAGTACGAAGGCGAAGAACGCCATACATACCCAGCACATCACTTTGCCCAGCGGCATTTTGTATTTGGAAGATTCATGCAGGTGTGGACGCTGCTTACGGTAAACCAGGTAAGAGCACAGGATAATCGTCCAGACGAACATAAACAGAATCGCTGAGACGGTGGTGATCATGGTGAATGCCGCAATCACGCTTGGGTTGACCATCAGCATCACCACGCCGCCCAGCAGGCAGATACAGGAGAAGGTCAAGCCTTTCGCCGGCACCGCGCGTTTGGAGAGCTTAGCGAACAGGCCAGGCGCGACGCCATCTTGTGCCAGGCCAAACAGCATACGGCTGGTTGAGAACACGCCGCTGTTAGCGGATGAGGTGGCAGACGTCAGCACCACAAAGTTGATGATGCTTGCCGCCGCAGGCAGGCCGACCAGCATAAACAGTTCAACAAACGGGCTCTTATCCGGCACCACTGAGCTCCACGGGGTCACGGACATAATCACGATCAGCGCGAACACGTAGAACATGATGATGCGGATAGGAATAGAGTTAATTGCACGCGGCAGCGATTTCTCAGGGTCTTTGGTTTCCGCGGCGGTCGTTCCCACCAGCTCAATCCCCACAAACGCGAATACCGCAATCTGGAAGCCCGCAAAGAAACCGCTAATCCCTTTAGGGAACCAGCCGCCGTCGTTCCACAGGTGTGCAAACGAGGCCTCAACGCCGGTTGGCGAGGTAAAGTGCGTCAGCACCATCACCAGGCCGACAATAATCAGCGCGACGATGGCGACGATTTTGATCATCGCAAACCAGAACTCCATCTCACCGAACATCTTCACGGTGGCCAGGTTCAGGCTCAGCAGCAGGACAACCACAGCCAGCGAGGCCACCCAGTCGGAGAGGCCGGGGAACCAGAATTGCGCGTAGGCGGTTATCGCCACCACATCGGCCATCCCGGTGACAACCCAGCAGAACCAGTACGTCCAGCCGGTAAAATAGCCCGCCCACGGGCCAAGCAGGTCAGCCGCAAAATCACTGAACGACTTATATTCGAGGTTAGAGAGCAGCAGTTCGCCCATCGCACGCATCACGAAGAAAAGCATAAAGCCGATGATCATATACACGAAGATGATCGACGGCCCCGCGAGGCTGATTGTTTTCCCCGAGCCCATAAACAGACCTGTCCCGATGGCGCCGCCGATCGCGATGAGCTGAATATGCCGGTTAGTGAGGTTTCGCCGTAGCGATTGTTCGGTCGGCTCTTGCCCATCGGCAGCAGCGACCTTGATCTGATCAACCATGTGATTTCTTCCTGTTGTTTCTGTCTGTGTTGTGCGGGCTCTACTGGCCCTTTATGTCGTCATGCAAGACTATCCCATCTATAGGATGTCTCGATATTAGGTAAGAATCGGAGGGATGAATACTATGATTTAAATATAATGTTAATTTTATGTTTAAAGTGAGTGTTATATCACCTCACCTATGGGAAACAGCTCACAAAAATACACGCAACAACGGTATTTGCAAGATTAAATCCCAGGATATATCAAACTTCAGGAGTTTGTATCCTCTCCCCCTGCGGAGAGAGGATAAACGCGAGGGTTACAGGATTTCCAGTAACTCGACCTCAAAGACCAGCGTGCTGAACGGAGGGATAGATGCACCCGCGCCGCGTTCGCCGTAGGCCAGTTCGTGAGGGATAGTCAGTTCCCATTTAGAGCCAACTGGCATCAGGGTCAGCGCTTCAATCCAGCCTGGGATCACGCCATTAACCGGGAATTCAGCCGGTTCGCCACGTGCAACGGAGCTGTCGAAGACGGTGCCGTCAATCAGTTTACCGGTGTAGTGAACGCGAACGTGGTCGGTACGCGCAGGAATTGCGCCTTCGCCCTGGGTCAGAACGCGGAACTGCAGACCGGTTTCGGTGCTGTTCACGCCTTCTTTCTCACGGTTTTCTTCCAGGTATTTCACGCCATCTTCTGCCATTGAGGCAAAACGCTCGCGACGAACGGCATCTGCACGTTCGTGAATTTCACGCAGAGCACGGTGAACAACGTCTACCGGCACAGCAGGCTGTTTGCCTTCCAGCGCGTCGGCAATACCGGCAACCAGTGCTTCCGGCAGTAAACCCTGCAAACCGGACTCGCTCAGCTGCTGTCCTACCTGCAGGCCAATACCGTAGCTTGCCTGTGCTTCAATGGTGTCAAAAGTCGGGGTGGCCATCGTCTTTCCTTTCTTCGGGTATAAAGTAGCGGGCAGCATAGCAGTCACGCCGCATAGGGTAAAACTTTGTGTCAGGAAAGATGACAAATTACCGGGAAAAAGAAACAATAAATATTACCTATGGGATATGATGAAAGAGTGCTTTACCACGTTCATCAGGCAGTTAGTTGATAGCGAAGACACGGAGCAGGAGGAAAGTCATGCCCGGGAGATTTGAAGTGAAACCTTTGCTGCAGAAAATCTGGCACGCGCCGGATAATCTCCGCATCCTGGATCCGTTGCCGCTTGCCCACCGTCGCGGGGTGATTATCGCCGCAGTGGTGGTAATTATCGGCTTTTTACTGCCATCTGCAGAGGACAGTCCGCCTGCGCCCGTGAGCCGTAATGCGCAGCTAGACTTCCAGTCGCAGTCCGCGCCGCAGCCTGACGCTCAGCCGTTACACGCGCAGCTGGTCACGCCGTCAAATGACCCGGATCAGGTCGCACCGGTAGAACCTGAACCCGTGCAGGAAGAGCAGCCAACGGAACAGGCCGCGCCGTCACGCACTCAGCCGTATCAGGAGAGCGCCGACAGCAATCAATGGCGTACCTATCAAGTTGAGGCCGGCAAGACGATGGCGCAGCTGTTCCGCGACAATAATCTGCCGCCAACCGATGTGTACGCGATGGCGCAGGTTGAAGGAGCGGGCAAACCGCTTAGCACCCTGAAAAAGGGTCAACAGGTGCAGATTCGTAAAAATGCGAACGGCGTGGTGACGGGGTTAACCATTGAGTCTGATAACGGACAGGTCCTGTTTACCCGTCAGGCAGACGGCAGCTTTATTCGCGCTCGTTAATCGTGCTGATTGCCGGGTGGCGGCTCCGCCTTACCCGGCCTACGATCGGGGCCTGATAAGCACAGCGCCATCAGGCATCAAGGTGAAGCGTTAACGCTTCACCTTGTTCACCCACCAAATACCCGAACACACCAGCAGCAACGCCAGCGCATATTTCCATTCGAGAATATCCTCGCCGAGGAAAATCGCCGACAGCACCGAACCCGAGACCGGAATCAGGAAGTTAAACGGCGCAATCATGCCCACGCGATTGTATTTGAGCAGAATGCTCCACAAGGCGAAAGCCACCGAAGAGAGTAGCGTCAGGTAGCCCAGAATCGCCACCGATGAGATGCCGTGGAAGGTAAGCTCTCCGCCGCTAAGATAACCGCCCACCACCAGCGCCAGGCCACCCAGCGCCAGCTGATAGCCGGTCATCACCGTTGGGTCGACCGTCTGCGAGATCCGTTTTCCATACAGCGAGGCCGCCGACAAAATAAAGGCCGCCAGCACGACCGAACCATCCCCCAGCAGGCTAAAGCTGAAGTCCAGCAGGCCGCTGTTGAAGTTCACCACCATCACACCCGCAAAGCCCAGAATACAGCCCAACGTTTTGTTATAGCTGAGCTTGTCGTTTTGATAGATAAAGTGCGCCAGCAGCACGCTAAAGAATGTGCCGGTCGCATTCATGATCGAGCCTTTAACCCCGGTCGTGAAAGCGAGGCCAATGTAGAAGAAAATATATTGCAGGGAAGTTTGCGTCAGACCCAATAGCGTCAGCTGCCCGAATTGGCGCGGACTAAGTCGCGCAATCGGTTTTCGCGTCGCCATCGCCAGCAATAACAACAGTAATCCTGCAAACAGGAAGCGATAACCAGCAAAAACAATTTTGGTCGGGATATCGTCAGCAGCAATCTGGAAGATTTCATATCCGCTTTTGATAGCCGGATAGGCGCTTCCCCAGAGCAAGCAGCAGAAAGCGGCGCTGAGGTAAACGATGTTCTTACGAGAAAATAAGGGAGGCTGGCTGAGAGTATCCATTCTTCCACCATAAATTAAAATAATGTTTTATTTTTATGATTATCGCGAAAAGGATGAAAGATAGCCAGTTGAAAAGCGCGGGGGCCAGAAAGCAAAACGCCGGCACAAGGCCGGCGGTTTGTTGTTATCAAAACGTGGGTTGCTGATTAAGCAGCAACAACGTTGATGATAACTTTAGCGAATACTTCGCTGTGAACCTGGAAGTTCACTTCGTGCTCGCCAACAGTACGCAGAACGCCGTTCGGCAGACGAACTTCGCTCTTAGCAACATTAACGCCAGCAGCAGTAACTGCATCAGCGATGTCGCGAGTACCGATGGAACCGAACAGTTTACCTTCGTCGCCAGCTTTAGACGCGATGGTTACTGATTCCAGTGCTACGATCTGTGCAGCACGAGCTTCTGCAGCGCCCAGAACGTCAGCCAGTTTGGCTTCCAGTTCTGCACGACGTGCTTCGAAGAATTCAACGTTTTTCTTGGTAGCAGGAACAGCTTTGCCCTGTGGTACCAGGAAGTTACGAGCGTAGCCCGCTTTAACGTTAACTTGATCACCCAGGGTGCCCAGGTTTGCTACTTTATCAAGCAGAATAACTTGCATTACCTTATCCTCTTAAAGTCGTTAATAGACGGCGGCCGATTACTGATGACGATCGGTATACGGCAGCAGGGACAGGTAGCGAGCGCGCTTGATGCAGCGAGCCAGCTGACGCTGGTATTTTGCACGAGTACCGGTAATACGGCTCGGGACAATTTTACCGCTTTCGGTAATGTAGTTTTTCAACGTTGCGATGTCTTTGTAATCGATCTCAACAACGCCTTCCGCGGTGAAACGGCAGAACTTGCGACGACGGAAATAACGTGCCATTTGGCTAGTCTCCAGAATCTATCAATTCAATCTGCTCGGCATGCAGAACCATTTTGCTCAGGCCATTCTTTGCTTTGTGGCAACAGATAAAACCCTGAACGGTTATGCAACTGCCGACCGTTATACTGTGAGTAATGGCTTGGTTCTCGTGTCCGCTAATAATAACGGGCATTTGGCACCATGCCTGCCGGTGGAAACCGGCTTCCTCCTGCACAGAACGATGCTCAAGCACGAACTGGCAATGAGGAATTCCTGATGGGCTGACCTTGCGAAGCGGCGTCCTGCACACAGTGCCGGATAACACCAGACGGTTGGTCATCAGAAATTACTCTTCAGAATCCCCAGCTTCAGCATCATCTGCGGTTTCATTTGCGAAATCGTCACGACGTTCACGACGCTCGTCTTTCGCTTTAACCATTGGAGATGCTTCGGTAACAGCGTGCTTAGTACGCATAACCATGCTGCGGATAACGGCATCGTTGAAGCGGAAGTTTGTTTCCAGCTCATCGATCACTTCCTGCGGAGCTTCAACGTTCAGCAGAACGTAGTGTGCTTTGTGCAGTTTGTTGATCGGGTAAGCCAGCTGACGGCGGCCCCAGTCTTCCAGACGGTGGATCGTGCCTTCTGCTGCAGTGATTGCACCAGTGTAGCGTTCGATCATACCCGGAACCTGTTCGCTCTGGTCAGGATGGACCATAAAAACGATTTCGTAATGACGCATCGAATTGCTCCTTACGGATTATTCAGCCTCCTGTCTGGGTCAGCCGAGGCCCATGGAGGCAAGGAACGTGTTAAAGGTCGGCTGAAAAATGACGCGTAATAGTACTTGCCCACCCCAGGAAACACAAGCTGATTGCGCAAAATATTCGCACAAAGCGCAAAGTGAGCCTAAGTCGGTGATTTAAAATTAAACAGCCCGGAAAGCGGTAATTTTTTGAACAACAGCATCAGAAAAGGTCTCTGTGGAGATGCTGTAGAAGGATTACAATTAACTCAGAAGTCACACACACCACCAGAGGAGAGCCCCGCGTAACGTCAGGACTGTCAGTAAGGAGTCAGGTATGAAAAACATCATCATTGCCGTAATTGCTGCGTTACTGGTTAGCACCAGCGCACAGGCTGCCATTAAGATTGATGGCCGTCAGGCACGTAACATGGACGATGTGCAGAGCCTGGGAGTTATCTATATCAACCATAATATCGCCACTGAGCAAGAGGCCGACATGGCGCTCAGTCAGGAGAGCGATGCACAGGGGGCCAGATACTATCGGCCTATCCTGATGCATGAGCCGGGAAGCGATGGGTTAATCCACGCCAGCGCGGCTATTTATCGCTGATACCCGACCTTCGCCCCCGCCCGGGGGCGAAGCATAAAAAACCCCGAAACCAGACCAGTAACATCCCGTGGGAGTACAAATTTCGGGGGGGTAATGCTTTTGTCGTTAGCCGGGGAGAAATCCCGGCGGCGCTGCGCTTGGCCGGGCTACTCGCTACTGACCGTAATAGGCATTTGGGCCGTGCTTGCGCATGAAATGCTTATTCATCAGGTAATCATCAATGTGGTTGAGCGCCGGGTTAATAGCGCGCGCAATCCACGCCATTCTCGCCACCTCTTCCATGACCACCGCGTTATGCACCGCGTCGTGGGCATCTTTCCCCCAGGCGAATGGGCCGTGCTGATAGACCACGATGCCCGGCGTATGCAGCGGCTCTACGTCGCCTAAGGTTTCGATGATCACTTTGCCGGTGTTCAGCTCATACTCGCCCTGCACTTCTTCTGCTGTTAACGCCCGAGTGCAGGGAATGTCGCCAAAGAAGTAGTCCGCATGAGTGGTGCCCAACGCGGGGATAGCCAGCCCTGCCTGCGCCCACGCGGTGGCATGGGTGGAGTGGGTATGCACCACGCCACCAAGCGAGGGATAGCGCTGGTACAATGCCAGATGGGTCGCAGTATCAGAGGAAGGACGATAGTCGCCTTCCACCACCTTCCCTGACATATCCACCACCACCATGTCGTCAACGCCCATGCTTTCATAAGCGACACCGCTAGGCTTAATCACCACCAGCCCACGCGCGCGGTCGATAGCGCTGACGTTACCCCAGGTAAAAGTGACGAGACCATAGTGCGGCAACGCCATATTAGCTTCAAATACCTGCTGTTTAAGCTTTTGCATTATGCCGCCTCCACCAGACCCGCACGGGCCATCCGCGCTTTCACCCAATCACGCGCTTTTGCCACTTCTTGCGCCGGGTCATCGGAGGTTTCACTCCACATTTCTATCAAATACGGCCCACAGTAACCGCTCGTTTTGAGCGTCTCAAAGCAGCGTTCAAAATCAACCACACCTTCGCCAAACGGCACGTTTTTAAAGACGCCGGGTTTGGTGTCTTTCACGTGTACGGCGACGATATGGCCGATTCCTGCCTGAAGTTCCATCTGCACATCGTTATCCCAGGCGGACAGATTGCCGATATCCGGGTAGAGCTGGAACCACGGGTTATTCAGATAGTGAGCGTAGCCCAGCGCTTTGCTGATGGAGTTCATTAACGGATAGTCCATGATCTCCATTGCCAACGTTACCTGCGCGCGGCTGGCCATTTCGACGCTCTCTTTTAGCCCGTCGCGGAAACGACGCCGCGTTTCGTTATTGGCTTCCTGATAATAAACGTCATAACCCGCCAACTGGATAACGCGAATACCGATGTCCTGCGCAAACTGAATGGCCTTGCGCATAATCTCAAGCCCCTGCGCCCGAACCGCGTCGTCTTCACTGCCCAGCGGAAAACGACGGTGAGCAGAGAGGCACATGGACGGTACGCGTACGCCGGTTTCGGCAATCGCGTTGACCAGCGCCAGGCGCTGTTCGCGACTCCAGTCGAGGCGTGACAGCCGCGCATCGGTTTCATCCACCGACATTTCGACAAAATCAAAACCCAGCTCTTTTGCCAGTTGCAGGCGTTCTTGCCAGCTCCCCCCGGCGGGGAGAGCTTTTTCATAAATTCCAAGCGGTGTGTTATTCAACGACATAGCCGCTCCTTAGCCCCAAAGCTGGGCAATAGAGCGTTTAAACTGACGCGCGGCTTCCACCGGTGACGCGGCATCGCGAATACTGCGACCAGCGATAAAGACGTGGATTGGGATGCCTTTAAACAACGGCAGATCTTCGAGCGCCAGCCCGCCGGTTACGGTCACTTTAAAGCCCATATCTGCCAGACGTTTGATGGCGCTGATATCCGCCTCGCCCCAGGCCACGCCTGCCGCCTGCGCGTCACGGCTGCGGTGATACACCACCTGCTGGATGCCCGCGTCACGCCACTCCTGCGCCTGTTCCCAGGTCCAGAAACCGGTCAGTTCTATCTGAACGTCGCCGTTAAACTCTTTCGCCACGTCCAGCGCGCCTTTGGTGGTATTGATATCCGCACAGCAGATCACAGTCACCCAGTCTGCATTAGCTTCAAAGCACATACGGGAGAGAATTTTACCGGCATCGGCAATTTTGGCGTCCGCCAGGACAATTTTGTGCGGATAGAGCGCCTTCAGGTCACGAACCGCGCGAACCCCTTCGGCCACGCAAAGGATGGTGCCGACTTCAATAATGTCCACTTCATCGGCAATCAGACGAGTGGTTTCGTACGCGGAAGACATTGACTGGTTATCCAGCGCGACCTGCAACATAGGTAATGACATTTTGCTATTCCTTTTAAACAGCCGCCGCATTGGCGTTATCAATTAAATCGAGCACTTCCTGCGCGGTACGGCAGGCGCGTAAACGGTCGAAGTTGGCTTCATCATCGAATAGGTTAACGATTTGCATGATGCCCACTTCCTGATGGGCATTGGCGTCGACCGCCGCCATCGTTATCAGGATGTCCACCGGGTCGTTATCTTCGTGGTTAAAGACCAGCGGCGTTTTCAGCGTCACCAGCGCAAAACCGGTTTTCTTGACGCCCTCCTCCGGACGCCCGTGCGGCATCGCTAAGCCCGGCGCAATCACGAAGTAAGGGCCATGTTCGGCAACGCCGTCGAGGATGGCCTGGTAATAGCGCGGCTCAACCACATCAGCCTTCACCAGCAGGTCAACGCCCAGCTTCACCGCTTCTTGCCAGGTGGCGGCCTCAGCTTGTAACAGGATGGCGTCGTTTTCCGCCAGCGAATCACGTAATTTCATGGTGCATCCTCACTTCACGTCATTCGGGAAATGTTCTTTGATCACTTCCAGCAACTTTGGACCAAAGTCCGCCGGAGACAGCATATTGCGCACGCCTACAACGTATTTATTGCCGGATACGGTAATTTCACCGGCGATATGGGTCGAGGCGATGATAATGTCCGCGCCGCTCAATTCGCTCTTGTATTCCCCTACCGCGCAGCTGTTCACCGTATGGTCAATATTTGACTGCGTCAGGAACTGATCCACCTTCATTTTCATGATCATGGAACTACCTTGCCCGTTACCACATACAGCTAAGATACGTACGGTCATAGTCAAAACTCCTTATTGAGCAGAAACGTCTGCCAGTTGTTTTTCCGCATCTTCCTCAGCGCGCAGCGCGCGTCCGGCGAAGACCATATAAGCCAGTGCAATCACAATAATGACGGCCATAAAGGCGATGCCGATTGAGGCGAAGCCCTGCATCATCGGCGGTGCCAGAATTGACCAGTCCGCCATACCCATCCAGGCGCTCATGCCGGTCAGTTTCACCGCCCAGACGCAGCCGAAGATTTCAATCATGCCCATCACCAGGCAAATTTTGAGCGCCGCGCGCCAGCCGCCAAAGTGGTTGGCAAACACGCCAATGGTGGCGTTGGAGAAGAACATCGGGATAAAGCCAGGGATTATCAAAATGGAGGAGCCCATGCCGACCAGGATACCCACGGCAATCAACTGACCGATGGTGCCCCACATAAAGCCCCAGACCACGGCGTTCGGTGCGAAGCTATAAATGGCCGCACAGTCGATGGCCAGAACGGCGCCTGGGATCAGGCGTTGAGAAATTCCGTTGAAGGCTTCAGAGAGCTCTGCGACAAACATACGCACGCCCTGCGTGATGATGAAAATCGCCACCGCAAACGAGAAACCGGTTTGCAGGATATAGACCGTCCAGTGGGTTTTGCCCGCCATTGCCTGAACCACGTCAATGCCGAAGGAAAGCAGAATCGCGCCGAAGAAAATGGTCATCACAATCGCCGTCGAGACGATATTGTCGTGGAAAATATTCAGCCAGCCGGGCAGCTTAAGGTCTTCTACGCTTTCTTCTTTTTTGCCGAGATACGGCGCGACTTTATAAGCAATCCACGACGCGAACTGCTGCTGGTGCCCAATGGAGAAGCCGCAGCCGTCGGTCACTTCTTGCGTCGGCTTGTACATCATATTGGAGGTGATGCCCCAGTAGAGCGACACCAGCACCGCCGTGCAGATAATGGTGGTCCACATCGAATAGCCGAAGATATAGAAGGAGACCGCAACCAGCCCCGCCTGCTGGAACATGATGTGTCCGGTAAGCATGATGGTTCGGATGCCGGTAATACGGCGCAGCAGGACGTAACAGATGTTCAACGCCAGCGCTAACAGCACCGCATAGCCTACCCAACTGTAGGCGTCCCCCATGCGTTCGATGGTGGCCATCATCGAGGCGTAGGTGTCTGAAATCGCACCGTTGATGCCGTAAACCTCCGACATCTTCGCCACTACCGGTTTAAAGGTGCTGGTCAGGATGCCGGACCCTGCTTGCAGCAGCATAAAACCGATAATCGTTTTAATTGTGCCTTTAATAATCACGCTGACGCTTTTACGCAGCAGGATGTAGCCGAGACAGGTCACGATACCCAACAGTAGCGGAGCGTTGGTCATCACCTGGTTAAAAAAGACGGTAAAGATGTTGTAGAGGATCTCCATCACGCTCTCCAGTCATTGAGGAAGGCTAAACCCAATCTGAGGCTAGCCGGGTGAACACACTCTAATAATCAAAAATAATCACAACAAGATTCAATTTGATTAATTGTGATGCGCGCCGCAATAATAAGCTTATCTTTAGAATGGAAATCGAGACTGACAAAACCACTTTGAAATATTCTTTATAAATCAATTAAATGTAACTGAAACATTGTTTAACCATTGATTATTTGTCGTTACTTACCGAAGCATAACTCGCCATCCCCCCAAAAATACCCCATTGCATTCATGAAAAAACGGTGCCAATATCAATCACAACAAATCACCATATGATTACATTTGACGAGTAAAAGAGGAAAACACGATGAGCAAAGTAGAAACTATCTCACGGGAATCCTGGATCCTGAGCACCTTCCCGGAGTGGGGAAGCTGGTTGAATGAAGAGATTGAGCAGGAGCAGGTCGCGCCGGGTACCTTTGCAATGTGGTGGTTGGGCTGTACCGGGATCTGGTTGAAATCAGAAGGGGGAACCAACGTCTGCGTCGACTTCTGGTGCGGTACCGGCAAACAAAGTCACGGTAATCCGCTGATGAAGCAAGGCCACCAGATGCAGCGCATGGCAGGGGTGAAAAAACTGCAACCTAATCTGCGTACCACACCGTTCGTGCTGGATCCGTTCGCTATTCGTCAGATTGACGCGGTGCTGGCTACGCACGACCATAACGATCATATCGACGTTAACGTTGCCGCTGCGGTCATGCAGAATTGCGCAGATGATGTGCCGTTTATCGGGCCGCAGACTTGTGTCGATTTGTGGATCGGTTGGGGTGTGCCAGCGTCACGCTGTATTGTGGTTAAACCTGGCGACGTGGTAAAAGTAAAAGATATTGAAATTCATGCGCTTGATGCATTTGACCGCACCGCGCTTATCACCTTGCCAGCCGATCAAAAAGCGGCAGGCGTGCTGCCGGATGGCATGGATGCGCGGGCGGTTAACTATCTGTTTAAAACCCCGGGCGGTACGCTGTATCACAGCGGCGATTCCCACTATTCCAACTACTATGCTAAACACGGTAACGAGCATCAAATTGACGTCGCGCTGGGCTCATACGGTGAAAACCCACGCGGTATTACCGACAAAATGACAAGCGCCGATATGCTGCGTATGGCAGAAGCGCTGAATACCAAAGTGGTTATCCCATTCCACCATGATATCTGGTCAAACTTCCAGGCCGATCCGCAAGAGATCCGCGTGCTGTGGGAGATGAAAAAAGATCGTCTGAAGTATGGATTCAAACCTTTTATCTGGCAGGTTGGCGGTAAATTTACCTGGCCATTGGATAAAGATAACTTTGAATATCACTATCCACGCGGCTTTGATGACTGCTTTACCATTGAACCGGATCTGCCGTTTAAATCGTTCCTGTAATTTGTTGGCTCCGCAGAGATCCCGGCGGCGCTGCGCTTGGCCGGGCTACTCTCACACCCACACCAACAGGTAATCGGGGTAAATCCGCTCCCCGCACAGAACAGGTAACTCGGGAAAATCCGCCCCCCGCACAGGACAGGTAGCCCGGCCGAGCGCAAGCGACGCCGGGAAAAGCCCGCACAGACCTGCTCGTAAACGACACTCCCGGAAAGCCCCTACCGCACCCGGATATAATTTTAGTATTTTGCCAGGTTTTCAAATATCATCTTTACTCATCATTTTTTTTCGGATTAGCTCATGACGGAAGCGCAAAGACATCAGATTCTACTGGAACTGCTGGCACAGGCGGGCTTTGTTACAGTAGAACAGGTGATTTCCCGTCTGGGAATTTCACCCGCCACGGCCCGCAGGGACATCAACAAACTCGACGAAAGCGGCAAGCTGAAGAAAGTGCGTAACGGCGCTGAGGCAATCAATCAGCAGCCGCCACGCTGGTCGCCAATGAATATTCACCAGGCTCAGAACCATGATGAGAAAGTCCGCATCGCCAAAGCGGCGGCGCAGCTGGTGATGCCAGGTGAAAGCGTGGTGATCAACTGCGGATCAACCGCCTTTTTAGTCGGCCAGGAGATCTGCGGCAAGCCGGTACAGATAATCACCAACTACTTGCCGCTGGCAAACTACCTTATCGACAGAGAACACGACAGCGTGATCATTATGGGCGGCCAATACAACCGTAGCCACGCGATTACGCTTAGCCCGCAGGGCAGCGAGAATAGCCTCTACGCTGGGCACTGGATGTTCACCAGCGGCAAAGGGCTCACCGCTGAAGGGCTGTATAAAACCGACATGCTGACCGCGATGGCCGAACAAAAAATGCTGAACGTGGTGGGCAAGCTGGCGGTACTGGTCGACAGCAGCAAAGTCGGTGAGCGTGCGGGCATGTTGTTTAGCCGTGCTGATGAGATCGATATTCTGATCACCGGCAAGCAGGCAGACCCGGAGATCCTCAAAAAACTCGAGGATCAGAGCGTGCAGGTTATCCGCGTTTAAAGATGCTGGCGGAAAAACGTCACCGTGCTCGCCAGCGCTTCTGGCGTGATACGGTGGCGAACGCCGGATTGCCAGACGCAGGTCAACCGTTCATCCAGGTGAGCTTCACAAAGCGCTTGCTGTAAACGGAAGGTTTCGCCCGCAGGCACGACATCATCTTCTTCACCATGCCACAGCAGCAGCGGACGGTCGGCCAGCCGCGCCAGCTGATGTCCGACATCCCATGTTGCCAGCAAGGTCCGCAGCCGTTCCTGCTCCTGTATTGTCGCCGCAGATGGCGGGAACAGCGAGTGGGATAGCGACGTGAAGTAGCCCGATCCCATCAGGCTCGCCACGCACTTCAATTCAGGATGCTGCGCCATAAGTCCCAGCGCGGTCATTCCTCCCATTGACGCCCCGGCAACCGCCAGTCTGTTATCACTCACCAGCTCGCTTGCCTGAAGCGCATCCCGCAGTGCGGGAAACTCGGTGAAGTTCTGTATGAGAATCTGCCAGAAATGCTGTAGCCGACCTTCACTATCACCGCTAAAGCGTTCGCCATGATCGGCAGCGCTAGGCATGATGATCCGAAAACCCGCCTGCGCTAATGCCACAGCAAAATAGCTATACACCACGTTCGACGAGGTAAACCCATGATAAAACACGATGCTGGGCAGCGCTTTTTCCGCAGCCCCTTTCGGGAAGGCATGAAGAATTTGTTGTCCTGCCAGCGTGCGCATTTCCAGTTCAATCATGGGGTAACTCCTTTAGCTATGCTGATAGAGCAGAGGAAAATTAATGCAGTGATAAGATGACAATACCCTTGATTGATAACATTGAGAACCCGGTTACGGTTTCAGGGTATTTTCATTCGAAAATAGCGCTATGGTTAACAATTCAGGAACATTAACCCAAAAGGGAATTTTTTCCCCACTACACTATGTCTATCAGGAAACGGGAAATGGCGATAAAACGGTTTATCCCTATGTTGTTGGCGCTCATGTTGAGCGGTTGTACCCTGCTGGAAGGCACGCCCGAAGCGCCGCCAGCGGTCACCGACCACCCGCAGGAGATTCGTCGCAACCAGACGGAAGGTTTGCAGCGCATGGGTACGGTCAGCGCGCTGGTGCACGGCTCGCCGATGGATGTTGAAGAAACCATCCTGGCAAAAGCCACCGCGCAGAAAGCGGACTACTATGTGATTGTCATGATTGATGACACCGTAGTGCCGGGACAGTGGTACTCACAGGCTATCCTCTACCGTCGGTAATCTTTAGCAGCTTTACGTAGGTTTGCACCGTTTCACGTTTTCCTGATGCACAATGGCGCCTTATCGCAATACGGGATATGCGTCTGCTATGGACTGCCCCCACTGGGTTATGTGAAATGGAGCTGACGATGAAACAATCATTAACCTTATCTACCCTGCTTTTGCCCGGCGGTTCACACGCCACCGCGGCACAGTCAGCAGAGTTTGCCAGCGCTGATTGTGTCACCGGACTGAATGAGATCGGGCTGATTTCAGTCGATAACGTTGCCGGAAGCCTGGAAGATGTTGAGATGGAGATAGCGCGCAAGGCAGACGAGCAAGGCGCTTCCTGGTACCGTATTGTTCAGATGTATGAAGAACCGCAGCAAGATAACTGGCGTGCACAGGCGATAATCTATGCCTAAGACCAGCCAATAGTGGAAGATGCGCTAACGCTGTTACGCCTCTTCCACGTCCTCCAGTGCTTACCGAACGCCTCCCGTCGCACGACTTAATACGTCATTAATCACCTGCTCGCTCAGCAACACGCCACCTCTTGCATCCAGCATCATCCGGCACCAGGCCTGGGCCAAAGGGGGAGACGCGTAACGCAGCATCTGTGCCCCAACGCCAAGTAAGTAAACTTGCCCCGTTATTTCACGCCCCATCGCCTCAGAGGGTTTTCGCAGCCGTTGCTGTAGCTGGCGCCAGTGGCGGTCAAAATGACGATCCTGACCTTTCACTTCAGCACACTCTGCGGCGAGCAGCGAAACAGCATCCGGTTGTTTCATCAAAACGCGCAGGACATCAAGGCACATGATGTTGCCAGACCCCTCCCAAATGCTATTCACCGGCATTTCGCGGTACAGACGAGGCAGCTCGCTCTCTTCGCAATAGCCGATACCGCCCAGCACTTCCATCGCCTCGGCGACAAAAGGTATACCCGCTTTGCAGATGGCGAACTTAGCGGCAGGTGTAAACAGCCGCGCCCATAGCGTTTCCTGCGGGGAATGAGATTGCCCCCAGGCACTGGCGAGACGAAACAGGAATGCCGTTTGCCCTTCCAGCTGTAACGCCATTCTGCCCAGAACCTGGCGCATTAACGGGAGATCCACCAGGTTATGGCCGAAGGCCTGGCGCTGGAAGGCGTGATAGACAGCCACCGATAGCGCCCGACGCATCAGGCTATGGCTGCCTAGCGCGCAATCAAAACGCGTCAAACCGCCCATTTTCAGGATTTGCCGAATACCATCACCTTCTTCGCCTATCGGCCAGCCGAGCGCTTGCTCAAACTCCACCTCACTGCTGGCATTGGAACGGTTGCCAAGTTTGTCCTTCAACCGTTCAAGGCGGATAGCATTGCGCGTTCCGTCCGGTAGCAAACGCGGCACAAAGAAGCAGGTTAGCCCGCGTTTTGCCTGGGCTAGCACCAGATGCGCGTCGCTTTGCGGGACGGAGTAGAACCATTTATGCCCGGTGAGTTGATAACTCCCATCCGCCAGGCACTCTGCGTGAGTGCTGTTGCTCAGGACGTCAGAGCCCCCCTGCTTTTCCGTCATGCCCATTCCAATTAGCAGCCCGCGTTTAAGCGCCCCCGGCTGCTGATGCGGGTCGTATCGGTCGCTTGTTAATGGCGTTTGCCAATCCTTAAATAGCGGCGGCAGCGTTTTTAACAGTAAAGGCGTGGCGGCAAAAGTCATGGTGATGGGGCATAACGTTCCGGCTTCCACCTGCGCATGCAGCATAAAACGTGCGGCGCGGGCAACAAACGCGCCGCTGCACGCCTCCTCTTCCCACGGCAGATTATGCACGCGGTTGGCGCACAGCCCCTGCATCAATAAATGCCAGGCGGGATGGAAGCGGACATCATCTTGTCGTTGCCCTTGCGGGTCGTAACGAAGTAATTCAGGGGGATGCGCATTGGCTAAACGCCCCAGCTCCAATGATTCAGCAGTGCCAAGCTGTTGACCGATACTGGCGAGCAGATCGCTATCCCAACCAGCATCATGCCGGGTTATCGCCTCGCACAGGGCGACATCGGATAAGAACAAATTACTGTTGTTTAAGGGGGTAGGTTGGTTAAAAACGGTGTGAGTTTGCCAGTGCACTGTCTCTCCCTCCGCCATTGGGCAATGCCTTAAGTATGGACGGAGGCAAAACATCAACAATGCACCAGGATCACAAAATAGGTTATTGCGCCTTAATACCCTTGCAGAAAGACGCCAGCATCCACAGGTAAAAACTCAACCACAGCAGCAAAACGCCCGCCATCGCCACCCTGAGCCATTCAGCCGGTAAATCGACCTGGAGATAGCGCATAACATTCATTGTGGTGACGGCAAACATGCCGGAAGGGAAGACAATCGACCAGTTGCCGGGCGCATAACTCAGATTCAAGGAGCGCGTGACCGTGCGCCAGACCAGAATCGTCAGCAGCAGTATCAGCCACCATGCCGCAGCCGCCCAGAGGAAGAAGGTGATGGTAATTATCGACGGCGTCACGGCGAGAAAAAGGTCATGGTGATCGTTTTCTAGCACCTTCACGCCTGCCAGCGCGGCAATCGCCAGCGCCCCCATATTAATCCACCATGAGGGTGAAAAATCTTTACGGTTCAGCGAGCTAAAAAGCCACTTGAAGAATATCAGCGGAATAATGATGAAATAAAGCATGATGCTCGCCGACCAGAGCGCGGTCAGCATGAGCATCTGAAGCTGCGGCGCGCTCCCTCGTAGCGACATGCCCAACACCACAATGGAGCATCCCGAAACGGTACACAACAACCACAGCCCATCCAGCCCTTGCGCCGGTGAGCATTTGTCCTTCGACATGGCGATACCGGCAATAAGCGAGAAAATCACCACCAGATACAGGAAGATACTGACAAACATCAGCACGTTCGGCACGCTATGCAGCGTCGTTAATGTGTTGTATTGCACGCCCAGCATGCTGGTACCCGCCACCATCGTCAAATAGCCCGGGCCTTTATCGGAGTGAATCAAATCCTCCCATACGACCGTGGGATGGGTGATGAGTTTTGCGATAGCCAGCACCAGACATATCACATAGTGGAACGTATTAAGATAAAGCAGGACACGCGCAATGGCGTGAAAGCCCACCGTCTCGCAGCCAATGCTGACGATGCCAGTCGCCATGACCAGAGCAAAATAGTTATAGGGGAAATGGGCGATAATTCGCGATGGGAATGGAGCAGAATTCATAAATGGCAGCCACTTTTTGTTAAGAAGGGCGAATGCAATTAACGCGTTTCCCCTCTTAGTCAGGAAGTCAGGGCGACCGCATTATGCCGTCACCCTGAAAGCTTAGCCGCGCTGGCGTACCGCTTCAAACAGACAGATGCCGGTAGCCACGGAGACGTTCAGCGATGATACGCTGCCCGCCATCGGGATGCTTATCAGCTCATCACAATGCTCACGGGTCAGACGACGCATGCCTTCGCCTTCCGCGCCCATCACCAGCGCCATCGGCCCGGTCATTTTGCTCTGGAACAGAGTATGAGTGGCTTCGCCAGCGGTACCGACGATCCACACGTTCTCTTCTTGCAGCATACGCATGGTACGCGCCAGATTTGTCACGCGAATCAGCGGAACGTTTTCTGCCGCGCCACAGGCCACTTTTTTCGCCGTCGCGTTCAGCTGCGCCGAGCGATCTCTTGGTACGATAACCGCATGGACACCGGCCGCATCCGCGCTACGCAGGCAAGCACCGAGGTTATGGGGATCGGTAACGCCATCGAGGATCAGCAGGAACGGCTTGTCGATTGACGCCAGCAGATCCGGCAGATCGTTCTCCTGATACTGACGACCCGGCTTCACGCGCGCAATAATGCCCTGATGCACCGCGCCTTCGCTTTTTTCGTCCAGGTACTGACGGTTCGCCAGTTGGATCACCACGCCCTGCGCTTCCAGTGCGTGAATAAGCGGCATCAAACGCTTATCGTCACGGCCTTTCAGAATAAAAACTTCCTGAAAACGTTCAGGCGCGCGCTCCAGCAGTGCCTGCACTGCATGGATACCGTAAATCATTTCACTCATGAATATACTCGTTGTTAATTCTACGTTGTGATTACCCTCACTCTAGCCCTCTCCCCGAAAGGGAGAGGGTCGCGGTGAGGGAAATAAGGCTATTCCGACGATTTCTTTTTCGCGGCGCGCTTCGCTTTGGTTGCGGCAGCAATTTTCTGAGTCTTCGCCGATGGCTTTTTGGCTTTTTTCGCGCCCGCTTTGTCAGAGGCTGGTTTGGCTTTGCCCTGCTCTGCGTTTTGATTCGCGCTGGCTTTGCCGCTTTTCGCTGTCTGATTCGGGTTAGCTTTCGCTTTACCTTTCTTCTCACCGCGGAAGGCGCTGTCCGGCTCAAAGTTGGTGCGCTTACCCGCCTGACGACGACGGCTGGCGGCAGGCTTACCGCCGCTGCCTTTTTTCGCTTTCTCGCGCTCGGTTTTACCAACGTTACGCGGGGCACGTTCGCTTGAGATCAGCGAGAAGTCTATCTTACGCTCGTCCATGTTGACCGCTTCAACGCGGACTTCGACACGGTCGCCAAGGCGATAGGTCTGGCCGCCGGATTCGCCAATCAGACGCTGACCGACCTGGTCAAAGCGGTAGTAGTCGTTATCCAGCGAAGAAACGTGCACCAGGCCGTCGATGAACAGCTCATCCAGACGGACGAAGAAGCCAAAACCGGTGACGCTGGCAATCACGCCGTTAAAGACGTTGCCCACCTGATCCTGCATAAAGTCGCATTTCAGCCAGTCGGAAACGTCACGCGTTGCTTCATCGGCACGGCGTTCGGTCATCGAGCAGTGCTGACCTAATTGCAGCATCTCTTCCAGCGAGTAATGATAGCCGCCGGTTTCGGTGCTGTTACCTTGATGCCCCTGCTCTTTCGCCAGCAGGTACTTGATGGCACGGTGCAGCGACAGGTCAGGATAACGACGGATCGGCGACGTAAAGTGCGCATAGGATTGCAGCGCCAGACCGAAGTGACCACGGTTTTCCGGGTCATAAATCGCCTGCTTCATCGAACGCAGCAGCATGGTTTGCAGCATTTCAGCGTCTGGACGGTCAGCGACGGACTCCAGCAGTTCGGCGTAATCACGCGGCTCCGGCTTGTTGCCACCGGGCAGCTCCAGACCCAATTCCGACAGCACTGAACGGAAAGCGGTAATGGCTTCCGTGGTTGGCTTATCGTGAATACGGAACAGCGCAGGCTCTTTGGCTTTCTCAACGAAACGCGCCGCTGAGATGTTGGCCAGAATCATGCACTCTTCAATCAGTTTGTGCGCATCGTTACGCTGAGTCTGTTCAATTCGCTCAATACGGCGATCGGCGTTGAAGATAAACTTCGCTTCTTCGCTTTCAAACGAGATACCGCCACGTTCGGCACGCGCTTCATCCAGCACTTTGTAGAGGTTATGCAGCTCTTCAATGTGTTTAACCAGCGGCGCGTACTGTTCACGCAGCTCCTGGTCACCCTGCAACATGTGCCAGACCTTGGTATAGGTCAGACGCGCATGCGAGCTCATCACCGCTTCATAGAATTTGAAGCCGGTTAAGCGTCCTTTGGTCGAGATGGTCATTTCACAGACCATACACAGACGGTCAACTTGCGGGTTCAGAGAACACAGGCCGTTCGAGAGCACTTCCGGCAGCATCGGGACGACCTGCGTTGGGAAATACACGGATGTCCCACGATTGCGGGCTTCGCCGTCCAGCGGGGTCGGCGGACGGACGTAATAGCTAACGTCTGCAATCGCTACCCACAGACGCCAGCCGCCACCGCGTTTTTTCTCGCAGTAGACCGCATCATCAAAGTCGCGGGCATCTTCGCCATCGATAGTCACCAGCGGCAAATCGCGCAGGTCAACGCGACCCACTTTAGCCTCTTCCGGCACCTGCTCTTTGAGACCGGCAACCTGCTTTTCTACCGCTGGCGGCCAGACATAAGGAATTTCATGGGTACGCAGCGCCATCTCAACGGCCATACCGGTGCCCATGTTTTCGCCCAGTACTTCAACGATTTTACCAATTGCTTTAGTGCGGCGGGTTGGGCGCTGGGTCAGCTCGACCACCACCACAAAGCCCATACGCGCACCCATCACTGATTCTGGTGGAATCAGGATATCAAAGCTCAGGCGGCTGTCGTCTGGTACCACAAAGCCAACGCCCGCGTCGGTAAAGTAGCGACCAACGATTTGCGCGTTACGCGGTACCAGTACGCGAACGATACGCGCTTCGCGGCGACCTTTACGGTCTGCGCCCAGCGGCTGTGCCAGCACTTCATCACCGTGCATACACATTTTCATCTGCTCGCTCGACAGATACAGGTCGTCCTTACGACCTTCCACGCGCAGGAAGCCAAAGCCATCGCGATGGCCAATGACCATGCCTTTGAGCAGGTCGAGGCGTTCCGGCAGCGCGTAGCACTGACGGCGGGTAAAGACTAACTGCCCGTCACGCTCCATGGCGCGCAGGCGACGGCGCAGAGCTTCAGTTTGCTCTTCGCCTTCAATATTCAGTTCAACGGCCAGCTCTTCACGATTTGCCGGTTTTTCGCGTTTTGTTAAGTGTTCAAGGATATATTCCCGGCTCGGGATAGGGTTGTCGTACTTCTGGGTTTCACGTTCCAGGAAAGGATCTTTTGACATGTCGGTTCCTCCGTCATCATCGCTGCCGGCGGTAGTAATAATTACTCCACCAGCAATAATTTATAAAGCGGTTGATTTTGCTCAACCAAATCGGCCAGTGTGTGGTTATCCAGTTCCTTGAGAAAACTTTGCACGGCTTCTGAAAGTGCCTGTTTTAAACGACAGGCTGGCGTTATATGGCAAAACTCGCTGCTACAGTTCACCAGCGTTAACGGTTCTAAATCACGCACGACATCGCCGACGCGGATCTCTTTTGCCGGTTTACCCAGGCGAATACCGCCGTTTTTCCCACGTACTGCCGTCACGTATCCGGCACGGCTTAGCTGATTGATGATTTTAACCATATGGTTACGCGACACGCCGTAGACCTCGGTCACCTCCGAGATGCTCGTCATCTTGCCTTCCGGCAGCGACGCCATGTAAATCAGCGCGCGGAGTCCATAATCGGTAAAACTTGTTAACTGCACATCAACCTCAGGGAAATGGGGAGTAAAGGATAAGATTGTTGATATTAATTATATTGATGATAAACCAGCCAGCGTCTGAGCCGCTAATTTATTTCATGGCAGGAAGGAAAAAAGCGAGGGTTTAACGCACGATTAAGCCGGATGACGACGCTTTGCGTCTTATCCGGCCTATAAAGCGAGTAGGCCTGATAAGTGCAGCGCCATCAGGCGCTGCACCACGAACCATAATTATGCGTCGAACGGGTCGCGCAGGATCATGGTTTCAGTACGGTCTGGGCCAGTTGAAATAATATCAATCGGCACGCCGGTCAGTTCTTCAATACGCTGAATGTAGTTCAGTGCTGCCTGTGGCAGACCGCTACGTTCCTTCACGCCAAAGGTGGTTTCAGACCAGCCTGGCATGGTTTCATAGATTGGTTCAATACCTTCCCAATCGTCTGCCGCCAGCGGGGTGGTCGTCACTTCACGGCCATCCGGCATACGGTAAGCAACACAGATTTTCACTTCTTTCAGGCCGTCCAGGACGTCCAGCTTGGTCAGGCAGAAGCCAGACAAGGAGTTAATTTGTACTGCACGACGAACGGCAACGGCATCAAGCCAGCCGGTACGACGACGACGACCGGTCGTTGCACCAAATTCGTTACCCTGCTTGCACAGGAACTCACCGGTTTCATCAAACAGTTCGGTCGGGAATGGACCGGCACCCACGCGAGTGGAGTACGCTTTGATGATGCCCAGCACGTAGTCAACATAGCGCGGGCCAAGGCCAGAACCGGTTGCTACGCCACCTGCGGTGGTGTTAGAAGAGGTCACATACGGATAAGTACCGTGGTCGATATCCAGCAGCGTACCCTGTGCGCCTTCGAACATCACGAAGTCACCGCGTTTACGTGCCTGATCCAGCAGGTCAGAAACGTCTACCACCATGCCGGTCAGGATGTCGGCAACCGCCATCACATCGTCCAGCACTTTCTGGTAGTCAACAGCTTCAACTTTGTAATAGTTCACCAGCTGGAAGTTGTGATATTCCATCACTTCTTTCAGCTTCTGGGCGAAGGTTTCTTTGTCGAAGAGATCGCCTACGCGCAGACCGCGACGAGCGACTTTATCTTCATAAGCAGGGCCGATACCACGACCGGTGGTGCCGATAGCTTTGGAACCGCGCGCTTTTTCGCGAGCGCCATCCAGAGCGACGTGATAATCGAGAATTAACGGGCAGGCTTCGGAGAGCAGCAGACGCTCACGAACCGGGATACCACGGTCTTCCAGGCCTTTCATCTCTTTCATCAGCGCAGCAGGAGAAAGCACAACACCGTTACCGATGATGCTGGTTACATTCTCACGAAGAATACCTGATGGAATAAGATGGAGGACGGTTTTTTCACCGTTGATTACGAGAGTATGACCAGCGTTATGGCCACCCTGATAGCGAACAACATATTTTGCACGCTCAGTCAGAAGATCGACGATCTTCCCTTTACCTTCGTCACCCCATTGGGTGCCCAGCACGACGACGTTGTTACCCATTTTCAAAATTACCGGTTGCTTAAAAATGGATTCTACCATCGCTTTTTCAGATATACAGCACTTTTTACCCACAAAATAGCGTCTGAATGCTCTTTTTTTAATCAGCCAACCGTTTTCGTCAACATGTAGTAGATGACGATGCCAGCAACCACAAGACCGCCGCCAAATCGACGTAAAAGCGTATCGGGTAATTGGGTCATCGTAGAGATCATCTTGCGCCAGGCTTTCGGATAGAGCATCGGCCCCAGGCCTTCTAGCACCAAAACCAGCGCAAGCGCCAGCAGGATTGTCGAATTCATTATTCATCACTCTTATAAAAAAACCACCGACTCCCGGAAGAGTCGGTGGTTTTGTTTACGCGTCTGCGCAATTAGCGCGTCGCGTTACCTGGCGTCTTCATGTAGCGGAAGAAGTCGCTGTCCGGGCTCAGTACCATGACGTCCTGGTTGCCGTTGAAGCTGGCTTCATAAGCACGCAGGCTACGGATAAAGGCATAGAAGTCTGGATCCTGACTGAACGCATCGGCGAACAGTTTAGCCGCTTCAGCATCGCCTTCACCGCGCATAATACGGCCCTGACGTTCGGCTTCTGCCAGCGTTTTCGTCACTTCATAGTCAGCGGTAGCGCGCAGTTTTTCTGCCTCTTCCTGACCTTGTGAACGGTGACGACGGGCAACGGCTTCACGCTCAGCGCGCATACGGTTGTAAATCGCTTCTGATACTTCAGCCGGCAGGTTGATCTGCTTGATACGCACATCGACCACTTCAATCCCTAACGCCGCCATACTGTTCGGGTTAATGGTTGGGCCTTTGATGTTCGCCTGCTGCTCAACACGCTCTGCGGCTTCTGCAATCGCATTATCCGCCGCAGGCGTCGCCACTTCGTCATCGGCACCGGAAGAACCGGAGTTCAATGCGTCGCGAACTTCCAGCGTCAGACGACCACGGGAGTCGGTGACGATGTCTTTCACGTCCAGACGACCAATCTCAGAACGCAGACGGTCAGAGAACTTACGTTTCAGCAGAACTTCGGCCTGGGAGACGTCACCGCCGCCGGTCGCCAGGAAGTAACGACTGAAATCGCTGATGCGCCACTTGATGTAAGAGTCGACGATCAGGTCTTTCTTCTCTTTGGTCACAAAGCGGTCTGCCTGGTTATCCATCGTCTGGATACGGGCATCAAGCATTTTCACCGACTGAATGAACGGAACCTTAAAGTGCAGCCCCGGCTCATAAATCAACGGTTTCTTATCTCCGTCACGCACGACGCTGCTGAACTGGAACTTAATTCCGCGCTCGCCTTCTTTAACAACGAAGATAGAGGTGTAAAGCACTACCAGCGCAATGATGATAATCGCGATAACTGACTTACGCATCGTTATTCCCCCTGACGCTGGTAATCGTTACGCTGCGCGTTAGCGCGGCGTTGGTCCATGATGTTGCCCTGACTGGCAGACGGCGTGCTGCTTGCACTAGTGCTGCTGGATGAGGACGCAGGCGGCAGGCGCAACAGGTTGTTGGCACCACTGCTATCGCTCTTTGCCGCTGGGGCATTTCCACTTTTCAGCATCTGATCCAGTGGCAGAACCATCAGGTTGCCATTTTTGTTGTCGCTAACCAGCACTTTGCGGGTATGGCTCAGTACTTTTTCCATGGTCTCGATATACAGACGCTCGCGGGTAATCTGCGGTGCGGCTTTATATTCCGGCAGGATCTTGGCGAAACGCGCCACTTCACCCTGTGCTTCCAGTACGGTCTGAGTCTTATACGCACGCGCTTCTTCCAGAATACGCTGCGCCTGACCGTTAGCACGTGGCTGCACTTCGTTGGTGTACGCTTCCGCTTCACGGATGTACTGCTGCTCGTTCTCACGCGCGGCAATCGCATCGTCAAACGCGGCTTTCACTTCTTCCGGCGGACGAGCGGCCTGGAAGTTGACGTCCAGCAGAGTAATACCCATGTTGTACGGGCGGATGGTTTCTTCCAGCTCGCGCTGCGTATCGCTACGAATCACGGTACGACCTTCGGTCAGAATGCGATCCATGGTGTATTTACCGATAACACCACGCAGGGCGCTGTCGGTGGCCTGACGCAGGCTGTCATCGGCGCTGGTCACGCTAAACAGATAGCGGCGCGGATCGGTAATGCGATACTGCACGTTCATTTCCACGCGCACGACGTTCTCGTCGGAGGTCAGCATCACGCCGGAGGCTGCCAGTTCGCGAACCGCTTCTACGTTCACCGGAGTGACTTCATCAATGAAGGTTGGCTTCCAGTTCAGGCCCGGCTCAACCAGATGGCTGAACTGACCAAAACGAGTGACAACACCACGTTCCGCTTCTTTAATGGTATAGAAACCGCTGGCCGCCCAGATAACGACCACGGCTGCTGCTGCGATACCGACAATGCGGCCGCCCATCGGAGCACGAGACCCCTGAGAAGAATTACCGCCGCCGGAGCCGCTTTTACCGCCCCCAAAACCACCAAGCTTCTTGCTCAGTTTACGGAAGATATCATCCAAATCCGGTGGCCCCTGATCGCGACCGCCTTTATTTCCATTTCCCCCAGAGTTGCCGCCTTGATTATTGCTGCTCCCCCACGGGTCGCGGTCTTGTCCGTTATTACCGGGCTGATTCCACGCCATGTTTATGCTCCATATTTGTTATGCGGTGATATACCTTTTCCCAGTTCAGATCTTTTCGCTGTTGACCGCGACTCCATCCTGGTTGTCGCCGTCGCGTTGAGGCGATCTGAACCGCTGGGTGCCCAAAGGGCTAATTTTTTCAGGCAAGCAGCACCGTCAGACGACGTAGTCTGCCAGTGTCGGTTCTTGTTTACAGAGGCGGCGCCAGTCGACAATCGGCATACGTACCTGCAAATTGACGCTACCGTCATCCTCCAACCACTCTTTTTCGATTGCCTGAAGCTGATAAAAGCGACTACGCAAACGCCCTGCCTGTGGAGGTAGACGCAGCGTGTGCTGCGCGACTTCACCGGAGAGCAGTTCCGTTAACGCCTGAAAAAGGAGCGGTACGCCTACCCCGGTTTGTGCAGACAGCCACACCCGGATAGGTTTGTTCTCTTCGTCCCTGTCAATGCGGGGTTCGAACTCATCGAGCATATCGATCTTGTTCATCACCAGCAGAGTCGGGATCTCGTGCGCGTCGATCTCTTCAAGGACGGTATCAACCGCGTCGATATTTTCCTGTACGCGAACGTCCGCTGCATCGATAACATGGAGCAGAAGCGTTGCTTCGCGCGTTTCCTGCAATGTGGCTTTAAACGCCGCGACCAGGTCATGCGGCAGGTGGCGAATAAAACCAACGGTATCGGCTAATACCGTTTCACCTACATCCGCAACATCAATACGACGCAGGGTCGGATCGAGGGTGGCGAACAGCTGATCGGCGGCGTAAACCTCCGCTTCAGTCAGGTGGTTAAACAGCGTCGATTTACCGGCGTTGGTGTATCCCACGAGCGATACCGTCGGCACATCAGCCTTGACGCGAGAACGGCGTCCTTGCTCACGCTGTTTGGCAACTCTCTCGATACGCGAGAGAATTTGCATAATACGATTACGCAGTAAACGACGGTCAGTTTCGAGCTGGGTTTCACCCGGGCCACGCAAACCGATCCCGCCTTTTTGTCTTTCAAGGTGCGTCCAGCCGCGCACCAGACGTGTTGCCAGGTGGCGCAGCTGCGCGAGCTCAACCTGTAGCTTACCTTCATGGGTACGCGCACGTTGGGCAAAAATATCTAAAATCAAACCCGTACGGTCAATAACTCGACATTCACACAAACGTTCGAGATTACGTTCCTGCGCGGGGCTTAGTGCATGATCAAACAGCACAACGGAAGCGCCTGTCGCTTTTACGGCTTCCGCAATTTCGACAGCCTTACCTTCACCAACAAAATACTTTGGGTGCGGGGCTTTACGGCTACCAGTAATCACCTGCAATGCGTCGACGCCGGCGGAAGAGACCAGAGATTCAAACTCCTGGAGGTCTTCCATATCTTTGTCTTGCGTAAAATAGATGTGTACCAGCACCGCCTGCTCACCGGCGTCATAACGGTCAAACAAGCGTTATATCTCCTGAAATACCAGCGGGGAACCCGAATAATCCGGCTCCCCGACTTGGATTAACAGCCTTCAACCTTACTCGGTTTCTTCGCTGTCTTGCGGCGCAGAACCCTGCGCGTTGCTACCGTGGTGGTAGTTGCTACCTGTGCCGCCGCCAGCATTGTTGCTGTGATGAGAAACCGGACGTGACGGAACAACGGTAGAAATTGCGTGCTTATAGACCATCTGGCTGACCGTGTTTTTCAACAGGATCACGAACTGATCAAAAGACTCAATCTGCCCTTGCAGCTTAATACCATTCACCAAATAAATAGAAACTGGAACTCGTTCCCGACGCAATGCGTTCAGGAACGGATCTTGTAAAGATTGCCCCTTAGCCATTCTCTCTTTTCCTTATATGCTTATTTGTACTTATACACTTCGTCATCCAGGCAACGCCTGAGCGATTTGCGTATGAACCTTACGATTCGAAAATTGCGCACGATACGACCCAATTGTACACATTCAATCGGTACTAGCACCCACTACCTGCATCACCTGGCTAAACGCCTGCTCTGGCTGCTCACTATCTAACCAATGAACGCCATCCCAACCGCGTAACCACGTTACCTGGCGCTTCGCTAGCTGCCTCGTGGCACAAACTCCTCTATAAACCATTTCATCATATGAAATCTCGCCTTCAAGGTAAGACCACATCTGGCGGTATCCCACACAACGAATGGAAGGCATATCCGTATGCAAATCTCCGCGAGCAAATAACGCTCGCACTTCTGCTTCAAAACCTGAAGCTAACATCTGATGAAAACGCTGCTCAATGCGCTGATGGAGCAGTTCACGGCTCGCCGGGGCGATGGCGAACTGATGCACCTTGTAGGGCAGAGCGTCTCCTGACGTTTGTGTCAGCTCCGTTAAAGTTTTACCCGAAATGAAAAAAACTTCCAGTGCTCGGGAAAGTCTTTGCGGATCATTTGGATGAATACGCTCGGCGGCAACGGGGTCTATCTCCCGCAACTGCTGATGCAGCGCCATCCATCCTTGCTCTGCCGCCTGCTGTTCAATCCGCGCCCGGACTTCCGGGTCGGCTGAAGGCAGCGGGGATAAACCTTCAAGCAACGCCTTGAAATATAACATGGTGCCGCCCACCAGCAGGGGAATTCTCCCGGCTGCGGTGATCTCTGCCATTTGCGCTAACGCATCACGACGAAAATCCGCCGCCGAGTAGGCCTGCGACGGATCGAGAATATCCAATAATCGATGCGGGGCGGCCTGAAGCTCTTCCTCGGAAGGCTTGGCGGTGCCGATATCCATCCCTTGATAAATAAGGGCTGAATCGACACTAATCAACTCAACTGGCAAAACTTTACGTAATTCAATTGCCAACGCCGTTTTGCCCGAAGCCGTGGGCCCCATCAAAAAAATTGCCTTAGGCAGGCTCGCCTCGGTCACATCACTCATTTCTTAACGCATTCATCGCAGAATCTAAATCAACAGGTTGTAACAGACCACCTGGTGGGGATTTGACAAGCTGCGGGCAAAGACGTTCAACGTCCGCCAGCATGGCAATCGCCTGCGCCATGTTCCACTGCGCGTGATCGCTTGCCAGATTTCGGGCCAGCCACTGCGCAATATTCCCGGCATCAATATCAATTTGTCCCACCAGGTAGCCTATCAGTTCAGGAATCAAGATTTGTAAATTTTGTTGCCGTAAGGGTAAAGGCACGGCGCGGACGGTGACGTGCTGCCCTTCCAGCAGAATTTCAATACCCAAAAGACTCAGCGTCGCCTGCGCTTCCTGCAACGTTTTACGTTCCTCTTCACGTGCTTTAAGCCGCAGAGGAATCAACAGCGGCTGGGCGCAAATCGTCGCCTCACCCGGCGTAAGCTGCGCCTGCCGCAGCCAGCGTTCCGCCACCGGCAAGGCTAACACGCTCAGTTTTCCGTTACGCTCAAGAAGCGCGCAGGTGTCGGCCACAATCGCGAGCACGCGGCCAAAACTCTGGCTGTGTCCCTCAAGGTTATCCACCGCTGGCTTAGCAGGTTCCGCGCGGCTCACTGGCGTTTCCAACAGTTGGCGATACAGCGCGCCCTGCTGTTTTTGATAACCCGGCTGCGCGTTCGGCCAGCTTGCTCCACCGCTATGGCTACTGCCTCGCGAGCTTGCGCCGCCGGCAGCCGACGAATAACGCGCCGCTTCCGGTTCGCGGGCCACCGCAGGTTCGGCAAACTGGTTGCGTCCGGCAGCGATACGATTTTCCGGCAGCGTTCGCGGTGCGGGTTCATCTTCTGCCGTCAGCCGCAGCGGCGTTTCCAACTGCTGTTGCAGCACGCTCAGCACGCCCTGATAGATAAAGTCATGCACCAGCCGCGACTGATGGAATCGCACTTCATGCTTCGCCGGATGCACATTCACATCCACCTGATGGGGATCGATTTCCAGATACAGCACGAAAGCAGGCTGCTCATTCGCGCCGAGCTTATCTTCACACGCCTGACGAATGGCATGGTTAATCAGTCGGTCGCGCATCATGCGTCCGTTGACGTAACAGTACTGAATTTCCGCCAGCGCCGCGGTGGTGTGATGGGGGTCGGCAACCCAGCCGCGCAGCGCTAAATCGCCATGCTGCCACTCGATTGCCAGCGCGTGTTCCAGAAACGGCACGCCGCAAATCGCGCCGAGGCGACGATCTTTCGATGCGCCGTCGGCAACCGCCCGATACTGGCGGATGGCTTTACCGTTATGGGTCAGGTTGAAGCTCACATCAAAGCGCGCCAGCGCAATGCGGCGGATAATCTCATCGATGTGGTTAAATTCGGTTTTTTCGGTGCGCATAAATTTGCGCCGCGCAGGGGTATTGTAGAACAGATCCAGCACTTCCAGCGTGGTGCCAACCGGATGCGCCGCCGGTTTGACCGTCACCGCCTGGTCACGACCTTCCGCGTAGGCTTGCCAGGCTTCCTGCTGCTCGGCGGTACGCGAAGTCAGGGTCAGACGGGCAACCGAGCTGATGCTCGCCAGCGCTTCACCACGAAAACCGAGGCTGACAATGGCCTCAAGGTCATCGAGTGATGTGATTTTACTGGTGGCATGACGCGCTAGCGCCAGCGCCAGCTCGTCTTTTTTAATCCCGCAGCCGTTATCACGAATGCGAATAAGTTTGGCACCGCCGCGTTCGATATCAATGTCGATGCGGGTCGCGCCCGCATCAAGACTGTTTTCAACCAGCTCTTTCACTACCGATGCAGGACGCTCCACCACTTCACCCGCAGCAATCTGGTTGGCAAGCTGTGGCGGTAAAACCTGAATCGGCATGAAAACTCCTTAGTTAACGAGCGTCCTGTTAGTTGACGCGGCGCTGGCGGTTTGCGACTGTTCATCACGAGGGCCGGATTGTATCGGATGCGCCGTAAAATAGTTACGTAAACCGGTATAAATGGCGTCAGCAATTTTCTGCTGGTACTCATCACTGCCCAGCAGGCGCTCTTCGCCGCTATTACTGATAAAGCCGGTTTCAACCAGTATCGACGGAATATCCGGCGAACGCAGCACGCCGAGGCTGGCATGTTCCGGGCGACGTTTATGCAAATTCCCCACTCGTTGCATCTGGCTGATAACGCTGGTCGCCACATCATACCCTACCCGCTGGGAATGACCGAATTGCAGATCCAGCACCGCCTGACTCAGATAAGGGTCAGCCTGGCTGTTCGCCAGCACATCACCCGCTCCGCCCAGCAGTTCGGACTGCTTCTCATGCTGCTCCAGCCAGCCGGCCATTTCAGTGTTGGCGCGACGGTTTGACAGCACCCACACGGAAGCCCCGGTGGCATCGCGATTTGGTGCAGCATCGGCGTGAATCGACACCAGGAAGTGAGCGTTTTGTTTACGCGCCACATCCGAGCGCCCCATCACCGAAATAAAATAGTCACCGTCGCGCGTCAATACGCCACGGAACATCGGATCGTCGTTTAACAACGTCCTGAGCTTACGCGCAATGGCGATGGTCACGTTCTTCTCACGCGTACCGCCCGGGCCAATGGCGCCAGGATCCTGACCACCGTGGCCGGCGTCAATGGCAATGATCACTTTATCGCCAGGCGTACTGCTGGCGCGGGCTGCTGGACGCGGCGTAGGCGTAATGGTGCTGGTAATAGCGGGTTGCCGCTCGGTTGCGACGCGCCCGGAACTATTACCGCTGAATGGGTTACGTGCAGGCTGACTTGGCGTGGACGCAATCACCGGCGTTTCCACCCGCTTAACCACCACAGGTGGCGGCGGTGGAGGTGGTGGCACATCCGCATTAATGGTGAACACGACGGTATAGTTGGCGCCGTTTTGCTGTTTCACCGCCCGCGTTTTGCCGTTTTCCGTTAGGTCGACCACCAGGCGTAACGATTGATCGTCTCTGGGCGTCGCCGAACGAATCGCTTTCACCAGGTTGTTGCCGCTAAAGCGCAGCGGCAATCCCTGTATCACGCCCGTTTGCTTGATATCCAGCACGACGCTGCGTTTGTCATCCTGGCTAAAGTTATATTCTGGATCGCCCATAAAGCTGAACGTGATGCGCGCCTGCGTTTCACTGTTCGCTACCTGGATATCCGACAAGCTCGCCGCCACTGCCGGTGCACCCACCAGCATCAGCGCGGCGACTAACCACCCTTTTGCGCGAAAAATCATCCTGCGATCCCTAAAATTAACCGGCAAACCGCGCCAGCAGAGACTCACCTAATGAGGAGACCGCAGTGATGCGCGCCTCACGCCCTTGCGCCTGGTAATCTAAGTGTATTTCGATATCCGGCTCGGGCAGAACACCGGTGCCCTGTTGCGGCCATTCCACCAGGCAAATGGCATCGTTAGCAAAGTAATCGCGGATCCCCATAAATTCGAGCTCCTCGGGATCCGCAAGGCGGTACAAATCAAAGTGGTAGACCATGAGATCGGTAAGCTGATAAGGCTCAACCAGGGTATAGGTGGGACTTTTGACGTTACCCTTATGGCCTAACGCCTGGAGAAAACCACGGCTAAAGGTGGTTTTGCCAGCGCCTAAATCGCCATACAGATAGATGACCGTTGCGCCAGCGCAGGCCTGCGCCACTCGGTTGCCAAGGTCAAGGGTCGCCTGCTCGTCAGCTAAAGGAATCACTCGATTAATCATGGTTTACGTCAATCACATCCGGGTTAACAACACGCCGTAGCGTGGAAAAAAGATCGGTCGCTAGCATACCGCGAGTGCCATAGCGCGCCGCCAGTTCATCGGCAGCGGCACCGTGGGCGATACACCCCGCGCAAGCTGCATCATACGGCGATAATGCCTGCCCCAGCAATGCGCCGATGATGCCGGATAGCACATCACCCATCCCACCACTGGCCATGCCGGCATTTCCGGCATCAATAATACTGCTCACACCGCATTCACTGGCGACAACCGTGCCTGCGCCTTTCAGCACCACAGCACCTCCGTACCGTTGTACCAGACGCTGTGCAGAAAGTAAGCGATCGCTCTCAATTTCTGCAACCTTACAATTCAGTAGACGGGCGGCTTCTCCGGGATGCGGCGTGATCACGCGATTGTGACGTTTATCCGGGTTGATTGCCAGCAGGTTCAGCGCGTCGGCATCCCACAACGTAGGTTTACGGAAATTGTCGATTTTACGCAGCGCCTGTTTTGCCCATGCCGCCTGACCGAGGCCGGGGCCAATCACCACCGCGTCCGCCCATTCCAGGCTTTCATCCAGCGACTGCGGCGTCAGTTCAGAGACCATCAGCTCCGGGCGTGCAGTAATGATCGGAGCAATATTTTCAATGCGCGTCAGAACCTTCACCAGTCCCGCGCCTGCACGCAATGCCGCTTCGCCGGTCATTCTAATCGCCCCTGCGGTGCCGTGGTCGCCGCCAATCACCATCAGTTTCCCATGATCCCCTTTGTGGGAAGTCGGACGCCGCACGGTGAACCACTGCGCGAGCTGGGAAGCATCCAGACGGTGAATATGTATTGGTTGTTCTGCCAGCCACGCTTCCAGCCCCAGCGCATGGTGGTGAAGTTGCCCCACCACGTCACGCGCTTTCCCGGTTAATAATCCCGGCTTGAGGGCGATAAAGGTTATCGTATGCGCCGCGTGGATTACCGCGCCTGGCGTGGTGCCGGTCTGAGCGTTGAGCCCGGAAGGAATATCCAGCGCGATAATCGGCGCGGGAAAATCATTGGCTTGTTCAATCAGTCTGGCCACGTTGTCGCGCGGCGCGCTTTGCAGGCCAGTACCTAAGAGACCGTCGATAATTAAGTCCGCATCCCGTGGCCAATGAATATCAGCCGGATGAATCTCGCCACCGCACGCCAGCCACGCCTCGCACGCGCTGTGTGCTTCTGGCGGCAATGGTTTATCGCGGGTCTGCGCCAGCAAGGTCACGCGCATCCCCGCCGCCATCGCCAGACGAGCGACCACGTAACCATCGCCGCCGTTATTGCCATGTCCGCACAAAATCAGCCAGTGCCGCGCCACAGGATAGGCCGCACGCGCCACGTCGAACGCCGCCTGGCCCGCCCGTTGCATCAGTTCATACAGGGAAAGCCCCAGACTCTGTGCCGCCGTTTTTTCGGCGCGACGCAGTTCGTCCGCAGGCCATATGGAGTGTGGTATACTTTGGGGGATTCTTGTCAATGTATGGTCCGTCATGTCACAGCCCCTCGATCTCAATCAATTAGCGCAACAAATCAAACAATGGGGCACTGAACTCGGTTTTCAGCAGGTCGGTATTACCGATACTGACCTTAGCGAAGCCGAACCTAAGCTACAGGCATGGCTGGATAAACAATACCACGGCGAGATGGATTGGATGGCACGCCACGGCATGATGCGCGCCCGTCCTCACGAACTGCAGCCCGGTACGCTCCGGGTGATTAGCGTTCGTATGAACTATCTTCCCGCCAATGCGGCTTTTGCCAGCACGCTGAAAAACCCCGAACTCGGTTACGTCAGCCGTTATGCCCTGGGGCGCGATTATCATAAGCTGTTGCGTAACCGTCTTAAAAAGCTCGGTGAAATGATTCAGGAACAGTGTGTCTCGCTGAATTTTAGACCCTTTGTTGACTCTGCGCCTATTCTTGAACGTCCTTTGGCTGAAAAAGCCGGAATTGGCTGGACCGGTAAGCACTCGCTGATCCTGAACCGCGATGCCGGATCGTTCTTCTTCCTCGGCGAACTGCTGGTGGATATCCCACTCCCCATTGATAAACCGGTTGCCGAAGAGTGCGGGCGCTGCGTGGCCTGCATGACCATTTGCCCGACCGGCGCGATTGTTGAGCCGTACACCGTTGATGCCCGTCGCTGCATCTCCTACCTGACGATTGAACTGGAAGGTGCCATCCCGGAAGAGTTCCGCCCACTCATCGGCAACCGTATCTACGGTTGCGACGATTGCCAGCTCATTTGTCCGTGGAATCGTTTTTCACAGTTAACCGACGAGGCGGACTTCAGCCCACGACAAGCGCTGCACTCGCCTGAGCTTATCGAACTGTTCGCCTGGAGCGAGGCATGGTTTCTGAAAGTGACGGAAGGGTCGGCAATTCGCCGTATCGGCCATTTACGCTGGTTACGCAATATCGCCGTCGCGCTGGGTAACGCCCCGTGGAGCATTGCTGCGTTAAACGCGCTTGAAAGTCGTAGAGGTGAGCACCCACTACTCGATGAACACATTGAGTGGGCTATTGCGCAGCAAATTGCGCGACGCAATGACGGCGCGGTTGAAGTGCAACTGCCGAAGAAACAGCGGCTGGTGAGAGTGGTAGAAAAAGGCTTACCGCGCGACGCGTAAACTATTCACAGGCTGTGGGTAAAAATAAAAACACATTGCGTTTCAACACGCCTAAGTTCGTCAAGCGATCTCGCTAACATTTTGAAATGATATATCGTCTTATATTTCAATAAGATAACTAAATCAGCAAAAATCTTAAAAAGATCTGCATGCTGACAACGCGGTGAAAGGCTGTGGATAACTCTGTTTACAAGAGTATTTCAGAAACGAAAAAAACAACCTCAATGGCTTAACGCATTGTGGAAGTGATTTTGTTTTGGAAGAAAAATTTGGAGCGGGAAACGAGACTCGAACTCGCGACCCCGACCTTGGCAAGGTCGTGCTCTACCAACTGAGCTATTCCCGCATTTAGGTGCTTGGTGCTGTACTACTTTCAAATTTTGGAGCGGGAAACGAGACTCGAACTCGCGACCCCGACCTTGGCAAGGTCGTGCTCTACCAACTGAGCTATTCCCGCATTTAGGTGCTTGGTACTGTACTGCTTTCAAATTTTTGGAGCGGGAAACGAGACTCGAACTCGCGACCCCGACCTTGGCAAGGTCGTGCTCTACCAACTGAGCTATTCCCGCAAAATCTGGCAATTTTTGTTGCTGTCGTAATTCGCATTTCTGCTTCGTTACGGGAGGCGCATTATACGAGAATTCTTTCCCCCTGCAACCCCCCTTGAAGCGATTTTTTGATTTTATCGTTCAAGTGCTGGATAAATCAGCAATCTGTCTATTCTATCGCCAATTCATCCCGTTAGCACGTTAAAGCTGAATAAAATGTTCGCGGTAGTAGGCGAGTTCCGCCACCGATTCGCGGATATCATCCATCGCCTGGTGAGAGCCCTGCTTTTTAAAGCCAGGCAGAATTTCCGGCTTCCAGCGACGCGCCAGCTCTTTTAAGGTGCTCACATCCAGATAGCGATAGTGGAAGTAGGCTTCCAGCTCCGGCATATATTTAAACAAGAAGCGACGATCCTGACCGATGCTGTTCCCGCAAATCGGCGATTTACCTTCCGGCACCCATTTTTTCAGAAACTCCAGCGTCGCCAGTTCGGCTTCACGATCGCCAAGGGTACTGGCCTTTACACGCTCAACCAGCCCGCTGCCGGTATGGGTACGCACGTTCCAGTCGTCCATCAGCGCCAGTTGTTCATCCGATTGATGGACGGCAATAGTCGGCCCTTCCGCCAGAATATTGAGCTGTGCGTCGGTCACCAGCGTGGCGATTTCGATAATGCGATCGCGCTCGGGATTCAGGCCGGTCATCTCCAGATCGATCCAAATCAGGTTGTTTTCATCTGCACTCATGTTATTTTCCACCCTTCTGTCTGACCTGCCGCAAACAAGACGCGACGGGTTAACTCGTATTAATTAGCGTGTATCATAGAGGTTTTGCCCAGCACGGGCGACCAGGAGTCAGCACGATTGAGTAAAAATAAACTCTCCAAAGGTCAGCAGCGTCGCGTATCGGCTAACCACCAGCGCCGCTTAACAACCACGAAAGAGAAGCCCGATTTCGACGATAACCTGTTTGGCGAAGCCGCCGAAGGGATCGTCATTAGCCGCTTCGGTATGCACGCCGACGTGGAGTCCGCCGATGGCGAAACCCACCGCTGCAATATCCGTCGCACCATTCGCTCACTGGTCACCGGCGACCGCGTGGTCTGGCGTCCAGGTAAAGCCGCCGCTGAAGGCGTCCGAGTCAAAGGTATCGTGGAAGCAGTACACGAACGCACCTCGGTTCTGACGCGCCCGGACTTTTATGACGGCGTGAAACCCATCGCCGCCAATATCGATCAAATCGTCATCGTGTCCGCTATTTTGCCAGAGCTGTCGCTGAATATTATCGACCGTTATCTCGTGGCTTGCGAAACGCTCGACGTAGAACCGCTGCTGGTTTTGAATAAAATCGATTTGCTGGACGATGAAGGCATGGCGTTCGTCAACGAGCAGATGGATATTTATCGCAATATTGGTTATCGCGTTCTGATGGCTTCAAGCCATACTCAAGATGGCTTAAAGCCACTTGAAGAGGCGTTAACAAACCGCATCAGCATTTTTGCCGGGCAGTCCGGGGTGGGCAAATCCAGTCTGCTTAACGCGTTGTTAGGGTTAAGCGACGACAGTATCTTGACCAACGACGTTTCTAACGTTTCTGGTCTGGGACAGCACACCACCACGGCGGCGCGCCTGTATCACTTCCCGCACGGCGGCGATGTGATTGACTCCCCGGGCGTGCGTGAATTTGGTTTGTGGCACCTTGAGCCGGAACAAGTGACCAATGGATTTGTCGAATTCCATGACTATCTTGGTCTGTGCAAATATCGCGACTGCAAGCACGACAACGATCCGGGTTGTGCGATTCGTGAAGCCGTCGAGAACGGCAAAATTGCCGAATCACGTTTTGAACATTACCACCACATTCTGGACAGTATGGCGCAGGTAAAAACGCGTAAAAACTTTTCAGAGACCGATAAATGAGAACTATGATTTTGCCGACTGACATTCTCGCCAACAATCGCTAGAATCGGCCGCTTTTCTCATTAAGATCCGACTATCGCGTCGGATCTGAAACGACACATATTGGCCTGGAGGCTACCTTGTTAAACTCGTTTAAACTTTCACTGCAATACATTCTGCCTAAACTGTGGCTTACGCGTCTCGCAGGCTGGGGTGCAAGCAAACGAGCGGGATGGCTGACTAAACTGGTTATCGATCTGTTTGTGAAATTCTACAAGGTCGACATGAACGAAGCGCAGAAGCCGGATACCGCCAGCTACCGCACTTTCAACGATTTCTTCGTTCGTCCGCTGCGTGATGAGGTTCGTCCGCTCAACACTGACCCAAGCGTACTGGTGATGCCAGCCGATGGCGTTATCAGCCAGTTGGGGGCTATCGAAGGCGACAAGATTCTGCAGGCTAAAGGCCACAACTACTCGCTGGAAGCGTTGCTAGCGGGTAACTACATCATGGCCGACCTGTTCCGTAACGGGACATTTGCCACAACCTATCTGTCTCCGCGCGACTATCACCGCGTCCATATGCCGTGTAACGGGATCCTGCGCGAGATGATTTACGTCCCGGGCGATCTGTTCTCCGTGAACCACCTGACGGCACAAAACGTCCCGAATCTGTTTGCTCGTAACGAACGCGTCATCTGCCTGTTCGACACTGAATTTGGCCCAATGGCGCAGATTCTGGTGGGTGCGACGATTGTTGGCAGTATTGAAACCGTGTGGGCCGGTACCATTACCCCACCGCGTGAAGGCGTGATCAAGCGCTGGACGTACCCTGCCGGTGATGAGGAAGGTTCTATCGCGCTGCTGAAAGGCCAGGAAATGGGCCGCTTCAAGCTGGGTTCTACGGTAATCAACCTGTTCGCCCCGGGCAAAGTGAAGCTGGCTGAGCAGCTGCAAAATCTCTCCGTCACCAAACTGGGCGAGCCGCTGGCTATCTCTACCGAAGCCGTTGTCGATCCTGAAGTTGTGGCTGAACCCGAAGTCATCGTTACGCCAGAGCCTGTCGTAGAAGCGGAAGTTATCGTTGAATCAGAAGTTGTGGCTGAGCCAGAAGTTGTGGTTGAACCCGCTGTGGCAACGGAACCGAAAAGCAGCGTACAGCCGGTTGAAGAAGAGGTTGTTGAGCCAAAGGTCGCTCCTCTGACTGACGATAAAAAAGAGCAAAGTTAATCACTGAAAAAGGGTTTTGATGTGCGCCTGATTATCACGTTACTGATGGCCTGGTGCCTCAGCCAGGGGGCGTACGCAGCGACGGCCCCCAACGCCCGACAAATTGCCCAGGAACTGGAACAGGCGAAAGCGGCCAAGCCCGCTCAGCCTGAAACCGTAGAGGCATTACAAAATGCACTGACCGCGCTTGAGGAGCAAAAAGGCTCCCTCGAGCGCGCCGCTCAGTATCAGCAGGTTATCGATAACTTCCCCAAACTCTCCCAGACGCTGCGCAACCAGTTGAACAACCTGCGCGATGAACCTCGCCCTGCGCCAGAGGGTATGAGTTCAGATGCGCTAAACCAGGAGATTTTGCAGGTTAGCAGCCAACTGCTGGAAAAAAGCCGCATTGCCCAGCAGGAGCAAGAACGCGCGCGCGATATTGCCGATTCCGTTAACCAACTTCCCCAACAACAAACCGACGCCCGCCGCCAGTTAAATGACGTAGAGCGCCGTATCGGCGCGACGCCGGGCAATACCCCTCTGGCGCAAGCGCAGGCGCTCAGTCTGCAGGCGGAGTCCAGTAAACTTAAAGCGCTGGTTGATGAGCTGGAGCTGGCGCAGCTTTCGGCTAATAACCGCCAGGAGCTGTCGCGTATGCGTTCAGAGCTGGCGCAAAAGCAGAGTGAGCAGCTTGATGCCTATCTCCAGGCATTGCGTAATCAGTTGAACAGCCAGCGCCAGCAAGAAGCGGAACGGGCGCTTGAGAGCACCGAACTGCTGGCAGAAAACAGCGAGAACCTGCCGGTTGGTATCGTCAATCAGTTTAAGATTAACCGTGAATTGTCCCAGGCGCTGAATCAGCAGGCGCAGCGTATGGATCTCGTTGCCTCGCAGCAGCGTCAAGCCACCAATCAGACCCTTCAGGTGCGTCAGGCGCTCAACACCCTCCGCGAACAGTCCCAGTGGCTCGGCGCCTCGAATCTGTTGGGTGAGGCATTACGCGCCCAGGTTTCACGTCTGCCTGAAATGCCGAAACCTCAGCAACTTGACACCGAAATGGCGCAACTTCGCGTCCATCGTCTGCGTTATGAAGATTTGCTGAATAAACAGCCGCAGCTACGGCAGATTAATCAGGTTGACGGCCAGCCGCTCACCAGCGAGCAGAATCGTATTCTTGAAGCGCAGCTGCGTACCCAGCGCGAATTATTGAATTCACTGCTGCAAGGCGGCGATACGCTGATCCTCGAATTAACCAAGCTGAAAGTCTCTAACAGCCAGCTGGAAGATGCCTTGAAAGAAGTTAACGAGGCCACGCACCGCTATCTGTTCTGGACGTCCGACGTTCGCCCTATCGACTTCAGTTGGCCGCTGGAAATTGTACAAGACCTGCGTCGTCTGATCTCGCTGGATACCGTCAGCCAGCTCGGCAAGGCCAGCATGATGATGCTCACCAGCCGCCAGACCTTACTGCCGCTATTTGCCGCACTGCTGTTGGTCGGTTTTAGCATTAGCTCGCGTAAGCACTTCACGCGCTTCCTCGAGCGCTCGAGCGCGCGGGTAGGCAAAGTCACCCAGGATCACTTCTGGCTCACCATGCGCACCGTTTTCTGGTCGATACTGGTGGCATCCCCGTTACCGGTGTTATGGGCTACGCTGGGATACGGCCTTCAGGAGGCCTGGCCCTTCCCGCTGGCAGTGGCGATAGGCGATGGCGTCACCGCCACCGTGCCGCTGCTGTGGGTGGTGATGATCTGCGCCACTTTTGCCCGTACCAACGGCCTGTTTATCGTGCACTTCGGCTGGCCGCAAAATCGCGTTGCCCGCGCCATGCGCTATTACCTGATGAGCATCGGGCTTATCGTGCCGCTGATTATGGCGTTGATCATGTTCGATAATCTCAACGACCGCGAATTCTCGGCGTCGCTCGGCAGGCTGTGCTTTATGCTGATCTGCGGCGCGTTAGCGATCGTGACGCTCAGTCTGAAGCGCGCAGGGATACCGCTGTATCTCGATAAAGAGGGCAATGGGGATAACCGGGTCAACAGCCTGCTGTGGAACCTGATGATTGGCGCGCCGCTGGTCGCCATTTTTGCCGCCGCCGTCGGTTATCTCGCCACCTCACAAGCGCTGCTGGCGCGCCTTGAAACCTCGGTCGCCATCTGGTTCCTGCTGCTGGTGATTTATCACGTCATCCGCCGCTGGATGCTGATTCAGCGCCGCCGTCTGGCGTTTGAGCGCGCCAAGAATAAGCGTGCTGAGATGCTGGCGCACCGTGCCCGTGGCGAAGAGGAGCCGCATCCATCAAGCCTTGAGGGCGCGGCAGAGATGGAAGTCAGTGAGGTGAATCTCGATACGATCAGCGAACAATCATTGCGCCTGGTGCGGTCAATCCTGATGCTGGTTGCTCTGGTGTCGGTCATTATCCTGTGGTCGGAAATTCACTCGGCGTTCGGCTTCCTTGAGAACATTTCGCTGTGGGACGTCACCTCCACCGTCCAGGGCGTGGAGAGCATTGAGCCGATTACCCTCGGCGCGGTGCTCATAGCCATTCTGGTGTTGATAATCACCACTCAGCTTGTGCGTAACTTACCGGCACTGCTTGAGCTTGCCATCCTGCAACACCTGTCGCTCACGCCGGGCACCGGCTATGCCATCACCACCATCACCAAATATCTGTTGCTGCTGATAGGTGGCCTGGTCGGATTCTCAATGATTGGGATTGAATGGGCGAAGCTACAATGGCTGGTCGCGGCCCTCGGTGTGGGGTTGGGCTTTGGCTTGCAGGAGATATTCGCCAACTTTATCTCCGGCTTGATTATCCTGTTTGAAAAGCCGATTCGTATCGGCGATACGGTGACGATTCGTGATTTGACCGGTAGCGTGACGAAAATAAACACTCGCGCCACCACCATCAGCGACTGGGACCGCAAAGAGATTATCGTGCCGAACAAGGCCTTTATCACCGAGCAGTTTATCAACTGGTCGCTGTCGGATTCGGTCACCCGCGTGGTGTTAAGCATTCCCGCGCCGTCCGACGCCAACAGCGAAGAGGTGGCGCAAATCCTGCTCACCGCCGCACAACGCTGTTCGCTGGTCATTGATACCCCGGCACCGGAAGCGTTCCTCGTCGATTTACAGCAGGGGATTCAGATTTTCGAACTGCGAATCTACGCCGCCGAAATGGGGCACCGTATGCCGCTGCGCCATGAGCTACACCAGCTGATTCTAGCTGGTTTCCGCCAGCACGGTATCGATATGCCATTCCCACCGTTCCAGATGCGTCTGGAGAGCCTGAATGGGAAGAAAACGGCGAATACGTTGACGTCGGCGGGAAGAACTCGCCAGCCGGGAAGTTTGTAAGCACCGGGTAGTGCCTGAAAGCTGCGCGCCAACAGGCACTACCATGCAGATTGCCGGATGGCGGCTTCGCCTTATCCGGCCTACAAATACGGTGGGAGGATGAAATTAATCAGCTATCAATTCACAGGCATAATTGATAGCGAATAATGAACCGCCACAGCCAAAAAAGTACAACCATCATCATCACAAGAAACTGCCAGACACTACGTTGTTTCTTCCACACCATGGCATAAAGGTAGGGAATAAATAATGGAAGAGTGAAGATCACACCTACGTCACGAATATCATCATTTTCAATATATATCATCAGGTCACAGATGTTATTAATTCCATACCCATCAATAAACCACTCTTTATCCTGGGTAGAGAACATCATAATCAGAACAGAGCTCACAATTGCCCAGATAATATTCAGCGAGATCGCTTTGGGACTCATTCATTACCCCTGCATAATTTTCATTATTGCATTCTTTTTTTCAATGATTCTTCGACCATACTCACTATATTCACGTGATTTTGTACCAATAGGTGCAGCGAGGGAATCAACAATATCCTGAACACTCCTTTGTGTACCTCTGTTATACCTTGAACCAATAACAATAATTTGTTCATCAGTTAGATTATCGGTATCTACTTCGGGATAGCTAAACATGATTAAATCACGTAGATGAAACGCGACAACACGAATATTAAACCTATTATCTAATAAACAGTTCGATAACTGGAACTGTTCGAAATGCGTCAGCTTATCTGGCCTGATACCTAATGTTTTAGCAGCCACACCTGGTTGTATCGCAACAGACCCAACAGACGTATTGTTAGACAAGGCGTTATGCTCTCTTCTTAGTACAACTTCCACAATCTGCCTCGCCTGTAATACGCCGACGGATTTAAATCGTTCAGGTGTTCCACCTACTTCCGCCGCGGCGACGCCAGCCAACAGCAACAGTGGAATCTGCGCTTCACGAGCCGCCTGTTTTAACATCCCCCTATGATGTACCAGCCATGCTGTCTTATATATCCATAAATGTGCTGTTCCCGTACTAAATCTCCAGTTGGTCGGAAGCGTTTTCCAAAGAAGGAAATCTAATCCATCCCAATGAGGAAAGCCATATTCATCAACTTTACAAAAAACCAAAGAACCCGCCATGGCGCATATACTCTAAATTAAAATAAGGCATATTAACCACAAACAAAAAAATAGTGTGATGGCGCACATTTAATTAAATATTAAATTTTCGTGGTAAAATCAATAATATTCACCACACAAAGCATCATTATATCATTCATATAAAATAGTGATTCACAACGATAATAATCGGGTCTATTAAAACAAACGATTTCTGAAGAATACGTCACTATCCGGCGATGGTAGTTCTCATAAATCCCTATTGCCAGCAGTGATAAATCAACCCGGCGTCGCTGCGCTTGGCCGGGCTACCTTTCTGCCGGATACCCTCCGGCATCCAACGTTACTCCGCCACTAGTTCCGGCTGACGGTTAACGCGGCGATGGTAGTTCTCATAAATCGCCATCGCTAATAGCGAGAAGAAGACCGGCCCACCAATCATCCACAGCGCGCTGCTCCAGTCGCCCGCATCAATCACCGGCTGAATCACGGTAAAGATGTTGGCGAACGTCACCACCAGCACTACGACCGTGGTGGCAAGCCACGTAGACGCCTTCGTTTTAAACATCACGAACGGACGCTCAAGATCCATTTTGGCTTTAAAGAACGGGAAGGCCAGCGCCAGGAACAGATACGGTAAGGTCATCGAGACGTTCGCCATCAGCGTCAACTTGTTGTAAAACGCGGAAGCGGTATCGCCGCCGAAGGAGACCAGCAGAATGAACAGACTGACCAGCGCACACTGCATCCACATCGCCGTCGATGGCATACCGTTTTCATTGAGACGGGTCATCGACGACGGCCACAACGCTTTTGGCGTGCCCTGAATAATCGCCTTCAGCGGCGAGTAGCTTAACGTGAAGAAAGCGCCGGTATAGGCAAGGAACATCGACAGTCCGGTAATACGGGCAAACCATACGCCGACCGTGGCGGCCACATCAGGCGGCAGGTGCAACGCATTGCCAAGCGTAGTGCCCAGACTGGTCATCAGCACGTAGGTAATGTTGCCGAGGTTAACCGAATGGTCGCTTAAAATTTGCTGCCAGTTGGTGCTCACGCCCCACAGGAATATGGCCAGTGAATAACCAATCGAAATAACAATAGCCGCAAAGATAATTCCTTTCGCAAAGTTCTTTTCCGGTTTGTCGGTTTTGTCCACCAGACCACCGACGGCTTCAATACCGCCATAAGCGAAAATAGCAAATACCACGAACGATAATACCGCCAGCCCGGACTGATAACCCGGATTTGGTGAAGCGGTGAAATTAATCGGCTGCGCAAAGTGGCCGCCATTTAATAACAAAATGGCAATACTCACTAACAATAAAACCAAATTCAGACACATTACGGCAATACCGCCAACGGCGGTAATACGGGCGATTTTATTAATTCCTTTGGCCGCGACGGTGGTCACTAATACCATCCACACCACGGCTAACAGCCCCACCACCTGCGTTGAGGCAAGCCCGGCAACGCCCCAGTGCTGCGTCATGTCTGCACCGAACAGGAAGGTCGAGAACGGCACCCACACTTTCGCCGAGGTGCTCACCATCCAGATAACGTAGGAGGAGAACCACATAAAGGTGCCAATAAATGCGTAGGGTGGGCCGACGCTATTATTCATCCACGAATAGATACCGCCCTCTTCCTTGCGGTAGGCCGATCCCATTTCAGCCATCATTAAGGCGAATGGAATAAAGAATAAAAGTGCAGAAAATATATACCAGGTAATGGCGCTGTAGCCCATCAGGTAAAATGCTGAGGGGCTATTGGCAAAACCAAAAACTGAGGTGAATATCATGAGGATGAGGCCAATAAGGCTCATCTTTTTTATTGATTGGGTCATATGACCATCCCTTACTCTGGACTGTTTTTTACACATCGAGCGGCATCGCGCGGCAGGCTTGCACAAGCAAGGCAGCGGAAAATCGACGCGAGAAATTGCTGGCCGGATGATAGCAAATAGCCAGACGAATCTTGTGACCAGAAGAGGGAATTTTAAAATTAAAAACTAGAAAATGGCGCAAAATGCGCCATTTTATGTTGCATAATTGTATTAAATCAGACTTATGCCCGATCCACGCTGAACGCCAATACGTCCGACAGCTGTTCAGCGCCTAGCGCCAGCATCACCAGACGGTCAACGCCCAGCGCCACGCCGGAACAGTCTGGTAAACCTGCCGTCAGCGCATCTAACAGATTCTGGTCAATAGGCTGCGCCGTTAGGCCACGCACCACGCGCTTGCGGTTATCCTGCTCGAAACGTTGCTGCTGTTCGCGGGCGTCGGTCAGTTCATGGAAACCATTAGCTAGCTCAATCCCTTTGTAGTAGACCTCAAAACGCTCAGCGACACGGTGATCTTCAGCGCTAATCTGCGCAAGTGAAGCCTGACTTGCCGGGAAATGATAAACGAATGTCGGCTTGTCTTTGCCGATATGCGGCTCAACGCCCATCGCAAACAGCAGTTGTAGCAAGGTATCGCGGTCTTCTTCTGTATCAGCGATGTTGCTCAAATCAAGCTTTGCTGCGACTTCGCGTAGCTGGGTTTTGTCCGCTGACAGCGGGTCAATTTCCAGATGACGCTGGAACGCCTGCTGATATGAGAGGCTTTCCGCGGGCTGCGTTTCCAGCACCTGCTGCAACAAATCATCAACTTCGTTTATCAGACGATACATGTCAAAGTGCGGACGATACCACTCCAGCATGGTGAACTCTGGATTGTGGTGACGCCCCATCTCTTCATTACGGAAGCTGCGGCACAGCTGGAACACCGGGCCACAGCCCGCCGCCAGCAGGCGCTTCATATGGTATTCCGGGCTGGTCATCAGATACAGGTTCATGCCCTGGGAGTGCCCCGGGCCAACAAAGCGAGTCTCAAACGGGACTAAATGGACGTCAGTCACCGTTGCCTGGCTCATGCAAGGCGTCTCCACCTCCAGTACACCGCGGTCGGCAAAGAAACGACGAATTTCCGCCATCAACGCCGCGCGTTTTAACAGGTTTGGGATGGATGCGCTCGGCTGCCAGGTTGCCGTCTCGCTCATGTTTTTTTCTCCGATTTCAGACAAGGGCACGAAGTCTACCCTCAAGCATCAAATGACACAAATTTTGCCCAGCATTTCCCGCATTACGGCAAAGAGGATTTTCCTAGGTAATTCCACAACGTAATTCATCAGCTACAGTGATAAATAAAGCGCACATAACGATAAAAAAATCGAACACGTCAAATTTCCCTGACGACCTCACGGGTATACTGCTTTACCCATAAAGGAGCAGTGGAAACGTTTTTACGCCAGGCTATGTGATATCCCCCGCGTAGCGTGTTGTGAAATAACAATAATCTGGAGGAATGTCGTGCAAACCTTTCAAGCCGATCTTGCCATTATAGGTGCGGGTGGCGCTGGATTACGTGCTGCTATCGCAGCAGCCCAGGCCAATCCAAAAGCCAAAATCGCGTTGATCTCTAAAGTTTATCCTATGCGCAGCCACACGGTTGCCGCTGAAGGTGGCTCCGCCGCCGTCGCACAGGACCATGATAGCTTCGAATACCATTTTCACGACACCGTCGCCGGTGGCGACTGGCTTTGCGAACAGGATGTTGTCGATTACTTCGTCCACCATTGCCCAACCGAAATGACCCAGCTCGAACAATGGGGCTGCCCGTGGAGCCGTCGTCCAGACGGTAGAGTTAACGTCCGACGTTTCGGTGGCATGAAAATCGAGCGTACATGGTTCGCCGCCGATAAAACCGGCTTCCACATGCTGCACACCCTGTTCCAGACCTCCCTTCAGTTCCCGCAAATTCAACGTTTTGATGAACACTTCGTCCTCGACATTCTGGTCGATGACGGTCAGGCCCGTGGCCTGGTGGCGATGAATATGATGGAAGGAACGCTTGTGCAAATTCGCGCTAACGCCGTGGTAATGGCGACCGGCGGCGCGGGTCGCGTCTATCGCTACAACACCAACGGCGGCATCGTCACCGGTGATGGTATGGGCATGGCGCTAAGCCACGGCGTACCGCTGCGTGATATGGAGTTTGTCCAGTATCACCCAACCGGCCTGCCGGGTTCCGGCATTCTGATGACTGAAGGCTGCCGTGGTGAAGGCGGCATTCTGGTCAACAAAGATGGCTACCGTTATCTACAGGATTACGGCATGGGCCCGGAAACCCCGCTCGGCCAGCCGAAAAATAAATACATGGAGCTGGGCCCGCGAGACAAAGTCTCTCAGGCCTTCTGGCACGAATGGCGTAAAGGCAACACCATCTCCACGCCGCGCGGCGATGTGGTTTATCTTGACCTGCGTCACCTCGGCGAGAAAAAGCTGCTGGAACGTTTACCATTTATCTGCGAACTGGCGAAAGCCTACGTCGGCGTCGACCCGGTGAAAGAGCCGATTCCGGTACGTCCAACCGCGCACTACACGATGGGCGGTATCGAAACCGACCAGCATTGCGAAACCCGCATTAAAGGGCTGTTCGCCGTGGGTGAATGTTCTTCCGTTGGGCTGCACGGCGCAAACCGCCTGGGCTCCAACTCGCTGGCAGAACTGGTGGTCTTTGGCCGCATGGCGGGCGAGCAGGCAATGGCGCGTGCAGCAACGGTAGGTGAAGCCAACGGCAGCGCGCTGGATGCACAGGTTAACGACATTGAAAACCGCCTGAAGGCCGTCGTGAACCAGGAAGGCAACGAAAACTGGGCGAAGATCCGCGACGAAATGGGCCTGTCGATGGAAGAAGGCTGTGGCATTTACCGTACGCCGGAACTGATGCAGAAAACCATCGATAAGCTGGCCGAACTGCAAGAGCGCTTCAAGCGCGTGCGCGTAACCGACACTTCCAGCGTGTTCAACACCGACCTGCTTTATACCATTGAGCTGGGCCACGGGCTGAACGTTGCCGAATGTATGGCGCACTCCGCGATGGCGCGTAAAGAGTCGCGCGGCGCGCATCAGCGTCTGGACGAAGGCTGTACCGAGCGTGATGACGTTAACTTCCTCAAGCATACCCTCGCCTTCCGCGACGCCGACGGCACCACCCGCCTCGACTACAGCGATGTGAAGATCACCACCCTGCCACCGGCCAAACGCGTCTACGGTGCTGAAGCCGAAGCGGCCGATAAGAAGGAGAAGGCGAATGGCTGAGATGCAAACTATCAAAATTGAGATTGTGCGCTACAACCCGGAAGTAGACAGCGCACCGCATAGCGCCTTCTATGAAGTGCCGTACGATGAGCAGACGTCACTGCTCGATGCGCTGGGCTACATCAAAGACAATCTCGCACCAGACCTGAGCTACCGCTGGTCTTGCCGTATGGCTATCTGTGGCTCCTGCGGCATGATGGTCAACAAGGTGCCGAAGCTAGCCTGTAAAACCTTCCTGCGCGAATACACCAAAGGTCTGAAGGTTGAAGCGCTGGCTAACTTCCCGATCGAACGCGATCTGGTGGTCGATATGACCCACTTTATCGAGAGCCTGGAAGCGATTAAGCCGTATATCATCGGCAACCCGCGCACGCCGGATCAGGGGCCGAACACGCAAACCCCGGCGCAGATGGCGAAATACCATCAGTTCTCCGGCTGCATCAACTGCGGTCTGTGCTATGCGGCCTGTCCACAGTTTGGCCTGAACCCTGAGTTCATTGGCCCGGCCGCCATAACGCTTGCGCACCGCTACAACGAAGACAGCCGCGACCACGGTAAGAAAGAACGTATGACGCAGCTTAACGGCCAGAATGGCGTATGGACCTGCACCTTTGTCGGCTACTGCTCCGAAGTGTGCCCAAAACACGTCGATCCCGCCGCCGCTATTCAGCAGGGCAAAGTGGAAAGCTCGAAAGACTTTCTTATCGCCACCCTGAAACCACGCTAAGGAGTGCATGATGACGACTAAACGCAAACCCTATGTACGGCCGATGCCGTCTACCTGGTGGAAAAATCTGCCGTTTTATCGCTTCTATATGCTGCGTGAAGGGACGGCGGTGCCAGCGGTCTGGTTCAGCCTTGAACTGATGTATGGGATCTTCGCCCTCAAGCACGGCCCGGAAACCTGGGCTAATTTTGTCGGCTTCCTGCAAAATCCTATTATCGTCATTTTGAACCTGATCGTGCTCGCTGCGGCCCTACTTCATACCAAAACCTGGTTTGAACTGGCGCCAAAAGCCGCGAACATCATCGTAAAAAGCGAGAAAATGGGGCCAGAGCCGGTGATTAAAGGGCTGTGGGTGGTGACGGCTATCGTCACCGTGGTCATTTTGTTTGTCGCGCTGTTCTGGTAAGGAGACTATTGTGATCAATCCAAATCCAAAACGTTCTGACGAGCCGGTCTTCTGGGGCCTGTTTGGCGCAGGCGGCATGTGGAGCGCCATCATTGCGCCGGTGATTATCCTGCTGGTAGGCATTTTGCTTCCGCTGGGGCTATTCCCGGGCGATGCGCTGAGCTATGAGCGCGTGCTGGCCTTTGCCAGCAGCTTTATCGGCCGCGTGTTTCTGTTCCTGATGGTCGTCCTACCGCTGTGGTGCGGCCTGCACCGTATTCACCATGCGATGCACGACCTGAAAATCCACGTGCCAAGCGGCAAATGGGTGTTCTACGGTCTGGCGACTATTCTGACGGTCGTCACATTGATTGCCGTGGTCACTATCTAAGCCCTCAGGCCCGCCATCCGGCGGGCCTGTTATTTCCGCATCTTCCCCACCAGCCACCGGGCAAAATCGCCCATAGCAGGCGTTTCTGTGCGTGACTGGAGCCGGGTGAGCCAGTAGCTTCCCAAATCAATCTGCGTGGTAAACGGCTGAACAATGCGCTCGCTGTTGAGCAAGTGGCTAAACATACCCACGGGAGCCATCGCAATCCCTGCCCCTGCCTGTGCCGCTTCCAGCATGGTCACTGATGAATCGAACACCATCACCCGATGGGTGGGTGACGGCGGCAACTCGCCCGCCGCCTGCATCCATGCCGTCCATTCATCGCGCCGGTAGGAGCGCAGGAGAGTAAATTTCAGCATATCGGCTGGCGAGTGCAGGTGGGCGGCAATTTCCGGTGAGCACAGCGGCGCCAGTGGCGCATGACACAGAAATATCGCGTCCGTGCCGTGCCAGGCCCCGCCGCCGTAACGGATAGTGTAATCCAGCCCTTCGGCCGCAGGATCGACGCGGTTATTGTGGGTCGACAGTTGCAGGTCAATATGCGGGTAATGGCGATGAAAATCGTCAAGCAGCGGGAAGAGACAACCGGTGGCAAAGGTGCCGACGACGCCCACTTTCAGCTTTTCCTGGGCGCGATGGCTGGCAAAGCGATCCAGCATACCAGCGATACGATCAAAAGATTCGTTCAGCACCGGCAGCAGATTTTCGCCCTCCGTCGTCAACATCAGGCCGCGGGACACCCGCACAAAAAGCTGGCAGTTCAGATGCTGCTCCAGCGACTTCACCTGCTGGCTGATGGCTGAATGCGTTACGTTGAGCTCAATCGCGGCTTGCGTAAAACTCAGGTGCCTGGCGGCGGCTTCAAAAGCCCGAAGCGAATTGAGAGGGATATAGCTGCGCGTCATAGGCCCGTCCGTTAGAAAAAGTTACAGCTCATGCTAAATTTAACCGTTTGTCAGGCACAGTCAAATCCCACAAACTACGCTCGTCTGAAGGGCCCGGACATATTACTGACCTGCGATTACGGAAGATAACTGATGATGAAAAAATCCCTTTGCTGTGCCCTGCTGCTCGGCGTCTCTTGCACCACGCTTGCCGCCCCAATGTCAGAAAAACAGCTAGCTGAGGTGGTAGAACATACCATTGCGCCGTTGCTGAAAACCCAGGCCGTCCCGGGCATGGCGGTCGCGGTCATTTATGAGGGCAAACCGCACTATTTCACCTTCGGCAAAGCGGATATCGCCGCCAATAAGCCAGTCACACCACAAACGCTGTTCGAGCTGGGTTCTATTAGTAAAACCTTCACCGGCGTGCTGGGCGGTGATGCTATTACTCGTGGCGAAATTGCTCTAAGCGATCCGGCGGTAAAGTACTGGCCTGAGCTCACCGGCAAACAGTGGCAGGGTATCCGTATGCTGGATTTAGCCACCTACACCGCAGGGGGCCTGCCGTTACAGGTGCCCGACGAGGTCACCGATAGCGCCTCCCTGCTGCACTTCTACCAGACCTGGCAGCCGCAGTATCGCCCCGGCACCACGCGTCTTTACGCTAATTCCAGCATCGGTCTGTTTGGTGCGCTGGCGGTTAAGCCTTCCGGCATGAGCTTTGAACAAGCGATGATGGCGCGTGTCTTTAAGCCGCTGAAACTGGCCCATACCTGGATTAACGTTCCGGCAGAACAAGCTCAGCACTATGCCTGGGGCTACCGCGACGGTAAGGCGGTCCACGTAACGCCTGGCATGCTGGATGCCGAGGCCTATGGCGTAAAAACCAACGTTGAGGATATGGCGAGCTGGGTGATGGCGAACATGACGCCGGATACCGTGCAGGATGCGTCGCTAAAGCAGGGTATTGCACTCGCGCAGTCTCGCTACTGGCGCATAGGCTCAATGTATCAGGGACTGGGCTGGGAGATGCTTAACTGGCCGGTCGACGCTAAAACGCTGGTCAACGGGAGTGATAATAAGGTCGCACTGGCAGCGTTACCGGCAACCGAAATCAACCCACCGGCCCCGTTGCTCAAAGCGTCGTGGGTCCATAAAACCGGGTCTACCGGAGGCTTTGGCAGCTACGTGGCGTTTATCCCTGAAAAGCAGCTTGGCATCGTGATGCTCGCCAACAAAAGCTATCCCAACCCCGCTCGCGTGGAAGCGGCTTATCGTATTCTGAGCGCGCTGCAATAACCCTTTGCCGGGCGGAAGTCACACCGCCCGGCAATTATTAATGTGCGCTCATTTTCAAACCAATAATACCCAGCACGATAAGCGCCAGGCTGGCAATACGCATGGGGCTTGCCGACTCACCTAACAACAAGATACCGGTTATCGCCGCGCCAACCGCGCCAATCCCCGTCCACACCGCATAGGCCGTGCCGACGGGCAAACTTTTCATCGCCCACGACAGCATAGCCATACTCACCACCATCGCCGCAACGGTAATTACGCTTGGCACCAGACGGCTGAATCCATGAGTATATTTAAGGCCAACGGCCCAGACGACTTCGAGAAGACCTGCAACAAATAGAATTAACCAAGGCATAAAAGGCTCCAGAAAATGGGGCCGTCCCCGGTTGCGATACGCTTACGGGTCGTCCCGTAAGGTTGTTGGAATTGGGTTTAGTAAAACGACGGTACAACGCGATGTTGTACCGCCATCACATCTTTAGTTTTGCGCTTTGGTTGCCGCGCCGGAAATCGCGCTACCGCCATCCGAAATATCTTCACCTACGCCACGAGTGGTGTTGCAGGCGGTTAAAACAGAGGAGAGTACCAGTACCGTAAAAAGTGAGGCGATCGCTTTTTTCACCATAATATCATCCTTTGTGTCAGTTTTTTTGTTATGAAGCTTTATAAGCATAGACAATTTCGCGCAGGATGCTGGGATGTATGCGTTTTTTAAGAAAAATGGAATTAACTTACCGCGTGGGAAATAGCGTGTCCCAGGCTCTGAATGTCTTCACCTACGCCACGCGCGGTGTTACAGCCTGTCAGGAGAGTGCCGCTCAGGAGCAGCAGGAGAAAAATTTTAACGGTGGGTTTCATCGTCCTTGCCCGCAAGAGATCGACGCAACAACAGCGTTGCTGCGTCTGATCGCATTACTTAACGCGTGAGACGTATTCGCCAGAGCGAGTATCGACTTTGATCACTTCGCCAATCTGTACGAACAGTGGCACTTTAACCACGGCGCCGGTGCTCAGGGTCGCTGGTTTACCGCCGGTACCTGCGGTATCGCCTTTCAGGCCTGGATCGGTTTCAACGATTTCCAGTTCCACGAAGTTCGGTGGGGTTACCGCGATAGGCTGGCCGTTCCACAGGGTCACGATGCACTCAGCCTGATCCAGCAGCCATTTTGCGTTATCGCCAACCGCTTTCTCATCGGCAGCCAGCTGCTCGAAGGTTTCGTTGTTCATGAAGTGCCAGAATTCACCGTCGCTATACAGGAAGGTCAGGTTCATGTCGGCAACGTCTGCGCCTTCAGCGGAGTCGGTAGACTTGAAGGTTTTCTCAACGCGAGTACCGGTCAGCAGGCGGCGCAGCTTAACGCGTGCGAATGCCTGACCTTTACCCGGTTTAACGAATTCACTGGCTTCAACCGCGTACGGTTCGCCGTCCATCATGATTTTAAGACCAGCACGAAAATCGTTGCTATAGTAAGTCGCCATAAGGCCCTCTGAAATTGTTAAATGGTAGCTAAGCCACAAAATGGCGCATATTGTAACCCTAAATACCCCATCCAGAGAAGATTGGTTGATGCAACTTGCCGATGTTCTCACCGATCCGGATGAACTATTACGTCTTCTGAATATAGACGCTGATGAAAATTTGCTCGCAGGACGAGACGCGAAGCGTCTTTTCGCTCTGCGCGTTCCGCGTGCATTTATCGCACGAATGGAAAAAGGCAATCCCAACGATCCGCTTTTGCGCCAGGTACTGACCTCGCAAGAGGAGTTTATCGCCGCGCCCGGTTTTTCCACGGATCCGCTGGAAGAACAGCACAGCGTAGTGCCCGGCCTCCTGCATAAGTACCGCAACCGCGCCCTGCTGCTGGTCAAAGGTGGCTGTGCGGTGAACTGCCGCTATTGCTTCCGTCGTCACTTCCCGTATGCCGACAATCAGGGCAATAAACGCAACTGGCAGGCCGCGTTAGACTACGTGAGCGCGCATCCTGAGCTGGACGAAATCATCTTCTCCGGCGGCGACCCGCTTATGGCCAAAGATCATGAGCTGGACTGGCTGATAGACCAGCTTGAGGCCATTCCACATATTAAGCGTCTGCGTATTCACAGCCGTTTACCGATTGTGATCCCCGCGCGCATCACCGACGCGCTGGTCGAGCGCTTTGCGCGTTCATCGCTGCAAATACTGCTGGTGAACCATATCAACCACGCCAATGAAATTGACGATGCATTTTGCGCGGCCATGGCAAACCTTCGCAAAGCCGGTGTCACGCTACTTAACCAAAGCGTGCTGTTGCGCGGGGTGAATGATAATGCGCAAACCCTGGCGAACCTCAGCAACGCTCTGTTTGACGCGGGCGTAATGCCCTATTACCTGCATGTGCTGGATAAAGTTCAAGGTGCGGCACATTTCCTCGTAAGCGATGAAGAGGCGCGTGAGATTGTGCGTGAACTTCTGACGCTGGTGTCGGGCTATATGGTGCCGAAGCTTGCGCGGGAAATCGGCGGAGAGCCGAGTAAAACCCCGTTGGATCTCAATCTACGGCAGCGTTAAGTTCCCCATCTATATACAGGCTTCGGCCTGTATATATTCTCTGGACTTCATAGTGGTCTGTGCTATTTTAACCTTCTCAATACTGTCATAAAAATAAACCAGATCAATAAGTTAAAGATTTCTATTTAACTCAAAAATGGTTAAGGAGAACCGTTTGGCTATCACAATCATGGGTATTAATGCGGGCATTATCCGCCAGGATAAAAATTTCATCGCGCTTGCGCTGAAAATCAAAGCCCCGCGCAGCAAAGAGTCGCTTTTTTTCCTTCCAGCGCTGGTGCTAAAAGACCTGCTTACCGCACTGGAATTTCGTATCTCACAAATTCCATCGCTCAGTTCAGAAGATCGCAGCCGCTATGAAAAGCAGCGCGATAAAGCCGTGCAGAAAATGCACCAGAATATCCCGACGATTTCACGCGAAGAGCTGGAACACGCGGATGTGAATATGCGGGTCAATACCCTCGCGCTATTGCAGCACGATGAGAACACCATGACCTTTGCGCTGAATTTACAGTCAGGCAAAACCGTGGAGCTCACGGTCGATCTGCTCCAGATTGAGCTGCTGATTACCGTAATCATTCACGCCATCAACAACGCCGATATGCGCGAACTTGCCGTACGCATCTCCTCAATTCTTGATTTCTTACCGCTGTACGACGTGGACTACCGCGATGGGGGCAATCTGGAATATGACTCTTATGACCATCCGACCTGGAAGCGTAACTTGTTTGTCCATCACCTGGCGGTGCTATATCGTTACAAAGATGCAGACGGCAAAGAGCAGTTCTGTGGGACAGTCATTAAAACCCGCAGTAAGCCTGGGACGAAAGAGGTAGAGGGGATTTCTCGCCGCTTGCTGGACGTTAGCCCTCGCCTGAATAAGCTGGCGGGCGTACCGAGCCAGGTGCTGGTCAGAACGCTATCTTCTGATAAGAACAAAACGTTCAGCGCGAACGCCTGTATGCAGGCGCTCTATCAGCTGCAACAAAACGCTCAAAAGACGACGGCGTGATTGACAGCCCCCGGTAAAACGCCGGGGGCTATAAAGACATCAATTCGGGCACTTATAGACCTGGCCGTTCATTTCGCTGTCGGTTGGAATGAAGCTGGACAACATGCCTTGCGTTGGGCTGCTTACACCGTAAATGACGTTACCGCCCAGTTCCGCTGCGTGGTTACGCAAAGCATTCGCCGCACTACGCATTGAGCCGCCTTCAGCGCCCTGCTGACCTGAAAGCCAGTTACCCTGCTTACCGGTTGCCGCGCCCAATAATTGACACTCCGCGCCCGGCTTATCTTCCACAAAGCGAACATTCTGGCCGCCAGCGGTCAGCTCCGTTGAAGAGCTACAGCCTGCTAACAGCAACGCCGCGCCGACAATCCCTGCTAAATATTTCACCTGCATGTTGTTCCCCATAATCAATAAGCTGGACGCATGTCGTCCGCGTTTAAACCTTATACTAAAAAGATGAACAAAAGAAAAATCCTCATGCATTTCTGCAACGAACCTTGCACATCACTGCACTAAATCAAATGCCCCTAAATGTATTCCGATAATACACTCTGTCCGTATCGTTAACGCCCTGCTCTCTCTTTGGGTGATGCAACTACTTTTCTGAGGAATCATGATGAACGTATCTTTGCTGGAGCCGCATTTATTTCGCGATGCCCACCTCTATGCACCTGACGACCAGGGGCTGTGCGATCTGCTGGTCGCCGGCGGAAAAATTATCGCCACAGCACCGGCAGGCGCTGACTTTACGCTGCCGGGATGTCAGGTTAGCTCGCTTGCAGGCGCGACCGTGTGCCCCGGTTTTTTCGATCAGCATGTGCATTTGATTGGCGGTGGCGGTGAGGCGGGCCCACACACGCGGACACCGGAAGTTCAGCTCTCAAAGCTGGTAACGGCGGGCGTCACCTCGGTGGTCGGTTTACTGGGGACGGATGGCATCACCCGCCACCCTGAATCACTGCTGGCAAAAACCCGCGCCCTTGAGCACGAAGGGATTAGCGCCTGGATGTTGACCGGCGCCTACAGCCTGCCGTCGCCGACGATTACCGGCAGTATCGAAAAAGACATCGCCTTTATCGATAAAATTATCGGCGTGAAATGCGCCATCTCCGATCACCGTTCTTCCGCGCCCGACACAGCCCAGCTCGCAAATATGGCCGCACAATCGCGCGTTGCCGGTCTGCTAGGCGCAAAAGCCGGTATCTCTGTATTTCATATGGGAAGCAGCCCGCGCGAACTGGAGCCAATTTATGACATCCTGAGACGTTGCGATGTGCCCATCACGAAACTCCTCCCGACGCATGTTAACCGTGCTGAATCACTGTTCACCGCGGCCCTGCGCTTTGCGCGTGAAGGCGGCTACATCGACATCACCAGCAGCATCGATGCGCCTATCGACCCCGCCCGCGCCATTATGATGGCCCGCGAAGGCAACGTACCGTGCTCGCGGGTGACGCTCAGTTCCGATGGTAACGGCAGCCAGCCGCATTTCGATGCCCACGGTAATCTGACCGGGATCGGCGTGGCGGGATTTGAATCTCTGCTTAACACGCTGCAACAGCTCGTGTTTGAGCATCATCTGCCGCTGGAAAAGGCGCTTCTTCCGCTGACTCGCAATGTCGCTGAGTTTCTCGGATTTGACCATAAAGGGCGACTGGTACCAGGTTGTGATGCTGATTTCCTGGTACTGGATGCGGGGCTGAACATTCGTGAGGTCTGGGCGAAAGGCCGACAGATGGTATGTGACGGCAAGGCTATTGTGAAAGGCACCTTTGAGTAACTGCCGCAATTGCCGCTAAAAAGCAAAACCCCCGAACATTTCTGTTCGGGGGTTTCTTTTGGCTATGGGGTATAGCGCATGATTACATCATGCCGCCCATACCACCCATGCCGCCCATGCCACCAGCAGCGCCTAAGTCAGGAGCATCGCCTTTAGGCAGGTCGGTCACCATGCACTCGGTGGTGATCATCAGACCAGCAACAGAAGCGGCGTACTGCAGAGCAGAACGGGTCACTTTAGTTGGGTCCAGGATACCCATGTCGATCATGTTGCCGTATTCTTCGGTTGCTGCGTTGTAACCGTAGTTACCGTCGCCCGCTTTCACGGTGTTAGCAACAACTGAAGGTTCTTCGCCGCAGTTCAGGACGATCTGACGCAGTGGCGCTTCCATTGCGCGCAGCGCAACTTTGATACCCACGTTCTGGTCTTCGTTCTGACCACGCAGATCGCCCAGTTTGCTTGCTACGCGAATCAGCGCAACACCACCACCGGCAACCACGCCTTCTTCTACCGCAGCACGGGTCGCGTGCAGGGCATCGTCAACGCGTGCTTTTTTCTCTTTCATTTCAACTTCGGTAGCTGCACCGACTTTGATTACCGCAACGCCGCCAGCCAGTTTCGCTACGCGTTCCTGCAGTTTTTCACGGTCGTAGTCAGAAGTTGCTTCTTCAATCTGCTTACGGATCTGAGCAACACGGCCCTGGATCGCCGCTTCTTCACCCACGCCATCGATGATGGTGGTGGTGTCTTTGTTGATCACAACGCGTTTTGCCTGGCCCATATCTTCCAGGGTCGCTTTTTCCAGCTCCATACCGATCTCTTCAGAGATAACGGTACCGCCGGTCAGGGTTGCGATGTCCTGCAGCATAGCTTTACGACGGTCGCCGAAGCCAGGTGCTTTAACCGCAGCCACTTTCACGATGCCACGCATGGTGTTAACCACCAGGGTCGCCAGCGCTTCGCCTTCAACATCTTCAGCGATGATCAGCAGTGGTTTGCCTGCTTTCGCAACGGCTTCCAGTACTGGCAGCATTTCGCGGATGTTGGAGATTTTTTTGTCAGCCAGCAGGATGAATGGGCTTTCCAGCTCAACAGCGCCAGTTTCTGGCTTGTTGATGAAGTATGGAGACAGGTAGCCACGATCGAACTGCATACCTTCAACCACGTCCAGTTCGTCTTCCAGACCGGTACCGTCTTCAACGGTGATCACGCCTTCTTTACCGACTTTATCCATCGCTTCAGCGATCAGTTTACCTACGGTTTCGTCGGAGTTAGCGGAGATAGTACCAACCTGTGCAATAGCTTTAGAGTCAGAGCACGGTACGGACAGCGCTTTCAGTTCTTCAACGGCAGAAGATACTGCTTTGTCGATACCACGCTTCAGATCCATTGGGTTCATACCCGCAGCAACGGCTTTCAGACCTTCAGTGATGATAGCCTGAGCCAGTACGGTTGCAGTGGTGGTACCGTCGCCTGCCGCGTCATTCGCTTTAGAGGCAACTTCTTTCACCATCTGCGCGCCCATGTTTTCGAACTTGTCTTCCAGTTCGATTTCACGTGCTACAGATACGCCATCTTTAGTGATGGTTGGCGCACCGAAAGATTTGTCCAGAACTACGTTACGGCCTTTAGGGCCCAGAGTTACTTTTACTGCGTCTGCCAGTACGTTAACGCCGCGCAGCATTTTCACACGAGCGTCGTTACCAAATTTTACGTCTTTAGCTGCCATTTCTTCTATTCCTCAAATTCGTTCGCGCGTTACTTACGCTTCAACAATTGCCAGGATGTCGCTTTCAGACATGATCAACACTTCTTCATTGTCGATCTTCTCAGATTTCACGCCGTAGCCGTCGTTGAAAATTACGATGTCACCAACTTTAACGTCCAGCGGCTGCACGGTTCCGTTTTCCAGGATGCGGCCCTTACCGACAGCGATGATTTCGCCACGCGTTGATTTAGCTGCCGCAGAACCGGTCAGAACGATGCCGCCAGCAGATTTGGTTTCAACTTCTTTACGTTTGACGATCACACGATCATGTAGCGGACGAATACTCATTGATAGCTCTCCTTTGAGAAAGTCATTATCAGTTATGGATGACGCCGGGCCGAACACGGTTTTCCGACTAGTGCCTGAGAGATGGGGGTGTTCTCTTCCCCTTCAAGGGGGAAACTTAAAAAAATTTTTTTCCTGCGGCGTAATCACGATAAATCGCTGAAATACCGGCCGACTACAGCACAATGAGGCGGCGACGAAATGGTAAAATTGCGCTCTTTGCATAGGCTGGGAAGAGGGGCATGGCAGGACTTAAACAGGAGCTAGGGTTAGCTCAGGGAATCGGATTACTATCGACATCGCTACTGGGCACCGGCGTCTTTGCCGTCCCGGCGCTGGGCGCGTTGGTGGCGGGAGATAATAGCCTGTGGGCCTGGCCTGCCTTGATTGTACTGGTGTTTCCGGTGGCGATTGTCTTCGCCCTGCTCGGGCGTCATTTTCCCAGCGCGGGCGGCGTGGCGCACTTTGTTGAGATGGCCTTTGGCCCACGCTTAGCTCGCGTGACCGGCTGGCTGTTTCTCTCGGTGATCCCCGTAGGGCTGCCTGCCGCGCTGCACATTGCCTCCGGTTTTACCCAGGCGCTGTTTGGCTGGTACGGCTGGCAACTGCTACTGGCGGAAGTGGCCACGCTCGCCATCATCTGGTGGCTCGGTTCACGCGGCGCCAGCTCCAGCGCAAATATCCAGACGCTGGTTGCCATTATGATTGTCGCGCTGCTGGCGGCTATCTGGGTCTACGGCGATATTTCGGTAAAAGACATTCCCTTCCCTGCAATCACGGAGATTGACCATTCTCAGATGTTTGCCGCGCTCTCGTTGATGTTCTGGTGCTTTGTCGGCCTTGAAGCCTTTGCCCATATGGCCTCAGAGTTCCGCCATCCAGAGCGGGATTTCCCCCGCGCGCTGATTATCGGCCTGCTGCTGGCAGGCGTGGTGTACTGGGCCTGTACGGTACTGGTGCTGCGTTTTCATGCCTACGGCGCGGCCAATACCGCCGCCGCGTCACTGCCGACCATCGTAGTGCAACTGTTCGGCGTGAAGGCGCTGTGGGTGGCGAGCGTGATTGGTTTTCTCGCCTGCTTTGCCAGCCTCAATATCTACATTCAGAGCTTTGCCCGACTGGTGTGGTCACAGGCGCAATATAAGCCCACCAGCTACCTTGCTCGCCTGTCACCCAACCGCGTGCCGCGTAATGCGCTGAGCGTGGTGATCGGCTGTTGTATGGTGAGTACGCTGGCGAGCTATTGGCTCAACATCAATCTTGATGCGCTAATCATCTACGCCAACGGCATCTTTATTATGATTTATCTGCTTTGCATGCTGGCAGGCTGTAAGCTGCTTTCCGGACGTTTTCGCGTGCTCTCGATGATTGGCGTGGCGCTGTGTGTACTGCTGCTGGCGATGGTGGGATGGAAGAGTCTGTATGCGGTGGTGATGCTGGCGGCGCTGTGGTGGTTACTGCCGAAGCGGAAAATCCATCCGGCTTAATTCCTGACGTCGCTAGCACCGCTTGTAGGCCGGATAAGGCGTTTACGCCGCCATCCGGCATTCTACTTTGCAGCGCCTGATGGCGCTGCGCTTATCAGGCCTACAGGCCGGTCTACATATTATTACGGGCGGAGATCGTCTTTATGATCGATCTGGTCTGGACGCTCGTCCTTACGCTGGTATTCGCCATCGAAGGTCTGACCGCTCGTCGTCCCGCCCGCGAAACCGCCACCCGGCATACGATTAAAGTGCAGGTATGGCATCAACTTGACGGTCAAATGCTTTTGCACCGGCGGTAACAGCAGCACCAGCCCCAGGAAATCGGTAAAGAACCCTGGCAGCAGCAACAATAAACCGGCAAGGATCAGCGAAACGCTTTTCACCATCTCCACCGCCGGGCTTTCACCCGCCTGCATTTTTTCCTGCATCAGCATCAGATTTTTGAAGCCCTGGTTACGCACCAAAGACATCCCGATAACCGAAGTAAAGATGACTAAAATTAACGTCAGCAGGACGCCAAACACATGGGCGACCTGGATAAAAATTGAGATCTCAATGTAAACATAGAGAAATATGGCAACTAACGGTATCCAGCGCACTGGCATCTCCTGTGAGGTATAGAGCGCGTATCACGCGCCTGCGGCAATTCATCATTCGCAGCATGAGATCTAAATGGTGGTTTTTCACCATTTTTCAATCAGTGGGGTTTGATATTTTTGTCAACAATCGTCAAGCGGTGACTCATTTCACAAATCAATAATTCTTATGCTTCGCGCCTGATAATAAGTGATCCAGATAACTGCAATCCGCTATTATCAGCATATGATCATGGACACCGGGCCGAATAAGGAAATAATCTGCGGTCAGAAAAGCGCATGACCCCAAAAATCCTGCGTATTTGGTGAAATCATTGGCAGCTCGCAAAAAGAAGGTTCACATGCTAAACAACATTCGTATCGAAGAAGATCTGTTGGGTACCAGGGAAGTTCCTGCTGACGCTTACTACGGCGTTCATACTCTGAGAGCGATTGAAAACTTTTACATCAGTAACAGTAAAATCAGCGACATCCCAGAGTTCGTTCGTGGGATGGTAATGGTGAAGAAAGCGGCGGCGATGGCCAACAAAGAGCTGCAAACCATTCCGAAAGGCGTTGCGAATGCCATCATTGCTGCATGTGATGAAGTTCTGAATAACGGCAAATGCATGGACCAGTTCCCGGTTGACGTTTACCAGGGCGGTGCCGGCACCTCCGTCAACATGAACACCAACGAAGTGCTGGCGAACATTGGTCTTGAACTGATGGGCCATCAAAAAGGTGAATATCAGTTCCTGAACCCTAACGACCACGTCAACAAATGCCAGTCCACCAACGACGCCTACCCAACCGGTTTCCGCATCGCGGTGTACACCTCTATCGTTAAGCTGATTGATGCCATCCACCAGTTGGGTGAAGGCTTCCAGCGTAAAGCGGACGAATTCCAGGACGTTCTGAAAATGGGTCGTACCCAGCTGCAGGATGCCGTGCCGATGACGCTGGGCCAGGAATTCCACGCTTTCAGCGTACTGCTGCATGAAGAAACCAAAAACCTGCTGCGTACCGCAGAACTGCTGCTGGAAGTGAACCTCGGCGCGACCGCAATCGGTACGCGTCTGAACACTCCTGATGGCTACCAGCAATTAGCTGTGCAGAAGCTGGCAGAAGTCAGTAACCTGGCGGTCGTTCCGGCAGAAGACCTGATTGAAGCCACCTCCGACTGCGGCGCATACGTGATGGTTCACAGCTCGCTGAAACGTCTGGCGGTGAAAATGTCGAAGATCTGTAATGACCTTCGCCTGCTCTCCTCCGGCCCACGCGCTGGCTTAAACGAAATCAACCTGCCGGAACTGCAGGCAGGCTCTTCCATCATGCCAGCCAAAGTGAACCCGGTCGTGCCAGAAGTGGTAAACCAGGTCTGCTTTAAAGTCATTGGTAATGACACCACCGTCACCATGGCATCCGAAGCCGGTCAGCTGCAGCTAAACGTGATGGAGCCGGTGATTGGCCAGGCGATGTTTGAGTCTATCCACATCCTGACTAACGCTTGCTACAACCTGCTGGAAAAATGCGTCGACGGCATCACCGCCAACAAAGCGGTGTGCGAGAGCTACGTCTACAACTCCATCGGTATCGTCACTTACCTGAACCCGTTCATCGGCCACCACAATGGCGATATCGTCGGCAAAATCTGTGCTGAAACCGGCAAGAGCGTACGTGAAGTGGTGCTGGAACGCGGGCTGCTGACGGAAGCGGAGCTGGATGATATCTTCTCCCCGCAAAACCTGATGCATCCGGCCTATAAAGCGAAGCGATATACCGATGAAAGCGAACAGTAGTCTTTCAGACTAAATACACGAGGCATGTCATGATGACATGCCTTTTTTGTTTCTATAATTCACGAAAATACAACAATTACATATCAATCCTATAAACAAGGAAGGCTAATATGTTTGGAGCAGAACTGGTCATTGTGCTTCTTGCCATTTATTTAGGGGCAAGACTCGGGGGGATCGGCATCGGCTTTGCCGGTGGTTTAGGCGTGCTGGTATTGACGCTGATTTTCCAGATACAACCGGGCGCAATACCCTTTGACGTTATCGAAATCATCATGGCCGTTATCGCCGCCATTGCTGCCATGCAGGTGGCGGGCGGGATGGATTATCTGGTCAGCCTGGCGGAACGTATGCTTCGCCGTCACCCAAAATACATCACCTTCCTGGCGCCGTTGGTCACCTGGTTTATGACCATTCTGGCCGGCACCGGGCACACCGCGTTCTCCACGCTGCCGGTGATAACCGAAGTGGCTAAAGAGCAAGGCATTCGCCCTTCTCGCCCGCTGTCTATCGCCGTAGTTGCTTCGCAGATTGCGATTACCGCCTCGCCGATTTCTGCGGCGGTGGTGTTCTTTGCCGGGATTCTGGAACCGATGGGCGTCAGCTACCTGACGCTGCTGTCGATCTGTATTCCTGTGACCCTGATTGCCGTACTGCTCACCTCCGTAGTGTGTAACTTCCTCGGCTGCGAACTCAAAGACGATCCGGTGTATCAGGAGCGTCTGGCGAAAGGCGAAGTTAGCCTGCGCGGCAGCCAGGTCTTTAAGCTGAAGCCTCACGCTAAGCGCTCAGTGCTGCTGTTCCTCATCGGCATCGTGGCGGTAATGTTCTACGCGACCGCCATCAGCGACACCGTTGGGCTCATCCAGAACCCGGTGCTGCCGCGTAACGAAGCGATTGTGGTGTTCATGCTGACTATCGCCACGCTGATTTGCATCACCTGTAAAATCGACACCGGCGAAATCCTCAACGCCAGCACCTTTAAATCCGGTATGAGCGCCTGCGTGTGCGTCCTGGGCGTTGCGTGGTTGGGCGATACCTTCGTTAAAGCGCATATCGCCGACATCCAGGCCGTAGCGGGCGATCTGTTGCAGAACTACCCATGGCTGCTGGCGGTGGTGCTGTTCTTTGCCGCCACCCTGCTTTACTCTCAGGCGGCCACCACCAAAGCGCTGATGCCAGCTGCACTGATGCTGGGCGTCACCCCACTGACGGCAATCGCCTCCTTTGCGGCGGTCTCCGCACTGTTCGTCCTGCCAACCTACCCGACATTACTGGCGGCAGTTGAGATGGACGACACCGGCTCCACGCGCATCGGCAAGTACGTGTTTAACCACGCCTTCCTGATCCCAGGCGTTATCGCCATTACCCTGTGCGTAATTTTAGGCTTTATCTTCGGCGGCCTGATGCTCTGACCGCCTGCACGGTAAAAATCCTTAAAGTCGGGCCGCTTCGCGGCCCGATTCATTCAACCCCGATGACCCGGCGTGCTATAGTGCCTTTTTTCATCGATACGAGGTTGGCAATGAGTACTCCCGACACTGTTGTGGTTCTCTGTACGGCTCCAGATGAAGCAACCGCCCAGGATCTGGCGGCAAAAGTACTAGCTGAAAAGTTAGCGGCCTGCGCCACGCTATTACCCGGCGCGACATCGCTCTACTACTGGGAGGGGAAACTCGAACAGGAGTATGAAGTGCAGATGATTTTAAAAACCAACGTCGCCCACCAGCAGGCGTTGCTTGATTGTCTGAAGGCCCACCACCCGTATCAAACGCCAGAATTACTCGTTCTTCCCGTTTCTCATGTAGATGTTGATTATCACTCATGGCTCAACGCTTCCTTACGCTAGTCCTGCTACTGTGCAGCACCTCCGTTTTCGCCGGGTTATTTGACGCACCCGGCCGCTCTAATTTCGTCCCTGCTGACCAGGCCTTTGCCTTTGATTTTCAGCAGAACCAGCACGACGTTAACCTCACCTGGCAGGTGAAAGATGGCTACTACCTGTATCGCAAACAGGTCACCGTCACCCCCGCCAATGCCCAAATCGCCCCGCTGCAAATGCCCAAAGGCGAATGGCATAACGACGAGTTTTACGGCAAAAGCGAAATCTATCGCCAGCGGTTAACGGTGCCGATTGAATTGGCCCAAGCCGCACAAGGCGCCACGCTGACCGTCACCTATCAGGGCTGCGCCGACGCGGGATTCTGCTACCCGCCAGAAACCAAAACCGTGCCGTTGAACGCCGTTTCCGCCCTTCCCCCTCTCCCTTCTGGGGAGAGGGCCGGGGTGAGGGGCAACACCAGCACCGATCTCCCATTTAGCGCCCTCTGGGCCTTACTCATCGGTATCGGCATCGCCTTCACCCCCTGCGTCCTGCCGATGTACCCGCTGATCTCCGGCATCGTCCTCGGCGGCAAACAGCGCCTTTCCACCGCCCGCGCGCTGCTGTTGGCCTTTATCTACGTTCAAGGTATGGCGCTGACCTACACCGCGCTTGGCCTTATCGTCGCCGCCGCCGGAATGCAGTTCCAGGCCGCACTCCAGCACCCTTACGTGCTGATCGGCCTGTCAGCGGTGTTTATTCTGCTGGCGCTGTCGATGTTTGGCGCGTTTTCACTCCAGCTACCGTCATCGCTGCAAACCCGTCTCACCCTGATGAGCAACCGCCAGCAGGGCGGCTCAATGGGCGGCGTATTTGCAATGGGCGCGATTGCCGGGCTTATCTGCTCTCCGTGCACCACCGCACCGCTGAGCGCTATTTTGCTGTATATCGCCCAGAGCGGTAATTTGTGGCTCGGCGGCGGCACGCTGTATCTCTATGCCCTGGGCATGGGGCTGCCGCTGATTATCGTCACCGTCTTTGGTAATCGGCTGCTGCCGAAAAGCGGGCCGTGGATGGCGCACGTCAAAACCGCCTTTGGATTTGTGATCCTGGCCCTTCCGGTGTTCCTGCTGGAACGCATTATTGGCGACGCCTGGGGATTGCGGCTATGGTCGATGCTCGGCGTGGCGTTCTTTGGCTGGGCGTTTGTGACAAGCCTCGGACTCAGCAAGCCGTGGCAGAGGATTATGCAGATCATTCTGCTGGCCGCGGCGCTGATTAGCGTGCGTCCGCTTCAGGATTGGGCCTTTGGTCACCCAGCAACGCAGAGTCAGGCTCACCTGAATTTCACCCGCATCAGCAACGTTGAAGAGCTTAATACCGCCCTCGCCAACGCGCGCGGCAAACCGGTGATGCTTGACCTCTACGCCGACTGGTGCGTAGCCTGCAAAGAGTTTGAGAAGTACACCTTTAGCGACCCGCTGGTTCAACAAGCACTGCAAAATACCGTCCTTTTGCAGGCCAACGTCACCGCCAATAACGCGCAGGACGTGGCGCTGCTAAAACATTTACAGGTGCTGGGGCTACCGACCATCCTCTTCTTTGATAAAGAGGGTAATGAACACCCCAACGCACGAGTGACCGGCTTTATGGATGCCAACGCATTCAGCGCACATTTGCGCGATCGCCAACCGTAGACAACACTTTTAGACGGGAAACTGTCGGTAACGGAGGAAAAGAACGTGCAACGCGAAGACGTATTAGGAGAAGCACTACAGCTCCTTGAACAAGAAGGGATTGCGAGCACCACGCTGGAGATGGTTGCCGAGCGCGTGGACCGCCCGTTAGATGAACTGCGCCGCTTCTGGCCGGACAGCGAAGCGCTACTGTATGACGCATTGCGCTACCTGAGCCAACAGGTTGAGACCTGGCGTCGTCAGTTAATGCTCAATGAAGAGCTCACGCCCGAACAAAAGCTGCTGGCCCGCTATACCGCACTGACCGATTGCGTCAGTAAAAACCGTTACCCCGGCTGCCTGTTTATCGCCGCTTGTACCTTCTACCCGGATGCAGATCACCCGATTCACCAGCTCGCCGAACAGCAAAAGCGCGATGCGTACCAGTACAGCCATGAACTGCTGACGCAGCTGGAAGTGGACGATCCAGCGATGGTCGCAAGACAGATGCAGCTGGTGCTGGAAGGCTGCTTAAGCCGCATGCTGGTCAGCCGCAGCCAGGCCGACGTCGACACCGCCCACCGTCTGGCGGAAGACATCCTACGCTTTGCCCAGTGCCGCCAGGGTGGCGCGCTGACCTAAGCCAGCATTGCCGATTGTCCCACCGATGCCGGGAATATTTGTGCAAACAATCGGCGTAAACGCGTAGATTGCCGCAATAGTAAGCAGTTGAACAGCTTTTCGGTGAATTTGGTTGACGTGAGGGAGCGACTACGGTTTAATGCGCCTCGTTGCCCGGATAGCTCAGTCGGTAGAGCAGGGGATTGAAAATCCCCGTGTCCTTGGTTCGATTCCGAGTCCGGGCACCACTATTTAGAAGAACCCGCCTATGGCGGTTTTTTTGCTTTCTGGGGTTCGGGTAGATTTCTGGTCGTGGCAACACCCTATTTATGACGGTAAACCTGATCATACTGACATAGGGGCATTTGCTGAATAATCTTCCCTGCCCAATAAGCAGAGAAGATAATGAGAAATGAAATCCACAATCTGGATTATTCAGCGACTTTGTTAGTGGCGTTGAAGCGTATCTTTGCGAACCCGTTCGATATGAATGGTTAAAAACATAATCTCTTCGGTGGTCAGCTCACGCTGATACGTGTTACGTATATGCTGCGCTATTTTTTCTGCACACTTCCAGGAAAGAGCATAGTTTTCTTTAATAGCATTGTGCAGGGTTTCATCATCATCGGGCACCACATTGCGCGACAGCATGCGTTGTGCAAAAAACTTCAGATGCGTGACAAATCGTTGATAGCTTAACGTGCTGGTGTCATATTCCAGCCGTAGCTGATATTTCACTAAGTTTAGAATCTCCTGCATCACCTGGGTAATATGCATAACTTCCGGCATTTCATTGTTAAGCTGCCCGGTCACCAGGTGCAATGCAATAAATCCTGCTTCATCTTCCGGTAGTTCAACGCCAAGTCGTTGGGCTATTATCGCCCGTGCCTCATTGCCCAGTTCAAATTCGCGGGGATAAAGACGTTGCGTTTCCCACAGCAGGGCATTCTTAATCGCCAGACCTTTCTTTTGCCGTTCGACCGCGTAGTGGCAGTGGTCGGTAAGCGTAATATAAAGGCTTTCCTGTAGTTTCCCTAACCGACTACGCGCCAGGTCAATAATACGGTCGCAGGTCGTAATAACGTCTAACGGAATTTGGCTCAGGAGTTCGCCCAGGCGTCGAGTCAGTTCGTCATTCTGTAAGGCAAATACCTTTTCGATAAGAGAGGTATCCAGCTTGTCGCCTACACGTTTCTGAAAGGCTAAACCTCGACCCATGACGACTTGCTCTCGTTGCTGCGCATCCAGAATAACCACGACATTATTATTCAATATTTTTGCGATGATCATCTGCCCCCCAAAAAATGAAAAACCTGACCCATGATAAGCGCTGGAAATCAGGTTTGGTTAGCTAAAGCTGTCACTATCCGCGGCGCAATCTATCACCGAATGATACCCTTTAAAAACTTTAGGGCAAAAAAAGTGAGCATGATCTGCCGTGTACCTCTTTTGGGTCAGAATAACCTGAAACGATATTCCATAATGACTTCTGCCGACAGCGTATGGGTGCGGGTATAATGGCCATTAGTCAGCACCGGCGTTTTGCCGCTCGCTTTATACGACCATCCAGGCCCGAACATCGCCCAAAACGTAAAATTCTTTAGGTGCGCATCGGTCGGCACCCAGCGGGTAAAGGCGCTAATTTCCCCGGTACGTACGTGATTGCCTTTATAATTAAACTGCGCGATATTCCCGACCAGACCAACGCCCAGCTCGGGTGTTAAGCGATATTCCGTCATGTTAGCAAACATCAGTTCACCATCGCGTAGATAATCGTCGCCCGCATAGGCCATCGAGATAAAGGTACCGCGCGAATTCTTACTCATATGACGCGGATAAAATCCCACTTCATTGGCTTTCTGCGCGTCGGTATAGCCGACGCCCGTTTTACTGCTCCAGCGCTCCCCTTTCCAGGTCGCATCCATCGCGAAGTGCCAGGCGTTATTATCGAAATCACGTTTATTTGACGGCATCGCACGATACTCTTCCTGCGCGTGCGTAGCGTAAATCTGAGTGCCAATTGTCCAGTCAGAGGCTGGACGAAGTTGCGTGAACAGGATGTGGCGCTGTAAATAGTTTTTGCTTTCGCCCCAGGCATACTGAGCATCGAACCCATCACTTTTCCAGAGAATTTCGCCGCTTGTCAGATAGCTAATATCTTTACCCGTGTTGGTCGAAAACTGCTTTTTATCAGGTGAGTTTCGATCCATAGAGTTTTCCACCCACGCACCGCGCAGGGTGAGATGCCCATAGCTTACGCCTCCGCTAATACCTGAGTAGGTTGTTGGGGAGAGGCGTGTAGATGTCGAAATGACGCCATAGTTTTTCAGCATCTGCCATCCCCAGCGGGCGTTTAGCTGCAAATCCTCAATAGCATATTTCAGCTTAATGTTTCGCTGGCCGAATTTTGAATACCCTTCGGCATTTTTTTTATTGTTACCGGTTCCGTTATTATAAAGTACGCCACGGGAGTTAAAATAATCACTGGCGCCTAATTTGATGGCGCTATAATAAGTGACGTCAAAACCTATGGTATCGGCAAAATACCCAGATTGATAATCTGCTGAAAAGCCTTGCCCCCATGCGTTATGCACATGTTTGGGGTTAGCGTTTTCTTCTTTCAGGTATTTCCAGTAGTTCTTTGCTGAGAGTGTGAGTTGCGAATCCGTGAAAAATGCGTCATTTAAGAATGCGTTCTCGCTTGCCCAAACGGGCGAAGAAAGCCCGCACGTAATCAACGTGAGAGTAATATACTTAAGCATCATCCATTCCCGAAAAAGGACCATCGCAGCAATTTATCCAGAGGAGACACTGCGAATGGCCAAAATAATAGAGGCAGAAGCGTTTATTTGTTGCTGAGTGCCTTTTTACCGGCCTCTACATATTTCATCGTACCAATTTCAGGTACGCTATATTTGCCATCTTTATAGGTGATTTTGACCACTGCGGCATTGGCGAGCGGCAGATTTTTGGCCGAGTTATCGGTCAGGTCAGAGATCATAATCTGCATTGAAGTGCCGGACGAAATGGCCAGAATATTCTTGTCACCTTCTTTTTTAGCCGTTTCAACAATGGTATTCAGCGCCGCCTGGCTCCGGTTTTTCACCTGCTCATAGTTTTCAGCCAGATGTTGCGGGTCCGCTTTCGCCAGCGCATTCTGGTTATCTTTTACCGGCAGCGTACCTGATTTCATCGCGGTGAAAAGCGCCTTAGCGTCGGCCAGACCTAATTCATGCGCGCCAGCATTGGCCATATCTTTGTTATAGCCTCCTTCAAAGCTGCCAAAAAATGCTTCACGTAAACCTTCCAGTTCTGTGAGATGATAATTTGTCACACCAGCCTGCTTAAGAATAACCGCCATCGTCTCACGCTGACGCCCAGCGTCACTGGAATAAAAGGCATCGAACTTAATATCTTTCAATCCTTCGCCTAAATAACGGGCGACCTCTTTACCTTCCGAGGTAAGCGGTGAATCCGCCCATCCCTGGACGCGATCTAGTGTATTAAGCAGGGTTTTACCATGGCGAGCAAAATAGATATTGATCGTCTCATCCTGACTGTTTTTATCATTGCTCTGCGCCATAATGGTTGGGCTTACGGTAGCGGAAACTACCATTAATGCACTGAGTAACCATTTTTTCATCGTTGCATCATCCTTTTTTTAACCAAAAAAAAACCTACGTGCTCTTCTGGTTCCCAAAATAGAGAGGGAGAGAAGAAAACGTAGGTTTTGCCTGTTGAAACAGTAACAATCCAGTTGCTGCGGACATTACCACTAATATTTTTTCCGTGCATCTGATTTATTACAGTGATATATGTAAATGTGATCCTCCTCATATCCTGAATATCTCTTATCTTAATTTCTGAGAATATGCCAGTGAACGGCACATTATTCGAATAAGAGTGATCGCTATCACAAAAAAAATTTCACCGTCTGGACGTAACTGCCAACACGACGTATTTTCGATAGTAACTCGGGATTGTTACTGATTCAGGCAAAACCTAAGGCACTTTCTGCACTCGTTGCAGCAGGGGCCTTAGGTTTTTTTTTTGCATTAAATTTATCCCTCAGGGATAACAGGAGCTTTGATGAAGATAACGTTAATTGCTGCCGCGCTGATCTCCGCGATAAGTTTTACAGTTTCTGCCAATCCGCTAAAGATTCTGATTGTAAATGATGATGGCTGTGAATCTCCCGGCAGCATTCAGCTGCAGGAAAAACTGGCTCAAAAGGGGTTTGATGTCTGGATGGTTGCGCCAGCGACCAATCAAAGTGGTGTTGGTTCTGCGATTACGTTTAAAACTGGTAAAGTTTTTGACGTTAAAAAAGTCGCCGACAAACGTTACTGCTTCCCGGGTACGCCAGCAGACTCCGTGGACTTTGGCCTGCAGGGGCTGTTGAAAGATAATCCCCCCGATTTGGTTATTTCTGGCGTTAATGATGGCCCGAATACCGGGATGGCGCAGGTCAATTCAGGTACCGTGAGCGCCGCCGCACGCGCTATTCGCTATGGTTTCCCGGCGATAGCTGCCAGCATTGGGTACATCTATAACGAAGATGAAATGAAAAATAAATGGCCGAGTACACATAAATACTGGCCTGATGCGATTGATTACGTCGTTGATGTAGTGGAAAAAATAAACGACAAACCGCTATCCGATACCGCTTTATTACCTAAAGGCTCCGGGTTAAGCATTAACTATCCGCCGCTGCCAAAAGCACAAATTAAAGGTGTTCACTTCGTTGAAAACGAAATGTTCCCTACTCCGCAGATTAGCTACGACATTTTACCTGACGGAACCGCAAAGCAGACGATTAACCCGGCCTCTTTAAACAATGTTCAGGATGACACCGATTCGGGCTGGTTAAATAAAGGCTATATCACCTATACGCTGATTGATGGCGCGTGGAATGCCCCGCAATATCAGGCGCAGTATGAAAAGGCGTTAAGAAAATAGTTTTACCTCACCTCGGAATACACATAAAGGATTGTTACTGCTTAGGCAGGCAAAACCTGATGCATCAGTGAAGACACTTTACTGATGTTCAGGTTTTTTTATTTTAGTACGGATGATATCGATGAAAATGAAATATGAAGATCTGGCACAGGATATTCTCCGCCACGTAGGTGGGCGCGAAAACGTGAGCAGCCTGGTACATTGCGCCACCCGTCTACGCTTCAAGCTGAAGGATGATAGCAAAGCGGATGCCGATGCGCTGAAGAAGAACCCGGACGTCATCATGGTGGTCGAAAGCGGCGGACAGTTTCAGGTCGTTGTCGGTAATCACGTCCATGATGTCTGGCAGGCCGTATGCAAGGTCGGTGGCATCACCGACGATGCGCCTGCGGATAAAGAAAAGTCGGATAAAAAGACGGGAATGCTGGCGGCGTTTATCGACATGGTTTCCGGTATTTTTACCCCGTTTCTTGGGGTACTGGCTGCCTGCGGTATCATGAAAGGTTTTCTGGCGCTTAGCGTGGCCTTTGGCTGGCTCAGCGAAACCGCAGGCACCTGGCGCATTTTGTTTGTCGCCAGCGACTCACTTTTTTATTTCCTGCCTATCGTGCTGGGCTATACCGCCGGGAAAAAGTTTGGCGGCAATCCATTTATAACGATGGTTATCGGCGGCGCGCTGGTGCATCCAATGATGGTCGAGGCGTTTAGCCTGAGCGGCGATAACGCAGCGCTACACTTCCTGGGCATCCCCGTGGTGGTTATCAATTACACGTCATCGGTGATTCCGGTGATTTGTTCCGCATGGTTCTCCTGCTGGCTGGAAAAACGCTGCAACGCGCTTTTCCCTGCGGCGGTTAAAAACTTCTTAACCCCTCTGGCGTGCCTGGCGATTACCATTCCGCTGACGTTCCTGGCAATTGGCCCTCTCGCTTCAGGGCTTGGCGAGCTGCTCGCGACCGGCTTCCAGGTCGTGTACAAATTTGCGCCGTGGTTGGCAGGTGGCATCCTCGGCGGTCTGTGGCAGGTATGCGTGATTTTTGGCCTGCACTGGGGGCTTATCCCGCTGATGATGAACAATATGGCGGTCTTTGGTCATGACCCGATGCTGGCGATTTTACTGCCTGCGGTGTTTGGCCAGGTCGGCGCGGCGCTGGGCGTCTTCCTGAAAACACGCGAACAACGACTGAAGGCATTATCTGGTTCGGCAACGATTGCCGGTGTTTTCGGTATCACTGAACCTGCCGTTTACGGTGTGACACTCCCATACCGCCGTCCCTTCATTTTTGGCTGCGTAGGCGGTGCCCTCGGCGGCGCGATTGTGGGCTTTAGCCTGAGCCAGGTTTACTCCTTTGGCCTGGCAAGCATCTTTACGGTGGCGCAAATCATTCCCCCAACGGGAATCGACTTTACCGTCTGGGGCGCGATGCTTGGCGTGGTCATTGCCTTTATCTTCAGCTGCGTGATGACATTTTTTGCTGGCATTCCTGCGACGAAAACCGCAGAGGATGCCAAACCTGTCAGCGTGAGCACGGTTGTTGATGAAAACACCGTGCTGGCACCGCTCAGCGGTGTAAGTCTGCCGCTTGGTGAAGTGCCGGATGCCACGTTCGCCAGCGGTTTGATGGGCGCGGGTGCGGCCATTATTCCTTCGGAGGGGCGAGTCGTCGCGCCTTTCAGCGGCGAAGTTGCCAGCCTTTTTGCCACTCGCCACGCGATTGGTTTACTCAGTGACTCGGGAATTGAAATTCTCATTCACGTTGGTATTGATACCGTAAAACTCGACGGTGAACACTTCACTGCACACATAAAAGAAGGGGACAAGATAGCGCCTGGCGATCTGCTTATTACCTTCGACCGCGATGCCATTCTGGCTAAAGGTTTTGACCTGTGTACGCCGGTCATTATGAGCAATAGCGATGACTATCAGGGGCTGGAGCAGAAGAACGAAACCCCTTATGTCAACGCGGGCGATCCTTTCCTCTATGTGAAACGCTAAATTAAGGTAAATAAGATGAACACAACATTTCCAGAAAAATTTTTATGGGGTGGTGCGTTAGCCGCTAATCAGGTTGAAGGCGCGTGGCAGGAAGATGGCAAAGGTATTTCCACCTCTGACATGCTGCCGGAAGGCATATTCGGCGAGCCGGTGAAAAGCCGCGACGGTATTAGCAGTATTAAAGACGTCGCCATCGATTTTTATCATCGCTACCCGGAAGATATTTCCCTGTTCGCGGAAATGGGCTTTACCTGCTTACGCGTGTCGATTGCCTGGACACGTATTTTCCCGATGGGTGATGAAAACGAGCCAAACGAAGCCGGCCTGGCGTGGTATGACAAACTGTTTGATGAGCTACGAGCACACAATATTCAACCGCTGGTGACGTTGTCGCATTATGAAATGCCCTGGGGGCTGGTGAAAAATTATGGCGGTTGGGGGAATCGTAAGGTTATTACGTTCTTCGAACGTTATGCCCGGACGGTATTTACCCGGTATCAGCATAAAGTCAAACTGTGGCTTACCTTTAATGAGATCAATATGTCGCTGCACGCGCCGTTAACCGGTGTCGGCCTGCAAAAAGGTTGCAGCAAAGCAGAAATCTATCAGGCTATCCATCATCAGTTAGTTGCCAGCGGCCTGGCGGTTAAAGCCTGTCACGAAATTATCCCTGACGCCAAAATCGGTAATATGTTGCTGGGCGGTTTAACGTATCCACTTACCTGTAAACCTGAAGATTTCTTCGCCACATTGCAGGATAATCGCCAGTGGCAGTTCTTCGGCGACGTACAGTGCCGTGGACGTTATCCGGGATATATGACGCGTTATTTCCGTGAAAATGACATCGTGCTTAATGTCACCGAAGAAGATAATACTGCGCTCAGCCATACGGTTGATTTTATCTCTTTTAGCTATTACATGACCGGCTGCGTAACGGCAGATAGCGAGCTGGTTGAAAAACTCAAAGGGAATATTCTGGACATGGTGCCGAACCCGCATCTGGAAAGTTCGGAGTGGGGCTGGCAAATTGATCCCATCGGTTTGCGTACGCTGCTTAATGTATTGTGGGATCGCTATCAGAAGCCGCTATTCATCGTCGAAAATGGGCTGGGGGCGCAAGATAAGCCGGATGCTAACGGTGAAATCAACGATGATTACCGAATCAGTTATCTCAACGATCATCTGGTACAGGTGCAGGAAGCCATTCAGGATGGCGTGGAAGTCATGGGATATACCTCGTGGGGGCCGATTGATATTATCAGCGCCTCGAAAGCGGAAGTGACTAAACGCTATGGATTTATCTACGTTGATTTAGCACAGGACGGTTCCGGCACGCTTAACCGTAGTCGTAAGAAAAGTTTCTACTGGTATCAGAAAGTAATTGCGACGCACGGTGCGGCTTTGCAGCGATAATCTCTGTTCGGAAATAGAATGAGAAAAACCCGCCTATGGCGGGTTTTTTGCTTTCTGGCGGCAGCCCTTTTATCACTTAATTTTGCGGGATAAATTGCTGACCTGATTTGAAAGGTTGGCGTTGCTCCGCTTCATGCCATCAAGACTTCTTTGTAATTGCTCGATCTTTCTCTCCCGCTCAGAATTGTTTTTCTCAAGCTGTACAATCTTCTTACTGAGCTCCTGGTTGGCGGACTCCAGCTTTCTCACGCTCTCCTGCATTTTCTGTAGATCCGACTCCCTGAAATGAGAAGGCTGGATTTCATCTACATCGGAAATGACCGGAATAAATCCTCTATTAGCGTTGCGGGGCTCGATACTGACCGGGACGTTATTTGGGCCTGAAGAGTGTGCATAACCTATTGATGAAAAATAAAAAAAAGAGACAACACACAGACCAGACAGATATTTATTCATTTCTTAAGTCCTTTTATATTTTTCAATCACTTCCAGGTGCCGACTTCTGAACATCAACCCGCTCATTAACCAACGGGAAGATAAAACAGGTGGCGAACCATCTGGCAGTGCATATACGTGATTCCAGAGCAGAAGCTATTATGCGTTTTTCATTATAAGACGCGTCTCCCTCCATCCCAAATCCGACCGCCTCCCTTTTCATTTTCTGCTACCTTATAGCCGCCGGTATCACGATAAACGCGATGCCAAGCACCTTATCAAAGGTATTTCCCATGCCCGTCAAACACAAAATCCTCCTCAGCGCCTGCCTCGCCGGGTATCCCGTGCGCTACAACGGCACCGATAAATTCTGTACCGTAACTCTGCTGCAACGGTGGCGCGATGAAGGCCGTCTGGTCACCCATTGCCCGGAATTGGCGGCAGGACTTTCGACGCCACGGCTGTCGGCAGAGATGGTTAACGGTCAGGGTAACGAGGTGTTGAGTGGGCGCGCACAGGTTGTGGAAAGCGACGGGCGCGATGTGACGCAGCCGTACGTGCTGGCGGCGTGGCTGGCGTTAAAAGCTGCGCAAAGTCACGGCTGTCGGTTTGCAATTATGACCGACGGCAGTCCAACCTGCGGGAGCCAGCACGTATATGACGGAACGTTTAGCGGGGTGAAGGTGCTGGGCGAAGGGGTTGCGGCGGCGCTGTTACGCCAGCATGGGATTGAGGTGTTTAGCGAGTGGCAGTTGGATGCGTTGCAGCGGCGGTTAGATGAGGTTGAAGAGGTATAGACCGAGCGCCCCCGGTGTCGGCGCGTTGCGCCTTGACCGGGCTACGGGTGCGGTGTAGGCCGGATAAGCGCAGCGCCATACAGGCTTGCCGAAATGAAAGGCCGAGGAGAATGATGCTCATCGGCAGTATAAAAAGACGTTATTTCAGACAACATTCCCAAGCAAAAGGGTCTGCATTAAAAGCTTCCCACATCTGCGCTGGCGTATATTGATGCAACGTCGGCATCACACGCGCCTGGGACACAACAAACAGCCGCCAATCCGCATTACTTTCGCTGCATTTTCTTTCATTACGCGTTAAAAAGAATCGCGGTTGTGGTGAATCTGTTCCTTTAACTTCAACCAGCAACTGACGGTTATCTTTTAAAGCCCGTATATCATAGCCAACTTTAGCAGCCTGGAGATCTTCCACCCGATAGCCCTGCGCTTCAAGATGATGGATAACAAAATCCACAGCTGCCATCTCAATCGCCTTGCGGGTTGCCGGATCAGGGAACATCGGATCACACTCTTCCATGACCTCAGGCATAACCACGTTTTCCAAAAGTAGCACCCCAGCAACAGTACTTACTGGACGAGTATTGCAATATTGAGGAACTAACATTGGGTCAGTGATGTGTTCACGGACTTTAAAAAGTCCAGCGAACTGCCATTGATTTACCTTCTGCTTAATATATACGGGTACCGCAACCTGTGACTGAGCAAAAAGCAAGGCGAGTTGAATACGTCGCGGAGTGGTGCCGTATAACACCACATAAGGCGCATTAGGATTCAGATCGTAATTTAACGCTAACCCTTTAACCTCATTATTTTTAGTCCTAATGAAGCTATCACCGCCGGCAGTAATATTCTTGAGTTCTTCGGTCGTGACGATATGCGGCCAGATGGTACGATTATTCAACGCGCTCTCCTTCATCAAGTGTCATAACACAACCCAGTAAAGTGATTATCGGCATCCTTGCCGTGAAGATTAATCGTCATCATCACAGATAAAAAATCACACCAATTAGGCGGGATGGTGGGCCAATAAAGTACGGTCTGGGGTGAGGATCAACGCACATCACGTGCACATATAGCGAAAAGGCCCCGGCGCGCACTGTCGTAGAATGACGTTCAGCCGGTTCTCTTTGAGGGTGTACATACCGCCAGAGTATGGGTCAACAATAAACCAGCCCGGTATCCCGCCAAAAATAAGGTTGCCGAAGGTGTACCAATAGCTGAGGCGATATTCGAGCGGTACGATGCTGGAGTGGTAGCCATTATGTTTCACCGTCAGCGTGTACTCCCGCTTGCCAAAATAGCTGCCGTCATTCTTTTGCAGGATGACCGATGTCGGCGTACTGCCCTTCGCCACGATATTGCCCGCGCTATCCGCCACAATGAACGGCGTATTCGACGGGACACTATCAATATAAACGGCTTCATCGTCGCTGCCGACAATAGTGGCGCAGCCGGTGAGTAATAAAGGCAATAACAAGACCAAAGCAAATCGCTTCATGTTCAACGCTCCATTTCAATACCCGATCAAAGCGGCTGAAATGGCGCCTGACTTAAACCTGAAAACGATTTCCCCATCTCGCGAAGCTCATTGCCCGATGGTGCTACGCTTATCGAGCCTACAGCTCGGTAGGCCGGATAAGGCGTTCACGCCGCCATCCGGCAATCAGAACCGCGTCGCCCGATGGCGCTGCGCTTATCGGGCCTACGGACGGGTGCCAAACTGCGCTGGCAGCGGCAGGATGATTGCCCGGCGTCCTTCAGGCAGCGTTTCAATTCTCGCGCCATCATGGGTGAAGGCCACGCCCTGGCTTTCAAGAGCGGTGATGACCTGTTCAAACTCGTCATCCGTGACCGGCCTTGGCTGCCAGAACGTTTCCGGGTTGTGCGTGTAGATAGGATGAAGCTGAAGCTGCGGCTGCCCGCCGCCCAGCAGCAAACGGGCGATAAAGCTAAACGGCGGTACGCCTCGCTGCCGATATTCACCGTTGCTGTTGAATACCCCGTTGCCGATACTGTAGGCCACCCAGCTATCGCCCAGCCGTTCAAACTCACCCAGCATATGCGGGCCAGAGCCGATAATCAGATCGGCCCCCGCTTGTGTGAGCCGCCTTGCTAGCTGCTTTTGCATTGGCAGCGTCCAGCGATAATCCTGGCCCCAATGCGCCAGCACAACGCTGGTGATAGCGGGATCGGTGGCTTTATCGTGGCGCAGTTGATCAACAAGGCCACCGCTAAGACAAGCCGCCCCAGCGCGGCGCGGTAACGCATAAAAGGCGCAGTCCTGCTCCATATAGCGGCGATACCAGTAAGCGCTGTAGAACTTAAAGGTTCTGCCTCCCAGCGTAAACACCAGCGGCGCCTCCGCCTGCTGGGCGTTCAGCCCGGCACCAAAGCTGGCTATCCCCCCTTGTTCCAGGGCCGCAAGCGTACTTTCGACACCCGCAACGCCAGCATCCATCACGTGATTATTACCCAGCGCTACCGCATCAATACCCACTTTTTTAAGCGCCGCCACTGACCGCAGCGGGGAGCCCGTCAGGCAGAAAGGTTTACGCCCCTGTAAACCGTGTTGATCGTCAAAACTCAGCGCGGCTTCAAAGTTGGCGATGGTGTAATCACTGCCTTTGAGGAGCGGAGTAAGGCCCTCAAACGAGTAGTCATAACCGTAGCGCATCAGCGCATCATCGACGCCCCGTTTGGCCCGCTGGGCGCTGTACCACTCGCCATAATAGGTATCCCCCACCAGCGTGATGATCGACGGTTCATTTAAACTCTTAGGCATCGGCGTCACTGCGGCCTGCGCGTCTTGTGCCAGCAAGCCGTCGAGCAAATAATCGAGGTGGAATGCATCGCTGGCCCCCGCGGCGCAGGCTAACCAGAGCGCGTTATCCCGACGCTGAATGGCAAAACCCCAGCACGGTGAACCGCCGGAGGAAAAGCTATAGCTTGCCCGACCGTCGGATTGAATATTGTGGGTCTTTTGATACAGAACGCCGCCGATATCGACTTCAAAATCGGCGAACCAGTGCAAAAAATGGGGATACGTTTGATAAAAATAGCGAATGAAGGATGCCACGTCCTCCAGCGTACTATGCTGCCCCCGCTGGGTACGGCCCGCCACGTTTGTGAGGCGAGTTTTTTGCATCCCGGCTTTGTCGATCATTGCAGATAACGCCGTTAACGGATCGCCAGACGGCGTAGAAAGCAGGCCAGCGAGGTTGATGGCGGCATCTCGGGCATTGCTGACAAGCATCCCCTGAAGGAGTGATTTCACGCTTAAGCCTTGCCCGTCCTGCAAGCCAAGCATAGGCCCCACCTCACCGGGCAGGGCTTTCACCTGTACCACATCGCTCAGGCGATGCGTTCGGGCCAGAATACCCGCGGCCAGTTCAGCGCTCAGTAATAGGTGGCTCAAATGGCGCGGGTTAAACGTCTTATAGTGATGACTGCCGCGCAGGACGCTACCATCAGGCAGATTCATCAGCAGCGTGGCGGCGTCGTCACCTAATGGCACCACGGTTGCTTTGGCATGATCTTTCATTTTGCCGATGATCAGGTGGAAATCCGAATCGCTGACGCTGCCTTTAACCAGCACCACATCGCCATCATGTAGCTCACCCAGCACCGTTTCTGCCATCACATCGACGTCGGTAAAATAGCCGCCGATAAGATTTGGCGGGAGCTTATTCTTAAGCGCCAGCATCTCCTCGCCATGCAGATACACCTTATCAAACCCGGCCGCCAGAATGGGCTCCGCCAGCGCCTCATGGCTCACCTGCGCCAGCTCGCCAAGCGTTGCCAGCCTCCCCAGCACCGCGATACGCCGCTGGTTTTCACCGCGCGGATAGAGCGCCGCGACCTCCAGCCCGTTTTTCATCGAAATAAACGCGGCATTGTAGTTGTCATCAATCAACGTCACCGCGCCGCCGGTGGGCAGACGCAGGGTTTCGGCCTGCAGTTTTTTCGCCACGTTGCGGAAATAGCTCATCCGGCGAGCGGCCTGAGCGGTGTCGATGCCGAGCAGATGCAGTGCTGCCAGAACCGCCACCGAGTTTCCGGCCATGCCGCGTCCTGGCACATTGAGGCGGTAGGTGAGCGATGTGCCCCTGAGATTGACTGTGATTGTCGAACCGTGGGTATCCGCTTCATAACGGGTGACGGGAATATCCGCATCCGAATGAAAACCGTACGTCAGCACCGTGGCGCCGTAATCCTCAACCTGTTGCCGAACATAGTCGTACTCCGCCATGTCCCGGTTGAGCACCGCATAGCCTCCCGGCTGCATGCCCCGGCACAGGCGTGCCTTAAAGCGCGCGGTGTCGCGTAAACCTTTGACGTGGTCGCTTATCTGCGTCAGGCCAATTTCGGTAATGATGGCGACGTCGGCTTTAATACGCGAACCCACGCCGCCGGAAGCCATCCACAGCGCAGAAATCGCCACTTCCAGCGCAACATAATCCGGGTTGGTAATGCAGCGCGCCAGGCTCACCGCCGTGCCGGTGCGGGTGTTGTGGTTGCCGCGTGTGGCAATCACCGTCCCCTCTTCACTCAGCAGCATCTCCAGCAAATCTTTGGTGGAGGATTTGCCAACCGTGCCGGTCACCGCGACCACTTTCCCCTGCATGCGGCTGCGCGCTTCATCGGCAAGGATATTCAGGACATCGTAAGAGTTCTCAACCACCAGCTGCGGAAAATCTGCCGGCAGTTCGGGGATAAATCGTTGCACGATAGCCCCACAGAATTTTGCATGATGGCGCTTAAGCGTCTCGTGCGTATCTTTCCAGCCGGCATAAATGCCCGAGTTTCCCGACCCTTTATGCCAGGTGTCCGCGTCGATGGCGACCAGCAGATACCGACGCCCAGGCTGTTTAAGATCAAAGGTTTTTAAGGCGATATCATCCGCAAACCAGCGCTCCGGCGGCATCGCGCGCCACTGACCATTTAACAGTTGGGCCAGCTCATCGGCTTGCCATCCCCGTACCTGTTTGTGCATGTCGGTGTCCTTGAAAAGGAGACTTCGAATGGGTGTACTCAAATCATAATTCACATTGCTGTAAATTTTGTCGCAAGGGACTGAATTTTAACTGATGAAATTGAGGCGGCACCGCGGGCCATTCAATTAAGGAAACCCAGTGGCCGTGGGTACGTAATGCGGCAGCGAATTTCGCCTGTAAATCAAAGGGCGTTACGCGGTCCTGTGAATTACCGATAATAAGGATGTGGCGCTTAGGATCGGCCACTATGCCACTGATATGCAGAAGCGGATCGTATGGATGTGCCAGGCCATTAATATCTTTATCGCGCTGACTTTTTTCACCGCGAATAATCCGTAAGCGTTCAGCTCTTTCTAAAAGCCCATAAGCGCCTGAAGTTAAAATCGCGCAGCGAATATCCTTGCGACCTAACGTTAAAATTGCTGCCGCCGCCGTCGCGCCGCCGCTGTGGCCGCTTAAAATAAAATGCTGCATCCCATATCGTTCCCGCAGGCTCGTTAACGCCGCATCTAGCGCCTGAAACTCCTCAGGCTGACGCCGTTTCGCATGATCGCCGCTTGAGCCATAGGTTCCCGGTCGTGCGAGAATAATGACGGGTAAGCCTATCTTTTCCGAGAGTTTTTGCGCCTGCTTGTCGAGCGCCTCAAGCGTATTATTGGGAATGTCTACGGGGTTGCGGCGCATAAAGGTATCGCGGTCGCCGGACAGAACGACCACCACATTTTTCGCGGAAGTCAGATTACCTGCGGAGAAATAGCGGATGCAGGCGTTTCCTCCAGCATATTTTACCCACAGCGCCTGGTGCTGAAGCGGACATTGCGCTTCTACCGCCGGTTGATTCCAGAGCAGCGGCTGCGATGACCATGCGGATAAGGAAATACTGAGACATAATATAAAAAGAGCGATCCGTTCACGCACGTTCCCACTCCAGTTCAACGTTGAATAAACATTTTCCACAGAATACACAAAGCGCCGAACATGGTGTTATTCTGGCCCGAGAAAATGTTCTACAAGGATTGACTGGCGCAACAAGGAGAATAAATGTCACTGAGCCATTTACTTGCGCATACTCGGCCACAGGTCGAGCAGCTAGATATTGCCACACAGCCTGCCCCCTTCCCGGGATATATTCTTTTTCTGAGCGCCAGCAATGGTCAGGAACGCGCTTTTACGACTTACGCCTGCGCTAAAACGCTGGATGAAGCCTGGCAGACCGCCTCCGAAGCGTTGCAACAATGGGAAAGCGAGCAAAGTCTCGCGCCCGTCTGGCTGCGCGCCGACCTGGTCGATAAAATCCAGACCCTGCGCTGGGATCGCTTGCAGGAGAAACTGGCGCAAACCAAACGCAATTATTTCCGCTTTGGCCTGAGTTTTACCCCCGATTTTCAGCACGCCATCCTCGAGCAAGAAATCAACGCCAATGCGCTGTTGTATGACGGTAATGAGGGGGTGGCTACGCCCAATGCCACTAACCTTGCGCATTACGCTCATTGGCGGTTCGCCACGTCATTACAGTGGCCAGAAACCCCTGAACAGCTTATCTGGCGCTTTACTACCCGCAGCGTATTTAGCGATGGCAAACAGGTCTACCCCATTGAATTTAGCGGGCGTAACGCCGGTTATCGCCGTTTGAATCACTGGCAGGAAGAGGCGCTGGACCCGATGATCTTCTCCGCCAGCGACTATCTGGCACGTCAGGTACAGGCTTCGGGGCGCTACGATTATGGCTGGTTCCCCTGCTTTGACCGGGCGATTCCGACCTATAACACCCTGCGCCATGCCAGCTCGACCTACGCTTTGCTGGAAGGCTGGGGGGTGACGCAAGAGCCATCCCAGTTTGCCGCTATTGAACGGGCGCTGCACGACCTCTCAACGTCGCTGATTGAAACCCGTACCTTGCCAGACGGCAGCGAGGCTGATTTTCTCATCGATACCGGCGGTGAAATTAAACTTGGTGGGAATGCGGTGTGCATACTCGCCATGACAAAATATACCGAGCTGACTGGCGATACGCGCTACCTGCCGCAGATGGAGCGGCTGGCTAACGGTATCGGCTTTATGCAAAAACCGGAAACCGGCGGGTTCAATCATGTACTCAATGCCGCCGACCTGTCGCTCAAAGCCGAATACCGGATTATTTATTACGATGGTGAAGCGGCTTTCGCGCTGATGCGCCTGTATGGACTGACCAAAACGCCGCGCTGGCTGGCGATCGTCGAACGCGCCATGGATCATTTTATCGCCCAAAAACACTGGCAGGCGCATGACCACTGGCTCAGCTACTGCGTGAACGAACTGACGCTCTATCGCCCAGAGCTGCGCTACTACCAGTTCGGGCTGGATAACGTTCGCGATCATCTCGACTTTGTGATTGAACGCGTCACCACCTATCCGACCCTGCTTGAGCTCATGATGGCGGCATCGCGGATGCTGGCACGTCTGGCCGACTCGGAGCATCGCCACCTGCTGGACGATTTCGAGATGGCGAAATTTAATTGGGCATTAGAGACGCGGGCGCGCTATCTGGCGAACGGTTTTTTCTGGCCGGAACTGGCGATGTTTTTCAAAAATCCGCCGCGCATCGTCGGCAGTTTCTTCATTCGCCACCACAGTTTCAGGGTGCGAATCGATGATGTAGAGCACTACCTCTCCGGCTATGTCGCTTACCGTAAACACTGGCGTCATGCGCGCGGCGATGCGGTGTAATACGTTGAGATTTAACTTCTTTCAACGACGCCACTGGCTGCCACTTTTTCTGGCGCTGCTGTTCCTGGTGCCGCCAGATTTAGGTGCGGGTTGGGATTTTAATACCATTAACTCGCGCACCCAGCGGCTTTATGGCCCGGCAACTCCGGCCGCTCAACGCAATATCGATGCCTGGGAAACGTTGCTTAAACAACCTCCCCAAGGCAATATTCGCAATAAGCTAAACCTCGTTAATCAGTTTTTTAATTCGCGGATACGTTTTGTTGATGATATGACGGTGTGGGGCCAGCAGGATTATTGGGCAACGCCGGTAGAAGCGCTGCGTAAAGGCGCGGGCGATTGTGAAGACTACGCCCTGGCAAAATACTTTACCCTACGCGAGATGGGCGTTCCGGCTAGCCAGTTAAGAATTACCTACGTTAAAGCATTACAACTAAATCAAGCGCATATGGTTGTGACGTGGTATGCGACGCCAGACGCCATTCCGCTGGTTCTGGATAATCTCAAGCCCGCCATATTACCCGCGACCGCGCGCAGCGATCTGCTTCCCGTTTATTCCTTTAACGGTGAAGGTTTATGGATCCCGCAGGCCAGCGGCAGCAAGCGCGTAGGCGACAGTACAAAACTCTCTCGTTGGCAGGATCTTCTCACCAGGATGCGTGCAGAAGGATTTGTAATTAATGAATAGGAAGCAGACATGTCACTTTATAAACAGCTACTGATTGGCATCTGCCTGTTTACGCTGACGATCTTCTGCGGCAACTTCTTTGCCACGCTGGAAAGCTCACGCGAGCAATACCATAACCAACTGAGCGCCCATGCCCAGGATGCCGCCACCGCACTGGGTCTGTCCCTGACCGCGCATATTGACGATCCGGTGATGACCGAGCTGATGGTGAACTCCATCTTCGACAGCGGCTATTTCTATCGCATTCAGGTGGTTGATATTAAAAGCGGTAAGCCCATTATTGAACGGCAGAATGTGCCGCCCGGCGCTAACGTACCCGCCTGGTTTGCCCGCATGGTGCGATTAAACCCGGGCCAGGGGGAAGCCGTTGTCATGCGCGGCTGGACGCAGGCCGCGCGCGTTGAAGTCATCAGCCACCCGATGTTTGCGCTCACGCGCCTGTGGGAAAGCCTCGTCGCCAGTTTCTTGTGGTTAATCGGCTGTAGCGCGCTGTGCATCCTCGGCGCGATGCTCCTGTTACGCCATCGCCTGCGACCACTGAACTATATCGTCGAACAAGCTACGGCTATCAGCCGCCGCGAGTTTCTGAGCCTACCTGCGCTGCCCAAAACGCCGGAGCTTCGCCGGGTGGTAGAAGCGACTAACATGATGGTCACGCAGCTAAAAGCGCTGTTCAGCGAACAGGCAACGCGCACCGAAAGCCTGCGCCAGGAAGCCTACAATGACAGTCTGACCGGCCTGAACAACCGCCGCGCATTCGACATGAAGTTCCTCACTAAACTGAGCGACGAAGACCACGCCGACGGCAATCTGATATTGCTGCGTGTACAAGATCTGATGGGGCTCAACCAACGTTTCGGCGGTGCGAGCACAGACAAACTGTTGAAGTCCGTCGCCGATATTCTCACCAACTTACAGCAGCGTTTCTTCCAGAGTGAAGGCTTTGTGGCTCGCATACGCGGCGGCGAGTTCGCGATAATCACCGCCCCCGTATTAGCCACGGAAATGGAAAGTTTTGCTAACGCGCTTAATACGCAGCTCAAAGCGTTGTACGAAACCGGATTAAGCGACGTGAATCCGGTGGCGCATTTTGCTGAGACCGCCTTCCGCTACGGCGATTCCCCGCAGATGATTCTGCGTCAGGCCGACCAGATTCTGGTTGCCGCGGAAGCCGACATGCACACCTTCGTCGACTCTGAAAATAGTGAAAAGCCGGTGCCGGATGAAGATCACCACCACTGGCATCAGCGTCTGAGCGCCATTCTGGATAAAGAGGCGTTCGAGCTTTATTCGCAGCCTGTTTATCAGTGCAATGACCAGCATATTGTTTTACACCGCAAAATTCTGGCGCGCATTAAAACTGAAGATGGCGAGATTATCCCAGCGGGCCGCTTTATTCCCTGGGTTCGCCGTCTGGCGCTCGGCCGCCGTATGGATGTGGTGATGCTAAAACAGACGCTTCGCGCCATGGAAAGCACCACCCACGCCTTTGCGCTGAGTATCAGCGGGGAGAGCGTGGCGGACGACGAGAGCCTGAACGCCCTACTTCAGCCGCTTAAAACCGCGCGCCATCTGACATCACGCTTGACGCTGGAACTCGATGAAAACGAACTGCCCGACCCGGAACGCGTGAGCGTGCTGGTGAAAAAATTGCAGGATCTCGGCTGCGGCTTGGGTATTCAGCACTTCGGCGGTCGCTTCCACCTCATCGGTAACCTGCCGCAGTGGGGGCTTGCGTGGATAAAAGTGGACGGTGGGTACATTCATCGTATTGACGAAGAAGAAGATAAAAAGCTATTTATCGAAGCCATCTACTGGGCGACACGGCAGATCAATCTGCCGCTTATCGCCGAACGTGTGGAAACAGCAGGTGAGCTGGCGGTACTGGAAAAAATAGGCCTGTACGGCGCCATGGGGCGTTATTTTAGCGACGCCAGCACGCTTAACCCTAAATAATTCACGTTGTCGTCATTTGATGTGCAACATGAAGTATGGCGGGTAAATACAATAAATCTCAGGAGAGCAACCATGCATTTTATCGAACGCGATGGTGAAGGACGGATTGTGCGGGTTGAAGCCGTTGAGTTCAGCGGTATGACGGAAAGCAGTCATGAGTTAACGCCGGAAATCAGCGAATGGATTAAAGTTGAAGGCATCCGCGCCGCAACGTTACAGAAGCTCCAGCAGAGCGATCTGGAGATGGTTCGTGTACTGGAAGACCTGATTGAAGTGCTGATGAGTAAAGGTGTCATCAGTATTACCGACCTGCCGCCTGCCGCACAAACTAAATTGTTGAACCGTGCCCAGGCGCGTCAAACGCTCAGCGGCCTGGAAGGGCTCATTGGCGATGATGATGAAAGACTGATTTAGTCATTCGTATTATTAACTATTTCAGGCGTAAAACAGTACGCCTGAAATATTATTAGTGAACTAATTATTACCATTTAACCTCATTGCTTCCTATCGATATTTCGCAAGGCATTCCGCTTGAAACAACATTAAAATCAAAGAATATTTACCGCTTCCATAATAAGCTCGGGAGAGGCGATAGATATTGCGTATTAATGATGTTTTTTAGTGAAAAATATAAGTTAAATTAATCTATCAAACTGAATTAGATCATATATATCAGTAATAAGTGCAATTTTTTATTTTTTGATGTCGTGGTTAAGGAAAACCGCAATCACCATGGGAGTGTCATATGAGCGGTATAGTGGGAACTATCAAAGCCATCATTGGGCAGGTTTTTGCCATTGCGCCTGACGGAAGTCGCCGTTTATTGGTGGAAGGCGACAAAATCCAGACCGGCGAGCAGATTGAAACAGGCGCAAACGGCGCCGTTACCCTGACACTCCCGAATGGGAAAACGCTCGACCTCGGGCGCGACAGCCACTGGGAAGGCGACCATCATCTCCAGGCTACCGCTACCGATCAAATGGATATTGCTGCCATGCAGCAAGCCATCGCTGATGGACAGGATCCGACACAGCTGCTCGAAGCCACTGCCGCGGGCCCGCAATCGCCAACCGGAAGCGGTGAACCCGGCGCGGGCGGTGCACATACGCACGTCATCCTCGACCTGACCGGCGAGATTGTCGATCCCACCGCAGGCTACCCCACTCAGGGCCTGGAATTCCCCGACACCCAGGTAGACGAAGAACTCACGATTCTGAATAACGCTGACGCGGATAATTCTCGCGATGATGCGGATGCAGATGCAGACGCAGATGCGGACGCTGATGCGGATGCGGATGCCGATGCCGACGCCGATGCCGATGCCGATGCGGACGCTGATGCAGATGCCGATGCAGACGCCGACGCCGATGCGGACGCTGATGCAGATGCCGATGCAGACGCCGACGCCGACGCCGACGCCGATGCTGATTCCGACGCTGATGCGGACGCTGATGCCGATGCCGATGCCGATGCAGACGCCGATGCTGACTCGGATGCCGATGCAGACGCTGATGCGGACGCGGATGCCGATGCGGATGCAGATGCTGACGCAGACGCGGACGCAGACGCGGACGCAGACGCAGACGCGGATGCCGATGCGGACGCAGATGCCGATGCGGACGCAGATGCCGACGCAGATGCGGATGCGGACGCTGATGCTGATGCTGATGCCGACGCAGACGCGGACGCCGATGCCGATGCGGACGCAGATGCAGATGCCGACGCAGATGCGGATGCCGATGCAGATGCCGACGCTGATGCGGATGCGGATGCCGACGCGGACGCTGATGCCGACGCGGATGCGGACGCCGATTCCGATGCGGACGCCGATTCCGATGCGGACGCAGATGCGGATGCCGACGCGGATGCGGACGCCGATTCCGATGCGGACGCCGATTCCGATGCGGACGCAGATGCGGATGCCGACGCGGATGCAGATGCGGATGCCGACGCCGATGCAGATGCGGACGCAGATGCAGATGCGGATGCCGACGCAGATGCGGATGCCGATGCGGATGCCGACGCCGATGCTGATTCCGACGCAGATGCAGACGCGGACGCCGATGCGGACGCAGATGCGGATGCCGACGCTGATGCAGACGCGGATGCCGATGCCGACGCGGATGCGGATGCTGATGCCGACGCGGATGCGGATGCTGATGCCGACTCTGACGCGGATGCGGATGCAGATGCGGACGCCGATGCTGATGCCGACGCTGACGCGGATGCGGATGCAGATGCGGACGCCGATGCTGATGCCGACTCTGACGCGGATGCGGACGCCGATGCTGATGCCGACTCTGACGCGGATGCGGATGCAGATGCGGACGCCGATGCTGATGCTGATGCCGACTCTGACGCGGATGCGGATGCAGATGCGGACGCCGATGCTGATTCCGACGCAGATGCGGATGCTGATGCCGACTCTGACGCGGATGCAGACGCGGACGCCGATGCTGATGCCGACTCTGACGCGGATGCGGATGCAGATGCCGACGCAGATGCAGATGCAGATGCGGACGCTGATGCAGATGCCGATGCTGATGCTGATGCGGACGCCGATGCAGACGCTGATGCAGATGCCGACGCTGATGCAGACGCTGATGCAGACGCGGATGCCGATTCCGATGCGGACGCAGATGCGGATGCCGATGCAGACGCGGATGCGGACGCAGATGCAGATGCAGATGCCGATGCGGACGCCGATGCCGATGCGGACGCCGATGCCGATGCGGACGCCGATGCCGATGCTGACTCCGATGCGGATGCGGATGCCGATGCCGACTCAGACGCCGACATCACCCTAAATGTCGACTTCACCGCCTCATCAGGAACACAAGTCACTGAGGTCAACGGCGGCAGCAAAGATCCAAGCGGTAACGGTTTCGACGTTGATAGCAACGGGATGATCACCTCGGTGGGCGAAAACGTCGTGCTGTGGGTATCTAAAGGCGATGTCGGGAAATATGTCTCCAGCGATATTCCTGCCGCCAATATTCACTATTACGACCAGGGCAACGCCAACGGCACGGAGGGCAAGAGCGATATCTTCGTACTGCACGATGGCAGCGCTTATACCCAGGGCGATAATACCCAGCACGCCATGAACGCGGTCAATGGCAACCGGGAATCTAGCTCAAGCAACGCGCACGACTATATTTTCGTTCCAGGAGACTCGAACTGGAGTTCATCGGCCGGTTCGGCAAACGTCAATAACAGCATCAACTATTACGAAAGCGTCAACGTCACGATTAACGGCCAAACCTTCGGTGGCAATAACCGGATATCCGACGTTATCTCCGGTAAGGGCGATGAAGGCCTTAATCCGGGCGATCATGACGTTAAAACGAGCTGGCATTACGATCTGAATATCGACGCTAACCTCGAAGGCGGGGCTGATGGCGACCATATCACTTCCATCTCGCTGGGCGGATTACCGGCGGGATCGACATTGAGCTACCAGGGCGTTAACTATACCGTCGACGCCAACGGCAATGTGGTGATTGATGTTCAGGACAGCGCCGATCTTAACGCGCACCTGACGTTAACCTCACCGACCCAGGTCACCGATCCGGGGTCGATTACCGTCGATGTATCGACGGAAGTGGGGGGCTCGGAGCACGCGTCGGGCGATATTGGTGCTAACAGCGGGGAGCATGCTATTACGGTTGGTGAGGGTAATCATACCGACACAGCCGATGCTCACGCCGAGGAGCATCACGATGCGGTCGCGCACACCGACTCCACCGATCACGCTGACATGACCACGTCTGACGATCATCATACGGTCTCCGCGGCGACGGACGTTAGCGCCACGAAACAGACTGACCACGCAGACTCCACCGCTCAAACGGATAATGCCGTAACGCCTGAGCAGGCGGAAAATACCTCCGCTCATGACACTGAGGCCGCAGATAACAGCGAGAAGGCTCACGTGACCGAACATGAGTCAGACAACCCGGCCCACGATGACGCGTCGACAGACCAGGATAACGCCAGCCTGCTGATTGACCACGACAATCTCGATTTAAGCACCGTTGAGTCTGACACATCGGCAGTACAGTCCACGGACCACGATCCGCAAACGTCGCTTAACCTGCTGCTGGGCGATATCGATACACAGTTGAACGACACCGACACGGCGCAAAGCACAGAGCCGGTAGACGAAAAGTCAGCCCCCGCGGAAACCAGCGCGTTGAACGCGGATAACGTCATCAACCTCAGCGATATTATCCATGATGATGCGACAAAAGATCTCAGCTCGCTGATCCAGGTCGCGGACTCCACGGACAATACGCACACGGTCGGGCACGTCCAGGATGTTCCGGCGGAAAGCGCTGGCAGCGATGGCGCTGAGGACTGGCATGCCCACGGCGCGGCTGAGCTAGACCACTTAATCGCGCAACCCGATACAGAGGTGTAGTCCTGCTTAGGGTCAGCCAACGCTGACCCTGCAATGTGCGCCCGGCGAGCGCGACAAAACGTTGTAGATCGGCTCAAAAGCCGACGACGGTGATTCACGATGCAATGGCGCAGTTTGGGCCATGCTCACAATTTTCTTTTTTGTCTAACGACATTGTTTCTGGCGGAAAAACCACGCGTCAGGGAAATGGATCGATGGGATGGTCAACATAATGAATAAACCACTTCGAGTATTAACAAGCCTCTCTTTACCGCTGCTGTTTACGCACATCGCGAACGCCGCCACCTTAGAGCAGGCGGTGAAAGACAGCTTATTGTGGCATCCGCAGGTGAGCGCCTCGGTCAATAGCCGCTATTCCGCTGACCAGGATTTACGGGCGGCCAAAGGGGGATATTTACCCAGCTTAGATCTCTCAGCCGGAACCGGCTGGGAGCAGACCGATAACGCCAGCACCCGCGCGGCTGACGATCACCGCCGGAATCTGCACCGCAGCGAGTCGAGTATTAACCTGCGGCAGAACGTATTTAACGGTTTTGCCACCACCAGTGAAGTCGCCCGCCAAAAAGCGACGGTCAACTCCCGGGCTTACTCGGTGATGAATACCAGCGAAGCGACGGCGCTCACCGCGATTCAGAGCTACCTTGACGTTCTGATGCGCCAGCGCATGGTGAAACTGGCGGAAGATAACCTGAAAAACCACGAGCGCATTTTTGACCAAATCCGTCTGCGAACCGAACAGGGCGTGGGGCGCACGGCCGACTATGAACAAGCGCAAGCCCGTCTGGCCCAGGCGAAAAATAACCTGCTGACTGAGCAAACTAATCTGCAAGACGCGCAGGCCAATTACTATAGCGTTGTCGGAAAAGAGCCCGAGGGGCTCTCAATGCCGATGACCACAAAAATCCCCGCCTCTCAGGCACAGGCGCGTACACTGATGCTGGAAAACAGCCCATTGCTCAAACAGGCAGACTCAGATGTCGACGCTACCCGCCAGCAGTATGAAGCGGCGAAGTCACGTTTTTATCCGAGCGTCGATGTCGATGTTGGCCGCAGAATGGATAACAATACGGACGGCACGCGCGGCCACGACCAGGAGTGGCAGGCGATGGTCAGAATGAACTACAACGTGTTCAACGGCGGTAGCGATCAGGCGCAACTCTCCTCTTATGCCTATAAAATGCAGGAAGCCCAGGACGTGAAACGCAACGCCCTGCGTCAGTTAGATGAGGAGCTGCGCCTGTCGTGGAACGCCTGGCAGAACGCCAGACAGCAGGTTCCGATTGCGAAAGATTATGCCGACCGCAGCGCCGTGGTACGCACCGCGTATCAGGAGCAGTTCAGCATCGGCGAACGTAGCCTGCTGGATATGCTCGACAGCGAAAACGAAGTGTTCAACGCCCAGCGCCGTTACGTTGAGATGCAGTTTACAGAAATGTTCACCACTTACCGGATTAACGCGCGTATTGGCGATCTGTTAAAAAAGCTGAATATTCAGGCACCTTCGGCTGCCCAACCGGTAGAAGCACAGCAAACCGCGCACAGCGAACTGCCTGAACTACAGTAACGCTTTTGTGCCTCGGGGTTATCTCATCATCCGGTGAGATAACCCTTTGTCTGTTTTAGCCTGGGTGATTTTTTCGCGTTTTTATAGGGTCTGACTATGGCGTCAACTACTGATTCACTTGAACAAATGATTTCCGCAACGGGCGATTCGGTCAGGCACGATCCCCGCCAGGACCACGACGATCCCCTGCTCGACGCGCTGATGATCGTCTGTAAACTGCACAACATCATCACCAGCCGTAATGTGTTAACCGCCGGGCTTCCCCTGCAAGCCCACCAGCTAACCCTCAGCGCCTTTCCGCGCGCCGCGCAGCGTGCCGGTCTGAAAGCGCGTGTCCTGCAGCGCTCGCTGGAGAAAATTTTACCGCTGTCGTTACCCGCCATCGTACTGCTTAAAAACAGTCAAGCCGCGGTACTGATAGGCTGGGATGACCAGCAGCGCGCGCGTCTGCTATCGACCGAAACGGAAGGAGGCGAAGTTGTCCTTAGCCGTGAAGCGCTGGCGGAAAACTACAGCGGGAAGGCGATTTTTATTCAGCCGGAACACGCCTTCGATAATCAGCCTACGGCGACGATCCCGCGTACCCGCTCGTGGTTTAAAGACACTTTAAAACTGTCGAAATTTCTCTATCTCGACTCGGTGGTCGCCAGCTTTATCATTAATATCATTGCTATCGCCACGCCGCTGTTCGTGATGAACGTTTACGACCGCGTGGTGCCAAACCAGGCAACGTCCACGCTGTGGGTATTGGCTATCGGCATCAGTGTGGCGTTTGTTTTTGACCTGATTCTGAAGGTATTACGCGGGATATGCCTCGATTTAGCAGGGAAAAAGACCGATCTTATCGTTTCCGCAGCGCTGTTTGAGCGTCTGCTGGGCATGAAAATGAAGGTGCGCCCTGACCGGGTGGGCGGCTTTGCGCAGAACTTCCAGGAGTATCAGTCGGTACGCGAGTTTCTCTCCTCGTTGACCCTGACGGCGCTTATCGATTTTCCATTCACGCTGCTCATTTTACTGGTAATAGCTATAATCGGCGGCCCGCTGGCGGTTATCCCCCTGCTGTGTTATCCGATTGCCCTGCTGGTCAACTGGGTTATCCAAAAGCCGTTGATGACTCAGGTACATAAAACCTATCGTCTGGCCACCGAACGTCAGGCCATGCTGGTGGAAACCGTTACCGGGCTGGACGCCATCAAGGTCAATAACGCCCAAAGCGAGCGCCAGTATCAGTGGGAACAGATTATTGGTCAGCTCAGCAAACTTGAAATGCGCGTGAAGTCGCTGTCGTACGTGGCGGTGAACTTTACCGCGTGGATCCAGCAAATTGGCGGCGTAGCGCTGATTGTCGCCGGGGTTTACAGCATTATCGCCGGAAACCTTACGATGGGCGGGCTGATTGCCTGCTACCTGCTTAGCCGTCGCGCCGTCATGCCGATCGGCCAGTTCTGTAGCCTTATCACCCGCTATCAGCGCGCCAGGATGACCAAGGCCACCATCGACCGGATGATGGCTCTCGAACAGGAAGTGCAGGAAGGCGAAGTACCGCTCAAGCGTGAAACGCTGTCTGGGGCGATTGAGTTTCGCGATGTCTCCTTCCGTTATCCGCAAAACCAGTATCTGTCGCTCAACGGCGTGTCCTTGAAAATTGAGCCGGGCGAGAAGGTGGGGATTATCGGCCGTAGCGGCTCGGGGAAAAGCTCGCTGGCAAAACTATTGGTCGGTTTTTATCAGCCGGAGGGGGGAACAATCCTGATAGACGGCATTGATGCCCGCCAAATCGACGTCAACGATGTGCGTCATAATATCGGCTATGCGCCGCAGGATATTCACCTGTTCAGCGGCACGCTGCGCGACAATTTGTTAACCGGCGCGGGCTATGTCGATGATGAAACCATGATCCGCGCGGCAACGGTCGCGGGCGTCCATGAATTCGCCCGTCGCCATCCTTCCGGCTATAACATGCAGGTCGGCGAACGCGGGATGAATCTTTCCGGCGGGCAGCGTCAGGCCGTCGCCCTTGCCCGCGCGCTGCTCCTCGACCCACCGATACTGCTGATGGATGAGCCGACCAGCTCAATGGATAACACCAGTGAAGATCTGATTAAAAAAGCGCTAACGCCGATGGTCAGCAATAAAACGCTGCTGCTGGTGACCCACCGCGCGTCGCTGCTCACGCTGGTTGATCGTCTGATTATTCTCGATAACGGGAAAATCATTGCCGACGGTGCAAAAGAGAGCGTCATGGCCGCCCTGAAAAAAGGACAAATTCATGCGCAACGCTAAACTCAACCACCTGGTGAAATGGCTCTTCGGAGACAAAAACGGCCCCACGCTCGCCGCCAATGAGGTCAATAAGGCGCTAATCGATGACTCCCCGCGCGTGGTACGCATCACGCTGTGGGCAATACTGGGCTTTTTTATCGTCATGATTGCCTGGGCATCCCTTGCCGAAATTGATGAAGTGACGCGCGGTGATGGCAAGGCAATCCCCTCATCCCGGCTGCAAAAAGTCCAGAACCTGGAGGGTGGGATCGTCGCGGAAGTGTTCGTGCATGAAGGCGAGGTGGTGAAAGCCGGTGCGCCGTTGCTGCGCCTGGATGACACCCGATTTCGTTCTAATGCGGGCGAGTCCGAAGCCGACCGGCTGGAGTTGAAGGCGCGCGTTGAGCGCCTGACGGCACAGCTTGCCGATAAAGACACGTTGGAGCTATCTGCGGACATTATGGAAAAAGCGCCGGATATCGCGCACGGTGAAATGGAGCTGTTTACCAGCATCAACAAGCGTATTCAAAGCGAGTTGTCCGGGCTAAGCGAGCAACTGGTGCAGAAGAAACAAGACCTGCTCGACTATCAGGCGAAGGCTGAACAGTATCGTCGCAGCCTGGGGCTGTTGCAGCAGGAGATCGGCATGTCCGAGCCACTGGTCGCCAAAGGGGCGATTTCCCGCGTCGAGGTGCTGCGTCTGCGCCGCTCTGAAGTGGAAACCCGTGGACAGCTGGAATCTGTCACCCTGGCGGTTCCGCGCGCACAGGCGGCGATTAAGGAGATTGAGAGTAAGGTCGCCGAAACGCGGGGACGCTATCGTAGCGAAGCGTTAACGCAGTTGAATGAGGCCCGCACCGATCTCAGTAAGATTGAGGCTTCCGGCAAAGCAATTGACGACCGGGTTAACCGAACGCTGGTTACATCACCGGTGCGCGGTGTTGTCCAGCAGATGATGGTCAACACCATCGGCGGCGTGATTCAGCCAGGCAGCGATTTAGTCGAAATTGTGCCGCTGGACGATACGCTGCTGATTGAGGCGAAAATTCGGCCCCAGGATATCGCCTTCCTGCGTCCCGGCCTTGAAGCCATGGTCAAGTTTACCGCTTACGATTACACCATCTACGGCGGTCTGAAGGCCAAACTGGTGCAGATAAGCCCGGATACGGTGACGGATAAAGAAGGCAAAAGCTTCTACATTATTCGCCTGCGTACCGATAAAAACCACCTCGGCAGCGATGAAAAACCGCTGATTATCATTCCGGGGATGGTGGCGTCGGTGGATATTATTACCGGTAAGAAGACGATTCTGGCTTATCTATTGAAGCCGATTTTGCGGGCGAAAGCGGAAGCGTTTCGCGAGCGATGAAAATAAGAACCCGGCGCAGTTAGCCGGGTTTTTTGTTAGTGCGGTCTGCGTCCCGGCGGCGCTGCGCTTGGCCGGGCTACGGGTTATGCGTTGGGGTTGGGGGCAATGAATATAAAAAACGGTGAGGTTTGCCGGGTTTTTGGTTGGTGCGGGGTGCGTCCCGGCGGCGCTGCGCTTGGCCGGGCTACGGTTTATGCGTTGGGGTGGGAGGCGATGAATATAAAAAAACCGGCGGGGTTTGCCGGTTTTTTGGTTGGTGCGGGGTGCATTCCCGGCGTCGCGTTGCTCGGCCGGGATACGATTCAAATGGCAAATCCGTGCGGTTTGGTAGCCCGGGCAAGGCGTGAAACGCCGCCCCCGGGGCCGCTCGGTGCCAGACTCACACCTTACTCATTAATCTTCGGATGCTGCATGACCAGCTGCGAACGTTTTTCCTGCAGGGCGGCAATTTCCTCATCGAGGTCTTCAATCTTATGCTCGATGTGGTCATGGTGCTCCTGGAGGATCTCTTTCGCTTCCGCCATATCCGATGCCGCAGGCGTCGCGCCTTTCAGCGGTCGGTTAGCGGTCTCTTTCATCGTCACACCGGTAATCAAACCAATCACCGCAACCACCATCAGGTAATACGCAGGCATCATCAGGTCTTGCGTGGATTCCACCAGCCATGCGGCAAGCGTTGGCGTCAGACCGGCAACCAGTACCGAGATATTAAACGCACTCGCCAGCGCACTGTAGCGGATGTGGGTCGGGAACATCGCCGGTAACGACGAAGCCATAACCCCGGTGAAGCAGTTCAGAATCACCGCCAGCAGCAGCAGACCGGAGAAAATCAGGCCAATCGAGTTGCTGTTAATCAGGATAAAGGCCGGAATCGAGAACACCAGCAACGCCACGCTACCCACAACGATAAACGGACGACGACCGAAACGGTCGCTCAGCAGACCCATTACCGGCTGCACGAACAGCATACCGATCATGATGGCGATAATAATCAGTACACCGTGGTCTTCCGAGTAGTGCAGGTTATGCGACAGATAGCTCGGCATGTAGGTCAACAGCATGTAGTAAGTGACGTTGGTCGAGATAACCAGGCCAATACACGCCAGCAGGCTGCGCCAGTGTTTCGTAGCAATCTCTTTAAACGAGACCTTCGGCCCATCCTGCAAGCCCTGACGATCGCCCTGCTCAAGCTTATCAACGTGCTGCTGGAACGCCGGTGTCTCTTCCAGCGCATGACGCAGGTAAAGACCAATTATCCCCAGCGGCAAGGCCACGAAGAACGGAATACGCCAGCCCCACTCAAGGAAGTTCGCTTCGCCGACGGCGGTCGAAAGCAGTACTACCAGCCCCGCGCCCATGACAAACCCGGCAATAGAACCGAAGTCCAGCCAGCTGCCCATAAAGCCACGTTTACGGTCAGGCGAGTATTCCGCAACAAAGATCGACGCACCGGTATATTCACCACCGACCGAGAAGCCCTGCGCCATTTTACACAGCAGCAGCAGGATAGGTGCCCAGATACCAATCGTCTCATACGACGGAATAAGACCAATACAGAATGTACTGATCGACATAATGATAATGGTGATAGACAGTATCTTCTGTCGACCGTATTTATCCCCGAGCATCCCGAAGAACAATCCACCCAGCGGGCGAATCAGGAATGGGACGGAGAAAGTACCCAGCGCGGCAATCATCTGCACGCTTGGATCTGCATCCGGGAAGAAGACTTTACCTAACGCATAAGCAACAAACCCATAAACACCAAAGTCAAACCACTCCATCGCGTTCCCCAAAGAGGCGGCAGTGATGGCTTTGCGTAGTTTGGCATCGTCAATAATAGTGACGTCACGAATCGTGATCGGCTTTACTTTTTTCCTTTTAAGCATGGTTTTCCTCGTTCAATTTCGCCTTGAACGCACACCCAGTGGCTGCAAACGACACAGTGTTTGCTAGAGTGCGTATAGGACCTTTGGTGATCCCGGTTCCGTTTATTCAAGCGTAGCAGGTTTGCATGTCTTTGTTGGTGTATGTATTTCCAGACAACCAAACCTGTTGAGCCTGCTGGCGTATTAGTTAAAAAGGCAACCCTCGAAAAATGACCGTTTGAGGGATAATCCTATTTACCCTAACAGCGATTTTTATTGTGATCAACTTAACAAAAGAATTACTCCCTGCCACCTCGGCGAAATAATTCCCTCACATTTTTCCCTGGATTTAATTTTTCCATCGCGACAATACCTTACCTACGCTGTCTATTTATTAATCAATTAATAGCTATCACTTTTCAGAGTTTTTTACATTTCTTTCACAGCTCTTTTATTTCTTATCAGAGTTCAGATTCAACTTATGAAATATGTGATCTATATATCTAAAACGGCGTTTTATTTTCATTGAATCAGCATTCCGGTAAATGCATTATAGCGTCTGAAACCGCGTTAGAGATGTCAGCAAACGCCACCCGCATTGGGTGATAGCTGGGATACCAACACCAGATGATAGCAAGCTAATTAGCTGAAAATATTATACTTAACCTCTTCCATCACCTTGTGGTGATGAGAAGCGAGGATGCAAGATGAAGATTAAAGCGACAATGGAACGAATCCCGGGTGGGATGATGCTTATCCCGCTATTGTTAGGGGCAATTTTAAATACCTTTGCACCGAGCACCGGCGAATATTTTGGCTCTTTCACCAAAGGTATGATTGGCGGAACAGTCCCTATTCTGGCGGTCTGGTTCTTCTGTATTGGTGCCTCGATTGATTTACGTGCCACCGGCACGGTATTACGTAAATCTGGCGCGCTGGTTCTGACCAAAATAGCGGTGGCGTGGGTCGTGGCAATGATTGCGGCGATGTTCATCCCGGATAGCGGAATTCAAACCGGATTCTTTGCCGGACTGTCGGTTCTGGCTATCGTTTCCGCGATGGATATGACTAACGGCGGCCTGTACGCCAGCCTGATGAATCAATACGGTACGAAAGAAGAGTCCGGCGCGTTTGTGCTGATGTCTCTGGAATCTGGCCCGCTGATGACCATGGTCATCCTGGGTTCCGCAGGCCTGGCCTCATTTGAACCGCACCACTTTATCGGTGCCGTGCTGCCATTCCTGATTGGTTTTGCGCTGGGTAACCTCGACCACGACCTGCGTTCCTTCTTCAGCAAAGCCACGCCGGTACTGATTCCGTTCTTCGGTTTCGCGCTGGGTAACACCATTAATCTGAACGTCATCCTCGACACCGGTCTGCTGGGTATCGTTCTGGGTGTAGCGGTGATCATCATCACCGGTATTCCGCTGATTATCGCCGACCGCGTGATTGGTGGCGGTAACGGTACAGCAGGGGTTGCCGCCTCCTCGGCCGCCGGTGCTGCCGTGGCCAACCCGGTGATCATCGCGCAGATTAACCCGTCGTTTGCGCCGGTTGCTGCCTCTGCCACAGCATTGGTTGCCGCAAGCGTCATTGTCACCGCGATCCTGGTGCCGATTATTACTGCGCTGTACGCCAAACGTTACGGCAAGCCGCAGCCCGCAGAAAACATAGCAGAAAGCGCTCAACAGCCCGCGCATCACTAATCAGTCCCCTCTCCCCTTGGGGAGAGGGTTAGGGTGAGGGGGAAACGTGCACGCTGTACCCTCACCCCGGCCTCTCCCTGCAAAGGAGAGGGGGGAAACATCCCCTCGTTTTCTGACCATTCGTCAACCAAACTCCGGATAACACCGACAAATGCAGGGTTTTGTTGTATCATTAAGGCCATTTTCGGCGATTTGCCGTTTTATAGGCCTTTGCCTTTCGCACTGCACTTTTGAGGATATCCCATGTCATTACCCCATTGCCCACAATGCAACTCCGAATACACCTATGAAGACAACGGCATGTTTATCTGCCCGGAATGCGCGCACGAGTGGAACGATGCTGAACCCGCAGCCGACAGCGACGAGCTGATTGTCAAAGATGCCAACGGCAACCTGCTGGTCGATGGCGACAGCGTTACCGTGATTAAAGACCTGAAGGTCAAGGGCAGCTCTTCAATGCTGAAAATCGGCACTAAAGTGAAGAACATCCGTCTGGTGGAAGGCGATCACAACATCGATTGCAAAATCGACGGCTTTGGCCAGATGAAGCTGAAATCTGAGTTCGTGAAAAAGAACTGATTTCTGTACGGTGTTGCCGGATGGCGCTTCGCTTATCCGGCCTACAGGGTGCACAGTTCGTTGTAGGCCGGATAAGCGAAGCATCGCCATCCGGCAATCCCCCCGCCGCGCTTCGCCCTCCGCCCCCACTCGCACTACACTTAATGGGCTATCCTTACCTGAGGTAACGATCATGCCATTAAGTCCCTATCTCGCTTTTTCCGGCAACTGCGCCGACGCTATCGCCTACTACCAACAGGCGCTGGGCGCGGAGCTGCGCTACAAAATCACCTTCGGCGAAATGCCGCCGTCCGCCATGGATGATGAAGGCGGCTGCCCGTCCGGCCTCAAATTCCCCGACAGCGCCATCGCTCACGCCAACGTGTCGATTGCCGGTAGCGATATCATGATGAGTGATTCCATCTCCCCCGACGATATCCACTACGCCGGTTTCACCCTGGTGCTCGACACCCAGGACGTGAAAGAAGGCAAACGCTGGTTCGATAACCTTGCCGCCAACGGCAAGGTGGAAATGCCGTGGCAGGAAACCTTCTGGGCGCACGGTTTTGGTCGCGTAGTCGACCGCTACGGCGTGCCGTGGATGATTAACGTCGTTAAACAGCAAGAGCCAACGCTCTGATCTCCCCGGGAGGCCCAGCCTCCCGGCCTGTCATTGAAATCCCGCCAATTATTCATCGCCCAGTCATCAACCGTTAACCCAAACGTCACATTACTTCGCCACGATAGAGCCACTTTTTTAAAGGGGTTCCCGCATGCAAACGATGATTCGCGTTGAAAAACTCAACAAGACGTTCAATCAACATCAGGTGCTGCACGCCATTGATCTGAACGTGCGCGCCGGTGAGATGGTCGCTCTGCTTGGGCCGTCCGGTTCTGGCAAATCCACCCTCTTACGCCATCTGAGCGGCCTGATTGTGGGCGACAAAACGCCTGAGAGTCACGTCGAGCTATTAGGCAAAACGGTACAAAAGGCCGGCCGTCTGGCGCGCGATATCCGTCAAAGCCGCGCCCACACCGGCTACATCTTCCAGCAGTTCAACCTGGTGAATCGCCTGAGCGTACTGGAGAACGTGCTGATTGGCGCGCTGGGCAGCACGCCGTTCTGGCGCACCTGTTTTAACTGGTTTACCCGCGAGCAGAAGCAGCGCGCCTTGCAGGCATTGACCCGAGTGGGCATGGCGCACATGGCCCACCAGCGCGTATCCACCCTCTCCGGCGGCCAGCAGCAGCGCGTTGCGATTGCCCGCGCGCTGATGCAGCAGGCGAAGGTGATCCTCGCCGATGAACCCATCGCCTCGCTGGACCCGGAATCGGCGCGCATCGTGATGGACACCCTGCGCGACATCAACCAGACCGATGGCATCACCGTGGTGGTGACGCTGCACCAGGTCGACTATGCGCTGCGCTACTGCGAACGCATCGTCGCGCTGCGTCAGGGACACGTGTTCTACGACGGCAGCAGCCAACAGTTTGATAACGAACGTTTTGACCATCTCTACCGCAGCATTAACCGCGTCGAAGAGAACGCGCAGGCTGCCTGACTCCCGACGATTGAGGAATGGAAATGAGCTATAAAACGGTTGCCGCGCTGGCCTTTACCAGCCTGTTTAGTCTTAGCACCCTGCTGGCCCCGGCCCACGCCGAAGAGCAGGAAAAAGCGCTGAACTTCGGCATTATTTCGACGGAATCACAGCAGAATTTAAAGCCGCAATGGGAACCGTTCCTGAAGGACATGGAAAAGTCGCTGGGGGTGAAAGTGAACGCCTTCTTCGCGCCGGACTATGCCGGGATCATCCAGGGCATGCGCTTTAATAAAGTGGACATCGCCTGGTACGGCAACCTCTCCGCCATGGAAGCGGTGGATCGCGCAAACGGTCAGGTGTTCGCCCAGACCGTTGCCGCCGACGGTTCACCGGGTTACTGGAGCGTGCTGATCGTCAATAAAGACAGCCCAATCAACAACCTCAACGAACTGCTCGCCAAGCGCAAAGATCTCACCTTCGGCAACGGCGATCCGAACTCCACCTCCGGTTTCCTCGTCCCTGGCTACTACGTGTTTGCCAAAAATAACGCTTCCGCCAGCGACTTCAAACGCACGGTCAACGCCAGCCACGAAACCAACGCGCTGGCGGTGGCCAACAAGCAGGTGGACGTGGCAACCAACAACACCGAAAACCTCGACAAGCTAAAGACTTCAGCACCTGAAAAGCTCAAGCAACTGAAGGTTATCTGGAAATCGCCGCTGATCCCGGGCGACCCGATTGTGTGGCGTAAGAATCTGTCCGAGCAGACCAAGGACAACATCTACAAATTCTTTATGAGCTACGGCAAAACGCCAGAACAAAAAGCGGTGCTGGAGCGCCTGGGCTGGGCGCCGTTCCGCGCCTCAAGCGACTTGCAATTGCTGCCGATTCGTCAACTGACGCTGTTTAAAGAGATGCAGACGGTGAAGGGCAACGGCACGCTGAATGCTGATGAGAAGGCGACGAAAACCGCCGATATCCAGGCGCGGTTGAACGACCTTGACCGCACTACGGCGGCGATTGGCGCGATGACGTCCGTGACTAAAGCGGTGCAGTGACCCTGATGCCCGGTGGCGCTTCGCTTACCGGGCCTACGATTGTAGGCCGGATAAGGCGCTCGCGCCGCCATCCGGCAATAACCTACGGAGCCATCATGCAAACCATCACCGTTCCCCCACCCAAGCGAAGCTGGTTCTCGCTGATTAGCTGGGCCATCCTGCTCGCGGTGCTCGTCGTCTCCTGGAAAGGGGCGGAAATGAATCCGGTGACCCTGTTCACCGACGCGGGCAACATGGCGACCTTCGCCGCCGACTTCTTCCCGCCGGACTTTAGCCAGTGGCAGGACTATCTCAAAGAGATGGCCGTGACGCTGCAAATTGCCGTCTGGGGCACCGCGCTGGCGGTCGTTCTCTCCATTCCGTTTGGCCTGATGAGCGCCGAAAACCTCGTGCCGTGGTGGGTTTATCAACCGATGCGCCGCCTGATGGACGCCTGCCGTGCGATTAACGAAATGGTTTTCGCCATGCTGTTCGTCGTCGCCGTCGGTTTAGGCCCGTTCGCCGGGGTGCTGGCGCTGTTTATCCACACCACCGGCGTGCTCTCCAAACTGCTATCTGAGGCGGTGGAAGCCATTGAACCCGGCCCGGTTGAAGGCATTCGCGCCACCGGCGCCAACAAAATTGAAGAAATTATCTACGGCGTCCTGCCGCAGGTGATGCCGCTTTTAATCTCCTACTCGCTGTACCGTTTTGAGTCCAACGTTCGCTCCGCCACGGTGGTCGGCATGGTGGGCGCAGGCGGGATTGGCGTGACGTTATGGGAAGCGATTCGCGGCTTTCAGTTCCAGCAAACCTGCGCGCTGATGGTGCTTATCATCGTCACCGTCAGCTTGCTGGATTTCCTCTCACAGCGTTTGCGTAAGCACTTTATCTGATGAGCGAGGTTTTGTTGACTATGCACTTGTCTACACATCCGACCAGTTATCCGACGCGTTATCAAGAGATTGCCGCTCGCCTGGAACAAGAGCTGCGTCAGAACTACCGCTGCGGCGACTACCTGCCCGCCGAGCACCAGTTGGCAGCGCGTTTTGAAGTTAACCGCCATACCCTGCGCCGCGCCATCGACCAGTTGGTGGAAAAAGGCTGGGTGCAGCGCCGTCAGGGCGTCGGCGTGCTGGTGCTGATGCGCCCGTTCGACTATCCGCTCAATGCCCAGGCGCGCTTTAGCCAGAACCTGCTCGATCAAGGCAGCCATCCCACCAGCGAGAAGCTGCTGTCGGTACTGCGCCCGGCTTCCGGGCATATCGCCGATGCGCTAGGGATTGCCGAGGGCGACAACGTTATCCACCTGCGCACCCTGCGCCGGGTCAACGGCGTGGCGCTGTGCCTTATCGACCACTACTTTGCCGACCTCACCTTGTGGCCTCAATTGCAAAGTTTCAGCAGCGGCTCGCTGCATGACTTCCTGCGCGAGCAGTGCGGTATTGCGCTCAAACGCAGCCAGACTCGTATCAGCGCACGCCGGGCGCAGGCCAAAGAGAGCCAGCGTCTGGAAATCCCCAATATGGCGCCGCTTCTGTGCGTGCGCACCCTGAACCACCGTGAAGGCGATGGCCAGGTGACGGAGTACTCCGTCAGCCTGACCCGCGCCGACATGATTGAATTTACGATGGAGCACTGAATGCATACCACGACTGCTCACCGTCAGCACTGGATGTCGGTCCTGTCCCACAGCGACCCCGCAAGCCTCGCGGAAAAAATGGTCGCCCTGAATATCACCGCCGAATACGACGTCATTCGGGCGCCTGAAACCGGGCTGGCCCAGCTTCAGGGCCGCATGGGCGGCATTGGCGATCGCTTTTTTGCCGGTGACACCACGCTGACCCGCGCCGCCGTACGCCTCGGAAACGGCACCGTGGGCTATAGCTGGATCATGGGCCGCGACAAATCGCATGCCGAACGCTGCGCGCTACTCGATGCCCTGCTCCAGCAACCGGCCCACTATCAAACCTTACTTGAAACCTTAATTACCCCGCTGGAAGCCGACCGCACGGCGCGCATTGCCGCACGTCAGGCTGAAATTAACGCCAGCCGGGTCGACTTCTTTACGCTGGTTCGCGGAGATAACGCATGACCCTGGAAACCGCTTTTTCACTTCCCGTGCAGGATGCCCAGCACAGCTTTCGTCGCCTGTTAAAAGCCATGAGCGAGCCGGGCGTGATTGTCGCCTTGCATCAGTTGAAACACGGCTGGCAGCCGCTGAACGTCGCCACCACCAGCGTGCTGCTGACGCTGGCCGATAATGACACCCCGGTGTGGCTGGCTGGCGCACTGCATAACGATATTGTCAGCCAGAGCCTGCGTTTTCACACCAACGCGCCGCTGGTTGAACAGCCGCAGCAGGCCACCTTTGCGGTGTCGAACGACACCATCAGCCGCGAGCAGCTTGATGCGCTGTGCACCGGCAGCGCCGTGGCCCCGGAAACCAGCGCCACCCTGATAGTCCAGGTCGCCCGCCTCAGCGGTGGCCGGATGCTGCGCTTGACCGGCGCGGGTATCGCCGAGGAACGGATGATCGCCCCACAGCTACCGGGCTGCATCCTGCATGAATTGACCGAACGTCCGCACCCGTTCCCGCTTGGCGTGGATCTGATCCTCACCTGCGGCGAGCGGCTACTGGCCATTCCGCGCACCACTCACGTCGAGGTTTGCTGATATGTACGTTGCCGTCAAAGGGGGCGAAAAGGCGATTGAAGCCGCCCACCAGCTCCAGGAAAGCCGACGCCGGGGCGACACCGCGCTGCCGGAACTCTCCGTCGCCCAGATAGAACAGCAACTGAACCTGGCGGTTGACCGGGTGATGACCGAAGGCGGCATTGCCGACCGCGAACTCGCTGCGCTGGCGTTGAAACAGGCCAGCGGCGATAACGTCGAAGCCATTTTCCTGCTGCGCGCCTACCGCACTACGCTGCCAAAGCTGGCGGTGAGCGAACCGCTCGACACCCGCAATATGCGCCTGGAGCGGCGAATTTCCGCGGTCTATAAAGACGTGCCCGGCGGCCAGCTGCTTGGCCCCACCTATGACTACACCCACCGCCTGCTGGACTTCACGCTGCTGGCGAACGGCGAAAGCCCTACCCTGAAAACCGCTGACGGCGAGCAGACTCCTGCCCCGCACGTGTTCAGCCTGCTGGAAAATCAGGGGCTGGCAAACGCCGAAACTGACCATGGTACAACACCTGACGATATCACCCGCACGCCGCCGGTATATCCGTGTTCGCGCTCGTCCCGCCTGCAACAGCTCATGCGCGGCGATGAAGGCTACCTGCTGGCGCTAGCCTACACCACCCAGCGCGGCTACGGACGCAATCACCCGTTTGCCGGGGAAATCCGCAGTGGCTATATAGACGTGGAAATTGTGCCTGAAGAGCTGGGTTTTGCGGTGAACGTCGGCGAACTGCTGATGACCGAATGCGAAATGGTTAACGGCTTTGTCGACCCCGTTGACGCGCCGCCGCACTTTACGCGCGGCTACGGCCTGGTGTTCGGTATGAGCGAACGCAAAGCGATGGCGATGGCGTTAATCGACCGCGCATTACAGGCCCCGGATTACGGCGAGCATACAGCAGGCCCGGCACAGGATGAAGAGTTCGTGCTGGCCCACGCCGACAACGTTGAGGCCGCCGGTTTTGTCTCGCACCTCAAACTCCCCCACTACGTCGATTTCCAGGCCGAGCTGGAACTGTTAAAACGCCTGCAACGGGAGCAGAACCATGGCTAATCTTAGCGGCTATAACTTTGCCTACCTTGATGAACAGACCAAGCGCACTCTCCGTCGCGCCATTATGAAAGCGGTAGCGATCCCCGGCTATCAGGTGCCGTTCGGCGGCCGTGAGATGCCAATGCCCTACGGCTGGGTCACCGGCGGGATCCAGTTGACCGCCAGCATTATCGGCGAATCAGACGTGCTGAAAGTTATCGATCAGGGCGCGGATGACACCACCAACGCCGTGTCGATCCGCAACTTCTTCCAGCGCGTGACCGGGGTGCACACCACCGAACGCACAGAAGACGCCACGCTTATCCAGACCCGCCACCGGATCCCGGAGACGCCGCTGGTTGAAGATCAGATCCTTATCTTCCAGGTGCCGATCCCCGAGCCGCTGCGCTTTATCGAGCCGCGCGAAACCGAAACCCGCACCATGCACGCGTTAGAAGAGTACGGCGTGATGCAGGTGAAGCTGTATGAAGATATCGCCCGCTTCGGCCATATCGCCACCACCTACGCCTATCCGGTGAAGGTCAACGATCGCTACGTGATGGATCCGTCGCCGATTCCGAAATTTGATAATCCGAAGATGGACATGATGCCCGCACTGCAACTGTTTGGCGCCGGGCGTGAAAAGCGCATCTACGCCGTGCCGCCGTATACCCGCGTGGAAAGTCTCGATTTCGACGATCATCCATTTACCGTGCAGCGCTGGGACGAGCCGTGCGCCATCTGCGGATCGACCCACAGCTATCTTGATGAAGTGGTGCTGGATGATAGCGGCAACCGGATGTTTGTCTGCTCCGATACCGACTACTGCCGCCAACAGAGCGAGGCGAAAAAAGCATGACTCAACCATTACTCTCCGTTGACCGCCTGACCCATCTGTATGCGCCGGGCAAGGGTTTTAGCGATGTCTCTTTTGATTTGTGGCCGGGCGAAGTGCTGGGCATCGTCGGCGAATCCGGTTCCGGCAAAACCACGCTGCTGAAATCTATTTCCGCACGCCTGACGCCGCAGGAAGGCGTGATTCGTTATCAGGACAGTTCGCTGTATGCCATGAGCGAGGCCGAGCGCCGCCGTCTGCTGCGCACCGAGTGGGGCGTGGTGCATCAGCACCCGATGGACGGTCTGCGCCGTCAGGTTTCAGCGGGCGGCAATATTGGCGAACGCCTGATGGCCACCGGCGCGCGGCACTACGGTGACATTCGCGCGACCGCCCAGCGCTGGCTGGAGGAGGTGGAGATCCCCGCTTCGCGCATTGATGACTTGCCAACCACCTTCTCCGGCGGGATGCAGCAGCGTTTGCAGATTGCCCGCAATCTGGTGACGCATCCGAAGCTGGTGTTTATGGATGAGCCGACCGGCGGGCTGGACGTGTCGGTGCAGGCGCGCCTACTCGACCTGCTGCGCGGCCTGGTGGTGGAGCTGAACCTGGCCGTGGTGATTGTCACCCATGATTTGGGCGTCGCGCGCCTGCTCGCTGACCGCCTGCTGGTGATGAAGCAAGGTCAGGTGGTGGAAAGTGGGTTAACCGACCGGGTGCTCGACGATCCGCATCATCCGTATACCCAGCTGTTGGTGTCGTCGGTGTTGCAAAATTAATTATCGAGCAGCGAATTGCCGGATGGCGGCTGCGCCTTATCCGGCCTACAGGTCCGCATCGCCTGTAGGCCTGATAAGCAAAGCGCCATCAGGCAACAGATCCTCGTCGCCTGTAGGCCTGATAAGCGAAGCGCCATCAGGCAACAGATCCTCGTCGCCTGTAGGCCTGATAAGCGAAGCGCCATCAGGCAATCGAATGCACGAATGCTAAAGAGGCACAAAATGAACGCGATCCGCGTCGAAAACGTCAGTAAAACCTTTGTTCTGCACCAGCAAAACGGCGTCCAGCTGCCGGTACTACGCGATGCCTCGCTCACCGTCAACGCTGGTGAATGCGTGGTGCTGCACGGCCACTCCGGCAGCGGCAAATCGACGCTGCTGCGCTCGCTTTACGCCAACTACCTGCCGGACGAAGGCCATATCCACATCAAACACGGCGATGAATGGGTCGATCTGGTCAGCGCCCCGGCGCGCAAAGTGGTGGAAGTGCGTAAAGCTACCGTCGGCTGGGTCAGCCAGTTCCTGCGCGTCATTCCGCGCATCTCCACCCTCGAAGTGGTGATGCAGCCGCTGCTCAACACCGGCGTACCGCGCGAAGTCTGTACGGCTAAAGCCGCCCGGCTGCTCACCCGTCTGAACGTCCCTGAACGTTTATGGCACCTTGCGCCATCCACCTTTTCCGGCGGCGAGCAGCAGCGCGTCAACATCGCGCGTGGCTTTATCGTCGACTACCCGATTTTATTGCTCGACGAACCCACCGCCTCGCTGGACGCCAAAAACAGCGCCGCGGTGGTGAGCCTGATTAACGAAGCCAAAGCCCGCGGCGCGGCCATCGTCGGCATTTTCCACGACGAGGCCGTTCGCAACCAGGTCGCTGACCGCCTTCATCCAATGGGTGTCCCTGCATGATTATCAATAACGTCAAACTGGTGCTCGACAACGATGTGGTTCACGGTTCGCTTGAGGTACATAACGGCGAAATCCGTGCCTTTGCCGATAGCCAGAGCCGCCTGCCGGAAGCGATGGACGGTGAAGGCGGCTGGCTGCTGCCGGGGCTTATCGAGCTGCATACCGATAATCTGGATAAATTTTTCACCCCGCGTCCGAAGGTTGACTGGCCCGCCCATTCGGCGATGAGCAGCCACGACGCGCTGATGGTCGCCAGCGGCATCACCACCGTGCTGGATGCGGTGGCGATTGGCGATGTGCGCGACGGCGGCGACCGTCTGGAAAATCTCGAGAAGATGATTAACGCCGTGGAGGAGACGCAAAAGCGCGGCCTTAATCGCGCCGAGCATCGTCTGCATCTGCGCTGCGAACTGCCGCATCACACCACGCTGCCGCTGTTTGAAAAGCTGGTCAGCCGCGACCCGGTGTCGCTGGTGTCTTTGATGGACCACTCGCCGGGCCAGCGACAGTTCGCCAACCGCGAGAAGTATCGGGAATACTATCAAGGTAAGTACTCACTTACCGATCATCAAATGCAGCAATATGAAGAAGAACAGCTTCAGCTTGCGGCGCGCTGGTCGCAGCCTAATCGCACCGCCATCGCCGGGATGTGCCGCGAACGGCAAATCGCCCTCGCCAGCCACGACGATGCAACCCACGATCACGTGGTTGAATCGCACCTTTTAGGCAGCGTGATTGCCGAATTCCCCACCACTTTTGAAGCCGCGGAAGCCTCGCGTCACCACGGAATGAACGTGCTGATGGGCGCGCCGAATATCGTGCGCGGCGGCTCGCACTCCGGCAACGTGGCGGCGCATAAGCTCGCTGAACTCGGACTGCTGGATATTCTCTCGTCCGACTACTATCCGGCGAGCCTGCTGGACGCCGCGTTCCGCGTAGCGGACGACGAGAACAACGCGTTTACGCTGTCACAAGCCATTAATCTGGTGACCAGAAACCCGGCGCGGGCGCTCAATTTGCACGACCGTGGTGTCATTGGCGAAGGCAAACGCGCCGACCTGGTGCTGGCACACCGCAAAGGCGAGCACGTGCATATCGACCACGTCTGGCGTCAGGGAAAAAGGGTGTTCTGATGATGGGAAAATTGATCTGGTTAATGGGGCCGTCAGGCTCTGGAAAAGACAGCTTGCTGGAGGTGCTTCGACAGCAGGCGCATCCCGAACTGCTGGTGGCGCATCGCTATATCACTCGTCCAGCCACCGCGGGCTGTGAAAACCATATCGCCCTGAGCGAGCAGGAATTTTTCACTCGCGCCGGGCGTAATCTGCTGGCTTTAAGCTGGCACGCCAACGGCCTTTACTACGGCGTGGGTGTAGAAATCGATCTCTGGCTACACGGCGGCTTTGACGTGGTGGTTAACGGCTCCCGCGCCCATCTACAGCAGGCCAAAGCTCGCTACGCTGAGGCGTTGTTGCCGGTCTGTTTGCAGGTGTCGCCGGAGATTCTACGTGAGCGCTTACAAACCCGGGGACGTGAAAACGGGGCCGAGATCGCCGCTCGTCTGGAACGCGCCGCGCGCTATACGCCAACGGAGTGCCATACGCTCAATAACGACGGAAGTCTGCTACAGTCGGTGGATAAACTACTCGCCCTGATGGGCCGAAAGGAGATAAGCCATGCCTGAGCGTGAACTGCGCCATGCCACCTTTGATGATGTCGATGATGTCTACGCATTAATGTGCGAACTAAAACAGGCCGAGTTCGACCGCGATGCGTTTTACACCGGCTTCGCGGCCAATCTGCAGGACAAGAATTTACATTATCAGCTGGCGCTGCTGGATGGACAGGTTGTCGGCATGATAAGCCTGCATTTGCAGTTTCATCTGCATCACGCGAACTGGATTGGCGAGATTCAGGAGCTGGTGGTGATGCCCAAAGCACGAGGTTCAAAAGTTGGTAGTATGCTGCTGGCATGGGCGGAAGAGACCGCGCGTGACGCCGGGGCCGAGATGACCGAGCTGTCGACCAGCACTAAACGACTGGACGCTCACCGCTTTTATCAGCGAGAAGGCTATGCGCCAAGCCACGTCCGCTTTACCAAAGCGCTATGAGCTTAACCCTCACGCTTAGCGGTACCGGCGGCGCACAGGGCGTCCCCGCCTGGGGATGCCACTGCCCCGCCTGCACCCGCGCCCGGCGTGCGCCGCAGTTTCGCCGTCGCGCCTGTAGCGGCGTGGTCAAATTCAATGATGCCATTACGCTGCTTGACGCAGGGCTGCACGATCTCACCGATCGCTGGCCTGGCGGATCTTTCCAGCAGTTTTTACTCACCCATTATCATATGGATCACGTGCAGGGGCTTTTCCCGCTACGCTGGGGCGTGGGCGAAAAGGTGCCGGTCTATGGCCCGCCGGATGAGCAAGGCTGCGACGATCTGTTCAAACATCCCGGCCTGCTGGATTTCAGTCACACCGTGGAACCGTTTGTGGTTTTTGATTTGCAGGGATTGCAGGTAACGCCCGTGCCTCTGGAGCACTCAAAGCTGACCTTCGGTTATCTGCTGGAAACGCCGCACAGCCGCGTCGCGTGGCTTTCCGACACCGCCGGTCTGCCGGACAAAACGCTAACCTTTTTAAGCAACAATCGTCCGCAGGTGATGGTGATTGATTGCAGCCACGCCCCGCGCGAACAGACTCCGCGTAACCACAGTGATTTAGCCACCGTTGAAACGCTGAACGAGAAGATCCGTTGTCCACGGGTGATCCTCACGCACATCAGCCACCAGTTTGATGAGTGGATGATGAGCCATCGTCTCCCCGCTGGCATAGAAGCGGGCTACGACGGGCTGCAAATTACGCTGGATTAACGATCGTAATCATCATCCAGACGGCGTTCATCATCGGACAGCTGGCGACGCTCTTGATCGAGCTGGCGCTGACGATCGTCAAGCTGACGCCGACGATCGTCTAACTGGCGGCGTCTGTCGTTATACTGTTGGCTACTGGGCGAACTGCTGCGATCGTCCCAGGAACGATCGCTGTCATCGCGGTCGCGACTGGGGTTATAGGCATCATTGACCGCCTGCTGAATATTGCCGATCGCGTCGTCAATAATGTCCGCGTGGGCCAATTGGCTGGTCAGCGATAAAACACAGAACATAGAAGCACTCAGATAACGTTTCATAGAGCCAGTCTCATCAAGGGGGCTCGCTGTAGATTAGGCAAGTGAATCTATGCCGTGTAGCGGAGAAATCTCAATTCAAAAATAGGCCAGCCATGTTTTCCGTTTAATATATTATGTGAATATTATCTATTTTCATTATTTTAATAAATAATCGTTCGCGCGCAAAAAATCAGGATATATCACCACATTTATTACGATGCCATACGGTTTACTTTAATTAAGCTGCTTTCCAGTATTCATAAAATTTATTAATCCCCATTAGAAATAGAATAAACAAATAAGTTATGAATGCGGTTTAATCACAACGCTATTTTTATCATCGCCAAAAATAGCGATACTGGTACGCCTTATTCTCTTTTACATTCACCCCGGATATTGTTCGCAATACACAGGATGTATTTTAATATGCAAATAGTTAAATCCAGGATTGTGATGCAGTTAAAAAAAAGCGGCGTTATCTTCCTCGCCACAGCCCTTGCCGGATGCTCGCTGCCGCCGGCGATCCCCGTTATTGGCGCTTATTATCCAGGCTGGCTTTTCTGCATCATTGCCGGTGTTATTCTCACGCTCATCACCCGACGGATAATTCTGCATAAATATAACGTGCTGTCATTTGCAGGGATTATTTATACCGCCCTCTTTGCACTCTACTCCATGCTGTTCTGGCTGGTATTTTTCTAATTCACCTTGAGATGCGCCCATGGAAAGCTCGCAGAAAAAAGTTTCTCGCAACAAAATATCCGCCCTGGCACTGGTTATTCTTGCCGTGGTGGTGATGATATTTGTTATCTGGCGCGTCGATAGCGCCCCGTCCACCAGCGATGCCTACGCGTCTGCCGACACGATTGACGTTGTCCCGGAAGTCAGTGGACGCATTATCGAACTGGCCGTCAAAGATAACCAACTCGTTAAGCAAGGCGACCTGCTGTTCCGTATCGACCCGCGGCCTTACGAGGCGAATCTTGCTAAAGCACAGGCGATGCTGACCGCCCTCGATCAACAGATTATGCTGACCCAGCGTACCGTTGACGCGCAAAAACTGGCGGCAGATTCCGTTGAAGCCACCGTAGCTAAAGCTCGCGCCGCCGCACAACAGGCCACCAGCACGCTTAACCGCACGGCACCGCTGCTGTCGCAGGGTTTTGTCTCGGCGGAAGATGTCGATCGCGCCCGCACCGCACAACGCGCCAGCGAAGCCGATCTCAATGCCGCGCTTTTACAGGCGCAGCAGGCCGCTACCGCCGTCAGCGGTGTGGATGCGCTGGTCGCTCAACGCGTCGCAATCCAGGCCGATATCGCCCTGACCCAGCTGCATCTGGAGATGGCGACCGTTCGTGCGCCGTTCGACGGGCGCGTGGTGTCGCTCAAAACCTCCATCGGTCAGTTCGCGTCAGCGATGAAACCGATCTTTACCCTGATTGATACCCGCCACTGGTACGTGATTGCCAATTTCCGCGAAACCGAGCTGAAAAATATCCACGCCGGAACTCATGCCACCCTTTATCTGATGAGCGACAGCGGCAAAACGTTTAGCGGCAAGGTCGATTCTATCGGCTACGGCGTGTTGCCCGACGACGGTGGCATGGTGCTGGGTGGTCTGCCGCGTATTTCACGCTCGATTAACTGGGTGCGCGTCGCGCAGCGCTTCCCGGTAAAAATTATGGTCGATAAGCCGGATGCCGGGATGTTCCGTATCGGCGCTTCGGCGGTCGCGACGCTTGAGTCACAATAATGAACGCGCTCAGCTACCTGCCGTTGCCGCTCATCAGGCTACTGGCGTTTTTCCGCGATGAGTTAAGCGAAAAACGCCCTGGGCGCGTGCCGCAAACCCTCCAGCTTTGGGTGGGCTGCCTGCTGGTGGTCATTATCTCGATGACCTTTGAGATCCCCTTTATGGCGATCTCATTGGCGGTGCTGTTCTACGGCGTACAGTCAAATGCCTTTTACACCAAATTTGTGGCCATTTTATTTGTCGTCGCCACGGTGATGGAAATCGGCAGCATGGTGCTGATCTATAAATGGTCATACAGCTATCCGTTGATCCGCATGATCATCGCCAGCCTGATCGTGCTTGGCTGTATGTTCATGATGCGTACTTACAAGCTGGGGCTGCTGTTTTTTGCCGTTGCCATTATCGCCGTTTATGGCCAGACCTTCCCCGCGATGCTCGATTACCCGGAGATTACTATGCGCCTTACCCTTTGGTGCATTGTGGTGGGGCTGTATCCTACTCTGCTGATGGTGTTAATTGGCGTACTCTGGTTCCCCAGCCGCGCCGGTAAGCAAATGCAGGATGCGCTGTGTGCGAGGCTTGATGATGCTCTCAACCACCTGACAACCAGCGCCGCGCCGCTTGGCGAAAAGTACGTTGAACGCGAAGTGCTTGCCCTGCAAAAGCTCAATGTCTTCTGTATGGCCGATGATGCCGACTGGAAGGCGCGCAGCGCCTGGTGGCAAACCTGCGTCATGACCGTCACCTATCTCTACACCACGCTCAACCGCTACGCCGCCGACGACGCCTCGCAACATCCCGAGCTGGTTCATAAAATTCAGCGTGAAATCGAATCCCTGCAACGCGCCATCGCCGACGCCCAACCGTGGCAAAGCACATGGCAATTAAGCCCTGATGAACGCGCCGCTGCCCGGGAGTGCGGGCTGGAAAGCCTGTGCGAACATCTGCACCGGCTTGGGCAGATGAACCCGGATACGCCGCCCACTCCAGCCGCGAAGCAGCCCTCGATGGTGCCGGATGCTTTCACTAACCCCGTCTATATTCGCTACGCCCTGAAAACGCTGCTGGCCTGCATGATCTGTTACGTTTTCTATTCCGGCGTCGATTGGGAAGGCATACATACCTGTATGTTGACCTGCATTATTGTCGCCAACCCCAGCATCGGCGCATCCTGGCAGAAAATGGCGCTGCGCTTTGGCGGCGCAGTGTGCGGCGCGGTGCTGGCGCTGCTGATGACCATTTGCGTGATCCCGTGGATCGACAATATTGTTGAACTGTTGTGCGTACTGGCCCCGCTATTCCTGCTGGGCGCATGGACAGCTACCGGTTCGGAGCGATCGTCGTATATCGGCACGCAGATGATCGTCACCTTTGCCCTCGCCACCCTCGAGAACGCATTTGGCCCGGTATACGATCTGGTTGAAATTCGCGATCGTGCGGTGGGGATCCTTATCGGTACGGCCGTTTCGGCGGTGATCTACACCTTTATCTGGCCGGAAAGCGAAGCCTCTGAGTTGCCGAAAAAACTGGCGGCCGCGCTCGCAACGCTTAGCAAACTGCTGCGTCTTTCCCAGCACGATCCCGCCACGCAGCGAACCTACCTTCAGCTTCGTATCGGCTGTCACGCAGCATTTAACGCCTGTGAAGAGATGCGCGAACGCGTGGCGCTGGAACGCCAACTGGATCATGACGATCGTCACCAACTGCTGGCGCGTAGTGAAGCCGCTATTGATCAAGGCCGCGAGATCCTCTATCGCTGCGATGGCATCGCCACACCAGAAGCCCCGCTTGCCGAGGCGCTGGAGTTGTATGCGGCAGGACTGGCCCACAGCGCGCCTTCTGACCGTGACGCAACGACCCCCTTATCTGAACAAGCGCAGTGTGTTATGCAGCAGATTGCCCGTTTACCCGACTGGACTCGCCCGGCCTCCACTGCCGCCGGGGAACAGGCGCAAGGAGCCACATCCCAATGACCCGAAACTTATCCCGCTTACTTCTCTGCGGCCTGCTCGCCAGCACAACGGCGCTCTCCGGCTGCGCGCTGATCCGCAATGATTCCGCTCCGCACGCGCAGCTGCAACCGGCACAAATCAAGCTGGCAAGCGACATTCATCTCGCCAGCCAGGGGTGGCCGCAGGCGCAGTGGTGGCGGCAGTTTAACGATCCGCAGCTCAGCGCGCTGATTGAAAAAACGTTGTCCGGTTCTCACACACTTGCCGAAGCAAAGCAGCGTGAAGAGAAAGCCCAGTCGCAGGCCGAACTGCTGGAAGGCGGGTCGAAACTCCAGATGGCGGCGTTGGGGATGATTAACCGCCAACGCGCCTCCGCCAACGGCTTCCTCGGGCCTTATGCGCTGGATGCGCCGCGATTAGGTATGGATGGCCCCTATTACACCGAAGCCACCGTCGGCCTGGTCGCCGGGCTGGATCTCGATTTATGGGGGGCGCACCGTTCGGCCGTTGAGGCAGCCATCGGCGCACATAACGCCGCCGTGGCGGAAACCGCGGCGGTAGAGCTGGCGCTTTCCACCGGCGTGGCGCAGCTTTACTACAGCATGCAGGCGAGCTTTCAGATGCAGGCGCTGCTGGAACAAACCCGCGACGTGATTGATTACGCCGTGCAGGCGCATCAAAGCAAAGTGGCTCAAGGGCTGGAAGCAAAAGTCCCGTATCACGGTGCGCGTGCGCAGGTGCTGGCGGTAGATAAACAAATTGCCGCCGTGAAGGGGCAAATCAAAGAAACGCGTGAATCGCTGCGCGCCCTGATGGGAGCAGGTGCGGATGATATGCCGGAGATTAAACCGGTCGCGCTGCCGAAGGTGCAAACGGGCATTCCAGCAACGCTTTCCTATGACCTGCTGGCCCGTCGACCAGATCTCCAGGCGATGCGCTGGTACGTACAGGCATCGCTGGATCAGGTTGATGCGGCGCGCGCGTTGTTCTACCCGAGCTTCGATCTCAAAGTCTTTTTTGGCCTCGACTCCATCCATATCGACACGCTGTTTAAAAGCACCAGCCGACAGATTAACGTCATTCCCGGCCTGCGACTGCCGCTGTTCGACGGCGGCCGCCTGAACGCCAATCTGAAAAACAGCCGCGCTACCAGCAATATGCTGATTGAGCGTTATAACCAGTCGGTATTGAACGCGGTGCGCGACGTGGCGATAAACGGCACCCGTTTGCAAACGCTGGACGATGAACGCACGCTCCAGGCAGAACGCGTGGAGGCAACGCGCTACACCCAAAGCGCCGCCGAAGCCGCATTTAAGCGTGGCCTCGGCAGCCGACTTCAGGCCACCGAAGCCCAGCTGCCGGTGCTGGCGGAGCAGATGTCGCTATTGGTGCTCGACAGCCAGCGGGTGATCCAAAGCATTCAGCTCATCAAATCTTTGGGCGGCGGATATCACCAGTAGGCCGGATAAGGCATCGCCGCCATCCGGCAATGTGCACCGTTTTGCCTGATGGCGCGTTGCTTATCAGTCCTGTAATCGGTAGCCCGGACGAGGTGCGCCAGCACCGACTCCGGGGACGCTCGGTGCCCATCCCGGCGTCGCTGCACCTCACTCATCAAATCTTTGGACGGGGAATATCATCAGTAGGCCGGATAAGGCATCGCCGCCATCCGGCAATGTGCACCGTTTTGCCTGATGGCGCTACGCTTATCAGGCCTACAACCGGGTAGCCCGGACGAGGTGCGCCAGCACCGACTCCGGGGACGCTCGGTGCCCGTCCCGGCGTCGCTGCGCTCGGCCGGGCTACCTCACTCATCGAATATTTGGCTGGGGGATATCGCCATCCGGCGATTTGCACCGTTTTGCCTGATGGCGCGTTGCTTATCAGGCCTACAACCGGGTAGCCCGGACGAGGTGCGCCAGCGCCGACTCCGGGGACGCTCGGTGCCCATCCCGGCGTCGCTGCGCTCGGCCGGGCGACTTCACAAATGTCATTCAGCTTTTCCTTTCGACACGTCAAATATGACGACAGCCTGTTTTTCGTCAGGGTTTTGACCAAAATTCGCCCGTAATATCAGGGAATGCCCACAATAAAAAAGTGGCATAAAAGATGCATACTAAGGGCGACAGCGCGTATGCGCGATTTGATTAACTGGAGCGAGACCGATGAAAAAAGTCGTCACGGTTTGCCCGTATTGCGCATCAGGTTGCAAAATCAACCTGGTGGTCGATAACGGTAAAATCGTCCGGGCTGAGGCGGCGCAGGGGAAAACCAATCAGGGTACCCTGTGTCTGAAGGGCTATTATGGCTGGGACTTCATTAACGATACCCAGATCCTGACCCCACGCCTTAAGACCCCAATGATCCGTCGCCAGCGCGGCGGCAAACTGGAATCCGTATCCTGGGATGAAGCGCTAAATTACGTTGCTGACCGCCTGAGTGCGATCAAAGCGAAATACGGTCCAGATGCTATTCAGACTACCGGTTCCTCACGCGGAACAGGTAATGAAACCAACTATGTAATGCAAAAATTTGCGCGCGCCGTTATTGGTACCAATAACGTTGACTGCTGCGCTCGCGTCTGACACGGCCCTTCGGTTGCAGGTCTGCACCAATCGGTCGGTAACGGCGCAATGAGTAATGCGATTAACGAAATTGATAACACCGATTTAGTGTTTATCTTCGGGTATAACCCGGCGGATTCCCACCCTATCGTGGCGAATCACGTGATTAACGCTAAACGTAACGGGGCGAAAATCATCGTCTGCGATCCGCGTAAAATTGAAACCGCGCGCATTGCCGACATGCACATCGCGTTGAAAAACGGCTCGAATATCGCGCTGCTCAACGCTATGGGCCACGTCATTATTGAAGAAAACCTGTACGACAAAGCGTTCGTCGCCAGCCGTACTGAAGGTTATGAAGAGTACCGTAAGATTGTCGAAGGCTATACGCCGGAGTCTGTCGAAGAAATCACCGGCGTTAGCGCGCAGGAAATTCGTCAGGCTGCCCGTATGTATGCGTCGGCAAAAAGCGCGGCTATCCTGTGGGGAATGGGCGTTACCCAGTTCTATCAGGGCGTGGAAACCGTGCGTTCACTGACCAGCCTCGCGATGCTGACCGGCAACCTCGGTAAGCCAAGCGTCGGCGTTAACCCGGTTCGCGGCCAGAACAACGTTCAAGGTGCTTGCGATATGGGCGCGCTGCCGGATACCTATCCTGGCTATCAGTACGTGAAGTTCCCGGAAAACCGCGAGAAGTTCGCTAAAGCCTGGGGCGTAGAAAGCCTGCCGGCGCACACCGGCTATCGCATCAGCGAGCTGCCGCACCGTGCGGCGCATGGCGAAGTGCGCGCGGCGTACATTATGGGTGAAGATCCATTACAGACCGACGCCGAGCTCTCTGCCGTGCGTAAAGGCTTTGAAGATCTGGAACTGGTTATCGTCCAGGATATCTTCATGACCAAAACCGCCGCGGCCGCAGACGTTATTTTACCGTCTACGTCATGGGGCGAGCATGAAGGCGTCTTTACCGCCGCTGACCGTGGTTTCCAGCGCTTCTTTAAAGCCGTTGAACCGAAGTGGGACCTGAAAACGGACTGGCAGATTATCAGTGAAATCGCCACCCGTATGGGCTATCCGATGCACTACAACAACACCCAGGAAATCTGGGATGAGTTGCGCGGTCTGTGCCCTGATTTCTATGGTGCCACCTACGAAAAAATGGGCGAGCTGGGCTATGTCATGTGGCCATGTCGCGATGAGTCTGACGAAGACCAGGGGACGTCGTATCTCTTCAAAGAGAAGTTCGACACCCCGAACGGCCTGGCGCAGTTCTTTACCTGCGACTGGGTTGCGCCTCTAGACAAGCTCACCGACGAGTTCCCGATGGTACTGTCGACGGTGCGCGAAGTTGGGCACTACTCTTGCCGTTCGATGACCGGTAACTGTGCGGCGCTAGCAGCACTGGCGGATGAACCGGGCTATGCCCAGATCAACACCGCCGACGCCGCGCGTCTAGGCATTGAAGATGAAGCGCTGGTGTGGGTGAACTCCCGCAAAGGCCGCGTCATCACCCGTGCCGCCGTAAGCGATCGTCCGAACAAAGGTGCGATTTACATGACCTACCAGTGGTGGATTGGGGCCTGTAATGAGCTGGTAACTGAGAACTTGAGCCCAATTACCAAAACGCCTGAGTACAAGTACTGCGCCGTCAACGTTGAACGCATTGCCGATCAACGCGCCGCCGAACAGTATGTGATTGATGAGTACAGCAAGCTGAAAGCCAGTCTGCGCGAAAGCGCGATGGGCTAACAGGATATGTTACCCGGAGCCGGTGCTTGCGCACCTCGTCCGGGCTACCTGGAGTTTGCCGCCTGTCTCAACGCCCCCGTTTCGGGGGCGTTTTTTTATCCTCGTTTTCTCTTTATACTGCCCTCTTCCTCGACTCCCCACATAATAAGATGAAACAACTTTTTGCATTACTCTGGTTTATTGCCTTATCGCTACACGCGGAAGAACCGGGCAACCAGTATCAGAAAGCCGCAGAAGCCGGCGACGCGCGGGCGCAATATTATCTGGCCGACACCTGGTTTAGCTCCCGTGATTTGGGCAAAGCAGAGTTTTGGGCGCAGAAATCCGCCGACGGCGGTGATGCGGATGCCTTCGCGCTACTGGCACAGATTAAAATCACTAACCCGGTGAACCTCGATTATCCCGCCGCGAAAGCATTGGCCGAAAAAGCCGTAAATGCTGGCAGTCGGGCAGGAGAGGTGATTCTGGCGCGTATCCTGATTAACAGTCAGTCTGGTGAGACCGACTATACGCGAGCCATGACTCTCCTTCAGCAGGCCTCAATGAATGCTGAGAGCGATTTTGCGGTTGATGCGCAGATGTTGATGGGGCTGATTTACGCCAACGGTGTCGGCGTCAAAGAAGATGATGAGAAAGCGACGGACGCCTTTAAAAACAGCTCGACGCTGTCGCGAACCGGCTACGCCGAGTATTGGGCCGGGATGATGTTCTTAAACGGCGAGAAAGGGTTTATCGTGCCGAACAAACAGAAAGCGCTTCAGTGGTTGAACCTGAGCTGTACGGAAGGGTTTGATACCGGGTGTGAGGAGTTTGATAAGGTGAGCGCGGAGTAAGGGGTTACCCTCGCCTTTGCGCTCTGTGCCGCACCCCAACCCTCTCCCTGTAAGGGAGAGGGGGTATATTGTGCTAATCCACAAAATCAGTCGCCCCCATCAGCGGTAGGCCGGATAAGGCAACGCCGCCATCCGGCAATCTGCGCCGTTCTGCCTGATGGCGCTACGCTTATCAGGCCTACGAGACAAAGCCTCTGCGCAATCCCAAAAACAACAACGCCGGGCAAGCCCGGCGTTATCATTCTTTCTATCTATTACTGACCCGCGGTTTTATCAAACTTGCCCAACATTTCGCGCTCATAGGCCCGCGCTTTTTTGTGGTCAAACTTGTGTTCCCATTTGGAAATCACCAGCACCGCCAGCGCATTACCCACCACGTTCAACGCGGTACGCGCCATATCGAGGATACGGTCAACGCCGGCAATAAACGCCAGACCTTCCAGCGGAATGCCCACGCTGCCAAGCGTTGCCAGCAGCACCACGAACGATACGCCCGGCACGCCAGCAATCCCTTTTGAGGTCACCATCAGCGTCAGCACCAGCACGATTTCCTGCCAGATAGACAGGTCGATGCCGTACAGCTGCGCGATGAAGATCGCCGCAATACTCTGATACAGCGTCGAGCCGTCGAGGTTAAAGGAGTAACCGGTCGGCACCACGAAACTGGTGATCGACGCCGGTGCGCCGTAGGCTTCCATCTTCTCAATAATGCGCGGCAGTACGCTTTCGGAGCTGGCGGTCGAGTACGCCAGAATCAGCTCATCTTTGAGGATACGAATCAGGATCCAGATGCTGAGCCCACAGATACGCGCCACGATGCCCAGCACCACCAGCGCGAAGAACAGAATCGCGAAGTGAACCAGCAGCACCAGCTTGGCGAGCGGCCACAGCGAGGCGAAACCAAAGTTTGCCACCGTCACAGCGATCAGCGCAAACACACCGACCGGCGCATAGCGCATGACCATGTGGGTCACTTTAAACATGGTTTCAGAGATAGAACGGAACACGGTGACCAGCGGTTCACGATGCGTCGCCGGCAGCGAGGAAAGGCCCAGACCGAACAGCACCGAGAAGAAGATGATCGGCAGCATATCGCCTTTCGCCATCGACGCCACGATATTGGTCGGCACCAGCGACAGAATCGTCCCCATCAACCCGTGAGCGTGACTTTGTACTTCAGCCGTGGTGCTTTGGTATTTCGAAATGTCCACCGTCGCCAGCTGTGACATGTCAATCCCTGACCCAGGCTGGAAGACATTCGCCAGGGTAATACCGATAATAATCGCTACCGTGGTGATCACTTCGAAATAAAGAATGGTTTTCGCACCAATTCGGCCTAACTGTTTGGCGTCACCGACTCCGGCTATTCCCACGACCAGCGTTGAAATAACAATCGGCACAACGATCATTTTAATCAAATGGATGAATATATCGCCAGCGGGAGACAGGAGATTCAAGACCAACCAGTCACGGCTATCGCTATGATAATGAAGATAACTACCCAGAATAATACCCAGCACGAGGGCAATGAGAATTTGCCATGCAAGGCTGATTCGTGTTTTTTTCATAACTGCAGACTTCCTCAATGAAAAATACCATGCCGAACGGGAATGGTATCCACTTGAAAGGGGGTGATTTGTGTTGCGTTTACTTTTAGAGGTTTTTAACGCGCAATATCAGTATCATCTGTACGGTGTCCCGCGCAACCCTTTCAGATCAGGGCTTTTCACCGCATAAAAGCTTATTCCCGCTAATTTCTACCAGACATTATTTATAAGTTTTTGTTATAAAAACAAAAAATTTCCGCCATTTTCTATAAATCTACTTCCGCAATTATTTCTGTTCAAAGAATCAAGTGAACGTTATTTGAACAATTCCACTATTGCGTGATCTGCCGCGCAAATAGTAAACAAAGCTTCTCCACCCTCTGTTATTAACTTTTATGAGACATATTATTAACATCTTACATGGAGAAAAAAAGCATGAGCCAAATACACAAACACTCTATTCCTGCAAATATTGCAGAACGCTGCCTGATAAATCCGCAACAATATCTGACCAAATATCAACAGTCGGTCACCCAACCTGATGCCTTCTGGGGCGAAGAGGGAAAAATCCTCGACTGGATACAGCCTTACACAAAAGTGAAAAACACCTCCTTTGCGCCGGGCAACATCTCCATTAAATGGTATGAAGATGGCACCCTGAACCTAGCAGCAAACTGCCTCGATCGTCATCTGCAAGAACGCGGTGACCAGACGGCGATTATCTGGGAAGGCGACGACGCCACCCAAAGCAAACACATTACCTATCGCGAGCTGCATCGCGACGTCTGCCGTTTCGCCAATACCCTGCTGTCGCTCGGCGTGAAGAAAGGCGATGTGGTGGCTATCTATATGCCGATGGTGCCGGAAGCCGCGGTTGCCATGCTGGCCTGCGCCCGCATTGGCGCTATCCATTCCGTTATCTTCGGCGGCTTCTCGCCGGAGGCCGTGGCCGGTCGTATCATCGACTCCAATTCCCGTCTGGTGATCACCTCCGACGAAGGCGTGCGCGCAGGACGTAACGTGCCGCTGAAGAAAAATGTCGACGATGCGCTAAAAAACCCGAACGTTAAAAGCGTTGAAAACGTCGTGGTGTTAAAGCGTACCGGCGGCAAAATTGATTGGCAGGAAGGCCGCGATTTATGGTGGCATGATCTGCAAGAACAAGCCTCCGACCAGCATCAGCCACAAGAGATGAATGCGGAAGACCCGCTGTTTATTCTTTACACCTCCGGTTCCACCGGTAAGCCAAAGGGCGTGCTGCACACTACCGGCGGTTATCTGGTGTATGCCGCGACCACCTTTAAATATGTGTTCGACTATCATCCAGGCGACATTTACTGGTGCACCGCTGACGTGGGTTGGGTTACCGGTCATAGCTACTTGCTGTACGGCCCGCTCGCCTGTGGCGCGACTACGCTGATGTTTGAAGGGGTGCCGAACTGGCCAACGCCTGCGCGTATGTGTCAGGTGGTTGATAAACATAAAGTTAACATTTTATATACCGCACCCACGGCGATCCGTGCGCTGATGGCAGAAGGCGATAAAGCCACCGCCGGAACCGATCGTTCCTCTCTGCGCATTCTGGGCTCCGTTGGCGAACCGATTAACCCGGAAGCGTGGGAGTGGTATTGGCGTCAAATCGGCAACGAAAAATGTCCGGTTATGGACACCTGGTGGCAGACCGAAACCGGTGGTTTCATGATCACCCCTCTGCCTGGTGCAACGGAACTGAAAGCCGGTTCCGCCAGCCGTCCGTTCTTTGGCGTGCAGCCTGCGTTGGTGGATAACGAAGGCCACCCACAGGAAGGCGCAACCGAAGGCAACCTGGTGATCACCGACTCCTGGCCGGGTCAGGCGCGGACGCTGTTTGGCGATCACGAGCGCTTTGAGCAGACCTACTTCTCCACCTTCCAGAATATGTATTTCAGCGGCGACGGCGCGCGTCGTGACGAAGACGGCTACTACTGGATTACCGGGCGTGTCGATGACGTACTGAACGTTTCCGGGCACCGCTTAGGAACCGCAGAAATCGAATCGGCGCTGGTGTCGCATCCGAAAATTGCCGAAGCCGCGGTTGTCGGGATCCCGCACAACATTAAAGGCCAGGCGATTTACGCCTACGTCACCCTGAATCAAGGTGAAGAGCCTACGCCTGCGCTCTACACCGAGGTGCGTAACTGGGTGCGTAAAGAGATTGGCCCGCTGGCGACGCCGGACGTACTGCACTGGACCGACTCGCTGCCGAAAACCCGTTCCGGCAAAATTATGCGCCGTATTCTGCGCAAGATTGCCGCGGGCGACACCAGCAATCTCGGCGATACCTCAACGCTCGCCGACCCGGGCGTGGTGGATAAACTGCTGGAAGAGAAGCAGTCCATTGCCATGCCGTCATAAAACAACGTTGCCCGGTGGCGCATCGCTTACCGGGCCTACAGTTGGCCACCGAAGTAAGCCGGATAAGACGCCTGTCGCCCTCCGGCAATAGCAGCCCTATAACTAAAAACCTTACCTATACCTCTGGAGACTCTGTGATGAATGATCAAATTTGTCAGCAGATAGAAGGTAGTGCGCATTTCAGGGAACTGGTTGAAAAACGGCAACGGCTTGCCACCTTCTTATCGCTGATTATGTTAGTGGTTTACGTCGGTTTCATCTTGCTCATCGCTTTTGCCCCGGGCTGGCTCGGTACGCCGCTGCATGCGGGTACCAGCGTCACGCGCGGGATCCCGATTGGCATCGGCATTATCGTTATCTCCTTTATCCTGACTGGTATTTACGTGTGGCGGGCGAACAGCGAATTCGACCGTTTGAACAAGGCCGTCCTGCGCGAGGTAAAAGCATCATGAAGAAAGTCCTGACGGCGCTCGCCGCCACACTTCCTTTTGCGGCTAACGCCGCAGACGCTATCAGCGGTCACGTCGAGCGTCAGCCGACCAACTGGCAGGCGATTATCATGTTCCTGATTTTCGTCCTCCTGACGCTCTACATCACCTACTGGGCGTCAAAACGCGTGCGCTCGCGTAGCGATTACTACACCGCTGGCGGCAACATTACCGGTTTCCAGAACGGGCTGGCGATTGCCGGTGACTTTATGTCGGCAGCGTCGTTCCTCGGCATCTCCGCGCTGGTTTACACCTCCGGCTACGATGGCCTGATTTATTCTCTGGGCTTCCTCGTCGGCTGGCCGATTATCCTGTTCCTTATCGCCGAACGTCTGCGTAACCTCGGCCGCTATACCTTTGCCGACGTGGCGTCCTACCGCCTCAAGCAGGGGCCGATTCGTATGCTCTCCGCCTGTGGCTCTTTGGTGGTGGTAGCGCTGTATTTGATAGCCCAGATGGTGGGTGCCGGTAAGCTTATCGAGCTGCTGTTCGGCCTGAACTACCACGTCGCCGTGGTACTGGTGGGCGTGTTGATGGTGATGTACGTGCTGTTTGGCGGCATGCTCGCCACCACGTGGGTACAGATTATCAAAGCTGTCCTGCTGCTGTTTGGCGCAAGTTTTATGGCCTTTATGGTGATGAAGCACGTCGGCTTTAGCTTCAATAACCTGTTCACCGAAGCGATGGCGGTACACCCGAAAGGCGCTGCCATCATGAGCCCGGGCGGACTGGTGAAAGATCCGATATCCGCGCTGTCGTTGGGCCTGGGCTTGATGTTCGGTACCGCTGGCTTGCCGCATATTCTGATGCGTTTCTTCACCGTTAGCGATGCCAAAGAAGCGCGTAAAAGCGTGTTCTACGCCACCGGATTTATGGGTTACTTCTACATTCTGACCTTTATCATCGGCTTTGGCGCCATCATGCTGGTCGGTGCGAACCCGGCGTTTAAAGACGCGGCGGGCGCGCTTATCGGCGGTAACAACATGGCGGCGGTGCATCTGGCTGACGCGGTTGGCGGCAACCTGTTCCTCGGCTTTATTTCAGCGGTTGCTTTCGCCACCATTCTGGCGGTGGTCGCCGGTCTGACGCTGGCGGGCGCGTCGGCGGTCTCTCACGACCTGTACGCCAACGTGTTTAAGAAAGGCGCAACCGAGCGCGAAGAGCTGAAGGTGTCGAAAATTACGGTTCTGGTGCTGGGCGTGGTAGCGATTCTGCTGGGTATTCTGTTTGAGAATCAGAATATTGCCTTCATGGTTGGCCTGGCGTTCTCGATTGCCGCCAGCTGCAACTTCCCTATCATTCTGCTTTCCATGTACTGGTCGAAGTTGACCACTCGTGGCGCAATGGTGGGCGGCTGGCTGGGGCTGTTAACGGCGGTGGTGCTGATGATCCTCGGCCCGACCATTTGGGTCACCATCTTAGGCCACGAGAAAGCAATTTTCCCGTATGAGTATCCGGCGCTGTTCTCGATTGCCATCGCCTTTGTCGGTATCTGGTTCTTCTCAGCTACCGATAACTCCGAAGCGGGCAACCTCGAACGCAACCAGTTCCGCGCGCAGTTTATCCGCTCGCAGACCGGTCTGGGCATCGACGAAGGTCGCGCACACTAAAAACCTCTCCCCGGCCGCTGGCCGGGGATCACATTTTTTCGGCCTTCAGGTGATGTTTATCACGTCACCAAAATGATAAAAGCCGATGCGCATCACACACTTTTTCTGCCCTTCGCGAAACCCATCACATTTTTCCCGTTTTCACGCCGTTCCCCTGTTTTACCTCTACGACGTTTACAGACAATCCCCACCACAGTTTTTATTCTTTACTCATAGCGACTTATTGAGGCTCAGGGCAAAACGGTTCAGCCGCTCCGGGCTTAAGAGCAGCGGTAAGAATAACGGCGCGCCGTCGGGCGGATTGACCAGCCAGCGTTCCAGCGTATCGATATAGCGTAACAGCTGCTGCTGATGGGTTTTTAGCGTGTCGACAGGCAGACTTTGCGGGCCGTAGCGATCGCGCCACAGGATATCGGTCATCGCCGCAGCCACTCGGGAAAACATCTGGCTGTAGATTTCGGCGCTACGCCAGGCGGCGAGCAGGATCTCCAGCGAGTCGTTTTGACAGGTAATACGGGGCATCAGTTCACGCAGGTTTTGTACCGTGCGCGAGGCTAAAAAGCAGGCGGCCTCTTTTTCCAGCGCCACCAGCTCGCGCTGCTCTTTGCCAAGCTCGGGATCGTCGGTCGGCATCAGCGGCTGCCACGCGTGCATCCAGTTGGCGCTACGGGTGTCCATATGCAAAAGCTGCTGCGCCTGAGCCACGCTCTCCGGGATCTGGCTTTGGTAGTGCAGCCGCCGCCCGAGGAAGTTTGGCGTTTTACATAGCCAGTCGTAGCTGGCGTGGACGATGGCCGAAAGTTGGTGCTTGTCCTGGAGGGAACGAAAGCCAAGCTGCTGTTGTTCGGCCCAGCATTCGAAAGCGGAAAGCTGCGCGGTATCAGTGGTCCGGTTGGCGGCCGAGAGGCCAAACAGGTTGATGGCGTTGGCAGAGTCCATGACCCGACTATCGGGCAACCACTGCCAGCTCACGCGTGAGGTGATGGCTTCAATTTCGTTTTCAGCGGCGCTCAGCGCCCAGCTTAAGCGGCCGCTGATTTCATCGCCGAGATAGCACGGCAGCGCGGTCCAGCCGTAGCCGGTGCCAAAGAGATCGTATTCGATCCACTTTTTGTGCCCCGGCAGCGTGGCGATGTGCGGGTGATTAGCAAAACCGGGGTGGTAATCCAGCTCCGTGGCTTTCACCGAAGCGCGAACGTCGTGGGGAAGCGTTGCCAGCAGGTTAGAGAGCTGTTGGCGCGGCCAGCTGTCATCAATGTAGTCGCGCAGCACCAGCTTTTTGCCCTGGGCGCGCAACAGGCTCCAGACGTCGTGCAGGCTTTGCTGCCAACGAGCGGTCTGAAAATCCGGCGTGGTCAGGCTGAGGATAAGCCCGCTGAGATTGGGTAATCCCTCTAATAGCGGATGCAGTATCGCGGCATAGAAATGTTGCCAGAAATCCGGCGAGCTTTTTTCGTCGAAGGTCAGTTCAGGAAATTTACGCTTAATTATATCGTCGCTCGGCGCGGCTTCGCCTTGCAGCCAGAACGATAAATTATTTTCCGTCAAATAACGGTCGACCCGTTTTAAATACTGCAATGCGTAATGTTGCTGATGAATAAGGTTCTCGACGTTGAGTTTTTGGCTTAACGGCGAGGGCGTCGCAAGAATAGAAAGCAGTTCCTGTTGGTGCAGGATGATACCGGTGAAACCGTGCTGTTTCGCGCTTTTCACGCCCTGAATAAACCAGGGCCAGTGCCAGATAAAAGTGCTATTCAGCTCCATCAATTGATGTGGAATACGTTTCATTGCCTCACCCTGCAAATATTTATGTACTTATCATAATCGAGGACGTCATGAAAAAATATGCTCTGGTTGGAACGGGAGGTCGTGCGGGTTTATATATTGCCGCTATTGGAGGAACCTGGCGTAATAACGCCAGAATGGTCGCCTTTTGCGATACCAACCAGACGCGGATGAACTACGCCAATACGCTGTTGCAAAAAGAAGGCGCCGAACCGGTTTCCACCTGGAAAGCGGCCCAGTTTGAGGAGATGATCCGCGAAACTCGCCCGGATATCGTCATCGTCACCACCATGGATCGCACCCACGATGACTATATCGTCCGGGCGCTGCACGCAGGTTGTGATGTGATCACCGAAAAACCGATGACTATCGATGAGAAGCGCGCGCTGCGTATTCTCGACGCCATCGAAGAGACCGGGCATACCGTGCGCGTAGCCTTTAATTACCGCTATGCGCCGCATCACAGCAAAGTGCGCGAACTGCTGATGCAGGGGGTGATTGGCAACGTCACCTCCGTCCACTTTGAATGGCTGCTCAACACCGAGCATGGCGCAGACTATTTCCGTCGCTGGCACCGCGAAAAACGCAATAGCGGCGGCCTGCTGGTGCACAAATCAACCCACCACTTCGACCTGATGAACTTCTGGCTGGCAAGCTATCCAGAGCGCGTTTACGCCGAAGGCAGCCTGCAATTCTACGGCAAAGAGAACGCCGAGAAGCGTGGCGTCTCCCGCTTCTATCCGCGCACGCATGGTTATAGCGAAGCCAAAGACGATCCGTTCGCCCTGAACATGGCGGACAACGCGCAGCTTAAAGCGCTGTATCTCGACGCCGAACATGAAGATAACTACTTCCGCGACCAGAGCGTGTTCAGCGACGGTATCACCATCGAAGATACCATGTCGGTGCTGGTGAAGTATCAAAACCAGGTGCAGCTCACCTACTCGCTCAACGCTTACCTGCCGTGGGAAGGACTGAACGTGGTGTTTAACGGCACCGAAGGGCGACTGGAGATGAAAATCGTTGAGAAATCCTACGTTAACGCCGGGGGTAAACGCGAAAACGAAGGTAGCCTGGAGCAGTGCGATATCACCGTGTTCCCGATGTTTGCCGAACCGTGGAAAGCGGAATTCAGTCTCGGTGAAGGCGGCCACGGCGGCGGCGACAACGCCATGCTCGCCGACCTGTTTGGCGAACCGGGCAACGATCCGCTACAGCGCGCCGCCGACCATCGAGCGGGCGCGATGTCTATCCTCACCGGCATTGCGGGCAATATCTCCATGCAGCAGGAGCGTCCGGTGAACTTCAAAGAGTTTGAACTGGTTTCCCGCCTGGCAAAACGCTAAGCGCCCTCACCCGGTGCGGCAGAACGCCGCACCGGAAAAATGGTCAGTATTTTGTCGTTACTCACCTGTTTAATAACAATATTTATGCCTCTGTCCCGGAGATACATAATGAATAAAATCGCCTCAGGTGTTATCGCATCACTGTTACTTTCCTGTACCACCGTCTGGGCCCAGCAGCCCGTTGAATTACGTATGTCATGGTGGGGAGGCAATAGCCGCCATCAGGCGACGTTAAAAGCGCTGGAGGCCTTTGAAAAGACGCATCCTGAGATCAAGGTGAAGGCCGAATACACCGGCTGGGATGGCCATCTTTCCCGTCTGACCACCCAAATGGCCAGCGGCACCGAGCCGGATGTGATGCAAACCAACTGGCCGTGGCTGATTATTTTTTCCAAAAATGGCGAGGGCTATTACGACCTCAATAAGCTCAAAGATGAGCTCGATTTAAACCAATATCAGGCCAAAGACCTGCAATCCACCAGCGTTAAAGGCAAGCTCAACGGCCTGCCGATCTCAGTCAACGCTCCGGTGTTTTACTACAACGACGTGACCTGGAAAAAAGCCGGGCTGGCGTACCCGAAAACCTGGGATGAATTCTTTGCCGCCGGCAAAATCTTCCAGCAAAAGCTAGGCAACAACTACTATCCGTACAGCATGGTCGATCAGGACGTCATTTTGCTGCTGAACGCCTGGATGATGCAGAAATATCAAAAGCCGATGTTCGACAGCAACGGGAAATTTACCTGGAATGAGGAGCAGTGGGTCGACGCGTTCAGCTTTGTGAAGCGCTTGAGCGACGAGCATATTGTGCCGTCGCCAAAAACCCTCTCCTCCTACGGTAAAGGCAATCTGTATGAGATGAAACCGTGGATAGCAGGCGAATGGGGCGGTCTGTTTACGTGGAATATCACGATTCGTATGTTCGCCAATAACATGACGCCACCGGCCAAACTGGTGCTGGGCGACTACGTGATGCAGCCGGGGGGTGAGGAATCCGGCGTTTACTTTAAAACGGCGCAGATGTTCTCGGTGGCGAAATCCACCAAACATCCGAAAGAGGCCGCGACGCTGGTCAACTTCTTGTTAAACGACCCGCAATCGGTTGAGGCGCTGGGGCTGGAGCGCGGCATTCCGCTCAGCAAAGCGGCGGAAAGGCTGCTCACCGAGAAAGGGGTGATCGACCCAAATGATCCGGTGGTTGCCGGGTTAAGGCAGGCGCAAACCTTGCACACGAGCGCGATTGCAACGCCCTATATTGAAGATTTACAGGTTATCGATCAGTTTACTTCGGCCCGAGAAAAACTCGATCAGGGTAAGCTGACCACGGCGCAGGTCGCGGCAGAATTCCGCCAGCAGGTGGAGAGGATTGTGCGACGGTTGAACCGGTAATGCCTGATGGCGCGCAGCTTTAAGGCCTACGGCAGCATCATTGTAGGCCGGGTAAGCGCAGCGCCACCCGGCAGAAGGCGGCTCAAAACATCAGCCAGCCCACCATCGGTGCCACCAGCACCATCACCACGCCGGAGAGCATCATCACAAGGCTAGCAACGACGCCCTCCTGCGGGCCAAGCTCGTAGGAGCGCGCGGTGCCAGCCCCGTGCGACGCCGCACCAAAGCCCGCGCCCTTCGCCATCCCTTCGCGTATCGCCAGGCGTAAAAACAATACGTCGCCAATCGCCATACCAAACACCCCGGTCACCACCACAAACAGCGCCACCAGCTCCGGCTGTCCACCGAGCGATTTCGCCGCCGCCAGCGCAAACGGCGTGGTGATGGAGCGCACCGCCAGGCTACGTTGGATCTCATCGGGCAACGTGAACAACCGCGCCAGCCAGACCGAACTGGTCACCGCCACCACCGTTGCCGTGACGACGCCGGCAGAAAGTGACATCCAGTGGCGCTTAATGATCGCCAGGTTGTCATACACCGGAACGGCAAAGGCGATTGTCGCCGGGCCCAGCAGCCACAGCAGCCAGTGCGCTTCCCCCATGTAGTTTTGGTAGGAGATGTGGCCAAATACCAGCAGCAATACCAGCAGCACCGGGGTGAGAACCAGCGGCATCAGCGGCAGCTTACGAAAGCGTCGATACAGACGTTTATTGGCGAAGTAGAGCACCAGCGTAATCACCAGGCATGCGACGCTGAGTTGAAAGTTAGTCATGGCGCATCCGTTTCATCTCAAAGCGATACACCCGGTCAACCACCCAGGCCGTCGCACCCAGCACCATCATCGTGCTCAGGGCAATCACCAGGAAAATCCGCCAGCCATCAATCATCAGCAATTGCGCATAGTTCACCACCGCCACCACCGCCGGAACAAAGAACAGCAGCATTTCGGCGAGTAGCCAGCGCGACCCCGCGCGCACCCATTTCAGCGGCACGATGTGACAGACAATCAGCGCCAGCAGCAGCACCATACCGACCAGATTGGCAGGCAGAGGCAGGTTCAACCAGCTCACTAAATATTCAGCAAAAACAAACAGTCCCGCGTACAGCAATACCTGCACCGGCACCTGCAGACGGTTTAAAACGGAGGGCACGACGCGCCCTAAGGCCTCAGCCATGGAGGGATGTCCAGAAAAAATCACAGACGCACAGTATAGTGACGCCACGATGATGACAGAAATGAATTAAACTCATCGGTAGCATAGTTTAGAGGCATAATCATGGACATAAGAACGCTGCGCTACTTTGTGGAAGTGGTTCGTCAGCAGAGCTTTACCCGCGCGGCGGAGAAGCTTTTCGTGACGCAACCGACCATCAGTAAGATGCTCAAAAATCTGGAAGATGAGCTGAATTGCACCTTACTTATCCGCAACGGCCGTAAGCTGTTGATGACCGATACCGGACAAGTGGTGTTTGAGCGCGGGCTGGCGATTCTTGATCAATTTCGGCAGCTGGAAGCCGAGATTAGCGATATCAATCATCTCAATAAAGGCGTGCTGCGGCTGGGGATCCCGCCGATGGTTGGCATGTTGATGGCTGGGCCGATTAGCCTGTTTCGCCAGCGCTATCCCGGCGTTGAACTCAAAATATCTGAATTTGGCGGTCTGACCGTACAGCAGGCGGTGATGAACGGCGAGCTGGATTTAGCCATGACCGCGCTGCCGGTGGAAGAAGAGGAAGCGCTCACCACCCGACTGCTGTTTAGCCATCCGCTGTGCGTTCTGGTGCCGCATTCTGGGGAGTGGCTTGAGCAAACCTCGGTATCACCGCAGCAGCTCGCTGCCCATCCCCTGCTGATTTATAACGAAGATTTTGCGCTAAGCCGCCAGTTGATGCAGCTGTTTGCTCGTCACGATGTCAAACCACGGATTGCCGTGCGTAGCGGGCAGTGGGATTTTCTCGCGGCGATGGTGCAGGCGGGCGTTGGTGTGGCTATTTTGCCAGAGCCGATTTGTCGCCGTCTGGATGCAAAAACCCTGCGCTGGCTGCCGCTGGAAAGCGAGCTGCGCTGGCAGTTGGGAATGATTTGGCGGGAAGGGGTGTATTTGTCGCACAGCGCCCAGGCGTGGCTGAAGTGCTGCGAGGGGTTTACGTTGCCGGAGTAGTGCCGAACTGCCCCGGGGTCGGCGTAAACGCCTCGCCCGGGCTACCTATCCTGTAGCCCGGCCAAGCGCAGCGCCGCCGGGAATCACTCGGCACTCTGCCTCTTCAATCAACAACCATGTAGGCCGGATAAGGCGAAGCCGCCATCCGGCAATCACTGCCTGACTGCCTTCAACTAGGCATCTTCAATCAACAGCGCTTCCAGCAGGTCGAGGTCATGCAGCAGCTTCTGCAAGGTCTCGTTACTGATTTGCCGGGTTGCGCGCAGATGATACAGCTCGCCGCGTTCAGAGCGCAGCGCTGCCAGACGGAAGCGGCGTTCCAGCTGTTCCTCAAGCATCGAGGTTTCGACATCATTTCGCCCATCGGCGCGACGACGCAGGTTACCGATAACGCGCGAACTAACCTCAGTCAGCAATTGGTTATCGATATTCTCTTCGGTGTCCGCCGCCAGACGCTCTTCCATTTTCTGAATAGCGACAATCGCCACGTCCGCCGTCGCCGCCCGCGCTAAACGTTCTTCTTTGCGCTGCTGAACGTTGTCGGTCGATTCGATATGGCGCAGCAAAATCGGCAGCGCAATCACGCCGACAAACAGCGAGAACAGAATCACGCCCGCGGCCAGGAACACCAGCTCATAACGCGCAGGGAAAACATCACCGGACGGCAGTAACAGCGGGATAGACAGCACACCCGCCAGCGTAATGGCGCCGCGCACCCCGGCAACCGTCGAGATAAGCAGTTCACGCGTGGTCCACGAACCAAACTCCATCGGTTTCTTCTTCAGGAAACGCTGACTTAATTTGCTCATCGTCCACAGCCAGCCAAAACGCACAAACATCAGCGCGGCATAAATCAGGATGATATCGGTAAACAGCATCCAGGTTTCAACGTTCGGGTCGGCCTCGGCTGCCACCAGCGAGCTTTGCAAGATGTCCGGCAATTGCAGACCTAACAGCAGGAAGACCATGCCGTTAAACACGAATTCCAGCATCGCCCAGGTGCTGTTCGCGCGCAGACGCATGGCCAACGGCGCGGTGCGCATTACGCCGGAGCGGGTGATGGTCATCCCCGCCGCCACCGCCGCCAGGATACCGGAAACGCCGATATGTTCAGCGATCAGGTAGGAAGCAAACGGCAGCAGGAACAGCAGTACAATCTGGGTGGCCGGTTCATCACCGCCCCAGCGGCTCAAAAAGCGCATGGAACGACCGTACAGCCAGCTGACTACAAAGCCCGCCAGGATGCCGCCAATCGCCACCTTGAGGAACTCAACCGTGGCGCCGCCAACGGTAAAGATCATCGTACCCATCGCCACCGCGACGGCAAACTTCAACGACACCAGGCCGGAGGCGTCGTTCATCAGTGCCTCACCCTGCAAAATGCCCATAATCTTTTTCGGAATGCGCCCTTCACCGACAATACCGGAGAGCGCAACCGCATCGGTTGGCGAGAGCACTGCCGCCAGCGCGAACGCCGGAATCAGCGGAATGCCCGGAACAATCCAGTAAATCAGGAAGCCAATCCCGACGACCGTCACCAGCACGAGCGCCAGCGCTAGCCCGAGGATCTCCCTGCCGTGCTCAATAAACTCGCGCGTTGGCGTCTTCCAGCCATCCGCAAACAGCAGCGGCGGGATGAACAGTACGAGGAACAGTTCGGGGTCGAATTCAACATGCAAACCGAATGTCGGCCATGCCAGCATGGCACCGATGGCAATTTGCATTAAAGGAAGTGGGATCTGGAAGGGCAGTACGCGTGTCACCACCCCGGAGAGCGAAACCACAAGGGTCATAATAAGTATGGTAAAGAATATTTCCATGCGTTCCCTGTTTGCTGCGTTGTCACAATTATTCAAAACATGAAGCGTCGTGCTTCTTATTATACGGTCTCCAGAGTAACGCAAAAGCAAACAAGAAGTGGCTGAAAATAGAAAAAAAGTGTTGGTACGTACTGCTTCAGGATGACAAACAAAAAACCCGCCAGTTGGCGGGTTCTCTGTACAACGATGGCAGATTAAATCGCCCAACCACCGGCATAGAATACAACCAGTGCCACCGCAATAATCACGGTGCCGATGTTCAGTTTGCGCCATTCACCGGAAACCACGCGACCGATAACCAGCGTCGCGAAGCCAATCATGATGCCGGTAACGATGTTACAGGTCAGCACAATCATCACCGCCGTAATCAGGCCAGACATGGCATCAACAAAGTCATTGAAGTCGATGCGCGCCACGTTGCTCAGCATCAGCAGGCCGACGTACATCAGCGCAGGAGCGGTCGCGTAGCCTGGAACCAGGTAAGACAGCGGAGAGAGGAACAGGATCAGCAGGAACAAGACGCCAACGGTCACTGCGGTTAAACCGGTTTTGCCGCCAGCCGCCGTGCCCGCTGCGGATTCAATGTACACCGCCGCTGGAGCCGCACCGACAACTGCGGAGAACACGCTGCTCAGGGAGTCAGTGGTCAGCGCTTTGCCGCCGTTGATGATCTGGCCGTCTTTATCCAGCAGATTTGCCTGACCGGCCACCGCACGGATGGTACCAGTGGCATCAAATACCGCCGTCATTACCAGCGCCAGCACGCTTGGCAGCACGATAGGGTTCAGGGCGCCCATGATATCCAGGCTACCGATAAGCGAGTTGCCGTTGTCATCGCTCAGGGATGGCATAGCGAAGATGCCAGAGAAGTGCACGTTGGGATCGAAAATCAGGCCAACAATAGAAACACCGATGATGGTCAGCAGAATCCCGCCCGGCACCTTCAGTTTTTCCAGGCCGATAATGATCGCCAGGCCAATCAGCGTCATGATAACCGGGAAGCTATCGAATTTGCCCAGCGCAACCGGCAGGCCTTCAATCGGGTTTTTAACAACCATCCCCACGCCGTTTGCGGCAATGAGCAGCAGGAACAGACCGATACCGATACCGGTACCGTGCGCAATGCCCTGCGGCAGATTGCGCAAAATCCAGCTACGGATCCCAGAAGCAGAAATAATGGTAAACAGCACACCCATCAGGAAGACCGCACCCAGAGCAACCGGGATGCTAATCTGCTGACCCAGCACCAGGCTAAAGGCGGTGAAGGCAGTCAGTGAAATGGCGCAGCCGATGGCTAAAGGCAGGTTTGCCCACAGCCCCATAACGATCGAGCCCACGCCAGCGACCAGACAGGTCGCCACAAAGACCGCGGCTGGCGGGAAGCCCGCTTTACCCAGCATACCCGGAACCACAATGACCGAGTACACCATCGCCAGGAAGGTCGTAAGACCGGCAACAATCTCCTGACGAACGGAGCTACCACGTGCAGAAATTTTAAACCAGGCGTCTAACGAACCGCCGGTACGCGCTGAAGGCGTAGACATAGAAAACATCCCCTGAGAGTTTTTATCATTCGTTCGTCTGCGTGGTGGAACATCCACTGCCAGTTAAGCATCATCTCCTTGTGCTACATTGCGGCAATAGGGGAGCCACAAAAAAGCAAACGATTAACTCCGCGCAGACAAAACGATAATCGGAATTCCTCATTTGTGCGTTTGCGCAATGAGGTGAGCCTGTGGTTTTCGACGTAAGATGCGTCCGAAAATTCGAGGCAAACGATTATCTGGCTTTTATACCCTCTTTTTCAACAGAAGTTTGCCGTGCTTTATCAAAATTAACGATTGCCGATGAAGAATTCACCAACCCATGCGCAAACGTTATCGTTAATGCGCAATATGGCAACATTTCTGTGGCATAAATGTCGCAAGTTATTCGTCCTCTAACAGACGCGCGCCGGTACCCTCTTCACCTAATTTATCGCCCGGGTTACGCAACGGGCAGTCGCGCAATGACATACAGCCGCAACCAATGCAGCCGTTCAGTTGATCGCGCAGCGCTTCCATGGCGTGGATGCGTTTATCGAGTTCTTCGCGCCATTGGGTGGTGAAATGCTTCCAGTCTTTCGGCCCCAGCGTGTGGTTTTCGGGCAGAACGCGCAGCGATTCCCCGATGGTGCCGAGCGGGATCCCTAACCGCTGGGCAATTTTGATAATCGCCACGTAACGCAGGACATCACGCTTATAGCGCCGCTGATTGCCGCTGTTTCTCGTGCTACGAATCAACCCTTTGCTTTCATAAAAATGCAGCGCCGAGACCGCAACGCCAGTTCGTTTCGCTACTTCCCCCGGCGAAAGCAGCGTTTTTATTCTCGTCGATTTTTTTTCCATAATCCGCTTTACCTCAAGTTAACTTGAGGAATTATACTCGCCCACAGAACAGAAATCGACGCGAAAATAGACAACGGGGAGAGCCTTATGTCCCATCGGGATATTATTCAGACACTTATTGAATGGATAGATGAACATATCGAGCAACCGCTTAATATCGATATCGTGGCCAAAAAATCCGGCTATTCGAAGTGGTATCTGCAACGGATGTTCCGCACCGTGATGCATCAAACGCTGGGCGATTACATTCGTCAGCGGCGCTTGCTGCTGGCGGCGGAAGCGCTACGCACCACCCAGCGCCCCATCTTTGATATCGCGATGGATCTGGGTTACGTCTCGCAACAGACGTTCTCCCGCGTGTTCCGCCGCGAGTTCGACCGCACGCCAACGGCGTATCGTCACCAGATTTCCGCTTAACTCTACTTTTTGCTGTCGTTGCCCATGGCGCGACAGCATCCTTCCTACCGTTTTACGCGGTGAATCAGCTGACAAAAATCCTGCACCTGCCTCTGGTGAATAAAACACCAAACGTGATATAGTTCACAAAACAGAATGAAACAGAAACAGTGTTTCATCTCATTTTTGATGCCTTCAGATAGCCAGAGCGCCTCGTGCCTCAGTAAACATCGCGCTGTCAGGGCAATGTCTTGTTTATCTCTGAGGATAAGGTTTCATGGTTTCCATTACCGCAGGCGTCGCGCTGCTCCGTTGGCCGTTAACCAGCGCAGTACTGATGTTCATTGCCAGTACCCTGAAAATTCAACTTCGTAAATCAGACTACGCCGGGCTGGCGGTGATAAGCGGGATGCTGGGCGTCGCCGCTGCCTGCTGGTTCGCGACGGGCCTGTTGGGAATTACGATGGTGGATATTGCGACCATCTTTAATAACATCAAAGATGTGATGGTTGAAGTGATGAGCCATGCGCCGCCTGAATGGCCGGTGCCGATGTATTGAGTGCTGATGAGACTGCTTAAATGCCGATGAGTGAGCAATGCGATTTACTTAACAGGTATTGCCATTCATCAGATAATTTTTTTTGACATTTAACCTATCTCTTACTTGATGATCTGGGGTATGTTGTGATGGATACAGCCCCCAGGTTCCCCCAAAATATTCCTGCCGTATGGGGTTGTCCGCGGTAATACCGTATTGCCCAGCACGATAATTTCTATTGCAATTAACAGGAGTGTTAACTTAACTTGCTTTCAGATTGTGACCTTTTTACTTCTCACCCGCCTTTGTAGCCCCGCGACCGTATCTGGTTATGAGCAATAGCCATCCTGAAGGATTCAGGTGCCTCTTTAAAGTTATGATTCAAAAGGTATTATTACAAATAACAGAAACCATATTCCTGGTTGAAATATCACATCTCAGCCTTGTGAATAAATTAATGTGAATGTATTCACAATAAACAAACACTCAATAAATACCACACCACCAAACATACAAAATAACAATCTATTTAAAAAAAGAATCATAAAAAACGACCAGAAAGATACCGCGCTCTTAAAAAAACAGATTAAGCTCACAAAAACATCAGTTAAAAACATTTCTAATTAATGCCCTTTTACAATTAAATAATTACATTCCCACCCTCAATGAATAACAACAAAAAATAAGTATAAGTTTATTCTACTGACCAGGAAATAGAATATGGAATTTCGTAACCTGACACCATTCCCCGTAATGGAATACGCTATGGATGATACATTGGGTAAACTCTATCACATCATTGTACTGCCAATCGGTTCATCAGTACGGGCCATGGAAGCCCGCTACCATTGCGCAGGAGCAGCATGATGGCAATAAATTATATTGCCCGTCAGGACGGGCTGTGGACCGTGGTCAGCCTGACACCGGATGTCTGTAAAACACCAATGGGTCCCCTCATACCGCCCGTCCCCTATCCGGTCACCGCCAGCCTGGGCGGTGCCATAGACATCGTGCCATCCGTTAACGCGAACGGACACCCGGTACTGGTGCTGAATCAGAGTGTTGTTCCCGTCACAAAAGGCGATGAACCGGGCGTGGCAAAAGGCATTAAAAGCGGCACGGTGGCGGATATCTGCGAGCCGCTGGAGCACAGTTCAACCTTCAGAGCCGGCGGTAAGCCCGTGTTGCGGCATTTCGATACGTTCTGGATGAACGCCCGTAATACCACCGGCATTATTATTGGCCAGCCTCCCGCAGCCAGCGTTTCTGCCAGCCAGTCCGATCCGGTACCTGAACCCGAAACCCCGAAAGAAACCAGCTTCTGGGACATGATGCTGATGATAGAGAGGGACCAGAGCCGGGCTCAAATCGAAGCCGCCCCCGTTCAGCTGGATTTAACCATTGGTGGCCTCAAGGCGGCCTGGAACCAGTTCCCGGATATGGTCACGCTGCTCGGCCAGGGAGCGGTGATGCAGCAGGCCGGAGAGATGCAGATGAATGGCGCCGTGCTTTCAGCTATGGGCCAGAAAGCGCTGGGAGAAGACATGTACAACCGGGGAGCCGATATCGGGGAGCATGCCACTGACTTTAATCTGGATGCCTTACATCTGGAAATGAAAAATGAGACTCAGGCGCTTGGCGGCCAAATCTATGACTATGGCTCGCTGATACTCGGTGGTTTTGGCCTGCTGAAAGCGGGCTTCACGGGGGCCAAAGCCCTAAGGGCTGCCAGTAAGCTTGCCAGTGAAGGAAAAAAAGCCGGTGAATTCACCGCTGACTTACTGAAAGTCAAAAAGGGTGAAAATGCCGTCAACGAGGTGACCAGCACAGAAAAACTGGCGGATAACGCCATGGCTGAGCAGGGTGACGGGGCAGTGATTAAAGGCGAGGTCCCGGATAATAGCGGCACAGGGAAAAATACGCCTCAGAAAGATATGACCTGCACGGGAGACCCGGTGGATGTCGCCAGCGGCAGCCTCATTCAGACACTCAGTGTCCTGACGCTTCCGGGCACGCTGCCTCTGACCCTCTCTCGCTTCTACCGCTCACAGGCCACTGGCGGGGGGATCTTTGGCGCAAAATGGACCGATGAGTGGTCTGTCAGTCTGACGGTACAGGGTAGCAACCTGCATTTTACCGACCAAGAAGGCGTGGTGTTGCATTACCGCATTCCACAGGACGGTCTTTTTCATCAGGCCGTCAATTCCCGCCAGCCTTATTACCGCCTGTCAGGCGACATGCGCGGGGAGCTTGTCGTCCTTGACCGCCGCTCGCAGCAGACGCGTGTTTTCTCTGCGGAGGGCTCTGGCTGTTATCTCCTGTCAGCGATTCATGACCGCTACGGTAACCGGATTGATTTTCTCCGCACGGATAATCTGCTGACAGAGATTCGCCACAGCGATGGATACACGCTGATGCTTGACTGGCAGCAGCGGCAACTGATGAGCATCGACCTGGCGACACCGCAGCGCCAGCGTCTGGTGACCTGCCGGTACGACGACAACGGTTTTCTGGCGGAGTGCGATACCTTCCAGTTCTCACATCTGTGGCATGACTACTCTCCCGAAGGGTTGATGACCCGCTGGCGGGACACGGACAAAACCTGTGTCGATATCCGCTATGACACGCAGGGCCGGGTGACCGGTACGCTCTCATCAGAAGGGTATTATGACGACCGCTTTATCTATGATGATGAAGAGCGCTGCACCACGTATCTTGATGGTGAAGGTGGTGAAACCCGTTACTGGTATAACGAAGAGGGTCTGGTCACCCGCAGTCTTGACCCGCTGGGCCGGGAAGACATCACCGTCCTGGAAAACACCCGGTTGCTGTCCCGTACCGATGCGCTGGGGCGTACCACACAATACCGGTACACTAATGAAGGTGATATCCGTCAGATTGCCCTGCCGGGTGGCTATAGCCTGTACTATGACTACAACGATGCCGGGCAACTCACCCGTCTGACCGCCCCCGGAAACCAGGTCTGGCAATGGGCTTATGATAACCACGGAAGTCTGGTCTGCCTGACAGACCCACAGGGGCGCCAGCAACAGCTCAGCTACAGCCAGCAGGGGGAATTACGCCAGCAGATCCTGCCGGGCGGTGCCACCTGGCAGTGGAATGATGATGCGCTGCATCAGGTCCGCGAAACCCTCGCGCCGGATGGCGGCGTGACGCAAACCAGACAGGATATACTGGGCCGTCTGCTGAGCGTGAAAGACCCGCTGGGCTTTACCACCCGGTTTCGCCACAGTAAAAATCACGCCGGGCCGCAGGGCAGCGTGGAAGAGATTCACCGCCCGGACGGCGTACGGGAGCTGATGCGGCAGAACAGTGAAAAGCTGCCGGAAAGCGTCACCGACGGCGAGGGTAAAACCACCCGTTATGAATACGGCGCATTTGACCTGCTGACCGCCGTCATCCGACCGGACGGGGAACGGCTGGAATGTCGCTACGATAAACTCACCCGCCTGACCGACATCACCAATGCCGAAGGCGAACACTATCGCCTGGCGTATGACAAAGCCGGACAACTTATCGCGGAAACCGACTTTACCGGGCGTACGCTGACTTACCAGTACGACGCTGGCGGGCGCTGTATCCGCACCACCTCCCCTGACGGTACACATCTGAACCGCCGCTATAACGTGACCGACCAGGTGACCGATGAAGAGGTCACTCAGGGCGACAGCGACCGCGTACTCAGCCGCACCACCTTCACCTACGATACCCTGCGCCGCCTGACGCAGGCCCGGAACAACGATGCCACCGTCATCTATGAGTACGATGATGCCGGCCGGGTTACCGCCGAAACCATTAATGGCAGACGGACTGAATATCATTACGATGCCGCGCGCGACTTCGTCTCACTGCGGACCACTGCTGGTATTACGGAGCACTTTACCCGTGGGTTAATGGGCGAACTGACCTCGTGGCAGATAGCTGACCATTCGCCACTGACATTGGAATATGACCTTCGCGGTCAGGAAACATCGAGAAAAAGCGACGCCGGGTTTTACCTGACGCAGGGCTACACGCAGACCGGGATGCCCACCCGGCAGAAAGCCGGAGACTATCAGGCGGGCCCCGATGAACGGAACAAACATCTGGAGCGCCAGTGGCTGTACGACAAAGCGTATAACCTGACGATGATATCGGACACGCTGCGCGGCACCATGGTGAACAGCCTGACGGCAAAC
>CABIZV010000006.1 GCA_902363335.1 Enterobacteriaceae bacterium | reverse complement strand
AGCGCGGTGGTCCCACCTGACCCCATGCCGAACTCAGAAGTGAAACGCCGTAGCGCCGATGGTAGTGTGGGGTCTCCCCATGCGAGAGTAGGGAACTGCCAGGCATCAAACAAGTGAAAAAGCCCATCCTGCCGGATGGGCTTTTTTGCGTCTCCCGGCATCACTGCGTCGTAAATCGCGCAGGCCTGATAAGCGCAGCGCCATCAGGCAGAGCCGGAGCACAATGCCGGATGGCGGCTTTGCCTTATCCGGCCTACACGCCAGTCTGCACCGGTAGCCCGGACGAGGCGTTCACGCCGACTCCGGGGAAGCTCATAACCCACCCCCTCTACGCCATCTCCCCAATCGTTTTACGAAAACGTATCAACGCAATTGCAAAAAATACCCCACCAATCGCCAGCAGCGTTAAAAACTGCGGCCAGACAATGGCAAAATCAGCACCACGATAAAGAATCGCCTGTGCCAGGCTAACAAAATGCGTTGTCGGCATGGTCTGCATAATATCCTGCACCAGCTGCGGCATACTCTCACGCGGCGTCGATCCCCCCGACAGCATCTGTAGCGGCAGTAGTACCAGAATCATCAATAACCCCATCTGCGGCATTGAACGTGCAACCGTCCCCATAAAAATGCCGATCGAGGTCGTAGCGAACAGGCTCAGAGCGACCCCCAACATAAATAACGGGATCGAACCTTCAATAGGCACCTGTAAAACACCCTGCACCATTAGCAGCAGTGACAACCCAGAAACCACCAACACGACCAGCCCCATTGACCACACTTTTGCCAGCATGATCTCAAACGGCGTGATCGGCATGACCAGCAGGTGCTCAACCGTGCCGTGCTCGCGCTCGCGGATCAACGCCGATCCGGTCAGCACGATCGCCAGCATTGTAATATTGTTGATGATCGCCATCACGGCACCAAAACGCTCCTGCTCAAGATTCGGGTTAAAGCGCATCCGCACCGCCAGTTCTACCGGCAACATGCTGTTATCCCGATAGCGAGCGACAAAACTGTTCACCTCGCCGGTGATAATATTCTGGATATAACTGTTGCCAGTGAATGCCTGGTTCATCCGAGTCGCATCCACGTTCACCTGTAAATCCGGCTGCCTTCCTGCCAGAACATCACGCTGAAAATCAGGAGGAATATTGATAGCAAAGGTATAGCGCCCCGCGTCAAGGCCTGCATCCATTTCATCGGCGGTAATCAGCTCCGGCTCCAGGAACCACGGGCGATAGAAACCATTGATAATCCGTGAAGAAAGCTGTGATTTATCCATATCTGCAATAGCAATTGGCGCCAGATGCAGCGAGCCCGGCATCACTGTGGCAGAAGAATAAACCGACACCGTAAAGGCGAACACAATCAGCGTCAGCATCGCTTTATCGCCCAGCAGGCTGCGCAGCTCCTTCATTCCGAGGTTATAAATATTGCGTAATCCGCGCATTATGCCTCCTGTTTCTTCAGCAGCCAGACGGAAAGCCCCAGCACGAGTGGCACGGCAATCAGCAGTGGGATAAAGGAGATCCACAGATCGCTAAGCCCCAAGGCTTTTGAAAATGTTCCGCGGGCGATAGTCAGAAAATGGCTGGTTGGATAGATCTGGCCAATCCAGCGTCCCGGACCTTCCAGCGAGGCGACCGGGTCGATCATCCCGGAGAACTGCGTTGCGGGAATCAGCGTAATGATCGCGGTACCGAAAATCGCGGCGATTTGGCTCTTCATAAAGGTGGAGATCAAAAGCCCCAGCCCGGTGGCAATCGTCACATACAGCAGCGCTGCCAGAGTAAGCGTCAGGAAACTGCCCTTATGCTGTACGCCAAAAACAAAGACTGATAGCGCGCACAGCAACAGGAAGTTAAACATCCCCAGCACGATGTACGGTATCTGCTTACCGAGCAAAAACTCGCTTCGGGTGGTTGGGGTAACGTACAGATTGATTATCGATCCGAGTTCTTTTTCTCGTACCACACTGAGCGCGCTGAGCATCGCCGGGATCATCATTAGCAGCAGCGGAATCACCGCAGGGACAATCGCCGGGAGACTTTTCACGTCGGGGTTGTAGCGATAGCGTGTTTCGATAGACACCAGAGATACATCGCCACCCGTGTTCGGCTGTTGCGCGGCCATCTCCTGAAGCCAGCCCAGATGCATCGCCTGCACATATCCCCGCACCGTTTCCGCGCGATTCGGCATTGCGCCATCAACCCACACCCCTATTTGTACCGGCGTACCGCGGGCGATATCGCGGCCAAAGTTCGGCGGTATTTCGATAGCCACCGCCAGCTCACCGTTGCGCATCCGCCTGTCGAGTTCGTCGTAACTCGCAAGCGGTGACTGTTCAATAAAATAGCGCGATCCGGCAATGTTCTGCGTCCAGCGCTGGCTGCTGACAGTCTGATCCCTGTCGAGGACGGCGAAGCGCAAATCCTCAACGTCCATGCTGATCCCGTAGCCCATAATAAACATCAGGATCACCGTGCCGAGTAGCGCCAGCGTGGAACGCACCGGATCGCGGCGCAACTCTAAGGCCTCGCGGCGGCTGTAGCTAAACAGGCGGCGCAGACTAAACGCCTGACGCGGCGGCTCAGCTTCAGCTTTGACGGACGCCTCCGTCATCTCTGCCACCGGCGCCGGATCGGATGCTTCCTTAAGCCAGGCAATAAACGCCTCCTCAAGGTTTGCCGCGCCGCGCTGTTTAACCAGCGCGGCCGGAGTGTCACTGGCAAGCACTTTGCCCGCATGCATCAGCGACATACGGTCACAGCGCTCGGCCTCATTCATAAAGTGGGTGGAGATAAAAATGGTCACCTTGTCCTGTCGCGCCAGGTCCACCATCAGTTGCCAGAACATATCGCGCGCAACCGGGTCGACGCCGGAGGTCGGTTCGTCGAGGATCAACATTTCCGGGCGATGAATGACCGCGACGGCCAGCGACAGACGCTGGCGAATACCCAGCGGCAGCGCGCTTGGCAGGGTGTCCTCCACGTCGCTTAGCATAAAGCGCTCGCTCATCTCAGCGACACGACCGGGGATTTCGTCATCCGGGATATGAAAAAGTCGGGCATGGAGTTCAAGATTCTGGCGCACGGTCAGTTCGCTATAGAGCGAAAACGCCTGTGACATATAGCCCACGCGACGACGGGTTTCGATATCCTTAGGGTCGACCGGTTGCCCAAACAGCCACGCCTCACCTTCGCTTGCCGGAAGCAGTCCGGTGAGCATCTTCATGGTGGTCGATTTACCACAGCCGTTAGAACCAAGAAAACCAAAAATCTCACCGCGCGCAATGCGGAAATTAACGTGGTCGACCGCGACAAAATCACCAAAACGCATGGTCAGGCCGCGTGCTTCAATCGCAATCTCTTCTTCACGGGTATCGCGTGGAGGAATGACAACGTCCTGATGCGCATTGCGCTGTGCTTCCGGCAGCAGAGCAATAAAAGCCTGTTCCAGCGTCTGCGTTCCGGTCTGCGAGCGCAGCGTTTCCGCACTGCCCGTTGCTAACACTTCGCCATCGTTCATGGCGACCAGCCAATCAAAGCGCTCGGCCTCTTCCATATAAGCCGTGGCAACTAATACGCTCATCTCCGGCTGACGCTGGCGAATGCTGTCGATTAGCTCCCAGAACTGCGCCCTGGAGAGCGGATCCACCCCGGTAGTGGGTTCATCCAGGATCAACAATTGCGGATCGTGGATCAGCGCGCAGCACAGCCCAAGCTTTTGCTTCATCCCGCCGGAAAGTTTCCCGGCAGGGCGATCGCGGAACGGCGCCAGCCCGGTGCTTTGCAGCAGAGAATCGATCCGGCTTTCGCGCGCGCTTTTATCATGCCCAAACAGCCGCGCAAAGAAATCGACGTTCTCATACACTGACAGCGTGTGGTAGAGGTTCTTGCCCAGGCCCTGCGGCATCCAGGCGATTTTTGGGCACACATCCCGGCGGTGGCGGGCGTCTCGCATATCGCCGCCAAGCACCATCACATTCCCTTGCTCAATCACCCGCGCACCGGCAATCAGCGACAACAGACTGGATTTGCCGACTCCGTCCGGGCCAATCAGCCCCACCATGCGACGTGAGGGGATAGTCAGCGTAAAATCACGCAGCGCAGCGGTTGCGCCAAAATGCTGGCTAACGTGTTCCAGCCGAGCGACGGCGGGGTGAATATCCTGTTTCATTTCGGCAGCCTTACCGCAAGCTCTGCGGGCCACGGCTGCTGATTATCCAACCTGACATAGGCCATACCCGGCAGGCCGGTTTTCACGTATTCAAGATGCTTTTCCAGCAGTTGCGGCGGAATGCGCACCTTCACGCGGAACATCAGCTTGAGACGCTCATCGCTGGTTTCGACGGTTTTCGGCGTAAACTGCGCGACGCTTGCGACAAAGCTGATGTTAGCGGGGATCACAAGGTTCGGCGCGGCATCAAGAACAATGCGCGCTTCGCTGCCAATGGCCAGCAGGCCCGCTTGTTCGGTTGGCAGGAAGAAAGTCATATAGACGTCGGCCAGGTCGACCATATTCAGCACCCGGCCACCGGCGGTGAGCACTTCGCCCGGTTCGGCCACGCGATACTGAACCCGCCCGTCACGCGGAGCTTTCAGGGTACTGTCATCGATATCGGCGAGGATACGCCGTTCGGTCGCCTCGGCGGCCTCCACCCGGGTTTGGGCCTGGATAATACTGGTGCGAGCCGCTTCAATTGCGGCTTTGGCGGCAGAGACCTGCGCCCGAGCGGATTCGAGGGCGGCGCGACCGCTTTCGGCGGCGGCACGATCGTCATCTAATTGCTGAGCGGAAACGGCTCCACGCTGTGACAGCGTGCTGGAGCGGGCGTGACGTTTAGAGGTTGAGTTCAGCTCGGCCTGGCGCTGCTTCACCACCGACTCGGTGGCGCGCATTTCGCTCTGGCGCTGTTCCAGCAATGCCCTCGCGGCAGCCACGGCACTTTGCGCTTCCTTGATCTGTGCGGCGGCTTCCAGACGTTGTTCATTCAGCACGCGGGTGTCCATTTGTGCCAGAACATCGCCCTGACGAACGAACTGTCCTTCGCTGACCAGAATACGCTCGATGCGACCGGCAGTTTTGGTCGCGATATCCACTTCGGTGGCTTCAATTCTGCCGTTACTGCTGGCAAATCCGTCGGGCAATCCTGGTGGACGCAACATCCACCATGCGACGGCGGCAATCACGATTGCCAGCCCGACGAGATACCACGCCCAATGCCGTTTGATTTTGTCCATACGCTACCCGCTTTGTTCCCTGTTGCTGAGTGGCGCGCGTTTCGTCTTAAAAAGAGGGGAGGATGCTGTGAAAAGTGCTACTCATGTGGTCATCATCAGCAATCCTGGCCGGAAATGAAACACGCATATATATAGCTACCGTCAATGTCATACTAACACCGACCGGCTTTATGTCCATACTTGTAACAGGGTCTTGCAAACGCATTAACACAAAATATCAAAACGACGGAAAAGGCATTCAACCGGTGAATGCCTAGAGGGTTCAGAACAATACCGGGAGCCCCAGTCCACGTTTAACCGTATGCAGCGTCTGCTGCGTTAACGTATGCGCACGCTCGCTGCCCTCGCGCAGCATTGCCATTAACTGACCTTTATCCTGGATAAACGTGGCGCGCCGTTCGCGAATCGGTGCCAACAGCTCCTGTAAACACGCCTCAAGGACGTTCTTACACTGCCGGTCGCCCAGCCCGCCGCGCTGGTAGTGCGCTTTCATTTCCGCGACCAGAGTTTTGTCGGGATGGAAGGCATCGAGATAGGTGAAGACGATGTTGCCCTCAATCTGCCCCGGGTCGGTCACGCGCAGATGATTCGGGTCGGTATACATGGCGCTCACCGCCTGATGAATATCCGCTTCGCTGGCGGAAAGCGTCAGCGTATTGCCCAACGACTTCGACATTTTTGCGCCGCCGTCGATCCCCGGCAGACGGCTGACGTCGCTAAGCTGCGCCTTACAGTGGCGCAGCACCGGCGTACTCGTCAGGCTATTCATTTTGTGTACGATCTCATTGGTTTGCTCGATCATCGGCAGCTGATCATCACCGACTGGCACCAGATCGGCATTAAAGGCGGTAATATCCGCCGCCTGGCTTATCGGGTACGCCATAAAACCCACCGGCAACGCGCGGGAAAACCCTTTCTGCGCAATCTCATTTTTGACCGTTGGGTTCCGTTCGACGCGGGCGACGGTGACAATATTCATATACAGCGCCGTCAGTTCCGCCAGCGCGGGCAGGGCGGATTGCAGGCAGATCGTGGTGCGGCTTGGGTCGATACCGACGGCGAGATAGTCGGCCATCACTTCCAGAATGTTATGGCTGATTTTTTGCGGATTACTGCCGTTATCTGTCAGCCCCTGCAGATCGGCAATCAGGATAAACTGTTGATGTTCTTGCTGAAGCTGTACGCGCTGGCGCAGGGAACCGACAAAGTGGCCGAGATGCAGCTGCCCGGTAGGACGGTCGCCGGTCAGAATAGTATGGGTGGTGTTCATCAGTGACTCCTTGTAATGCACTGAGCCGAAAGACGCCACTGAGAAACAACAAAGCCGCCTTTCGGCGGCTTTGAAAAAATAGGTAACGTTAACCCTGCCGCCTGTTAATCAGGCAGCCACCAACGATTGCAGCGGTGGACGGTCACGTTTATGTTCATCTTTTTATCCTGCCACTAAAGTGCTCATCCTGTCTACCGATAAAAAAAGACTCAGCGATTCCACGCAAAAAATACGCTTAACGGCGGGGTGCTCATCTTTTACGTTGAGCGATTTTTATGAAATTTACTCAACAATACCAACGAGTTGCTTTACATCATTTCATGCGTTTCTAGAATGAATACACCCCTCATTCATCGTTCACTTAATAAACTGACGATCCGTATGAAAAAAACATTACTCGTGACAGTACTCTTTTGTAGCCTGCTGACGGCGGGTATCACGATCGTTTTTATCGTCCATGAAACCTTCCCTGATACCACTTCAGCCTGCCGCCCGGATTTTTCGCGTAAAGCGCTATTACGCGTGAAGGATGACTATTTACGCGGCCGTTTTCCCCATTGGTATCGTGAGAAAAGTACGCTTGGCACAATGACGCCTGAGTTGATTTTCGGCGAAGTTACCATTGAAGATGATGATTATCGCGTGCCGTTTGTGGCTAAAGGGCCAATAAAAACGCTGTCGCGCATCGGCTTCGTTGACTGTGTCTCGATGGACGTGGAATACCTCGCTGCAAAATAGGGACATTGTACAATCCATGCGGTTTAGCCCGTTTGTTCCTTGATAGTTATCATGGTAAGTATTATCGTAGTGATACGACAAAAACGGAGACTGCCATGACTGAAGAAGAACTGTTTGCCCGCCGCCCAATGGGAATGCGCATGGCGATGGTTGTACGCCAATGGCGCTCCATTATCGACAATGCGATCACCGACACCGGTCTTACGCAGTCCAGCTGGACGGTGCTGATGCAGCTGAATGAGCTGGGCGAAAACGTTTCAGTCAGTGAACTGGCGGAGATGCAGGGCATTGAACTGCCGCCGCTGATGCGAACGTTGACGCTGCTGGAGCAACAGGGCTATCTGTTGCGCACGGTATCCCCTTATGACAAGCGCATTCGCCTGCTAGCGCTTACCGACGAAGGTCGGGCGGTGCTCCAGACCCTGACTCAGGTGATTGAAGCCTTCCAGACCCAGGTCTCCAATGGCATCCCCGCCGACGAGTTTGCGAAGTTTAGCGACACGCTGAATCACATTGCCTGCAATCTGCGGATTATCCGCGACGAGAATAATAAAACCGAATAACACCATGATGACGCCAGAACAAAAATTTGCCCGCTGGGTAAGGGTCAGTATTGCCTCTTTCCTGCTGATGTTTGTCTATTTCATCGTTGCCGACATCTGGATCCCGCTCACGCCGGACTCCACGGTGATGCGCGTCGTGACGCCGATTTCGTCACGCGTGTCCGGCTACGTGTCGAAGGTCTATGTGCATAACAATAGCCAGGTTAAGAAAGGCGACCTGCTGTATGAACTCGACCCGACGCCGTTCCAGAATAAAGTCGATGCCGCAACGCTGGCGCTGGCTCAGGCGAAGTTAAGTAATCAACAGCTTGATGCGCAAATCTCGGCGGCGCAGGCGAACCTGAAAACCGCCCAGCTGACCGCGCATAACGACCGGGTTACCTACGATCGCTACCAGCGATTAAGCAGTATGCAAAACGTCTCCCAAGCGGATCTTGATAAAGTGCGTACGACCTGGCAGACCAGCGAACAATCGGTGGCGGCGCTGCATGCCTCGATTCATAACCTACAAATTCAACGCGGTGAGCGCGATGACAATCGCAACGTCACGCTCCAGCAGCAGCAAACGGCACTCCAGGAAGCCCAGTTAAACCTCGGCTGGACAAAAATTCGCGCCGAAGCGGATGGCACCGTCAGCAACCTGCAACTCAGTCCTGGCCTGTATGCGGCGGCGGGCAGCGCGGTGATGGCGGTGGTGAACCAGCAAACCGATATCGTGGCGGATTTCCGTGAAAAAAGCCTGCGCCACACCAAACAGGGCACCGATGCCGCAGTGGTATTTGACGCCTTCCCAGGCAAAGTTTTTGCGGCGAAAGTGACCAGCAGCGATGCCGGGATCCTCGCCGGTCAGGAAGCGGTAAATGGTCAACTGTCGCAGCCGGAACAATCCACCCGCTGGGTGCGTGACGCCCAGCGTATGCGCATTCACGTGGCCTTAAACGAACCGCTGGAGAAAACGCTGCCGACCGGCGCTCGCGCAACGGTACAGCTGTACAACAGCGAAGGCGCCTTTGCGCGCTTCTTCTCCGGCCTGCAAATTTACCTGATTAGCTGGCTGCACTATGTCTATTAACACCCTCGCGCAGGTCTTTACCCCTCACGGAAACATCGTCTACACGGCGAATGATTTCCGTCAGACCATGCGCATTTCTATCGCCGGGACGATAGCGTTGAGCATCTCGACGTTTTATGACACCCACTACGGCGTCTTTTTTGTGGTTTATCCGCTAATGCTGCTGTCTTTGGTGCCGGTGTTTAACCGCCACATCGCCAAGCAGTTCATCTTTAGCGCCTCGCTGAACTGTCTCGAAATGGTGCTGATCATCGGCTACCTTAGCCAATGGCCGGTAATCATGACGGTGGTGGTTTTTGCTCTGTATGTGATGCGATTTCGTTTTATGAGCAAAGGGCCGCTGTTTTTGTTCGGCTCAATGGGCGTGGTGTGCCAAAGCGTGATGCTCAACTTTATGAGCTACTCAACCGCAAACTGGCATACGCTATTATTTTCCAATATTGAAGCCAGCATTATGGCAGTGGCGTTGAGCGCGCTGCTGCACTATCTGATCCCGGATGTTGAGCCGCGTAAGCCGCAGCCGCTGATTGAAAAAGACGACGCCCGCGTGCGCCATGAATCGCTGCTTTCCGGCACGGTGGCGACGATCATCTTTGTCATTTTCCAGATAAGCGATCTCAGCGACTCCCTCTCTGCATTGATGGCCGGGATCCTGATTCTCTTCCCGATGCACTATCGCGGCGCGGTAATTAGCTCAATCTGGCGCGTCGCGGGCGTGGTACTAGCCTGCCTGTATATTCTGGTGGTACAGCTGATCCTCTATGATCACAGTAGCCATATGCTGTTGATGATGCCGCTTATCGGCCTCGGTCTGGCGTTCAGCGCGCGACTGCACGTGATGGAAAAGGTCGGGGCGGGCGTGGGCTTTGCCAGTATCACCACTATCGGCATTATGTTCGGCCAGAATCTTCAGCCGGACGGCGACCTGGTGTTCAGCGATCTCTACCGCGCGACCTCCGTCACCGTCTCATTGCTGGCGACCCTGACGATGGTGTTTATCCTCCATCGGCTGCTTAACTGTTTTGCCCCAACGCGCTTTATTGTGAAGTAGCGCACTTCAGGACGCTGATTGTTCTCCCCCAATTGTGCTTACAATAGCCGCTCGCCGTGGTGGCGTGAGGGAGAAGACGATGTGGAAAACGCGTGCGCTGGAACTGAATAATCAAGAGTTCTGGAATTGGGATAAAGCCTGTGAGCTGGTGCAATGGGCCGCTCGCCATGATTTTAATACCGTGATTGTCGGGCAGGTCGACCTGTTCGACAAGCTGGTCTCGCCCAAAGGCTACACGCCACACCAGTACAACGACCGTCTCTCCAGCCAGCAGCGCGCACGCTGCGTCTACCTCAATCGCCTAGCCGGTTACTGCCACAAGCAGGGACTGCGCTTTTACCTCCAGGCTAAAGAACTCAGCTTCCCGGCAGACCTGCTGGCGGCGCACCCGCAACTGATTGATAAAGATGGCAGCATCCGTTTCGACGTCGAATTCTGGTGTCAGTATCTGGCGGACAAGCTCACCTTGCTGTGCCAACAAATTCCGGCCATAAGCGGCTTGCTGGTGGCGCTCTCCAACACCGACGGCCTGCTGCCTGTTTCGCGTCCAAACTGGGAGCTGACCGGGCAGGATGACCCGACGCCGCATATCGACCCTCGCAGCCTGTCGCGCTACACCCAATGCTTTAGCGCCATGGCGCGGGCGGTGATGCGGGAAAATAAACATCTGGTGCTGCGCGCCTTCCCGGCGGGCAATCACGATATCAGCAACGTGATGGAGGCGATTCGCACGTTGCCGGAAAGCGTCTCGGTGTCCATCAAACTCACCCCAGAACGCTTCTGGCCAACCTTCCCCAATAACCCGGCGCTGGTCGATGTCGAAGATCGCGATGTGTGGGTGGAGCTGGATCTGGTAGGGGAAGAGGTGGGCTGGGGCGTACTGCCGTTCCCGCGTATTGATGAACTCCAGGGACGTTTGCTGTGGTGTCGAGGTAACTCCGCCATCACCGGCGCGGTGTGCAAAACCAGCTGGGAAGGCGTCGATAACCACTGGGTTATCGGTACGCTGAGCGAATGTAATCTGGTGGCCTGTAGCCAGATTTTGTCGCGGGAAGATGAACATCTGAGCGTTGCCACGCTGCTCACACATTGGCTGGATGAATGCTACGGCTGGCGTCCCGACGCCGCAACGTTTGACGAATTCCAGGCGCTATTGAGCCAGGCCGGGCAGGTGCTGTATCAAGCAATCTACGTGCGCGACCACGTTTTCCATCGCCACAGCCAGGTGCCGGAAAGCTACGGTCAGGCAGTGTGGAGCCTGTATGGGCAACTCAATCGCAACCACTGGCTGCCGGGTTCCGAACGCGACATTTTTTTCAGCGCCAGTGACGTGGACGTTTCCGGCCGTAACTTGTCGCTGATTGCCGAAGAGAAAGACCGCGCCTGGCAGGCGGCCCTTGCCCTGCGCGAGCAGGCGCTGGCGTTTACCGAACGCGCCGCATTTCCTTTCTCGCTGCACCGCCGCTGGCAAGAAGAGTGGCAGGGTTTTGACCTCTACTGCCTGCTGTTCCGCCACGCGCAAAAAGCCTTCTTCACCCTGCATTTTGCACGGCTTGTGGAAAACAGCTGGAGCATGCGCGAGATTTGCCAGGTCAATCTTCAGGAGCTATACCGCTGCGCTTCTGAGATGGACAGCTTCTGCGCCCAACACCCGGACGCCTCGCCGGGGCTGCACGTTTTGTTCGACCCCACCCGCGTACGCATGCTCGCCGACAGCCTGACTCACGAGCTGGCGCAGCTTAAAGCGTGATGTCTATCACACTCGATAACCACGCTCAGGCCGGGAAACGTGAGTTTTCCCGGCCTGGAGAGTGAAGTGCAATATTGTGATGTGATCGTCATCACGTTTTAATCTCCCGTCGAAAGCAGAGTGTGAATGACCGGGCAGTTCCGTAAAGCCATCCCTTCTTGCTCGTAGCGTGTTTCAGCGCCATTCCAGAAAATATCGCCCATATACAAAGCAGTCATTGAGGAAAGTCACATGAGGCTGGTAGCGGGCGACGCGCTGACGCGTTTTACGGTTTCGGCTCCCCATAACGAGCGGTTTGCCGAATTTTTCACGGGTGAAGCGGTAGACGCGGAGATGGATTATCACTTTGCCAACGGCAAAGGCCCGGCGCAGGACTCTTTCTGTCGGCGCATTTTCCGCCGTGATGCCGCAAAGCGCACGGTTGTGCCGGAGCGTGCCTTACCGGCGGCGATGGTCACCTACACCGGTGCGGGCGACACCGTGACCTTTTCCGGCGTGCAGACGGTGGCAACCCACGCTCAACGCTGGTTACGCGTGACGCTACATGCGTCCAGCGCGGGCGATTATCCGTTCGAGATTGCCACCTGCGGCGGCGTGCGCTTATGGTCCAATGGCGTACAGGCCGCCTGTTTCACGCCGTTTACGCGCAACACGCCGCAAACCTCATCCATTAAGATTGCGCTAAAGGCCGGAGACAACGCGCTGCTGATTCATCTTGATGAACTGTTTGAGCGCGATACCATTTTTTCCTTCCGTATGATTTACCAGGGCGATATCCCGCTGGAAGCCACGCTGCCAGAACTCAAGGATAGCGATATTGATGCGCTCCAGGCGTTTATGGATTCGCTTCCGGCAACGGTAACCGCTGCGCATCAGCAGCTTTCACTCTCGTGCCAGGCCGACGTCAGTCTGAAGCTGCGCGGAGCCGTCTACAGCCTCGGCAATGATTGTATTAAGACCTGTCCGCTGGATTTCGGCATGCTGATGACCGGTAAAAACGGTCTGACGCTCCCGCTCCTGGCAAGCCTTGGCATGGGCCACTACCGCCTTGAACTCACCGCCACCATCGGGGCGGTGACCATGAGCCGAAATGTGAGTATCACCATCATGGAGGCTTTGCCCGGCGGCGAGGGCGTGCTTGAAATCCGCAAGCGTGAGGCGCTCAGCTATATCGCTCAACACGGCGTACCGCGTACCGGGCGCTTGCTGGCGATGCTGCATACGGACTGCGGCGGCCCGCAGGCTCAGGAACTGTTAATCAGCACACTCCAGCGCATCAGTGCGCGCCAGGACTGCTCGGACTTCTCGATGGTGCCGCTCCTGTGGATCTGGCATGACTTCCACGGCGAACACTTCCCGGCGGTACTGTGGAAACGCGTGCGCTGCGCTATCGTCGGCTACCGCTACTGGTACGACGAACTGGGCAACGATGTGATGTGGTACTGGAGCGAGAATCACGCGTTGTGTTTCCATACAGCCCAGTATCTCGCAGGCCAGATGTTCCCGGATGCGCTGTTTACCGCCTCAGGGCGTCGTGGCCGTGAGCAGCAGGTCATCGCCACTCAGCGTTTGCAGCGCTGGTTCGACGCCGTAGAACAGCAAGGGTTTGTGGAATGGAACTCCGCGCCGTACTACCCGGTGGACTATATCGGCCTGTTTGCGCTCTACCAGTTGGCCGATGATGCCTCCTTGCGCCAGCGCGCGCAGCGGCTTATCGATCGCCTGATGCAGACCAGCGCGCTGCATTACCAGTCCGGCATCGCCGCAGGCACCATGGGCCGCGTCTATGAAAAAGAGTTACTGGCAAGCTCGCTGACCGAGCTTTCCGCCTTCGGTCATGTGGCCTGGGGCGGCGGACACCTTAACCGCAAGTGCGCCTCGCTGCCGTTCTTCTGCCTGAGCGACTACGTGCCGCCCGCAGAATCCGTGCGCTATGCCCGCTTAACCCACGGTGCGCTAAACGCCCACTACGCGTGCGGCGGCGGCAACATTGTGGCGTGGAAGCAGCCCGCGGTCAGCCTTTCAAGCTGTGTGGATCACCACAGCGGCGAGCGTGGGCATCAGCAGCATCTGGTTGATGTGCAGTTTGCCGCGCGTCCCGATGCCCGACTGTGGGTAAACCATCCGGGCGACGTCACGCCGGGCAGCGAAGCGCGTCCCTCCTTCTGGGCAGGCAACGGCGTGTTGCCGCGCGTGATGCAAGTTGAAAACCAGGCGATGCTGCTGTGGCAACTGGACGAGCGTGATGCGCTGGGCTGGACGCACCTGCATCTTCACGCTGAAGCCTTTGATGAAGTGCACCCGCTGGCGCAGGGCGTGGTGGTACGGGCGGGTAACGCCTTTGCCGCCGTGCTGTGCTCGCAGCCGTTGACCGTTCTGGGTAATGAAGTCCGTGCCGAAGGCCGTAACGTGGCGTGGTGGCTAGAGGTGGGCGAAGGTGATTTTAGCGCCTTCTGCCAGCACGTTCAGGCGCTGCGCATTGAACATCAAGGCGACGTCGCGCGGGTGATGGATAGCCAGCACACGCTGATGCAGCTCGACGAACAGGGCAACTGCCAGCACAACGGCAAAGCCGCCGCGTTTCCGACGCTGGTGGGCAATGAAATTCAGGTCACCGCATCAGGAGACGCGCAATGAACAATGCAGCATTAAACGGCCTGCTGGCGCAGGTGGTTCAGGGCTTCTGCCGCCTGAAAAATATGGGCGAAGTCGGCACCGACACCGGCGAAGGTTTTACCATCCACTTTGAAGAGTGGGAATGGGAAGTGGGCGTCGGACTGTACGGCTTCTGGCAGTATGCGCGCCAGCAAAATGACGCCCGCCTCCAGCAGTCGATCCTCACCTGGTATGAAGATCAGCTGGCCAAAGGACTGCCGGAAATCCAGATCAACACCACCGCGCCGATGATCACCCTCGCGCTGGTGGCAGGCCACACCGGGCGAGACGATCTGCTGATCGTGGTGAACGACTGGGCCGACGCGCTGCTGCGCACCCTGCCAAAAACCGAAGAGGGCGGCTTCCAGCACGTGGTGAAAGAGCAGCCGAACACCGGACACCTGTGGGACGACACGCTGTTTATGACCTGCCTGTTCCTCGGTACGGCGGGCGTGGTGCTTAAGCGCAAAGATCTGATCGACGAAGCGTCGTACCAGTTCCTGCTACACACCCGCTACCTGTGCGAACCGGCGAGCGGCCTGTGGTATCACGGCTGGACGTTTGTCGGTAAACATCACTTTTCTGAAGCGTTTTGGGCGCGCGGCAACGCGTGGATCACCGTAGCGATCCCGGAATTTATCGCCCTGCTCGGCGACAGCCTGGACGCCAGCGTGAAGCGCTATCTTTCGGTGGTGGTGGCGCGTCAGGTGAATACTCTGTGCGAGCTACAGGCCGACAACGGCATGTGGCACACGCTGCTCGACGATCAGCTCTCTCCGCAGGAATCTTCCGCCACCGCCGGAATCGCCTACGGCATGCTGCGCGGCGTGCGCATGGGGATCTTAGATGAGAAGGTCGCCGAACACGCCATGCGCGCCTGGCATGCGCTACGCGACAGAATAGACGATGGCATCGTGCTGGAAGCCTCGAAAGGAACGATGGTGGGGCCGGATCTGCAATATTACTGCGATATCGCCATGGCCCCGGTGCCGTATGCGCAGGCGCTGATGATGTTGCTATTGCTGGAGCTTCAGCAGGAGAAGTGGAGCGCCTGATGACGCTGCACTTATCAGGCCTACGGGCACGGTTCTGTAGGCCGGGTAAGGCGTAGCCGCCACCCGGCATTTATCCGGCTACATGCTCAACTCTCGACTATAAACCCGTGACGACTCACCCCACGGGTGATAGCCTAACCCGTTGAAGACAAAGCCCACTTGCTCGTAAAACCCGTCCATATCGGTACACAGATGCAGCTGCGTAAAGCCAAGCTGCCTTGTGTGCTGGGCGATATGCTCAATCAACCGCCGCGCCAGCCCTTGCCGGCGATACGCCGGATCGATATAGAGCGCGCACAGCCACGGATACAGCTCGCCGCGGCTGATAAAATCGTTGGTAATCAACCCCGCGCAGCCGATGATCCGCTCGCCATCCTGCAGCCAGTACCACTGCGGCAGCGGATTTTTCGCCCCCGGTGTGTGGCGCAGCGCGTCGTCATAAACCATCATGGATTCTTCCGATGCCCACTGCTGCTGGAAATAGGCGATAACCGCTTCAATCTGCTCAGGATGGTTGCGCAAAGAACGAATAGCGTAGTGTGAACTCATAGAATTTTCTTCAGATCCATCTCTTCCTGAATACGCTCGCTCCACGCCAGGTGGGTGCGAATCGCCTCATCAATTCCGGCGTTATAAAAGGCCGGCCCCAGTTTCTCGATAATAAATTCGATAAAGAACTCCGCGTCGAACTGCTCCAGCTCGAGGTCAAACTGTTTCGCGCAGTAGTCGGTCAGCTGATCGCGTAGTTTCTCGCGCTCGGCGGGGGTGAGGTTGATTTCCGTGCTCATAAAGGCTCCTGTGCTATTCCCGGCGGCGCTGCGCTTGGCCGGGCTACCCATTCGTAGCCCGGGCGAGGCGTTTACGCCGACCGCGGGGCGGCTCGATGCCGAATCATGCAATCCCATCTGCGACCTATCAATATCACAAACTCGACTTTGTCACCCGGTGGAATATTTCTATATTCGGGTTTCTGACCATTTTAAAGGGGCGCAATCATGACTGCTGTGAATACTGCTGATACCGATTTTCCTTTACTGAACGTACGCCGCGTGGCGGGCAACATCGGCGCGGAGATCCGCGACATTCGCCTCTCCGCCGATCTGGATGCCGACACCTTCGCCCAGCTCGACGCGGCGCTGGTCAAATACAAAGTGCTGTTCTTCCGCCAGCAAAGTCACCTGACCGACGCCGAGCATCAGGCCTTCGGTGCGCGCTTCGGCAAGATTGTTCCCCACCCAACCGTTCCTTCCCCGGAAGGCACCAAACTGTTCGAACTCGACGCCTCCAAAGGCGGCGGCCGCGCCGACTCGTGGCACACCGACGTCACCTTCGTTGACGCCTTCCCGAAAATATCCATCCTGCGCGGCGTCACCATCCCGGAATACGGCGGCGACACCGTGTGGGCCAACACCGCCCGCGCCTACGAGCAGCTGCCGGAGACGCTTAAGCGCTTCGTCGACACGCTGCACGCGGTGCACAGCAACGACTATGACTATGGCGCCGAGCGCGTCGTCGTGGAAACGCACCGCCTGGCGCATCACCAAAAAGTGTTCGTCTCATCGCTGTGGGAAGCCGAGCACCCGGTGGTGCACGTCCACCCGGTCAGCGGCGAACGCGCGCTGCTGCTGGGGCACTTTGTCAAACGGCTGGTGGGCTTTAGCTCGCGGGAATCTGCGCAGCTGTTCGAACTGTTGCAAAACCGCATCACCCGCCTCGATAACACCGTGCGCTGGCAATGGCAGCAGGACGACGTGGTGATTTGGGACAACCGCAGCACCCAGCACTACGCAGTCAACGACTACGGCAGCCAGCCGCGCGTGGTACGCCGGGTGACGGTGGAAGGGGTGATTGCGGTTGGGGTGGATGGCAGCCGGAGCCGCACGGTTTCACGGCCGCAGGATGCGGCGAATGGGGAAGGTGCGGTGAGCGCGGCGTCGTGAATGTGAAGGTGGCGTTGGAATGGTGCCAACGCCATGCGGAATCGGGATAAATCAGTTTTCCTGATAGGCTTTCTCGACCAACAGCTTGGCTTTATCCAGGTCGTGTTCATTACGCACAATCAGCTCGACGTCGCCGGTTCCCCAGTGGCCAATGTTGGTGACGTCGCGGCTAAATCCTTCTTCTAACTGGATATGCTGTGGCTTTATTTTCAGCCAAAGACGTAAGTGTGGGTCCGTAACGGAATAAACGGCGACACAGAGAAAATTGCGGATTCGGCGAAAAGCATCGTAGCGCTTAAGTTCTTTAAACTGAACTTCATCACCCTGCGATAGCACATAGCTTTTTAGCTGTTCGTACAGTGCAAACAATGCAGGTGGCGCGGAGGTGACCTGTTCACGCTGTGTGCGGGTATAACGTTTGCCATTGCTTGTGGCCGAACCGTCAGCGATGACTTGTTGAGAGCTGTTTTCGACCACGGCGTTCACCAGTTCCAGCATCAGTAGGTCATCGGCAAACAGCTTGTAGCGAATCAGGCTGATATTACGATTAATCTGCTGCACCGCGTGTTCATCGTATTTATTAAAATCGGCGGCAATACAGATTAACCGTGTGCCGGACCAGTCGATGGCTTCGGCGGTGGTTTTACCCATTTTCTCCATTACCTGCCACTGAAACTCCGCTTTATGGTCGAGCAGCCAGTCGAGATAAAACAGCCCCTGGTTAATGACGTTTTCATTGCTGTGGCGCTTATATTCAATAATCACCGGGCAGTTATTTTCATCCAGGCCGAGGGAATCAATCCGCCCACGGTGCGTTTTGCCCGTGCTGTATTCGGTGTCGAGAAAGCGGACGCCGAGGAAGGTTTCCATATGGGATTCGATCAGCGTTTGCAGATCTTTTTCAATGGCCGCGGCTTTGCCCGGCAGTTCTTGTACTTTCCCGGCACCGAGGCGGAAAAGCTGGATATCGCTCATGGATCCCTCCTGAAAGTTATTCGCACTATCATACGTGGAGTGAGAAGAGATAAAAGAGGAATTCGGGCTTTTGGCTGTGAGGAATAGTGCAAGCCCGACAGCGGAGAGGCTGCCGGGCGGCGGGGTTTAGGCTTCCCGCTTGCGCGGTTTATTGGCAATGACGCCGATAAAGTCCTGCACCTGACGCTGTTTACGCGCCGACAGCGTGCAGACCTGATGCAGCGACTGCATCAGCGGCGGCTCGGGTGGTTTTACGGTCAGTACGATGCAGCCTTCCATCACCTTAATATCCATTTTGCTGCCGGTGGTAAAACCGGCGGCTTCCAGCCACTGGCCTTTCAGGGTAATGGCGGGCATACGGGTGTATTCCGGGTAGCGGCTCGCATAACTGACGGTGGCGGCGCGGTTATTTGTTGGGGAGACTTCTGGATCGGTGAATTCTGCAATAGAATGCGGGGTAGTCATGATGGCTATTCCTTGAAAATAGTGATTGTGATTAGCGAGGCGCTCGTGTTGCAGCACGGGCGTCTTGCGAAAAATACCTGTACATATCATCAGGGAATAGAAGGAAAGTCCAGCTGAAAATGAATGAAAATAACGGCGTGGATGCGGGGATGGATTATTTATGGTGATGGGAATAAAGCGGCTATTTAGCCGCTTTATTGGTTTCTGGGGGAGGGTTAATTGATGGCGGCGTCGGTGAGGGCGTCGGCCAGATGGAGCTGGGTTTGTTGGGCGGATTGGATGCTAACTTTCAAATTAGATAAAGTTGTATCTATTTCACTAATTTTTTTAATGATTATCCCTTGTTCATTTTTTGGTGGAAGAGGTACAAGAAGTCCCATAAGTTCATTTGAATTAATGTTTTTGACACCTGTAGTTGTTCTAATCGGACCTTCAATTTGCTCACGTATTAAAATTGATTTCATTACCATGTTTATATATCTGGCATTAATATATTCGTTATGTAGTCGCACTCTAATTATATAACCAGCATAAGCATGATCTTTTAAATCGTGTTGAACTAATGTACTTTGACCGACAATATTAGTGCTGCCATTAGATCTTATAAATAAAAGATCATTTTTATTTAGTGTAAGATCTTTTAATTCAGAATCGGTTAATGCACCATACTTTATGTCGGCAAGATCGATAATACCTTTTACAATATTAGGAATTCTTAGAACAGGATAGCCTGCAATATTATAATCACATTTTTGAGAAGTTCCATATTTTATATCATGGAGTATATTTCCCAATTTAACCCATTCCCACCCCTCCGGCAGTTCAAACGGTTTTTCCTCATCACTAATCGGTGGCAACGGTTTTTGCTTTTTCATTTTCCCGTCTTTCACCAGTTGCGCTTTTTCCTGCGCGATACGTTTGAGCAGTTCAGAGGCCGGTTCATCGTTCGGATCCTGCGGTACCAATTTACCCATCACCGCCAGTTGCAGAATGGTCTGCTTTAAGGCGTCAATGCTGGCTTCGGTGGTAAACAACGTGTCGAAATGCTCGCTGATACGCGCCCAGTTTTCGGCCAGTTCATCGGCATTCTGGCTATCGGTTAGCGTGGTTAGCAGGGTTTCAACCAGCTGCTGATGGGCGTCCAGACTGGTCAGGGAGTGCTGTTCCAGTTGGTTGCATAATTCAAATAACTGTGAACAACTAGTTAGGATTTTCTCTATTAAGTTTGAAGATGGAATGGCTACTAAAATTAACTCTAGGTTGGTTTTATTAAGGTTTTTTATACCAATACCTTTTCCCAATTCTTGAGTTTGTATTCTATAGGTTGGTGTTTGTAAATAAAACCCTAAAAAATGAGAAATATATGTTGAAAGTGGCCTTATTGTTCCACAGAAAGCACCAAAAGATGCCTCTATTTTATCTTTTATTTGTGCAGCTTTTCCTACCAATTTCTCAGAGCCACTTGACATTGCAATAAGAATATCTCCCGGCAATAATAATTGCTCTTTAGAGACAATGTTTGTGTCCACGTATATTAGTGGCTCTAAAACGATTTGCTCCTGTATGTTATTTGCTCTAAGAAGTGCTATTGTTCCAACGGTCTTCACGTCAAAACATTGGTTTTTAGTATATGTTACACCTCGGATAATTTCAGCTATACTTCCCAGCCGCACCCACTCCCACCCCTCCGGCAGCTCAAACGGCTTCTCTTCCTCGCTAATCTCCGGCAGCGGCTTTTGCTTTTTAATTTTCCCCTGCTTCACCAGCTCGGCCTTTTCCGCCGCAATACGCTCCAGAAGTACCGACGCCGGTTCGTCGTTCGGATCCTGCGGCACCAGCTTGCCGCGCACCGCCAGCTCCAGAATCAGTTCGCGCAGCTTCTTAATGCCGTACAGGTCAATCTTGCCCGAACTGCCGCGCCCGGCGGTGGAGCGGGTCTGTAGCGCCGTGGTCCAGGTATCGATATGGTCGACAATCAGTTTTTCCACCGCCATCAGTTAGCCTCCTTGCCGGAGAGCGCCGCGCCGAGGATATCGCGCAGCTGGTGGCGCAGGGTCTGGATTGCTTCCTGCTGCTTCGCGTACTGTGTGAGCAGTTCGTCCGGATCGTGGCTGACGGTTTCCGCCTGGTGCGGGTTTTTGATATCGAGGTTAAAGTTGCGGGCAATCACCTCGTCGATGCTGACCTTCCACGCCTGTTCGTTTTCGACGCGGCTGGCGAAGCCATCGGCCTCGTTGCCCCACCAGTCGATCTCGGCCTGGAATTCTTCAAACTTCATCGGCTTGGTTTTGCTGTAGTTCTTCACGCCCGCAGGGTACGGGTGCTCGTAAAACCAGATTTCTTTGGTCGGCTGGCCTTTGGTAAAGAACAGCAGGTTGGTTTTGATCCCGGTATACGGGTTAAACACGCCGTTCGGCAGACGCACGATGGTGTGCAGGTTGCACTCCTCGGTGAGCAGCTTTTTGATCTTGGTTTTCACGCCTTCGCCAAACAGCGTGCCGTCCGGCAGCACAACCGCCGCACGGCCGTTTTTCGCCAGCACTTCAATAATCAGTTGCAGGAACAGATCCGCCGTTTCGCGGGTCTGCATTTCTGCCGGGAAGTTCTTCTCGATACCGTCTTCTTCGGTGCCGCCGAAGGGGGGGTTAGTGATAATCACATCCATCTGCTCATCCCAGGAGGAGAGCGGCTTGTTGAGGGTATTATCGTGGCGGATCTGTACTGGCACCTCAATGCCGTGGAGCAGCATATTGGTGGTACAAAGCAGGTGCGGCAGCTGTTTTTTCTCCACGCCGTGGATCTGTTTTTGCAGGATCTGGCGGTCAGCCACCGTGTGCGCGTAGTGGTTTTTTACGTGGTCAAATGCGCAGGCGAGGAAACCGCCGGTGCCGCAGGCCGGGTCCATAATTGACTCGCCGAGTTTTGGATCGACGCGTTCGACCATAAAGCGGGTCACCGCTCGCGGGGTGTAGAACTCACCGGCATTGCCTGCGGCCTGGAGATCCCTGAGGATTTGTTCATAGATATCGCCAAACAGATGACGCTCGCTGGCGCGGGTAAAATCAATCTCGTTCAGCTTGTTGATCACCTGACGCAGCAGCGTGCCGTTCTTCATGTAGTTGTAGGCATCGCTGAACGCCTGTTTCACCACGAAGCCGCGCGGATTGATATCGACCTGCACGGGCAGGTTTTTCAGCGTTGGGAACAGGTCGTCGTTGACGAACTCCAGTAGTTTATCGCCGGTGATCCCTTCGTTATCCGCCGCCCAGTTGCGCCACAGATAACGCTCCGGTATGGGGAGTTTGTATTTGTCCTGCTCGATTTCCAGCGTCTGCTCCTGGGCGTCGAAGATCTTCAGGAACAGTAACCAGGAGAGCTGACCCAGACGCTGTGCGTCGCCATCGACACCTGCATCTTTGCGCATGATGTCCTGTAATGATTTGATAGCCGAGCTGATTGACATGGGTCGTCCCTTATAAAAAAACAAAGCCACCTGCGGCAGACGGGCCACAGGTGGCGTAATCAGGATTTTCAGGCGGAGCGAGGAGGAAGCTGGTAAATTTCGCTTTCCAGGTCGCTCACAGCCTGCATATAGGTGCCTTTATCGCCAAAACCGTCGGTGATGATCTCCTGTAGAGTTCCCATCTGGTCGAACGGCTTGAGCTTCAGCACCTGAATATTCTCGATTTCTTCCACGCCTGCATCGGCATATTTGTCCAGCAAATTGCTGAGCACAGTCTGCGCGGCATCGGAATATTTGGTGAAGTAATTACGCTTGCGTACGTTGTCTGCGCGCTCTTTGCGCGTGAGCGGCGGCTGACCATATACCACATGACAGAGCATGTCGAACGGGTCGAGATCTTTGCCTACCTCTTCCGCCAGCACATCCCAAAGGATGCCCTGCAATTCAAGTTCTTTGATCACCGCCGCTTTGCGGTCAGCATCTTGCCATTTCTGGACAAAATCATCCAGTGAGGCGCAGGCTTTGAGCACAGTTTTGCGGGTGTAATCTTTGAACGACTCGGTGACCAGTTTGCCGTCCGCATCGTAATACTTAACGCGCTGAGACACGATGCCTACTGTGACGCCGTTAATATGGAATTTGCGGATTCGGTTGTCTTCCTCTTCCGGAAGTGGGCCTGAATTGTCGAATGAGCCGGTCGTATACGTTGCCGGATCTTCATCTGCCCCTGTAATGTCGTCCTCTGCAAAAACGTCAATATTGTCTTCATCCAGCTTTTCATCGAACCCGGAATCCGGGTCGGCGATGTCATCCGCAGTGGCTTCCATCACTTTTTCCGGGATACCGTCGAAACGTTCATCGGCGAAAAGCTCAGTGGCCTTTTTAAAGTCGAGAATGGTGAACCACAGTTTGCCGTAGTGCTCTTCGATGCGAGTACCACGGCCGATAATCTGCTTAAATTTGGTCATCGAGCGGATGGTTTGATCCAGCACGATCAGTTTGCAGGTTTTGACGTTCACGCCGGTGGTCATCAGTTCGGAGGTGGTCACAATTACCGGCCATTCTTTTTTCTTGTCACTGAAATTGTCGAGTTGTCCCTTTCCTTCGTCGTCATCACCGGTGATTTTCATCACGTATTTATCGTTACGTTTTACCATCTCCGGGTTGAGGTTGATCAGCGCCCGACGCATTCGTTCAGCATGAGGAATGTCTTCGCAAAATACGATAGTTTTATCCATCGGATTGGTGCGTTTGAGGTAATCGGTAATGGTTTTCGCCACCAGTTCAGTGCGTTCGTCGATGACCATCGTGCGGTCGAAATCTTTCTGGTTATAGACTCTGTCCTCGATCAGTTCACCGTTGAGGTCACTCTGACCACGCACGGGCCGCCAGCCTTGTAAATCAACATCAATATCGACACGTACTACTTTGTAAGGCGCGAGGAACCCATCCTCAATACCTTCCTTCAACGAATAGGTGTAGATCGGATCGCCAAAATAGTCGCTATTGGAGATCTCGTGCGTTTCCTTCGGCGTGGCGGTCATACCAATCTGGGTAGCAGAGCTGAAATAGTCCAGAATTTCACGCCAGGCGCTATCTTCGGAGGCGCTACCGCGGTGGCATTCGTCAATGATAATCAGATCAAAGAAATCCGGTGAAACCTGCTTAAATGCTTTTTGCTGCTCTTCATTACCGGTTAACGCTTGATAAAGCGCAAGATGGATTTCGAAAGCGGGATCGAGAGTGCGGCCAGTAACTTTGGTCATAGCGGAGCCGAAAGGTTGGAAATCATCGCGTTTAGTTTGATCAACAAGGACGTTTCGGTCAGCCAGGAACAGAATGCGTTTTTTTACGCCAGCTTTCCATAAGCGCCAGATGATGTGGAACGCCGTCAGCGTTTTACCCGTTCCTGTTGCCATCACCAGCAACAATCTGTTTTGCCCGTTGGACACGGCTTCCAGCGTTTTATTGATGGCCTGAAGCTGGTAGTAGCGCAGTCGCTTTTCGCTGCCGTCGTTGTAATAGTCCTGAGAGACGATCGGCATCTGCTCGGCGGTGTAACCTTTCCAGAGACAATATTTTTGCCACAGTTCTTCGGGAGTTGGAAATTCGTCGAGAGTAATCTCCCGTTCAATAGCACCGGTTGAGGTTTTATCGTGGAAGATAAAGCCATCGCCATTTGAAGCAAAAGCAAATGGGACATCCAGCAGGTGCGCATAGCCTAGTGCTTGCTGCATGCCTTTGCCGATTTCATGTTTATTAGCTTTGGCCTCAATGACCGCCAGCGGCATGTTTAATTTGTGGTAAAGCACAATATCGGCGGACTTCACTTTTCGACGTGCTGCCACTTTGCCGCGTACGATGACCTTTCCGTCCCGGAGTTTAACCTCCTGTCTGATCTGTACCGTATCATCCCACCCAGCACGAACTACCGCGGGCATAATGCGTTTGGTGATGATGTCTGCTTCCGTCAGGGTATTCAGGTTCAGTTCAGCCATTGGGCGCTCTCAATTTAATCAGGATCATTCCGATTGTACATAAAATCAGAGGGCTGGCTATGACCAGGGGTAAGGTTTAAGTTGAAAGCGTAATATGCTGACGATTAAGCACGATTAACCTGCCAAGCGCTTGTCGTATGACGTTCCATTACTGAAAGAGTTTACATATTGTAAACAGTTCAAGTGCGCGCTATAGTGTTCACATAATGTAAACGGATAGGCAGGATGCCAGATGCATGTCATTTCAAAAGAACCTTTTGAGGAAGCAGCAAAGCGAAATCCTAATGACGCCTTAGCCATACGGGCGCTGTACCGCTTAGTGTGCGAGATAGACTTCTCATCTCCAACTGAGATGAGAGCGCTGATACCGAGCCTGGATAATTTTAAGTACCGGAATAAATGGTGGGTGTTGGATGTAGGGGGCAACAACCTGAGGGTTATCGCCTATATCAATTTTGTGAATAAACGCTTTTATGTGAAGCACATCACTACCCACGCTGAATACGACAGGTTGACCCGCTATTACAGGGAGAACAAAGAATGATTACAAACGCTGCAAAAGCCATCGAAGCTACCAAACAACTCGTCGCTGCGGTCCCTTTCCTGGGGGATAACGCTTCCGAGAACGATTATCGTGAAGCGCTGGCGCTGGTGGACTACCTGATCGAGAACGACGATGAGAACCCGCTTATCGACTTTCTGGCGAGCAAAATCGCGGACTATGAAGATAACAGCGAACGCTTTGCAGAGTTTAACAAAGCCGTCGCTGAGATGCCGGTCGGCGTTGCGCTGCTGCGTACTTTGATTGACCAGCACAAGCTGTCTTACGCTGATCTGAAAGAGGAGATCGGCTCTAAATCACTGGTGAGCCAGATCCTGTCCGGCCAGCGTTCTCTGACTATCGCTCACATTAAGGCGTTATCTGCGCGTTTTGGCGTGAAACCCGAGTGGTTTTTTTAACCTTCATAATGCGATGTGGGGCTGTTTTCGAGTCAAACCGAAGCCTGATGGCGCTTCGCTTATCAGGCCTACATGAGATCAGATGTGTAGGTCGGGTAAGGCGTAGCCGCCACCCGGCATAAACGTGAAGCGATACTTTGTCAGCAATCTCAGGTATACCATCAACTATGAATGGTGGATTTATCTCACTCCATCGCCACCTTCACCGCCTCCCCCAACCGCACCATAACCTCCCGATGCTTCTCAATCGGCGGCAGCGCGCAGTTGATCCGCAAGCAGTTCCGATACTTCCCCGACGCCGAAAACAACGATCCCGGTGCCACCTGGATCTTCATCCGACACAGCTGCTTCGCCACGCACACCATATCCACCTGCTCGGGCAGTTCAACCCACAGCATATAGCCGCCGGTCGGACGGGTAACGCAGATCCCGCACGGAAAATACTCCCGCAGCCAGCAGGTATAGATTTCCATATTGCGTTGGTAAATCTGCCGCATACGCCGCACGTGGCGGTGATAATGGCCTTCGCGAATAAAGTTCGATGCCGCCAGCTGGGTCGACGGAACGTTGGTGCCGTTGGCGGCGTACTTCATCTGTAGCAGCCGGTCGTAATAGCGGCCCGGCGCAATCCAGCCGATGCGCAGGCCGGGGGCGATGGTCTTGGTAAATGAGCTGCACAACATCACCCGACCGTCGATATCCCACGAGTGAATGGTGCGCGGACGCGGGTAGTCGGTCGCCAGTTCGCCATAGATATCATCTTCAAAAATCACGATATCGTAGCGCTGGGCAAGGCTCAGCACCGCGCGTTTACGGGCGTCGGGCATGATAAAACCCTGCGGGTTGTTGCAGTTGGGCACGAGGATCACCCCTTTGATTGGCCACTGATCCAGCGCCATCTCCAGCGCTTCTACGCTGATCCCGGTATTGGGATCGGTTGGGATCTCAATAGCCTTCAGCCCTAAGCCGCGTAGCAGCTGCATGGTGCCGTAATAGGTGGGGGATTCAACGGCGATAATGTCGCCGGGCTGGCATACCGACAGCAGTGCCAGCGATAGTGCGCTGTGGCAGCCGCTGGTGATGATCAGATCGTCGGCGGTGACCACCGATCCGCCATCGAGCATCAGGCGGGCGATCTGCTCGCGCAGTTCGCGGCGGCCGGCCAGTTCGTCGTAGCTCAGCACGTCGATGATGTTGTGCTGTATCACGCGGCTCATCTCGCGCCACAGCGGTTTCAGGCTGGGCTGGGTGACGTCCGGCGAACCGCCACCGAAGGGGATGATCGACTTGTCGTTGCGAGCGTCGAGCATGTTGAGCACCTGATCCCATTGGGTGATCTCCACCGGACGCTGTACCGGGCGCGACATGTGCGGCACCGGTGGCTGGGCTTTTTGCGGTGCCACGAAGTAGCCGGAGCGCGGCTGCGGGGTGATTAGCTGACGCTGTTCCAGCGTCTGATACGCCTGCTGCACGGTGCTGATGCTGACGCCATGCTCCTGACTTAAGCTGCGCACGGAAGGGAGCTTCTAGCCATGACGATACAGCCCTTGTTCAATCCGCTCGGCCAGCAGGTTGGCCAGATGTTGGTAACGCGTCATTGCTGTATCCCCGATTGTCGCCATACAGATAAAAAAACCAGTACAGTTGTGCGGCAAAAACCGCGTGCAGATACCGTTTTAACGAATCTGTATGTTAAAGAAAAGTGTTTTTTGAATCTGTATTGCAAGGCGGGAAATCCGCGAAGATAAAGCCTCTGGCAAGGTGAGGAGGTGGAGTATGGAATTTCATGAAAATCGGGCAAGGCAGCCGTTTATTGGCTTTGTACTGGTGGGGCGTTTTATCAAAAAACAGATTATTTTGTGGCGAACGCGTCGCGTATTGCAGGCAATGAGCGATGAACAGCTTAAAGATGTCGGGCTGCGTCGAGATGAAGTGGGTTAAAAACAGCAAAAAGAGCGACGCATGCGTGTTGTCGCTCTTTTTGCGTGCAACGTTCCACAAAAATGAATCAGTTTTGGCGGTACATATTCTTCTCTCGTAACGGCTCGTAAGAGTGAAATCGGCAGGATGCTGTGATTTTGGCAAGCGCGTAGAGTTCGGCCATTGAGTTCATTAGGTGACGGAACGCCATGAAAATACGCGTAACTTCAATGCGGCATGATGCGGTGTTTAAACAGTTTTTAAGTCACCCGGAAACGGCGCGGGACTTCCTGTTAATTCATCTTCCACCAGCGTTACGTGAACGGTGCGATCTGCAAACGCTAAAACTGGAATCCACCAGTTTTATTGAAGATAACCTGCGGGCGTATTACTCGGACGTGCTTTGGTCGCTGAAAACCCGTGAGGGAGAAGGCTATATCTATGTCCTGATTGAGCATCAGAGTACGGCCGACCCGCACATGGCCTTCCGGCTAATGCGTTATGCGGTTGCTGCGATGCAGCGCCATCTTGATGCCGGATATAAAACGCTGCCGCTGGTGGTACCGATGCTTTTTTATCATGGAGAGGCCAGCCCTTATCCCTATTCACTTTGCTGGCTGGACGAGTTTGCCTCGCCGACACTTGCGCGCGAGGTATATGCGACGGCGTTTCCGCTGGTCGATATTACCGTGATGCCTGACGATGAGATTGTCCATCATCGCCGGATTGCACTGCTTGAGCTGATGCAAAAACATATCCGCCAGCGTGATTTATTGCGAATTGTTGACAAGGTGAGCGCGATTTTACTTACGGGGTTCACTAATGACAGCCAGTTGAAGACGTTGTTTAATTATTTGATACATTCTCCTGGTGCGCCGGAAGTGGGTCGGTTTATTCAGGAGATTATCCATCGGGTTCCACAGCACAAGGAGGCGTTTATGACAAACGGAGAAATATTGCAGAAGATGCTCCGGCGTATAGGTAGACGTGAAGGTCGCAAGGAAGGGTTAGCAAAGGGATTAGAGGAGGGTTTAGAAAAAGGGCTAATGGAAGGAAAACACGCTGAGGCCGTGCGTATTGCCCGTACCATGCTTGCAGAAGGTATGGCGCTTGAGATCGTGCAAAAAATTACCGGGTTAACAGCAGACGATATTGTGGTCAGCCACCATTAGTATTCAGGCCTGTAAGGTCGGCGGGTAAGCCTTCCCCTGCTATCGCTGCGGGGGGAATAGGATCGGAAACCTCCGTATATACCCAACTTTACGCCCAAACCCAGTCATCTTGACTACCCTTAATACCCTAAGCGGTAAAAACAAGGAGATTCAATATGGCTTACCAGACAGTTAACCCTGCCACGAACAAGCTTATCAAAGAATACCCGGGTCACACCGATGCCGATGTGGAAGCCGCGCTCAAGGCGGCTGATGCGCTTTATCACTCCGACTGGGCGAAGGGCAACATTGACCAGCGTCTGCCGGTACTGCATAAACTTGCCGATCTGATTGACTCGCGCGTTGATGAACTGGCAAAAATCGCCAGTCAGGAGATGGGCAAACTCATCGAACAGAGTCGTGGTGAGGTCAAGCTGTGCGCGCAGATCGCCCGCTATTACGCCGATAACGCGAAACAATTTCTGGCACCGGTTAAGTACCAATCCGAGCTTGGCGAGGCGTGGGTTGAGCATCACCCAATTGGCGTGCTGATGGCCGTCGAGCCGTGGAATTTCCCTTACTACCAGCTTATGCGCGTACTGGCACCGAACCTGGCTGCGGGTAACCCGGTGCTGGCAAAACACGCCAGTATCGTGCCGCATTGTGCGGAGACCTTCGCGCATCTGGTTCGTGAAGCAGGCGCACCGGAAGGGGCATGGGCGAACCTCTTTATTACGCAGGATCAGGTCGCCAACATTATTGCCGACAAACGCGTTCAGGGCGCGGCGCTGACCGGTTCTGAAAAAGCGGGTAGCGTCGTGGCGGCGCAAGCGGCGAAACACATTAAAAAATCGACCCTGGAATTGGGCGGTAACGATGTATTCGTGGTGCTGGACGACGCCAACCTTGAGAAAGCGGTAAAAATTGGCGTGAATGCCAGACTGAACAACGCAGGTCAGGTGTGTACGGCGGCAAAACGCTTTGTACTGCATGAGAAAATTGCCGACGCCTTCCTGAGTAAATTTACCGAAGCATTTAAGCAGGTGAAGATTGGCGACCCGCTGGATGAAAGCACCACGCTTGGCCCGCTGTCGTCAAAAGACGCGCTGGAGACGCTGACCAAGCAGGTTAATGAAGCGGTGAAAAACGGGGCGAAGCTTCATCTGGGCGGCAAGCCCGTCGCGCGTGATGGCAGCTTCTTTGAACCGACCATCCTGACCCATATCTCCCGCGATAATCCGGCCTATTTTGAAGAGTTCTTTGGCCCGGTCGCGCAGATTTATGTGGTGAAAGACGATGACGAAGCGGTCGCGCTGGCCAATGACTCCCACTACGGCTTGGGCGGTGCGGTCTTTAGTCAGGATATTGAGCGGGCGAAGAAAATGGCGTCGCGTATTGAGACCGGGATGGTGTATATCAACTGGCTGACCGATACCGCGGCAGAGCTACCGTTTGGCGGCGTTAAGCGTTCCGGTTATGGGCGTGAGCTATCGGATCTGGGGATTAAAGAGTTTGTGAACCAGAAGCTGGTGGTAGTGCATAAATAGCGGTTGTTATACAAAAAAGCCGGTCACATAACGTGACCGGCTTTTTTTCTGGAACTTATCAGAAGCTCACGCCGCCGCCAACATACGCGCCGTCAATCAGCGTGTGGCCTGGGCGACCATCTTTGCCGTCTACGCTAACGTGGCGGTAACCCACTTTCAGCGTCACCGGCTTGATTGGTGTCCAGCTTACGCCGCCGTTGGCTTCAACGTAGTTTTTCACGCTGTTGTTCAGGCCATTCGGCGCGACGTAGCCTTCACCGAAGACGTTAATGCTGTCGGTCAGCGCAACGCTCACGCCGCCACCGATTGGGAATGCGACGCCGTTATCGCCTTTTTTCGGCCCCAGGTAGATGGCTTTCGCACCGGCATTGAGCATCACCGGGCCCACTTCAAGGTTATAACCCGCGCCCACGCCGCCGGTCTGGGTACCGTCGTCGGTATTTTTAAGCCAGTTACCTTCGGCATACAGGCCAGAGGTGGATTTACCCATCTCAATGTTCAGGTTGGTGAAGTTTTTACCCTGCTCAATGCTGCCACCCATTGCCAGCGCGGAGCCAGATACAGCGGTCAGGGCGGAAAGGATAAGGATAAGGATATTAAGCTTTTTCATGGTGTCTGCCTCGTTATCAAATTAATCTGAGGGCACCTTACCAAGTGGGATTTACTTCTGCAAATGTGACTGAAGTCGATTTTTAATACTGATAATGTAACCGCTATGATCTTTTTTTGTTGACTGAATGTTTGTTTTTACCAGCGTCAACGATTAGCGTTTTGATGTTTAGCGTCTATTTAGTTTTTGGCTAAACGGACCTTGAACAGAGCGGGAGATATTGATTGGCAATGAATTAATTTACTTTCTAATAATTTCCAAAAACGCTCCAATTGTCATGAATAAAAATAAGAATTTACATTTCTACGTATTTAATTACCCCCTACAGGCGCAGGGAGATCGGGATTTAAGGTGTTGTTATAGCCCGGCCAAGCGCAGCGCCGCCGGGATTTGCACCGAGCCGCTCCCGGCGGCGCTGCGCTTGGCCGGGCTACGGGTGCGGATACGGGTTATTTTTTCAGGCTGGCGAATGCCGCGCGAATTTCGTCTTCGGGCAGGGCTAAACCAATAAACACCAGCGTGCTGTGCGGCGTTTCATCGCCCCACGGTCTGTCCCAATCTGCGCTGTACAGCCGTTGCACGCCCTGAAACAGCAGGCGATTAGGTTCCCCGTCAATCCACAGCATCCCTTTGTAGCGCAGCAGCTTGTCGGCAAAATCCAGCAGCAGATTTTCCATCACCCGGGAGACTTCGCTGATATCTACTGGGTAATCCAGCTCGACCACGATAGACGACACGTCGTTTTGTTTGTCGGCCATAAAGTGGAAACGCGGCGTTGAGGTGACGTTCTCCTCCAGCATAAAACCGTTGGTGTTAAACAGCTGGGAGAGGTCGATATCGCCGTGGAGCACGGTGTAAATCGGCGCACGCGCGTTGATACGCGTTAAACGTTCGCGCAGTTTTTCGGTGTCACCGGCCACGTCGGTTTTGGTCAGCAGAATACGGTCGGCGTAGCCCACTTGCGACTGGGCGATGGTGAACTGGTTCATCTGCTCGTTAGCGTGTACCGCGTCAACCAGCGCAATGACGCCGTCCAGCAGGTAACGTTCGCACAGGACGTCGTGGGAGAAAAAGGTCTGGATGATCGGGCCCGGGTCGGCCATGCCGGTGCATTCAATCACCAGGCGGTCGAACTGAATATTACCGTTGTCGCGGTTATCGAGCAGGTCGAGCAGTGCGTCCTCGAGCTCATTGGAACGGGTGCAGCAGATGCAGCCGTTGGTCAGGGTTTTGATTTGGGTGGCGCGGTCGCCAATTAACTGGTCGTCAACGGAAACTTCGCCGAACTCGTTTTCAATCACGGCGATCTTAAAGCCGTGCTGTTCGTTAAGAATGTGGCGCAGGAGGGTGGTTTTTCCCGCACCGAGGAAACCGGTAAGTAGAGTAACTGCAATCGGGGTCATGTTGTCTCCATTAGCAGCAGCGTATGCCGCCTTTTCCATCGCCGCCGTAACGTGCCTGCTGGCGTTCGCGGAAGAACTCTTCGTAGGTCATGTATGGCTTATCCGGGTGGTTGGTCTGCATGTGCAGGACGTAGTTGTCGTAATCCGGGATGCCAATCAGCATTTTTGCTGCCTGACCGAGATATTTTTTTGCCTGTCCTAAATTACCAAACATTGTCGCATCCAGATAATGAATAAAGCCGGATGGCGGCGAGCGCCTTATCCGGCCTACAGTGATGTACTGATTGTAGGCCGGATAAGCGTAGCGTCATCCGGCATCAGGTTTAGTGGTGTGAAGAGGTCTTCACGCCGCCTTCAGGTACCGGCACATACGGTGTCTCTTTGTCGGTACGTTTATCGCTATTGCGCACCTGCATCCAGGTTTTGAAACCGTAGAAGATGATGCTGTACACCACCACCAGGAACAGAATACTCAGACCGGCGTTGGTATAGTTGTTGATAACGATATGGTTCATGTTGGCGATCTGCTGAGCGGTTAACTCACCACCTGCCGCAATTTTCTCTTTGTACTGGCCCGCCATGTAGAAGAAGCCTTCCATCTGCGGGTTGCTGCTGAACAGTTTCAGACCCAGCGCCCAGGTGGTGCAGATAAGCAGCCAGACAGCCGGGATAGTAGTCACCCAGATGTATCGGGAGCGCTTCATCTTAATCAGGATAACCGTACCCAGTACCAGCGCCACGGCAGCCAGCATCTGGTTAGAGATACCGAACAGCGGCCACAGGCTCTTCACGCCGCCCAGCGGGTCGACCACGCCTTGATACAGCAGGTAGCCCCACAGACCAACACACCCTGCGGTGGCAACCACACCGGCAACCAGAGAGTCGGTTTTCTTCAGGAACGGTACGAAGTTACCCAACAGGTCTTGCAGCATAAAGCGTCCAGCACGAGTACCGGCGTCCAGCGCGGTCAAAATAAACAGCGCCTCAAACAGAATCCCGAAGTGATACCAGAAGCCCATATCGGCCATCGGCAGAACTTTATGGAATACGTGCGCGATACCAACAGCCAGCGTAGGTGCGCCACCCGCGCGGTTCAGTACCGACGGTTCGCCGATATCTTTCGCCGTTTGCAGGATTTGCTCAGGCGTAATGACAAAGCCCCAGGAGCTGACCGTCGCTGCCGCATGGACGGTGACATCTTTCAGCTGTGCCGCAATCATTGCCGCGTTTTCACCGCCCATCTCATGCAGGTTTGGCATGGTAATGCCAAGGCCCGCAGGCGGGGTGTTCATCGCAAAGTACAGGCCCGGTTCGATAATGGAAGCCGCAACCAGCGCCATAATCGCCACGAAGGATTCCATCAGCATCGCGCCGTAACCGATCAGGCGAGCGTCGTTCTCGTTCGCCAGCAGTTTCGGCGTGGTGCCTGAGGAGATCAGCGCGTGGAAGCCAGAGACGGCGCCACAAGCGATGGTGATAAACAGGAACGGGAACATCGCGCCTTTCCACAGCGGGCCGGTACCGTCGATGTACTGGGTCACTGCAGGCATTTTCAGGTCAGGGTTCAGGATAACAATACCCAGCGCCAGACCGACGATCACGCCGATTTTCAGGAAGGTCGCGAGGTAGTCACGCGGTGCCAGAATCAGCCATACCGGCAGCAGCGCGGAGATGAAGGCGTAACCAATCAGCGCAAAGGTGATGGTGGTGTCTTTAAAGGTCAGCGCCGGGCCCCAGTACGGGTCGTGGGCAATCACGCCGCCGAAATAAATGGACGCCACCAGCAGGATTATCCCTATCACCGACACTTCGCCTACGCGACCCGGGCGGATAAAGCGCATGTAGATACCCATAAACAGGGCAATTGGCACGGTTGAGCAGACGGTGAACACGCCCCACGGGCTTTCCGCCAGTGCTTTCACAACGATCAGCGCCAGCACCGCCAGGATGATAATCATAATCAGGAAGCAGCCGAACAGGGCAATGGAGCCCGGCACGCGGCCCATCTCTTCTTTGACCATTTCACCCAGCGAGGAACCGTTACGGCGCGTGGAGATAAACAGCACCATAAAGTCCTGCACTGCCCCCGCGAGCACCACGCCTGCCAGCAGCCAGAGCGTACCCGGCAGGTAGCCCATTTGTGCGGCAAGTACCGGCCCTACCAGCGGGCCTGCACCGGCAATAGCGGCGAAGTGGTGGCCGAACAGCACGTAGCGGTTGGTCGGCACGTAGTTCAGGCCATCGTTATTAATGACTGCGGGCGTTGCACGCGTCGGGTCAAGCTTCATCACCTTCTGGGCGATGTAAAGGCTGTAGTAGCGATACGCCACCAGATACACAGAAACCGACGCCACGACGATCCACAGGGCACTGACGTGCTCACCGCGGCGTAGGGCGACGACCGAAAGGCAAAATGCGCCGATGATTCCAAGAATCACCCAGGGTATGTGCTTGAATAGCTTTTTAGTATCCATAGTAAAACCTGGCTATTTAAGATGAATTTTCAGCCGAAGCTGCCGTTGTTTTAAGTTTGCTTTGAGGAGGTATTGACGTTGATGCTGGGGACAAGTTTGCCAGCTGACGCGCGCGTAAAGTTGAGTAAGTGGGTGAGCGGTTGAAAGTCAGGGCTAAGCGGTTGCGTGCGGGGATGAGCGGTTGAGCAAGCTCTGAGCAACAAGGAAATATGTGATTGAGATCGCAAGTTTTTTTCGCGCCTCCGACCCTCTACCACGTTCTTCCTATGATTAAAAACCAATAAAAAACACTATTGTCACTAATTGATCACAACTCCGGCTGATGACCGACCTCATGCCGCGCCTTTTTCCCGACTATTTGACTGACCTCTGGACGGTGAGCGACTTAGGCCGCCGACCTGTCTTACTCAAAAGGATTAACACAATGAAAAATGTGCGGATAAAAGCCATGTGTTGCGTTCTGGGCCTGGGAATTTTGTGTCCGGCGATAGGCTATTCAGCCACTGAATTACGCATGTCGTGGTGGGGCGGCAACCAGCGACATCAGGCAACCACCGAGGCGATTAAAGCCTTCGAAGCGCAAAACCCTGACGTCAAAATTAATACCGAACCGAGCGGCTGGGATGGTTATCTCTCACGCCTGAGTACGCAGCTGGCAGGCAATACCGAGCCGGATGTAATGCAAATCAATTGGAACTGGTTGGTGATGTTCTCAAAAAAGGGCGACGGTTTTTACGACATTAATCGCCAAGCTGCCGTTATCGATCTCAGCCAGTTCTCCCGTCAGGGGAAGCAACTGGTCACCGTGAACGGCAAACTCAACGGCGTGCCGGTGGCAATGACCGGACGGTCGATGTACTACAACCCGGAGCTGTGGAAAAAAGCGGGCGTCGCGTACCCGCAAACCTGGGAACAAATGATCGCCGCAGGGCCGGTGTTTAAAAATAAACTCGGCGATGATTACTACCCGTTTATTCTCGCCAACCATGACACCACCATCATGACGTTTCTGAACTCGTATATGGTGCAGAAATACAATATCCCGATGATTGACCCGCAGAAAAAAACCTTCAACTACAGCCGCGAGCAATGGCTGGACTATTTCGGTCTGTACAAAAAGCTGGTGGATAACCACGTCATTCCGTCGATGAAATATCTATCGTCATTCGGTAAGGCTAACGCCTGGGAAATTAAACCGTGGCTTGATGGCAAAATTGGCGGCGTCCATACCTGGAGCACTGACGGCACGTTTGCCGGAAGCCTGCGCGCGCCTGCCCATCTGGAGGTTGGCCCGTATCCGATGATCCCCGGCGCGACCGATGCCGGAATTTTCTTTAAACCCTCAATGATGTTCTCAGTGGGTAAGAACAGTCGTCACCCGGAACTTGCGGCAAAGCTGATTAACTTCCTGCTCAATGACCCGCAGGGCGTGAAGGCGATGGGCCTACAGCGTGGCGTGCCGCTGAGTGCCGAGGCGGTGAAAGTGCTGCAACAAGACGGCGTGCTGGATAGCAGCCAGATTCAGGTGCAGGGGCTGGCGCAGGTTGAAAAACTGGCGGGCAACATTGAGCCTTCGCCGTGGTTCGAAAACCCGCAGCTGCTCTCATATTTTCTCGATGCGGTACAGCGCTACGACTACGGGCAACTGACCCTAGAACAACTGGCCGATGAGTTCCCGCAGCGCGGGCAGCGTGTCCTGAAAAAGATCATGTGAATGAGGTGGTTATGTCGCAATTATTAAAAGAGAGCATTTTAAGCAAGCTGGATACGCTGTTTAATGAAGTGATTGTGGTGCGTACCAACGACGCTGAGCTTAAAAAACAGAAGGTTATCGCTTCTGATTTGTCGATTGAAAACTGGGACTGGTCGCAGGGCGTGGGGATTTACGGCATCTGGCGTTTGTACAAGATTACTCACGAACCGCGCTATTTGGCCTACCTGAACGGTTGGTTTGCCCGTCGGCAGGCGGAAGGGCTGCCCGAAAAGAACATTAACCGAATGGCGCCGATGCTGACCGCAACCTGCATGGCTGCGGAACTGGGCGAAACGCGCTGGCTGGCGGAAATTGCCGAGTATGCCGACTGGATCGATAAGCGGCTGCTGCGCACTCAGGAAAACGGTTTTACCCACTGCACCAGCGACCATCTGAATGAAGAACAATTGTGGGTCGACACGCTGTTTATGAGCGGTCTGTTCCACGCCAAAGCCTCGCAACTGCTCGGCCAGCCGCAGTACATGGATGATGTGGCATATCAATTTTTACTGCACATCAAATACTTAGTCGACCGCCGCAGCGGGCTATGGATGCACGGCTGGAGCTTTATCGAGCGCAACAACTATGCTGCCGCGCTCTGGGGGCGCGGTAACGGCTGGGCGGCGGTGGGGAGCGTCGATTTTCTTGAGATGGCGACAAAGGAGACGGCGAATACCCGGTTTATTCGCGAGGCGTTTGTCCGCCAGATGCAAGCGGCGGTGCATTACCAGCACAGCAACGGCATGTGGTCGACGCTTATCGATCATCCCGAAAGCTATCAAGAGGCTTCAGGCACCGCCGGGCTGACCTACGCGCTGTTAAAAGGCGCGCGTCTTGGCCTGTTGGATGACCGCTGTCGGGATGCTGGCTGGGCGGGCGTGCAGGCGCTGATTGCGCGTATCAGTGAACAAGGTGAAGTGGCGGATGTGTCGGCTGGAACATCGGTTGGGCGGGATCTTCAGCACTATCTCAATATTCGCGTTCGTCAGCGCGCCTACGGGCAATCGCTGGCCATGCTGGCACTTGGGGAAGCGCTTGCCCATTTGAACTCATAACTTAAGGATAAGGTCATGACAACAAACCCCAGCGTAATGCTGAGCGTGGAGGAAGAGAAAAAAATTCTGGCACGGATCCGTGACCCACAGTTCCCGGCGCGTGATATTAACGTGCGGGACTGCGGCGCGGTCGGTGATGGTACGACGCTCGATACCGACGCCATCCAGCGGGCTATAAATGAAGCCCATGCGTTGGGTGGTGGCCGGGTAGTGATCCCCTCCGGCCGCTTTCTGACCGGTTCGCTAGAGCTGCTCAGTCACGTCAATTTGCATCTGCAAAATCGCGACAGCGTGCTGCTGTTTACCACGCAAACCACCGAGGCGCACTATCCGCTGGCCTACGGTCACTGGGAGTGTTCGCCGCTATGGAACTACCGGGCGCTCATCTACGCGCATGGTGCCGACAATATCGCCCTGACCGGCCACGGCGTGCTGGACGGGCAGGCCAGCGAAAGCGTGTGGTGGCACTGGACGCATCAGATTGAACACGCCTGGTCGACCCATGCTCAGAACCTACAGCGGGCGGGTAGCCTACGGCTTCGCGAGATGAATCAAAGCGGCGTGCCGGTATCCGAGCGCCGCTTTGGCGATGGCTTCTATTTGCGGCCGATGTTTATTCAGACGCTGCACTGCCAGAACGTGCTGCTGGAGGGGGTGACCCTGCGCAACTCGCCGATGTGGCAGGTGAACCCGGTGATGTGTCGCAACGTCACCGTGCGCGCAATGACGCTGCGGTCACACGGGCATAATAACGACGGCGTCGATCCAGAAAGCTGCTGTGATGTGCTGATTGAAGATAACCTGTTTGACTCCGGTGATGATTGCATTGCCATTAAATCCGGGCGCGACCGTGACGGGCGCGAGGCAAATATTCCCTGTGAAAACATCATTATCCGCAATAACCGTTTTGCTGACGGCCACGGTGGCATTGCGCTGGGCAGCGAAATGAGCGGCGGTATTCGCAACGTTTTCGCCGTCGGTAATGAGTTCGACAGTCCGGCGCTGACCTATCCTCTGCGTCTGAAGGCTAACGCCCTGCGCGGGGGGATTATTGAAAACGTCTGGCTGCGTCATTCGCGGGTGAAGCGGGTCCGCGATGCGGTAGTCCACGCCACTATGAACTATGCCGAGGGAATATACGGCGATCACCTACCGCGTTTTCGCAATATCGTTATTGAAGATCTGCAAGCCAGCGGCGGTGAATACGGCCTGTTTATTGAAGGGCTGCCGCAGTCGCCAATTGATGGGCTGGTGCTGAAAGATATTCATATCACCGACGTAGAAAACCCGCTCCATGCCGCCCACTGGGGCAGCGGCGTGCAGATGGAAAACGTCACCATTAACGGGCTGGCCTATCCGCGTCCGATTCAGCTGTTTATTCGCGGGCTGCCGCAGGCGGGGGATTATCTTCGTGCCTCGGCGCGGTTACCGGGAAACGATGAGGCGCCGCTGGATTATTGCTGGTGGATCGGCAAAACGGCAGACGGCCCAATGGCGGCGCTGGCTGAGGGAGACATTCTGGCGCTGACCCCAACCATGGCCGGCCGCTTTGTGCGCTGCGAGGTGAAATACGGCGACATGCATCTGGTGAGTAAAGCCTGGAAAATTCAGCCAGAGAGCAGTATCCAGCTGGAAAACGGCGAGTCGGTGAATACCGGCATTCTGCGCGCGCGGGGAATTGTTAGCGCCGAGAGCGGTGGCGAATGTATTACCCGTTTTGAACTGGCGCAGATGGTCATTCGGCTGTGGGGCTTACAGTACCACTCATCCAGCGGGCTGGAGATTGCCGACGTTCCGACCAATTCGGTCTGGTATCCGGCGATAGATGCCCTGATCCGCCGTGGCATGATGGCGCTGCAACAGGGGAAATTTCTCCCGGAGAGGCCTATTCGTCGTGAAGAGGCGGCAACGGTAGCCATGATGAGCTGCGGGGTTTCCTACCGCAATGCGTCCACGATGCTGAAATCGACCTTCACCGACGGGCGGATTTTGCGTGATATCTACCTGACCAATGCCCAGCGGGCGGTGGCGTTCGGCTTTTTAAGCTGCGATGACGGAGGGCGTTTCCACCCGCGCCGCTATTTACGTCGCCATGAAGCGCTGGAGATGATGCGTGCCATCAGCCATTTTGTGGGCGATCAGGATACGCCGGACAAGCGGATCAAACGGCTGCGTTAAACGGATAAGCGGCAGGCAGTTTGATCGATAGAACGGATCATCGACTGCTTTGCCGTCATCAAATGATTGCGTAGCGCCATCGTGGCATCCAGATCGTTTCGGCAGATAAGCGCGATCAAAATCATCATATGTTCATCAATAGCGATAATATTGCGCTGTTTTAGATCGCTTTCATCCCATTGATAATGGAAGTGGAAAATAACCGAGATAATTTCCAGCGACTGATTGAAAAATATATTATCGGCAGCGGAGAGTAATAAACCATGAAATTCATGATCAAGCTGAGAGAACGTTTTAACATTGTCGCCAATGCTGTCTCTTAATTGTCGGTGATATTCCAGTAAGGTTTTTGCCTGCAACCAACGTGGATCGTCATCGGGTAAGATTAAAAAACGCTGAAGAGCATGTAACTCTAACATTTCACGCAATTCAAAAAGCTGCTCGGCATACTGGCGGTCGAAATTTTTCATCCGCCACAGCCCGCGTTTTTCACTGACAATTAGGTTATAACGGCCAAATTTCAATAAGTATTCTCGGGCGGCAACGGGGCTCACGCCAGCCATTTTTGCCAGCTGAATTTCACTAATGACCTCCCCGGCTTTAAGCTGCCTCTGGTTTATCATCGAGAAAAATGCCTGTTCAAAAATGCGCGTCTGTTCCTCCAGCGAGGCATCGGTACATTCGAAGCCATCCAGCGCGTCGGGCTTGCGTATGATGATGTAATCGCTGCCTATTTTTTCCAGCACGCCGCGCTGTTCAAGATGTGAAAGCATATGCCTGACGGTGGTGCGGCTGATGTTGAACATTTCGGCGAGCGCTGACTGTACCGGCAGCGGCGAGGGGATGTGCCCTTTCGCAATGCCTTCAATTATTTGGTTCACCACGCTGCGACGTAAATTCTGCGAACGGCTCATTGCGCTTCCTCCTGCTGATGATTAAAGACGAATTTAAAACATCTTTCTGCGCTGATATTCACAACAATGAATCACGCCGCTGAGGAAATATCTGCTTATCGACAATAACAAGGATAACGAAAAAGAAGAAGCGGAGAAGAGAATAATGAAAACATTAGTCTGTCAGCAACCGGGGGAATTAATGTGGCAATGCCGGAATATTCCAGAACCCCAACAAGATGAGGTGTTAATAAAAGTTAAGAGGGTGGGGATTTGCGGAACCGATATTCATGCCTGGGGCGGTAAACAGCCTTTTTTCAGCTATCCGAGAGTTTTAGGCCATGAGATTTGTGGCGACATCGCGGCGTTGGGTAGCGGTGTGAACTCGTGGCGCGTAGGGCAGCAGGTGGCGGTGATCCCATATGTCGCCTGCCATGAGTGTAGCGCCTGTCGTAGTGGACGAACCAACTGCTGCGAAAATATCGCGGTGATCGGTGTCCATCGCGACGGTGGGTTCAGTGAATACCTGAGCGTGCCGCAGCAAAATATCCTGCTGGCTGAAGGCGTTGCGCCAGAAGCCGTGGCGCTGATTGAACCCTTCGCCATCAGCGCGCATGCGGTGCGACGGGCGTCAGTTCAACCGGGGGACGCGGTACTGGTGGTGGGCGCCGGGCCGATTGGTCTGGGCGCGGCGGCAATCGCCAAAGCACATGGGGCGCAGGTGATGGTTGCGGATACCCGTCCGCAACGGTGCGATCATGTGGCTCGCCAGTTGGATCTGCCAACGCTGGATCCGCTGGCCGCGGATTTCCACGATCGATTACGTGATGGTTTTAGCGGTAATTTACCGCAGACGGTGATCGACGCCACCGGCAGCCCGCAGTCGATGAATCAGGCGGTGAGTCTGATCCGCCACGGCGGCTGCATTGTCTTTGTTGGCCTGTTTAAAGGTGATTTACAGTTTTCTGACCCGGAGTTTCATAAAAAAGAGACCACCTTGATGGGCAGCCGCAATGCGACGGCGGCGGACTTTGCGCACGTTGGGGAGCTGATGCAGCGCGGATTGCTGCGCGCGGAGATGCTACTGACCCATCGGTTGCGCTTTGATGAACTGGGTAGCACCTATGAGCATGAGGTCATCAACAATCCACAGTTGATTAAAGGCGTGATAGAGTTCGGATAGAACATCGCTGGCGCGGCTCCCTATAAATGTGATGAAAATCACTATGTTAACTAAGTAAAACCCGCGCCTCTACCTGCCTGACACTCTGGAGAACAAGAATGACCACGGTAAACATCGCGCTCAATGATGCCTATGCGCTAGCCCTTGAGGTTTTGCGCTCGAATGGATTTTCCCAACCTCACGCCGACGCGATTGCGCGCAACGTGACGGCGGGCGAACGTGACGGTTGCGCGTCGCACGGCCTGTGGCGGCTATTGGGGATTGTGGAGACGCTGCGCAAGGGCAAGGTGTCAGCTGATGCGAAGCCGGTCATCGTTGATCAGGCACCGGCCATCGTTAAAGCGGACGCTCGGGGCGCGTATTCGCTGTGTGCATACGAGCAGGCGCTGCCGCTGCTGATTGAGAAAGCGCGGCAATGCGGCATTGCGGCGCTGGCGATTAATCATTGTGTGCATTTTTCGGCGCTGTTTGCCGACGTGGAACCGCTGACCGATGTTGGGCTGGTGGGCTATGCCTGTACGCCAAGCCACGCCTGGGTGGCACCGGCTGGTGGCACTCAACCGCTATTTGGTACCAACCCGATTGCCTTTGGCTGGCCACGCGGCGACAAGCCGCCGTTTATTTTTGATATGGCGACCAGTGCGGCGGCGCGCGGGGAAATTCAGCTACATCAGCGGGCGGGCAAGGCGATTCCAGAAGGCTGGGGGATCGATAGCGACGGGCAGCCAACCACCGATCCACAGGCGGTGCTGGAGGGGGCAATGCTGACCTTTGGCGGTCATAAAGGATCTGCGCTGGCGGCGATGGTCGAACTGTTTGCCGGGCCGCTGATTGGCGATATGACCAGCGCCGAATCCCTGGCGTGGGATAACGGGGCGGGTGGCCTGCCGTACGGTGGTGAATTGATTCTGGCGCTCGACCCGCAGCGTTTCCTGGGGACAGAAGCTAATGCGCATCTGGCACGCGCCGAAACTCTGTTTAGCGGGATGCAGGCACAGGGGGCGAGATTGCCGGGTGAACGTCGCTATCTGGCGCGTGAGCTCAGTGAGAAACAGGGACTGGAGATTCCTCGTCGCCTGTATGATGAGATTTGCGCGCTGCGCGGATAATCCAGAGCATTCCCGGCGGCGCTGCGCTTGGCCGGGCTACCTCCTACCCACAAATGTAGATACTGTGGGCATTGGCAACATGTAGGCCTGATAAGCTACGCGCCATCAGGCATAACCGCGCACATTGCCGGATGGCGGCTACGCCTTATCCGGCCTACACCAGTCGGTAGCCTGGACCAAGCCTTTACGCCGACCCCGGGGACCCCCTCACGGCTGACGTAAAATCGTGCCATTCCCGGCATTAATAGTCACAATTTCTATAAAGTTTTTCTTTTTCCCGCCGAAAAATTGTTATTCGCCTGGAGGAAAGAGAAACATGTTAAACCGTCTTAAAATCGTCACCAGCCTCGTGCTGGTTTTGGTGTTATTTGGTCTGTTGCAGTTGGCATCGGGTGGTTTGTTCTTTAACTCACTCAAGCATGACAAAGAAAACTTCACCATCCTGCAAACCGTACGTCAGCAGCAATCCGGTCTAAACGGTAGCTGGGTTGCACTGTTGCAAACCCGCAACACGCTAAACCGTGCCGGTATCCGCTACATGATGGATCAGAACAATATCGGCAGCGGAGCCACCGTGACCGAACTGATGCAGATTGCCAGCAAATCGCTGGCCGAAGCGGAAAAACGCTGGACTGAGTATGAGGCAATGCCGCGCGACCCGCGTCAAAGTGAAGCAGCGGCGCTGGAGATTCAGCGTAACTACGATATCTACCACGGGGCATTGTCTGAACTGATCCAACTGCTCGGCGCTGGCAAGATCAACGACTTCTTCGATCAGCCAACCCAGAGTTATCAAGACGGCTTTGAGAAAGCTTACGACAACTATCGGCAGCAAAATGACAGGCTGTACGAGATGGCGGTGAAAGACAGCAATAGCTCTTACACCCAGGCGATGTGGATCCTGTTTAGCGTGATAATTGTGGTACTGGCGGTGATCATCTTTGTCTGGCTTGGCGTGCGCAAAATACTTATCGCGCCGCTGAATCGTTTAATTGACAGCATCCGCCATATTGCGGGTGGCGATCTGGTTAAACGCATCGATGTTGAAAGCCACAACGAAATGGGCGAGCTGGCCCACTCCCTGCGCCACATGCAGGGCGAACTCGCCCGCACGGTGGGTGAAGTGCGTCAGGGTGCCGATGCGATTTACAGCGGCGCGAGTGAAATTGCCATGGGCAATAACGATCTTTCTTCACGTACCGAGGAGCAGGCTGCTTCGCTGGAAGAGACCGCTGCCAGCATGGAAGAACTCACCGCCACCGTGAAGCAGAATGCCGAAAATGCCCGTCAGGCCAGCCATCTGGCGCTCTCGGCATCGGAAACCGCGCAGAAGGGCGGTAAAGTGGTGGATAACGTCGTGCAAACCATGCGTGATATCACCGCCAGTTCGCAGAAAATCGCCGATATTATCAGCGTGATTGACGGCATTGCCTTCCAGACCAATATTCTGGCGCTGAATGCCGCGGTGGAAGCGGCTCGTGCCGGTGAACAGGGACGTGGCTTTGCGGTTGTCGCCGGTGAAGTGCGTAACCTGGCGCAGCGCAGCGCCCAGGCCGCTCGCGAAATTAAGAGCCTGATTGAAGACTCGGTTAATCGCGTTGACCTCGGTTCTACGCTGGTGGAAAGCGCCGGTGAAACCATGGGTGAGATCGTCAATGCGGTCACCCGCGTGACCGATATCATGGGGGAAATTGCCTCCGCTTCCGATGAGCAGAGCCGGGGTATTGACCAGGTTGGGCTGGCAGTAGCGGAAATGGATCGCGTAACCCAGCAGAACGCCTCGCTGGTCGAGGAATCGGCGGCAGCGGCAGCGGCGCTGGAAGAGCAGGCAAGCCGCCTGACTCAGGCCGTGGCGGTGTTCCGCATTCAGCAAGGCCAGGCCAATGCCGAGCGTGAGCCAGCAAGCGCGGCAGCGCCTGCGCCGACGACGCTGCGTAAAGCCGCCGTGACCGATAGCGGCGAAAACTGGGAAACCTTCTAAAACCTACGCGCCCAGTCCGGGCGCGTTAATTCCCTCCCGGTGCAAAGCCGGGAGGGAATTAAGGTCAAGCAATATGCGATTAACCTTCTGAAGCCACCACTTTAATTTCCACCATCCCAATCCCTAGCTGACGCGGTGAGTGACCGAGAATGTTCCCCTCATTGGTTGACTGAGGGGTCGGCGGCACAATCACCAGCGTGCTGGCGTCTGACGGGTTATCAAAGTGCAGCGTGGTGGTCGTGACGTCGTTACTGAGCGTCAGGATCTGCTCATTTTTGCCCACGCGTACCGGAATCGGTTTATCCGCATTCGGGCCAAAGGCTTTGGCGGTAATCACTAAATCAAAGCGCTTGGGCAACGGATGCTGATATTCAATCTTCACCTGCTCGCCCAGTTGCGCATTCGACCAGCGCCCCCACGACTCAGGGCGGGAGATGCCGCTAAAGCTTTTCACCTCTTCCGGCGCGCCTGCCACGTTAAAGATAAAGCTGTCGGCCTTATAGCGGATATCGTTATCAACGGTTTTCAGCGTATCGACGTTACCTTTGTAACGCACCATATCAATGACGGTATCTTTAAACTCCGTTTTCCCGTTCCACAGGGCTTTATCAATGTGCTGCACTTTCTGCTCGCCGCCCAGTTGGCCCTGAGACACGCACCAGTCGGTGGAGAGGGATAATTCTGTCGACCACAGTTGCCCCATCTTGTAGCAGCGGTCGACCCACACAAAGTTATCGCGCGGCGCAAAATCGGCTAACTGATAGCGCAGCGGCGCGGAGTATTCACTCTCCGGCAGCGGTTCAACGCGGTTATCCGACACGCGCAGCAGCAGCGGCAGACGGAAGTGGCTGCCTGAGAAGGCGATCATATTTTTCTGAGTATCGACCGAGAAATTTTTGATCTCTTTCGGGAAGTTCCACAAACGAATGATATCCGGTTTCCAGGCCAGCACTTTCTCTTTCATATTGAGGAATACTTCGGACAGTGACTGCCCGGAGAGGCTGCTGCGGCCAAGGCCAATAAAGTTATCGCCGCCGAGCAAATCGAGCACCGTCGCGCCGTTATCCATGGTGCTGCGCTTCACCGCCAGCAGCTCCTGGGCATCCGGTTTATCGCCGCGAATGACGAAGAACAGATTGCTACGGTCGAGCTTGTTGAGCTCATCCCAGGCGGTGTTTTTCATCGCCAGATGGTCGGAGGAAACCACGATTATCGTGTTCTTAAACCACGGTGATGCTTTGATCTTATTGATAAATTCGGCAATGCTCTCCTGGCTACAGGCCACCGCGCTAAACGACTGATTCGCCTTGCCGTTGATGTCATAACGCTTGCGGTTACAGCTGCGGGAGATAAAACCGTCCGGGTGGTGGGTGTCGACGGTTAAGGTGAACAGCGAGAAGCGTTTGCCCTCACGCGAGAGCGTTTCAAATTTCTTCCACGCTTCGTCCAGCACGGTGTCGTCGTAGTAGCCCCAGTCGTTTTTGTAGGCCGGGTCGGCGACGGTGCCTTTCAGCTCTTCCGCGCCGTACAGATGGTCAAAACCGTGGGACTTCAGGAACACGTCTTTACCGGCAAAGCGCAGGTTAGCGCCCTGTACAAAATAGTTCTGGTAGCCGGAGTTTTTCAGGATATCGCCAAGGCAGATATTTTGCGGGAAGAAGCTCGACAACGAGGCTGAAGCATTGCCTTCAAACGGGGCAAATAATGGGATGCCGCACTGCGAAGCGACCATGCCCGCGATGGTGTAGTCGGTGCCCGGAAGCTGCATAGTGTGGCTGAAATCCAGTCCCTCATTTTTCAGCGCGCCAAGCTCCGGTGCGAGGTCAGGAAATGCCTGCTCGTCAAAATAGGTGCGCTCAAGACTCTCGCCGTAAATATAGACGAGGTTCAGTTTAGGATTGGGGATCGTTTTGGACGGTTCTTTATAGTAGGCCGCAAAGTCAGGATCGCCGTCGCGTGACTGAGACTTTACCAGTTCACTGATTTGACGAAATGCCGGGCTGGCGTCTACAGAACCCACCGCGAGAATGAGCGCCAACAGGCTGTAACCAAAGTGGTGAGGATGATGACGACGTCGGCGTAGCAGCCAGCCGAGGCCACCAAATACGGCGATAAGCGCGACGACAATCCCGACGCCCGGGAGAATATATTTGCCGATGCCCGCGCCGGTCAGGCTATTGGTCAGGGTGTAGAGAACCGCATCATTGATCCCATCGCCGGTGAAGTAGTCGCTGGCGTACAGGGTGATATTCAGGACCACAAACAGGCCCAGTACCGTTAGGGTGGCGGCAAACCACCATCTATTTCGCCCTGCCTTCCAGGCATAGATTGCAATGGAAGCCAAAAAGAGCGCAATGGATAACATCTCTGACACTACACGTCCTCAACAGCGCCAGACGCGCTGGCGGAACAGAAATTAACATCACAATGTAATTGCGCTGTCATCTGTCTGCAATTCTAACGTGGTGAAAGTGTGTTGTTGTTCAGAATTGGTTTATAAATAACCAATATTTTGCTGTGGATATAGAATCGGTGAATGAAATCAATAATTTCATTCACCGTAATTAGTTATCAGGACAGGAAGTTAACGCCCTGTTTTAACACCAGATCGCAGGCTTTGGTTTTGACTTTTTTACCCAGCTCGGAATTGCCAAGGCTGTCGAGATCCAGTTTCTGACCGTCTTTGGCGTTCAGCAGACCCTCAATACCGTCCATATAACCGGTATCTTTTTTCTGTTCGGCCTGGGTGTTAAGGCCGAGTTTATCCAGCACCTGGTCTTTCACGTTGTTCACGTCAGTCACCGAAGCCAGTTTCTGCTTAGCGCAGTACTGCATAATGCCGGCCGCGTTGTTCATGGTGCTTGAGCTCAGCGACTGGCTGCCGCCGTTCAGCAGGCTGGTCAGGGTAGACAGGGAAGTTCCGCCGCTTTGAGAGGTGCTGCTACCGCCGGTAAGCTGACTTGCCGCGCTGCTTAGATCATTTAACGATACGGCACCTGCCGCCGTGGAAATAAATGCGCTAGCAATGATGGCGCGGCAAAGCATCGATTTAACTGATTTCATGGCTGTACTCGTGTGTGCTAGTAAAAGTGAATCTAATGAGTATACGCTTCTCATTCACCAGATTTATCTTAATACTCTTTGCCGGTGACGCGGCTGCGATAGCTGTCCCAGTTAAAGACCACCCAAAGGCTGTTGCCCAGACGCATACGATCCATTACGCGTTCGCCGAGCATTTTGTTCATCTCATCCAGATTGCTGTTGGTCAGCATACCGGTAGGGCGCTTGGACGAAGATCGGCGGTCGACGATCTGGTTAATGATCACTTTTTCATAACGAGACTCTGTTTGCATACCGATCTCATCGATCACCAGCAGATCGACGTTGCTCAGATCGTTTAACAGCTGCTCCTCGCTGGTTTCCCGGCTGCCGAAAGTCTCTTTCATGGCAGACATAATATCGGCGACGGTGATGATAAGCACCGATTTACCGCGCAGCAGCAGTTCGTTACAGATGGCGGCGGCGAGATGGTTTTTGCCGGTGCCGGGTTTGCCGGTGAAAACAAAGCTGGCGATGTTGCCGTCAAATTCATCGACGTACTGACGCGCTTTCGCCAGCGCATTCATCTGGCCTTCATTTTCGATACGATAGTTTTCAAACGAGCAGTTCTGGTGCAGCGGACGAATACCGGAGCGGTTAAAGGTGCGCTGCATCTTCATGGCGCGGTTTTCACGCGCCAGCGCGGCGGCGCGGATCTCGCCCTGTTCCTTTTGCCAGGCCAGCAGCTCTTCACCGGTTTTAAAAGCCGGTTCGATATGTGCAGGCATCATCTTCTGCAAGCGTTTCATTAATTCGCCAACGTCTTTCATGCTCAACCTCTGAAACCCGGTGGAATACTGTTATCAGGCTCACTGACCGTATTGATATCGCGGCGCGTCTGGTTGCCGCTGTTTGCCCGGCCCATTTGTACGCTGCGCGCGAGCTTTTGCTGCCATTGAACGTGATGGAACACTTTACCTTCCGCCTGCCAGTAGGCGACGAAGGAGGCCAGTTCTTCCGGCGTGACCGGCTCGCTGAGCGCAATGCCCCACAGCGCGGAAAGGCGCAAAAATTCGGCATCCGGCTGCCAGCCCGCGTACATGGCAAATTTACCCATCGGGACAGAGATGGGGGCTGGCGTCGGTTCTTCAAAGAACTGCGCATCCAGCGTCACGTCGCTGCCCGGGCGGGATAGCTTTTCTTCCAGCGCCAATAGCTGTGCCAGTCGTTCTTGCGTAATGGCATAGAACGCGGGCTGATTATTGGCAAACACCGCGAGCGCACCGCCCTCGGTTTGCGCAAGAATCGCCACCGGATCGGCGCTGAAGGCGTCAATACCAATCACGTTAGGCGTTAAAATACGAGAAGACATAACACTATCTCAATACAGAAAAAACACGGGAAGGGGGCGGGAAAATCCGCCCGAATAATGCACATAGTAGCACAAGGTTAGGTGAGGGCGGCACACTCATATGCCGCCGTTTATGTTAAACCCGTGGGCGCTTGCGATACAGCCACAGCCCCGGAATAGACAGGCCGATGGAGAGCGCGCCAACGATGGATGTGGCTTTAAGAAAGTTGCTGAGCAGGGTGATCATCATCTCTTCGGAATAGCCAAAGTGGCTAATCTTGACCGCGGAGATCATGGCCGTATAGGCGGAAATCCCCGGGAACATGGGGATGACGGCGGCCACGGTGAAAATTTTGGGGTGTGCGAGATACCAGCGCGACCACTGAATACCAATGCTGCCGACCAGCATCGCCGCGAGGAACGTCGACCATTCAATATTGAAGCCCGCCGTCATCATCACAAAGCGTGATGCGTGGCCAATGGCCCCCAGCAACGCACACCAGGGCAATGCGCGGTGCGGGACGTTAAATACCATCGCAAAGCCCACGGCAGGAATTGCCGATAGCACCATGTCTTGCGCCAGCAGTAACAGAAAATCGATCACACCCATCCGCGTAGCCCCCATAACGTCATCGCCATGACCACGCCGACGCAGGTCGCAAGCGTCAGAAGGCTGGCAATGGCCCAGCGAGCTAACCCGGTATTGATATGGCCCTTGAACATATCGGCGACGGAATTTATCAGCGGAAAACCGGGAACCAACAGCAGAACACTGGCTGCCATGGCGACCGTGGAAGTCTGCCCAAAGGCGGGAAGTTGCAGCATCAGCCCGGAAACCGTGGTGGCGACGAAGGCCGTGAGCCCGAAGTTAATCTGCGGGTGCATGGAACGGTGCGTCAGCACCTGGCGAATATACATGGCGACGGTGCTGGCGCATAAGGTGACGAACGCGCCATCCCAGCCGCCGTTATTGAGTTTGCAGAAACAAGCGCACGATAGCCCAACCATCAGCACCACCAACCAGCGAGGATAGCGTAGCGGTTTGATGTGCAGGAAGCGCTTCTCAACATCTTTATAATCCAGCAACTTATGCTCGGCCATAATGACGATATGCTGGACTTCAGTCACCACGTGCATATTAATGCCGCGATCGCTATTTTTACGCGTTGAGGTAAGGCACTGTCCGTTTTTGATGGTGGTGAGCACAATGGCGTTTGACGATATCGCGCTCTCGACGCTGTCCATGCCAAGCGCACGACCCAGCCGCGTTGATAGCTCCTCCACCAGGGCACTCTCCGCCCCATGTTGCAAAAGAAAAATGCCGCACTGAATACAGAGCCGCGTGATGATGCGCTGTTCTGACCGATCGCCTTCCATTAATGATCCTGATACCCAAAAACGCCCGTGTATCACCTACTTTTACCCGAAGCGCGCGAAAGGATTATCCGGTTGGGATCAAACAATGTGCAAAAATTCGGCACCCATCCAATGAATGACAAAGAGTTGATGCCGCCCACACTTTTGCAAATCTGTTCGAAAGTGCAATTTTTGAACGCATTCTGGCCTTCTTTTTCGTTACCGAGTTATCAAAAATGCATTCTGAAACTTTATGAATACAAAAAATAAACAAATAATTAACCAGAATGTGAGGTCATCCTATGAACACGCAAGTTGCCATTATCGGTGCTGGGCCTTCGGGGTTACTGCTAGGGCAGTTGCTGCATAATGCGGGGATTAAAACCGTGATACTCGAGCGCCAGACGCCAGAGTATGTGCTGGGGCGCATTCGCGCAGGCATCCTTGAAAACGGCACCGTTGAGCTGCTGCGTGAAGCGGGAGTTTCCCGCAGGATGGACGCTGAAGGCTTGATTCATCACGGGGTTGAATTCCTGTTTTCCGGGCAACGTATTCCGGTTCCGTTAAGCGAACTCACGCACGGTAAAAGCGTGATGGTCTATGGGCAAACGGAAGTGACCCGCGACCTGATGGAGGCGCGGCAGTCCAGCGGCGCCCCGACGATTTATGGCGTTGAGCAGGTTCAGTTGCACTCACTAAAAAGTGATAAACCGTCCGTAACCTTTATGCACAATGGGGAGCAATGCAAAATCGAGTGTGATTTTGTGGCGGGTTGCGATGGATTCCACGGCGTGTCGCGGCAAAGCATTCCACGTGAAATTTTGCGTGAGTATGAAAGCGTCTGGCCGTTTGGCTGGCTGGGGCTTCTTTCAGATACGCCGCCGGTCAATCCAGAGCTGATTTACGCTCATCATGAACGTGGGTTTGTTTTGTGTAGTCAGCGCTCACTAACCAGAAGTCGCTATTATTTGCAGGTGCCCCTTACCGACAAAGTAGAGCAGTGGACGGACGAACGCTTCTGGAACGAGCTGAAATGCCGATTGCCGGATGAATTAGGCCAAAAGTTAGTGACTGGTCACTCACTTGAGAAGAGCATTGCGCCGCTGCGCAGTTATGTGGTGGAGCCGATGCAGTACGGTCGGATGTTCCTCGTAGGCGATGCCGCTCATATCGTTCCACCGACCGGCGCTAAGGGGCTGAATCTGGCGGTATCCGATGTGAACTACCTATGGCGCATTCTGCGTCAGTATTATCACAACGGTCGCACCGACCTGTTGAGCCAGTATTCGCAATTAGCATTGAACCGGGTATGGAAAGGTGAACGCTTTAGCTGGTTTATGACTCATCTGCTGCATGACTTTCAGAGCAAGAGTGCGTTTGATAAGAAGATGCAGGAAGCCGATCGTCAGTACTATCTGGGATCGCGTGCGGGGCTGACCACGATTGCGGAGAACTACGTTGGACTACCCTATGAAACGGTGGAGTAAAAGATGAAACGTACGGGTGCTGCGCAGCTATCACCGGATACCGTGCCGGTGTTTAAGCTCTATGGTGAACATCGCGGTTGGCCGACGCCCGACCTATTGCACTGTGAATCAATTCTCAAGCGCAGCAGTCTTTATGCCTGGCATATCCGGGTGCATCAACATGTTGAGATGGTGCAGCTGCTGTACCTGCATAAGGGTCAGGCGGAGATCGACATTGAAGGTGAGCGGCGAGTGGTTAATGAAGCGAGCATTCAGGTCGTTCCGTCGCTGTGTGTTCACGGTTTTCGCTTTTCGCCGGGGACGCAGGGATACGTTCTTTCTTTGGCATTGCCGCTGCTGAGTCAACTTGAGGCGCAGTTTGGCCGTCAACTCGATGTGCTCAGCCGACCGCGCTGTCTTGCGGTTAAACGCTCAAGCAGGCACATTCATGCCCTCTTTGCGGCGCTGCTGGAGGAGTATACCGAGGAGAATGACGCGCGAGAGATGATGCTTTATTCCCTGCTAAGCGCGTTGTTGGTCTGGTTAAACCGGCAAGGGACAAAGCCAGTGGCCGTTGAAGATAAAAGCGAACGTAAACGCGGGGTATTGCGTCAGTTTGCCCGGCTAATAGAAAGCCACTATCGGGAACATCTTTCCCTGGCTGAATATGCGCAAAGGCTGGGGATATCCACCACCTATCTGAACTGCTTATGCCGCGAGTTCCACGGCACCAGTGCGCTGGGGGTATTACATCAACGCCTACTGCTTGAGGCAAAAAGAAGCCTCCAGTACACCAGTATGACGATCACGCAGGTTTCTGATTATCTGGGATTTAGTGATGTGACCTACTTCTCACGTTTTTTCCGTAAACGGGGAGGTATGACGCCAAAAGAATTCAAATTAAGAATGTAATTGAGTAATAAAATACAAAACATTGATTTTAATTTTGCTTACGCCATTGTTAATATTTTCTAAGTTATTGCGTGCTATTTGATATGCCATACTCCATGAATCAACCCTGCCAGTACATCCGTGTAGCAACATAATTTATTGGCTCTTGATTATCGAAGTAAAATTGCATCAAAGGAAATGGAAACGGATGGGTTTATTTTCCTGACAATATTTTCTCCCACGTAAAAGAGTTTTATATTCAGGAAATGAATCTTCGAATGGATACGGAGGTTTTATGTCGCCAGAGTTCTGTAAATTCGCGGTGATAATCAGCAAGATACCGGTAATGCAGTCCGGCCTTAGCACCATCATGGGAACACATTTTCCCAATTATGAACTTAATTTTTGTCAGTCTCTGGAAGAGTTAACTCTGCTTCAACTTCGGCGTACTGATGTTGTTATTATTGATTTCTCAGGCGATATCAGACACCCCCGTGCGCTATGTGAGCAATACTATACCTTATTGTCTCAGTATCGAGATATCCATTGGGTATTTATGATTAGCCGGCAATATTATTCCTTAGCGGTTGAATTTCTTATGCGGCCGGAAAGTACCTTACTCTCCGACTCCGACCCGGTTGAACGCGTCATAAAAGCCATCCAGCAGGGGAGTGTCAGTTCAGAAAACATCAGCCAGACGCTGCTTTCATTACAAAATAACGATGAAATTGAGAGCGATAGCGACCGTTTAGTGATGTTGACGCTCTCAGAACGTAAAGTACTGCGTCTCTTAGCGAAAGGATGGGGAATCAACCAGATTGCAGCGTTGTTGAAAAAGAGTAATAAAACCATTAGTGCACAGAAGAATAGCGCAATGCGTCGCCTCTCTCTGCGCAGTAATGCTGAAATGTATGCTTGGATCAATAGCAATCAAGGGATGAAGGAACTTAATCTCTACTCAGCTTATGGAGAACAAGCCGAATGGAAAAGCACAGCAGGAAGCAGTGCATCGCTATCATAGAACATTGTATTATGACCGAGGTTGGTCTCCGTCATCTGCTTAATAGCACCCAGGAGGGGAACTGTACATTCCACTATTTTCGCTCTATTGCCAGTTTTAAGCAGGCGCTTCGCCAGACTCAGTTTGATACCGTAGTTTGCAGTTTATCCGGCTCGCGAGAAATGCGCATTGAATGCTTGTTTATGATGGGCGAAATCGCGCATCGTCACCCTGATATGATACGTATTATTCTGGCTAATGATAAAGCTGAGGTGGAGCTTATCAAACAGCTTTCCCCTATCTATATTCATGGAGTGTTAAATAAGTCCAGCAAGTTAGCCTGCCTGCGACAAAGCATTCTGGCGCTGTTTATGGAAGCTGAAGGACAAAAAGGCACCGATGCTTCTATACAACAAAGCGATAGCCATTTTTTGAGCCCGACTGAAAATATGATTTTGCGCTATATGACCTACGGCTATTCGTTAATGGATATCGCCGAGCAGCTGGGTCGCAATATCAAAACGATTCGTGCGCATAAATTCAATGCGATGACTAAACTGGGCGTCAATTCTGATGTTGATCTACTGAGTGCGGCTGATTTATTGGTATCGCTACCTGATAGAAATATTGCCTACACTCAGTCGCTGCTCCGTCCCCAATAGACGTTGTCTTTTATAGACAAACATCCACCCAGGTTGCTGCGGTCAGGTTAGCCATCCTTTCTGGGGAAATGCGCACGGCGCTATGTATTGCGCCAGCGGCGGGCAGCACTTCATCATATCGTTTCAGTGATACGTCGCAGTAAACGGCCAGCGGGTTTTCAAGGCCAAACGGGCAAACCCCACCGACGGGGTGCCCGGTGAGTTCGACCACTTCATCGCAGCTGAGCATTCGTGCTTTCGCCCCGAAAGTCTCTTTCAACTTCTTGTTATCCAGCCGTGCATCTCCCTTTGCCACTATCAGAATGACCTTATCCTTAACCTTTAACGACAGCGTTTTCGCTATTTGTCCTGGCTCAACCTGGTGAGCGGCCGCCGCCAGCGCAACGGTTGCGGTACTTTGCTGAAGCTCAATAATGTCTATATCGGGCGCGTGTTCGGCAAAGAATTCTCGTACGGACTGTAGGCTCATCGATTTCTCCTGATATTTCGGCGAGTCACTCTGTCATAAAGCTACCTGGGTTGTAAATATTGCGACGAAGTTGTGCAAAAATTGTTTGATTTCTGGATCTCCTTCACAATCAATGCAACCGGTTACTGTAACCGGTTGCTGTTCTTTGCGTAGCGAATGATACTGCTGAGGTGACTTCCTATGTATCTGTACCCTTAATAATAAGAGCCGTGTATGAACTGTCGCCAAATGAACATCAATGCGGGCCACACATCCGTGCGTCATGGAAGTTCATCGTATGCCCAGTCTTACATCGGCAAAATTGTAGTTGCTGTGCTTACGTCTAAAGCCTGTCAGGAGGGCTGCTATGTCTGCTAAACACGCTGCATTTAATTTGATCTTTCGCTTCGTCGAAAATTACGTGAGTCCTGTGGCAGGACGAATTTCATCTCAGCGCCACGTCATGGCCATCCGTGACGGCTTTATCTCTGCTATGCCTTTCATGATTGTGGGTTCATTTCTGCTGGTCTTCGCTTATCCGCCATTCTCGCCGGATACAACCTGGGGTTTTGCCCGCGCGTGGTTGGATTTAGCAAAAGAATTTGAGGGCCGCATTCTGACGCCGTTTGATATGACAATGGGCATTATGTCCATCTATATCTGTGCGGCGATATCGTACAACCTCGGTAAACACTACGAAAAAAATCTCCAGCTTGATCCGTTCATGTGCTCAATGCTGTCGATCATGGCTTTCCTGCTGGTGGCCGCACCTAAGACCAGCGGTCATATGCCGGTTGATAGCCTTGGGGGAACCGGGATTTTTACCGCTATTCTGGTGGCGCTTTATTGCGTTGAGCTGATGCGCTTTTTGAAAGTTCGCAACATCGGGATCCGTCTGCCGGATCAGGTGCCGCCGATGATCAAAAACTCATTTGATCTGTTGATCCCGGTATTAATTGTCGTGCTGACGCTGTATCCGCTGAGCCTGTTTATTCAAAGCCAGTTTGATATGTTGATCCCTCAGGCCATTATGTCGCTGTTTAAACCTTTGGTTTCTGCGGCTGACTCCTTACCGGCGATTCTGCTGGCGGTACTGATTGGTCACCTGCTGTGGTTTGCGGGGATCCACGGCGCAGCCATTGTTTCCGGTATGCTGCAAATGTTCTGGTTAACTAACCTCGGCTTAAACCAGACCGCGCTGGCACAAGGCATGCCATTACCCCATATCTTTATGGAAGCTTTCTGGACGTTCTTTATCGTTGTCGGCGGATCGGGGGCGACGATGGGCCTGGTGTTCTGCTATCTGCGTAGCCGTTCAGCGCACCTGCGGGCCATTGGTCGTCTGAGCGTAGTGCCTAGCTTGTTTAACATTAACGAACCGGTGATTTTCGGTACGCCAATTGTGATGAACCCGGTGTTCTTTATTCCGTTCCTGCTGGCGCCAATGGTGAACGCCGTTATCGCCTGGTCGGCGGCGAAGCTGGATCTGATTGGTCGGGTGATTTCAGTCGTGCCGTGGACAGCGCCTGCCCCTATTGGCGGCCCTTGGGCGTTGGGCTGGGATTTCCGTGCAGCGATTCTGGTGGTGTTGTTAGTCTGCGTATCGGCGATTATCTACTACCCGTTCTTTAAAGTGTACGAAAAACAGTTGCTTGAGCAGGAAGAAGAAGAGGCGCAGCGTGTGGCGGCAGAAGAGAGCCAGCAGGTAGCCTGATGAGGAGAAAATTAACGGGGCGAAAGCCCCGTTAATTATTTCAGCGTGCAGTCACCGCACTGCTGAACGTCAGGCAGACGATAACGCTGGCAGCAGGTGCGGCGAACTAAGCGGCCGTCGCGCATCACCACGGTGCGCCATAGCGGATTGTCTTGCCCATCAGCCAGCGTTTTATTGAAGAAGCAGTGTTGGCGCAGCAGGTTAACCTGCTCTTCGCCGAGCAGCGCGATCATTTCCCCAAGATACCAGTTGATCAAATAACCGGTATTACTCCAGATAAGCTTACCGTTAATCTCATCCGTCGCCTCCAGCGCCTGAATGATCGGCATCAACGTCTGCGTGACCAGGTTATCCATACGAGTGGTGATGGATTTCTGGCTAGCACGCAGGTCAGGGTGAACATCGACCCAGAAACAGGCAGCACGACCCGTTTCGTGGAACTCCACCCGGTAATGCTCTGCTGAAAGTGAAATAGCCGATTCTTCGGTCAGCAGCGCCAGCATCAACGGCGGCACCAGCAGGCCGATGTACCACTGCGCCCATAGCGAGATAAGCGGTTTATTTTCCCGTGGCTGCATGGGCTGGTTGCGGTAAATATGGTCCGAGTAGATAGCCAACAGAGAGCTTAACTCCGTCGGTTTGGCCCATTCGCTTAACGTCTTAGCCCGCTCTGGAGCAGCTTCATTCAGGCGGAAAATTTCCAGCATATGAGGGCGCTGTTCGGCAATTTTCGCACGCAGAGACTCCGCGAACGCATTTTCCCTGGCGGGAAGCGGCGTACGCCAGATGAGGTCTTCAGCGATGGGAGCAGAACGGTAAGCCATAATGTTAGCTGGATACAAACCTAAATGATAATGATTAGCAATCCTAGCTATAGATAAAACCAAGCGCAAGCGGTTTATGGCCTGCGCCTGCTTTTTTGTGAACCTAGCGCGACGGCATATGGTCGCTGGTCAGAATGTTATTACGCCCCATATTTTTTGCTTCATAGAGGGCTTTATCTGCCATCTGCATCGCCGTATCGATGTTGCTATCGCTAAAAGGGGCGATGCCAATGCTGACCGTCACGTGGGTCGCCACGCTGGCGTTGAACATATGGGGAATTTTCAGATCATAAATATGCTGGCGAATTCGCTCGGCTGCCTGCATTGCGGTCGGCATATCGCAATTAGGCAGCAGCACCATAAATTCTTCACCGCCAAAACGGGTCACGATGTCGCGCGAGCGCACGGAGTTACGGATGGCGGCAGAAACGCGCATCAACGCCTGATCGCCCATCATATGACCGTAGTGATCGTTGTAAGCTTTAAAATGGTCAATATCTAACAGCAGCACCGCATGCTGCGCGTCGCCCAGCGCCAGCAGTGAATCCAGACGGAACTGGAAACCCCGGCGGTTATAAAGGCCGGTAAGCGGATCAAGCATACTAAGACCGTTAAGCGTTTCTCGTTCTTCCAGCAGTTTATACATTAACCCCTGGGCAAAACGATCATTACGCCTTTGTATAACATGCTGAATAGCAATCCCAATTAATGGTAGGGCAAAACAGTAAGCCATTCGCCACCATTGATCGGCATCGCTGGTAAACAGACAAACAATAAATGTTGGTAGGGAATGGAGTGAGAACGCAACGATATTATTTGAGAATGCAATTGTTCCGACAAATAGCACGCTAAATAGGGCGATAAGTTGGAAATTATCATTTATTGACGGCAACGTGTGAGTTTTACTTAAAATATGCCAGGCCCATAAACAACCAAAAACCACCGAAATTATCGGGACATTCAGGCGGATACGGGCATATCGCCAATGCCATAGCAGCAGCGCACCGCTGCTTATTGCAATCAGTGTTGCTGGAAGTGGAAAAACCTTCGAGTCATATATCGGGCTAAAGATGGATAGCGCCGATGAGACCAGATTAAGAAACAAAAACAGCCGGAACGTGAGCTGATATTTTTGTGCGCGTAGGTTGCGCCATGATTGTACTGTCATATTTAAAAGTTGTAGTGAGCCTTAAATAAATAAGTAAGTGCATAAAAAACAAGAATAAAATATGAGGCAAGGCGCGAATATCCAATTATTCGACATATTATTTTCGCTACAACGTATCACCATACAATATTCATGTCATTAATGATTGTGAAACCGAAGCGTATAAGAAGACAAATAACAAAAAATATCATATGCTATTGAGTATCATTATCATTTGTGGGTTGGGATATGTTACGGCGAACATTAGGCAGTGGCTGGGGGGTTCTTATCCCTGGCGTCGCAATTGCGCTACTTAGCACGCTGGGGCTGTCGGTGGAGGTCTGGAAGGGGCTGATTACCGGTGGACTGCTACTGACTGGGGCGATGATCTGGCATCGTCAACTGCGTCATTTTGTCTTATTGCCATCGTGCATCGCGTTGATTAGCGGAATGGTGTTGATATCAATGAATTTAAAGCTGATGGAATAACCAGAAAGGAAAAGCTGAGGGGAGAACGAGGAAACTGGTGCGAGGGGGGGGACTCGAACCCCCACATCCTAAGGACACTAACACCTGAAGCTAGCGCGTCTACCAATTCCGCCACCTTCGCACAGAAGTCTCGTTGCTGTTATATCGCCCTCGTTGGTGCGAGGGGGGGGACTCGAACCCCCACATCCTAAGGACACTAACACCTGAAGCTAGCGCGTCTACCAATTCCGCCACCTTCGCACAGTGCGAGCGATATAACGTGGTTTATGGTGCGAGGGGGGGGACTTGAACCCCCACGTCCGTTAGGACACTAACACCTGAAGCTAGCGCGTCTACCAATTCCGCCACCATCGCATACCATCGACACTTAAAAAGTATCGTTACCACGGAGGCGCATTCTAGTGGTTTTACGCTGGGCGTCAATAGATAATTGTTAATGGCTGCACAATCGTCGAAAAAAAAGGCGTTTATTCGGTTGTGGGGGGATGTAGTTATGTAGGCCGGATAAGCGATAGCGCCATCCGGCGCTGCACGGTGTCATGCCGGATGGCGGCGTAAACGCCTTATCCGGCCTACATGAGTCAGGCTTTTTTCGCCTGGCGGGTCATCACGGTGCGGTAAACCTTAAAACGTCCGGTTTGCGCGATGACTTCGTGGAAGCCAAACATTTCATCGAGAATGGCCGGATATGGCAGGAAGGCGTTGGCAACAATGCGCAGCTCGCCGCCGCTGTTCAGATGGCGTACTGCGCCACGAATCAGCGTTTGTGCCGCGTCCAGGCTGGTTTGCATACCATCGTGGAACGGTGGGTTGGAGATAATCATGTCAAAACGACCGTTAATCTCCGAGAAGACGTTGCTCGCCACAACCTCGCCTTCAATACCGTTCGCGACAAGCGTTGCACGGCTCGCCTCTACCGCTGCTGCGCTGACATCACACAAGGTCAGACGAACTTTCGGTGAATGCGTTGCCAGCGATACCGCCAGCACGCCCGCGCCGCAGCCGACATCCAGCACTTTACCTTTAGTGTGCGGGGTCAGCGTGGAGAGCAGCAGTTGGCTACCGACATCCAGACCATCGCGGCTAAAGACGCCCGGCAGAGTCTTGATGGTCAGATCATCGAGCGCATATTCGCCCCAGAAAGCGTCCGCATCAAACGTTGGCTGTTTTTCCAGACGGCCGTGATACAGGCCACAGCGACGCGCGCTGTCAACTTTGTTCAGCGGGGCATATTCCGCCAGCATTTGCTCGGCGCTTCGCACGCCGCTACGGTTCTCGCCCACCACGAAAATATCGGTACCGACCGGCAGCAGGGACAGAATGTTCATCAATTGGAACTGGGCTTCCGGCTTATTCTTCGGCCAGTAGTAGATAAAGGTATCGCTATCCGCCACGTCTTGCGCTTCAACAACAAGGCCAAAACGGACGTTCTCTTCCATCTGGCGGCTCAGTACCTGCCAGTGGTGTAACTGCTGAGTGTGCGCACGGCTCGCAGCGGTTTCCAGGCGAGCGGGCAGGTCATCCTGCAGATCGCCGGCAAAGAAAATACGGCTCTGTTCGAAATCATCACTGTGGCGCAGCAAGACTTCACTTGCCGGGGTAAAAGCAGACATGAATTATTCCTCAATTAACTTAGCTCGCGATTATAGAGTGTAATTGGCGCAGATTCGATGAATTTGCTATATTTGCGCCCTTGATAGACAGGAGCGTTTCACATGACATCCCGGCGAGACTGGCAATTACAACAGTTGGGCATTACCCAATGGTCGCTGCGACGCCCGGGCGCACTGCAAGGTGAAATCGCGATTACGCTTCCGCCGCACGTCCGTTTAGTGATCATTGGCGAAGCTCTGCCTGCTCTGACGGAGCCGCTGATGAGCGATATTTTGCGCGCGCTGCGTCTTACCCCGGATCAGGTTATGCCATTAACGCCCGGCAGTGTTGCCATGCTACCGCAAGGTAGCCAGTGCCACCGCTGGCATCTGGGCTGTGACGTCGCAGTTACGCTTGAAGGGGCGGTGCTTTCAACACCGCCATTTGATGAACTACAAGCCAGTGCGCCCGCGCGCGCCGCGCTATGGCAACAAATTTGCGCCCATGAACACGATTTCTACCCTCAGCACGACTGATTTACCCCGCGCCTTTCATATTGAAAAGCGCGCACACGCGTTTCCCTGGAGTGAACAAACCTTTGCCAGCAATCAGGGCGAACGCTATCTGAACCTTCAGATGTCAGTCGATGGTGAGATGGCGGCTTTTGCTATCACGCAAATCGTGCTGGATGAAGCGACGCTGTTTAATATTGCCGTCGATCCAGACTATCAGCGACGTGGGCTTGGACGCGAACTGCTTGAACATCTCATTGATACGTTAGAAGCGCGTGGCGTGGCGACGTTGTGGCTAGAAGTTCGCGCGTCAAACCTCGCCGCCATCGCTTTGTATGAGAGTTTAGGCTTTAACGAAGCGACTATCCGTCGCAACTATTATCCGGCGGCCGAAGGCCGTGAGGATGCCATTATAATGGCGCTGCCCATCAGTATGTAAGACAAGGTGAAAAGATGATGAAGTGGGACTGGATTTTCTTCGATGCCGACGAGACGCTGTTTACGTTTGACTCGTTTAGCGGCTTACAGCGGATGTTTCTCGATTACAGCGTGACCTTTACCGCGGAAGATTTTCAGGACTACCAGGCGGTGAATAAACCGTTGTGGGTCGATTACCAGAACGGTGCCATTACCTCGCTCCAGCTTCAGCATCAACGTTTTACCGGTTGGGCAGAACGACTGAACGTGCATCCGGGCGACCTCAACGACGCCTTTATGAATGCGATGGCCGAGATTTGCGCACCGCTGCCGGGGGCGGCGTCGTTGCTGGATGCGCTGAAAGGCAAGGTGAAGCTGGGCATCATCACCAACGGCTTTACCTCGTTGCAGCAGACCCGCCTGGAACGTACCGGATTTAGCGATCACTTTGATCTGCTTATTATTTCTGAGCAAGTGGGCGTTGCTAAACCGGATCGTCAGATCTTTGATTACGCGCTTGCGCAAGCCGGTCATCCGGACCGCGCGCGCGTACTGATGGTCGGTGACACCGCCGAGTCTGATATTCGCGGTGGCATGAACGCCGGCTGGGCGACCTGCTGGCTCAATGCGCACCAGCGACCGCTGCCGGAAGGCATTAAGCCTGACTGGACGGTGACCTCTTTGCCTGAACTGGAGCGACTCCTGTGTAAACAGTGATTGCCAGCCCCCTATTGATGGGTAAAATAGCCGCAATTTTTTCGTATTCAACATGCGTGGTACGTTGCCGCGCTTACTAAGAAGATCTCATTATGACGTTGTCTCCTTATTTGCAGGAGGTGGCCAAGCGCCGCACTTTTGCCATTATTTCTCACCCTGATGCCGGTAAAACGACCATCACTGAAAAAGTGCTGCTGTTCGGACAGGCGATCCAGACTGCCGGTACGGTAAAAGGCCGTGGTTCCAGCCAGCATGCTAAATCCGACTGGATGGAGATGGAAAAGCAGCGTGGTATTTCGATTACCACCTCCGTGATGCAGTTCCCGTACCACGATTGTCTGGTTAACCTGCTGGACACCCCGGGGCATGAAGACTTCTCCGAAGATACCTACCGTACCCTGACGGCGGTTGACTGCTGTCTAATGGTTATCGATGCCGCGAAAGGGGTTGAAGATCGTACCCGTAAGCTGATGGAAGTTACCCGTCTGCGTGATACGCCGATCCTGACCTTTATGAACAAACTCGACCGCGATATCCGCGATCCGATGGAAGTGCTGGATGAAGTCGAGCGCGAGCTGAAAATCGGCTGCGCGCCGATCACCTGGCCGATTGGCTGCGGCAAGCTGTTTAAAGGCGTTTACCATCTTTATAAAGATGAAACCTACCTGTATCAGACCGGTAAAGGCCACACCATTCAGGAAGTGCGCATTGTTAAAGGTCTGAACAATCCAGAACTCGACGCCGCCGTGGGCGATGAGCTGGCTCAGCAGCTGCGTGATGAGCTGGAGCTGGTGCAGGGCGCGTCCAACGAATTCGACAAAGATCTGTTCCTGGCGGGCGAAATTACCCCGGTATTCTTTGGTACCGCACTGGGTAACTTCGGTGTTGACCATATGCTGGACGGTTTAGTGGAGTGGGCGCCAGCGCCGATGCCGCGTAAAACCGACACCCGTCTGGTGGAAGCGCAGGATGAGAAATTCTCCGGTTTCGTATTTAAAATTCAGGCCAACATGGACCCAAAACACCGTGACCGCGTGGCGTTCATGCGCGTGGTTTCCGGCAAATATGAAAAGGGCATGAAGCTGCGTCAGGTGCGTATTGGTAAAGATGTGGTGATTTCTGATGCGCTGACCTTTATGGCGGGTGACCGTTCACACGTGGAAGAAGCGTATCCGGGTGACATTATCGGTTTGCATAACCACGGCACCATCCAGATTGGTGATACCTTCACGCAAGGTGAGATGATGAAGTTCACCGGTATTCCGAACTTCGCGCCAGAGCTGTTCCGTCGCATCCGCCTCAAAGATCCGCTGAAGCAGAAACAGCTGCTGAAAGGGCTGGTTCAGCTATCAGAAGAAGGTGCAGTTCAGGTATTCCGCCCAATTTCCAACAACGATCTGATTGTTGGTGCGGTCGGCGTGCTGCAGTTTGATGTGGTCGTTGCGCGTCTGAAAAGCGAATACAACGTTGAAGCTATCTACGAATCGGTTAACGTCGCGACCGCCCGTTGGGTTGAGAGCAAAGACGTGAAGAAATTCGAAGAGTTCAAACGTAAAAACGAAGTTCAGCTGGCGCTGGATGGCGGCGATAATCTGACCTATATCGCACCAACCATGGTGAACCTCAACCTGACTCAGGAACGTTATCCTGAAGTTGAGTTCCGCAAAACGCGCGAGCACTAAAATCCCCTACAGGGCGCGGCAGCCGCTGCGCCCTGATACTTTCCCTTCCTTTTTAGCCGCTTACGGAAAGTTCTTAATTACCCTCTTTTTGCCCAACGAAGCGGGCGATTTCAAAATTGTGATCTATATTTAACAAAGCGATGACATCTACGTTGGCTTTAAATACCGATTATCTCGTTTGATAAAGCGCTTAAAGCTAACGTTTGTTTCTATCGCAATATTAATAACTGGCTCAGAGCAAGATTCAGCGACGATTGATAGCCCATGTGGGTTGGCATGAACGCAATGAATACCTGAGCAGGGTGCGGTTAACCCTCTTCAGCAATGCAACCTGCGTGTTGCAAATGCTCAAATTGCGGGCAAAACATACAGGAATATGACGACGATGAAAAAACTGACAATTTCTAAAACGCTGCTTGCCGTAATGCTGACCTCCGCTGTCGCTACCGGTTCCGTCTATGCCGAAACGTCCACCATGGATAAGGCTCAGGCGAGCGCTGAGAGTGCAGGTAATAAAGTCGGTAACTTTATGGATGACAGCACTATCACAGCGAAAGTAAAAGCCGCTCTGGTGGATAACGACAATATCAAGAGCACCGATATCTCCGTTAAAACCGACAAAAAAGTCGTGACGCTCAGTGGCTTTGTAGAAAGCCAGGCTCAGGCTGAAGCCGCCGTTGCGGCAGCGAAAACGGTTGAGGGTGTGAGCTCTGTTAGTGACAAACTCCACGTCCGCGACAGCAAAGAAAGTTCGATGAAAGGCTATGCCGGTGATGCCGCGACCACCAGTGAAGTGAAAGCTAAACTGCTGGCAGATGACATCGTCCCTTCACGTCATGTGAAAGTTGAGACCACCGATGGCGTTGTACAGCTCTCGGGTACCGTTGAGTCTCAGGCACAAAGCGATCGTGCTGAAAGCATTGCTAAGGCCGTTGATGGCGTGAAAAGCGTCAAGAACGATCTGAAAACGAAGTAATCATTAGACATTTTGCTTCCTGATATTTGGCAGGAAGCAAAATGTGCACCACACTAAAAATATTGCATGTGGGTGGCATGAATGCTCATAGCAAGCGGTCGACATTAATTTTGGTCAAGGAGAAGCTTATGTTTCGTTGGGGCATTATATTTCTGGTTATCGCGTTAATTGCCGCCGCACTGGGATTTGGTGGGCTGGCAGGTACCGCTGCCTGGGCTGCGAAAATCGTGTTCGTTGTGGGTATCATCCTCTTCCTGGTCAGCCTGTTTACCGGGCGTAAACGGCCCTAGAGCATCACGCGTAAATGTAGAATGACAGCAAAGCCAGTCCAGCGGACTGGCTTTATTAGTTTTAGCCGCCGGGAATTTAGGCTACTTTGTTAGTCTGAAGACTAAAAAACAGGTAGGCAGAGATGGGGCAGCGTATACCCGTCACGCTCGGCAATATTGCGCCATTATCGCTGAGTCGTTTCAACCCCGGTCGCATGGCGTTGGTTTGCGAAGGTGGGGGACAACGCGGAATTTTCACCGCCGGCGTGCTTGATGAATTTATGCGAGCACAGTTCAATCCTTTCGATCTCTACTACGGCACCTCTGCGGGGGCGCAAAATCTGTCCGCCTATTTGTGTAACCAACAAGGTTACGGACGTAAAGTCATTATGCGCTACACCACCCGCCGCGAGTTCTTTGACCCGGTGCGCTTTGTCAGAGGTGGTAATCTTATCGATCTTGACTGGCTGGTTGACGCAACCGCAGGGCAGATGCCGCTTGCGATGGACGCGGCCGAGCATCTTTTTGAGACGGGAAAATCGTTTTATATCTGCGCCTGCCGAGGGGATGATTACACCCCCAGCTATTTTTCGCCGACTAAGCAGAACTGGCTCGATATTATCCGCGCTTCCAGCGCCATTCCCGGTTTCTATCGTACCGGTGTGGCGCTTGACGGCATTAATTACCTGGACGGTGGCGTTAGCGATGCGATCCCGGTTCGCGAGGCCGCGAAGCAGGGCGCGAAAACGCTGGTGGTGATCCGTACCGTTCCGTCGCAAATGTATTACACGCCGCAGTGGTTTAAGCGTATGGAACGTTGGCTCGGTGAAAGCAGCCTGCAACCGCTGGTCAATCTGGTGCAGCATCATGAAGCCAGCTATAGCGAAATTCAGCAATTTATTGAAAAACCCCCCGGTAAGCTGCGTATTTTTGAGATCTACCCGCCGAAACCGCTGCTCAGTATGGCGTTGGGCAGCCGTATTCCTGCGCTGCGACAGGACTACAAAATTGGCCGCTTATGCGGTCGATATTTCCTGGCAACCGTAGGGAAGTTGTTAACGGAAAAACCCCCGCTAGTACGACACATTTCACCCATCATCACGCCTGCACCGCTGTTTATTCCCCCGGAACCGGCGATGAATGATATCCCGGTGGCGGCAATGGCGGATGTGCCACAAGCCAACGACCCGCTTTTTAATCATGAGGATCTGGCGTGAAAGGCCGTTTTATTGACACCCATTGCCATTTTGATTTCCCGCCGTTTAGCGGTAATGAAGCCGCCAGCATTCAGCGCGCCGCCGATGCGGGCGTGGGCACGATAATCGTCCCTGCGATCGAGGCGGAAAATTTTACCCGCGTGCTGGCGCTGGCTGAACGCTATGATCCGCTGTATGCCGCCGTCGGTCTGCACCCGATCGTGGTGGAGCGTCATGATGATGACAGTCTGGCCGCGCTGGACGCGGTGCTGGCGGCGAAACCGAAAAAACTGGTCGCCGTTGGGGAAATTGGGCTCGACCTTTATCGGGAGGATCCGCAATTTGAACGTCAGGCGGCCTTGCTTGATGCACAGCTACAGTTAGCTAAACGCTACGATCTGCCGGTCATTCTCCATTCGCGCCGCACCCACGACAAACTGGCGCTGCATCTCAAACGTCACAATTTGCCGCGAACGGGCGTGGTACATGGTTTTTCCGGCAGCCTGCAACAGGCTTTACGCTTCATCCAGCTGGGCTACAAAATTGGCGTCGGCGGGACGATTTCCTATCCTCGCGCCAATAAAACCCGTGAGGTGATGGCGCAATTACCGCTAGAAGCGCTGATACTGGAAACGGATGCGCCGGACATGCCGCTGAACGGTTTTCAGGGACAGCCGAATCGCCCGGAACGCATTGCCGACGTGTTTAGCCATCTCTGCTCGCTCCGACCAGAACCGCCAGAACATATTGCGCAAACGCTTTATCACAATACCTATGCACTGTTTACGAACTTGTAGGGTGACTGAGTTCTCATTATTAATTATTACCTCCGTTCACTTGCGTTAAACCTGTGATGTTGTCCGAAAAATATAATGACTCAGCGTTATAATCGCTGCGGTTAGCTTGTTGGAATCATCATATTTTTCAATACACAGGGACTCTGTATGCAAATCCTCATGGGACTCATCGGCATGGTGGTGGTGCTCGCCATCGCCTTACTCCTCTCAAGTAATCGAAAAGCAATTAACCTGCGGACGGTACTCGGTGCATGGCTGATTCAGGTCGGTATCGGGGCGTTAATTCTCTATGTTCCCGCGGGCCGTAAAGTGCTGCTGGCGATGTCTGAAGGCGTCGCCAACGTTATCGCCTACGGTAATGAAGGAATCGGCTTCCTGTTCGGCGGCCTGGTTTCCGATAAGATGTTTGAAGTTTTCGGCGGCGGTGGTTTTGTGTTTGCGCTGCGCGTTCTGCCGGTTATCGTCTTTTTCTCCTCGCTGATTGCCGTGCTGTATTACCTCGGCATTATGCAGTTTGTGATCCGTATCCTGGGCGGCGCGCTGCGCGCGGTGCTGAAAACATCACGCACCGAATCACTCTCTGCAACGGCTAATATCTTTGTCGGGCAGACCGAAGCGCCGCTGGTGGTGCGTCCGTACATTGCCACCATGACGCGCTCTGAGCTGTTCGCCGTGATGTGCGGCGGGCTGGCGTCGGTCGCCGGTTCCGTGCTGGCAGGCTACGCGCAGATGGGGGTGCCGCTGGAATATCTGATTGCCGCCTCCTTTATGGCGGCACCTGGCGGATTGCTGTTTGCCAAAATCATGATACCGGAAACGGAAAAACCTAATGATTCTCCGACGCTGGAAAGTGAGGCGACTAACCCGGATAAACCCGCGAACGTGCTGGACGCGGCGGCATCGGGGGCGGCATCCGGGATGCAGCTTGCGCTAAACGTCGGCGCCATGTTGCTGGCGTTTATCGCGCTGATTGCGCTACTGAACGGCATTTTGTCCGGCGTGGGCGGCTGGTTTAACTATCCAGATCTCTCCTTGCAGCTGATTCTGGGCTGGATCTTCTCGCCGCTGGCGTGGGTTATTGGCGTGCCGTGGCATGAAGCTACGGTGGCAGGATCGTTTATCGGTCAGAAACTGGTTATCAACGAATTTGTCGCCTATATGAACTTCGGTGAATATCTGAAGGCGGATGCCGATGTGGCCGCTGCCGGGTTGCAGGTTATCTCAAGCCACACCAAAGCGATTATCTCCTTTGCGCTGTGCGGCTTTGCCAACCTGTCGTCTATCGCCATTCTTATCGGCGGTCTGGGCAGTATGGCGCCGAATCGCCGTCAGGAAATTGCCCAATTGGGCCTGAAAGCCGTGGCAGCGGGGACGCTCTCTAACCTGATGAGCGCCACCATTGCTGGCGTGTTCCTTTCGCTATAAGTACAGCGCCGGAGGAATGAGCGTTGTGATTCCTCCGGCACGTAGCGCCTGGCTTAGGGCTTCAATGTCTTGCGGCCCGGCGCTACGCCACGCTTTGGCCTCACCATAAACGCCGTGGGCATGAAACGCATTCAGGCGTACCGGAATATCCCCCAGTTGGGCGATAAACGCGCTTAACGCCGCAACTTCTTGCAGATAATCCGTCTGCTCAGGGATCACCAACAGGCGCAGCTCGCTTAGTATTCCCCGTTGCGCCAGCCACTGGATACTCTGCTTGATACGTGCATTACCTCGCCCGGTCAGGGCTTGATGACACGCGTTATCCCAGGCTTTTAAATCCACCATCACGCCGTCGCAAACCTGGCTTAGCTTCTCCCAGCCGGATATCGGCAGCTCACCGTTGCTGTCCACCAGGCAGGTGAGATGCTGGAGGTTGGGCGATTGCTTTATCTGCTGGAACAGCGCGCAAACAAACGGCAGCTGCGTTGTGGCTTCGCCGCCGCTGACGGTGATGCCTTCGATAAAAGGCGCAACCTTGCTAATTTGCGCAATAACCTGTTCGACGCTCATCACCTGCGCCATTGGCGTCGATTGCTGCGGGCACAGGTGCAGGCAGGTGTCGCACTGCTGGCAGATATTCGCCTGCCACACCACTTTTCCTTCCCGCAGTTTCAACGCTTGATGCGGACACTGGGGAACGCACTCACCGCAGTCATTGCAACGTCCCATCGTCCACGGGTTATGGCAGTTCTTGCAGCGCAGATTGCAGCCCTGTAAGAACAGGGCCAGGCGACTGCCCGGCCCGTCGACGCAGGAGAACGGGATGATTTTACTGACTAAAGCGCATCTGCTGTTCATGGCTCACAACACGAGGAAGGCGTTCCAGAATACGGGTGTTACGTGCAGCTTCTTCACCCAGCCAGGTAGTGTTGGTGCGAGAACCTTCTGCGCGGTACTTTTCCAGATCCGACAAGCGCACCATATAGCCCGTGACGCGAACCAAATCGTTGCCGCTGACGTTGGCGCTAAACTCGCGCATGCCGACCTTGAAAGCGCCCAGACACAGCTGCATCACCGCTTGTGGATTGCGTTTTACCGTTTCATCGAGCGTCAGAATATCGCTAATGCCCGCGGCGTAATGCGCATGGTGCGGAGCGACGGTCAGCAGATGAGTTATCGGATCCGGTTCGTCGCCATACGGCAGACGGGCACCCGGCGTGGTACCGATGTCGGAGCTTATCCCGGACTGTGCGTGTAACAATGCGCGCTGCTGCCAGCCGTACTGCACCGGCGTGTGGGCGACAAACTCGGCCAGTTTAGCGCTGATACGCCAGGCCAGCTGATTGGCCTCTTCGTCTTTACCATAGCGACCAGCCATGCCTTCACGTTCACACAGAATATTGACCGCTTCCGCCAGCGAATAGATACCGAACATTGGCACGAACCGGTCAGGGCTAATCAACCCTTCGCTCACGAGGAAGCTATTCTCAAAGAAGTTCGACTGTTCGTAGAGGAAGCGGCAACGGGCGTTGATGATATCAATTTGCAGCTGGCAGTAACGTGGCAACACCTGCGTGAAGAAGTCGTCAACGGAGCGGCTGCGCTCGGCAACCTGCTGTAAATTCAGGCGAACCAGCGTACTGCCGCCACCGGCAACCGGCAGTGAATTGTAACAGCTGACGATGCCGTACTGGCCTTTTGTGAAAATTTTATCATTTATCGGGCCGTTAGCGATGTGCGGCTTACTGCACTCGCAAATATTTTGTGCCACCTGAAGTAGCAGATCGTCAGGCGTGATTTCCGGGTCGTAGATAAACGTCAGGTTAGGCGCAACCTGCTTTAACTCGGCATCCGCACGTAATATAGCGCGAGTGATTGGCGTATCATGAGGGCCAATGTTGACGTGGGTAAAGGCGTCCGGCAGCGTGCGGTCGAGATAGCGCCAGAAACGTTTTATTCGAATATCGATCTCGTCTTGTGTTAGAATTCTAACATAAGGTGACAGCGACGCATCAAGTTGACCCAGATAGACCGGCATCGCCGTTACGGAAGGGACGTGATGATACAGAATTGTCAGTAGCGAAAGCGCATCGTCGAGATCCTGCGCCCCTTCAAGCTCCAGCCATTCGGAGCCGTTGGCAAGAAAGCGAGCGTAGTCCGGTAGAACATAGCGCGGCTTGTATGGCGCATGGCCTTCGAACATATCGCAGATGACGCCTTCCGCCAGCGCGGCACGGGCTTCATCAGACAGTTCAGGGTACGGCAGAGCATTTTCTGCCTCCAGCGCCAGAAAATGGCGTTTTTGTTCCGGGGTTAACACGGAACTTGTCACAATTTGCTGGCAGTGTTGCAGCAACGATGAATCTATCGATGTTGGCATGGTCGGTTCCTCAGACGAGCGATACGCGAAGTGTATGAAAAACGCTGAGGTTGTCTTTTGATCCCAGCGGCCGAAACGGTGCTTTAATCGTCGTCTTTGGTGTAAAAATTTGACCTGTATCGCGTTGTTGTTATGCAAATTTGTACGAAGTTTTCACTAAGTGTGATGAAAGTCGAAGTGTGAGTGCGGGGCAGTGTTACAATAGTCACAGACCCGCAAGGTAACGATTTACACGGCAATGTGCCGTCGGAGAGAAAAATGACTGATTTAAAAGCAAGCAGCCTGCGCGCGCTGCAGTTGATGGACTTAACTACCCTGAACGAAGACGACACCGATGCGAAAGTGATTGCGCTGTGTCATCAGGCGAAAACGCCGGTCGGCAATACCGCTGCTGTCTGCATCTATCCGCGTTTCATTCCGATTGCGCGTAAAACCCTCAACGAGCAGGGCACGCCGAATATCCGCATCGCAACCGTGACTAACTTCCCCCACGGCAACGACGACATTGATATCGCGCTGGCGGAAACCCGTGCGGCTATCGCTTACGGTGCTGACGAAGTTGACGTGGTATTCCCATACCGCGCGCTGATTGCTGGCAACGAGCAGGTTGGTTTTGATCTGGTGAAAGCCTGTAAAGAGGCGTGTGCTGCGGCAAATGTGCTGCTGAAAGTGATCATCGAAACCGGTGAACTCAAAGAAGAAGCGCTCATTCGTAAAGCGTCTGAAATCTCCATCAAAGCCGGTGCGGATTTCATCAAAACCTCTACCGGTAAAGTGCCGGTGAACGCGACGCCAGAAAGCGCGCGCATCATGATGGAAGTCATCCGCGATATGGGCGTACAGAAAACCGTGGGCTTTAAGCCAGCCGGCGGCGTGCGTACTGCGGAAGACGCGCAGCTGTTCTTGTCTATCGCTGACGAACTGTTTGGCGCGGACTGGGCTGACTCCCGCCATTACCGCTTCGGCGCGTCTTCTCTGCTGGCAAGCCTGCTGAAAGCGCTGGGCCACGGCGACGGTAAGAGCGCTAGCGCTTACTAAGTATTAACGTAGCCCGGACGAGGCGCATGGGCGCCGACTCCGGGAGCTTCCCGGCGGCGCTACGCTTGGCCGGGCTACAGGATCGTAGGGCGGTTTACCCGCCATGATTTCCCGATTTCCCAGGAGGGTACCGTGTTTCTCGCTCAAGAAATTATTCGTAAAAAACGTGATGGTCAGGTGCTGAGTGATGAAGAAATTCGTTTCTTTATCAACGGCATTCGCGATAACACCATTTCCGAAGGGCAAATTGCCGCCCTGGCGATGACCATTTTCTTCCATGATATGAGCATGCCGGAGCGTGTCTCGCTGACCATGGCGATGCGGGATTCAGGAACCGTCCTGAACTGGAAGAGCCTGAATCTGAACGGCCCGATTGTCGATAAGCACTCCACCGGCGGCGTGGGCGACGTAACCTCGCTGATGCTCGGCCCAATGGTCGCGGCTTGCGGCGGCTATGTTCCGATGATCTCCGGTCGCGGCCTCGGTCATACCGGCGGCACGCTCGACAAATTAGAAGCCATCCCGGGCTTCGACATCTTCCCGGACGACAACCGTTTCCGTGAAATTATTAAAGACGTGGGTGTGGCGATTATTGGACAGACCAGCTCGCTCGCACCGGCGGACAAACGTTTTTATGCTACCCGCGACATTACCGCCACGGTGGACTCCATCCCGCTGATCACCGCCTCTATCCTTGCCAAAAAACTGGCCGAGGGGCTGGATGCATTGGTGATGGACGTGAAAGTGGGCAGCGGCGCATTTATGCCAACCTACGAGCTCTCTGCCGCGCTGGCGGAAGCGATTGTGGGCGTTTCCAACGGCGCGGGCGTGAAAACCACGGCGCTGCTGACCGACATGAACCAGGTACTTGCTTCCAGTGCCGGTAACGCGGTGGAAGTGCGCGAAGCCGTGCAGTTCCTGACCGGTGAATACCGTAACCCGCGTCTGTTCGACGTCACCATGGCGCTGTGTGTCGAAATGCTTATCTCCGGCAATCTGGCAAAAGACGACGCCGAAGCGCGTGCCAAATTGCAGGCGGTGCTGGATAACGGCAAAGCGGCCGATATCTTTGGCCGCATGGTCGCCGCCCAAAAAGGCCCGACCGATTTCGTTGAAAATTATGCGAAATATCTGCCAACGGCGATGCTCAGCAAGGCCGTCTACGCGGACACCGAAGGCTTCGTCAGCGCAATGGATACCCGCGCGCTGGGCATGGCGGTGGTCTCGATGGGCGGCGGTCGTCGTCAGGCATCCGATACCATTGATTACAGCGTCGGCTTTACCGATATGGCGCGTCTGGGCGACAGCATTGACGGGCAACGTCCGCTGGCGGTCATCCACGCGAAAGATGAAGCTAGCTGGCAGGACGCGGCGAAAGCCGTGAAAGCGGCAATTAAACTGGACGACAAAGCGCCTGAAATTACGCCGACCGTCTATCGTCGTATCACCGAATAGTTATATACTGATCTGATCGCTTTTTTGCAGCGCAAGATGTATGGAGAACAAGATGAAACGTGCATTTATTATGGTGCTGGACTCCTTCGGGATTGGTGCAACGGAAGATGCTGACCGCTTTGGCGACGTTGGCGCTGACACAATGGGCCACATTGCAGAAGCCTGTGCTAAGGGCGAAGCTGACCACGGCCGTCAAGGCCCACTGAATTTGCCTAACCTGACCCGTCTGGGGCTGGTGAAAGCGCATGAAGGTTCTACCGGTAAAATTGCTGCCGGCATGGACGGTAACGCCGAAGTGATTGGCGCGTACGGTTGGGCGCACGAGCTCTCTTCCGGTAAAGATACTCCGTCAGGCCACTGGGAAATTGCCGGCGTACCGGTTCTGTTCGACTGGGGCTACTTCAGCGACCACGAAAACAGCTTCCCGCAGGAACTGCTGGATAAACTGGTTAAGCGTGCCAATCTGCCGGGCTACCTCGGTAACTGCCACTCTTCCGGTACCGTTATTCTGGACGAACTGGGCGAAGAGCATATGAAAACCGGCAAGCCGATTTTCTATACCTCTGCGGACTCCGTGTTCCAGATTGCCTGCCATGAAGAAACTTATGGTCTCGATAAACTCTATGAGCTGTGCGAAATCGCTCGTGAAGAGTTGACCGAAGGCGGCTACAACATTGGCCGCGTGATTGCGCGTCCGTTTGTCGGCGACAAAGCGGGTAACTTCCAGCGTACCGGTAACCGTCACGATCTGGCCGTTGAGCCACCGGCCGCGACCGTTCTGCAGAAGCTGGTGGATGAAAAACACGGTCACGTGGTCTCCGTTGGTAAGATTGCGGATATCTACGCTAACTGCGGTATCACGAAGAAAGTGAAAGCGACCGGTCTGGACGCGCTGTTCGACGCCACCATTAAAGAGATGAAAGAAGCGGGTGATGAAACTATCGTCTTTACCAACTTCGTTGATTTCGACTCTTCCTGGGGCCACCGTCGCGATATCGCCGGTTATGCCGCAGGCCTGGAACTGTTCGACCGCCGTCTGCCTGAATTGATGGAGCTGGTGGGTGAAGATGACATTCTGATCCTCACCGCTGACCACGGTTGCGATCCAAGCTGGACCGGTACTGACCACACCCGTGAACACATTCCGGTGCTGGTTTACGGCCCGAAAGTCAAACCGGGCTCGCTGGGCCATCGTGAAACCTTCGCGGATATCGGCCAGACGTTGGCGACCTACTTCGGTACGTCACCAATGGAATACGGCAAAAACATGCTGTGATGAAATTGCCGGATGGCGCTACGCTTATCCGGCCTACGAGGAATCGTTTGTAGGCCGGATAAGGCGCAGCCGCCATCCGGCACTGACAATTTTAATAAGGATAAAATGATGGCTACCCCACACATTAATGCAGAAATGGGCGATTTCGCTGACGTAGTTTTGATGCCAGGCGACCCACTGCGTGCGAAGCACATTGCTGAAACTTTCCTTGAAGATGTCCGTGAAGTGAACAACGTTCGCGGCATGTTAGGTTTCACCGGCACTTACAAAGGCCGTAAAATTTCCGTTATGGGCCACGGCATGGGCATCCCATCGTGCTCCATCTACACCAAAGAGCTTATTACCGACTTTGGCGTGAAAAAAATCATTCGCGTGGGTTCCTGCGGCGCGGTACGTGCTGACGTAAAACTGCGTGACGTGGTTATCGGCATGGGTGCTTGCACCGACTCCAAAGTGAACCGTCTGCGTTTCAAAGACCACGACTTCGCGGCTATCGCCGACTTCGGCATGGTGCGTGACGCAGTTGATGCAGCCAAAGCGCTGGGCGTTGACGCGCGCGTGGGCAACATCTTCTCCGCAGACCTGTTCTACACGCCGGACCCAACCATGTTCGACGTGATGGAAAAATACGGCATCCTGGGCGTGGAAATGGAAGCAGCCGGTATCTACGGCGTTGCAGCAGAATTCGGTGCGAAAGCGCTGACCATCTGCACCGTTTCCGACCATATCCGTACCCACGAGCAGACCACTGCCGCAGAACGTCAGACCACGTTCAACGACATGATTAAAATCGCGCTGGAATCTGTCCTGCTGGGCGATAAAGCGTAAGACCGTGCTGTGCCCGGTGGCGCTTTGCTTACCGGGCCTACAATGGTTCGCGGTAATGCCCGGTGGTGCTGTGCTTACCGGGCCTACAATGGTTCGCGGTAATGCCCGGTGGCGCTGCGCTTACCGGGCCTACAATGGTTCGCGGTAATGCCCGGTGGTGCTTTGCTTACCGGGCCTACGGTGGTTCGCGGTAATGCCCGGTGGTGCTTTGCTTACCGGGCCTACGGTGGTTCGCGGTAATGCCCGGTGGTGCTGTGTTTACCGGACCTACAGGACCTGTGTAGGCCGGATAAGGCGAAGCCGCCATCCGGCAATCGGCTCTATATACTGCGAGCCTCCTTCCTGAATTATTCTCTCCATATTGCCTTTTTTGATTAACCCGTTACGTTTGAATTTTGTTTAAGGAATAAACAAATGTCGAACTATCGACGTTATTACATTAATGGTGGAACCTGGTTTTTCACGGCTAATCTGAAAAACCGGAAAAGTGATTTACTTGTAAGCCAGATCGCAGAATTACGTTCTGCTATTCGCCGAGTGAAAAATACGAAGCCTTTTCAAATTGATGCTCTGGTCGTGCTGCCTGAGCATTTGCATTGTATCTGGACGCTGCCAGAGAACGACTGTGACTTCTCGTCCCGATGGCGAGAACTTAAAAAGATATTTACCAAATCGATAATTTGCCATGACGTGTGGCAACCACGATTCTGGGAACACACGATCCGCAACGAGGAAGATTACCGTCGGCATGTTGATTACATCTACATAAACCCCGTGAAGCACGGTTGGGTAGCGCGCGTGCGGGATTGGCCATTTTCGACGTTCCATCGTGATGCCCGGGATGGAGTTTACCCGGTTGATTGGGCGGGATAGGGGATAGATCTTGACGTTGGTGAGCGGCGGTAATGCCGGATGGCGGCTACGCCTTATCCGGCCTACAGAAAGCGCTGATTTGTAGGCCGGATAAGGCGTAGCCGCCATCCGGCAATGCTCTAACGCACCGCCCCCGCCACCCAATGCGCCAACTCCCGCAGCTCAATCTCCTGCTCCGGGAACTCTATCACCAGCGCTTCACAGGCTTGCTGCAACACATCCACACGATACTGGCAGCCCTGCAAACGCTCCGCCAGCGCCTCCAGCGGCGCGGGGTTCAGGCTATCGGTAAACACCTGCGTGCGGGTAATGACGCCTTTCTCAACGTCAAAATGTAGCTCTACGCCGCCCCAGGTGAAGCGCTCATCAAGCAGGTGAGAGAAGGCTGGAGCCTGACCGAAATTCCACTCCCAGCTGCTTTGACGCGCAAAGGTTTCTGCAAAGTTCGGCAGGTCGGGCGTTTTATCGGGGGAGATAATTTCCGCCTCAACGCGTTCCCCGTAGTGTCGGAAAAAGGCTTCGGTGACGGCTTCGCAAATTTGCTCATGCGTAATATCCGGCAGCAGTTCAACCAGATTCGCCACGCGCCCGCGTACCGAGGTGATCCCTTTAGCCTGAAGCTTTTTCTTATCGGGATTGAGATAATTTGCCAGCCGACTCAGGTCGGCATTGAGCAGCAGTGTGCCGTGGTGGAAGCCGCGATCTTTGGTTTCACGATAGGCGGAGCCGGAAACTTTACGATCGCCTTCTTCTGTTTTGACGATCAGATCGTTACGCCCGGAGGCTTCGGCATTGATCCCGAGTGAGTTCAACGCCTCCAGCACAATCGAGGTGGAGATGGTTTTGTCGTATTCCGGCTTGCCCGCCATAAAGGTAAAACAGGTATTGCCGAGGTCGTGGAACACCGCGCCGCCGCCGCTGCTTCGGCGCGCCAGACGCACGTTATCCTCTTCCATACGCCGGGTATTGCACTCTTTCCAGGGATTTTGCGCGCGGCCGATAACCACCGTATCTGCGTTGCGCCACAAAAATAATACCCGCTGGGTTGCCGGCATCTGGCGAAAAATACACTCCTCAACGGCGAGGTTAAACCACGGGTCGTGTGAGTCTGAAAGCAGCAGGCGCAGAGTTGACATAGCGATTTCCTTTTCTGATTAATCTTTATCTTCGTCCTGCACCGGCTTATTGGCGGTAAGCAGGAACGGCGACTGCTGCCAGCGGGTGCGTTTACCGCGCAGCAGGGTGCGGGCAAGCACAACGCCGATGGCCAGCGACAGCAGCAACATCAGGCGTAAAATATTGGTGGTGTTATCCACCTGGCCTGATTCGGTGGCGATGGTGTGCGTATCCAGCGTCAGGCGCAAATAACCCAGCGGGCCATTTTTCCCTTGAATGGGTTCAACGATCTGCTGGTTGAAGTAGCTGCCGGCCTTTTTACCGTCCAGTGCCAGCCGGTCGCGCAGATCCACCTGTTCCCCGGCGCGGGCGATAAGATCGCCTTGTTCATCATAGACCCCGGCATCGAGGATCCGGCTTTTCGTGGTGAGGTGCTTTAGCAAGTCGCCGATCTTTTTCTCATCCGGCGACTCGCTTTTCATCATTGGGGCCAGGTTTATGGAAACCTGCCAGGCCAGCGTTCTCGCCAGTTCTTCAAGCTGCGGATTTCGCTGTTTCTGGCTTTGTTGACTGAACCACGAGGCCCCCTGCATCAGAGCAACCAGCAGGGCGAGGCATATCAGAACAATCACGGTGCGATGCAGTCTAAATTTCAGTTTTGCGCGAAGCATATTCCACCTTTGAAAATTTACAGCTTAATGTTGCCAGAAGCGCTGGTTACAAGGTAGCCTCATGCGTTATTTTCCTGGGCTTAATAGACAAGATTGGAGCCGTAATGCCAAACAGTTTGACCTGGTGCGACCTGCCTGAAGATGTCTCCTTGTGGCCTGGGTTGCCGCTTTCCCTTAGTGGCGATGAAGTGATGCCGCTGGATTATCATGCCGGGCGCAGCGGCTGGTTGCTGTATGGCCGTGGCCTCAATAAAGAACGTCTGACCGCCTACCAGCGAAATCTTGGTGCGGCTATGGTGATCGTAGCAGCCTGGTGCGTGGAAGACTATCAGGTGATTCGTCTGGCGGGATCGTTAACCCCGCGGGCGACACGTCTGGCACACGATGCGGAGCTGGATGTCGCGCCGCTGGGCAAAATTCCTCATCTGCGTACGCCGGGTTTACTGGTGATGGACATGGACTCCACCGCCATTCAGATCGAATGTATTGATGAAATTGCTAAACTGGCAGGCACGGGCGAACTCGTTTCTGAAGTCACCGAACGCGCGATGCGCGGTGAGCTGGACTTTAGCGCCAGTCTGCGCCAGCGCGTTGCGACGCTAAAAGACGCCGATGCCAATATCCTGCGTCAGGTACGTGATACCCTGCCGTTAATGCCGGGATTGACTCAACTGGTGTTAAAGCTGGAGACGCTGGGCTGGAAAGTGGCAATTGCCTCCGGCGGTTTCACCTTCTTTGCCGAATACCTGCGTGACAAGCTGCGCTTAACCGCAGCGGTGGCCAATGAGCTGGGTATCCGTGACGGCAAACTGACCGGCGAAGTGATTGGCGACATTGTTGACGCGCAATATAAAGCCAACACGCTACAACAACTGGCTGAAAAGTATGAAATTCCCCATGCACAGACGGTGGCTATCGGCGACGGTGCTAACGACCTGCCGATGATTAAAGTGGCGGGACTGGGCATTGCGTATCATGCCAAACCGAAAGTGAATGAACAGACGGAAGTCACCATCCGTCATGCCGACTTGATGGGGGTATTCTGTATCCTCTCCGGCAGCATGAATCAGAAATAAAGAGGTAAACCGTGGCGAAAGCTCCTAAACGCGCATTTGTCTGTAATGAATGTGGTGCGGATTATCCGCGCTGGCAGGGTCAATGTAGCGCCTGTCAGGCCTGGAATACCATCACCGAGGTGCGCGTTGCGGCTTCACCCACCGTTGCGCGTAATGAGCGCCTGAGCGGCTATGCGGGGAACGCAGGCGTAGCGAAGGTACAAAAGCTCTCCGATATTAGCCTCGAAGAACTGCCGCGCTTTTCGACCGGTTTCAAAGAGTTCGACCGCGTATTGGGCGGCGGCGTGGTTCCGGGAAGCGCCATTTTGATTGGTGGTAACCCCGGGGCGGGGAAATCAACGCTGCTGCTACAAACGCTGTGCAAGCTGTCGGAGCAGATGAAAACGCTGTACGTCACCGGCGAAGAATCCTTACAGCAGGTGGCGATGCGTGCGCATCGTCTGGGTCTGCCGACAGCCAATCTGAACATGCTTTCAGAAACCAGCATTGAGCAGATTTGCCTGATTGCCGAAGAAGAACAGCCAAAGCTGATGGTTATCGACTCCATCCAGGTCATGCACATGGCGGATATTCAGTCGTCGCCGGGCAGCGTGGCGCAGGTTCGTGAAACGGCGGCTTACCTGACTCGTTTTGCGAAAACGCGCGGTGTCGCCATCGTGATGGTTGGCCACGTGACCAAAGACGGCTCGCTGGCCGGGCCGAAAGTGCTGGAACACTGTATCGACTGCTCGGTGCTGCTCGACGGTGACGCCGACTCCCGTTTCCGCACCCTGCGTAGCCACAAAAACCGCTTCGGCGCAGTGAATGAGCTTGGCGTGTTTGCCATGACCGAACAGGGGCTGCGCGAAGTCAGCAACCCGTCTGCCATCTTCTTAAGCCGTGGTGATGAAGTCACCTCCGGCAGTTCGGTGATGGTGGTCTGGGAAGGCACACGCCCGCTGCTGGTGGAGATTCAGGCGCTGGTCGATCAGTCCATGATGGCGAATCCACGGCGTGTTGCCGTAGGCCTTGAGCAGAACCGGCTGGCGATTTTGCTGGCGGTGTTACATCGTCATGGCGGTTTGCAGATGTCGGATCAGGACGTATTTGTGAACGTGGTCGGTGGCGTAAAAGTGACCGAAACCAGTGCGGACTTAGCCCTGCTGCTGGCGATGGTGTCGAGTCTACGTGACAGACCGCTCCCGCATGACCTCGTGGTATTCGGTGAAGTTGGGTTGGCGGGCGAAATTCGTCCTGTACCGAGTGGTCAGGAGCGTATATCGGAAGCGGCGAAGCACGGCTTCCGTCGCGCAATTGTCCCGGCCGCCAACGTACCGAAAAAACTCCCGGAAGGCATGCAGGTATTTGGGGTGAAAAAACTTGCCGACGCGCTGGGCGTCTTTGACGATCTATACTCATAACACGCACTGTTGCTCGGCAGTATCGGACATATTTACCCGGAAAGTGTTTCCGGGTTTTTCGTATAATAGGGTGATGATTTCCCTAAATTTGCAGGAGGCTCTTGTGTCGTCGTTCGACTATCTCAAAACCGCAATTCGTCAAAAAGGCTGTACCTTACAGCAGGTCGCAGACGCAAGCGGCATGACCAAGGGCTATTTAAGCCAGCTTCTGAACGCTAAAATTAAGAGCCCCAGCGCGCAAAAGCTCGAAGCATTACACCGTTTCCTGAATCTGGAATTCCCACGTCAGCAAAAAAATATCGGTGTGGTATTCGGTAAATTTTATCCCCTGCATACCGGGCATATCTACCTTATCCAGCGCGCCTGTAGCCAGGTTGATGAACTGCATATCATCATGGGCTATGACGACACGCGCGATCGCGCGCTGTTTGAAGATAGCGCCATGTCCCAGCAGCCGACGGTGCCCGACCGCCTGCGCTGGCTCCTGCAGACGTTCAAATACCAGAAGAACATCCGCATTCATGCCTTCAATGAAGAAGGCATGGAACCGTATCCACACGGCTGGGACGTGTGGAGCGCGGGGATTAAAAGCTTTATGGAAGAGAAGGGGATCCAGCCTAATTGGATCTACAGCTCTGAAGAGGCTGATGCACCACAGTATCTTGAGCATTTGGGGATTGAAACGGTACTGATCGACCCTAAACGCACGTTTATGAATATCAGCGGTGGGCAAATTCGTGAGAACCCGTTCCGCTACTGGGATTATGTGCCTACCGAAGTGAAGCCCTTTTTCGTGCGTACCGTAGCGATTCTTGGCGGCGAGTCCAGCGGGAAATCGACGCTGGTGAACAAGCTGGCAAACATCTTTAACACCACCAGTGCCTGGGAGTATGGACGAGATTATGTCTTCTCACACTTGGGTGGCGATGAGATGGCGTTACAGTATTCCGACTACGATAAAATCGCCCTCGGTCATGCTCAGTACATTGATTTTGCGGTGAAATATGCCAATAAAGTCGCTTTTATTGATACCGATTTTGTCAGTACTCAGGCCTTCTGTAAAAAGTATGAAGGGCGCGAACATCCCTTCGTTCAGGCGCTGATTGATGAGTATCGTTTTGACCTGGTGATTCTGCTGGAAAACAACACGCCGTGGGTAGCGGATGGCCTGCGCAGCCTGGGCAGCTCCGTCGACCGCAAAGAGTTTCAGACGCTGCTGGTCTCAATGCTTGAGAAGAACAATATCGATTTTGTACACGTTGAAGAATCAGATTACGATTCTCGCTTCCTGCGCTGCGTGGAACTGGTGAAAGGATTGATGGGCGACGCATAGCCGGTTTTTATAGGATAAAAAAGGCGAATGATTTTCATCATTCGCCTGAACGCTATTATTTCGCGATACGTTTGTACTTGATACGCTTCGGCTCCAGCGCATCGGCGCCGAGGGTGCGTTTCTTGTACTCTTCGTATTCGGTGAAGTTACCTTCAAAGAATTCCACTTTCCCTTCATCCTGGTAGTCCAGAATGTGGGTCGCGATACGGTCAAGGAACCAACGGTCGTGCGAGATAACCATCGCGCAGCCCGGGAACTCCAGCAGGGCGTTTTCCAGCGCGCGCAGGGTTTCGATATCCAGGTCGTTTGTTGGTTCATCGAGCAGCAGCATGTTGCCGCCAACCTGCAGCAGTTTCGCCAGGTGCAGACGTCCACGCTCACCGCCGGACAGTTCGCCAACGCGCTTGCCCTGATCAACACCTTTAAAGTTGAAGCGGCCCACGTAGGCGCGGCTTGGCATTTCGGTGTTGCCGATCTTCATGATATCCAGCCCGCCGGAAACTTCTTCCCACACGGTTTTGCTGTTATCCATAGAATCACGGAACTGATCGACTGAGGCCAGTTTCACGGTCTCGCCAAGCGAAATGGTGCCGCTATCCGGCTGTTCCTGACCAGACATCATACGGAACAGGGTCGATTTACCCGCGCCGTTCGGACCAATGATCCCGACGATAGCGCCTTTCGGTACTGAGAAGCTCAGGTCGTCGATCAGCACACGATCGCCGTAGGACTTACGCAGATTGGTCACTTCAACGACTTTATCGCCCAGACGTGCGCCAGGTGGAATAAACAGTTCGTTGGTTTCGTTACGCTTCTGGTATTCGGTATTGTTCAGCTCTTCAAAGCGTGCCAGACGGGCTTTACCCTTAGACTGACGGCCTTTCGCGCCCTGACGAACCCACTCCAACTCTTTCTCAATGGATTTACGGCGAGCCGCTTCCTGAGAGGCTTCCTGCGCCAGACGCTGATCTTTTTGCTCAAGCCAGGAGGAGTAGTTACCTTCCCACGGAATACCCTCACCGCGGTCAAGCTCGAGGATCCAACCGGCCACGTTATCGAGGAAGTAACGGTCGTGGGTAATTGCCACCACGGTGCCTTCGAAATCATGCAGGAAGCGTTCCAGCCAGGCGACGGATTCGGCATCCAGGTGGTTAGTCGGTTCGTCAAGCAGCAGCATGTCTGGCTTTTCCAGCAGCAGACGGCACAGTGCGACACGGCGGCGTTCACCACCGGAGAGTTTTTCGATTTTCGCATCCCAGTCCGGCAGACGCAGCGCATCAGCGGCGCGCTCAAGCTGCACGTTCAGGTTGTGACCGTCGTGCGCCTGGATAATCTCTTCAAACTTGCCCTGTTGAGCGGCGAGTTTATCGAAGTCGGCGTCTGGCTCTGCGTACTTGGCGTACACTTCGTCCAGGCCTTTCAGCGCGTTAACCACTTCGGCAACGGCTTCTTCAACCGATTCACGAACGGTATGTTCAGGGTTCAGCTTGGGTTCCTGCGGCAGGTAACCAATTTTAAGCCCCGGCTGTGGGCGAGCTTCACCTTCGATGTCGGTATCGATACCGGCCATAATGCGCAGCAGGGTGGATTTACCGGCGCCGTTCAGGCCCAGAACCCCGATTTTTGCGCCAGGGAAGAAGCTCAGCGAGATGTTTTTAAGAATATGACGTTTCGGCGGAACCACTTTGCCGACACGATGCATGGTATAAACGAATTGGGCCACGTTGGACTTCGCCTCTTTATCGTGATGAATAGAGTATATCAAAGGCGAAGTGTAGCTGTTTTCAACGCCCAATCCCAGCATGCAAACACAGGTGCGTAACACCACCGCTAAAACGTAAAAAAGTGTTCATAACGTGGAACATTTTGGCATCAGTGGTTAGCATCAATTGATTAACGCGGCATGACGCTGCACTGACGTAACGTGACAACGAGGAAGAGCTTGTGGATACAGCCAAACATTATACGTGGCGTCTGCTGGCAGCAGGTGCTTGCCTGTTGACCGTCAGCAGCGCGGCCCACGCGGATTCGCTGGACCAGCAGCGTAGCCGTTACGCCCAAATCAAACAGGCCTGGGATAACCGCCAGATGGATGTGGTTGAGAGCTTAATGCCGACCCTGCGCGATTATCCGCTGTACCCTTACCTGCAATATCGCCAGCTTTCAGGCGATCTGATGAATACCCCAGCGCTTGCGGTAACCAATTTTGTGCAGGAGAATCCCACGCTGCCACCCGCCAGGACGTTAAAAAATCGCTTCGTCAACGAACTGGCGCGCCGTGAAGACTGGCGTGGTCTGCTAGCCTTTAGCCCCGATAAACCGGGTACGGCGGAAGCACAATGTAACTACTACTACGCCAAATATAGCGTTGGCGATACGCAGGGGGCATGGGAAGGGGCCAAAACGCTGTGGCTGACCGGGCAGAACCGGCCGAATGCCTGCGATAAGCTGTTTAGCGCCTGGCGTGCTTCGGGTACACAGGATCCACTCGCCTATTTAGAACGCATCCGCCTGGTGATGAAAGCAGGTAACACGGGGCTTGTGAAGGTACTGGCCTCACAGATGCCGGCGGAATATCAGACGATAGCCACGGCGATTACCGATCTGGCAAATAACCCAAATAACGTGCTGACCTTTGCCCGTACCACTGGCGCGACGGATTTTACCCGCCAGCTTGCGGCTATCGCGTTTAGCAGCGTGGCCCGTCAGGATGCGGAAAATGCGCGTTTGATGATCCCGTCATTGGTACAAGCGCAGCAGCTAAATGAAGAACAAACGCAGGAACTGCGCGATATCGTGGCCTGGCGTTTGATGGGCAACGATGTTACCGACGAGCAAATGCGCTGGCGTGATGACGCCGTCATGCGCTCGCAATCGACCTCTTTGATTGAGCGCCGGGTGCGTATGGCGTTGGGCAGCGGCGATCGTGAAGGGCTGAATACCTGGCTTGCCCGCTTGCCGATGGAAGCCAAAGAGAAAGACGAATGGCGCTATTGGCAGGCAGACCTGCTGATGGAGCAGGGCCGCGCCGATGAAGCTCGAGGCATTTGGCAGGCGCTGGCGCAGCAGCGCGGTTTTTACCCGATGGTGGCCGCTCAGCGCCTGGATAAACCCTATACGCTACGTATAGACAAAGCGCCGGGCGGGGTGTCATCGACGCTAACCAACGGGGCGGAGATGGCGCGCGTGCGTGAATTAATGTACTGGAATCAGGATAATACCGCGCGCAGCGAGTGGGCGAATCTGGTCAGCAGTCGCAGCCAAACGGAACAAGCGCAGCTCGCGCGGTACGCCTTTGATCAGAACTGGTGGGATCTCAGCGTGCAGGCGACTATCTCCGGTAAGCTTTGGGACAACCTGCAAGAGCGCTTCCCGCTAGCGTATAAGGATCTGTTTGTCCGCTACACCTCTGACAAAGACATACCGCAAAGCTATGCGATGGCGATTGCCCGCCAGGAGAGCGCCTGGAACCCGAAGGTGAAATCACCGGTCGGCGCCAGCGGGCTGATGCAGATAATGCCGGGCACGGCGACGCATACGGTAAAAATGTTTAGCCTGCCGGGCTACACTAATCCGGCGCAGCTGTTGGAGCCGGAAACCAATATCGCTATCGGCACAAGCTATCTGCAATATGTCTATCAGCAGTTTGAAAACAACCGTATCTTTGCTTCCGCCGCCTACAACGCAGGGCCTGGGCGCGTGCGTACCTGGCTTGGCAATAGCGCTGGGCGCATTGATGCCGTGGCGTTTATTGAGAGCATCCCGTTCTCCGAAACTCGCGGTTATGTGAAAAACGTGTTGGCCTACGACGCCTATTATCGCCACTTTATGGGCGAGAAAGAGGACGTACTGACCCGCAATGAGTGGCAACGACGTTACTGATGCGTAAGACCTGTGTTATGCTTGTACTCGTTTAAGAGTACATGCATAACATGGTGGCCTGTCATGACCCAACAATCCCCTTATTCCGCCACGGTGGCTGAGCAGCGTCACCAGGAGTGGCTTCGCTATGTGGAGCTTCTGCGTAGGGCGTACAGTGATGATCTCGCGTTACCGCTGCTTAACCTCATCATGACGCCGGATGAGCGTGAGGCGCTGGGCACGCGCGTGCGCATTATTGAAGAACTTCTGCGCGGCGAGATGAGTCAACGAGAATTGAAAAACGAGCTTGGCGCGGGGATCGCGACGATCACCCGCGGATCGAACAGCCTGAAGTCGGCGCCGGTTGAACTCCGCCAGTGGCTGGAAGAGACATTACCCAAAACCTAACCACAGGCCGGATAAGGCGAAGCCGCCATCCGGCAAGGTTTTACCGGTAAAGCGCGTTGTGAAAAGGACTGAGCGCCAGCACCACAGCCTGATGGTAAACGCTGCTGCGCGTGAGGACACCGGCGGTAAAGACGCCAATCGCCCCTTCTTTATTGCCAATTTTATCAATGCCGGTATGTTTCGACATGACCGGCCCTAGCGCGTCTCCCGCGGCCACCTGTTCAAGAATGATGTCAGGCAGCGGTAGCGTGGCAGAACGCGACTCCCCACGCTGCTCGCGGTTTTCAATCACCACCCAACTGAAGGTTGCCCCTTCATCAATTCCCGCCTCAATGGCTACCCAAAAATCCGCTTCTGGACGCGCCTTGCGGGCGTTAGCAACTCGGTTGCGCGCGCCGTCACGCGTTTGGGTGCTGCCAAAAGGCTGCTCTGGCACGCCGGTATCCACGGAAATGGCGTCGATATGACAGGATCCTTCACCAAAAATCTGGTCAAATGCGGCAAGAATCGCCTGAATTTTGGCAGGATTGGTGGTAGCAACCACAACTTGATGCATAATCTACACACTCAGATAATAAATTGTCACCGCAGTATAACGGATAAAAAACATGTTACAGGTATATCTTGTTCGCCATGGCGAAACGCAGTGGAACGCCGAACGGCGTATTCAAGGCCAGTCCGATAGCCCTCTGACGGCTAAAGGTGAAGCCCAGGCGGTGCAGGTAGGTGAGCGGGTGCGCACCTACGGCATCACCCATGTTATTGCCAGCGACCTGGGGCGTACGCGCCGGACCGCCGAGATTATTGCCGATGCCTGTGGCTGTGGCGTTACGCTGGATGCTCGCCTGCGCGAGCTGGATATGGGCGTGCTGGAACAGCGCCATCTTGACTCGCTGAGTGCCGAGGAAGAAACGTGGCGTAGGCTGGTGGTGAACGGTACGCCTGACGGGCGTATTCCTGAAGGTGAGTCAATGCAGGAGCTCAGTGAGCGTATGTTTGCGGGGCTGAGCGCTTGCCTTGATCTGCCTCCGGGTAGCCGCCCGCTGCTGGTCAGCCACGGTATCGCGCTGGGGTGTCTGGTGAGTACCATTCTGGGGCTACCGGCACACGCGGAGCGTCGTCTGCGACTGCGTAACTGCTCAATCTCGCGGGTGGACTATCAGGAAAGCCAGTGGCTCGCGCCGGGATGGATCGTGGAAACGGCAGGGGACATTTCGCATCTGGATGCCCCTGCACTGGATGAGCTACAGCGTTAACGACGAATCGGGATCAGGTACTCGCAGCGCAGCATAATTGGCGGTTCCTGATTCCGGGCTTCATCTTGCGGGAAGAAGCGTTCGATATCGAGACCCTTACGGCGAGTCAGGTTGAGCATTGGCATGCAGGTGCCGTATAGCGTCAGGATAAACTCCTGCAAGCCGGTACCCAGACCTTCGTAGGTAAACATCACGTATTCGCCGCCTTCCAGCGTTACCGGATGGGCGTTATTGATATGACCATTGGCCAGCTCGGGTGCCAGTGCCGTGGTGTAGAACACCTCTTGCTCATCGTCTTTTTCCAGGCTCGGACGCGGTTCATGCAGCCCGTAAAGAATAGGGGGAAGAGACGGTGAGTTACCGAGGAAGTCGGTCCAGAACTGGACGCGCATCTGCTGGCGGAATTCGGAAATTTCTTCCAGCTTGCAGGTGTAGCTTTGCGTAACGCCCACCAGCTGAGTGGTTGGCTGAGTCACAAACTCATATTTCGGCATGGTGAACTCACCCAGGCGCAGCGGCGGACGCATACCAAATGAACTCCAGTCAGGAGAACGGCGGTACAGGGCAGGCGTCAGCGAGAACTGTTTTTTAAACGCGCGGGTAAAGGTCTGCTGAGAGTCAAAACGGTATTGCAGGGCGATATCGAGGATAGGGCGCGCGGTCAGGCGTAATGCAACGGCCGATTTAGACAACCGACGTGCACGGATGTAAGCGCCGATCGCATGACCGGTAACGTCCTTGAACATACGTTGCAGGTGCCATTTGGAATAACCCGCTTTTGCCGCCACATTATCCAGCGATAAAGGCTGATCTAAATGGCTTTCCAGCCAAACGAGGAGATCGCGAATAATTCCAGCCTGATCCATAAAATGCCCTCATCCTTAATTTCTTAGGTGCCTGTTACCAAAGTAGCGGATAATAGCACCTTTTGCTGTTTTAGCATTCAGTGTTTTTTTTATGTATAAATGCGTTTACGCATTAGACAGAGCGCTGATATTTGTAAAGCTGTGATCTGTAAACACTTTCTTCTCGGATGCTTTATGGTCACTTCACTTAATCGATGAAAATGGTAACAATATGAAATACAAGAAGTTAATGGCTGGCCTGTTGCTGGGTGCCACAAGCCTGGCTGTACATGCAGAGCAGATTGGTTCTGTTGATACGGTTTTCAAAATGTTTGGCCCCGACCACAAAATTGTCGTGGAAGCTTTTGATGACCCGGATGTGAAAAACGTGACCTGCTACATCAGCCGCGCCAAAACCGGCGGCATTAAGGGCGGTCTGGGGTTAGCGGAAGACACTTCGGATGCGGCAATTTCCTGCCAGCAGGTTGGTGCTATCGAACTTTCGGATAAAATTAAGAAAGGGAAGTCTGAAGGCGAGGTGGTATTCCAGAAACGGACATCGCTGGTGTTTAAGAAGCTGCAGGTAGTGCGCTTTTATGATGCCAAGCGAAATGCGCTGGTGTATCTCACCTATTCCGACAAGGTCGTCGACGGTTCACCGAAAAACGCCATTAGCGCCGTGCCAATTATGCCCTGGGGAGAAGAGGCGGGTTCTGCAAAATAAGGCAAAAAAAAAACGGCGCTATCAGCGCCGTTTTAGTTTCTATTCCTGCAGCTCGCCGCAGAAGCGGTAACCTTCGCCGTGGATCGTAGCGATGATTTCCGGGGTATCCGGCGTAGACTCGAAATGTTTACGGATGCGACGGATGGTCACGTCAACCGTGCGGTCGTGTGGCTTAAGCTCACGGCCAGTCATTTTCTTAAGCAGTTCAGCACGAGACTGAATTTTGCCCGGGTTTTCACAGAAGTGCAGCATCGCGCGGAATTCGCTACGCGGCAGCTTGTACTGTTCACCGTTAGGGCTCACCAGAGAGCGGCTGTTGATATCCAGCTCCCAACCGTTGAACTTGTAGCTTTCAACGCTACGACGTTCTTCGCTGACGGTACCCAGATTCATGGTACGAGACAGCAGGTTACGCGCACGGATAGTCAGTTCGCGTGGGTTAAACGGTTTAGTGATGTAATCATCTGCACCGATTTCCAGACCGAGGATCTTGTCGACTTCATTGTCGCGGCCGGTCAGGAACATCAGGGCGACATTCGCTTGTTCACGCAGTTCGCGCGCCAGCAGAAGGCCGTTTTTCCCCGGCAGGTTGATATCCATGATCACCAGGTTGATATCATTTTCAGACAGGATCTGATGCATTTCCGCGCCATCGGTCGCTTCGAAAACATCGTAGCCTTCTGCTTCGAAAATACTTTTTAACGTGTTGCGTGTTACCAACTCGTCTTCAACGATAAGAATGTGCGGGGTCTGCATGTTTGCTACCTAAATTGCCAACTAAATCGAAACAGGAAGTACCAATAGTCCCTGACCTGCCTGATGCATGTCGAAAATTAACATGATCGGCGTAACATGACTAAAGTACGTAATTGCGTTCTTGATGCACTTTCCATCAACGTCAACAACATCATTAGCTTGGTCGTGGGTACTCTTCCCTCAGGACCCGACAGTGTCAAAAACGGTTGTCATCCTAACCATTTTAACAGCAACATAACAGGTAAAGAGGCACCAGACCGCCAATAAACCTACGCTTCGTTGACATATATCAAGTTCAATTGTAGCACGTTAACAGTTTGGTGAAATTATCACGCCTGAATGATAACGCCTATCACATTTTTTCCACAACTCAAGTAGTTGCACAGGTTAACTGATAAATGTGGTGAATCCAATTGTTATTGATCTATGGTAATGAAAATAGTTCGTATAAACATAGGGATATCGGCCTTCTGTTAACATTCAAAACTGATAATTTCAGTAGGAATAGTGTAACTTTATTTATATGTTATGAAACGCCATTTCATTGATTTTTGTTGCGTTTTTGTAAATTCGCGCTGCGCAATATGTTGAACTGCATCACATTATTGCCTGATAACAAGCAAGTAAGAGAACTTAACATGCGCTTATCTATTGTGCTGGTTTCCCCAGCAAGAGCCGAAAATATCGGCGCGGCCGCCCGGGCGATGAAAACCATGGGCTTTAACGACATGCGGATCGTGGATAGCGTTGCTCATCTGGAGCCCGCGACCCGCTGGGTAGCGCACGGTTCGGGCGATATCATCGATGGAATCACCTGCTACCCGACGCTGGAAGCGGCGCTACACGACGTTGATTTTACCGTGGCAACCACCGCGCGCAGCCGTGCTCGCTTCCATTACTACGCCACGCCGCAGGAACTGGTGCCCATGCTTGAGGAAAAAGCGCAGTGGTTAGGGCATGCGGCTTTGGTGTTTGGCCGTGAAGATTCCGGGCTAACCAATGAAGAGTTGGCACTTGCGGACGTTCTCACCGGGGTGCCGATGGTCGCCGATTATCCATCGCTTAACCTCGGCCAGGCGGTGATGGTTTATTGTTATCAACTCTCCTCGTTATTACAAACGGCGAACGCACAGGTAACGCCAGGTGACGAAAATCAGCTGATTGCGTTACGGGCACGTATCACGACCTTACTTGAAAGACTGGATGTCGCCGGAGATGTAAAACTGGCTGATTGGCTGCAACAACGTGTTGGCCTATTTGAGCATCGCGATACGGCAATGTTGCACCGATTGCTGCACGATATTGAAAAAAATCTCCCAGAGTAAAACTCTGTCATCGTGTTTACGTATGGTGTTATACCCCAGTATTTTGCTTAACTTATGGCTGTTGTGGTGGTTTGTCTGTGCTTGTGCGGGCTGATATGAAATGATTGCGAAACGTGACAAAGTTAGAAATTCATTGACTTAGCAGGCCGGATACTTTAACCAATAGGGGTATCAGGCACAGACAGTAAATTACAGAGTACACAACATCCATGATTCGCATCAGCAGCATTATGACAATTACAACCACCACTATTACCACAGGTAACGGTGCGGGCTGACGCGTACAGGAAACACAGAAAAAAGCCCGCACCTAAACAGTGCGGGCTTTTTTTTCGACTAAAGGTCAAGGGGTCAAAACCATGCGAGTCTTGAAGTTCGGCGGTACATCAGTGGCAAACGCGGAAAGGTTTCTGCGCGTAGCCGATATCCTGGAAAGCAACGCCAGGCAGGGGCAGGTAGCAACCGTGCTCTCTGCCCCGGCAAAAATCACCAACCATCTGGTGGCGATGATTGAAAAAACGATTGGTGGCCAGGATGCGCTAACCAACATCGCCGACGCCGAACGTATTTTTGCTGAGCTCCTCTCCGGGCTTGCTGACGCTCAGCCAGGCTTCCCGCATGCCGAACTGAAGGCGGCGGTCGAACTTGAGTTTGCGCAGATAAAGCACATCCTGCATGGCATCAGCCTGTTGGGGCAGTGCCCGGACAGCGTTAACGCGGGCCTTATCTGCCGGGGAGAAAAACTCTCCATCGCTATCATGGCGGGGCTGCTTAGCGCGCGTGGACACAACGTCACGGTCATTAATCCCGTTGAGAAGCTGCTGGCCGTTGGACATTACCTTGAATCCACCGTCGATATTACCGAATCAACCCGCCGCATTGTGGCAAGCCAGATTCCATCAGACCATATGGTATTGATGGCGGGCTTCACCGCGGGCAATGAAAAAGGCGAATTGGTGGTGCTGGGCCGTAACGGCTCTGACTACTCCGCTGCGGTGCTGGCGGCCTGTTTACGCGCCGACTGTTGTGAGATCTGGACCGATGTCGACGGGGTTTATACCTGCGACCCGCGTCAGGTGCCGGACGCCCGACTGCTGAAAAGCATGTCGTATCAGGAGGCGATGGAGCTTTCTTATTTCGGCGCTAAAGTCCTTCATCCTCGCACCATCGCCCCTATCGCACAGTTCCAGATCCCTTGCCTGATTAAAAATACCGGTAATCCGCAAGCGCCGGGTACGCTGATTGGCGCCAGCCGCGACGAAGATGATTTGCCGGTGAAAGGCATTTCTAACCTCAACAATATGGCGATGTTCAACGTCTCCGGCCCGGGGATGAAAGGCATGGTCGGCATGGCGGCGCGGGTCTTTGCGACCATGTCGCGCGCGGGCATCTCCGTGGTGCTGATAACGCAATCCTCGTCCGAGTACAGCATCAGTTTCTGCGTGCCGCAGAGCGACTGTGCGCGGGCGAAAAAGGCCATGGAAGATGAGTTCTATCTGGAGCTAAAAGAAGAGTTGCTGGAGCCGCTGTCCATCATGGAACGCCTGGCGATTATCTCCGTTGTCGGCGATGGGATGCGCACGCTGCGCGGCATTTCTGCGAAATTCTTTGCCGCGCTGGCCCGCGCGAATATCAATATCGTGGCGATTGCTCAGGGGTCTTCTGAGCGCTCAATCTCGGTGGTGGTAAGTAACGATGATGCGGTGACCGGTGTACGCGTCACGCACCAGATGCTGTTCAATACCGACCAGGTGATTGAAGTGTTCCTGATCGGCGTCGGCGGCGTCGGCGGTGCATTGCTTGAGCAGATTAAACGTCAGCAGGCCTGGCTTAAGAAAAAGCATATCGACCTGCGCGTGTGCGGCGTGGCGAATTCACGCGCGCTGCTGACCAACGTGCATGGACTGAATCTGGATAACTGGCAGGCAGAGCTTGCCCAAGCGAAAGAGCCGTTTAATCTGGGGCGTTTAATCCGCCTGGTTAAAGAGTATCACCTGCTAAACCCGGTGATTGTTGACTGTACGTCGAATCAAACCGTTGCCGACCAGTACGCCGATTTCCTGCGCGAAGGTTTCCACGTGGTGACGCCGAACAAAAAGGCCAACACCTCGTCGATGGATTACTACCATCAGTTGCGCCATGCCGCCGGGCAGTCGCGCCGCAAGTTCCTGTACGACACCAACGTCGGTGCGGGCCTGCCGGTTATCGAAAACCTGCAAAACCTGCTGAATGCGGGTGATGAATTGCAGCACTTCTCCGGCATTCTTTCCGGTTCACTGTCGTTTATCTTCGGTAAACTCGATGAAGGTATGAGTTTATCGGAAGCGACCAAAGTGGCGCGTGAGATGGGCTACACCGAACCGGATCCGCGTGATGATCTGTCGGGGATGGACGTGGCGCGTAAGCTGCTGATTCTGGCTCGTGAAACCGGGCGTCACCTTGAACTGAGTGATATCGTGGTGGAATCGGTACTGCCGGAAAGCTTCGACGCGTCAGGAGATACCGAGAGTTTTATGGCGCGTTTACCGCAGCTTGATGATGAATTTTCCGCCCGCGTGGCTGTCGCACGTGATGAAGGCAAAGTGCTGCGCTATGTTGGCAATATCGAAGAAGACGGCGTTTGCCGGGTGAAGGTCGCCGTTGTTGACGGTAACGACCCGCTATTCAAAGTCAAAAATGGTGAGAATGCCCTGGCGTTCTACAGCCACTATTATCAGCCGCTGCCGCTGGTACTGCGCGGCTATGGCGCAGGTAACGATGTGACGGCGGCAGGCGTATTTGCCGATCTGTTGCGCACGCTGTCATGGAAGTTAGGAGTTTAAAATGGTTAAGGTGTATGCCCCGGCTTCCAGTGCCAATATGAGCGTTGGGTTTGATGTCCTGGGGGCGGCTGTGACGCCGATCGACGGCAGTCTGTTGGGCGACAATGTGACGGTTGAGGCGGCTGACCGCTTCAGCCTGCAAAACCTCGGACGCTTTGCGGACAAGTTGCCAACTGAGCCGCGTGAGAACATCGTTTATCAGTGCTGGGAGCTATTCTGCCGTGAGATTGGCAAAGAGATCCCGGTGGCGATGACGCTGGAAAAAAATATGCCAATAGGCTCCGGGCTGGGTTCCAGCGCCTGTTCGGTGGTGGCCGCGCTGGTGGCAATGAACGAGCATTGCGGTAAGCCGCTTAATGAAACCCGGATGCTGGCTCTGATGGGGGAGCTCGAAGGACGCATCTCTGGCAGCGTTCACTATGATAACGTCGCACCGTGCTACCTGGGCGGAATGCAGCTGATGATTGAAGAGAACGGCGTCATCAGCCAGCAGGTTCCATGTTTCGACGAGTGGCTGTGGGTACTGGCCTATCCGGGCATTAAAGTCTCGACGGCCGAGGCGAGGGCGATTTTGCCTGCGCAGTACCGCCGTCAGGATTGTATTGCCCACGGCCGACATCTGGCGGGCTTCATTCATGCTTGCTACACCCGTCAACCTCAGCTGGCGGCGAAATTGATGAAAGACGTGATTGCCGAGCCGTACCGCACCAGGTTACTGCCGGGCTTTAGCGAAGCACGTCAGGCGGTTGCCGGGATTGGTGCCATTGCCTGCGGGATATCGGGTTCCGGGCCAACGCTGTTTGCGCTGTGCGACAAGCCGGATACGGCGAAGCGCGTTGCCGATTGGTTAGGAAAAAATTATCTTCAGAATCAAGAAGGTTTTGTTCATATTTGTCGGCTGGATACAGCTGGCGCACGAGTCGTGGAATAACTGATGAAACTCTACAATTTAAAAGATCACAATGAGCAGGTCAGCTTTGCGCAGGCCATCACTCAAGGGCTGGGCAAGCACCAGGGGCTGTTCTTCCCGCACGACCTGCCGGAATTTAACCTGACCGACATTGATGACCTGTTGACCCAGGATTTCGTCACCCGCAGCGCCAGAATTCTCTCTGCGTTTATCGGCGATGAGATCCCACAGGCCGAACTGGAACAACGTGTTGCCAATGCTTTTACCTTCCCGGCGCCGGTGAATAAGGTGCAGGAAGATATTGGCTGTCTGGAGCTATTCCACGGCCCGACCCTGGCGTTTAAGGACTTCGGCGGCCGTTTTATGGCGCAGATGTTGACGCTGATTGCTGGCGACAAGCCGGTGACTATTCTGACCGCGACTTCTGGTGATACCGGTGCGGCGGTGGCCCATGCTTTCTACGGCTTGCCGAATGTCAAAGTGGTGATTCTGTACCCACGCGGCAAAATCAGTCCACTACAGGAAAAATTGTTCTGTACCCTTGGCGGTAACATTGAAACCGTGGCTATCGACGGCGACTTTGATGCCTGTCAGGCGATGGTGAAGCAGGCTTTCGACGACGAAGAACTGAAGGTGGCGCTGGGGCTTAACTCGGCGAACTCCATCAATATCAGCCGTCTGCTCGCGCAAATTTGCTACTACTTCGAAGCGGTGGCGCAGCTGCCGCAGGAAGCCCGTAATCAACTGGTGGTGTCCGTGCCAAGCGGTAACTTTGGTGATTTAACCGCAGGCCTGCTGGCAAAATCGCTGGGGCTGCCGGTGAAACGCTTTATCGCCGCGACTAATGCCAACGACACCGTACCGCGCTTCTTGCAGGACGGTCAGTGGGCGCCAAAAGCCACTCAGGCGACGCTCTCCAATGCCATGGACGTGAGCCAGCCGAATAACTGGCCGCGTGTAGAGGAGCTGTTCCGTCGTAAAATCTGGCGTCTGAACGAGCTGGGCTATGCGGCGGTGGATGACGAAACCACTAAGGCGACCATGCGTGAGTTGCAGGCGCTGGGCTACACCTCTGAACCGCATGCGGCGATTGCTTACCGCGCGCTGCGTGACCAGCTACAGCCGGGAGAATACGGCTTGTTCCTCGGCACCGCACACCCGGCGAAGTTTAAAGAGAGCGTGGAAGAGATCCTGCAAGAAACGCTGCCGCTGCCGAAAGCGCTGGCAGAGCGCGCAGAGCTGCCGTTGTTGTCGCATAATTTGCCGGCTGACTATGCCGAGCTGCGTAAATTGATGATGAGCAAAGCGTAATGTCTTCATTTCCCCCTTAGTTAAGAAGGGGGAAATAAGGAGAGATTATGCAGAAATTCGACAGGGATTAAGGACGAATTCCCAATAAATGCGGGCAGTTACAATATAGGATTGCAGAGAATAACAACGTGGGTTCCACCGCGATAAGCTCTCTTCATCGGCCATATTGGCACATGCACAACCAAGGAGTTACCCATGTTTAAACCTGCGATGTTAGCACTGGCAATGATGCTGGCAGCTCCGGTAATGGTACAGGCCGCAGAAATCACCTTGATTCCGGCGGTGAAGCTACAGATTGGCGATCAGGATAACCGGGGTTACTACTGGGACGGTGGAAACTGGCGTGACCATAGCTGGTGGAATAATCATTATGAGTGGCGGGATAACCGCTGGCATGCCCATACGCCACCGCCACCACCGCACCACGATAATGGTCATCACAACGGGCATCATAACGACCATCATGATAATCATGGTGACGATCACCGCCCGCCGTCGAAACACCATTAAGTCTCTGTAACCCGTTCAGGCACAGTGCCGCCGGGAGTTCCCGGGGGCGGCGTAAACGCCTTGCCCGGGCTACAGGTTTCCGTTACTGCTCGTCATGCTTACGTTGCCCGACCAAGCGCAGTGCCGCCGGGAGTTCCCCGGGGGCGGCGTAAACGCCTTGCCCGGGCTACAGGTTCCGTTACTGCTCGTCATGCTTAGTTGCCCGGCCAAGCGCAGCGCCGCCGGGAGTGCCCCGGGGGCGGCGTAAACGCCTTGCCCGGGCTACAGGTTCCGTTACTGCTCGTCATGCTTGTGTAGCCCGGCCAAGCGCAGCGCCGCCGGGAATTCCCCGGAGCGGCCTTACTGTTCGTGACGCTTAAACACCAGTTCGTCAGCAGCTGAGCTTTCGGCGTCAAAGAAATAGCCTTCGCTGTTAAATTGGCTTAACTGCTCAGGTTTTGTCAGGCGGTTTTCGATGATAAAGCGGCTCATCAACCCACGCGCTTTTTTCGCATAGAAGCTAATAACCTTAAACTTGCCGTTCTTCTCATCGAGGAACACAGGCTTAATGATTCGGCCATTTAGCGCCTTTGTTTTCACCGAGCGGAAGTACTCGTCGGACGCCAGATTAACCACAATCTCATCGCCCTGAGCCTGTAACGCCGCGTTCAGTGTCTGGGTGATTTCCTCCCCCCAGAACTGATACAGATCTTTACCGCGCGGATTCTCCAGACGAATGCCCATCTCCAGCCGATACGGCTGCATCAAATCCAGCGGGCGCAATACGCCGTACAGGCCGGATAGCATACGCAGGTGCTTCTGCGCAAAATCAAAATCAGCCTCGCTAAACGTCTCAGCCTGCAGGCCGGTATACACATCGCCTTTAAACGCCAGAATCGCCTGACGCGCATTCTCAGGCGTGAAGTCCGGCTGCCAGTCGTGGAAGCGGGTGGCGTTTAAATCGGCCAGTTTGTCGCTTATCCCCATGAGCTTTTTAATCTGCGGCGCGGAAAGCTTGCGCGCTACGCTAATCAACTGCTGGGAATGTTCCAGTAGCGCGGGCTGGGTATAGCGCGTCGTTGCCAGCGGGCTTTGGTAATCGAGCGTTTTAGCAGGAGAAATCAGAATCAGCATATCCAGTCCTTGCAGAAAATTTCACTCAACTTTAACAAAAAAATGGCATCAGGGGATCGATTGCTGTCATTGGCGCGGTGGTTGATCCCAGCTTTCCGGCGCTAACTGTTGGGCAATCTCAGGGTAATAATCGGGGTCAAACACCGGCGTAACCCCCAGCTTACGCTGGCGCAAATAGTCCGTGGCAATAATGCGTACGACCGGTGAGAGCAGTAAAATTGCCGTCAGGTTGGTCATCGCCATCAGCGCCATAATGACATCCGCCATCTGCCAGACTACAGGAAGTTTTAACAGACTGCCGATGACCACCATCAGCAACGTAGCAATGCGCAGCAGCCAGATAGCCCAGGGTTTATCACAACGTAAAAAGATGAGGTTGTTTTCGGCATACACATAGTTGGCGACGACCGAGGTGAAGGCGAAAAGCATCATGACAACGGCCACGAAGCTCGCTCCCCATTCCCCGACCAGCACGCTCATGGCATGTTGAATCAGCTGGATACCATCGTAGCTGGTGGTTTTAGTGCCATGTCCTGCCAGCAGCACGACCATCGCGCTGGCGCTGCAGATGACAATGGTATCAATGAAGACGCCAATCATCTGCACAATTCCCTGAGCCGCCGGGTGCGGGGGATAAGAGGAGGCCGATGCTGCGGCATTCGGCGTTGAGCCCATCCCCGCTTCGTTTGAGAACATGCTGCGCTGGAAACCGCTGGTGATAGCCTGGCTGACGCTATAGCCCACCGCGCCTGCTGCTGCTTCTTGCCAGCCAAAGGCGCTACGGATGATCATGTCCAGAATGGCGGGCAGCTCCACAATGTGCCACAGCGTGATAAGCAGACATGCCGCCACCCAAAGCAATCCCATAAACGGCACGACCCATTGGCTGAATTTAGCCACACCCTTCAGGCCACGCATGATCACCACTAACGACAGCAGGCCCATAACCAGGCCAGTGACTATTTTGGGGGTATCAAAAGCGTACGCCAGCGCGTGGGCCGTGGAGTTGGCCTGGACGGTATTGAAAATCAGCCCATAGGCGAGGAGCAGTAACAGCGAAAACACAACGCCCATCCAGCGCATACCCAGCCCGCGAGCCATATACCAGGCCGGGCCACCGCGAAACTGCCCCGATGCGTCACGCTCTTTGTACAGTTGCGCAAGCGAACATTCCGCGAAGCTGCTGGCCATGCCGATAATGGCGGCAACCCACATCCAGAACACCGCGCCGGGGCCGCCTACGGTAATCGCCAGCGCCACGCCCGCCAGGTTGCCGCTGCCTACGCGCGCGGCAAGGCTTATGCACAACACCTGGAAAGAAGTCAGCCCACCTTCACGAGGTGTCAGGCTTCTTTTCAGACTTTTGCTAAACTGACGGATGTAACGAAACTGGATGTAGCCGGTTCTCCATGTGAACCATAAACCACAGCCGAGGAGCAGGTAAATCATTACCGAACCCCACAGTATCTCGCTGATAAACGATAGGAAATCAGGCATTAAACGTCCTCTTGTCTATGCCAAAATAGAGGGCTGGTCACGGGAAAGAAAAAGTTGCTTCGCACGATTCGATTCAGCCAATGTAAGCGCTACCACGATGAGGGCGAAGATTCTCCACCCTTAAAGTTTAATGCTTCAGTTTATCATACTCTGCGCTCTCGCGATGTCGGCGGTTGCGCTGAGAGAGGGGCGTGATATTATCGAGGCAGACCGGTTACATCCCCCTAACAGCTGTTTAAAGAGAAACACTATCATGACGGATAAATTGACATCTCTGCGTCAGTACACAACCGTAGTGGCTGACACCGGAGACATCGCAGCAATGAAGCTGTACCAGCCTCAGGATGCGACAACCAACCCTTCTCTGATTCTGGGCGCAGCACAGATCCCTGAGTACCGTAAACTGATTGATGATGCGGTAGAGTGGGCGCGTAGCCAGAGCAGCGATCGTGCTCAGCAGGTTGTAGATGCTACCGACAAACTGGCCGTAAATATCGGTCTGGAAATTCTGAAGCTGGTCCCGGGCCGTATCTCAACGGAAGTTGATGCACGTCTGTCCTACGACACCAAAGCATCCATCGCGAAAGCGAAACGCCTGATCAAAATGTACAACGATGCGGGCATCAGCAACGACCGTATCCTGATCAAACTGGCTTCTACCTGGCAGGGCATCTGCGCCGCAGAGCAGCTGGAAAAAGAAGGCATCAACTGTAACCTGACGCTGCTGTTCTCCTTTGCTCAGGCGCGTGCTTGTGCTGAAGCGGGCGTTTACCTGATCTCTCCATTCGTGGGCCGTATTCTGGATTGGTACAAAGCCAACACCGATAAAAAAGAGTATGCACCTGCCGAAGATCCAGGTGTGGTTTCCGTGAGCGAAATCTACCAGTACTACAAACAGCACGGTTACGAGACCGTAGTTATGGGCGCAAGCTTCCGTAACATCGGCGAAATTCTCGAACTGGCTGGCTGTGACCGCCTGACTATCGCACCTGCGCTGTTAAAAGAGCTGGCAGAGAGCGAAGGCGCGCTGGAGCGTAAACTGACCTTTACCGGTGAAGTGAAAGCGCGCCCTGCTCGCATCACGGAATCCGAGTTCCTGTGGCAGCACAACCAGGATCCAATGGCCGTTGATAAACTGGCGGAAGGTATCCGTAAGTTTGCTATCGACCAGGAAAAACTGGAAAAAATGATCGGCGACCTGCTGTAAGACAGCCTTGTCGCATGACAACGGCCCGCTTCTCTTTATTGAGAGCGGGCCGTTTTTTTTAATGCTGGAGCGACGGGAGTTCTTCTGCGCTAACGCCGGTTAATTCGACGATATCGGCGGTCGGAAAGCCTTTTTCGAGCATCGCTCGGGCGATCTTACGTGAGTTCTCATGCTCGCCGGTCTGTATTCCTTGCTGTATCCCTTCAAGGCGTCCTTCCTGCTTCAACTGTTCTGCTAATGTCATCAGTTCGTCTCCATACTGGGGCGCATGCTGCGCCATTTCATATAGCAATGTGCGGGCATCCTGTGCCTCTCCCGCCTGGAGCATATAGTTTACCAGCGCAATGACCTGCTGTCCGCTGATGTGATTACGGGTCAGCAGACCTGCAAGCTTATTGAGAAAGCGGGTGAGATCGCGCTGGCGAATATGTTTTTGAATCAGCGTCAGCGCGGCCATGCTTCGGTGGCGCATGATCTCTTCATCAGGAATGACCGTGATATCCACCAAAGGAAAATCCTGGCAGTAAAGGTGTTTGGCCAGCGTTGGATCGGTGAAGTTATCCAGCCAATTCATTGAGTAAGGGTAGGGGCTTTTTCGTCCCTGATAAAACAAAATCGGGATGACCAGCGGGAGCGTTTTATTGCCGGCTTCCAGATGGCGCTGCATGGCTGCAATGGCATAGCGCATGAGGCGAAAGGCCATATGTTTATCCGGCGAACTTTGATGCTCAATCAGGACATGAATATAGCCATCACCGCAGGCGGTTTTCAATGAATAGAGCATATCGCTGAAGTAAGGATGTAAATCATCTTCGATAAAACTGCCGGATTCGAGCCGCAGCGTTTCCAGATTGCAAAGGCGTAGCAGCGCGGGTGGAAGATGCAGAGTGATAAAATCCCGCGCCGTCTCCATGCGTGAGAGAAATGTTTTAAACACCAAATCATGTGGCGTGGGCGTCCTGTTTTTGCTCATGGCTGACCCTCCCTGTAAGCAATTTTGTGGAGTCTGCCACGCTCATGTTTCGCACGGTAACGAATTCTTTAGCGGCTTTCTGATTATGCGGCGCGCCACGGAAAACCCTGCAACATAACCCGTTTGGGGATTTAGTATTGCCGAGCATTCGCGTGTATCATTCGCCATAACGGTACCGTTTTAATGGAATAATCATGAACACTTTACGTATTGGCTTAGTTTCCATTTCTGACCGCGCTTCCAGCGGTGTCTATCAGGATAAAGGCATTCCGGCGCTTGAAGAGTGGCTGGCGTCGGCGCTGACTACGCCCTTTAAAGTAGAAAGCCGCCTGATCCCTGATGAGCAAACGATTATTGAGCAAACCTTGTGCGAGCTGGTGGATGAAATGAGTTGCCACCTGGTGCTGACCACCGGCGGTACTGGCCCTGCGCGCCGTGATGTGACGCCGGACGCGACGCTGGCGATTGCCGACCGCGTCATGCCGGGCTTCGGCGAGCAGATGCGTCAGGTCAGCCTGCACTTTGTGCCAACGGCGATTCTTTCCCGTCAGGTTGGGGTTATCCGCAAACAGGCGCTGATTCTGAACCTGCCTGGACAGCCGAAGGCGATTCAGGAAACGCTGGAAGGGGTAAAAGACGCCGAGGGCAAAGTCCTGGTCAACGGCATTTTCGCAAGTGTACCGTATTGTGTACAGTTGCTTGAAGGGCCTTACATCGAAACCAATCCTCAGGTCGTAGCAGCATTTCGCCCTAAGAGCGCTCGCCGCGAGACATTATCCTGAATGTGATGCTTTCCTGACATAACCTATCATTATGCTGGAGTAAGGTAGGGTTTACGGTATAGTCATTTTTACTTTACGAAAACGTAAACTTTTATCGACACTTCCACTTTTCGAATGGTTTGTTATGTCAAATTACACCCGACCTCTGAATCGACAAGACTATAAAACCCTGACGCTTGCTGCATTAGGCGGCGCGTTGGAGTTCTATGATTTCATTATCTTCGTCTTCTTTGCTGCCGTGGTCGGGGAACTCTTCTTCCCCGCCGATATCCCTGAATGGTTGCGCCAGGTGCAAACCTTCGGCATTTTTGCTGCGGGTTATCTTGCCCGCCCGTTGGGCGGTATCATCATGGCCCACTTCGGTGACCTGGTTGGGCGCAAGAAGATGTTTACCCTCAGTATTCTCCTGATGGCTGTGCCGACGCTGGCGATTGGCCTGCTGCCAACGTATGCAAGCGTCGGGCTGGCAGCGCCAATATTGTTGTTGCTGATGCGTATCTTGCAGGGCGCGGCAATTGGCGGGGAAGTGCCAGGGGCATGGGTATTTGTGGCGGAACATGTCCCGAGCCGCCGGATTGGCATTGCCTGCGGTACGCTGACGGCTGGGCTAACGGTGGGGATCCTTTTGGGTTCCGTTGTGGCGACATTGATTAACACTCAACTGACGCCTCAGGCAATTCATGACGGCGGCTGGCGTATTCCCTTCCTGCTTGGCGGCGTGTTTGGCCTGGTGGCGATGTATCTCCGCCGCTGGTTGCAGGAGACGCCGATCTTCCTCGAAATGCAGCAGCGTAAAGCCCTGGCGCAGGAGTTACCGATAAAATCCGTTGTCCTTAAGCATAAGCAAGCGGTCGTGGTTTCGATGCTGCTGACCTGGCTGCTATCGGCAGGCATTGTGGTGGTGATCCTGATGTCCCCCGTTTGGCTGCAAAAGCAGTATGGCTTCGCGCCCGCTTTAACTTTGCAGGCCAACAGCGTGGCCACGGTGATGCTCTGCGTGGGCTGCCTGCTGGCTGGATGGATTGTGGATCGCGTGGGGGCCAGTAAAACCTTTATTGTGGGCAGCCTGCTTCTGGCCTGCTCAAGCTGGCTCTTCTACCATCTGGCGGGCACGCATCCGCAACAATTGTTCTTACTCTATGGACTGGTGGGGCTGTGCGTTGGCGTCGTTGGGGCGGTACCATACGTGATGGTGTGTGCCTTCCCGGCGGAGGTTCGCTTTACCGGGATCTCGTTTTCCTACAACGTCTCTTATGCCATCTTTGGCGGGCTGACGCCGATTGCCGTGACCATGCTGATGGGTGTATCGCCGATGGCACCCGCCTGGTATGTACTGGCGCTGTCGCTGTTGGGACTCGCGCTGGGGATTTGGTTGCGTAAGGACGTCGCTGGCGCCGTGGGCCGTGAGCTGCCTTCAGGTAGCCCGGATAAAGCCTAAAGCAGTGTCAGACGTAGGCCGGATAAGGCGTTTGCGCCGCCATCCGGCACTCCTTCCATCTATACATTAGCGAATAATCGTCACGTCCTTGAACGTAAAACGCTTTTTCTGCCCCTCTTCCTGATAACCAATTCGAATAAAAATGTTCAGGTTCTCAAGCCAGGCATAGTCGCTGCTCATCGCCCGACCATCACCACGATCGTCTGTGCAGCGCAATTCGATATAGCGTCCCGGGAATTTCTCATTCAGCATTGAGGCATCATGCCACTGCGTCTCGACAAGACAGTCCTGACTTTTGGTTTTGTGGCTCCCCGCGTCTTTTTCATTTTTCAATACCGTTTTCCAGCGATACTGCTGGCCCACTCCCGGCGTGGCGCTAAAGTTAGTTTCAACGGACTGGCCGATGAGCGGACTGTTTTTCATTGAATCCCACTCTTTTAAGTTCACGATATTAAACAGGCGCTGGTATTGGCTATAGAACGTAACCCCTTTGAGCCTCAAGGTGTCGAGCGTCAATGTACTGCCATCAGGCAGACGGTCAATACGCGTCACGGCATGGCTGTCGTCGTTGCCGGGCCATACTTGCGTGAAGGTCAGGCGGGAAAATGTCGGTGCCGCATTCTCACCTTTTAGCGCTTGCTGGATCACGCCGTTTACCGTAACGGGAAGGGGAAAATGTGCAAGAGCGCTCGGATCATTATTCGCAAAATCAGGGATCACCAGCGGGGCATCCGCCGCGGTTTTTTGCCGTTCTACCCTAGGGCCGTTGCCGGTGAACTGACTTATATCAGCCAGCGAACAGAGTGTTTGCACCGAAGCCGCAATCGGTGAAGGGAGCGGGGTGAAAGTCGCGTCCGGCGTCATGTTGTCATCAGTGACAAACTGGTGATTCAGCGAAAAAGTACGTTCTACACGCGCCTGACCACGGCGACAGTCCACCTGCATCTGGCTGATTGTAAAGTCGTAAGGCGCGGCATAAATTTTATCGCGATGAATCTGGGCGAAATCCGTTCCCAGGCGCAGCGTGAGAAGATGGCCTTCGCGGTGGCTATTATTGAGATCGACAACCGGCAGGTCACCGGTTTTATCGGCGGTCGGCAAGATGACCCAGCGCGGTTGCGGCACTTTTTGCTGGCAGATATCCAATGCCGGATCGGTGTTAAGCGGGCTGTCAGCATCAGGTTCGAAAGGGATCCCGGGAATGTAGCGGGCAAAAGAGTTACCGCCGTAAGCGCGGATTTTTTTGCCGCCGGGAAAGCGCAACTTCATATACAGCAGGGTTTTCGCTTGCGTATCACAATCGACATTCAACCACAGATGATTGCTTGAACCGTCGGCCATCGCAATACGATATACGGTGTTGATGCTGTCGCCGACGCGGACAGTATTGTCTTTATCCCAGTCAATGCCAGTGACAGAATTGGCCGCAACGGCATTGAGGCTAGCGGGGAGTAAAGTGAGCGCAAAACAGCAAGCAGGAGTCAGCCGTATCATCAACAACAATCCTTTTTGTCATCGGGAGTGGTTGAAAATAACCTAAATAATGAGGAAGCGATAACCCCAGGATCGGTAGTCACAGGCCAAAAAAAAGCGCCGGCCAGGCCGACGCTTTTAAAAACATGACACAGAATTAGTGTTTTTCACCAATCGGCAGTACGGTGCGACCAAACTGTTCGTTCAGCACTTCACCCATTGCCAGGTAAATCGCGCTCGCGCCACAGATGAGACCCACCCAGCCGGCAACGTGGATAATCGCTTCGTTACCGTTAATGTTGCCGATGCACAGTAGGGCAAACAGCACGGTCAGGCTCAGGAACACGAACTGCAACATGCGGGCAGCTTTCAACGTACCGAAGAACATGAACAGCGTGAACACGCCCCACAGGCCCAGGTAAACGCCGAGGAACTGGGCGTTAGGCGCGTCGGACAGACCCATCTTCGGCAGCAGCAAAATGGCAACCAGCGTCAGCCAGAATGAGCCGTAAGAAGTGAATGCTGTCAGACCGAATGTATTTCCTTTTTTATATTCCAGCAGGCCGGCAAAAATCTGCGCGATACCGCCGTAGAAAATACCCATGGCGAGAATAATCCCGTCGAAAGCAAAGAAACCCGCATTGTGCAGGTTAAGCAGAATGGTGGTCATGCCGAAGCCCATCAGGCCCAGCGGTGCCGGGTTAGCCAACTTAGTGTTGCCCATAATTCCTCAAATCATCATTGAATGGTGAAATAGTCTCCCCCTTAATGGGGCGCGGCATAATAATCAGGAGTCAAGAGGCTGTCTATGATCTCATGAGGGGAAAATGAACTATTTTGCCGCTTTTGTACTTAACTGACCTGTTTTAGTGAATCTAACAAGACCATGCGGCGCAGACAGGCGATGCGCAGTACGGCGGGGATCGTGACCCGGTAGGCCGTGCCGCTGACGGCTTTGACGCTATTCACCGCCGCGCCAACCGGGCCGCCAAGCCCCGCGCCGCGTATTAGCCCATGTCCAATCACGCTGACTGCCGCGTGCTTGTGCAGAATGTGACTCAACTGGTCGGCCAAAAGGTGCGTGACGCCGTGTTCCAGACGGTGATGATCTATCAACTGGGGCAATAACTTTTCCAGTTCCATCACTTTGAGCTCAACTGCGGCATGAAAGCGGGCTTTCTGCTCATCATCCAGACGTTGCCACGTGCGGCGGATAAAATGCTCGAGCAATATTTTTTCGATAGCGGGCGTTGGCATCGTTTTCTCGATTTTCAGGCCAAGTCGTTTTGCCACATCGCGCAAAATTTCGCGGTAAAGCTTACCGTGCCCACGTAATTTATTGGCGATGCTATCGCCGCCGAAGTGCTGGAACTCAGCGGCAATCAACTGCCAGTTACGACGATGCTGTTCCGGGTGACCCGCCATCGACATATACAGCTCATTGTGTAGCAGCGCGCTCGACAAGCGGCGTTTACCTTTTTCATTGTGCGTCAGTAACTGAGCCAGATTGGCCAGTTGCTGCTCGCTGCAATGCTTGAGAAAAATCAGGTCATCATCATTCAGGTAAGGAACTTTCATTGAGTATGTCGTTTCTGTCAGAGGCGGATTAATCGTCGCCGATAATTTTCAGCGAGGCCATATCAGAGGAGTTGACCGTATGCCCGGAGAAGGCGATTTTTGATACGCAGCGTTTGTTGCTGTTATCGCTATTAATATTGATCCAATCCGAGGTGGCACCTTCTTTCAGAGATGATGGAACGTTCAGGCTCTGACTACTGCTGCGAGCGGCTTTGAAATAGACCGAAGCGCCGCTAAGGGAAATATCGCCGCGGCTGGCCGTGAGTTGAATCCGTTTGACGACGCGGCAAATTGGCAGTTTCAGCGTCAGGTCATTGGTTTCGTTGCGCGGCATCGCCACAACACCGAGCGCTTTGTGATCGTTGGCATAAGCTGAGGTAGCCAGCAGCAGGCCAAATGCCATGCAGGCTGAGAGGTTTATGAAGGCTTTCATGATTTTCCTTAGCGAAAAGTCCGTGACAGGAGAGGAAACGTAAGGGGCAAATTTTATCGCGCTCAGCTCAGGCTTTCAGCGCTGAATTATGTCTTCATGTGACAGTAATTTATTGAATATATTTATGTTTATTTATAATCGCCATGAATGTAATAACGTGTATTTCCTCTAAAGGTCGTTAATTTAAAGCGCACTGAATGAAAAAAATTTCAGGCTGCCCCTTGATGGATGACGTTGAGCCCCCATCTTGTAGTCAACCGCAGTGAATGAGTCTGAAAAAAAACGATTCAGGGCAGTTGAAACCGCAGGTTTCGCCCTTATTACAGACTCACAACCACATGTTGAATGAATTTTTAGTGGAGACGTTTAGATGGGTAAAATTATTGGTATCGACCTGGGTACTACCAACTCTTGTGTAGCGATTATGGATGGCACTACTGCACGTGTGCTGGAGAACGCCGAAGGCGATCGCACCACACCTTCTATTATTGCCTATACCCAGGATGGTGAAACTCTGGTGGGTCAGCCGGCTAAACGTCAGGCAGTGACAAACCCGCAAAACACCCTGTTTGCGATTAAACGCCTGATCGGTCGCCGCTTCCAGGACGAAGAAGTTCAGCGTGATGAAGCCATCATGCCGTACAAAATCATCGGTGCTGACAACGGTGATGCATGGATTGATGTTAAAGGCCAGAAAATGGCACCGCCGCAGATTTCTGCTGAAGTGCTGAAAAAAATGAAGAAAACGGCTGAAGATTACCTGGGCGAACCGGTAACTGAAGCGGTTATCACCGTACCTGCATACTTCAACGATGCTCAGCGTCAGGCAACCAAAGATGCTGGCCGTATCGCGGGTCTGGAAGTCAAACGTATCATCAACGAACCAACCGCAGCCGCGCTGGCTTACGGTCTGGATAAAGAAGTCGGCAACCGTACTATCGCGGTTTATGACCTGGGTGGTGGTACTTTCGATATCTCCGTTATCGAAATCGACGAAGTTGACGGCGAAAAAACCTTTGAGGTACTGGCAACCAACGGTGATACCCACCTGGGTGGTGAAGACTTCGATAGCCGTATGATCAACTACCTCGTTGATGAGTTTAAGAAAGATCAGGGCATTGACCTGCGTAACGATCCGCTGGCTATGCAGCGCCTGAAAGAAGCCGCAGAAAAAGCAAAAATCGAGCTGTCTTCTGCGCAGCAGACCGACGTTAATCTGCCGTACATCACCGCAGATGCGTCTGGTCCAAAACATATGAACATCAAAGTGACCCGTGCGAAACTGGAAAGCCTGGTCGAAGACCTGGTGAACCGTTCTATCGAGCCGCTGAAAGTTGCTCTGCAGGACGCAGGCCTGTCTGTCTCTGATATCCAGGACGTTATCCTGGTCGGTGGTCAGACTCGTATGCCAATGGTCCAGAAGAAAGTTGCTGAATTCTTTGGTAAAGAGCCGCGTAAAGACGTTAACCCGGACGAAGCCGTTGCTATCGGTGCTGCAGTTCAGGGTGGTGTATTGACCGGTGAAGTGAAAGACGTACTGCTGCTGGACGTTACCCCGCTGTCTCTGGGTATCGAAACCATGGGCGGCGTGATGACAGCGCTTATCGCGAAAAACACCACTATCCCGACCAAGCACAGCCAGGTGTTCTCTACCGCTGAAGACAACCAGTCTGCGGTAACCATCCACGTGCTGCAGGGTGAGCGTAAACGTGCTGCTGATAACAAAGATCTCGGCCAGTTCAACCTGGACGGTATCAGCCCGGCACCGCGCGGTATGCCACAGATCGAAGTCACCTTCGACATCGATGCTGACGGTATCCTGCACGTGTCCGCGAAAGACAAAAACAGCGGTAAAGAGCAGAAGATCACCATCAAGGCTTCTTCTGGTCTGAACGAAGAAGAAATACAGAAAATGGTTCGCGAAGCAGAAGCGAACGCAGAATCTGACCGTAAGTTTGAAGAGCTGGTTCAGACCCGTAACCAGGGCGACCATCTGCTGCACAGCACTCGCAAGCAGGTTGAGGAAGCAGGCGAACAGCTGCCAGCTGACGACAAAACTGCCATCGAGTCTGCGCTGACTGCGCTGGAAGCTTCTCTGAAAGGCGAAGACAAAGCGGATATCGAAGCGAAAATGCAGGCGCTGGCACAGGTTTCCCAGAAACTGATGGAAATCGCTCAGCAGCAGCACGCACAGCAGCAGGCTGGTGCAGCAGGCGCTGATGCTTCCGCAAACAATGCGAAAGACGACGATGTTGTTGACGCTGAGTTTGAAGAAGTAAAAGACAAAAAATAATCGCCCTGATGCAGGGTAGTTAATCAGCACGGGCGTAGAGGTTTCCTCTCCGCCCGTGCTCGCATGTTAAGGGGCTGACAAAAAACAATGGCAAAGCAAGACTATTACGAGATTTTGGGCGTTTCCAAAACAGCGGAAGAGCGTGAGATCAAAAAGGCGTACAAACGCCTGGCCATGAAATTCCACCCGGACCGCAACCAGGGGGATAAAGAGGCCGAAGCCAAGTTTAAAGAAATCAAAGAAGCGTATGAGATCCTGACCGACGAACAAAAGCGTGCGGCCTACGATCAATACGGTCATGCAGCCTTTGAACAAGGCGGCATGGGCGGCGGCGGCGGTGGTTTCGGCGGCGGCGCGGACTTTGGCGATATCTTTGGTGACGTATTCGGTGACATCTTTGGCGGTGGTCGTGGTCGCCAGCGTGCGTCCCGTGGCGCCGACCTGCGCTACAACATGGATTTGACGCTGGAAGAAGCGGTTCGTGGTGTGACCAAAGAGATCCGCATTCCGACGCTGGAAGAGTGTGATGTCTGCCACGGCAGCGGCGCTAAAGCCGGTTCTAAGCCGCAGACCTGTCCTACCTGTCATGGTGCAGGTCAGGTACAGATGCGCCAGGGCTTCTTCGCCGTACAGCAGACCTGTCCACATTGTCAGGGCCGCGGTACGCTGATTAAAGATCCGTGCAACAAATGTCACGGCCATGGCCGCGTTGAGAAAACCAAGACGCTGTCAGTGAAAATCCCGGCGGGCGTTGATACCGGCGATCGTATCCGTCTGAGTGGCGAAGGTGAAGCTGGCGAACACGGTGCACCGGCAGGCGATCTGTACGTTCAGGTGCAGGTTAAGCAGCACGCTATTTTCGAACGTGAAGGCAATAACCTGTACTGTGAAGTACCGATTAACTTCTCCATGGCGGCTCTTGGCGGCGAGATTGAAGTGCCGACGCTTGATGGGCGCGTGAAGCTGAAAGTTCCGGGCGAAACGCAAACCGGCAAGCTGTTCCGTATGCGTGGTAAAGGTGTGAAATCCGTTCGCGGCGGCGCGCAGGGCGACCTTCTGTGCCGCGTGGTGGTCGAGACCCCGGTAGGTCTTAACGAGAAGCAGAAACAGCTGCTCAAAGATTTGCAGGAAAGTTTTGGCGGCCCGACCGGTGAAAACAACAGCCCGCGTTCAAAAAGCTTCTTTGACGGCGTGAAAAAGTTCTTTGACGATTTGACCCGTTAGTCACTATTATTTCTAATATTGATCCAAAGCCTGAGCCTTTCGCTCAGGCTTTTTTCTGCGCATCTCAATATTATCCTTTCGTGTGTTGACCTGTCCGCTGTGACTAACTTATAACGGTAGCGAATTGATTCGTGTTGAGTATCATTAATATTAATTATTTGTAGAGGCTGACGGCGAATGGGATCGAAAGGCGCCAATAAGGATTTTGATTATAATTTAATCAAAATTCTTGACGCCATAATCTCAGCCGGAAACGCGACAAAAGCGGCGAAGCGCCTCGGCATTACGCCCGCCGCCGTCTCTATCGCGCTTAAGCGTTTACAAAGCCATTATCATGAAGAGCTGTTTATCAGGGGCAAAGATGGGCTGCTCCCGACGGCGAAAGCGCTGGAAATCCATTACAGTTTTCGTCAGGTTATAGAGCTGGTTGGCGAGACTTTTCAGTCAGTTAATAAGAAAAGTGACAAGACTCAAATTACCATTTTGGGCAGCGATATTATTGAAAGCTATTATCTTTCTCAGCTCTCGGTACGCGAGGATTTTGAACAGATTTTAGTCAGTCATTTTTCATCCCGCAATATAGAACGTGAACAGATTATTGAAAGCTTATTTACCTCAGACTGCGATCTGTTGATTAGCGTTGACCCGATTATTGTTCCCGGTATCGATCATCAGCTCATTGATAGCTTTAAAAGTTTTGTCTGTATTTGTTCGGGCTCTCATATGCTGAGCCAATTGTCTCAGCTTTCATTACATCATTTCTATACCTCGCGTCACGCGCAATATCAATCAGGCACCAGTATTCCTGAAGTCATCAATGATAGTGCCTTACTTATGGATGAGCGATGGTATAAAGCTAAGCGTAATATTGGTTACCGCAGTGATTCAATAAATGGCTTGATTAGCGTGGTTGAGCGTTCCTCAATGATTGCGTTGATACCGTTAAAAATCGCTTTGTTTTATAAAAATCAGCGTAAATATGATATTAAGATTATCCAACCGCCACCCGAGTTAGCCTTCCGGCCGGTTCAGGTGTATGCGTCATGGAAAAAAAACAGTCGAAATCTGGCTGTCATAAACGGTACTGTCTCTATGTTACATACGCTTTCCTCATTCCGTCGTTGATACCTCTCATTGAACGCTCATTGAAAATTAATGAGCACTGATGAGGTTCATATGATTTCCGTAGTCACCGGGCAATATCTAAACTCCTGTTGTCAACCATTCATATTTATACAGGAGTTTAATATGGCTATTCCCAATCAATTACCCAACACCGAGGTTGTTTTACTCGAAGTGGAAATCCTTTTGACGATCATTTCTGTGGGCGCGTGGGGAGGATTTGTCAGCTACTTTATTGGTAAAGAAAAAACGCAACAAAGTGATGCTCATAAAAGTGTTATGAATTGCGTAAAGCAGGTGGTGATTTCTTGTTTTACCAGCTTTTTACTCAGCGCACTGGCGATTGAAAAAGGCTTTAGTTTTAACATGGTGCTGCTCGCTGCCGGTTTAGGCGGAGTGTTTGCAGCACCGATCTTAAAAATACTCGGAGACAAAATTAAAAAACATATTAATGATGTAAGCTCAGGTGAGTAATTAGAATATTATTTATTTATCATAAAAGGCTCATCCGTGAGTCTTTTATTTTTAGACGGATGGTCAGGCTACTCGGTTCTTGATCCAACCATAAATGAACTCTTCATTATTTTTATTTTTTTCGGTTATATCCAGGTAGTAGACACCCTGGCTGCAATTTAAGGCTTTCACCAGTATGGCTTCCCCTTCTTTCCCACGCCATGTCAGGTAAGTGTCCAATGCGGCGAGCGTTTTCGGGCCAATATGGCCATCTGTGCAGATGTCACTGTATGTTCTCGCTTCCTGGTTGAGGACGTTCAGCCAACGCTGTAGCCAGACGCAAGGATAGTGGGCACCAATATTGACCGCTGCGTCACACAGTTCAAAGGCGATAGGGTTGGATAGCGTGGCTACCTGCTCAAAGCCTGGTTTAATCCAGTAATCTTCTTCAAGAATAGCGTAGGCTTCTATGTGGGTCAGGTCCCGCATATCCCCTGAATAGCCATGGGCTCGGGCAACGGCTTCGGTGATACCCCAATTAGTTTTGCCACCTCTGTCTTTTGCATTTTGCGTATAGCCGCCTTCCATAACGATAATCCCATCAATGATTGGGTTCATTGTTCTGCTCCTTGAATTAATGAATATGCATATACATAGCGGTGCCTAAGGTAACGGAAAATACGGTGGTTAACGCCGCGAGCATTTTCCTGACTACCTGATGCTTCTGTGTCTTTGTTTTTTCTTCAAAGGTTTTAATGCAGATGTCTTTGTTAACCTGAATCCCCTGGCGAGGAATGGTAATAAAAAGATCGCTAATCCCTAGCATCTTTAGATCGCGTCTGATTAAGTAGAGTATTTGCGTCAGATTGGCATCATTAACGAAATGACTACGGTTGCCCCAAAGTTCAGCCGCAATCCTGGAACGTTCAATGATCCCTTCTTGTGCGTTTTCGATAATAAAACTGAGACACTTAGCTCTCATTGCGGTCATTTTGATAACCTGAGAGTTTGCTTTGGTTCTCAGTTCATATTTCCCTTCATTATAAATGCAGTTTTCATTTATGAGATAGTTTTTCATAACGTCATCCTTTAGTTATACACATCCTAATTGTCTGCGGTGAATATAGGGTACGAGGATCATCTCAATCCATTAATACTCATCGATTTAATTGTATTATCATCTGGTTGAGCGATCCTCATCACAATTTCTCTCCTGAATTAAATGATATTTAATGGCTTTATAAATGATATTTAACATGCTGAGTGTTTATTGCTCATGATCTTGGTGTGAGTTACGTAAACCAGCTGATGATGTCTTATAGACATATCTAACATCGGCATCATCCGTAAGCGTGAGAGTGTGTGAGTTAACGTGAGGTTTAGTGATTAGCCATTTTTGTCTGGCCGGTGAATTATGGGCTCCGCAGAACGAACTGCGATAATTTTTAAACTTAAAAGGAAATTAAAATGGCTACCAGCAAACTGATTAAAGGCGATACCCTTACTGAAACCAGCAACGCAGCTGACGGTTTTAACCCAGCAAAAGAAGACAGCGCATTTAGCTATACTTCGGCACGTGTCGCTAAACCGGTTTATAACAAATATAAGTCTTCTACCACCAAACCGAAGGTATTTGGTTACTACACTGACTGGTCTCAGTATGACGGCCGCTTGCAGGGTGATGATTCGAAAGATAACCGTGGCCGTGGCTATGATCTGACCAATGTCTCTCCTGTTGCTTACGATAAAATTATTGTTGGTTTTGTCGGCGTGACGGGTTTCCACAAAGTGGATGGTCTGTGGCGTGATGTGGTTGCCGAAGGTGCAGAGCAGTGTGGCAAAGTTCAGTACGAACCGACCTTCCTTGACCCATGGGGTGATTTCCAGTCTTACGTGAACGTGGGTCATGACGTTAGCGGTTGGGATGTCGATCCAAAAACTGTCACTCAGGCTAACTGTAAAGGTCTGCTCGGTGGTCTGCGTGATTTGCAGGCTAAAGCAAAAGCACAAAACCATGAACTGGCGCTGTCTATGAGTATCGGTGGCTGGACCATGAGTAACGGTTTCCATGAAACCGCAGCTTCTGATGCGGCACGCAAAGTCTTCGCTAAAGGCGTGGTGAAACTGTTCAAACAGTTCCCAATGTTCAGCGAAGTGGATATCGACTGGGAATATCCAAATGCGGAAGGTGCGGGTAACCCATGTGGTCCAGAAGATGGTGAAAATTATGCGCTTCTGATTGGAGAACTGCGTAAGCAGCTGGATTCCGCAGGTCTGAGCAACGTAAAAATCTCCATCGCCAGCTCTGCTGTGGTTAAGACGTTCGGCTACTCCAACGTAAAAGCGCTGCTGAATGCCGGTCTGTACGGTATCAACCTGATGACCTATGACTTCTTCGGCACCCCATGGGCTGAAACCGTGACTCACCATACCAACCTGAAAGCTATCGAGCAGGACGGTTGGGCTGTAAATACCATCGTTGAGCACCTGCTGTCTGAAGGCTTCCCGGCTGACCGCATCAATATCGGTTATGCAGGCTATACCCGTAACGGCCGCAAAGTTGAACTGGAATCGCTGTCCCCGCTGAAAGGCACCTACGATGCAGGCACCGGCACTACCGTCGGTACGTTTGAATCCGGTACTAACGAATGGTACGACGTGATTTATAACTACCTGGATCTGGAAAACCAGAAAGGTCGTAACGGTTTCAACGTTTATACCGACCAGGTTGCTGACGCGGATTACCTGTACAACCCGGAAAGCAAGCTGTTCATGTCCCTGGATACGCCGCGTTCTGTTAAAGCTAAAGGCGAGTATGCAGCAAAACTGGGTCTTGGCGGCATGTTCACCTGGACTATCGACCAGGACAACGGCGTGCTGGTTAACGCCGCTCGTGAAGGTCTGGGCTATGAAATCTCTTCTGAAGTGATTGATATGGAACCGTTCTACTTCGAAGGTATCAACGTTGATCCAAGCGATTCAGACGAAGAAAAGCCTGTCACTCCAGATGTGAACCACGCACCGAAAGCGGCAATTGAGCTGCTGGTTGTTGGCGGCTCTACTGTCCAACTGTCTGGCGCCGGTTCTACTGATGAAGACGATGATGCGCTGACCTTTAGCTGGGGCGTGCCATCTGAAATTACAGTGGCAGATAAAACGTCATGTGTGATTGAGTTTGTGGTGCCAGAAGTGGCTGCAAAAACGGCATTCCAGTTCACGCTGTTCGTTCGCGATACCTACAACGAACCGTCTACCCAGCAGCGCTTTGTTCTGACCGCTGTCCCTGCACTGGCGAAAGACGATGCAGATAAAAACACGGATGACGAAATCATTACGCCTGTAGAACCAGAAGAAGACGTTACGCCGGCAGAAGATGATTCCGCAGTGGATGAAACCACTCCTTACGCACTGTGGAATGCTGAAACAGTTTACGGCGGCAACTGGGGCACCTTCGAGACCGTTAGCTGGAAAGGTCATAACTACCAGGTGAAATGGTGGTCTATGGGCGACCAGCCAGACCTCAACTGTGCTGCAGGCGGAGCATGGACCGATCTGGGCGCTTACTAAGAATAAGCACTAGTCCATAACGCAAGCCCCGGTTTTCCGGGGCTTTTTCCAACAGGGAACGAGGAATATCGGTCATGGCCCTTTCCATTTCAAATAGCAAAATTGACGTTCATAGCTGGTATCAGAAAGTCACCTTAACGATTTTAAATAACGGCGATCGTGCCGTTGATATGAACCATGCCATTATCGGCTTTACCGCCTCCGGTCATCAGGATCCCTGGGGTATTTTTGGTGGTACGCTGAAAGGCAATATGCCTTTGACGCTCAGCGGTAAAGCGCAAGGTTCATTAGATGTTAATGAAATTATTATTAATAACAGCGAAGCATTATGGTTGCTGCCTGGGCAGAGCGGAACGCTGTTCTTTAGCTTTGCGGCAACGCAGGTGCCGGTAAAAATTTCGACTTTTACTCTGACGCTGCCATCATCAACCCAGGATGAAGTTGAACCTGTTGCCCCTGCCGATGAGCCGGCGGTTGAACCCGATACGGATGTTCCCGTACAGGAACCGGTGGTCGAGCCTGAAACCCCCGCGCAAGGTGATGCACCACTTCTTACCATGAGCTCCCTGAATCTCAATAGCTGGTATCAGCGCGCAACGCTGACGCTGACGAACAGATATTCACAACCAATTGATTTAAATAAACTTACCCTGAGCTTTACGGCCACAGGCCATCCCGATCAGTACAGCCCGTTGAGCGGTTCTATGCTAGGGAATCAACCTGTAACCTTAAGCAGCGATGGCGGTTGGCCGACTGAAAAAAACAACATCATTATCAATAATGACGGTGAACTGCCGCTAGCCTCAGGCGAAAGCGCTGAGCTGCAATTTTATCTGGCCGCCACACAAACCCCGATTATCATGGGTGAACTGGCGGCCGTACTGGCGCACGACCCTACGCGACAGGGTGCTATTGCGGTGAAGTTTCCCTCAATGGCGGTGAATACGGCGCTCAAACCCGCTTTCGATATGCTCTACCCAGACGGCCATTCGCAGCGTTATGTCGGTGAATGGGGGCAGGAACTCAACATCAACGATCTCAGCCCGGGTCATTACGACATCACGGTGCTGGAATTAATCAACGATGAGATGAAAATCGTCCCGCTAAATAGCCGCTACGCGCTGGATCTGGCATCGGGTCACGATAGCGAAACCTGCGTGATTGACTATCAATCGCCGGTACTGCTGGCGTCCGTCTGCCTGAACATTGAAGCGCCCGAATTTGCCGGTGCGGAAATGGTCGTGGAACTGTGGAACGAGGCGGGAATTTGTGAGCAAACGCTCACCATGGACGTTAACCAAATGAAGTGGGTGAAACAGCTGCTGGCCGATCATGACTATGCTTTGAGTATTCAGCCTACCATCGTTAACAATCAATCGATAACCGCGCCTGAGAAATCTGCGCCTTTCACGCCGGTGGCGGGTGAACTCAAAGAGGTGAGCGTTCCTTTCTGTCAGACGGCCGTCGAAAAAGAGGGCTTTGTGAACGTCCAGATGACCATTCTGGGCCTACCGGCAGGTGTTGCTCCGCAGCGTTACCGCCTTTACAGCGCGCAATATCAATATACCTTTACGCTGGAAAGCGGCACGCAGCCGCAAGCGCTGCCGATGCGTATTGCGCCAGGGCTGTACACGCTCGAAGCGGCGGATATTTATGTCGGTGATGCTCCATGGCATTGCGAGATAAACGCGCCGTTCCGCCTGCTGCAAACCGATAACCATGTGACGGTTGAATTTATCCAGGGCGTGGCGTTGCAGGTCAAGGGCTGGCCAAACTATGTGGCACATGGCGGCGTAACGGTAAACGCGGCGGAAACCGTCTCGCTTTATCGCGATATTCCGGTTAGCGCACTGTTTAAATATGACGGATTTGACGGCGGCGGCGATCCTGTTCCTGCGGCCGAAGTGGATACCAACGGTGATGGCTTCCTCGACTACGCTTCCTTGCCGATTCACAAAACCGTCCCTCTGGTTCGCGAAATTGAAAAAGAGGCGGGTCGCCCCGTCATGCCGGTGATGGTGGTGTATACCGCCAATGCCAGCGGCGGGAGCGCGGTGTCTGATTTGCAGGATAGCCAGCGTCTACGCAATCACTTTGGCAACTTCATCACCCAATGTCTGGCGGCGCAGTCTTATAAAGACAGCGCTCATGCCGTACCGGCGACCTTTGTCTTAAACCCGGATTTCCTGGGGGCGATGCAACAAGAACCTTACGGTTACACCGGGGTACGCCAGGCGAACAGCGTCGAGGTTAACGTTCAACTGGCGGCCGCGATCAACGCGTTACCCGAGCTGCCAGGGATGAGTTACCCGGTATTGCCGGTGTTTAGCAACGATCTCTATGGTTATATTCAGGCAATCAACTACATCGTGCGGCAGTTTGCGCCGGATATCGCCTTCGGCTGGCAGACTAACGTGTGGGCGACCGGTACTGCCGATTGGCTACTTAAAGCGGATGCCGATCCGGCTGCCCACGGTGCGGCTATTGCGGCCTTTATCGAGGAATTAGGTGTCTATCGCGGTGACTATGCGCCAGATTTTATCGCCTTTGATAAATTTGAACGTGACTGCTTTAGCCCGGATGCGCTTGCGCACTACGGCTGGAATGCTACCTGCTGGCTGCACTATCTGGGAATGGTTAAACAGGCGGCGAAGGATCTGCATAAACCTGCAATGCTGTGGCAAATCCCTGGCGGTCATATGCCAACGCTCGATGAAGGCACCAGCAAAATTGCGGCATCGCACTTTGCATCCGGCGGCAGTTTCTTTATGGGGGACGTGCGCATTGGCAAAGATATCGATGCGATCTCTTCAGAGCTGCTGAATACACCGGTTAACAGCGCGGTCTATGGCGTGGCGAACGTTGGCGATTTTTTACGCCAGGACAACGGCTACGACTGGGGGCAAATGCAGGCGCTTAACCTGCCGGATTACAACGTTTTCTCGGTATTGTGGGGCGGTGGTTCGACGGTCAGCATCACCACTATCCATTCGAACGGCGAGGACGGAGGCTGGCTGGCAGAAAAAATGAGCGAATACTACACATTCCCTCGTTATTTTAGTGAGTATTAACATCTGACGTATTGGGGAAGGGCGGCGGTGATGGTGTAGTAAACGACTCTCTGACTCACCGCAGTCGACCCCTCTTTTATTATTTGGGGCGTCATCTGAGGCCTGAATTTTCAGGCCTCAGCCTCTAAAGTGACTGGCTTACAATCTGCAAACCGACATTTTCAACGCAGAATTACTCTACGGTTAATGACGTATTGATATCGTAGGCAAGTAACCTGGCTTTGTTATGCCATTCCTGGCCATCAAAGGTGATATGCGCAGTGTAATGCCCGGCTGGCAGGTCAGGGTTATCAGCCGATTTATAGACTAATTTTGGATAATTGTTACCCGTCGAACAGGCCACTGCGTTGTTTAATGCATGTGCCCCACATTCATTATCTCTTTGCCCGGTAAAGATAACATTATGCGTCGCTCCAGCATCATCCTGCATTGGCATGATTAACGTTGAAGACCCATAGGCAGTAGAATCCCAAATCAGAGTATTGCTTCCCTGAACCTGAGTGTCGCCCGTCACGATGAAGCCAACGGCTGGATAACCGGTTATAGTGTCGCCCTTATATGTCGATGTTGTTCCCGTTATATTCCAGTCATACTGCACGATGTCCGCGAATGTGACGCTCTGGTCTTTCAACGTTGAACCGTTTGCCGTTGCCGTGACTGTCGCCAGCCCTTTCGTGCCGCCTTTCAGCGTCATCTTAGCCTCACCTGCGCTGTTTGTTGTGCTGGAATCTGCTGAAAGCGTATTGATATTAGCAGTCCAGGTGACCGTTACCCCTGTTACCGGGTTATCGTTGGCATCATTCACTGTCGCAGTGTATGTCGCGCCAACGCCATTGGTCATCACCCTTGTCTCGTTCGGCGTCAGTTTTGCCACATGTGCAGTTTGAGTATCACCAATAAATACAGCCTCACCGTCCGTTTTCTGGCCTGCGGTATGGTTGGCCGGAGTGGCGGTAAGGGTGACCTTACCCGATTTCAGCGACACACTCTGCGTTGTCGCGTGGCCATTATCATCAGAGACGCTGCTTGTTGGCGTTAGAGTGACATCATCACGGTTGGCAGCCCAGTTTATCGTCACATTTTTAAGCACGTTGTCGTTGGCATCCACAACCGCTGCCGTCCAGGTGATCATCGAAGTTCCGTTAGCAACTTCTTGCGTCTTGTCCGGTGTGATGCCGGTAACTTGCGCTGTCGCTGTATTTCCTGTCACCTGCAATGTCTGTGTTTGACCTGTGCCGCCTGTGGTTGCAGCCGTTACGACGATACTCCCCGCCTTCAGGCTGGAGAAGGTCGCCGTCGCTTTCCCTTGTGCATCTGTCACCGACGAGTTAACGCTAAAACTGCTGTTGGTTTCGCTGCTGCTCCAGTTTACCGTCACGCCTGATACCGGATGCTGGTTGCTATCCAGCACCGTTGCGGTCAACGCTACCGTATCTTTATCAGCCACGATATCGAGGGTTTTGTCTGCCTCCAGCAATGCCACATGCGCTGTGGTACTGTCGGCGGTAAAGTTGAGGTTGGATGCCGCCCCTTGGGTGCCATTGATGCTAGCCTTCACACTGAGGCTCGCCACTTCTGTCGAGGTCAGTTGAACCTGTGCCACGCCTTCTGCGGTGGTTCTGCTGCTCTGCGCAGACAGCACCCCGGTTGCTGGCGTGACTTCCCAGCTAACATCTGCGTCCGCCAGCGGATTGCCATTGATATCCGTCACGGTGGCGCTGATGGTCATCGCATCAGTACCGTTCGCGAGCGCCGTTGGTTTGTTGCTGACTACCGAGTCGATTTTTGCAGTCGAGGCGTCAGCTACAAAATGGACACTATCCGCCGGCATTGCCGTGCTGGCACTGGTCTGCGCCGTAATGACCACCTCACTGGCTTTAAGCGACGTTACGCTAATCTGCGATTTCCCGTTGGCGTCACTGGTGGTCTGGTTTACGCTTAGCTTCGCGTCCGTATTATCCGCTGACCAGTCTACCGTGGCATTGGCTACCGGGTTATTCTGCGCATCCGTCACTATCGCTTCGTAGATAACTTCATCCCTTCCGTTCGCGGTCGCCTGATTTTTACTCGGTTTGACCAGACTCACTCTTTCCGAACTGCTGTCAGCAACAAAGGTTATTGTATTGGTTTTCTTCACGTCACTTGCGCCGTTCACACCAGCGGATACCGTCACCGAACCCGTTTTCGCCGACTTCAGCGTAAAGGTCGCCGTTCCCTGATTGTCGGTTACAGATGTTGCGGTTCCGGCTGATGTACCATCCGCTTTCGTGACTTGCCAGTTAACCGTGACCCCGCTTAATGGGTGACTGTAGCGATCAACTACCTGTGCTGTCGCGGTGCTGGTATCGATGTTGTTTGCTATCACCTGGTATTTGTTAGCGTCAATTGTGTGCACAACTGCCGATGTGGTGTCCGCCGTAAAGCTGAGCGAGTCGGTGTGCAGCGCTTCCGCCTGATTATGCTGCGCTGTCACCACGGTGGTCATCACGTCAGCGCTGGTGACCTTGATCTTTGCCTGACCCTGAGCGTCCGTTATTGACTGCGTGCTGGAAAGCTGTGCCTTAGCGTTATCGGCGCTCCAGTTGATCTGCTCATTTTTAACCGGGTGTCCAAACTGATCGACCACGGTTGCCGTCAGGTTGATGGCCGATGTACCGTCCGCCAGCACGCTGGTCGTTGGCTCTGCCGTCAGCGAAGTCAGATGCGCCGTGCTGGTATCGGCGATAAAGGTCAGGGACGCCTTATCTGTCGAACCATTGATTTCAGCGGTAACACCATATGTCGCCACCTCCGCAGAGGTCAGCGTGATTTTCGCCACGCCGGTGCTATCCGTTTTACTGCTGTTTGCCGACAGCGAGCCAGTCGCTGGAGAAACCGACCAGTTGACATCCGCATTCGCTACCGGGTTGCCGTTGGTATCCTTAACCGTGGCGCTGAGGGTTATTCCGTCCGAACCGTTGGCCAGCGCCGACTCTCTGTCACTCACCAGGTCAGAAATGCTGGCGCTGCCCGCATCCGCAGTGAATGTTGCTTTATCGGACTGATACCCCGTGGAAGCGCTGGTCTGAGCGGTAACGACTACATTTCCTGCCTTGTGCGACGTCACCTGAATCTGTGATTTCCCGTTGATGTCGCTGGACGTTTGCGTGTCGGAAAGTATCACATCTGTATTATCTGAGGACCACGTTACCGTAGCGTTCTGGATAGCATTGCCTGCAGCATCCGAAACGGTGGCTTCGTAGATGATCGCATCGCTACCGTTAGCCAATGCCTGAGATTTACTCAGCTTCACCGACGTCACTCTTTCTGTGCTGCTATCGGCAACAAAGGTGATCGGATCAGTTTCCTGTGACGAATTACCATTAACCTCAGCGGTTACCGTAATAGTGCCGGTCTTCGCTGATTTCAGATCTATCGTGGCCATACCCTGGCTGTCCGTTACCGAGGTTTTATTACCCACTTTGGTGTCATCGGTTTTCTCTACCGTCCACTTGACAGTAACACCTGCAAGCGGATGACTGTAATTGTCCGTCACCTGCGCCGTCACGGTACTCTTGTCGGTATTATTCGCTACCACCTGCGTTTTTTCACTCGCAATAGACGCAACTTTCGCCGTCGCCGTATCAGCCGTAAAGCTGAGTGTTGGCGTACTCAGGCTATTGCCCTCTGCCAGTTTAGCGGTAACGACCGTATTGATCACCTCAGCGCTGGTCACCTGAATCTGCGCGGTTCCGTTTGCATCGGTGGAAGACTGTGCCGCTGACAAATGCGCTTGCGCATTATCCGCTGACCAGTCAATCACAGCGTCCTTCAGGGCGTTGCCGTATTGGTCGGTCACATGCGCCGTCAGGGTAATTGGCGTACCTCCGTTGGCAATGGTGCTGGTGGAGAAGGTATCCAGCCCTGTCAGTTGCGGGATAGCAATTGCCGCTTCTTCAATCAGTTTCGCGCTGGCTAACTTTATCGTGCTGTCAATCAACGGCTGAATGGTCAGCGTATCCGGTGTCGTACCGGCAGTGATCGTGGCGGTATACTGTCCCGGAGACGTTTCGTTGAAACGGGTAATCGTGGTGCTTTTCTCCGTGACGGTGTTGGTGGCTTGTGCCGGGCTGCTCGCAGAGGTGGTCAGTGTGGCGCTCAGACGCGATGCCAGTCCGGCGGCGCTCTCACCGCTGCTGGTTTGTAGCGACACCCTAACGGTGGCCGTGGTAGCTCCGTCTGCCGGAATTTTTGTCGGCGAAACGGTGGTGGTGGACTGTAGTGTATTGACGTCGATACCGCTGACGTTAACTTTCATCTCACTGTTGTTGGAAGCGTTGCCTTTTTTATCCCATGCGGTGGCTCTCAGCGTATAGCTGTTAGTACCGCTGCTTTGCCAGGCAGGCAGTGTCAGCACGAACTGTTCTGGGCTACTGCCGACGGCGATCTTCCCGCCATCGTTCAGAAACGATGCCGCTTGCCACTCAATGTGGTCAAGGCCATATTTGGTCTTCACCTTCGCAGTCACATTCTGTTTTGACTGTTCTTCCCCTTCCAGCTGTGGCGGCAGCGACAGGGAGATGATGTCCTGCTTACGATATTCAAGAACGATATTATTGTTACGATCAACCAGATCCAGGCGACTCCCCAGCAGCGAACGACGCTGTGAGATCATTGAGGGATCGAGCTGGTCGCGCAGAGGCACGCCCGGCGTCCAGTTCAGCGCCAGATTCAGTTGTGTGTCATTTTCGCCACCCTTGCCGAGTTTCTGGTTAACGCCAAATGTCACTAACGGTACAGGCGTATAATTTAGGCCGAAGGTGACGGCGTGCGGGTTCTTCTGTCGGTCATCTTTATCATCGCCGAACAGCCCTACGCTATCGCCATAGTACTGTTCATAAATAACATTCGCCCCTAACTGAGGATAGCTGGGTAAATAGCCGGTAGCCCGGATATCAAAACCGTTGGCGACGCGCTCATCGTAGTCGGTATAACGGTTGGAGGACATCCAGTCGCTCAGGCGGAAATAGCCGTTAGCGGAGAGCTTGATGTAATCCCAGCCTAGCTCCGCGCCGACGCCTAACCGTTCATGCTGATTACCGGAAACCTGACGATCATAAAAGACATTGGTTCCCCACATCCAGATCCCAGAAAAATGACGATAGCCCAAACCGGTATTAATGATGTTTCGATCGTCATGGCGCCGTCCACCCAGTTGGGTAAACAGGATATTTTCTTTCTGGTTATAAAGAGGTAATAACACGTCCAGTTCAGAATCATTCAACGTGAAGTGTTCATCAGTACTGATATTCACCCTGGCGGTGCCGAACTTATTTAGCCACTGCTGTACCTCAGCGGACGCCGCGCCCGTCGCCGCAGAAGTCAGTGCGTTCCCCAGTGCGCCGGAAGTATCATCGCCGCTGAGCAAGGTTCCCGCTTGTACGGCAGCCTGCGCCACGCCATTTTCTGTATTACCTTGATTATTTTTATTATTCTGCAGGGAGGTGTCTGAAGTAATCTTTTCTTCAGCACTCGCGTTAAATGTAGGAGCCAGATATAACAAAAATGACGGAGGGCATAATTGTAGTAAGATCTGAACAATAGCAAGTAATTTCCGTATGCGGTGAGCCATCCCTGAATTTCCTTCTATATCCAAATGAATTGTGGGAATTTATGGTTCATAAGTGTAACGACACAATCATTGTTTTTGACTGATGAGCATTAGAACAAAACAAAGTATTTGTCTTATAAGTAATAACAAAGATAATATTTTCCGGATAGATGCTTTTACGGAATCGCATCTATATGCCAGATGCCTTACCGAAAGGTAAGAGGCTGAATAGAAATATCTTTACTCAGCGGATTGGTGTAACAACTTGATGCCGAGCCCCGGAATAAAAGGGATTGCGCGAAGATTTTGGGGGCTATTTTATTATTTGATGGGTAACAACCACCAAATCATTTTTTGAACTCTATCAAAAAGAAAAGTGAATTGTAAGGTGCAAGGATTTTTTTTTAAAGAAGTTTGTTCTTTAAGTTTTTCTTAATGATTAATTTAGGTTTTTTAATTTTAAATAGTTTTAATAAAATAACCCAAGCTTATAAGTTTATTTGATTTATACGCGTGCTCATTTCTTCATGAGACATTTATATTATAAATGTTTTCTGCGATTAGGTGATGCCTCCAATCGTCCTCCTTATCCACTGATTGCTCAGCCAGAGACCTTCATCATAGACACCTCTTGACCTCTTTCTGGCCGTGTACCTCCTGGAGAGGCTCGCCGTTACGTTGAGCTTTGGCGGCAAAGCCGCCTTACCCGTCGGTCATTTTCTAATGCCACAAATCATATGACAAGATAGGATGCGGTTAAACGTATGTAGCCTTCCTGGGGGAGCAACCTACCCAAGTGGAGAACGCGATTACTGGATGATTTGAACATAGGCCAACTGGCGTTAGTTATCTGAAGCACTGTTTCTTATTATGTTAAACAGCTTGAGTATTGTCTTATTCTGATTTTTATAGTCTTTTTGTGCTTTTGATAAATGAGAAATACTACAACATAAACTTATTTATTATTAATTGAAGCTATGTCATAGGAACTATATCTTTCGCTTCTCTTTTGTGGTTAAAACATATCAAAAAACAATGAGATTAGAACTTAGTGAGAATGAAAATGTTTTGCATTCGTTTATTTTCGCCCAGCGGGCCAAGCCCTATACGGTAATTGATGCTTTGTTTTCTGCACTGCTACCGTTTGGTCAGCCCTTTTTACTGGAAGCGGGGGAGGAACTACCGCTAAGTTCTGCGGAGCACGGCAACCGCATTGTCCTGCTGGAAAGCGGCGTTGTCTCATATTGCCGCAGCGATGACCGCATGCAAATCTCATCGGGATTCGCTCCTTCAATACTCGGTCTTACGGACAGCTACGGAATTACCTACGACGTGCCAGCCCGGCCAGAGCACTTTCTGATTGCAGAAACGCCTTGTCGTGGCCGCGCGGTACTGCTGGATGATTTCGTGCGCATTGTTGAAGAGTGCGACCTCTGGCACGACGTGGCGCGGATCCTGGCGTATCGCTTGATGGTGATGTGTGTCCGTGACCGGGAGCTGGTTGGCGTAGATTCGTATTTGAAAGTTCGTGCGCTGTTGATTGAGCTTTGGGCATATCCTGAGGAATATCGTGAGAGTATTAACGTACTGAATTTTGTTCAGCGGCGTACCGGCATTTCTCGTAGCCGCACCCTGAAATTGCTTTCAGAACTTAAAAAAGGCGGCTATATCAATATCGTCAACGGTCGTCTTAAGTCAATCTGGAAGCTACCGGCCGCTTATTAACTCTGTTTTCGGCATTATCAGCGATTTTTAGTATGATATGTATACATATTCTCTCTGAATAATGAAGCGATTACCATAGATTTTCTGGTTTATCAATACGCCGTATTGCGTATGTCTATCGTTACGATTAATTTCTTTTTAAAACAGGTGGTTATCCCTGGTCCTTTAAAGTCATATTATCTTCGTTGCACATGAATAGTTGTTTCGTTAATAATTATTTTTATAAGTAATAGCGGTCTAAAATAATATTCATCATGCTGTTTTAAGTTATTGGTTATTATCACTAGTGAAACTATATCTTTAATGTTGAATGACCCGCAATATTTATTTTATGTGCGCACGGACTCTATCTTCCGATATTAAAAACATTAACTATTGATTGTCTTTAAGGGATTGTATGAAAAAGAACGTATTTGCTATGGTTGTTTCCACATTAATTTTGGGCGGCCCTGCGCTGGCTAATGCTGCCGAAGCAGGTGATTCCACCGCGACCGTTTCTGGCGGTACCGTTAATTTTGTGGGGCAGGTTGTCGATGCTGCCTGTTCCGTATCGGCAGATTCTATCGATCAGACCGTCACGTTAGGCCAGGTCCGAACCACCAAGTTAACGGCACCTGGAATGGTCGCGAATCAGAAAGAAGACTTCAATATCAAACTGGAAGACTGTGATATCAGCGTGAGCCAGAACGCGGCGGTTATTTTCAATGGTCAGCAAGACGCGACCATCGAGGACACGCTGGCGAATACCGCCGGTGCGGGTTCAGCAACCAATGTTGCTTTACAGCTGTATGGCCCAGGCGGCGAGACGCTTTCTATGGGTAAAACCTCCTCTACGGTCACTCTGATTAACGGTGAAAACGTTATCCCGCTGAGCGTTGACTACATTGCTACCGGTGCAGCTACCCCCGGTAACGTCACGGCAACCGCAACTTTTAGCATGGTCTATTCCTAATCGAATATCTGACAATCCCTCCGAACCCGACGTTCGGAGGGATTGTTGCGTACCGCCGCGATAACCCCCCAAAGTCACCTGAGTAAATTAAGTATGTGCACCAAAAAAATTCAGATCATGCAGTCGCTTTTGCTGCTTTTCGTATTGAGTATGACGAATGTGGCGCAGGCGGGCGGTATTGCGCTGGGCGCGACGCGCGTGATTTATCCGCAGGGCAGCAAGCAGGTCTCTCTGCCCGTCATTAACTCCTCGGCGACCAACGTTTTTCTGATCCAATCCTGGGTGGCGAACGTCGATGGTATTCGCTCAACCGATTTTATTCTGACGCCGCCGCTGTTTGTGATGCAGCCAAAAACAGAGAATGTGCTGCGTATTATGTACGTTGGCCCAACGCTGCCGACGGACAGAGAGAGTGTCTTCTACCTCAATAGCAAAGCGATTCCTTCGGTCGATAAACATAAACTGGCGAGTAACACCTTACAAATCGCCACGCAAAGCGTGATCAAGCTGTTTATTCGTCCCAGCGATCTTCCAACCTCTTCAGTGGATGCGCCAGACGCGCTGCGCTGCCATACGGAAGGTCGCCGCCTGACCATTACCAATAGCTCGCCCTACTATGTCTCTTTAGTGGAGATTTACGCGGGCGGCAAAAAGCTTGCCAATACGATGGTTGCGCCGAAAGGGGCGCTGACCCTAAACGCGCCGACCGGAAGCGTGACGTATCGCGCGGTTAATGATTTTGGCGCAACCACGCCGAAGTTCACCTGTCAGACGGATTGACATGTTGCTGGAAGCTGATGCGATGATGCGCCGTTCCTGTCGCGCCACCAAACCTTCGCTCCCGACCCTGGCGCTGGCGGTGGCTAGCGCGCTGACGATCCCCAGAAGCTGGGCGGATAACTATTTTAATCCGGCTTTTTTATCTGACGATCCTTCGGCCGTCGCCGATCTGTCGACATTCAGCCGCAATGTTCAGGCGCCGGGCGTGTATCGCGTGGATGTCTATCTCAATGACGCACTTCAGTCGAGCCAGGATTTACAATTTAACGCCGCAACGCCCGGTAAAGCATCGAACGATAAAAGCGGACTAAGCGCCTGTCTGACCACTGAGATGCTGCAAAAAATGGGCGTCAACGTGGCGGGCCAGCCGGCGCTTGCCCGGTCAGCCCCGGCGGATTGTGTCGATCTGGCGGCCGCAATACCTGACGCAACTTCCCGCTTTGACTTTGCTCAACAGCGCCTGAACATCAGCATTCCGCAGGCGGCGTTGGTCAACAACGCTCGCGGCTACATCCCACCGCAAAACTGGGATGAAGGGGTGAACGCATTATTACTGAACTACACCTACACCGGCTCAAAAACGCACGACCGCAGCGCCGAAAGCAGCGCGCAGACCAACCAGTTTCTGGGGCTGAACAGCGGGCTTAATATCGGGGCATGGCGATTACGCGATTACTCAACCTGGAACGACAGCAGCGGCCAGAATAGCCAGGCTGATTGGCAGCACATCAGTACCTATCTGGAGCGTGACATTGCGGCGCTGAAAAGCGAAATGACGGTGGGCGATAGCTACACCCCTTCCGGCGTGTTTGATAGCCTGCCGTTTCGTGGGATCCAGATCGCCTCCGATGACAACATGCTCCCCGACAGCATGAAGGGATTTGCGCCAACGATCCGCGGGATCGCCAGAAGCAACGCCCAGGTCACCATCCGCCAGAATGGCTACATCATTAATCAGCGCTATGTTCCCCCCGGCGCGTTCACCTTTAGCGATCTTTACCCGACGGCGTCGAGCGGCGATTTAGTGGTCGAGGTAAAAGAGTCCGATGGCAGCACCCATAGCTATAACGTTCCGTATTCCGCCGTACCGGTTCTGCAGCGTGAAGGTCGCCTGAAATATGCGGCGACGGTGGCGGAATATCGCGGCGACAGTAGCCAGAAAGAGGATACACAGTTTGGCCAGGCGACGCTGATGTGGGGCTTACCGAAAGGGGTCACGCTGTACGGTGGTATGCAGTTTTCAAACAACTACAAAGCGATAGCGCTGGGTAGCGGTGCCAACCTGGGAGACTGGGGAGCGCTATCGCTGGATATCACTCAAGCCTATAGCACGCTGGTTGATGGCAGCGATCATGAGGGGCAATCACTGCGTCTTTTGTATGCCAAATCGCTCAGCCAGCTCGGCACTAATCTACAGCTGTTGGGTTATCGCTACTCGACGTCCTCGTTTTATACCCTTGATGAGACGACATGGAAGCATATGTCTGGCTACAACGGGCAAACTGACGACGATGACGCTCGTGCCGACTGGGCAAACTACTACGACCTTTATTACACCAAGCGCGGCAAAGTCCAGTTGAACATCACGCAGCCGCTGGCCCAGTTCGGTTCTTTCTTTATTACCGCCAGCCGGGAAAGCTACTGGCATACCGATGAAACCAATTCATTACTCCAGCTAGGCTACAGCGCAACCTACCAAGGCATCGCCTGGAGCTTGTCCTATAACAGCAGCCGTTCACCGGGGGAGTCGGAAAGCGATCGAATCGTCGCGCTCAATATTTCACTGCCGCTAAGCCAGTGGCTCAGTCATGACGACGATATCACCCATGAGCGTCATAACGCTTATGCCACCTTCAACACCAGCAGCGACCGAAAGCATAACGTGACCGAAAGCGCCGGAATTAACGGCACGCTGCTGGATGAAAACAACCTCAGCTACAGCGTGCAGCAGGGAATGCAGAATCATGGCGGCGGGGAAAGCGGCGCTGCCAGCATGGAATATGACGGTTCCCGGGGCAATGTGAACGTCGGCTATAACGTCAATAATAACGGAGATTATCAGCAGGTTAACTACGGACTGAGCGGCGGCGTGGTGGTGCATTCGCACGGCGTGACGTTAAGCCAGCCGCTGGGCAATACCAATATTCTTATCGCGGCCCCCGGGGCGGCAGAAGTAGGGATTGAAGATGAGCCCGGTATTCATACCGATGGTCGCGGCTATGCGGTCATTCCCTATGCCACCACCTATCGACTCAACCGAATGGCGCTAAACGTCAATACGCTTGCGGATAACGTCGATATTGATGACGCCGTGACAAACGTCGTGCCGACCGAAGGGGCGCTGGCGCTGGCGCATTTTGATGCGCACGTCGGTGTTCGGGCACTGCTGAATTTACGCTATCACGATAGAGCCGTGCCGTTTGGCGCGACGGTATCCGCCAACCAAAATACCTCGGAAAGCATCGTTGGCGATGACGGTGAAACCTATCTGTCTGGTCTGATACCGCAAGGGATCTTGCACGTCCGCTGGGGCAAACTTGCGAATCAGCGCTGTGACGCGCCTTATCAATTGCCTGAATCAACCCGCGCGTTGGTTCGACAAAAAGTGGAATGCCGCTAAATGAAACGCTCCCATTTATGCCTGTCGCTGGTGGCGCTTGTGCTAAGCCAAAGCGTCCATGCCCAGGTTTGCCAGAATGTGAATAACGCGCCATCGACCGTGAATTACGATCTCTCCACCACGTTAACCGCGACGCAAAACCGGGCCGGTGAAACGGTGCCGTTAGTGAAGAGTCAGGGGAGGAATATTCAGGTGATCTGTCCGAGCGATTCGGCAACCTATCACCGGACGCTGCGCTCGTATGTGTCTCAGTACCCGGTTGTCGAAACCGATGGGCACTGGAAATACCTGAAGCTGGATGCCAGCTACCTTGAGGCCGCGATGCGCATTGATAACGCGGCGGTAGGGGACATTTATCCGCCTCAGAAATATGTGCCGATGACAAATGACGATGCGGGAAAAGGGGCGTCGTTTGCGATTCGTGATTCCAACCTGACCTTCCAGCTAAAAATCGTCAAACCGTTTATTGGTTCGGTCACTATTGCGCCGAAAACATTATTCAGCGTCTATGTCACTACCTTGCCCGGCGACCCGCTAACCAACGTGGTTTACAACATTGCCTATAGCGGAACGGTAACCGTGCCGCAAAGCTGCGAGATTAACGCCGGTCAAACCATCCTGGTGAACTTTGGTTCGCTGTATAGCGGCAACTTTACGCACGCGGGCGAAAAGCCGACGGGCGTCAGATCGCGCATTTTTAATGTGCCGGTGACCTGTAGCGGCGTTGATTCAACGGTCAATCTGAGCCTGAGCGTGCAGGCCACCGCAGACGGCCATTTTACCCAGGCGATTGCCTCCGATAACCCGGACGTTGGCGTGGTGGTCGAAAGCCGTGATGGCACGGTACTTACGCCCAATGATGCCAGCAGCGCCGTGCCGTTTGTTACCGATGAGGCAGGGCGGACCACCATGACATTACAGGCCTATCCCGTCAGCACCACCGGGGAGGTTCCAGCCGAAGGAACATTTACCGCGCTGGCTAATCTACGGGTGGATTTTGATTAGATGAAACATTGTTGGATGTTAATGCTGGCGCTGCTTTGGCAGCCTTATTGCTGGGCGGATGAGACCAGCTACAATCTCGAGTTCACCGGCACCATCATGGCGCAGGCCTGCGATGTGGAGATTTCCAGCCTCAGTCAGAGCATTGATTTAGGGCAATTTGCCGTGGCTGACTTTCCCTCTACCGGCGCCACAACCAAATTTAAACCGTTCAACATCAACCTCAAGAATTGTTCCCGCGGCATTAGCGGTACAAAGATTTGGTTTACCGGTACCGCAGACAACGACAACCCGGCGCTGCTGGCGCTGAGCGATACCGGCATGGGGTCAACGAATTTGCTGGCCACGGGCGTTGGAGTGGAAATCCTCGATGACGATCAAGATGACGTCGCGATCAATAACACCAGCTCCGTGGTGTATCCGCTAAAAGCGGGGCGAAACACGCTGTCATTTTATATTCGCTACAAATCTACCCGTCCCGTGGTCACCTCTGGCAATGCGACGGCGGTGATGTATTTCGATCTGCAATATGAGTAAGGGCCCAGTGATTAATCTGCGTTTATGTATCGCCTGCCTCATCGTAGGCGGCAGCCTGCTGTCCTGCGCCCACGGGCACGACGGGCGAGTCTATGTTTCCGGGACGATAACCGACAATACCTGCACGTTATCGCCAGACTCAGAGAATATTGATGTCGAGATGGGGGCGGTAAGCAATCGACAGTTTGCGCGGGCGGGCGATGGCGCTAACTGGCAGCCGTTTGCGATTAACCTGCAAAATTGTGGCGCAACCGCAAGCGGAGTGACGGTCAGTTTTAGCGGCACAGCGGACAGTCATTATCCCGATTTGCTGGCGCTCACGCCGGGTGATGGCAGCGCCACCGGCGTGGCGATTGGAATATACGACAAAGATAAAACCGCGATCGCTTTGGGCGATGAGAGTGCAAGTCAGGCCATCTCATCCGGTCAGTCATCGGTTCATCTGCAATTTTATGCCCGCTATATTGCCGATGGCGAGGCCGTGGTCGCGGGTAACGCCAACGCCTCTGCGACGTTCGTGCTCGCTTATGAATAAGCTTATTATCCGCGCGATCTTGCTTTGGCTATCGCTCACCGGTGTGCATGCTACGGCGGGCGTGGTGATTGGGGGGACGCGGTTTATCTACAGCGCGGGTACGCCATCGCTGAGTATTCCGCTGCATAACACCTCCGCCAGCGCCTGGCTTATCAGCAGCCATATTCTTTCCGCGAGCCGCTGGGCTGGCGCTGAAAACGAGACCGCGTCAGCCTCATCCTGGGTGATCACGCCGCCGCTATTTACCCTGGCGAGTGGTCAGGAAAATACGCTTCGCGTCATACATAACGGTTCGCCATTGCCGGAAAATCGGGAAAGCCTTCTGACGCTGAGCATTGCCGCCATCCCTTCTGGCAAGGTGAACGGCAATAGCGTGCAAATGGCCTACCGCTCGGCGATGAAGCTGATTTATCGCCCTTTGGGATTAAGCGGCGACCCACAGCACGCCTATCAACAGCTGCAATGGACGCTTAACCCCGACGGCCTTACGGTGCGCAACCCCACGCCCTACTACGTGACGCTGTTTATGCTGCATACCAACGAGCAATCGATCGACAGCGCAGGCGTCGTTGCGCCGTTTTCACATCGCCAAACCCGCTGGTGCGCACAGGCGTCAACCTGCCATCTGCGCTGGCAAAGCATCAATGATTATGGCCGCGTGATGCCCATAACTGAGATAAGCGTGGCGCGCCGCCGCTAAATTTTGCGGCCCGCGATAAGCGTGCCGCAGCCTTTTGACCCTACAAATAAGAGACTTAGACTATGCAATATCCACGATTAACACCTTCCCGCCTAACCGGTCTGTTGCTGCTTGGCATGATATCGACCCCAGCGCTTGCGGCGCAAACCGGGCAAGCTGACCAGATAGGGCAAACCGCCGAAGCGTATATCGCCAGTCATCCCGATAAAGTGGGGCAGGCGGTTGCGACCTATCTGGCGGATCACCCTGAATTCCTGATTGCCGCCAGCGAGAACTTGCACCAGCGTCAGCAAATTGCCCAGCAGCAGGCCTACGTGCAGCTTGCCCTACAGTACCAGGCTGATTTACTCAGCGCCAATAGCCCGTCGGTTGGCCCGGCTAACGCCAAAGCGGCGGTGGTGATGTTCTTTGATTATCAATGTTCATGGTGCAGCAAAATGGCGCCGGAAGTAGAAGCGCTGGTCAAGGCGAACCCGGATACCCGCTTTATTTTCAAAGAGTTCCCTATCTTTGCCTCACGCTGGCCGGTCTCGGGTCTGGCGGCCAGACTGGGCGAGCAGGTCTGGCTGACGCACGGCGGCGACAAGTATCTTGAGTGGCATAACGCGCTATACGCGACGGGGAAAGTAGAAGGTGCGCTCACCGAGCAGGATGTGTATACCCTGGCGAAAACGTATCTGACGCCTGAACAGATTGCCGCCGTGAAAACGGCGCACGACAGCGGCGCGGTGCACGATGCGCTAATGTTGAATCAGGCGTTGGCGCAGCATATGGACTTTACCGGCACGCCGGCGTTTGTCGTGATGCCACAAGCGGCGACGACGGATATCAAGCGGGTCTCCGTGGTGCCAGGAAGTTCTTCGCAGGATGTGCTGCAAATGGCGATTCAGAAAGCCAAAGGCTAACTCCATCTTCGCAGTTCACAGGAGTGTCTGCATGATAAATATTGTGCGTTGCGGCGCCTTAATGCTGCCGCTGTTCCTGCTTACTGGAACGTCGGCCGCGATGATGGGAAGCATCACCTTTTCCGGCAGCGTGGTTGAGATGGGCTGCTGGAATGATACCCAGGCGCTGGAAATACAGTGTCACCGTCAGGATGTGGTGACGCGCCATATCATTGTTGAAAATATGACCACGCCAATCGTGGAGCCTTATGCGGCCGTGGAGACACAGTATCTCGATGAAGATAAGCAGCTCACGCTGTTGCGCATTGTCTATGATTAGGACGTACTTTTGCATCGCACGCTCTCACCCAAACGATATGCCCGGCCTTTGGTTGGGCTTTTTATCGTAAAAACCGAGTTATTTGCCAGTAATAAACTTATTTTTTCGAGCAATTAAGGCGGATAGAATAGTTTTAACGAATAATTCACCGTAATAGAGAGAGTAAAAGTGAAGCATCTTCAGCGCTTTTTTAGCAACGATGCCTCAGGTGGCATCATCCTGATTATTGCAGCCGTGCTGGCTATGCTCATGGCAAACCTCGGTGCGACCAGCGGCCTGTATCATGCGTTCCTGGAAACGCCGGTACAGCTTCGCGTTGGGGCACTCGAGATCAACAAAAACATGTTGTTATGGATTAACGACGCGTTGATGGCGGTCTTCTTCTTGCTGATTGGTCTTGAGGTCAAACGCGAGATGATGCAAGGCTCGCTGGCGACCCGCCGTCAGGCCATATTCCCGGTGATTGCCGCGTTGGGCGGTATGGTGGTGCCGGCACTGGTCTTCCTGGCTTTTAACGGCCAGGATCCGATTGCCAGCAGCGGCTGGGCGATTCCCGCCGCGACCGATATCGCCTTTGCGTTAGGTGTTCTGGCTTTGCTCGGCAGCCGCGTTCCGGCGTCTCTTAAGATCTTCTTGATGGCGCTGGCGATCATCGACGATCTCGGGGCAATCGTCATTATCGCGCTGTTTTATACCAGCGATTTGTCGTTACTGTCGCTGGCGGTAGCCGCCGCCGCTATCGTTGTGCTCGCGGTACTGAACTTAAGCGGCGTGCGCCGTACGGGGATCTACATTCTGGTCGGCGTCATTCTATGGACGGCCGTGCTGAAGTCGGGCGTTCACGCGACGCTTGCCGGGGTGATTGTCGGCTTCTTTATTCCGCTGCGCGAGAAAAATGGGCACTCTCCGGCGAAACAGCTTGAGCATGTACTGCATCCGTGGGTGGCCTTTATGATCTTACCGCTGTTTGCCTTTGCTAACGCGGGCGTGTCGCTTGAGGGCGTCACCCTGAGCGGTCTGACCTCGCTGCTGCCGCTGGGTATTATCGCCGGCCTGTTCATCGGTAAGCCGCTGGGTATCAGCCTGTTCTGCTGGCTGGCGCTGAAACTGAAGCTGGCGAAATTACCGGAAGGGGCCAATTTCTCGCAGATTATGGCGGTGGGATTGCTGTGCGGGATTGGCTTTACGATGTCTATCTTCATCGCCAGTCTGGCCTTTGGCAGCATTGATCCGTCGCTGATTAACTGGGCGAAGCTGGGCATTTTGATTGGATCAGTACTGTCGGCGGTGGTGGGCTATAGCTTGTTACGCGCTCATCTAAAACCGCAGACGACGGCATAAAAAATTAACGCAAGGAGAGGGCGCACAGGACATGTCGCATATTAATTACAATCATCTTTATTACTTCTGGCATGTCTACAAGGAAGGATCGGTGGTGGGCGCGGCGGAGGCTTTGTACCTGACGCCGCAGACCATTACCGGGCAGATCAAGGCGCTGGAAGAACGCTTACAGGGGAAGCTGTTTAAGCGCAAGGGACGCGGCATCGAGCCAAGCGAACTCGGTGAACTGGTGTTCCGCTACGCCGACAAAATGTTCACCCTGAGCCAGGAGATGCTGGACATCGTCAACTATCGCAAGGAGTCGAATCTACTGTTCGATGTTGGCGTTGCCGATGCGCTTTCAAAGCGGCTGGTAAGCGGCGTGCTGGATGCGGTAGTCGTTGAAGATGAACAAATCCACCTGCGCTGCTTTGAGTCGACGCATGAAATGCTGCTGGAGCAGCTAAGCCAGCATAAGCTGGATATGATTATCTCCGACTGCCCGATTGACTCCACTCAGCAAGAGGGGCTGTTCTCGGTAAAAATTGGCGAGTGCAGCGTGAGTTTCTGGTGCATGAATCCGCCGCCGGAAAAAAGCTTCCCGGCCTGCCTTGAGGAGCGCCGTCTGCTGATACCCGGCCGCCGTTCAATGCTGGGGCGCAAATTGCTGAACTGGTTTAACGTGCAGGGCCTGAAGGTGGAGATCCTCGGCGAATTTGACGATGCCGCACTTATGAAAGCCTTTGGGGCGGCGCACAACGCGATTTTTGTTGCCCCGACGCTCTACGCCCATGATTTCTATGCCGACGAGCATGTGATAGAAATTGGCCGCATGGATAACGTGATGGAAGAGTATCACGCTATTTTTGCCGAGCGCATGATTCAGCATCCGGCAGTACAGCGTATATGCCATCGCGATTACTCTGCGCTATTTACTCTGCCAGCTAAATAACGCCTCCGCTTCGTAACATGTAGCCCGGACGAGGCGTTTACGCCGACTCCGGGGAAGCTCAGCGCCGATCCCGGCGTCGTTTCACTCGGCCGGGCTACATGAATTGCAGGCATAAAAAAACCCGCTTTCGCGGGTTTTTTTCAAAGCTGATAACAAGCGGGCGATTAAGCCAGTTTGTTGATCTGTGCAGTCAGGTTTGCTTTATGACGTGCAGCTTTGTTTTTGTGGATCAGACCTTTAGCAGCCTGACGGTCCACGATTGGTTGCATTTCGTTAAATGCTTTCAGTGCAGTAGCTTTGTCGCCAGCTTCGATAGCTGCGTATACTTTCTTGATGAAAGTACGCATCATAGAGCGACGGCTAGCGTTGTGCTTGCGGGCCTTTTCAGACTGAACGGCGCGCTTCTTAGCTGATTTGATATTAGCCAAGGTCCAACTCCCAAATGTGTTCTATATGGACAATTCAAAGGCCGAGGAGAATGCCCGTTTAGCCTTCTTTTGTCAATGGATTTGTGCAAATAAGCGTCGTTAATACGACAACGCTGCTTTACGTATTGATGGCGCAGGATTCTACCAGCTTGTGACCGATGAATACAGTCTTTCCGGCACAAAAATCATGCGGTCTGCCCATATTTTCTTGCCTTTTCGACGGATGCTGATGAAATCATTCCCACTTTGGGCGATGAGGTGCAATAGCTGGTTAACGTGGGCTTCTGTACAAGGTATACTCTGACGATTTTCACTCTTTCGAGCCAGACATGAAGCTGATACGCGGCATACATAATCTCAGTCAGGCACCACATGGGTGCGTACTGACCATTGGTAATTTCGACGGTGTGCATCGAGGGCATCAGGCGCTGCTGCAGGGCTTACGTGCTGAAGGTAAAGCGCGTGGGTTGCCCGTGGTGGTGATGATTTTTGAACCGCAGCCGCTGGAGCTTTTTGCCGCTGATAGAGCCCCTGCTCGCTTAACGCGCTTGCGCGAAAAGCTGCGCTATCTGGCTGAAAGCGGAGTGGACTACGTCGTGTGCCTGCGCTTTGACCGCCGCTTCGCCGCGCTCACTGCGCAGGCTTTTATCAGCGATTTGTTGGTCAAACGCCTTGGCGTGCAGTTCCTGGCCGTGGGTGATGATTTCCGCTTTGGCGCTGGTCGTCAGGGCGATTTCTTGTTATTACAGAAGGCTGGCGCGGAGTTTGGGTTCGATATCACCAGCACGCAAACCTTCTGCCATGGCGGTGCGCGAATCAGCAGCACCGCTGTACGTCAGGCGCTGGCCGAGGATGACCTCGAACAGGCCGAAAACCTGTTAGGGCATCCTTTTATCATCTCCGGGCGCGTGGTGCACGGCGATGAACTGGGCCGCACCATCGGTTTCCCGACGGCGAATTTACCGCTGCGTCGTCAGGTCTCCCCGGTAAAAGGGGTCTATGCGGTGGAAGTCAGGGGGCTTGGTGATAAGCCTCTGGCGGGCGTGGCAAACATTGGTACGCGCCCGACCGTGTCCGGCAGTCGCCAGCAGCTTGAAGTGCATGTGCTGGACGTTGTAATGGACCTATACGGTCGCCATATAGATGTAGTGCTGCGTAAAAAAATACGCAACGAGCAGCGATTTGCTTCGCTGGATGAACTAAAGGCGCAGATTGCGCGAGATGAATTAACGGCCCGCGAGTTTTTTGGGCTTTCAAACCCGGCTTAAATGCCTACGTAAAAATACGGAACCGAGAATCTGATGAGTGACTTTAAATCAACCCTGAATTTGCCGGAAACAGGGTTCCCGATGCGCGGCGACCTCGCCAAGCGTGAACCGGGAATGCTGGCGCGTTGGACCGATGATGATCTGTACGGCATCATTCGTGCAGCCAAAAAAGGCAAGAAAACCTTCATTCTGCATGATGGCCCTCCTTATGCGAATGGCAGCATTCATATTGGTCACTCGGTTAACAAGATTCTGAAAGACATTATCGTGAAGTCCAAAGGACTTTCCGGTTACGACTCTCCGTATGTTCCGGGCTGGGACTGCCACGGTCTGCCTATCGAATTGAAAGTTGAACAAGAATTCGGTAAGCCGGGTGAGAAATTCACCGCTGCAGAATTCCGCGCGAAATGCCGTGAATATGCCGCGACTCAGGTTGATGGTCAGCGTAATGACTTCATCCGTCTGGGCGTGCTGGGCGACTGGCAGAAACCGTACCTGACTATGGACTTCAAAACCGAAGCCAACATCATCCGTGCGCTGGGCAAAATCATTGCTAACGGCCACATGCACAAAGGCGCTAAGCCTGTGCACTGGTGCGTTGACTGCCGTTCTGCGCTGGCAGAAGCGGAAGTGGAATATTACGACAAAACGTCTCCGTCCATCGATGTGGCCTTCCACGCGGTGGATACCGACGCGGTCAAAGCGAAATTCGGCGCAGCCAACGTAACCGGCCCAATCTCGCTGGTTATCTGGACTACCACCCCGTGGACGCTGCCGGCTAACCGCGCTATTTCTTTAGCGCCAGATTTCGACTATGCGCTGGTACAAATCGACGGTCAGGCCCTGATTCTGGCAAGCGATCTCCTTGAGAGCGTGATGAAGCGCATTGGCGTGAGCGACTACACCATTCTCGGCACCGTTAAAGGCGCTGAGCTTGAGCTGCTGCGCTTTACCCACCCGTTCATGGGCTTCGACGTTCCGGCAATTCTGGGTGACCACGTTACGCTTGACGCGGGTACCGGTGCGGTACATACCGCCGGTGGCCACGGCCCTGACGACTACGTGATAAGCCAGAAATACGGTCTGGAAATCGCCAACCCGGTGGGCCCGGACGGCGCTTACCTGGCAGGTACTTACCCACTTCTGGATGGCGTTAACGTCTTTAAAGCCAACGATAAAATCGTTGAACTGCTGACCGAAAAAGGCGCACTGCTGCACGTTGAAAAAATGCAGCACAGCTACCCATGCTGCTGGCGTCACAAGTCACCGATCATCTTCCGTGCGACCCCACAGTGGTTTATCAGCATGGATAAAAAAGGCCTGCGCATTCAGTCTCTCAAAGAGATCGATCGTATTGAGCACGATGGCGTGAGCAAAGAAAATCTGAGCGGCTGGATCCCGGCATGGGGTAAAGCACGTATCGAATCCATGGTGGCGAACCGTCCTGACTGGTGTATCTCCCGTCAGCGTACCTGGGGCGTGCCAATGGCGCTGTTCGTCCATAAAGACACCGAAGAGCTGCACCCGCGCACCACTGAACTGATGGAAGCGGTCGCCAAATACGTTGAAAAAGACGGTATTCAGGCATGGTGGGATCTCGACCCGCGTGAAATCTTAGGCGATGACGCAGACAACTACGTCAAAGTCCCGGATACCCTCGACGTGTGGTTCGATTCTGGATCAACCAGCTACTCCGTCGTTGACGCGCGCCCGGAATTCGGCGGCCACTCTGCTGACATGTACCTGGAAGGTTCTGACCAGCACCGTGGTTGGTTCATGTCCTCCCTGATGATTAGCGTTGCCATGAAAGGCAAAGCGCCGTATCGCCAGGTACTGACCCACGGCTTCACCGTCGATGGTCAGGGCCGTAAGATGTCCAAATCTATCGGCAACACCGTTTCGCCGCAGGACGTGATGAACAAACTGGGCGCGGACATCCTGCGTCTGTGGGTGGCATCAACCGACTACACCAGCGAAATGGCCGTATCGGATGAGATCCTCAAACGTGCTGCCGACAGCTATCGTCGTATCCGTAACACCGCGCGCTTCCTGCTGGCGAACCTCAACGGGTTCGATCCGCTTAAAGACATGGTGAAACCAGAAGAGATGGTCGTTCTGGACCGCTGGGCGGTAGGCTGCGCGCAAGCGGCGCAGGAAGATATCATGAAAGCCTACGCCTCTTACGATTTCCACGAAGTAGTACAGCGCCTGATGCGCTTCTGCTCTATCGAGATGGGCTCGTTCTACCTCGACATCATCAAAGACCGCCAGTACACCGCGAAAGCGGACAGCGTGGCGCGTCGTAGCTGCCAGACCGCGCTGTACCATATCGCGGAAGCGCTGGTGCGCTGGATGGCGCCGATCATGTCCTTCACCGCCGATGAAATCTGGGGCTACCTGCCGGGTGACCGCGAGAAGTATGTCTTTACCGGTGAATGGTACGAAGGTCTGTTTGGCCTGGCCGATGCTGAAGAGATGAACGATGGCTTCTGGGCTGAGCTGCTGCAGGTGCGTGGCGAAGTGAACAAAGTTATCGAACAGGCGCGTGCTGACAAAAAAGTCGGTGGTTCTCTGGAAGCGGCGGTTACGCTGTACGCTCAACCGGAACTGGCGGCCAAACTGACGGCGCTGGGTGACGAATTACGATTTGTCCTGTTGACCTCCGGTGCGACTGTTGCCGATTATGCACAAGCGACGGCTGATGCTCAGCCAAGCGAACTGCTTAAAGGGCTGAAAGTCGCGCTGAATAAAGCCGAAGGTGAGAAGTGCCCGCGTTGCTGGCATTACACTACCGATGTGGGCAAGGTGGCGGAACACGCAGAACTCTGCGGCCGCTGTGTGAGCAACGTGGCCGGTGACGGCGAAAAACGTAAGTTTGCCTGATGAGTCAATCGATCTGTTCAACAGGACTGCGCTGGCTGTGGCTGGTAGTGGTCGTGCTGATTATCGATCTGGGCAGTAAATACCTGATCCTCCAGAACTTTGCTCTGGGGGATACGGTGTCACTGTTCCCGTCGCTAAATCTGCACTATGCACGTAACTATGGCGCCGCGTTCAGCTTCCTGGCTGAGAGCGGCGGTTGGCAGCGTTGGTTCTTTGCCGGTATCGCGGTCGGTATCTGCGTGATTCTGGCGGTGCTGATGTACCGTTCTAAAGCCACGCAAAAGCTTAATAACATCGCCTACGCGCTGATTATTGGCGGCGCGCTGGGTAACTTGTTTGACCGTCTGTGGCACGGCTTTGTCGTCGATATGATCGATTTCTACGTCGGCGACTGGCACTTTGCTACCTTCAACCTGGCCGATACGGCGATTTGTATCGGCGCGGCGTTGGTGGTGCTGGAAGGCTTCCTGCCGAAAAAGCAGGCGTAGTTCTGTGATTTCCCCGGCGTCGCTTCGCTCGGCCTGGCTACTCCAGTCTGTAGCCCGGCCGAGCGAAGCGACGCCGGGGAGCCACAAAGCGCACTATCCTAATAACAATAATCGTCATTTCAATGTCGTAAGATAAAAGGCTGTCCCTGCATGTCTAACTCGATTCAAAGCAACAGCGCAGTGCTGGTGCACTTCACGCTGAAACTGGACGACGGCACCACCGCCGAGTCAACCCGTAACAACGGCAAACCGGCGCTATTCCGCCTGGGCGATGCTTCCTTGTCTGAAGGGCTGGAGCAGCATCTTCTCGGCCTGAAGGCGGGTGACAAAAAAGCATTCTCTCTGGAGCCGGACGCGGCGTTTGGTATCTCTTCGCCTGACCTAATCCAGTATTTCTCCCGCCGCGAATTTATGGATGCGGGCGAGCCGGAAATTGGCGCCATCATGCTGTTCACCGCGATGGATGGCAGCGAAATGCCGGGCGTGGTTCGCGAGATCAACGGTGATTCCATCACGGTTGATTTCAACCATCCGCTGGCGGGGCATACCGTTCATTTTGATATTGAAGTACTGGAAGTCGATCCGGTACTGGAGGCGTAACATGCAGATCCTGTTGGCCAACCCACGCGGCTTTTGTGCGGGCGTTGACCGCGCTATCAGCATTGTTGAAAATGCGCTCGCCATTTATGGCGCGCCTATCTACGTGCGTCACGAAGTGGTGCATAACCGCTACGTGGTGGACAGTCTGCGCGAGCGTGGCGCAATCTTTATCGAGCAGATAAGCGAAGTGCCGGACGGCGCAATCCTGATTTTCTCGGCCCACGGCGTATCGCAAGCCGTGCGCAACGAAGCGAAAGGGCGTGACTTAACGGTCTTTGACGCCACCTGCCCGCTGGTCACCAAAGTGCATATGGAAGTCGCGCGCGCCAGTCGTCGTGGCGAAGAGTCGATTCTTATCGGCCACGCCGGTCACCCGGAAGTCGAAGGGACGATGGGCCAGTACAGCAACCCGAAAGGCGGTATGTATCTGGTCGAGTCGCCGGAAGACGTGCTGACGCTCAGCGTCAAAGACGAAAGCAAGCTATCGTTTATGACTCAGACTACGCTTTCGGTGGACGATACCTCTGACGTTATCGACGCGCTGCGGGTCCGTTTCCCGAAAATCGTCGGCCCGCGCAAAGATGATATTTGCTACGCCACCACCAACCGTCAGGAAGCCGTGCGATCGCTCGCTCAGCAGGCCGACGTGGTGCTGGTGGTTGGCTCGAAAAACTCGTCCAACTCCAACCGTCTGGCGGAGCTGGCGCAGCGGATGGGCAAAGCCGCCTATCTGATTGACGATGCCGCTGATATTCAGGAAGCGTGGGTGAAAGATGCCGCCTGCGTCGGCGTGACCGCCGGGGCTTCTGCGCCGGATATTCTGGTGCAAAACGTGATTGCCCGTCTGCAATCGTTGGGCGGTGGCGAAGCCATTACCCTGGAAGGCCGCGAAGAGAATATCGTCTTTGAAGTGCCGCGCGAGCTGCGTGTTGATGTTCGTGAAGTCGAGTAAATTAATTCTCCCGCGAATGTGAAAAAATGCCAGGCTTAACGTCTGGCATTTTTTATGGAGAAATCATGCGCCTGCCTATCTTTCTTGATACCGATCCCGGCATTGATGATGCCGCTGCCATTGCCGCCGCTATTTTTGCACCTGAGCTGGATCTCCAGTTGATGACCACCGTCGCCGGGAATGTCTCGGTCGAAAAAACGACCCGCAATGCGCTACAGCTGCTGCACTTCTGGAACGCCGATATTCCGCTGGCGCAGGGCGCTTCTTCGCCGCTGGTGCGCCCATTGCGCGACGCCGCCTCGGTACACGGGGAGTCGGGGATGGAAGGGTATGACTTTGTCGAGCATAACCGCCAGCCGCTGGCTAAACCGGCCATTCTGGCGATTCGTGATGCGCTGATGCACGCCCCGGAGCCGGTGACGCTGGTGGCGATTGGCCCGCTGACCAATATTGCGCTGCTGCTCACGCAATACCCCGAGTGCCGCTTCAATATTCGCCGTCTGGTGATCATGGGCGGCTCCGCCGGGCGCGGTAACTTCACGCCGAACGCCGAGTTTAATATCGCCATCGACCCGGAAGCCGCCGCGCTGGTTTTTCGCTGCGGGCTGGAGATTGTGATGTGCGGGCTGGATGTCACCAATGAGGCGGTGCTGACGCCGGAGTATCTGGCAGCATTGCCAACGCTCAACAAGACCGGCAGCATGTTGCACGCGCTGTTTAGCCACTACCGTAGCGGCAGTATGCAAAGCGGGCTGCGCATGCACGACCTGTGCGCTATCGCCTGGCTGGTGCGGCCCGAGCTGTTTACCCTGCAATCGTGTTTTGTGGCGGTCGAAACGCAAGGACAATACACGGCGGGCACCACCGTGGTGGATATCGAAGGAAGGCTGGGGCAGCCCGCCAACGCGCAGGTGGCGCTGGCGCTGGATGTTGACGGCTTCCGCCAGTGGGTGGCAGAAGTGCTGACCTGCGCGCCATAATCAACGGCGGGGCGGGGAGAGTTTCTCGCTAAGATAATCAATCATGGCCCGCATTCGGGCGGGCATATGCTGGTTGCGCGTCCATAAGAGCCATAGGTCGCCGCTGTAATCGCTGATAAACTCCCACGCCGGTAATACCTGGACAATCTCGCCGCTGGCAAGCGCTTCACGCGCGGTAAACAGCGGCAGGCTGCCAATGCCCAGATGATGTTTTACCGCGTCCAGCCGCACGCCGGTATGGTTGGCAGCATAACGTCCATGGGTTTGCAGCGTTTCAACTTTATCACCCCGGCGGAACTTCCAGCGTGAATCGGCGGGCGTCTCACCAAGACTAATACAGCTATGATCGCGCAACGCCTGTGGGTTATCGGGCGTACCGTGCTGGCGCAAATATTCCGGCGTGGCGCAGATAATGTGACTGACCGGCATCAGCGGCTTACCGTACAAACCCGGCGACGGTGACTGGCTTATCCGTAGCGCCAGATCCACGCCGTCATCAATTAAATCCATATACCGGTCTTCGAGTCGCAGACAAACATCAACTTCGGGGTAGCGGGTAAAAAACTCCGCCATTAAGGGATGAATCACAAAGCGGCCAACCGCTTTCGGTACGCTGAGCGTGAGCTTACCCTGGGCGATGGTCTGGCGGCTGCTGCCGGAATCTACCGCCATCTGCGCGGCGTTTAGCATCTCCTGCGCGTGTTCATAAACCATCTTCCCGGTCTCGCTTAGCGCCAGCTTGCGGGTGGTACGATGCAACAGTTTACTGCCAAGCGCCTGCTCCAGCCGCGACACGCTGCGGCTGATAGCCGAAGGCGTTGCGCCACAGGCTTTGGCGGCAGCGGAAAAACTCCCCTGATCGACAATCAATACAAAGGTGGCAAGGTCAGGAAGCAGATTAAGGTTCATTTGTGCGTACTAGGCAAAGATGCATTGAATGTGAACGGGATTATCGACACGAATAAAGTGAATATACTCTGCTCATCAACAGGAGACCAACGATGACTGAACGCCTTTATTACACCTGCGATGATACCCGAGGTCACGCAACCATCACGCACTGCACGGCAGAACCCGATGGGCGCTATGCCGTTACGCTGGAGAGTACCTTGTTTCACCCGCAGGGCGGTGGACAACCCTCGGACAGCGGCACGATCGGCGGCATCCCGGTGGAAAGCGTGATGACGCGCGGGGAAGAGGTAGTGCATATTGTGGCGCAGCCGCTACCGCTGGGTGAAACGACGCAGTGCGTGGATGCTGCCGTGCGCCATCTTCATTCCCGACTGCATTCTGCCGGGCACATGATCGGTCAGGCAGGAGAAACCTTCGGTTGGCGGCCCGTAAAGGCGCACCACTGGCCTAATGAAGGGCGCATCACTTTTGCCGCAGGCGAGGGCGGTACGCTGCCGGAGGCGGCACAACTTCTGGCGATAATCCGCCAACGGCAAAACGATAATCTCGCGCGTCGGATAGACTTTAACGGAGGGCTGCGTCAGGTGGGATTTGGCGAGCTGCCGGGATATCCCTGTGGCGGTACCCACGTAGCCCGTTTATCTGAGTTGGGTGAAGTGGTGATAACCCAGGTGAAGATGAAAAAAGGGCAGATGGTGGTGAGCTATACCCTGGAAGCCTGAAAATGAAATGACGGAAACGGTCGCGCGAATTGGCTACCCACTGCCGGGTTTTAAAGTGCTTTTCTAATCCTCTTTCGCCATTCTGAGCGAGTTTGACTTCTTTCCCCGACTGCGGCAATGATTCATCCTGCGGGATGAATCATGTCTTTTACTGATATTCCTCTGTGTTTATCATTAAATTCTAATTATGGACGTTTTCGGCTGGCGAGGCTGTCGCGGGCTGGTTACTCTGAAAACGATTTACGCAATCTTAACAAAAGAGAATAGCTATGCATGATGCACAAATCCGCGTTGCCATTGCGGGCGCCGGTGGCCGCATGGGACGGCAGTTAATTCAGGCCACAATGGCGATGGAAGGCGTTCAACTGGGGGCGGCACTCGAGCGTGAAGGATCCTCTTTATTGGGTAGCGATGCGGGCGAACTGGCTGGGGCTGGGAAATCTGGCGTGACCGTCCAAAGCAGCCTTGAGGCGGTAAAAGACGATTTCGACGTGTTTATCGATTTCACCCGCCCGGAAGGCACTCTGACGCATCTGGTATTTTGCCGTCAGCACGGCAAAGGCATGGTCATTGGCACCACCGGTTTTGATGATGCCGGTAAACAGGCCATCCGCGAGGCTTCAGAAGAGATTGCGATCGTTTTCGCGGCTAACTTCAGCGTTGGCGTTAACGTCATGCTCAAGCTGCTGGAGAAAGCGGCGAAGGTGATGGGCGACTACACCGATATCGAAATTATTGAAGCGCACCACCGTCATAAAGTGGATGCGCCATCGGGTACCGCGCTGGCGATGGGCGAGGCCATTGCCGGGGCGCTGGATAAAGATCTGAAGGACTGCGCGGTCTACTCGCGCGAGGGCTATACCGGTGAACGCGTGCCGGGAACGATTGGTTTTGCCACCGTTCGCGCGGGCGACATCGTCGGTGAACATACCGCCATGTTTGCCGATATTGGCGAGCGCGTAGAGATTACCCACAAGGCTTCCAGCCGTATGACCTTTGCCAACGGCGCAGTAAGATCGGCATTGTGGCTTAACGCTAAGCAAAACGGTCTTTTTGATATGCGTGATGTGCTTAATTTAAATGAATTATAAGAATTTATTACCCATCGTGATGTGGTTATTGTAGTCATAATTGATTGATTACACAGGGCAATATTTTATTGCCCTTTATTTTATCTGTTTTCTATTAACTTTAATGTGAGCTTCTTATTTTTATAAGTTATCTGTCCTGAATGTGTTGGTTAAATGTAAATTTTGACCATCTGGTCTACTTTTTCACTCCCTTCTGGCGAATTTGACACTCTTTAGACTCCGCAAGCGTTTTCTACGGTGAGTTAGTTGATCTTTTTAGCCTCTTATCGCGGGTGATTTCATCAATGCCACAAAATAATGATAAAAATTGTCCTTTAAGGTAGACTTTTGCTGAGGCTATCTCTAGAATGCCGCCGTTTGCCAGAAATACGTCGGTAAGCAGATTTGCATTGATTTGTGCCATTGTTATGAATTAATATGCAAATAAAGCGAGTAAATATTCTCTGGAGGGTGTTTTGATTAAGTCAGCGCTATTGGTTCTGGAAGACGGAACCCAGTTTTACGGTCGGGCCATCGGGGCAACAGGTTCGGCGGTTGGGGAAGTCGTTTTCAATACTTCAATGACCGGTTATCAAGAAATCCTCACTGATCCTTCCTATTCTCGCCAAATCGTCACTCTTACTTATCCTCATATCGGCAATGTCGGCACCAATGCTGCTGACGAAGAATCCTCTCAGGTACATGCGCAAGGTCTGGTCATTCGCGACCTGCCGCTGATTGCCAGCAACTACCGCAATACCGAAGACCTCTCTTCCTACTTAAAGCGCCATAACATCGTGGCGATTGCCGATATCGATACCCGTAAGCTGACCCGCCTGCTGCGCGAGAAAGGCGCTCAAAACGGCTGCATCATTGCAGGCGATAACCTGGATGCGATGCTGGCGCTGGAAAAAGCCAAAGCGTTCCCGGGTTTGAACGGAATGGATCTGGCAAAAGAAGTGACCACCGCAGAAACCTACGGCTGGACGCAGGGTAGCTGGACGCTGACCGGTGAACTGCCGGAAGCGAAGTCCGAAGAAGAGTTGCCATTCCACGTGGTGGCTTATGATTTTGGCGCGAAACGTAACATTCTGCGCATGCTGGTTGACCGTGGCTGCCGCCTGACGGTTGTCCCGGCTAAAACCTCCGCAGAAGACGTGTTGAAAATGAATCCAGACGGTATCTTCCTGTCCAACGGCCCGGGTGACCCGGCTCCGTGTGACTACGCCATTGAAGCGATTGAAAAATTCCTTGAGACCGATGTCCCGGTATTCGGCATCTGCCTGGGGCACCAGCTGCTGGCGCTGGCGAGCGGCGCGAAAACCATCAAGATGAAATTCGGTCACCACGGCGGCAACCACCCGGTGAAAGATATCGACAACAACGTGGTGATGATTACCGCGCAGAACCACGGTTTTGCGGTCGATGAAGACTCGCTGCCAGCCAACCTGCGCGTGACCCACAAATCGCTGTTTGATGGCACCTTGCAGGGTATCCATCGTACCGATAAACCGGCGTTCAGCTTCCAGGGCCACCCTGAAGCGAGCCCAGGTCCACACGATGCTGCGCCGCTGTTCGACCACTTTATCGAGTTAATTGAGCAATACCGTCAGTCCGCGAAATAATCAGGAGTTAAAGAGCCATGCCAAAACGTACAGACCTAAAAAGTATCCTGATTCTGGGCGCGGGCCCGATTGTTATCGGTCAGGCGTGTGAGTTTGACTACTCCGGTGCCCAGGCGTGTAAAGCGCTGCGCGAAGAGGGCTACCGCGTCATTCTGGTGAACTCCAACCCGGCGACCATCATGACCGACCCGGAAATGGCCGATGCGACCTACATCGAGCCGATTCAGTGGGAAGTGGTACGCAAGATTATTGAAAAAGAGCGCCCGGATGCCGTTCTGCCGACCATGGGTGGTCAGACCGCGCTGAACTGCGCGCTGGAACTGGAACGTCAGGGCGTACTTGAAGAGTTTGGTGTGACCATGATTGGCGCCACCGCCGACGCGATTGATAAAGCCGAAGACCGCCGCCGTTTCGACGTGGCGATGAAAAAAATCGGCCTCGACACCGCGCGCTCCGGCATCGCCCACACCATGGAAGAAGCGCTAGCGGTTGCCGCTGACGTCGGCTATCCGTGCATCATTCGTCCATCCTTCACCATGGGCGGCACCGGCGGCGGTATCGCCTACAACCGCGAAGAGTTCGAAGAGATTTGTGAACGCGGTCTGGATCTTTCCCCAACCAAAGAGCTGCTGATTGATGAGTCGCTGATTGGCTGGAAAGAGTATGAGATGGAAGTGGTGCGTGATAAAAACGACAACTGCATCATCGTCTGCTCCATCGAAAACTTCGACGCCATGGGTATCCACACCGGTGACTCCATCACCGTCGCCCCGGCACAGACCTTGACCGACAAAGAATACCAAATCATGCGTAACGCCTCGATGGCGGTACTGCGTGAAATCGGCGTAGAAACTGGCGGTTCTAACGTGCAGTTCTCGGTGAACCCGAAAGACGGTCGCCTGATTGTTATCGAAATGAACCCGCGCGTATCCCGCTCCTCGGCGCTGGCCTCGAAAGCGACCGGCTTCCCGATTGCTAAAGTGGCGGCCAAACTGGCGGTGGGCTACACCTTAGACGAGCTGATGAACGACATCACCGGCGGCCGTACTCCGGCGTCGTTTGAGCCGTCTATCGACTACGTTGTGACTAAGATTCCACGCTTCAACTTTGAAAAATTCGTTGGCGCTAACGACCGCCTGACCACCCAGATGAAATCGGTCGGGGAAGTGATGGCGATTGGTCGCACGCAGCAGGAATCCTTGCAGAAAGCGCTGCGCGGTCTGGAAGTGGGCGCGACCGGTTTCGACCCGAAAGTCAGCCTTGATGACCCGGAAGCGCTGACCAAAATCCGCCGCGAGCTGAAAGACGCGGGCGCCGAGCGTATCTGGTACATCGCCGATGCCTTCCGTGCTGGCCTGTCCGTCGACGGCGTCTTCAACCTGACCAACATTGACCGCTGGTTCCTGGTGCAGATTGAAGAGCTGGTACGCCTGGAAGAGAAAGTGGCTGAAGTCGGTATTACCGGCCTTGACGCTGACTTCCTGCGCCACCTGAAACGCAAAGGCTTTGCCGATGCGCGCCTGGCAAAACTGGCGGGCGTACGCGAAGCGGAAGTCCGCAAACTGCGCGACCAGTATGACCTGCACCCGGTCTACAAACGCGTGGATACCTGCGCGGCAGAATTTGCCACCGACACTGCTTACATGTACTCCACTTATGAAGAAGAGTGCGAGTCCAACCCGTCCGTTGACCGCGATAAAATCATGGTTCTTGGCGGCGGCCCGAACCGTATCGGTCAGGGTATTGAATTCGACTACTGCTGCGTACACGCCTCGCTGGCGCTGCGCGAAGACGGTTACGAGACCATCATGGTCAACTGTAACCCGGAAACCGTTTCAACCGATTACGACACTTCCGACCGCCTGTACTTTGAGCCGGTCACGCTGGAAGACGTGCTGGAAATCGTGCGCATCGAGAAGCCGAAAGGCGTTATCGTCCAGTACGGCGGCCAGACGCCGCTGAAACTGGCACGCGCGCTGGAAGCCGCCGGTGTTCCGGTTATCGGCACCAGCCCTGACGCCATCGACCGTGCGGAAGACCGCGAGCGCTTCCAGCATGCGGTTGACCGTCTGAAGCTGAAACAACCGGCGAACGCCACCGTCACCGCAATCGAACAAGCGGTTGAGAAGGCGAAAGAGATTGGCTATCCGCTGGTGGTGCGTCCGTCTTATGTGTTGGGCGGTCGCGCGATGGAAATCGTCTACGACGAAATCGACCTGCGTCGCTACTTCCAGACCGCCGTCAGCGTCTCTAACGATGCACCAGTGCTGCTGGACCGCTTCCTTGACGACGCGATTGAAGTCGACGTTGACGCTATCTGCGACGGCGAAATGGTGCTGATTGGCGGCATCATGGAGCACATCGAACAAGCAGGCGTTCACTCCGGTGACTCCGCATGTTCCCTGCCAGCCTACACGCTGAGTCAGGAAATTCAGGACGTGATGCGCCAGCAGGTGCAAAAACTGGCCTTCGAACTGCAGGTACGCGGCCTGATGAACGTGCAGTTTGCGGTCAAAGATAACGAAGTCTACCTGATTGAAGTCAACCCACGTGCGGCGCGTACCGTACCGTTCGTCTCCAAAGCCACCGGCGTACCGCTGGCTAAAGTGGCGGCGCGCGTGATGGCGGGCCAGACGCTGGCACAGCAGGGCGTGACCAAAGAAGTTATTCCACCGTACTACTCGGTGAAAGAAGTGGTGCTGCCGTTCAACAAATTCCCGGGCGTTGACCCGCTGTTAGGGCCAGAAATGCGCTCTACCGGGGAAGTGATGGGCGTGGGCCGCACCTTCGCGGAAGCGTTCGCCAAGGCACAGCTGGGCAGTAGCTCCACCATGAAAAAACAGGGCCGTGCGCTGCTCTCCGTTCGCGAAGGCGATAAAGAGCGCGTGGTAGACCTGGCCGCTAAGCTGTTAAAACAGGGCTTCGAGCTAGACGCTACCCACGGTACAGCAGTAGTGCTGGGTGAAGCCGGTATCAACCCGCGTCTGGTGAATAAAGTGCATGAAGGTCGTCCGCACATTCAGGACCGTATCAAGAATGGCGAATACACCTACATCATCAACACCACCGCGGGCCGCCAGGCGATTCAGGATTCCAAGCTGATTCGTCGCAGCGCCCTGCAATACAAAGTGCATTACGACACCACCCTGAACGGCGGCTTTGCCACCGCGATGGCGCTGAATGCGGATGCAACCGAGAAGGTGACATCAGTGCAGGAAATGCACGCGCAGATTAAAAAATAAGTGCGAGCAATAAAAAACGCCGGGCATCTGCCCGGCGTTTTTGTTTTCGTTTTGTAGCCCGGCCAAGCGAAGCGCCGCCGGGATTAGCACCGAACCAATCCCGGCGGCGCTTCGCTTGGCCGGGCTACGTTATTGGTGATTACTGTTCCGTTGCTGGCATTGCCGCGGTGGTCTGCTGCGACTTGCTGGCCTGCTCTTCGCGGAATTTCAGGTTATCCCAGATGCGGAAGAACGGATAATACATCAAAAGCGAAATCCCCAGATTGACGATTTGCAGCACCGAACCCGAGATATGCCCACCGGTGGCCAGATATCCGCTGACCACAATCGGCGTGGTAAACGGCAGCGCGATCCCTGCGGGTTTTGCGACCAGACCCGTCGTCATCGCCACGTAGGAAACAATCACCAGCACCACCGGAGTGAGAATAAACGGCACCACCAGATACGGGTTCATGACAATCGGAATGCCGAATACCATCGGTTCGCTGATGTTAAAAAGGCTGCCCGGCGCGGCAATTTTACCGAGCTGCTTCATCTGCACGCTACGGCTGCGTATCAGCATAAATATCACTAATCCCAGCAGCGCCCCGGTGCCGCCCGGCGCAATCCACAAATCATAAAACTGCTGGGTAATAATGTGGGGAATAGGCAGGCCGTTCTGGAACGCTTCCAGATTCTCGGACATATTGCTCAACCAAACCGGGCGGATAAACACCAGCACGATGGTGTCGCCGTGCAGCCCGAGCATCCACAGAATACCAATCAGCAGTACGGAGATAATCATTCCCGGCAGCGAACCGCCTACGTGGCTCATCGGGATGCCGACCAGTTCGGTGATCATGGTGTTGATGTCACCAAACGGTGTCGCTTCGACCAATAAACGCAGCCCCAGCACCACCGCCAGCACGCAAAAGCCGGGGATCAGCGCGAGGAATGATTTCGCCACCGCAGGCGGCACGCCTTCTGGCATCCGAATAACCAGATTACGGTCATTCACGAAACGGTAGATTTCCGTGGAGAGCAGGGCAATCAGGATGGCGACGAACAGCCCCTGGCTGCCAATCTGCCCCATCGGCATGACGCCTTTTACCAGCTGCGCGACGTCGCTGCCCGCAGGAGTAAACATGATGTGCTGCGGAATGGTCATCACAAAGGCCACCAGAGACACCGCTCCGGCGGTCAGTGGGTCAAGAGTGCGATACTTTTCTGCCAGACGATAGGCGATACCGAAACTGGAGATTAGCGCCATAATGTCGTAGGTCGCTTTCACCGGATAAAGCACTTTTTCCTGCCACGTCGGGCCGAAAAGTTCGGTCATCAGCGTCCCGTAACCCGGTACCGGCAGATAGGCGAAAATCAGGAAAAACGAGCCTATCAGCATAAACGGCATGTTGAGAATGATCCCGTCACGCACTGAGAGCACGTGCTTTTGTCCGGCGATTTTTAGCGCGGTCGGCAAAACGTATTTATCAATTATCGACTTATTCACAGACACCCCCTGCCCGGAGCAGACGTTGCCGACCGGGTTATATTGTTTTCGTTATTATTTGCTGAACTGCGGCAGCCAGGCTTTGTTGATGCTTAATACTTCTTCTACCAGCGCGGTTGCCAGATTGACGTCGGCCACCAGCGGGTTAGCAACCAGCGCCAGCAGCGCTTTATCTCTATCGCCGTGCACCGCGGCCTCAATGGTCAGGCGTTCAAAATCTTTGACCTGTTGCGTCAGGCCGTTCATCAGCGGCGGCAACTTGCCAAAGGCCAATGGGTGTGCGCCCAGCGCGTCAATCAGACAGTTGGTTTCAATCACCGCGTCATCCGGTAGCCCCTGAATGGCACCATTATTGGCGGTGTTGACCACCATTTCGATGCCTGAATTGTTGTGTAAGGCATTGATTAATTGCACCGCCACTTCGGAATAGAATGAACCACCGCGTAGGCTAAGCTCATCCGGTTTCTTATCCAGTTGTGGGTCGGCGTACAGCTGAAACAGGGATTCTTCTACTTTCATCACCTGCTCGGCGCGGGTACCTTTACTGCCAGCGTCCGCCAATTCGTCCTCTAACATGGTGCGGGTTTGCCAGAAGTAGCGGTGATAAGGGCAGGGAATTGCACGCAGCGCGCGCAGCAGCGCCGGTGGCCAGGGAATGGCTTTAATATTGTTCATCGACAGCTGTTCGCCGTCGCATAACATTTCAATCACCTCATCGGTGGCATCACGCCCTGCAGCCAGTACCTTGTGTACCCAAACCATATGATTCAGCCCGGCAAAGCGCAGCGTGACATCGCTATGCGGTAGCTTCAGCATATCGGCAATCATGTGGTGCATGGTGACCGGCACGTTACATAGGCCGATGATTTTAGCCTTGCTGTAGCGCGATACGGCTTCGGTGACAATCCCGGCCGGGTTGGTGAAGTTGATTATCCAGGCCTCGGGCGCAAGGCGTTCGACGCGTTCGGCGATATCCAGCATCACCGGAATGGTGCGCAGCGCCTTGGCAAAGCCGCCTACGCCAGTGGTTTCCTGGCCCAGCAGTTGATGGCTTAACCCAAGACGCTCATCGGCGGCGCGCGCCGGGAGTTGGCCAACGCGTAACTGGGTGAGGACGAAGCGGGAGCCCTTAATGGCGGCGTCGGCATCGAAATGTACCGACACCTTGACGGACTCCAGACCGTTGCGGTCGAACATCCGGCGGGCGAGGGCGGCAATAATATCTACCTTTTGACGACCCGCTTCGACATCCACCAGCGCCAGTTCCGCCATTGGCAAGGAGGCGTGGTGCGCAATCAATCCTTCAATCAATTCCGGGGTATAGCTGCTTCCCCCGCCAACAACGGTTATTTTCATCGTTTTCTCCGGGGCTTATGCCATTAACTGGATGGCTTTGTCGAGTACGCGATCGCCGCGCATGGTGCCGTAATCCATCATGTCGATAACGGCGACGGGCTTACCGAGGGGAGCCGAAATCTCACTGAGCCGGGCGAGCTCAAACTGCACCTGGGGGCCGAGTAGGATCACATCTGCCTGAGCAAGCTGGCTTTCAATTTCCGCCACCGGGTAGGCGTTAATCTCAACGGCCAGTGAGCGTTTTTCGGCTTCAGCACGCATTTTCTGCACCAGCATGCTGGTGGACATTCCTGCGGCGCAGCACAACATGATTTTTTTCATTACAACTTTCCCCTCGTTTGAAAACATATTTCATACATTAGCGGTTTTGCTTAGCATGTATGAAAATTATTTTCATGAGTGTGATCGGGGTTAAACTATTGCTTAGCCGTATGATGAGGGCGTAAAAGTGTGATGCTGGCGATAAAAATGGAAAAATAACCGGTTCTCTTTACGGATTCACCTCGCTATGGGTTGAATGAATTGAAAAATATTTTCAATAAATTATGATGTTTTTAACGAGCGGCATGTGCCGACATGAGGACACTCAGGTTATGGATATTGTTTACCAACTGGTGCATGGGGTTTCAGGCTTACCCGCGCAGGAGTCCCGGCTGGCACGTTTTTTTCTCGATAATTTTGCCCAGATCCCCGAAGCGACCATTGAAGAACTGGCGGCAAAGGCCGGAGTGAGCCCGGCGACGTTGCAGCATTTTTCGCGCAGCATTGGCTGTAGCGATATCAATGACTTTATCGGCCAGGTACGTCGGCAGCAGCAGGCCAACAACCGGTCGCTTCCGGCGGCTCCGATGCTGGGCGATGCGGCGTGGGTGGATTCGTCAACGCTACAGAAGCTGGCGAAAAATGCGGGAGTGGGCAGTGAGATCCTTGAGCGCTTCTCCCACTCTCTTGGCCGTGAAAATAGTGACGATATTCTGGGGCAGATCCGCCAGAGGCTGCATGATTTCAGTCAGCAGGAGTCGCGGGTTGCGCAGACCATTCTGGACGACGTGTCGTTTGCGGCTTCTGCGACGATCGATCAGTTAGCGACGGCGGCGGGCGTCAGTCCTGCCACCATTACCCGTTTTGCGCGCGCGGCAGGCTGCGATGATATTCGCGACCTGCGCATGAAGCTGGCACAGGCCAGCGCTCCGCAAAGCGGCGGCGACATGCCGGGCCCGTGGCGCGAAACGCTTAACCATCTTCAACAGTCGCTGAATTCGCAGCTGTGCGCATTGTCTCCGGCGGCGGTGGCTCAGGCCGCAAGCCTGATAAAGCAGGCAAAGGCGGTGCATATTTTTAGCGCCAGCACGGCCGATACGCCATTTGCCAGCCTGCTCCAGTACACGCTGCTGACGCAGGGATATCCCGCCAATGTGTGTCAGGATCCGGCGCTGATGGGAATTACCGCTTCCATGCTAGGTGCCGGTCAGGTACTGGTGGTGTTTGCCGCCACCACGGCGAGCAGCACGGTGATAGCCGCCGTCCACCAGGCGCGCTGGGCTGGGGCGGAGATCGTGGTGATAGGCAAGGCTGACGGGGCGCTAAGCCAGCCGCAGGACGTGTGTTTACCGGTCAACGACCCGCGCTATGGATCGCTGCTGGTGATTGATTTGCTCTGCGAGGGGATGGAGCGCGAATAGTTGGCATTGATCCCGGCGGCGCTGCGCTTGGCCGGGCTACAAAACAATCAGCGCCGGATTAAGATCTAGCGTTTTACATACCACGTAGCCCGGCCAAGCGCAGCGCCGCCGGGAGAGCTCCGCCCCTAAAACGCCGTCTCCAGCGTTTCCAGCACGTTATAGCTATCATCAACCAACAGCAGCGCCTTCCACTTATCGAACGTCAGACAAGGATGCGAGGTGCTAAACACCAGAATATCTCCCACCTTCACGTCAGCGCCCGGCGCAAGTTTCAGCATCGCATGCTGATCCATAATGCCGGTGGTTTCGATACTTTTAAGGGTTAAATTCAGTGCGTTGCCTGCACGATAATGTGCAATGGGCTGCGGTAATCCGGCGTCAAACGCGCTGTCTCGCTTGCCAAAGTTCACTATTGCCCGACCGTTCTCCGGCACCGACTGCACCATTGCCACCAGTTCCAGCGCGGAGAGCAAATCACCGCCCAGCTCGCAGGCCGTCTGGTCGCGGGCGATAATTGCCTCCTGCGCTTCCAGATAAATTCCTTCATCGTGAGTGACATAGCAGCCAGGACGAATCACCACCCGGCAGCTTGCCGGTTTTTCGGCGCTCAGCCAGACGTTACATACCACGTCATACCAGACCGAACCTGCGCCGGTCAGAATAAATTCGCCGTCGACATAACGCTCAAGCTGGCAGGCGAGGGCGGCGGCATCGCGCAGTAGGGCCTCAACTTTCGGCTGCGGATTTTCACCGTGCAGAACACCTTCGTAAAGCTCCAGCCCGCGCATACGCAGCGCCGGAAGGCGGGAAATCTCATCGGCAAGCGCCAGGGCTTGTTCGGCATGACGACAGCCGCAGCGCCCGCCCGGCACGCCAAGCTCCAGCAGAATATCCAGCGTCTGATGGCGAGCGGCAAAGAAAGCGGAGAGCGTTCGCGCGTTGTCGAGACTGTCTACACAGCAGAGGTATTCAGCCGTGGGGAATTGCGCTTTTAGCTGGGAAATCAGCTGCATATTCGCTTTGCCAACCAGCTGATTCACCATCAAAACACGATGAATTCCGCTCGCCATTGCCACGCTTGCCTGCCAGGCGCTGCCAACGCCAATGGCCCAGGCTCCGGCCTGCTGTTGCTGCTGAAAAATCCACGGCGTCATGCTGGTTTTCCCGTGCGGAGCCAGCGACACGGCTCGCGTGTCGGCATAGCGCTGCATCCAGCGAATATTGTTCTCTAAAGCCGTTTTTTTAATGACGGCAGCGGGCAGACAAACATCTTCATGCAGAAGATTGGCAGGGGTAAATATCGGGGCGGATTTATGAGGGACGAGGTAAGCGTTCTGGTATTTCATAACATAATTCCTGTAGGGTTGTATTTTATATCATGACTCGTTTCACTATTAACTTATTGTAAGTAATATATATTTATAAAATTTATCTTATCTTATGAATTAAAGTATCATTAAGTGATGTTGGTTTTGCGTAGTCTTTCACTGTTTTCTGCGCTTGTAAATGGTCAACTTTGCGTCAGAAAACGACAGGGGTAATAAAGAGATGCAGTTTGATTATCTGTTCCGCAACGTCACGGTTATTGACGGCAGCGGCGGCCCGCAGTATCGCGGCGATGTGGCGGTAAGCGGCGACCGGATTGTTGAAATTGCGCCTGCAATCAGCGGCCAGGCTCAGCATGAGATTGACGGTACGGGGCGCGTGCTCGCGCCGGGGTTTATTGATGTCCACACGCACGATGATATCAACGTTATCCGTATGCCCGAGTACCTGCCGAAAATCAGCCAGGGGGTAACCACGGTAATCGTCGGAAACTGTGGGATAAGTGCCGCCGCAGCGACCATGAAAGGCGATGTGCCTGACCCCATGAATCTTCTGGGAGAGGCGGCGCAATTCATCTATCCGACGGTGGATGCCTACGCCCAGGCGGTGACGCAGGCGCGCCCGGCAGTCAACGTGGGGACGCTGGTGGGGCATACCGCACTGCGAAACAACCATATGGATTCGCTGTTCCGTGCCGCCGATGATGATGAAATTCAGGCCATGCGCCAGCAGCTACGCCTGGCGTTACAGCAAGGCGCGTTGGGATTGAGCACCGGCCTTGCCTATGCTTCTGCTTTCCAGTCGACCACCGAAGAGGTGATGGCGCTGGCGGAGGAACTGGCGGCGGGGCAAGGTATTTACACCACTCATCTGCGCTCTGAGTTTGAACCGATCCTGGAGGCGCTGGACGAGGCGTTTCGCATTGGGCGTCACGGTAATGTCCCGGTGGTAGTCTCGCACCATAAATGTGCCGGGGCAAAAAACTGGGGGCGCACGGCCCAAACGCTAGCGCTGTTTGAGAAAGTGCGTGAGCAGCAGGACGTCGCCTGCGACTGCTATCCGTACTCTGCCAGTTCATCGACGCTGGACATGAAACAGATCACCGGCGATTTTGACATCATCATCACCTGGTCAACGCCGCACCCGGAGATGGCCGGGCAAAGCCTGAAGCAGATAGCCGAAAGCTGGTCGCTGACCCTGGAAGAGGCGGGGAAGCGCCTGATGCCCGCTGGTGCTATCTACCACAACATGGATGAACAGGACGTGCAGCGCGTACTGCGCTATCCGCTGACCATGGTGGGATCGGACGGGTTACCTAACGATCCGATGCCGCACCCGCGATTGTGGGGCGCATTTCCGCGCGTGCTGGGGCATTACAGCCGCGATGAGCAGCTCTTTCCGTTGACGGTAGCCGTCCACAAGATGACCGGCCTGTCAGCGGCACGTTTTCAGCTTACTGACCGTGGGTTAATAAAATGCGGGTATTTCGCCGATTTAGTGCTGTTTGACCCGCAAACGATCCGCGATGTTGCCAGCTTCAGCGACCCGCAGCAGCCCGCCGCCGGTATTGAGGCGGTGATGGTAAACGGTGTGATGAGCTACGGTCAGAATCATCATATTATCGGGCGCGCCGGACGTTTTTTACGTCGGGAGGCCACAAACCTTAAGGAGCAACAATGAGCATTAAACGTTATGGCGTGGGCGACAGTACCGGTACCGGTGGGCAATCCTTACCCTTTGCGAAAGCGGTAGAAGCCGGTGGCTGGCTGTATGTCTCCGGGCAAACGCCGATGAAAGACGGGGAAGTGGTTGAAGGTGGGATTATCGAGCAGTCACGGCTGGCGATTCAGAACTGCGTCGATATTATGCAGGACGCGGGATATACGCTGGCCGACGTGGTGCATGTGAAGGTCTACCTGACCGATGCGCGTTATTTCCAATCTTTTAATAAAGTGTTCCGCGAGTTCTTCGCCGATCATCCACCGGCGCGTGTCTGCTGCGTGGCGGATTTGGTGGTGGACTGCAAGGTGGAAGTGGATTTGACCTGTTACAACGCGGAGCGCGTGAAGTAACTGCGGGTGGGATGCAAGCTGTACCCTCACCCCGGCCCTCTCCCTGAAAGGGAGAGGGAGAAAAGCGAGCCAGATTCTGGCACAAATATTCATCACCGCACTCTCCGTCCCCTCGCCCCTTTGGGGAGAGGGCTAGGGTGAGGGGAAACCCAGCCAGATTCTGGCACAAATATTCACTACCGCACGCTCCGTCCCCTCGCCCCTTTGGGGAGAGGGCTAGGGTGAGGGGAAAACCCGCGCTAATCCCCCAACGGCTGCCTGTCCATCCCGCCCCGATGGCTATCCAGCGCCAGTTTTATCCGCCGCAGACGGTTTTTAGTCTGCGCTTTGTCAATCATCGCTAGCTCGGTTGCCAGCACATCCACCATCGCCAGCATGGCATAACGTGAAGTGCTGGGCTTAAAGATATAATCATTCTCCCGCACAACCAGCGGCAGTACGACGTCAGCGTTGCTTGCCAGCGGTGTGCCGTCCGGCGTAATCGCAATAACCTTCGCGCCATACTGGCGGGCGATAGCCGCGCTGTCGACCACTTCCTGCGTATAGCCACCAAGCGATAGCGCCAGCACCACATCGTTGGCGGCCACCGATGAGCACATCATCCTCACCAGAAGCCCATCGCTTTGGCTAACGACCGGCAGCCCTAAGCGGAACAGGCGAAACTGGACCTCTTGTGCGCAGATAGTTGAGCCACCGCCCATGCCAATGGCGAGGATTTGCCGCGCGCCGCTTAGCCATTCAACGGCCATTTTTAGCGACTCAGGATCCAGCGCCCGGCGGTTTATCTCCAGCACATTGATGATCGTTTCATAAATCCCCTGCACCCCTTCGAGGTCCGGCACGTCGAGGATAAAACGCTGCCCCACCGCCAGTGACTGGGCCAGCTTCACCTTCAATTCGCGCACGTCCTTACAGCCAATCGCGCGAGCGAAACGGGTGATCGACGCCTGACTGGTGCCGGTCAGCCTTGCCATTTCGGCAATCGGTAGAGTTGTCGCGGCCTCAACGTCATCGAGAATAAACTGCGCAATGCGTTTCTCGGTGGTGGTCAATTCCACAAAGCGGTCGGTGATACAGGAAATGATGTCGATGGAAACGGACATAGTAAGCCCCTGAAATGAATAGCGGGTACTTTGTACCATAGAAACTGAACCTTGTGGTGCACCGCGAAGTTCATTGTTTTGAGAGGGCGCAAGTTTTACCCACCCATTTCCCGGCATAATCCTCTGATAACATATTGTGATTATTAGCTAACTATGGGATGGGTATGGCTACTGTATTATTTGATTGGGGCGGTAGCGCCATAAAATATGGCGTGTGGGCACAGGATGCATTGCAGGATACCGGGTCGGTGAAAACCCCTGCCAGCTGGCTTGAGATGAAAGAACAGTTGCTGGAAATCTGCCGTGATTTTCAGCAGCGTTACGACATTAAAGGTGTCGGTATCAGCGCGCCCGGGAATGTCGATGCAGAACGCGGGGTGATTGGCGGGCTGAGCGCGATTCCTTATATCCACCATTTCCCCATTGTGGCTGAGCTGACGGCGCTGTTTGGCCTGCCGGTGAGTATTGAAAACGACGCCAACGCGGCAGGGATTGCCGAAGCGGCGGTGGGGGCAGGGCGTGATTATCGGCACGTGCTGTTTGTCATTGTCGGTTCCGGGGTGGGCGGGGCGATACTTGAAGATAAAGTATTACGCCGCGGCAGCCATCGTTATGCCGGAGAGTTCGGTCTGATGACCTTGCAGGATGGCCAGACGTTTAGCGAACTGGGGACGGCAGTGGCGATGGCCAAACGCTACGCGCTACGCATGTCTCTGGCCGAAGATTCCGTCACCGGCGCCGAGGTATTCCGCCTTGCCGAACAAGGCGATGCCATCGCCCAGGAGGAAGTCGAACAGTTCTACCACTGGATGGCGGTGGGGCTATTCAATTTGCAGGTCTGCTACGATCCTGACTGCCTGGTTATCGGCGGCGGTATTTCATCGAACGATCGGATTTTTGCCGGTATTACCGCGCGCTTAACCGCGCTGGTGGAGGAGAAGCAGTTGACGGAATTTATGCCGACATTGCTGCTTTGCGAGCACCGTAACAATGCGAATCTGATTGGTGCGGCGGTCAGTTTTGCGCAGCAGTGTGGAGATAAAGGCTAATCACACCACTTCGGAGTGTTCTGGTTTCCCTCACGTTTTTCGACAGTTAGTCTAAAATAATTAGAGTGATAATGAATTTTAGGCAAAATCAGGAGGGAAACATGATGCAATATAAGCGATTGACCGTAGCAATTCTGACCGCAGGTGCACTCTTTACGGTTGCCGGGTGTTCATCTAACCAGGCGGTAAAAACGACCGATGGCAAAACCATTGTAACCGACGGCAAACCTCAGGTTGATGACGATACTGGCCTGGTGTCGTACAAAAATGCCGAAACCGGTCAGACTGAGCAAATCAACCGCGACCAGGTGAAAAGCATGGGCGAGCTTGATAACTAAGTTATAACCGGCTTCGCATCTCAGGATGCGAGGTCGGGACTCTTCATTGAATCATCCCTTCCGGCGCGTTTCACATCCCCAATTTCTGCGGTTACGTCAACTGATCCTGTAAGTGTCAGCATTAACTGTCTAAACTCAGCAATACAATAATGAAGTAAGACAGGCTAATCATGATTCTGATTGTTTATGCGCATCCTTATCCGCATCACTCGCATGCGAATAAGCGAATGCTTGAGCAGGTAAGGACGCTCGACGGGGTTGAAGTCCGTTCTCTCTATCACCTCTACCCCGATTTCAATATCGATATCGCCGCAGAACAGGAAGCACTCTCCCGGGCGGATTTGGTCATACTGCAACATCCTATGCAGTGGTACAGCACGCCGCCGCTGCTGAAATTGTGGCTCGATAAAGTGCTGTCTCACGGCTGGGCCTATGGTCACGGCGGCACGGCGCTGCACGGTAAGAGCATGATGTGGGCGGTGACCACCGGGGGCGGAGAAAGTCATTTCGATATCGGTTCGCACCCGGGCTTTGAGGTGCTGGGGCAGCCGCTTGAGGCGACGGCGGTTTACTGTGGCATGAAATGGCTACCGCCGTTTGCCGTGCACTGCACGTTTATCTGCGATGACGAAACCCTACAGGTTCAGGCGCGTCACTATAAACAACGGCTGCTGGCCTGGCAGGAGGAGCACAACAATGGATAGCCATACGCTCATACAGGCGCTGATCTATCTGGGATCGGCGGCGCTGATTGTGCCTATCGCCGTGCGATTAGGCTTGGGTTCGGTGCTCGGCTACCTGATTGCCGGTTGTATTATCGGCCCGTGGGGGCTGCGGTTGGTCACCGATGCCGAAGCAATTTTGCACTTCGCTGAGATTGGCGTGGTGCTGATGCTGTTTGTGATTGGCCTTGAGCTGGATCCCCAGCGGTTGTGGAAGCTGCGCGCCTCGGTATTTGGCGGTGGGCTGCTGCAAATGGTGGTGTGCGGGGCGCTGATTGGCGCGTTCTGTATCTTCCTCGGCCTGCGCTGGCAGGTCGCGGAACTGATAGGGATGACGCTTGCGCTCTCGTCCACGGCGATTGCTATGCAGGCGATGAACGAGCGTAATTTGACGGTGACGCAGGTCGGGCGTAGCGCCTTTGCGGTGCTGCTGTTCCAGGATATTGCCGCCATCCCTTTAGTGGCGATGATCCCGCTGTTGGCAACCAGCGGTGGAACAACGACGCTTGGTGCCTTTGCATTCTCGGCGCTGAAAGTCGCCGGTGCGCTGGCGCTGGTGGTGGTGCTCGGGCGCTATGTTACCCGTCCGCTGTTACGCTTCGTCGCCCGCTCGGGTCTGCGTGAAGTGTTCAGCGCCGTGGCGCTGTTCCTGGTGTTTGGCTTTGGTCTGCTGCTGGAAGAGGTTGGCTTGTCGATGGCGATGGGCGCGTTCCTCGCGGGCGTTCTGCTGGCAAGCTCCGAGTATCGTCATGCGCTGGAGAGCGACATCGAGCCGTTTAAAGGTCTGCTGCTTGGGCTATTCTTTATCGGCGTCGGCATGTCTATCGACTTCGGTACTCTGATCCATAACCCGTTACGTATCATCACGCTGCTGGTGGGCTTCCTGGTCATCAAATCGCTGCTGCTGTGGCTAATCGCTAAACCGCTACAGGTGCCGCGGGCCCAGCGTTTGTGGTTTGCGGCGCTGCTGGGGCAGGGGAGTGAATTTGCCTTTGTGGTATTCGGTGCCGCGCAAATGGCAAACGTGCTGGACGCCGACTGGGCGAAGGCGCTGACGCTTGCGGTCGCGCTGTCGATGGCGGCAACCCCGATTTTGCTGGTGCTGCTGACGCGTCTGGAAAAGCGCACGCGCTCAGGGGATGCGCGGGAAGCTGATGAAATTGATGAAGAACAGCCGCGCGTGATCATTGCGGGCTTTGGTCGTTTTGGTCAGATTGCCGGGCGTCTGCTGCTTTCCAGCGGCGTGAAGATGGTGGTGCTCGATCATGACCCCGATCACGTCGATACGCTGCGAAAATTCGAGATGAAAGTGTTCTACGGCGATGCCACGCGAGCGGATTTGCTGGAGTCTGCGGGGGCAGAAAAAGCGGAAGTGTTGATTAACGCGATTGACGATCCGCAAGCAAGCCTTGCGCTGACCGAGCTGGCGAAAGAGCATTTCCCGCATCTGAAAGTGATTGCCCGCGCTCGCGACGTTGAGCACTATATTCAGCTACGTCAGGCCGGTGTCGATGCGCCAGAGCGTGAAACCTTTGAAGGGGCGCTGAAGTCTGGCCGTCAGGCGCTTGAGTCGCTTGGGCTGGGGGCCTATGAAGCGCGCGAGCGTGCCGATCTGTTCCGCCGGTTCAATATTCAATTGATGGAAGAGATGGTGGCAATGGCGGAAAACGACGCCACGTCTCGTGCGGCGGCGTATAAGCGCACCAGCGCTATGCTGACGGAAATCATCAATGAAGACCGGAATCATTTGTCACTCGTGCAGCGTCACGGCTGGCAAGGAACGGAGGAAGGAAAGCATAGCGGCAATCCTGAAGACGAGCCGGAAGTGAAACCCGCGTCATAAAGACCGCAGTAGTGTAATGCTGGCTGTCCACTTTTCATTCGTGGACTTGCCAGCAAATCTAAAAATATTCTTATTCTTTACCTGGCTGCCAGTCGACGAAAGTTTATGCTTTCCGTATAGTGGCGACAATTTTTTGCATCTGGGACACACTCAATGATCAGTCTGATTGCTGCACTCGCGGTAGATCGCGTTATCGGTATGGAAAATGCCATGCCCTGGGACCTGCCGGCCGATCTGGCCTGGTTTAAACGCAACACGTTAAACAAACCGGTGGTGATGGGACGTCTGACCTGGGAATCCATCGGTCGTCCATTACCGGGACGTAAAAATATCGTTATCAGCAGCCAGCCGGGCACCGACGAGCGCGTGCAGTGGGTGAAATCGGTTGATGAAGCCATTGCGGCCTGCGGTGACGCGGAAGAGATTATGGTGATCGGCGGTGGTCGCGTGTACGAGCAGTTCCTGCCGAAAGCTCAAAAGCTGTACCTGACGCACATTGATGCCGAAGTGGAAGGCGACACCCATTTCCCGGATTATGCGCCGGACCAGTGGGAGTCTGTTTTCAGCGAGTTTCATGATGCGGATGAGCAGAACTCACACAGCTATTGTTTTGAAGTGCTGGAGCGTCGGTAAGACCGAGCTTGTCCCGGCGGCGCTGCGCTTGGCCGGGCTACGTGATGTACATACAAAAACGCCGGATTTTCATCCGGCGTTTATTATTTTGTAGCCCGGCCAAGCGCAGCGCCGCCGGGAATGCACCCGACTACGAAGCCACCGCCTCGCTCTCACCCGGTGCCAGCCGACGGTTCGACGGCTGCACAAAGTATTTTTTGTCTTCCCAACGCAGGCAGGTCAAATCGCCGCCCCAGCAGCAGCCGGTATCCAGCGCGTAAATTCCTTCTGGCGTCCCTTTACCTTCCAGCGATGCCCAATGACCAAACGCCACGCTGTACTCAGCGGTAATCGGGCCCGGTAGCATAAACCATGGCTTCAGCGGAGCAGCTACGTTTTCCGGGGACTCTTTGCTATACATATCTAACTGACCGTTCGGGAAACAGTAGCGCATGCGGGTGAAGGCGTTGGTGATAAAACGCAGCCGCGCTAACCCGCTGAGTTCCCGCGACCAGTTGTTCGGCATATCGCCGTACATGGCGTCGAGGAAGAACGGGTAGGAATCGCTTGAGAGCACGGCTTCAACGTCGCGCGCGCACTGTTTCGCCGTTTCGATATCCCACTGCGGCGTAATACCCGCGTGCGCCATCACCAGCTTTTTCTCTTCATCCACCTGCATCAGCGGCTGACGGCGAAGCCAGTTGAGGAGATCATCGGCATCGGCGGCTTCCAGCAGCGGATTCAGGCGATCCTTGGGCTTATTGCGGCTGATACCGGCAAATACGGCCAGCAGATGCAGATCGTGATTGCCCAGAACGATTTTTACGCAGTCGCCCAGCGATTTAACGTAACGCAAAACCTCCAGCGAACCGGGGCCGCGAGCAACCAGATCGCCCGTCAGCCACAGGGTATCTTTGCTCGGGGTGAACTCAACCTGCTGCAACAGAGCGATTAACTCATCATAGCAACCGTGAATGTCGCCAATTAGGTATGTAGACATGATTAATGGATCAGCGTGGGAACGAAAAGACGGAACACGGGAATGTCGATAGTGAACGGCACGCCGTCGACGTCAACCATGTCATAGTGGCCCTGCATGGTGCCAAGTGGGGTTTCCAGAACGGCACCGCTGGTGTACTGATATTCACCGCCGGGTTCAATGTGCGGCTGTACGCCGACGACACCTTCCCCCTGGACTTCAGTTTCACGGCCATTGCCGTTAGTAATGACCCAGTAACGGCCAAGAAGCTGAACCGCGCTTCGCCCGAGGTTGCGAATGGTCACCGTATAGGCGAAGACATAACGTTCTTCTTCCGGCATAGAGTGCGTCTCAATGTAGACGCTCTGAACCTGGACGCAAACTCGTGGCGAATCGATCATGGTCTAGCTCTCCTTGGAGGGCGCATTCTCTGACAGATAGTTGGCCATCCGGCAGTACTGCGCAACAGAGATATTTTCCGCGCGCATGGCTGGATCAACACCCAGTTCCGTCAACAGCTCAACGCTAAACAGGTTGCCCAGGCTGTTACGGATGGTTTTACGACGCTGATTAAACGCTTCGGTCGTAATACGGCTCAGTACGCGGACATCTTTTACCGGGTACGGCATGGTGCTATGAGGAACCAGGCGAACCACGGCAGAATCGACTTTTGGTGCTGGGGTGAACGCCGTCGGCGGCACTTCAAGCACCGGAATGACGTTGCAATAGTATTGCGCCATAACGGTCAGACGGCCGTAGGCTTTACTGTTTGGCCCAGCAACCAGGCGGTTAACCACCTCTTTTTGCAGCATGAAATGCATGTCTGCAATAGCGTTAGTATAGCTAAACAGATGGAACATCAACGGCGTGGAGATGTTATACGGCAGGTTACCGAACACGCGCAGCGGCTGACCCAGTTTCTCAGACAGTTCACCAAAGTTCATGGTCATGGCATCTTGCTGATAAATGGTCAGCTTTGGCCCCAGGAACGGGTGAGTCTGTAGACGGGCAGCGAGGTCGCGGTCGAGCTCGATAACGGTCATTTCGTCAAGACGTTCGCCAACCGGCTCGGTCAGCGCTGCGAGGCCCGGGCCGATTTCAACCATGGCCTGGCCTTTTTGCGGGTTAATGGCCGCAACAATGCTGTCGATCACGAACTGATCGTTTAAGAAGTTCTGCCCGAAGCGTTTACGGGCTAAGTGGCCCTGATGGACTCGATTATTCATTAGAGTTAACAATCATTTTGATGGCGAGATTAAGCGCCGTAATAAAACTGCCGACATCCGCTTTTCCAAGGCCTGCCAGTTCAAGGGCGGTGCCGTGGTCAACGGAGGTGCGAATAAAGGGTAAACCGAGCGTAATATTCACGCCACGGCCAAAGCCCTGGTATTTTAGCACGGGTAAGCCCTGATCGTGGAACATTGCGAGCACGGCGTCGGCATGCTCCAGATATTTGGGCTGGAAGAGGGTATCGGCAGGCAGCGGCCCGCTCAGATTCATCCCTTTTGCGCGCATTTCATTGAGCACCGGAATGATCGTGTCGATCTCCTCCGTACCCATATGCCCACCTTCACCGGCATGAGGATTCAGGCCGCAAACCAGCACATGAGGCTCGGCAAGGCCAAATTTATTCTGCAAATCATCATGCAGGATGGTGATGACTTCCCGCAGCAGATCCGGCGTGATGGCGTCACTGACCGCTTTTAGCGGCAGGTGGGTGGTTGCCAGCGCGACGCGCAGTTCTTCCGTTGCCAGCATCATCACCACTTTCGGCGCGCCGGAACGTTCTTCAAAGAACTCGGTGTGCCCGGTAAACGGGATGCCTGCATCGTTAATCACGCCTTTGTGTACCGGCCCGGTCACCAGCGCCGCAAACTCACCGTTCAGGCAGCCATCGCAGGCGCGCGCCAGCGTCTCGACGACGTAACGACCGTTATCGACGTTAAGGACGCCGGGCGTAACAGCGCTGTGCAGCGTAACGGGCAGCAGCGTGAGCGTACCTGCGCGTTGCGCATTGGCGGGAAGATCGGGGGAGTAGGGTAAAAGCGTCAGGGGGAGGCCGAGGAGTCTGGCCCGCTCGGTGAGCAGGTCGCCGTCAGCACAGACGACCAGTTCGAGCGGCCAGTCGCGCTGGGCCAGTTGGATAACCAGATCCGGACCAATCCCGGCGGGTTCGCCGGGAGTGATGACAACGCGATGTTGAGTCATTAGTTGCTCAGGATTTTAACGTAGGCGCTTGCGCGCTGTTCCTGCATCCACGTTGCTGCTTCTTCGGAGAACTTACGGTTCATCAGCATACGATAAGCACGATCTTTCTGTGCGGCATCGGTACGATCGACGTTACGGGTATCCAGCAGCTGAATCAGGTGCCAGCCGAAGGAGGAGTGAACGGGATCGCTCATCTGGCCTTTGTTCAGCTTCATGAGCGCATCGCGGAACGAAGGATCGTAGATGTCCGGCGTTGCCCAACCTAAATCGCCGCCCTGGTTAGCAGAGCCTGGATCCTGAGACAGCTCTTTTGCCGCTTTCTCAAAGGTGGTTTTGCCGCTGCGAATATCCGCTGCAACCTGCTGCAGCTTAGCGCGAGCCTGATCGTCAGTCATGATTGGCGACGGCTTCAGCAGAATGTGGCGAGCATGCGTTTCCGTCACCGAAATGTTCTGAGTCTGGCCGCGCATATCGTTAATTTTCAGAATGTGGAAGCCCACGCCTGAACGGATTGGGCCGACGATATCACCTTTTTTCGCCGTGCTCAGCGCCTGAGCAAAGATTGCCGGCAGCTCCTGAATACGACCCCAGCCCATCTGGCCGCCTTTCAGCGCCTGTTGGTCTGCGGAGTAGGTGATGGCCAGCTTGCCGAAGTCAGCGCCGTTACGCGCCTGTTCAACGATAGACTCTGCCTGGCTTTGCGCTTCGTTAACCTGATCGGAGCTTGGGTTTTCCGGCAGTGGCACCAGGATGTGGCTGAGGTTTAGCTCGGTGCTGGCGTCGTTTTGCGTACCAATTTGGCTTGCCAGCGCGTCAACTTCCTGCGGCAGGACGCTGATGCGGCGACGCACTTCGTTGTTACGCACTTCGGAAATCAACATTTCTTTGCGGATCTGGTTGCGATAGGTGCTGAAGTTCAGCCCATCGTAAGCCAGACGGCTACGCATCTGATCGAGGGTCATGTTGTTCTGCTTTGCAATGTTGGCAATCGCTTGATCAACCTGCTCATCAGTCACTTTGACACCCATTTTTTGCCCCATTTGCAGGATAATCTGATCCATGATCAGACGCTCCAGAATCTGGTGGCGCAGCGTGGCGTCATCCGGCAGCTGTTGGCCAGCCTGGCCAGAGTTCATTTTGACGGACTGCATCAGACCGTCAACGTCGCTCTCAAGTACAACGCCATTATTCACGACGGCTGCTACTTTATCGACAACCTGAGGGGCAGCGAAGCTGGTATTCGCAACGAAGGCGATACCGACAAGCAGCGTTTTCCAGTTCTTCATACTTTTTCCATTTCAATTAACCGCAATGCGGATGATGTCTCTAATCTGTGATTTACAGTGAGCTCTGGTACGGCATGATGTTGGAACGCAGCATCTGCTGGGTACCCAGACCGTAATTCGAGCTCAGACCACGCAGCTCAATGTTGAAGCCGATGGAGTTATCATATTTTGCCTGGCCGTTTGGCTTGTTGTTGTCGTAGTCCCAACCGTTGAGCTTACGCTCGTAGCCAACGCGGATAGCGTAGCAGCAGGAGTTATACTGCACGCCCAACATCTGATCGGCCGGTTTACTGGTGTTGGTGTCATAGTAGTAAGCCCCTACGACGGACCAACGATCAACAATCGGCCAGCTTGCCGTTGCGCCAATTTGTGAAATCCCGTCACGATACTGCTGTTGACTGGATCGGTTGCTTGGCAACGTCACTCGGATATATTCCGGGCTCGCATAGCGATAGGTCAACTGCACCAAACGGTCGCTATCCTGACGGTACTCAATGGCCGAACTGCTGGTGGAAACGTTATTCAGACGCGTGTCGTACTGAATCCCACCGCGTAAGCCCCATTTGTCCGTCATGCGCCAGTAAGTGTCACCTGCCCAAACCAGTGAACCCGTTTTGTCGTCTTTCTCCCATGGGATGGTGTTGGTATCACCGGTACGAGACTCGGTGAAATAGTAGATTTGACCCACAGAAACGTTAAAACGTTCAACGGCAGCATCATCATAAATACGCGATGTGACGCCGGTCGTAATTTGGTTCGCTGACGCAATGCGGTCAAGGCCGCTGTAGCTGCGGTCGCGGAACAGGCCTGAGTAATCCGACTGCAGGAAGGTAGAGTCGTAGGCCATGATGTCACTTTGGTCGCGATACGGTACGTACAGGTACTGTACTCGCGGTTCCAGCGTCTGGGTGTAGCCAGGCGTCAGCACCACGTCGCGTTCAAAGACCATTTTGCCGTCAATTTTGAACTGCGGCATGGTGCGGTTAACCGAGCTCGACAACTTCGCATTCGGGTTGCTGTCGTTATAGTTGTCGAGGTTTGTCTGGTTGTAGTGGGTCGCCAGTAGCTTCGCTTCGGTGTTGATGCTGCCCCAGCGGTTGCCCAGCGGCAGACTGATGGTCGGCTCCAGGTGCAAACGCGTGGCTTCAGGATTGTTGCTGTTGGTATTAACGAACTTCACCGCCTGCGCGTAAACGCGGGTATCAAACGGCCCGACGTCGTTTTGGTAGAAGTTCATGTCCAGCTGCGGCTCAGCGGCATAAGAGTTGCTGTTGGCGCGGTCAAAGACCTGGAACTGTTTGGTCGACACGGTGGCGTCAAAGTTCTGTACCGCATAGCCCACGCTCAGTTTTTGCGTAGCGTAGCCGTCGGTACTGGAGCCGTATTTCGAGTCGAAGTCGTTAAAATAGTCTGGGTCGCTGACTTTGGTGAAGTCGGCGTTGAAACGCCATACCTGATCAACAACGCCGGAATGTTGCCAGTAGAACAGCCAGCGGCGGCTGTTATCATCTTTCGGATGATCGTGCTCGTAAACGTCGTCCGACGGCAGGTAATCCAGTTCAAACAGACCCTGGCCCAGCTGCGACAGATAACGGAATTCGTTTTCCCACATCACGCCGCCACGCTTATCCATGTAATGCGGCGTCAGGGTTGCGTCCATGTTTGGCGCAATGTTCCAGTAATACGGTAGCGAGAACTCAAAATAGTTGGTGCTGCCGTACTTGGCGTTCGGGATAAGGAAACCTGAACGGCGTTTATCGCCAACCGGAAGCTGTAAATACGGGCTGTAGAAAACGGGCACCGGGCCAAGTTTAAAGCGCGCATTCCAGATCTCGGCAACCTGCTCTTCGCGGTCATGGATCACTTCACTACCGACCACGCTCCAGGTGTTAGAACCCGGCAGACAGGAGGTAAAGGTGCCGTTCTCAAGGATGGTATAGCGATTTTCGCCGCGCTGTTTCATCACGTCGGCATCGCCACGACCCTGACGGCCAACCATCTGATAATTACCATTCCACACGTTCGTGTCTTTGGTATTCAGGTTTGACCAGGCTTTTGGCCCTTTGAGGATCACCTGATTATCGTCGTAGTGAACATTACCCAGAGCATCAACGGTACGAACAGGAACGGTCTGGCCTTCAGGCTGCTTTTGATGCAGCTGAACTTCATCCGCCTGTAGACGACTGTTGCCCTGGTTAATGTCGACGTTGCCTTTAAAGACCGCGTTGTCAGGATAGTTACCATCCGCATGATCGGCGTTAATGGTTACCGGCTGCTCGTTAGTCTTGCCGCTGACGAGCGGGCGATCGTAACTCGGTACGCCAAGCATACATTGAGATGCGAGATCTGCAGCCATTCCTTGCTGGCTGTACAAGGCGCTGGCGATCATGGTCGCGAGGAGAGTGGGAATACGTTTTTTCATACGTTGTATTTGTTGTTCCGTCATCTATAGCATTGCGGCTTGCAAACGGTCAGAGACTAACGTACTCATCGTTATCACGCTAGTTTTATCCTGTCCGTTCTTGCCAGAGGTGTTATGCACGGCATCGAATGACAGGTATGATAATGCATATTCTAGCTGCTGGCATGACGATTTGGGGAGTATATGCAGTATTGGGGAAAAGTGATTGGTGTGGCCGTCGCTCTAATGATGGGCGGAGGGTTCTGGGGCGTCGTTCTCGGGCTACTCGTCGGACACATGTTTGATAAGGCGCGCAGCCGTCGCATGAACTGGTTTGCCAATCAACAGCAGCGTCAGTCGCTGTTTTTTGCCACCACTTTTGAAGTGATGGGCCACCTGACCAAATCGAAAGGACGGGTTACCGAAGCGGATATTCATATTGCCAGCGTGTTTATGGACAGAATGAATCTGCACGGCGACTCTCGTACGGCGGCACAGCAGGCGTTTCGCGTCGGTAAAGCGGACAACTACCCGCTGCGCGAGAAGATGCGCCAGTTCCGAAGCGTCTGCTTCGGTCGTTTTGATTTGATTCGGATGTTTCTTGAAATTCAGATCCAGGCGGCGTTTGCGGACGGCTCTTTGCATCCGAACGAGCGCGATGTGCTGTACGTGATTGCCGAGGAGTTAGGGATATCTCGTGCCCAATTCGATCAGTTCCTGCGTATGATGCAGGGCGGCGCGCAGTTTGGTGGCGGTTATCAGCAGCAGTCTCAGGGCGGCGGTGGCTGGCAACAGGCGCAACGCGGCCCAACGCTTGAAGATGCCTGCAACGTGCTGGGCGTGAAGCCTGACGACGATGCGACGACCATCAAGCGCGCTTACCGTAAGCTCATGAGCGAGCATCACCCGGATAAACTGGTGGCGAAAGGGTTACCGCCGGAGATGATGGAGATGGCGAAGCAGAAGGCGCAGGAAATTCAGAAAGCGTACGAGCTGATAAAAGAACAGAAAGGATTTAAGTAAGGTTCGATGAATCGCCGGATGGCGGCTGACGCCTTATCCGGCCTACGATGAAGCATGTAGGCCGGGCAAGCGTAAGCGCCCCCGGCAAAAATCGGCACGTACCTTAAAAATCGACCGGTGCCTTAAACGTCATGCTGTTGTGAAACTGCGGATGGGTAATGGTCAGCGTTTCGGCATGCAGCTGCAAACGTGGCGCCATGGCTAGCGCCTCGTCGTGAGCGTAGAAGCGGTCGCCGAGAATCGGATGCCCCAGCGCCAGCATATGCACGCGCAGCTGATGCGAGCGCCCGGTAATCGGTTTAAGCTGCACACGCGCCGTATTATCCGCCGCGTAATCCAGCACTTCATACTCCGTCTGCGCCGCCTTCCCGGTTTCATAACACACTTTCTGCTTAGGCCGGTTCGGCCAATCACAAATCAGCGGTAAATCCACCAGACCGACTTCCGGCTGCGGGTGTCCCCACACGCGCGCCACATACTGCTTTTTCGGCTCGCGTTCGCGGAACTGACGTTTAAGCTCGCGCTCTGCCGCTTTGGTCAGGGCCACTACCATCACGCCGCTGGTCGCCATATCCAGGCGGTGAACGGACTCCGCCTGTGGATAGTCACGCTGAACGCGCGTCATCACGCTGTCTTTATGTTCTTCCTGGCGACCGGGCACGGACAACAAGCCGCTCGGCTTGTTGACCACCATGATGTGCTCATCCTGATACAGGATAACCAGCCAGGGCTCCTGTGGCGGATGGTAATTTTCCATTCCCATTACGGCTCTCCGTTACTGGTGAGTGACGACGATAAGACGCAGCGCGTCCAGACGCCATCCCGCCTGTGACAGGCTCTCCATCACCTGCTGGCGGTTGCTTTCAATCGCCGACAGTTCGTCATCGCGGATATTCGGGTTAACCGCTTTCAGCGCTTCCAGACGTGACAGTTCCGCGCTGAGCTTGTCATCTGCTTCCTGACGCGCGCCCTCAATCAGCGCCTTCGCCGCTTTCTCAATCTGCCCTTCGCCCAGTTGCAGAATCGCGTGAACGTCCTGCTGTACGGCATTCACCAGCTTACTGCCGGTGTGGCGGTTCACCGCGCTCAACTGACGGTTGAAGGTTTCAAACTCGACCTGAGCGGCGAGGTTGGTGCCGTTTTTATCCAGCAGCATACGCACCGGGGTTGGCGGCAGGAAGCGGTTAAGCTGGAGCTGTTTAGGCGCCTGGGCTTCCACCACGTAAATCAGCTCAACCAGCAGCGTACCGACCGGCAGCGCTTTGTTTTTCAGCAACGAAATCGTGCTGCTCCCGGTATCGCCGGAGAGGATAAGATCCAGACCGTTATGAATCAGCGGGTGTTCCCAGGTCAGGAACTGCGCATCTTCACGGGACAGGGCAATATCACGCTCGAAGGTTACCGTACAACCATCTTCCGGCAAGCCCGGGAAATCCGGCACCAGCATATGATCGGATGGCGTCAGGACGATCAGGTTTTCACCACGGTCATCCTGATTAATGCCGACGATATCAAACAGGTTCATCGCAAAGGCGATAAGGTTGGTGTCGTCATCCTGCTCTTCGATGCTTTCTGCCAGCTTCTGCGCTTTTTCACCGCCGTTGGAGTGGATCTCCAGCAGACGGTCGCGACCCTGTTCCAGTTGAGCTTTCAGCGCTTCATGCTGATCGCGGCTGGCTTTAATCAGATCGTCAAAGCCGTCGGTGGTTTCCGGCGCGGCCAGATAGGTCGTCAACTGATCGTGTACGCTGTCATAGACTGTGCGCCCGGTTGGGCAGGTATGTTCGAACGCGTCCAGACCTTCGTGATACCAGCGGACCAGAACGGACTGAGCGGTTTTTTCAAGATAGGGAACATGAATCTGAATATCATGCGCCTGACCGATACGGTCAAGACGGCCAATACGCTGTTCCAGCAGATCCGGGTTAAACGGCAGATCGAACATCACCAGGTTACTGGCGAACTGGAAGTTACGGCCTTCAGAACCAATTTCTGAGCACAGCAGTACCTGTGCGCCGCTGTCTTCTTCGCCAAACCAGGCGGCAGCGCGGTCGCGCTCGATAATCGACATGCCTTCGTGGAACACGGCTGCGCGAATGCCCTCGCGTTCACGCAGAACCTGCTCTAACTGCAAGGCGGTGGCGGCTTTAGCACAGATCACCAGTACTTTCTGCGAGCGGTGGCTGGTCAGGTAGCCCATCAGCCATTCGACGCGCGGATCGAAGTTCCACCATGTACCGGTATCGCCTTCAAATTCCTGATAAATCTGCTCCGGGTACAGCATATCGCGAGCGCGTTCTTCAGCGCTTTTACGTGCACCCATGATGCCGGAGACTTTAATCGCCGTCTGATACTGTGCCGGTAACGGCAGCTTGATGGTGTGCAGCTCGCGTTTCGGGAAGCCTTTCACGCCGTTACGGGTGTTACGGAACAGCACGCGGCTGGTGCCGTGGCGGTCCATCAGCATGGAAACCAGTTCCTGACGCGCGGCCTCTGCACCTTCTCGATCGCTGTTGGCGGTTTGCAGCAGGGCTTCAATATCCTGCTCGCCAATCAGCTCGCCCAGCATATTCAGGTCATCGTTGCTGAGCTTGTTACCTGCCAGCAACAGCGCAACGGCATCGGCCACCGGACGGTAGTTATTTTGTTCTTCAACAAACTGCTCAAAATCGTGGAAGCGGTTTGGGTCAAGCAGGCGCAGACGGGCAAAGTGGCTTTCCATCCCCAGCTGTTCAGGGGTCGCGGTCAGCAGCAGGATACCCGGCACGCGTTCGGCCAACTGTTCAATCGCCTGATACTCGCGGCTTGGCGCGTTTTCGCTCCACACCAGGTGGTGGGCTTCATCGACCACCATAATGTCCCATTCGGCGTCGCACAGATGCTCCAGCCGTTGCTTGCTGCGGCGCACGAAGTCCAGCGAGCAAATCACCAGCTGCTCGGTTTCAAACGGGTTGTAGGCGTCGTGCTGGGCTTCGGCATAGCGCTCATCATCAAACAGCGCAAAGCGCAGGTTGAAGCGGCGCAGCATTTCAACCAGCCACTGATGTTGCAGGGTTTCCGGGACGATAATCAGCACGCGCTGTGCGGCGCCGGACAGCAGCTGTTGATGCAGGATCATCCCCGCTTCAATGGTTTTACCCAGGCCGACTTCATCTGCTAACAGGACGCGCGGCGCATGACGGCGGCCAACATCATGGGCGATGTTAAGCTGATGCGGAATAAGGCTGGTGCGCTGGCCGCGCAGGCCGCTCCACGGCATGCGGTACTGCTCGCTTTGGTATTTACGCGCGCGGTAGCGCAGGGCGAAACGATCCATACGGTCGATTTGCCCGGCAAACAGGCGGTCTTGTGGTTTGCTGAACACCAGCTTGCTGTCGAGCAACACTTCACGCAGCATCACGTTCGCTTCTTCGGTGTCCTGGCGGGTACCAATGTACGCCAGCAGACCATTTTCTTCTTTAACTTCATCAACCTGCAACTGCCAGCCTTCATGGCTTGTGATTGTGTCGCCGGGATTAAACATGACGCGGGTCACGGGGGAGTCGCTACGGGAATACAGACGGTTCTCTCCGGTTGCCGAAAAGAGCAGGGTGACGGTGCGTGCATCCATTGCAACAACAGTACCAAGTCCCAGTTCGCTTTCTGTATCGCTTATCCAGCGTTGACCAAGTTTAAAAGGCATATGCGTTCGGCTCTATCTTTAATAAATTGCAGGCAATATCCAGCCACCACCTAAAAAAAGGCGGCGAGTGAATGAGGTCCAGGAATGGAAAGGGCGCTATGGTACTGGATGGCGCGACGTTAGTCACCTGTCAAAATAGACCCAGTTGCCCTGTCACTATTGTAGCAAAATCATCGTCAACAAAGGGGAGAATTCCTTCCGCGACGGGGGCTAATTGTTTATCCAGATAGTGATTGTAATCGAGCGGCGATTGCTGGTAGGCCAGCGGTTCCGGGCCATTGGTGGTCCAGACGTAGCGAATGCTACCGCGCTGCTGATATTGCTGCGGACGCCCTAACCGCACATTGTGTTCATCTGCCAGGCGAGCCGCGCGCACGTGCGGCGGGATATTGCGCTGATATTCCGCCAGCGGGCGGCGAAGCTGCTTACGGTAAACCAGCTGTGAGTCCAGCTCACCCGCCATCAGTTTATCGATGGTGTCGACAATAAAATCGCGGTAAGGCTCGTTGCGGAAGATGCGTAAATAGAGCGCCTGCTGGAACTGCTGCGCCAGCGGCGTCCAGTCGGTACGCACCGTTTCAAGCCCCTTGAAGAGCATCCGCTGCTTATCACCCTCCTGAATCATTCCGGCATAGCGCTTTTTACTGCCGGTATCGGCACCGCGAATGGTCGGCATCAGGAAGCGACAAAAGTGGGTTTCGAACTCCAGCTCCAGCGCGCTGGTTAGATGGCTTTTTTGTAGCTCGTCGGCCCACCACTGGTTCACAAAGGCCACCAGCGAACGGCCAATTTCGGCGGCGTCTTCCTCGCTGTGGGCGCGCTTAAGCCACACAAAAGTGGAGTCGGTGTCGCCGTAAATCACGTCATAACCCTGAGATTCAATCAGCGCTTTGGTTTGGCGCATGATCGCATGACCGCGCATGGTGATCGACGACGCTAAACGCGGGTCGAAAAAGCGGCAGGCGCTGGTGCCTAGCACGCCGTAGAAGGCGTTCATGATAATTTTTAACGCCTGCGACAGCGGCTTATTGTGCTGGCGTTTGGCTTCATCACGCGCATGCCAGATTTGGCTGACGATCCCCGGCAGACAGTGCTTTTCCCGTGAGAACCAGGCATCCAGGAATCCCTCGGTGCTGTGTTGGTTATCGGGATGCGCCATGCCTTCAATCAGGCCAACCGGATCTATCAGGAATGAACGAATGATCGACGGATACAGGCTTTTGTAATCCAGCACCAGCACGGAATCATAAAGTCCGGGGCGCGAGTCCATGACGTAGCCGCCGGGGCTGGCCTGCGGCGGAACCTCGCCAAGATTGGGGGCAACGTAGCCCAGCCGATGCATACGTGGAAGATAGAGGTGGCCAAAGGCCGCCACCGAGCCGCCGTGCCGGTCGACGGCCAGGCCGTTCACCGTGGCGCGTTCGAGCAGGAAAGGCATGATTTCCGTTTTATGGAAGATGCGCGTCACCAGTTCGCAGTCTTTGAGATTGTAGGTGGCTAACGCGGGTTTATCTTCAGCGAAACGGCGGTTAATTTCGTCCATCCTGTCCCATGGATTATCAATCGCTTTCCCTTCGCCAAGCAGCTCTCGCGAGACGTTTTCCAGGGAAAAGGAGGAAAAGCTCCAGAACGCGGATTTTAACGCATCGATACCGTCAATAATCAGCCGTCCGGTGGCCTGGGCAAAGAAGACGCCGTTTTTAAAACCGTGCTCACGCCATTCCAGCTCGCTGCCGCCGCGACCCAGGCGCAGCGGGACATGATAACGTTCAGCGCTTTTTTGCAGGACGCGAAGATCAAACTGCACGACGTTCCAGCCGATCAGCACGTCCGGGTCGTGTTCGGCAAACCAGGCGTTGAGTTTTTCCAGCAGCAGGGGACGACTGGCAACGTATTCAAGATGGAAATCCACCTGCGGCGGCTGGTCTGGCGCAGAGCCCAGCATATAGACGGTGCGCTGACCGCAGCCTTCAAGGCCGATGCAATACAGCTCGCCGTGGCGGCTGGTTTCAATATCCAGCGACACCCACTTGAGCGGCGGGCGATAGTCTGGGTTGGGCTTCATGCGCGCGTTGCGCAGCACGCCGCCGCGCATGAAACCCTCAACCCACACCGGGGCGGTGATAAAGCGTTCCATCAGGTAACGCTCTGGTGGGCGAATATCGGCTTCATAAACGGTAATGCCGTTCTCGCGCAGCAGCTTTTCCAGCCGCATCAGCTGGCGATGAGCGCGACAATACAGCCCGAATACCGGTTGGCGATGAAAATCTTTTAAGGTGAGAGGGGCCAGACGCAGACCGTTTTCGCCGTGTATCAGTCGCTCAACCTGCGCGCGTTGGGCCTCAGGGATAAACGCCACCGACTCTTGTGGCGGCAGCGTGACCTGTAGCGGGCCGTCGTCGGTCGCTAACCAAAAGGTGAGTTCTGTACCCTGAGGGGTATCCCGCCAGTGACGGGTGAGAAGAAAACCGGCTTGGGGTTGCGTCACGCGTGCTCTCATCATTAAAAAACCAGGCTTGATTATAGCCTGGTTTACGATGTGATGCTGGAGATTTATACAGGTGTCGAGGATCCCGGCGGCGCTTCGCTTGGCCGGGCTACCGGGGGTTACTGTCCGTAATACGCTTTTGCACCATGCTTACGCAGATAGTGTTTATCCAGCAGCGTTTGCTGCATGTCGGGCAACTGTGGCGCGAGCTGGCGGCAGAAGATGCCCATATAGGCAATTTCTTCTAGCACGATGGCGTTATGCACCGCATCTTGCGCATTTTTACCCCAGGCGAAAGGCCCGTGGGAGTGCACCAGTACGCCGGGCATTTGCGCCGGGTCGATGCCTTTATCGCGGAAGGTTTCGACGATCACCGCGCCGGTTTCCCATTCATATTCGCCGTTAATTTCCGCATCGGTCATCAAACGAGTGCAGGGAACGGCACCGTAGAAATAGTCGGCGTGAGTGGTACCGGTGGCCGGAATCGATTGGCCTGACTGCGCCCAGATAGTGGCGTGACGCGAGTGGGTGTGGACGATACCGCCGAGCGCGGGAAACGCTTGATACAGCAGACGGTGGGTCGGGGTATCCGAGGAGGGCTTTTTCTTGCCTTCAACCACTTCACCGGTTTCAAGGCTCACCACCACCATGTCGTCGGCGGTCATGACGCTGTAATCGACGCCGGATGGTTTAATCACCAGTACGCCGCGCTCGCGGTCAACGGCGCTGACATTGCCCCAGGTTAATGTCACCAGATGGTGTTCAGGGAGCGCCAGATTGGCGTCCAGCACCTGTTGTTTGAGATCTTCTAACATGGAAACTCCTGTGTGCCGGATGGCGCTACGCTTATCCGGCCTACATGTTCGCAACCCGTAGGCCTGATAAGCGAAGCGCCATCAGGCGGTTACAGCATTAGCGTTTAGACCCGTAATACACCTCGTTCCAGCGCAGCGCGTCTTTAAACGCTGGCAGGCGGGTATCGTTGTCGATAACGGCGATTTCGATATCGTGCAGCTCCGCGAACTGGCGCATATCGTCCAGCGTCAGCGCGTGGCTGAACACGGTGTGGTGCGCGCCACCGGCGATGATCCACGCCTCTGAAGCGGTTTCCAGATTCGGATGTGCCTGCCATAGCGCGTTAGCCACCGGCAGTTTCGGAAGGTTGTGCGGGGTTTTTACCGTTTCAATGGTATTGACCAGCAGACGATAGCGATCGCCCAGATCGATCATACTGGCGACGATCGCAGGCCCGGTCTGGGTGTTAAAGATAAGACGCGCCGGATCCGCCTTGCCGCCGATACCTAAGTGCTGTACGTCCAGAAGCGGCTTCTCTTCTACCGCGATAGACGGGCACACTTCCAGCATGTGCGAGCCAAGCACCAGGTCGTTACCGCCATCGAAATGGTAGGTATAGTCTTCCATAAATGAGGTGCCGCCCTGTAGACCGGTCGACATCACTTTCATAATGCGAAGCAGGGCGGCAGTTTTCCAGTCGCCTTCGCCCGCAAAGCCGTAGCCTTGCTGCATCAGGCGCTGCACGGCGAGGCCCGGGAGCTGCTTCAAACCATGCAAATCTTCAAAGGTGGTGGTGAAAGCGTGGAATCCGCCTTCTTCGAGGAAGCGTTTCATCCCCAGTTCAATACGTGCGGCATCCAGCACATTCTGGCGTTTGTCGCCGTGGATTTGTGCCGCAGCCGACAGGCGGTAGCTGCTTTCATATTCATCAACCAGCGCGTTGATTTCGCCGTCGGTTACTGCGTTAACCACCTGCACCAGATCGCCCACCGCCCAGGTATTGACGGAGAAACCAAATTTAATCTGTGCGGCGACTTTATCGCCGTCGGTGACGGCCACTTCACGCATGTTGTCGCCAAAGCGGCATACTTTCAGCTGACGCGTATCCTGTTTTGACACCGCCTGACGCATCCAGTCGCCGATGCGTTCCTGGGCGCGTTTATCCTGCCAGTGGCCGGTGACCACGCTGTGCTGCTGACGCATACGCGCGCCGATGAAGCCGAACTCGCGGCCGCCGTGCGCGGTCTGGTTCAGGTTCATAAAGTCCATATCAATGCTGTCCCACGGCAGGGAGGCGTTGAACTGGGTGTGGAACTGAAGCAGCGGTTTATTCAACTGCGTCAGGCCGTTGATCCACATTTTCGCCGGCGAAAAGGTGTGCAGCCAGACGACCAGACCGGCACATTTGGTGTCGTAGTTCGCGTCACGGCAAATCGCGGTAATTTCATCCGGGCGGGTACCCAGCGGTTTTAGCACCAGTTTGCATGGCAGTTTAGCTTCGGCATTTAAGGCGTTTACCACGTGCTGCGCGTTTTGAGTCACCTGACGCAGCGTTTCTGCGCCGTACAGATGCTGGCTACCAATGACAAACCACACTTCATAATTATCAAAAACGGTCATAGTCGTATCCTTTAATGAGTCAACGCCGCAGGGGAGGTCGCGGTTTTTTCCGCAGAAGCAGCGGGAAGATAATGGTGTTCGGCACTCACGGCCCACTGCTGGTAGCGCTGATAAAGTTCTTCAAAGCGCTGAGCCTGCTGTGGTCGTGGCTGTAGGGTATGTTCGACGCGGCTCGCCATCTGCTGCTGAGCGGCCGGAATATCAGCATGAACGCGGGCGGCGACGGCGGCAAAAATAGCGGCGCCTAAAGCGCAGCACTGATCGGAGGCCACAATCTGTAGCGGACGATTCAGTACGTCGCTGCAAGCCTGCATGATGACGCGGTTTTTACGGGCGATACCGCCCAACGCCATCACGTTATTTACCGGAATGCCCTGCTCGGTGAAGCACTCCATAATGGCGCGTGCGCCGAAAGCGGTGGCGGCAATCAGCCCACCAAACAGCGCCGGGGCGTCGGTGGCCAGATTTAAATCGGTGATCACGCCTTTTAAGCGCTGGTTGGCGTTAGGGGTGCGGCGACCGTTAAACCAGTCGAGCACCACCGGAAGATGGTCGAGCGACGGGTTATTCGCCCACGCTTCGGTCAGCGCCGGGAGCAGCTGTTTCTGGCTGGCTTTGATCTGCTCTTTTAGCTCAGGATGCTGGGCGGCAAGCTGTTCCAGCGGCCAGCCGAGCACGCGGCCAAACCAGGCATAGATATCGCCAAAGGCGGATTGCCCGGCTTCCATACCGATAAAGTTCGGCACCACGCTGCCATCAACCTGGCCGCAGATCCCTTTTACCGTACGGTTGCCGACGCTATTTTTATCGGCAATCAGGATGTCGCAGGTGGAGGTGCCAATGACTTTCACCAGCGCGTTAGGCTGAGCGCCTGCACCAACCGCGCCCATATGGCAGTCAAACGCACCGCCGGAAATCACCACCTTTGTTGACAGGCCCAGACGCTCCGCCCACTCGGCGGTCAACGTGCCGACAGGGACATCTGCCGTCCAGGTTTCGTTAAACATCGGGTATGACAGATGCTGATTGAGAATCGGATCCAGTTCGTCGAAGAAGGACGCGGGGGGCAGGCCACCCCAGCTATCGTGCCACAGGGATTTATGCCCGGCGCTACAGCGACCGCGGCGGATATCCTGCGGGCGGGTGGTGCCGGAAAGCAGCGCGGGAACCCAGTCGCACAGCTCAATCCATGACACGGCGGCGTTAGCAACCGCGCGGTCTTCGCGGGTGACATGGAGAATTTTGGCCCAGAACCATTCGCTGGAATAAATGCCGCCAATGTAGCGGGAGTAGTCCTCTTTGCCCGGCTGATGACACAGGCGGGTGATGGCTTCGGCTTCTTCAACGGCGGTGTGGTCTTTCCACAGCACGAACATCGCATTGGGGTTATTGGCGAACTCTTCTTTTAACGCCAGGACGTTGCCGTCGGCATCAATCGGGGCAGGCGTTGAGCCCGTGCTGTCGACGCCAATACCCACGACATCCGCACGTTGGTCGCTTGTGAGTTCTGCCAGCACGCTTTTCAGCGCCGCTTCCATCGACTCGATATAGTCACGCGGGTGGTGGCGGAAGCGGTTATTTGGCGCGTCGCAGAAACGCCCTTCCTGCCAGCGTGGATACCATTCAACGCTGGTAGCGATCTCTTCGCCCGTCGCGCAATTTACGGCCAGCGCGCGTACCGAGTCACTACCAAAATCGAGGCCAATTGCGATTGCCATCGTGTTACTCCATCTCAAAGAAAACGTGATAGTGAAACAGTAGATATCTCTCGTTAAAACCGTCAGGCGGGAACCGCTAATCTTATGGATAATATTGCTGTGACCTGTGAAAGTGTGACGCCGTGCAAATATTCAATGTGGACTTTCCTGCCGTCTTTATAGACACTTCAGTTGTTACCCTGAGCGTAGGGAATTCCTCAGCTAATTCTCTAAGTGCCTTGAAATAACGGGCTTGCCTGCGGTGTCAGTTCCGTTGTTGATTCAGCGCGGTGGCAATAAGGAAAAAAAGATGAATATGGATAATTGGTTTCTTCTTATGACAGTGAGGACGAGCAGAAATGGCTGAAATGCAAAACGATCCCTTGTTGCCCGGCTATTCGTTTAACGCTCATCTGGTGGCGGGATTAACACCGATTGAAGCCGGAGGATATCTGGATTTCTTTATCGACCGACCGCTGGGCATGAAGGGTTTTATTCTCAATATGACGGTGCGCGGCGAAGGGATCATTGAGAATCAGGGCAAACAGTTTGTCTGCCGCCAGGGCGATATGCTGATGTTCCCGCCGGGAGAAATTCACCACTATGGCCGTCACCCCGACGCCAGCGAGTGGTATCACCAGTGGGTCTACTTCCGTCCTCGGGCTTACTGGCACGAATGGCTGCATTGGCCGACCATCGTGGCGCAAACCGGTTTTTATCGCCCGGATGAAGCGCACCAGGCGGAGATCACCAGTTTGTTCGGCAAGATTATCGACGCCGGACAGGGCGTGGGGCGTTACTCGGAATTATTGGCGATTAACCTGCTTGAGCAACTGCTGCTGCGCCGCATGGAGGCGATTAACGAATCGCTGCATCCGCCGATGGACAACCGGGTGCGCGACGCCTGCCAGTACATCAGCGATCATCTGGCAGACAGCCACTTTGATATCGCAAGCGTCGCTCAGCATGTTTGTCTGTCGCCATCACGCCTGTCGCATCTCTTTCGCCAGCAGCTGGGCGTCAGCGTACTCAGCTGGCGTGAAGATCAGCGTATGAGCCAGGCAAAACTGCTGCTCAGCACCACGCGCATGCCGATCGCTAGCGTAGGGCGCAACGTCGGCTTTGAAGACCAGCTCTATTTTTCGCGCGTTTTTAAAAAATGTACCGGCGCGAGCCCGAGTGAATTTCGCGCAGGATGTGAATAATAAGTAAAGAAAAGGAAATGCAGTGTGTCGGCTTAGGTGTTTGCCAGTAAACTTTACTGATAATTGAAGGCTTGACGTTGTGGGTGACGCTCTGGAGAATCCCTGCTTCGTTTTTCAACCGGGCACACTATGCAAGAACTGCTGGAACACTTTATTACGCAATCAACCACCTATTCGCTGATTGCGGTCGCGCTGGTGGCATTTCTCGAATCGCTGGCGCTGGTGGGACTGATTCTCCCGGGAACCGTGATGATGGCGGGCCTCGGCGCGCTTATTGGCAGTGGTGAGGTGAATTTCTGGCAGGCGTGGCTGGTGGGCATTATCGGATGCCTGCTCGGCGACTGGATCTCCTTCTGGCTGGGATGGCGCTTTAAAGGGCCACTGCATCGCTGGTCGTTTATGAAGAAAAACCGCGCGCTGCTGGATAAAACCGAGCACGCGCTGCATCAGCACAGCATGTTTACCATTCTGGTTGGCCGATTTGTCGGCCCGACGCGCCCGCTGGTGCCGATGGTGGCGGGAATGCTCGACCTGCCCATCGCCAAATTTATCACTCCCAATATTATTGGCTGCGTGCTGTGGCCGCCGCTGTACTTCCTGCCGGGGATCCTTGCCGGCGCGGCGATTGATATTCCGGCGGATGAAAACAGCGCCAGCTTTAAGTGGCTGCTGCTGGCCGCTGCGCTATTGCTATGGGTCGCGGGATGGCTGTGCTGGCGTCTATGGCGTAGTGCTAAAGAGAATCACGATCGTTTGACCGCGCTGCTGCCTCGTCAACGCCTGCTGTGGCTGGCCCCACTGGTGATGGGCGTGGCGGTGGTAGCGCTGGTGAGCGTGATTCGTCACCCGCTGATGCCAGTGTATGTTGGGATTTTGCGCAAGGTGGTGGGGCTGTAGGTTCCATTCGGCAATATCTATACAGGTTCTGTCAGCAATTTGAATTGTTGTGATTGCTGACAGTTTCTGACAACCGAGCCTTCAACTTCATGTCCACGGTATGGACATTAGGGGCTAAATCCCAAAGTATTACTGTTTCAAAATGCCGCTTAATTTTGTGACCAAATCATTTTTATCCCAGCCCGAGGATATTTTTATGGAAGGATTTTCCCAATCGCCAGCGGATATCACCTGGATAATAAATTCACCATTTATATCAAATGAAGGATACCAACCAATATCTATGATAACGCCATCGTTGAAGACTATTTGAAACAAATCCTCATCGAGTTGGTTTATCTCTTCCAATAGGTTTTTATGAAAATCTAAATTGGATAGTTCATCATAAATGTTTTCAACATTTTCCATATGATAGGTATTCCCTAAAATGTTGTAATTGTTTTTCATTTTGTTAACTTTTCGGCCTCATTTGAACCTATTGGATGGGAGTGAATGGTTCCTTGTGATTCTTTGGTAACTACCCATGTCGTTTCTTTCCCTTTGTAAGCCCCCTGAACACTATTGAACTCTTTGACCTTCCAGTTTTGTCCATTTGTAGTGGGGGTGCCATTTTCCCACACATCCTGGTCTATAGATTCAATATTTACTTCTGGTTTGAATTTTGCCGGTCCAGACTTTGTATTTTTTACCACTTCACTCCAGGGTCTATTTTTAGGAGGGTAATGTTTATGCCCGTGCGCATAGGATGTTTTTTGCTCACTGAGATAAACATAAATCGGCTGAATCCCGGAATCCGCCGGAAACACCAGAATATAATCATTAAAATCGGCAACATCCGGCACCGGGAGCGGCGGCGTGGTGTATTCACCCTGGCCTTCCGGGATGGGATTCACCAGAATCGTCAGCTGATCGATAGGGGAAATATTGCTGCCCGTATCGGTCGGTACATCTCCGGTCTGCGGTTTCCCCGGCGTCCAGGTAATCAGCGGCTCATCTGCGCCGTGGGCGGGGATAAATTCGTAGCGCTGAGCGTCGGTGTTCCATTGCATATTGGCGACACGCACGTTTTCATACGGCGTACCTTCACCGGTATGCACGCCGTAAACCTGCGGTTTTCCGTGAATATCCGTTCCCCAGAAGAAGCGGACGCGGGTGGTGGCTGTGCCTCCTGCCAGCGCTTTTTTACGCAGTTCTTCCTCATACCAGAACTCATCGCGTCCGGGTACGCGGTCGCTACCTTTTCCGGCAGAAGGGACATATAAAGCGGAGGCCAGCGCGCCAATCCAGGGTATCGCTCTGGCAGCGCCCAGAGCGCCGCTGAGCGACCATTCGCCCGATACCTGCGTCAGTGCACCCAGTGCCAGCGGGGCGGCTGAGGCTTCTGCAGGCGGCGCGTAGCCGCAGCAGTCATCAACCACCGGCTGGGCAAATATCGCCATCTGGCCGAAGTTTTCTGCCGGTTCTTCTGCGCTTCCGGCATCCGTGCACCCTTTCTCTTTCAGGCAGGATTTGGCATAAACCGGGGTGATTTTTGGCGCAGGAGGAGAAGGCGGTTTTACCGGTGCAGGTTTCGGGGGCCCAGGCGGCTGGGTGCTACGCGGTATAAACAGATGATTATATTCTGCGGGAAGCGCCAGATAGTCGAACGCCGTATTGGCAATCAGGTGCTTGCACAGAATATAGTCATAAATCAGTGTAATATTTTCGGTCGGCAGATCGTCAGGCGTCACCCGTGTGCGAATATCGCTTACCGAAGCATTTCTCAGTTCAATGTAATAATAGCGCTCCCATCTGCCGGTTTGATTTATCCGCCACAAATCAATTTCAATAAACAGCCTTTCGTTATTAGTGATGGCATTACAAAATAGCGGCGTGCTTTTATCGATTAATTTCTGAAAACGCAGACCCTGAAGATTAACGTTGTCCCCTGTGCTACTGAGCGTATGGCTGAGAGAAAAGGCAAATATTTCGTCTTCATGCCCGCGCTGCCAGCGATTGCCTACCGATGCTTCGGTTCCGCAGCCTGCAGAAATACTGCCCTGTTCTTCACCTGTAATCCGCAGGTAAATAATGTCGCTCATTCCATTCGACCTTAGTTATTATATCCGTGCGGTCAGGTGATAAAGGAAAGAGTCAATAATTGATTAGCTATTGATGCTTTATCAGAAATAGTGAGACTCGTGTTTTGAATAGATATATAGAAGCTGGATGGGTAATAATGAAGTGAGTATATTCAATATGAATATTTGCTGTCGTCCTGATTGCCGGATGGCGGCTGCGCCTTATCCGGCCTACGGATGTGCCCGTGTGTTCGCGGGACGTTAGGTGGCGTAGGCCGGATTAGATGCGCCAGCATCGCCATCCGGCACAGCATCACTCGCGAATGCCCAATAGCGCAGACGCGCTGGCACGGCCGCTCAACAATTCCTGCGTATCACCATCCCAGGCGATACGCCCGTCGGCGACGACCATCGCCCGGGTTGCGATGCGCGCGGCATCTTCAACGCTATGCGACACCATCAGCAACGTCAGTTGCTGGCGCTGACAGACATCGTCGACCAACTGGAGCATCTCCTGACGCAATGCTGGATCGAGCGCAGAAAACGGTTCATCCAGCAGCAGGATGGGCTGCTCGCGCACCAGGCATCGCGCTAGCGCTGCGCGTTGACGCTGCCCGCCGGAAAGCTCGCCGGGCAACCTGTCCAGCATCGTTTCAATGCCCATCTGCCCGGCAATGACAGCAAGCTTGCGCTGCTGTTCGGCGTTGAGTTTCAGGCGCGGGCTCATTCCCAGACCAATATTCTGCCGCACCGTCAGATGACTAAAGAGATTATTTTCCTGAAACAGCATCGACACCGGCCGCTGCGATGGCGGCGTGTGAGTGTGATCCCGCCCTTCCAGCATCAGCGTGCCGCTGGCAGGCGGCAGGAAACCGGCGATCAGGTTGAGTAGCGTCGATTTCCCCGCACCGCTGGGGCCGAGGATTGCCACTTTCTCACCCTGAGCGATAGAGGTGGTAAAGCGCATCGGTAAATGCTGATACAGCCAGGTGGTATCATTGAGTTTTAGCATGGCGTCCGGGTAACTTCTCGATAACGGTAAAGAGCAGGAAGCACAGCAGCAGCAAAATCAGCGCCGTCACCGCGCCGTCCTCGCTGCGGTAGGCGCCAATTTGCTGATAGAGATAAAACGGCAGGGTGCGAAACTCATCATTGCCAAACAGCGCCACTACGCCAAAATCACCAATCGACAGCACGCAGGCAAACGCCAGGGCCTGGGCCAGCGGGCGTTTGAGCGCGCGAAGTTCCACCACCCGCAGCCGGTTGAGGCCGAAAATACCCAGTGATTCGCACAGAATACTGTAACGGGCGGTAATGTCGCGCATGGGAGTCTCCAGCACTTTGAGAGCATACGGCACCGCCATCAGCGCATTGGTGAAAATCACAATGCCATCGGCGGAGTCGGGCAGGCCGACGGTGTTATTGAGCAGCAGGAAGAAGCCGGTCGCCAGCACTATTCCGGGCATCGCCAGAATCAACATGCCGCTTAGCTCCATCGCCTGACCGGCCAGCGGGCGGTTGCGCGCCCTCAGCTCGCGGCTGCTCCACAACAGCATCATGGTCAGTATCACGCACAGCAGGCCAGCGGCGAGGGCAATCCGCAGGGATGTCGTCAGCGCCTGCCATAAAATAGGCTGCTCCAGCACCTGGAACATCGTGGGGTTGATGCCGTCGACGATCACCGCCAGCAGCGGAGGCAGCAGTAACAATAGCGTCAGCAAAATCAGCAGCGCATCGGTGATTCGGCTGTGCCAGCGATCGTCCGGGTCACGCCAGCCATGAACCTGGGTGTTGCCAATAGCAATCGCCCGGCTTAGGCGCTGACTTAATAGCACCAGCGACAAACAGCAGGTCATTTGAATCATGGCCAGCATTGCCGCCCGCGCCGGGTCGTAGTCAAAGTTCAGCGCCTGGTAGATAGCCAGTTCGATGGTGGTGGCAGACGGCCCGCCGCCCAGCGAGAGCACGGTGGCGAAGCTGGCGAAACAGAGCATAAAGATAAGCGTCGCGATGGGTAATATTTGTCGCCGCAGCCACGGCCACTCCACCAGACGAAAGAACGGATAGCCGCGCATGCCAAGCTGCGCGGCAAGCTGGCGCTGTTCGCCGGGAATTTGTTCCAGCGCCTGTAGCAGCAGACGGGTTGCCATCGGCATATTAAAGAACACGTGCGCCAGCAGAATTCCTTGCAGGCCGTAGGGGGAGAAATGCCACTGCCAGCCAAACCAGGCGCAAAGCTGCGCCAGCCAGCCCTGACGACCGTAAACGCTCAGAATACCGAACACGGCGACCAGCACCGGCAAAATGAGCGTCATGGCGCATAGTCGTAGCAACAGCTGCCGACCGGGGAAGCGTCGGCGATAGAGCGCGCGGGCAAGGAAAATCGCAGGAATGACGGACAGCAATGCCGAAAGAAACGCTTGCCAGAAGGAGAAGCGCACCACGTGCCACAGGTAGCTGTCGGCAAGCAGCGTCGACCATGAGGCTTCCGGCGCGTTAAACCACAGCGACAAAAATGCCGCCAGAGCGACGGCCACCATCAGCGCGGTGGCCGCAAGCCCTGGATAGAGCCAGTGGGGAATTAGCGGCTGGCGGCGCGGAGCCATGCGTTAATCCAGTTTTGACGATCGGTTGCCACCTGCTGCGGCGTAAATTGCAGGGCAGTTTGCGGTTTCACCAGCGTGTTAAAGCCTTCTGGCAGCGCAACTTGCGTCACCGGATACATCCAGTTGCCGGTTGGGATCGCCTTCTGGAAGGCAGGAGAAACCATAAAGTTCAGGAATTGATCCGCCAGTTTCTGCTGCTTGCTGGCTGCGGTTTTCGCCGCTACTTCCACCTGCAAATAATGGCCTTCCGAAAAGGCCGCCGCGGCGTAGTTATCTTTCTTCTCTTCGATAATGTGGTAGGCCGGCGAGGTGGTATAGCTCAGCACCAGATCGCTTTCCCCCTTCAGGAACAGGCCGTAGGCTTCGCTCCAGCCTTTAGTCACGGTGACGGTTTTAGCCGCCAGTTTCTGCCAGGCTTCCGGCGCTTTATCGCCATAGACTTTTTGCATCCACAGCAGCAGGCCTAAACCCGGCGTACTGGTGCGCGGATCCTGATAGATAACGCGCCATTTCTGGTCGCTTTCCACCAGTTCTTTCAGGCTTTTTGGCGGGTTCTTGAGTTTGTTTTTATCGTAGACGAAAGCGAAGTAGCCGTAGTCGAATGGAACGAAGGTGTCGTTATTCCAGCCACCCGGAATGCTGACGGCGGTTGTGGGCACATTGCTTTTAGCAAACAGTTTGGTATCGGTTGCCGCCTGCAGGAGGTTGTTATCCAGCCCCAATACCACGTCGGCTTTACTGTTTTTACCTTCCATACGCAGACGGTTTAACAGCGATACACCGTCTTCCAGCGCTACAAATTTCAGCTCGCACTGACAGTCGGCTTCAAACGCTTTCTTGACCGCAGGCCCAGGTCCCCAATCAGCGGCGAAAGAATCGTAGGTGTAGACCGTAAGGACGGGTTTAGCGAATGCTGGCACGGCAATGAGGGCCAGCAAGGGGAGTAATTTTTTAAGCACTTTGCACCTTTATTCATGGTGGCAAAGGATTTTGAGTCAGCCTCAAATCCCTTCGCCGGGATTATCCGGATCAGGTTCGACGGGTATATCTCAGCGTGCGCACTCGGCGCAGCACCCCGTTGAGAACGCCACATTGTAATGATTACGTGAATAAATCAAAAGCCTTATGAATCCGGCGGCGCAAACCACGCGGATTTAAAGTCGAACCAGCCTAAAGTGTTCATTCGCACGCCGCGCATACTGCGCTGACCTTGTAGCATCAGCCAGTGGTGAATGAGCGGCACCACGCACTGATTCGCTAAAAGCTGCTGGCACCAGTCGGCCTGCGGGAGGTCGTCGGCGCGCCAGCGCTCAGCATCCTGTTCCCAGTCGAGAGGAATACAGTGGCGGATAAGCGGCACTTCATACAAAAAGGCAAACAGCGAGAAATCCAGCGGCAGCGTAAAGTTGGCGCTATTGAGCCAGATATCGCTGACCACCTCGCCCTGGTGCCACTCCTCATACTCTACTTCCCGAATATTCAATTTCACCTGATGCGCTGCCAGCAGGGATTCCATAATGAGGCCAATCGTCCGATGCTCCACGTGTTCGCGGTAATAGGTCAACGTTACCGATTCTAATCCCGCCGGTTTTTCACAGGCGCGGCTGCGGGCATGGTGCCAGCGCGGCAGCAGGCCGTAAGCCGGGAACCAATGGCTTTGGTGTTGCTCGCCCACGTTGTACAGAAGATTGTTAGGATGGAAGATGTGGCTCAGCCACTGGCGTACCGCCGGATTGTTGCCAAGCGGGCTGCGGGCGTCGAACAGTAAGTAATAGCAACCCTCTTCAAGGCGGCTTTCGACCGCTTTTTCGCTCTGGGTCGTGCCCTGCAGCGTCAACCCGCCGTTGGGTTCCTCGCTGATTTCCGGCAACACCCAAACGTTCACCTCGTCAATGAGCGCCCGGAACCCAAAGTAGTCGTCAAAGGCGAGGATCTTCAGCTGATTTTGGTTGTTGCGCGCCACCGCATACGGGCCGGTGCCGACCGGCATACGCGAAAAGTCGGGCAGCGACTGCCACTCGCGCGGCAGAATCATCGCGGAAACCTGACCTAACAACAGCGGCAGCCAGCGATCGGGCTGTGCAAGGTGGACATCCAGCGTCCATGCGGTAGGGGAGTCGATGCGCGAAATATTCGAATACAGCGGAAGCGTCATGCTGCGGTGCAGTGAGGTGATGACGTCTTCCATCTCCAATTCACGTCCGTGATGGAAATGAATGCCGGGGCGCAGGTAAAAACGCCAGTGTAATGGGGAAATTGCCTGCCAATGGTGCGCAATATCGGCTTCCAGTTCCCCATTTTCCTCATTTACCCGCGTTAATGCGCTGAATATTTGCCGGGCGATGTGGGTTTCAGAGCGGCGCAGAGCGGTTCCTGGCAGTAAATTGTGCATCGGGCGGTAATAAAGCACGCGCAAAATATGCCGCCCTTGACGGAAACTGCGGCCTAAATGCGACACCAGCATCTGGCGCACCGCGGCCTTATCGCCTACTAATTGCACCAGTTGATCGATCCTGTCTTGCTCCAGCAGATCCTCCGCACGTTGTTGCTGCAACGCAAGCCCGGTATAGAGGAAGGTGAGCTTGGATCGCTTGCCGCGCCCGACCTCCGCCTCCCAGGTCAGCCACCCGCGCGCCTCCATGGTGTTCAACAGCGTCCGCATATGGCGGCGAGAACAGCTCAGTAATTCAGCCAGATTATTCAGCGTGGTTTCCTGCGATTTTCCTTCGCAGCACTGCCATAAGCGGATGAACTGTTGTTGCAGTCGACCTGAAGACATAAAAGAGGAACTCCTGATAAAAACTCAGCAATTTATTAATCCCTATATTAGGCCAATAATTGCCTTCGATGAAGCGAGATGGGAGGTCACCATGTATCAGTTCTACCAGCGATATTTCTCTGCTACTAAGAATGTTTCCTGGCTGGCCCGTCAGGCAACGGCACAGCGACTTGAAGTGCTGAGCTTTCTGATGCAGTGGGAAGTGACGAAACCGACCTCTGAACATTAATTCGCCTAATCATGTGTGACTGAGTATTTGCCAGCAGGTATTATCTGCTGGCTTTTTTTATTCTTTCGCGTGCACAAAGGATTTCACATGCTCTGGTTAATGACGATGGGACGACGTCTCAACGGTGTGTATGCCGCCTTTATGATGGTGGCGTTTATGATGGGCATCGCGGGGGCGCTACAGGCACCTACGCTGAGCCTGTATCTCAGCCGCGAAGTTGGCGCGCAGCCGTTCTGGGTGGGGCTTTTTTATACCGTCAATGCGATAGCGGGGATCGTCGTCAGCCTCGGGCTGGCTAAGCGCTCAGATAGCCGGGGCGATCGTCGTAAGCTGATTATGTTCTGCTGCCTGATGGCGGTAGGCAATGCGCTGCTGTTCGCCTTCAATCGTCATTATCTGACGCTGATAACCTGTGGCGTGCTGCTGGCTTCCATCGCTAACGCCGCGATGCCGCAGCTGTTCGCGCTGGCGCGTGAGTATGCCGACAGCTCGGCGCGTGAAGTGGTGATGTTTAGCTCGGTGATGCGTGCGCAATTATCGCTGGCGTGGGTGATTGGCCCGCCGCTGGCCTTTATGTTGGCGCTGAACTACGGTTTTACCGCCATGTTCTCGATTGCCGCGGTCATTTTTGCTATCAGCCTTGCGCTAATCGCCTTGACGCTGCCTTCGGTGGCGCGGGTTGAGCAGCCTGCCGACACCGTGCAGCTCCCGCTCCGCGGCTGGAAGGACAGCAACGTGCGTATGCTGTTTATCGCCTCCACGCTGATGTGGACCTGCAATACCATGTATATCATTGATATGCCGCTGTGGATCAGTAGCGATCTGGGCCTGCCGGACAGTCTGGCGGGGATCCTGATGGGTACTGCGGCGGGGCTTGAAATCCCGGCGATGATCCTCGCGGGCTACTACGTGAAGCGTTTTGGCAAACGTCGGATGATGGTGACGGCGGTGGCGGCGGGCGTGCTGTTCTATATTGGCCTGATTTTCTTCCACAGCCATACGTCGCTGTTGGTATTACAGCTGTTTAACGCGGTGTTTATCGGTATTGTTGCCGGGATAGGCATGCTGTGGTTTCAGGATCTGATGCCGGGTCGAGCGGGGGCGGCGACCACGCTGTTTACCAATAGCATCTCAACCGGGGTGATTTTAGCCGGGATAATCCAGGGGGCGCTGGCGCAGAATTTTGGTCACTTCGCGGTGTACTGGGTGATTGCGGGGATTTCACTGGTGACGCTGGTGATGACTGGGCGGGTAAAGGATGTTTAGGGCAGTAGAGCCTCCCCGGAGGCGGCGCGTTCGCGCCTTGTCCGGGCTACATTGAACGGTAGCCCGGCCGAGCGCAGCGACGCCGGGGAGGCAGCGGCGTCACAGATTACTGCATAAACGCCGGCTGCTTATTTTCGTAAGCAGAAATTGCGTCTTCATGCTGCAAGGTCAGGCCAATGCTATCCAGGCCGTTAATCATGCAGTGGCGACGGAAGTCATCAATTTTAAAGCTGTAGGATTTCTCCCCCGCCTTAACCACCTGCGCTTCCAGGTCAACTTCAAATTTAATGCCCGGGTTGGCTTTGACCAACGCAAACATCTCATCGACCTGCGCATCGCTCAACGTCACCGGCAGCAGCTGGTTGTTGAAGCTGTTGCCGTAGAAGATATCGGCGAAACTTGGGGCGATAACCACTTTAAAACCGTAGTCGGTCAGCGCCCACGGCGCGTGCTCGCGTGAAGAACCACAGCCGAAGTTTTCGCGCGCCAGCAGGATAGAGGCGCCCTTGTACTCGGGGAAGTTCAGCACGAACTCAGGATTCGGCTGCTCGCCTTTATCATCGAGGAAGCGCCAGTCGTTAAACAGGTGCGCGCCAAAGCCGGTACGGGTCACTTTCTGTAAAAACTGCTTCGGGATAATCGCATCGGTATCGACGTTCGCGGCATCCAGCGGTACCACCAGTCCCGTATGTTGGGTAAATTTCTCTGCCATGATGGTTTCCTTATTTCATGCTACGAATGTCGGCGAAATGGCCGGTGACGGCGGCCGCTGCGGCCATTGCCGGGCTGACCAGATGGGTACGTCCACCGCGGCCCTGACGACCTTCAAAGTTACGGTTGCTGGTGGAAGCGCAGCGCTCGCCCGGGTTCAGGCGGTCGTTGTTCATCGCCAGACACATAGAGCAGCCCGGCAGACGCCATTCAAAACCGGCTTCGATAAAGATCTTATCCAGTCCTTCCGCTTCCGCCTGCGCTTTCACCGGGCCAGAGCCTGGCACGACCAGCGCCTGCACGCCAGCCGCCACTTTGCGGCCTTTGGCAATTTCCGCCGCCGCGCGTAAATCTTCAATACGCGAGTTGGTGCAAGAACCGATAAACACTTTGTCGATAGCCACATCGGTCAGCGGGATACCCGGCTTCAGGCCCATGTAGGCCAGCGCTTTCTCGGCGCTGGCGCGTTCGACCGGGTCGTTAAAGGAGGCCGGGTCTGGAATATTGTCATTGACGGAAATCACCTGACCCGGGTTCGTTCCCCAGGTGACCTGCGGCGCAATCTCTTCTGCTTGCAGAGTGACGACGCTGTCAAAGGTGGCGTCATCGTCGGTTTTCAGGGTTTTCCAGTAGGCAACGGCCTGGTCAAAATCTTTGCCTTTAGGCGCATGCAGACGGCCTTCCACGTAGTTAAAGGTGGTTTCGTCCGGCGCCACCAGACCCGCTTTCGCGCCCAGTTCAATTGCCATGTTGCACAAGGTCATACGGCCTTCCATGGTCAGGTCGCGAATCGCCTGGCCGCAGAATTCCACCACGTGACCGGTGCCGCCCGCGCTGCCGGTTTTACCGATAATCGCCAGCACGATGTCTTTGGCGGTGATCCCTGGCGCGGCTTTGCCATTGACTTCAATTTTCATGGTTTTGGCGCGGCCCTGTTTCAGGGTCTGGGTTGCCAGCACGTGCTCCACTTCTGAGGTGCCGATACCGAACGCCAGCGCGCCGAACGCGCCGTGGGTGGCGGTGTGAGAGTCGCCGCAGACGATGGTCATGCCCGGCAGAGTGACACCTTGTTCTGGCCCCATGACGTGCACGATGCCCTGATACGGGTGGTTCAGGTCATACAGCTCTACGCCGAATTCGTTGCAGTTCTTAATCAACTCCTGCATCTGGATACGCGCCATCTCGCCGGAAGCGTTGATGTCTTTGGTCTGCGTGGAGACGTTGTGATCCATGGTGGCGAAGGTTTTACCCGGCTGACGAACCGGACGCTTGTGCGCGCGCAGGCCGTCAAACGCCTGTGGAGAGGTGACTTCATGCACCAGATGGCGGTCGATATACAGCAACGGCGTTTCGTTTGGCGCTTCATAAACCACGTGAGCATCAAACAATTTTTCGTATAAGGTCTTCGCCATGATTACACCCCTTCGGCAACATAGCGGGCAATAATATCGCCCATTTCATCGGTACTGACTGCCGCGCTTCCGCGGGCTAAATCGCTGGTTCGTACGCCTTCTTCCAGCGCGCGGTTAATCGCGGCTTCAATCGCGGTGGCGGCGTCGTTGGCATCCAGGCTGTAGCGTAACAGCAGCGCCAGAGACAGAATTTGTGCAATCGGGTTAGCGATATTTTTGCCGGCGATATCCGGTGCTGAACCACCGGCCGGCTCGTACAGACCAAAGCCTTCTTCGTTCAGGCTGGCGGACGGCAGCATCCCCATGGAGCCGGTGATCATCGCGCATTCGTCGGAGAGAATGTCGCCGAACAGGTTGGAACACAGCAGCACGTCAAACTGCGACGGGTCTTTAATCAGCTGCATGGTGGCGTTATCGATATACATATGTGCCAGTTCAACGTCGGCATAGTCTTTACTGATTTCGCTGACGATTTCGCGCCACAGAATGGAGGACTGCAACACGTTGGATTTGTCGATAGAGGTCACTTTGTGACGACGCTTGCGCGCGGACTCAAATGCAATACGTGCAATACGTTCGATCTCGAAACGGTGATACACCTCGGTATCAAACGCTTTCTCATGCTGGCCGCTGCCTTCACGGCCTTTCGGCTGGCCGAAATAGATGCCGCCGGTCAATTCACGGACGCACAGAATATCGAAGCCGTTAGCGGCGATATCGGCGCGCAGCGGGCAGAACTCTTCCAGTCCCTGATACAGCTTAGCCGGACGCAGATTGCTGAACAGTTTGAAATGTTTACGCAGCGGCAGCAGCGCGCCGCGCTCTGGCTGCTGGTTTGGCGGCAGGTTTTCCCATTTCGGGCCGCCCACGGAGCCAAACAGGATCGCGTCCGCCTGGTCGCAGCCGTCGACGGTGGCCTGCGGTAACGGCTCGCCGTGATTATCAATGGCGATGCCGCCAACATCGTAATGGCTGGTGGTAATACGCATATCAAAACGCTGACGTACGGCTTCCAGGACTTTCAATGCCTGTGTCATCACTTCCGGGCCAATACCGTCACCCGGTAACACAGCAATATGGTAATTCTTCGACATTACACGGTTTCCTTATTGTTCTCGTTATTCTTAATCTTGCGTTGCAATTCTTTTTCGACTTCGGCGGCGCGCCAGATGTTGTTCAGTACGTGCACCATCGCTTTAGCGGAGGACTCGACGATATCCGTAGCCAGACCGACGCCGTGGAAACGACGACCGTTGTAAGTGACAACGATATCCACCTGGCCCAGCGCATCTTTCCCCTGGCCTTTGGCATTCAGGTCGTATTTCACCAGCTCAACGTCGTAGCCGGTAATGCGGTTAATCGCCTGGTAAATCGCGTCAACCGGGCCGTTACCGTTAGCCGCTTCGGCTTTGGTTTCTTCACCGCAGGCCAGCTTCACGGACGCAGTAGCGATATCGCTTGAACCAGACTGCACGCTGAAGTAATCCAGGCGGAAATGCTCAGGCTCTTCCTGCTGTTTGTTGATGAACGCCAGCGCTTCCAGGTCGTAATCGAAGACCTGACCTTTTTTGTCCGCCAGCTTCAGGAAAGCGTCGTACAGGTGGTCCATGTTGTAGTCGGTATCTTTGTAACCCATCTCTTCCATACGGTGCTTCACGGCGGCGCGGCCGGAGCGAGAAGTCAGGTTCAACTGCACCTGATTCAGGCCGATGGATTCCGGGGTCATGATTTCGTAGTTTTCGCGATTCTTCAGTACGCCATCCTGGTGAATGCCGGAAGAGTGCGCGAAGGCACCGGTGCCCACGATAGCTTTGTTCGCGGGGATCGGCATGTTGCAAATCTGGCTGACGGTCTGGCTGGTGCGCCAGATTTCATTGTGGTTGATGGCGGTGTGCACGTTCATGATGTCTTTGCGCACTTTAATGGCCATGATCACTTCTTCCAGCGAGCAGTTACCGGCGCGTTCGCCGATACCGTTCATCGCGCCTTCAACCTGACGAGCACCCGCGTGGACTGCGGCCAGGGAGTTACCGACCGCCATGCCTAAATCGTCGTGGGTGTGAACGGAGATAATCGCTTTATCGATGTTTGGAACGCGTTCGTACAGGCCGGTGATGATATTGGAGAACTCAAACGGCAGGGTATAGCCGACGGTATCTGGAATATTGATGGTTGTAGCACCGGCGTTGATTGCCGCTTCAACCACGCGTGACAGCTGATCGATTGGCGTACGGCCCGCATCTTCACAGGAGAATTCGACGTCGTCGGTATAGTTACGTGCGCGTTTCACCATATACACCGCACGTTCGATAACTTCTTCCAGCGTGCTGCGCAACTTGGTGGCGATGTGCATTGGCGAGGTCGCAATAAAAGTATGAATCCGGAATGCTTCAGCAATCTTCAATGATTCGGCGGCGACATCAATATCCTGCTCTACGCAGCGCGCCAGAGCACAAACGCGGCTGTTCTTAATATTGCGCGCGATAGTTTGCACCGACTCGAAATCGCCCGGTGAAGAGACCGGAAACCCGACTTCCATCACGTCAACGCCCATACGTTCGAGGGCAAAAGCAATCTGCAGCTTCTCTTTCACGCTCAGGCTTGCCTGTAATGCCTGTTCCCCATCACGTAAGGTCGTATCAAAAATAATGACTTGCTGGCTCATGGTTTAGGTCCTTGGTTGACTTGGGGCGCCTTGCTACGAGCATAAAAAAACCCGCGCAGTGGCGCGGGTTTTCGTTTAACTGATGATGACTAACGCAGAACGTCGCACACCAGCCTACCGCGCACAGAAGATGCGTTTAGTAGTAGTAGGCCGTTGAAGCGAGTTGTACGGAACATGGTCATCAATCTCCAGATTCATTCGATATGCTATTAGTGGTACTGGATATGCTTTCTGATGTCAACCCTGCCTGAAGAAACCAGGGAAATTACCGGCGTTAACGAAACGGTAGGATTAGCTAATTGTGCTGACGAAAGTCTCATTTTATAGCGGATCATTTTTTGGATTAATTCATGATTTTCATATTTTGTCGCAATTAAACATATTCTATTGCAATCAAACACGTATCAGCCATGCTTTAAGGAGATAGCTATCTTGATGATAATTATGAATTTGTCGATTTTGTTGTTGAGTGTTGTAGATAAATAACGCGTATCTCTGATAAGAAAATGTTAATTTAAATTAAGTTTTAAAAAATACATTTTAATAAATCTTAAAAAGAAGTGTCCACTTTAGGCATGTTGTATATTCGCGTGATCTATGGGTAAACTGCGTCCAATCAACTTGGTTGTATAAATAAGAGCAACTTTTGTCCTACAGAAGCTGCATTTTGCATCTTTATATATTCCTATTTTTATTGGTTCCTCTTTTTTGGATCTTATATGCATGGTAAATCATATAGCCACAATATATTTCTGCGATTTTGCAAAGGGAGTTTTGTATGACAGTGGAATCTGAAAGCGTAATTAACGCCTCAGGGCAACAGCGTGTATCCGCTAATGAAGGAACTAAACCGCAGCTTCGGATGGTCGATTTAAATTTGCTTACCGTCTTTGATGCGGTGATGCAGGAGCAAAATATCACGCGTGCCGCCCATATCCTTGGCATGTCACAGCCAGCAGTGAGTAACGCTGTTGCCCGTTTAAAAGTGATGTTTAATGATGAATTGTTTGTTCGTTATGGTCGTGGTATTCAGCCGACAGCGCGGGCGTTCCAGCTGTTTGGCTCAGTGCGCCAGGCGTTGCAGTTAGTCCAGAATGAGCTGCCGGGCTCGGGCTTTGAACCGCTGAGCAGCGAACGCGTATTTAATATCTGCGTTTGTAGTCCACTGGATAATTACCTGACATCAATTATCCTCAATAAGGTGAATGAAGTAGCGCCACATATTCATATGGTGTTTAAGTCCTCCTTAAATCAAAATACAGAACATCAGCTTCGTTACCAGGAAATTGAATTTGTTCTTGGCTATGAAGAGTTCCGTCGTCCTGAGTTCGCGTGCGTACCATTATTTAATGACGAAATGGTACTGGTGGCGAGTAAGAAACACCCGCGCATTAATGGGCCGGTCACTGAAGCGGTGGTTTATCAGGAAGAACATGCCGTTGTTTCCCTCGACCGCTATGCGTCATTTAGCCAGCCGTGGTACGACTCGGTTGATAAACAAAGCCGAATTGCCTATCAAGGGATGGCATTAATAAGCGTACTGAATGTTGTTTCCCAAACTCATTTAGTGGCTATTGCTCCACGCCGTCTGGCAGAAGAGTTCTCCGAGCAGTTAGGTCTGCAAGTATTACCGCTGCCAATGAAACTTAACAGTCGTACCTGCTACCTTTCATGGCATGAAGCAGCAGGGCGAGATAAAGGCCATCAATGGATGGAAGAGCTGTTGATTAACGCGTGTCGTCAGCAGTAATTCGTATCGATAACCAGTCCGTATTAACGTCATATTTATTTTGTAAATCGTCAGAAATATAAAATATTATTCTGTTGTTTATCGCCGGTTCGCCCGGCGATAAAGTCAAAAATTACAGGTTTGCCTGTAATCATCAGTTTCACCCGAGTATCTACGCTCTCCTTTTCTTATCGCTGAAGTAATCTTCCATTATTTTCCCTTTTCTCCTTATTTTTCCTCTTTTTAGTACGGCATCTACTGCGGATGTGCGAATTGCCTGCCTCGTGGCGAGCGGTTATGTTAGTTCGTTATTGATAATTTCGCGTCGGTGGAAACCGTTTCGCCGTCAGCACATGACCTCGGGAAAATGAATTCCCCGTCATCAAGAAGATTAAGCCTGGAGGCAAACCATGGAGATGTTGTCTGGAGCCGAGATGGTCGTCCGATCGTTAATCGATCAGGGCGTGAAGCAGGTATTTGGCTATCCGGGAGGCGCGGTTCTCGATATTTATGATGCGCTGCATACGGTCGGCGGTATTGACCATGTGCTGGTGCGTCATGAGCAAGCCGCGGTGCATATGGCCGACGGCCTGGCGCGCGCAACCGGGGAGGTCGGGGTGGTGCTCGTCACCTCGGGGCCGGGGGCGACCAACGCCATTACCGGGATTGCGACAGCCTATATGGACTCTATCCCGCTGGTGGTGCTATCAGGCCAGGTGGCGACGTCGCTGATTGGCTACGATGCCTTCCAGGAGTGCGACATGGTTGGGGTTTCGCGCCCGGTCGTGAAACACAGCTTCCTGGTTAAAAACACCGAAGATATTCCCGGTGTGCTGAAAAAAGCATTTTGGCTGGCTGCCAGCGGTCGCCCGGGGCCGGTCGTGGTTGATCTGCCAAAAGATATCCTTAACCCCGCGAACAAGCTGCCATACGTCTGGCCTGATTCGGTCAGCATGCGTTCTTATAACCCAACGACCACGGGTCACAAAGGGCAGATTAAGCGCGCCCTGCAAACGCTTATCGCGGCGAAAAAACCGGTGGTATATGTGGGCGGCGGGGTAGTGAACGCCGAATGTCACGCGCAGCTGCGTGTGCTCATTGAAAAACTCAATTTACCGGTCGCCTCTTCATTAATGGGGTTGGGAGCTTTCCCGGCCACGCATCGTCAGGCGCTAGGCATGTTGGGAATGCATGGCACTTATGAAGCAAACATGACCATGCATCACTCCGATGTGATCTTCGCGGTCGGCGTCCGCTTTGACGATCGCACCACCAATAACCTGGCGAAGTACTGCCCGAATGCCACGGTACTGCATATTGATATCGATCCTACGTCGATCTCGAAAACGGTGCCTGCTGATATTCCGATCGTGGGCGATGCCGGCCTGGTATTGGATCAAATGCTGGAGCTGTTGGATCAAGAGCGTGCCGCCCAACCGCTGGATGATATTCGCGACTGGTGGCCGCAAATAGAGCAGTGGCGGGCCCGCCACTGCCTTAAGTATGACACCCAAAGCGACAAGATTAAGCCGCAGGCGGTGGTGGAAGCCGTCTGGAAATTGACCCACGGCGATGCCTACGTCACCTCCGATGTCGGGCAGCATCAAATGTTTGCCGCGCTGTATTACCCATTCGATAAGCCACGCCGATGGATTAACTCCGGTGGGCTGGGCACCATGGGCTTCGGTTTGCCTGCGGCGCTGGGCGTAAAGATGGCGCTACCGGATGAGACGGTGGTCTGCGTCACGGGCGATGGCAGCATTCAGATGAATATCCAGGAGCTGTCGACCGCACTGCAATACAATTTGCCGGTGCTGGTGCTCAACCTGAACAACGGCTACCTCGGGATGGTGAAACAGTGGCAGGACATGATTTACTCCGGCCGACATTCCCAATCGTATATGCAGTCGCTGCCGGACTTTGTCCGCCTGGCTGAGGCCTATGGCCATGTGGGGATCCGTATCACCGAACCTTCTGAGCTTGAGAGCAAGCTAACTCAGGCGCTGGAGCAGGTGCGCAACAATCGGCTGGTGTTTGTCGATGTTTGCGTGGATGGAAGCGAACATGTCTACCCGATGCATATCCGGGGTGGGGCGATGGACGAGATGTGGCTGAGTAAAACGGAGAGAACCTGATTATGCGTCGGATATTATCGGTATTGCTGGAAAATGAGTCTGGCGCGCTTTCGCGCGTGATTGGGCTTTTCTCACAACGTGGCTATAACATTGAAAGCCTGACCGTCGCACCCACTGACGATCCCACGCTATCGCGCATGACCATTCAGACGGTCGGCGATGAGAAAACCATTGAGCAAATCGAAAAACAGCTTCACAAGCTGGTTGATGTGCTGCGCGTCACCGAACTTGGGCAAGGTGGTCACGTCGAGCGAGAAATCATGCTGGTGAAGGTTCAGGCTAGCGGTTATGGTCGCGATGAGGTCAAACGTAACACGGAAATATTCCGCGGGCAGATTATTGATGTGACGCCATCGCTTTATACCGTACAACTGGTGGGCACCAGTGATAAGCTGGACGCATTCCTGGCCTCACTGCGTGACGTTGCCCGAATTGTGGAAGTGGCGCGCTCAGGCGTCGTGGGATTGTCGCGTGGCGACAAGATTATGCGCTAATCGCGTCTCGGCCTGAATTCGTCATCAGGAACAGTAGGCCGGATAAGCAAAGCGCCATCCGGCAACTTGCATTGTTCTGCCGGATAGTGCTTTGCTTATCCGGCCTATAACTCATCGCTTTATCGTAGCCTGACCCAACGTCGGGCTTTTTTTTGCGAAATCAGCGATAAGTGCGATGAAAAGCTATTGCCGATGCGATCATTCTGCGCTTAGATGTTACGGATTATACTTATAAAGCAAGGGGCAATTGTGAAACTGGATGAGATCGCCCGGCTTGCCGGTGTTTCCCGAACCACCGCCAGCTATGTGATTAACGGCAAAGCGAAGCAGTACCGTGTCAGCGACAAGACTGTCGAAAAAGTGATGGCCGTGGTGCGCGAGCACAACTACCATCCTAATGCGGTTGCCGCAGGCCTGCGTGCAGGACGTACGCGTTCCATCGGATTAGTGATCCCGGATCTGGAAAATACCAGCTATACGCGCATCGCCAACTACCTTGAGCGTCAGGCCCGTCAGCGCGGTTATCAGTTGCTGATCGCCTGTTCTGAGGATCAGCCGGATAACGAAATGCGTTGTATAGAGCATCTGCTGCAACGTCAGGTCGATGCCATTATTGTCTCCACCTCTCTCCCGCCGGAGCATCCGTTCTACCAGCGCTGGGCGAATGACGCATTCCCGATTGTCGCGCTTGACCGTGCGCTCGACCGTGAACACTTCACCAGCGTCGTCGGTGCCGACCAGGACGATGCCGAAATGCTGGCCGCTGAGTTGCGTACCTTCCCGGCTGAAACGGTGCTTTATCTTGGTGCGTTGCCGGAGCTGTCGGTCAGCTATCTGCGCGAGCAGGGTTTCCGCACGGCCTGGAAAGACGATCCGCGCGAAGTGCATTTCCTCTATGCCAATAGCTATGAACGCGAAGCCGCGGCGGCGCTGTTTGAAAAATGGCTTGAGACTCATCCTATGCCGCAGGCGCTATTCACGACCTCATTTGCGCTATTACAAGGGGTAATGGACGTCACGCTGCGTCGTGAAGGTAAGCTGCCGACCGATTTGGCGATTGCCACCTTTGGCGATAACGAGTTGCTCGACTTCTTACAGTGCCCTGTGCTGGCCGTGGCCCAGCGCCACCGCGATGTCGCGGAGCGCGTGCTTGAAATTGTGCTGGCAAGCCTCGATGAACCGCGCAAGCCAAAACCAGGCCTGAGCCGTATCCGCCGTAATCTTTACCATCGCGGCAGCCTCAGCCGTCGATAAATGCGAAAGGATGAAGGTACATGATATTTCCTTCATCCTTTTAAACTTTATTCTCGTGTGGATATTCAGATAATTCCTTAATTTTTATTAGCCCTCTATTTAATTGCGCCGAAATGAGCGTTTTGTTGTTTATTAATGTGAAGATAAAGTAAAAATATATTGTTTGTGTATTATTTTGTTACATTTGCCCGACGGATTGCCGAAATAACAAACACTTCTCCAGTCACCTACCAGAATGCGCAGCCTGTCGCTCGCGAATTCCTTGCCGGGGCTCGCCACAAGGACTGTTAACCAACCGCATAATGTCCTAAAATGCCGCTCGCGTCGCAAACTGACACTTTATAAATTCTTTTGAAGATATTTCGTCACGTTAACGTGATGTGAATCAGCCTGTATTTTTCTTGCGGGGATTCATGACGTTAATTTGCCTCGTAGGTTGGATAATTTTTAATCATGGCTAATATTGGCCGCAAATAGTGGTTTTTTGGACTCCGTTGGCATTGATGCTGGCTTGACAAGCTTTTCCTCTGCTCCGTAAACTCCTTGAAGTGGGAATTTGTGGGGTAAAGTGGTGATAAGGGGAGAGGCTGGCATGTTCCGGGGGGCAACGTTAGTCAATCTTGACAGCAAAGGGCGTTTAGCCGTCCCTGTCCGATATCGGGACCAGCTTGTCGAGAGCGCTACCGGTCAAATGGTTTGCACCATTGACATCCATCACCCCTGCCTGCTGCTTTATCCGTTACCTGAATGGGAAATTATCGAGCAAAAACTATCGCGTCTGTCGAGCATGAACCCCGCCGAGCGCCGTGTGCAGCGGCTGCTGTTAGGGCATGCCAGTGAATGTCAGATGGATAGTGCGGGGCGATTATTGATTGCGCCGGTTTTACGGCAACACGCCGGATTGACCAAAGAAGTGATGCTGGTCGGGCAGTTCAATAAATTTGAGCTGTGGGATGAAACGGCCTGGTATCAACGGGTCAAGGAAGATATCGACGCTGAGCAATCTGCTTCAGGGGAGCTGTCGGAGCGATTGCAGGATTTGTCCTTATAAAATGATGGAAAACTTTAAACATACTTCGGTACTGCTGGACGAGGCCGTAAACGGCCTGAATATTCGTCCTGATGGTATCTATATTGATGGCACATTTGGCCGTGGTGGTCACTCGCGTCTTATCCTCTCGCAGCTTGGCGAGCAGGGACGTCTTATCGCGATCGACCGCGATCCAGAAGCGATTGCGGTAGCGAAAACTATCGACGATCCGCGTTTTTCCATCGTGCATGGACCTTTCTCCGCGCTGGCGGATTATGTGGCCGAGCTTGATCTTGTCGGCAAGATCGACGGCATTCTGCTCGATCTTGGCGTTTCCTCTCCGCAGCTTGATGACGCCGAACGCGGCTTCTCGTTTATGCGTGATGGCCCGCTGGATATGCGTATGGATCCCACTCGCGGTCAGTCGGCGGCCGAATGGCTGCAAACGGCAGAAGAAGCGGATATTGCCTGGGTGATTAAAACCTTCGGCGAAGAACGTTTTGGCAAACGCATTGCGCGCGCCATCGTGGATCGCAACCGTATTGAGCCGATGACGCGCACCAAAGAGCTGGCTGAAGTCATTGCCGCTGCGATGCCGGTGAAAGACAAATTCAAACACCCCGCAACCCGTACCTTCCAGGCGGTGCGTATTTGGGTGAACAGTGAGCTGGAGGAGATAGAGCAAGCGCTAAAAAGCTCGCTTGGCGTGCTGGCCCCGGGTGGGCGGCTGTCAATCATCAGCTTCCATTCGCTGGAAGACCGCATTGTGAAACGCTTCATGCGCGAACAGAGCCGCGGTCCCCAGGTGCCGGCTGGAATTCCGATGACTGAAGAGCAACTCAGGAAACTGGGTGGCCGTCATTTACGAGCGCTAGGCAAGTTGATGCCGGGCGAACAAGAAGTGGCTGAGAATCCACGAGCTCGTAGTTCAGTGCTGCGTATTGCAGAAAGGACGAACGCATGATCGGCAGAGTGACAGAAGCCCTAAGCAAAGTGACCGGGTCGTTAGGAAACGGCGAACGCCATGCTTTGCCTGGTGTTATTCGCGACGACCTTTTGCAACACGGGAAGCTGCCACTCTGTCTGTTCATTTGCATCATTGTGACGGCGGTAACGGTGGTGACGACCGCTCACCATACTCGCCTGTTAACAGCCCAACGTGAACAGTTGGTACTGGAGCGCGATGCGTTAGATATCGAATGGCGAAACCTGATCTTAGAAGAGAATGCTCTTGGCGATCATAGCCGTGTCGAACGTATCGCTACTGAAAAGTTGCAAATGCAACATGTTGATCCATCAAAAGAAAACATTGTTGTTCAAAAATAAGGATTATTGCAACGCATGAAACCAGCGGCAAAAAAGACGCTTAAACCGAAACGTCAGGAAGAACAAGCCAACTTTATTAGTTGGCGTTTTGCGTTGCTTTGCGGCTGTATTCTGATTGCACTCGGCTTCTTGCTTGGACGCGTGGCGTGGCTGCAGATCATCGCCCCCGACATGCTGGTGCGTCAGGGCGACATGCGTTCGTTGCGCGTGCAGGAGGTGTCAACCTCCCGTGGCTTAATCACCGACCGTTCCGGTCGTCCGCTGGCGGTAAGCGTTCCGGTAAAAGCTATCTGGGCCGATCCGAAAGAGCTGCACGAAGCGGGCGGTGTGGTGCTTAACAACCGCTGGAAAGCGCTGGCCGATGCGCTGAACATGCCGCTCGACCAGCTTGCTTCACGCATCAACACTAATCCACGCATGCGCTTTATCTATCTGGCACGTCAGGTTAACCCTGACATGGCAGACTACATCAAAAAATTGAAGCTGCCGGGGATTTACCTGCGCGAAGAATCGCGCCGCTACTATCCTTCCGGCGAAGTGACCGCTCACTTGATTGGCTTTACTAACGTCGACAGTCAGGGCATCGAAGGGGTTGAGAAGAGCTTTGACAAATGGCTCACCGGCCAGCCTGGTGAACGTATCGTTCGTAAAGACCGCTATGGCCGGGTTATTGAAGATATCTCCTCAACGGACAGCCAGGCCGCGCATAATCTGGCGTTGAGCATTGATGAACGCTTACAGGCGCTGGTCTATCGTGAGCTGAATAACGCCGTGGCCTTTAACAAGGCGGAATCCGGTAGCGCCGTGCTGGTTGATGTCAACACTGGCGAAGTGCTGGCGATGGCCAACAGCCCGTCCTACAACCCGAACAACTTCACCGGTACGGCGAAGGACACCATGCGTAACCGCGCGATCACCGACGTGTTCGAACCGGGCTCCACGGTGAAACCGATGGTGGTGATGACCGCCTTACAGCGCGGCGTAGTCCGTGAAAATACCGTACTCAACACCATCCCTTATCGAATTAACGGTCACGAAATCAAAGACGTGGCGCGCTACAGCGAATTAACCCTGACCGGGGTTCTACAGAAGTCGAGTAACGTTGGTGTTTCTAAGCTGGCGTTAGCGATGCCGTCCTCAGCGTTAGTAGATACTTACTCACGTTTTGGGCTGGGAAAAGCGACCAATTTGGGGTTGGTCGGAGAACGCAGTGGCTTATATCCTCAAAAACAACGGTGGTCTGACATAGAGAGGGCCACCTTCTCTTTCGGCTATGGGCTAATGGTAACCCCGTTACAGTTAGCGCGAGTCTACGCAACGATTGGCAGCTACGGCGTCTATCGTCCGCTGTCTATTACCAAAGTTGATCCGCCGGTTCCCGGTGAGCGTATCTTCCCGGAAGCTACCGTTCGCTCCGTCGTGCACATGATGGAAAGCGTCGCGCTGCCCGGTGGTGGCGGCGTGAAGGCGGCGATTAAAGGCTACCGTATTGCGATTAAAACCGGTACGGCGAAAAAAGTGGGCCCTGATGGGCGCTACATCAACAAATATATTGCTTACACCGCAGGCGTTGCGCCAGCCAGCCAGCCGCGCTTTGCGCTGGTAGTGGTCATCAACGACCCGCAGGCGGGTAAATACTACGGCGGCGCCGTTTCCGCGCCGGTCTTTGGAGCCATCATGGGCGGGGTACTGCGCACGATGAACATTGAACCGGACGCGCTGGCAACGGGCGACAAAAATGATTTAGTAACGAATCAAGGCGAGGGATCAGGTGGCAGATCGTAATTTGCGCGACCTTCTTGCTCCGTGGGTGCCTAATGCACCGGAGCGAGTACTGCGGGAGATGACGCTCGACAGCCGTGTGGCTGCATCGGGCGATCTGTTCGTAGCGGTAGTGGGTCATCAGGCGGACGGGCGTCGTTATATCCCGCAGGCAATTGCGCAAGGCGTCGCGGCAATTGTAGCCGAGGCAAAAGATGAAGCGACCGACGGTGAAATCCGTGAGATTCACGGTGTGCCGGTTATTTACCTCAGTCAATTGAACGAACGTTTATCGGCACTGGCCGGGCGTTTTTACCGTGAACCTTCGGACAGCCTGCGCCTGATTGGCGTTACCGGCACCAACGGTAAAACCACCACCACGCAGCTGATTGCACAGTGGTGCCAACTGCTGGGTGAAACCAGTGCGGTCATGGGCACCGTCGGCAACGGTCTACTGGACAAAGTTATTCCGACCGAGAACACCACCGGTTCAGCGGTTGACGTTCAGCACGTGCTCGCCGGTCTGGTTGCGCAAGGCGCGACGATGGCGGCGATGGAAGTCTCTTCCCACGGCCTGGTACAACACCGCGTGGCAGCACTTAAATTTGCGGCTTCCGTGTTTACCAATCTCAGCCGCGATCACCTGGATTATCATGGTGATATGGAGCATTACGAAGCCGCAAAATGGCTGCTGTATTCGACGCACCACTGCGGCCAGGCGATTGTTAACGCCGATGATGAAGTGGGCCGCCGCTGGCTGGCGCGTCTGCCGGATGCCGTCGCGGTGTCGATGGAAGATCATATCAATCCCAACTGCCACGGTCGCTGGCTGAAAGCCATCGGCGTGGATTATCACGATAGCGGCGCGACCATTCGTTTCGACTCCACCTGGGGCGAAGGCGAGATTGAAAGCCGCCTGATGGGCGCATTTAACGTCAGCAACCTGCTGCTGGCGCTGGCAACGCTGCTGGCGCTGGGCTACCCACTGGCTGACCTGCTGAAAACCGCTGCGCGTTTGCAGCCGGTGTGCGGGCGTATGGAAGTTTTCGCGGCGCCGGGCAAACCGACCGTGGTTGTTGATTACGCACACACCCCCGATGCGCTGGAAAAAGCCTTACAGGCCGCGCGTCTGCATTGTGCCGGTAAGCTGTGGTGCGTCTTTGGCTGCGGCGGCGACCGGGATAAAGGCAAACGCCCGCTAATGGGCGCGATTGCAGAAGAGTTCTCCGACGTGGTGGTGGTCACCGATGACAACCCGCGTACCGAAGAACCTCGTGCGATCATCAACGATATTCTGGCTGGCATGATTGACGCCGGGCACGTGAAGGTGATGGAAGGCCGCGCGGAAGCGGTGACCAACGCCATCATGCAGGCCAAACCGAATGACGTTGTGCTGCTGGCCGGTAAAGGCCATGAAGATTATCAGATAGTGGGTAACCGCCGTCTGGATTACTCAGACCGTATCACCGCAGCGCGTCTGCTGGGAGCAGTGGCATGATTGGCGTAACGCTAAGCCAACTCTCCGGCGTACTCAACGCCGAGCTTGTGGGCGACGATCTGCTGATTGAAGAGGTCACCACCGACACCCGCAAAATCACCGCAGGTTGCCTGTTTGTGGCGCTCAAAGGCGAACGTTTTGATGCGCATGACTTTGCGCAAACCGCTAAGGACAACGGCGCGGGTGCGCTGTTAGTCAGCCGTAAGCTGGATATTGACCTGTCGCAGCTGGTGGTCAGCGATACCCGTCTGGCCTTTGGCGAGCTGGCGGCCTGGGTTCGTCAACAGGTTCCTGCCCGCGTTGTGGCGCTGACCGGTTCCTCTGGCAAAACCTCGGTAAAAGAGATGACCGCCGCCATTCTGGCGCAGTGCGGCAACACGCTTTATACCGCAGGCAATCTTAACAATGACATTGGCGTACCGATGACATTGCTGCGTCTGACGCCGGAACATCAGTTTGCGGTGATTGAACTGGGCGCAAACCACCAGGGCGAAATTGCCTGGACCGTGGGGCTCACCCGCCCGGAAGCGGCGCTGGTGAACAACCTGGCGGCAGCGCATCTGGAAGGTTTTGGATCGCTTGCTGGCGTGGCAAAAGCGAAGGGTGAGATCTTCAGCGGCCTGCCGCAAGACGGTATCGCCATTCTGAATGCGGATAATAACGACTGGGCCAACTGGCAGCAGATTATCGGTGACCGTACCGTGTGGCGTTTTTCACCGAATGCGACGGACAGTGATTTCAGCGCCTCAGACGTGCGTATCACCGGGCAGGGCACCGAATTTACGCTTCATACGCCAAAAGGCAGTATTGACGTGATTCTGCCGCTGCCGGGCCGTCATAATATCGCCAATGCGCTGGCGGCAACGTCGCTGGCGACGGCGGTTGGCGCTGACTTAAACGCGGTGAAAGCCGGGCTTGCGCAACTGCAAGCGGTATCGGGGCGTCTGTTCCCAATCCACCTGTCGGAAACTCAACTGGTGCTGGACGACTCTTACAACGCTAACGTTGGGTCAATGACCGCGGCGGTGCAGGTGTTGTCTGAAATGCCGGGCTACCGCGTGCTGGTAGTGGGCGACATGGCAGAGCTGGGGGCTGAAAGTGAAGCCTGCCATATTCAGGTGGGTGCGGCGGCTAAAGCCGCGGGCATCGACCGGGTACTGAGCGTTGGTACATTAAGCCAGGCAATCAGCGCGGCCAGCGGGGCAGGGGAGCATTTCACCGAGAAGTCCTCGGCAATTGCTCGCCTTAACACCCTGATTAAAGAACACAAAACTATCACCATTCTGGTGAAAGGATCACGCAGTGCCGCCATGGAACAGGTTGTACGCGCATTACAGGAGAACGGGACATGTTAGTATGGCTGGCCGAACATTTGGTCAAATATTATTCTGGCTTTAACGTCTTTTCTTATCTGACGTTTCGCGCCATCGTCAGCCTGCTGACCGCGCTGTTCATCTCTTTGTGGATGGGCCCGCGCATGATCGCCCGCTTGCAAAAAATGTCTTTTGGTCAGGTTGTCCGTAACGACGGCCCAGAATCACACTTCAGTAAACGCGGCACCCCAACGATGGGCGGGATCATGATCCTCACCGCCATTACCGTTTCCGTGCTGTTGTGGGCTTACCCTTCTAACCCGTACGTCTGGTGCGTGCTGACGGTGCTTATCGGCTACGGCATTATTGGTTTTGTCGACGATTATCGCAAAGTGGTGCGCAAAGACACCAAAGGTCTGATTGCCCGCTGGAAATATTTCTGGATGTCGGTGATTGCGCTAGGCGTCGCCTTTGCGCTGTATCTTGCCGGTAAAGATACCCCGGCGACTGAGCTGGTGGTGCCGTTCTTCAAAGACGTGATGCCGCAGCTGGGGCTGTTCTACATCCTGCTGGCCTATTTCGTGATTGTCGGTACCGGCAATGCGGTGAACCTGACCGATGGCCTCGACGGCCTGGCTATCATGCCAACCGTGTTCGTGGCAGCGGGCTTTGCGCTGGTGGCATGGGCGACCGGCAACATGAACTTCGCGAGCTATCTGCACATTCCTTACCTGCGTCATGCGGGGGAACTGGTGATTGTCTGTACGGCGATTGTCGGCGCGGGCCTGGGCTTCCTGTGGTTCAACACCTATCCGGCGCAGGTCTTTATGGGCGACGTGGGTTCTCTGGCACTTGGCGGTGCGCTGGGCATTATTGCCGTGCTGCTGCGTCAGGAATTCCTGTTGGTCATCATGGGCGGCGTTTTCGTGGTGGAGACCCTGTCGGTAATTTTGCAGGTCGGCTCCTTCAAGCTGCGCGGTCAGCGCATCTTCCGTATGGCACCGATTCATCACCACTATGAACTGAAAGGCTGGCCGGAACCGCGCGTTATCGTGCGCTTCTGGATTATTTCGCTGATGCTGGTGCTGATTGGCCTGGCAACGCTGAAGGTACGTTAATCATGGCAGATTACCTGGGTAAAAACGTCGTCATCATTGGTCTTGGACTGACCGGGCTATCCTGCGTGGATTTCTTCCTTGCGCAGAACGTGACGCCGCGCGTCATGGATACCCGAGCGACGCCACCCGGTCTGGATAAACTGCCGGAAACGGTAGAGCGTTACGTCGGTAGCCTGAATGAAGACTGGCTGATGGCAGCCGATCTCATTGTGGCAAGCCCTGGTATTGCGCTCGCTCACCCGGCACTGTCCCGCGCGGCGGATGCGGGGATTGAAATCGTCGGCGATATCGAACTGTTCTGCCGGGAAGCTCAGGCACCCATTGTGGCTATTACCGGCTCGAACGGGAAAAGCACGGTGACCACGCTGGTGGGGGAAATGGCAAAAGCGGCGGGCGTGAACGTGGGCGTTGGCGGCAATATTGGCCTGCCTGCGCTGATGCTGCTTGACCCTGCGCGTGAACTTTACGTCCTTGAACTCTCCAGCTTCCAGCTGGAAACGACCAGCAGCCTGCATGCGACGGCGGCGACGATCTTAAACGTCACCGAAGATCATATGGATCGCTATCCGCTGGGTTTACAGCAGTATCGAGCGGCGAAACTGCGCGTTTATGAAAATGCCAAAGTGTGCGTTGTTAATGCCGATGATGGACTGACCATGCCGGTACGCGGTGCCGACAAGCGCTGCGTGAGCTTTGGCGTGGATGTCGGCGACTATCACCTTAACCGCCAGCAGGGCGAAACCTGGCTGCGCGTGAAGGGCGAAAAAGTCCTGAACGTCAAAGAGATGCCGCTCACCGGGCAGCATAACTACAGCAATGCTCTGGCGGCCCTCGCGCTGGCGGATGCCGTTGGCCTGCCACGTGCGACCAGTCTGAAAGCGCTGACCACCTTTACCGGACTGGCTCACCGTTTCCAGATTGTGCTCGATCATAACGGCGTGCGCTGGATTAACGACTCCAAGGCAACCAATGTCGGGAGCACCGAGGCGGCGCTAAATGGCCTGCACGTGGACGGTACACTGCACCTGCTGCTGGGTGGCGATGGTAAAGCTGCTGATTTCACGCCGCTGCAACGCTATCTGACTGGCGACAACATTCGCCTGTACTGCTTTGGCCGAGACGGAAGTGAACTGGCCGCGCTGCGCCCGGAAGTGGCAACACAGACCGAAACCATGGAACAGGCTATGCGCCTGCTCGCGCCGCAGGTGAAAAGCGGCGATATGGTGTTGCTGTCGCCTGCCTGTGCCAGTCTCGATCAGTTTAAAAGCTTTGAGCAGCGCGGTGACGTGTTTGCTCGTCTGGCGAAGGAGTTAGGTTGATGCGTTTATCGCTCCCGCGCCTGAGATTGCCTCAACTGAGGCTGCCGCGTCTGCCGGGCATGCGCATTTTCGCATGGCTATTTGCGGCGCTGAAAGGCTGGGTGATGGGCTCTCGGGATAAAGACTCCGACAGCCTGATTATGTACGACCGCATGCTGCTGTGGCTGACGCTGGGCCTTGCGGCAATTGGTTTTATCATGGTGACCTCGGCGTCAATGCCGGTGGGGCAGCGCCTGGCGAACGATCCGTTCCTGTTCGCCAAACGTGATGGCCTGTACCTGTTGCTGGCGCTTGGCTTATCGCTGATAACACTGCGCTTACCGATGTCGTTCTGGCAGCGCCACAGTACCTTTATGCTGATTGCCTCAATTGGCATGTTGCTGATTGTACTGGTGGTTGGTAGTTCGGTTAACGGGGCATCGCGTTGGATTGCGTTAGGCCCGCTGCGTATTCAGCCGGCAGAGCTGACCAAGCTGTCGCTGTTTTGCTATATCGCTAACTACCTGGTGCGCAAAGCAGACGAAGTGCGTAACAACCTGCGCGGCTTCTTAAAGCCGATGGGCGTGATTTTCGTACTGGCCATTTTACTGCTGGCGCAGCCTGACCTCGGTACGGTGGTGGTGCTGTTTGTCACCACGCTGGCGATGCTGTTTTTAGCCGGTGCCAAACTGTGGCAGTTCATTGCCATTATCGGCATGGGGATTTCCGCAGTGGTGCTGCTGATCCTTGCCGAACCTTACCGTATTCGCCGCGTGACCTCCTTCTGGAACCCGTGGGAAGATCCGTTCGGTAGCGGCTACCAGCTGACACAATCGCTCATGGCCTTTGGTCGCGGCGAAATGTGGGGGCAGGGCTTAGGCAACTCGGTGCAAAAATTAGAGTATCTGCCGGAAGCGCATACCGACTTTATCTTCGCCATCATCGGCGAGGAATTGGGTTATATCGGTGTGGTACTGGCTCTTTTAATGGTATTCTTCGTCGCTTTCCGCGCCATGTCCATCGGTCGCAAAGCGCTGGAGATCAACCAACGTTTTTCTGGCTTCCTGGCTTGCGCAATTGGCGTATGGTTCAGCTTCCAGGCGTTGGTTAACGTTGGGGCAGCGGCCGGTATGTTGCCGACCAAAGGTCTGACCCTGCCGTTAATCAGTTACGGTGGCTCCAGTCTGCTGATTATGTCGACGGCCATTATGTTCTTATTACGTATTGATTATGAAACGCGTCTGGAGAAAGCGCAGGCGTTTACCCGAGGTTCACGATGAGCGGTCAAGCAAAGCGGTTAATGGTGATGGCAGGCGGCACTGGCGGACATGTGTTCCCAGGGCTTGCGGTTGCGCACCATTTAATGGAACAGGGCTGGCAGGTACGCTGGCTGGGAACCGCTGATCGTATGGAAGCCGATTTAGTGCCAAAACATGGTATCGAAATCGACTTTATTCATATCTCCGGGCTGCGTGGAAAAGGTCTGAAAGCGCAACTGCTGGCGCCGATGCGTATTTTTAACGCCTGGCGTCAGGCTCGCGCCATCATGAAACGCTTTAAGCCGGATGTCGTGATGGGAATGGGCGGCTATGTTTCAGGCCCCGGTGGTCTGGCAGCCTGGTCACTGGGTATCCCGGTGGTGCTGCACGAACAAAACGGTATTGCGGGCTTGACCAATAAGTGGCTGGCAAAAATCGCCACCAAAGTCATGCAGGCGTTCCCCGGTGCTTTTGCTAACGCTGAAGTTGTCGGTAACCCGGTGCGCGTAGACGTGCTGGCGCTGCCGTTGCCGCAACAACGTCTGGTTGGCCGCGATGGCCCCGTGCGAGTGCTGGTGATTGGCGGTTCTCAGGGCGCGCGTATCCTTAACCAGACTCTGCCGCAGGTGGCAGCGCTGCTTGGCGATACGGTCACTATCTGGCATCAGAGCGGAAAAGGCGGTCAGCAGACGGTTGAACAGGCCTATGCCGATGCCGGTCAGCCGCAGCACAAAGTGACCGAATTTATTGATGACATGGCGGCTGCTTACGCATGGGCTGACGTGGTGGTGTGCCGCTCCGGTGCGTTGACGGTGAGCGAAATCGCCGCTGCCGGTCTGCCAGCGATTTTCGTGCCATTCCAGCATAAAGACCGCCAGCAGTACTGGAACGCGCTGCCGCTGGAAAAAGCGGGCGCGGCCAAAATTTTTGAACAACCTCAGTTTACGGCGCAAGCGGTAGCCGACACGCTGGCAAGCTGGGATCGCAACACATTATTAGAGATGGCTGAACGCGCTCGCGCGACGGCGATCCCGGACGCTACCGAGCGGGTAGCAAAAGAAGTGAGCCTGGCAGCAAAGGCTTAATCATCGCGGCGCATTTGCGTCGCCCGAATTGTAGAAGTGATGGCGTTTAGAGAATGAATACACAACAACTGGCGAAACTGCGTTCTATCGTGCCCGAGATGCGTCGCGTCCGGCACATTCACTTTGTTGGCATCGGTGGCGCCGGTATGGGCGGTATTGCCGAAGTTCTGGCCAATGAAGGGTATCAGATCAGCGGTTCCGATCTCGCGCCGAATCCGGTGACGCAGCAGTTGGCCAGTCTGGGCGCCACCATTTATTTTAACCATCGCCCGGAAAACGTTCTTGATGCGAGCGTGGTCGTGGTTTCGACGGCGATCTCGGCTGATAACCCGGAAATCGTGGCGGCGCATGAAGCACGTATTCCGGTGATCCGCCGTGCGGAAATGCTGGCGGAACTGATGCGTTTTCGTCACGGCATCGCCATTGCCGGGACGCACGGGAAAACGACCACCACCGCGATGGTTTCCAGTATTTATGCGGAAGCAGGCCTTGATCCGACGTTCGTCAACGGTGGCCTGGTGAAGGCTGCGGGCGTGCATGCGCGTCTGGGCCACAGCCGTTATTTGATTGCTGAAGCTGATGAAAGTGACGCGTCCTTCCTGCATTTGCAGCCAATGGTGGCGATTGTCACCAACATCGAAGCCGACCATATGGATACCTACCAGGGCGACTTCGAAAATTTAAAGCAGACGTTTATTAATTTCCTGCATAATTTGCCGTTTTATGGTCGTGCTGTGATGTGCGTTGACGATCCGGTGATTCGCGAGCTGCTGCCGCGCGTGGGCCGTCAGACAACCACCTATGGCTTTAGCGATGATGCCGACGTTCGCGTCGAAGATTATCAGCAGATTGGCCCTCAGGGGCACTTTACGCTGGTACGCCAGGATAAAGAAAACCTGCGCGTCACGCTGAACGCGCCAGGCCGTCATAACGCGCTGAACGCCGCGGCGGCGGTGGCGGTTGCCACTGAAGAAGGCATTGAAGATGAGGCCATTTTGCGTGCGCTGGAGAGCTTCCAGGGTACCGGTCGTCGCTTTGATTTCCTCGGCGAGTACCCGCTGGCTGAAGTGAATGGCAAAGAAGGAACGGCGATGCTGGTTGACGACTACGGTCATCACCCAACGGAAGTGGATGCCACCATTAAAGCCGCGCGTGCAGGCTGGCCGGACAAGAAACTTGTGATGGTCTTCCAGCCGCACCGCTACACCCGAACGCGCGATCTGTATGACGATTTTGCGCATGTGCTGACGCAGGTTGATGCGCTTTTGATGCTGGATGTTTACGCTGCGGGTGAATCGCCGATTCCTGGCGCCGACAGCCGTTCGCTGTGCCGCACCATTCGTGGACGTGGGAAAGTCGACCCGATTCTGGTCTCTGACCCGGCGCAGGTCTCTGAAATGCTGGCTTCAGTACTGACGGGTAATGATCTTGTGTTAATTCAGGGCGCGGGAAATATTGGTAAAATCGCGCGTAACTTAGCTGAAATCAAACTGAAGCCGCAAACTCAGGAGGAACCGCGTCATGGCTGATAAAATCGCGGTCCTGCTCGGCGGGACTTCCGCGGAGCGCGAGGTATCGCTCAACTCCGGTGCCGCAGTGCTGGCCGGGTTACGTGAAGCGGGTGTGAACGCGCATCCGGTCGACCCGAAAGAGACCGATGTTACCCAATTGAAAAACATGGGTTTTCAGAAAGCGTTTATTGCGCTTCACGGTCGCGGAGGCGAGGATGGTACGCTGCAAGGTCTTCTGGAGCTGATTTCACTGCCTTATACCGGTAGTGGCGTGATGGCATCAGCGATCTCCATGGACAAATTGCGCAGCAAACTGCTGTGGCAGGGCGCAGGGCTGCCGGTTGCGCCTTGGGTCGCTATCACCGCCGATATGTTTGAAAATGGGCTGACTGAGACGCTATTAAGCCAGGTGGCTGAATTAGGTCTGCCATTGATTGTCAAACCGAGTCGTGAAGGCTCAAGCGTCGGTATGTCGAAAGTCACGGAGAGTGACCAATTGGCCGTTGCGTTAGCGCAAGCGTTTCAACATGATGACGAAGTTCTGGTAGAAAAATGGCTCAGTGGGCCAGAATTTACGGTGGCGGTGCTCGGTGAAGAAATTTTACCGTCAGTTCGCATCCAACCTGCTGGAACCTTCTATGATTATGAAGCGAAGTATCTCTCTGATGAGACAAAATATTTCTGCCCTGGTTGTGAAGAATCAACCGAGGAAGCGGCAATCCAGTCTCTGGTACTGAAAGCCTGGAAAGTTTTAGGCTGTCGCGGCTGGGGACGTATAGATGTGATGCAGGACAGTGATGGTCAGTATTATCTGCTGGAGGCGAATACGTCACCAGGCATGACCAGCCACAGTCTGGTGCCGATGGCGGCGCGCCAGGCGGGAATGAGTTTCTCGCAGCTGGTAGTACGAATTCTGGACCTGGCGGGGTGATATGTCGCAGGCTGCGCTGAATACGTCCAACCGTGAAGATGATGAGTATGAATCTTCACGGCGCAATAATGGAACACGTCTGGCGGGGATTATCTTCCTGCTAGCAGTGTTGTGTACCGTGTTTGTTAGCGGCTGGATAGTGCTGGGTTGGATGGAAGATGCGCAGCGTTTGCCTATCTCAAAACTGGTGGTGACAGGCGATCGTCACTACACGCGTAACGATGATATCCGCCAGAACATCCTGGCGCTGGGTTCGCCCGGCACCTTTATGACCCAGGACGTCAACATCGTCCAGAGTCAGATTGAACGCCTGCCGTGGATTAAACAGGCAAGCGTAAGAAAACAATGGCCGGACGAATTGAAGATTCATCTGGTTGAATATGTGCCCATTGCGCGTTGGAATGATCAACACATGGTGGACGCCGAAGGCACGGCCTTTAGCGTACCCGCCAGTCGTACCAATAAGCAGAATTTGCCGATGCTCTATGGCCCCGAAGGTAGCGCAAGCGAAGTCTTGCAGGGGTATCACGACATGGGCGCGGTGCTCGCGAAAGGGAAGTTCACGTTGAAGGTTGCGGCGATGACCGCGCGCCGTTCGTGGCAGTTGACGCTTGATAACGGTATCAAGCTGAATCTGGGACGGGGCGATACGATGAAGCGGCTTGCGCGTTTTATAGAACTGTATCCGGTTCTTTTGCAGCAGGCGCAAACAGAGGGTAATCGGATTAGCTATGTTGATTTACGTTACGACTCGGGGGCGGCAGTAGGCTGGGAACCTGCTCCTGCGGCGGACACTAATCAACAACAGAATCAGGCACAGGCAGAATAACAATGATCAAGGCGACGGACAGAAAACTGGTAGTTGGACTGGAGATCGGCACCGCCAAGGTGGCCGCTTTAGTAGGGGAAGTTCTGCCCGACGGAGTGATTAATATCATTGGGGTTGGCAGTTGCCCATCCCGAGGTATGGATAAAGGCGGAGTGAACGACCTTGAGTCGGTAGTGAAATGCGTACAGCGCGCTATCGATCAGGCCGAGCTGATGGCGGATTGCCAGATCTCTTCTGTGTATCTGGCGCTTTCCGGTAAGCACATTAGCTGTCAAAATGAGATTGGGATGGTGCCAATCTCTGAAGAAGAGGTCACGCTGGAAGATGTCGAAAACGTGGTGCATACGGCGAAATCTGTTCGAGTCCGTGATGAGCACCGTGTTTTGCACGTTATCCCGCAGGAATACGCGATTGATTACCAGGAAGGGATCAAAAATCCGGTCGGCTTGTCCGGTGTGCGTATGCAGGCCAAGGTACATTTGATCACCTGCCACAACGATATGGCAAAAAACATTGTCAAAGCGGTTGAACGTTGTGGTATGAAGGTGGATCAGCTGATTTTCGCAGGCCTGGCGTCCAGTTATTCCGTGTTGACGGAAGATGAACGTGAGCTGGGTGTCTGTGTGGTTGATATCGGTGGCGGTACAATGGATATCGCTGTCTATACCGGCGGCGCGCTGCGCCACACTAAGGTTATCCCGTATGCCGGGAACGTGGTGACGAGCGATATCGCTTACGCCTTCGGTACGCCACCGAGCGATGCCGAGGCTATCAAGGTGCGCCACGGCTGCGCCTTAGGCTCCATTGTGGGCAAAGATGAGAGCGTTGAAGTGCCGAGCGTAGGTGGACGTCCACCGCGCAGCCTGCAGCGTCAGACATTGGCAGAGGTCATTGAGCCGCGTTACACCGAGCTTTTGAACCTCGTCAACGAAGAGATTTTACAGTTACAAGAGCAGCTTCGTCAGCAAGGGGTAAAACACCACCTGGCGGCGGGGATTGTGTTGACCGGCGGTGCGGCGCAGATTGAAGGATTAGCTGCCTGCGCACAGCGCGTGTTCCATACGCAGGTTCGTATTGGCGCGCCGCTGAACATCACCGGTCTGACGGACTATGCTCAGGAGCCGTATTATTCAACGGCCGTGGGCCTGCTGCACTACGGGAAAGAGTCCCATTTAAGTGGTGAAGCAGAAGTAGAAAAGCGCGTAACCGCATCGGTCGGATCATGGATCAAACGATTGAATAGCTGGTTACGAAAAGAGTTTTAAATTTTAAAGAGACCGATGACAGTTAACGGTCTCAGGCGACAGGCACAAAACGGAGAGAAACTATGTTTGAACCTATGGAACTGACCAACGACGCGGTGATTAAAGTCATCGGCGTCGGTGGCGGCGGCGGTAACGCTGTTGAACACATGGTGCGCGAGCGCATCGAAGGTGTTGAGTTTTTTGCAGTCAACACCGATGCGCAGGCACTGCGTAAAACGGCGGTTGGCCAGACTATCCAGATTGGTAACGGTATTACCAAAGGTCTGGGCGCAGGGGCTAACCCGGAAGTCGGTCGTAATGCGGCTGACGAAGACCGCGATGCACTGCGCGCGGCGTTAGAAGGTGCAGACATGGTCTTCATCGCAGCAGGCATGGGCGGCGGTACCGGTACGGGTGCGGCGCCAGTGGTTGCTGAAGTAGCCAAAGATTTAGGTATTCTGACCGTTGCTGTCGTGACCAAGCCTTTCAACTTTGAAGGCAAGAAGCGTATGGCGTTCGCGGAGCAGGGTATCACCGAGCTGTCCAAGCACGTGGATTCACTGATCACCATTCCTAACGACAAGCTGCTGAAAGTGCTGGGTCGTGGGATCTCCCTGCTTGACGCGTTCGGCGCGGCAAACGACGTGCTGAAAGGCGCGGTGCAGGGTATCGCTGAGCTGATTACCCGTCCGGGCCTGATGAACGTCGACTTTGCCGACGTGCGTACCGTGATGTCCGAAATGGGCTATGCGATGATGGGTTCTGGCATTGCGAGCGGTGAAGATCGCGCAGAAGAAGCGGCTGAGATGGCTATCTCTTCTCCACTGCTGGAAGATATCGACCTGTCCGGCGCGCGTGGCGTTCTGGTCAACATCACCGCTGGCTTCGACCTGCGTCTGGATGAGTTCGAAACCGTGGGTAACACCATCCGTGCGTTTGCATCGGATAACGCGACCGTGGTTATCGGTACTTCTCTTGACCCGGATATGAACGACGAACTGCGCGTTACCGTCGTGGCGACCGGTATTGGTATGGACAAACGTCCGGAGATTACCCTGGTCACCAACAAGCAGCAGACGCAGCAACCGGTGCTGGATCGTTATCAGCAACACGGTATGGCACCGCTGACGCAAGAACAGAAACCGGCAGCGAAAGTGGTTAACGACAATACGCCGCAGACCGCTAAAGAACCGGATTACCTGGATATCCCTGCGTTCCTGCGCAAGCAAGCTGATTAAGAATTAGCTGGAATTTGGGAATCTGCGCTCTTTGTGCTAAACTGGCCCACCGAATGTATAGTACACTTCGGTTGGATAGTTAATTTGGCGAGATTATACGATGATCAAACAAAGGACACTTAAACGTATCGTTCAGGCGACTGGCGTCGGTTTACACACCGGCAAAAAGGTCACACTGACGCTACGCCCTGCGCCGGCAAATACCGGGGTCATCTATCGTCGCACCGACTTGAATCCACCGGTAGATTTTCCGGCTGATGCCAAATCTGTGCGTGATACAATGCTCTGTACTTGCCTTGTCAACGAGCATGACGTGCGGATCTCTACCGTAGAGCACCTCAACGCCGCTCTGGCGGGTCTGGGTATCGACAATATCGTTATTGAAGTCGATGCACCGGAAATCCCGATTATGGACGGGAGTGCTGCGCCATTCGTTTATCTGCTGATGGACGCTGGCATTGATGAGCTGAACTGCGCGAAGAAATTCCTTCGTATCAAAGACACCGTTCGTGTTGAAGATGGCGATAAATGGGCTGAATTCAAACCGTACAATGGTTTTTCGTTGGACTTTACCATCGACTTTAACCATCCGGCGATTGATGCCAGCACCCAGCGTTATGCGATGAACTTCTCCGCAGACGCCTTTATGCGCCAGATCAGCCGTGCACGTACCTTCGGCTTTATGCGTGATATCGAATATCTGCAGTCCCGCGGCCTGTGCCTGGGCGGCAGCTTCGATTGTGCCATCGTTGTTGACGATTATCGCGTATTGAACGAAGACGGCCTGCGTTTTGAAGATGAATTCGTTCGTCACAAAATGCTGGATGCTATCGGTGACTTGTTCATGTGTGGTCACAACATTATTGGTGCATTTACCGCGTTTAAATCCGGTCATGCGCTGAATAACAAACTTCTTCAGGCAGTCCTCGCAAAACAGGAAGCCTGGGAATATGTGACCTTCGAAGACGACGCAGAACTGCCACTGGCGTTCAAAGCACCGACAATGGTTCTGGCATAAGCCCGACCATCGCGTAAATTCGACTGGCAACCTGGCACTCTCTCCGGTCAGGGAACCAGTCGTTTTTTCTTTTTGTTCCTGTAAATCCCCATTTCGGTCATTTGTCTTTTATAAAGGCAACCCATCTGTGCAACCGCTGCTTTCTTAACCATTTTTCACCGATGAATTCGTCATTCCTGCTGATGTAGTGGCACATTAATGGTAATATCTGAGCGCAAAAATAAAATAATGACAGCAAATTGAAGGTGGAACATTACGTGAGTGGAATGCTGACGCGCTGGCGACAGTTTGGTAGACGCTACTTCTGGCCGCATCTCCTTTTGGGGATGGTTGCTGCTGGATTTGGCTTGCCTGCACTTGCGAATAATACCGAGCCCTCTCCTCCTGCTCGCGCGACGACCAGCAATCATAGCCCGTCGCAAAAAATAGATTTTACTCAGCTCGCACGTCTGGAAAATAACCGTCGTCCTTCCTTTAACGTCGATTACTGGCACCAGCATGCCATTCGCACGGTTATCCGCCATCTATCTTTTGCCATGGTGCCGACGACGCTGCCGGTTGCGGAAAGCACTTCACCGTTGCAGGCGCAGCATCTGGCGCTACTTGATTCGCTGAATGCGTTACTGAACGTAGAAAGCCAGCCGCCGGTTATTCTGACGCAGCCTGCGGTTTTACCTGTTTCATCCCCTTCTGCTTTTAGCATCCCCGCCTGGGTAAGTCAGGTGCAAGGGATCCGCGCTGGACCGCAACGCCTCGTCTGAAAATAACCGTTTTATTCTTTTATTTTTCTGACTCCGAAATGTCGGGGCGTTTGAGATTTTATTATGTTAATCAAATTATTGACCAAAGTTTTTGGCAGTCGTAATGACCGTACCCTGCGCCGTATGCGCAAAGCCGTTGCCGTTATCAACGCCATGGAACCGGAGATGGAAAAACTCTCCGACGATGAGCTGAAAGCGAAAACCAACGAATTCCGCGCGCGCATCGCAAAAGGGGAAAGCGTTGAGAGCTTGATCCCTGAAGCTTTTGCTGTGGTGCGTGAAGCCAGTAAGCGCGTGTTCGGTATGCGTCACTTCGACGTCCAGCTGCTGGGCGGTATGGTGCTGAACGATCGCTGCATCGCGGAAATGCGTACCGGTGAGGGTAAAACTCTGACCGCGACGCTGCCGGCCTACCTGAATGCGCTGTCTGGCAAGGGCGTGCACGTGGTGACCGTCAACGACTATCTGGCGCAGCGTGACGCCGAAAACAACCGCCCGCTTTTCGAGTTCCTCGGCATGAGCGTCGGTATCAACATGTCTGGCCTGCCAGCTCCCGCCAAGCGTGAAGCTTATAACGCTGATATTACCTACGGCACCAACAACGAATACGGTTTTGACTACCTGCGTGACAACATGGCGTTCAGCCCTGAAGAACGCGTACAGCGAAAACTGCACTATGCGCTGGTGGATGAAGTTGACTCCATCTTGATCGATGAAGCGCGTACGCCACTTATCATTTCCGGCCCGGCTGAAGACAGCTCGGAAATGTATAAGAAAATGAACAAAATCATTCCTCACCTGGTGCGCCAGGAGAAGGAAGACTCCGACACGTTCCAGGGCGAAGGCCACTTCTCCGTGGACGAAAAAGCGCGCCAGGTAAACCTGACCGAACGTGGTCTGGTACTGATTGAAGAGCTGCTGGTTAAAGAAGGCATCATGGAAGAAGGGGAGTCGCTGTACTCGCCATCTAACATCATGATGATGCACCACGTGACCGCCGCGCTGCGTGCCCACGTGCTGTTTACCCGTGATGTGGACTACATCGTCAAAGACGGTGAGGTCATTATCGTCGATGAGCACACCGGTCGTACCATGCAGGGGCGTCGTTGGTCTGATGGTCTGCACCAGGCCGTCGAAGCGAAAGAAGGCGTGGAAATTCAGAACGAAAACCAGACGCTGGCATCCATCACCTTCCAGAACTACTTCCGTCTGTACGAGAAACTGGCCGGTATGACCGGTACGGCAGATACCGAAGCGTTCGAATTCAGCTCCATCTACAAACTCGATACCGTGGTTGTGCCAACCAACCGCCCAATGATCCGTAAAGATATGCCGGATCTGGTCTATATGACCGAAGCGGAAAAAATTCAGGCCATCATCGAAGATATCCGTGAGCGTACCGCGAAGGGTCAGCCGGTGCTGGTCGGTACGATTTCTATCGAGAAATCTGAAGTCGTTTCTAACGAGCTGGTGAAAGCCGGGATTAAGCACAACGTCCTGAACGCCAAGTTCCACTCCAGCGAAGCTGACATTGTTGCGCAAGCGGGCTACCCGGCCGCTGTGACCATCGCCACCAACATGGCCGGTCGTGGTACCGATATTATGCTTGGTGGTAGCTGGCAGGCTGAAGTTGCCGCGCTTGAAGATCCAACGCCTGAGCAAATTGAGAAGATCAAAGCTGACTGGCAGGTTCGCCACGATGCGGTTCTAGCTGCCGGTGGTTTACACATCATTGGTACCGAGCGTCACGAATCTCGCCGTATCGATAACCAGCTGCGCGGTCGTTCCGGTCGTCAGGGTGATGCGGGTTCTTCCCGTTTCTATCTGTCTATGGAAGATGCGCTGATGCGTATTTTTGCCTCTGACCGTGTGTCTGGCATGATGCGTAAACTGGGTATGAAGCCAGGTGAAGCCATTGAGCACCCGTGGGTCACTAAAGCGATTGCCAACGCTCAGCGTAAAGTGGAAAGCCGCAACTTTGATATCCGTAAGCAGCTTCTGGAATACGATGATGTGGCAAACGACCAGCGTCGCGCGATTTACAGCCAGCGTAACGAACTGCTCGATGTGTCCGACGTTAGCGAAACCATCAACAGCATCCGCGAGGATGTCTTTAAAGCGACCATTGACGCGCATATTCCTCCTCAGTCACTGGAAGAAATGTGGGATATTCCAGGCTTGCAAGAACGCCTGAAAAACGACTTCGACCTGGAGTTGCCAATCTCCGAGTGGCTGGATAAAGAGCCTGAGCTGCACGAAGAGACGCTGCGTGAGCGTATCCTGGAAAACGCCGTCGAAGTGTATAAGCGTAAAGAAGAAGTGGTGGGCACCGAAATGATGCGCCACTTTGAAAAAGGCGTGATGCTGCAGACCCTCGACTCCCTGTGGAAAGAGCACCTGGCTGCGATGGACTACCTGCGTCAGGGTATCCACCTGCGTGGTTATGCGCAGAAAGATCCAAAGCAGGAGTACAAGCGTGAATCTTTCGCTATGTTCGCTTCTATGCTGGAATCACTGAAGTATGAAGTGATCAGTACGCTGAGCAAAGTTCAGGTACGTATGCCAGAAGAAGTTGAAGAAATGGAACAGCAGCGTCGTGAAGAAGCCGAACGTCTGGCGCAGATGCAGCAGTTAAGCCATCAGAGCGACGACGAACTTGTTGCGCAGGATCTGGCAGAACAAACCGGTGAACGCAAAGTGGGGCGTAACGATCCGTGCCCATGTGGTTCTGGTAAAAAATACAAACAGTGCCATGGCCGTCTGAGCTAAGGGCAAATAAGAAATCAAAAGGCGCAGAGAACTGCGCCTTTTTTATGGGTAAAACACTATGAAAATACTGCAAATATCCGTTGGCATCATTCGTAACAAACAGGGCGAAATCTATATCACCCAGCGTGCTGCCGATGCGCATATGGCGCATAAGTGGGAATTCCCTGGCGGTAAAATTGAAGCGGGCGAGTCGCCTGAACAGGCGGTGATCCGCGAGCTGCAAGAAGAAGTCGGGATTACGGTCACTTCGCTGCAGCCGTTCGATAAACTGGAGTATCAATTTCCGGATCGGCAGATTACGCTTTGGTTCTGGTTAGTTGACGGCTGGGAAGGGGAGCCATGGGGTAAAGAGGGACAACCGGGGCGCTGGGTTGCGCAACGGGAGTTAGTTGCCGAGGAGTTTCCACCGGCGAATGCACCGGTGGTTGAAAAACTTATTCTGGGGTGAGATTGGCGCCGTTCCCGGCGTCGCTTCGCTCGGCCAGGCTACCGTATGGTGAGGCCGGATAAGGCGGAGCCGCCATCCGGCAATATGCTCGGTTATGCCTGATGGCGCGTTGCTTATCAGGCCTACAGGTTTCAATACCCACAGTATCTACAATTCGGCACCGTTGTAGGCCGGATAAGCCGAAGCCGCCATCCGGCAATATGCGCGAAGTCGCGTTTGCGCCGCCCCAGCGGACACGCCAGGTTACTGCTGCTCTTCACTCCAGCCATCGCTGTCGGAGAGATCGCTGCTGCTTGGGATGCGTTTTTCTTCCGCCGCCCATTCACCAAGATCGATAAGCTGGCAGCGCTTAGAGCAGAACGGGCGAAATGGGCTTTGCTCGTTCCAGATTACGGGTTTATTGCAGGTTGGGCAGTTTACTGTCATGACGTCAGACATCATTTCTCCTTAGCAGCACGCCAGTTCAAAATCCAGACGTTCAGGTACCACGCCATTCTCGCTATCCAGCGGCATAAAACGAATGGCGAAGCGGCTCTTGTGCCCTGAAATCTGCGGGTACAGCTGTGATACCAAATCCAGCTTCAAGCGGAGAAGATCCGCATCATCGCCGTTGTCCTGATAAAAGCCATTCAGACTGGTTTGTTTACGGAAGTGGGCGGAGTTACGAACCAGATCCAGAATCAGCGTAAGCGCCTGATTGAGGGGCTGTAAGCTTTCCAGCCATGACTCCACCAGCGCATCGCGTTGATGCTGTTTTGAATGCAACCAGACGTGAAGGGTCGGTAAATCGAAGCTACAGCAGCCGCCGGGAATACTCAGACGCTGACGGACGAGCGCAATGAGCCGGTCTTCACGCAGAAATTGCCCAATACGCGGCGCTGCCATCAGAATGCTGCTGCTGTTTTTTAGCTGCTTGCGCAATGCATCAATACGAGCAAGATCAACGCCTTCAACCTCGCTCCAGGCATTAAGTTTACGTTGTTGACGTTCCAGTTCTTTGAGGAGTTCAGTGCGGATATCACCGCGCTCGAACACATCCAGTAAATCCCCTAGATTGCGAAAAAAATGCAGTGCGCTGGCGTGATCCCTGATGGGTAAATTGGCATTCAATTGCCCATTCAGAAATTCAATACGCAGCCAGGTACGCATTTTTTCATTTAAAGGGTGTTCAAAAAGGATGTGGGTGTGCATTACGATTTTTCCTGTGATACAGCCTGCGACGCGAGTTTTAGATAAAGCGCGTGCAAGCGAGCGACATCCGATGCAATGGCATCTGGTGTGCCGTTGTTATTAATAACGTCATCAGCCACGGCCAGACGCTCTTCACGCGTAGCCTGGGCTGCAAGAATATTTTCTGCATGCTCCCGTGACACCTGGTCACGCTGCATGGTTCGGTGAAGTTGAGTGTCGCGCGAGACATCGACGACCAGCACACGATCGGCCCGCTGATAGAGTTTGTTTTCTACCAATAATGGAACCACCCAGAGCACATACGGTGATGTGGCTTGCGCGAACTGGCGTTGAGTTTCCTGTTGAATCAAAGGGTGCAGGAGGGCGTTTAACCAGCTTTTATCCTCAGGATGGGCAAAAACACGCTCGCGCAAAGCCCGACGGTTAAGCGCGCCTTCTGAGGTTAACATCTGCGGACCAAAATATTCTGCTATTGCAGCCAGCGCTGGCGTGCCAGGTTCAACCACCTGGCGGGCGAGAATATCTGCATCAATAACGTAAATACCCAGGCGAAAAAACGCATCTGCGACCGTACTTTTACCGCTACCGATGCCGCCTGTTAACGCTACTGTATAAGTCATACCGCTTAGCCCTGGAATTTTAGTATGAAAATCATCTGGTTAAAAAAATAACAACCTGCAACACGTCGTTTGATCTGCACGGTACTATTCGCCAGGTAAATTTATGGGATTGTAGCGTAAAAAAAGTGAAAATCGCAGTCTTGCGAAGCCCTGATTAGTGCGTATGATTGCATTACTGGAGTTGTGCTCTCAATTTAATTGCCATTAACCCCAGGAATCCGCACATGCGTATCGAAGAAGATCTGAAGTTAGGTTTCAAAGACGTCCTTATCCGCCCTAAGCGTTCTACCCTTAAAAGCCGTTCCGATGTTGAGCTGGAGCGCGAATTCACCTTTAAACATTCAGGACAAAGCTGGTCTGGCGTACCGATTATCGCGGCGAACATGGACTCCGTGGGCACCTTCGCAATGGCAAAAGTCCTGTCCTCTTTCGGCATTTTGACCGCTGTACACAAACACTACACCGTTGAAGAGTGGAAAGCGTTTGTGCAGTCAGAATCCCTCGATGTGCTTAAGCATGTCATGGTTTCAACCGGTACTTCTGACACTGATTTCGAAAAAACGCAGCAGATCCTTAAGCTTAACCCCGCTTTGACCTTTGTGTGTATTGACGTGGCTAATGGCTACTCCGAACATTTTGTTCAGTTTGTCGCGAAAGCGCGCGAAGCATGGCCGACCAAAACCATCTGCGCGGGTAACGTGGTGACCGGTGAAATGTGTGAAGAGCTCATTCTTTCCGGTGCCGATATCGTGAAGGTGGGGATTGGCCCAGGTTCCGTATGTACCACCCGTGTGAAAACCGGCGTCGGTTATCCGCAGCTTTCTGCGGTTATCGAATGCGCAGATGCCGCACATGGCCTGGGTGGTCAGATTGTCAGTGATGGCGGCTGCACCATGCCGGGCGACGTGGCGAAAGCCTTCGGCGGCGGCGCTGATTTCGTGATGCTGGGCGGTATGCTGGCAGGTCACGATGAAAGCGGCGGTAAAGTGGTTGAAGAAAATGGCGAAAAATTCATGCTGTTTTACGGCATGAGCTCCGAGTCGGCAATGAACCGTCACGTTGGCGGCGTTGCCCAGTATCGTGCCGCAGAAGGTAAAACCGTTAAGCTGCCATTGCGTGGGCCGGTTGAGCATACCGCGCGTGATATTCTGGGCGGCCTGCGTTCTGCGTGTACCTACGTTGGGGCATCCCGTTTGAAAGAGCTGACTAAGCGCACCACCTTTATCCGGGTACAGGAACAAGAGAACCGCGTGTTCAACAGTCTGTAAGCCTGGAACTATGCTGGCGCGCTTTGCGCCAGCGTTATCCCATCCCGCTAATCGCATCCCCCAGATGAAAAATGGGCAGATACATTGCCACGACCAGCGTCCCAATAATCACTCCCGTCACCACCAGCAGTGCAGGCTCTAAGAGCGATGTCAGGTTCTCCGCCAGATGTTGTGTGTGCTCATTGTGATGCCGCGCCAGATTGTCCAGCATGTCATCCAGTGCCCCCGACGCCTCGCCGGTTCTTACAAGCTGTAAACACAGCGGTGTGAATGCCTGACTGTTCTCCATGGCTTGCCAGATGGCGCTGCCCTGAGCTATCTCTTGATGAAGCTGGCTGATAATGTCGCGCCACCACGGACAGGTCAGCGTCTCTTCAACGCTTTCCAGCCCCTGCAAGAAAGCGATACCCGCGCGCTGGGTTAGCGCCAGCACGGTAAAAATTTGGCTCAGCATTTGCCCGCGCGCGAGCTTTCCCATCACCGGTAACGCCAGCAGTATTTGCTGACGAGCGCGTAGCCACGGGGGATGTTTTTTTAACAAAACGTTTAAAATGATCGCCAGCAGAGGTACACCCAATAGGGGAATAAACCACCGCTCGATAAATGACGCGGTTGCCATGACTGCAAGCGTCAGAGTAGGAAGCGGAGTGTTGAAGGTACGGTAGATAGCCGTAAATTCAGGCAGCACAAAGCCGGTCATGGCGATTACCACCAGCACCGCCAGCGATAAAATAATCAGCGGATAACGCAGTGCTTTTTTGACCTTTGCCGCGAGCTGAAGCTGTGCCTTCTGCTGGCGCGCAAGTTCAATACAGCAGTGCTCCAGCCTGCCGGTTATTTCACCGGTGCGAATCATAGACAGATAGAGCGGTGGAAATGCCTGCGGCCATTGTGCTAACCCTTCTGATAGCGAGGTGCCCTGAGCCAGTCGGTTGGCAAGCGTTGCAAGTAATGCGCGCCATTGTGCCATTGGGTGCTGCTGTGCCAGAAGCATCAGACTGTCGGATAACGTCAGTCCAGCCTGCAACAGCGTGGCTAACTGACTTATCACCACACAACTGTGCTGCGCTCGCCATAATGATGGATTTACGTGTTGGCGCTTTAACCTGACCACGGTGATGTGGCGCTGTTGTAGCTCAAGCACAACCGCAGGCCGGTGGCTGGCCCAGACTGCGCCGCTGAGTTCTTCACCGCTGCTGCTCAGCCCGCGCCAGTGCCATAGTTTTTCACTCATCTTGCGGGATACCTAGTACGCGCAGAAGCTCCTCACCCGTGGTGGCACCTTGTTCCACCGCCAGACAGCCGTTTTCAAATAGCGTAGACATACCGGATTGCCTTGCCTGTTGCATCAGCTCCGCCGGAGGGGCGCCATGGGCTATTGCCTCACGAAGCACGGGCGTAAGCGGCAGGACTTCAAAGAGAGCGAGACGGCCCTGGTAACCGTGGAAGCAGTGCTGGCAACCCGGTGCGCGCCAGTGGGGTAGCGGGCGGGACCAGAGCTTTTGCGGAAGAGGAAATTCGCCCGCGACCTTCTGGCGGCAGTGTGGGCAAAGTTTACGAACCAGACGTTGTGCGACAACCATTAACAGCGCCGAGGAGACCATCCAGCGGGCAACGCCCATTTGCTCCAGACGCACCAGTGTTTCTACGGTTGAGTTTGTGTGCAGGGTAGAGAGTACCAGGTGGCCGGTTTGCGCCGCTTTTATGGCAATCTCAGCCGTTTCGCCATCGCGGATCTCGCCAATCATCACAATATCTGGATCCTGCCTTAGCAGTGAGCGCAGCACGTTCTGAAAGGTTAATCCTGCTTTAAGACTTACCTGCGTCTGATTAAGCCCCTCAAGCGGAATTTCTATGGGGTCTTCCACGCTACAGATATTGATGTCACTGCGGTTGCGGCTTTGTAGCGCACTGTAAAGCGTGACGGTTTTTCCGCTGCCGGTGGGCCCGGTGACCAGAATTAATCCTTGCGGTTGGTTTAATGCCGACTGTAACTGTGCCAGCGGCTCCGGTAACATGCCAAGCTGCTTAAGATCCAGGGCCTGTTCGACTTTATGCAGCAGACGCAATACCACTTTCTCTCCGTAGCGGCAGGGGAGCGTGGCTATCCGAAACGAAAGGGAATTGTCGGCAATCTTGACCGTGAACTGTCCATCCTGTGGGAGCCTACGTTCCGCGATGTCCAGGCCGCCGAGTACTTTGAGTCGGGCAATCACGGGAGCCATCAGCGCTAACGAGATAACCGGAAGCGCATGCAGAAAGCCGTCAACCCTTAAGCGCACCCGGAGATGATGTTCGGTGGGTTCGAAACGGATATCGGAAGCCCGCTGTATCAGAGCCTGCGTGAGTAACGTATTCAGCAGGTCTACCGCATTGTCGCGTTCCTCGGCGCGAACGGGTGAGATCATGCGGGCGTTTTGCTGCAGGTGTTGGTCCATCCGCGCCTGATCCCAGCACTCAATATCGATGCGTTTTTGTGTCGCAAAGCGCAAAGAGTCCATCAGTTCGCTCGGTGGAGAACCGACCACGGCGATACTGAGTTCCTCTGTACCGTTTTCCAGCAACACCGCGCGATGACGTTGGCAGAGAGTGAGCAACCGATCATGTTTCATTTTCAGCTCCTAAGGTTACTGGCCGTCAAAACGAAAAACATCTTCACAGGCTTGCTCAAGCGCACTGTCATTTTGAATGTCGCAGGTGCGTTGCCAGCCGGTTATGCCGTTAGCGTTATCCCACCCGGGGACCAGAGTGACGGCGAGCCCGTTAAGGCTTTCCTGGCCCGTGAGTGTGACGGTGCCTTGGGCAATACTCATGCCTGATACATAGCGGGTCGTTGTCGGGGAAGGGATGCCGTTGCTGCCAGCATCGCAGTTATCCACGCCGCCACGGTCAAGGGCACACAGTTCAATGGCCGTTCGATAAGGGACAAAAGTCTGCAGCATGTCGGTTAATGCCGCTTTACGTAGGTAGTTTTGGTAGGCCGGGATACCGATGGCGCTAAGAATGGCAATAATGCCAATAACCACCATCAGCTCAATAAGGGTGAAGCCGCGCTGTCTTTCCATTTTCTGCTCCTTGCTGAATCTGGTGCTACAGTGTCAGAGCTTAAAAGGCATCGCGAGCGGCAATAAAGGCTTCAGGAAGGGGGGTTCCAGCGTTTTAAATCAGGTTGCAGACGTGCAGGAAAAAATGGAACGGTGCTCGAAAAAATGCCCTCATCGTGGAGGGCATCAGAAGGGATTAACGAAAACGCATGGAGAGGTCGAGGGCGCGAATATGTTTAGTCAGCGCGCCGACGGAGATAAAATCGACGCCGGTTTCGGCAAATTCACGAATCGTATCGAAGGTCACATTCCCTGAGACTTCAAGCTGCGCCCGGCCCTGGGTTATGTTCACCGCTTCGCGCATTTTCTCTGTATTAAAGTTATCGAGCATGATGATATCCGCACCGGCTTTAAGCGCTTCTTCCAGTTCTTTCAGGCTTTCCACTTCCACTTCTACCGGAACGTCCGGGTGCAGCCAGAAGGCCTTTTCTACCGCCTGACGTACCGAACCGGAAGCAATAATATGGTTTTCTTTAATTAAAAACGCGTCAGAAAGTCCCAGGCGGTGGTTAGCGCCGCCGCCACACAGCACCGCATATTTGAGCGCGGTACGCAGGCCCGGCAGCGTTTTGCGGGTGTCCAGTAGCTGGGTATGGGTACCTTCGAGCAGGTTGACATATTTACGCACTTCGCTGGCCACGCCTGAGAGCGTTTGCACGAAATTCAACGCGGTGCGTTCACCGGTCAACAGGACACGTGAAGGGCCATCGATTTCGAACAGCGGCTGGTCGGCGGTGACCGTATCGCCATCGGCAACATGCCAGGTGAGCTGAACGTCATCACCGGCGAGTTGAATAAAGACCTCTTCAACCCAACGTTTACCGCAGAATACGCCGTCTTCACGGGTGATCACCACCGCATGGGAATGGCTGTTTTCCGGTAAGAGCTGTGCAGTAATATCTTTATTGGCATCAACTTCGCCCCCTAAGTCTTCACGCAGCGCCTGGGCTACGGCATTGGGGATATCGAGATTGATACGCTCTAGCAGCGCGTCACGTCGATGGTCAGGGTTATAGCGGCGAGGCGGCATGATTAAGCTCCAAAATGGTAACTATGCGAAAGATTGAAACATGCTACCCTGAACCGAGTAGCATAACCACTCATAAGGAGATCCCTAATGCGCTTAGAGAAGGGCTGGCTGGTGGGCATTCGACAGGTGCCATCGCCTCATCATGATAGCCGCCCGGAGGACGAAGCCCCTTCACTGCTGGTTGTGCATAATATTAGCCTGCCACCGGGGCAGTTTGGCGGCCCCTGGATAGACGCCCTGTTTACCGGAACGCTCGATCCTGATGCCGATCCTTTCTTTGCCGAGATTTCCCATCTGCGCGTGTCCGCTCATTGCCTGATCCGCCGGGATGGCGAAATTGTGCAGTATGTCCCTTTTGATAAGCGCGCATGGCATGCTGGCGTGTCGAAATACCAGGGGCGTGAGCGCTGCAATGATTTCTCGATTGGGATTGAACTGGAAGGCACGGATACGCTGGCTTATACCGATGCGCAGTATCAACAGTTGGCGGCGTTAACCCAACTCCTCATCACCGAATATCCGGCGATTGCCGATAACATTACCGGCCACTGTGATATTGCGCCGGTGCGCAAAACCGATCCCGGCCCGGCGTTTGACTGGAGCCGTTTCCGTGCGCTGGTCACCGCACGTCAAAATAAGGAGATGACATGACGCTGTTTACCACGCTTTTGGTTTTGTTTGCCGAACGTCTATTTAAACTGGGCGAACATTGGCAGCTCGATCACCGCCTGGAAGCACTGTTCCGGCGGATTAAGCGCTACTCACTCGCCGGTACGCTGGTGATGACTTTTATCGTCATGGCTGTGGTAGGCATCGTTCAGCGGGCGCTGGAGGGGTTGCTGTTTAACGTCCCCTTACTGGTGTTCTGGATCCTATTGGGGCTGCTTTGCATCGGTGCCGGGCGGGTACGTCTGCATTATCATGCCTACCTGAAAGCAGCTTCTCGTGATGACGTTCATGCCCGCGAGGCCATGGCGAGTGAGCTGACGATGATCCACGGTGTGCCGCCGGGCTGCGACCAGCGTGAATTCTTACGCGAATTGCAAAACGCCCTGTTGTGGATTAACTATCGTTTTTATCTCGCGCCGCTATTCTGGTTTGTGGTTGGCGGCTCGTGGGGGCCGGTTGCGTTAATCGGGTATGCCTTCCTTCGCGCCTGGCAGTCCTGGCTTGCACGTTACCGGACGCCGCATCAGCGTTTGCAGTCCGGAATTGACGCTATTTTGCACGTAGTGGATTGGGTGCCGGTACGTCTGGTCGGGGTGGTGTATGCGTTAATTGGTCATGGTGAACGAGCGCTTCCGGCGTGGTTTGCATCGTTGGGCGATCGCCATTCATCTCAGTATCAGGTGCTGACAACGCTGGCGCAGTACTCACTGGCCCGCGAGCCGCATGTTGATAAAGTGGAAACGCCAAAGGCGGCGGTGTCGATGGCGAAGAAAACCTCTTATGCGGTAGTGGTAGTGATGGCGCTGCTGACTATTTACGGCACGCTGGTGTAAGGCTGACGGCGACCCGGGGGCGGCGTGAACGCCTTGCCCGGGCTACCGATTGGAGTAGGCCGGATAAGGCGTAGCCGCCATCCGGCAATCTGTTTAGTGTGTATCCGCCGGTGGAACGCCAAAATCCGGCATGCCATCTTCCCGCCAGCGCACCGTTTTCAGGCGGGTATGCCGATTCGGGTCATACAGCGGGTCGCCCTCAATTTCCGTGTAGTTTCTCGCGTGGTACACCAGCACATCCTCACCTTCTGGCGTTTGCGTAAAACTATTATGTCCTGGGCCGTACTGACGGTTTTCATAGCTGGTGGAGAACACGGGCGCAGGAGACTTATGCCAGTTTTCTGGTTTTAGCATATCGGCATCTTTATCAATCCACAGCAGCCCCATGCAGTAGTTTTCATCGGTGGCGCTGGCGGAATAGCTGATAAACAGCCGGTTGCCGTGGGTAACAACGGCGGGTCCTTCGTTGACCAGAAAGCCGCGACATTCCCAATCGAACTCCGGTTTGCTCAGCATCACCGGCTCGCCTTTAATCGTCCACGGATTTTCCAGCTCTGCCAGATAGATATTGGAGTTACCGGCAATATTCGGGGATTTTTGCGCCCACAGATACCATTGCTTACCCTGATGATGGAACGTCGTGGCATCAAGACAGAAAGTATCGAACGGCGTTTTCACCTGGCCTTTTTCAACCCATGTCCCGCTTAGCGGATCGGCGTCGCTGCACTCCAGCACAAACATGCGGTGCTGGAACATACCCAAACTGTCGAGCGCTTGAGTATGGGCGGCGGCGAAGTAGATATACCATTTTTCATCAATATGATGCAGTTCTGGGGCCCAAATCAGGTTGCCCATTGGGCCACTGTCCGGTTTGCGCCAGACGACAACCGGCTGCGCATCACGCAGACCGTCAAGGTCAGCGGCGCGGCGGATTTCCAGCCGGTCATATTCCGGCACAGAAGCGATAAAGTAGTACTCTCCCTCGTGGTGCAGGATAAAAGGATCGGCGCGTTGCTCAATAAAAGGATTTGGCCAGTTCTTCATCAGACTTTCCTTGCGTGTTCAGTCGTGTGTAGCTCTTGCTGGTATTCATTCAGTTCGCGGTAGTTGATACGGCGTTTTTCCAGATCTTCCTGAATCTGTTTCATCAGCGTACGGTCAACTTTCAGCAAGCGAACGACGCCTGCGGTAATCAGATAGCCTACCCCAGGAATAACCGTGAACAGCAGCATAATGCCGTTGATGGTGGTCTCACTCTGCGCTTTTGCCCCTGAATCGTAACCGTACCAGGACAGCAGGAAGCCAACCATCGCGCCGGCAATCGCCAGCCCGAGTTTCAGGAAGAAAAGATTACCGGAGAAGCTTATCCCGGTGATACGTTTGCCGGTTTTCCACTCGCCATAGTCGTCGACGTCAGCCATCAGCGACCAGTGCAGCGGGGAAGGGATCTGATGCAGGACGTTTAACAGGAAGTAGAGCACGACAATCAGCGTCGTGGCGTGTGGGTCGAAAAAGTAGAAAGCGATGGAGAAAATCGCCAGCGCGATATTGGTCCAGAAGAACACCTGCAATTTGCACCAGCGGTCGGTCAACACTTTCGCCAGCATACTGCCAATCATCATGCCCACGACGCCAAGGCTGATAAAGATCGTGGCGAAGTGGGTGCTTTCGCCCATCACCCACGTCACGTAGTACATGGTGGCGGCCATGCGGATGAAGCCCGGGCAGACGTTGCACAGCGTCAGCAGGAGAATGCGCACCCACTGGTCGTTTTTCCAAACGTCTTTTAAGTCTTGCTTGAGCTCGTCGTTGGTTTGCACTGCCGGGCGCACACGTTCGCGCACGGAGGCAAAGCAGAACAGGAACATGCACATGCCGATAAAGGCCAGCACGGTCATCGCCATCTGATAGCCTTTCGCTTTATCTTCGCCGCCGAACCAATCGACCATCGGCAGCAGAGTCAGCGACAGCAGTAAAGTTGCAATCCCCACCAGCACAAAGCGGTAGGACTGGCAGGCGACGCGCTCTTTAGGATCGTTAGTAATGACGCTGCCCAGCGAGCAATAGGGAATGTTGATTGCCGTATAGGTGATAGAGAGCAGGAAATAGGTGACGAACGCATAGATAACTTTGCTGCTGTAGCTCCATTCCGGGGTGGTAAACATGAGCACGCTGAACAGGGCATAAGGGAACGCTATCCACAGCAACCATGGACGAAAGCGGCCATATTTGCTGCGCGTACGGTCGGCCAATGCGCCCATAATTGGGTCTGTCACCGCATCAATCACGCGGATGGAGAGCAGGAGGACACCGACTAACGCAGGGGCCAAACCAAAAATATCGGTGTAAAAATAGTTAACGAACAGCATGATAGCGCCGAAGATAATATTGCATCCCGCATCGCCCATGCCGTAGCCAATCTTTTCTCTTACTGACAGTTTATTAGAATTCATCGCCAGATCTCGGTTGAGTTGTATAGCAACGATTATTGGCTGTTAATTCAAAAAAAGCGTAGCAGGATAACGTTATTGATATGGACTAAATTGCTGCGCGCAGGAAAGTGTGAAGCGGGTAACATCAGGGAGAAAGGCCTCTCCGTATGGAGAGGCCTTTGGATAATCGAGTAGCCCGACGTAGGCCGGATAAGGCTGAGCCGCCATCCTACATTGTGCGCGCTTGTGCCTGATGGCGCGCAGCTTATCAGGCCTACAACTCAAATCTCGTAGGCCGGATAAGGCTGAGCCGCCATCCGGCATTGTGCGCGCTTGTGCCTGATGGCGCGCAGCTTATCAGGCCTACAACTCAAAGCTCGTAGGCCGGATAAGGCAGAGCCGCCATCCGGCATTGTGCGCGGTTATGCCTGATGGCGCACAGCTCACAATAACAACCCGCTAAGCCGTATTAATGTGCTTTTGCGGTTTTGGCGGTTTTCTGTTTAAACATAAAGCCGATGCCCAGAATAACGATCCACACCGGAATCAGCCACACCGAGATCGCCATACCCGGAGTCATCACCATGATGACCAGTACCGCCGCCATAAATAGCAGGCAGATCCAGTTACCCAGCGGGTAGAGCAGTGCAGGGAAGCGTGTGGTTACCCCTTGCTGTTGCTTGGCTTTGCGGAACTTCAGGTGCGCGAGGCTTATCATCGCCCAGTTGATCACCAGTGCGGAAACAACCAGCGCCATCAGCAGACCGAAAGCAGACTCCGGCGCCAGGTAGTTAATCAGTACGCACAGCGCGGTGACCACGGCAGAAACCAGAATAGTCGTTACCGGTACGCCGCGTTTGTCGACGTTGAGCAGCGCTTTCGGCGCATTGCCCTGCTGCGCCAGGCCGAACAGCATACGGCTATTACAGTATACACAGCTGTTGTAAACGGACAGCGCCGCGGTCAGAACCACGATGTTCAGGGCGTTAGCCACAAAGGAGTCGCCCAGTTCATGGAAGATCAGCACGAACGGGCTTACGTCTGCGGTGACGCGCGTCCACGGCATTAAGGAGAGCAGAATTGACAGTGAGCCAACATAGAAAATCAGGATACGGTAGATAACCTGGTTGGTGGCTTTAGGAATGCTCTGCTCAGGGTTATCGGCTTCCGCCGCCGTGATCCCGACCAGCTCCAGGCCGCCGAAGGAGAACATAATGATTGCCATCATCATCACCAGACCAGTCCAGCCATGAGGCAGGAAGCCGCCCTGTTCCCACAGGTTGCGTACGGTCGCTTGTGGACCTGCAGTGTCGCTGAACAGCAGCCACGCACCGAACAGGATCATGGCGATAACGGCAATGACTTTGATTATCGCAAACCAGAACTCCATCTCACCGAACACTTTCACGTTGGTCAGGTTGATGGCGTTGATGGCAATAAAGAAGACGGCCGCTGAAACCCAGGTTGGGATCTCAGGCCACCAGAATTGAATGTACTTTCCCACCGCCGTGAGTTCAGCCATGGCAACTAAAACATACAGTACCCAGTAGTTCCAGCCGGAGGCGAAGCCTGCAAAATTGCCCCAGTATTTATAGGCGAAGTGGCTAAAGGAGCCTGCTACAGGCTCCTCTACGACCATTTCACCCAGCTGGCGCATGATCAAAAAGGCGATAAAACCGGCGATGGCGTAGCCGAGAATAATTCCCGGGCCTGCCGATTGAATGACGGAGGCGCTGCCGAGAAACAGACCTGTGCCGATAGCGCCGCCCAGAGCGATAAGCTGTATATGGCGGTTCTTAAGGCCGCGCTTAAGCTGGGAGCCTTGCTGTTGACCTTCCATTGTGAAACCTCGTGTGTGGTTATTATCGTGACGCTGTTGTGCGTATGTACTTAAGAAATTCCGTTTTCTGTATTGTTTTGTTTACAAAATGCATTTCTTAAAAAGAGGTAAGGCTCTTTCGTCATGAGAAGAATAGTGGTAAGCGAGACGGAATGCACCTGCTTTATGCAGGGATGAAGCGGGGTTGGATAAAAAGCGGACAATCGTCACGCGCTGGAACAAATTTAACATCGCTATAAAAATGAATATTTAAGCCAATAAATGAAAATATATTCATATATAGCGATATTGAAACGGTTCAGTTTGCTTAAATTTGTTTTTATTACGTTAATTGTACTTCTTTATAGGTAAATCTATTTTTTGTGCAAGGTTACAATTCTGAAACATCATTTCTGTAATGTTGTTAAAAAGTGCCCGGTTTACTGATTTCAATCAAAACCTGTATGGACAGAAGGTGAATACTTTGTTACTTTAGCGTCAAGAACATGAAATTGGTAAGACCAATTGACTCCGGGCAAATGGCTTAAGACAGGAAATCATGGCCTACAGCAAAATTCGCCAACCAAAACTCTCCGATGTGATTGAGCAGCAGCTGGAGTTTTTAATCCTTGAGGGCACATTACGCCCTGGAGAAAAACTCCCCCCGGAACGCGAACTGGCAAAACAGTTTGACGTCTCCCGCCCCTCCTTACGCGAGGCGATTCAACGTCTTGAAGCGAAGGGGTTACTGCTGCGTCGTCAGGGTGGTGGCACTTTTGTTCAGAGCAGCCTGTGGCAGAGTTTTAGCGACCCACTGGTAGAACTGCTCTCCGACCATCCTGAATCCCAGTTTGACCTGCTTGAAACGCGCCATGCGTTGGAAGGTATTGCCGCTTATTACGCGGCATTACGCAGCACGGATGAAGACAAAACGCGTATCCGTGAACTCCACCATGCCATCGAGCTTGCTCAACAGTCCGGCGACCTTGACGGCGAGTCTGATGCGGTTCTCCAGTATCAAATCGCGGTCACTGAAGCGGCGCATAACGTGGTGTTGCTCCATTTACTACGCTGTATGGAGCCGATGCTGGCGCAAAACGTCCGTCAGAACTTTGAATTGTTGTACGCGCGTCGCGAGATGCTGCCGTTAGTCAGCAGTCACCGAAGCCGTATTTTTGAAGCGATTGTCGCCGGGAAGCCGGAGGAGGCGCGTGAAGCGTCCCATCGTCACCTGGCGTTTATCGAAGAAATTCTCCTGGACCGAAGCCGTGAGGAAAGCCGTCGTGAACGCGCCTTACGTCGCCTGGAGCAACGCAAGAATTAATGATTTTTCTGGCAGAAAGTTAACCAGAAGATGTTGTAAATAAAGCGCTCATTAACGCGCGGCAACTAAACGCAGAACCTGTCTTATTGTGCTCTTAGTTGTTCAAAATAATTTGGGTTGTATCGCGGCGGCAAGCGCGCGAGTCGCCAGGAGCATAGTGAACTATGTGACTGGTGCGAGGAAGCGCAGCCAACAAAGAGACAGCCCGAATTATGAAGAACAAAGAACACAATGGGACAGGTTCCAGATAACTCAACGTATTAGATAGATAAGGAATACCCCCATGTCAGAACGTTTACAAAATGACGTGGATCCGATCGAAACTCGCGACTGGCTACAGGCGATCGAATCGGTCATCCGTGAAGAAGGTGTTGAGCGTGCTCAGTATCTGGTCGACCAACTGCTTTCTGAAGCGCGCAAAGGCGGCGTTCAGGTAGCTGCTGGTGCAGGGGCGAGCGGTTACGTCAACACTATTGCCGTTGAAGATGAACCGGAATATCCGGGCAATCTGGAGCTGGAGCGTCGTATTCGTTCTGCTATCCGCTGGAATGCCATCATGACCGTGCTGCGTGCGTCTAAAAAAGACCTCGAGCTGGGCGGCCACATGGCTTCATTCCAGTCTTCAGCGACTTTCTATGAAGTGTGTTTCAACCACTTCTTCCGCGCTCGCAACGAACAAGATGGCGGCGATCTGGTGTACTTCCAGGGTCACATCTCCCCGGGCGTATACGCACGTGCATTCCTGGAAGGCCGTCTGACCGAAGAGCAGATGAACAACTTCCGTCAGGAAGTTCACGGTAAAGGTCTGTCTTCTTACCCGCACCCGAAACTGATGCCAACCTTCTGGCAGTTCCCGACCGTTTCTATGGGTCTGGGCCCAATCGGTGCAATCTACCAGGCTAAATTCCTGAAATATCTGGAACACCGTGGCCTGAAAGATACCTCTAAGCAAACCGTTTACGCCTTCCTGGGCGACGGCGAGATGGATGAGCCAGAATCTAAGGGTGCTATCACCATCGCGACCCGTGAAAAACTGGACAACCTGGTCTTCGTCATCAACTGTAACCTGCAGCGTCTGGACGGCCCGGTCACCGGTAACGGCAAGATCATTAACGAACTGGAAGGCATCTTTAGCGGTGCTGGCTGGAACGTTATCAAGGTTATCTGGGGCGGTCGTTGGGATGAGCTGCTGCGTAAAGACACCAGCGGTAAACTGATCCAGCTGATGGAAGAAACCGTTGACGGTGACTACCAGACCTTCAAATCCAAAGACGGCGCTTACGTACGTGAGCACTTCTTCGGTAAATATCCAGAAACCGCAGCGCTGGTTGCTGACTGGACTGACGAGCAGATCTGGGCCCTGAACCGTGGTGGTCACGATCCGAAGAAAGTCTATGCTGCGCTGAAAAAAGCACAGGAAACCAAAGGCAAAGCCACCGTAATCCTCGCCCATACCATCAAAGGTTACGGCATGGGTGACACCGCTGAAGGTAAAAACATCGCTCACCAGGTTAAGAAAATGAACATGGACGGCGTGCGCTACATTCGCGACCGTTTCAACGTTCCAGTGACCGATGAGCAGGTTGAAAACCTGTCCTACCTGACCTTCCCGGAAGGTTCGGAAGAACATACCTATCTGCACGCCCAGCGTGAAAAACTGCACGGCTACCTGCCGAGCCGTCAGCCTAACTTTGATGAGAAGCTTGAGCTGCCGACTCTGGAAGATTTCGGCCCGCTGCTGGAAGAGCAGAACAAAGAAATTTCGACCACTATCGCGTTCGTTCGTGCTCTGAACGTGATGCTGAAGAACAAATCCATCAAAGACCGCCTCGTGCCGATCATCGCCGATGAAGCGCGTACCTTTGGTATGGAAGGTCTGTTCCGTCAGATTGGTATCTACAGCCCGAACGGTCAGCAGTACACCCCGCAGGACCGCGAGCAGGTTGCATACTACAAAGAAGACGAGAAAGGCCAGATTCTGCAGGAAGGTATCAACGAACTGGGTGCCGGTGCATCCTGGCTGGCGGCTGCGACTTCTTACAGCACCAACAACCTGCCGATGATTCCGTTCTACATTTATTACTCAATGTTCGGTTTCCAGCGTATCGGTGACCTGTGCTGGCAGGCTGGCGACCAACAGGCTCGCGGCTTCCTGGTCGGTGGTACTTCCGGTCGTACGACGCTGAACGGTGAAGGTCTGCAGCACGAAGATGGTCACAGCCATATTCAGTCTCTGACTATCCCGAACTGTATCTCTTACGATCCGTCTTACGCGTACGAAGTTGCGGTCATCATGCATGATGGTCTGGAACGTATGTACGGTGAGAAACAAGAGAACGTTTACTACTACATCACCACCCTGAACGAAAACTACCACATGCCGGCAATGCCAGCAGGTGCCGAGGAAGGTATCCGTAAAGGTATCTACAAACTCGAAACCCTCGAAGGTAGCAAAGGTAAAGTTCAGCTGCTGGGTTCAGGCTCTATCCTGCGTCACGTCCGTGAAGCAGCGCAGATCCTGGCGAAAGACTACGGCGTAGGTTCTGACGTTTATAGCGTGACTTCCTTCACCGAACTGGCGCGTGATGGCCAGGATTGTGAGCGCTGGAACATGCTGCACCCAATGGATACTCCGCGCGTTCCGTACATCGCTCAGGTGATGAACGACGCTCCAGCGGTGGCTTCCACTGACTATATGAAACTGTTTGCTGAGCAGGTTCGTACTTATGTACCGGCTGATGACTACCGCGTACTGGGTACCGACGGCTTTGGCCGCTCTGACAGCCGTGAAAATCTGCGTCACCACTTCGAAGTTGATGCTTCTTACGTGGTTGTAGCGGCACTGGGCGAACTGGCTAAACGTGGCGAAATCGATAAGAAAGTGGTTGCTGATGCCATCACTAAATTCAACATCGATGCAGAAAAAGTTAACCCGCGTCTGGCGTAAGAGGTAAAAGAAACATGGCTATCGAAATCAATGTACCGGACATCGGGGCTGATGAAGTTGAAATCACCGAGATCCTGGTCAAAGTAGGCGACAAGGTTGAAGCTGAACAGTCGCTGATCACCGTAGAAGGCGATAAAGCCTCTATGGAAGTCCCGTCTCCACAGGCTGGCATCGTTAAAGAGATCAAAGTCTCTGTTGGCGACAAAACCGAGACCGGTGCACTTATCATGATTTTCGATTCCGCCGACGGTGCAGCTGATGCTGCACCTGCCAAGGCAGAAGAGAAGAAAGAAGCCGCTCCGGCAGCAGCACCAGCAGCCGCCGCGGCAGCGAAAGAAGTTAACGTGCCAGATATCGGCGGTGACGAAGTTGAAGTCACTGAGATTCTGGTCAAGGTTGGCGACACCGTTACCGCTGAGCAGTCGCTTATCACCGTAGAAGGCGATAAAGCCTCTATGGAAGTTCCGGCTCCGTTCGCGGGTACTGTGAAAGAGATCAAAATCAACACCGGCGACAAAGTGTCTACCGGCTCGCTGATTATGATCTTTGAAGTCGCAGGTAGCGCGCCAGCCGCGGCACCAGCTCAGGCTGCTGCACCGGCAGCCGCAGCGGCTCCGGCAGCATCTGGCTCCAAAGAAGTGAACGTACCGGATATCGGCGGTGACGAAGTTGAAGTCACTGAAGTGATGGTGAAAGTGGGCGATAAAATTGCCGCTGAGCAGTCACTTATCACCGTAGAAGGCGATAAAGCCTCTATGGAAGTTCCGGCTCCGTTCGCGGGCACCGTGAAAGAGATCAAAATCAGTACCGGCGACAAAGTGTCTACCGGCTCCCTGATTATGATCTTCGAAGTTGAAGGCGCAGCACCTGCGGCCGCTCCGGCTAAACAGGAAGCGGCGGCACCGGCTCCTGCGGCGAAAGCTGAGAAGCCAGCAGCGCCAGCTGCAAAAGCGGAAGGTAAATCTGACTTCGCAGAAAACGACGCTTACGTCCACGCGACTCCGCTGATTCGTCGCCTGGCGCGCGAATTCGGTGTGAACCTGGCGAAAGTGAAAGGGACTGGCCGTAAAGGTCGTATCTTGCGCGAAGACGTTCAGGCTTACGTGAAAGAAGCGGTTAAGCGCGCGGAATCTGCACCGACAGCTGCGGCTGGCGGCGGTATCCCGGGCATGCTGCCTTGGCCGAAAGTCGACTTCAGCAAGTTTGGTGAAATCGAAGAAGTGGAACTGGGTCGTATCCAGAAAATCTCCGGTGCGAACCTGAGCCGTAACTGGGTGATGATCCCGCACGTTACGCACTTCGACAAAACCGATATCACCGATCTGGAAGCGTTCCGTAAACAGCAGAACGCCGAAGCTGAGAAGCGTAAACTGGACGTGAAATTCACCCCAGTGGTCTTCATCATGAAAGCCGTTGCTGCCGCTCTGGAACAGATGCCACGCTTCAACAGCTCACTGTCTGAAGATGCGCAGCGCCTGACGCTGAAGAAATACATCAACATCGGTGTGGCGGTTGATACCCCGAATGGTCTGGTTGTTCCAGTCTTTAAAGACGTGAACAAGAAGAGCATCACCGAGCTGTCTCGTGAACTGACGACGATCTCTAAGAAAGCGCGTGATGGTAAGCTGACGGCTGGCGAAATGCAGGGCGGTTGCTTCACTATCTCCAGCATCGGCGGCTTGGGTACTACCCACTTTGCACCGATTGTTAACGCGCCTGAAGTGGCTATCCTCGGCGTTTCTAAATCCGCCATTGAGCCGGTGTGGAATGGTAAAGAGTTTACTCCGCGTCTGATGATGCCGATTTCTCTGTCCTTCGACCACCGTGTGATTGACGGTGCTGATGGTGCTCGTTTCATTACCATCATCAACAACACGCTGTCTGACATTCGCCGTCTGGTGATGTAAGTGAAAAAGCCGGCCCAACGGCCGGCTTTTTTCTGGTAATCTCATAAAAATAATGAGGTTATCGTGCTAAAGACAAATCGGTTGCCGTTTGTTGTTTCAAAATTGTTAACAATTTTGTAAAATACTTGCGGATAGAACGACCCGGTGGAAGATGGGCGTATTTGAAATACCCTAAATAATTCGAGTTGGGGAAAGGCGGCAAGGGAGTGAATCCCCAGGAGCTTACTTTAGTAAGTGAGTGGGGTGAGCGAGCGCAGCCAACGCATCCACAGCTTGAAGTATGACGGGTATATAACGTCAGACCGCCGGATACAAATGATAGAGGTCATGATGAGCACTGAAATTAAAACTCAGGTCGTGGTACTTGGGGCGGGCCCGGCAGGTTATTCTGCTGCCTTCCGTTGCGCGGATTTAGGTCTGGAGACCGTCATTGTAGAACGTTACAGCACCCTGGGCGGTGTTTGTCTGAACGTTGGCTGTATCCCTTCTAAAGCACTGCTGCACGTAGCAAAAGTTATCGAAGAAGCCAAATCACTGGCTGACCACGGTATCGTCTTCGGCGAGCCGAAAACCGATATCGACAAAATTCGTACCTGGAAAGAGAAAGTTATCACTCAACTGACCGGCGGTCTGGCTGGTATGGCGAAAGGCCGTAAAGTGAAAGTGGTAAACGGTCTGGGTAAATTCACCGGGGCAAACACCCTGGAAGTGGAAGGTGAGAACGGTAAAACCGTGATCAACTTCGACAACGCGATCATCGCGGCGGGTTCCCGTCCGATCGAACTGCCATTTATTCCACACGAAGATCCACGCGTATGGGACTCCACTGACGCGCTGGAACTGAAAGAAGTACCAAAACGCCTGCTGGTTATGGGCGGCGGTATCATCGGTCTGGAAATGGGTACCGTGTACCATGCGCTGGGTTCAGAGATTGACGTGGTTGAAATGTTCGACCAGGTTATCCCGGCTGCCGACAAAGATATCGTTAAAGTCTTCACCAAACGCATCAGCAAGAAATTCAACCTGATGCTGGAAACCAAAGTGACCGCCGTTGAAGCAAAAGAAGACGGTATCTACGTTTCCATGGAAGGCAAAAAAGCACCTGCAGAAGCTCAGCGTTATGACGCCGTACTGGTGGCTATCGGTCGCGTACCGAATGGTAAAAACCTCGACGCAGGCAAAGCTGGCGTAGAAGTTGACGACCGTGGCTTCATCCGCGTCGACAAACAGCTGCGCACCAACGTGCCGCACATCTTTGCCATCGGCGATATCGTCGGTCAGCCAATGCTGGCACACAAAGGTGTTCACGAAGGCCACGTTGCTGCTGAAGTTATCGCCGGTCAGAAACACTACTTCGATCCGAAAGTGATTCCTTCGATTGCGTATACCGATCCGGAAGTTGCCTGGGTTGGTCTGACTGAGAAAGAAGCGAAAGAGAAAGGCATCAGCTATGAAACCGCCACCTTCCCGTGGGCTGCTTCTGGTCGTGCTATCGCTTCCGACTGCGCAGACGGCGTGACCAAACTGATCTTCGACAAAGAATCTCACCGTGTTATCGGTGGTGCGATTGTCGGTACCAACGGCGGCGAGCTGCTGGGTGAAATCGGTCTGGCTATCGAAATGGGTTGTGATGCTGAAGATATCGCGCTGACTATCCACGCACACCCGACTCTGCATGAGTCCGTGGGCCTGGCAGCAGAAATCTTTGAAGGTAGCATTACCGACCTGCCAAACGCGAAAGCGAAGAAGAAGTAATCTTCTGACTCGTAGCCTGGCCGAGCATAGCGACGCCGGGTAACGCGCGGTCATCCCGGCGTCGGCTTGCGCCTCGTCCGGGTTTCCATAAAAAAGCGGCTTAACGGCCGCTTTTTTTATGCTGATATTTCCTGGGTTGCCTATCTGTAGCGAAGATTGTCGCGAGATTGGCAGGCTAAAAGGGTACCGGCGTACCCGTAAGCGTGATGATATTATGGATGATGAGATGGCTCTGCTGACGCTTTCCAGCCCGCGCTGGTATCAGGTGAGAGTGAATCTATCGCTAATGCCTTCTGCTCAGTCTCCGCCCCCAAATCCGCTTCATAAACCCGATCGTCCTGACTAACCGTAAAGCTCATTATGCCGGTCTCACCCCATTTAACCGGCCAGGCAAGCAGGGCCACATCTCCTTTATCGCTGGTGCTAATAATGCGGAAACGGTATCCGTGGTAGCCTTCGCCCGGCACTGACGGACTAAAGTTCGGCCCGAGAGGGCTCGGTACTTCTCCCGGCACGATAGGCCAGTAGAGCCCATCTTTCTTGCCTTCGGTACTGATGATTTTTTTCGCCCAGGTGTGGTTTAACCGGTAGTAATCCTGCTGCGCATCGACATAGGCGTGCATAGCCTGAATGGCCGAAAGCTCATTACGGCCAATCGCACGGGTCTGAATCTCGTCTTCTCCGGCGGCGATATTAAACATCCAGCCTTGATCGTTTTTTTCCATTGGGATTGGAAGACGCCAGCCGTCGTTGCCGACGTCCAGCCAGGCGGTATTGGCGCTGATAACAACGTGGTGGTTAAGCTTCCAGTCACGCAGGAAACGGTCTACCGCCTCCGGGTCAACGCCATCCGGCGGTAAAAACTGCTGCCATTCATCGCCGAGCAGTTGACCTAATGCCGCATGATCTTTGTTCTTCACCGCATTTACCAATGCGCTGGCTGCCTGGTCGGGGCTGCTAAAACTCTGTTGCGCAAAGCTCATCAGGGGCGACATGGCAAGCGCCAGCAAGGCTATTTTAATCTGCTTTTTCATCACATTATCCTCTAGCGTCGGTGGAACTCTCGGTGCCCGGAAAGCCCACCGCCATTTCGTTCGCCGCCTACGCTGGATGCACGATTACCCTGAAATTCTCGAGTCTGGCGTTCTCGACTGAGACCGGAAGCCTGACGGCTTTGCAGGCCGCGGGACTGCTGTGCTTGCCAGTTTGGCGCCCGACTTTCGTTGCCGCTAAGGGCGCTGCTGCGTCGTCCTTCACTACGTAGCTGCGTTGTGTTGCGTTGTTCCGTTCTAAAACGGGACGCGTCATTGTTAGCGCGGCGCTGGGGAGCATTCAGGTTCGACTGCTGCATGCGCTGCGCCGCTGCATGAGGGGGTGTGGCATGCGCCTGTGATGGACGATTTTGTGGCGTCAGGCGCTGAGCGCGGTTAACCGGCGCGTCATAGCCACGGAAATTATCCCGCTGTACCTTCTGGCTTAACTGCTGGGATGCGGCGCGGCGCTGGGCATCACGTGTAGGCGACACTGAGGCAAAATTATCGTTCCGGGTGCGCTGCTGTAATTGCGACATTGCTGCCTGTCGCTGGTTATCCCGGTTGGGGTAACTCAGCCCTCCAACTGCATTAGTGGCACGCGGGAGTGCTGCACCCGGTTCTCTACGCGTGGAGCTTAACCCACCCGGTACGTTAGTCTGATGGAAGCGCTGTGCGACGTTATTGTTTGGGTAAGGCACATTGCCGCGATAAGCGGAATTGTGCTGCCAGGCGAAATTCTGCCCTCTGTGGTTTTCCCCGGAAATCCGGTTGAAATTATTGACGTTAATATTGATGTTATCGCCATTGTGCTGATAGCCCCGGCCATCGCCATGGTAGCCATCATCGTGATGGTGATCGTCATGGTGATGATGATCGTCATCGTCCCAATCGATACTGCTGAAAATAGCGTAGGTGGTGGCGACGCCGAGGCTATAACCAAAACCGCGAACAAAGCTGTCGGCAAACTGCTGCCCTGGAGGGGGCGGCAGATAAACCGGCGGCGCGGAAGAATAAGGCCAGTTGCTACCGTAAACCACCGTTGGATTGTAGTTCGGCACGTAAACCACTTCGGGGTTCGCGGATTCAATGCGGATCACCGTGGGCTCGTTGCTGACTGAGGTTGTCGGCGCAGCTACCGAGCTGGTGCCTGAGCTGACGGTGGCGGTCGGCGCTGGTGCACGACTGGTGGTGACCGTTTGCTGATAGCTGGATTTGAGCGACCCGGTTTGCTGGGCCAGCTTGCGTAAATCCTGTACGGCATCCATAACGTCCTGCGGTTGCGCGAGGAAGGCATTACCCAGATTTTCAACCCATTCAGGGTTTTCGCCCATCATGCCGGTGAGTTGCGGGAAGGCGACCAGGGATTTCACGCTGGCATCCCAGGGTTGTCCGGCAACCGCCTGGATGGCGGCGTCACCCTGCATTGTAGGATTATCCTTCGACCACTGAACTGCCTGGACAACGCTTGCCGGATAGGTTGACGCCATCAGCACCTGCGACAGCAGCGAGTCAGGGTAGAGCGCGATGGGGGCCACCCATTGGGTGATCTGCGCTTTGGTATAAGGTTGTGCGTTAGTGGACGTCGCCGCAACCGTCGGCGGCGCAACCGGCGTGGGTAACGGTACGGCAGGCGCTGCAACCGGTGGCGTAACCGGTGCTTCCACGGTAACGGCAGGGGGCGCATCAGGCGTCACGGTCTCGCGGCTTTTAAGGTAAAGCGTGGCGGCGACGGCCAGTATCCCGCCGCAGCATATCAGCGCGATGCTTGAGTAGGACTTAGTGGGCAAATTCATGGTGGTTCTCCAGGGAACTACGCTGTCCGTATCAGAGTCGGATATGCCGCGAGTATAATGAGGCTATTGTTTATTTTTTGATTAAAGCAGGGATTTTTACCATTGGTAGGAATCCAGACTGTGTAAAAATAAATCCAGGATGCGGGCCTTGGGTCAAAAGCGACGACAACACGGCGCATTGATTCCTGCTTATCTGTAATAACGTCGTAACAAAACGATGAATCTTCCGGCGAAGCATGGGTTTTTTTCATCGTAAAAAGGCTTTTTATAATCTGTTATATCAACATTAACGATTCAGCAAATATTTAATGTTGCTTTTTTGTAAACGGATTAACACCCTTCAGAATTCCTGCTATGCTGGCCCTCGCGGTATCGGGCTTTTACCCTACAAACTGCTGTCTCACAGGAGCGTGAAGAGATCGCCGACCGCATATGACAATGAGAGCGAGGAGATACCGTCGTGCTAAAAGAATACCGTGAGCACGTAGCTGAACGTGCCGCCCAAGGGATTGTTGCCAAACCCTTAGATGCAACCCAAATGGCCGGCCTGGTTGAGCTACTGAAGAATCCGCCTGCTGGCGAAGAAGAATTCCTGCTAGACCTGTTAATCAATCGTGTACCGCCGGGCGTGGATGAAGCCGCCTATGTTAAAGCGGGCTTCCTCGCTGCCATCGCGAAAGGCGAAGCCACCTCCCCATTAGTGACTCCTGAAAAAGCCGTCGAACTGCTGGGCACCATGCAGGGTGGTTACAATATTCATCCGCTGATCGATGCGCTCGATGATGCCAAACTGGCACCGATCGCTGCGAAAGCGCTGTCTCAGACGCTGCTGATGTTCGATAACTTCTACGACGTAGAAGAGAAAGCGAAAGCGGGCAATACCTTCGCCAAACAGGTTATTCAGTCCTGGGCTGATGCCGAATGGTTCCTGAACCGTCCGCAGCTTGCTGACAAAATTACCGTTACCGTGTTCAAAGTGACCGGTGAAACCAACACCGATGACCTGTCTCCGGCCCCGGATGCATGGTCCCGCCCTGATATCCCTCTGCACGCGCTGGCGATGCTGAAAAACGCCCGTGAAGGCATCAGCCCGGATGAACCAGGCGTTGTGGGCCCTATCAAGCAAATCGAATTGTTGCAGAAAAAAGGCTTCCCGCTGGCGTATGTTGGCGACGTTGTCGGCACCGGTTCTTCGCGTAAATCAGCAACTAACTCCGTATTGTGGTTCATGGGCGACGATATTCCGCACGTGCCAAACAAGCGCGGTGGCGGCCTGGTGCTGGGCAGCAAAATTGCGCCAATCTTCTTTAACACCATGGAAGATGCGGGCGCGCTGCCAATCGAAGTTGATGTGAATAAGCTGAATATGGGCGACGTGATTGACGTTTACCCATTCAAAGGCGAAGTGCGTAATCACGAAACCAACGAACTGCTGGCGACGTTTGAACTCAAAACCGACGTGCTGATTGACGAAGTCCGTGCGGGCGGTCGTATCCCACTGATTATCGGCCGTGGCCTGACCACCAAGGCGCGTGAAGCGCTGGGCCTGCCGCACAGTGATGTGTTCCGTATCGCTAAACCGGTTGAAGCCAGCAATAAAGGCTTCTCTCTGGCACAGAAAATGGTTGGCCGCGCCTGCGGCGTGACCGGTATTCGCCCGGGCGAATATTGCGAGCCGAAAATGACCTCGGTAGGTTCTCAGGACACCACCGGCCCAATGACCCGTGATGAGCTGAAAGACCTTGCTTGTCTGGGCTTCTCTGCCGATCTGGTGATGCAGTCTTTCTGTCACACTGCGGCCTATCCGAAGCCGGTTGACGTGACGACCCACCACACGCTGCCTGACTTTATTATGAACCGTGGCGGTGTGTCACTGCGTCCGGGCGACGGCATTATCCACTCATGGCTGAACCGTATGCTGCTGCCGGATACCGTCGGCACCGGCGGGGACTCCCATACCCGTTTCCCGGTGGGGATTTCCTTCCCGGCAGGCTCCGGTCTGGTTGCGTTTGCGGCAGCGACCGGCGTGATGCCGCTGGACATGCCAGAATCTGTGCTGGTGCGCTTTAAAGGCAAAATGCAGCCGGGCATTACCCTGCGCGATCTGGTGCACGCGATTCCGCTGTACGCCATCCGCGAAGGCCTGCTGACCGTTGAGAAAAAAGGGAAGAAAAACATCTTCTCTGGTCGCATCCTGGAAATCGAAGGCTTGCCTGAACTGAAAGTTGAGCAGGCATTTGAGCTGGCGGATGCTTCGGCTGAGCGTTCTGCGGCGGGCTGTACCATTAAGCTCGATAAAGCGCCGATTACTGAATACCTGACCTCTAACATCGTCCTGCTGAAGTGGATGATCGCGGAAGGTTACGGCGATCGCCGTACGCTGGAACGTCGCGTTCAGGGAATGGAAAAATGGCTGGCGGATCCGCAACTGCTGGAAGCGGATGCTGACGCAGAATATGCGGCGGTGATCGAGATCGATCTGGCTGACATCAAAGAACCTATCCTGTGTGCGCCAAACGATCCTGACGATGCGCGTCTGCTGTCTGATGTGCAGGGCGAGAAGATCGACGAAGTGTTCATCGGCTCCTGCATGACCAACATCGGTCACTTCCGTGCTGCCGGTAAGCTGCTGGATACCCATAAAGGCCAGCTGCCAACCCGTCTGTGGGTGGCTCCGCCAACCCGTATGGATGCGGCACAGCTGACCGAAGAAGGTTACTACAGCGTATTTGGTAAGAGCGGTGCGCGTATTGAAATCCCTGGCTGTTCCCTGTGTATGGGTAACCAGGCGCGTGTAGCTGACGGTGCGACGGTGGTTTCCACCTCAACCCGTAACTTCCCTAACCGTTTAGGTACCGGCGCTAACGTCTTCCTGGCTTCGGCTGAGCTGGCGGCCGTCGCGGCGCTTATCGGTAAGCTGCCAACGCCGGATGAGTACCAGACCTATGTGGCGCAGGTCGATAAGACGGCGGTGGATACCTACCGTTATCTGAACTTCGACCAGCTTTCCGAGTACACCGAAAAAGCTGACGGCGTGATTTTCCAGACCGCAGTCTAAAACCGTAGCCCGGACGAGGTGCGCAAGCACCGACTCCGGGGCTTCCCGGCGGCGCTGCGCTTGGCCGGGCTACAGGGTGAGGGTTTCGACTCTCGCCCTTTTTAATTTTCAGGCTCGGTCTAAACCGTAGCCCGGACGAGGTGCGACAGCACCGACTCCGGGGGCTTCCCGGCGGCGCTGCGCTTGGCCGGGCTACAGGGTGAGGGTTTCGACTCTCGCCCTTTTTAATTTTCAGGCTCGGTCTAAACCGTAGCCCGGACGAGGTGCGACAGCACCGACTCCGGGGGCTTCCCGGCGGCGCTGCGCTTGGCCGGGCTACAGGGTGAGGGTTTCGACTCTCGCCCTTTTTAATTTTCAGGCTCGGTCTAAACCGTAGCCCGGACGAGGTGCGACAGCACCGACTCCGGGGTCATCCCGGCGGCGCTGCGCTTGGCCGGGCTACAGGGTGAGGGTTTTGGCTCTCGCCCTTATTTATTTTCGGGCTCGGTCTAAACCGTAGCCCGGACGAGGTGCGCAAGCACCGACTCCGGGGGCTTCCCGGCGGCGCTGCGCTTGGCCGGGCTACAGGGACAGGGGGTTGTCTTTTACGCTTTTTATTTTGCATTAGCCGCCCGCTACGCTTTTTTTATTCCCCCAGACTGCGATAATTACCTATAGGTACAATGCAGCGGTGACGCATTGCCTTTGTAGAGGAAGAGATCATGGAATACGAATTTCTGCGTGACGTTACCGGAGGGGTAAAAGTACGTATGTCGATGGGCCACGAGGTGGTCGGTCACTGGTTTAATGAAGAGGTCAAAGATAACCTCTCGCTGCTGGATGAAGTCGAGCAGGCCGTGCGTACGGTAAAAGGCAGCGAACGTTCATGGCAGCGCACCGGACATGAATACACTCTGTGGTTGGACGGCGAGGAAGTGATGGTTCGCGCCAATCAGCTGGAGTTTTCGGGCGACGAGATGGAAGACGGGATGAATTACTACGACGAAGAAAGCCTGTCTCTTTGCGGCGTAGAGGATTTCCTGCAGGTGGTTGCGGCGTACCGCGAGTTTGTCCAGCAACGTTAATTCATGCGGAGCCTGCGGGCTCCGCCACGCGTCCTACTTCACATACGCCAGCAGGCTTAACGAATCACGCGCCAGCGCTTTACACTTCTTCGCCGTAGGAATGCCAATGCCGCTAAGATCGCGGTAGCTGTCTTCACCAAGCGCCTTCATGTTAAACGTATCGTAGTTAGTCAGATCCCACTGGTTTTGCTGGGCGAAAAAAACCAGGGCGCGACGAATTTGCGTGTTGGGGAGATTCTGATACCCGCAGTCGTTTTTCAGGAACACAAACACAGCCGTGAGATCGGCCATATCTTCTGCTTCAGACTCGCTTAATGCATAACTGGAGCTGGACATCGCCAGCAGCGATCCGAGCAGTACAGTGCGGAAAAACGTCTTCATTTCTTCTACCTTACATCGTCGATATTCCACGTTAACATACTTCCCAAGCGGACGGGGAGCATTATTCACCGCTTTATGCTTGACCTTCCTGCAGGGGGAGGGTTTAAGCTCAAATAACCACCAGCAGCCGAAAAGGATGTACCGATGCATCGTCGTGATTTTATCAAATTGGGTGCCGCTATTAGCGTCGCCAGCGCCTTGCCTCTGTGGAGCCGAGCGGTGTTTGCCGCCGAGAGAGCCACGCTGCCAATTCCCCCCTTACTGACCGCTGACGCCAATAATCAAATCCTGCTGAACGTGCAGTCCGGGAAGACGTCATTTGCCGGTAAAGCGGCCACCACCTGGGGCTATAACGGCGACCTATTAGGGCCCGCCATCAAGCTTCAGCAGGGCAAAGCCATTACCGTTAATATCCGTAACCATCTCCCCGAAGAGACCACCGTGCACTGGCATGGTCTGGAAGTGCCGGGGGATGTGGACGGTGGGCCGCAGGGCGTTATTAAACCGGGCGCTAGCCGCACGGTCACCTTTACCCCCACCCAACGCGCCGCGACCTGTTGGTTCCACCCGCATCAGCACGGCAAAACCGGCCATCAGGTCGCCATGGGACTGGCGGGGCTGGTGGTCATTGAAGACGATATCAGTCAGATGCTGTTGCTGCCCAAACAGTGGGGAATCGATGATATTCCGGTGATCATGCAGGATAAAAAATTCACGCCTGCCGGAGAGATAGACTATCAACTGGATATCATGAGCGCCGCGGTGGGCTGGTTTGGCGATACGCTGTTGACCAACGGCGTACAGTATCCACAGCATGCGCCGCCGCGCGGTTGGCTGCGTCTACGCTTACTCAATGGCTGTAATGCGCGCTCACTGACGCTTGCCGCCAGCGACAAACGTCCGCTGTACGTGGTCGCCAGCGACGGCGGCTTTTTGCCGGAACCGGTGCAGGTCAGTGAACTGCCCATGTTGATGGGCGAACGTTTTGAGGTGCTGGTGGATGCGCGTGACGGTAAGCCGTTCGATCTCGTCACGCTGCCGGTTAACCAGATGGGAATGGCGATTGCGCCATTTGATAAAGCGCTGCCGGTGCTGCGCGTTCAACCGGTGGGCATTCCGGGTTCCGGCAAATTGCCTGATTCACTGGTCTCTATGCCCGCCATCCCGTCCCTTGATGGTCTGACCGAGCGTAAGCTTCAGCTCTCTATGGACCCGATGCTCGACATGATGGGTATGCAGGCGCTGATGAAAAAATACGGCAATCAGGCCATGGGCGGTATGGACCACGGCAATATGATGGGCCACGGCGGCATGAAAATGGATCACGGTAGCATGGGCAACATGCATCACGGCGGCGGTGGGTTTGATTTCCACAATGCCAATCGGATCAACGGCAAAGCGTTTGATATGAACGTACCGATGTTTACCGCCGCCAAAGGTCAGTACGAACGCTGGATCATTTCCGGCGAGGGCGACATGATGCTGCATCCGTTCCATATTCACGGTACTCAGTTCCGAATTCTGCGTGAAAACGGCCAGGCGCCTGCCGCGCATCGTTCAGGCTGGAAAGATACGGTGAGAGTGGAGGGCGGAGTCAGCGAAGTGCTGGTGAAATTCGACCATGAGGCATCGAAAGAACAGGCGTACATGGCGCACTGCCACTTACTGGAGCATGAAGATACCGGCATGATGCTCGGGTTCACGGTGTAATTAAAGCGCGGATGGTGTCACGCCATCCGCGCTTACGATTGTTCTGAAATAGCTTAACGCGCAATTTTTAATAAAAGATGCCGATATACTCTCATGGTGAACAAATAATCATGAGGTAAAAATGGGTATTTTTAATAAGGTACTTGCCGCATCTTTTGTGATGATGGTGGCGGTTTCGGCCCATGCCGAAATAAAAATGGAACGCAAAAATATTCCCGAGCTGAAACTCAGCCTCGAAATTCCCCAGACGCTGACGCCTATGTCTGATGAAATGGCGAAAATCAAATACCCTTCTGAAAATCGTCCACAGGTCATTTACGGCGATGAGCGCGGTAAAGCGTCCTTAGGGATTAGCGCCGGGCGTCACGCATTGCCCGCCTCACAGATTGATATGGCAAAAGAGGCGACGGTGAAAATGCTGGCCAACTTCAAACCGCAGGCGGAAGCCGTGACGGTAGACGGGCATAAAGCCTGGCTGATTACCTTCCGCTCCCAGGCCCCGGATACTGAAATTCTGAATATGATGCTGATGACATCGCAAAATGATAAAGCGGTGCAGGTGGCATTTAATATGACAAAGGATTTGGAGGCGCAATATCAGGATGCTGCTAAGGCAACGCTGATGTCGCTTAAGTTCGACAAGTAACAGTGATATTAAAACCGCCCGCAGGATAGCGGGCGGTTGAGTATTTACGGTGTTGCTCTCTTGTAGGCCGGATAAGGCATTATGCCGCCATCCGGCACTTGCTGCCTGATGGCGCGCAGCGCTCAGGGCTACTCGTCAGGCAAGGCGTAGGCCACGATATAATCGCCCATTTTGGTGCCAAATGAACCGTGACCGCCTGCGGAAATGACCACGTACTGCTTGCCATTCACCTCATAGGTCATCGGCGTTGCCTGACCGCCCGCTGGCAGACGTCCCTGCCACAGTTTCTCACCGTTGCTCATGTTGAACGCGCGCAGATAGTTATCCGCAGTACCCGCGATAAACAGCACGTTACCGGCCGTCGAAATTGGGCCGCCCAGCATCGGCATCCCCAGATTAAACGGCAGCTGAACCGGCATTGGGAACGGCAGGCTATCCTGCGGCGTGCCCAGACGTTTTTTCCACACCACCTGGTTAGTTTTCAGATCCAGCGCAGAAATATAACCCCAGGCAGGCTGTTTACAAGGCAGACCAAACGGTGACAGGAACGCGTTCAGGGTGACGCCAAACGGCACGCCATACTGTGGTTGAATACCCGACTCGGTACCGCTGGATTTCGCATCTTTCGGCGGCTCCATCGGGTTACCCGGGCCGCGTGGGATAAGCTTCGATACAAACGGCAGGGCCATCGGGTTAGCAATTGCCACCTGACGGTTTGGATCGACCGAGATACCGCCCCATTCAAACATCCCCAGGTTGCCCGGGAACACCAGCGTGCCCTGCTCGGACGGTGGGGTGAAAATGCCTTCATAACGCATCTGATGGAACATCACGCGGCACACCAGTTGGTCAAACATGGTGGCACCCCACATGTCTGCGCCGGTCAGATCTTTCTTCGGACGGAAACTTAAATCAGAGAAAGGCTGGGTTTTGGTGACGTAGTCGCCTTTCGCCGCACCTTGTGGAACCGGTTTTTCCGGGGCCGGAACCACCAGCTCGCCGTTACGACGATCCAGCACGAAGATGTTGCCGGTTTTGGCTGGTGCATAAACCACGGGAACGGTTTTACCGTCCACGGTGATATCCGCAAGCGTCGGCTGCGACGGCATATCCATATCCCACAGATCGTGGTGTACGGTCTGGTAACTCCATACCAGCTTACCGGTCGTGGCATTCAGCGCCACAATTGAACTGGCGTAACGTTCCTGCTCCGGCGTACGGTTACCGCCCCAGATATCCGGCGTGGTTACGCCCATTGGCAGGTAAACCAAATCCAGCTTTTTATCATAGGCCGCTGGTGCCCATGAGTTTGGCGAGTTCAGAGAATAATGGTGTTCATCACCTGGAATAACATTCGGATCTTTGGCACCCGGATCGAACGCCCACAGCAGCTTACCGCTGTTGATGTCAAAACCGCGGATAACGCCAGACGGTTCGCGAGTTGAGAAGTTATCGGTTACCGCGCCGGCAATCACAATCACTTTATCGGTGACGATTGGCGGTGAAGTTGGCTCGTACATGCCCGGCGTGGTGACCGGCATGTTGGTTTGCAGGTTGAGGATACCTTTATTGGCAAAGGACTCGCACGGCTTACCGGTTTCTGCATTCAGCGCAAACAGACGACCGTCGTTCACCGGCAGAATAATGCGGCGCGGACAATCGGCGACCACGTCAGGTGACGCGTTGTCAGCTGTCGCTTCATGGTAGGACACGCCGCGGCAGGTCACGTGCTGGAAGCTTGGGTCGGTACCCAACTGCGGGTCAAAGTGCCACTTCTCTTTACCGGTGGCTGCGTCGAGCGCGAACACGCGCTGGTGGGCAGTACACAGATAGAGCATGTTGCCGACTTTAATCGGCGTGACTTCGTTGGTGATTTCACCCGGGTCATTAGGCTGCTTAAGATCGCCGGTGCGGAACACCCAGGCTTCTTTCAGCTTGTGCACGTTCTCAGCGTTTATCTGCTTGAGCGGGGAGAAACGCTGGCCTTCCTGATTACGTCCGTAAGCTGGCCAGTCCTGGTCGGCAACCGGTGAGATAGGCTCGGCAGGCGTAGCGTCAGCGCTCAGCGTACCGTTAACCTCTTGTGGGTCGTTAAAGCCCGCCCAGGTGAGGATACCGGCGCTAATCACCAGTGCAACGACCAGCGCGGCAACGGCACCACTGGAAGGCACGAAGAGTCGACGCCAGACAAACGGCAAAATCAGCCACACGCCGAAGATAACCAGCACGTCGCTGCGTGGCGTCAGTGCCCAGAAGTCGAAGCCGACTTCCCAGACCCCCCAAATCATGGTGACGATCAGTAGTGCGGCGTACAACCACAGTGCTGAGCGCTTCGCACGCCATAGCATTGCGGTAATGCCTAGCATCACCAGGCCGGCGATAGGGTAGTACCAGGAGCCGCCGATGGCGACCAGCCAGATACCGCCAATTAACAGATATAGCCCGCAGAATGCAGCAAAGAGGGCCGTTAGCCTCACGAGTAACCGTGATTGTTGATATTTTGTTTCTGCCATAGAAATGTGTCCGTCTGTTTTGTTAATTTTTTGCTTTCATTTCATTATAGGATTTAACAAGTGTGATCGAAATCACAAATTGAGCTTTATTATCGAATTAGCCGCCCGATTCGTTTTGCTGGTATACTTTCCCGCTTGCTGATCAACCTTGTGGCTCTGGGCTAACGGGTTGAGTGATGTACATTTAAAATCATGTGGTTAGTTAAATGAAACATACTGTTGAAGTGATGATCCCGGAAGCGGAGATCAAAGCGCGTATCGCCGAATTAGGTCGTCTGATTAACGAGCGCTATAAAGATAGCGGCAGCGAAATGGTGCTGGTGGGTCTGCTGCGCGGCTCGTTCATGTTCATGGCCGACCTGTGCCGTGAAGTACAGGTTCCGCACGAAGTCGACTTTATGACGGCATCAAGCTATGGCAGCGGTATGTCTACCACCCGCGATGTGAAAATCCTCAAAGATCTCGACGAAGATATTCGTGGTAAAGATGTGCTGATCGTTGAAGACATTATCGACTCAGGTAATACCCTGTCGAAAGTGCGCGAGATTCTGCGACTGCGTGAACCCAAGTCGCTGGCGATTTGTACTCTGCTGGATAAGCCAACCCGTCGTGAAGTTGAAGTTCCGGTTGAGTTTGTCGGCTTTGCCATCCCGGATGAGTTCGTGGTGGGTTACGGTATCGACTACGCTCAGCGTTATCGTCATCTGCCGTATGTCGGTAAAGTGGTGATGCTGGACGAGTAAGTTTGTCGCGGTGCCTGATGGCGCTGACGGTGGTGTAGCCCGGCCGAGCATGGCGACGCCGGGATATGCACCGAACTGCCCCGGAGTCGGCGTTCCGCCTCGTCCGGGCTATAAGGGGTTATTGCCCCTATTTGTGGTTGATGTGCTTGAGCTTGATGTTGGAAATCCCGTGGCGATAACGCTGTTCCAGTGTTTCGCGGCTGGTGGCCGTCACGTCGAGGTCGCGCAGCAGACCATCATGAATCCCGTATGCCCAGCCGTGAATCATCACTTTCTGGCCACGCTTCCATGCTGATTGCATGATGGTGGAGTGTCCCAGGTTATACACCTGTTCCATGACGTTTAGCTCACAAAGCGTATCAAGGCGTCGTTCCGGCGGCATCTCACCGAGCAATGAGCTATGTTTGAACCAGATATCGCGGATGTGCAGCAGCCAGTTGTCGATTAACCCCAGTTCCGGGTTTTCGACCGCCGCCTGAACGCCGCCGCAGCCGTAGTGCCCACAGATAATAATGTGTTCAACTTCCAGCACATCAACGGCATACTGCACCACGGAAAGACAATTAAGATCGGTGTGGATGACAAGGTTTGCCACATTGCGGTGAACAAACAGTTCGCCCGGTTCGAGCCCGGTCAGACGTTCGGCGGGAACGCGACTGTCTGAGCATCCAATCCATAGAAAGCGCGGTTTTTGCGCTTGCGACAGTTTCTCAAAAAATCCGGGATCCTCTTCTATCAGCATCTTTGACCATAGTGCATTGTTGCTGATGAGTGTATCTATGTCGTTCATGGAGGCATTAACCCAGTAATTTGCGTGGGGCTAATATAGGGCAACTCCTGATTTTTTAAAACCAGATATCAAGTATCAGAATGTAAGGTAAGCAAAAATCTATGACCATTGCACTGGAACTAGAGCAACTGACAAAGACCTATCCTGGCGGCTTACAGGCGCTGCGTGGGATAGATTTAAAAGTCGAAGCCGGTGATTTTTACGCGCTTCTGGGGCCGAACGGCGCGGGTAAATCAACAACCATCGGTATTATCAGTTCGCTGGTGAATAAAACCTCCGGGCGTGTCAGCGTCTTTGGCTACGACCTGCAAAAGGACGTGGTGAACGCCAAGCGCCAGCTAGGGCTGGTGCCGCAGGAATTTAACTTCAACCCCTTTGAAACCGTGCAGCAAATCGTGGTGAATCAGGCGGGTTATTACGGCGTAGAACATAAAGAAGCGGTCATTCGCAGCGAAAAATACCTCAAACAGCTTGATTTGTGGGATAAACGTAACGAACGTGCGCGAATGCTTTCAGGCGGGATGAAACGTCGTCTGATGATTGCCCGTGCGTTAATGCATGAGCCTAAACTGCTGATCCTTGATGAACCCACGGCGGGGGTCGACATCGAACTGCGCCGCTCCATGTGGGGATTCTTAAAAGATCTCAATGACAAAGGCACCACCATTATTCTCACCACCCACTATCTGGAAGAAGCTGAAATGCTGTGCCGTAATATCGGCATTATCCAGCGCGGCGAGCTGGTGGAAAACACCTCGATGAAGAATCTGCTCTCCAAACTGAAATCAGAGACCTTCATTCTCGACCTCGCGCCGAAAAGTCCGCTGCCGAAGCTTGATGGCTACCAGTACAAACTGGTCGATACCTCGACGCTGGAAGTGGAAGTGCTACGTGAGCAGGGGATTAACAGCGTTTTCGCGCAGCTAAGCGCGCAGGGCGTTCAGGTGTTGAGTATGCGTAATAAAGCCAACCGACTCGAAGAACTGTTCGTGTCGCTGGTTCATGACAAACAAGGAGATCGCGCATGATGCACCTTTATTGGGTCGCGCTGAAAAGCATTTGGGCGAAAGAGATCCACCGCTTTATGCGTATCTGGATCCAGACGCTGGTGCCGCCCGTCATCACCATGACGCTCTACTTTATTATCTTTGGTAATCTGATTGGTTCGCGGATTGGTGAAATGCATGGCTTCACCTACATGCAGTTTATCGTGCCGGGCCTCATCATGATGGCGGTGATCACCAACGCCTACGCTAACGTGGCCTCATCATTCTTTAGCGCCAAGTTCCAGCGCAACATTGAAGAATTGCTTGTGGCGCCGGTTCCGACGCATGTCATTATCGCCGGTTTTGTTGGCGGCGGCGTGGCGCGCGGGCTGTGCGTGGGCGTACTGGTCACGGCAATTTCACTGTTCTTCGTACCGTTCCAGGTGCACTCATGGGTATTTGTCGCGTTAACGCTGGTGCTAACGGCGGTGCTGTTCTCGCTCGCGGGATTGCTCAACGCCGTGTTTGCCAAGACCTTTGATGATATCAGCCTGATCCCAACTTTCGTGCTGACGCCGCTGACCTATCTGGGCGGGGTGTTTTATTCTCTGACGCTGCTGCCGCCGTTCTGGCAGGCGCTGTCACACCTGAACCCGATCGTTTATATGATTAGCGGGTTCCGCTACGGTTTCCTCGGCATTAACGACGTGCCGTTATTCACCACCGTGGCGGTGCTGGTGGTGTTTATCGCCGTCTTTTACCTGCTGTGCTGGTATTTGATCCAGCGCGGACGCGGTCTGCGTAGCTAATTGTGAAGACTGCCCCGGAATGTTCCGGGGCTATCAATACTACTCATAACTATAAGTGATGTTACCCTGTAGCTCTGGGGGAACATCACAGCATTCCCCCCAAACCACTACGGTATTGTCTTCGCGCAGAGCGCAAAAACCGCTGAGGGAGGAGTAAATAGCCCTGATGTTATATAGCTGATCTTTTACCGTTTCAGTATGCGAACCTTCTTTCTGATGCCCCCAAGCGATGACTGAGCCATCTTTTTTTAATGCAGCCATCGTTTCCTGACCTCCACAAAGGGATACGACGTCTGTTACATTTTCAGGCATCTGTACATAATTTGGATTTCTAGCCCATTTCCCCCAACTATCGATTTTCCCCCCTGGAAGTAGTACTGCTATGCATTGATCGACCGAAACCTGAATATCGATAAAATCATTACGGCTTGCGATTCGGTCAGGGATCTCATCTACCAATCTTGGATTTCCCGAGGTAACAATAGAATTATTTTTTCTCAGTCCAAGAAATCCACCATAATATGGGTAAATTGAAATTATATCATTTAGGATGGAAATGTTTTCAGGTATGTCTGTTTCAAGTTCACTACCCCAAGTGACAATGTTACCACCTTCGCGAAGGGCAACAAAACATCGGTAGTTGGCATAAATTTTTATAACATCAGAGATGTTTTTAATACTTTCAGGTATTTCTCCACCGTATTTCGGGTCTCCCCATGCAACAACGTGACCATCTTTTCTTAATGCAGCAAAGGCATAGCCAGATGCCTCAATTGATATAATATCATCCATTTCAGCAATATATTGAGGTAAGGGCCATTGGGCTCCTTCATCCTGCCATTGCATAACTTGATTGTTTTCTCTTAAGACGAGGAAGTTTTGTACGTTGTCACCATAACCTTTCACCATCACAATATCTGTTAAAGAGGCAACTTCTTCGGGAATGGGTTCGTCTGATGCTCTGCCCCAAACGAAGATTTGTTTATTGTTATTTAGTGCTATTGATGATTTTCCTGCCGCATAGATAGAGTTAACATCATGGTTGCGCGGACTGGTTGGTGAATCTTTACCATCATCCGAGTAACCCCATGCAACCACTTTCCCGCTATTATCTATAGCTGCGAATCTTTCAGGACTCCCTCCTATATGACTATGATTAATTAAATTACCACGATTATAAGTGGATGACGCCGCTAATAATCGTTTTGTTGGTTTTGTATCAGTGAAAATATCTGTTGTAGTGATAATGTCAGGAGTATCTTCATAGCTCCAGTCAACAACAACCGGCCTTAATGTATCCCTGTCAAGAGCAACAAGTTTTCGTTCTAGATTAGCCCATTCGCTTCCGACTTGTGTCCTTGCACCCATTACCTTTAAAGTTGGTCTAATGTTTTTCATAGGTGTCATTATTTAAATAAATATATTCCAGTGGATTCTCATTAAATAAAGCTTATCACTTTTTAATTCATTGGAATAGGATGCTGCTTGTGATTTTAGTTATGTTGATTTTTAATGATTTATATAAATTATATTATTGCAGTTATTGATGCGTATCACTTTTAATTTAACTGATAACCGTTAAGGTATCTGCCTGCTAAGGAGGCAAATTATGTTGGGTTGGGTGATTTCCTGCCATGACGATAGAGCACAGGAACTGCTTGAACGTCTTGAAAAAACGTACGGGCCGTTGCCGCAGTGCCGGGCCGTCAATTACTGGCGCGGACTGAGTGCCAATATGCTCAGTCGCATGATGTGTGAAGCGCTGTATCAAACTGATTCTGGCGACGGGGTTATTTTTTTAACGGATAACGCCGGGGCCGCGCCGTATCGCGTTGCATCGCTGATGAGCCATAAGCACAGCGGCTGCGAAGTGATTGCTGGTATCCACTATACATTGCTTGAACAAATGGTTCCTCTGCGAGAGTCGATGAGCAGTAGCGCTTTTCGTCAGCGTATCGTGGAGCTTGGAACACCGGGTGTCACGAGCCTATGGCATCAGCAGCAGAAAAACCCACCTTTCGTTTTACTTCATGACCTGTATAAGCCTTAAACATTGGTATTGATGTAGCTTTTGTTACAATAAGCAAGTCGGCTCCCGCTTCGGTTATTGCTCATGGCTATACGTATTATTGTTTTTCTGATGCTTTTCTCCGGCAGCGTGGCTGCCGCCTTGCCTGCCCGCTATATGCAAACGACCGAAGATGCGACGATTTGGGCGCAGATTGGCAACAAAACGATGACGGTAGGAAACCTGCGTGCCGGGAAAATCATCGCCATTGAGCCGAGCGCTGAGGATTATTACAGCTTCAGTTTTGGCTTCGGCAAAGGCTTTATCGACAAAGGTCATCTGGAACCGGTGCAGGGGCGTCAGCGGGTGCAGGATGGGCTGGGCGATTTAAACAAACCGCTGAGCAACCAAAACCTGCTGACCTGGAAAGATACGCCGGTTTATAACGCGCCGGATGTGGGCAGCGCGCCGTTCGGAATGCTGGCTGAGAATCTCCGTTATCCGGTGATTAACCGACTGAAAGACCGGCTTAATCAAACCTGGTATCAAATTCGTCTTGGTGAGCGCCTGGCTTATATCAGCGCCTTAGATGCCCAGCTTGATAACGGCATCCCTGTGCTGACCTACCATCATATTCTTCGCGATGAAGAGAACACTCGCTTTCGCCACACCTCAACCACCACTTCTGTCCGTGCATTCAGCAATCAGATGACCTGGCTGCGTGATATGGGCTACACCACGTTGACGATGTATCAACTGGAAGATTACTTGCATAACCGCACTAATCTACCGGCGCGCGCGGTGGTGATTACCTTTGATGATGGGCTGAAGTCGGTGAGCCGCTATGCCTACCCGTTGTTAAAGCAGTATGGAATGAAAGCGACGGCGTTTATTGTCTCATCGCGTATAAAGCGTCACCCGCAAAAATGGGCGCCGAAGTCGCTACAGTTTATGAGTATTTCGGAGCTAGAAGAGATCAAGGACGTATTCGATTTTCAGTCGCATACCCACTTTCTGCACCGTGTTGATGGCTACCGTAGACCGGTTCTACTGAGCCGCAATTATCATAATATCCTGTTTGATTTTAAGCATTCACGACGTGCTTTAGCGCAGTTTAACCCGCATGTATTATATCTTTCCTATCCGTTTGGCGGTTACAACGCGACGGCCGTGAAGGCGGCGAACGACGCCGGTTTTCATCTGGCAGTGACCACAGTAAAGGGGAAGGTAAAACCGGGTGATAATCCGTTCTTGCTTAAACGCTTGTATATCCTAAGAACGGATTCTCTGGAGACCATGTCGCGGCTAGTCAGCAATCAGCCGCAGGGATAGCTAGAAATAGTCCATGGTAAACGTGCCGATGGCCTTAAATTGCCCGGCCTTGAGTGCTGCGCCAGTACGTTGGAACATGGCGGTAAAATTGTAGGTATAGGTCTGGGTGTAATTGACCGATGCCGAAGGGGCCATGAGCGCGGTACCGGAAGTAAACCACTCGCCTTCACCATCGGTAGTTAAGAAGTTACTTTGTATAGCAACGCCAACGCCTTGCGCCGCATTGCTGCCTGTCAGGGTGTTTGTTAGCTGGTAATAGCCGTTGGCGTTTTCTGCTTTTGTTGACGACAGCTTAAAGCGAACCCAGACGGTATTGCTACACCCGGAGAGCTTAAGATCGAAGGATTTCTTGGCCCAATAGTTTTCTCTTAGTGATGAAAACATGACATCGCCAAAGTCGACATTATTTGTACCATTGCTCGCGACCGCCGCGCCGCAGGTTGCCGCTACAATAGGGATTTTGAAGCTGCTGGGCGTGACGTTGATCGACCAGGGGTTATTATTATCGCTATCTGGTTCACCAAGTCGCATTTGTCCCAGCGTTCGCGAGTCTTTGGGCGTAATGTAAGAGACATTGGCGGTGTTGCCCTGAAAGTATTGTATCTGGTACAGCGTGACGGTAACTTTCCATGGCAGCGAGTCCCACTTTTGGGTACTGCTGCCATCAATGACCGTCCAGATATTTGTGGTACTGGGAAAATAGCCGCCGCCGGCGCTACTGTAAAATTTTACGGCATAGTAGATGCCTTCAATATTGGTCGGAAACAGCGCTCTACCGTCGGTTGCTGATTCGGCGGAGGCTTTATTGGTATAGGCGTAAAGATCATAGCCATCATTACCCATGCCGCAATATGACCACAGTTCATGATCGAGATTCGGATTAAAGTAGCTGAGTTCCGAAAAATAGCTATGGCCACCCGTCCAATCCGTGGGGAGAAACATTTGGGCACTACCCGGTGCGCCCCCGGTTAAGGTGATAGTTCCCCCTTGGCCGTTTTCACCGAAACGACACTCTTTGGCGTATACGCTGCCGCTTATGCTTAGTACTAACAACACATAGATCAGACGCTTCAACAAGCGATCCTCCTTGATCATTGATAAATAGCATCAACCAATACACGGCTGGTGACTTTGCCTGCGCTGACAATGCCTAAATTCTGGTAGCGGGCGTAGAAATCGTACTGGGTCAAATAGTCGGTCACGTTTGACACATCCACGATCACGGCCGAATTCCCATCGTTTTCCAGGACGTTACGGTTATCGCTGCTGGAAAAGACAACGATGCCGACGTTCTGCGCGCCGCCCGATTCGACCGGGGTTTCATTAATGAATACCTGCTTACTCTCAGGCGGCCAGCTTCCCGTTTGTGGTTGAAAACGAAACGTCAAGGTTTTGGCTGAACCGGTACTGTTTTCGCAGCTTTCAACGTTGACGCTAAAACGTGTACCGCTGCCCGCATCGGCAGGCTGCAAACGCGTTGTGCCATCGCCGTTATAAAACCAAGCGCGAGAGACAATGGGCAGGTGTACTTCGCCATTGTTCGACAATGAAATCTGACAGGTATTTTCCACTATGTTGGCCGACATGGTGACGTTGAGTCCCTCCTGATCATCCGCCAGACAGGACGTTACGCCTAATGCGGCAAGCAGCCCCGTGATAATTAACCTGCTTTTTCTGCGGTACAGGTGATGTAAAAGGAAGGACATCGAGGTTTAGCTCCTTGCCATTATTGATAAGTCACCACGAATGTTACCGGCGCGCTGGCTGCCCCTGCGGTGACATCTGCGATGGTTTTTCCCGTTGCGATGACAATACGGGATGTGAAGTCAACGTTGAGCGACTTACCGCTTATGGTCACGCTTTGCGACTTCGCGCTCTTACATCCCATTTGCGTACCGGTATCTGTGCTCCCTTTCCAGATCTCAAAGCCAACGGCGTTGATGCCAGAAAAGGGTTCACCGGCTTTTGCATCCCCGGAGCAGGCTCCGCCGCTTCCCGCGGTGGCCAGCAGCGTGGCGGATTTCACCCCTGCGCAGTTGGTAAAGGCGATTTTAAAAGGAACCGTGCGGCTTTGGCTGGTCAGATCGGATTTAAACACATCGCCAAACCCCAGTTCGCTGACGGAAGTTCCTGCGCTATTTTGAATCTCTGCGGTGCAGGTACCGGCTTCAATCGTTGAGGTAAAGGTTGCTGAAACGCTCTCTGTGCCGGTAATTGCCAGGGCCTGCGCGGAAAAAAATAGCGCCCCTGAGAGTCCACCCAAAATGAATAATTTTTTCATCATCATCTTCCCTTTCAGATGGTTATTGATAAACAAAGTTAAAGGTGGCCAGCGCACTGAAAGGACCTGCGGTGCCTTTTCCTGACGTGGTTTCAACCAGCGTGGCAACGAGCTGAACTTCTTTACTGCTAATTTCGCTGCTGCTCCAGACCAGTCTTTCGGAATCGGTGGTGGAGTTAACGATAAAGGCGCTATCCGGGGCGCTGCTTCTGGCGATGGTTACGCCGATATAGCTTGCGGCATCGCTGCTCGCCAGACCATTAACAATGGCGGTTTTGACGATTGACGATGGCGTGCCCACTATCGTGGTCTTCAGTGAGGCCAGGCTGGAGGGACATTCCGTCATCTTGAGTTTGAATGTTGCCTGCGCTGCGCTATCGCCGCTGGCAATTTTGTCCAGACCGACCTTACCGCCGCTACCAATAGGTATGGTATTGGCATTACCATCGCCGCTGCCACCCTCAATGGTCATATCGCAGGTGGTTTCTCGGATGTTGGCCGTAAAAGTGACATCAAGTGAGGTAGCCTGACAGGTTAATGCCGTGGCGCTTAGTAATCCGCAGCATCCCAGCAGGTATAGCTTTTTAATATTCATTATTTTCATCTTTTTCCTTGTAAAAATAACGTAATTACATCTGGCAACGTTGGTTGCTCAGCAAACGGGTTAGCCCGACTTTTTTCACCGAATCATCGTCTGATGACTGATAATGAACGGTGCAGCGACCTTCTTTTCCTGCCCCCCAAATGACCCGCAATTGGCTGCTATTACTTATGCCGCGAACGTAGGCCATTCCTGCCTGACCCACCGTACCGACTGATTGGCCCTGCTCGTTCTGAACGTCTGCGCCAAGAGGGATAAAGCCGTTATCGGTTCGCTGCAACTCGATTAACAACGAGCGACCTTCGTTGGTTTCAAAATTGACTTTAACGATGGCTCCACTACGTGGAACAACCATCGTGCTGGTGTTTTTAACCTCGACATCCGATTCCATAGTGTCGATGTTGAGCCCGACTGTATTCTGATGATAGGCGGACAGGTAGGGCTGTAGCGCATAGCCGAAGCCGTTAATTCGTCCGTCACCTGAGACTAATTTTGCCCCTTTTGCCCCGGAAGCATGAACCAGCGCGAGGGTATCAGAATCACCAATACTGCCAGGTGCCAGCGTGATGCCGCCGGAATGCAGTACCATGCCGCCGCTGTAGTTTGCTGAGTACTGACGGCTTTTATCATCAGACGCAGAGGCTGAAAGACTAAGCGGGCCTACCGGACTGTTATAGCTTCCGTAGCCGCCGACCTGGTTTATGGTGTTACCGTCTGAGCGGTTGGTACTGGTATTGACGCTATAGCTAAACCGCGAATCATCGGTGTTGCCATTGGCGCTGGTGGAGATATTGCTGTCCGACTTCATGTTACTGTTCACGCTCATATTTAGCGTTGAAAAGCCCAGTGGACGCTTATTGCGGCCAAATAGATTTTCCAGTGGAATATTGAGGTTAAAGTAGATGCTGTCGTCCTTTTCACCATATTCGTTATAAGAACGCTGCACGGAAATGCTGTAGTTGGCCCACAAAAAAGAGTCGTTGTAGCCCATGGAATACTGTGAGGTGGAAGAGGAATCATTCCAGTAGTCCTGCCAGCTACCGTTGATGTACAAGCTTCCGCTGCTCGCTCCGCCGAACGTCACGGGCTGGCTGATGTTGACTTGAAATTGGTTTTTCATCCGCTGAAAATGCATGAACTCATCGTCTGCGCTATCACCCTTCTGCAAAGTACGGTGATGACTGATGTTGTCATTGAGCGTGGCGGCATCGCGCAGAGACAGATATTTTTCCGTAGAGAATCGGTACGCGGCAATGTTGAAGGAGGTTTGCGACTCCTCAATCAATTTACTCCACGTTAAGCGATAGCTTTGACCGACAAGACTCTCTAAACCATCAATGGCGGTTCGAGAATGGGTGACGTCAAAGGCTAATGCACCAGCGGAGGTATTCATGGCTACCCCCAACAAACCCGCGGTGTAGCCCAGATCCATATACTGGAGGCCCGCGTAGCCAGTGAAGGTGTTATTTAAACCATAATAACCGGTGAGGTAACCCACCTTAGGCGTATCGATGAGGCCATCATCATTGAGTTTGCCTGCGCCAATGTCCCATCGGGCATAGCCCGGGCGCAGCATTTGTGCGACGGAGGAATAGGGGATAGAAAACGTACGAATGCTGCCGTCCGCTTCCTCAATTTTGACGTCAAGATTGCTGCCGTAGCCCGTTGTGCTCAGGTCGTTTATTTCAAATGGGCCAGGTGGTACCGTCGTTTCGTAAATTTTGTTACCGCTTTGCGTCACTGTCACCTTAGCGTTGCTTTTGGCAACGCCTCGAATGACGGGAGCGTAGGTGGATACGCCGCCTGGCAGCATGCGGTCGTCATTGTATAGACGAATGCCGCGAATACTGAAAGCATCAAAGGTATCGCCGCGGGTGAAGGAATCACCGACCAGAAGCTGTGAACGTAAAGACGTTACATCGCGCTGTAGGTAGATATCCTGGCTGGTGTAATCGCTGCCGTTGTTGTCATCCCAGTTGAGATTACCTTTGGCGCGCAGATGCCAGGCGCCCAGATTAGCCCCATATTTCAGGCCAGCATAGGCTGACTCAGAGGTCTCGCCGTTATTTTCCGAATGCCAGCCATTAAGATCGTATGAGAACATAGCGGCAGGAATACCATCGTCCCATAACGATGGATCGACGTAGCCGCCGGAATTTTTCTGTACATAGATCTGCGGCATCGTCAGCGTGAGTTCTTGCGTTCCCAGATCGTAGCTCCAGCCCGATTGTGGGAATTGTGTGGAAATATCCACGCATGCTTCTGACGTCAGATCGAGCTTGTCTGTTTTTACACCGAGCTGTGCAAGCACTTTCCCTGTAAAGCAAGGAACGGCTTGGGGTGAGTTTGTGTCATTGAAAGTCACATCAGTTAATAGTCTTGAGGAATTGTTTAATATTACCTGTGTTTTATAAGTCCCCGGAGGAATAGGGTTGCCGGTTGAAAAACGGCTCACATCGATATGGCTGCCGGTGTCAAATAAGAATTGATCGTTAAATTCAACTTCATCAGATGCAGGTAAAGCGTCCGTCGCCATTGCTGAAGACTGAAGTACCAGATAAATTGCTGTGCACAATAATGTTCGTCGAAAATACATATCATCCCTTGCTTATTTAACGACGCTGAGTCCTTCAGCTCCGAGTATTATTTAATTGTGGCCTGATGATTCTCAACGCCACCAAAATCATTAATTGTGACGTAATCTATTTTTCCCCCACCGAGATTAGCGGTTGTTTTAACCGGAACCGTTTCATTAGACATTGGCGGTATAGTGTGGGCATCAACGTCGATCTTTTTACCATTTACACTAATTGAAGCGCTGGCCATTGAGACGTAATACGGGCTGGTATTGTTGGCCATTAATGCGTTATTAGTTTGTGACCAGACTAGTTGGCCCGCGGCTATAGAAGGTTCGCTTTTTAAATTATCAGGGCGGAAAAACATCTTAATACGCGTACGGAACGCCAGTTGCAGGACGCTTTGGGTATCGGCGTCTTTGCCTTTTGGCGGAACTTCCAGAACGTTGAGCCAGAATAATGATTCTCGATCCTGCGGCAGTGCCTGCCCGGTCCAGGTGATGCGAACGGTTTGGCCTTTTGCCGGATCCACGCGCGACACCGGGGGAGTGACGACAAACGGCAGCTTAAGTTCTTGCGGGTTAACGGTGTCGCGACCATCATCAAGCCAGGACTGTACCAACAGCGGCTTATTGCCGCGGTTTTGCATCTTAACGGTGACGTCTTTAGCGGATTGCGGGTAGATCACGCGGGTTCCGGAAATAACAATATCTGCACTCGCGTTAAAGGTGCAGACACCAGCGGCAAGACAAATCAGCGACGCGAGGGAAAAACGTGTGCACATGCGCATTTTAGGCTCCATAAAGTACGCCTGCTGTGTAGCAGGCGTACCACAACGTAAACTTAGCTAACGATTACTGGTAAGACATGGTGAAAGTAGCGTTACTGGTCACTTTACCCGCAGTGATATCGTTGGTGCCTTTTACCCAGTCAGCGCTTGGGACGTAAGCCACACGATAAGCCAGATCGCCGATGCCGCCGACGAGGGTCACACTTTGGGTGTTATTAGCTGGTAGGCCGACCTGAATACGTTCGATGTTTGAGGTGGTGTTGTTATACAGTGCAAGGCTCACGTTATCAGCGTGGCCACTGACGGTAGGGTCAGCCTTCAGCGTGCCGTTAGAAAGCTCTGCAAACTGCTGAGAAGTAAAGCTAGCTGAAGCCGTTTTAACCGCGGCTGCGCATTCGCTAAGATGCAGCTCAAACTCTTTAGAACCGACACCAGTGTTGATATCAGTCGCTTCAACCTCACTTTTCTGCACAACCGGCAGAGTGATAGTGATATTGTTCGCCAATTCGCCATTGTTAGTGGTGATTTTACAGGTGCTGTCGCTCACTGCACCATCAAAGGTGATGAGGCCAATATCGGTACCATCAGGAATGGTGCCAGTAGTATCTTCAGCAAACACAGATGCTGAACTCAGTGCAAATACAACAGCTGCAGCCGAAATAGTTAACTTTTTCATTTTCGAAATATCCATATAAAAATATGAGTTCTTTTCGCAAAGGCGAAAGGAATTGACCAAACGTAAGCTTGGGTGTGAGAATTTTATATCAGGACTAAGAAGGAGTGGATTTAGTAAATTTAAAATGAAAATAAATTATTTTTAATCATATAATATCATATGATGGATTTGATATTTTTGAAGGGGAAAATCTATGTGTTTGACTAATGTGATTAGCCTGGCTGTTTCTATGATTTATATTAATCTATCATTGTTATTATTTATTTGGAAGAGGGCTTTTATATATTGAGGCAGAAAATAATATTCCTGCCCCAAATTTATCAGGCAACCTGAACCGGGATCGCTTTCGCCGTACGTTTCATTTCATTGTCACCTTCAAAATAGGCAACATTTGGGCGCCAGTTCCGTGCTTCTTCGTCAGACATGGTCACGAAGCTCGCGATAATCACGATATCGCCGACATCAGCATTATGCGCCGCTGCGCCGTTAACGGAGATAATCTTAGAACCACGCTCCGCCGCGATGGCGTAAGTGGAGAAACGCTTGCCGTTGTTCACATTCCAGATATCAATGGCTTCGTTTTCCAGAATTCCGGCGGCGTCGAGGAAGTCCTGATCGATGGCGCAGGAGCCTTCATAGTGCAGATCAGACTGCGTAACCTTAACGCGGTGGAGTTTGCCCTGCAGCATAGTGCGAATCATAGCGTCTACCTTTAATTCTTAACGGAAACAAAGCAGTTTTCGACTGCCTTGAGAAATTTCGCAAGCAGTATTGCCCCATTTAAACCAGGTGTCTAGATGGGATTAAGCCTGCTTACCATAAATTGCGTATCGTCACGCATTGGAGACTGCAAACGATATCGTTTTGCAGAATAGCGAAAATTTTTGTAGCCCGGCCAAGCGAAGCGCCGCCGGGATTGGCACCGAACCACCCCCGGCGGCGCTTCCCCTGGACGGGCTACTTTTTTATAGCTCGATGCTTTGGTTATCGATAAGCCGCGCTTTGCCCAGCCAGGCTGCCATCAAAATCACGGCGCGTTGACTGTTTTCGGTAAGGCTGAGAAGAGTATCGGCATCGCGAATCTGAATATCGTCGGCGCGAAAGCCTTTTTCGTTAAGCTCCTGCTCGGCGATGGCGATGATCTCATCAAGTTCACGCTCACCGGCCTTCAACTTCGCGGCAACGCTGCTCAGCACCTTATACAGGCCCGGTGCGATTTTACGCTGCTCTGCGGTCAGATAACCGTTACGGGAGCTTAATGCCAGCCCGTCTTTGGCACGGATAATCGGGACGCCGACGATCTCAATGTCATAGCCCATATCGGCGACCATCTTGCGCAAGAGCGCCAACTGCTGGAAATCCTTCTCACCGAAACAGGCGATGTCCGGCTGAATCAAATTAAATAACTTACTAACAATGGTGGAAACCCCGCGGAAATGCCCAGGGCGGCTGGCACCTTCGAGCATCGTTGAGAGACCAGGAACATCAACGAAAGTCTGATTCTCCGTGCCCTGCGGGTAAATTTCAGCCACGGCGGGAGCAAAGACATAATCCACTTTACGCTTGTTCAGCTTCTCGCAATCTTCCTGGAGCGTGCGCGGGTAGTTAGCCAGGTCCTCAGCACGGTCAAATTGCATCGGGTTGACGAAGATACTGACCACCACGACGTCGGCGCGCGTTTTTGCCTCTTCAACTAACGTCATATGGCCGTCGTGCAGGTTGCCCATGGTGGGCACGAGCGCGACGCGTTTGCCTTCCTGACGCAGACGGCGGATATGCTGACGCAGTAGCGGCAGGGTTTCAATAATCAACACAACATAACTCCTTGAATTTCCTGATGACCTGTAGGCCGGAGAAGACGCGTTACGCGCCGTCATCCGGCAATACGCGCGGGGTCGCCTGATGGCGGCTTTACCTTATCAGGCCTACGTCAGGTTACCCCGGAGCGAAAAATTAATGGAAACTGTGTTCTTCGCCCGGATAAACGCCGGACTCCACTTCAGCCATATATTGCTCTACCGCTGCACGCATGTCGCCTGCCTGGGCCAGGAAATTTTTCGCAAATTTAGGAATATGGCCGCCGGTAATACCGAATGCATCATGCATGACCAGGATTTGCCCGTCGGTGACGTTGCCAGCGCCGATACCGATAACCGGAATCGAGAGCGCTTCAGTTACGCGTTTTGCCAGTTCAACCGGAACGCATTCCAGCACCATGAGCTGTGCGCCAGCCGCTTCCAGCGCCAGGGCATCATCCAGCAACACCTGCCCGGCATCACCGCGGCCCTGTACTTTATAGCCGCCAAAGATATTCACCGATTGCGGCGTCAAGCCCAGGTGTCCGCAAACCGGCACCGCGCGATCGGTGAGCATTTTGACGGTATCCACCAGCCAGGCGCCGCCTTCGATTTTGACCATATTGGCACCCGCGCGCATTACTGCCGCTGCATTTTCAAATGCCTGCTCTGGTGTGGCGTAGGCCATAAATGGCAGGTCGGAAAGCAGCAGGCAGTTTGGCGCGCCGCGACGTACTGCCTGGGTGTGATAACAAATATCGTTGACGGTGACTGGCAGGGTAGAGTCGTGGCCTTGCACCGTCATCCCCAGAGAATCGCCGACCAGCATGACGTTTATGCCAGCGTCCGCAAACAGTTTGGCAAAGCTGAAATCGTACGCCGTAATCGTTGCAAAGCGTTTTTTCTCTTGCTTGCATTTCTGCAATAAAGCGATGGTGGTCGGTTTCATAAAGCATCCTGATAATAGGGTCGAATTATCCGGCATTTTAACAGCCGTATTCAGGGGGGCAATTATTTTAGGCAACCGATAACGCGTAAAGCAGGTATCGCTAAAAACGAGAGGTGGGCACTACCAACGTGCGGGTTTTTCTGCCGCCAGCGCATCAAGACGCTGTTGCAGAGTGACGCCGTCAGGGAAGAGCAGGGAAGGGGCGATTTCGTACAGCGGCCACAGCATAAAGCCACGGTTGTACATGTCGTAATGTGGGACGGTCAGAATCTCGGTGTGAATTGTTTCCTGACCAAACAACATGATATCGAGATCCAGCGTGCGAGGCCCCCAGCGTTCCGCTTTTCGGGTTCGACCTTGTTGCAGTTCAATGCGCTGGGTGTGGCTGAGCAACGCTTCCGGCGCCAGCGCTGTTTCCAGCGCCACTGCGGCATTCAGGTAATCAGGTTGATCCTGCGGGCCGAGCGGCGGCGTGCGGTAAAACGATGAAACGGCAACCACGTGGCTATCAGGAATTTCCCCGATGGCCTGTACGGCAGCATTCACTTGCTCCAAAGGAGAGGCGAGGTTGCTGCCGAGTGCGATATACGCAAGCGTCACGCGCTACCCTCACGGCGCGGCGCGCGTTTACGCGGGCGACGATGGCGGCGGCGGGTATCGGGCTCATCACCCAGATCGTTTAGCATATCTTTCTGTGCCGGAGGAGCAACTACCTGGAACTCGCTCCACCACTGGGTTAAACGCTGCAGTTCGTGATTGTTTTCCGCTTCGGCACGCAGCGCCAGCAGGTCGTAAGCGGCGCGGAATTTTGGATGCTCCATCAGCTTCCACGCGCGCTTGCCCTGACGACGAGACATACGCAACTGTAGCTGCCAGATGTCGCGTACCAGCGCGGTAATACGTTTTGGAATCGCCAGAGAACGGCAGGCTTCGTCCAGCACATCATTCATCGCCAGCGCGAAGGCATCGTGATAGACCAGGCCGCTTTCCTGAGCGATCTTCTGCGCCATTTCCAGCAGCGGATACCAGAACATGGCGGCAAACAGGAAGGCCGGGTTGACGCGCATATCGTTGTGGATACGGTTGTCGGTATTCTTCAGCACCTGCGCAATAATGCGCTCCATCGGGCTATCACCATCTTCGGTGAAGTAGCGGGTGATGGTCGGGAACAGCGGCTGGAACAGATTGTATTCACGCAGCAGCTTATAGGTTTCATAACCATAGCCAGCTTGCAGCAGCTTGAGCGCTTCTTCGAACAGACGTGCCGGCGGGACATCGTGCATCAACGTCGCCAGACGCGAGATAGGCTCGGCCGTTTCCGGGCTGATACGCATAGAGAGCTTGGCGGCAAAACGGACCGCTCGCAGCATGCGTACCGGATCTTCACGGTAGCGGGTTTCAGGATCGCCGATGAGGCGGATCACGCCGTCAGACAAATCCTGCATACCGCCAACGTAGTCGCGAACGGTAAAGTCGGCCACGCTGTAGTAAAGGCTGTTGATGGTGAAGTCGCGACGCTGGGCATCATCTTCGATGGAGCCGAAGATATTGTCACGCAGCAGCATCCCGTTTTGCCCACGCTGAGAGGTGGTTCGGTCAGACTGGCCGTCTTCATGGTGACCACGGAAGGTGGCAACCTCGATAATTTCCGGGCCAAACATGACGTGTGCCAGGCGGAAACGGCGTCCTACCAGACGACAGTTACGGAACAGTTTTCGCACCTGTTCTGGGGTGGCGCTGGTGGTGACATCGAAATCTTTTGGTTTTTTGCCTAAAAGCAGGTCGCGGACACCGCCGCCAACGAGATAAGCCTCGTAGCCTGATTTGTTCAGACGATAAAGAACCTTGAGGGCGTTCTCGCTAATATCTTTGCGGGAAATAGCGTGCTGCTCGCGCGGAATGACAGTCATAGCAGGTTTAGCAACGGCGTTCTCAGCCTCGCTCTCCTCACGGCTTAGCACCTTGCGGCAGAAATTAGCGACTCGGGTAAAAATGGTGCACCTCGGTAATATCAGTATCCAGGACAAAAAAATAGCGGCTAATCATAGCTCAGCCTAACGCATTTGAGAATGGCGGATTGATCTTCGCTGTCTCGGGCACCGCGGTGAGCGACCAGTGAAGGACGGCATTTTGTAATAATTGCGCCGTCGTCAAATCCTGCCATTGCGCAGGTATCGCCTGCCCCAGAAAGCGCAGCGCCTCGATAAGAACAGGACGCGGATCGCCAGTGGGTAAAGCAGGTGCATGATTTTGCTTGGAAAGTTTAGCACCTTCTTCATTCAATGCCAGCGGCAGATGAATATAATCAGGCACCGGCCAGCCAAACTGCTGGTAGAGCGAAATCTGTCGCACGGTGGGTTCAATTAAATCTGCGCCACGGACGATTTCAGTCACGCCCTGGAAATGATCGTCGACCACTACCGCCAGGTTGTAGGCAAAAAGTCCATCACGGCGATGAATAATAAAATCTTCGCGCGCCAGTCGCTCGTCAGCCTGGAGCGTTCCGCGCAGCCTGTCGTTGAACGCCATCACCGGATTAACCTGGCGCAAACGTAGGGCGGCATTTTCCGGCCCAATGCCCCGCTTGCGGCAGTGACCGTCATAGGTTCCGCCCACGCTCTGAATACGCGCTCGCGTACAGGTGCAGAAATAGCACAGGTCCTGATTTTTTAGCCAGGCCAGCGCTTCGCGGTAAGCATCGTGTCGCTGAGATTGCCACAGAACGTCGCCGTCCCAGTGCAGGCCGTAATGTTCCAGCTGATGCAAAATCGTCGTTGCAGCACCGGGAACTTCACGAGGGGGATCGATATCTTCTATACGAACTCGCCAGACGCCTTGTTGGGCGCGAGCCTGTAGATAGCTGCCAAGCGCCGCAATAAGCGAGCCGAAATGCAGTTCACCGGAAGGTGAGGGGGCGAAACGCCCGATATAGGGTTTTGATAACATGTTTATAGCAGTAATAAATGACAAGGCGGGAAGTGACTCCCGCCTTGAAGATAGAGTATTCGCGAGCGATTAACCTGCCATCTGCTTTTCGCGGATTTCTGCCAGCGTTTTGCAGTCAATACACAGGTCAGCCGTTGGACGTGCTTCCAGACGACGAATGCCAATTTCAACACCGCAGGATTCGCAGTAGCCGAAATCTTCATCTTCGACTTTCTTCAACGTTTTCTCGATCTTTTTGATGAGTTTACGTTCACGATCGCGGTTACGCAGTTCGAGGCTGAATTCTTCTTCCTGCGCGGCACGGTCTACCGGATCCGGGAAGTTTGCAGCTTCGTCCTGCATGTGAGTAACGGTGCGATCGACTTCATCCCTAAGTTGATTACGCCATGCTTCAAGAATACGTCGGAAGTGCGCTAGCTGGGCTTCGTTCATATACTCTTCGCCCGGTTTAACCTGGTATGGTTCTACCCCTGCGATGGACAGAATACTCAGGGACGATGTTTTACGGTTTTGCCCTTCTTGCATGTTGTTTCTCCTTAACACGCACTATCGATCCCCGTGTTCGGGGGAAAAATCAGGCCGCTATAAATAACAGATGCTTTTCCCGATGGCAATTATCTAAACGTAACACTTGACAATGCTGTGAGGAAAAGCGTATTTGCGCCGCAGCCCGAACACTTTCTATGCAAATTCACCCGTGGTTAACGAGACGGGTAACGGCGATATCAGAGTGATATTGTCGGCAGAAAGTTCCGCTTTATAAGCCAAAATCTCTACCCCCTTTTTGTGCGCCTCATTTAATAGCTTTGCATATTGAGCATCAATATGGTGTGCCGGAGAGAAATATTCAATGGCTGAGTGCAAGATTGCAAACAGTAAAACGGCGCGCTCTCCGTTCGCCACAACGCCCATCAGTTCGCGTAAATGCTTCTGACCCCGCACGGTGACGGCATCCGGGAAGTAGCCATACTCCTGTTCTGCCAGCGTCACTGACTTCACTTCAATATAGCAGCAAGGACGATCATCTGCCTGTAACATGATATCGATACGGCTGCCTTCCGTGCCGTATTTCACTTCACTTTTCAGCGCGTTGTAGCCAGTAAGTTCAGGTATGTTCCCAAGCGTTATCGCTTCTTTTGCTAATGTATTTGCCCGGAGCGTATTGACGCATATAAAAGCCCCATTCTGCGTCTGAGTTAATTCCCAAGTATGCGGATACTTACGCTTAGTATTTTCTGATGTGGAATACCACACGGTATCGCCCGGCGTTGCACAACCGGTCATTGCTCCGGTATTGGGGCAGTGCAAAGTGAAAATTTCACCCGTGGGGGTTATCACATCAGCAAGAAAGCGCTTATAGCGTTTGATGAGCGTGGCGGACTGGAGCGGCGGCATAAACTGCATCGGATTTCCTTAATTATTCGCTGAGCGTCCAGCGCTGCAATGGCTTGTATCGGGTGCGGCCTGCGGCAAAGCGCGATTCGTAGAGTACAAACTCGGTGACGGGAAAATCCCAGTGAAAACCGGGGGCGGGGATAGGCACTGCTTGACCGGCATGGCGCAACAGCGTGAGGTGGGGATGATACGGCTGTGGGCTTTGATAGCACCCGCTACGTGCCGCCTGTGCGCGGAGCATATTCGCAAGCTGCAACAGGCCGCGCGGCGGCTGGCGCGTACCGAGCCACACCACGCGCGAACGCAGCCACTGCCCGGCGTCGTCAAGATGTAGCGTAAACCCCGGCTGGCGAATACGCCCAGCAAGTATCGCCAGCGCCCGCTGTTTTTCCGCACTAACGTCGCCGAGAAATGCCAGCGTGATATGCATGTTGGCGGCGGTGACCGGCACACCGGCGTCGGGCGGAAAATGATCCGCTCGCCACTGCACCAGTTGCTTTTGAATTTTCGCCGGGATCTCTATGGCGAAAAACAGTCTTTTAGACTCAGACATCGTCGGGACTCGGTTATGAATTGACGCGATGCTACAATGTCCGCCGTTTAATGTTAACCCCTGGAGCCATTCGTGTCCCTGTTGCCGGTCGCAAACATCCTCCCAGAACTGCTCATCGCCTTACGACAATCCCCGCAGGTGCTGCTTAATGCGCCGACGGGAGCGGGTAAATCGACCTGGCTGCCGCTGCAAATTTTAAGCGATGGTGGAATTGAAGGGCGCATATTACTGTTGGAGCCACGCCGGCTGGCGGCGCGTAACGTCGCGCAACGTCTCGCGGAGCTGCTGGGGGAAAAACCGGGGGAAACGGTAGGCTATCGGATGCGCGCCGAAACCTGTGTGAGCGCGAAAACCCGGCTTGAGGTGGTGACGGAGGGGATCATGACGCGCATGATCCAACAAGATCCCGAACTGTCGGGCGTGGGGCTTGTGATCCTCGATGAATTTCACGAGCGCAGCCTCCAGGCGGATCTCGCGCTGGCGCTGCTGCTCGACGTCCAGCAGGGGCTGCGTGACGATATCAAGCTGCTCATCATGTCGGCCACGCTCGATAACGACAAACTCCAGCAGTTGCTGCCCGAGGCGCCGACGATTATTTCCGAGGGGCGCGCGTTTCCCGTTGAGCGCCGCTACCAGTCATTACCCTCACACCAGCGCTTTGATGAAGCGGTTGCTATCGCTACGGCGGAGCTTTTGCGCAATGAAAGCGGCTCGCTGCTGCTATTTTTACCCGGCGTAGGGGAAATTCAGCGTGTACAAAACCAGCTTGCCGAGCGTGTGGCGGATGATGTGTTGCTCTGTCCTTTATATGGCGCGCTTTCGCTTGCCGAACAACGGCAGGCGATTCTTCCCGCACCGGCAGGTAAGCGCAAGGTGGTGCTGGCGACCAACATCGCCGAAACCAGTTTGACGATAGAGGGCATTCGCCTGGTGGTGGACAGCGCGCAGGAGCGCGTTGCCCGTTTTGATGTGCGCAGCGGCCTGACGCGACTGCTGACTCAGCGGATAAGCCAGGCCTCAATGACCCAGCGCGCCGGTCGCGCCGGACGACTGGAGCCTGGCGTATGTGTGCATTTGCTGGCGAAAGAGCAGGCCGAGCGCGCGGCAGCGCAAAGCGATGCGGAAATCTTACAAAGCGATCTCTCCTCGCTGTTGCTCGAATTGTTGCAGTGGGGATGTACGGATCCGGCCCAGCTAAGCTGGCTGGATCAACCGCCTGCCACTAATCTTGCGGCGGCGCGGCGATTGTTAACGCAGCTTGGCGCGCTGGTGGACGGGCGGTTAACCGCGAAGGGGCAGAAAATGGCCGCTTTAGGTAACGATCCCCGCCTGGCGGCGATGCTGGTGGCAGCAAAAAATGATGATGAGGTCGCCACGGCGGCGCGGCTGGCCGCTATCCTCGAAGAACCGCCGCGCGGAAGCCACCACGATTTGCTCCAGGCATTTTCCCGGCCACAGGGGCAATGGCAACAGCGCAGCCAGCAGCTTTGCAAACGGCTTAATCGCCGCGCGGGTCAGGTGGATAGCGACGCCATTCCGGCCCTGCTGGCCCAGGGTTTTCCCGACCGAATTGCGCGTCGACGCGGGCAGGAAGGACGCTACCAGTTGGCAAACGGCATGGGGGCGATGCTCGATGCCGACGATGCGTTAAATCGCCACGAATGGCTGATTGCGCCGTTGTTGTTGCAAGGTAGTGCTTCACCGGACGCGCGAATTTTGCTGGCCTGCGCGCTGGATATCGACGCTTTAATTGCCCGTTGTCCTGAATTGCTTCAACAATCAGACACGATCGAGTGGGATGATACCCAGGGCACGCTCAAAGCGCTGCGTCGTAGCCAGATTGGTCAATTAATGCTCAGCGTGCGCCCGCTGGCAAAACCGTCCGAGAACGAACTTCATCAGGCGATGCTGACCGGAATTCGCGAGAAAGGGCTAAGCGTGCTTAACTGGACGAGCGAGGCCGAACAGCTGCGCTTGCGATTACAGTGTGCGGCACGCTGGCTGCCGGAAGAGGCGTGGCCTGCGGTGGACGATGAGGCGTTGCTGGAATCGCTTGAGGATTGGCTGCTCCCGCACATGACCGGCGTGCATTCTCTGCGTGGGCTGAAATCAGTGGATATTAGCCAGGCGCTTTACGCCTGGTTGCCCTGGTCATTACGACAACGTCTGGTGAGTTCGCTGCCAACTCATTACACTGTGCCAACGGGAAGTCGAATCGCGATTCGCTACGATGCGGATAATCCACCGGCATTGGCCGTGCGGATGCAGGAGATGTTTGGTGAAGCCAGCACCCCGACCATCGCCGAAGGACGAGTGGCGCTGGTATTAGAGCTGCTTTCACCCGCCCAGCGCCCATTGCAGATTACGCGTGATTTAAGCGCGTTCTGGCAAGGGTCGTACCGCGAGGTGCAAAAAGAGATGAAGGGGCGCTATCCGAAACATGTCTGGCCGGACGATCCGGCAAATACCGCTCCCACGCGGCGGACAAAAAAGTATTCGTGATGGCGTTGTTCCCGGCGTCGCATTCGCTCGGCCGGGCTACGAACACGACGTCGATGAATACAGCGGTTGTGTAGGCCGGATAAGGCAAAGCCGCCATCCGGCAATGTGCACCGCCTGATGGCGCTGCGCTTATCAGGCCTACGTGTTGCAGTAACTCTGTAGGGCGAATGCGACGCTGGGGAATACACCATAAATTTGAGAGATATCTTCTTCTTTCAAACGACAGAAGAATTGAGAATCAGGCCTTTATGCCTGAATGTTGCGGAGAGAGAGCATGGCGGGGAATGACCGCGAGCCAATTGGACGTAAAGGAAAACCTGCACGTCCGGCAAAACAAAAGGTAAGCCGTCGTCAGCAATATGATGACGATTATGACGATGATGGTTACGAAGAAGAAAAACCACGCTCGCGTAAAGGTGGCGGCAAGGGAGGCAAGCCACGCGGTAAGCATCGCTGGTTCTGGTTCCTGGTCAAATTGGGTATCGTATTTGCGGTACTGGTCGCGATTTATGGCGTCTATCTTGACCAAAAAATCCGTAGCCGTATTGATGGTAAAGTCTGGCAGCTTCCGGCGGCGGTCTATGGCCGCATGGTCAACCTCGAGCCGGATATGTCCATCAGTAAAAAAGAGATGGTGCAGCTGCTGACGGCAACACAGTACCGCCAGGTGACGGCGATGACGCGTCCCGGTGAATTTACTGTGCAGGCCAACAGCATCGAGATGATCCGTCGCCCGTTCGATTTCCCGGACAGTAAAGAAGGGCAGGTGCGTGCGCGTCTGACCTTTGACGGCGATCGTCTGGACACCATCGAGAATATGGACAACAACCGTCAGTTTGGTTTCTTCCGACTCGACCCACGGCTTATCACCATGATGTCCTCGCCAAATGGCGAGCAGCGTCTGTTCGTGCCGCGCAGCGGTTTCCCGGATCTGCTGGTGGATACGCTTATCGCCACCGAAGACCGTCATTTCTACGAGCATGACGGCATCAGCTTCTACTCGATTGGCCGTGCGATGCTGGCCAACCTGACCGCCGGACGCACGGTGCAAGGGGCGAGTACGCTGACGCAGCAGTTGGTGAAGAACCTGTTCCTGTCCAGCGAGCGTTCATACTGGCGTAAGGCCAACGAAGCCTACATGGCGCTGATTATGGATGCGCGCTACAGCAAAGACCGTATCCTTGAGCTGTATATGAACGAGGTGTACCTCGGTCAAAGCGGCGACAACGAAATTCGCGGCTTCCCGCTGGCGAGCCTTTACTACTTTGGCCGCCCGGTCGAAGAGCTGAGTCTTGATCAGCAGGCGCTGCTGGTGGGGATGGTGAAAGGGGCGTCGATCTACAACCCGTGGCGTAACCCGAAACTGTCGCTCGAACGTCGTAACCTGGTGTTGCGCTTGCTGCAACAGCAGAAAGTGATCGACCAGGAACTCTACGACATGCTGAGTGCGCGTCCGCTAGGCGTGCAGCCGCGCGGCGGGGTGATTTCACCGCAGCCAGCGTTTATGCAGATGGTGCGTCAGGAGCTGCAGGCAAAACTGGGCGATAAGGTCAAAGATCTATCCGGCGTGAAAATTTTCACCACCTTTGACTCGGTGGCGCAGGATGCGGCCGAAAAAGCGGCGACCGACGGTATCCCGGCACTGAAGAAACAGCGCAAGCTGAGCGATCTGGAAACCGCGATGGTGGTGGTTGACCGCTTCAGCGGTGAAGTGCGCGCGATGGTCGGTGGCGCAGAGCCGCAGTTTGCCGGTTACAACCGTGCGATGCAGGCGCGTCGTTCGATTGGTTCTCTGGCAAAACCTGCGACCTACCTGACGGCACTTAGCCAGCCGAATCAGTATCGCCTGAATACCTGGATTGCCGATGCACCGATTGCCCTGCGCCAGCCAAATGGTCAGGTGTGGTCACCGCAAAACGACGATCGTCGCTACAGCGAGAGCGGTAGAGTGATGCTGGTGGATGCGTTAACCCGCTCCATGAACGTACCGACCGTTAACCTGGGGATGGCGCTGGGGCTGCCTGCGGTTACCGATACCTGGCTGAAGCTGGGCGTGCCGAAAGACCAGCTGCATCCGGTTCCTGCGATGCTGCTGGGGGCGCTGAACCTGACGCCGATTGAAGTTGCCCAGGCGTTCCAGACTATCGCCAGCGGCGGTAACCGTGCGCCGCTGTCGGCGCTGCGTTCGGTGATTGCGGAAGACGGCACCGTGCTGTATCAGAGCTTCCCGCAGGCAGAACGTGCCGTACCGGCGCAGGCGGCGTACATGACGCTGTGGACGATGCAGCAGGTTGTGCAGCGTGGTACGGGTCGTCAGTTGGGGGCTAAATACCCGAACCTGCATCTGGCGGGGAAAACCGGGACCACCAACAACAACGTGGATACCTGGTTTGCCGGGATTGATGGCCGTGAAGTGGTGATTACCTGGGTGGGCCGCGATAACAACCAGCCAACCAAGCTGTACGGTGCCAGCGGTGCTATGTCGATTTATCAACGCTATCTGACTAACCAGTCGCCTATCGCGCTGAATCTCACCGCGCCGGAAGATGTAGTTAATATGGGCGTTGATGACAATGGCTACTTCATTTGCGGCGGCGGAGGCATGCGCATGCTGCCGGTCTGGACAGCCGACCCGGATGCGCTCTGCCAGCAGAGCCAGCAGGCGATTGAACAGCAGCAGTCAGCAAATCCGTTTGATTCGTCGTCTTCTCAGCCGCAACAGCAGCAACAACAACAGCCGCCTGCGCAAGAGAAGAAAGACAGCGATGGCGTCGCAGGCTGGATTAAGGATATGTTCGGCGGTAACTAGCCGAGATTGTGAACACCTGTGCAGATTGCCGGATGGCGGCTACGCCTTATCCGGCCTACACCAATCTGTCGCCCGGGTAAGGCGTCCCGCAGTTCCCGGTGCGATATCGTAGCCCGGGCAAGGCGTTTACGCCGCCCCCGGGGTCTCCGGGCACCTACCAACACCGAGCCTCTGTTAACCGCAGAGGCTTTTTTTTATCCTTTTCTTAACGCCATTTTTTCATCTGTTTATTTCTTAACCCCTTAATTCTGGTAGGGACTTATAACGCTTGCTATGCGTCTACCCGCTGTCCTATTATGCTTCCGGTTATAATAATAATTCTCGTTTACGTTATCATTCACTTCATCAGAGATATACCAATGGCGCGTCTTAAAACTGCTCAGCCAACCCACTCGCTGCGTAAACTCGCAGTCGTAGTCGCCACAGCGGTTAGCGGCATGTCTGTTTACGCACAGGCTGCAGATAAACCGAAAGAAGAAACCATCACCGTTACCGCCGCACCTGTTTCTCAGGAAAGCGCCTGGGGGCAAGCCGCCACCATCGCTGCAAAGCACACCGCAACGGCAACTAAAACGGATACCCCGATTGAGAAGACACCGCAGTCTGTCTCGGTGATCACCCGTCAGGAAATGGACATCCGTCAGCCGACAACCGTCAAAGATGCCATGGCTTATACGCCAAGCGTATTCTCGACTCGCGGCAGCTCATCAACGTACGACGTTGTTTCTATTCGTGGTTTTACTGCACCGACCACCGTTAACACCAACCAGTATCTGGATGGCATGAAGCTTCAGGGCAATAACTACTCTGAAATTTCGATGGACCCGTATTTCCTGGAACGTGTTGAAGTGATGCGTGGGCCAACGTCCGTGCTGTACGGCAACAGCAACCCGGGCGGTATCGTCAGCATGGTCAGCAAGCGTCCGACCACCGAACCGCTGCGTGAAATTCAGTTCAAAATGGGCACCGATAACCTCTGGCAGACCGGTTTTGACTTCAGTGATGCCATTGATGACGATGGTGTATGGTCCTATCGTCTGACTGGTTTAGGCCGCAGCCAGGATACGCAGCAGGATATGGCGAAATCGAATCGCTATGCCATTGCCCCGTCCTTTAGCTGGCGCCCGGATGATAAAACCGACTTCACCTTCCTGAGCAACTTCCAGAGCGACCCGAATGCGGGTTACTACGGTTGGTTGCCGCGCGAAGGTACGGTTGTGCCTTATTACGATGCTAACGGTAATGCGCACAAGCTGCCGACCGATTTCAACGAAGGTGAGCGTGATAACAAGATGCAGCGCCGCCAGCAGATGGTGGGCTACAGCTTCTCGCACGAATTTAACGACACCTTCACCGTGCGTCAGAACCTGCGTTACGATCAGGTGAAAACCCTGTACCGTTCCGTTTACGGTTATGGCTATATCGCGCCGGGTAAAATTAATCGTCAGTACGTTCGCTCTGATGAAGACCTCAATACTTTCACCGTTGATAACCAACTGCAGTCTAACTTCGCGACCGGCGACGTAGCGCATACGCTGCTAACCGGCGTGGATTATTCACGCATGCGTAACGATATTGACGCTCAGTATGGTTCAGCCAGCCCGCTGGATATGAACAACCCGCAGTACGGTAATCCGAATGTCTCCGTTAACTTCCCATATGCGGTACTAAACCGTATGGAACAAACGGGCCTGTACGCGCAAGATCAAATGGAATGGGACAAATGGGTGCTGACGCTGGGTGGTCGCTATGACTACGCGATGGCCTCAACTCTGACCCGCTCCAGCAACTCTCTGGCGCAAAATCACGATCAGCAATTTACCTGGCGTGGTGGTCTGAACTATCTGTTTGATAACGGAATCTCTCCATATTTCAGCTACAGCGAATCTTTCGAACCGACCTCTGGTTCAACAAAAGATGGCAAACCGTTCGATCCGTCTCGCGGCAAGCAGTACGAAGCTGGCGTGAAGTACGTACCGAAAGATATGCCGGTAGTCCTGACCGCGGCGATTTACCAGCTGACCAAAGACAAAAACCTGACGTCTGACCCGAACGACTCTACGGGGCTGTATAGCGTGCAGGCGGGTGAGATTCGTTCCCGCGGTCTTGAGCTGGAAGCGAAAGCGGCGGTTAACGAAAATATCAACGTGACCGCAGCCTATAGCTATAACGATGCTGAATATACTGAAGACACCATCTTTAAAGGCAAACGCCCGGCTGAGGTGCCACGTAATCAAGCGTCACTGTGGACGGATTACACCTTTTATGACACGGCGCTTAGCGGCCTGACCTTCGGTGCTGGTGTGCGCTATACCGGTTCGACGGTGAGCTACTACAAAAATGACGCAGCGAAGAAAAACGATTCGTTCAACGTTGGCAGCTACACCGTAGCTGACGCCATGGTGAAATACGATCTGGCGCGTTTCGGCCTGCCGGGCTCCTCCGTTGCCGTTAACGTCAATAACCTGTTTGACCGTGAATACGTCTCCAGCTGCTATAGCGAATACGCATGCTACTGGGGCGCAGAGCGTCAGGTTGTTGCTACCGCAACGTTCCGTTTCTAACCACCTCCAGGGCGCGGATTTTCCGCGCCCTTTAACATGTTGACGGTTATGCAGGACAACACAACTCATTCCGACACCACCTTCTCTTTGGTCGAGGTGGCTTTCCGCGTGCCTGGTCGCACCCTGTTACATCCACTCTCCTTAACCTTCCCAGCGGGCAAAGTGACCGGACTTATCGGCCACAACGGCTCGGGCAAATCCACCTTGCTGAAAATGCTGGGCTGCCATCAGCCGCCGTCTGAAGGAGAGATCCTGCTGGACAGTCAGCCGCTGGCGAGCTGGAATAGCAAAGCCTTTGCCCGCAAGGTTGCCTATCTGCCCCAGCAACTGCCGCCCGCAGAAGGGATGACGGTGCGTGAGCTGGTGGCGATTGGTCGCTACCCGTGGCACGGAGCGTTAGGACGATTTGGCGTGGCTGACCGTGAAAAAGTGGATGAAGCGATTGCGCTGGTAGGGCTGAAACCGCTGGCGCAGCGTCTGGTCGATAGCCTCTCCGGCGGCGAACGTCAGCGTGCGTGGATTGCCATGCTGGTAGCGCAGGATAGCCGCTGTCTGCTGCTGGATGAACCGACCTCCGCGCTGGATATTGCCCATCAGGTGGACGTGCTGGCGCTGATACATCGCTTGAGCGAACAGCGTGGACTGACGGTGGTTGCCGTGCTGCACGACATCAACATGGCGGCCCGCTACTGTGACTATCTGGTCGCGCTGCGTGGGGGCGAAATGATTGCCCAGGGCACGCCTGATGAACTGATGCGCAGCGAGACGCTGGAAAAAATCTACGGTATTCCGATGGGGATACTGCCTCACCCAGCCGGTGCCGCACCGGTAAGTTTTGTCTACTGATGACCGCCTCAAACCTGATTAGCCGCCGCCGTTTGCTGACGGCGATGGCGCTCTCACCGCTCATATGGCAGATGCAAAAGGCGCAGGCCGCGCCGATTAGCGCCGAGCGTATCGTGGCGCTGGAATGGCTGCCCGTTGAACTGATGCTGGCGCTGGGCGTTACTCCTTATGGTGTGGCGGATATCCCCAACTACCGCATGTGGGTTAACGAACCGGCCCTGCCGGACTCGGTGATTGACGTGGGTCTGCGCACTGAACCTAATCTCGAACTGTTGACGCAGATGAAGCCCTCCATGCTGGTCTGGTCGGCGGGCTATGGCCCTTCGCCGGAGATCCTCGCCAGAATCGCGCCTGGGCGCAGCTTTGCCTTCAGCGACGGTAAAAAACCGCTGGCGCAGGCCCAGCGTTCGTTGCTGGAAATGGCGGATATGCTCGACAAGCAGGCGGTGGCGCAGCGTCATCTGGCTGAGTTCGACGCGTTTATTGACCGCCTGAAACCGCACTTTGCGCAGCGTGGCGATCGCCCGTTATTAATGATGTCGCTGCTTGACCCGCGCCATATGCTGGTCTTTGGCCCCAACTGTCTGTTCCAGGAGGTGCTTGACCGCTTAGGCGTCAAAAACGCCTGGCAGGGAGAAACCAATTTCTGGGGCAGCACGGCGGTGGGTATCGACCGTCTGGCGGCCTACAAAGACGTCGACGTTCTGTGTTTCGATCACGGTAACGCCGCTGAAATGCGTCAGCTTACCGCCACCCCGCTGTGGCAGGCGATGCCGTTCGTTCGTGCCAACCGGATGCAGGTGGTTCCGGCGGTATGGTTCTACGGGGCTACGCTGTCGGCGATGCACTTTGCCCGCATTCTGGATAACGCATTGGGAGGCAAAGCGTGAACGCAAAATTCTCACCTTTTGCCGCCATCTTATTGCTGACGCTGTTTATCGCGGCGCTGGGACTCACCTGGTTTAACTTCAATATTGCGCTGCCTTACGCGCAGTGGTTCAAGGCAGCACGCCTGCCGGATATCGACGCCATCGACCAGATGCTGTTCCACTACAGTTTGCTGCCGCGGCTGGTGATTTCGCTGCTGGTGGGCGCAGGATTGGGGCTGGTCGGCGTCCTGTTCCAGCAAGTGCTGCGTAACCCGCTGGCCGAGCCGACGACGCTCGGCGTGGCGACCGGCGCGCAGCTTGGCATGACCGTCACCACGCTGTGGGCGGTGCCGGGCGTATTGACATCGCAGTTTGCCGCGCTCGCGGGCGCCTGCATCGTGGGGGCGCTGGTGTTTGGCGTGGCGTGGGGCAAACGCCTCTCGCCGGTGACGCTGATTCTGGCGGGGCTGGTAGTGAGCCTCTACTGTGGGGCCATTAACCAGCTGATGGTGCTGTTCCATCATGACCAATTGCAGAGCATGTTCCTGTGGAGCACCGGTACGCTGACGCAAACCGACTGGAGCGTGGTGCAGCGCCTGTGGCCGCAGCTGCTGGGCGGCGTGATGCTGACCTTGCTGCTGCTGCGTCCGCTGACCTTAATGGGGCTGGACGATGGCGTGGCGCGTAACCTGGGGCTGGCGCTGTCATTGGCGCGTCTGGGAGCGTTAACGCTGGCGATTGTGATCAGCGCTTTCCTCGTTAACGCGGTGGGGATTATCGGTTTTATCGGACTGTTTGCGCCGCTGCTGGCGAAGATGCTCGGCGCTCGGCGTCTGCTCTCGCGCCTGCTGCTGGCCCCGCTGATTGGTGCGCTGATTCTTTGGCTTTCTGACCAGTTAATTTTGTGGCTGACCCGCGTGTGGATGGAAGTCTCCACCGGTTCGGTAACGGCGCTGATTGGCGCGCCGCTGCTGCTGTGGCTGCTGCCACGGCTGCGTAGCATGAGCGCGCCGTCGATGAACGCGAGCGATAGCGTTGCCAGCGAACGTCATCATGTGCAGTGGTTTGCGCTGAGCGGGGCGGTGATTTTACTGCTGGCGGTGTTTGTCGCGCTGTCGCTGGGGCGTGATGCGACTAGCTGGCACTGGGCCAGCGGTGAGCTGCTCGACCAGCTGATGCAGTGGCGCTGGCCGCGTATTGCTTCCGCGTTGATTGCCGGGGTGATGCTGGCGGTGGCGGGCTGTATTATCCAGCGCCTGACCGGCAACCCGATGGCCAGTCCCGAAGTTCTGGGAATAAGCTCCGGTGCGGCATTTGGCGTGGTATTGATGCTGTTTTTAGTCCCCGGAAACGCGTTTGGCTGGCTGCTGCCAGCGGGGAGCCTTGGCGCGGCGGTCACGCTGCTGGTTATCCTGATTGCTGCCGGACGCGGTGGCTTCTCACCACAGCGTATGCTGCTGGCGGGGATGGCGCTGAGCACGGCCTTTACCATGTTGCTGATGATGTTGCAGGCCAGCGGCGATCCGCGAATGGCGCAAATTCTGACGTGGATCTCCGGCTCTACCTATAACGCGACCGGTAAGCAGGTCGTGCAGTCGGCAATCGCGATGATCATGTTGTTGATGCTGGTTCCGCTGTGCCGTCGTTGGCTGACGATTTTACCGCTCGGCGGCGAAACGGCGCGGTCAATTGGCATGGCGCTGACGCCTGCGCGCGTTGGCCTGCTGCTGTTAGCAGCGTGTCTGACGGCGGCGGCTACGCTGACGATTGGCCCACTAAGCTTTGTGGGGCTGATGGCGCCGCATATTGCGCGCATGATGGGATTCCGACGTACGATGCCGCACATTGTGATTTCGGCCCTGATCGGTGGCTTGCTGTTGGTGTTTGCTGACTGGTGCGGAAGGATGCTGATGTTCCCGTATCAAATACCGGCGGGGCTGCTGTCGACCTTTATTGGGGCGCCGTACTTTATCTATTTGCTGAGAAAGCAGAGTCGTTAAAAAGCCGGATGGCGCTTACGCTTATCCGGCCTACAGTAGGCCGGGTAAGGCGAAGCCGCCACCCGGCAATCACAACCTTACAGCTTCGCAAACACCCGACGCGCCGCGTCGATGGTGTTATTGATATCGTCTTCACTGTGGGCAATAGACATAAAGCCCGCTTCAAACGCGGATGGCGCCAGATACACGCCTTCTTCCAGCATCAGATGGAAGAAGTGCTTAAAGCGCTCAACATCGCACTTCAGCACGTCCTGATAGCAGGTCACTTCTTTGGCGTCGGTGAAGAAAATCCCGAACATGCCGCCGACGTTATTCACCACCAGTGGGATTCCCGTTTCGCGTGCCGCATCCAGCAGGCCTTGCGCCAGCTGGTTGGTCAGCTCGGTCAGGGTTTCGTGTACGCCCGGCTGCGCTACCTCGGTCAGGCAGGCAAAGCCCGCCGCCATGGCGATAGGGTTACCGGACAACGTCCCCGCTTGATAGACCGGGCCGGTTGGTGCCAGCGCGTCCATCACATCACGACGACCGCCAAATGCGCCCACCGGCATCCCGCCGCCGATGATTTTGCCAAGACAGGTCAGGTCTGGTACGACACCGTAGTAATCCTGCGCACCCGCGAGCGCTACGCGGAAACCGGTCATCACTTCGTCAATAATCAACAGCGCGCCAAACTCGTCGCACAGCGCGCGCAGGCCCGGCAGGAAATCAGGCTGCGGTGGGATGCAGTTCATGTTGCCCGCGACCGGCTCAACGATGATACAGGCGACTTCCTGCGGGAACTGCTCAAATGCGGCGCGAACAGAGGCCAGATCGTTATAGGTGCAGGTGAGGGTATGTTTGGCGAAATCTGCCGGCACGCCCGGCGAGTTTGGCTGACCCAGCGTCAACGCGCCGGAACCCGCTTTTACCAGCAGGCAGTCGGCGTGGCCGTGGTAGCAGCCTTCGAATTTGATGATTTTGTCACGGCCGGTGAAGCCGCGCGCCAGGCGAATGGCGCTCATGGTCGCTTCGGTACCGGAGTTCACCATGCGCACCATGTCCATAGTTGGCACCAAATCAGTGACCAGCTTCGCCATGGTCACTTCCATTTCGGTTGGTGCGCCAAAGCTCAGGCCGCGTTCTGCCGCCTCAATCACCGCGTTGCGGATAGCCGGATGGTTGTGGCCCAGCACCATCGGCCCCCAGGAACCGACATAATCGATATAGGCTTTGCCATCTACGTCGTACAGATAGGCACCGTCCGCACGCTCGATAAACAGAGGTGTACCGCCCACGCCGGTAAAGGCCCGTACCGGCGAGTTCACGCCGCCCGGGATAAGTTCACGCGCAGCGCTATACAGATTTTCAGATTTGCTCATTGCCAGGATCCTGGTTTGTGAAGAAGGTGTTGCCCGTTATTCTAAATTATTCCGCGAAGGTTATGAAATTTTTGGCCGTTTTGCATGAAAGCAGACAGGGTTTATCCACTTTGCGGTTTTACGGCCAGAGGGAGCACAGCGAGAGTTGACGATTTGAGCGCCGTTTTACGAGCGGCTCGAATTTTGTCGTAGCGGGAAAATGCGCGTATTAATGATGGCGATATTGACCTCACAAGGCGTTCCATCATCCAGATAAACCGTTTCATCGAGTTCCATCACGGCATCATGCTCTTTAAGATTCAGCAGATTGATAATGTCCTCGTCCTGAAGATTGAGGGCCGTTAAGTTCTGATCGCGGCGCTGGACTTTTTTGCCGGTGATGCTTTCGATATAGCTGTATTTTGATATCTCCAGCTGACTTAATTCCATGCTGGTAAACATATTGACCGGCAGATGGATATGCTCAAGCGCGACCGGAATATCGTCAAAACACATCAGACGTAAAATTTTATAGATTTGATCGCTATTTTTAATGCGTAATGCCTGCGCCATTTCCGGCGTTGGCACTTTCATTATGCTGAATTTAATCACTTTTCTGACGCCTTTGTGGCCGCTTTTTTGGGCCTGAAAATCAAAAGGCGAAAGGGCGTGGAAGCGTCCTGACTGATTACTTTTACCGATAGAACCGACGAATAAACCGGAACCCTTAACCCGATAAATTCGCTGTTGCTCGATAAGCAGACGCGTGGCTTCCCGCACCGTAGCGCGCGTGATGCCGATATTTTTGGCAATCGCAATCTCGGTATCCAGTTTATCCCCGGGTAAAAGGTTGTCGGTCTTTATTTTCCTGAGAATGTAATCGACTACCTCTTTTTGCTTCTCTGTGATGCCATCAACCATCGACTTTGTTCCTAACCAAGGTGAGCTGAGTCCTGCCTACATGTATGCCTGACTTTGTTTTCTATCGACCAGACCGTTCACGTCAGATTGTGAGCAACTTAACGAATTTGGATCAACAAACAGCGCATCGCGGTAAAAACCGTTTTTGCATATTGTATCTGGACACGTCTGTGTGCATCATCAAGATGACTAGACAAGTAAAACATGTATAGACTTATTTTGTCGAGCGTAAGAATGCAGTAAAAATGGAAAGAATATAAGCAATTAATTGTATTTTAATGTTTATTTTTCCCATTGTTCCGGCGCTTTCATAAGCCATCACTTACCATCATAAAAACAACGGTTTCTGATGAGGTGTCTGTTCATGTCGTTTTAGGGTAATCCCATAAAACGTGATTTTTGAACGTAAAATCCAGGCAAAGAGAGAGACGTATGAGCAACAGAAAGTTAGCGAATGCCATCAGGATCCTGAGTATCGATGCGGTTCAGAAAGCCAACTCCGGCCACCCGGGCGCACCAATGGGAATGGCCGATATTGCCGAAGTGGTTTGGCGTCGCCACCTTCGCCATAACCCGAAAAATCCGCAGTGGTTTAACCGCGATCGCTATGTTCAGTCCAACGGTCATGGCTCTATGCTGATTTACGCTCTGTTGCACCTTACCGGCTATGACCTGAGCATGAACGACATTCGTGACTTCCGTCAGCTCCATTCTCGTACGCCGGGCCATCCTGAATATGGCTATACGCCGGGCGTTGAAACCACCACCGGCCCGCTGGGGCAGGGGGTTGCCAATGCGGTCGGTATGGCGATTGCCGAAAAAGCGCTGGCCGCTGAATTCAATAAACCTGGGTTTGATATTGTCGATCACCACACCTGGCTGTTCATGGGTGATGGCTGCTTAATGGAAGGCATTTCCCATGAGGCCTGTAGCCTGGCGGGCACGCTGGGGCTGGGCAACCTGATTGCCGTCTGGGATGACAACGGCATCTCTATTGATGGTCATGTGGAAGGGTGGTTTGCCGACGATACGGCGGCACGTTTTCGCGCCTACGGCTGGCATGTGATTGAAGGCATTGACGGCCACGATTCAAAAGCCATTGACGCCGCCGTTCGCGAAGCCAAAAAGATCACCGACAAACCAAGCCTGTTATGTTGTAAAACGATTATCGGTTTCGGTTCACCGAATAAAGCGGACAGCCATGAGTGCCACGGTTCGGCGCTAGGTGTCGATGAAGTTGCACGGGTCCGCGAGCAATTGCAGTGGCCGCATCCGGCTTTTGAAATTCCTGCGGAGATTTATGCCGCCTGGGATGCAAAGCAAAAAGGGGCGCAGGATCAGCAAGCGTGGGATGAACTGTTTGCGGCCTATGCCCAACGCTGGCCTGAACTGGCCGCCGAATTTACCCGCCGTATGAACGGCGAATTGCCCGCCGAATGGGCTGAGAATATCCAGCAGTATGTTCATGCGCTGCAGGCGAATCCCGCGGCGCTGGCAACGCGTCAGGTCAGCCAGAACTGCTTGAATTTCCTTGCGAACATGCTGCCGGAACTGATGGGCGGCTCGGCGGATCTTTCGCCATCAAATCTCACCCGACACCAGAAGTCCGTCGACTTTACCGCTGACAATCCTGCCGGAAACTATATCTCGTATGGCGTTCGTGAATTTGGTATGTCGGCCATCATGAATGGTCTGGCGCTGCACGGCGGCTTTATTCCCTACGGCGGTACCTTCCTGATGTTTATGGAGTATGCCCGCAACGCGCTGCGCATGGCGGCGTTGATGAAGATCCGCTCGGTGTTTGTCTATACCCATGACACGATTGGCCTCGGTGAAGATGGCCCAACGCACCAGCCGGTGGAACAACTTGCCTCACTGCGCTTAACGCCGAATATGGAAACCTGGCGCGGTTGCGATCAGGTTGAGGTCGCCGTTTCGTGGCAGCAGGCGATTGAGCGAAAAGATGGGCCGTCGGCGCTGGTGCTGACCCGCCAGCCGCTTGCACAACAGTCCCGTAGCGAAGAGCAATTGAAGGCCATTTCACGCGGCGGATATGTGCTGGTCGACTGCGACGGTGAGCCGGAGCTGATATTGATCTCTGCGGGATCCGAAATTGAACTGGCGGTTGCCGCCGCTCGTACCTTGCAGCAGGAAGGCCGCCGCATCCGTGTGGTCTCAATGCCCTGCACCGAACGCTTTGATAAACAAGATGAGCAGTATAAAGAAACGGTTCTGCCCAAGCATGTCCGTCGCCGTCTGGCCGTTGAAGCCAGTATTGAAGGATTCTGGGAGCGCTACGTGGGCCTTGATGGAAAGGTGATAGGCATGAGCTCATTTGGCGAGTCTGCACCGGCCAGCGTGCTCTTTAAGTACTTTGGTTTCACGACCGCAAATGTGACAGATACGGCTCGTAGCATGCTGTAGCCACTCTTTTTTACTCTGACGAATGATAGGTAACATCCATGCCAACATTATCTAACTGGCTGAATAAAGACAAAGTTCAGTATGTTGAGTCCGTCGCGGACTGGAAAGAAGCGATTCAGATTGCAGGTCGCCCACTACTGGAGGAAGGGGCGATTTCCCCGGCCTATATCGATTCAATCATCAAACAGAAAGAAGAGCTCGGCCCCTACTTTGTGATTGCGCCGCGCATTGCCATGCCGCACACGCGGCCGGAGCACGGAGCGAAGACGCTCGGGTTATCGATTGTGAAATTGGGTCAGGCCGTGGAATTTCAGTCTGAAGAAAACGATCCGGTTGATGCGATTTTTATGTTCTCGGCACCTGATAGCAATAGCCATATTGAAATGATTTCGCAGCTTGCCGAAGTGCTTTCAGATGACGAGGTCATGCAGCAAATTTTTGATAGCAAAAGTTCAGCGCAGTTGCAGGCGATTTTACTCGGTGAAGCGCCAGCGACTTGTTAAATATACCTTAAGCGAAAATAAACGAGGTCTACTATGAAAATCATGGCGGTATGTGGCTCCGGTTTGGGCAGCAGCTTTATGATGGAAATGAACATCAAGAAAGTGCTCAAGAAAATTAACGTGACGGCTGACGTTGACCATTCTGATTTAGGTTCCGTTACCCCGGATCTGGCGGATGTTTTTGTGATGGCAAAAGATATTGCGTTCAGCGCCAACCTTCCTGCGGAAAAAGTCATTATTATCAATAATATTATTGACTTAAGCGAAGTTGAACAAAAAATAAAAGACTACTTTGAAAAGCAATAATTAAGTCGGGCAAGAAAAATACCCTGCTACAGAGGTTAATATGTTTGTTCAAAACGTAGTACAACTTATTGTCGATATTCTGAAGGTGCCATCAATCCTTGTTGGGTTGGTCGCGTTGTTTGGTTTGGTTGCCCAAAAAAAATCCTTCCCTGATGTGATTAAAGGTACCGTTAAAACGATACTGGGTTTTTTGGTGTTATCCGGCGGGGCGATGGTCCTGGTAGGCTCGCTAACGCCACTCGGTGATATTTTTAAACAAGCCTTTGATGTGCAGGGTATTATTCCTAATAACGAAGCGATGGTCTCCATTGCGCTGGAGAAATATGGTGCGCCAACCACGCTGATTATGGCGTTTGGTATGGTCGCCAATATCGTTGTCGCTCGCTTTACCCGCTTAAAGTATATCTACCTTTCCGGGCATGTGACCTTCTACATGGCCTGTATGGTGGCAATTATTCTTTCTGTTGCCGGTTTTGAAGGCGTACAGCTTATTTATACCGGTTCGCTGGCGCTCGGTATGCTGATGGGCTTTTTCCCGGCGATTGCGCAACCTTACATGCGGAAAATTATCGGTAGCGATCAGGTCGCCCTGGCGCACACCGGTACGATTGGCTACGTGCTTTCGGGATGGATTGGCTCTGTTGTCGGTAAGGGGTCTAAATCTACCGAAGAGATGAATATGCCTAAGAACCTGAGCTTCTTACGCGATAGCACGATTTCAATCTCGCTGACCATGATGATTATTTATCTGGTGCTGTCTATTTCAGCCGGTAAAGAGTACGTCGAAACTCATTTCAGCAATGGTCAGAACTATCTGGTGTATTCGTTTATTCAGGCGATTACGTTTGCGGCTGGCGTGTTTATTATCCTGCAAGGGGTGCGTTTAATTCTGGCTGAGATCGTGCCAGCGTTTACCGGTTTCTCTGAGCGACTGGTGCCGAATGCACGTCCTGCGCTGGATTGCCCGATTGTCTTCCCGTATGCCCCTAATGCGGTGTTGGTCGGGTTTATTTCGAGCTTCGTCGGCGGACTGGTAGGGCTGTTTATTCTGGGTCAGTTGAAGTGGGTGCTTATTCTTCCAGGCGTTGTTCCTCACTTCTTCTGCGGGGCGACTGCGGGGGTATTTGGTAATGCGACCGGTGGGAAACGTGGTGCCATTATCGGGGCATTTGCCCACGGTATTCTCATTACGTTCTTACCTGTGGCGCTTATTCCGGTGCTTGGCGCACTTGGCTTAACCAATACCACGTTCTCCGATACCGATTTCGGTGTCGTCGGGATTATCCTTGGCAACATGGCGCGCTTTATGACGCCAGGCACGATAACCATGACGATTACCGGTATTTTTGCTCTGCTGGTTATTTATAACTTTGTCGGTAAAAAGAAGGTTGTTGTTGAAGAGTAACGTATTGGTTTGAATGGCGAATACCTTCTCTGAGGGGCTTAAGGGGCAGTATCTTTGGTTTCATTGCCCCTGTTGCGCTCCCTTCAGCGAGTCTGCCATATAAAATGCGCAGGTGCTGGGAGCGCGCAAGGGGCGGCCAATCGCCGCCGCCCCCTGCACCCCAGGCTCTGGCGGCAAAATCGCCGCTGCGCGGTTCCCTCAGCTTATCCCTTCCGGCTTCGGGTCGGGCGCGAGTTTACATCCCTGTAAACCGCGCCCTCAGCCCACATCCCTGTGGGCTGTCCCGGCCTACAGGGAACGCTTCGGCGATTTAGACGCCACCTAAGCCCGTGCGGTCTTTGAGTTAAAAGCTAAAACCATTCGTTCTGAAACCGGCAAGTCGGACAATAGAAAACAAGAACAGTCCGCCCGGATGGCGGACTGAATGCGAAACACTGATTTCTTTGCCGATGATGAACTAAAATTTTACCCCAGCGTAACAAAGCATTCGTGGCGCAATTTTTTCGCGACGTAAGGCACATGTCTGGGTAAAATGCCTTCCCTTCCCATTTGTATTACCAATTAGTGATGACGGTATGAAAGCTGAGATAACCCCTTTAGAGGCACAACGGATTGTTGGTCTGCGTCGCCGCGATGTGGTGCGTAAACTGCTGAACCGCGATAAAACGCCGCTGATGGTGCTCCTGTCGGCCGCAGTTGTCGGTACCCTGGTTGGGTTAGTGGGCGTTGCATTTGAACATGCGGTGAACTGGGTGCAAAACATGCGCATCGCGACGCTGGCGCAGGTTGCGGATCGTTGGTTCATCGTCTGGCCGCTGGCCTTTATTTTGTCGGCCCTATTAGCGATGCTCGGCTACTGGCTGGTACGCCGCTTTGCGCCGGAGGCTGGTGGTTCGGGGATTCCCGAAATTGAAGGGGCGCTGGAAGAACTGCGTCCCGTGCGCTGGTGGCGCGTGTTGCCGGTGAAATTCGTCGGTGGTATGGGCACGCTGGGTGCCGGTATGGTGCTGGGGCGCGAAGGGCCAACGGTGCAAATCGGTGGCAATATCGGGCGTATGGTGGGAGACATTTTCCGCCAGCGCGGCGAAGAGTCACGTCATACGCTGTTGGCGACCGGTGCGGCGGCGGGGCTGTCGGCGGCCTTTAACGCGCCGCTGGCAGGCATCTTGTTTATCATCGAAGAGATGCGCCCACAGTTTCGCTACAGCCTGATTTCGATAAAAGCAGTGTTCGTTGGCGTCATTATGTCGAGCGTCGTGTTCCGTATTTTCAACGGTGAAACGCCGGTCATTGAGGTCGGCAAGCTGACCAATGCGCCGGTTAACACGCTGTGGCTGTACCTGGTGCTGGGCATTATCTTTGGCTGCGTCGGCCCGCTGTTTAACACGCTGGTGCTGAAAACCCAGGATATGTTCTTCCGCATTCACGGCGGCAATATTAAAAAATGGGTGCTGATCGGCGGTCTGATTGGCGGCGGCTGTGGCGTGCTTGGATTGTTCCAGCCAGCAGCCTCAGGGGGCGGGTTTAACCTGATCCCGATTGCCGCGGCGGGTAACTATACTGTCGGTGCGCTGCTGTTCTTATTTGTCGCCCGCGTATTAACCACCTTGCTGTGTTTCTCTTCCGGCGCCCCCGGCGGGATCTTTGCGCCTATGCTGGCATTGGGTACGCTGCTGGGGACGGCGTTTGGCTTAGCGGCAATGAATCTGTTCCCGGCATACCATCTGGACCCGGGCACCTTTGCGATTGCCGGAATGGGGGCGCTGCTGGCGGCCTCGGTGCGTGCGCCGCTCACGGGGATCGTGCTGGTACTGGAGATGACGGATAATTATCAGCTCATTTTGCCAATGATTATTACCGGGCTCGGTGCCACGCTATTAGCGCAGTTCCTCGGCGGACAGCCGCTCTACGCCACGATCCTGGCGCGAACCCTGGCGAAGCAAGAAGCCGAGCAAGAGGCGAAAGCCCGGCAGTCGGCCCCGGAGAATACTTGAACGATTTACTCGGGTATTAGATAATGACACAAAGAGTCGGGTGAATATTAACCTGGACCTGCAGTATTAATGGGAGCAAAAAATGAGTGAAGACGTAGTGCTGCCGCTGGAGTTTACCGACGCCGCAGCCAAAAAAGTGAAATTCCTGATCGCGGATGAAGAAAATCCAAACCTCAAACTGCGCGTATATATCACGGGCGGCGGTTGCAGCGGCTTCCAGTATGGTTTTACTTTTGATGACCAGGTCAACGACGGCGACATGACCATCGAAAAAGAGGGCGTAGGCCTGGTGGTTGACCCGATGAGCCTGCAATACCTGGTGGGTGGATCCGTGGATTACACCGAAGGTCTGGAAGGTTCACGCTTTATCGTGACCAACCCGAATGCGACCAGCACCTGCGGCTGTGGATCGTCGTTCAGCATCTGATGCCCTGAGTGCTCTTACGCTGTGAATTTTCATTGCCCGCCTTTTGGCGGGCAATTTTAACTGTAGCCCGGCCAAGCGAAGCGCCGCCGGGATGAGCACCGAGCCGGCCCCGGCGGCGCTTCGCTTGGCCGGGCTACAAGATTAGTGTACGGCTAACGCAACCCCACCCTCCGGCAGTCTGCCCGTTCACAGTATCAACAAAATTACGGTTAGCGTCCGTTATCATCCAGCGCAAAGGTGGGCAGCTTCAGGTGCCAGCGGATTGCCGCCAGGCGAATGGCCAGCGTCACCACCATCCCCATCATACTGGCGTTCTCAAGCGGAATGTTGAAGGTGTAATAGGCCGTGGCGTGAACGATACCGCCCACAATACAGGCGGTGGCGTAGATTTCCGTACGCAGGATCATCGGTATTTCACGCGCCAGCACGTCACGGATAATCCCACCGCCGACGCCGGTCACCACACCCATACAGATTGCCACCAGTGGCCCTGAATGGGCGATAAACGCTTTATTGACGCCAATACCGACGAAAACCGCCAGACCCACGGCATCCAGAACCGGCAGCACCCATTTGGGTAAACGACGCGGTTGACGCACCAGCACGATGGTCAACATGCAGGTCACCATAGCGACCACCAGGTCGGTCGGATCTTTAACCCAGAATACCGGGCCGTTAGCTAACGCCATATCACGGATAGTCCCGCCACCCACGGCGGTGACCACGCCCAGCACCAGTACGCCAAACGGATCCATGCGTAACTTTCCCGCCAGCAATACGCCCGAGATGGCGAAAACAATGGTGCCTACAATATCCAGCCAGTAAACCAGCATGACCAATTATCCCGTTAATGAACCTGCTCTAAAGCAGTACAGAGTTGTTTTGCGGCGAGGATAATACGTGGGCTTGCTCGTTCAAACCAGTCACTATTAAGGGGAATAATGGGGATTGTGAGCTGGCTTGCCCAGTAATGCTGGATTTTCGGAATTTGACTCTCATCGCCTGCGGCAATAATAGCCTGCGGTTGACGCATTAACACCTGTTCACGGCTCACCTGCGGCCATGCGACGCGGCTATCGGCAAAGATGTTTTCACCGCCGCAAATCTCCAGCACCTGGTTTTGAATGGCACTTTTATTACTGGTGAAAATAGGATTGAAACCAAACTGCATAAACACGCGTTTCTTCGGCGCGTCCGCGTACTGCGCTTTGAGCTGCGCATAGTCACGTAACAGCGAGGCAGCCGCCTGCTCGGCTTTCTCAGGCGTTGGGCTCCATTTCGCCAACTGGCGTAATGAAGCGGCAATGTCCTCAATACGATGGTTATCAACCCATAATACGGTGATCCCCAGCGCTTGCAGCTGATTCACCTGGCGTTCGGCGTTGCCTTCTTTCCATGCCAGCACCAGATCGGGATGCAGCGCGACAATGCGTTCCAGATTAATGCCCTGCCAGGAAGCAACCTGCTCAATGGCTTTAGCTTCTTCAGGATAGTCAGACCAGGCGCTGACGCCAACGGGGGTGATGCCAGCGGCAAAGGCCAGCTCGGTGTTGGCAGGGGAGAGGGAGATAACCCGCGGCGCGGCGAACAGCCACGCCGGAGCGCTCAACAGCAGGGCCAGCAGCCCTGTGATAAACCGCTTAGCCACGCGCCAGTTTCTGCACCAGCGCTTCAACCATCAGCGTTGACTGCTTCGCGGCGACCGTCAGGAACTCGTCAAAGCTCAAATGGGACTGCTGATCGGCCACGTCTGAGATCGCGCGAACGACCACAAACGGCACGGCAAAGCTGTGGCACACATGCGCAATTGCCGTGGCTTCCATTTCTACCGCAATCGCCTGTGGGAAGTTATGGCGAATTTTCGCCAGCCCCACGGAACCGTTGATGAAGGCGTCGCCGCTGACGATAAGGCCACGAACGGCGTTCAGGTCGAGCGATTTAATGCACTCTTCCGCCGCGGCAATCAGCTTGTCGTCCGCTTTAAAGCCCGCTGGACAGCCGGCCATTTGACCGATTTCGTAGCCAAATGCGGTGACATCGGCATCGTGGTAGCGCGCTTCGTCAGAAACCACGATATCACCCACTTTCAGGGTTGGCGCAAGGCCGCCTGCGGAGCCGGTATTAATGATGACGTCCGGCTGGCAGCGTTCAAGCAGCAGCGTCGCGCCCATTGCGGCGGCAACCTTACCAATGCCGGATTTCAGTAACGCGACGTCAACGCCGTTCAACTGCCCGGTATAGATTTCGCTCCCGCCCACGGTGATGGTCTGACGATTTTCGATTTTGTCACGCAGCAGCGTAACTTCTTCTTCCATTGCGCCAATAATGCCGATTTTCATAGATTTACTCGCGATATACCATGTTTAAAGGCATAGTCTATCATGCGGTTCAGGGGAAGCGCATTTCTCGCGACGGAGAGGTTATGGTGAAGATTGATTTCCGTAATAAAATTAACTGGCGTCGGCGCTATCGTTCACCTCAGGGCGTAAGCTCAGAACATGAAATTCTGCGCATTTTTGAAAGCGATCGTGGGCGCATTATTAACTCACCTGCCATTCGACGTTTACAGCAAAAAACGCAGGTTTTCCCACTCGAGCGTAATGCCGCGGTACGAACGCGTTTAACGCACTCGATGGAAGTGCAGCAGGTGGGGCGCTATATCGCCAAAGAGATCCTGAGCCGTCTGAAAGAGAAAAAACTGCTCGCTACCTACGGGCTGGATGAGCTGACCGGGCCGTTTGAAAGCGTCGTTGAAATGGCGTGCCTGATGCATGACATTGGCAATCCACCTTTCGGTCACTTTGGCGAAGCGGCGATTAACGACTGGTTCAGCCAGCGCCTGGCACCGAAAGATGCGCTCCAGCAGCCGCAAAGCCATGACCGATGCGAGGTTGCCGCTCTCAAGCTGCATGAAGGGGAAGAGGCGCTGAACGTGCTGCGTAGCAAAGTGCGGCAAGACCTGTGCCATTTCGAAGGCAATGCGCAGGGCATCCGTTTGGTGCATACCTTGATGCGCATGAATCTGACCTGGGCGCAGGTAGGGTGTATTTTAAAATATACGCGTCCCGCCTGGTGGGCGAATGACGTGCCGAAAACGCATAGCTACTTAATGAAAAAGCCAGGTTATTACCTGGCCGAAGAAGAGTATATTGCGCGCTTACGTAAAGAACTGGCGCTAGCCCCTTACAATCGCTTTCCATTAACCTGGATTATGGAAGCTGCGGATGATATTTCATATTGTGTTGCTGACCTTGAAGATGCTGTAGAAAAAAGAATCTTTAGCGTTGAGCAGCTCTACCAGCATTTATACGATGCCTGGCCCGATCATGAAAAAGGTTCGTTGTTTGCACAGGTGGTTGAGAATGCCTGGGATAAATCTCGCGCAAATTCATTAAGTCGAAGCACAGAAGATCAGTTCTTTATGTATTTGCGGGTAAATACATTAAATAAACTGGTGCCTTACGCGGCACAGCGTTTTATCGATAATCTGCCGCAGATTTTTGAAGGTGACTTTAACCACGCACTGCTTGAAGATGAAAGCAGCTACAGTGAATTGCTGGCATTATATAAAAATGTGGCGATAAAACATGTCTTTAGCCATCCAGATGTCGAGCAGCTTGAATTGCAGGGATACCGAGTGATTGGCGGTTTACTTGATATTTATGCGCCGCTGTTAAAATTATCGTTAAATGAATTTAGTGAGCTGGTTAAACATGAGCGTTTACGCCATCTGCCTATCGAATCACGGCTTTTTTGCAAGCTCTCAACGCGCCATCGTTTAGCTTACGTTGAGGCTGTAAATAAAATATCGCGTGATGCTGTGGAATTTCCGGTGATGGAATATTATTATCGCTGCCGCCTGCTTCAGGATTATATCAGTGGAATGACTGACCTCTACGCGTGGGATGAATATCGGCGGTTGATGGCGGTAGAATAATCATAAGTTTTGTAAAGACGCTCAATAAATTTTTACTTTTCCCACGTGTAGTTGCAGGGAACTTAGTGCCATAAAGTGAATCTGATTAGTCACGAACATCGTAACTTTGCGTAATCTGAAATTGAGATTGAAACACATGAAAAAAACCACGTTAGCAATGAGTGCACTGGCTCTTAGTTTAAGTCTGGCTCTGTCTCCGTTGTCCGCTAGCGCGGCCGAGACGGCATCTTCTACCGCGTCTGCCGCGCAGCCAATGCCAAGCCTGGCGCCGATGCTGGAGAAAGTGATGCCGTCAGTCGTCAGCATTAATGTTGAAGGCAGCACAACGGTAAATACGCCGCGCATGGGGCGTAACTTCCAGCAATTCTTTGGCGACAATTCGCCTTTCTGCCAGGACGGTTCACCGTTCCAGAGCTCTCCATTCTGTCAGGGCGGTGGCCCGCAGGGGGGCAACGGTGGCGGTAACCCACAGCAGCAGAAATTTATGGCCCTCGGTTCTGGGGTAGTGATTGACGCGGCGAAAGGCTATGTCGTCACTAATAACCACGTGGTGGATAACGCCAACGTTATTAAAGTGCAGCTGAGCGATGGGCGTAAATTTGACGCCAAAGTGGTGGGTAAAGACCCACGCTCTGATATTGCGCTGATTCAGATTCAGGATCCGAAAAACCTGACGGCGATTAAGCTGGCTGACTCTGATGCACTGCGCGTCGGTGATTACACCGTGGCTATCGGTAACCCGTTTGGTCTGGGTGAAACCGTGACGTCCGGTATTGTTTCTGCGCTGGGCCGTAGCGGCCTGAACGTCGAAAACTACGAAAACTTTATTCAGACCGATGCGGCAATTAACCGCGGTAACTCCGGCGGCGCGCTGGTTAACCTGAACGGCGAGCTTATCGGCATTAACACCGCGATCCTCGCCCCTGACGGCGGCAACATCGGTATCGGTTTCGCCATTCCAAGCAACATGGTGAAAAACCTGACTGATCAGATGGTGAAATTTGGCCAGGTTAAGCGCGGTGAACTGGGCATTATGGGGACCGAGCTGAACTCTGAGCTGGCGAAAGCCATGAAGGTGGATGCGCAGCGCGGCGCGTTCGTAAGCCAGGTCATGCCGAACTCTTCAGCGGCAAAAGCGGGCATTAAAGCGGGTGACGTCATCACCGCCCTGAACGGTAAGCCTATCAGCAGCTTTGCAGCACTGCGTGCGCAGGTGGGTACGATGCCAATCGGCAGCAAAATCAGCCTCGGCCTGCAGCGTGACGGTAAGCCGTTAACCGTTCAAATTGAATTGCAGCAGAGCAGCCAGAATCAGGTTGATTCCAGCTCCATCTTCAGCGGTATTGAAGGCGCTGAGATGAGCAACAAAGGTCAGGACAAAGGCGTGGTGGTAAGCTCCGTGAAAGCGGGTACGCCGGCGGCGCAAATTGGCCTGAAGAAAGGTGACGTGATTATCGGCGCGAACCAGCAAGCGGTGAAAAATATTGCTGAGCTGCGTAAAATCCTCGACGGTAAACCTTCTGTACTGGCGCTGAATATCCAGCGTGGCGACACCTCTATCTATCTGTTGATGCAGTAATCGACAATCCAACCCTTTCCCCTTTTGGGGAAAGGGTTTCTCCCGCCGTAATGTGAAGCTTCCCACAACTCCATAGATCCCAACCCTGCTTTGTGCAATTGCACAGTGCGAGCCTTTATCTTCTTTCTTATCATGTAACCTGCTCACAGGAGGGGTTCATGGCTAGCTGGCATCTCGACACTAAAATGGCGCAGGATATCGTGGCGCGCACCATGCGCATTATCGATACCAATATCAACGTAATGGATGCCCGTGGGCGCATTATTGGCAGCGGCGATCGCGAGCGTATTGGTGAATTGCACGAAGGGGCATTACTGGTGCTGTCGCAGGGGCGGGTGGTTGATATTGATGACGCTGTCGCTCGACATCTCCATGGGGTACGTCAGGGGATTAACCTGCCGCTGCGTCTGGAAGGGGAAATTGTTGGCGTTATCGGCCTGACCGGCGAGCCGGAGACGCTGCGTAAGTACGGTGAACTGGTGTGTATGACGGCGGAGATGATGTTAGAGCAGTCGCGCCTGATGCACCTTTTAGCCCAGGACAGCCGTCTGCGCGAAGAGCTGGTGATGAACCTTATCCAGGCCGAAGAGAATACCCCGGCGCTGACCGAATGGGCGCAGCGCCTGGGCATTGACCTTAACCAGCCGCGCGTGGCGGCGGTGGTGGAGGTCGATAGCGGTCAGCTAGGCGTGGACAGCGCAATGGCAGAGCTTCAGCAATTGCAAAACGCGCTGACGACGCCTGAGCGAAATAACCTGATTGCGATTGTCTCGTTAACCGAAATGGTGGTGTTGAAACCGGCGCTGAATCCGTTTGGACGTTGGGACGCTGAAGATCATCAGAAACGGGTTGAACAGCTTATTTCACGGATGAAAGAGAACGGTCATCTGCGTTTTCGCGTGGCGCTCGGCAACTACTTCACCGGCCCCGGCAGCATCGCCCGTTCCTACCGTACGGCGCGCACCACCATGATGGTCGGCAAGCAGCGAATGCCCGAAAGCCGCAGCTATTTTTATCAGGATCTGATGCTGCCGGTGCTGCTCGACAGCCTGCGCGGCGGTTGGCAAGCCAACGAGCTTTCTCGCCCGTTAATGCGCCTGAAAGCGATGGACAACAACGGCCTGCTGCGCCGTACGCTGGCCGCCTGGTTCCGCCATAACGTTCAGCCATTGGCGACCTCGAAGGCGCTGTTTATTCACCGTAATACGCTGGAGTATAGGCTTAATCGAATTTCGGAACTGACCGGACTGGATTTGGGGAATTTTGACGATCGTTTGCTGCTGTATATTGCATTGCAGTTGGATGAGCAGCGATAGCGTGATCTGCAAAAAAACGCACTCCCCGTTAAGCCACCACGGCTGACAGGGAATGCGTTTATCGTTCAGATTTCACCCTGGTTCGTACGGTCTTCGAAAGCACAATCAGTTACGGTTGTTAAAACTCGCGCTATTCTTGATCCAGACGCTTAAGCCCGCGGGCAGTGACCTGCCAGACCACGGTATTTGGCTGTTGCCACCGTTTATTGGTTTGCGAATCGACCATCAACGAACGCTCGCCAGCCTCGGCGTGGAACATCTCAATCGTATATCCTTCTGCCATCCTCGCCGTATCGGTGTACTCACCAAGCTCAGAAGCGCCTTTAATCGACTGACGATAGACAACGGAACCCCGCGTATCGTAGACGCTGACTGAGGCATAGGTGGTGCTAAATTCAGCGTGCGGCACCCCCGACTTAGCGGTGAACGATAGCGTCCCGTTCCCAATGTCCATCGCCATATGGGCAAAGCCGATATCTTTATCACCGAGTAACTGCCAGATGAAGTCATCACCAAAGAGTTCGGAGACGTTCAGCGGCACGTCTTCATTCCCTTTGTCATCTTCCTCAACGGGAACCGGTGAAAGCACCTCCAGACCCTCTGTAACAACCCGCCAACGGTTACTTTTCTTCAATGATAGCGAATGCTGTGTGGTGTCATTGTGGACGCTGCAACGGAATGGCTCATCATGGAAAAGCTCGATAATCATATTTTCCGTCAAAGCCAGCGTTTCAGTATTTGCCGAAATGTTCGCACCGCCACTAAAATTACGGCTATAAACGATTGCACCGCTTGGTTCGGTGATCAAAATACTGGCATAGAGATTGGAACTGTAATAAGCATGCGCCGCGCCGGAACGGGTGGTAAGACACATTTGGTGATGCTGATTATCAAAAGCTATCTCGCAGAACGTCTTATTTCCCTGGCCTTTTAATTCCAGTGAAATACATTGGCCCGTGAGTTCGTCTGGTTGACTATTATCCTGCGGGAGCACATCGGCATACTCTTTTACAAGCGTGCTATAGGCTGGCTCCTCAATATGCGCCAGCATAAGCCAGAGTTCGTTTTTCGCTACGGAATCTGACTGCGCGCGCAGCGAGGCGTTATCGCGTATTTGCTGGGCGACATGGCGGAACATCGTCAGTAAATCATCACTCGGATTGTTATTGATTATGAAGTTATACACCCCATTTTCATCAATGCGCAGGAGCTGATATTTCTCACGAGCAACCAGCGTCAAATAACCGGGTGAGGCTTTTAAACGTCCCGGCTCGGCGTGGTAAACATATAAATGGTACTCTGGACTAAACGGAATAATCGTTTTTCCGACGGTACAGTCAGTGCCATTCATTTTTTGCTCAAACACCTTCTCGCCGCTGGCGGATAGCACGCAAATGCTGGCATAAAGCTCATTAGCGAAATAGCTGTGCGGTGTGGCTTTGAGAATATCCAGCACCAGCTGTTGATTAACATAATCAACTTCCAGACTGGCGAATCGCGCATCGCTCAGACCTAAAAAATTCAGCGTCACGTTTCGACTGCTGGTGTCGTTGTGCCGGCTGAAATTAACGCTCACCGCGTTGCTTCCCTCTCGAAGGGTGATATGCGTGATATCAACAAGATATTTTTGTGAGCGACCTTTAGGCAGCGTGAGTTGATAAACCCCGATAGGTATCTCATTTAGTGTGATTGTGCTGTCATTAATTATCACCGAATGGTCCACCCCGCAGCTATCGCTCAGGGTTAACGTACGACCATAGATCTGTTGAAGATCGTCAATCGCCAGCGTTAACGAAAGGGTAGCGGTTTTATTCAGGGCAGCTAATTCGCGGTTATCGACCAGCCAGACCGCGGAGTCAAGGCCGAGCAGTTGCCGTGCGCTTTCCCATTCCGTTTGCGCCAGCAAATCGTAAAGTGGCCATAGCGGTTTGGTGGCTTGTGAGGCGATTCGTTCACAGGTGGAGGTTTGTAGCTTCAGACCACAAAGATTCATAAACGCAATGACATCATATCCACTCGCCGCGGCTATGGCCGTGGCCAGAACGTCAGCCAACGGATGTTCCGAGGCGGTGAAATTATCGCTATTCGCCAGAGCGCGATACTGCTGGTTAAAAGTCCTGAAGGCTTGAGTGCCCGCTTTTAGCAGCATCAGCATCAGGAAATGCAGACGTGGACGAAGCCCCCAGGAAGGGATGGGGTCCTTATTGGCAATATGGTTAATCAGCTGCTGCTCTTGCGCTGCTTGTTTACCATAGTTATAGAGCCAGCCGCCGGTATAAAGATGATTGCCCTGGGCCAGCGTCATTTGCTGATAGTACGCGGCATAAATATTGTTCCACACCTCGTCGACCGGGAGGGCGGTGTCGTTCATAAATTTGCCTTGATAGCCGTGGGCAATTTCATGAAGAATGAGCCACTGAGAATCAACGTTATCGAGCCAGCCGCTGCCAATGCTGGCGGCGGTTTGCGCACACCACCACGGAAGGTAGTAGGCTGAGCCGACGCCGTGAATATCCGCGCGGACGAAATAGCGATTAGCCACGTTTTGGTTAAGCGGTGAATCCGGATTATCGCTAAGGCCCGCCCAGTTGTTGTAATGGGTGAAGACATTTGAATAGTAGGTATGCAGCGCCGACAGTCCCGCCTTCATCGCCTTTTCGCGATCGACATAGGGCAGCAGCAGGCGAATATAGACTAAATCCAGCAGCGCGTAAGGTGCTTTATTACTCCCCCATACCTGGAAAAATGACTCTTCAGATTGCCCCGGCGTCCAGCACGGCAGCGGTTTTGTCGCTGTAGGTTGTTGATATATCACACTGAAGCTTTCGGCCTGCGCAGTGTAGAGCGTATCGATGAACGGCACGCAGTCAACTGTACTCGTCACCGTTTGCCATTCGGTATTGATTCTGATGCATTTTTCTGGCTGCGAATCATTGCAGATAAGTCGCAGAAGCGCTTTACCCTTACTGATATCAGGTTGACGGATTTGTAGTGGCGTATTGGCGGGCAGAATAAAATCCAGCGCCTGACGGTCTTGTTCGCGTCCTTTTTGAAACTCTTCTTTATCAAGCCAGGTGGCGGATGGCAACGTATAGCATTTATGTTCAATTTCCTGAGTCATAGAGCAGTCTCCTTATGAGTGGAAAACGAACATAACTGAATAATTTACTGATGTAATTCAAACGGATAGTGATGTGATGTTTTGTGAGGTGTGAGGTAAAAAATTGAGAGGAAGTGAGGCGTTCGCTGAGGTGCGAAGAGAAAGCAGGGCCAGAAACCTGACCCTGAAAATTACTTATTGCGCGTTAATTTTTCGAGATCGGCTTCAATTTCGCTGATCTTGTTGGTTACGACGCTTTCAAGATGACGCAGATCGTCCAGGATCTTACGCTTGAGATCGACTTCAGTGCGATCGCGTTGGCAAATCTGATCTAACTCATCGATGATGTAGCGCAGGTTAGGGCTGATTTCCTGTACTTCTTTAAAACCCTGACCAATGCCATCGGCGGCCACAGTTTTACGCTGGCGCGGATATTTAAACTTCACGCTCTTGGCGAAAAATTCACCTTTATCCTTCTGGAAATAGATTTTCAGGATATCGTTGTTGGCTTCCTGCCGGAGGCTGTAACGATCGATTTCATCAGGATTGGTAATGCCCAAGCTTTTCAGATTATCGTACATAGCGGTACCCTTGATCTAAATTAACTATTGAATAATTAACGAAAAAATCATTTTCCGCCAGCGTGAAGATAAAAAAAGCGGGGTGGCCCCCGCTTTTTAATATCTTATTAATCGATAGTACGCAGCAGTTCGTTAATGCCCACTTTGCCGCGAGTTTTCGCGTCGACTTTCTTCACGATAACCGCGCAGTACAGGCTGTATTTACCGTCTTTCGATGGCAGGTTGCCGGAAACGACAACTGAGCCTGCCGGTACGCGGCCGTAGAACACTTCACCGGTTTCACGGTCGTAGATTTTGGTGCTCTGACCTAAATAAACGCCCATGGAAATCACGGAACCTTCTTCCACGATCACGCCTTCAACAACTTCAGAGCGCGCGCCGATGAAGCAGTTGTCTTCGATGATGGTTGGATTGGCCTGCAGTGGCTCCAGTACGCCACCGATGCCGACGCCGCCGGACAGGTGAACGTTTTTACCGATCTGCGCGCAGGAGCCGACGGTAGCCCAGGTATCCACCATAGAGCCTTCATCAACGTAAGCGCCGATATTCACGTAGGACGGCATCAGAACGGTATTACGGGCAATATAAGCACCCTGACGAACCGCTGCCGGTGGCACTACGCGGAAACCTTCTTTCTGGAAACGGGCTTCATCGTAGTCGGCAAACTTCATCGGTACCTTATCGAAGTAGCGGCTTTCCGCACCGTCGATAACCTGGTTATCGTTAATACGGAAAGAGAGCAGAACCGCTTTCTTCAGCCACTGGTGAGTGACCCACTGACCGTCAATTTTTTCAGCGACACGCAGCGCGCCGGAATCCAGCAGCGAAATAACCTGGTTGACCGCTTCGCGGGTTACGGTATCCACATTTGCCGGCGTGATGTCGGCGCGACGCTCAAAGGCGGACTCAATAACGTTCTGTAATTGCTGCATTGTTTACTCTTTCCATTTACTAATAAAAAATCGTTACCCTTTATCGTTTGGATTGAGGGCTGCTGTCAACCGTTGTTGTACTTCTTGTTGCAGCTCATTATTAAGGGCACGCCGGTTGGCGGTGGCGATTATAAATAAATCTTCTACTCGTTCACCAATTGTCGTAATTCTGGCCCCGTGGAGCGAAATTCCGAGGTCGGCAAACACCTGGCCGACGCGGGCAAGGAGCCCTGGTTGGTCGAGTGCGATCAGTTCAAGGAATGAACGACGGTCGGTATGGGTGGGCAGGAAGTTCACTTCCGTGTCGACGGAAAAATGGCGTAGTTTTGCCGCCTGGCGACGCGGCTGTGGCGGCTGCCAGCTGTGCTGCGTGATGGCCTGCTCGAGCCCTGAACGAATTGTCTCATGACGATCGCCGGAGAGCGGGCTGCCATCGGGTTCGAGGACAATGAACGAGTCCATCGCCATGCCGTCGCGGGTGGTAAAGATTTGCGCGTCATGGACGCTGAGATTGCGTCGGTCGAGCTCGGCGCAAACGGCGGCGAACAGATACGGTCTGTCCGGGCTCCAGATAAAGATTTCCGTACCGCCACGGGTGGCCTGAGGGCTTAGCAGGATCATCGGCTGCGTTAAATCATGCTTGAGCAGATGACGGGCATGCCAGGCTAATTGGTTTGGCGTGTGGCGCACAAAGTAGTTGGCGCGACAGCGGTTCCAGATCTGATGCAGCGCTTCTTCATTGATATTATCCATGCGCAGCAGCGCCAGCGCCTGCATCTGATGATGACGCACGCGTTCGCGCATATCCGGGGTGTTTTGCATGCCGCGACGGAGTTGTTTTTCGGTGGCGAAATAGAGCTCGCGCAACAGGCTTTGCTTCCAGCTGTTCCACAGGGTTTCGTTAGTGGCGCAGATATCGGCCACCGTCAGGCACACCAAAAAGCGTAGGCGATGCTCGGTCTGCACCTCTTCGGCAAACTGTTTGATCACTTCTGGATCCTGAATATCACGACGCTGAGCGGTAACGGACATCAACAAATGCTGGCGCACCAGCCAGGCGACGAGCTGGGTTTCACGTGAATTCAGACCGTGCAGTTCGGCGAATTTCAGCACGTCCTGCGCGCCAAGCACTGAATGGTCACCCCCGCGCCCTTTGGCGATATCGTGAAACAGCGCGGCAATCAGAATCAGTTCTGGATGGTTTAGCCGTGGCCACAGATCAACGCATAGAGGATGCATTGGGCGCGTTTCTTCATTAGCGAAACTTTCCAGCTTCAGCAGCACGCGAATCGTATGTTCATCGACGGTATAGGCATGGAACAGGTCAAACTGCATCTGACCGACAATATAAGACCACTGCGGCATATAGGCCCACAGCACGCTGTGGCGATGCATCGGTAACAGGCCACGCTTTACCGCACCTGGGTGGCGTAACATATTCAGAAATAGCGAGCGCGCCTCTGGGATATAGCACAGCGGCTCGGTCAGATGGCGTCGAGCATGGCGCAGATGGCGCAGGGTGGTGGAATAGATCCCCGTGATGTTGCTGTTGCGCACCATCATGTAGAACATGCGCAGAATAGCCTGCGGTTCCCGGATAAACAGCGTGTCGTCGCGTAGGTCGATAAGCGTGCCGCGTAGCTGGAAATCATCGTCAATGGCGCGAGGTTTTTCATCTTCGGTCAGAGCAAGGATGGCTTCATCAAACAGCTGCAATAGCATGTGATTAAGCTCGCTCACCCGGCGGGTGACGCGATAGAAATCCTTCATCATATGCTCGATAGGCTGATTGCCTTCGCCTTCATATTTCAGGCGGCGAGCCACGCTGAGCTGGCGATCGAACAGGAGTCGGTTGTCGTAGCGAGTCAGTTCCAGATGCAGCGCAAAACGAATGCGCCAGAGCAGGTGGAGACATTCGTTGAGTTCATTGCGCTCGGCTTCCGTTAGAAAGCCAAAGCGAACCATCTCATCGAACGAGGTCGCGCCAAAGTGACGGCGCGCCACCCACTGAAGGGTCTGGATATCACGCAGGCCGCCGGGGCTACTTTTAATGTCGGGCTCCAGGTTGTAGCTGGTGCCGTGGTAACGCTGGTGGCGCGCTTCTTGCTCGGCAACCTTTGCCGGGAAGAAGTGTTCTGAAGGCCAGAAACCTTCGCTGAAGATATTTTTTTGCAGCTCAAGGAACAGCGCGACATCGCCAATGAGCAGTCGGGATTCGATAAGGTTTGTGGCGACGGTTAAATCTGACAGCCCTTCCAGCAGGCACTCTTCCAGCGTACGCACGCTGTGGCCCACCTCTAGCTTGAGATCCCACAGCAGCGTAAGTAATTCACCTATCTTCTGCGCTCTATCGTCTGCGAGTTTGCTCCGGCTGAGGATCAGCAAGTCCACATCAGACAGCGGGTGCAGTTCACCGCGGCCATACCCGCCAACGGCGACCAGGGCGGCGTCGTCAAGATCGCCAAAGCCGTAGAGTAGCCACAAGCGTTGTAGCAACTGGTCGATAAATTCGGTACGGGCTTCGATAAGCTGTTCGGCCGATGCGCCGTTGTCAAAGGCTTCGCCCAGCCAATGCTGAAAATCATCGAGGCGGGTTTTGATTTCAGCGCAGGTCAGACTCTCTTCTGACCAGGTGACCGGATACTCAGGCTGGCCGGGGAGGGTGGGGAGAATTGTGCAGGCCAGTTCAGGTAAAAGATTCGTCATACGCCACCCATAAGAAAAAGCGATTACCAAAAAAAACCGGCTTTCGCCGGCTTCTTATTATTCGTCGTGCGAGATTATCGCCGGGATGGTGTCATCCTTGCGTAATGTCAGTATTTCGCAGCCGTTGTCTGTCACCACAATAGTATGCTCGTACTGCGCAGACAAGCTCCGGTCTTTGGTTTTTACCGTCCAGCCGTCCTTCATGGTGCGAATTTCTTTTTTACCGGCGTTGACCATCGGTTCAATGGTGAAGGTCATGCCCTGCTTTAATACCACATCGGTTTCACGAGAGTCATAGTGCAGCACCTGCGGTTCTTCGTGGAAACCACGACCGATACCGTGACCGCAGTATTCGCGAACAACGGAGAAACCTTCGGCTTCAACAAATTTCTGAATCGCCGCGCCGATTTCACGCAGGTTCACGCCAGGTTTTACCATTCTCAGCGCCACGTACAGGCTCTCTTTGGTGACGCGACACAGACGCTCACCCAGAATGGTTGGTTTGCCGACGATAAACATTTTGGAGGTATCGCCGTGGAATTCGTCTTTAATGACCGTGACGTCGATGTTGACGATATCGCCATCTTTCAGGTGCTTTTCGTCATCCGGGATACCGTGACACACCACTTCGTTAATGGAGATGCAGACGGATTTTGGGAAGCCGTGGTAGTTCAGGCACGCCGAAATCGCTTTTTGTTCGTTAACGATATAATCGTTACAGATGCGATCCAGTTCACCGGTGGTGACGCCAGGTTTTACATGCGGTTCGATCATTTCGAGCACTTCAGCCGCCAGACGACCGGCAACGCGCATTTTTTCAATATCTTCAGGGGTTTTAATAGAGATTGCCATGGAATATGTCCATCAGTGTCGAATGTTTCGACAATAATTGAGTATTAGTGATGTCAATGTTAACAGCCAGGAGTACCCCCTGCCAAATTGAGAATCATTCTGAACTTCGCCTTTCGTGCCCTGCGCGGGTGATAACAACTGTTGGTGTCTTCGTCTATTTTATGGTATAAAGCGCGCCGAACTTCCGCTCAATGTTTTGGCTGGAAGCGACAAATCTCACTTTGTGTAATAACACACACGTATCGACACATATTCCGGGGTGCCCTTAGGGGTCGGTAATATGGGATACGTGGAGGCTTAACCCCAACTTTATCTATAGAGGTTTTTACCATGGCAACTGTTTCCATGCGCGACATGCTCAAGGCTGGTGTACACTTTGGTCACCAGACCCGTTACTGGAACCCGAAAATGAAGCCTTTCATCTTCGGCGCACGTAACAAAGTTCACATCATCAACCTTGAGAAAACTGTACCAATGTTCAACGAAGCTCTGGCTGAACTGAACAAGATCTCCGCTCGCAAAGGCAAAATCCTTTTCGTTGGTACTAAGCGCGCTGCAAGCGAAGCTGTGAAAGAAGCTGCTAACAGCTGCGACCAGTTCTTCGTGAACCATCGCTGGTTGGGCGGCATGCTGACCAACTGGAAAACCGTTCGTCAGTCAATCAAACGCCTGAAAGATCTGGAAACTCAGTCTCAAGACGGTACTTTCGACAAGCTGACCAAAAAAGAAGCGCTGATGCGCACTCGTGAACTGGGCAAGCTGGAAAACAGCCTGGGCGGTATCAAAGACATGGGCGGCCTGCCGGACGCACTGTTCGTAATCGATGCTGACCATGAACACATTGCTATCAAAGAAGCGAACAACCTGGGTATCCCAGTATTCTCTATCGTTGATACCAACTCTGATCCAGATGGCGTTGATTTCGTTATCCCTGGTAACGACGATGCAATCCGTGCTGTGACCCTGTACCTGAGCGCTGTTGCTGCTACCGTTCGTGAAGGCCGTTCCCAGGATCTGGCTTCCCAAGCGGAAGAAAGCTTCGTAGAAGCTGAGTAATAAGGCACGCTCGTTAGAGCCCTTATAGACCAGGTAGTACACGTTTGGTTAGGGGGCCTGTCTATGGCCCCCTTTTTTACTTTTATATCTGTACGGTTTTGGCCGGGCAGATCAAATCTTTCGAGGATTTTAGAATGGCTGAAATTACCGCATCCCTGGTAAAAGAGCTGCGTGAGCGTACCGGCGCAGGCATGATGGATTGCAAAAAAGCACTGACTGAAGCTAACGGCGACATCGAGCTGGCAATCGAAAACATGCGTAAATCCGGTGCTATCAAAGCAGCGAAAAAAGCAGGCAACGTTGCTGCTGACGGCGTGATCAAAACTAAAATCAATGGCAACATCGGCTTCATTCTGGAAGTTAACTGCCAGACTGACTTCGTTGCTAAAGATACTGGTTTCCAGGCTTTTGCTGACAAAGTACTGGACGCAGCGGTTGCTGGTAACATCACTGATGTTGAAGTTCTGAAAGCACAGTTCGAAGAAGAACGTGTTGCTCTGGTTGCTAAAATCGGTGAGAACATCAACATCCGTCGTGTGGCTTCCCTGGAAGGCGAAGTTCTGGGTAACTACCAGCACGGTGCTCGCATCGGCGTTCTGGTTGCTGCAACTGGCGCTGACGAAGAACTGGCTAAACATCTGGCAATGCACGTTGCTGCAAGCAAGCCAGAATTCGTTAAGCCAGAAGACGTGTCTGCAGACGTGGTAGAAAAAGAATACCAGGTTCAGCTCGACATCGCGATGCAGTCCGGTAAGCCAAAAGAAATCGCAGAGAAAATGGTTGAAGGCCGCATGAAGAAATTCACCGGCGAAGTTTCTCTGACCGGTCAGCCGTTCGTTATGGATCCAAGCAAAAACGTTGGCCAGTTGCTGAAAGAGCACAACGCTGACGTGACTGGTTTCATCCGCTTTGAAGTGGGCGAAGGCATCGAAAAAGTTGAGACTGACTTCGCAGCAGAAGTTGCTGCAATGTCCAAGCAGTCTTAATTGCTGTAAAGGAGCCGCCTGAGGGCGGCTCTCTTTTATGTTGTAAAGTAACGAAAATCGTCATGTGGAAATCAGCCAGCTCCTATAGGGGCTTACCGGCAAGGATCGCATGATGTCACCTGAATTTTTACCATCCCATTCGTGACACTCTCAGGAAAGAAAATGGCTACCAACGCAAAACCTGTCTACAAACGTATTCTGCTTAAGCTTAGCGGTGAAGCATTGCAGGGCACTGAAGGCTTCGGGATTGACGCAAGTATTCTTGACCGCATGGCGCAAGAAATTAAAGAACTTGTTGAGCTGGGCATTCAGGTGGGTGTCGTCATTGGTGGTGGCAACCTGTTCCGTGGTGCAGGTCTGGCAAAAGCGGGTATGAACCGCGTTGTGGGCGACCACATGGGCATGCTGGCAACGGTCATGAACGGCCTGGCAATGCGTGACGCACTGCATCGCGCCTATGTGAACGCTCGCTTGATGTCAGCTATTCCGCTGAACGGCGTATGCGACAACTACAGCTGGGCAGAGGCTATCAGCCTGCTGCGTAACAACCGCGTCGTGATTCTGTCCGCCGGTACCGGTAACCCATTCTTTACCACCGATTCCGCTGCTTGCCTGCGCGGTATCGAAATTGAAGCTGACGTTGTTCTGAAAGCCACGAAGGTTGACGGTGTATTCACCGCCGATCCGGCAAAAGATCCGTCTGCAACCATGTACGATCAGCTGAGCTACAGCGACGTGCTGGAACAAGAACTGAAGGTTATGGATCTGGCCGCCTTTACGCTTGCCCGTGACCACAAATTGCCAATTCGCGTATTCAACATGAACAAGCCTGGCGCATTGCGTCGCGTCGTCATGGGCGAAAAAGAAGGCACATTAATTACGGAATAATTTCCGTTACGGCCATTTCCGGGTAAGATTCACCTTTACCTGGCATAATTGATTCACTCTATGGATTTTGAGCTGCGGGACAAAACGCATCCGCAGCTTGAAAGTCGACGAGTATATTCTGTGGCCTGATTTAAACGAGACTATACTTAGCGCATTCTTTGCAATGTGTCATTGTCTGGTCTGACTGAGACTAGTTTTCAAGGATTCGTAACGTGATTAACGACATCAGAAAAGATGCTGAAGTACGCATGGAAAAATGCGTAGAAGCATTCAAAAACCAAATCAGCAAAATTCGCACAGGTCGTGCTTCTCCTAGCCTGCTGGACGGCATTGTCGTTGAGTATTACGGCACCCCAACTCCGCTTCGCCAGCTGGCAAGCGTGACGGTAGAAGACTCCCGTACGCTGAAAATCAACGTATTTGACCGCTCTTTAAGTCAGGCCGTTGAAAAAGCGATTATGGCATCTGACCTCGGTCTGAACCCAAGCTCTGCGGGCACCGACATTCGTGTGCCACTGCCAGCGCTGACTGAAGAACGTCGTAAAGACCTGACCAAAATCGTTCGCGGTGAAGCAGAACAGGCGCGCGTTTCCGTGCGTAACGTTCGTCGCGATGCTAACGACAAAGTGAAGGCGCTGCTGAAAGATAAAGAGATCAGCGAAGACGACGATCGCCGTTCACAAGAAGACGTGCAGAAAATGACGGATGCTGCTATCAAGAAAGTTGAAGCGGCGCTGGCAGAGAAAGAAGCGGAACTGATGCAGTTCTAAGCTATCTGCAAGCTGTGTGATAAACGCCGTACAGGAAGCGTCATTGCTTCGCTGGCGGCGTTTTGCTTTTTACCTATTCCGGATCTCTCATGAAGCGATTAACTGTTCTGGGCTCTACAGGCTCGATTGGCTGCAATACGCTGGACGTAGTGCGCCACAATCCCGAAAGTTTTACGGTGACGGCGCTGGTGGCTGGCCAAAACGTCGATCGAATGGTCGAACAGTGCCTGGAGTTTTCTCCGCGCTATGCGGTGATGGATGATGCGCGTAGCGCCGAGTCTGTGATGCTGGCGTTGCGCGAACACGGCAGCAAGACTGAAGTCCTGAGCGGTCAGCAGGCGGCTTGTGATGTCGCCGCGCTGGATGAGGTGGACCAGGTTATGGCGGCGATTGTTGGCGCGGCTGGCCTGCTACCAACGCTTGCAGCAATCCGCGCGGGCAAAGTTATCCTGCTTGCAAATAAAGAGTCGTTGGTCACCTGCGGGCGACTGTTCCTGGAAGCGGTAAAACAGCACAATGCCCAGCTTCTGCCGGTCGACAGTGAACATAACGCTATCTTTCAGAGTTTGCCGCAAAGTTTTCAGCGCGACTTAGGGTACGCTGACCTCGCGCAGCATGGAGTCTCTTCCATTCTGCTGACCGGGTCTGGTGGCCCGTTCCGGGAAACGCCTATCGCTGAGCTGGACGCAATGACGCCGGACCAGGCGTGTCGTCACCCGAACTGGTCGATGGGACGTAAAATTTCCGTCGACTCGGCCACTATGATGAATAAAGGTCTGGAATACATCGAAGCCCGCTGGCTGTTTAATGCTTCAGCGCAGCAGATGGAAGTACTGATTCATCCTCAGTCGGTGATTCACTCAATGGTGCGTTATCAGGACGGAAGCGTGCTGGCACAGCTGGGTGAACCCGATATGCGTACGCCGATTGCCAACACCATGGCCTGGCCGCATCGCGTAGTATCCGGAGCTAAACCGCTGGATTTCTGCAAGATGAGCGCCTTGAGCTTTAGTGAGCCGGATTATGCCCGCTATCCTTGCCTGAAGCTGGCGATGGAAGCCTTTGAACAAGGGCAGGCTGCGACCACCGCGCTGAATGCGGCAAACGAGATAGCGGTAGCCGCTTTTCTCGACGGTCATATCCGCTTTACGGATATTGCGGCGGTTAATCTGGCTGTGCTCGAACAACTCGACCTTTGCGAGCCACAGAGCGTAGAGGCGGTGCTGGCGATTGATGTCAGAGCGCGCGAAGAAGCGGCTGCCCAGGCGAAGCATTTCGTCCGGTAATGAGAGGCGAATCAGCATTCAAACCATCACGGCATTTGTTAGCATCTGGCTTCAGTGATATAGTCTGCGCCACCCAATCGCCCTGCATTTTGGCTGTGAGGTTGGGAGAGCCGTGATTTAGCACGGCTTTTTTGCGAGACAAAGATACGTAAAATCCTTCGGGCTTACCGGAGGATAAAATGTATAGCTGTATTCCGGGGTACCGCTCATCCCTTTTCATGGATTAATAACGCGTTATGTTGTCTGCTAATCAACCAATCAGTGAGAACCCGCCTGTCCACGGTTGCCGTCATGTGGCGATCATCATGGATGGCAACGGTCGCTGGGCGAAGAAGCAAGGTAAGATTCGCGCCTTTGGGCATAAAGCCGGGGCGAAATCCGTACGTCGTGCTGTCGCTTACGCCGCAAATCATGGTATTGAGGCACTGACGCTCTACGCATTCAGCAGTGAAAACTGGAACCGCCCGGAACAAGAGGTGAGTGCGTTAATGGAGCTGTTTGTTTGGGCTCTGGACAGCGAAGTGAAAAGCCTGCACCGCCATAACGTTCGGTTGCGGATAATTGGCGATACCCGTCGGTTTAATTCGCGTCTGCAAGAGCGGATCCGTAAAGCGCAAGCGCTCACGGAAAATAATACGGGGTTAACATTGAACATTGCTGCCAACTACGGCGGCCGATGGGATATTATTCAGGGAGTTCAGCGCTTAGCCGAACAGGTTCAGGAAGGGCTACTCCGCCCCGATCAAATCAGTGAAGAGTTGCTCAATGAGCAAATCTGCATGCATGAACTGGCTCCCGTTGATTTAGTGATTAGGACCGGGGGAGAACATCGGATCAGTAATTTTCTCATCTGGCAAATTGCCTATGCTGAACTTTACTTTACAGATGTGCTTTGGCCCGATTTCGATGAACAAGACTTTGAGGGTGCGCTGTATGCTTTTGCTAATCGAGAGCGACGTTTCGGCGGTACCGAGCCTGGTGGCGACAAAGCCTGATGGGGGTAGCTTTTGCTGAAGTATCGCCTGATTTCTGCATTGATTTTAATACCGGTTGTTATCGCAGCCCTGTTCTTGCTGCCGCCCGGTGGCTTTGCCATTGTTACGCTGGTGGTGTGTATGCTGGCGGCATGGGAATGGGGGCAATTTAGCGGTTTCACCTCGCGCACTCAGCGCGTGTGGCTAGCGGTATTGTGCGGCCTGTTGCTGGCGGTGATGCTATTTTTGATTCCAGAATATCACCACAATATTCATCAACCAGTGGTTGAGGGATCGCTGTGGGCTTCCCTTATCTGGTGGGTGGTTGCGCTGGTGCTTGTCTTAAGCTATCCCGCATCCGCTGCATTCTGGCGTCGCTCAAAAACGCTGCGTTTGATTTTCGGTATTGTCACGATTGTTCCTTTCTTCTGGGGCATGCTGGCGCTCCGTTCCTGGCATTATGACGAAAACCACTACAGCGGCGCGCTGTGGCTGCTCTACGTGATGATTCTGGTGTGGGGGGCCGACTCAGGCGCCTATATGTTTGGCAAATTGTTTGGCAAGCATAAGCTGGCTCCGAAGGTCTCTCCGGGGAAAACCTGGCAGGGTTTTATCGGCGGTCTGATCACGGCGGCGGTTATCTCCTGGGCCTATGGCGTATGGGCAAATCTGGACGTTGCACCATCCATCCTGTTAACCTGTTCCATCGTTGCTGCGCTAGCTTCGGTATTGGGCGATCTCACTGAGAGTATGTTCAAACGTGAAGCAGGCATTAAAGACAGCGGCAATTTGATTCCCGGTCACGGTGGGATTCTTGACCGAATTGACAGCCTGACGGCGGCCGTTCCGGTCTTTGCCTGTCTGTTGCTGCTGGTTTTCAGGACGATTTAACGGATGGACTTATGCTGAGTATTCTCTGGAACCTGGCCGCTTTTATTATCGCGCTAGGGGTATTGATCACCGTACATGAATTTGGTCATTTCTGGGTTGCTCGTCGCTGTGGTATCCGTGTAGAGCGCTTTTCCATCGGTTTTGGTAAAGCGCTCTGGCGCCGCGTGGATAAACGCGGTACCGAATTTGTTATTGCCCTCATCCCTCTGGGCGGCTATGTCAAAATGCTCGACGAGCGTGTTGACGCCGTTGCCCCAGAGATGCGCCATATGGCGTTCAATAATAAAACGGTCGGCCAACGTGCCGCCGTGATTGCTGCCGGCCCCATCGCTAACTTCCTTTTTGCCATTTTCGCCTATTGGCTGGTGTTCATCATCGGTGTCCCTGGTGTTCGTCCGGTTGTTGGTGAAATAACCGCCAATTCGATCGCAGCACAAGCACAAATTGCACCAGGCACGGAACTAAAAGCGGTAGATGGTATCGAAACGCCTGATTGGGATGCAGTTCGCATGGCGTTGGTGGCAAAAATTGGTGACGAAAGCACCACCTTGACCGTCGCACCTTTCGGCAGCAACCAACGGCAGGATAAAATCCTCAATCTCCGCCACTGGGCGTTTGAGCCGGATAAAGAAGATCCGGTGACCTCGCTGGGGATTCAACCTCGCGGCGCGCAAATTGAACCTGTGCTTTCAGAGGTCCAATCTGCTTCTGCGGCGCGTAAAGCGGGTTTACAAGTAGGGGATCGGATCGTTACAGTCAACGGTCAACCGCTGACACAATGGCTGACGTTTGTTACGCTGGTGCGTGACAACCCAGGCAAAGCGTTACAGCTGGGGATCGAAAGACAAGGGAGTCTCTTGTCTTTGACTCTGATACCGGATACAAAACACGGTAGCGGAAAAGCGGAAGGGTTCGCAGGGGTAGTGCCAAAAATTATCCCGCTGCCTGAGGAATACAAAACAGTGCGCCAGTATGGGCCGTTTAACGCAGTCGTCGAAGCCACGGAGAAGACCGGGCAGTTGATGAAGTTGACGGTCAGTATGCTGGGAAAATTGATCACCGGTGACGTCAAACTGAACAACCTCAGTGGGCCGATTTCTATCGCCCAGGGGGCTGGGATGTCTGCGGAGTTTGGGTTGATTTACTATCTGATGTTTCTTGCACTCATCAGCGTGAATCTTGGCATAATCAACCTGTTCCCGCTTCCCGTCTTAGATGGGGGACATTTGCTGTTTTTGGCGATAGAGAAGCTGAAAGGCGGCCCGGTATCCGAGCGAGTTCAAGACTTTAGTTATCGCATCGGCTCGATATTGCTGATGATGTTAATGGGGCTTGCACTTTTCAATGATTTCTCTCGGTTGTAAGAGAGTGTTAGGAAGAACGCATAATAACGATGGCGATGAAAAAGTTGCTTATAGCGACGCTGCTTTTTAGCAGCGCGACCGTATACGGTGCTGAAGGGTTCGTGGTGAAGGACATTCATTTCGAAGGCTTGCAGCGAGTCGCTGTTGGTGCGGCCCTTCTCAGTATGCCAGTACGTCCTGGCGATACCGTCAATGACGACGATATCAGTAATACCATCCGTGCCCTGTTTGCGACGGGCAACTTTGAGGACGTTCGCGTTCTGAGAGACGGCGATGTGTTACTGGTACAGGTCAAAGAACGCCCAACAATTGCTAGCATTACCTTCTCCGGCAACAAGTCGGTGAAAGATGACATGCTTAAGCAAAACCTCGAAGCCTCTGGCGTCCGCGTGGGTGAATCTCTCGACCGTACTACGCTGTCTGACATTGAGAAGGGGTTGGAAGACTTCTACTACAGCGTCGGTAAGTACAGTGCGAGCGTGAAAGCGGTTGTAACGCCGCTGCCACGTAACCGTGTTGACCTGAAACTGGTCTTCCAGGAAGGGGTTTCCGCGAAGATCCAGCAGATTAACATCGTGGGTAACCATGCGTTCAGCACGGAAGATCTGATTTCTACATTCCAGCTGCGTGATGAAGTGCCGTGGTGGAACGTGGTCGGCGATCGTAAATACCAGAAACAGAAGCTGTCGGGTGACCTTGAAACCCTGCGCAGCTACTACCTGGATCGCGGTTACGCCCGTTTCAACATCGATTCCACGCAGGTGAGCCTGACGCCAGATAAAAAAGGCATCTACATCACCGTCAACATCACCGAAGGCGACCAGTACAAACTGTCTGGTGTGCAGGTGACGGGAAACCTGGCCGGGCACTCAGCGGAAATTGAGAGCCTGACTAAGATTGAACCGGGTGAGCTGTACAACGGCACCAAAGTGACCAAAATGGAAGATAACATTAAGAAACTTCTTGGTCGCTACGGCTATGCGTACCCACGCGTGCAGTCTCAGCCTGAAATCAACGATGCGGATAAAACCGTAAAACTGCATATCAACGTGGATGCGGGTAACCGTTTCTACGTGCGTAACATTCGCTTTGAAGGCAACGATACGTCCAAAGATTCCGTTCTGCGTCGCGAAATGCGCCAGATGGAAGGCGCGTGGCTGGGCGGCGATTTAGTTGACCAGGGTAAAGATCGTCTGAACCGTCTGGGCTATTTCGAAACCGTCGACACCGACACTCAGCGCGTACCGGGCAGCCCGGATCAGGTTGACGTGGTGTACAAGGTGAAAGAACGTAACACCGGTAGCTTCAACTTCGGTGTCGGCTACGGTACGGAAAGCGGCGTGAGCTTCCAGGCGGGCGTTCAGCAGGATAACTGGTTAGGTACCGGTTACTCTGTGGGTATCAACGGTACTAAGAACGACTACCAGACCTACACAGAGCTTTCTGTGACCAACCCATACTTTACGGTTGATGGCGTTAGCCTTGGCGGTCGCGTCTTCTACAATGACTTTAAAGCAGACGATGCTGACCTGTCTTCCTATACCAACAAAAGTTATGGTGTAGACGGCACGCTAGGCTTCCCGATTAACGAATATAACTCCCTGCGCGCGGGTCTGGGCTACGTCCACAACGACCTGTCCAATATGGAACCGCAGGTGGCGATGTGGCGTTATCTGGACTCTATCGGCCAGACGGCAGGTAAAACCAGCGACGACAACGGTTTCTCGGCAAATGACTTCACCTTCAACTACGGTTGGACATACAACAAACTCGACCGCGGTTACTTCCCGACGGACGGTTCGCGTGTCAACCTGAACGGTAAAGTGACCATTCCGGGCTCCGATAACGAGTTCTATAAAGTGACCATGGATACGGCATCCTACTTCCCAATCGATGACGATCATCAGTGGGTGGTTCTGGGTCGTACCAAGTGGGGTTACGGTGATGGGATCGGCAGCAAAGAGATGCCGTTCTATGAAAACTTCTATGCCGGTGGTTCCAGCACCGTACGTGGTTTCCAGTCCAACACCATTGGCCCGAAAGCGGTTTATTACGGCGCATCCGGTCTGGATAACTGTAACCAGTCCGGTGGTTACTGTAAGTCTGATGATGCAGTCGGCGGTAACGCCATGGCGGTCGCCAGCCTGGAGCTGATTGTTCCTACGCCGTTTATCAGCGATAAATACGCCAACTCCGTGCGTACGTCGTTCTTCTGGGATGCGGGTACCGTTTGGGATACCAACTGGCAGAACACGGCAGATATGAAAAATGCGGGCGTACCGGACTATAGCGATCCAGGCAATATCCGTATGTCCGCAGGTATCGCATTACAATGGATGTCTCCATTGGGGCCGTTGGTCTTCTCCTACGCCCAGCCGTATAAGAAATACACTGGAGATAAATCCGAGCAGTTCCAGTTTAACATTGGTAAAACCTGGTAATTGCTCATTGCAAAGGAATGCGTGTTCAGTGCAGTTTTGCTGACATTAGGCATAGCGTCAGGTGGCCTCCGGGCCACCAAAAGAACAGTACCTTCGGGTACATATGGGATGGTAAGGAGTATTATTGTGAAAAAGTGGTTAGTCGCAGCGGGTCTGGGTTTAGCAATGGCCGCATCTGCTCAGGCAGCAGATAAAATTGCAATTGTTAATATGGGCAGCCTGTTCCAGCAAGTTGCACAGAAAACCGGCGTTTCCAACACCCTGGAAAACGAATTCAAAGGCCGTGCTAGCGAACTCCAGCGTATGGAAGGCGACCTGCAGTCTAAAATGCAGCGTCTGCAGTCTATGAAAGCGGGTAGCGATCGTACCAAGCTGGAAAAAGACATTGCCGCTCAGCGTCAGACTTTCTCTCAGAAAGCACAGGCTTTTGAACAGGATCGTCAGCGTCGTACCAACGATGAACGTGGCAAACTGGTTACCCGTATCCAGACTGCTGTGAAATCCGTTGCTGCAAGTCAGAGCATTGACCTGGTGGTTGACGCTAACGCCGTTGCCTTCAACAGCAGCGATGTAAAAGATATCACCGCTGATGTACTGAAACAGGTTAAATAAGTAATGCCTTCAATTCGACTGGCTGATTTAGCTCAGCAGTTGGATGCGGAATTACACGGTGATGGCGATCTCGTCATCACCGCTGTCGCGTCCATGCAATCCGCTAAGGCGGGTCATATCACGTTCCTGGTCAATCCCAAGTATCGTGATCATCTGTCCGCTTGCGAAGCGTCGGCGATTGTTCTGACGCAAGATTTACTGCCTTTTGCCAAAGGCGCTGCGCTGGTAGTGAAGAATCCCTACCTGACTTACGCACGTATGGCTCAAATTTTAGATACCACGCCACAACCGGCGCAGGATATCGCTCCGAGCGCGGTGGTCAGCCCGACCGCAACGCTTGGTAACAACGTTTCAATTGGCGCGAACGCCGTGATTGAATCTGACGTTGTGCTTGGCGATAACGTTGTGATTGGGGCGGGGTGTTTCGTTGGTAAGAAAACAAAAATTGGTGCCGGTTCACGCTTGTGGGCGAACGTTACCATTTACCACGAAGTCGAGATCGGTGAGAATTGCCTGATCCAATCCAGCACCGTTATTGGTTCTGATGGTTTTGGCTACGCCAACGATCGTGGCAACTGGGTGAAGATCCCTCAGCTTGGCCGCGTGATCATTGGCGACCGCGTGGAGATCGGTGCATGCACCACGATCGACCGTGGCGCACTCGACGATACGCAGATCGGTAACGGTGTTATCATTGATAACCAATGCCAGATTGCGCACAACGTGGTGATTGGCGACAATACCGCCGTTGCTGGCGGTGTTATCATGGCCGGTAGCCTGAAAATTGGCCGTTACTGCATGATTGGCGGTGCCAGCGTGATTAACGGTCATATGGAAATTTGCGACAAAGTGACAGTGACCGGTATGGGGATGGTGATGCGTCCTATTACCGAACCGGGCGTTTACTCGTCAGGTATCCCGCTGCAGCCGAATAAGGCCTGGCGTAAAACTGCTGCACTCGTGATGAATATTGGTGAAATGAGCAAGCGTTTGAAAGCAGTTGAACGCAAACTTGATAATCAAGATTAATCATCATTTTCGAGCATTTCATTTCCGGCCTGTCGGTATTCTTGTAATCCGGCAGGCCGTGTTATTATTGCCCCTTAGTATATTTTGACAGGAAGAGTATTTTGACTACTGACACTCATACTCTGCACATTGAAGAGATTTTAGAACTTCTGCCGCACCGTTTCCCATTCTTACTGGTAGACCGTGTGCTGGATTTTGAAGAAGGTCGTTTTCTGCGCGCAGTGAAAAATGTTTCCGTAAATGAGCCGTTTTTCCAGGGGCATTTCCCTGGTAAGCCGATTTTACCGGGCGTGCTGATTCTGGAAGCGATGGCACAGGCTACTGGTATCCTGGCGTTTAAAAGCGTCGGTAAACTGGAGCCAGGCGAGCTGTATTACTTTGCGGGTATTGATGAAGCGCGCTTTAAGCGTCCAGTCGTGCCAGGCGATCAAATGATTATGGAAGTTACCTTCGAGAAAACCCGCCGTGGCCTGACTCGCTTTAAAGGCGTTGCGCTGGTTGACGGTAAAGTGGTTTGCGAAGCAACGATGATGTGCGCGCGTAGCCGGGAGTCCTAATCCATGATTGATAAAACCGCCTTTATCCATCCAACCGCCATTGTGGAAGACGGTGCCGTTATCGGTGCTAACGCCCACGTTGGCCCGTTTTGTATTGTGGGACCTCACGTCGAAATTGGCGAAGGTACCGTACTGAAGTCTCATGTTGTTGTTAACGGTCATACTAAAATTGGCCGGGATAACGAGATCTATCAGTTCGCCTCTATTGGGGAAGTTAACCAGGATCTTAAGTATGCTGGCGAACCGACCCGCGTGGAAATTGGCGATCGCAACCGCATCCGCGAAAGCGTCACCATTCACCGTGGCACAGAACAGGGCGGTGGATTGACGAAGGTGGGCAGCGATAACCTGCTGATGATCAACGCCCACGTGGCGCATGATTGCACCGTAGGTGACCGCTGTATCCTGGCCAATAACGCTACTCTCGCGGGTCACGTTTCGCTTGATGATTTCGTTATCATCGGCGGCATGACCGCTGTGCACCAGTTCTGTATTATTGGTTCACACGTGATGGTAGGCGGCTGTTCGGGCGTAGCTCAGGACGTTCCGCCGTACGTTATTGCTCAGGGCAACCATGCGACACCATTTGGCGTCAACATTGAAGGCCTGAAGCGTCGCGGCTTCAGCCGTGAGGCTATCACCGCGATCCGCAATGCTTATAAAGCGTTGTACCGCAGCGGCAAAACACTGGACGAAGCAAAACCGGAAATCGCCGAGCTGGCGAAGCAACACCCGGAAGTTCAGCCATTTAGCGATTTCTTTGCCCGCTCTACGCGTGGCCTGATTCGTTAATGACTTCGCAGCGTCCTTTAACGATTGCCCTGGTCGCCGGAGAAACCTCCGGCGATATTCTTGGTGCAGGTCTTATCCGCGCCCTTAAAGCGCGGGTGCCCAACGCACGTTTTGTCGGCGTTGCAGGCCCGCTTATGCAGGCCGAAGGTTGCGAAGCCTGGTACGAAATGGAAGAACTGGCGGTGATGGGGATTGTTGAAGTGCTGGGACGACTGCGTCGTTTACTGCATATTCGCGCCGACCTGACCCGACGTTTCACCGATCTCAAGCCCGACGTCTTTGTCGGCATTGATGCCCCCGATTTCAATATCACGCTTGAAGGTAACCTTAAGGCGCAGGGGATCAAAACCATCCATTATGTCAGCCCGTCCGTTTGGGCCTGGCGCCAGAAACGCGTCTTCAAAATTGGCAGATCCACCAATATGGTGCTGGCTTTTCTGCCTTTTGAAAAAGCGTTTTACGACAAATTTAACGTCCCTTGCCGTTTTATCGGTCATACCATGGCGGATGCCATGCCGTTGGACCCAGATAAAAATGCGGCGAGAGATACGCTGGGTATTGCCCACGATGTCCACTGTCTGGCGATGCTGCCTGGCAGCCGTGGTGCCGAAGTGGAAATGCTCAGCGCTGACTTTTTAAAAACCGCGCAGCTGTTACGCCAGCAATACCCTGACCTCGAAGTCGTGGTTCCGCTGGTGAACGCGAAACGCCGCGAACAGTTTGAACGTATCAAAGCCGAAGTGGCACCTGAACTGCCGGTGCATATGCTGGACGGCATGGCGCGTGAAGCGATGATCGCAAGCGATGCGGCGCTGCTAGCCTCCGGTACGGCGGCGCTGGAATGCATGCTGGCGAAATGTCCAATGGTCGTCGGCTATCGCATGAAGCCTTTTACCTTCTGGTTGGCAAAACGTCTGGTCAAGACCGACTACGTTTCTTTGCCGAACCTGCTGGCCGGTCGCGAACTGGTCAAAGAGTTGTTGCAGGACGAATGTCAGCCACAGCTGCTTGCCGAGGCGCTACAGCCGCTGTTGGCGAACGGTAAAACCAGCCATGCGATGCATGACACGTTCCGCGAACTGCACCTGCAAATTCGCTGCAACGCCGATGAACAGGCTGCTGATGCGGTGCTGGAGCTAGCACAATGATTGAATTTGTTTATCCTCATACCCATTTAGTCGCCGGTGTCGATGAAGTTGGTCGTGGCCCTCTGGTGGGTGCTGTCGTCACGGCGGCGGTGATTCTCGATCCGACGCGCCCGATTATCGGGCTGAATGACTCAAAAAAGTTGAGTGAAAAACGCCGCCTGGCGCTGTTCGACGAAATCAAGGACAAAGCGTTATGCTGGAGTCTTGGTCGCGCAGAGCCGCATGAAATCGATGAACTGAATATTTTGCACGCCACCATGCTGGCGATGCAGCGCGCCGTCGCGGGACTGTCGATTGCGCCGGAATATGTGCTTATCGACGGCAACCGCTGCCCGGCGTTGCCTATGCCGTCAATGGCGGTCGTTAAGGGAGATAGCCGTGTCGCCGAAATCAGCGCCGCGTCGATTCTCGCTAAAGTCACGCGTGATGCCGAAATGGCTGAGCTAGACAGCGTGCTTCCGCAATATGGCTTTGCCAAACATAAAGGCTACCCGACCGCTTTCCATCTTGACGCGCTGGCGCAATATGGCGCTACCGAGCATCATCGACGCAGTTTTGCTCCCGTCAAACGCGTACTGGGACTGATGTCCTGATATTCGTACCGAGATAAGTAAACCGGAATTTAAAAATGGCTGAACCACGTTTCGTGCACCTGCGGGTGCACAGCGACTACTCCATGATCGATGGGCTGGCGAAAACCGGGCCGCTGGTAAAAAAGGCGGCCGCGTTAGGCATGCCTGCGCTGGCGATCACCGATTTTACCAACCTCTGCGGCCTGGTGAAGTTCTACGGAGCGGGGCATGGTGCCGGGATTAAACCGATTGTCGGTGCCGACTTTCACGTCCAGAGCGAACTTTTCGGTGATGAGCTCACCCAGTTAACGGTGCTGGCGGCAAATAACGTTGGCTATCAGAATCTGACGTTGCTCATCTCGAAAGCCTACCAGCGCGGTTACGGCGCGGCGGGGCCAATCATCGACCGTGACTGGTTGATTGAATTAAAAGAAGGGCTGATTTTGCTCTCCGGCGCGCGGATGGGTGACGTAGGTCGCGCATTAATTCGTGGCAACATGGCGCTGGTTGAACAATGCGCTGAGTTTTACGAAGAGCACTTCCCAAACGCCTACTTCCTTGAGCTTATTCGAACCGGTCGCCAGGACGAAGAGAATTACCTGCATGCGGCGGTACGCCTTGCGCAAGCGCGTGGCCTGCCGGTGGTTGCGACTAACGATGTCCGCTTCCTTGAGCCGGGTGATTTCGACGCTCATGAAATTCGCGTGGCTATCCACGACGGTTTCACCCTCGACGATCCTAAACGCCCGCGTAACTACTCCCCGCAACAATACATGCGTAGCGAAGACGAGATGTGCGAGCTGTTCTCCGACATCCCGGAAGCGCTGGAAAACAGCGTTGAGATTGCCAAGCGTTGTAACGTCACGGTGCGCTTAGGCGAATACTTCCTGCCGCAGTTCCCGACCGGTGATATGACTACTGAGGATTTCCTCGTGGCCAAATCGCGCGAAGGTCTGGAGGAACGCCTTGAATTCCTGTTTCCCGATCCGGCAGTACGCGCCGAGAAGCGCCCGCCGTACGATGAGCGCCTGGAGATTGAACTCAAAGTTATCAACCAGATGGGGTTCCCGGGCTACTTCCTGATCGTGATGGAATTTATCCAGTGGTCGAAGGATAACGGCGTGCCGGTAGGGCCGGGGCGTGGTTCCGGTGCGGGCTCGCTGGTCGCCTATGCGTTGAAAATTACCGACCTCGATCCGCTGGAATTCGACCTGCTGTTCGAACGCTTCCTGAACCCGGAACGTGTTTCGATGCCCGACTTTGACGTTGACTTCTGTATGGAGAAACGCGATCAGGTTATCGATCACGTGGCGGAAATGTACGGTCGCGATGCGGTATCACAGATTATTACCTTCGGTACCATGGCGGCGAAAGCGGTTATCCGTGACGTGGGCCGCGTACTGGGACATCCGTACGGGTTTGTTGATAGGATCTCCAAACTGGTGCCGCCCGATCCGGGCATGACGCTGGCGAAAGCCTTTGAAGCCGAACCGCAGTTGCCGGAAATTTACGAGGCGGATGAAGAGGTTCGCGCGCTGATTGATATGGCGCGTAAGCTGGAAGGCGTTACCCGAAACGCTGGTAAACACGCCGGTGGCGTGGTTATCGCACCGACCAAAATCACCGATTTCGCGCCGCTGTACTGTGATGAACAGGGGCTGCACCCGGTCACTCAGTTTGATAAAAACGACGTGGAATATGCGGGGCTGGTGAAGTTTGACTTCCTCGGTCTGCGAACGCTCACCATCATTAACTGGGCGCTCGAGATGATAAACGCCCGCCGTGAGCGCAACGGCGAGCCACCGCTTGATATCGCCGCTATCCCGCTGGACGATAAGAAAAGCTTCGACATGCTGCAACGCTCGGAAACCACCGCGGTCTTCCAGCTTGAATCGCGCGGCATGAAAGATCTGATTAAACGTCTGCAGCCTGACTGCTTCGAAGATATGATTGCCCTGGTGGCGCTATTCCGCCCGGGCCCGCTACAGTCGGGGATGGTAGATAACTTTATCGACCGTAAGCACGGGCGTGAAGAGATCTCTTACCCGGATGTCCAGTGGCAGCATGAATGTCTGAAGCCGGTGCTGGAGCCAACCTATGGCATTATCCTGTACCAGGAACAGGTTATGCAGATTGCCCAGGAGCTTTCTGGTTATACTCTTGGCGGCGCGGATATGTTGCGTCGTGCGATGGGTAAGAAAAAGCCCGAAGAGATGGCCAAGCAGCGCGGAACCTTTGAAGAAGGTGCGAAGAGCCGCGGTGTAGACGGCGAGCTGGCGATGAAAATCTTTGACCTGGTGGAAAAATTCGCCGGTTACGGGTTTAACAAATCTCACTCCGCGGCCTACGCGCTGGTGTCTTACCAGACGCTGTGGCTGAAAGCGCACTATCCGGCTGAGTTTATGGCGGCGGTAATGACCGCTGATATGGACAACACCGAGAAGGTGGTGGGGCTGGTCGATGAGTGCTGGCGGATGGGGCTGAAAATATTGCCGCCAGATATCAATTCCGGTTTATATCATTTCCACGTGAATCAGGACGGGGAAATCGTGTATGGTATCGGCGCGATTAAAGGCGTCGGTGAAGGCCCCATTGAAGCCATCATTGAAGCGCGTAATAACGGCGGCTATTTCCGCGAGTTGTTTGACCTTTGCGCGCGTACCGACACCAAAAAGCTTAACCGCCGGGTGCTCGAAAAGCTGATTATGTCTGGCGCTTTCGACAGGCTCGGGCCGCACCGTGCGGCGCTGATGAATTCACTGGGCGATGCGTTAAAAGCCGCCGACCAGCATGCGAAAGCGGAAGCCATCGGCCAGGCGGATATGTTCGGCGTATTAGCCGAAGAACCAGAGCAGATAGAGCAGTCATATGCTAACTGTATGCCCTGGCCTGAACACACGGTACTGGAAGGTGAGCGGGAAACGTTAGGGTTATACTTAACGGGTCACCCGATTAACCAGTACCTGAAAGAAATTGAGCGCTATGTCGGAGGCTATCGCCTAAAAGACATGCACCCGACAGAACGTGGTAAAGTGACCACGGCTGCGGGGCTCGTGATTGCCTCAAGGGTTATGGTCACCAAGCGAGGCAATCGTATCGGCATCTGTACGTTGGATGATCGATCCGGACGGCTAGAGGTGATGCTATTCACCGAAGCCCTGGAAAAATACCAGCATCTGCTGGAAAACGACCGCATACTTATCGTCAGCGGACAAGTCAGCTTTGATGACTTCAGCGGCGGCCTTAAAATGATGGCCCGCGAAGTGATGGACATTGACGAAGCCCGGGAAAAATACGCTCGCGGGCTTGCTATCTCGCTGACGGACAGGCAAATTGATGACCAGCTTTTAAACCGACTCCGTCAGTCTCTGGAACCCCATCGTTCGGGAACCATTCCAGTACATCTCTACTATCAGAGGGCGGATGCACGTGCGCGGTTGCGTTTCGGTGCAACCTGGCGTGTCTCTCCGAGCGATCGTTTACTCAACGATTTGCGTGGCCTCATCGGTTCGGAGCAGGTGGAACTGGAGTTTGACTAATACAGGAATACTATGAGTCTGAATTTCCTTGATTTTGAACAGCCGATTGCAGAGCTGGAAGCAAAAATCGATTCTTTGACTGCGGTTAGCCGTCAGGATGAGAAACTGGATATTAATATCGACGAAGAAGTGCATCGTCTGCGCGAAAAAAGCGTAGAACTGACGCGCAAAATCTTTGCCGATCTCGGCGCATGGCAGGTAGCCCAGCTGGCACGCCATCCACAGCGTCCGTACACCCTGGATTATGTCCGTCTGGCGTTTGATGAATTTGACGAACTGGCGGGCGATCGCGCTTATGCTGACGATAAAGCTATCGTCGGTGGTATCGCACGTCTGGATGGTCGTCCGGTGATGATCATTGGTCACCAGAAAGGTCGTGAAACCAAAGAGAAAATCCGTCGCAACTTCGGCATGCCGGCACCGGAAGGTTACCGTAAAGCCCTGCGTCTGATGGAAATGGCCGAGCGCTTTAACATGCCTATCGTGACATTCATCGACACCCCGGGCGCATACCCTGGCGTCGGTGCGGAAGAACGCGGTCAGTCTGAAGCTATCGCCCGTAACCTGCGTGAAATGTCACGTCTGAGCGTTCCGGTTATCTGCACCGTTATCGGTGAAGGTGGTTCCGGCGGCGCGCTGGCGATTGGCGTGGGCGATAAAGTGAATATGCTGCAATACAGCACCTATTCCGTTATCTCTCCAGAAGGCTGTGCGTCTATTCTTTGGAAAAGCGCGGACAAAGCGCCGTTGGCGGCTGAAGCTATGGGTATCATCGCTCCACGTTTGAAAGAACTGAAGCTCATCGATTCCATCATTCCAGAACCGCTGGGTGGCGCGCACCGTAACCCGGAAGCTATCGCGGCATCGCTGAAAGCGCAGATTCTGGCCGACCTGGCCGATCTTGATGTGTTGAGCAAAGAAGACCTGCTCAACCGCCGTTATCAGCGCCTGATGAGCTACGGCTACGCCTGATTTATCACATCATTTTAATGCTAAGGGCCGGATTTTCCGGCCCTTTTTTTATGTGATATTTGGTGAGACACGAATGAGGGAAAGTGATTAGCCAATGATGTTGTTCTCCAGCAACCTGCAACCACTGCCGGGCATTAAGCCAGTTCAGGCAGCCAACAAGGAGATAAGGAGAATAACTATGGCAACATCTAAAATTATTTCATTAAGCGCCGTGGCCGCAGGGATCATGTTAAGTCTTGGGGCTGCTCATGCGGCACCGCTGCTGGGGGCTACCGAGGCGACCACCATCAAGGCGAGCGATCTCGCGGCAAAAGAAAAAGCGCTGACCGATTTCCCACTCATGAATTCGGTTAAGTCTTCCATTCAAACGCTGCCTAACAGCGAAGTGGAGAAGATTGAAGCGGGGCGCGCGGCTAACCCGGCAAACGTTAAGCGCGTTGAAAGTGTGTTGAGCGAGCAGGATTGGGAATACCTGTTCCCAATGCGCGCAGCGGAATACACCTATTCCAACTTCCTGAAAGCGATTGGCAAATTCCCGGCCGTTTGCGGCACCTATACCGATGGTCGTGATAGCGATGCCATTTGCCGTAAATCTCTGGCAACCATGTTTGCGCACTTTGCCCAGGAAACCGGCGGACATGAGAGCTGGCGTGATATTCCAGAATGGCGCCAGGCGCTGGTCTATCTGCGTGAAGTGGGTTGGGTTGAAGGGCAGAAGGGCGGCTATAACGGCGAATGTAACCCGGACATCTGGCAGGGGCAGACCTGGCCTTGCGGGAAAGATAAAGACGGTGACTATCTGAGCTACTTTGGCCGTGGGGCAAAACAGCTCTCCTATAACTACAACTATGGCCCATTCTCTGATGCCATGTATGACGGTGACGTCCGTCCACTGCTGGATAAACCGGAGATGGTGGCGGATACCTGGATGAACCTGGCCAGCGCCGTCTTCTTCTTTGTTTATCCGCAGCCGCCTAAGCCATCTATGCTGCACGTTATTGACGGCACCTGGCAGCCGAACGACCACGATAAAGCGAACGGTCTGGTCGACGGTTTTGGCGTCACCATCCAGATTATCAACGGCGGCGTCGAGTGCGGCGGGGCAGAAGAAAATGCGCAATCTCTGAATCGTATTGCCTACTACAAAGAGTTTGCCAACTATCTGAAGGTGCCGATTGCCGATAATGAAGTTCTCGGCTGTAAGAACATGAAGCAGTTTGATGAAGGCGGCGCGGGCGCTCTGCCAATCTACTGGGAAATGGACTGGGGATGGAGCGCTGAGACCGCTGACGGTAAAACCAACGCCTGTCAGTTAGTCGGCTACCAGACGCCTTATAGCGCGTTCAAAGAGGGCGATTATGCGAAGTGTGTTCAGAAACACTTCAACGTGACGGTGGTTGATGATAATGGTACTGCGGAGACACCGGCGGATACGACCGAAGATACTACGCCAGCACCAGCCGTGAACGTGGCGCCTGTAGCGCAGATTGCCGGCCCGATCGGTGCAGTTGAAGCGGGAAGTCAGGTTTCCCTGAGTGCCGCAGGTTCTACCGATGCCAATGGCGATAAACTGACCTACACCTGGATGTCGCAGGATGGGCAAACGCTGAGCGGTCAGGATAAAGCTGTCATCACCTTCGCCGCACCTGAAAGCGATAAAGATGCGCAGTATGTCGTAAGCCTGACGGTTAGCGACGGCACATTATCCAGCACCACCACTTATACCTTGAACGTGAAGGCTAAAGCGGCAGCTACGGATGAAACTAAAGGTGGAGACGAAGGTGGCACCGTCAGCTATCCATCCTGGAGCGCAAGCCAGACCTGGAAAGCGGGTGATATCGTCAATAACCACGGCGCGTTGTACCAATGCAAACCTCTGCCGGAAGGGGCATGGTGTAATGTTGCACCAACTTACTACGAGCCAGGTGCGGGTATTGCCTGGGGAGATGCCTGGAAGGCGATGTAAGATCCAGAATCATGCCAGTGCGATGCACTGGCATGATTGCTATTATGCTTTCATCAGGATTATCCAGGAGGGAAGCATGAATATTATCGCCATTATGGGGCCACACGGCGTTTACTATAAAGATGAGCCGATAAAAGAGCTTGAGACCGCGCTGTTAGCGCAGGGTTTTAAAATCATCTGGCCACAAAATAGCGCTGACCTGCTGAAATTAATTGAGCACAACCCGCGTATTAGCGGCGTTATTTTCGATTGGGATGAATACAGTGTCGATCTCTGCGGCGAAATAAACCAGCTTAACGAATACCTGCCGCTTTACGCCTTTATTAATGCTCACTCGACGATGGATGTGAGTGCCAATGACATGCGTATGGCGCTGTGGTTCTTTGAATATGCGCTGGGCCAGGCCGAAGATATTGCGACGCGCATCCGTCAGTATAATGACGAGTACCTCGATAATATCACCCCTCCTTTCACCAAAGCGCTATTTACCTACGTCAACGAAGGCAAATACACCTTCTGTACGCCCGGCCATATGGCGGGCACGGCTTATCAGAAAAGCCCGGTAGGCTGTCTGTTTTACGATTTTTTTGGTGCCAATACGCTTAAAGCCGATGTCTCTATCTCGGTAACAGAATTGGGTTCGCTGCTTGATCATACCGGGCCGCACCTAGAAGCTGAGGAATATATTGCCCGCACCTTTGGCGCAGAGCAGAGCTATATGGTCACTAATGGCACGTCGACCTCAAATAAAATTGTTGGCATGTATGCCGCGCCGAGCGGCAGTACGTTGCTGATTGACCGTAACTGCCATAAATCATTGGCGCATCTACTGATGATGAGCGACGTGGTGCCGCTGTGGCTTAAGCCAACGCGCAATGCGCTGGGCATATTGGGCGGTATACCGAAGCGAGAATTTACCCGCGAAAGCCTACAGCAAAAGGTTGATAGCACCGAAAACGCGCAGTGGCCGGTACATGCGGTGATCACCAACTCCACCTACGATGGCCTGCTGTACAACACCAACTGGATAAAGCAAACCCTTGATGTGCCATCGATTCACTTCGACTCTGCCTGGGTGCCGTACACCCATTTCCACCCGATCTATCAGGGGAAAAGTGGAATGAGCGGGGAGCGCGTGGCGGGGAAGGTTATCTATGAAACGCAGTCCACGCATAAGATGCTGGCCGCGTTATCACAGGCGTCGTTAATCCACATTAAAGGTGACTACGACGAAGACACCTTTAACGAAGCCTTTATGATGCACACTTCAACCTCGCCAAGTTATCCGATTGTCGCCTCAATAGAGACGGCGGCGGCAATGCTGCGCGGCAATGCAGGAAAGCGGCTGATCAACCGGTCGGTGGAGCGCGCGCTGCATTTTCGCAAAGAAGTGCAGCGCTTGCGGGAAGAGTCCGATAGCTGGTTCTTCGATATCTGGCAGCCGGAGGAGATTGACGAGGCGGAGTGCTGGCCGGTATCGCCGGGTGAAAACTGGCATGGTTTTACGGATGCCGACGCCGAGCATATGTTCCTCGACCCGGTAAAAGTTACGATTCTGACCCCGGGGATGGATGAACAAGGCAACATGAGCGAGGAGGGGATCCCGGCGGCGCTGGTGGCGAAATACCTCGACGAGCACGGCGTGGTTGTCGAGAAGACCGGCCCGTATAACCTGCTGTTCCTGTTTAGTATTGGCATTGATAAAACGCGGGCAATGGGGCTGCTGCGCGGGTTAACTGAATTTAAACGCGCTTATGACCTCAATTTGCGGGTGAAGAATATGTTGCCGGATCTCTATGCGGAAGATCCTGATTTTTATCGCAATATGCGTATCCAGGATCTGGCGCAAGGGATCCACCGCTTGATCCGTCAACACGACCTGTCAAGCCTGATGCTGCGGGCATTCGACGTTTTGCCGGAAATGAAACTCACGCCGCACCGTGCCTGGCAAAAGCAGATCAAAGGCGAGGTGGAAACCATCGCGCTGGAAGATCTCGTTGGACGCATTTCGGCAAATATGATCCTGCCTTATCCGCCGGGCGTACCGCTGTTGATGCCGGGGGAAATGATCACCGCAGAGAGCCGCTCAGTGCTCGATTTTCTGCTGATGCTCTGCTCCATCGGGCGACATTATCCGGGTTTTGAAACCGACATTCACGGTGCGAAACGCGATGAAAACGGCGTCTATCGCGTGCGAGTCCTAAAAACCCCGGAAGGGGTTGCGTGATTGCGGTCTGCGCGGGTAACGTGCTGGTACAAGGTTAACGGAGAACATTCATGCTGGGATTAAAACAGATTCATCATATTGCCATTATCGCGACCGATTACGCCGTCAGTAAGGCCTTTTACTGCGACATCCTCGGGTTTACGTTGCAAAGTGAGGTGTACCGGGAAGCTCGTGATTCGTGGAAGGGCGATCTGGCGTTAAACGGTCAGTATGTGATTGAGCTGTTCTCGTTCCCTTTTCCTCCCGCGCGCCCGAGCCGCCCCGAGGCCTGTGGTCTGCGACATCTGGCGTTTAGCGTTGATGACATTGACGCCGCCGTTGCGCACCTGAAAAACCACGGTGTGGCCTGTGAAGAGATTCGCGTTGATCCGTATACCGATAAGCGTTTTACTTTCTTCAACGATCCTGATGGCCTGCCGCTGGAGCTTTATCAGCAGTAAGGCTTGTCAGTTTCAGCCCGGGCGGGTAACGTGCCGGGCAATACCTCTTTTATGATGCGACGATGACTCAACCTTCACTTGTGCAACGACTCTCCCCGCACCGTCAGTTTCTGGTGGCATTTAGCGGCGGCCTGGATTCCACGGTGCTCCTGCATCAACTGGTCTGCTGGCGGCAACAGGACCCTTCCGTTGTGTTACGGGCAATTCATATCCACCACGGTATCAGCGCCAATGCTGATAGCTGGGTAACACATTGCCAGCAGGTATGTGAAAAATGGCAGGTGCCGCTGGTGGTTGAAAGAGTCCAGCTTGCGCAAAGTGGGGCGGGGCTTGAAGCTGAAGCCCGGCAGGCGCGTTATCAGGCTTTCCGCGAGACGTTGCAGGCCGGGGAAGTATTGCTGACTGCCCAGCATCAAGACGATCAAAATGAAACCTTGCTACTAGCCCTCAAGCGCGGCAGCGGCCCGGCGGGATTATCGGCGATGCCGTTCGATGCGCCGTTTGCTCATACGCGGCTGATGCGTCCTTTGTTGCATGACTCGCGCGAGTCGCTGCTTAGCTGGGCGCATAAACATGCGTTGACGTGGATTGAGGACGAAAGCAATCAGGACGACGCCTACGACCGTAACTTCCTGCGCTTACGCGTTTTGCCCCAGCTCAATGCCCGCTGGCCGCATTTTGCCCATGCCGTGGCGCGTAGTGCGGCGCTGTGCGGTGAGCAGGAGCAGTTACTGGATGAGCTGCTGGCAGATGAACTTTCGCGGTTGCAGTCAGACGAAGGTGCGCTGGCCATTGCGCCGATGGTAACGATGAGCGCACCGAAGCGTGCCGCTATCCTGAGACGCTGGCTATCGTTACATCATGCGCCAATGCCGTCGCGTGAAATGCTGGCGCGAATCTGGCATGAAGTGGCGCTAGCGCGGGAAGATGCAACGCCGTGCGTGCATTCCGGTGGCTATGAGGTGCGGCGCTTTCAGCAGCAGTTGTGGTGCGTAAAAGCGCTACCCGGGCAAACGGACACGGTATTGGGCTGGCCTGATACCACAGCCTCTCTTTCTCTGCCCGATAACCTTGGTGAATTATCGCTGGTGGCGGGGGGCGATATCCGCGCTCCGCACCAGGATGAAGCGGTCACGGTGCGTTTTAACGCAACGGGGAAACTGCATATCGTTGGTCGCAACGGTGGGCGCAAGCTAAAGAAGATTTGGCAGGAACTCGGCGTACCGCCCTGGCTGCGCGACACCACGCCGTTGCTATTTTATGGGGAAACATTAATCGCCGCCGCGGGGTACTTCATCACGCAAGATGGGGTTTGTGAAGGCGGGAACGGCGTAGCGCTGAGATGGGAAAAAACGGGCGGCTAAGCCACCCGTTGTTCAATTATGATTCGCTGACCACCACGGTGCCAATCTGCGGATGGCTAAAGCTGGTTATACGGTCAAGCCGCAGTTCGCGCAGTTCGCCCGCGCTATCGACGACCAGATACTCGACGTTCTTTCGAGAGAGCAGGTCGCGTGCTTTGGCTTGCAGCACTTCACCATCTTTTAGTTCCAGTGCCAGAACAAGGTGGTGCTGGCAGGCAAGCTCGAGATTGTCATAGTCATCGCAATTGATGGGTTGATAGGTATCATTCATCGACATAATCGCTCACCAGTAAGTTTGCCGCTGCATAAGCAGCTTTATCCCTGACTGACGCGCTAAGGGCGTCATCTGCCGCAACGTCGTTCAAAACTTTAAGCACACAGCCCAGCGCATCCGGGATATACCCTAAGTCACCGCTGGCAATTTCCGCATAGCGTTGACGAATTAAATCACAATAATTGTCCACATGCCCTCCTGTCAGCGCTTCAATTAAGCCTATGAAGATAATCTCTGTTTAGCAAGGTGACTATATCATACTCATTTAAGCATTATCAGCGAGATGAGCGTCGGCTAATGCAATTGGGGACAGCCTTTTGCCCTTGATTTCGCTACAATGGCTGCCATTTTTCGCAGGAGTTTCCCCATGGCGTTGAAAGCAACGATTTATAAAGCGGTGGTCAATGTGGCGGATATCGACCGTAACCAGTTTCTGGACGCGTCTTTAACGCTGGCTCGCCACCCTTCCGAAACCCAGGAACGCATGATGCTGCGCCTGCTGGCGTGGATTAAGTATGCAGATGAGCGTCTGCAATTTACCCGTGGCCTGTCGTCTGAAGATGAGCCGGAAGTCTGGCTGCGCAACGATCATCTGGGCATCGACCTGTGGATTGAACTGGGTCTGCCGGACGAACGTCGCATCAAGAAAGCCTGTAGCCAGGCGCAGGATGTGGCGCTCTTTACCTACAATAGCCGTTCAGCGGAAATCTGGTGGCAGCAGAACCAAAGCAAGCTGGCGGGCTTTAAGAATCTAAGTATCTGGTATCTGGATGATGAGCAGCTGGCCAAACTCAGCGCCTTCGCCGAGCGCACTATGACGTTACAAGCTACACTTCAGGAAGGCGCTATCTGGTTATCAGACGCTCAGAATAATCTGGAAATTCATTTTACCGCGTGGCAGACGCCTGCATGATTACGCTTTCCGGGCAGGTCAGTATTTCGGATGATGAGTTGACCATCACGGCCATCCGGGCGCAGGGCGCGGGCGGTCAGCATGTGAATAAGACCTCCACGGCGATTCATTTGCGTTTTGACATCCGGGCTTCCAGCCTGCCAGAGTATTATAAAGAGCGCCTGCTTACCGCCAGCCACCACTTAATTTCTGCTGACGGTGTGATTATCATTAAGGCGCAGGAGTATCGTAGCCAGGAGATGAACCGCGAAGCGGCAATTGCTCGCCTGGTTGCGCTTTTTCAAACGTTAACAACCGAACAGAAGAGTCGTCGCCCTACGCGCCCAACCCGGGCATCGAAGGAGCGGCGATTGACCTCAAAAGCGCAAAAATCTTCGGTGAAATCAATGCGCGGGAAAGTTCGCTATTAAGCTGAACGTGGATGTCATAAGAATAAGGAATTGAGGGTGAAAAAAGCGATATTAGCCATTGCGGCTACGGGGATGTTATTTGGGCTTTTCGGCTGTAATAACGCGGATATGGCGGCATCAAAACCGACGCAGGCGGCCGAATTAACGCCAATGCAGCAGAGCTGGCGCGGTGTTATTCCGTGTGGCGACTGTTCAGGAATCGAAACCTCGCTGTTCCTTGATAAGGACGGCACTTGGGTCATGAATGAACATTATCAGGGCGTAGATCGTGAGCCGTCTTCATTTGGTTCTTACGGTAAGTGGGCTCGTACCGCTGATAAGCTGGTGCTGACCGACAGTGAGGGTGAGAAGTCCTTCTATCGCGCGAAGGGCGATAAGCTTGAGATGCTCGACCGCGAAGGCAATCCCATTGAATCGAAGCTGAACTATACGCTTGAGCCGGTGAAAGCCAGCCTGCCGAAGACGCCAATGGCGATGCGCGGGATGTACTTCTATATGGCGGATGCCGCCACCTTTACTGACTGTGCCACCGGTCAGCGCGTCGCGGTAGCTAACAACGCGCAGCTGGAGCGTGACTACGCTGCCGCTCAGGGTAGCGATAGCAAACCGGTGTTGTTAGTGGTGGAAGGGCACTTTACTCTTGAACCCAATCCCGATACCGGTGCGATGGTGAAAACCCTGGCGACCGATAAAGCTGGGAAGTTTGCGTCCGATAAAGACTGTTCCAGCCCAAGATAACAGCATTGCTCGACCGACATTAATGCCAATAAAAAGCCTCGCAAATGCGAGGCTTTTTTTGTCGCCCGGAATCGGCGTTAACGCCGACTCCGGGAAGGCACCGAACTGATTAGCCCTTAATGGCTTTCACCAGGTAATCGACGATGTCGCCGGTTTTAATCAGCTGTTTGTCACCGTTACGACGGTATTTGTATTCGATGTCGTCGTTGTCGAGGTTACGGTCACCCAGCACGATGGTGTGCGGAATACCGATAAGCTCCATATCAGCGAACATCACGCCTGGACGCTCTTTACGATCGTCCATGAGCACTTCGATACCCAGACCACGCAGTTCAGCGTAGAGCTTCTCAGCCAGTTCCTGCACACGGTAAGACTTGTGCATATTCATTGGCAGAATAGCGACCTGGAATGGCGCAATCGCGTCCGGCCACAGGATACCGCGATCGTCAAAGTTCTGCTCGATAGCTGCGGCAACCACGCGAGTCACGCCAATACCGTAGCAGCCCATGGTCAGAGTCTGATTACGACCGTCTTCACCCTGCACGGAAGCTTTCATTGCTTCAGAGTATTTGGTGCCAAGCTGGAAAATGTGGCCAACTTCAATACCACGTTTAATCAGCAAGGTGCCTTTACCGTCCGGGCTTGGATCGCCTGCGACAACGTTGCGGATATCGGCAACTTCTGGCGTGGCGACGTCGCGATCCCAGTTAATGCCGAAGTAGTGTTTGCCATCAATGTTGGCGCCCGCCGCGAAATCACTCATCACCGCAACGGTGCGGTCGATAACGACAGGAATCGGCAGGTTAACCGGGCCAAGAGAGCCTGGGCCTGCTTTCACCAACGCACGGATTTCTTCTTCAGTCGCAAAGGTCAGAGGACTTGCAACCTGCGCAAGCTTCTCTGCCTTCACTTCGTTCAACTCATGATCGCCACGCACCAGCAGGGCAACCAGCGGAGATTTGCTGCCTTCTACCGCTTTCACCAGCAGGGTTTTCACGGTTTTCTCGATTGGCAGGTTGAACTGTTCTACCAGCTCGGCGATGGTTTTCGCATTTGGCGTATCAATCAGGGTCATTTCCTGAGTGGCTGCTGCGCGAGGTTCTTTAGGCGCAACCGCTTCAGCGAATTCGATGTTGGCGGCGTAGTCAGAAGAGTCAGAGAAGATCACATCATCTTCGCCGCTTTGTGCCAGCACCTGGAATTCATGGGAAGCGCTGCCGCCGATTGAGCCTGTATCAGCCTGTACCGCACGGAAATCCAGCCCCATACGGCTGAAGATTTTGCTGTAAGCCGCATACATCGCGTCGTAGGTTTCCTGCAGGGATTCCTGAGAAGTATGGAAAGAGTAGGCGTCTTTCATCAGGAATTCACGGGAGCGCATGACGCCGAAACGTGGGCGCACTTCGTCACGGAATTTGGTCTGGATCTGATAGAAGTTCAGCGGCAGCTGTTTGTAAGAGCTCAGCTCATTACGAATCAGGTCGGTGATCACTTCTTCATGCGTTGGGCCGAGGACAAACGGACGATCGCCACGATCAGCAATACGCAGCAGTTCCGGGCCATACTGTTCCCAGCGACCGCTCTCTTGCCATAGTTCAGAGGGCTGAACTACCGGCATTAACACCTCGATAGCACCGGCGTTGTTCATCTCTTCACGCACGATGTTTTCGACTTTTTTCAGGACGCGCACGCCGGTGGGCAACCAGGTGTATAACCCCGAGGCCAGCTTGCGGATCATCCCGGCGCGCAGCATCAGCTGATGGCTGATAACCTCGGCGTCGGCAGGTGTCTCCTTCAGGGTGGAGAGCAGGTATTTGCTAGTACGCATGTTGTTACGGTTCCAGTTGGACGACAGAACAGGCTCAAAATGAGCCTGATATAAAAACAAAGTGATTCAGTGTACCAGTGAGAAAGGGATGTCAAAAGAGAGCGTAGAGAAATTACCGGTTTTCCAGGGCAAAGACTTCAAATCCTGATGATGTCACGCGCCAGCGAACGTTAAAATCGAGTAGCCAGACGGCGTAGGTTTTCCCCTCTTCCTCGTTTTTACGATAGGCCGGACGGGGGTCCTGCGCCAGCACTTCGGCAATAAACTGACGAAGGTGCGGATAACGTTTCTCAAGCCCGATAAGCACCGGGGTTAACTCGGCACTGAAGGTGACATCTACACCGGCATTTGGTGCATCCTGAGCATAGCTGGCCCGAGCTTCAGGCAACGACTCGGCGAAGGGGAGATACGGTTTGATATCGACGACCGGCGTACCGTCGACCAAATCCAGCCCACCGAGCTCCAGAATAACGTGCTCTTTGTGGCAGCGGATATTGCGCAATTCCACAAGGGACATGCCAATCGGATTGGGGCGGAAGGTTGAGCGCGTAGCAAAGACGCCCATCCGCGCATTGCCGCCAAGACGGGGAGGGCGCACGGTCGGGCGCCAGCCGCCTTCCATCGTTTGATGAAAGACAAACAGCACCCAAAGGTGGCTAAAGCCCTCCAGGCCGCGTACGGCGTCGGCCTGGTTATAGGGAGGCACAAGATGCAGCTCTCCACTGCAACTTTTGACCAGTCCAGGTTGACGGGGTACGGCAAACTTCTCTTTATAAGGAGAGCGGATAACGCCTATTTGCTCAAATGAGAAATTGCTCATTTAGCGCTAACGTTAAGGGCTGTTCCTAAGCATACCGCCTGACGATAGCAACCCGGCGTACCGCTGGTAATTTCACAGCTGTGTAGCAACACGGCGTTCGCTTTCATTTTGGAGGCATTAATCTGCATGCGTTTGCGGGCAGTTGGAATATTCGGCGGCGAATCCTGGTTTGTTGCCTGGCATGAATCACCGGACACATCGCCCAGTTCACGGAAAGGCTTACCAACCAAATCTTCGGCATTGGTTATGATTCTAACGGGGGCAGCACGGGGGGCTTTAGGTTTTGCGGTCTCCGTCTTGACGGGGGTCGCAGTGCTTTTAGGTGGTTCAACGGGAGATCTGTTTAGCATGGAACAGCCACCTAACAGGAGTGCTAATAAACAGACCGGTAAAGCACGCATAATAATTCCTCTATAAAGGGTAGACCTGGAGGGCTATTGAATCAGGTGCTTGCATAAATGACAAGACGGGCATGCGCCCGTCTTTATAAGAAATTATTTATGGGTAATAAAATTACCAGCCTTTAACCGCGCCGCCGTTAAAGATTTTGTTTGCCGCTTCGTAAACTTCGTCAGACTGGTAGGCCTGAACGAATTTCTTCACGTTTTCAGCGTCTTTGTTATCTTCACGTGTGACGATCATGTTCACGTAAGGAGAGTCTTTACCTTCAACAAAGATACCGTCTTTAGCTGGCGTCAGGTTGATCTGGCTGGCGTAAGTGGTGTTGATGACGGCCAGCGCAATTTGTGCGTCGTCCAGAGAACGTGGCAGCTGTGGTGCTTCCAGCTCAACAATCTTCAGGTTTTTCGGGTTCTCAACGATATCCAGTGAGGTTGGCAGCAGGCCCACGCCATCTTTCAGTTTGATTAACCCCTGAGCCTGCAGCAGCAGCAGAGTACGGCCGAGGTTAGTTGGGTCGTTAGGAACCGCAATCTGGGAGCCCGGCTGCAGTTCATCCAGAGATTTGATTTTTTTGGAATAGCCAGCAATCGGGTACACGAAGGTGTTACCGACGGAAACCAGTTTGTAGCCACGATCTTTAATCTGCTGATCCAGGTATGGTTTGTGCTGGAAGGCGTTCGCGTCGATATCACCTTTGCTCAGCGCTTCGTTCGGCAGAACGTAATCGTTGAACGTGACCAGTTCGACATCCAGGCCATATTTTTCTTTCGCCACTTTCTGTGCGACTTCAGCAACCTGCTGTTCTGCACCGACAATCACGCCGACTTTAATATGATTTGGATCTTTTTCATCTTGACCGCAACCAACAAGTGCCAGAGAACCAATCAGAGCACCCACTGCCGCAAAGGTTTTAAAATTGAACGCCATGCTTATTTCCTTAAACTTTTGAGTTGTGTTGTGTGTAACGCTATTTATGAGTCACTGACCGAACGATACGATCGCCAGATAATTGAATTAAATAAACCAGAACAACAAGCAATACCAGCACTGTATTCATCACGGTTGCATTATAGCCAATGTAACCGTATTGATAGCCAATCTGCCCCAGACCACCGGCACCGACGGCGCCACCCATGGCGGAGTAACCGACCAGCGTAATCAGGGTAATCGTCGCGGCGTTCACCAGACCCGGCAGGGCTTCAGGCAGCAGCACTTTACAGATGATCTGCATTGGCGTTGCGCCCATTGCACGAGAGGCTTCAATCAGGCCGCCGGGAATTTCCAGCAGGGCGTTCTCGACCATACGGGCGATGAACGGTGCAGCACCTACGGTCAGTGGCACAATGGCTGCCTGAAGACCGATAGACGTTCCCACAATCACCCGAGTGAACGGAATCATCCACACCAGTAAAATAATGAATGGGATGGAGCGGAAGATATTCACCAGCGCGGAAAGCACGCGATAAAGTTTGCCGTTCTCGATGATTTGCCCTGGACGCGTAACATATAAAAGCACGCCAACCGGCAGACCAATCACGAAGCCGAAAAAGCCCGACACGAATGTCATTGCCAGCGTTTCCCAGACGCCACGCGCCAGTAACCACATCATGGCCTCAGACATAACCCAATACCTCTACTTTTACATGGTGTTGCTGCAACCAGGCGATAGCTGCTTGCGTATCTTCAGGGGTGCCGTGCATTTCGGTAAGCATAATGCCGAACTTCACGCCGCCCGCGTAATCCATCTGCGCGCTAATAATGTTGTTATTGACGTTGAAACGACGCGCTGTTTCCGACAGCAGCGGGGCATCGACCGAATGACCGGTAAATTCCATACGCAGCATTGGCACGCTATCGGCAGTTTGCTGTTCTTTCAGGCGAGCCTGGTAGTCTTCTGGAATATCCAGATGCAGCGTGGCCTGAATAAACTGTTGCGCCAGCGGAGTTTTCGGATGGGAGAACATTTCGCTCACCGTATCCTGTTCAATCAGTTCACCGTTGCTGATGACGGCGACGCAGTCGCAGATGCGCTTTACGACATCCATTTCATGGGTAATGAGCAAAATGGTCAAACCCAGACGACGGTTAATGTCTTTCAGTAGTTCAAGAATAGAGCGAGTTGTTGCAGGGTCGAGCGCGCTGGTGGCTTCATCGCACAGCAATACCTTTGGATTGCTTGCCAGTGCACGCGCAATGGCGACGCGCTGTTTCTGCCCACCGGAAAGGTTCGCCGGGTAGCTATCGTGTTTATCAGCCAGACCGACGAGATCCAGCAGCTCGGTGACACGACGTTTGATTTCATCTTTTGGCGTGTTATCAAGTTCCAGAGGAAGCGCGACGTTACCAAAAACGGTCCGTGAAGAGAGCAGGTTAAAGTGCTGGAAAATCATGCCGATCTGACGGCGTGCTTTGGTCAATGCCGCTTCAGATAAGGCAGTCAGTTCCTGGCCGCCGACTTCTACGCGACCTTCAGTAGGGCGCTCAAGCAGGTTGACGCAGCGAATCAGCGTACTTTTACCGGCACCAGATGCGCCAATGACGCCGTAAATTTGTCCGGCGGGCACATGCAGGCTGACGTTATTCAGCGCCTGTATTGTACGGTGGCCCTGCTGGAACACTTTTGTAATATTCGAAAGTTTAATCATTAGATTATTTATTATCGGTTAGGTGTTATCCACGGCATATTGTTCTGCCAGAGACGGGCGATGACCGTCAACAAAACGGATGTTAAGGCATCTAGACGGCTAAATCAATCTTCTTTATGCGATCGGCAGTTTCTTGCCTGGCGAAACATGCGATAATAAAGGCACATGCATTTTTCAGGAGTGACACGGTGGCAAAGTCCGTACCCGCAATTTTTCTCGATCGTGATGGCACAATTAATGTCGATCACGGCTATGTCCATGAGATCGATAATTTCGAATTTATCGATGGCGTCATCGATGCGATGCGTGAACTCAAAGAGATGGGCTATGCCCTGGTGCTGGTCACCAACCAGTCTGGTATCGCTCGCGGGAAATTTACCGAAGCGCAGTTCGAGACGCTGACGGAATGGATGGATTGGTCATTGGCCGACCGTGGTGTTGATCTTGATGGCATCTATTTCTGTCCGCACCACCCGCAGGGGAGTGTAGAAGAGTACCGCCAGGTGTGTGACTGCCGTAAACCGCACCCGGGCATGTTGAAGTCAGCACAGGAGTATCTGGGCATCGATATGGCTTCTTCTTATATGGTAGGCGATAAAATTGAAGACATGCAGGCGGCAGCTGCGGCGAACGTTGGCATGAAAGTGCTGGTACGTACTGGCAAACCCGTGACCGAAGAGGCTGAAAAAGCCGCCGACTGGGTGATTAACAGCCTGGCAGACCTGCCTGCGGCAATCAAAAAGCAGAAATAAGCGGCAAAAAGGCGAAAAGGTGAGCGGTTGAAAGAAAAATGCATTTTTCCTCTTGTCAGCCTGAATTAACTCCCTATAATGCGGCCCCACTGAGACGGAACAACGGCAAACAAGCCGCCGGGTCAGCGGGGTTCTTAAGAAGAACGCCGGCAGAGAAAAGCGAAATTAAACGCTTGACTCTGAAAGAGGAAAGCGTAATATACGCCACCTCGCAACAGTGAGCGAAAGCCGTGTTGCACTGCTCTTTAACAATTTATCAGACAATCTGTGTGGGCACTCGAAGATACGGATTCTTAACGTCGCA
>CABIZV010000005.1 GCA_902363335.1 Enterobacteriaceae bacterium | reverse complement strand
CTATTGGTAATATTCCCGGCGGCGCTGCGCTTGGCCGGGCTACGGGTGGGAGGATTTGTAGCCCGGCCAAGCGCAGCGCCGCCGGGAGGGCTTCAGGTTAGAAGCGGTAATCTACGGCCATAAAGTAACGGCGTCCGTCTTCGTTGTAGCTATAGTCGTCACGCTGCAGGTCTTTATCCCCCAGGTTCAACACGCCCGCGCGCAGTTTGACGTTTTTCGTTGCCTGCCAAGCGCCGCCGAGATCCCAGGTCGTGTAGCCGCCTGGTGTTTTCGAGGTGGCGCTTACCGCACGCTGCTGGCCGGTGTATCTCGCCGCCAGATAGAACGACCAATCCTGTACAGGCGTCCAGTCCAGACGACCATTACCGGTGTGGAACGGCAGTTCCTTAAGCGGTTTGTCGCCGCCATTGCTCAGGTCGCGACCATCGTTATAGGTATAGTTCAACGACACTTTCCACTCATCGCCAAACGGCACCTTCAGTTCCGTCTCCACGCCGCGAATCCGCGCTTTATTGACGTTGTAGTAGGCAAACACCGGCACGCGCTTGCCGCTGCTATTGGTGTCAAAACCGACAAAGTTCGAATAGCCAGGCGCAGCATTGATATCCGAGGTGCGGGTGATATTGATCATGTCATCAATATCGTTCTGGAACGTGGTGATGTTCGCCTGAACGCCATCCAGCCAGCCTTCCTCGCCCTGGTAGTACAGGCCGATTTCATAGCTCTCGCTGGTTTCAGGTTTCAAATCCGGGCTACCGACAATACGGCAACCGCCACGGCAGGAATTTGTCGCCCAGTCCGGGCTTAATTGCAGCAGCGATGGCGCTTTAAACGCGGTCGCCCAGCCGCCTTTTACGGTGATGGTATCGGTCGCGGTATAAACGAGATACGCACGCGGGCTCCAGTGATCGCCATAGGTCTGGTGATCGTCCATACGGATACCGGTGGTCAACGCCAGCGGCTCGAAAATACGCCATTCATCTTCAAGGAACAGCGCATACTGGCTGGCTGAAGTTTCGGTGCTCGTCCCGCGCGTCAGGTTGACCGGATCGCTTAACTTATCGTGACGCCATTCGCCGCCAAAGGTCACCAGTTGGTTAATCGCCCCCAACGGCAGCACATATTTACCGTCAATGGTGTTGCTTTCGGTGGTGATTTCGCTGCTGTTACCCGGGTTTTTGTTGGCCACTTTTTCGCCATAATATTTCAGCTCGCTGGTGCCCACATCCCAGCGACCATTATGGCTTAACGAGTAGTTCTGGCGCTCAATGCGGTTCTGGTCCAGCGAATCAGAATCCCTGTCCTGGCGGTCAAAGCCGTAACCGGCGGTGATATCGTTATTTTCATTCGGCGTCCACGCGAATTCCACATTAGCATCGCGGCTGGTAAAACCTTCGATACGCGGCGTTTCGCCGGTCGTGGTGGTGCTGGAGTGCTGCTGATCGTCTTTCTCACGTTTCGACAGGCTACCGAAGGCTTTCATTCCTAATAGGCCATCCACCAACGGGCCGGAGGTGTAGAACTGACCGTTCCACGTATCGCCACGGTCACGGTGTTCTTGAATAGTGGTGTCCGCAGTGACACTACCCGTCCATTTGGTGCCAATTTTCTTGGTAATGATGTTTACCACGCCGCCCAGCGCGTCGGAACCGTACAGTGAGGACATGGGGCCGCGCACCACTTCGATACGCTCGATAGCGTCTACCGGGATCCAGTTCAGGTCGAAGTCGTTGTGACGGAAGACGGCGTTGCGGGAGTTCACGCGTTTACCGTCGATGAGAATCAGGGTATAGCTGCTGTCGAGGCCGCGAATACTCACACCCTGACGGTTATCCCCTTCGTTAGTGAGCTGTACGCCCGGCACCTCTTTCAACACATCCTTGAGATTCTGTACCGGTTTACGTTTGAGATCGTCTTCGGTAATGACGCTGATACTGGCCGGCGCATCTTTCACGCTTTGCTCGGTGGCAGCCGCCGTCACAACCATCACTTCATTATCATCCGCAGCGCTAACAGGCAGCGCCAGGGACATTACGGACGCGCACAGCCCGCCCCGAACCAAGGGGTTTAACCTAAACATTTCCAATCTCCATGAGGTGAATACTAAATCAAAACAAAGGGGTCTTACTCACAGGTGCTACTTTAAAGCCGCTGACCGGCGGCCTGTTTTTTGCAGATGTGGCTAGTCCCCTCAGCCTGTTATCCAGTCAGGAGAGGAAGTGGCTTCATCCATTTGTATGGGACAAGATGATAAACGTAATGATAACAATTATCAATTAAGGTTATTTAAAGTTATGTCAAGACGTAAAGAGTTGCGTCTGACATTGCGAAGCGGCAAAAAAAAACCTCTCCGAAGAGAGGTTTCTGTTGCGAGGCGCAGAAGCGATTATTGCTTAAAGCGCCCTGGGAAGTGCATTTCGCTATAGCGAACGAAGTGCGTGCCGCGGGTAAATTTGTAACCAAACCAGATAATCAGGAACAGCGGAATACCAATATAGGTCGCCGCTACGCCGCCCCAGTCGATGGTATCTGACAGGAACGCTTCATAGTTCTGGCCCAGGGTGATAATCAGGCACAGCACGAAGGCGAAAATTGGCCCCAGCGGGAAGAACCCGGAACGGTACGGCAGATCGTTAATGTCATTGCCCTGCATCACGTAACCGCGACGGAAACGATAATGGCTAATCGCAATCCCCAACCAGGCAATAAAGCCGGTCATGCCTGAGGTATTGAGCAGCCACAGGTAAACCGTCTGGTTGCCAAACATAGAGGTCAGGAAGCACAGACCCGCGATTACCGTCGTAGCATACAGTGCATTACGCGGTACGCCACCGCGAGACAGCTTAGCGAAAATACGCGGCGCTTTTCCGTCACACGCCAGGGTGTAGAGCATACGGGTAGATGCGTACATCCCGGAGTTACCCGCCGACAGCACGGCCGTCAGAATAACCGCGTTCATCACCGCTGCCGCAGACAGTAGACCCGCATGCTGGAAGACCAGGGTGAACGGACTGACGGAAATATCTTTCACGTCGTTACGCAGCAAGCTTGGATCGGTATACGGGATAATCAGGCTGATAATCAGGATCGCGAACACATAGAACAGCAGGATACGCCAGAACACCTGACGCACCGCGCGCGGAATGTTCTTCTCGGGATCTTCAGATTCACCCGCCGCGATACCGATAAGTTCAGTCCCCTGGAAGGAGAATCCGACAATCATCGCCACGCCAATCATCGCGGAAAAACCGCCCGCAAATGGTGCATCACCGGTAGTCCAGTTGCTCCACCCAACCGGCTGCGCCCCTTTGAAGATACCGAGGATCATCATTACGCCAACGATGATAAAGATGATGACGGTGGTCACTTTAATCAGCGAGAACCAGTATTCCGCTTCACCGAAGCCTTTAACCGAGATGTAGTTCAGCAGGAAAATCACGCACAGGAACAGCGCGCTCCAGATCCAGCCCGGCGTGTCCGGGAACCACCAGCTCATCACCAGCTGTGCGGCGACAAGGTCAACGGCGATAGTCACCGCCCAGTTGTACCAGTAGTTCCAGCCCAGCGCGAAACCAAAACCTTCTTCAACGTAGTTCTGGCCGTAGGTGGAGAACGAACCGGAAACCGGCATGTATGCCGCCAGTTCGCCGAGACTGGTCATCAGGAAGTACACCATCAGGCCAATCAGAATATAGGAAAACAGCGCGCCGCCAGGACCCGCCGCAGAAATGGTTGCACCAGATGCAACAAAGAGACCTGTACCGATGGAGCCACCGATGGCGATCATCGTCAGGTGACGCGCCTTGAGTTCGCGACGTAACGCGGGCGCTTGTGTGGTTTTTGATTCGGAACCCATGTGAAAATGCTATCCATCCAAAAAATGAGGCGCGATTGTAGCAGACGATACGCGCATCTGACGGCAGAAATGCGCAGTTATAAGAGAGCTTCATGATTGGCCCTGGATTATTAGTAAAGTACAAATCCAGCATTCGCACAATTTCACGCGTTAATTGGTTGGTAAACGCGCAAAATAGAGCGGACTTTCAAGGAGGATATCTGCTGCAATGAGCAATAAAAGCAAACGAAAACGACATGGAATGTCGTCACTTGAAACGGGATTGACGTTAATTATCTATATTATGTTGATAATTTTCGGCACATTTGAAACGATGTGGGTTTTGGACGACTGGTATCATCTGCCAGACTACTGGACCGACGACTCGCTCGCCCTCCTTTCCGGCGTGCTTTTTATTGGGCTGGCGCTGGCGGTAGATCACATCGCCTCTCTTCTTAACGTAAGCGGCGCGGGGGAACGTGCGGCTAAAGGGATATTTCTGCTGCTCATCGCAATAGCGCCCCTTTGGTCTCTCGGTGTTTGCTACCTGCGATACCAGACAGCCGCGTATTACAAAAACGCGCAATCTGGACTTTGCTACGCACAGGGCGGTCACGGAAAAACCTATCTGTATGTTAAGGATAGTGACTGGTGCCAGCATTTTGGCTTCACCATTGCCCGACCATCTCACGCCGAAGGGGAGGAATAGTCGATGCGCAAATCGGAAGTCTCAACCCACACCTCGATAGCGCCGAGCTGGCGCGATTATCTCACCCTATCGCTATTTTTCCCGCTGCTGACACTTTACGCATTCTATCTCGCGGGGGATTATTTCTTGCGGCTCCACCTTTTCGCGGCGCCCGATTTCTGGTCACAGAATCTGTATAAAGCAAATTTTGTCTGTTTTGCCCCCGCGCTACTATCGATAAGCCTTGTGGGAAACCTACATCTTTATTGCCCCCAGCGAGTGTCAGTAAAGGTGAAAACACGCATCGCCACCGCAATTGTCTGGTTCACTCTGTCGCTAGTGTTAGTGGTCAATACGCTGCTACTGGTACTGCATTTCAGCTTTTTCAGCGCCGACCGCTACATTCGCTGCTGGGAGCCTTTTCCCTCGGCAACATGGTATTACGCCAGAACGGCTAAAATTTGCGAACAACACGGGCTGGCGCCCGTGCGATTTCTTAACGTTCGCAGTACTGGAGAAAGCGCCGTAGCGCGTTAGAAAGATGCTTCTGTCGATGATGGATCCGCCAGAGCGTACGGCTTAGCGTCGGCAAGGGAATACTCACTTCTACCAACGAACCGGCCTCAAGCTGTTCAGCAATAACACGACGGGATAAACAACTGATACCTAAGTCGTGACGCACCGCATGTTTAATCGCTTCCGAGTTCCCAAGCTCCATGCCCATCTGGAACTGCGGCAGATGGGAAAGCAAAAGGTAGTCGACGATTTCGCGTGTGCCAGACCCTTTTTCACGCAGGATCCACGGCGCTTGCGCCAGCATTTCCAGCGTGGCCTCCCCGGTAATCCAGGTGCTATTGGGCGCACTGAACACCACCAGCTCATCGTCAAGCCACGGCTCGGCAATGATGTCCGCCGAATGGCACGGCCCTTCAATCAGCCCGATATCCACGCGGAAATCTGCCACCGCGTTTATCACATCCTGGCTGTTACCGACGCTCATCTCCAGAGGTAGCGTGGGAAAGTCTTTACGATAACGCGCAATCACTTCCGGCAGAATATAGTTGCCGATGGTGCTACTGGCGTAAACGCGGATAGCCCCGTTATCTTCACGGAACAGTTGTTCTATCTCCCCCGCCTGCTCCAGCAACGCCAGCGCACGCGGGTACAACAAGCGCCCATGCTCGTTCACCACCAGCCGTTTGCCCACCCGGTCAAACATCAGCACGCCGAGTTGACCTTCCAGATCGGTCAACGCCGCACTGACCGCCGATTGTGACAGCGCCAGCATCTGCGAGGCCTGCGTGGTGGAGCCGCTTTTGAGTACCTCAGCAAAAACTTCTAACTGCCGCAGCGTGATATGCATATCTCTTCAGCCCGTCAGAGCCGCCCTTACCAGTTATTACGATTAATTATAAATATATAATCAATTTTATCTTTAAGCCAGTCAGGCGTAACCTTTTAGCCAGACAAAGGAGAAGGTTATGACACAAGTCACCTTACAGACGCATCATCATCGTAGTATCAAACACTTTATTCCTGGGCTCGCGCTCACCGCAGTGATTACCGGCGCGGCGGTATGGGCAGGCAGCGTACCGGCGATTGCCGGTGCGGGGATGAGCGCGCTGACGCTGGCTATTTTGTTCGGGATGGTCATCGGTAACACGGTGTATCCCAGATTGTGGAAGTCCTGCGACGGCGGGGTGGTTTTTGCCAAGCAGCATTTATTAAGACTGGGGATCATCCTCTACGGCTTTCGTCTGACCTTTGCCCAGATTGCTGACGTTGGCGTCAGCGGCATCGTCATTGACGTTCTGACGTTGACCAGTACGTTCTTCATCGCCTGCTGGCTGGGGCAGAAAGTCTTCGGGCTGGATAAACACACCAGTTGGCTGATTGGTGCCGGGAGCAGCATTTGCGGGGCGGCGGCGATACTGGCGACGGAACCCGTCGTGAAAGCCGAGGCCAGTAAGGTCACGGTAGCGGTGGCAACGGTGGTCATTTTCGGTACGCTGGCGATTTTCCTCTACCCTGCCATGTACCCGCTGCTGGCGCACTGGTTTAGCCCGGAAACCTACGGCATTTATATCGGCTCAACCATGCATGAAGTGGCGCAGGTGGTCGCAGCCGGTCATGCGATTACGCCAGAGGCTGAAAACGCGGCGGTGATTGCCAAAATGCTGCGCGTCATGATGCTGGCACCGTTCCTGCTGTTTATGGCGGCACGCGTTAAACAGCTGGCCCCGGCGAACAGTGAGCAGAAAAGCAAAATCACCATTCCATGGTTTGCGATTCTGTTTATCGTGGTGGCTATCTTTAACTCGTTCCACCTGTTGCCACAAAGCGTGGTACAGATGTTGATTACGCTCGATACCATCCTGCTGGCAATGGCAATGGCAGCGCTCGGGGTGACCACCCATATCAGCGCGCTGAAGAAAGCGGGTGCCAAACCGCTGCTGATGGCGCTGGTGCTGTTCATCTGGCTGATTGTCGGCGGTGCCGCGATTAACGTGGGTATCCACTCCTTGATGGCATAAAGGAACACGACTCAGCAACACCAACCCGCTATACTCTCCCTTTTTGAGTATGGCGGGTTTAACTATATGAAATACATTGGAGCGCACGTAAGCGCCGCCGGCGGTCTGGCTAACGCCGCTATTCGAGCCGCAGAAATCGAAGCGACCGCATTCGCCCTGTTCACCAAAAACCAGCGCCAGTGGCGCGCGGCACCGCTAACCACTGAAATCATCGACGATTTCAAAGCCGCATGTGAAAAGTATCACTACACTCCGGCACAAATTCTCCCCCATGACAGCTACCTGATTAACTTAGGCCACCCGGTGCAAGAGGCGCTGGAAAAATCGCGCGAGGCCTTTCTTGACGAGCTGATGCGGTGTCAGCAACTCGGGCTGACGTTGCTGAACTTCCACCCGGGCAGTCACTTGTTACAGATTGAAGAAGACAAGTGCCTGGCACGCATTGCCGAGTCTATCAACATCGCCCTGGCGCAAACCGAAGGCGTGACGGCAGTGATTGAGAATACCGCCGGGCAAGGCAGCAATCTGGGCTTTAAGTTTGAGCATCTGGCCGCGATTATCGACGGCGTAGAGGATAAATCCCGCGTTGGCGTGTGTATCGACACCTGCCATGCATTTGCCGCGGGTTATGACCTACGCACCACCGAAGCTTGCGCCGAGACGTTTGCTGAATTTGAGCGCATCGTGGGCTATAAATATTTACGCGGTATGCACCTGAACGACGCCAAAAGCGCGTTCGGCAGTCGCGTTGACCGTCACCACAGTCTGGGAGAAGGCAATATTGGTCATGACGCCTTCCGCTGGATTATGCAGGACAATCGTTTTGACGGTATCCCGCTGGTATTAGAAACCGTTAACCCGGATATCTGGGCGGAAGAGATTACGTGGCTGAAGGCGCAGCAGACGGAGTCTGCTGCGGCATAATTGCCCGGTGGCGGCTACGCCTTACCGTGGCTACATAATCACGTATTGGGTGTAGGCCGGATAAGGCGAAGCCGCCATCCGGCAATTTGCCGCGATTGTGCCTGATGGCGGCTTCGCCTTATCCGGCCTACACGGTTTCAACTTATTCCAGCACATAAAAAAAGGGCCGAATCATCGGCCCTTTTTTGTTGGCAGCAAAGCTTATGCTTTCGCAACCACTTCAGCTTCTGGACGTTTCAGCACGGCGTAAGCCAAACCGGCAACCAGCGTACCAGCCACAATCGCCACCAGGTAACCCAGTACCGGCGTAATTGCCCCTGGGATCAGCAGGACGAACAAACCACCGTGCGGTGCCATCAGTTTCGCGCCAACCGCCATTGAGATAGCCCCGGTCACTGCGCCGCCGACGATACAACATGGCAGGACACGCATCGGGTCACGCGCCGCGAATGGAATCGCCCCTTCAGAGATAAAGCACAGACCCAGAACCAGCGCCGCTTTACCGCCTTCACGTTGACCTTTATCGAACTTGTTACGCGCAACCAGCGTGGCAATACCCATCGCCAGCGGTGGCACCATACCCGCCGCCATAATCGCCGCCATCGGCGCGTAGGTTTGGGTACTCAGCAGACCCACGCCGAAGGCGTATGCCGCTTTGTTTACCGGACCACCCATATCGGTACACATCATCGCACCGAGAATTGCACCCAGCAGTACCGCATTGGCGGTGCCCATGGTTTGCAGCCAGTGAGTCAGCCAGTTCAGCAGTGCCGCAACCGGCGTACCGATGAGGTAAATCATCGCCAGACCGACAATCAGGCTGGAAACCAGCGGGATAATCAGGATCGGCTTGAGCGCTTCCATGCTTGGCGGCAGCTTCAGCTTGGTGCTGATAAGTTTCGCCACGTAGCCGGCAAGGAAGCCTGCGATGATACCGCCGATAAAGCCGGAACCGCCGCTTACGGCCAACATACCGCCAATCAGACCCGGTGTCAGACCCGGGCGGTCAGCAATGGAGAAGGCAATGAAGCCCGCCAGTACAGGAACCATCAGGGCAAAGGCTGAACCGCCGCCAATCTGCATCAGCGCCGCTGCCAGCGTGCCTTTGACTTCAAAGGCTTTAATGCCGAATGCGAAGGAAAGCGCGATACACAGACCGCCCGCTACCACCATCGGCAGCATGTAAGACACGCCGGTCAGCAGGTGACGATACGCCCCGCCGCCGCTCTCTTTCTTCGCGCTGTCGGCCGGTGATTTCTGACCAACGGGTTGATACGGCTTCGCCTCAACCATCGCTTTATCCAGTTCCTGCGCGGTTTTCTTCAGCGCCAGACCGGTTGTCGTGCGGTACATCGGCTTCCCGGCGAATTTCGCCAGATCCACTTCAATATCCGCCGCCACAATCACCAGATCCGCCTCCGCCACTTCTTCTGGCGTAATGGCGTTACCGGCACCCACGGAGCCACGGGTTTCAACTTTCACCCACAGACCGCGTTTTTTGGCTTCGGTTTCAATCGCTTCCGCCGCCATAAAGGTGTGCGCGACGCCGGTCGGACAGGCGGTGACCGCAACAATGCGTTTCACCGCGCCGGTTGCCGTTGGCTCAGCCTGTGCAGGCGCTTCATACGGTAGAGCGTGTGATTTTGCTTCGCTCAGGAACAGTTCAGGGTGCGCAACCGCACGGTTGATGTCGCCGAGGTAAACCTGTTTGCCCACCAGCGCAGTATCAACTGGCAGGGCGGATCCCAACACAATCGCCAGATCGGCGTCATTTGGGTTATCAATCAACTCCAGGCGCGCTTTCTGCGCGGCTGTTCCCAGCAGGGTCTTCGCCATATAAGCGCGAGCCTGTCCGAGTTTGGCATCGATAATCAGCAGCGTTTTCATACGCCTCTCCCGCTGTTAGTTAAAAGGTTTCAGGTCGACACGCGCCATCATCGCGGCCAACTGGGTACGGTCGGTAATGCCGACGTTGCTCTGGCTGACTGCCAGCGCCGCGACTGCCGTTGCCAGACGCAGCGTATGCTCGCTGGATTCACGCATCAGCAGACCATAAATCAGACCGCCGACCATCGAATCCCCGGCACCCACCGTGCTGACGACTTCCATTGAAGGCGGCTTAGCAATCCACTCGCCGGAAGCATTCACCCACAGCGCGCCTTCAGCGCCGAGTGAAATAACCACGTGGGCAATACCTTGCTCACGCAGCGCGTGGGCAGCATCAATCACGTCTTTCATTTCTGGCAGCTTACGGCCTGCCCAGATTTCCAGCTCGCGACGGTTTGGTTTCACTAACCATGGCGCGGCTTTAAGACCCGCCACCAGCGCCTCGCGGCTGCTGTCGAAAATAATGCATGGGCACTGGCTGCGCAGACGCGTCATCCAGTCGGTGAACGCCTCAGGGCTGACGCCCGCGGGCAGACTGCCGCTCACGCACACCATGTCGAACTGACCTAACCAGCTCAGAGAATCGTTAACAAAACGCTCCCAGTCCGCCGGCGTCACTTCAAAGCCGGAGAAGTTGAAATCGGTGACTTCGCCATCTTTCTCAGTCAGCTTAACGTTAATACGGGTACGGCCCTGCACCACCTGGAAACGGTTGGCAATGCCAAGCTCGCTGAACAGTTGCTGAAAGCCGTCCTGGTTGTCTTTGCCAAGGAAGCCGCCAACGGTGACGTCGATACCTAAATCTTTCAGCACTTTTGCCACGTTGATGCCTTTACCGGCTGCATGCAGACCGGTGGTGCGCACGAGGTTAACTTCCCCGCGTTCAACTTCTGGCGTAAACCCTACCAAATCATAGGCCGGGTTTAAGGTAATTGTGGCTACTCTTCTGCTCATTTATGCGCCCTCCCCAAGGCCTGAAGCAATTGCTTCGCCAATGGCGTCCAGCGCCTGACGAGCATCATCACCCTGGGCGGTAAAGCGCAGACGATGACCTTTTTTAACACCCAGCGCGACCACCTTCATCAGGCTACGCCCGTTAGCGGGCTTACCGCTGCCATCAAGGTTGGTGACGGTAATGTCGCTGGTAAACTGTTTAATGGTATTGACGAGCATGGTGCCCGGACGCGCGTGCAGACCGTGCTCGTTACGGATAACGAACTCTTCGCTCAGCACATCTTCAGCGGCAGCATCATCGCTGGTCAGAAGTGCCAGCAGCGTGGCGGCATCAGCTTTCAGCAAGCGTTCAGCTTTATTGTCAAGCAGCAGATTGACCAGGCGGTTTAGCACGACTGTCGGCTGTGCATCAGCCATCGCAACGGTAATCAGCACGGCGGCTGACGCTTCACCGACGGTGAATGGCGTTGCCGCGCGGCTCACCGCAATGGCGCTACGCAGGTTGCCTTCAGCGCTGTCGCTAAGCCAGATACCCTGCCCCAGATTCAGCGGCTGTTCGTTAATGACGTAGGCCACAAAATGGGCATCTACCGCACCGGCTTCTTTTAAGCGAGCGGCGTTTAGCGCCTGTAGCGTCACCAGATCGCTTGCGGCCACGTCAAGCGACAGCATGTCGTTATCAAGTTTCAGCGCTTCGCTTTGTTTTTCACCCATCAATAAGGCGCGCAGCTCTTCTGCCGTGGTGGCCGTTTTCAGCTGTTCAGCCACCGCATCGTCGCTCAGCACATGCGTCAACTGACGCAGCAGGCCAAGGTGTTCGTCAGAGCTTGCGGCGATGCCAATGGCGACGTAGGCAGTCTGCCCTTCCCCCCAGGTGACGCCCTGCGGGAACTGGTACACCTGAACGCCGGTTTTCAATACCTGATCGCGGGTATCGGTGGTGCCGTGTGGAATGGCAATGCCATTGCCGAGGAAAGTGGAGGTTTGTTGCTCACGCGCCAGCATGCCGGCAACGTAACCATCCGCCACGTTGCCTGCGCTGACGAGCGCTGCTGCAACCTGCCGAATAGCCTCTTCTTTATTCGCGGCCTGCTGGCCGGGATGAATATCCTGAACAGTTAACTGGAACATGGTTCCCCTCGCTCTTCGAATTGAATCGATTCAGCTTTCGTGAGATAAAAACGCCGTACTTAGCGGTTCTGATGCTGAAGCCGACGCTGAAACGTTTCAATAATACTGTGCCTTTCTTAATCAGCCTGCAAGTTATGCAGGCGATTTGATCGCAAAAATCAGATCTACAGCACATTTCATTAGCATTATCGCCACATCTGCTGAAGCTCAACAGGGAGGATGGAAGTGGCATCAGCAAGATGTAAGCTAATTTTTGAAATGGTTTTTTATTTTTCAGTGCCTAATTTGATTTAGGTTACTGTTCATTTTCTGAGTCGCGGCGTAAACTCCCGGCCTCTCCTAAAATGACCGATAAAACAACATGCAAAACAGTACCGCTGCCGCCCCTCGGCGCTCGTTTGATTTCACGTCGTCATCGTTTCTGATTGTCGCGTTTTTGACCGGTATCGCAGGCGCATTACAGACGCCAACGCTGAGCTTATTCCTTAGTAATGAAGTCCACGTTCGTCCGGCAATGGTAGGGTTCTTCTTTACCGGTAGCGCGATTATCGGCATTTTCGTCAGCCAGTTTCTGGCGGGATATTCTGATAAGCGCGGCGACCGTAAAAATCTGATCGTCAGCTGTTGTCTGCTGGGCGTACTGGCCTGTGTGCTGTTCGCCTGGAATCGTAACTATTTTGTGTTGCTGTTTATCGGCGTTTTTCTCAGCAGTTTTGGCTCAACCGCCAACCCGCAAATGTTCGCCCTCGCCCGCGAGCACGCCGACAAAACGGGCCGTGAAGCGGTGATGTTCAGCTCCATTATGCGCGCGCAGGTCTCGCTGGCGTGGGTCATTGGCCCGCCGCTGGCCTATGCCCTCGCAATGGGGTTTAGCTTCACGGTGATGTACCTGTCAGCGGCGGTGGCGTTTGTGGTGTGTGGCGCGATGGTCTGGTTTTTCCTGCCGACCATGCGAAAAGAGAAAATATCGGCCAACAGCATCATTCAGGCGCCGCGCTCTAACCGTAAAGATACCCTGCTGCTGTTTATTATTTGCACCTTGATGTGGGGAACCAACAGCCTCTATATCATCAATATGCCGCTGTATATCATCAATGAATTGCACCTGCCCGAAAAGCTGGCCGGCGTGATGATGGGCACCGCTGCCGGTCTTGAAATTCCTACCATGCTGATTGCGGGCTACTTTGCTAAGCGCCTCGGTAAACGCTTCCTGATGCGTATTGCGGCGGTCTCAGGTCTTATCTTCTATATTGGCATGCTGACCTTCAATAGCCCGGCACTGTTGCTGGCGATGCAACTGCTGAACGCCATATATATTGGGATTCTGGGCGGGATTGGGATGCTTTATTTTCAGGATCTGATGCCGGGGCAAGCCGGTTCAGCCACCACGCTGTATGCCAATACTTCACGCGTCGGCTGGATTATCGCCGGTTCGCTGGCGGGCGTGGTCGCCGAAATCTGGAACTACCACACCGTATTCTGGATTGCGCTGGTGCTGTGCGTCAGCACGATTGCTTGCCTCGGCCGCATTAAAGACGTTTAGGGCGCCGTCAACGCTTCCAGATTTAATAACCAGGTCAGCGCCTCGCTTCGGGTTGCGCCGCACATATCCGCCGCCGGTTGCAGCCCGGCACATACCTTCGGACGCAAAGGCGACGCAAAAATTTTACAACGCTTTTTCTCATCTAATTGAACACACGGCGTGTTGGCAGGTTTGCCGTGCGGCATACCCGGAATGGGGCTGGATATAGAAGGTGCAGTGCAGCAAGCGCCGCAGTCAGGACGACATTCCATCGCGGGCTCTGGGTGTGAGGGTTGAGTCAGTTGTGGCGCACAGTACCACCTTTTGGTCAGAGATAGCAAAAGCCTTTAATTCCCCTTGCCTGAAACGCCCGGCGCGAGTACTTTTACGCGATATTTTTGACACCCTTTTTCACAGGATAATTGCAATGCCAAGAGCGAACGAAATCAAAAAAGGTATGGTGCTGAATTACAACGGCAAACTACTGATTGTAAAAAATATTGATATTCAGTCACCGAGCGCCCGCGGCGCGGCAACGCTGTACAAAATGCGCTTTTCCGACGTCAGCACCGGTCTGAAAGTGGAAGAACGCTTTAAGGGCGACGACATGGTCGATACCGTGACCTTAAACCGCCGCTTCGTTGACTTCTCCTATATTGATGGCAACGAATACGTGTTCATGGATAAAGAGGACTATACCCCGTATATCTTCACTCATGACCAGATTGCTGATGAGCTGCAATTCATCCCGGAAGGCGGTATGCCGGATATGCAGGTTCTGCTGTGGGATGGCCAGGTTCTGGCGCTGGAACTGCCGCAGACGGTGGATCTGGAAATCACCGAAACCGCACCGGGTATCAAAGGGGCTTCTGCAAGCTCACGCACCAAACCCGCTACCCTGACCACCGGTCTGGTCGTTCAGGTGCCTGAATACCTGACCACCGGCGAGAAAATTCGCGTTCATATCGAAGAAAAACGCTATATGTGCCGCGCGGACTAACGGCGTCCCCCGGAGTGGATGCTGATGCATCTCGTCCGGGCTACTGGTGGGTGTAGGCCGGATAAGGCGAAGCCGCCATCCGGCAATATGCGCTGCTATGCCTGATGGCGCTACGCTTATCAGGCCTACGATATCGCGCATTGGTAGCCTGGCCGAGCGAATGCGACGCCGGGATAAAGCCCCGCTCGTAACCCATAAAAAAGGACAGCCGTTTGGCTGTCCTTTTTTGTTGCTGCCAGAGACTCCCTCACCGCGCACCTCGAGGCCCAAGGCTACGCGCGCGTGAGGAGCAATGCTCGATTACAGCAGATCGCGGAACTTAGTCATTTTCAGCGCTAATTCAACGCCGCGCACTTCCGCCAGACCTTTCAGGCGACCAATCGCCGAATAACCCGGGTTGGTTTTCTTCTTCAGGTCGTCCAGCATCTGGTGACCGTGGTCAGGACGCATTGGAATAGGACGCAGATCGCCCGCCTTCTTACGACGTTGCTCTTCGGTCAGAATCGCGTCAACCACCGCAACCATGTTCACGTCACCCTGTAAGTGCGCGCCTTCATGGAAGGTTTTCGGGTTTTCTTCACGGCAGGTAGAACGCAGGTGCGTGAAGTGGATACGATCGCCGAAGGTCTCGATCATTTTCACCAGATCGTTGTCCGCGCGTACGCCGTAAGAACCGGTGCACATTGTGAAGCCGTTATTAATACTGTCGACGGTCTCTTTCAGCCACTGCATATCTTCGATGGTTGAGATAATGCGCGGCAGACCCAGGATTGGACGCGGTGGATCGTCCGGGTGAACAGCCAGTCGCACGCCCACTTCTTCCGCAACCGGTACAATCGCACGCAGGAAAACGGCCATATTTTCACGCAGTTGATCTTTACTGATGTGATCGTATTCCGCCAGACGCGCACGGAACTGGTCAAGGGTATAGCCCTCTTCCGCACCCGGCAGGCCAGCAATGATGTTACGGGTCAGCTTGGTGACTTCCGCTTCGGTCATCGCCTGGAAGTATTCCTGCGCCTGACGCTGCTCTTCAGCGGTGTAATCCGCCTGCGCGCCTTCGCGTTTCAGGATGTGCAGTTCAAATGCAGCAAAGGCAATCTGATCAAAACGCAATGCTTTAGAACCGTCTGCCAGCGTGTACTCAAGGTCGGTACGCGTCCAGTCGAGGATCGGCATGAAGTTGTAGCACACGGTATCAATGCCGCATTCAGCGAGGTTGCGGATACTCTGCTGATAGTTGGCAATCCAGGTTTTGTACTCACCGGAGCCGGTTTTGATATCTTCATGTACCGGAATACTTTCAACAACAGACCAGGTCAGCCCTTTTTCAGCCAGCACAGCCTGACGCTGTTTAATTTCGTCGACCGGCCATACCTGACCGTTAGGAATGTGGTGCAAAGCCGTTACAACACCCGTTGCGCCAGCCTGACGCACATCATCAAGAGATACCGGATCGTTCGGGCCATACCAACGCCAGGTTTGTTCCATTGCCTCACCTCAAATAAAGTTGTTATACCAATAAAATCGTCTTTAATGACGACTACCATACAGGCTTATTTGTAACGGTCAAATAATCCGCCTGGATTGATTGATCCAGCTCACATTAACGCGATAAATACGGCACACCAATTTAATTTGCTGTCATATAACTTTAAACTGCCGACGTTAATTAATGGTTAATCGGATGTGTAGATAATGAAGACAATAGCCTCCAGCGCCCTCCCCGCAAACGTACAGTTCCCTCAATATGCCAGGCAACAACTGCGTTCGCGCATTGTACACTTCGGTTTTGGTGCTTTTCACCGTGCACATCAGGCATTGTTGACCAACCGGGTACTCAATGCGCACGGTGGTGACTGGGGTATTTGTGAAATCAGCCTGTTCAGCGGCGATGTGCTGATGAGTCAACTTCGTCAACAGGACCATCTGTTTACCGTGATGGAAAAAAGCGCAGCGGGAAACCAACCGATTATCGTGGGGGCAGTGAAGGAGTGTCTGAACGCGAAGCTGGATTCATTGGCCGCTATTATTGAAAAATTCTGCGAGCCGCAGGTGGCGATCGTATCGCTAACCATCACGGAAAAAGGCTATTGCATTGATCCGGCCACGGGGCATCTGGATTTGACTCAGCCGCGTATCATTCACGATTTAGCCTCACCTACAGAACCTCATTCTGCGCCCGGCATCCTCGTGGAGGCGCTGCATCGTCGCCGCGAACGCGGCCTGTCCGCATTTACCGTTCTTTCCTGCGACAACATCCCCGACAACGGTCACGTGGTGAAAAACGCGGTGCTGGATATGGCTAAGCAGCGCGACCCACAACTGGCAAGCTGGATTGCTGAATATGTCAGCTTCCCCGGCACCATGGTTGACCGTATCGTTCCCGCCGCTACCGAAGACTCACTGGCGGAAATCACCCGTGAGCTGGGCGTGGAAGATCCGTGCGCGATTAGCTGCGAACCGTTTATTCAGTGGGTAATCGAAGACAATTTCGTCGCCGGTCGTCCTGATTGGGGCAGCGTAGGTGCGCAGATGGTCGATGATGTGCTCCCGTGGGAAGAAATGAAGCTACGCATGCTCAACGGCAGCCATTCGTTCCTTGCGTATCTGGGCTACCTGGCGGGCTATGCGCACATTAGCGACTGCATGCAGGATGCCTCATTTCGCCGTGCCGCGCGCCATCTGATGATGGCGGAACAGGCGCCGACGCTACGCATCACCGATGTCGATCTCAATGCCTATGCCGACAGTCTGATTGAGCGTTTTAGTAACCCGGCATTACAGCATCGCACCTGGCAAATCGCCATGGACGGCAGCCAAAAGCTCCCGCAGCGACTGCTCGACGGTATCCGTATTCATCTGAAAGCAGGCACTCCCTGGCCGCTGCTGGCGCTGGGCGTGGCGGCCTGGATGCGCTATGTCAGCGGCGCGGATGATGCCGGAAACGCCATTGATATCCGCGATCCGCTGGCAGAAAAAATTCACGCTCTGGTGATAAACAGTCACGACGACAGCCGCGTTGAAGCACTGCTGACCTTGCAGGAAGTTTTTGGTCGCGATCTGCCCGCTAACCCGCAGTTTGTGCAGGCTATTAAAGACGCATGGCAGACGCTGGTTGAGCAAGGTGCCCGCCAGGCGCTGCTGAACGCGCTGAACGGCTAACCTCAATTCACCCTCGGTGAGTCAACGCCGTTTGGCTCACCGTAAACCTTCGCTTTGCGTCACGTTTTCGCCAGGATAAAGTTGTCACGTATACACTCTTTATGCTCTGGAGTTTTCGTGACTAAAACCAATCTGATCACCGGCTTTCTCGGCAGCGGGAAAACAACCTCAATTCTCCACCTGCTCGCGCATAAACCTGCCGACGAAAAATGGGCCGTGCTGGTGAATGAATTTGGCGAAGTCGGCATCGACGGCGCGCTGTTGGCCGATAGCGGTGCTTTGCTTAAGGAGATTCCCGGCGGCTGTATGTGCTGCGTCAACGGGCTGCCGATGCAGGTGGGATTAAACACCCTGTTACGCCAGGGCAAACCTGACCGTCTACTGATTGAGCCAACCGGCCTTGGCCACCCTAAACAAATCCTCGACCTGTTAACCGCGCCGGTTTATGAACCGTGGATAGATCTGCGCGCCACGCTATGCGTGATCGATCCGCGCCAGCTGCTTTTAGATAAAATCGTCAATAATGAAAACTTCCGCGACCAGCTCGCGGCGGCCGATATTATCGTCAGCAATAAATCCGACCGCGCCACGCCGGAAAGTCAGCAGGCAATGGACGACTGGTGGCAGCAAAATGGCGCTGAACGCCTGCACGTTCATGCCACGCAGGGTAATATTGATATCGCGCTGCTTGATATGCCGCGCCATAACCTCACCGAACTTGCGGCAAGCGCCGCGCACAGCCATTCCCATCCCTCGAATAAAGGGCTGGGGGCGCTCAGTTTGCCGGAACATCAGCGCTGGCGTCGCAGCGTTAACCAGGGTCAGGGCTATCATGCCTGCGGCTGGATTTTTGATGCCGATACCCAGTTTGATACCATCGGTTTGCTGGAGTGGGCGCGCCTGGCCCCGGTCACGCGTTTGAAAGCCGTGATGCGCATCCCTGAAGGGCTCGTTCGCATCAACCGCCAGGGTGCCGATTTGCATATTGAAACGCAGAACGTCGCGCCGCCCGATAGCCGTGTGGAGCTGATAAACGATACGGAAACGGACTGGAATAACCTCCAATCGGCACTGTTGAAACTTCGTTTAGGGTAAAACCGCTAATGTTCCAGCGAGACTCCTTGCTGTGAAGATGATGATGCGTACACGCTTTCCTTTGATTATTGCCCTTAACGCCGCCGGAGTGGCGCTATTTATGTCGTGGTTTATCCCCGTAAACCACGGTATCTGGTCGGTGGTGGATACCACCATCTTCCGCTTCTTTAACCACGGGATTAACGCAGGCAACCTGACCTACGCCGGTTTTTTAGCCGTCATCAACAACCGTGCTTTTGACGGCTGCGCGTTGCTGGCAATGGGATGCCTGATGCTAAGCTTCTGGCTTAAGGCGGACACCGCCGGTCGACGTCGCATCGTCGGTATCGGACTGGTCATGCTGCTGTCGGCGGTGCTCGTCAACCAGCTGGCACAGCATCTTATCCCGGTGACACGCAGCAGCCCGTCACTGTCGGTTCCGGGCGCCCATCGGGTGAGTGACGTTATCTCGTTTAAGACCAAAGATGGTTCACGGGATAGCTTCCCGGGCGATCACGGTATGATGTTGCTGATATTCGCCGCCTTCATGTGGCGCTATTTTGGCCAGAAAGCCTTCGCTATCGCGCTGGCTATTTTCGTGATTTTTGCCTTTCCGCGGGTCATGATCGGCGCACACTGGTTTACCGATATCGCCGTCGGTTCTCTGACCTCCGTACTTATCGGCGTGCCATGGATTCTATTGACGCCGTTAAGCGATAAAATCGTCGCCCTATTTGAACGAAATTTACCCTATTTAAGAGTACTGAAAGCCCCCAATAAATAAGCGTTCGTTCTGCGACATCATTCAGAGGGTTATTGCCCTCTGAATGTTTTTTTTATCTATCTCAATTATTGTCATTTTTTCGTCATGATATTCACGTGAAATATGAATGAGTTGCTTGTTTTTTGCACAGTAAGCAGCGTAATTTTGGCCATTCTCATTTTTAAACTTTGCCTATCACTATTTCTTATAAAAAATCAGCCAAAACCGCTCGCAATGCCGCTTTCGTTAAGGTACTCTCGTTTGCGTTTGTCGTTTCAAAGAGCAATTATTCTGTTATCTAATAAAAATTTGTGCGCTACACCACAAATCTGAATTCAAAGAATTGTCTCATTGATTGCGTGTATTTAGTCTCAAACGCGTTTGGCATTTTTTATAACGACGCCGTCGTTAAGGACTTCAAGGGAAAACAACTAACATGGTCAAATCTCAGCCGATTTTGAGATATATCTTGCGAGCGATTCCAGCAGTAGCAGTCGCGGTTCTGCTTTCTGCATGTAGTACCACCAGTAATACCGCTAAGAACATGCATTCTGAGACGCATGGTGTGGGTAGCGAAGACACTTCTTCACTGCAAGCCTCTCAGGATGAATTTGAAACCATGGTGCGTAACCTCGACGTGAAATCCCGTCTGATGGATCAATACGCAGGATGGAAAGGTGTCCGTTACCGTCTGGGCGGCGACACCAAGCGTGGCATTGATTGTTCTAGTTTTGTACAGCGTACCTTCCGTGAACAGTTTGGTTTAGAACTTCCACGTTCAACCTCAGAACAGCGTGAATCAGGCAAATCAGTTTCACGCAGCCAGCTTCGTACCGGCGATTTAGTGTTGTTCCGCGCAGGCTCTACCGGGCGTCACGTTGGAATTTACATCGGCAACAATCAGTTTGTTCATGCTTCCACCAGCAGTGGTGTGACGATCTCCAGTATGAATGAGCCGTACTGGAAAAAACGTTACAACGAAGCTCGTCGCGTCCTGAGTCGTTCGTAATGCCGCTTACCGTCGGTTTCCCTTGGCTGACGGCAAGCATAAAAAAAGCACTGCTCAGGCAGTGCTTTTTTTATGCTTCATCAGTATTCTTTTCTTTAGAGTTCCGTAGCATAGAGAAGTAGTATGTTTACTCGTGAAAGACTGGCTAACCGCCGCACTATCTTCATCAGTATCGCCGCAGGCTTACTGATTGCGCTTATTGCAGGGGCCTTGCAGTTTTCAATCTTTCACCACCGCCGCGCCGTTCAATATGACAACACCATTTCCGGCCTGCAAAGTTACCTGGAAAACTACTTCAGTCAGATTCTGGTGACGATGGAATCATTGCAACCGCTGACGCTCAATCGCTGCGAAGATGTCTCCTCTGAATTAACCGCTCGTGCTGCCTTCAGTATGAACGTCCGGGCCTTTTTGTTAGTCAATGACCATACGGCATTCTGTTCATCAGCCACGGGGCCAATGGACCTGCCGCTCAAGGATTTAGTGCCCGATCTTGATCTAAGCAAAAACCACGTGATGGGCATCTTAGCCGGCACGCCGATGATGCCCGCGACCCCCGCCTTTGTGCTGTGGGTGAAAAGCCCGCTGCTGGAAAATCGCGGGGTGTTCGCCTCGATTAACGCCAATCTGATGCCCTGGGTTTACTCATCAAAGCAAACGCCTTATAACGGCGTTGCGCTGGTGGTCAACGGTAAAACCGCGATCTCAACCTTCAGCTCTAAACCCCTGCCCCTCTCCGCCATTACCGACACGGCGGTAAGACATGTGAAGATAAAAGACGTACCGCTGGAGGTTTATCTTTATAGCAGCGCAACGGCGACAGATAACCTGCTGTTTTCTATCCTGCTCGGGCTCGCCTGCGGGACGATTGGCGGCTTATTGTGCTTCTATATACGCACAATTCATTCACGGCCCGGCAAAGAGATCCTCTCGGCCATCAAGCAGCAGCAGTTTTATGTCGTGTATCAGCCGGTCGTCGATGCAAAAAATCAGCAAATTGGCGGGGTGGAAGCGCTGATGCGCTGGTCGCACCCGTCGGCGGGGAATATTCCCCCGGACGCGTTTATTAGCTTTGCTGAAGCACAGAATTTGATTGTCCCGCTGACCCGGCATTTATTCGAATTAATCGCCCGCGATTCACAGACGCTTAAAGAGATATTGCCGCCGGGAGCGAAACTTGGCGTCAATATTGCGCCAGGCCACCTGGTTGCGGAAAGTTTCCAACAGGATATCCGCCAATTCGCCGCCAGCCTGCCAGACAACTACTTCCAACTGGTGCTCGAAATTACCGAGCGCGACATGCTCAATCAGGAAAAGGCGATGAGCCTGTTTACCTGGTTGCGCGGTGAAAACATTGAGATCGCCATTGACGACTTTGGCACCGGCCACAGCGCGCTTATCTATCTTGAGCGCTTTACGCTCGACTATCTGAAAATCGATCGTGGTTTCGTCAATGCGATTGGCCGGGAAACGATCACGTCACCGGTGCTGGATGCCGTGTTAACCCTCACCCATCGGCTGAATCTGGTGACGGTGGCTGAAGGTGTGGAAACGCAGGAGCAGGCAAGCTGGCTCAGCGAACACGGCGTCGATTATCTTCAGGGCTATCTGATAAGTCGCCCACTGACCCTTGAGGAATTGATAGCCGAACATCGTAAGCCGGCAAAGTATTTCACAAGTGAAGGAAGGTCATTTACTATTCCTGAGTAAAAGTCGAGCCCAATCAATATGTTTAAGCGGGGTAGCCGAGTCGTGAGCATAGCGCATATCTGTATTACCCTGCTGATGGTGTTCAGCTTGCCCCTTCAGGCCCAGACAATAAAAGAGAGCGATGCGTTTGCCGTGATTGGTGAACCGAAATACGCCATCGATTTTGATCACTTCGATTACGTCAATCCTGCGGCCCCCAAAGGCGGCGACGTCACGCTCGCGGCGCTAGGCACCTTCGACAACTTTAACCGCTATGCCCTACGCGGCAACGCCGCTGTGCGTACTGACTCGCTTTATGACGGTCTATTTACCACTTCCGACGATGAGCCCGGAAGCTACTACCCGCAGGTCGCCGAACACGCTCGTTACGCGGATGACTATTCATGGGTTGAGCTGACGCTCAATCCTCGCGCCCGCTTTCATGACGGCAGCCCAATTACCGCCCGCGATGTCGCTTTTACCTTTGATAAGTTTATGACCGAGGGCGTGCCACAGTTTCGGCTGATTTATAAAGGCACCACGGTCAGCGCTATCGCCCCACTGACTGTGCGTATTGTGCTGGCAAAGCCCGGCAAAGAGGATATGTTGGGACTGTTTACCCTGCCTATCTTGCCGGAGAAGTTCTGGAAGGATCATAAGCTCAGCGAGCCGCTCAGCACGCCGCCTCTTGCCAGCGGCCCTTATCGCATCAGCGGCTGGAAAATGGGTCAGTACATCGTTTACTCCCGCGTGAAGGATTACTGGGGGGCAAATTTGCCCATTAACCGTGGGCGTTGGAATTTTGATACGCTACGCTACGATTATTACCTTGATGATAACGTCGCGTTTGAAGCTTTTAAGGCCGGTGCCTACGATGTGCGTACTGAAAGTAGCGCTAAAAACTGGGCCACGCGCTATATCGGCAAAAACTTCACCAGCGGTTTTATCACTAAAGATGAGCAGAAGAATAGCGCCGCGCAGGATACCCGCTGGCTTGCCTTTAATATCCAACGGCCGGTCTTTGCCGACCGCCGGGTGCGGGAAGCCGTTGGCATGGCGTTTGATTTTGAATGGATGAACAAGGCGCTGTTTTACAACGCTTATAGCCGGGCTAACAGCTATTTTCAAAATACCGAGTATGCCGCACGCGGTTACCCCGATGCTGACGAACTGACGCTGCTGGGGCCGCTTAAAAGCGAACTACCGCCGGAGGTCTTCACCTCCATTTATCAACCGCCTACCTCGCATGGCGATGGCTACGACCGAGAGAACCTGCTTAAAGCCAGTAATATACTTACCCAAGCGGGCTGGGTGTTGAAAGGCCAGCAGCGCGTGAACGAAAAGACCGGTCAGCCGCTGCGCTTTGAACTGCTGCTTCCCTCCGGCGGCAATGACCAATGGGTGATGCCGTTCCAGCATAATCTTCGTCGACTGGGGATTACCATGGACGTGCGCCAGGTGGATATCTCCCAGGTCACCAACCGCATGCGTAAGCGTGATTACGATATGATGCCCCGCCTATGGCGCGCCATGCCGTGGCCAAGCTCAGATTTGCAGATCTCCTGGTCATCGGAATACATCAACTCGACCTATAACTCTCCCGGCGTTGCCAGCCCCGCCATCGACTGCTTGATAAAGCAGATAATTCTCGAGCAGGGCAATCAGCAAAAGCTAATCCCGCTGGGACGCGCGCTGGATCGGGTTCTCACCTGGAACTATTACATGCTGCCGATGTGGTTTATGTCCGGTAGCCGAATCGCCTATTGGGACAAGTTTTCCTACCCTAACGTACACCCGCTCTACAGCTCCGGCACCGATGCGCCCGGCTTTGACACCTGGTGGTATGACGTTAATAAAGCGGCGAAACTGCCCGCAGCCCGACGCTAAGGAGAGAGCATGGGTGCCTATTTAATTCGCCGTCTGCTACTTATCATCCCGACCCTGTGGGCGATTATCACGCTCAACTTTTTCATTGTTCAGATTGCTCCCGGCGGCCCGGTTGACCAGGCGATTGCCGCAGTGGAATTTGGCCAACAGAGCAGTTTACCCGGCGGGGGCGGTATGGGCGGCGGACAATCGCGGGCCGGCCTGAGCAATATTGCGGAAAGCCAATATCGAGGAGGACGCGGCCTCGACCCGGAAGTGATTGCCGAGATAACAAAGCGCTACGGCTTTGATAAACCGCTGCATGAGCGCTATTTCAAAATGCTGGGCGACTACCTGCGTTTTGATTTTGGCAACAGCCTCTTTCGCAATGCGTCGGTGATGCAGCTGATGAAAGAAAGTCTGCCGGTGTCGGTTTCGCTGGGCTTATGGAGCACGCTGATTATCTACCTGGTCTCCATTCCATTGGGTATTCGCAAGGCGGTGTACAACGGCAGTCGATTTGATGTCTGGAGCAGTACCGGCATTATTATCGGCTACGCCATTCCCGCGTTCTTATTTGCGATTGTGCTGATCGTCTTTTTCGCCGGCGGCAGCTATTACGATATTTTCCCGCTGCGTGGACTGATATCAGCCAACTTTGACACGCTGCCGTGGTATCTGAAAATCACCGATTACCTCTGGCATATTACGCTGCCGGTGCTGGCAACGGTCATTGGCGGTTTTGCGGCGCTAACCATGCTCACCAAAAATTCGTTTCTTGATGAGATCCGCAAACAATACGTGGTAACCGCACGGGCAAAAGGGGTCGGTGAAAAGCAGATCCTGTGGAAACACATTTTTCGCAACGCCATGCTGCTGGTGATCGCCGGCTTCCCCGCCACCTTTATCAGCATGTTTTTTACCGGTTCCCTGCTGATTGAAGTGATGTTCTCGTTAAATGGCCTGGGTTTGCTGGGCTATGAGGCCACGGTCAGCCGCGACTATCCGGTGATGTTCGGCACGCTCTACATTTTCACGCTCATCGGGCTGCTGATGAATATTGTTAGCGACATCAGCTACACGTTGGTTGATCCACGCATTGATTTTGAGGGCCGCTAAGATGACGCTGAGTTCCGTGAATCAAGCGCGGTGGGCGCGTTTTTGCCATAATCGTCGCGGCTACTGGTCACTGTGGATCTTTGCGCTGATTTTCATCTCTAGCCTGTGCGCTGAGCTTATCGCCAACGATCGTCCGCTGCTGGTGAGCTATCAGGGGAGCCTTTACTCGCCGGTATTGAAAAGCTACAGCGAAAAGACCTTCGGCGGCGAATTTGCCACCGCCGCTGACTATCAGGATCCCTGGTTACAGCAACAATTAGACAAGCACGGCTGGGTACTGTGGGCACCTATTCGCTTTAGCGCCAGCAGTATTAACTACAGCACAGCGACCCCCTTCCCCTCACCGCCTTCCCGACAAAATTGGCTAGGCACCGACGCTAACGGCCGTGATGTGGTCGCGCGCATTCTCTATGGCACCCGTATTTCGCTGCTGTTCGGGATAATCCTCACCCTTTGCGCCAGCGTGATGGGCGTGGTGGTCGGCGCCGTGCAGGGTTACTACGGTGGACGCCTTGACCTATGGGGGCAGCGATTTATTGAAGTCTGGTCGGGCATGCCAACGCTCTTTTTGATTATTTTGCTCTCAAGCGTGGTGCAGCCCAACTTCTGGTGGCTGTTGGGCATTACCGTACTGTTTGGCTGGATGTCGCTGGTCGGCGTGGTACGGGCGGAGTTTTTGCGTACCCGCAATTTTGACTATATTCGCGCAGCGCAGGCGCTGGGCGTGAGCGACCGCAGTATTATTTTGCGCCATATGCTGCCCAACGCGATGGTCGCCACATTAACCTTTATTCCGTTTATTCTGTGCAGCTCCATTACGACCCTCACCTCGCTGGACTTTCTCGGTTTTGGCCTGCCGCTCGGCTCACCGTCGTTGGGAGAATTGCTGTTGCAGGGTAAAAATAATTTACAGGCGCCCTGGCTTGGGATTGCTGGTTTTCTCTGCGTCGCCGTGCTGCTGTCGCTGCTGATTTTTATCGGCGAGGCGGTACGTGACGCATTCGATCCTTCTAAGGCGGTATAACATGCAGCCCCCTCTTTTAGAAATCGACAACCTGTCCATCGCCTTTTGTCAGCAAGGCGTCAGCACCACCGTAGTCAACGATTTGTCTTTGTCGATCGATGCCGGAGAAACGCTGGCGCTGGTGGGTGAGTCCGGTTCCGGTAAGAGCGTTTCGGCGCTGTCCATACTTCGACTGTTACCAGAACCCCCCGCCAGCTATCCGAGTGGCGACATTCGCTTTCGCGGCGAATCACTGCTGCATGCCAACGAACAGATGCTACGAAGCGTACGCGGCAACCGCATAGCAATGATTTTCCAGGAACCCATGGTGTCGCTAAATCCGCTGCATAACCTGGAAAAACAGCTCTATGAAGTGCTCTCGCTACACCGAGGGATGCGCAAAGAGGCCGCGCACGGTGAAATCCTTGATTGCCTGGACCGCGTGGGGATCTGCAATGCGGCAAAACGGCTGACGGATTTCCCCCATCAGCTTTCTGGCGGTGAGCGTCAGCGCGTCATGATCGCCATGGCGCTGCTCACGCGCCCGGAGCTGTTGATTGCCGACGAACCCACCACCGCGCTGGACGTCTCCGTCCAGGCACAAATCCTGCAACTGCTGCGCGAACTGCGCGTCGAGCTGAATATGGGGATGCTGTTTATCACCCACAATCTGAGTATTGTTCGCCAGTTGGCCGACCGGGTAGCGGTGATGCAAAACGGCCGTTGTGTGGAACAAAACAGCGCCAGGGCGCTGTTTGCCGCACCAGCCCATCCGTATACGCGTAAACTTCTCGACAGCGAGCCCGCCGGAGAACCCGTAGTCTTGCTGCCCGATGCCGCCCCGTTGCTTGAGGTTAACCAGCTTTGCGTCGCCTTCCCTGTTCGCAAGGGCATTCTGCGCCGCATCGTTGACCATAATCGGGTGCTGAATAACGTCAGTTTTTCGCTGCGAACGGGTGAAACCTTGGGGCTGGTTGGCGAGTCTGGATCCGGCAAAAGTACCACGGGCTTGGCGCTGCTGCGGCTTATCGCGTCACAGGGAGATATCCGTTTTAATGGCGAGGCGATTCAGGGCTGGACGCGCCAGCAGATGCTGCCGCTGCGCCATCGTATTCAGGTGGTGTTTCAGGATCCTAACTCTGCGCTAAACCCTCGGCTAACGGCGTTGCAGATCATTGAAGAGGGATTACAGGTGCATCAACCTGCGTTGTCGCGCGAGGAACGTGAGCAGCAAGTGATTGAGGTTATGCACGAGGTGGGGCTCGATCCGGCAACCCGAAATCGTTATCCGTCAGCGTTTTCCGGCGGGCAGCGTCAACGTATCGCCATTGCGCGGGCGCTCATTCTGAAGCCTCAGCTCATGGTGCTGGATGAACCGACTTCGTCGCTTGACCGTACCGTTCAGGCCCAGATACTGGCCCTGCTGAAAGCGTTACAGCAAAAGCATCGTCTGGCCTATATTTTTATCAGCCATGACCTGCAGGTCATTCGTTCACTATGCCACCAGGTGATTGTTTTACGTCAGGGAGAGGTTGTCGAGCAGGGTGAGTGTCGGCGCGTCTTTACAGCACCGCAGCAGGAGTATACGCGTCAGCTCATTGCATTGAGCTGACGGTCAAAATGGGTTGTTGCCAGAAAAGGGTTCTGCAATGGCCACGCCAAAGTTTTTCAGGCGGCAGGTCGCGGCAAACTCGTCCTGACTCTTGACGAATAAGCACGGCTCCCCTTCACACTCAAGAACTGAGCAATCAACGGAGATGTCGCTCAACGCCTGGCTCAATGAGTGCATAACCGGCCAGGCCCTATCGCCATCCGGGCTTAATAATTTAAGCGCTACCAGCGTGTTATCACTCGCTGCGCCATTTTGCGGAATCGGTTCAACTTTCGAACCTGCAAAACCCGCTAACCAACGATAGTCTTGCGGTAGCCGATGTACTATTGAGAGCTGAAATGTCATACGTTCTTCCCGGTAAGCAAAGTGCTTCACAATTATTTCACATCCATATTAACACATTGTTGACAAATCGTCCTGCATCCACAAAAAAAACGCCAGCATTCAACATTCTTTCTACGACATAGTTCGGTGTACTGATGCGTTTTCGCGCTATATGTACCCGTTTCTGTGATCTAACACAACCTTTTTATCTACAACAATGTGACTTTTTACATAAACGGATTTTACATAAAAGAAACATCACACCCTATCGTAAATGCAATTTCTGTTGATGTTTATCAAAAAAGGGGCGTATTTCGCCCCCCAAAAGAGGTATTACTGCGCGGTTTTTCGTGGGCGGCTGGCGTAGAGATAGAAAAGGATAGAGCCGGTGGCGCACAGGGCAATAGAAATTAACATCGGCCATGCGGTGGTAAAGGTCGCCATCGACAGCAGCGCGCCAACGATAGCTCCGATGCCGAAGCGGAACGTGCCTGCCAGAGAAGATGCCGTACCGGCCATATGCGGGAATTCATCGAGGATCACCGCCATCGCGTTCGATGACACCATCGAAACGCAGCCAATAAAGACCGCGATCCCCAGCACTAATGACCAGAATCCGACGTCAAATAAGGCGCAAACAACCATCCACACCGCCATCACGAATTGCACGATCAGGCCCGCGCGGAACATCCACAGCGCGCCCACCCGGCGTACAAAACGGCTATTAATGGTGGTCATCACAAATAAGAACACGATATTCAGCGCAAAGTAATAGCCAAAGTGCTGCGGCGACACGTGGTTAAGTTCGATATAAATAAACGGCCCGGCGCTTAAAAACGAGAACATTGCCGCAAAGCTAAAACCGCTCGCCAGCATGTAGGAAAGCACGCGTTTATGGCGGAAAAGAGAAGCAAAGTTGCCAAGCGTGGTGCGAAGCCGGAACGGCTGACGCTTGTCGACGGCCAGCGTTTCATCGATAAAGAAGTAGATCATCAAGGACGCCAGGATCGCCGCGATGGCGAGGATCCAGAAAATCGCATGCCAGCTAAACCACACCAGCACTGCCCCACCGACAATCGGTGCCACCAGCGGCGCAATGGTGGTGACCAGCATCACGAACGACATCATTCGTGAAAACTCTTCTTTCGGGTAGATATCTCGCATCAGGGCGTTAATCACCACGCTTGCCGCCGCAGCCGCCAGGCCGTGGAAGAAACGGGTGACAATGAGATAGTCAATCGATGGAGCAAGCGCACAGGCTGTGGCGGCGGCGGCAAAAATCAGCGTGCCGCCCAGGATAACCGGCTTGCGCCCGAGGCTATCCGCCATCGGGCCATACAACAGCTGACCGACAGCAAACCCCAGGATATAGGTGCTGAGCGTCATCTGCGCGCTGCCTGCCGGCACGCCAAATTGCTGCGATATGACCGGCAACGCCGGCAGATACATGTCTATCGACAACGGCATTAACATGGCCAGAAGGCCAAGAATAAACACAATACTGAACGACGAGCGCGGCCTGGACGTCACAATCTACCTCTGAGTTTTGTTAGCGCTCTGGTGCGCCAACGCTGGCAATTTCTTCTTCGGTTAACGGGCGGTACTCACCCGGTTCCATGTCAGGATCAAGGGCGATAGCACCAATGCGTTCGCGGTGCAGGCCAATAACGCGGTTGCCGACGGCGGCAAACATACGTTTTACCTGATGATAACGCCCTTCGCTGATGGTCAGACGCACTTCGGTTGGCGTGATCACTTCCAGCACCGCGGGCTTGGTGAGATCTTTTTCGTTATGCAGCTGCACGCCCTTAGTGAACTGTTCGGCCGTATCATCGCTGACCGGATTCTCCAGCTGCACCAGATAGGTTTTCTCGCAGTGATGACGGGGAGACGTCACGCGGTGCGACCACTGGCCGTCGTCGGTCATCAGCACCAGACCGGTGGTATCAATATCTAAACGGCCTGCGGCATGCAGCTTATAAGCAACCGGCTCGTCGAGGAAGTAAAGTACCGTTGGATGATCCGGGTCTTCGGTCGAACACACGTAGCCTTGCGGTTTGTTCAGCATAAAGTAGCGTGGGCCTTTCTGCTGAGTCAGCGAGTTGCCCTCATAGGCGACCTCGTGTTCAGGTAACAGTTTAAATGCCGCCTCGCGTACCACTTCGCCATCAATGGTCACGTGGTTGCCGCGGATCTGACGCCCGGCAATAGCACGGCTGACGCCGAGTTGCTGAGCGATAAACTTATCAAGTCGCATGAAGTATTTTTAGCCTGTAAATAGTGCCGGTGTCGGACAAGCGTCCGAAAAATGGGGTAGTAACAATGAGTAAGTATAACGGGCTTGTCGGGTCACTCAAGTGAAAAGATTCATGGCATACTATTTGGCAGTTAAGGACAATCATCAAGCTCATGACATTTACACTACGCCCGTATCAACAGGAGGCGGTTGACGCCACCCTGGCCTATTTTCGCCGCCAGACCGCCCCGGCCGTTATCGTCTTGCCCACCGGGGCAGGAAAAAGCCTGGTTATCGCCGAACTGGCGCGGCTTGCGCGCGGCCGTGTGCTGGTACTGGCTCACGTTAAAGAGCTGGTGGCACAAAACCATGCTAAGTATCTCGCGCTGGGGCTGGAAGCCGATATCTACGCCGCCGGTTTAAAACGCAAAGAGAGTCACGGCAAAGTGGTGTTTGGCAGCGTACAGTCCGTCGCCCGAAATCTTGACCATTTTCAGGGCGAGTTCTCCCTGCTCATTGTCGATGAGTGCCACCGCATCAGCGATGACGACGACAGCCAGTATCAGCAAATCCTCACTCATCTCAAGCAAGTGAATCCTCACATTCGGCTGCTGGGGCTGACGGCAACGCCGTTCCGGCTGGGTAAAGGCTGGATTTATCAGTTTCACTACCACGGCATGGTGCGGGGCGATGAAAAAGCCCTGTTCCGCGACTGTATTTACGAGCTGCCGCTGCGCTATATGATTAAGCACGGCTATCTGACGCCGCCGGAGCGGCTGGATATGCCGGTTGTGCAGTATGATTTCAGCCGACTTCAGGCCAACAGCAACGGCTTATTCAGCGAAGCGGATCTCAATCGCGAACTTAAACAGCAGCAGCGCATTACGCCGCATATCATCAGCCAGATAATCGAATTTTCGCAGACCCGCAAGGGAGTGATGATTTTTGCCGCCACCGTTGAACACGCGCGCGAAATCACCGGCCTGCTGCCCGCCAACGACGCCGCGCTGATTACCGGAGAAACGCCGGGGCCGCAGCGCGATGAGCTGATTGAGGCGTTTAAACATCAGCAGTTCCGCTACCTGGTCAATGTCTCCGTCCTGACCACCGGTTTTGACGCGCCGCACGTGGATCTCATCGCCATCCTCCGCCCAACGGAATCCATCAGCCTGTATCAGCAAATTGTGGGCCGGGGATTGCGCCTGGCGCCGGGTAAAACCGATTGTCTGATCCTGGATTACGCCGGTAATCCACATGACCTCTACACGCCGGAGGTGGGTTCACCTAAGGGAAAAAGCGATAACGTGCCGGTGCAGGTTTTCTGCCCTGGCTGCGGCTTTGCCAATACCTTCTGGGGAAAAACCACCGCTGACGGCACCCTTATTGAACACTTTGGTCGCCGCTGTCAGGGCTGGCTTGAAGATGATGAAGGGCATCGTGAACAGTGCGACTATCGTTTCCGCTTTAAAAATTGTCCGCAGTGTAACGCAGAGAATGATATTGCCGCCCGCCGCTGCCGTGAGTGCGATACGGTACTGGTTGACCCGGACGATATGCTGAAAGCAGCGCTGAAGCTCAAAGATGCGCTCGTGCTGCGCTGTAGCGGAATGACCTTGCAGGACGGGATGGATGAGAAAGGGAGTTGGCTGAAAATCACCTATTACGATGAAGACGGGGCCGATGTGAGTGAGCGCTTCCGCCTGCACACACCTGCCCAGAAGATGGCCTTCGAACAGCTGTTTATACGTCCGCATACGCGCACGCCGGGCGTGCCGCTACGCTGGATAACACCGAGTGATATTATCAGTCAACAGGTGCTGCTTCGCGCCCCGGATTTTGTCGTCGCCCGCCAAAAAGACCGTTACTGGCAGGTGCGTGAAAAAGTATTCGACTATCAGGGGCGCTTTCGTCGCGCAGGCGAGCTGCGCTAGCCGCCGGACTGCTTAACCCACAGTAGATCGTCCACTGCGAAACCGAGCCCACGTGCGATATTCAGGTAATTCTGCCGCACCTGGGTCGGGAGAGTCGGCGTCCGGGACAGGATCCACAGATAATCGCGGTTCGGCCCGCTGACCAGCGCGTACTGGTAGTCATCATCCAGGGCAATGACGTTGTAACCGCCATAGAACGGGCCGAAGAACGAGACTTTCAACGCGGCGGTGGTAGGTTTACCGGTAAAATAGGCTTTCCCGTCACTCTCTTTCCACACGCCTTTTTGCGGATCATACCCGCGGTTTATCACTGTAATTCCCCCATCCTGACGCTTACCGTAGGTGGCGGTCACCTGCTCCAGCCCACGTTCAAAACGGTTTTCCAGGCGCGCAACCTCATACCATTTTCCTAAATAGCGGCTGGCATCAAAATGGTCAATTGGCGTCACGCCTTTTGGCGGCGTGGGCGAACGGCAAGCCACTAACGCTAATGAGAGCGCAACACCGGTAACTACGGGCCATAACTTCATGTAAACGTCCTTCACAATGAAAAGTCCAATAAGTGTAGTAGAGGAGAAAAAAGCCACGCGGTAAGATTCGGGAGAACCTATGCTTTATCTACTACCCGCAATAAACAGGAAACGTCATGAATACCAAACCGATACTCGGCATTAGCGGTTGCCTGACCGGCGCAGCGGTACGCTTTGACGGCGGGCACAAACGGATGGGATTTATTATGGATGAGCTTGCCGAATGGGTAAGCTTTAAACCGATCTGCCCGGAGATGGCTGTCGGTCTGCCGACCCCTCGCCCGGCACTTAGGCTCGTGAATACCCCCACAGGTGATGTGCGATTGCGTTTTAGCCAGGCGCGCGATCAAGACTTGACGGACAAAATGCAGCAGTTTGCCGAGGGCTATCTGCCAGGTGTTGCTGACTACGCGGGTTTTGTGGTGTGCGCCAAATCCCCCAGCTGCGGGATGGAACGCGTGCGCCTGTATGATGAAGACGGTAATCGCGGAGCAAAAGCGGGAGTGGGCTTATTTACTGCCGCACTCCAGCAGCGCTATCCGTGGCTTCCGATCGAGGAAGATGGGCGGCTGCACGATCCGGTTTTACGGGAAAATTTCGTGGCACGCGTGTTTGCGCTCCACGAACTCAACGCCATGCGTGAAAAAGGGCTAACCCGCGGCGCGATAATTGCTTTTCACAGTCGCTATAAGCTGCATTTACTCGCGCATAGCCAACCAGGTTATCGGGAAATCGGGCCGTTTATCTCCCGCATCCATGAATGGGACGATCTGGAAGCCTTCTTTGTCGCTTACCGGGAAAAACTGATGGCCATTTTGCAGCAGCCCGCCTCGCGCAAAAATCACACCAACGTGCTGATGCACATTCAAGGTTACTTCCGCAAACAGCTTAACGAACGCCAGCGCGCAGAGCTGCGGGAAGTGATTGTGAATTATCATGCCGGTCTGCTGCCCATTCTCGCCCCGTTGACGTTGCTACAGCATTATCTTGCCGAGCACCCGGACGACTATCTGCTGACCCAGAAGTACTTTTCCCCTTACCCGGACAGCCTGCGGTTACGTTTAACGGCGAATTGAGCCTGAGGTTTTCATTGCCCGACAAGGAATTGGAAGCTATAATGCCGCCCGCTTTCACATCCGTGAAGCAGATCAGTTGCCTGCTGCTGGGTCGCCTGTAGCAGGATTTATATATAGAGAGCTTTCAATGATTACTTTCAATGCAGTAGTACGTGAAGTGCAGGGTAAGGGTGCGAGCCGCCGCCTGCGCACAGCTAACAAGTTCCCAGCTATCATTTATGGTGGCGAAGCTGCTCCAGTTGCTATCGAACTGGATCACGACAAAGTGTGGAACCTGCAGACCAACGCTGAATTCTACAGCGAAGTTCTGACCATCGTTGTTGATGGTAAAGAAGAAAAAGTTAAGGCACAGGCTGTTCAGCGTCACCCGTTCAAGCCTAAGCTGGCTCACATCGACTTCGTTCGCGCGTAATCGCAAACCGGTCAACGTGACAAAGAAGAACGGCTCCTTTTGGAGCCGTTTTTTTATGCCCAGAAAAAACCCGCTCATGATGAACGGGTTTACGAGAGCGGCTTAGCTTTTGCCGGACGTCCGGCGCTGGAGCTGGTCGCGCAAGTTTGGCGGCGTCCCTTTGATGGTCAGCGTATCGGTAGCCGGATCCCAGTAAATCCGCTCGCCTAATAACATCGCATCGAAATTAATCGTCAAGCCACCGCCGCTGCCGGCAAATTTGGTTAATTGACGTAGCGTACTGCGATCCGCCGGGAAGCTCTCTTCAAGCTCATAGCCCTTTTCAGCGGTGAACTCGCTGAAGCTAACTTCGCTGACCCCGGAAAGCTCCTTCGACAACGACTCCAGCTCAATCTCTTCGCCCGCCTGCAGCTGCTCGTTACAGTAGCTATAGACCTGCTGACGCACGTTCTGGCGCTCGTTTTTGTCGAGCTGCGCTTCGGCGGCAAAATCATCGAGCGCCTGCAGCAAGCCCCGGTTTTGCACTTTGGCATTTAACCCTTCGCTGGCGCCGAGGAAATCCATGAAGAAATCTGACACCTTACGGCCAACACGCCCTTTCAGGAAGGTCAGATAACGGGTGGACTCCGGGTTGGTTTCCCACTCGGTCAAATCGATGCGCGCCACGATATCCGCATGATTGATATCCAGATAGTGAGTCGCGCTGATATCCAGCTGTTCGTTCACGCGCATGCTGTTCAGATTGTTCAGCACCGCCACCAGCAGGTAATCCACCGCCAGATAACGATAGTGACAGAACAAGACGATGCCCCCGTCGGCAAACGGGTATTTCGCTAGCTCATCACGCAGACGACCGGTAGCGGCACGGGTAAAAGCAAGGAAATCTTCCTCACCCTGACGCTGAAGCTTCAGCGCCTGCGCCAGCTCGCTTTCTTCGGTAAACAGGCCATAGGCTTTGTTTTTGGCACTGTACACGCGATGCAGCTCAGCCATCATCTCTTCTACCGGCGCGGTAGGCTCCAGCAGCGAGTCGCGCAGCACGACGTCCAGGTTTTGCTCATCACGTTTGATGAGCTGATGCAAAGCAATCTGGTCGATATCCAGACTCATGTTAAACTCTCCTTTATGATCGGGTGTATTCAAACACCCCCGATGCCACAGTGCAACTGACTCATTACCGCATTCGCGGCAGTATAATGGCGAAAGGATATCGCGAATGCTTAAAAAAAGCGGAAAAAATACTGCTGCTACGGTAATATACTGCCCTTTAATGAATGGACAGATTTCGATTTATGCCACAACAATCCCGCTATAGTGATGAACACGTTGAACAGCTGCTGAGCGAGCTCGCTAACGTACTGGAAGAACATAAAACCCCAACCGACCTGTCGTTGATGGTGCTGGGGAATATGGTCACCAATCTGATTAACAGCAGCGTGGCTCCGGCTCAACGCCAGGCTATCGCGCGCTCTTTTGCCCAGGCGCTGCAATCTTCCATTAACAGCGACTCTGCGCACTAAAGGTACAAGCTACAGTTTATGGTGACTCATCGTCAGCCCTATCGAGAAAAAGTCTCCCAGATGGTTAGCTGGGGGCACTGGTTCGCCCTGTTCAACATGCTGTTGGCTATGGTGCTCGGTAGTCGCTATCTTTTTGTCGCCGACTGGCCGACGACGCTTGCGGGACGCGTTTACTCCTACATGAGCCTTGTCGGGCATTTCAGCTTCCTGGTGTTCTCCACTTACCTGCTGATTCTGTTCCCCCTGACGTTTATCGTCATGTCCCAGCGCCTGATGCGCTTCTTGTCCGCCATTCTGGCGACGGTGGGCATGACGTTGCTGCTTATCGACAGCGAAGTCTTTACCCGTTTCCACTTACACCTGAATCCGGTGGTGTGGGAGCTTGTGATAAACCCCGATCAAAATGAGATGGCTCGCGACTGGCAGCTGATGTTTATTAGCGTGCCGGTTATCCTCCTCGTGGAGATGCTGTTCGCCACCTGGAGCTGGCAGAAGCTGCGCAGCCTGACGCGGCGTCGCCACTACGCGCGGCCCGTCGCCTGGTTCTTCTTCGCCTCATTTATCGCCTCACACGTGATGTATATCTGGGCGGATGCTAATTTCTATCGCCCGGTCACAATGCAGCGCGCTAACCTGCCGCTTTCCTATCCGATGACGGCCCGCCGTTTCCTCGAGAAACATGGTCTGCTGGATGCGCAGGATTATCAGCGACGCCTTATTGAGCAAGGCGACCCGGAAGCCGTCACCGTACAGTATCCATTAAGCGATCTGCGCTATCGTGATATGGGGGCCGGAAAAAATGTCCTGCTCATCACGGTTGATGGTCTGAACTACTCGCGCTACGAGCAGCAGATGCCGTCACTTGCGCAATTCGCGAGCGAAAACGTCAACTTTACTCAACATATGAGCTCCGGTAACACCGCGGACAACGGCATCTTTGGCCTGTTCTATGGTGTGTCACCAAGCTATATGGATGGCGTGCTTGCCGCGCGTATTCCCGCGGCACTTATCAGCGCGCTCAATCAGCAGGGTTATCAGCTGGGGCTGTTCTCTTCTGATGGCTTCACAAGCCCAATTTATCGCCAGGCGCTGCTGTCTGATTTCTCATTGCCGCCGAGCAAATCGCAAAACGATGCGCAGACCGCAAGACAGTGGGTGAACTGGCTTAAGAATAATGCGCAGGATGAAAACCGCTGGTTCTCCTGGGTATCGTTTAACGGTACAACGATAAACGATGCCGAACTGAGCGACCGGCAGTACGCTCGTGCGGCAGCGGATGTTGATGCGCAGATTGCCCGCGTGCTGGATGCCCTGCGCGAGTCCGGTAAGCTCAACGATACGGTAGTCATTATTACTGCCGGTCACGGCGTGCCGTTGAAGGGACAAAACAGCAGCTTTAGCTGGTCACGTCCGCAGCTTCAGGTGCCATTGGTTATCCACTGGCCGGGAACGCCTGCCCAGCGAATCGACCTGTTGACCGATCATAAAGATATTATGACCACGCTGATGCAACGCTTGCTGCATGTCAGTACGCCGACCAACGAGTATTCACAAGGACAGGATTTGTTTAGCGCTAATCGCCGCCATAACTGGGTAACGGCGGCGGATAACAGCGCGCTGGCGATCACCACGCCATCCGTTACCGTGGTTCTTGATCATAACGGCCACTATAAAACATGGACGGCTGAAGGCGAGAAAGAGCGTGAGCAAAAACCGCAGTTAAGCTTGCTGTTACAAGTCCTGACCGAGGAAAAACGGTTTATCGCTAACTGATTGATTAATTGTGAGTCAGTCGAAACGTTGCTGACTTGCAATCAACACAAAAAGCGGTAGTATTTTGTTGGCGTCGGCACGTAGCGCAGCCTGGTAGCGCATCGTCATGGGGTGGCGAGGGTCGAGAGTTCGAATCTCTCCGTGCCGACCAACTTATTTAAAGAATATCCCCCTACTCTGTCCTTCTGATAGCAAAAATCACGGCGTAATAGCCGTAAATTCCTCTCCTGATTTCGTGCGTTATCCCAGACACATTGCGTTGATAATGAATGCATCTAGCGTAAAAGATACGATTTTTTGATAGTTGATCGCATAATCGGTTAGTACTACACTGCCGACCACTTAAACTGACGCCATCTTATAATGTTAAAGCTATTCGGACGCTATATCTCTGTAGGCATTCTCAATACCGCAATCCACTGGCTTTGCTTCGGTGCGTTGGTTCATTTTTTTGCAAGTACACAGGCAATTGCGAATATTATTGCCTTTGGTTGCGCCGTAACGTTTAGTTTCTTTGCCAACGCCAAATGGACGTTCAACTCGCAAGCCACCTTAGGCCGATATATCGCCTTCGTTCTTTTTATGGGCGCGATGGCTGGATTAAACGGTTATATTGCTGACAGGCTTGCCATTCCTGCGTTAGTCACGCTTATTGTCTTTTCCGGCTTTAGTCTGGTGGCGGGCTTCATTTATTCAAAACTCATCGTATTCAAGAGTGCATGATGAAAATCTCACTGATCGTTCCTGTTTTTAATGAAGAAGAAACTGTCGGTATTTTTTACAAAGCCGTTCGCGAACACGTTGGCCTAAAGCCTTATGACATTGAAATTGTCTTTATTAATGATGGCAGCACCGATGCAACGGAATCCATTATTGAGGCGCTGGCGACCGCAGATCCATTGGTAATTTCGCTGCCACTGACAAGAAATTTCGGTAAAGAACCGGCCCTGTTTGCGGGGCTGGATTATGCCAGTGGCGATGCGGTCATTCCGATTGATGTCGATTTACAAGATCCCATTGACGTTATCCCAAGACTGATTGAGAAATGGCAGGAAGGCGCTGATGTGGTTCTGGCTAAACGTGAAGATCGCTCCGTCGACGGTCATTTGACGCGTAAAACCGCCGAGTGGTTTTATAAACTGCATAATAAAATCAGCAAACCTCATATCGAAGAAAACGTCGGTGATTTTCGCTTGATGAGCCGGGAAGTGGTCGACAACATTAAACAGCTGCCTGAAAAAAATCTCTTTATGAAGGGCATTCTTTCCTGGGTCGGCGGCCACACCGAAGTGGTGTTGTACTCCAGAGCGGAACGTGTCGCAGGAGAAAGTAAATTCAACGGCTGGAAATTATGGAATCTGGCGCTTGAGGGAATTACGTCTTTCTCAACCTTCCCGCTTAGGGTCTGGACGTACCTGGGCCTGGCCGTGGCACTCCTGTCTTTCGCCTATGGCTTCTGGATGGTGGTGGATAAAATCATTTGGGGAAATGCCGTCCAGGGATATCCCTCGCTGATTGTCTCCATCCTGTTTTTAGGCGGTATACAGCTCATTGGCATTGGCGTACTGGGTGAGTATATCGGCCGTATCTATATCGAAACTAAAAAACGCCCCCGATACATTATTAAGAAAAAAGCACGTCACGCAGCGCGGATAAAGGAATAATTGATGCAAAAGATCGTGAGTTGGGCCATTGTTTTAATTGCCTTTATTACCGTATTTATCATCGAGTGGTACACCCCACTACATTCTGATGATTATGTGTATGCCATGTTAGGCACGTCCTTAGACACACACCTTAACCATTACCTGACCTGGAGTGGACGGGTGGTTGCGGACTACAGCAGTGCACTGTTATTGGCCACCGGGTCTCGCGCCATTATCTCGGCAATGACCGGATTACTGGTCGTTGTATTCTGTTATTTCATCGTCAAAACGCCCACTGGGACATTGCGCTGGCAGAAGCACGATGCCTCTATTTTTGCATTGGTATTCCTGACGTTTTGGATTGCGAACCCAAACATCGGCCAGACGGTATTCTGGATTGTAGGAAGCGCTAACTATCTTTGGACAAACCTGTTTGTGGTTGCCTGGATATGGAACATGTACCGTATCCAGACACAGCGTGAAGAACGCACGCAGGTGGTGATGCTGATTCTGGGCGTGCTGGCGGGCTGTTCTAATGAAAGTATCGCCCCGTTTGTCGTCGGGATTGCGGCGTTAGCCGTTGTTTACGATCTCTGGCGTGATAAACGCCTGCTGCTCAATAAATGCCTGTATTTTGTTTCCGCATTAATCGGCACCAGCATACTGATATTCTCACCGGGTAATTTCATTCGTGCCCACGGTGACGCCTGGTATCAAATGTCTATCTTCCAGCGCATCTATGTTCACGTGACCGAGCGCGTATTCGGGCATCTGGCATTAATCTGGATTGCCTACGTGGTATTGGCATTGCTGGCCTTAATTTTGCTCCATGCGCAGAAAAAAGGGCTTCGCTTTAATAAGTTCAATCTCAACACCCTTATTCTGTCGATAATCATTGGTATTGGCACCTCGTTGATTATGGTAGCGGCACCGACCTATCCTGACCGGGTGATGATGTCGACCTTTGTTTTCTTCCTGTTGGCCGTTTCATTCCTGGCGCGAGAACTCCTCAATACGGCAAATAAAACCGTTAAAGCGGGCGTCATGGCGATAAACGTTCTGCTGTTTGGCGTGTTTATCTGGTCGTTCAGCCTGATATACACCTCCTATCTGCACGTCTATCAGCAAAACGAAGTGCGTCTGGCGATTATTGAAAACCAGCTGGCGCAGAAAAAAAGTGAATTCACGATCCCAGATTTCCATTTCCTGAAAATGCAAAATCGCGGCGGTGAGTTTGATTTCTGGCATGAAGCGCACGTGTATGGAAAATATTTTGGCGCGCAGAATATTTACCGTAAGACCACCGGATTTGACTATTCAGTGATGGTGACCGGCGAGAAGCAACACATTGATGCCAATACCAACGCCTGGTTCAATGATAAAGGTGAGCTTCTTGTGATAAGCGCCAGGCCGCTGGAAGGCCAGATTCATTTCACCTTAAACGGCAAATCGATGTCGCTCGCCCCGGATGAATTTACGTTCGTCCAGATTAACGACGATAATTGGTACTACAAGAAAATCCCTCATGGCGCCGTAACCGGGATCTCCGTTCAGTAATCCCCTATCCCCCTACGCACTGCGCGAAGGGGGATAACTTTTCTGCCACGTGTTTGCAATCCAGCTAGTAGCCTACCGTATAAATGCGCCCGGTCTGTATTCCTTCCACGCTGCGACGAAAGGCATTGGCAACCGTGGCCGCTGCCACGCTTTCAAATCCGGGGAAGAAATCTTCATACGCTTTCGCCGATTCGCTTAAGACCGTGGGGCTAATCAAATTGATGCGGATACCACGCGGTAACTCACAGGCGGCAGCACGCACAAACCCTTCCAGCCCGGCATTGACCGTTGCGGCGTTAACGCCTTGCACGATAGGCTCCTGAGCGATAATGCCGCTGATGAGGGTGATAGATCCCGCATCATTCAGATAATGCTGGCCGGTGAGCGCCAGTCGAATCTGACCTAACAGTTTGTCTTGTAGACCCTGATTGAAATCTTCATCCGTCATGCTGGCTAACGGGCCAAAAAAGACGCCGCCGGTCGCTGACACAATCGCATCGACTTTCCCCGTTTTTGCAAATAGCGCCTCAACGCTTGCTTGCGAGGTGATATCCACTTGCTCATCGCCATGGGTACGCCCCACGCGAATAACCTCGTGCTGGCGGCTGAGTACGTCTGCAACTGCGCTGCCCACCGTTCCGCTGGCACCAATAATCATAATTTTCATAGGCGACTCCTTAATCAGGTAAGCCGCTATTCTTTACCCAATTAAAAATCGGATAAACTGGTAAAAGATTCGATAATTACTAACCAGGGGTTTGTAATATGGACAAGCTACGGGCAATGGAGACTTTTGTTGCGGTGGTGGAAAGCGGTAGTTTTACGGAGGCCGCCGGTAGGCTTGGCATGTCCGCCGTGATGGTAGGTAAATATGTCGCTCAACTGGAAAACCAGCTTGGCACGCGCTTACTGGCGCGAAATACCCGTCGCCAAAGCCTGACGGATGCAGGCCGCGTCTTTGCGGAAGAATCCCGACGTGTTCTGGAGCAGGTGATGGTAGCTGAAAGCTCCGTTGAGCGCCTGCGTCTTGCCCCAGCCGGGACTCTGCGGGTCAGTGCGCCAACCTCATTTGGCTCATGCATCGTGTCTCCACTGGCCGCCACTTTTTTGCAAACCTGGCCGGAAGTACGCGTTGAGCTTGATCTTACCAATCGGATGGTCGATTTAGTTGATGAAGGTTTCGACCTGGCTATTCGCATTGGCGATATTCGGCAAACCGATATTGTCGCCAAATATCTGTGCGACTACCGGATGGTTATCTGCGCCTCACCCGATTATTTAGCACGCTATGGCATCCCGCAAACACCCGCTGAGCTTAGCGACCATCTGTGCTTATCTCATACCGTGTGGACGGCACGCAACGAGTGGCTGTTACCCGGCATGGCGGACGAAGTGCGCTGGAAACGCGATGCCATATTACGCTGCAATGATGGCCACGGTCTGCGCATGGCAGCGATTGCCGGAGCCGGGCTGCTGCTGCAACCCGAAGTGTTGCTGGCTGATGATTTAGCCTGCGGCAGGCTGGTGCGTGTCCTTGAGGAATTTACACCCGCCCCCCGCCCTATTCACCTGCTTTGGCGGCAAGATTTACGCCCATTGCCTAAACTCACAAAGTTTATAACGCATCTGCTGAACGGAGTGTGAAGTGATAATCGCTACTTTCGAGATTTAACTCGATATTTAGCACTACTCCTAATGCAAAATTCAGTAAATAACGATTACCATTGATAACATGAATGATATTCTGCTCTGGTTAACTACTGATACAAAGGACGAACAGTGAAAAAGACACATAAACTTGCCGCATCTTTACTTGCCATCGCCTGTGCCACCAGCACAGCATGGGCCGCAGAGCAGCCGCTGGAGAAGGTCGCGCCTTACCCACAGGCTGAGAAAGGGATGAAGCGTCAGGTTATTCAGTTGCCCGCTCAAAAAGATGAGTCAGCCTTTAAGGTGGAATTATTGATTGGTCAAACGCTGGAAGTTGACTGCAATCGCCATCGTCTGGGCGCTGAGCTGGAAAGTAAAACGCTGGAAGGCTGGGGTTATGACTATTACGTCGTAGAGAAAGTGACTGGGCCAATGTCTACCATGATGGCCTGCCCTGACCAGAAGAAAACGAAACAGTTCGTTACCGCGTCGCTGGGCGATGATGGCATGCTGCGCTACAACAGTAAGCTGCCGATTGTGGTCTACACCCCAGACAACGTAGAAGTAAAATACCGCGTGTGGGAAGCCAAAGAAGAGATCCTGAACGCGGCTGTGCGTTAAACCGGGTTTCCCCGGGGTCTCCGCCCGGGCTACAAGATAAGTAGCCCGGCCGAACGAAGTGACGCCGGGAATACGCTCCGAGCTAACCCCGGGGTCGGCGTAAACGCCTCGCCCGGGCTACGAGTTGGTAGCCCGGCCGAACGAAGTGACGCCGGGAATACGCTCCGAGCCAACCCCGGGGTCGGCGTAAACGCCTCGCCCGGGCTACGAGATAGGTAGCCCGGCCGAACGAAGTGACGCCGGGAATAGGCTCCGAGCTAACCCCGGGGTCAGCGTAAACGCCTCACCCGGGCCACCAATTGCGATTATTGCTACAACGCAATATCCGCCATCTCTTTCACTTCTACCGGTTTTGATGGCACCTGCACCGCAGGTACCGGGTCAGCTTCGCGTATCGCTTCATAATGCAGCCCCAGCACTTCACTGGTGTAGGCCATCGTTTGGTCGATGAGGTGAGGGTTTTCAGTGAGCGTAGAGCCGTAGGTCGGCACCACCGCGCGAATTTTTTCCTGCCATTCGACAGTTTGCATTTTCTCTTTGAAAACTTTTTCCAGCAGATCGAGCATGATCGGTGCCGCCGTTGATGCGCCAGGAGAAGCTCCCAGCAGCGCCGCTACGGTGCCTTCGTCATCGCTTACCACTTCGGTACCCAAACGCAATACGCCGCCAATACGAGAATCGCGTTTAATGATCTGCACGCGCTGGCCGGCCTGCCATAAACGCCAGTCCTGCTTTTTCGCCATTGGATAGTAAGCCCGGAGCGCGGCGTGGCGATCTTTATCTTTTTGCAGCACCTGGCTGACCAGATATTTCACCAGGTCAAAGTTGTCCAGCCCCACATTCAGCATCGGCAGAATGTTCGATTTATTGGTCGAGGCCAGCAGATCCCACAGCGAACCATTTTTCAAAAATCGCGTAGAGAAAGTGGCGAACGGCCCGAACAGCACCACGCGTTTACCGTCAATAATACGGGTATCAATGTGCGGAACGGACATCGGCGGCGCGCCCACCGAGGCCTGACCGTAAACCTTCGCCAGGTGATGGTTAACCACTTCCGGGTTATCACACACCAGGAACTGACCGCCAACCGGGAAGCCAGCGTACTCTTTCGCCTGTGGAATATGCGTTTGCTGCATCAATTTCAATGCCGCGCCACCGGCACCAATAAAGATAAACTTGGCTTTGATGGTTCGTTTGGCGTGGCTGTCATTGGCATCAGAAACCGTCACGCTCCAGCTGTTATCCGCATTACGACGGAAACGGCGTACTACGGTGTTAAGCTGTAGCGCAAAACGGTCATGTTTTTTCAGCGCGTTAATCATCTGGCGGGTGATTTCGCCGTAGTTAACATCGGTGCCCGCCTCGGTACGAGTGGCGGCAATTTTCTGCTGCGGATCGCGGCCTTCCATCACTAGCGGCGCCCACTGCTTAATTTGTTCGTGATCTTCGGAATAGCGCATGCCGTTAAATAACGGGCTCTTCTGCAACGCGCGATAGCGGGCGCGCAGGAAGTTGACGTTGTCCTCGCCCCACACAAAGCTCATATGTGGCACGGTGTTGATAAAACTTTTCGGCTGCGTCAGCACGCCGCGCGTCACCTGATGCGCCCAGAACTGACGGGAAATCTGGAAGGCTTCGTTAATATCAATAGCTTTATCGATGCTGACTGAGCCATCGGCTTTTTGCGGGGTATAGTTGAGTTCCATCAGCGCTGAGTGTCCGGTACCGGCGTTATTCCAGCCGTTGGAACTCTCCTCCGCCACGCTTTCCATCTGCTCAACCATGGTAATCGACCAGTCTGGCTCTAACTCCTGAAGCCATGTACCCAGCGTAGCGCTCATAATTCCGCCACCTATCAGCAATACATCTGTCTCGTGAACCGCCCGAGTCTTCGCCTTAGTCGCCACAGAAATGGTTTCACTACCCGTTTTCTGCGCGTTGGGTACAGCTATCTTTTTTTTCATCGTAGGGGGCCTTACTTGACTTGCGATTTGTTACATGCAGGTAAAAACATCCGTGCGGTTACGTTACCACCAGGCGGCATAAAATTAAATATTGTTTAAAATTTAAGTTGAGTTTTGAGATCTGTTATTAAAATGTTTAATAAATGTGTACAGAAAATGAGATTTGGTACTAGTAGAATGTGACGGGAAGCGCTATTATTCCCCCCTTTGTGATGGTGCGCACGGAAGCTGTGGCTTATGAAAGACCGGCCATCGATAACCTGTGAATATCTTATGCCCAACACCTCTCCGTCCCCTTCTTTGACTGCCGTTTTGACATCACCCAAGCTATTTACCCGCGAAGTGCTGGCAGGCATCATTACCGCTTTAGCGCTCATCCCGGAAGTCATCTCCTTTTCGGTTATTGCCGGTGTCGATCCTAAAGTCAGCTTGATTGCCTCAGTGGTACTGTGCCTGTCGATGTCGTTTCTCGGCGGCCGTCCGGCAATGGTCACGGCGGCGGCCGGTTCGGTCGCGCTGGTTATCGGCCCGATGGTGCATCAACACGGGGTGGCCTACATTCTTCCTGCGGTAGTCATGGCGGGAATGATTCAAATTCTGTTTGCCGTGTGCGGCATGGCGAAGCTGATGCGCTTTATCCCCGCAGCGGTCATGAGCGGTTTCGTCAATGCGCTGGGTATTCTTATCTTCTTTGCCCAGGTTCCCCATTTCTGGACACGGAGCCCGCTGATTATCGCGCTTTTTGCCGCCACCATTCTGATTGTGCTGTGGCTTCCTAAAGTGATGAAAAGCGTCCCTTCCCCGCTGATAGCCGTGGTGTTGCTGACGATTTACACCGCCACCAGCGGACAAGTTTTACCCACCGTTGGCGATGAAGGTTCAATGGGCGGCGGGCTGCCGGGATTAACCCAATGGCTGGTTCCGCTCAATCTCAACACGCTGGCCATTATCTGGCCCTGTGCGCTGAGTATTGCCTTTGTCGGGCTAATGGAATCGCTACTGACCGCCAAACTGGTGGATGATTTAACCGTCACGCCGTCGAATAAAACCCGTGAGAGCGCTGGTCTTGGCATCGCCAATATTCTGGCAGGCTGCTATGGCGGTATCGCCGGGTGCGCGATGATCGGTCAAACCATCGTTAACGTGGAGATGGGCAAAGGCCGGAGCCGCCTCTCCACCGTCGCCGCAGCGCTGGTTTTACTGCTGCTGGTGACGGCGTTAAGCGAAGTGATGGCGATGATCCCAATGTCCGTACTGGCCGGGATTATGGTGATTGTGGCGTTTAAAACCTTTAGCTGGCAGAGCCTCCAGCCTGCGACGCTAAAACGTACGCCGTGGCCGGAAACGCTGGTGATGCTGGTGACCATCGCGGCCACCGTCAGCACCGGCAATCTGGCCATTGGGGTGCTGGCGGGTATCGTGATGATGGTGGTGGTGCCAGCCCGCCTGAAAGAGCGGGCCAGGCTTAAAGCAGAAACACGGTCGCCAGCCCCAGAAAAATAAAGAAGCCGCCGGTATCGGTGATCGCGGTGATCATGACGCTTGAACCGACCGCAGGGTCGCGTCCGAACTTAACCATGATCATCGGGATCAATACCCCCATTACCGAAGCCACCAGCAGGTTTAAGATCATCGCCAGTGACATCACCGCGCCCAGGTGCATGTCGTCATACAGTAACCAGGTGATGCCGCCCATAATCCCGCCCCAGACGACACCATTTATCAGCGCCACGCCCATTTCACGCAGGATCAGGAATGAGAAGTTTCCCGGCTGAATATGTTGTAACGCCAGCGCGCGCACAATCATGGTGATCGTCTGATTACCAGTGTTGCCGCCAATCCCGGCGACAATCGGCATTAACGACGCCAACGCCACGAGCTGTGAAATCGTATGTTCAAAACCGTCGATCACCCTTGAGGCGATAAACGCCGTGCAGAGGTTAATCGCAAGCCACGCCCAGCGGGTTTTGACCGCTTTCATCACTGGGGCGTAAACGTCTTCGTCACTGCTCAGACCACCCATCCGGCGTAAATCACTGTCGGTCTCTTCATAGACCACATCAACGATCTCATCGATGGTTAAACGTCCCATCAGCTTTCCGTCAGAGTCGATGACCGCGGCACTGATCAGGTTGTCACGTTCAAACGTTCGCGCCACGCTTTCCGATTTTTCTTCCGGGTGGAAGGTCATCGGATCGGACTCCATGACTTCATGGACATACCGATCCGCTGAATTGAGCAGAATGGTTTTCAGCTCCAGTTCACCCACCAGCGTCTGGTCGCGTTTGATAACGAACAGTTTATCGGTGTTCTCCGGCATTTTGCCCAACCGACGCAGGAAGCGCTGCACGGAGGCCAGGGTCACGTCCGCCCGGATGGTGATGACCTCAAACTCCATGATAGAACCCACGCAGTCGTGCGCATAGTTCATCACCTGGCGCACGCGGGCACGTTCTTCCGGGGTCATCGAGGCCAGCAGACGGCCCGTCAGATCGCGCGGCAGGTGTTGCACCATGTAGATCTGTTCGTCGATATCCAGCGTGTGCAGTGCATCGAGCAACGCCCGGTCGCTCATATCTTCAATGAGGTCGTCCCAGACGTTCTCCGATGCTTCCAGCAACACTTTCCCGCGGCGATCGTCTTCGATCATGTTCCACAGTGCGTGACGCTCTTCCGACGGTAACGCCTCCAGGGTATCGGCAAGATCCGGGGGCTGCAGGTGCGCAACCAGCGCCCCTACTTCCGCAAGGTCGTCGGCCAGCGTGCTTTCGTCGTATTGTTCGGCCAGCGTCAATTTGCCCAGCAACGCCGAGGTGATGGCCTTATCGGTTGTCAGCAACCAGATAAGGCGCATACGCTCTTCGTCGCGCAGGCGGGCACTGTTCTTCTTCAACAGAGACATGAATAATCCTTATTCGTGAAGGTTCGCCCACTCGGATGAGTGGACGAATTTAATCATAGCGCGGGGTATGTAAAAAAGGCTAAACGGGGCGCTCAAGCGTTGAAAAAATCAGCGAAGCGGCAAAAAAATCAGGCCGTTCGTGCTACGGCATCCCTTGAGGCACGCTCTCGCTCTTCACCAACCAGCTCACTAAGCTGTCCGTTGCGCATTTCCAGCAGACGGTCGGCATGGACAAAATAGTGATCGTCGTGGCTGATGGCAAATATCGTTTTCCCCATTTGCTGCATCAATGGCAGTAGGACCTGATAAAACTCGCGGCGGAAATGAGGGTCCTGATCGGCCGCCCACTCATCGAGCATAATAATGTCACGCTCTTCCGCCAGCGCCAGCAGCAGCGCCACACGCTTCTTCTGGCCCTTAGACAGTTTCAGGTCAAGAATGCGACCGTCGTCGAGCTTCACTTTATGGCTCATCTGTAGCTGAAGCAGCCATTTCTCGACCAATTCCGGGTTGGCCTGCTTGCCTTCCGGCCCCAGTAAATGTTCAAACAGCCAGACATCGGTAAACACCGCGGAAAACAGTTTGCGATAATCTTCCGGCTTCTCAGCGGCCAGCGGCTGGCCGTCGAGGAGAATTTGCCCGGAAACCGGTTGATACAGCCCGGTCAGCAGCATCGCCAGCGTCGATTTACCGCTGCCGTTACCGCCAATCAGGAATACCAGCTCACCGCGTTTCAGCGTCAGGTTTAATGGCCCAACGGCAAAGGTATTGTCTTCATAATGGAAGGTCACATCACGCAGCTCAAGGGTCTGCCAGTGAGGATGCGCTGTCGGCTGCGGGAAGGTTTCCCGATACGGAGCCAGCGAGAATTTATTGAGTTTTTTGAAAGCCACCTGCGCGCTCAAAAGCGTCGGCAACGCCCCAACCGCCGAGAGTAGCGGCGTACGCAAAAACAGTAGCGTCAGGGAGTAAGTGGCAGCCACGTTGGTATCGGCCCATCCGAGACCATTGGCCATCCAGAACACCAGCCCAATAGCGCCCAGCATCATGATATTTGACCAGTTGACGGCGCTTAAGTGGAAGGTATCGGCACGCACAATATGGTGACGATAGGCTTTGGCGTCCGGGGTAAACTGCTGTTCAAAAACATACTCTGCGCGTTCGCGGTTTAGCGTCAGCTCTTTGCGCCCTTCCAGCACCGTCTGATAGTCATTGTACAGTCGGTCTTCGGTTTCGCGCAGCGTTGCCATGTGTTTATAGACGCGCGCCACCAGCATAAATCCGCCCCAGATGGTCAGCGCCATCCACAGTGCGGTAATCAGCAGCATTTTCGTCGACAGCATCGCCAGATAGGCGGCGGAGCCTACGGTCAGGATTATCCCCTGTACCAGTTCCGGCAGACGCACAAAAGCGATGGTAATCGCGCGGATATCGCTGGTTAGCCCCGCCAGCAGCGAGGCACTGCCCAGTTTTTCCACCCGCTCAACCTGGGTATCAAGAATGCGCTTAATAAATTCACGGCGCAGACGATAGACAAAATGGTGCCCCAGCGTGGTCAGTGCCAGCTGCGATCCCAGCGTGACCGCCATCAGCAATAAGAGCAGACCAAGAAATTCCGGTAAGACGGATAAAGTGGTATCGACCATCTCAATCAAACGAACGTTGATAAAGGCAATAAGGCCGATACCCAGCGCCGCACTAAGCAGGCTCAGCGCCATGACGCCAATAAAAGGCCAGCGATATTGACGCCAGACCAGTAAGAGAAGTTCCATCGCAGCTACCTGGACTTGAAAAAACAGCCAGCAGTGTAAACTGCTGAGAAACTACATCAAGAATAATTCTTATTTTTATTCGCTATTGAGCGGCACGACGAAAAGTCAGGTTATAGCGCCACGCGCCAACCTGCGGGTGATGACCGGCCTTAAGCGGCAATATGGCATGATAAAACAGTCGGGATTCCCCACCCCACACCACTACATCACCGTGCTCCAGAAATATTTTTTGCAGCCGAGCGCTGCGCGTCAGACCGCCAAACTGGAAGGTTGCCGGAAGGCCCAGCGATACCGACACAATCGGCGCATTCAGGCAGGCTTCGTCTTTATCCTGATGCAGCGACAGTTTTGCGCCCGGCTGATAACGGTTAATCAGGCAGGCATCGGGTTGAAAGTCGGGGTATCCGGCACGGCTTGCCGCATCCTGCGCCAGCGCAAGGAAGCAATCCGGCATCAGGGGCCAGGGCTTGCCGCTGAGCGGGTCTATCGGCGAGTAACGGTATCCATGACGGTCGGTACTCCAGCCGAGCGGGCCACAGTTGGTCATCGCCACCGACATAGTGTAACCGCCCGGCGTCACCATCTGGCGAAATGGCGAAATGGCCGCCACCTGCTCAATGGCGGCCAGCAGCTCGGCACTTTTCTCGCGAGCCAGACGACGCAGCACGACCGCGCCCGGGGCCAATGGCTCTGACCACGGCGCTTCATCCGCAAAGAGATCTAGCATTAGCGCTCCTTTTCACGTTGTAACAGCGCAGCTTTTCGCGCCACTCCCCAGCGATAACCGGAGAGTGCGCCATCACCGCGCACCACACGATGGCACGGCACCACAATGGCCAGCCGATTGGCGGCGCAGGCGCTAGCCACCGCTCGCACCGCTTTTGGCTTGCCGATACTGTCTGCCACCTGCTGATAGCTACGCGTTTGGCCTGCGGGTATCGTGCGTAGCGCCTGCCAGACCTGCTGCTGGAAAGCCGTACCGCGAATATCGAGCGGCAGCGATAAGGTGCCGCCGGGCTGATTCAGGCGGGCGATCACCGTGGCGATTTGCTCGCTTGAGGCCGCGTCTGCCGCGAGATATCGTGCGGCAGGCAACGTTTGCTGTAGCTCAGCCAGCAGTGTGGCATCATCATCACCGAGTAAAACCGCACAGATCCCGCGCTCGCTCATCGCCACCAGACAGCGCCCTAGTGAGCACTCACCTGTTGAATAATGAATATCCGACGACTTTCCCCCCTGCCGATAACGCTGGGCGGTCATTCCCAGAATGTCGTCCGCGTGGCGATAATAGCTGCTGCTGGTGGGAAATCCCGCCTCCAGCACCGCCTGCGTTACCGCTTGTCCGGCTGCTAATGATTCACGCAGACGACGGGCGCGCCAGGCCTGTTGCCAGGCTTTTGGCGTCATTCCGGTGACGGATTTAAACAGTCGATGAAAATGATAAGGGCTGACCGCCACCGCCTGGGCGAGCGCCTCGAGCGTGACCGGCGTTTCCTGTTCCAGTAATCGGCAGGCGTAGGCGACTTTAGCGATTTTTTGCTGCTCTGGCGAAAGCGTTTCGGGGCGACAGCGCTTACAGGGCCGAAACCCGGCGTGCTGTGCGGCGTCAATATCCGCAAAGAAACGCACGTTTTGACGCAGTGCGTGACGCGCGCGACAAGACGGGCGGCAAAAAATACCGGTGGTCTGCACGGCAAAGACAAACTGACCGTCCGCGGCCGCATCACGATTAAGCACCGCCTGCCAGCGTTCATCATCAGTCATTGAAGTGTAAGATGTCATAACGAGCCCCTCCCTTTAGTGTAACCATCACTTTGCCTAAAGGGAGGAATTAAAAAACCCGCAATCTTGCTTTTTAATTTTTCCCGCCTACCAGGAAGGCGCGGAACTGCGGTGACATCCAGGTCGTGAATCCATCACCTTCTTTCATAATCATGTATACCGCCAGCCCCTGCTCGCGTACCACCTGCTGGGCTTTCTGCGGGCCTAATACCATCAGTCCGGTATCCCAGCCATCGGCTTCCAGCGCGGTAGGCGCAATCACCGTCACGGAGACCAGTTTGTGAGTAATAGGCCGTCCGGTTTGCGGGTCGATAACGTGGGAGATCCGCTGACCATCCAGCTCATAATAGTTGCGATAGCTGCCGGAGGTGCTGATCCCGTGACCGTTAATGTCGACAATTGCCTGCACCGCATTTTCCCGGTCGGTCGGTTTCTGGATAGCCACTCGCCACGGCTGCCCGTCAGCGTTCATGCCCCGGCTGACCAGTGCGCCGCCCACCGAGACCAGGTAGCGCGAAATTCCCTCCTGGGCCATCAGACGTGCCAGATGATCGGCGGCATATCCCTCGCCGACCGTCGAGAGATCGACATAAAGATCGGGGAGCGATTTTTGTAAGTACTGCCGTCCTGAGCGGTTGATAACCGATAAAAACTCCAGCCCGGTGCGCGCTTTCGCCGCGTCAATCTGGCTCTGGGTTGGCGTTTTTAGCGGCTGTTTATCCGGGCCAAAACCCCAGAGATTGACCAGCGGCCCAACGGTAATATCCATAGCGCCCTGGGTCTTACGACCAATGCGCAATGATTCGGTGACAATATCGGCCATCGCCTCACTCACCGGCCACGGCGTCATACTGGTGGAATGATTAAAGCGCATTAACGCCGAATCATTTTTCCATGTCGATAGGAGCTGGTCGTCAGCGTCGAGCTGAGTTTGTACCTTGTGTCGCAGCTCGTCTGCCTGCGCTTTATCGATACCGACGACGCTAACGCGCCAGAAGGTTCCCATGGTTTTCCCTTCCAGCACGGTTGCCGCCGCTTTGGGTGCTTCCGGCGCATTGGAGTTATCACAACCTGCCAGCAGTACCACGACGCTCAATAGCGCCACACGTAAAAAAGTCATTTCCATCCGTTATTACCCTCCTGCGATCGCCGCAAGAGTACACTAATTGATTAAATTTCGGCATAAAAAAAGGGGCCGGATGGCCCCTTTTTGACTACGTCGTTAAGATTAGAACTGGTAAACCACACCCAGTGCAACAACGTTGTCGGTGGAGATACCCGCACGACGGGTAAACTCGCTGTCGTCCAGCAGGTTGATTTTGTAATCAACGTAGGTAGACATGTTTTTGTTGAAGTAGTAAGTCGCGCCTACGTCAACATATTTCAGCAGGTCCTGGTCACCGAAGTTACCGTTCACGCCGTCGATGTTTTTACCTTTAGACTGCAGGTAAGAAACGGAAGGACGCAGACCGAAGTCGAACTGGTACTGTGCAACCACTTCGAAGTTCTGTGCTTTTTCAGCGAAGCCTTTGACAGCGTCGCCGTTGCCGTTACCGCTAAAGCGGGTCGCGTTGTAGGTCTGGGTGTACTGCGCTGCCAGATAGATGTTGTTCGCATCATATTTCAGGCCGCCGGTGTAGGTCGTTGCGTTGTCGCCGTGACCGTAAGCCATGTTGTTCTGGTCGGTAGTACGCTTAGAGCTAGCAATCGCAGTACCTACGCTGAAGCCTTCGCCCAGATCGTAAGTCAGGGAGCCGCCAAAGCCGTCACCGTTCTGTTTCAGATCATTACGACCGTTATTGGTAGAACCTTCACCAGAAACGCTGCCGTTTTTACCCTGATACTGCAGAGCAAAGTTCAGACCATCAACCAGACCGAAGAAGTCGGTGTTACGGTAAGTTGCTACGCCGTTAGCACGCTGCTGCAGGAAGTTGTCAGAACCGTAGGTGTCGCCGCCGAATTCTGGCAGAACGTCGGTCCAGGAAGTGACGTCGTAAACAACGCCGTAGTTACGACCGTAGTCGATAGAACCAGCATCAGCAAAACGCAGACCGGCGAAGCCAACACGGGTCCACGCCTGGTCAGACGTGCTTTCGGTGTTGTTAGCCTGGATGTTGTATTCCCACTGGCCGTAACCGGTCAGCTGGTCGTTAATCTGAGTTTCGCCTTTGATGCCCAGACGAACATAAGACTGGTCGCCATCAACGCTCTTGTCGCTGGAGAAATAGTGCAGGCCGTCTACTTTACCGTACAGATCTAATTTGTTGCCATCTTTGTTATAAATTTCAGCCGCATTTGCTGCGCCCGCTACCAGCAATGCTGGTACCAGGAGGGACAGTACTTTAACTTTCATTTTATTAACCCTCTGTTGTTATATATGCCTTTTTATATGCCACTGCTTACTGATTAACCCTCATTAATCAGTTGGCGGACCCATTGTGCTGTAAAAACAGGAATAATCCAACAGGAATATGATACGAAAAGCCTTGAAATGTTTCATTTATCGCTATAGATGTTTCAAAATGTGTATTTCAGGGAACTTTTTTTAGCACAAAATGCGATGAGAAATAGCACCAATAAACAAAATTTTCATGAATAGATTCATTAAATCAATAGGTTAAAAAACAGGTCAGGTTTAGCACTGAATGGTAAAACAAAACTTTCACACAGAACTAAAATAGTTCCCGCTATCATCATTAACTTTATTTATTACCGTCATTCAGTTCTGAATGTCTGTTTACCCCTATTTCTACCGGATGCTTCGCATCCGGTTTTTTTTACCTTTCTTTACGAAACCTTAATCAATTTGTGCTACCCGACATAAATTATAACGATTATTAATTAATCGAAATGCATTCATTGATAATAAGCCCTCGCCTATTAAAATAATAATGTCTTGTTTATTAGTGCTATTTTTTAGTCCATTGTGCCGTGTAATTGTACAATTAAGGTTAAATTGTACAATTCGTTAACAATATAACGATTGTTCGTTGCCTAATAATAAAAACGCGACTTATTGCCTATATTGTTCACCTCCGACCCCATCGAATTTGCCACAGTGCTGCATCTTGCTGGTTTTTTTGTATATACTGCCAGCAGAGCAAAAGCAGGGTTTCACGCCTCAATGCGCTTTAAGCTTGAGCATATCCTCATTTAGATGCCGTTATGATGGGTTACACACGCCAATGAGCCAGTCCGACAAGATGAACCCGAGTAAATTCTCCCTGCTTCCCGGGAGCATTACGCGTTTCTTCCTTCTTATGATCATCGTTTTGCTGGTCACCATGGGCGTAATGATCCAAAGCGCCGTGAATGCCTGGTTAAAAGATAAGAGCTACCAGGTTGTTGATATGACGCATGCCGTGCATAAACGCATCGACACCTGGCGCTATACCACCTGGCAAATTTACGACAACATTGCGGCCTCCAGCAGCAACGCGGCGCCTGCCGATGGGCTGCAAGAAACGCGCCTTAAGCAAGACGTCTATTACCTTGAGAAACCTCGCCGCAAGACAGAAGCGCTGATTTTCGGCTCGCATGATAGCGCCACGCTTGATATCACCCAGCGCATGTCAAACTATCTGGACACGCTGTGGGGCGCGGAAAATGTTCCGTGGTCGATGTATTACCTGAACGGTCAGGACAACAGCCTTATCCTTATCTCCACTCTGCCTTTAAAAGATCTCTCATCCGGTTTTAAAGAGTCGACGGTTGGCAGCATCGTCGATTCGCGTCGTGCTGAAATGCTGCAACAGGCGAATACGTTAGATGAGCGTGAAACGTTCTCCTCTCTGCGTCATCTGGCGTGGCAAAACGGCCGCTACTTTACTTTGCGCACCACCTTTAATCAGCCGGGCCATCTGGCAACGGTCGTGGCATTTGACTTACCGATTAACGATCTCGTCCCGCCGACGATGTCACTGGATAGCTTCCGCCTTGAGGCAGACCCTACGCAAAATGCCCAGCGTAGTCAGGAAAAGGATCCGGGCGATAGCGTCGCGATAAATTTCAACAGCTCGCGGATTGAAATCACCTCTTCACTCAATACCACCGGTATGCGTCTGGTGTGGCAGGTACCTTTTGGCACCTTGCTGCTGGATACCTTCCAGAACATCATGCTGCCGCTGCTGCTGAATATTGGCCTCCTGGCACTGGCGCTGTTTGGTTACTCCACGTTCCGCAACCTGCCCGCTCGCGGCAGTTCGAACACCACGCCGTCGTCGGGAACCAATAACGAACTGCGCATGCTGCGCGTTCTCAATGAAGAGATCGTTTCTTTGCTGCCGCTTGGGCTGCTGGTGCACGATCAGGAATCGAATCGCACGCTTATCAGCAATAAAATTGCCGATCACCTGTTGCCGCACCTCAACTTGCAAAACATCACCAGCATGGCGGACCAGCATCAGGGGGTCATTCAGGCCACCATTAATAATGAGCTGTATGAGATCCGTCAGTTCAGAAGCCAGGTCTCTCCGCGCACGCAAATCTTTATTATTCGCGACCAGGACCGGGAAGTGCTGGTCAATAAGAAGCTTAAGCAGGCACAACGGCTGTACGAGAAAAATCAGCAGGGCCGCGCGGCCTTTATGCAAAATATCAGCGATACCCTGAAACAGCCGATCAAAGCGCTGGCCACTGAGGCGACGGCGATCAATACCGATGAGAGCCAGAGACTGGCGAATCATGCGGATCTGCTGGTACGCCTGGTTGATGAGATTCAGCTCGCGAATATGCTTGAGAACGACAGCTGGAAAGGCACCTCTACCCAGTTTTCGTTGCAGGAGTTGATTGATGAAGTTGTGCCTGAGGTGCTGCCATCGATTAAACGTAAGGGTCTGCAATTACTGATTAATAATCAGGTTCCCGCAAAAGAGCAGCGCTACGGCGACCGCGACGCCCTGCGACGTATTCTGCTGCTGTTAATCCAGTATGCCGTGACGACCACGCAAATTGGCAAAATTACGCTGGAAGTGAATGTCGATGAGTCCGCTTTGGAGCGTCTGACCTTCCGCATTCTCGATACCGGGAACGGCGTATCTCACGGAGAGGTCGATAACCTGCATTTCCCGTATCTCAATGACACCCAGTCCGATCGTTACGGTAAAGCCAACGCCCTCACCTTCTGGCTTTGCGATCAGCTGGCACGCAAGCTGGGCGGGCACCTTAATATCAAGCCGCGGGAATCGCTGGGCACACGCTACACGTTACATGTCAAAATGGCGGTACGCGCAGAGGATGCCGATCAAGAAGAACAGCTGTTAGACGATGTGGTGGTGATGGTCGATATCACCTCAAATGAGATTCGAAATATCGTCACCCGGCAGATGGAAAGCTGGGGGGCGACCTGTATCAGCCCCGATGAGCGGGCAATAAGTCAAGAATTTGACCTATTTTTAACAGATAATCCGTCTAATCTTACTGCTTCCGGCTTGCTTTTAAGCGATGATGAGGCTGGGATACGCAAAATTGGCCCGGGTCAGCTGCGTGTGAACTTTAACATGAGTAACGCAATGCAGGATGCCGTACTGCAGCTTATCGAAGAGCAGCTGGCGCAGGAAGATGGGGTAGATTCGCCGCCTGGCAGCGATGAAAATGCCGAACTTCATGCCAGCGGCTATTATTCTCTGTTTGTTGACACAGTACCGGAAGATGTTAGCAGGCTGTATACTGAATCCGCAGCGAAGGATTTTGCTGCGCTGGCACAGACAGCTCACCGCCTTAAAGGGGTGTTTGCCATGCTAAATCTGGTACCCGGCAAGCAGTTATGTGAAACGCTCGAACATCTTATTCGTGAGAAAGATGCTTCCGGCATAGAAAAATACATCAGCGACATTGACGCCTACGTCAAGAGCTTGCTGTAGCAAGGTAGCCTTTACATGAACAATATGAACGTAATTATCGCCGATGACCATCCGATTGTGCTGTTCGGGATCCGTAAATCCCTGGAACAGATTGAGTGGGTTAATGTTGTTGGCGAATTTGAAGACTCCACTGCGCTAATTAACAATTTACCGAAGCTTGACGCCCACGTGCTGATAACCGATCTCTCCATGCCTGGAGACAAGTACGGCGACGGCATCACGCTGATTAAGTATATCAAGCGTCACTTCCCGGCGCTGTCGATTATTGTACTGACCATGAACAATAACCCGGCGATTCTTAGCGCCGTGTTGGATCTCGATATTGAAGGGATCGTGTTGAAACAGGGTGCGCCGACCGACTTGCCAAAAGCGCTGGCCGCACTGCAAAAAGGTAAGAAATTTACGCCTGAGAGCGTATCTCGCCTGCTGGAAAAAATTAGCGCGAGCGGTTATGGCGACAAACGTTTGTCACCAAAAGAGAGTGAAGTATTGCGCCTGTTCGCAGAAGGTTTCCTGGTGACCGAAATCGCCAAGAAATTGAACCGCAGTATTAAAACCATCAGTAGCCAGAAGAAGTCGGCGATGATGAAGCTGGGCGTCGAAAACGACATCGCCCTGCTGAACTACCTCTCTTCTGTAACCCTTTCTCCGTCAGATAAAGACTAACGTCCGATCTGCTGCGATTCCCGGCGGCGCTTCGCTTGGCCGGGCTACTTCGGGGAAGGCATTTTATGCCGACCCCGAAGTTTCATTCTGACTCCCACGCCTTCCAGAATCATCGGTCTACCCGTAGCCCGGGCAAGGCGTTCACGCCGCCCCCGGGGAATTCACCCTGACTCCCGCGCTTTCCTCAACCACCGGTCCACCCGTAGCCCGGGCAAGGCGTTCACGCCGCCCCCGGGAAATTCACACTGACTCCCGCGCTTCCCTCAACCACCGCTCTACCCGTAGCCCGGGCAAGGCGTTCACGCCGCCCCCGGGATCGCACCCTTATTCCCGCGCTTTACGCACTCTCGCCGCATACACCGTTAAGGTCTGCTTCAGCACATCCAGCGTCACCGGTTTAGACAGGCAGCTATCCATGCCAGATTCCAGACAGCGCTGCTTCTCTTCTGCCAGCGCATTGGCGGTGACACCCACCACCGGCAACGTCAGCCCTAACTGACGAATACGCTGAGTCAGGCGATAACCATCCATATTCGGCATGTTCACATCACTCAGCACGATATCAATATGGTTTTTACTCAGCACATTCAGCGCATCCACCCCGTCATTGGCGGTCATACACTGATAGCCCAGCGATCCTAACTGATCCGCCAACAGACGACGGTTAATCGGATGATCGTCAACCACCAGGATCATCATATCGTCATTGCTGTTTTCCGGTTGCTCGTGCGTCAAATGCAGTTCCGCTACATCACCGGTTTCAAATTTAACCCGATATATCCGCCCCAGAAGCGTCATCAGTTCATGCGGTGAGACAATACTGTGCACCCACTCGCCCGTTGAACGCTGTTGCGGTATTCCAATATGACGGCGGCAGAAGGTCACCACCGCTTTCCCTGTCCACGGTCGCGTCAGCTCGTCGTCGGTAATCAGCAGATCGTCCGCGGCCGGAGTTTCGCCCTGATACAGGCGCACATCCAGACCGTGGTAGTTCAGCAAAGTCTGAATAAAATCGGATAACGCAACGTTACGTACCGCCAGCCAACAGCGAATCGTCGACAGGCTGCCAATCGCCAGAGGCTTTTGCGCATGTTCACCGTAGAGCGGAATACGCAGAGTGAACTGGCTGCCCATTCCCGGCTCTGTCTCCACCGCGATATCGCCGTCCATCATATTGACCAGCTTTTCACAAATCGCCAGCCCCAGCCCGGTGCCCTGGAAGTTACGCTGCACTCCGGTGCCCACCTGGAAGAACGGGTCAAACAGGCGCACAACCTCTTTAGCCGGGATCCCCACGCCGGTATCGCGAATGCTGATACTCAGATAATACTCTTCCCGCTTAAGGTGCAGCACAATGCACCCGATATCGGTAAATTTGATGGCATTACTCAGAATATTGGAGATCACCTGCTGGAGGCGCATCGGATCGCCCATCATCTGTGCCGGAACGTCAGGCTCGATAAAACAGTACATCCCCAGCTGTTTTCTCACCACCAGCGGCAGATAGTTGGCGGTAATATGGTTCATCACTTCTTTAGGCGAGAATTCACACGGCTCAATTTTCAGCTGCTCAGACTCAATTTTCGAGAAATCGAGAATATCGCTGATAATCTTCAGCAACAGTGCCGATGAGTTATTCATCGCCGTTACCAGGCGATCAACGCCCTTCGGTAACTCTTTGGTTTGCAACAGATCCAGGTTACCAATAATCCCGTACAGCGGCGTACGCAGTTCGTGGCTGACGGTGGCAAGGAACATTGATTTCGACTGGCTCGCCTGCTCTGCCGCCTGCGCCATCTCCTGCAATGACTCTTCCATTTTGACGCGTGAACTCACGTCCACCAGTACGCAGATCGCCACGTTTTCGTTACGATAGCGCGAATGAACAAAGCTAATTTGCAGGTTGGTATTGTTGCTGGTCAGCACATCGACAAAGTTCACCTGTTGACCGCAGATAATCTGCGTCAAGCGCTGGCGGTCTTCGTGCGTCAGCATATTCAGATAATTGTGTGCCAGTTCATTACTCAGAATATTGGTGCCATCCTGAGTGCGCAAAATACAGATCCCCACCGGAGCAGAGGCGACAATTTTGCGGTTGAACTGTTCATGTTCCTCCAGGCGCAACGCATCAGACTCGGCTGGCAGGAAGATACGACGTTCGTACATTCGCGCCAGGGTAAACAGCGCAACGCCCGTCAACAGGTTCAATAAGAGCGCATTGAGCACCAGCACCCGGATACGCTCCAGCACTGCATCAAGCGGTACGGAGTACACAATGCTGAGTGAGGATGGCGATAGGGTTTTCTTCAACACCAGCTCGCGGTAGCCTGCGGTATAGCCGAACCACAAACGCTCCTGCAACGCTCGGGTGCCAATACGCAATTTGGTATCCGGCCCCGCCAGTGAAATCAGCGTCTCACCATTATCATCCATAATGGCCACGCCCATCGGTATGCTGCCTGGGGTGAAGAAGTTTTCCACGCGAATGGTCTGCTCAACGCCGAGCAAGGCTTGCAGGCGATTTGCCAGATACACCGGCGTCAGGGCATAGAAGTAGCCCACGCTGTGACGCGGCCCTTGTCCGACCCAGAACAGATTACCTCCCCGCTCATCCTGCGGCGCATTGCGATAGGCCATAATGCGTTCATGCAGCGCTTTCAGCGCTTCACTACGTTCAACGGGCATTTCACGCAGGCCAAAGTTGGCCATGCAGAGATTATCGCTGCCAATTAAAAAAACGCGGTTGAGATCGTAGGCGGCGGAGAAATTTTCTCGCCAGTAGCGTAAGAACCAGGATAAGGATTCCAGTGGCCCACGCCAGGTTGTGTCCATATTGCCGCACTCGGAGTCAGCAAACAGCGGCTCAAAGTCCGGGACATCGGCGCTGTCTTTAGTCGCCCCTACCGGCAATACGCCGTTGGGCACATTGAGCCGATTTTCAGCAATATACTTTAGCTCCTTAATCACATCGGAGGTGCGCTGAAAGTACCGCTGCGCCTGATCGGCATTGAGGTTAAATTCCTGGCGGATTTCCGACTCTTTCTGATGCAGGGCATTCACGATATAGAAACACGAAATCAGCGCAATCAGTAGCCAAAGCAGCAAGGCCAGCGCCCGAAAAAGGTAACGTGAGACTTTTAGCGTAGTGCGAAAGGAGACTAGATATTTCAAAGTGGCGAAACTCCGCCGTCAAAGGCTAACAGGATGTGGTTAAGGTAGCGGGAAAAGCCCTTTGCCGCAATCAGAGACTCGCCTAACCGAGGGATATGTGCCGAAAACCCGGAGTCGGTGCCGCGCACCTCGTCCGGGCGACCGATTGGCACAGGCCGGATGAGCGCAAGGACACCAGGGATGGCGAAAACTCACGCATGCAGGATAAAAAAAGGGCCGGTATTCACCGACCCTCTTATTAGCCACGCGACAAATTACTCTTCTGCGTCGTCAGCGGCGTCATCATCGCTTTCGGTTTCAGGCGCGATTTCATCATCGCCTTCCGCCACGCTACCGTCGATAGCATCCAGCTCTTCGTCATCTACCGGTTCAGCAACACGTTGCAGACCCACCACGTTTTCGTCTTCCGCTGTGCGGATGAGGATAACGCCCTGGGTGTTACGTCCCACGATGCTGACTTCCGACACGCGCGTACGCACAAGGGTACCAGCATCGGTGATCATCATGATCTGATCGGTGTCGGTAACCTGCACGGCGCCGACTACGGAACCGTTACGCTCGGTAACTTTGATAGAGATAACGCCCTGCGTTGCACGAGACTTAGTCGGATACTCTTCGGCAGCGGTACGTTTACCATAACCGTTTTGCGTCACGGTCAGGATAGCGCCTTCGCCACGTGGAATAATCAGAGAAACAACTTTGTCCTCGCCCGCAAGCTTAATACCACGCACGCCGGTCGCAGTACGACCCATGGCACGGACGGCATCTTCTTTAAAGCGAACCACTTTACCGGCAGCGGAGAACAGCATCGCTTCATCCGACCCGGAGGTCAGATCGACGCCAATCAGCTCATCACCTTCGTTCAGGTTAACCGCAATAATACCGGCAGAACGCGGACGGCTGAACTCGGTCAGCGCCGTTTTCTTCACGGTACCGCTGGCGGTAGCCATAAAGACGTTCACGCCCTCTTCGTACTCGCGTACTGGCAGGATCGCGGTGATACGTTCGTCGGCTTCCAGCGGCAGCAGGTTGACGATTGGACGTCCACGCGCGCCACGGCTTGCTTCCGGCAGCTGATAAACCTTCATCCAGTACAGACGACCACGGCTGGAGAAGCACAGGATCGTATCGTGGGTGTTGGCCACCAGCAGGCGGTCGATAAAGTCTTCTTCTTTAATACGCGCGGCAGACTTACCTTTACCACCACGACGCTGGGCTTCGTAGTCGGTAAGCGGCTGATATTTCACATAGCCCTGATGGGACAGAGTGACCACCACGTCTTCGCGGTTGATCAGATCTTCAATGTTGATATCAGAGCTGTTGGCGGTGATTTCAGTACGACGTGCGTCACCGAACTGTTCACGTACCAGTTCCAGCTCTTCACGGATCACTTCCATCAGACGATCGGCGCTGCCCAGAATGTGCAGCAGTTCAGCGATCTGTTCCAGCAGCTCTTTGTACTCGTCGAGCAGTTTTTCATGCTCAAGGCCGGTCAGTTTCTGCAAACGCAGATCCAGGATAGCCTGCGCTTGCTGTTCAGTCAGGTAGTACTGACCGTCGCGCACGCCGAATTCAGGTTCCAGCCACTCAGGACGCGCAGCATCATCACCGGCACGTTCCAGCATCGCAGAAACGTTGCCCAGCTCCCATGGACGCGCAACCAGACCTGCTTTCGCTTCAGCCGGGGTTGGCGCACGACGGATCAGTTCAATGATCGGATCGATGTTTGCCAGCGCAATCGCGAGTGCTTCGAGGATGTGTGCACGATCGCGGGCTTTACGCAGTTCAAAGATAGTACGGCGTGTAACCACTTCGCGACGGTGACGAACGAAGGCAGCAATAATATCTTTCAGGTTCATGATCTTCGGCTGACCATGGTGCAGTGCCACCATGTTGATACCGAAAGAAACCTGCAGCTGAGTCTGAGAGTAGAGGTTGTTCAGAACCACTTCCCCGACCGCGTCGCGTTTAACTTCAATCACGATGCGCATACCGTCTTTATCAGACTCGTCACGCAGCGCGCTGATGCCTTCAACACGTTTTTCTTTTACCAGCTCGGCGATTTTCTCAATCAGGCGCGCTTTGTTCACCTGATACGGAATTTCATGCACGATGATGGTTTCACGACCCGTTTTCGCGTCAGCTTCCACTTCCGCGCGCGCGCGAATGTAAACTTTACCGCGACCGGTACGGTAGGCTTCTTCAATACCGCGACGACCGTTGATGATCGCCGCCGTTGGGAAGTCCGGACCCGGAATGTGTTCCATCAGCCCTTCAATGCTGATGTCTTCGTTGTCGACATACGCCAGACAGCCGTTGATCACTTCCGTCAGGTTATGAGGTGGAATATTGGTCGCCATACCTACGGCGATACCAGAGGCACCGTTCACCAGCAGGTTAGGAATTTTGGTCGGCATGACGTCTGGAATGCGCTCGGTGCCGTCGTAGTTATCGACGAAATCAACCGTTTCCTTTTCCAGATCGGCCATCAGTTCATGGGCGATTTTCGACATACGGATTTCCGTATAACGCATCGCTGCGGCGGAGTCGCCATCGACAGAACCGAAGTTACCCTGACCATCCACCAGCATGTAGCGCAGCGAGAACGGCTGTGCCATACGGACGATAGTGTCGTATACGGCGGTATCACCATGCGGGTGATATTTACCGATCACGTCACCCACGACACGGGCTGATTTTTTATAGGCTTTGTTCCAGTCATTGCCCAATACGTTCATGGCGTAAAGTACGCGACGGTGTACCGGCTTCAGGCCATCTCGAACATCCGGCAGCGCACGGCCAACAATGACCGACATCGCATAATCCAGATAAGAGTTCTTTAACTCTTCCTCGATGTTGACCGGTGTAATTTCTCTCGCAAGGTCGCTCATCTAACCGCTATCCCTCTACTGTATCCCGGATTCAAAGGTCGCAAATTATAACACATTCGCGTAAAGACAGGTAAACCCATTACACCCGCCAGACGCTTTATTCGCTCGGCGGTACTGATATACTCGCAAGCAATAACGAAATAAGGAGCATAAACACCCATGAATGCCGAAAAAGCTACGGTTGCGCACAACGTTGACCACGAAGAGATTGCCAAATTCGAGGCCGTCGCGTCACGCTGGTGGGATCTGGAAGGGGAATTTAAGCCGCTGCACCGTATCAATCCTCTGCGTCTTGGCTACATCGCCGAGCGTTCGGGCGGCCTGTTCGGCAAAAAAATCCTCGATGTCGGCTGCGGCGGCGGCATTCTGGCAGAGAGTATGGCCCGTGAAGGCGCGACGGTCACCGGGCTGGATATGGGTTTTGAGCCGCTTCAGGTGGCAAAACTGCACGCGCTGGAAACCGGTATTGCGGTCGATTACGTTCAGGAAACCGTAGAAGAACATGCCGCGAAACATGCACAGCAGTATGACGTGGTGACCTGTATGGAAATGCTGGAACACGTTCCAGACCCACAATCGGTGGTGAAAGCCTGCGCGCAGTTGGTGAAACCGGGCGGCCAGGTGTTCTTTTCTACCCTCAACCGTAACGGCAAATCCTGGCTGATGGCGGTGGTCGGTGCGGAATATATCCTGCGGATGGTGCCTAAAGGCACGCACGACGTGAAGAAATTTATCAAGCCTGCCGAACTGCTTGGCTGGGTTGACCAGACCGTGCTGAAAGAGCGTCACATGATTGGTCTGCACTACAACCCGCTGACCAACAGTTTCAAGCTGGCGCCGGGGGTTGATGTTAACTATATGCTGCATACCACCGCCAAAAGCGAATAGGTTTACTACTACTCAATGCCTGATGGCGCTGCGCTTATCAGGCCTACACGATTAAATAACACCATACCGATTGTGTAGGCCGGATAAGATGCGCCAGCATCGCCATCCGGCACCGCATCTGATGACACCCCGATTATCTGCCCCACTCATCATTGGTAGTAGCGATACGATAAATTTGCGCTGCGTCATATTGCGCAACAACCCCCTTCGACGAAGAAATCAGCACTCGATCAAATTTTCATTTTTTTTTGCAAATTATTGACATCCTCGCCAGCCCTTACGCGCCGTGGACTTCGCGTTTTTTACCCTTTCACAACCTCAATTCAACATCAAAATCAACTCTTGTACTCAAAAGAATCCAGACTAGAATACTCACCATATAGCGTTTAATTAATCATCAAACCCCTACATATAGTATTTATCCACAGGTTTTGCTACAACGGCGATTGTGGATAAGCAGGGGACATTTTCCTTTTCACGGACAGGTAAAAATCACATGAATCAGAGTCTGCTGGTGACGAAGCGTGACGGTCGTACGGAACGTATTAACCTCGACAAAATTCATCGCGTGCTGGATTGGGCAGCGGAAGGGCTGCACAACGTGTCGATTTCACAGGTCGAGCTGCGTTCACACATCCAGTTCTACGATGGAATGAAGACGTCCGACATTCATGAAACCATCATCAAGGCCGCCGCAGATCTGATCTCTCATGACGCGCCGGATTATCAGTACCTGGCCGCGCGTCTGGCGGTATTCCACCTGCGTAAAAAAGCCTACGGTCAGTTCGAGCCACCGGCCCTCTTCGACCACGTTAAGCACATGGTGAACCTGGGTAAATATGACAATCATCTGCTGGAAGACTATACGGAAGAAGAGTTCAAGCAGATGGACTCGTTTATCGCTCACGACCGTGACATGACCTTCTCCTACGCAGCCGTTAAGCAGCTGGAAGGGAAATATCTGGTTCAGAACCGCGTCACCGGTGAAATTTACGAAAGCGCTCAGTTCCTTTATATTCTGGTCGCCGCTTGCCTGTTCTCAAACTATCCGCGTGAAACCCGTCTGCAATACGTTAAACGTTTCTACGACGCGGTATCAACGTTCAAGATTTCGCTGCCAACGCCAATCATGTCCGGCGTGCGTACCCCGACTCGCCAGTTCAGCTCATGCGTACTGATTGAGTGCGGCGATAGCCTCGACTCCATTAACGCCACCTCCAGCGCGATTGTGAAATACGTGTCCCAGCGCGCCGGTATCGGCATCAACGCCGGTCGTATTCGTGCGCTGGGGAGCCCAATTCGCGGCGGTGAAGCGTTCCATACCGGCTGTATCCCGTTCTACAAACACTTCCAGACCGCAGTGAAATCCTGCTCTCAGGGCGGCGTACGTGGCGGTGCTGCAACGCTGTTCTATCCAATGTGGCACCTGGAAGTAGAAAGCCTGCTGGTACTGAAAAACAACCGCGGCGTAGAAGGCAACCGCGTGCGTCACATGGACTACGGCGTGCAGATCAACAAGCTGATGTACACCCGTCTGCTGAAAGGCGGCGACATCACCCTGTTTAGCCCGTCTGACGTCCCAGGGCTGTACGATGCGTTCTTCGCCGATCAGGACGAATTCGAACGTCTGTACACGCAGTATGAAAACGACGACAGCATCCGCAAACAGCGCGTAAAAGCCGTTGAGCTGTTCTCTCTGATGATGCAGGAACGTGCTTCTACCGGTCGTATCTATATTCAGAACGTCGATCACTGCAACACCCACAGCCCGTTTGATCCAACCATCGCACCGGTGCGTCAGTCTAACCTGTGCCTGGAAATCGCCCTGCCGACCAAGCCGCTGGACGACGTGAACGACGAAAACGGCGAAATCGCACTGTGTACTCTGTCCGCATTCAACCTGGGCGCTATCAAAAGCCTCGACGAACTCGAAGAGCTGGCGATACTGGCCGTGCGCGCGCTGGATGCCCTGCTGGATTACCAGGACTACCCGATTAAAGCGGCAGAACGTGGCGCGATGGGTCGTCGTACGCTGGGTATTGGCGTCATTAACTACGCTTACTGGCTGGCGAAAAACGGCAAACGCTACTCCGACGGCAGCGCCAACAACCTGACTCACCAGACCTTTGAAGCTATTCAGTATTACCTGCTGAAAGCGTCTAACGAACTGGCAAAAGAGCAAGGTGCCTGCCCGTGGTTCAATGAAACCACCTATTCCCAGGGTATTTTGCCAATCGATACCTATAAAAAAGATCTCGATGCGATTACCAGCGAGCCGCTGCATCTGGATTGGGAAACGCTGCGCGAGTCGATTAAGACCCACGGCCTACGTAACTCCACGCTGTCTGCGCTGATGCCATCCGAGACATCTTCACAGATCTCTAACGCCACCAACGGTATTGAACCACCGCGCGGCTACGTGAGCATCAAAGCGTCGAAAGACGGTATCCTGCGTCAGGTCGTGCCAGATTACGAGCACCTGAAAGACGCCTACGAACTGCTGTGGGAAATGCCAAACAACGACGGCTACCTGCAACTGGTCGGCGTGATGCAGAAGTTTATCGATCAGTCGATTTCAGCTAACACCAACTACGACCCAACGCGTTTCGCATCAGGCAAAGTGCCGATGCAGCAACTGCTGAAAGACTTGCTCACCGCCTATAAATTTGGCGTGAAGACCCTGTATTACCAGAACACCCGCGACGGTGCGGAAGATGCGCAGGATGACATGGTCGCGTCTATTCAGGACGACGGCTGCGAAAGCGGCGCATGTAAGATCTGATGAATGTTGCCGGGTGGCGCTACGCTTACCCGGCCTACGATTGCACGGTTTGTAGGCCGGATAAGGTGCAAGCACCGCCATCCGGCGCTCATCCCACAAAGGATTAACATCAATGGCATACACCACTTTTTCACAGACGAAAAACGATCAGCTCAAAGAGCCGATGTTCTTTGGCCAGCCGGTCAACGTGGCACGCTACGACCAGCAGAAATATGACATCTTCGAAAAGCTGATTGAAAAACAGCTCTCCTTCTTCTGGCGTCCAGAAGAAGTTGACGTGTCCCGCGACCGTATCGACTACCAGGCGCTGCCGGATCACGAAAAGCATATTTTCATCAGCAACCTGAAATACCAGACGCTGCTGGACTCCATTCAGGGCCGTAGCCCGAACGTCGCGCTGCTGCCGCTGATTTCCATTCCCGAACTGGAAACCTGGGTGGAGACGTGGGCCTTCTCTGAAACCATCCACTCGCGTTCGTATACTCATATCATCCGTAACATCGTCAACGATCCGGCGATTGTGTTTGATGACATCGTCACCAACGAACAGATTCAAAAGCGCGCGGAAGGCATCTCCAGCTATTATGATGAGCTGATCGAAATGACCAGCTACTGGCATCTGCTGGGCGAAGGTACGCACACCGTGAACGGAAAAACCGTCACCGTGAACCTGCGCGAGCTGAAGAAAAAGCTCTACATTTGCCTGATGAGCGTGAACGCGCTGGAGGCGATTCGCTTCTACGTGAGCTTCGCCTGCTCCTTCGCTTTCGCCGAGCGCGAGCTGATGGAAGGCAACGCCAAAATCATTCGCCTTATCGCCCGTGATGAAGCGCTGCACCTCACCGGAACTCAGCACATGCTGAACCTGCTGCGTAGCGGCGTGGACGACCCGGAAATGGCAGAGATTGCGGAAGAGTGTAAGCAAGAGTGCTACGACCTGTTTGTGCAGGCCGCGGTGCAGGAAAAAGAGTGGGCGGACTATCTGTTCCGCGACGGCTCAATGATTGGCCTGAACAAAGATATTCTGTGTCAGTACGTTGAGTACATCACCAATATCCGTATGCAGGCCGTTGGGCTGGATCTGCCGTTCCAGACGCGCTCAAACCCAATCCCATGGATCAACACCTGGCTGGTGTCAGATAACGTGCAGGTTGCCCCACAAGAAGTGGAGGTCAGCTCGTACCTGGTGGGGCAGATTGACTCGGAAGTCAATACTGACGACCTTAGCGACTTCCAGCTGTAATGAGCCGCGTTATTCTGCGCATCTCTGGCACGCGGTTGCAGTGCCAGGATGAACACCCGTCCCTGCTGGCGGCGTTGGAGTCTCATAACGTCTGCGTAGAGTATCAGTGTCGTGAAGGCTACTGTGGTTCCTGTCGCACTCGGCTGGTTTCAGGCCAGGTGGACTGGCTAACCCAGCCGCTGGCCTTTATTCAGCCGGACGAAATTTTGCCCTGCTGTTGCAGGGCAAAAGGTGACATTGAAATTGAGATGTAATGGTTAGTGCACTTCGTGTGCACTCACTAATGTCATCGGGCCACGAAGTTTCATCTGGATGATATACAGCGCACCGGCCAACACCACCAGCACCGCCCCCATCAGATAAATCGCGCGATACCCAACACCGTCAACCATCAGCCCCATCACGAATGCACCCAGCGCTAAACCGGCATCCATTGCATTAAAGAACAGCGAGTTCGCCACGCCAATTTTATGCGGCTCGACCGAGCTGATGATTTGCGTCTGAAAGATTGGGGTGACCGAACCGTAGCCGATACCAATTAAGGCCCCAGCAAGAATCATCGTGATGCTGCCCTGCGTGTACCCCAGCACCACCAATCCTACAGTGAAAGCGAGAAGGCAAGGATAAACCACATATTTCGGCCCTTTTTTATCGCAGATATTGCCGGTAAAGGCGCGGCAAATCATCAGGAAAATGGCATAGCACAGCAGGAAGTTACTGGCCGCGGCCATTAAGTCCAGCTCGCGTGCATACAGCGCCAGGAAAGCGGAAACCCCGGCATAAGCAAACGTCATAAAGAAAGTGACCGTGGCAAAGGGTAAGGCTGCTTTATCGAACATTGCCGCAAAGCCCAGCTTTGGTTGCGAACCGTCGGCATGACGAATAACCGGCGGGACGTTAACGATAAGCGAAAGAATAATGCCCACAACACACGCCGCCGTACACATCCAGAACGCGGGAATAAATGCGCTATGACGCGCCATATTCAGGCCAATCCACGGCCCAACAACCATTGCCAGGCCCATGGCTAAAGAGAAAAAGCTGATGCCCTCCCCACGTCGGGAGGCGGGTATTAACCGTGCGGAAATCGTCCCTTTTACCGTGGTAATCACCCCGAAGGTGATACCGTGGAGCACGCGAATAAAAAGCAGTGCGCCAATTGAGTGGCAGAAAGGATATAGCGCGGTCACGACCAGAAACGCCAGAGAGGAAAGCATCAGAATCGTTTTATTCGAGTATTTGCCCACCCACTGCCCGGCAAATGGGCGCACGATAATAGCGGCGGCCAGGAAGAACGTCACCAGCAAACCAGCTTTATCAGCCGTTGCATTGAGAGTGTCGGCAATATAAATGGGAAGAAGCGTTAAGAGCACATAAAATACGAAGAAAATAATAAAGCTAAGAATAGTGACTGCCCAAAAATCTTTAGTCCATAGTTTTTCTTTCATATCCTTGACACCTTATTCCACGGCGCGCATTACCACATTCATCACAAATATATAAATTTAAGAATGCATTATAAAAACAAATAATTGCGTGCGTGATTTTGTGATTAAGTCCGTAGCAAAAAGTATATTCATGGCATATAAATTAGTAAAATTAATCGTATTAATATATTTAATTAGAGATTACTAATGACACTAACTCAAATCAATGCCCTTTTAACGGTCCTGGACTGTGGCGGATTTACTGAAGCCGGCAAGCGCCTATACATGACTCAATCGGCGGTAAGCCAGGCCATTGCCGGGCTGGAAGAGGAGCTGGGCGTGGCCATCATGACTCGTGAGCGGCGAAAGGCTATCAAACTCACGCCCGCCGGGGAGCGTATTATTGTCCATCTTCGTCGACTCATGGGCGAGGTTAACGCGGTAAAAGAGATTGCCGAGCAGGAGAAAAAGTCCCCGCTACGTCTATTACGAATTGGCTGTTTTCCGAGTATTTGCGCCAGCGTCTTGCCGCAGGTCGTGCGTTATTTCGAGCAACATCATGCCAGTATTAAGATTGTGCCGCTGGAAGCCAACAGCGCGGAGATTATTACGGCTATCCGCGAAAATCTTATCGATGCCGGATTTGTTCATATGCCCGCTGAAGGGATGTTTTCGACGCCCATTTATAAAGACCGCTTTAGCGTCGTGGTGCCGGATAATCACCCCTTTGCCAGACAACGGCAGATCCCGCTGAATGCGCTGATTGGCGAGCCGCTTATCATCAGCAAAGGGCGCTACGAAATGAGCATTATGGCCCTATTTGCCGGTATGAACGTGACACCCAAAATAAAGTATGAGTTTAACCACCCGAGCACCGCCATGAGCTTTATTCGCCAGGGCTTAGGCATCGCCCTGCTGCCGGAATTAACGCTGAAAACCCTCGAGCAACCGCTGTGTTCTGTGCCACTGGAGCCCGCGTTTTATCGTCAGATTTCACTTATCGCCAGCGAACCGCCGGTGGCCGGAAGTCCGTTGCAGCTTCTGCAAAATTGCCTGCACCAGCTGGTCGAGGCGGGCCACATCTGAAAAGTCGACACGCCACACAAAACACGCTATCGAATTTTCGATTAATGCTCGTTTATGTTCGATATCAAACAATTCAAGCCATAAATGTGACTTACTGTTAGCAAAGCGAACATTAAGGACACCAAAATGAACCGCGCCCCTGTACATGAATATGACGCCATTATCATCGGCGGCGGTGCCACCGGAGCCGGGATTGCTCGCGACTGTGCGCTACGTGGCCTGAAAGTGGTACTGGTTGAGCGTTTTGACATCGCCACCGGTGCCACCGGACGCAACCACGGGCTACTGCACAGCGGCGCACGCTATGCGGTAACCGACGGCGAATCCGCCCGCGAATGTATCAGCGAAAACCAAATCCTCAAGCGCATTGCTCACCACTGCATTGAACCCGTCGATGGGCTGTTTATTAGCCTGCCGGAAGATGATATCGGCTACCAGAAAACCTTCGTTGAGGCCTGCCGCGCCGCCGGTATCTTCACCGAAGTGATTGACCCAACCTTTGCACGCCACATTGAGCCCTCGGTGAACCCCGCGCTGATCAGCGCCGTGCTGGTGCCCGATGGCACCGTTGACCCCTTCCGCCTGACCGCCGCCAACATGCTTGATGCCCGCGAGCACGGTGCCACCATTCTCACCGGCCATGAAGTTACCGGCCTTATCCGTCAGGGCGAGCGGGTACATGGCGTCACCTTATATCACCACGCCAGCCGCGAAACGCAGCAACTGTATGCTCCCGTGGTGGTGAATGCCGCCGGGATCTGGGGGCAGCGCATTGCCGAATATGCCGACCTTAGCATTCGCATGTTCCCGGCAAAAGGCTCGCTGCTAATCTTCGAAAACCGGATTAACCAGCACGTGATCAACCGCTGCCGTCCACCGGCCGATGCGGATATTCTGGTGCCCGGCGATACCATTTCTCTGATTGGCACCACCTCGACGCACATCGATTATGGCGATATTGACCGCTGCCGGGTTACCCCTGATGAAGTCGATATCCTGCTGCGCGAGGGTGAAAAACTGGCACCGCGCATGGCGAACACCCGCATTTTGCGCGCCTACTGCGGCGTGCGTCCGCTGGTTGCCAGCGATAACGATCCGAGCGGACGCAGCGTCAGCCGCGGAATCGTCCTGCTCGACCACGCCGAGCGTGACGGTCTGGAGGGTTTTATCACCATTACCGGCGGCAAGCTAATGACCTACCGCCTGATGGCCGAATGGGCGACCGATGCCATCTGCCGTAAGCTCAACCACACGCGCCCCTGCATCACCGCCGACACGCCGCTTCCCGGCTCGCAGGAATCTACCGAGAAAACCCTTCAGCGCATGATTTCCCTGCCCACGACGCTACGTGGTTCGGCCGTCTATCGTCACGGCGACCGCACGCCGGCGTGGTTAGGCAACAGCCGCCTACACCGTAGCGTGGTCTGCGAATGCGAAGCCGTTACCGCAGGTGAAGTCCAGTATGCCGTGGACAATCTGGCGGTGAACAACCTGCTGGATTTACGTCGCCGTACCCGCGTGGGGATGGGAACCTGCCAGGGCGAGCTGTGCGCCTGTCGGGCCAGCGGCTTGCTGCAACGCTTTAACGTGACCACCTCCACGCAGACGCTGGCGCAGCTTTCTGATTTTCTCAACGAGCGCTGGAAAGGCGTGCAGCCTATCGCCTGGGGCGATGCGCTACGCGAAAGCGAACTGACGCGCTGGGTGTATCAAGGACTGTGCGGTTTACACAAGGAGCCTGAAGATGAAATTTGATAGCGTTATCGTAGGCGGCGGGCTGGCAGGCTTGCTGTGCGGGATACGGCTGCAAAAAGCGGGGCTGCGCTGCGCTATCGTGAGCCAGGGTCAGAGCGCGCTGCACTTCTCGTCCGGCTCGCTGGATCTGCTGAGTAACTTACCTGATGGGCAACCGGTAAATGACCATGCGCAGGGGCTGGCGACATTGTGTGCACAATCGCCCGATCATCCTTACGCGCGAATCGGCGCATCCCGCGTTCTGCACTATGCCAGCCAGACGCAGGAGCTGCTGGCCGAGTGCGCTATCCCGATGCAAGGCGACATTGCGCAGCCGCATCAGCGCGTCACGCCGCTGGGCACGCTGCGCGCTGCCTGGTTAAGCCCGACGGAAGTCCCGGTCGCTCCGCTGGGTGAAGCGCGGATCCGCGTGGTGGGGATCGGTGGTTTTCTCGACTTTCAGCCGCATCTCGCCGCCGGGGAGCTGCAGAAACAAGGACTCATCGTCGATACCGCCGAAATTGACCTGCCGGAGCTGGACGTGCTGCGCGACAACGCCACCGAATTTCGCGCGGTCAATATTGCCAGAGTCCTCGATGAACGCGCGTTATGGCAGCCGCTGTACCAGGCGCTGCTACCATTGTGCGGGGGCTATGATGCTCTGATGATGCCCGCCTGCTTTGGTCTGCGCGACAACGCCCTGCTTGCCTGGTTAAACGAACGCCTGCCCTGCCCGCTGTACCTGTTACCGACACTGCCGCCTTCTGTGCCGGGAATGCGGCTACACTCCGCGCTACAGCGGCAGTTTATCGCGCAAGGCGGTATCTGGATGAATGGCGATAAAGTGGTTGGTATCAGCCAGAGTCAAGGTGACGTGCGCGAAATCTGGACGCGCAATCACGGCGATATCCCGCTGCGTCCGCGCTTTGCCGTGCTTGCCAGCGGCAGCTTCTTTAGTAACGGCCTGACCGCCGGGCGTGAAAGCATCCGTGAATCGATTCTCGGACTGGATATTCTCTCCCCTTCACCGCGCGCCCGCTGGTATCACGAAGACTTCTTTGCCTCGCAGCCGTGGCAGCGTTCGGGGGTCAGCGTCGATAGCCATCTGCACCCCACGCTACACGGCGAAACGCTGCGCAATTTGTTTGCCATCGGCTCGGTGCTTGGCGGCTACGATCCGATTGCCGAAGGGTGTGGCGGGGGCGTTTGCGCTGCAACCGCGCTGTATGCCGCAGAGCAAATAATCCAGTTAACGGGAGGCCAGGCATGAGCCAGCAAAGCTTTGAAAATTGCATCAAGTGCACCGTTTGCACCACCGTCTGCCCGGTTAGCCGCGTCAATCCTCGTTATCCGGGGCCAAAACAGGCCGGGCCGGACGGTGAGCGGCTCAGGCGTAAGGACAGCGGGCTGTACGATGACGCGCTGAAATACTGCATTAACTGCAAGCGCTGCGAAGTGGCCTGCCCGTCTGACGTGAAAATTGGCGATATCATCCAGCGCGCCCGCGCCGATTACGGCCAGGCAAAACCGGGGCTGCGTGACGCCATTCTGAGCCATACCGATTTAATGGGTACGCTTTCCACGCCGTTTGCCCCTATCGTCAATACCGCCACCGGTTTAAAACCCGTCCGCCAGCTGCTGGACGCCGCGCTGAAAATCGACCATCGCCGGAGCCTGCCGAAATATTCGTGGGGGACTTTCCGCCGCCGCTATCAACGTATAGCCGCGCATCAGGCGCAGTTTGCCGAACAGGTGGCGTTTTTCCACGGCTGTTACGTGAACTACAACCATCCACAGCTCGGGCTGGATCTGATTAGCGTGATGAATGCGCTGGGCGTTGGCGTGCAATTGTTGAGTAAAGAGAAGTGCTGCGGCGTGCCGCTTATCGCTAACGGCTTCTTTGACAAAGCGCGGCGTCAGGCGCAAAGCAATGTGTCTTCGCTGCGTGAGGCTATTTTGCAAAAAGGAATTCCAGTGCTGGCAACCTCCTCTACCTGCACTTTTACGCTACGTGATGAATATCCGCATTTGCTTGAGGTAGATAACCATTACCTGCGTGACAGCATTGAACTCGCCACCCGCTGGCTGTGGCGCAAGCTGGATGCCGGGGCAGAACTTGCGTTAAACCCACTGCCGTTAAAAGTGGTTTATCACACACCGTGTCATATGGAGAAAATGGGGTGGTCGCTGTATACGCTAGAATTATTGCGCAAAATACCCGGTCTGGAGCTGCAGGTGCTGGAGTCGAACTGCTGCGGGATTGCCGGTACTTACGGCTTTAAAAGCGAAAACTATCCCACATCGCAGGCGATCGGCGCCCCGCTTTTTGCGCAGATTGAAGCAAGCGGCGCAGACCTGGTGATTACCGATTGCGAAACCTGCAAATGGCAGATAGAGATGTCCACGAGCAAGCGCTGTGAACATCCGATCTCCTTATTAGCACGCAGCTTATCAGGCCAACAAAATCCGACTTAACACATTGATATCACGATATGTAGGCCGGATAAGGCGCGCGCGCCGCCATCCGGCATAAAGGCTTACAGCGTCAGCGAATCCACGACGTTAATCCAGCCATGATCGCTGGCAACCGGGCGACCGTGCAGCCAGCGACGCAGCATATTCAACGCCATCATCGCACACACTTCCTGGCGCACTACCAGGCCGTGGCGCGTGTTGCTGAACTTCAGCTGCAACGCGTAAGTCTGGTCAGGCGTTGAGAGCGCGATGTTGATGTGTTCGGACTCAAGCCCGCTTACGGCCAGCGCTAATCCGGCAAAGTGATTCTCCCGACGCTCCGCCGCCCAGCGCGCGGTTTGCGCCAGCGTTTCGTCCTGCGCGGGCACCACTTCACTGGCCAGCAGCGGCGCTGCGGCACGCGAAAGCTGTAACGCCAGAAGCCCACTGGTGAACTGTTCGCTCAAGGTCAGACTCAACTGTTTTTCTTTCAGCACGCGCGCAATCTGCGCGGGCAAACCTTCGGTGCCTTCAAAAATCAGACTTTCACCCGCCACCTTCTGCACTTCCGGCCACAGCGCCAGCATCGCTTCACGGTGTTCCGCAGGCCCGGTCAGCTTGAGCTCGATGATAGGCATAGAGGAGCGATAGCCCATGGTCACGCCTGGCGGTAAATCGAGATGCTGAAGGCTCTGGGCGAGGTCGCTCTCGGAGCGGCCAAAGGTGGTCAGACGCAGACAGATTGGCGGTTCCCCCACCGGATAGCGCTGGCGAATACGCGGCAGAATCTCTTTTTCTACCATCACCTTAAATTCGGACGGCACGCCGGGGGTGAAGAACATCAGGCAACGGTTAAGTTTCACCGCAAAACCGCAGGCGGTGCCGACGGGATTATCAATCAGCTCCGCGCTGGCGGGGATTTCCGCCTGTTTGCGGTTGCTCGGCGCCATTACGCGGCCGCGCTCGGTAAAAAAGCGCTCCATGCTGGCCAGCCACTCTTCATGCAAAATCAGCGATTCGCCTTTGGCCGTTGCGGCGGCCAGCGCGCTTAAATCATCGCTGGTCGGCCCAAGGCCGCCGTTGACGATTAAAATATCCGCCTGGGTGCTGCGTTCGCGAAGGATAGCCACCAAATCATCAAGATTATCCCCCACGGTGTTACGTCGCGTGAGCGGAATACCCTGCTGAAAACAAAAGTCTGCAAGCCAGGCCGCGTTCGTATCGACAATCTGCCCCGATAAGACTTCGTCGCCCGTGGACAGCATCTCAACCGTTATCATCACTTACTCCAGTAAAAAGAGAACGGTTTACTATAGCGTATGGTGAGCAATTAAGAACCTGGCTACTTAGCGGGGATGGCATTAAAAGGAGGAAAAATCGCGGAGATGAACAACAGGCGCGGCGAGCTGCCGCGCCGAAAGGCAATGATTAGAACGCCGCGCTCACGCCAACATACGGGCCGTCAGCCACCGCGTTGTCACGGTTACCGTCTTTACCCGCAAGGTTCAGATAACGATAGCCCGCTTCAATGCTGATAGGACGCATCAGGGTGTAACGCGCCCCAGCGTTCGCTTCAGTATAGCTGTCAATGCCGCTGGAAAGTGAGTCTGGAGAGTAATAGTACTCGCCGAACAGGCGCAGGCTATCACCAATTTTCCACTGCAGGCCGCCGCCAACGGCTGCCGCATAGCCGGAGTCGCCGTCCTTAGGATCGGTATAAATGCCTTTACCGCCAACGGTTGCCAGGAATGGGCCAAGCGGAATATTCAGCCCGAGGCCCAGACCCGCAACGTCGCCATCGTCGTCATTGTGCGTCCAGTTACCGCTTAACGCGAGGCCCGACGTTTCGGTGCCCATGCCAAAGCCGAGGTTGGTATACTCTTTACCCGCCTGACCGTTAAAACTGATTGCACTCGCTGACGCCGAGACAAACATTAACCCCGCGAGGCCAAATAACACGCTCTTTTTCATTTTAATCCTTTCACGCAAATGCAAAAAACACCCTAAATAATCCGCTGAATTGTACTGCGATATTCAGCGGATTCAATGTGCTAAACGGCTAATAATCCTTCGGATTGTAACGAATTAAGACCAATCCATTCACAAGAATGATAATTAATATTTATGGGATTCAGAAGAGAAATTATTCATACCGCCGACTGAGCTTGAACCCACAACGCAAGCTGATGGCGAGAAACCTTAATCCCCGTCCCTTTCATTTCTTCAGGCAGTAATAACCAACGGCAAGGCTGCTGGAAGCCGGCCAGTTTATCCTTCGCCCACGCGGCCAGTTCAGAAAAACTCAGCGGCGACTCGATATCGACAACCGCCACCGGGCGCTGACCGAACTCAATGTCATCCACCGGCACAATAAAGACCTGTGTGACCGCCGGATGCCGGGCAATCACCCGTTCGACTTCCTCCGGCTGAATGCCTTCACCGCCGCTGAAAAAGAGATTGTCGAGACGACCAATGACCCGCAGGTTGCCGTTATGTATCTCTCCGCGATCGCGGGTCGCAAACCACCCTTCATCATTTACCAGTGGCATTAGCTCGCCATTACGCCAGTAACCCGCCGCCATACTGGTTGCCCGCAGCCAGATTTCACCGTCGACCAGACGCAGCTCGCGCCCCGGCAGCGGCGTACCAACATCATCACCGCCGTTCGCTTCGCGCGCGCAAACGGTGGATGCAAACTCGGTAAGACCGTAGCCGCAGAAAGTGTGAATACCCTGACGCGCCGCCTGTTCGGTCAGTGACGCAGGAATGGCCGCGCCGCCAAGCAGCACCGATTTTAGCGTTAACGGCTGATTATCGTTGAGCAAACGCCACAGCTGTGTCGGCACCAGTGACGCATGAGAGCAGCCGGTTAACGCCTGCGAGAGCGGCTTTTCGCTTATCGCCATCTGCCCACCCGCCAGCAGCCAGCGCCAGAAAATGCCCTGCCCGGAGACATGAAACAGCGGTAACGACAGCAACCAGCAGTCGTTTTGAGCAAATGGCATCAGGCTCAGTACGCCTTCAGCGCTTGCCAGATGCGCCTGACAGGAATGTACTGCGGCTTTCGGCAACCCGGTTGAACCAGAGGTGAGGGTCATGGAGGCAAAACGCGGCGCCTGCCAATCAACGTCGATATAGCCGGAGGTGGCGAAGCAGCGCAGCGGCGCAAGGCCGTAATGCGCATCGCTTTCGAGATTCAGCAAGTGCCGCAAGGTGAGCCCCGGCAGCAGTTCGCCAACCAACGAGTCTGGCAGACGAGGATTAAGCGGTAAAATACGCGCGCCGCACTGAAGCAGCGCAAGCCAGGCCAGCACCGCATCCGGTTGATTGCGCGCGCAAAGCGCCACGCCGTCGCCCACCTTAACGCCCTGCGCCTGAAAACCGGCGGCAAGCTGGTCGATACGCTGGCAGAGCGTCGACCAGCTTAGCGTTTCGTCGTCCAGACGTAATGCCGGGGCGTCAGCACGCTGTGAACACCAGTGCCGCCAGGGCCATGTCGCGAACATCACAGCAGCGGCTCCATATCCTCAATCGCCCCGCACGGCAACGCGCTCTCAGGCCAGCAGCGAATAAGCTGCGTCTGCATCAAATTCAGCGTATCCAGGCCGGGGAGCGTATGCGGCGTCAGCCAGGCGGCAACGCGCGCCAGTTGGGTTAGACCGAGACTAGACTCCAGCGAGGAGCTAATCACCGCCGTCAGCCCGAGCGCATGCGCAGCAGCCACCTGCTCCTGAACCCGCGCCAGGCTACCGGTTAACGTCGGCTTAATCACCACCGCACGCAGTCCGGGCTCGGCTTCGAAACGGAAATCGGCTTCGCGCAGGCTTTCATCCCAGGCGATGGCTATTCCGGTTTCACGCGCGAAAGCGCGCGAGTCGTCACGGGTTTTGCACGGTTCTTCAAGAAAAGCGATGCGCGAGCGGTAATCCGGGTTGACGTATCTGGCGAACTGCTGGGCTTTCAGCGGCGTCCAGGCGCGGTTGGCGTCCAGACGTAAGGTCAAATCAGGGATCGCTTCCAGCAGCAGGTTGACCACCATGCCGTCGCGTACCGCTTCATACAGCCCGACCTTAACCTTAGCCACTTTCTCGCCGGACATTTCAGCCAGCTTAACGACCAGTTCATCCGGGTCACCGGTACACAAAGGCGCCGCGCGATAGTCAGCGGCCAGCGGCAGCGTATCGTTCAGCTCCGCCAGCGCACAGCTTACCCCGAAGGCCACAGAGGGAATTTCGGGCAAGGGTAAATCTTCACCCTGCCGCCAGGCCGTCGCCCAGGCAAGCAGCGCCGATTGAGCATCGTCCAGCGTTTCCAGGCTGAATCCCGGCAGGGGGGAGATTTCTCCCCACCCGTCACGTTCGCCATCACGCAGGTAGACGAATAACCCGTCGCGGGTTTTCAGCCGCCGTTCACGCAGAACCACACCCGCGTCCATCGGGATCTGCCAGCGGTAAACCTGCGCGCTGCGCATTACGGATTCCGTTTGAATTTGCTGAAGTCAGGCTGACGCTTCTGGTTAAACGCGTTGCGCCCTTCCTGACCTTCTTCGGTCATGTAGAACAGCATGGTGGCGTTACCCGCAAGCTCCTGCAGACCCGCCTGACCATCACAGTCAGCGTTCAGCGCCGCTTTCAGGCAACGCAGGGCCATTGGGCTGTTTTGCAGCATTTCACGACACCAGCGTACGGTCTCTTTTTCAAGATCGGCCAGCGGAACCACGGTGTTAACGAGGCCCATATCCAGCGCGGCTTTCGCGTCGTACTGACGGCACAGGAACCAGATTTCACGCGCTTTTTTCTGACCGACGATGCGCGCCATATAAGATGCGCCCCAACCGCCGTCAAATGAGCCCACTTTCGGGCCGGTCTGGCCAAAGATGGCGTTATCTGCCGCGATGGTCAGGTCGCACATCATGTGCAGCACGTGGCCGCCGCCGATGGAGAAGCCCGCCACCATCGCAACAACCGGTTTTGGACAAGTGCGGATCTGGCGCTGGAAGTCCAGCACGTTCAGGTGATGAACGCCGCTGTCGTCCTGGTATCCGCCGTAGTCACCGCGGACTTTCTGATCGCCACCGGCGCAGAATGCTTTGTCGCCAGCGCCGGTTAAGATGATCACGCCGACATTGTCGTCATAGCGCGCATCGCTCATGGCCTGGATCATCTCTTTGACCGTCAGCGGACGGAACGCGTTGCGCACCTGCGGACGGTTAATGGTAATTTTGGCGATACCATCAGCCGATTTTTCATAAAGAATATCGGTAAAACCTTCAGAACAATCGTGCCACTCGGCAGGGGCGTACAGCATAGCTTCATCAGGATAAATCATAACGTGTCCTATTGTCAGAGAGGCAGAATCTGCGCCAGGCAGTCGGCAACGCCCGCCGGGTTTTCCCGGTGCGCGTTGTGCCCGGCATCATGAATAATGCAGCAAGTCAGCGAGAGTTCCTCGGCGATAGCTCGAAACTTGAGGTCGCGCTCGCCGCAGAGATAGTGGAAAGAGAAAGTTCGCTGGCGCAGCGCAGAACGCAAATCGTCCTGCACTGCCAGCGAGGTTGCCAGCAGCATCGCTGCCAGCGCACGGCCATTGTTGTGCTGGCGAAGTGACACCAGCTCATCACGCTGGGCCGCCGTCAGGCTGGCAAATACCGGCTGTTGATACCAGGCGTGGAACACTTCGGCCAGCGGTTGTTCGGCAAAGCGCTGCGCCCATTGCTGGTCGTTACGCAGCCGCTGTTCACGCTCTTCGGCATACATCAGCCCCGGGTGGCCGCCTTCGACAATCACGCCTGCCAGGCCTTCTGCCCGCGAGCAGCAAGCGTAGTGCATGGCAATCCGTCCGCCCAGCGAGTATCCCACCAGCCAGTAGTTAAGTATGTTGTAACTAAGAAGAGTGGCCTTAAGAATATCGGCCATGGCGGCGAAATTCGCCACCCGCACGCCAGCCGAGCCGCCGTGGCCCGGCAGATCGACATACAGCCGGTTAGCCTGCGGGAACCGTTCTCCGACCGGCTGCCATTCACGATGGTCGCCGGAAAAACCGTGCAGAAAAATGAGCCACGGCTGCTTTGGGTCACCCCGTTCGGCGACGGCATGCAGGATCATAGCTGGCTGACCTGCGCCAGCAAATGTTGCAGCGTTTGCGCGCCGTCGGTGTCGTTGACCACCAGCTCGATAACCGTCGTAGCAGGCGTGCGCCAGGCCGCGTCCAGCGCAGACTCCAGCGCTAGCCAGTCCTGCGGTTGCTGATAGTGCAGACCAAACATTTTCGCCGCATGTTCAAAATGAACATTTTGCGGCATCGCGTAGAAGCGTTCGCGCTCTTCCACCGGCGTTGGCAGCAAGGAGAAAATCTGTCCGCCGTTGTTGTTGACCACGATAAGCACCAGCGGGGCAGAAACCTGACGCAGCAGCGCCAGCGCATTAAGGTCATACAGCGCGGAGAGGTCGCCGACGATAGCAAGCGTCGGCCGGGCGCGGCCGCGCTGTACCCCTGCAGCCGTTGAAATCAACCCGTCAATACCGCTGGCCCCGCGATTGCTGTACACCGGATAGCCCGCCGGAAGCTGTCCCAAGGCGTCAATTAAGCGCACCACCAGGCTGTTACCGACAAAAAGCTGACCTTGTTCCGGCAAATAGCGGCGAATGCGGTGCGCAAGCTGCGCCTCGCCAAACTGTTCGCTTTGCGAAGCCACCCGCTGCCAGGCCTGCTCGGAAAGGGCCGGGATCGCGGTTGCCCACGGGGTGCGCTTTTCAGCCGGATGCTGTTCCAGCCAACGGTCAATGTCGCAGACCAGACGACGCCCGCGATGATGCGCCGGGTCAAGGCGACCTGTGAGATTATCGACTAGCCAGTATTCGTCAGGCTCGCAGGCCAACTGCCATTGCAGTACCCGTTTGCCGGTTAAGCTGCTGCCGAGCTGCACCACGATCTGCGCCTGCTCAAGCTCAGCGGTCGCCGCCGGGTTGGCAAGCCAAAGATCCGCGCACGGCAGCGGCTGCCCGGTTTGCGACAGCACGTCGCCAATCAGCGGCCAGCCGAGCGTTTTTGCCCATTCGGCAACCAGCTTGCCCTCTTCCGCGCTCATCCGCCCGGCGACAATCACCCCGCGCTTCTGCCGCCAGAAAAACCAATCGCGCTGCGCGGCGCTTTCCTGATGCAACGATTCGCGCAGCCAGGGTTTGTCGCTCTGCCACCAGTTGCCTAGCGCCTGCTGCCAGCCGAGGCCGGTTTCGTCCATGTCGCCATAAAGCGGTTCGGCAAATGGGCAGTTGATGTGAACGCCGCCCGCGTGGAGCGAACCGAGCGCATCATCAACCACCGATACCAGCCAACGCGCGGGAATATCCTGGCTTGGACGCGGTAAGGAAACGGTATGAGAAGGATGCGAGGCAAACATGCCCGGCTGACGAATCGCCTGATTCGCGCCGCAGTCAATCAGCTCAGGCGGGCGGTCGGCGGTCAGGAGAATAATTTTCTCACCGGTCAGGCCTGCTTCAATCAGCGCAGGATAAAGGTTTGCGACGGCAGTACCGGACGTCACAATCACCGCCACCGGCTGCTGGCTGGCTTTTGCCAGCCCCAGGGCCAGATGCCCAAGCCCACGCTCGTCAAAATGCGTGTGGTGAATAAAGGTGCGATTTTCCGCTGCCGCCAGGGTGAGCGGCGTCGAACGTGACCCCGGCGCAATGCAGATGTGCCGCACGCCGTGACGGGTTAATGCTTCAAGGATCACCGCCGCCCAGCGTCGGTTAAATGCGCTTACTGACATGAAATTGTCCGGTATCAAGTATTGCGACTCAGTATAAATACTACGACATAGTAGAATTTTGATATGAATCGATAATGTTCTATTCAGAGAACAGTAATGAACGCAGCCCCGCCGCTTTGTTTTCGATTTCCTGCCATTCTTGTTCGGGGTCTGAGCCTTCAACAATCCCTGCGCCCGCATACAGCCGCAGGGTGTGGCCTTCTACCTGCGCGGAACGCAGCGTTACGCAAAATTCGCTCTCTCGCCGGGAAAGGTATCCGGCCGACCCGGCATACCACTCGCGATTAAACGGTTCAACGCGGTTAATAAACGCCAGCGCCGACGCGCGAGGCAACCCCGCCACCGCAGCGGTCGGCTGCAATTGCAGCAAGCAGCGGGTGTCATCCGGCAGGTCCAGCTCGGCCTGAATGCGGCGACGTAAATGCTGCACTTTGCGCAGTCGGACAATTTCAGCGGGTAAAACATCCATCGTCTGCACGATGCCCTGTAGACGATGGCAAATATCTTCCACCACCAGGCTGTTTTCCCGCTGATTTTTATCATCGCGCATCAGCCAGTCACCCAGCAGCTTCGCCTTCAGGTCATCATCATGCGCGGCCACGGTTCCCGCCAGCGCTTCAGTATCAAGCATGGTGCCGCGTCGACGCCATAAGCGCTCTGGTGAAGAGCCCAGGAACGTTCGCTTCGCGTCAAAGGCCATAAAGAAATGATAGCAAGAGAAATTCACCCGGCGACTGGCAGCCATCAGCGCACCGGCATCGGGCGCGGCGCTAAAGGTGAGATCCGTCGCCCGCGCCAGCACCACTTTCGTAAACTCACCGTCGCGAATCGCCTGCGTCGCCTGAGCAATAGAGTGGCACCAGCCCGGTTTGTCCGGGTGATGAACTTCTCGGTTCTGGCGTAACGTCAATTCCGTTGCGGCATGATGCACTGAGAGTGCTGCCAGACATTCGCGCGCGCGCTGGGCATCAGCGTGCAGCGAGCTGTCGCTCCACAAATTGAGCCGAAAAACCGCCCGCCCCGCTTCGCGCCGCCACGCCAGGCGCGGTAAGAACAGCACGCCCCGCTGAGGTTCAAAAGCATTCACACCGCAGATACGTATATCGTCACGTTCCTGCGTCGCCAGGAAGTCGTTGGCCTGCGCCAGCGATGAAAAAGTCACGACTGCGCCAAGCGCGGCGATCTCTTCATGTCCGTTGCGCTGCTGCCAGTAAAACTGCGGCCATATCGTCTGCCCGCCAAGCCAGGCCAACGGATCAAAAGCGTCATTTAAGGGGAAGGTGACTTCAATGATTCGCGTGCCGGGCAACGCGGGAAAATCGTCGGCCAGATGCTCCGACAGGCTTTGCAATGCCGTTAAAATGGACTGCACGCGAACCTCCCTATCATAAAAGCCACATAGTATACGGGGTACTAAGGGTAAAAAGCAGTACCCACGATTAGGGAGCGAAAGGACCGTAAGGCAATATCGCACTGAAAAACAATGCGCTTTGCCTTTTACTATAGACGGGATTGTGGCTTAAGCGGGCTGAATCTCGCGCGCCATGCCGATGTGCGGGATGCCGTCTTCATCGTAGACGTCGGTCACGGTGATAAAACCGAAATGGGCATAGAAGTCGCGAAGATGCGCCTGGGCGCCAAGATAGATAGCGCGGTCGGGCCAGCGCTGCTGGCAGCTATCGAGCGCCCGTTCCATCAGCTGATACCCCAGACGTTCGCCGCGTACCGCAGGGCTGACAATCACCCGGCCAATCGTCACCGGTTCAAACGACGCCTCGCTGACCAGAATACGGGCGTAGGCCACAAGCTCGTCGCCTTTCCAGCCAAGAAGATGGCGGTTTTCGCCAACCAGATCGTCACCGTCGATATCCAGGTAAATGCAGGCCTGCTCGACCACAAACACTTCGCTGCGTAATTTCAGCAGTGCGTATAGCGCCGGGACGGTGAGTTCAGAATGGTGCAAATCTTGCCAGCGAATCATGGTAGGCTCCTTAGACCTTTTTACCGCCAGAGGGCGCGGCACTATGCAATTGACGTTTTTAGGCACATCAGCGGGCGTGCCAACCCGAACCCGCAACGTAACAGCAATGTTGTTGCAACTGCAACACCCAACGCAGCCGGGGTTGTGGCTTTTCGACTGCGGCGAAGGGACGCAGCACCAGCTGCTGCGCACCGCGTTTCATCCGGGAAAAATCGAGCGCATTTTCATTAGCCATCTGCATGGCGACCATCTGTTCGGCCTGCCGGGGCTAATCTGTAGCCGGTCAATGGCGGGCAATATGCAGCCGCTGACAATCTACGGGCCAAAGGGGATTAAAGAGTATGTGGAGACCAGCCTGCGCTTGAGCGGCTCCTGGACAGACTTCCCGCTGGAGATTGTCGACATCAGCGCGGGTAAAATTCTCGATGACGGCCTACGTCAGGTTAGCGCTTATCCCTTAGAGCACCCGGTAGAGTGCTACGGTTTTCGTGTCGAAGAACATGACAAGCCCGGCGCGCTGGATGCCAAACGGTTAATTGCGGCGGGCGTGCCGTTCGGCCCGCTGTTCCAGCGCCTTAAGGCCGGTGAGACCATTACGCTTGCCGATGGTCGCACGGTGAACGGCGCCGATTTTCTGGCCCCGGCCACGCCCGGCAAAAAAATAGCCATTTTTGGCGATACCGCGCCTTGCGAAGCGGCGCTTGAGCTGGCTCGGGATGTCGACCTGATGGTCCATGAAGCGACACTGGAGGCGGCGATGGCAGAGAAGGCCAACAGCCGCGGTCACTCTTCGAGCGAGCAAACCGCGCAGCTGGCGCTGGCGGCTAACGTGAAGCGGTTGATTATCACCCACGTTAGCTCGCGCTACGACGCCGAGGGCTGTCGTCGGCTGCTGGCCGAATGCCAAAGCGTGTTCCCGGCGTGCGAACTGGCTGAGGATTTTTCTACCTTTACGTTGCCATAACGTTTTGCCCTTTGGTGCCGATAACTCAGCTAATGCGATTTCGCTTTATCACGCTGAGGGCACCATGGATAACTTCCAGAAAGAGATTGATGACAGGGCTAACCTGACGCTGTCCAACCGTTTCGAACTGCTGCTGTTCCGGCTGGGCGCAGCGTCACAGAGCGAGGCTTCCGAGCTGTACGGCATTAACGTCTTTAAGCTACGGGAAATTGTGCCGATGCCGAGCTTCACTCGTCCGGCCGGTATTAAGCCGCCGCTGATGGGGATGGTGAACATTCGCGACCAGATTATCCCGGTTATCGATCTCGCCGCCGTCGCCGGTTGTAAACCGACCAACGGGCTTAATATTCTGCTGATTACCGAGTACGCGCGCAGCGTTCAGGCATTTGCCGTGGAGTCGGTAGAAAACATCACTCGTCTCGATTGGACGCAAATCCATACCGCCGAGAAAGCGGTAAACGGCAAGTACATTACCAGCATTGCCTGCCTTGACGATCATCAGGAGAGTAACAATCTGGCGATGGTTATCGACGTTGAGCAAATCTTGTATGACATCACCCCCGCCAATCACGACCTGCACGCCAAGGAACTGAGTCCGCGCCAGTTCAATATTAAACCTGGGGCGACGGCGATTGTGGCAGAAGATTCCAAGGTCGCGCGCGCCATGCTCGAAAAAGGGCTGAAGGCGATGAATATCCCTGCCCTGCTGCACATCACCGGTAAAGAGGCCTGGGAAAAGATTGAGCTGCTGGCACAGGAAGCGGCAAAAGAGGGCGTTCCGGTAAGCGATAAAATCGCGCTAGTGTTAACCGACCTTGAGATGCCGGAGATGGACGGCTTCACCCTCACCCGCAAGATCAAGACCGATCCCCGTCTGAAAAATATTCCGGTGGTGATCCACTCGTCGCTGTCGGGCAATGCGAACGAGGATCATATCCGCAAGGTGAATGCCGACGGCTATGTGGCGAAATTTGAGATTAACGAGCTGGCCTCGGTGATTGAGCAGGTGCTCAATAAAGCCAGCGGTAGAGGGGAAAGTACGCTGCACGCGGTGCGATAAACGACTGCAAAATTTCACCATGCGAGGCAAAAATGCGTTTAAAAATTCCGTCGATGGATACCTACCGGCGGATTTTGCGTTTATAGCTGACGTGTTATCACGGGAAATATTAATTTTCCGGAGCGTAAGCCATAATATCGTCTCCAACATCCGGAAATCAGGCGATATATATTTTCGGCCATCGGGCCGCTAACGCTGTTGATACGAAAAATTTCGACACGGATCCCAGGGAGGAGTGATTCTGATTCACTGGTATTGAAAGCTAAAATGTGGAGCAGAACGTCTTTTCGACCGTCTGATGGAGTGATAAGGCCTTTGCCATAAAGCTGTCGTTCAAATCATCATGTGCGTGACTGAGATGAATTTGCATCAGTCGAAATTTATTGCCAAATGAGTCGGTTTTGAAAATTAGCCTGATCATCTGGCAAATGCGAGATTGCTAGGATCGCTGTGTTGATTTGAATAAAGAACTGCAATAAGGGCAGACAAGTTGAGCCCCTTTTTGGACGCGGCTAAAGCTATGTTCAGAATCTTTTGAACAGTTAGGGCATGGGCATTTAACTAGGTAATTGCGGCGGGTGTGTGCGTTTTTACGTTCAGACATAGGCATCTCCTGATTTAAGGGAATGTCACCATACACGTTTAATTAGGTTATTGCTCACTTTTATTCACCGTAAACTGAGATAAATGTAATAAAAAAACCCGCACATGGCGGGTTAATTTTATTATCAGTAACACTTATCTGCTCAGGCTACAGCCATCATCGCTTTTGTAAACATTACTGATAATGGGCGCGACTTACAGCGGAGAAACGTTACCCGCTGCTGGGCCTTTAGCGCCGCTTTCAATGGTGAAGGAGACTTTCTGACCTTCATCAAGCGTTTTGAAGTTGTCACTCTGGATTGCAGAGAAATGTACGAATACATCTTTGCTGCCGTCGTCAGGAGTAATGAAACCAAAACCTTTATCTGCGTTAAACCATTTTACTAAACCAGTCATTTTATTAGACATAGATAATTCCTTAATTAATGAGTCACTCAAGGTGACGATGATGGCCTGTATTTCGAGTGACTTATTTGGCACTTAGAAGAGGACTCATGAATAAGGGTATCGATGGATAACGCTTGAACTGAGGACTGCTTTACTAAAACTGCTTTCATAAGGTCTGAATTTCAAACCGATGACGTCATTAAGACATAGCGAAATTGTTTTAGCAACGATTATATTTTTTTATTTTAACCACTTACACACCCGGATGGCTATATGTCCGTTGGTTTTCTCAATGATAAAACCACATAGTCATTTCAGAAAATTTTCGCTATCTTCAGGTAACAATTGAAAATCTGTTATCGCTCTGGCACACCTGAAAAAATGTGCCAAAGGTGAGTTACGGCATCCATTAAGACATCCTCTAGCACACTTCCCTTTACATCCCTCCCCCGTCTTCCAGCATACAAAAACTCACAATCCGCGCACGCCCCGCTCTTTTTTGCTACATCGATGGAGGTTTTTTGCTTCCCAGCCGTATTTATTTCCTCGAATTGTGAGAAATCTATTATGATTAATACATCAGCCGATTCTTTACTCACAATATGAGGTATTTGATTATGACTGAACGAAATAACAATCAGGATCCGTCGTCAAAAAGTGGCAAAAAGCCCCCTCGCCCGTATCAGGCCTATATTATTGCGGGGATCATTATTGTTATCGGAGTATTTTATTTAGCGATGTATTGGTAATACACCGTCAAATCACGGGCGCTTTTCAGCGTGGCGACCGATAAATATTTTTATCGGTCGCCATGTTAAGATTAACCATTCACAATAACACCACCGTTAATATGCAGAGTTTGCCCGGTCATATAGGAAGAGTCATTACAGCCTAGATAAACGTAGGCCGGAGCAAGTTCACTGGGTTGCCCTGGACGTTTCATCGGCGTGTTTTCACCGAATTTTTTCACTTCCTTTGCGCTGAACGTAGAGGGAATTAATGGCGTCCAGATAGGGCCGGGAGCCACCGCATTGACACGAATATTACGCTCGCTGAGTTTCAATGCTAAGGAACGGGTAAAGGAGACGATCGCTCCCTTCGTTGACGAATAATCGATTAATGTCGGATTACCATGATAGGCGGTCACAGAAGTGGTATTAATAATCGCACCTTCCGCAGGCAGATATTTTAAGGCTTCCAGGGAGAGCATCACCATGCTGAAAAAATTGGTCTGAAATGTTTTTTCAAGCTGTTCTTCGGTGATCTGTTCTGGTTCATCCTGTGGGTGCTGCTCCCCGGCATTATTAACCAGAATATCCAGCTTGCCAAATGTCTCAACGGTTTTCCCCACGGCATCTTTAATAAATTGCCGGTCACGTAAGTCGCCGCGCAATAACAACACTTCAGCGCCGTAATGGGCGGCACTACGTTGTGTTTCACGAGCGTCCTGATCCTCATCTAAATAGACAATCGCCACTTTTGCCCCTTCTTTAGCGTAAGCGATCACCACCGCGCGGCCGATACCGCTATCGCCACCGGTGACCAGCGCGACTTTTCCGGCAAGTTTGTCGCAGGCGCGGTATGAGGGGTCGTCATAGAGCGGCGGTGGAACCATGTCTTTTTCCAATCCAGGCTGGCGCGATTGTTGCTGAGCGGGTTGTGAGCTCGATGCCATGATTCCTCCAGATTTTACAGGGGTGAATTAAGGTGCTGCGTCTAAGACGGCAGCACCTTTGAGGTTAAGCTGGTATCGAGGCGGCTTTGTCGCTACGGCTCCAGACTCTGTGCGCACTCAGCGCGGTAAAGAATTTATTCATCGTGGCATTTGAGATGGCTTTATCAAGGATAACGCCTTCCTCAGTATCTTCCGCCTGCCATAGGGCTTTTAGCTCGCGGGAGTCGCCGCTAAGGCCGATGACTTTTAAATGCCGATAGGCTTCCAGCAGATAATGTTTTGCCTCCCCGCTTTTCAATAGCGCAGGGCCGACGCCAGCGGGCACAATCACCGCATCGAGGGTGATAGACGGCGTTCCCGCAAAGGTGGCATCAATCGCCAGGGTTGAGCCATCGCTGGCGGTAATGTTGCCCAGCTTCTGAGCCAGCAGTTTTGGATGTACGCCTTTCTTTTTCAGCGCCTGGAGGGTGGTTAACACATCGGTGGCATCCACGTTATCCGCCAGCAGCAACGCGACGATGCGCCCTTTAATACTGCCGCCCGGCTGCGCATACAGACTTAACGACAAATCACGCTCAAGCCCGTTGACGGGTTTAGGCGGGCTGACGTTACGCTGCTCGTCAGTCAGGGTAATGCCAAGCTGTTCCGCCACTTTTTGTGCCAGCGTCGTATCAATTCGCGTCAGGTGATCGACAACGCGCTCACGAATGTAGGCACGCGCCACTTTTCCTAATTCGAAGGAGAAGGCATCGATAATGTGCTGTTGCTCCACCGGCGTCTGGCTTGACCAGAAAAGCCGCGGTTGCGAATAGTATTCGAGGAAGGAAGGGCTACGCTCGCGAACTTTGCTGGCCTCTACACGTTCAGGATAGCTGGAGAAACCGTCGTTTTTCGGCGAGGACTGCGTTTCTCGCGGCCAGTTATTGTTGATGGAATTGGGGCTGTAGTTTGCCGGATTAGTATTAATTTCCATACGATGCATGCCGTCACGCTGGAGATTGTGATAAGGGCAGACCGGGCGGTTAATCGGAATTTCATGGAAATTAGGCCCGCCAAGGCGGCTAATCTGGGTGTCGGTATAGGAGAACAGTCGACCCTGCAATAACGGGTCATTGGAAAAATCAATCCCGGGAACAATGTGTCCGGGGTGGAACGCAACCTGTTCCGTTTCCGCAAAGAAATTATCGGGGTTGCGGTTTAGCACCATTTTACCGACAAGCTGCACCGGGACTAATTCTTCCGGGATAAGCTTGGTAGGGTCGAGAATATCGAAGTCGAATTTAAATTCGTCTTCTTCTGGAATAAGCTGTAACCCTAACTCATACTCTGGATAATCTCCGGCTTCAATGGCTTCCCAGAGATCGCGACGGTGGAAGTCAGCGTCTTTACCCGCCAGCTTTTGCGCCTCGTCCCACAGTAAGGATGCTTTCCCTGCAACCGGCTTCCAGTGGAAGCGAACAAAGGTGCTTTTGCCCTCGGCGTTAATCAGGCGGAAGGTATGAATACCGAAACCTTCCATCGTCCGGTAGCTGCGCGGAATCCCGCGGTCGGACATTGCCCATATCACATTGTGCAGCGTTTCAGGTTGCAAGGAGACGTAGTCCCAGAAACTATCATGGGCGCTCGCCCCCTGAGGGATTTCATTGTGTGGTTCCGGTTTTACCGCATGAACAAAATCCGGGAATTTAATCGCATCCTGGATGAAAAAGATGGGGGTGTTGTTACCCACCAAATCGAATACACCCTGCTGGGTATAGAATTTTGTGGCCCAGCCACGGATGTCACGCACGGTATCCGCCGACCCTCTTGAACCCTGTACCGTGGAGAAACGGACAAAGACGGGGGTCTGTACGCCGGTGTGTTGCAGAAAATCTGCCTTGGTAACGTCGGCAAGACTTTTATAAAGCTCAAAATAACCATGGGCGGCCGAGCCGCGAGCATGAACGATACGCTCAGGAATTCGTTCATGATCAAAATGGGTGATTTTCTCCCGCATAATAAAATCTTCGAGCAGCGTCGGCCCTCGGCTGCCGACCTTTAACGAGTTCTGATCGTCGGCGATTTTCGTGCCCTGATTGGTGGTCAAAGACCGCTTGTCATCGTATTTTCGGTGGGCTTCAAGCTGCTGGATTTTTTCATTGCTCTTGCTGCCGTCTTTTAAACTACCGGGAGCGGTTGGCTGCTTTCCAGGAGGTGTGGGAGCACTATCAGGAATATGGGAATTATCGGCAGGAGCGGTGTTTGTCAGGTGTAGAGGATCGTCGTGGATAACGGTATTTTCTTTTACTAATGAGCGGCTTGCCTTTGCATCATTCAGTGGGGTATTTTTCTTTTTCATGACATTGCCTCAGCGCCAGTTTAAAAAAACAAATTAATAACGAACATTAAATCCTAGTCGGGAATGTTTAATGTAGCCAGTCAACTGCCAATATATTTTTTCTTTAGGAATATACCTTTATCAAAAAAAAAAGAAAAATAGCGCGGCCAGCAACCTCATGCAAATCATTGTTTGTTATGTGTTTTATTCTAAACCATTAAAACTTGTGAATACCTGATTTACAGCTATAATTATAGGGTTATCTATATTTACTCACGGTTAATCTCACCATCATAATATTTAGCTTTATTATTCCTCGTTAATATCTTCAGCGCAGGACTATAGGCAAATAAAAATTATCCCCTCGGTGGTTTCAGGACTCAGCTGGTTTATCTGCGTAAGATAATTATTTCGTCGATAAATTGTTCTCAGGTTCTATTACAACAAGGTTAACCCATGAACGATATCCCCTTTAGATCATCAGCCACCCGTAGTCTGGGTATTGAACTTGAGCTACAACTGATTAATCTCGCCGACGGGCATCTTTCTGATAAAAGTCTGGAAATTATTTCGCTGTGTAACGATGATCCTCATATTAAAAAAGAGTTAACCCTGTCCACCATTGAGCTGAACTCTTCGGTGCACGATAGTCCGTTTCCCCTGTATGAAGAAATCAATACGCTCGCCCGAAAGGTCGCGACGATCGCCAAAGAGAAACAGTGTGGGCTGTGCGGAGGGGGGCGACATTTTAGCAATATCTGGAAAAACCAGACGATAACGCCTACCAAACGTTATGCCGAGCTTCACCAGCAGCAAGGTTTTTTAGCCAAATTGTCCTGCGTTTTTGGTCAACATATTCATGTCGGCGTAGGCTCAGGCGATGAGGCCATCTATCTCTGTCACGCCCTCATCCCCTATCTTCCGCATTTTATCGCGCTAAGCGCATCGTCACCTTACTACCAATCTGAAGATACCGGTTTTGCCAGCTCCCGTTTTAGCGCCCTGAACTCTTTCCATACCTTTGGCCTGATTGAGCGTGATATCGATAACTGGGAGAAGTTTATAGGTTACGTAGAAGAGTGTACGGAGCTTGAGGTGATCCATTCGCAAAAAGATATTTATTGGGAAGTGAGGCCAAAACCGGAGCTTGGGACGATAGAGATTCGCGTCTGTGATACTCCCCTGACGCTCTTCCATGCTGCCATGTTAGGGGGCTATGCGCAGCTATTGGTGAAATATTTACTGAAAAACCGAGTGCCTGTTGCCCAGGCGCGAAACGCGGTGACCCACACCAACGCTTTTCACGCCCAACGATACGGTTTTGAAGCGCAGTATATCGACATCACTAAACGGGTACGCATTCCATTAAGCGCGCATATCCAGCATATGTTCGATACGCTTGAAAATGGCGCCAATGTTGAGGATAGAAAGGTGCTGAGTTATCTGTCCGCCTACGTGAAGCAAGGCATCAACGATGCCACGCGACTGCGGGAAAAAGTGCAAAGCGGGATGAGCGAGGTTGAGGTGGCCCAGGATTTAATGGAGATGCTGCTGCCGAGCGCCCATATCACCCACAGCCCCTCATAAAAGGGGCTGTTCCAGCATGCCGAAACTCACTATCCGCGAGCGCCCCAGCTCTTTGGCGCGGTACAGCGCCACGTCTGCGGCACGCAGCAGGTTGTCGCTCTGAATATGCTCCGGGTAGCTCGCAATACCGATAGACACATCCACATGGCCAATATCGGATACCCCAAAGCGCAGCGTCATTTCACGCACGCCGTTAAAGATATCGGTAGCAATACGGTTTGCGGCCGCGTCATCCATACCGGTAAGCAACACTAAAAACTCTTCTCCTCCGTAGCGGAAGGCCATCCCGCTTTTATTGACCACCCGCTGAATGATAGCGGCGACGCTTTTAATCACCCCATCACCCGCCTCGTGGCCATAAGTGTCATTAATGTTTTTAAAGTGATCGATATCAATCATCAGGCAACTGAGCGGCTCTTTATTGCGCATCGCCTGGCTTAGCTGGTTGCCCAACGTGTCGTCCAGATGATGACGATTACGTAAGCCGGTCAGCGGGTCGTAAAGCGCCTTCTCCAGCAATGCTTCACGCAGGCGCTGGTTGGCGAGCGCCAGACCGAGCGCTTCAGCCATCAGCTCCAGATAGGCGCGGGAAGGCGCTGTTTCATGATTCAGATTCTGGAATGAGAGCAGGCCAATAGCCTCACCCTGGGCGATTAGCGGCACGCATAAAGTCTCGTCATAAGACAACTCAGGAAGGTGGTAGCACGCAATATCCGGCTCACCGTGAACCGGCGGATGACTTTGCCCACGGCGTACCGCCCAGCATTCATCTGGATGAAATGGCTCAGCGCTGCCCTTTGGGGCAAGCCATTGGGCAACGCAGCGCATTTGCCAGGGATCGCGGTCAAGGATATACAGTCGTCCGGCAATACCCGGGGCAATATTCGGCGCAAAAAGCTCTGCAACGTTCACCACATCGGCTAAATTTTCACAGCCCTGCAAGCGTTGGGTCATGCGCGCTAACAACTCCCGTATTGCCCAGTCGGCGTCACGCTCTCTCTCAAGCTGCTGCCGTACCAGACCATTTTCGCGGAAAATGCGGATCGCCTGCGCCATATCGCCAATTTCATCAATCTGGTTAAAGTTGGGCGTTTCCACCGCATAATCCTGCGAGGCCAGACGATGAACCACGTCACTCAGACGCACGACCGGGCGCAATACGCGACGTTTTAAAATAAAGCCGAGAACGAATAAAAACAGCAGCGCCGTCAGCCCCACCATCACCTCGGACAAGGTACGCAGCGTGCGCGACATCTTCGTCGCATCCGCAATGGCGTTGCGAGCACGGTTATCCAGCATCTGATGAAAGTGGTCGATGCGATCCTGCGCCAGATCCAATTGCTGTTCATAAATTTTGCCGTACAGCAGTGAAACGGCCTGTTTCTCTTCGCCATTGGCGAGGTTGTTAAGCGCCGTTTGCTGCTCATCCTGGAGTGCATCAACAATTTCCAGCCCTTCGCGCAGCAACGCAAGCTCTTCCCCGCTCGCGCCCGCATCTTTTAGCGCTGACATTCGATGCTCAATTTTTTTGAGCCCCTGCTGCTTTTGCCGATAGGCGTTAAGGATCTCTGGGTCTTTACCAATAATGTACAGGCGTGCCAAATCGGACAGCGCCCAGGCATCCTCGTCCACCTCGTCTGTGAGCTGGTCAAAAATCTGCCGCTGTTCTACCGCCCGCCGCTCGGTATTGTCTGCGTTTGACGCCATCAGCATGACGATGCCTGAAGCCAGGGTGAGACAGACCGTCGCGCTATAGGCCCAGTTTGTGATCGTGGCAATTCGCACCGGATGTTTCCTTCTACGACGAAAATAGTGAGGCCTGATTGAATTATAGAAAACGCCTGATTTTAGGTGAAAAAAAAGGCGACCGAGGTCGCCTGAGATTGCTGACAAAGGTGCTTGAAAGTGAATGAGGGTTCGTTTTTCTCCCTCTCCCCAAAGGGGCGAGGGGATCGTCCGTGCTCTTTTTAGGGTTTGTCATCAGTCTGAGGCGACCGAGGTCGCCTTAAGTTGTCGTCTTTACATTACAATTCTGGCGGGTTTTTACCCTCTTCAATAAATTCTTCGTCCAGCGATTCAGCGTTACCCGCATGATCCCGCCCGGAGAACAGGTTCCAGCAGGCCAGGAAAAGCGCAGCAATAAGCGGGCCGATAACAAAACCGTTAATGCCGTAAATCTCCATCCCGCCAAGGGTGGTAATCAGAATCAGGTAGTCAGGCATTTTGGTATCTTTCCCCACCAGCAGCGGGCGCAGGATATTGTCCACGAGGCCGATAACCACCACGAAGAAACCCACGATAAACAGCCCCTGCCACAACTGGTGAGTCGCAAAGAGGTAAATGGCCGCCGGCACCCAGATAATGGCTGAGCCCACGGCGGGAACCAAAGAGAGGAAGGCCATCAACACGCCCCACAAAATGCTGCCGTCTATGCCAACTATCGCAAAAGCAATGCCGCCGAGCGTCCCCTGCACCGCGGCGACCACCGCCGTCCCTTTTACCGTGGCCCTGGTTACGCCGACAAACTTGGAAAACAGATGCTGTTTTACAAAATCAGAAAGCGGCAATGAGTCCAGGATCTGGCGCACCAGATATGGCCCATCTTTGAGCAGGAAAAACAGCAGATACAGCATAATGCCAAAGCTGATGGCAAACCCAAAGGTGCCTTTACCGATAAGGAATGCGCTGCCAGCGAGATACTGCCCACCTTGTAAGGCGAATTCCGAGAGTTTTTTCTGAATTTGCGTCGCACTGTCCAGGTTGTGCTCAATCAGGAAACCTTTCGCCCAACGAGGAAGGTGGGAAAAAATACTCGACACCACTTCCGGGAATTTCGAGGTGCTTTGCTGCAGCTTGCTATCCAGCATGCTGAGTTCAAGCGCGAGTGACGATAGCATCGCCATCAAAGGAATAAACACAATCAGGCAGATAATGCCGATAGTCAGCAAAGACGCCAGCCCATTGCGATCGCCAAGCGCGGTGCGCAGTTTATTTTTTACCGGGTTAAACACCACGGTTAATATCGCCGCCCATAAAATGGCGGAGAAATAAGGAGATAGCACATCAAAAAATGCCCAGGTGACGAGAGCAAGTACTAATACAAAGAAACCTTTAGTCAGTCCGTTAAAGCGCATTGATAAATCCTGTTACGTAGAAACTGTGTTCGACTATAGAAGTGTTTTGAGGATTTACCAATATGCGGCAAGAAGTTTCAGAACCCGGCACGTCGGTTTAAAGCCACGCTGTCAATCGCAAGCAACATAAACCGGCTCGCTGCGTCCTGAAAAGCGCTGGATGGTAGATGATAGCGATGGTGAAAACATCGGCCCGTGATAAAGTACAGGCCTGAATCCAGATACCTAATCACCATGAAGAGCAATAATAAAAAACGTCACCCTTTCCATTTTGGCCCTTTTCGCCATCTCTTTTTTGCGCGCCTGCTGACCGTATTAGGCAATGGCATCGCCCCTATTGCGCTCGCCTTTGCGGTACTGGATATCGGCGGGTCAGTCTCTGATTTAGGGATTGTCGTGGCATCCCGTTCGGTGTTTAACGTGATATTTCTGCTACTCGGCGGAGTGCTTGCGGATCGTTATTCGCGCAGCCGCGTACTGGTCACCTCATCCTTAATTGCTGCCCTTTCGCAGGCTATTGTTGCCGCGTCGGTGCTTGACGGCTCAGCGACAGTACTAAGCCTGGCGTTGCTGGGAGCCGTTAACGGTGCTGCAGCAGGTATCGCGCTACCCGCCTCGTCGGCGCTGGTGCCGCAGACGGTTCCGGCACAGAATTTGCGCGGCGCCAACGCGTTAATCCAACTCGGTATTTATAGCGGCACGGTGATTGGCGCTTCGCTTGGGGGCATATTAATCAGCGCGGTCGGGCCCGGCTGGGGGCTGGCGATTGATGCGCTGGGCTTTGCCGCCGCCGCGCCGTTATATTTCTTTATTCGTATTGCCGCCATCCAGACGAATTTATCGTCAAGCCATATCCTGCACGACCTTAAAGAGGGCTGGCATGAATTCGCCAGTCGCGCCTGGGTATGGTCGATTGTTGTTCAATTCACCATAATTAATGCCGCCTTCAGCGGTCTGGTGATGGTACTGGGCCCGGTGATTGCGGATGCCTCTTTTGGGCGAGCCAGCTGGGGGATAATTATTGCTGCACAGAGCGTGGGTCTTATTTTCGGTTCTACCCTGGCGCTGCGCTGGCGGCCACGTCGCGATCTTTTTATCGGCGCGATGCTGGTAGCCCTCTGCGCGGTACCCATTTTCCTGCTAAGCCTGCCCGCGTCAGCGCCGTGGCTCATGGCCGCCTTTTTTATGGCTGGCGTCGCTTTTGGCCTCTTCGGCGTCTCCTGGGCGCATTCGTTGCAAACCCATATTCCGCCGGAAAAACTGGCGCGGGTTTACGCCTATGATGCGGTAGGTTCATTTATCGCTATTCCCTTTGGCGAACTGGTCGCCGGGCCGCTTGCCGCACAGTACGGCAGCCACCATGTGTTGCAGGTCGCCGCAATGGCCGTCGTCATCGCGACGGCTGGCGTCTGCCTGGTACCGGCTCTCAGACAACTTGATAATTCTTCACGCATTAACACGCACGTAGTTTAATCCTGCCTGACCTATCCGTCCCGGGTGCCCGGCCCGGGACGTAATTCACCACACTCAGCTTTTTCTACAGCGATCATGAAAATGGCTCATGTAGAATGAAATTAAGTCGCTTTCACTCATCGATTCGCTCTGGCATAAATACATCATATTAACTTGTTGGCAACATGAAAAACCGTGAACTGCGGAGCATTAATTCATTTTGAATCAATAAGTAACAATCATTTATGCGGGCTCGGGGATACAGGTTTACGATGAATACAGATTTTACATTTAAAATTTCACGCAGTATTTTCGATGAAAATTATAACCCTTCTGAAAATACCCGTATTACAACCAATTTTGCGAACTTAGCCCGTGGCAAAGATCGTCAGGAGAACCTGCGCAATACCCTGGTGATGATTAACAACCGCTTTAATACGTTAGCACATTGGGATAACCCAAAGAGCGATCGTTATTCTGTTGAGCTGGAAATCATCTCCGTGGCAATGAATATTGAGGACAATGCTGACGCTTTCCCGGCTATCGAAATACTCCAAACCAATATTATTGATAAGAAAACCCATGAGCGCATTGAAGGGATTGTGGGGAATAACTTCTCCTCTTATGTGCGGGATTATGACTTCAGCGTTTTATTGTTAGACCACAATAAAAACCAGCCTGAATTCAGCATCCCGGAGAATTTTGGCGATTTGCATGGCAATATCTTTAAGCATTTCATCCGCTCAGCGGAATTCCAGGCAAGTTTTCACAAACCACCGGTAATCTGCCTGAGTATTTCCAACAAAAACAACTATGAACAAACCGGTAATCGCCATCCTGTATTAGGCATTGAATATCAGCAGCACGGCACTTCGCTGACTGAAAAATATTTCAGCAAAATGGGCTTAAAGGTGCGTTACTTTATGCCTGAAAACAGCGTGGCGCCGTTAGCCTTCTACTTCGCGGGTGATTTGCTGAGTGATTACACGGATCTCGAACTGATCGCGACCATCAGCACCATGGAGACGTTCCAGAAGATTTATCGACCTGAAATTTATAATGCAAACTCTGCGGCCGGATACTATTTCCAGCCGAGCCTTAATCACCAGGATCATTCATTAACCAGGATTGTTTACGATCGGGAAGAGCGTAGCCAATTAGCGATTGAACAGGGCAAATTCACGGAAGAGCACTTTATCAAACCCAATAAGCAAATCCTTGAACAGTGGTCTGCTCAGTACGCTATTTGATTAAAACAGAATATAAGGTCATTTATTATGAAAAAATTACTGCCAACATCGACTGCCGGCAGCCTGCCGAAACCTTCATGGCTTGCACAACCGGAAACCCTGTGGTCTCCGTGGAAGCTACAAAACGAAGCGTTAATTGAAGGCAAACAGGATGCTCTGCGCCTGTCTTTAGCCGAACAGCTTCACGCCGGAATTGATATCGTCAGCGACGGTGAGCAAACGCGCCAACACTTTGTCACCACGTTTATCGAGCACTTAAGCGGCGTTGATTTTGAAAAGCGCGAGACCGTGAGAATTCGCAATCGTTATGACGCCAGCGTGCCCACGGTGGTCAGCGCCGTTGAACGCCAAAAACCGGTGTTCGTGGAAGATGCGAAATTCTTACGCCAGCTCACCAGCCAGCCTATCAAATGGGCACTGCCGGGGCCGATGACCATGATCGATACCCTGTACGACGCCCACTATAAAAGCCGTGAAAAACTGGCCTGGGAATTCGCCAAAATTCTCAATCAGGAAGCTCGCGAATTAGAGGCGGCGGGCGTGGATATTATCCAGTTTGATGAACCGGCTTTTAACGTGTTCTTTGACGAAGTGAACGACTGGGGCATTGCCGCATTAGAAAGAGCCGTTGAAGGGCTGAAGTGCGAAACCGCCGTGCACATCTGCTACGGCTACGGCATTAAAGCGAATACCGACTGGAAAAAGACCCTGGGTTCAGAGTGGCGCCAGTATGAAGAAGCGTTCCCTAAACTCCAGCAGTCGTCGATTGATATCATCTCGCTGGAGTGCCATAACTCACGCGTACCGATGGATTTACTGGAACTGATTCGCGGTAAAAAAGTGATGGTGGGGGCGATTGATGTGGCAAACCACGCCATTGAAACCGCCGAGGAAGTGGCCGACACGCTGCGTAAAGCGCTGCAATTTGTCGATGCCGATAAGCTCTACCCGTCAACCAACTGCGGCATGGCACCTCTGCCGCGCCACGTGGCCCAGGGCAAGCTCAACGCGCTGAGCGCGGGGGCGGAAATCATTCGTCGCGAGCTGGCGGCGAAGTAACGTCATAACATGCAGGCGATCGCCATGATCGCCTGTTATTACGCGGGCTACGCGTTCTGATAAAGATCCCAGCGGTTGCCATACAGATCTTCAAACACCACCACCGTACCGTACTCCTCCTCACGCGGCGCTTCGCAGAAATGCACGCCTTTCGCCTTCATGGCATGGTAATCGCGCCAGAAATCATCGGTCTGTAGGAACAGAAAGACTCTTCCACCGCATTGGTTGCCGATAAAACCTTCCTGCCGTTCGTTGGACGCGCGCGCCAGCAGCAGATTACAGTCGCTTTCCGGGTTGGGTGATACCACTACCCAGCGTTTGCCCGGCTGTGGCGTATCTTCAACAAGCGTGAACCCCAGTTTATCCGTGTAGTACTCAATCGCGCGGTCGTAGTCGTCGACCACGATGGCGACGTGCCCCAGGCACCGTTTTTGCGTTCTCATTCGTTGCTCCATTCAGATTCATACGCGAATACCCTACACGTTTTCACGCATAAAAAAACCGCCGATAAATCGGCGGTTATTCACATCATCACGCTGGATTACATCAGCGGCATCGCCAGCTGAACAATACTAATCAGCGGCTGCGGGTAGATACCCAGCACCAGCACCAGCAGTGCGGAGATAAGCACCACAATCCCGCCCGCGCTGTACTGCCAGTTCGATGGCGCATCGCGGTTTGGTTTTTCCGGCGCACTCAGGTACAGGCTCACGGCCACGCGCAGGTAGTAGTACAAACCAATCGCGGAACCGACAACCACGGCACCCACCAGCCACCACAGATGCGCTTGCACACCCACGGCCAGCACGTAGAACTTACCGATAAAGCCGAGCGTCATTGGGATACCGGCCAGAGACAGCATCATCACGGTCATCACTGCCGCCAGAATCGGACGGTGCCAGAACAGACCACGGTAGGCGAACAGCGATTCTGCATCCGGGCCACGGTATGGGCTGGACATCAGGCTCACTACGCCAAACGCGCCGAGGCTGCTGAACAGATAACCGGCCAGATACACACCGACGGTTTCCATCGACATCTCACCGCTGTGCAGAGCAATCAGCGCCACCAGCAGGTAGCCGAGGTGAGAGATTGAGGAGTAACCGAGCAGACGCTTGATGTTGGTCTGGCTCAGCGCCATCAGGTTACCGAAGATGATGGAAGCGAAGGCGATAAGGCCCAGCACCACGCGTACCGCTTCGCTGTCGCCCACCGGGGCGTACAGGAACAGACGCATCACCACGCCGAAGATAGCAATCTTGCTGGCGGTGGCCAGGAAGGTTGAAACCGGCGCAGGTGCCCCCTGGTAAACGTCCGGCGTCCACAGGTGGAAAGGCACCAGCGAAAGCTTGAAGCCAAGGCCAACAATCATCATACCCAGGCCTGCCAGCAGCAGCGGTTCGTGCAGCATGTTATCGCCAAGGCTCTTACCGAGCGCGACGAAAGACAGGTTGCCGGACTGTGCGTACAGCAGCGCCATACCGAACAGCAGGAACGACGAGGCCGCGGCGGACAAGATGGTGTACTTGATACTGGCTTCCAGTGAGCGTTTCTGACGGAAGGCATAGCCCACCAGCCCGAACAGCGGCAGAGAAATCAGTTCAATACCAAGGAACAACGCCGCCAGATGGTTGGCGTTCGCCAGCAGAATGCCGCCCATGGCCGCAATCAGTACCAGCAGGTAGAACTCTTCCTTGTTGTCGGTGTAGCCCTCAAGCCACGGATAGGCAAAGGTACAGGTGGCAAGACTCGCCAGCAGCACCAGCCCGGTGTAGAACATGGCGTAGGCGTCAACGCGCATCAGCGGCGTCACGTCCATTGCGCCCGCCTGACCGACGAACCAGAGCGAAACCAACGCGGCGTTAAGCCCCAGTACCGACAACGTGGCATTGAGGAAGTGATTGCGTCGCCACGCAATGGAGAGCATCACAACCACCACCGTCAAGCCGACGATCAGCAGCGGTAATAGCGCGATCAGTTGTTGTGGAGTTATTGTCATGGCGAATTACGGCCTTGTAGTAGTAACGGAATTAACAAACCACTGCTGGATGTTACTCATCGCAGAATGTGACGTGTCCAGAATCGGCTGCGGGAAGAAGCCCAACAGCACCAGAAGCACGACCAGCAACAGGACGATAAACAGTTCACGCAGCGACATCCCTGGCAGTTCTTTTGCAGCAATCTCGGTTTTGGCTTTACCGAAATAGGCGCGGTGCAGCATGGCCAGCGAGTAAACGGAGGCAAAGACCAGACCGAAAGTGGAAATCACGGTAATCACCGGTACCACTTTGTAGCTGCCGAAGAGGATCATGAATTCGCCGACGAAGTTACCGGTGCCCGGCATCCCCAGCGTACAGACCGCGAAGAACATAGAAAGCGCTGGCAGCCATTTAATTTTGCTCCACAGCCCGCCCATCTGACGCATATCACGAGTATGCAGACGTTCGTACAGCTGACCACAAAGAATAAACAGACCGGCGGCCGACAGGCCGTGGGCGATCATCTGAATCACCGCCCCTTGGTACGCCAACTGGCTGCCGGTGTAGATAGCAATCAGCACGAAGCCCATGTGGGACACGGAGGTGTAGGCAATCAGACGTTTGATGTCGTATTGGGTAAACGCCATCCACGCGCCGTAGAAGATACCGATAACGCCCAGCCACATGGCGATTGGCGCAAATTCAGCAGACGCGTTCGGGAACAGCGGCAGCGCAAAGCGCAGCAGACCGTAAGCCGCGGTTTTCAGCAAAATACCTGCAAGGTCAACGGAACCCGCAGTCGGTGCCTGGGAGTGGGCATCCGGCAACCAGCCGTGCAGCGGCACCACCGGCATTTTCACCGCGAAGGCGATGAAGAAGCCCAGCATCAGCAGATATTCCACGCCGTGCGACATTGGCGTTTTCAGCAGGTCTTCATAGTTGAAGGTCCACACGCCAGTTGCGCTGTGATGGACAAACACCAGCCCGAGAATGGCAATCAGCATCACCAGACCGCTCGCCTGGGTGTAGATGAAGAACTTGGTCGCCGCCGTGATACGCGTTTTGCCATCGGAAGCCTTGTGGCCCCAAAGCGCTATCAGGAAGTACATCGGCACCAGCATCATCTCCCAGAAGAAGAAGAACAGGAACATGTCGATGGCGAGGAACACGCCGATTACGCCGCCCAGGATCCACATCAGGTTGAGGTGGAAGAAGCCCTGGTATTTCTGGATTTCACGCCAGGAACACAGCACCGCCAGCACGCCCAGCAGCCCGGTCAGCACCACCATCAGCAACGACAGGCCGTCTAATGCCAGATGGACGGAGATACCAAAGCGCGGGATCCACGGCAGAATAAACTCAGACTGCCACTGCGGCAGGCCGGTGGATTGTGTGAGCGAGTAGCCACCCTGCAACCACAGTTGCAAAGACAGCGCCAGCGTCAGTCCCATGGTGATCAACGCAATCCAGCGCGGCATCTTCACGCCAAAGCGTTCAGTCTGCCAGCAGAGGAAACCGCCGATAAAGGGAATCAGTATTAGCCAGGGTAATAACATGGCAATTCATTTCCTTATTCATCTATCCGGTGACGATACGCCCGCCGGAACAGGAAAACAGCACGACATTTTCATGGGGAGGAAAAACCTCCCCAACGAATTAACGCAACACCATCAACAACACCAGCACCACCACGGCACCAATGCTCATTGACGCAACATACCAGCGCAGGTAGCCATTCTCGCTCATCACAAGGCCTTTGCCCGCAAAGCGAGAGAGGATAGCCGGAATGTTCATCAGCGCATTGAGCGGGTCGCTTTTTAGCAGCCAGGCGATGCCGAGGAATGGCTTAACGAACACTTTGTCGTACAGCCAATCGAAGCCCCAGGCGTTGTACCACCAGGTGCTCAACAGACGGCCCGGCGCGCTGTTGGCGATAGCCGTCACCAGCGTACGTTTACCCAGCCACAGCCATGCCGCAATCAGGATGCCCGCAATCGCCACCACGCCTGAGGTAATTTCCAGCGTCAGTACCCGACCGTGTTCAAGCTCGGTGGTAGACGGCAGAACGCCCTGTAACGGTGGCACGATCATCGCGCCGATAAAGGTCGACAGGATCATCAGCACAATCAGCGGCAGGTGGTGGGTAATCCCCTTCCCTGCATGCGCGTGGATCTGCTCTTTACCGTGGAAGACGATGAAGATCATGCGGAAGGTGTAGAGTGAGGTCATGAATGCACCGACCAGACCCGCCACCATCAGATTGATATGACCGTTTGCCATGGCACCGGCTAAGATCTCATCTTTACTGAAGAAGCCTGCGGTAATCAGCGGCAGCGCGGACAGCGCGGCGCCCCCGATCAGGAAGCAGGCGTACACCAGCGGAATCGACTTACGCAGGCCGCCCATCTTGAAGATGTTCTGTTCGTGGTGGCAGGCGAGGATAACCGAGCCGGACGCCAGGAACAGCAGCGCTTTGAAGAACGCATGGGTCATCAGATGGAAAATCGCCGCATCCCACGCCTGAACGCCCAGCGCCAGGAACATGTAGCCAATCTGGCTCATGGTGGAGTACGCGAGAACACGTTTAATGTCGGTCTGCACCAGCGCGGCAAAGCCTGCCAGCACCAGCGTAATCGCCCCGACAATCCCGACCAGATGCAGCACTTCCGGCGTCAGCAGGAACAGGCCGTGGGTACGCGCAATCAGATAGACACCCGCGGTGACCATCGTTGCGGCGTGGATCAGTGCAGAAACTGGCGTTGGGCCCGCCATCGCGTCAGCAAGCCAGGTTTGTAACGGCAGCTGAGCCGATTTACCCACCGCACCGCCTAACAGCATCAGGGTTGCCCACATCAGCATGTCGTTGCCTGCGGCAAAGTGCGCCGGCGCCAGTTCAACCATTTCGCGGAAGTTCAGCGTGCCCAGCTCGTTGTAGAGAATGAACAGCGCGAACGCCAGGAATACGTCGCCGACACGGGTCACCACGAAGGCTTTCATGGCTGCGGCACCGTTCTTCGGATCGGTATAGTAGAAACCGATCAGCAAGTAGGAGCACAGGCCCACGCCTTCCCAGCCGAGGTACATCAGCAGCAGGTTGTCCGCCAGTACCAGAACCACCATGCTGGCGATAAACAGGTTGGTGTAGGCGAAGAAGCGGGAGTATCCCTCTTCACCGCGCATGTACCAGGAGGCGAACATGTGGATCAGGAAGCCCACGCCGGTCACCACGGAAAGCATGGTCAGCGACAGGCCGTCCAGCACCAGGTTGAAGCCGATGTTGAAGTCACCTACAGACATCCACGTCCACAGCGGCTGGCTAAACGCCTGCTTGCCGCCCGCGAAGAAATCCATACCGGCATACGCCGTCACCAGCGCAGACAGACCAATCGACCCGATACCGATAGTGGCGGAGAGATTTTCCGACCAGCGGCCACGAGAGAAGGCCAGCAGCACAAAGCCAATCAAAGGGAAAATAATGGTTAAGGCAAGCATGTTCATCCGCGCAACTCACTTACTGAATCGATGTTCAGGTTCTGGCGGCGACGATGGAGCTGCAGCAGCAGCGCCAGGCCAATACTCGCTTCCGCAGCCGCAAGGGTAATGGCGAGGATATACATTACCTGACCATCGGTCTGGCCCCAGTAGCTGCCGGCGACCACGAAGGCCAGCGCGGCGGCGTTAATCATGATTTCCAGCCCAATCAGCATAAACAGCAGATTACGACGGATAACCAGACCGGTCAGACCCAGCACGAATAAAATCGCCGCGAGGATCAGCCCATGTTGTAAAGGAATCATGCGCGTTCCTCCGTTTTCCTTTTCGCGCTATCGCCTGCACGATTGCTCAGCACTTCACCCGGACGGTCTTCACGACCGAGGTGGAAGGCCACAACCAGACCCGCCAGCAGCAGCATAGAGGCAAGCTCTACCGCCAGAACGTATGGCCCGAACAGGGCGATGCCCACTTCTTTCGCGCTGATGGCGTTGCCGTCAATGCCCTGGTCGTTAATGCCGAGAATGGCGTAAACCATCACCGCCAGCAGCACGGCGGACAAAATCGCCGGGCCAATCCAGATTTGTGGTTTCAGCCACTGACGTTCCTGGGCGATTTCAGCGCCGCCCAGATTCAGCATCATCACTACAAAGACGAACAGCACCATGATGGCACCCGCGTAAACGATGATCTCCAGCGCACCAGCGAAGTAAGCGCCCAGCGAGAAGAACACCCCGGCAATAGCCAGCAGCGAGATGATCAGATACAGCAGTGCGTGTACCGGGTTAGTGTGCGTAATCACTCGCAGCGTCGCGAGGACAGCAACAAGGCCACAGATATAAAAAGCGAATTCCATTGCCCCTCTCCTTACGGTAACAGGCTCTTGACGTCGATAGGCTTAGCTTCGTTCTGCGCTTCGCCTTTATCTTTGCCGTCGATTGCCATACCCGCCATCCGGTAGAAGTTATATTCCGGGTATTTGCCCGGACCGGAAATCAGCAGATCCTCTTTTTCGTACACCAGATCCTGACGCTTGTATTCGCCCAGTTCAAAGTCCGGGGTCAACTGAATCGCCGTGGTTGGGCACGCTTCTTCACACATACCGCAGAAGATGCAGCGTGAGAAGTTAATACGGAAAAACTCCGGATACCAGCGGCCATCTTTGGTCTCTGCTTTTTGCAAAGAGATACAGCCTACCGGGCAGGCTACCGCGCACAGGTTACAGGCCACGCAGCGCTCTTCACCGTCCGGGTCGCGTGTTAACACGATACGGCCACGATAGCGCGGCGGCAGGTAGACCGGCTCTTCCGGGTACATTTGCGTTTCGCGTTTAGCGAACGCATGCAGGCCGATCATCCAGATACTGCGTACCTGGGTGCCGAAACCTACGATAATTTCTTTTAAGGTCATGGTCTCATCGCCCCTTATGGCTGCTGCCAGAGAATGACAGCCGCCGTTACCAGCAAGTTGATTAGCGTCAGCGGCAGGCATACTTTCCAGCCGAACGACATTACCTGGTCATAACGCGGACGCGGTAATGAGGCGCGAATCAAAATGAACATCATCATGAAGAACGCGGTTTTCAGCGCGAACCAGATGAATGGCGGTAAGAACGGGCCTTGCCAGCCACCGAAGAACAAGGTCACTATCAGCGCCGACACGGTAACGATACCGATGTATTCGCCGACGAAGAACAGACCGAACTTCATGCCGGAGTATTCAATGTGGTAACCGTCCGCCAGTTCCTGCTCGGCTTCCGGTTGGTCAAACGGGTGACGGTGACATACCGCCACGCCCGCAATCGCAAAGGTCACGAAGCCAAAGAACTGAGGGATAACGTTCCACAGATGTGCCTGGTTGTTGACGATGTCGGTCATGTTAAATGAACCGGCCTGCGCCACCACGCCCATCAGGGAAAGCCCGAGGAACACTTCGTAGCTCAGGGTCTGTGCAGACGCACGCATCGCCCCCAGCAGGGAGTATTTGTTGTTGCTCGACCAGCCAGCAAACAGCACCGCGTATACCGCGAGACCTGCCATCATCAGGAAGAACAGGATCCCGATGTTGAGGTCAGCAACCACCCAGCTTGGGCTAACCGGTACAATCGCAAAGGCCAGCAGCAGCGAGGTGAAGGCGATAACCGGCGCCAGCGTAAAGATCATGCGGTCCGAGAATCTCGGCACCCAGTCCTCTTTAAAGAACATTTTGATCATGTCGGCAACCAGCTGGAGCGAACCGCCCCAGCCGACGCGGTTTGGCCCGTAGCGGTTCTGGAACAGGCCCAGAAGGCGACGTTCGCCGAAGCTCATGAACGCCCCGCAGGTCACGACCACCAGCAGGATGACCACGGCTTTGATGATGCTAATCAGGATCTCAATCAGATCCGGCGTTAACCAACTCATTGCTGTGCCTCCTGCAGATTTTCAAGACGCGCACCCGCCAGCACCGGCGCAATACCCGGCATGCCCATCGGCAAGCCAACCTGCCCTGCAACCAGCCCGCTGGAAATCACCAGCGGCAGCGTGACAGTCTCACCGTCGTAGCTAAACGCCATCGTCGCACCCGCATTCACGCCAAGCGCCGCGGCGTCCGCCGGGTTGAGCTTGAGGTAAGGCTGCGGCATACGGGTCTGGAACACCGGTGCGCGCTGTGACATTTCGTCGCTACCAAACAGATGGTAGTACGGTGCCACACGCCATTTTCCGGCTTCAGCCTGGAAGCTTTCCGGCACGGTGGTGAAGTAATCCAGACCGTTGTCAGATGCTTCAATCAGACGTACGCCCGGATCGCCGTGACGCAATTTGCCGCCCACTTCAGCCTGGAACTTGTTCCATGCCTGCGGGGAGTTCCAGCCCGGTGCCCATGCGAATGGGATCTGCGAGCGTGGTGCTTCTGGCTGGTTGTTCCCTTCCATCGAGAAGGCGAACATGGTGTCTTTATCCTGCGGCTGACGCGGTTCATGAACGCTGAGATTCGCGCGCATTGCCGTACGGCCGCTGTAACGGTGAGGTTCACGCGCCAGTTTCTGACCACGGATACGGAACGACGCATCCGGCGCAGCATCTTTTATACCTGCCAGCTGCGGCAGTGCCGCAACGGCGGCGTCAATCACGTGATCAAGCTGAGTCCAGTCAACCTGACGGCTTTCCAGCGTGCTGTGCAGCGAGTGCAGCCAGCGCCAGCTTTCCAGCATCACGGTTTTGCTGTCGTAGTAGCTTGGGTCATACACCTGGAAGAAGCGCTGTGCGCGGCCTTCGTTGTTGATGACCGTACCGTCGCTTTCCGCAAAACTTGCCGCCGACAGCACCAGATGAGCGTGATCCATAATGGCCGTGCGCTGATGGTCAATCACCATCACCAGCGGCGCTTTGTCCAGCGCAGCATTGACGCGGCTGGCAGAAGCATGACGGTGCAGATCGTTTTCCAGCACGATAACCGCATCTGCGGCACCACATTCCAGCTCAATGAGCGCTTCATCAAGTGAACCGCCGCCAATCATGCCAAGACCAACGCTGTTTACTGCGCGAGCAATCATCGTCACGCCGACATCGCTGCCGCGCGCTTTCAGCGCTTTCGCCACGTTAGCCGCCGCCTGAATCACGTCAGCGCTCCCGGCGTTGGTGCCGGAAATAATCAGCGGTTTCTTCGCCCCGGACAGCGCCTGGACGATAACGTCGATTTTGCCCTGCAGGTCGCGGTCAATGCCGTCAACCGCCGGTGCGTTGTTATCCAGCGCATGGGCAATCGCAAAGCCTAAACGCGCCTGATCTTCTACCGGTGCGCGGTAGGTCCACGCGGCGATATCGTCCAGACGGGTGTCATCGACGTTGGTGACAAACAGCGGATGTTTCGCACGCTGACCGATGTTGAGGATTGCCGCAATCTGCCAGTCAGCCACTTTCTGGGCCGCGGCCATTTCGCGCGCTTTACCTTTCACCGCCTGACGAACCGCCAGCGCCACGCGCGCGCCGGTCTGGGTAATGTCTTCACCCAATACCAGTACCGCGTCGTAAGATTCGATATCACGCAGCGCAGGGGTATGAATTCCGCCTTCACGCAGCACTTTCAACGCCAGTTGCAGACGTTCCTGCTCGCCTTGGGCGATGCCGGTATAGAAGTTATCCGCACCGACTAATTCACGCAGCGCGAAGTTGCTTTCTACGCTGGCGCGCGGGGAGCCGATACCAATTACTTTCTTCGACTGACGCAGAATGTCCGCCGCGCCCTGCATCGCCTGTTCAGCGTTGAGGGTGATGAGGTCATTGCCACGACGCTGCACCGGCTGGCGTGGACGGTCTTTTAGGTTCACATAGCCATAGCCGAAACGACCACGGTCGCAGAGGAAGTAGTGGTTAACGGTACCGTTATAACGGTTTTCGATACGACGCAGTTCGCCGTAGCGTTCGCCCGGGCTGGTGTTACAGCCGATGGAACACTGCTGGCAGATACTTGGCGCAAACTGCATGTCCCACTTACGGTTATAACGCTCAGAGTGCGTTTTGTCGGTAAAGACGCCGGTCGGGCAGATTTCTACCAGGTTACCGGAGAATTCGCTTTCAAGCGTACCGTCTTCCGGGCGACCGAAGTAGACGTTATCGTGCGCGCCGTACACACCCAAATCGGTGCCGTCCGCGTAGTCTTTGTAATAACGCACGCAGCGGTAGCAGGCGATGCAGCGGTTCATTTCGTGAGAGATGAACGGCCCCAGGTCCTGGTTGCGGTGGGTACGTTTAGTAAAGCGATAGCGACGGAAGCTATGGCCGGTCATCACGGTCATATCCTGAAGGTGACAGTTGCCGCCCTCTTCACAAACCGGGCAGTCGTGCGGGTGGTTGGTCATTAACCACTCCACCACGCTTTCACGGAACTGCTTCGCTTCTGCGTCATCGATTGAAATAAAAGTGCCATCGGTTGCCGGGGTCATGCAGGACATGACCAGGCGACCACGCGTGTCTTCCGCGTTTTGATATTGCTTCACCGCACACTGGCGGCAAGCACCGACGCTGCCTAGCGCCGGGTGCCAGCAAAAGTACGGAATATCAAGGCCCATAGTCAGACATGCCTGTAACAGGTTGTCTGCACCATTCACCTCATATTCTTTGCCGTCTACATGAATCGTAGCCATTAGCGTGCTTCCAGTTGGCTCAGTCGAAACCGAGTATTAATCAAAATTCGTTCCCCTCACCCCGGCCCTCTCCCCAAAGGGGCGAGGGAGAAAACCAGCTCCGGCTCGTCCCCTCTCCCCTCAGGGGAGAGGGTTAGGGTGAGGGGTGAAAATCACCAGCGTGTCTTAAGCAGGTTCGGCTGAATCCCATGAATGGCCTGGGTATTGCTGAACTGTTGCTTAATGCCTGCCTCGAATTCTTCGCGGAAGTATTTAATTGCGCTCTGCAGCGGTTCAACCGCGCCGGGCGCATGCGCGCAGAAGGTTTTCCCTGGGCCTAAGAATCGACACAGTTGCTCAAGTGTCTCGATATCGCCAGGCTGGCCTTCCCCTTTTTCCAGGGCGCGCAGAATTTTCACGCTCCACGGCAGACCGTCGCGGCACGGTGTACACCAGCCGCAGGACTCGCGGGCAAAGAACTCTTCCAGGTTACGCACCAGCGGCACCATACCGATCTCATGATCGACGGCCATTGCCAGCGCGGTGCCCAGACGGCTACCCGCTTTACCGATGCTTTCAAATTCCATCGGCAGGTCAAGGTGCGCTTCAGTGAGGAAGTCGGTTCCCGCGCCGCCCGGCTGCCAGGCCTTGAATTTCAGGCCATCACGCATGCCGCCAGCGTAGTCTTCCAGAATTTCACGGGCGGTGGTGCCAAACGGCAGCTCCCACAGGCCGGGATTTTTCACGCGCCCCGAGAAGCCCATCAGCTTAGTACCGGCATCTTTACTGGTAGAGATGTTCTGATACCACTCAACGCCGTTGGCCAGAATCGCCGGAACGTTACACAGGGTTTCAACGTTGTTAACGCAGGTCGGCTTGCCCCACACGCCCGAGCTTGCCGGGAACGGCGGCTTGGAACGCGGGTTGGCGCGACGGCCTTCCAGGGAGTTAATCAGCGCGGTTTCTTCACCGCAGATATAGCGCCCGGCCCCGGTGTGCACGAACAGTTCGAAATCGAATCCGCTGCCCATGATGTTTTTGCCAAGCAGCCCTGCTTCGGTCGCTTCGGCAATCGCGCGGCGCAGATGCACCGCGGCTTCAATGTATTCACCGCGCAGGAAGATGTAACCACGGTACGCTTTCAGCGCAAACGCGGAGATCAGCATGCCTTCCACCAGCAGGTGCGGCAGCTGTTCCATCAGTAAACGGTCTTTGTAGGTGCCCGGCTCCATTTCATCGGCATTACACAGCAGGTAACGGATGTTCATGGATTCGTCTTTTGGCATCAGGCTCCACTTCAAACCGGTGGAAAAGCCTGCGCCGCCGCGCCCTTTCAGGCCAGCGTCTTTTACCTGGTTGACGATTTCATCCGGTGCCAGACCGGTCAGCGCTTTACGCGCACCTTCATAGCCGTTTTTGCTACGGTATTCGTCCAGCCATACCGGCTGTTTGTCATCGCGCAGACGCCATGTCAGCGGATGCGTTTCGGGTGTACGAACAACGGTTTTCATTATTTGTACCGCTCCAGTAGCTCAGGAATGCCTTCCGGGGTCAGATGCGCGTGAGTATCCTCATCGATCATCATGCTCGGCCCTTTATCGCAGTTCCCCAGACAGCAGGTCGGCAGCAGCGTAAAGCGACCGTCGAAGGTCGTCTGTCCCGGTTTGATGTCCAGTTTTTTCTCCAGCGCCGCCTGAATGCCCTGGTAGCCGTTGATGTGGCACACGACGCTATCGCAGTAGCGGATCACGTGACGGCCGACCGGCTGACGGAAGATCTGGCTGTAGAAAGTCGCCACGCCTTCAACATCGCTTGCGGGAATATCCAGTACGCTTGCTATCGCATGGATAGCGCCGTCCGGCACCCAGCCGCGCTGTTTCTGAACGATCTTCAGCGCTTCAATGGACGCCGCACGCGGATCTTCGTAGTGGTGCTTCTCGTGCTCAATGGCTTCACGCTCTACCGCACTCAGCTCAAAGGCCTCGGATTGGGATTGTTGGTTCTCGTGCATAATTAGCGGTCCACGTCTGACATAACAAAATCGATACTACCCAAGTGAACGATCAAGTCGGACACCAGGCTGCCGCGCACCGCCGCCGGGATCTGCTGTAAATGCGCATAGCTCGGGGTACGGATACGGGTACGATAGCTCATGGTGCTGCCGTCGCTGGTCAGGTAGTAACTGTTAATACCCTTAGTTGCTTCCACCATCTGGAAGGATTCTTGCGCCGGCATAACCGGGCCCCAGGAAACCTGCAGGAAGTGGGTGATCAGGGTTTCGATATGCTGCAGCGTGCGCTCTTTCGGCGGCGGCGTGGTCAGCGGGTGATCCGCTTTGAACGGGCCTTCCGGCATGTTCTTGAGACATTGCTCAAGGATGCGCAGGCTCTGACGCAGCTCTTCCACTTTCAACATCACGCGGGTATAGCAGTCGGATACACCGCCGCCAACCGGGACTTCAAAGTCGAAGTTTTCGTAGCCAGAATATGGACGTGATTTACGCACGTCGAAATCAATGCCGGTGGCGCGCAGCGCAGCACCGGTGCAGCCCCATTCCAGCGCTTCTTTCTTGCCGTAAGCGGCAACGCCTTTGGAACGACCAATCAGGATGGTGTTACGCAGTGCGGCTTTCTCGTAAGAGTCCAGACGCTTTGGCATCCAGTCGAGGAAGTCACGCAGCAGTTTATCCCAACCGCGCGGCAGGTCGTGTGCTACACCGCCGATACGGAACCAGGCCGGGTGCATACGGAAGCCGGTGATTGCTTCTACCACGTCATACACTTTCTGACGGTCGGTGAAGGCAAAGAATACCGGCGTCATCGCGCCAACGTCCTGAATAAACGTCGAGATGTACAGCAGGTGGCTGTTGATACGGAACAGTTCGGAGAGCATCACGCGGATTACGTCAACGCGTGCCGGTACGGTGATGCCAGCCAGTTTTTCAACGGCGAGCACGTACGGCATTTCGTTCACGCAGCCGCCGAGGTATTCGATACGGTCGGTATACGGAATGTAGCTGTGCCAGGACTGGCGCTCGCCCATCTTCTCAGCGCCACGGTGGTGGTAGCCGATATCCGGTACGCAATCGACAATCTCTTCGCCGTCAAGCTGAAGGACAATACGGAAAGCACCGTGTGAAGACGGGTGGTTCGGGCCGAGGTTGAGGAACATGAAGTCCTCGTTTTCGGTGCTACGCTTCATGCCCCAGTCTTCCGGCTTGAAGGTCAGCGCTTCCATCTCCAGATCCTGTTTGGCTTTGGTCAGCTCAAACGGGTCGAATTCGGTGGCGCGCGCCGGGTAGTCTTTACGCAGCGGGTGGCCTTCCCAGGTCGGCGGCATCAACAGACGCGTCAGGTGCGGGTGGCCATTAAAGGTAATGCCAAACATCTCCCAGGTTTCACGCTCATACCAGTTAGCGTTCGGGAAAAGTTTGGTGATTGTCGGCACATTCAGGTCGTTTTCAGACAACGCCACCTTGAGCATAATATCGCGATTGCGGTCTATTGAAATCAGGTGGTAGAAAACGGAAAAATCCGCGGCCGGTAAACCGTCGCGGTGTGTGCGTAGGCGTTCGTCCATGCCGTGCAGGTCGAACATCATGACGTAAGGTTTCGGCAATTTCTTCAGGAAATCGATAATTTCCAGCAGCTGTTCGCGCTTAACCCAAACGACAGGTACCCCGGTGCGGGTGGCCTGAATGGAAAATGCATCCGGCCCAAAACGGTTGCGCATCTCGCCGATGACCGGATCATCAAGATGATCGCGGGTTTGCCATGCGGCGACTTCTGGCGCAGTTAAATCGGTCATATTGTTCACCATTGCAAAAGTTCGTGGTGACTGCCGGGCGTGGCTTCGCGCTGTTGTATATTGATTTGCGAATTTAAAAAGGTGCCACCGCCCGCAGGCGCAAATTAAATCTCGTCCGGGGAGCGGAGATTCGTCACAGCAATGCGTTCGCCGCGTTTACGCTCGCGTTCCGACTGCATATTGGCGCGATAAACGCCCTGATCGCCAACCACCCACGAGAGAGGACGGCGCTCTTTACCAATCGATTCTTGCAGCAGCATCAGCGCCTGCATGTAGGCTTCCGGGCGCGGTGGGCAGCCAGGAATATACACATCGACCGGGATAAACTTATCGACACCCTGCACCACGGAGTAGATATCGTACATGCCGCCGGAGTTTGCACAGGCGCCCATGGAGATCACCCACTTCGGTTCCAGCATCTGATCGTAAAGACGCTGAATAACCGGTGCCATTTTGGTAAAGCAGGTACCGGCGACAACCATCAGGTCAGCCTGACGCGGTGACGCACGCAGTACTTCTGCACCAAAACGTGCAACGTCATGCACGGCCGTGAATGACGTCACCATCTCAACGTAGCAGCAAGAAAGGCCGAAGTTGTAAGGCCAGATTGAGTTCTTACGACCCCAGTTGACCATGTCATGCATCGCGTGTTCGAGTTTCCCCATGTACACGCTTTTGTTCACTTCTTGCTCCAGGGGATCGGTCACAATCTCCTGTTTTTGCAGGGGGTAACGGTCGTTCTCACCGTTAGGATCTATGCGGGTGAGCGTATAATCCATCTTATTGCCTCGCTTTTACTGCGTATTACGGTTAGTGACGCTGTCGGTTTCTGGGTTTACCAGCGTGCGGCGAGAACGCGCAGGCGTCCAATCAAGCGCGCCAATACGTACGAGGTAAACCAGGCCGGCCAGCAGCACAAATATGAAAATCGCGGCCTCAATAAAGCCAACCCAACCGCTTTCGCGAATGGAGGTTGACCAGGCATACAGATAGAGCGCTTCGACGTCGAAGATGACAAAGAACATAGCCACCAGATAGAACTTCGCGGACAGGCGCAAACGCGCGGTGCCAACGGAGTCGATACCCGACTCAAACGGGGTGTTTTTGCTTCTGGCGCGCGCGCGACCACCAAGGTACCAGCCGCCGATTAACATCATGCAGCAAAGGCCAATGGCAATGATCAGAAATATAGCGAATGCCCAATGATGAGCGATGATTTCAGTGGATGTTGACATACGCAAAGCTTTACCAAATAGGTAGCATGACCACCACTGCTCTTACCGGCAGATGGACGCTACATGATTCATGGGGAGGATTAAAAAACCTACAAACAGCCCAATTCAAAACATAGACCGCAAAATATGGAGGTTTTTTACTCCTTTCTATAACCTTTTGTCAACTTTAACAAAAGTTTCCTCACATTAATTTACATCAAAAGCATTTCATTAACATTACGTGCCCTTTGATTCATTTTGCTTCAGCAGACCTTACGGATTGCCTGTTGTTGAATCGTGTCCGTTTTGTAGCAATGACAAGAATTACCCCGCTATTTTGACAGGAATTTCTGATGATTCCTCCCCCTATTGAGGGGTATTTTCTTGATCTAAGACACGCTTTTGTTAATTCGACCAGTAAAACGGCAACAATCTATCCGTTTTTTTAACATTAGCAGGAGATATGATGTCATGTTTAATGATAAGCCATTTACAGAGAGTAATAATTGTAATTACATGATTATTATCACATTCCAGGATTTGATTTTTCAGATAGGTTCTACAAGTGTGAAAAAAGAACCGCAAACTGAGTTTTATTCGTCTACGGTTCTTTTTTGAAGTTACATTTTGTTACTACATTTCAACGGAGATGTTAATCCATATCCCTCTCATGAATAAGGGAATTATCTCCCTCTTCAGAGGTATAGGTCCCCGCCTGCGGCCACGGATCGTTACGCTGCACCTGAGACTGGAAAATCATCTGCGCCAGCTCATTTTCATTGTGTGGGTTGTAGGTCAGCATATATTCCGTTTCCGGTAATTCTGGCATTCCCTCAGCTTTCCCGAGGGCTCTGAGATCGGGGCTCATCATTTCAACCGGGCGCGCGGTGATGCCAAGCCCCGCTTTAACCGCCGCACGAACGGCTGACAGCGTCGAAGCAACATAGGCCAAACGCCATGGCATTCCCGCCGCATCCAGCGTTTTTATGATGGTATCGCGGAATGGGCTGGGATCGTCGAGCAGAACCAACGGCACCGGTTCTTCCGCGCGCATTGAAAATTCAGCGGCACAGTACCAAAGCGTAGGTGAAGCACGCAGTAGCGTCGATTCAAAACCTTCCAGCGGATGGGTGGTGAGGGCCAGATCAACCTCCCCGCTTTTCAGCATACTGGCCATCACACTATGACGTTTCACCCGAACATCAAGCGCCAGCTTAGGATACGACGAGCTGACGCGATTTAATAAAAACGGCAAAATAGTGTCCGCTGATTCATCGGATGAGCCCAGCGTTAACTGCCCCTGTAGGGAGTTGAACATGAGGGAAGTACAGGCTTCATCATTAAATCGCAGGATTTTTCGCGCATAGCCAAGCAGCTGAATACCGTGTTCAGTCAGAAGCTTATTACGCCCATGACGGGCAAAAAGCTCTTTACCCACCAGCTGCTCCAGACGCTGCATTTGCTGACTCACCGCAGATTGCGTGCGGCACACCGCGGAGGCGGCGGCAGCAAAGGTGCTCAGGTCAGCAACAGCAACAAAAGTTCTCAGCAGATCGAGATCAAGATTTAGAATCGGACGATTGGCATTTATCATATAAATCCACTTACAGGTACGAATAAGACCTGACGTATTGATGCTGCACTCTAAAATTTCAGGCTAATCCTTTAAATCATCGTTCCCCAGTCAGGGAGTGAATGATGAGCTGATGAGTGTCAGTATTAAAATTGTCTGTTACTTCAAAGAGCAACAGTTCCCTTTGCAATATATCCTTTAACCCGAAGGCTATTTATCTGGTTCTCTCTCGGCAGTCTGCTGCGTAAGAAGTTGTAGGTTGTAATGCTGCTTTAATGCACCAGGAGGAAAGCCGTATTTTAAATTAATGCAATAAATATACAAAAATCATAAAGTTAACTCAGGAGTATTGATAATCATCAACAAAAATCGGGAGCAAAACTTGCATGTACCTTCGCATATTAACCGAAAACCATTAACTTTATAAGCTTAATTAAGATCTATCTCAAGCGTACTGAAAGCTTCGGATTCCAACCAATTTAGGTCGCCTCACGATGCTTTGAAATACCTTTTCAAAATATAAAGAAATATTAATATATATTGAAGGCTGAGATTAACAACACTTTCACAAGGCGAGTATTAGCCCTAATACTTATTAGCCAGAATATAAATAAAGATATAAATAGGTAAAGTTAGTTAATGTATTTATGCCTATCAGTCCCTAAGGTAAACCATTTTCTTTTTACTCAGTCAAAAAAACCATAAGTTTAGTTAATGATAGTGAATTGAGCTGCATAATTCCAAAGTCGCAATAGATATCATAGAAATCATCGGATGAAAGCAGTAAAAAAGAATGCTCCACCAATAAAAGCTGAACAAAATCTTCTACTGTTAACCCTTCAAAACTACGGGGATGCGGAGTACATTGTTCCGTGCTGACTTCCACGGCAGGGAGTGGCAATCACAGCTAAAAAGGTCAAAGATTCATGTCACCCATCGAAAAATCCAGCAAGTTAGACAACGTTTGTTACGACATTCGCGGCCCGGTACTCAAAGAGGCCAAACGCCTTGAAGAAGAAGGCAACAAGGTTCTTAAACTCAATATCGGTAACCCCGCGCCATTTGGGTTCGATGCGCCGGATGAGATTCTGGTTGATGTGATTCGTAACCTGCCAACCGCGCAGGGCTACTGCGATTCCAAAGGTCTGTACTCTGCGCGTAAAGCTATCATGCAGCACTATCAGGCTCGCGGTATGCGCGATGTGACGGTCGAAGATATCTACATCGGCAATGGCGTTTCTGAGCTTATTGTGCAAGCGATGCAGGCGCTATTGAACAGCGGTGACGAGATGCTGGTGCCAGCACCTGACTACCCGTTGTGGACAGCGGCCGTGTCGTTATCCAGCGGAAAAGCGGTGCATTATCTGTGTGACGAGTCGGCTGACTGGTTCCCTGACCTTGACGATATCCGTGCCAAAATTACGCCACGCACCCGTGGTATCGTCATTATTAACCCGAACAACCCAACCGGCGCGGTGTACTCAAAAGAGCTGCTGCAGGAAATTGTCGAGATCGCCCGCGAGCATAACCTGATAATCTTCGCCGATGAAATCTACGACAAGATCCTCTACGACGAAGCCCAGCACCATTCAATCGCCGCCCTGGCGCCGGATCTGCTGACGGTCACCTTTAACGGTTTGTCCAAAACCTACCGCGTGGCGGGTTTCCGCCAGGGGTGGATGGTATTAAATGGGCCGAAGAAGCACGCCAAAGGCTATATCGAAGGGCTGGAGATGCTTGCGTCCATGCGACTTTGCGCCAACGTTCCGGCACAGCACGCAATTCAGACCGCGCTGGGCGGCTATCAGAGCATCAGCGAGTTTATCGCTCCCGGCGGACGTTTATACGAGCAGCGCAACCGCGCGTGGGAGTTAATCAACGAGATCCCTGGCGTCTCCTGCATGAAGCCGAAAGGCGCGCTATATATGTTCCCGAAAATCGATGCCAAGCGCTTTAACATTCACGATGATCAGCGCATGGTGCTGGATTTCCTGTTACAGGAAAAAGTGCTGCTGGTGCAGGGAACCGCTTTTAACTGGCCGTGGCCGGATCACGTTCGTATCGTGACGCTGCCGCGTGAAGACGATCTGGAAATGGCGATCACCCGTTTTGGCCGTTTCCTGTCGGGCTATCGTCAGCTGTAATCCCCTTCTCGCCGCCGGAAATTTGCATCCGGCGGCTTTCTCAGCGCACAATGCCTTTACTGAAGTCACCGAGTAAGGGATGTTATGAGTCAGAATCAGAGTCATTTTTTTGCCCACCTCTCCCGCCTGAAGTTAATCAATCGCTGGCCGCTGATGCGCAATGTGCGCACGGAAAACGTCTCTGAGCACAGTTTACAGGTTGCCATGGTCGCCCATGCTCTCGCGGCGATTAAGAATCGGAAATTTAATGGTCAGGTCAACGCCGAACGCATTGCGCTGCTGGCGATGTATCACGACGCCTCGGAAGTATTAACAGGCGATCTTCCAACCCCGGTAAAATATTTCAATTCGCAAATTGCGCAGGAATACAAAGCGATTGAGAAAATCGCGCAGCAGAAACTGCTCGATATGGTGCCAGAAGAGCTGCACGACATCTTCGCGCCTCTTATTGACGAACATCAGAGTAGCGATGAAGAGAAAGCGATTGTGAAGCAGGCTGATGCGCTATGCGCTTATCTGAAGTGCCTGGAAGAGCTATCGGCCGGAAATAATGAGTTTCTGCTGGCAAAAGGCCGCCTTGAAAAGACGCTGGCCTCACGTCGCAGCGATGAGATGGACTATTTTATGGCGATGTTTGTCCCAAGCTTCCATCTTTCGCTCGATGAAATAAGTCAGGATTCACCGCTGTAGTCGTCTGCGTTCCCGGTGTCGCTACGCTCGGCCCGTAGGCCTGATAAGCGTAGCGCCATCAGGCACAATGCCGGATGGCGACGTAAACGTCTTATCCGGCCTACAATTAAAACGTAGCCGGGAACCTGCTATCAGAACGGGAACAGAATTGGGATTAGCACCACGCAGACAATCATCACCAGCACCGTAAACGGCACGCCAATTTTGAGGAAATCACTGAAGGTGTATTTACCAGGCCCTAACACCAGCGTATTCACCGGCGAGGAAACCGGCGTCATAAACGCCGCTGAAGCCGCCATTGCCACGACCATGGCAAACGGATAAGGCGATACGCCCATCGTTTTCGCCGCCGCGAGTGCAATTGGCGCCATTAACACTGCCGTGGCGGTGTTGGAGATAAACAGCCCGATGGCCGCACACATCACGAACAGACAGCCCAGCATCAAATATGGCCCCTGCCCGCCGCCGATATCCATCAAACCTTTCACAATAAGATCCACGCCGCCGGTTTTTTGCAAGGCCAGCGCGAATGGCATCATCCCGACAATCAAAATAATGCTCGGCCAGTGAATCGATTTATAGGCGCTCTGCGCATCGATGCAGCGGAATTTCCCCATCAACAGGCATGAGATGATTGCGGCAATGGGGTTTGGGATTTCATCGGTGAGCATCAGCGCCACCATCAGTACCAGACAGAAAATAGCATGCGGAGCCTGGCTGTGCGCCGGTGATGCATCGCTGACTTCAACCGGCAGATTGAGCACCACGAAATCTCGCCCTTTTTGCGCCAGCTGGCTTATCAATTTCCAGTTGCCGACCACCAGCACAATATCGCCAAGTTGCAGCGGCTCATCGACCACCGACCCGTCTACCGCCTGACCATTACGCTTCATGCCCACAATATTGAGGCCGTAACGGGTACGAAAGCCCATTTCACGGACGGTTTTTCCCAGCAGTTCGGAATCAGGGATAAGCGATACTTCCGCCATACCCACATCCAGCGCCTGGTCTGAGAAATATTCCCCGCGCAGAACCATAGGCTCAAGCATCTGCTCCGTGCAGAATTGGCGCAGATCTATCTCAGCCGCCGACATATCAATCAGCAGCACGTCGCGGGCACGGAATTCTGATACCCCGTTCACATTCACAATCACCCGACGAAAACGACGCCAGCGCTCGACGCCAATAATGTTGGCGCCGTAACGTTCACGCAATTTCATGTCGTCAAGACGTTGGCCTATCATCGGTGAACCGGGGCGGATAGCCAGGCGACGCGCGCGGCCGGTCAGGCGATACTCTTTAATCAGATCGCGAAAGGTGCTGCGTTTGCGGCCATCGCGCTTTTGATTTTCGTCATCGCCATTAAGCATAAATCGCGTCAACAGCATATAGATGATGCCAAACACCAGGACGACCAGACCAATCGGCGTGACGCTAAAGAAGCCAAAGCCGTCTAGCCCTTCACGGAGCAATTCACTATTGATAACCAGATTTGGCGGTGTGGCGACTAATGTCATCATACCGCTGATAAGCCCGGCGAAGCTTAGCGGCATCATCAGGCGCGAGGGGGAGATATTCATGCGTGTCGAAACGCTTAATACCACCGGGATAAAGATAGCCACCACCCCGGTTGAACTCATAAAGGCACCGAGACCGGCGACGGTCAGCATCAGGAACACCAGCATTTTGATTTCACTGTTGCCGGCCACCTGCACCAGCCAGGAACCCATCTTGGTGGCGACGCCGGTGCGAACCAGACCATCGCCAATAATAAACAGCGCGGCAATCAAAATAACGTTGGGATCGCTAAAGCCTGAAAACGCTTCGCTTAACGTCAGCGTGCCGCTCAGGACGAACGCCACAATAATGCCCAATGCGATAGCATCCATGCGTACCTTGCCGGTGGCAAACAGCACCACCGCAATCGCTAATAAACAGAGCACCCAAATCAATTCACCGTTCACAGTACATCCTTGTCATCAAATAAGCGGTAACATCATCAACTATAAGGCGTTAATCATATTGACAGAAAAAAGCCCCAACGATGTGGGGCTAAATCATAAGATCATGCATTCTGCGTAACGTTTACCTGGTTATCCGGTAATTTTTCGACGCGCAGCGCATCGAGGGTCGAGAGAACAAAATCGACCTCCAACAGCTCCGGCGTTTCTGCCGGTACATTGACAGCAGCGACCAGACATCCCGCAGCGATACCTGCCTGGATGCCAGCCTGAGCATCTTCAACCACCAGACACATTTGCGGTGGTAGCCCCAGAAGCTCGGCACCTAATAAATAGGCATCCGGCTGCGGTTTTCCGTGTTTGACCTGTTCTGCGGTGACAAACACTTCAGGCATCGGCAGACCTGCCGCCCGATGGCGCGCGTGAGCCACCGGAATTGACCCTGAGGTCACAATGGCCCAGGGGATCGCGTTAGCCTCTAAGTGCTCCAGCAATTCAATGGCCCCCGGCAGCGCACGAATCCCGTCCAAATCGGTAGATTCAATATGCTCAAGACGCAGAAACTCAGCCTGGATCTCCGCTTCCGTTTTATCCGGCATAAAGTGGCGCAAGGTGGTGATAGCCTGCTTACCGTGAATAAAATCCAGCACCGCATCCGGGTCAACGCCGTAGCTTTTGGCCCAGAATTGCCAGGAACGTTCGACCACGGGCAGCGAATCCACCAGCGTACCGTCTAAATCAAACAGGAAACCTTTGCACAGCACGGCAGCCTCCATTACGCGTTGATGATCTGGTTAATTTCGTTGCTACTCAGGTGGTATTGGCGCGGGCAGCCGTGCCAGACATTCAGCATGCGCTGATATTTATCCCACATTGGCGTTTGGGCGTTGAAACCGTGAGTGCCGGCGTCGAAGTGGGTATAGCGGCCTTCAATATTCACCATAAAGCGAACGTAGCCCAAGAAGCGCGCTTCCGTAGCGGCATCAAAGCCGAGGAAGGTGACGCGGCGCTCATCGATGGCGGCGGCGTCTTTCAGATTGGTCCACGAGACGTGTAGCGCATGGTACATCTCCATGATGTCGATGACGATACGACAGGTCTCTTCTTTGAGCTCGCCAAACTCGCGGTCCAGCTCACGCATCTGTAAACCATAACCACGTTCAATAATTGTTTGCAGGCGGCGATAGCGCTCAGCGTTGTCGGGATCAAGCATTGTCATCATTTTGTACTGATTAGACAAAATCAGACGTTGTGCATGGGTCATTTCCATTCTTCGACTCCTGTTGCGCTTGGCAGCATAAAAAAAGACACAATAAATGTGTCTTCTTTTATATGCGTTTTTCGCTATCAATTACAAATCATCAAGGAAAGTTTTATCCAGTTGTTTGAAGGCGCGCTTAAGCGTGTCAGCCAGCGCCTGATAATCCGGTTTGCCTTCTACCGGTGCGAGAGCTTGTCCCGCCTCCTGTAATTTGCCACGAACTTCATAAAACCACTTTAGCGTTGACGGCGGTAATGGGGTGACGGAACGTTTCCCTAGCCACCACAGCCCCTGCATCGGCAAACTCAGCGCGAATAACGCAGTGCCGACGGCCGGGCCGAGTTGCCCGCCAAGGGCTATTTGCCAGCACAGCGTAAAGATAGCCAGCGGCGGCATGAAACGAATAGCGTGACGCGTCGCGCGGATGACACGGTTTTCAACAAACACCGGTGCAAGGCGTTTTTCCAGCGGCCACGTTTTTGAATAGTGCTGTCCCCGGCTAAATAAATTGAAGAAACTGACCGGGCGTTGCTCGGGGGTTGACATGGCTCACCTCAACTTCACGTATAAAGATTAAAATATTTTTGCAAAACAACAACTGTGTATGACATCGTTCAAAAGATTTTGGCATAGCCCTTGCAATCGGGTATCCTGTGCCAGCCTGAGATAGCCAGATTCTATCCCTTCTGGCATATCAAATTATCGCATATTCTGCCATTGGCTGAAAAATATGCAAAATGGCTTAGAATCAATATGTATTTCTTAGATCATGCCCGAAAATTGTTCCAGGCATGATGTTAATCATAAATGTCGGGGTCATCCTGCGCTACGCTTAATGACTCATTGACGTTTTTTTAGCCACGTATCATAAATAGGTACTTCCATGTCGAGTAAGTTAGTACTGGTTCTGAACTGCGGTAGCTCCTCACTGAAATTTGCCATCATCGATGCAGTTAACGGTGAAGAATACCTCTCTGGTTTAGCCGAATGTTTCCATCTCCCAGAAGCACGTATCAAGTGGAAAATGGACGGCGGTAAACAAGAAGCGGCTTTAGGTGCAGGCGCCGCTCACAGTGAAGCGCTGAACTTTATCGTTAATACTATTCTGGCACAAAAACCAGAACTGTCCGCGCAGCTGACCGCAATCGGTCACCGCATCGTACACGGCGGCGAGAAGTACACCAGCTCCGTTGTGATCGACGAATCCGTGATTCAGGGTATTAAAGATTCTTCTTCTTTCGCTCCGCTGCATAACCCAGCTCACCTGATCGGTATTGCTGAAGCGCTGAAATCTTTCCCTAACCTGAAAGATAAGAACGTTGCCGTATTCGATACCGCGTTCCACCAGACTATGCCGGAAGAATCTTACCTGTATGCCCTACCGTACAGCCTGTACAAAGAACATGGCATCCGTCGCTACGGCGCACACGGCACCAGCCACTTCTATGTAACCCAGGAAGCAGCAAAAGTACTGAACAAGCCGGTTGAAGAACTCAACATCATTACTTGCCACCTGGGCAACGGTGGTTCTGTCTCTGCAATCCGTAACGGTAAATGTGTTGATACCTCCATGGGTCTGACCCCACTGGAAGGTCTGGTGATGGGTACTCGCTCTGGCGACATCGACCCTGCCATCATTTTCCACCTGCACGACACTCTGGGCATGAACGTTGATCAGATCAACAAAATGCTGACCAAAGAGTCTGGCCTTCTGGGTCTGACCGAAGTCACCAGCGACTGCCGTTATGTAGAAGATAACTACCAGGATAAAGCTGACGCTAAACGTGCAATGGACGTTTACTGCCACCGTCTGGCGAAGTACATCGGTTCCTACGCTGCGCTGATGGAGGGCCGTCTGGATGCGGTTATCTTCACCGGTGGTATCGGTGAAAATGCCGCCATGGTTCGCGAACTGTCCCTGGGCAAACTGGGCGTTCTGGGCTTCGAAGTTGATCACGAACGTAACCTGGCTGCTCGTTTCGGCAAGTCTGGCTTCATCAACAAAGAAGGCACCCGCCCTGCCATCGTTATCCCGACCAACGAAGAGCTGGTCATTGCACAAGACGCCAACCGTCTGACTGCCTGATATCACACCGCCAGCTAAGCTGGCGGTGCTGTTTTGTAACCCGCCCAATTGCGGCGGTAACGAAAGAGGATAAACCGTGTCCCGTACTATTATGCTGATCCCTACCGGAACCAGCGTCGGCCTGACCAGCGTCAGCCTTGGCGTTATCCGTGCTATGGAACGCAAAGGCGTTCGTCTGAGCGTCTTTAAGCCTATCGCTCAACCTCGTAGCGGTGGCGATGCGCCAGACCAGACTACCACCATCGTTCGCGCCAGCTCTTCCACGACGACTGCCGCTGAACCGATGAAAATGAACCACGTAGAAGCGCTGCTCTCCAGCAATCAGAAAGATGTGCTGATGGAAGAGATCATCGCTAACTACCACACCAACACCAAAGATGCAGAAGTTGTACTGGTTGAAGGCCTGGTGCCAACCCGTAAGCATCAGTTCGCGCAGTCTCTGAACTACGAAATCGCGAAAACGCTGAACGCGGAAATCGTTTTCGTCATGTCTCAGGGTACCGATACCCCAGAGCAGCTGAACGAGCGTATTGAACTGACTCGCAGCAGCTTCGGCGGCGCAAAAAACACCAACATTACCGGTGTTATCGTCAATAAGCTGAACGCACCCGTTGACGACCAGGGCCGTACTCGCCCGGATCTGTCTGAGATCTTCGACGATTCTACCAAAGCGAAAGTGGTAAAAATCGATCCAGCTAAGCTGAGCGGCTCTAGCAGCCTGCCGGTACTTGGCGCGGTGCCATGGAGCTTCGATCTGATTGCGACCCGTGCAATCGATATGGCTCACCACCTGAACGCGACCATTATTAACGAAGGCGACATCAACACTCGCCGCGTGAAATCTGTGACCTTCTGCGCACGTAGCATCCCGCACATGCTGGAGCATTTCCGTGCAGGTTCCCTGCTGGTGACCTCCGCAGACCGTCCTGACGTTCTGGTTGCAGCGTGCCTGGCCGCCATGAACGGCGTGGAAATCGGTGCTCTGCTGCTGACCGGCGGTTACGACATGGATCCACGTATCAGCAAACTGTGCGAACGCGCATTTGCTACCGGCCTGCCGGTATTCATGGTGAACACCAACACCTGGCAGACCTCTCTGAGCCTGCAGAGCTTCAACCTGGAAGTGCCGGTTGACGATCATGAGCGCATCGAGAAAGTTCAGGAATACGTTGCTAACTATATCAACGCTGACTGGATTGACTCGCTCACCGCAACTTCTGAGCGCAGCCGTCGTCTGTCTCCTCCAGCCTTCCGCTACCAGCTGACCGAGCTGGCACGTAAAGCCGGCAAGCGCGTTGTTCTGCCAGAAGGCGACGAACCGCGTACCGTTAAAGCTGCGGCTATCTGTGCTGAACGTGGTATCGCAACTTGCGTACTGCTGGGCAACCCGGATGAAATCACCCGCGTTGCTGCCTCCCAGGGCGTAGAACTGGGCGCTGGCGTTGAAATCGTTGATCCAGAAGTGGTTCGCGAAAGCTACGTTGCTCGTCTGGTCGAACTGCGTAAAAACAAAGGCATGACCGAAACCGTTGCTCGCGAGCAGCTTGAAGACAACGTTGTTCTTGGCACCCTGATGCTGGAACAAGACGATGTTGACGGCCTGGTTTCTGGTGCAGTTCACACTACGGCAAACACCATTCGTCCACCGCTGCAGCTGATTAAAACTGCACCTGGTAGCTCTCTGGTGTCTTCTGTGTTCTTCATGCTGCTGCCAGAACAGGTTTATGTTTACGGTGACTGCGCGATCAACCCAGATCCAACGGCTGAACAGCTGGCAGAAATCGCTATCCAGTCTGCTGACTCCGCGATTGCTTTCGGTATCGAACCACGCGTGGCAATGCTCTCCTACTCTACCGGTACCTCTGGTGCAGGTAGCGACGTTGAGAAAGTACGCGAAGCAACTCGTCTGGCTCAGGAAAAACGTCCTGACCTGATGATCGACGGCCCGCTGCAGTATGACGCCGCGGTTATGGCTGACGTTGCGAAATCCAAAGCACCGAACTCTCCGGTTGCAGGTCGCGCTACCGTGTTCATCTTCCCGGATCTGAACACCGGTAACACCACCTACAAAGCGGTACAGCGTTCTGCCGACCTGATCTCTATCGGGCCGATGCTGCAGGGTATGCGCAAGCCGGTGAACGACCTGTCTCGTGGCGCGCTGGTAGACGATATCGTCTATACCATCGCTCTGACCGCGATCCAGTCTTCGCAGCAAGGCTAAGTATCTTTAAGACAGAAGGCGACCTTATATGGTCGCCTTTTTTATTACATCGTTTATTAGTAATCCCTTCCCGAATAAATCGACACCTTTATTAATCTAATAAATAATATACAAACCACTTTATATTTAAAGATATCACACATAATTGTTATTAATAATAAAATTCAAACAATCTCCATTTAGTGTTTTATGTATTGCTATTACGCTAATCCTAATTATACACTCAACATAGGAATATAATTGATTAATAAAATAAAAGGATTAACCTTATGTTATCCCCTATCAAACTATTACCACTATTATTAATATCTTCAATGTTTTGTTCTATACCTTGCTTTGCCGGATGCGGCTGGATGCTTGGCAGTCCCAGTAGCGTTAGCGCAACCGTTAACGCCGTGCTAAATATTAACGGCACAGATCTTACTCCCAGCGCTAATGAAAGTTCGGTGTTTACAAGCTCAACCAGCGTCACTGCGGGTTACTGGGGAAAAAGCTGGAATAACAGCTCTAAAGAAGCCAATTTTTATCCCACCAGTGTTTTTACCAAAGCGGATGTCAATAACCCGAAAGGCGTGCTCGTCGATGCCTCTGTACCTGGCCTGTATGTTATCGTAGAGGCCAACATGCCTCAGCCGGCGTCCAACTGGGGGTCATGGTCGCCCGCGATGCCTTTCTACATGACGCTTAACTCAAGCTATAATAAATCAACAGCAACGGGTGGCTGGGGTTGCAGTGATATAACGGATACGCTGAAGCAAACCGTGAGCATTCCTTTTACCGTCAAGTTTTATACAACTTCTGATTTTGATCCAACAAAGGCAGCAGGGAAATCTTTTTTCTCCACGCAAACACATGTTGGCGTACTTGAAAATATCGACGGTTTTGGCGGGCAGGTAAATATTCACTTTAAAGGGCCAATATCATTTAAAAGCGCGGGATGTGGCACTTTTACTAAAGTACCCACGGTCAACCTGGGAGATATCAATTTGAGAGATATACAGAGTAAACCCAGCGGAGAGTATAATTTAACGCCTTTTCAAATCAATTTTAAAAACTGCTATTCAAAAGCCAGTATCACCCTCAACTTTGCCTCCAACCAAAGCACCAGCGACAATCTGCTTATTAACACAAATGGAACAGCAAAGGGCGTGGGGATAGGATTAAAATATGCAAGCTCTGCTGATGCAACTAACTACACCAGAATTAATCTCAAAAATAATGTCAAGCTCAATGAATTTTTTATGAACTATGAAGGGGATACCGGTGACGCTACGCTCAATATATTTGCCTTTATCTCATCCACAGACGCTTCAGCACTTTCATCAGGAACGGTGAACATCCCGGCAGTTATGGTCTTCAGCTTCCCTTAAATCACAATGGGCACCAAAAGGTGCCCATATCAATCACTCTTCGTCTTCCGTTACTCGCGCTTCGTTGTTAGCGTTGCGGGTCATCCACAGCGCCAGCGCCTTCAGGGAATCATCAGTAAAGTCATCGCAACGGGCGGTGATCTCTTCTGGCGTCATCCAGCTGACCTCACTCACCTCTTCTTCCTGTAAGGCAAACGGCCCGTGGGAGACACAGCTAAACAAGCTGCCCCAGACGCGACAGTTCTTGTCTTCAAAATAGAACTGGCCGTGATCGGCAAACGGCACGCCTGCAATCCCGAGTTCCTCTTCTGCTTCACGACGGGCGGATTCCAGCAACGGTTCATCTGCCTTGACAACACCCCCAGCGGTGGCGTCCAGCATACCCGGCTGATAGTCTTTCGTCTCAGTGCGGCGTTGCACCAGAATTTTCCCCATCCCGTCATGCACGACGATATAGGTTGCCCGGTGACGCAGACACTGCGCGCGCATTTGTTCGCGGCTCGCTTGCGCGATGACCTCATTGTCTTCGCTGACAATATCGACCCATTCCGTGCTTGCCAAATGATTCTGCTCGACCATCAGAAAACCTTAAATTGAATGCGCTCTTGCGGCGCGTTTTATGATTGATGGGTAAATTACGGGTTAATGGTGACCTCTGCAATAACCCGCTGATCATTAAGTGCTAAAACTTGCAGTTTGCCCCCGTCCATCATTCCGAAGCTTGCAGCAAAACCGCCTTTAGGAATGCTAACCGAACCGGGGTTAAATAAGAATATCTCGTCGTGTTTTTCTGCCACCGGCAGGTGCGTATGGCCAAAAATTAGCACATCGTCTGCCGCCAGCGGCGGAAGATTATCCGGGCCATAAAGATGACCATGAGTCAGAAACAGTCTTTGTTTTTCGGTCAATATCTGCTGCCATGGCGCCGTCATGGGAAAATGCAGCAACATCTGGTCGACTTCGCTATCACAATTGCCACGTACCGCAATAACCCGCTCAGCAACGCTGTTCAGGCACTCGGCAACCTGTGATGGCGCATATCCTTCAGGGAGTGCGTTACGCGGCCCATGATTGAGCACGTCGCCCAGAATCACCAGCCAATCTGCACCGCTTTGTTTAAATAGCGACACGACGCGTTCAGCGGCGGGCAAAGCGCCATGAATATCCGAAGCAAACATCAATTTCATTCATCAAATCCCTACAATGATAATCCCTGCTATCATAATGGATTTCATCATTATTTTCAGTCCGACCGTGTTGCCGAGAGCGCCACGTAGCGCTGTATTGATGACCGCTGCCATTGGAAGGTAGCGTAATCCGCCAGTCGCTCAGGGACATCATCGCCATTCATCACCAAACGATTGAGCATCAACGCTAAATCACTATCCGCAATACACCACTCACCAAATAGATTCGGCTTACCGTGGGATAAAAGCGCAGTGGCAGTGTCAAAAAGTTTAGCTGCGCTTTTGTGTCCTGCTTCGCTTAAAGGTGCTTTTTTCTCACCCCCAAAAACCACCGCCGTGGATCGTTCTTCACGAATTGGCATCAGATCGCTGCGTAACCATGCCTGCACCTGACGGGCACGTGCCCGTTTCTGGAGATCGTATGGGTACAAGCGTTCCCATTCAGGTGGTGCAAAACGCTCGTCAAGGTACTCGGTAATGGCAGACGATTCGCTCAGTTCAAAATCATCGACCACCAACAGCGGCACGCGGCGCGTGGCGCTATAACCTCGCCATCCCGGTTGAAGATGTTCGCCGAGGCCAAGATTTACCGTTTTAAGGTTAAACGGTAACCCTTTTTCCTGTAGCGCAACGTAAACTGACATAACATACGGTGAGAAAAAATCAGAGTCTGACCAAAGCGTTATCACAGGCTGGCTCATCGCGCATCCTCAATCACAGGTTACAGGGCACAAATGACGGACGCAAAGAACCTGCCTCCGACGGACATAACAGCCAACATAGCTTGTCTTAGAATGGATGTCACTCGTCTGGTACATGAGGTTTTTGCAACTAACAGGCTTGCGTAAATCGCGCTTTATTAAACAAGCACCTGTTCCCCCTCTGCCGCAACAAACCTGCTTTCGTGTATGATGCCAAGGACAACAATAATTAAGGAGAATACCTGCAATGTCACAGTCCGACGCCATTATCCGCATCAAAAATCTGCGGTTGCGTACGTTTATCGGTATTAAAGAAGAAGAGATTGCCAACCGCCAGGATGTGGTTATCAATATCCAGCTTCGCTATCCGGCAGATAAAGCGCGCAATAGCGAAGATATCAATGATGCGCTGAACTACCGCACCATCACCAAAAGCATTATTTCTCACGTAGAGAATAACCGTTTCTCTTTGTTGGAAAAATTAACTCAGGATGTGCTCGATATCGCACGCGAACATCACTGGGTCACTTATGCTGAAGTAGAGGTCGATAAAGTTCACGCGCTGCGTTATGCCGACTCGGTATCCATTACCTTAATCTGGCAACGTTAAGCGCTCCTTCGCTGGGAGGTCGCATGCAAATTCTCATTACCGGTGGCACCGGGCTGATTGGTCGCCATCTGATCCCGCGTTTATTGACGCTGGGCCACACGGTCACAGTGGTGACGCGAACGCCTGAGAAAGCACATCAAACGCTAGATGCGCGCGTTGAGATATGGGCCGGGCTGCAGAAAGTGACGTCACTTGATGGCATCGACGCCGTCATTAACCTCGCCGGAGAGCCGATTGCCGATAAGCGCTGGACCGAAGAGCAGAAACAGAAACTCTGCGATAGCCGCTGGAAGATAACCCAACGGCTCAGTGATTTAATTCAGGCAAGCGACACACCGCCGGCGGTGCTGATTTCCGGTTCAGCTATCGGATACTACGGCGATCTGGGTGAAGTGGTCGTGACCGAAGAAGAGCCGCCGCATAACGAATTTACCCATAAGCTTTGCGCGCGCTGGGAGCAGATCGCCTGCACCGCGCAAAGCGACCGTACCCGTGTTTGCCTGCTGCGCACCGGCGTGGTTCTTGCCGCAAAAGGTGGGATCCTCGGCAAAATGCTGCCGCCGTTTAAACTCGGGCTCGGCGGCCCTATCGGCAACGGTCGGCAGTATCTGGCGTGGATTCACATTGACGATATGGTCAACGGTATCTTGTGGTTACTCGACCACGATCTCCGTGGGCCATTTAATATGGTTTCGCCCTACCCGGTACACAATGAACAATTTTCTCACGCCTTAGGTCATGCACTGAATCGTCCCGCAATCTTACGCGTTCCCGCGACCGTGATACGCCTGCTGATGGGCGAATCGTCGGTACTGGTGCTGGGCGGTCAGCGCGCGTTGCCAAAACGCTTAGAAGCCGCCGGTTTTACCTTCCACTGGTACGATTTGGATGAAGCGCTGGGCAATATTATCGGCAAACGGCCTTAACTGCCTACCGCGCGCGTAACGTCAGTTTTCTCCTGACGTAATCTGGAACTACCCTCGCATTTCCAGCGACTTAACCGAAGATCCGCGGCCTGAACGTGAGGCCGCTTACAACCTTAACTCTCCAATCCTGCGATAAAGCCTTGTACAGATCCAGACGGTGCTCGAATATTTCCATGAGCTCAGCGGTAGCGCATCGCTTAAGCGTTAAGGCCTTGTTATTGCGTCTTTTTGGGTGATAAGGTATGGCTTTGTTCTCGCATACTGGCCTCTTTATGGTGACGCTGACAACCCCACGCTTACTGCTAACTCCCTTTAACGAACGCGATTGGCCTTTTTTTTTGTCGCTGCGAAAAAACGGTGACGTCATGCGTTTTATGGGCGAAGTGCTGGACGAAGCGGCGATACGGGCGGTGTTCAGACTGCGATGCCAGGAACCCAATATCTTTGTCATTCGTGATGAAAATAATGTGGCATTAGGTGATATCGGCCTGCGCATTAGCCCAAAAAACCCGCATGAAGCGGATATCGGTTACGCGCTGCTACCCGAAGCACAGGGCAAAGGCTATGCCAGCGAAGCGCTCACCGCGCTTTGCGACTACGGCTTTCATCAACTGTCGCTGTGGGCCATTAATGCGTGGGTGTTAGGGGCCAATCAGGGCTCCTCACGGCTGCTGGAAAGACACGGTTTTACGCGCACTCAGGTGCTGGAAAAAGCCTATTTGCTCAATGGGGAATACTATGACGATTGGGTTTACCGACGCGAGAATACCCTCACCGAGCGGTGAGGGCTAAGAGTATTTATTTTAACGCACCGCTCAAAAACTGCTGCAAACGTGCGCTTTTCGGGTTACCAAACACGTCATCTGGCGCGCCCTCTTCTTCAATTTTGCCCTGATGCAGAAAAATCACGTGCGAGGAGACATGCCGCGCGAAGCCCATTTCATGCGTCACGACAACCATGGTTTTCCCCTCTTCCGCCAGCTTCTGCATAATACGCAGCACTTCACCTACAAGCTCTGGGTCAAGCGCGGAGGTGGGTTCATCAAACAGCAAGACTTCCGGCTCCATAGCTAAGGCACGCGCAATAGAGACGCGTTGCTGCTGTCCACCGGAGAGATGCACCGGATATTTCCCCTGCTGGCGTTCATCAATACCCACTTTCGCCAGGTATTTCACCGCCCGCTCGCGCGCCTCTTGCTTGCTTAATCCCAATACCTGAATGGGGGCTTCCATCACGTTTTCCAGTACCGTCATATGGCTCCAGAGATTGAAATGCTGGAACACCATCGTCAGACGGGTACGCAGTAAACGCAGCTGATTTTTATCCGCCACCTTCAGCTGTCCGTCATTATCACGAACCAGACCAATATTCTGGCCATTGACGATAATCGTGCCTTCACTCGGTTTTTCAAGGAAGTTAATGCAGCGTAAGAAGGTACTTTTACCCGAACCGGACGAACCGATGATGCTGATAACATCGCCCGCGTTCGCCTGTAGCGATACGCCCTTCAGCACCTCATGCTCGCCATAACGTTTGTGCAGATCGATGACGTTAAGTTTTTTCTCAGACATTTTGTTCTCAGTGCGTAGAAGACGGTTGCACATGCTGCAGCCAGCGCTTTTCCGCTTTGCGGAACAGGCGAATCAGCACGTAAGAGATCATTAAGTACAGCACCGCCGCAATCCCGAAGGCGGTAAACGGTTGATAGGTCGCGGAGTTGATATCGCGAGCAATCTTGAGCAAATCAGGCACGGTCGCGGTAAACGCCAGCGCCGTAGAATGCAGCATCAGGATGACTTCGTTACTGTAGGCTGGTAAAGCCGTGCGCAGCGCTGAGGGCAGAATAATGCAGCGATAAAGTTTAAACGACGAGAAACCGTAGGCCCGTGCAGCTTCTACCTCACCTGCCGGGACGGCACGAATCGCCCCCGCAAAAATCTCCGTGGTATACGCACAGGTGTTTAGGGTTAACGCCAGCACGGTACAGTTAAGGCCGCTGCGGAAAAAAGCATTGAGCATCTCGGTGCCTTTAACGATTTCCAGCGTGTACATGCCGGAGTAGAACACCAGCAGCTGCACATACAGCGGCGTACCGCGGAAAATATAGGTGAAAAGCCACACCGGGAATTTAATGAATTTATTACTGGAGACGCGAGCGATAGCCAGAAAAAGCGCCAGAATACCGCCCATCACCACCGACAACACCAGCAACCACAGCGTAATCGCTACACCGGTAAAACGGTAACCATCACTCCAAAGAAGCGCCTTCCAGTACTCCTGAATAATCTCTATCACAGGTCAGCCCTCTTCACACCCACGGAGTAGCGGCGTTCGAGCAGAAGCAACACGCCATTAGAAACGGTAGTAAACAGCAGATAAATCAAACCACAGACGATGGCGAAGTAAAACGGCTCCCAGGTGCTTTTACCGGCAAGTTGGGTGGCTTTCACCACATCTTCAAGACCGAGCAAAGAGACCAGCGCGGTCGCTTTCAGGATCACCTGCCAGTTATTACCAATACCAGGCAGCGCATAGCGCATCATCGCGGGGAATAAAATCCGACGGAAAGTTTGCGCCCCGGTGAAGCCAAAGGCGGTGGCCGCTTCAATATGTCCTTTCGGCACTGCCATAAACGCGCCACGGAAGGTTTCCGTAAAGTAAGCGCCGTAGATAAAACCGAGGGTGATAATCCCGGCTATCATCGGATCAATATCAAATTGTGATAATCCGAGCGAGTCAGTTACCACGTTCAATGCCATCTGCAAGCCATAAAAAATCAGCAGCATCAGGACCAGATCGGGCACGCCCCGAATCAAGGTGGTGTAGCCCTCAAATATTAACGCCAGTACGCGATTTCGGGAGAGCTTCGCCCCCGCGCCAACCAGACCAATAAGCACGGATAGCACTACTGAGCTAAGTGCGAGCTCAAGCGTGACTATCGCCCCCTGGAAAATAACCTGTGAAAACCCGTACAGCATGCTGCAGCCCTGTCTTGACGTCCATCGCCCGGTCATGCCAGGCGATGGGTTACTCGTGATGATTACTCGCCGTAAACGTTAAAATCGAAATACTTTTTCGCCAGCTTGTCGTAAGTACCGTCAGCGCGCATCTCGGCGAAAGCCTTGTTAAGCGCGTTCAGCAATTCGGTATCGTCTTTACGAAGCCCCATTCCGGTACCCACACCAAACAGTTTCTCGTCTTTAATGGACGCGCCACCGAACTGGTAGTCTTTACCGATAGGCTGTTTGAGGAAACCTTCACTCGCCGCCACTTCGTCCTGGAATGCCGCGTCAATACGACCGGCCGTCAGATCAGAGTAGATATTGTCCTGGCCCTGATAGGAGACAATTTCAACCCCTTTTGGCGCCCAGTGTTCGTTACCGTAGGTTTCCTGCGTGGTGCCTTGCAGCACGCCCACACGCTTGCCTTTAAGCGAAGCGAGATCGGACGTAACCGGGGAGCCCTTCTTCACGACCAGACGCGAGTCGGCAGCATAAAGTTTGTCGGTAAAGGCGATTTCCTGCTGACGTTTTTCAGTGATCGACAGCGATGACATAATGGCATCAATTTTTTTCGCTTTCAGCGAGGGGATTAGGGCGTCCAGCGGGTTTTCAACGAAGGTACATTGTGCCTGGATGCGCTTACAAAGCTCTTTTGCCAGATCAATGTCAAAACCCACCAACTCACCCTGCGCATTTTTTGATTCGAAAGGTGCATAGGTAGGGTCAGTACCAATACGCACTTTTTGCCCGACTGCTGCAAATGCGCTTGATGCAGACGCAAGCGCTAAGACCAGAGAAAGAGATAACGCCAGTTTTTTCATATTATCCTCAACAGACAGTAATTCTTGGGGTTTTATCGAAATAATCTGAGCGGTTATCGTGCCATCTTTCGGCCCATCAAGGCAAAGCATTCTGCCCTGTTGGTTGGCTTTTTTCTCATTCAAAATGCTTAATTATGCAAGCATGCGTAACTTTCGAGCAAAAAACGCACTATCGTGGTGCATCCAATAATAGATGCACCACGATGATACATCCGGCGTGATTAGTCGCCATAGACGTTGAAGTTAAAATACTTCTTCGCCATCTTGTCATAAGTGCCATCGGCGCGCAGTTCTGCAAGCGCTTTATCAAACGCCGCCTTCAGCTCAACGTCGTCTTTACGTAGCCCCACGCCCGTGCCGTCGCCAAAATATTTTTTGTCTTTCACCGAAGGCCCGGCAAAGTCAAAGTCTTTGCCCGCAGGCTGCTTGAGGAAGCCTTCACTAGCGGCGACTTCATCTTGTAAAGCCGCATCCAGACGTCCCGCCGTGAGGTCGGAATAAATCAGGTCCTGGTTTTGATAGGCCACTACATCAACGCCTTTGCTGCGCCAGTTTTCGTTGGCGTAGGCTTCCTGCGTTGAGCCTTGTAACACCCCAATATGCTTGCCTTTAAGTCCATCAAGCGTCGGGGTAATTGCCGACCCTTTGGCGGCAATCAGACGTGAATCCGCCGCATACAGTTTGTTGGAGAAGGCAATTTCCTGCTGGCGTTTTTCAGTAATCGACAGTGAGGAGATAATGGCATCAATTTTCTTCGCTTTAAGCGACGGGATCAGGGCGTCAAAATCGCTGCCCACCCAGGTACATTTGATGCTGGCGCGTTTACACATCTCATTACCCAGATCGATATCAAAGCCGATAAAATCGCCTTTGGCATCTTTTGAGGAGAATGGCGCATAGGTGGTGTCAGTGCCGATACGAATACTCTGCGGGAGTGCGGCAAATACGCTGGAGGCGCTGCTGAGACCCAGCAGCAAAGAGAGAGCCAGAACCGTCTTCTTCATACATTCCCCTATAAAATCGTGATGTCGTTAACTGCGCATAATTATGTTGTGTTGTGTCTGCATAACCTTGTTTGCATCTTCTGTGCCATCTTTAGCAACGCCTTAAATGGCGATGTTAAATTTGTTAATAAAAAGATAACAAAAGGTAATCATAAGGAAAGATATCAGCCACAGCGCATAAATCGAGCACAAATACACATTTGGGATGATTAAATAGCGAGGATTTGATCGGCGTTACAGAATTGCCCCGAAACGGGGCAATTGAGAGGGTATGCACTCTCTTTGGGCGCGATTACGCGCCGTTCCAGCGGGTAAAGAGATCTTCCGGCAGCTCGATGTCGAAGAGATCCAGCACACGATTGACGGTTTGGTTAATCACATCATCCAGCGTCTGCGGACGGTGATAAAACGCCGGCACGGGCGGCATAATCACCGCGCCAATTTCAGCGGCCTGGGTCATTAAACGCAAATGTCCCAGATGCAACGGCGTCTCTCTGACGCACAGCACCAGCGTCCGACGTTCCTTGAGCACGACGTCAGCCGCACGGGTCAGCAAGCCATCGGTATAGCTATTAACGATGCCGGAAAGCGTCTTCATTGAACACGGCAGAATGACCATACCGGCGGTTTTAAATGAACCGGAGGAAATATTGGCGGCGATATCGCGAGCATCGTGCACCACGTCGGCCAGTGCCTGAACATCGCGTAAAGAATGATCGGTTTCCAGCGCCAGCGTCTGGCGTGCAGCCTGGCTCATCACCAGATGCGTTTCCACATCAGGAAGAGCGCGCAGCACCTGTAATAAGCGTACGCCGTAAATCGCGCCACTCGCGCCAGAGATACCAATGATGAGTCGTTTCACACAAACCGCCCTGTTTCCATAATGAAGCAAACTTTGCCGGATTACGGCGCCAGACGCAACCGTGACGCATGAACATCGGTTACCGAGCTTTCACGGGTGACTAAACGTACCGGTAACAGCAGATTTCTTTCATTCTCGTCGTTCATGAGGAGCTGGAAAGCATCACGCCCTAGCTCACGCTTATCGACCACCACCGTTGAAAGCGGCGGGTGCGCCCAGGCGGCAGCATCAATATCATCAAACCCCACCACCGCAATGTCTTCCGGTACACGAATACCGCGGCGGGCGCATTCGCGCATTGCCACCAGCGCGGCCATGTCGTTATAAGCAAAGATAGCATCCGGTGGCTCCGGCAACGCCAGCAGTCGCGCCATCCCTTCCACCAGCGCTTGCTCAATATCTTTTACTGGCGGGACTTCAACCCGGTATTCGGCGGGCAACATCCGTCCGGCATCAAATAAGGCCTGCTGGTAGCCTTCAACGCGTTGACGAATACTGTAATGACGCTGCGAAGTGCCCAAAAATGCGATTCGCGTTCGGCCTTGCTCCAGCAGGTGCCGCGTCGCGACAAAACCGCCGTGGTAGTTATCGGGATTCACACACGGAAAGTCTGCCGCCCACAAATCAACCAGCGCCACCGGTAACGTCGTCAGGCGCAGCTCGGCTAATACTTCGGGTTCCAGATAACCGGCGCAGATTAACGCATCCGGCTGATGTAAATTTATCAGGTCAGCCACCGAATCATTCGGGCCAATGGGCTGAAAACTCATCGCCACTTCATGTTCCCGACAGGCATCTGCCACGCCGAGCATTACTGAGGAATAAAAGGGTAGCGCGCACGCGATATTATGTTCGCGATGCAACAGAAACAGCAGCCGCTTGATACGCCCGTTACGTAAACGACTTAAATCATACCCCTGCGCCTGGGCAATGGAGACAATGCGCTGGCGCGTTTCGTCGCTTAATCCTGGTTGCCCTTTCAACGCACGTGATACCGCGGCAATAGAGACACCGCTGGCTGCAGCAATATCTTTAATTCGAATTTTTTTGACCATTTCGTTTTTTCCGACAGTTAACCACAACGTCAACCAGAGAATATCATGCAGCGCATGAATATGAATAAATAAAACATTCATGTTTACTAAACATTTTCATTAAAATATGTATCTGGTCATACTTCATGCAAATTCACCCCTAAATCTACAGTTAATTGTGATTTAAGTCACCTTTCAAAATTAATTTATAGTAAAAATAAGATCGAATTCACCCTTTCAATTACCGTCTATATACCGCTATCACATCCAGGAACTATGCTCAGCGCGGTTAGTTATTTACTAAAAACCGTCAGAGATACGCCGTAATGACTTTTTAAATCATCACACCCTGTTCGAGGATTGGTTATGACAATTGCTGATAACCTGGATACTGATGTACAGACAGTTGATGTGGGAGAGAAACTCTCTACCCGCGAAAAAATAGGCTATGGATTAGGCGATGCAGGTGGGCATTGCATCTCAGATTTGATCAGTGGTTTTTTACTCTTTTTCTATACCGACGTGTTTGGCTTAAGCCCGGCGATTGTCGGCGTGATGTTTTTTGTTCTGCGCATTTTCGACGCGGTCTCCGACCCCATTATGGGGATCGTGGCTGACCGCACCCGCAGCCGCTGGGGGCGATTCCGTCCGTGGCAGTTGTGGACCGCTTTGCCGCTGGGCATTATCGGCATCCTGACCTTCACCGTTCCCGATATCAGTGCGAATATGAAAATCGCCTGGGCCTTCGGCACCTATTTCCTGCTCTCACTGGGCTATACCGCCAACAACGTTCCTTACTGCGCGCTGATTAACGCGGTCACCAATCGTCCCGACCAGGTGATGTCCTGCCAGTCATGGCGCTTCGTGTTAAGCGGCATCGCCGGTTTCCTGGTGTCCGTGGGTTTACCGTGGATGGTCGATTTCTTCGGTCAAGGCAACCTAGCAAAAGGCTACCAGTATGGTGTGGCGGTGCTGTGCTGCATTGGCGTAGTGATGTTTTTACTGTGCTTTAGCTGGGTTAAAGAGCGTGTGCCGTTGTCGGTGGTGGGCAATTTTACTATCCGTCAGCACCTTTCCGGGCTGCGTAAAAACGATCAACTGCTACTGATGCTGGTGATGTCCTTCCTGCTGATTAATATCCTGTGCATCCGTGGCGGCGGCTATATGTACTTCATCTCCTATGTGCTCGAGGGTGGGGCTGGGTACATGTCGATGTTCTTCGGCGTACTGACCGTCGCCGGGATTGCCGGGGCGATGATTGTGAATCCGCTTTCGCGTCGCTTCGATATGGTGCGCCTGTACTACTACACCAACCTGGTGCTGGTGGTGTTCGGCATTGCGATGTGGTTCCTGCCAAGCGGGCCGCAATACCGCATGCTGTGGCTGGGCTGCATTGCGCTCAACAGCGTGATCCTCGGCTTCACCCTGCCGCTGCATTTCTCCATCATGGCGTTTGCCGATGATTACGGAGAGTGGAAAAACGGCGTGCGCTCAACCGGCATGAACTTCGCCTTCAACCTCTTCTTTATCAAACTTTCATGGGCGTCTTCCGGCGGCATTATCAGCGTGTTGTTGATTCTGGTGGCCTATCAGCCGGGGCTTGAAAACCAAACCGCCGCGTCGCTTCAGGGCATCACCCTGATACAAAGCATCATCCCGGCCATTTTCCATCTGGTACTGGCGCTGTGCTTGCTCAAATGCCGTCTGAACGGGCCAATGATGGCGCGCATTTCTTCCGATCTTCACCAACGACATTCACACATTTCTTGAGGTAAACATGATGCAGTCTGATGTGATTGAAGCTGATTTGAACAACATCACCATTACCGATCCGTTTTTAGGTGAATACCAGCGCCTGATTCGCGATGTCGTCATCCCCTACCAGTGGGAGGCGTTAAACGACAATATCGCCGAGGCCGAGCCTAGCCACGCGCTGGCGAACTACCGCATTGCCGCAGGTCTTGAAGAAGGTGAGTTTTACGGCATGGTTTTCCAGGACAGCGATGTCACCAAATGGCTGGAAGCCGTGGCCTGGTCATTAAGCCAAAAGCCGGATGCAACGCTTGAGAAAACCGCCGACGAGGTCATTGAATTACTGGCCCAGGCGCAGTGTGAAGATGGTTATCTCAATACCTGGTACACCGTGAAAGAGCCAGGCTTACGCTGGAGCAACGTCGCCGAATGCCATGAGCTGTACTGCGCCGGACACCTGTTTGAGGCGGCAGTCGCTTTCTTTAACGCGACGGGCAAACGTCGACTGCTGGAGATCGCCTGTCGCTTTGCCGATTATATCGATACCGTATTTGGCCCTCATGAAGGCCAACTGCGCGGCTATCCTGGGCATCCCGAAATTGAGCTGGCGCTGATGCGGCTGTATGAAGTCACCCATGAACCGCGCTACCAGGCGTTGGCCTGCTTCTTTGTTGAGGAGCGCGGTCAACAGCCTTACTACTACGATATCGAGTTTGAAAAACGCGGCGGCACACAGCACTGGGTCGGTTGGGGCGACGCATGGCCTGGGATGATAAAAGATAAAACCTACACGCATTCGCACAAGCCGCTGTCCGAGCAGAGCGAAGCCGTGGGTCACGCGGTGCGTTCGGTGTATCTGATGACCGGGCTTGCGCATATTGCGCGTATGACCAACGACGAAGAGAAACGCCAGACATGCCTGCGTATCTGGAACAATACGGTTCAGCGCCGGATGTACATCACCGGCGGCATTGGTTCGCAGGGAATTGGCGAAGCCTTTACCAGCGATTATGACCTGCCAAACGACACCGCCTATGGGGAAAGTTGCGCCTCTATCGGCCTGATGATGTTTGCCCGGCGAATGCTGGAGATGGAAGGCGATGCCCACTATGCCGACGTGATGGAACGTGCGTTCTATAACACGGTGCTTGGCGGTATGGCGCTGGACGGTAAACATTTCTTCTACGTTAACCCGTTAGAAACGCACCCAAAAAGCATTCCGCATAATCATATTTACGATCATATCAAACCGGTTCGTCAGCGCTGGTTCGGCTGCGCCTGCTGTCCGCCGAATATTGCCCGCACGCTGGTTGCGATCGGTCACTATATTTTCACCCCACGTCCTGACGCACTGTTTATTAACTTCTACGCCGGAAGCGAAGCGCAGTTTGCTGTCAAAGAGCAGACGCTGGCGCTGAAAATCACCGGCAACTATCCGTGGGATGAGAAGGTTACGCTCACCCTCACCCAGCCGCAGGCGGTCAGCCATACGCTGGCGCTGCGCTTGCCGGAGTGGTGTGCAGCGCCGCGCGTACAGGTCAACGGAGAAGAGGCTCAGGGTGACGTGATCAAGGGTTATCTGCATCTGCACCGCCAGTGGCAGGCGGGAGACACCATTATCCTCAATCTGCCGATGACGGTTCGCCGCGTCTATGCCAACCCGCTGGTGCGTCATGCCGCCGGCAAAGTCGCCATTCAGCGTGGGCCGCTGGTCTATTGTCTGGAACAAGCGGATAACGGTTCTGAGTTGCACAATTTGTCGCTGCCAAAAGAGAGCGAGCTGCGGGAAATTCAGGGCGTGGGCGTGTTAAAAGGAAAAGTTCTTTTGCAGGCTGAAGGGGTTCGCGTGTTAACGGCGCAAGAAGATAAGCCGCTGTACAGCTTCGATAACCGCCAGACAGCGGTCGAGAAGCAGACCTTAACGTTTATTCCGTGGTTTAGCTGGGCCAACCGAGGGGAAGGCGAAATGCGAATTTGGGTGGACGAGGTGTAGTAAAAAAAGCCGGATGGCGGCTACGCCTTATCCGGCCTACAAAGCGAGCAGAACGTAGGCCGGATAAGACGCAACGCGTCGCCATCCGGCATACCCTGCCTTACCCTTCGTTATGCATCTCTAAGCTCTCAACTTCATTGAGCAATTGAATGGCTTTCGCGTCGTCATTGCGCAGTGAGTCGAGGAAATCAAGATAAGCCTGATCCACGTCTTTAGTGACATACACGCCATTGAATACCGAGCATTCAAACTGCTGAATATCCGGGTTCTCGGCGCGCACCGCTTCAATCAGATCGTTAAGATCCTGGAAGATAAGACCGTCTGCACCGATGATCTGGCGAATCTCATCCACTTCACGCCCGTGAGCAATCAGCTCAGTGGCGGTAGGCATATCAATACCGTAGACGTTCGGGAAGCGAATTTCCGGGGCCGCTGAGGCCAGATATACCTTCTTCGCGCCAGCTTCACGCGCCATTTCGATAATCTGTTCAGAGGTCGTGCCACGCACGATGGAATCATCCACCAGCAGCACGTTCTTATCACGGAACTCAGCGCGGTTGGCGTTCAGCTTACGGCGAACCGATTTACGGCGCAGTTGCTGGCCCGGCATGATAAAGGTGCGCCCCACGTAGCGGTTTTTCACAAACCCCTGACGGTACGGCTTATCAAGAATACGGGCGATTTCCAGGGCGATATCACAAGACGTTTCCGGGATCGGGATAACCACGTCGATATCCAGATCGTCCCACTCACGCGCAATTTTCTCGCCAAGCTTCGTCCCCATATTCACACGGGCGCTATAGACGGAAATTTTGTCGATAAAGGAGTCCGGGCGCGCAAAGTAGACGTATTCGAACAGGCACGGGTTACTGACCGGGTTATCAGCACACTGACGGGTAAACAACTGCCCTTTCTCAGTAATGTAGATAGCTTCACCCGGCGCTACGTCACGCAGGAATTCGAAGCCCAGCGTATCAAGCGCTACGCTTTCGGAGGCCACCATATATTCGGTGCGACCATCGCCAATATCACGCTTGCCAAGCACCAGCGGGCGAATGCCGTTTGGATCGCGGAAAGCCACCATACCGTGGCCGATAATCATCGCCACGCAGGCATAGGCACCACGGATCTGGCGATTCGTCGCGGCAATGGCGGCGAAAATGTTATCGGCTTCTAGCGGATAATGGCGGAAGTTATCCAGCTCACTGGCGAAAATATTGAGCAGGATTTCAGAATCGGAAGTGGTGTTGATGTGACGGCGTTTTTCTTCAAACAGCTTTTGACGTAACTCATGCGCATTGGTCAGATTGCCGTTGTGCGCAAGCGTAATACCGTACGGAGAGTTGACGTAAAAAGGCTGGGCTTCGGAAGCACTGGAGCTGCCCGCCGTTGGATAACGCACATGGCCAATACCCATATTGCCCTGCATACGTTGCATGTGGCGAGCTTCAAAGACATCGCTGACCAGGCCGTTCGCCTTACGCAACCGGAAGCAGTTGTTGGCATCAATGGTGATGATGCCAGCGGCATCCTGACCACGGTGCTGAAGCACCGTTAGCGCATCATAAATCGACTGGTTAACCGGCATGACACCGGCGATACCGACAATACCGCACATACGTCTTTTCCTCGTTCAGCAACGACCCAAGGCCTATACCTTGGGCAAGAAACTTGACGAGCTTTGCAGGTAGTCAAAAAACCATCTGATGACGGGTGAGAAATAAGGAATAAACTGCGAGTGTTGCCAGTCATCGCTTTTCGCCATTCCGGTAAAGGTGTCGAGGAAGAACAAGATAGCGGCGATAATCAGCACCCCACGTAAAGCGCCAAAGCAGATCCCCAATACCCTGTCTGTACCCGACAGACCGGTTTTTTCCACCAGCTGGCCTATCACGTAGTTCACGATAGCACCAACGATGAGCGTCACGATAAACAGCGCCGCAATAGCAATCCCATTTCGAACACGTTCATCTTCAAAGCCCGTAAACCAGACAGACAGTTCCGTGTAGTAATGGCTGGCAACATAGAAGGCACAGCCCCAGGTTACCAACGATAACGCTTCACGAACGAAGCCGCGGATAAGGCTCACTAAGCAAGAAAAACCCAGTACCGCGATAATGGCATAATCAATCCAGACCATAAATGTCCCACGATTTTACGCCCTGTCATCCAGTTCGGGCGCATTCTAACAGAAAAAGAAAACGTTTGCGTAGGGATTTCCTTCCCGAGCATAAATAAAAAATGGCGCTGAAAAAATATTCAACGCCATCGTTTTTGGGCCGTTTTCAGCGTTGTGCAGGCCCCCTCACCCTAGCCCTCTCCCCACTGGGGAGAGGGAACCGTTGAGAGCCGTCGATAAGTTCGGTATCGGCTTTCTGCCTCGCCCCATTTAGGGAGAGCACCGCCGAGAGTCGGTGTTAAGTCCGGCACCGACTTTCTCCCTCGCCCCTTTAGGGAGAGCGACCGCTGAGAGTCGTTGTTAAGCCCGGCACCGACTTTCTCCCTCGCCCCTCTGGGGAGAGGGCCGGGGTGAGGGGAAATACCGACACCTTAGTTCGGCGTGTATCCCATCACAACGCCACTTAGCCCCGACAGCTGTTTCAACTCACCCAGTGAGCCTTTGAGCTTTTCTTTCGAGGCATCAGGCCCCACCAGAATTCGGGTGATTTTACCCTGAACCGGCGTTGAAGGCGACGTGTAAGCACGATATCCCGCACCTCGCAGGCTGGCGACTATTTCATTCACCTTATCCGCATTTTTTAATGCGCCAAGCTGAACCACATACGCTTTGCCAACCGGTGCCACTTTTTCTTCCGCCGCAGCTTTCGGCGGCGGCGTAGTCGCCGCGACCTGCTCGGTCGCTGGCTGAGGTTTTGGCTGCGGCTTCGGTTTTTCTACCGGCTTAGGCTTCGGCAGTTCAGCCGCAGGCGGGATCTGTTCAAGATCGCCATTGCCATTAACCGACAGGCGGCTAGAGTCCAGCGACGGCGCCGCGGCATCCCCCGCCCTCACCTCTTCAGCAGCGCCTTCAGGCGGCTGAGCGGGTAGGGCCTGAGTCGCCGTTGGCAGCATATCAGGCTCATCGCGATCGCCCGGTTTTGGCACCAGTGGGATCGCGGCAAATTCATCCTGATAATGTTTTTTTTGCCCGTCGAGCAGCCCGGGCAGCACGATAACGCCCAACGCCACCAATACTATCGTCCCGACCAGACGGTTTTGAAACTTACTTGCCACCGGCTCTCCCCGCGTCTAACTCTTCCATCACATGCGCTACCGTGTGGAATGACCCACACACTAGCACCGTATCTTCGGGCGCTGCATCAGCCATGGCGGCATACCATGCCTGCGCGACGCTGATATAAACGGTTCCCGCGCGTAAATGTTCGCGCAACTGCTCGGCCGTCGCTCCGCGCGGCCCTTCAAGAGGCGCGCAATACCAGCGGTCTACCACCTCATCCAGGCATGCCAGCGTACCGGCAATATCCTTATCATGCAGCATACCAATAACTGCCAGTACTCGCCCAGTTTTCGGCAACGATTTGAGACGCCCGGCAAGGTAGGCGGCGGCATGCGGGTTATGCGCGACGTCAAGGATCACGCGCGGCGCAAGCTGGATGGTCTGGAAGCGGCCCGGCAGAAGCGCGTTAGCGATCCCCTCCCGGATAGCCTCTTCGTTTACCGCAAGCTGACTTGCTCGCAGCGCCGCCAGCGCGGTTGCCGCATTGGGCTGCGGCACCTGCGGTAGCGGAAGCCCGCGCAGCTCGCCTTCGGCATCGCTAAACGTCCAGCTGTCAGCCTCGACCGTGTAGCGCCAGTCGACATCACGCTGACGCAGCACCGCGCCTTTCTCGCGCGCGACATCGGCGATGGTATGCGGCATATCAGGTTCACCCACAATAGCCGGGCGACCACCGCGGAACACGCCCGCTTTCTCGCGGCCAATGCTTTCGCGATCGGGGCCCAGCCAGTCGGTATGATCCAACGCAATGCTGGTCACCACGGCAACATTCGCATCCACGATGTTGGTGGCGTCTAATCGCCCACCCAGACCGACCTCAAGGATAACCACGTCCACTTTCGCCTGCTTAAACAGCCACAGCGCCGACAGCGTGCCGTATTCAAAATAGGTCAGCGATGTCTCGCTGCGCGCCGCTTCAATCGCCGCAAAGGACGCCGTGTGGGCACTTTCAGCCAGTTCGCTACCCTGTACGCGCACACGTTCGGTGTAGCGCACCAGGTGAGGAGAGCTATAAACCCCCACGGAGTAACCCGCCGCCATCAGGATAGCTTCAAGCGTCCGGCAGGTCGTGCCTTTACCATTGGTGCCCGCGACGGTGAATACAAAAGGCGCAGGCTGGAGCACGTCGAGATGTTCAGCAACCAGGCTGACACGCGCCAGGCCAAGATCGATGGTTTTGGAGTGAAGGTTTTCCAGATAAGAAAGCCACGTAGCCAAAGGCGACGTGGCCTGAGGAATGAGATGTTTTTCCATGGTGCCCGCAACTTTCATCGGTGAATAATAACAAAAAGGGCAGCGCCACCCGGCTCTGCCCTTTTTCTCGTCGTCTTTCAAGCTGCAGGTGCGTTGGCAGCATCTGCCCACCTGCAACCCGAAATCCATAGAGCAATAATCAGGCCTCTGGTTCCTGATCCGGTACTGGCGGAACCACCACGCTTTCACGCGGCGCATCCGGGTTCGGTGCCGGGAGATTCATCAGCTTCGCCAGGATACTAGCCAGCTTCAGACGCATTTCCGGGCGACGAATAATCATGTCGATTGCGCCCTTCTCGATGAGGAACTCACTGCGCTGGAAGCCCGGCGGCAGTTTCTCACGAACGGTCTGCTCGATAACACGCGGGCCCGCAAAGCCGATAAGCGCTTTTGGCTCAGCAACGTTCAGATCGCCCAGCATCGCAAAGCTCGCAGACACGCCGCCCATGGTTGGGTCGGTCAGCACGGAGATATACGGTAAGCCGCGCTCCTGCATTTTCGCCAGCGCCGCAGAGGTTTTCGCCATCTGCATCAGCGACATCAGCGCTTCCTGCATACGTGCGCCACCGGAGGCGGAGAAACAGATCAGAGGACAGTTATCTTCCAGCGCCTGTTCAACCGCGCGAACAAAGCGCGCACCAACAACGGAACCCATTGAGCCACCCATAAAGGAGAATTCAAATGCCGCAGCAACAACCGGCATGGTATGCAGGGTGCCTTTCATAACAATCAGCGCATCTTTCTCGCCCGTTTCTTTCTGAGCGGATGCCAGTCTGTCTTTATACTTTTTAGAGTCACGGAACTTCAGCAGATCTTTTGGCTCAAGTTCGCTACCCAGTTCAACCAGGGACCCTTCGTCCAGCAAGCTATGCAGGCGATTACGCGCTGACATACGCATGTGGTGATCGCACTTCGGGCAAACCTCAAGGTTACGCTCCAGCTCCGCACGATACAAAACCTGACCACAGCTATCACATTTGGTCCATACCCCTTCCGGGATGCTCGCCTTACGGGTAGGTGTGATGTTACTTTTAATTCGTTCAATCCAGCTCATTGATAACCTTTCTGCCTGAACCTGGTCGATGCCAGTTTTGCCATTAAGGGGGCGCGCATAATGCCACTTTCGCCCCTCATAGACCATGAATGTTGCACATTAAAACATAACAGCCCGAAACTTGGCATAAAAAAGTGGTCGAACCGCGAAACATGCCGTAACAGGGCACGGCTGAATCGTGCCCTATGTATTACGTTTATTTAACCTGTTTTGCTGCCGCTCGGCGGTGACGGATCACCTCGATAACACCTGGCAATATCGACAGGACGATAATCGCCACAATCAGCAATTTCAGGTTTTCCTGAACGATAGGCAGGTCGCCAAACAGATAGCCCGCGTAGGTAAACAGCAGTACCCACAGCAGCGCACCGGTGACGTTATAGATTGCAAAATGACGATAGGACATATGGCCCATTCCCGCCACAAACGGCGCAAATGTTCTGACGATCGGCACAAATCGCGCCAGGATTATCGTCTTGCCACCGTGCTTATCGTAAAACGCATGGGTCTTATCAAGGTAGCTACGACGGAAGATTTTCGAGTCCGGATTACTAAAGAGCTTTTCTCCGAACATGCGGCCAATCGTGTAGTTCACCGCGTCCCCGACGATGGCGGCTATCACCATCAATACCACCATCAGATGAACGTTCAGATCGTTAGTGGGCAGCGCGGAAAGCGCACCGGCAACGAACAGCAGCGAGTCGCCTGGTAAAAATGGCGTCACCACTAGCCCGGTTTCACAAAACAGGATCAAGAACAAAATGGCATAGACCCAGACGCCGTATTGCGCGACCAGTTCAGCCAGATGCACATCGATATGCAGGATGAAATCAATTAAAAAACGAATAAGATCCATATTGTTTTAGCCCCAAATGACTACGTTAGTCCGCCAGGAAAAGCGGCCCCATCGGCACGGAAGGCAGTTCAAAGTGTGCGGGGTAGTCTACCGCCACCAGGTACAATCCTTCCGCTTTCGCCGTCGCTGCGGCAAGCGTCCTGTCTTTTGCCGCCAGCAGTTCTGCAATCCAGCTCTCTGGCTGGTTTCCTGCGCCAACTTCCATCAGGCTGCCAACAATATTCCTTACCATGTGATGCACAAAGGCATTCGCTTTGATGTCCACCACAATGTACGCGCCGTAGCGGGTCACGTTGATGTGCATCATATTGCGCCACGGCGTGCGCGATTGGCACTGAACGGCGCGAAACGAGGTGAAGTCATTCTCACCCAGCAAACTCTGCGCCGCGCGATGCATCCGCTCAGCATCCAGCGGCTGATGATAATGCGTCACGCCCTGACTTAACACCGCCGGACGTAGCCGGTGATTGTAAATAATGTAACGATAGCGACGCGCCGTAGCGCTAAAGCGCGCGTGAAAATCATCGGGGACAGCTTTCACCCAACGCACCGCAATGTCTCCAGGCAAATTCGCATTTGCGCCTAACGTCCACGCGATATCTTTACGCACAGCGTGAGTGTCGAAATGCACAACCTGGCCGGTGCCATGCACGCCGGAGTCGGTGCGCCCGGCGCAGAAGACGTTGATCGGTTCATTCGCCACCTGCGAGAGCGCTTTCTCCAGCTTTTCCTGCACGCTACGCACTTCATTTTGCCGCTGCCAGCCGTAGTACTTGCTGCCGTCGTACTCAATGCCCAGCGCAATTCGATAGACCGGCAGTTGCTCCATGTCGGACATTAGTACAGATACTCCTGCACCAGCTTCTCAGCCGTTTTTACCGCCATCAACGCGCCGCCGAAACGGACGTTATCGGCAACCGACCAGAACTGGATCTGCTCTGGCATACCGTAATCATTGCGCACGCAGCCAACGGAGAGGTGCGCGCTGCCGGAAGCATCACCAACCTGAGTCGGGAATTCACCCTCTTCAGACAGCGCGATATCTTCACCGCGTTCAAAGGCATCCCGCGCTTCTTCCGCCGACAGCGGACGCATCGCTTCAAAAGTGACCATCTGCGCATGACCGTAGAACACCGGCGTCTGAATGACGCTTGCGGAGATCATCAGGCCGTCGTCCTGGAGAATTTTACGCACCTGGTCAACAATACGACGCTCGTCAGGCACGCTGCCTGCACGGTCTGGCAGCAATGGCAGCATGTTGAATGCCAGTTGACGGCCAAAGAAATCGTCTTCGTCGATAGGAATACCGTTGAGCAGTTTTGCGCTTTGTCCCGCCAGCGCATCGACCGCTTTTTTGCCATGCGCAGAAGCAGAAAGCAGGTTGGTAACCCCGATGCGAGACAGACCGCCATCATCGATGAGCGGCTTTAAGGCGCTTAACAGCTGGCTAGTCTGGCTATCGGCGACGGCCACCAGGTTGCGGTTACGATAGTCAGCGAGGACAAACGGATTCACATCCGGCACCACCAGCGGCACGTCAGGCTCAAGCGCAAACACACCGCTAAGATCGATAATCAAACAGCCCGCGTTGCTGGCTTCTTCAGCATAAGTTGCCGAGGCTTCTTGTCCTGCGGCAAAAAAGGCCAGCTGCGCCTGAGTCCAGTCAAACTCAGCGGCGTCCTGCACCATTACCGTTTTACTGTTAAAACGCAGATTCTCACCCGCGCTTTCGCTGCGCGCTAGCGCGTAGATATCACCCACCGGAAACTCGCGTTCAGCAAGGGTTTCAATCAGGGCGCGGCCCACGGCGCCAGTTGCGCCCAGAATGGCAATGTTCCAGCCTTCAGACATGGTGATTTACTCCAGAAAAATAGCGCCCTTGCCGGAGTATCCGACAAGGGTATTAAGAAGACATTAACGATGTACGGCGTTAAACCCGATTTGCAGCAGCAGCGCGGCGGCGTCTGCATCGTCGCATTCCACGGTGAGCGAAGACCATTCGCGGCGCTCAAGATAGTTCTTGCGCAGCTTGTCAAATTCCCCCGGGATCCCGGCGACTTTTCGCAGCGGTGCGTCATCGCGGCGCACATCATACACCAAATGAACCAGTCTTTTCAGCGTTGGCTGATCGAGCGGCCCGTGCAAGGTGATGTGGCCAAATTCCGGTGCGGGTAAGAGCGAAGAGAGCGCCACTTCCTGCGGCTGACCGATAAACTGGCTGTATGCTTCAAACACCTGAGTGGTGCCGCGCGCTTTGCCTTCCAGGGTGTAGCCCGCAATGTGCGAGGTCCCTAAATCAACCTTCGCTAACAGCGCCAGGTTAAGATCTGGTTCCGGTTCCCAGACGTCCAGCACCACACTGAGATCTTGCCCAGCTTCCAGACGCGACAGCAGCGCGGCGTTATCCACCACCGGCCCACGGCAGGCGTTGATGAGTATCGTCCCCGGCTTCAGGCGGCGTATCAACGCTTCATCGGCCAGGTGCAGGGATTTGTAAGCCCCCTCTTTATAGAGTGGCGTGTGGAAGGTCAGTACGTCGACATTTTCAACCAATTCTTCGAGCGTGCGGAAATCCCCCTCGTCGCCATTATCCGCCCGAGGCGGATCGCATAGCAGCGTTTTAATTCCCAGGGCTTCCAGCCGTTTTTGCAGGCGACCACCGACATTGCCGACCCCGACGATCCCGACGGTGCGGTCGGTCAGCGCGAAACCATCACGTTCAGCCAGCATCAGCAGCGCCGAGAAGACATACTCAACAACGGCAATCGCATTGCATCCCGGTGCGGCGGAAAATCCAATCCCTGCCTGCTGTAGCCACGGCTGATCAACGTGGTCGGTGCCCGCCGTGGCGGTGCCTACGAATTTAATCGCTTTGTCGCCTAACAGCGCTTCATTGACTTTGGTGACGGAGCGCACCATCAGAGCATCGGCGTCGGTCAACGCTTCGACTGGGATGGGACGGCCAGGAACAGCTTTGACCTCACCCAAACGGCTAAAAAGCTCGCGCGCGTAGGGCATATTTTCATCAACAAGGATTTTCACGGTTAGTACCTGTCTGAGAACGAGAGTAAACGCGGGAAGTGTGCCATAATCTCGCCGCCAGGCATACTTGCGCCTGGCGTCAGTAAAGCAATATGGAAAGGATGAATCATGACACAACCCATTTCAGGTATGCCTGCGCGCCCTCCGGGGGCCGGTACCCCTCCCCTCTCCCCTGCCGGAGAACAGCCGCTTAGCACGCAGCAACGTACCGTGCTGGAACGGTTGATCACGCGATTAATCGCCATGACTTCGCAGCAAAATGCGGAAGTCTGGGCGGGAGTTAAGCACGATCTGGGTCTTAAGAATGATACGCCTTTACAGGCTCGTCACTTTCCCGCCGCTGAACAAAACCTCAATCAGCGTATCGGCACCGCCGAGCAGAAGCTGAGTACGCGACAAACGCTGTCGCAGCTGACTGAACTGCTGGGTCAGGGTAATAACCGCCAGGCCGTCAGCGACTACATACGCCAGCAGTTCGGTCAGACCGCCCTAAGCCAGTTGACGCCACAGCAGTTGAAGAGCGTTTTGCAGCTATTACAGCAGGGGCAGCTGTCTATTCCGCAACCCCAGCAGCGTCCGGCAACCGACCGCCCGCTGCTCCCGGCCGAGCACAATACGCTGAATCAACTGGTGACCAAAGTCTCTGCCGCCACCGGTGATTCAACCAAACTTATCTGGCAATCACTGCTTGAGCTCTCTGGTGTGAAAACCGGAGATACGCTGCCCGCCCGGCACTTCAATGCGCTGGTGACGCTACTACAGGCGCGGCTGACGTTAAGCTCACAGGCGGCGCCAACGCTTAATACGCTTCAGGCGGCGTTGAAGCATCCGATGGAATCACAGGAGTGGCAGTCGGTACGTGATTACGCCCAACAGAACTGGAACGGTACGCCGCAAACGGTACTCACACCGGTGCAGGTTCAGGAATTGCTGAATTTACTGTTCTTAAAACGAATTGAACGCGAGCGCGTGGCGCACACGCTGGAAGCTCGCGACCTGCAGCCTATCTACGCGCCATTTGCGCCGGTAATAAGCTCTTTGAAATCGCTTTCGGCCCGGCCCGGGCTGGCGTTTGTGGTGGTCATTGTGGTGTTTGTATTATTGTGGCTGGTGCTCTAGCGTAGAAAAACGCCCATGGCCGCGTGTCACAGCCCTGGGATAATTATCATCAAATAAATAATCAGCTATTTTGTTCAGTAGCAGCCGATAAATTAACTTTATTTGCTGCAATAACGAACGGCAGATAAATAAGCGTTGAGACTATCAGGCATAATATTCCAACAAATAGTGCCAACCAATTTCCCCCGGTACCAAAGAAGGCGATTAATGGGCCTGGCGTTGTCCACGGCACCGCATAGGCAATCGGCGGTATAATATCGAGCGTGATAAACGCATAGCCAATCAGGGAGTTGACGAACGGCACGATAATAAAGGGAATAACCAAAATCGGGTTCAATACGATTGGCAGACCAAACATCACCGGTTCGTTAATATTAAAGAGGCCGGGAACGAAAGCCATTTTGGCAAGATCACGATAATCCTGGCGACGCGAAGCAATGAAAATCGCCAACAATAACCCTAGCGTCATACCGGAACCGCCATAGTTGGCGAAAGCATCATTAATACCGGTCCAGGTTATTGGGTACGGCGCGCCCCAGGTTGAACCATGGGATGCCGCGTAGGAGAGGTTTTCCAGATTCGCTTCAGAGAAAATAGTTTCACGGATTGCGGCAACGGTATTAGGCCCGTGAATTCCCAGTATCCATAGAAAGTTTGCTACCAGCCCCAGGATCAGTACGGTGACAATATTGGTTCCCATATCCTTTAAAGGCGCCTGAATTAGCGTATAAATCAGGTCATTCAGCCCGTTGGGTGAGATTTTCGACAGCAGGTAGTTTAGCACCGAGAAGAAAATCATCACGAAGCAAATCGGTAGTAGTACCTTAAACGAACGTGCGACCGCAGGCGGAACCGCATCAGGCATACTGATGGTGACCTTTGGGTTGCGTGAAAGCCGACAAAATATTTCGCTGGAAAGCAGCGCTACGATCACCGCCACAAATAGTCCCTGCGGCCCAAGATATTTAGTCGTCAGATAAGCCTGACCATCAATAATGACATACGGGGTGTAGACAACAAAGAATGCGCCAATAGCCGTCAGACCGCATAACAGGTCATCTTGCTGATAGCTTATCGCCATATTACGGGCAACCAGGAAAGTGATTAGCACCGCCATAATATTGACTGAGCCATTCATTACCGGGGTGAAAATTTGCTGTGCATCGGCAAGATTAGGGAATAGCGCGCCAAGGTGCAGGATGCTGGCAATAAAACCGTCAGGAGATAAAATCGCAAAATTGATCAGAACAATTAGCGAACTGGCCATGACAATCGGAAACGATAAAATAAAAGCATCGCGGATTGCCGAAACATGTATTTGAGAGTTTAATTTTATAGCTATTGGAACGAGGATCTTCTCCATCCCACGTTCAAATGAATTCATCAGTCCCATTACATTCCCTTATCTCAGAGTGATAAATTTAAAAACAACAAGGCTTCGGTAAAAATAACTTTATTACTAAAACATTTTCCCAATCTACAATCCACTATTTCTCTTCCCCGTCAATTTATTGTCATTTGACGAATACTTTAATAATTGTTAATTTTCATAACTCCTCTTCCGATCACAGTTAATCGCGCCTAAGTTGTTCAATAATGATGGTGTAATTGAACATGTTAGCCCTGAATTGCATCAACAGGATTAAAATTACTTATTTATAAAGGACTTAAAGAGGTTCAAAAGTGGTTTACCAAAATGTTATCAATCTGCTGAAAAATCGATTAAACAGTACTATCTACGATATTGGCGATCTTTTGCCGCCAGAGAAAGAGTTGGCAGAACTTTATAATGTTTCGCGTAACACATTGCGCAAAGCGCTAAAGGTGCTGGAAGATGAAGGGATGATTGAGCGTCGGCATGGGTCGGGAACCTATCTGCGGAACAAACATTTCCAGGCTTCCGTGACGCATCTTGATAGCTTTACCGAAATCGCTAAAAACGAAGGTAAGACACCGACCAGTCAGATCCTCAAGTTTGAACTTCAGTCTGCATCGGATGAAATTGCCAATGGGCTTCAGATTAAACCTGGTGAGCCGGTCTATTATGCCAAGCGGCTACGTTTTATTGATGATATCGCTATGCAGGTCGAAGAAACGTGGATGTCGGCGGGACGCTTTCCCGACCTGACAATTGGTCATATGAAGAAATCGAAATTTGCCTACATTGAGAATGAGTGCGGCGTCAAAATTCTCGGCTGTTATGAATCTATCCGGCCGATTCTGCCCTCAAAGGAAGTGGCAAAATTGCTGCACATCAGCGCGCTCGATCCGATTATCCGCATGCAAACCCAGGCCGTTGATGAGCAATCCTTACCGATTGATTACTCCATTCTCTACACCAATATGTTTGAATTTCAGGTGAAGTATTTCCTGCCGCGAAAATAGGCGCTCAGCCCTGCCCCAGGCAGAGCTGAGCGCGACGGCTACTTACGAAATGACCATAGCGTCAATAGGATCCCCAGTACGGCAGAAATAGCGCCGCCGAGGAAGACCGACGCATAGCCGAACGACGTCGCCAGCATTCCCGCGAGCGGCCCAGAGACACCTAGCGCGATATCCTGGAAAGCCGCGTAGCCGCCAAGCGCCGTGCCGCGCACCTGCTGCGGGACGCGTTTGACGACCTCAACGCCCAATGCCGGGAAAATCAGCGAGCAGCCCGCGCCGGTTAATGCCGCACCGGATAGCGCTACCCATTCACTCGGTGCCTGCCACAGTAGCAGCAGGCCAATGGTTTCCACTAACAGTGAAACAACCGCAACCTTTACACCGCCATAGCGATCGGGCATCCAGCCAAATAAAATACGCACCAGCACGAACGTTCCGCCGAATGCCGTCAGGGTGAAGCCGGCCATCGACCAGCCTTTGCTCATAAAATAGAGTGAGACAAAAGTGCCAATAACCGCAAAGCCTACCCCCTGGAGCGCCAGCCCCATGCCGGGTTTCCAGATAAGACCAATCACGCTAAACAGCGAAGGACGATCACCGGTTATTGCCGCCACTTTGCGTACCGATCCATTAAAGGCCCACGCGACTAGCGGCAGCATCATGGTCACCCCGGCCAGCACAGCGAAGCCATAGCGGTTATTGATAAACAATCCCAGTGGTGCTCCAACCGCCAGCGCGCCGAATATCGCCATCCCATTCCACGACATCACCTTGCCAGAGCGTTTTGGCCCAACCAGCCCCATTCCCCAGGTCAGGGTTCCGGTGAGCAATTGGCTTTCACCAAAGCCCAGGATCAGACGCCCGACGATTAACAACCCAAATTTAATCATCGTATCCACCGGCAGCAGCGCCGCGCCAAGCCAGGCGGCACCGGCAAACGCGCAGGCGAACATGCCCTGTAAGGCAGAGCGCTTACCGCCATATTGATCGGCAAGACGCCCTGCGTAACCGCGCGTTAATACGGTAGCAAAGAATTGGATCCCCACAGCAATGCCCACCATGGTGTTGCCATAGCCCAATTCCTGGTGCACAAATAGCGGGATCACCGGCAGCGGAATACCAACGGTTAAATAAGTGAGAAACACCGCGAAGGCGATGCGAAATAATGAAAAACTTGATGAAGACGAACGTTCTGTTTGGGTTACTGCGGTCATGCTTTACTCCAGAATGCTGAGTAAGGCGAGGATCTGTAGCCACGCCCCCTCGAACCTGTAGGCCAGGATTAAGGTGCGTTGGTTGACGTTAAACGCTTACGCATTACCGAGACGGCAATGTTGGGCAGGATTTTGCCTGTTGTTTCGCGCCAATGTCAACGCATAAAAAAGGAGCCCTCAGGCTCCTTTTCACATTCGTCGTCAGTTTTACGCTTTCAGCTTACGCATTACCAGCGTGGCGTTAGTCCCGCCGAAGCCGAAGCTGTTTGACATCACGGTGGTCAGCTCACGGTCAGTCGCTTTGGTCACGATGTTCAGACCTGCCGCTTTCTCGTCCATCTCGTCGATGTTGATGCTTGGCGCCACAAAACCGTGTTCCAGCATTAGCAGGGAATAGATGGCTTCCTGAACGCCGGCGGCACCCAGAGAGTGACCGGTCATTGCTTTGGTCGCAGAGATTGCCGGGCTGTTCTCGCCAAACACTTCCTGAATCGCGCCCAGTTCTTTCACGTCACCGACCGGCGTTGAAGTCCCGTGGGAGTTCAGGTAGTCGATTGGGGTATCCACACCGTGCATCGCCATCTGCATGCAGCGCACAGCGCCTTCGCCAGATGGAGCAACCATGTCAGCGCCGTCGGATGTTGCACCGTAACCAACGATTTCTGCATAGATATGCGCGCCACGTGCCAGAGCGTGTTCCAGCTCTTCAACCACAACCATACCGCCGCCGCCTGCGATAACGAAACCGTCGCGATGTGCGTCATAGGTACGAGATGCTTTGTCTGGCGTTTCGTTGTACTTGGTAGACAGTGCGCCCATTGCGTCGAACTCGCAGGCCATTTCCCAGCCCAGCTCTTCGCCGCCGCCAGCAAATACGATGTCCTGCTTGCCCAGTTGGATTTGCTCTACCGCATTACCGATACAGTGTGCGGAGGTCGCACAGGCTGAGCTGATGGAGTAGTTAACGCCATGAATTTTGAACGGCGTTGCCAGGCACGCGGAAACCGCTGAACCCATGGCTTTGGTGACCACATAAGGGCCAACCGCTTTCAGGCCGCGCGGGCTACGCATGGCGTCAGCGCCGAATACCTGCGCTTTAGAAGAACCACCGGAACCGGCAATCAGGCCGACACGCGGGTTATTCTGATAATCTTCAGCTTTCAGGCCGGAGTCTTCAACCGCCTGCTGCATGGAAAGATAAGCATAGATTGAGGCATCGTTCATGAAACGAACCACTTTGCGGTCGATAAGACCGGTAGTGTCCAGTTTTACGTTACCCCATACGTGGCTACGCATTCCAGAATCTTTGAATTCTTGAGAGAAAGTGATCCCCGAGCGTCCTTCACGCAGGGATGCCAGGACTTCCTGCTGGTTGCTACCGATGCTGGAAACAATACCCAGGCCAGTAATCACTGCACGTTTCATTCAATACCTCTGTATGTCATCACTATTTTTAAGTTTCGAGTCGCAAGATAGCGTACACTTGTACGCCGAACAAGTCCGATCAGCAATTTTATGCAGAAATTTGCGCCAGCGGGCACGCATCGTTAAGATCGCCTGACTCCTTGCCGCACGAGTAACTTACGTGAAACAAAACGCCATACAATCAGCCAACCTCGAATTTAACAGTGAGGGTACACCTGTTTCCCGAGATTTTGACGACGTCTACTTCTCCAACGACAACGGTCTGGAAGAGACCCGCTATGTTTTTCTGGGCGGCAACCGGCTAGAAACCCGCTTCCCTCAACATCCGCGCCCCCTGTTTGTGGTCGCGGAGAGCGGTTTTGGTACCGGACTCAACTTTCTCACGCTGTGGCAGGCTTTTGACACATTTCGCTGCCAGCATCCCGACGCTACGCTGCAAAGATTACATTTTGTCAGTTTTGAAAAATTTCCGCTGAAGGCTGACGATTTACGACTGGCGCACCAGCACTGGCCAGAACTGGCGCCATGGGCCGAACAGCTTCAGGCGCAATGGCCGCTGCCGGTCGCCGGGTGTCATCGTCTGCTGCTGGATGGCGGACGCGTCACGCTGGACCTGTGGTATGGCGACATTAATCTTTTAGTCGATAAGCTTGATGATTCGTTTAATCAGCAGGTTGACGCCTGGTTTCTCGACGGTTTTGCCCCGTCAAAAAATCCGGACATGTGGACACCGGGGCTGTTTTCCGCGATGGCACGAACGGTACGTCCCGGCGGCACGCTTGCGACTTTCACCTGCGCGGGATTTGTGCGCCGTGGCCTGCAGGAAGCCGGTTTCACCATGAGCAAGTATAAAGGCTTTGGCCGCAAACGTGAGATGCTGATTGGTGAAATGGCCCAACCGCAGCCCGATGCCACGCGCACGCCGTGGTTTGCCCGCAGCGGCACCGAGGTGCGCGAGACGGCCATTATCGGCGGCGGTATCGCCAGCGCCCTGCTCTCTTTGGCCCTGCTGCGTCGTGGCTGGACGGTCACGCTGTATTGCGCAGATGCGGCACCGGCACAGGGGGCTTCCGGCAACCGCCAGGGAGCGCTCTATCCGCTGTTAACCGCTCACGACGAAGCGCTGGCGCAGTTTTTCCCCGCGGCGTTCCTTTTTGCTCGCCGTCTGTATGATGCTCTCCCCGTTGAATTTGATCATGAGTGGTGTGGTGTCACCCAACTGGGCTGGGATGAAAAGAGTGCGCAGAAAATCGCGCAGATGCTGTCATTGGGCCTGCCCGAAGAAATTGCCTGCGCGATTTCTGATAGCCAAATGCGCAGCGTGATTGGTCTGGAGACCGGCTGCGGAGGGATTCAATATCCCCTTGGCGGATGGTTATGTCCGGCAGAGCTCACGGCCGCTGTTTTCGAGCAAGCACGGCAACTGGGGCTACAGGTACAGTGGGGTAAGACCCTCACCGCCCTTGAGCCACACGAAACGGGCTGGCAGCTACAATTTGAAGACGGACAAACGACGCTCGCACCCGCCGTTGTGCTCGCTAATGGGCATAACATCAATCAGTTTACGCAGACTGAACATCTACCAGTGTACGCCGTCGGCGGTCAGGTCAGCCATATTCCCACTACGGAGAATCTGGCTAAGCTAAAACAGGTGCTGTGCTATGACGGCTATCTGACGCCACAAAATCCGCGCCACCAGCAGCATTGTATCGGTGCCAGCTATCATCGCGGGGAGCGTGAAATGACGTTCAACGAAGCGGATCAGCAGGCGAATCGCCAGCGGTTGATTGACTGTTTCCCGGATAAAGCGTGGACGCAGGAAGTCGATATCAGCGCGAATGAGGCGCGCTGCGGCGTACGTTGCGCCACCCGTGACCATCTGCCGATGGTCGGTAATGTGCCGGATTATGCCGCAACGCTGCGTGATTACGCCTCTTTGCATGAAAATCCCCATGAGGCGCATTCCGCACCGATTTACCCGAATCTGTTTATGCTGGGAGGATTGGGTTCCCGTGGACTGTGCAGCGCTCCGTTAACGTCTGAAGTGCTGGCCGCGCAGATGAGCAATGAACCGCTGCCGCTGGATGCGGTAACCCTGGCTGGCCTCAATCCGAATCGGCTATGGGTGAGAAAACTGCTGAAGGGTAAAGCGGTGAAATAAGTCTGGCGATATTGCCCGGCAGCGATACCGGGCAAAAGACTGAACCAGACTTAGTGGGACGCTTTTTGGTACAGGGTATCCCACATCTCTTTCACTAAAGCCTGATCGCGCGGTGAGAGTTCGCCCGCGCTAATGGCCGTTTCCAGACTCTGCGTGACGTTACGATAGAGCGCATCGGCGCTATGGTCTTCGTCCAGATCGGCCACCGCCAGCGTCAGGTGGCCGCGCAGATAACCGCTGGCAAACAGCTCATCATCACTGGCGTGTTCCACCATATCGTCAATTAACGCCAGAATGCGTGCTTCAAACTCCGCGATCATCTTCTTTCCTCTTTGGGTAACACGGCCTTAGAGATCTTCCGGCCATGGAAACATTTCCGCCGTTAAGGTCGGCGTATGGTAATAATTCTGTAATGCCTTGATAAATTTGGCCGGACGCGGTGGAATTCCCTCTTTAAGATAGGTCATCACCTGCGCGTGGACGCGGCGCTGAAAGATTATCCGGTCTGGCTCAAAGTCACCTTCAAGATTGTCGCAGCTCACGTTAAACGGGAAACCCGCCGCCACGCAGAACAGCCAATCAAAAGCCTGCGGTTTCACCTCAACGTCTTCAAACTGCCCTTGCGTTTTGGCATCACGCCCGTCCGGGCAATACCAGTAGCCAAAATCGACCTGCTCCCGGCGAGCTTTACCGGCGATGCACCAATGGGATATTTCATGCAACCCGCTGGCATAAAAACCGTGCGCGAAAACGATGCGGTTATACGGCACTTCAGCATCTGCGGGAAGATAGATCGGTTCGTCGTCGCCTTTAATCAGACGAGTATTAAACTCTTCGGCAAAGCAGCTATCGAAAATCGAAATTAGCTGCTGATAATCATGTGTGGTTGTCATTAGTTCATCCCTAACCATTGAAGAATTTCCTGTCCATGGCTGTCGTACAGTAGCTTGGCGCTCATCACCGCTGACACCACCACAATCATCGGACGAATCAGCTGCTGCCCTTTACTCAACACCAGGCGCGAGCCCATTCGGGCGCCGAAGAATTGCCCGACCATCATCACAAAGCCGGTCGCCCAAATCACCTTACCGCCGATGATAAACAGCAGCAGGCCCCCAAGGTTGGAGGTCGCGTTGAGCACTTTGGCGTGCGCGGTGGATTTAGCGAGGTTAAAGCCCATCAGGCTGACAAAGGCTAGCGCGTAAAAAGAACCGGCGCCTGGCCCAAAGAAACCGTCGTAAAAGCCTACGCAGCCGCCGGCCACCAGCGCAAACGGCAGCCCATAAAGGCGCTGCTGGCGATCAGACTCGCCAAGTTTGGGCATCAGGAGAAAGTAGAGGCCAATCCCAATCACCAGGATCGGTAAGATCTGACGCAGAATGTCTGATTTCACATACTGCACCAGCAGCGCGCCGCTCATCGAGCCGATGAAAGTCATCAGGATATTCAGCTTCTGATCCGCCAGATTCACCACCTTGCGGCGTATGAAGTAGAGCGAAGCCGACAGTGAGCCGCCACAGGCCTGGAGTTTATTGGTCGCCAGCGCTTGTGCGGGCGGCATGCCTGCCGCCATCAGCGCCGGAACGGTCAGTAAACCACCGCCCCCCGCCAATGAGTCAATAAACCCCGCGAGGATAGCGATAAAGAAAAGCGCCACGAGCATCAGCGGCTCGACCATAAATAATGTGGAGAAAGTGTCCATCAAAGTACGTGCTCATCCAGTAGCGCCTGGCAGGAAGGCGGCAACGGAGGCGGCGTCTTCTTCACAGGTTTGGTGGTACCCGGTTTTGGCGGTTCGAACCAGCTTTGCAACTCGGCACCGCAGCCGTCTCCGGCAGGAGGTACGGCCTGATCTTCACACTCCAGACTGTTTGCCGGGCATTTCAAACGCACATGCATATGCGCTCGGTGCTGGAACCATGGACGCACTTTACGCAGCCAGTCACGGTCATTTCCCGCTTCAAGGCACAGCTGTTGTTTGATCGCTGGATTGACGAAAATACGCGTGACGTCCTGGTCTTCGGCGGCAAGTTTAATCAACTGCCCAATTTCCGGTTTCCACAGCACCGTCGACACCCCTTTGCCATCCGCGCGGACTAAATCCAGCGCCTGAGGTTTAAGCAGCTGCGCAGAGCTCCAGCGGGTTTTCGGTAATTGCAGGAAAATATCGACATCCAGCCCGCTCTGGTGGCTGGCGTGTCCACCGTTAAAGCGCCCTCCAGCGGGCATCCCCATATCCCCAATCAGCATGGTGCCCATACCATGTTGCTGAACCTGCTGGCCCAGACGCTGGATAAACTGCACCAGATCCGGGTGACCGAAGTAGCGGCGCTGGTCGGTGCGCATTATCTGATAGGTATCGGACTGCTGCGGTAGCGCCTGTGCGCCGACGATACAGCCGTTAGCAAAGGCACCAATCGACTGGGCGCTGCCGCTTATCGGCTGAGCGATCTTTTGCCATGGCGTTGCCGCCAGCGTCGTGCTGCTGGCCACCAGAGCCAGCAGCGCAATAACGGTTTTTTTCATGTTTACCAGCGTGGAATTGACGTCGTCACATCGGCGTTTTGCGCGCGTTGGCGCATAAAGTGATCCATCAGGACAATGGCCATCATCGCTTCGGCGATAGGCACCGCACGGATACCCACGCAAGGGTCGTGACGACCTTTGGTAATCATCTCAACTTCCTCGCCAGAGCGGTCGATGGTGCGTCCCGGTACCGTAATGCTTGAGGTGGGTTTCAGCGCGATATTGGCGACGATCTGCTGACCGCTGCTGATACCGCCCAGAATGCCGCCCGCATGGTTGCTCTGGAAACCGTCTTTGGTGATTTCATCGCGATTCTGGCTGCCGCGCAGTTTTACCACCTCAAAACCGTCGCCAATCTCGACGCCTTTGACGGCGTTAATGCTCATCAGCGCATGGGCAAGGTCGGCATCCAGACGGTCAAAGACCGGTTCGCCGAGTCCGGCAGGAACGCCATCAGCCACCACGGTGACTTTTGCACCGATGGAGTCGCCCTCTTTTTTGAGGCCGCGCATGAGCTCATCCAGCGCATCGATTTTGTCCGGGTCCGGGCAAAAGAAAGGGTTTTGTTCCACTTGATCCCAGTCTTTAATCGCCAGCGGAATGTCGCCCATTTGCGTCAGGCAGCCACGAATCACGATACCAAACTTAGCGGCGAGGAATTTTTTGGCAATGGCTCCTGCGGCGACGCGCATCGCCGTTTCACGCGCAGAAGAACGGCCACCACCGCGGTAGTCGCGCAGGCCGTATTTTTGCTCGTAAGTATAATCGGCATGCCCAGGGCGGAACACATCCTTGATAGTGCCGTAGTCCTGCGAGCGCTGATCGGTGTTTTCAATCAGCAGACCGATACTGGTTCCGGTGGTCACGCCTTCAAAGACGCCGGAGAGGATTTTTACCTGATCCGGCTCGCGGCGTTGAGTCGTGTAGCGCGAAGTCCCCGGACGACGACGGTCAAGGTCGTGCTGCAGGTCTGCCTCGGTTAACGCAATACCCGGCGGCACGCCGTCAACGATGCAGCCTAGCGCCAGGCCGTGCGACTCGCCAAAGGTGGTTACGCGAAAGAGTTGTCCAATTGTATTTCCTGCCATCACGACTCCGTAATCGTTGTTCTGTTGTTGTGTGCTGGAGTAATTAGTCTTTGTACTGCCCAAAATGGTTCTGCGCCGCGACGAGCTGCGCTTTCGTCAGCATAAAGACGCCGTCACCGCCGTTATCAAACTCAAGCCAGGTGAACGGAACATCCGGGTATTGATCCATCAGATGTACCATGCTGTTCCCCACTTCACAAATCAGAATACCGTCCTCGGTCAGATAATCCGGCGCACAGCCAAGAATGCGACGCGTCAGGTGCAGGCCATCAGAACCCGACGCCAGACCCAGTTCAGGCTCGTGGCGATATTCTGACGGCAGATCGTCCATATCTTCTTCATCGACGTACGGTGGGTTGGTTACGATCAGATCATATTGCAGCTGCGGCGCGTCACGGAACAGATCGGAGCGGATCGGCGTGACGTTATGGATCATACCGTGTTCTTCGATATTGTATTCGGTGACGGCCAGCGCGTCCGTAGAAACATCAATAGCATCAACTTCCGCTTCCGGGAAAGCGTAGGCGCAGGCAATCGCAATGCAGCCGCTGCCGGTACACATATCCAGAATATGTTGAGGCTGATGGTTAATTAAGCCCGAAAAACGGTTGTTAATCAGCTCGCCAATTGGCGAGCGCGGCACCAGAACGCGGTCATCAACGTAGAATTCGTGACCACAGAACCAGGCTTTATTGGTCAGGTAAGCGACCGGGATACGTTCATTAACACGACGGATGACGCGCTCAACAATCAGCTGCTTTTCGCTGGTTGTCAGACGAGCAATGCGCATATCTTCGGGGATATCCAGCGGCAGATACAGCGTAGGCAGAACCAGCTGTACGGCTTCATCCCATGGGTTATCGGTGCCATGACCGTACCAGATATTGGCCGCGCTAAAGCGGCTCACCGCCCAGCGCAGCATGTCCTGAATGGTATGCAGCTCATTGACTGCTTCTTCAACAAATATCTTATCCACGTTGTTCTCCAGGGCATGCTTCGGGGTAAATTCGGCGGCTAGTTTGCCATGAAGACGGCGATAAATCAGCATTCTTGCGTAGGGCTTGTGGCAAAAAAGCGTTTTCGCTGCATGAAGTACTGCGAAAAGGTAAACTGTTGGAAAAAATGAATGAGAAGAATCAATGAAAAAGAAAAACTCTCTGAGCGAGGAGGATCAGGCGCTGTTTCAACAGTTAATGACGGGCACCCGCAAAATTAAGCAAGATACGATTGTCCATCGCCCACAGCGTAAAAAAATGAGCGAGGTTCCCCCTAAGCGCCTGTTACAGGAGCAGGTGGACAACAGCCACTATTTTTCCGATGAATTTCAACCGCTGCTGAACACCCTCGGCCCGGTGCGATACGTGCGGGAAGGCGTCGACCATTTTGAACTTAAAAAACTGCGTCGTGGTGATTACTCCCCCGAGCTGTTTCTTGACCTGCACGGTTTAACACAAGCGCAGGCAAAGCAGGAGTTGGGCGCGCTTATCGCCGCCTGCCGTCGGGAGCATGTGTTTTGTGCCTGCGTGATGCACGGCCACGGGAAGCATATTTTGAAGCAGCAAACGCCGCTATGGTTGGCGCAGCATCCACACGTGATGGCTTTTCATCAGGCGTCAAAGGAGTACGGCGGAGATGCCGCGCTGCTGGTGCTGATTGAAGTGGAAGAGTGGCTACCGCCAGAACTGCCGTGATGCGCTCCCCACAGTCGCCGAGGGGTCCTCGGTCGATGTAGGCCTGATAAGCTACGCGCCACCAGGCATAATCGTGCAGATCGCCGGATGGCGGCTACGCCTTATCCGGCCTACAACAGTCAGTAGCGCCGGGAGGGTGACCGAGCTTCCCGGGGTCGGCGTAAACGCCTCACCCGGGCTACCGTTAAATCGCTTTCGCCATTTTCAGGTTACAAGGGCTCATTTGCCAGTTCAGCACCCCTTTCCCCTCGGTATCCAGCGTCACGCTGGCGATGGCGGAGGTGGTGAACATTGGCGGTACTTCGCCTGGGCAAAGTTCAGCGACCAGATAACCGACCAACGGCAGGTGAGAAATCACCAGCACCGAGGTAGTACCTTCGTTCGCTAACGCTTGCAGGTAAGCGCTCACAAGGCCGATATCGCCGCACGGCGTCAGCTCCTGCAAGACATCAACCTCTTTTGGCAGGTTCATACACTCCCCTACCACTTCCAGCGTTTGTTCCGCACGCAGATACGGACTGACCAGAATGCGGTCAATATCCACTTTTTGGCCTTTCAGCCAGGTTGCCATCTGACGAGATTCATCACAACCACACCCGGTGAGAGGACGAACCGAATCACTCGCTGCATCGAGTGCAGCGTCGCCGTGACGCATTATAAAAACTTGCATATTGCACCGCTTTTGTTAACCAGAAGCACCTGCGCCACCCTGACGGTGACGCGGAGCCGGGCATTGTGCCTTATCCATTCACTGAAAGAAACGCTGTTTTTTACCCTACTGGCGTAAGTATAGTCAACATTTGTTTACAAAATAGCCAGAATCCGTATATTTCATCGGGGTTGTCTAGCTTTGACCACCATTCAGTGAATCTGTTTCATTGTCTGGCCAAAAGGTCAGTCCGCGCTCCGCCCGCTGAATAAGAGTTTCACAAGGCGTGAATCGCGAACCGTACTGGGTAGCCAATCGTTCCAACCGGGCAACCACTTCACCCGCGCCTAAGGAATCCATATAGCGCAGCGGGCCACCGAGGAACGGTGGGAAACCAATACCAAAGACCGCACCAATGTCGCCATCGCGTGCGCTGCGAACAATCCCTTCGTCTATGCAGCGTGCCGCCTCATTTAGCATCAGCATCACGCAGCGTTCGGCAATTTGCTCGGCCGAATAGTGGCTGCGCCGCGCTGACATTCCCGCCAGGGAATAGACCGTGCTGTCGACCTGTTTCTTGCTTTTACGCCCTTTCGCAGCATAAAGATAGAAACCACGGCCATTTTTTCTGCCTTTGCGATCGTCATTCAAAATCGCTTGAATCAGGTTTGCAGGCGCACTGAATCGCTCGCCATAAGCCGCTTCGAGAATGGGTAGAATTTTGGTGCCTGTATCAATACCGACCTCATCGAGTAATTGAATAGGGCCTACCGGAAAACCAAATTTAACCAGAGCATGATCAATGGCTTCCACGCTTTCTCCCTCAACCAGTATGCGCATGGCTTCGGCAATATAAGGCGCCAGAATACGGTTAACGTAAAACCCGGCTTTGTCAGCGACAACAATGGGTGTTTTACCCTGTTTCTTGGCAAGCTTAACGGTGGTGGCAATAGTTTGTTCCGAGGTGCCAGCATGAGGGATAACTTCCACCAGCGGCATTTTTTCGACCGGGCTGAAATAGTGCAGACCGATTACCCGCTCAGGGTGCTGGGCCTGGCCCGCAATATCGCTAATCGGTAAAGATGAGGTGTTTGAGGCAAAAATGGTGTGAGGCGCGCAATACTCCTCAACTTCACTGACCATCTTCTGCTTCAGCGCTAAATCTTCAAACACCGCTTCAATGACCAAATCACGATGCGCAAAACCACGGTAATCGGTACCGCCTGAAATCAGCGCCAGTTGCGCGTCACGTTCCGCGGCTTTCAAATGGCGGCGACGCACTTTTTGCTCAAGCTGATCCCAGCTGTATTTCAGCGCATGATTGATTCCATTGGCATTAATATCTTTTATACGTACCGGCAGCTTGCCTTTCACCGCCGTGACGTAAGCAATACCGCCGCCCATCAGACCGCCGCCCAGAATCCCCACCGAACGCAGCGGCCCGGCTTCGACACTCGCCCCCGGATCTTTTTTGATATCCGTGCTGGCAAAGAAAATATTGCGCAGCGCCTGCGATTGCGGGGTCATCGCCAGTTCGCCAAAGGCACGCGCTTCAGCTTCATAGCCGCTGCTGGCCCCTTGTGCCAGCCCGGTTTCGATAACCGTGAGGATTTTATCCGTTGCCGGATAGTTACCCTGGGTTTTCTGCTGGGTCTTTTTGCTGACCATGCTAAACAGCAAACGACGGCCCAGCGGCCCCGCAAGTACACGCTCACGCATCGGTAAACGGCGATTATCATGCCGGGGTTTGCGCGCCAGTTCGACGGCCGCTTCCAGTAATATCGACTGCGGAACCACTTCATCGACCAGACCGGCTTTGAGCGCCTGTCGGGCGCGAAGCTGCTTGCCGGTGAGAATCATATCCAACGCCGTACTGACCCCGACTAATCGAGGTAAACGCTGCGTTCCCCCCGAGCCCGGGAGTAAACCGAGCTGCACTTCAGGCAAGCCCAGTACCGTCCGACCATCATCGGAGCAAATGCGCGCATGGCATGCCAAAGCCAGTTCAAGCCCCCCCCCAAGACAGGCGCCGTGAATGGCGGCAATGACCGGGATCGGCAAACTGTGAAGTTCCGCCATGACCTGCTGGCCCTGACGGGCCAGACCTTCCGCTTCTTGCGCCGTTTTGCAACGGCCAATCATGTTGATATCCGCCCCGGCGATAAAGTTATCGGGCTTGGCAGAAATGATTACCACACCTTGTAACGTTTTATTTTCGCGGATTTGTTTGAGAATAGTGCGCACCTGTCCGCCAAATTCGGCCTTCAGGGTATTCATCTTCTCGTCGGGTACATCAATACTAACCACCGCGACGTTATCTGGTCGCACGGTGAGGGTAAACGCAGATCGCATGTCCATTATTCAGCCTCCAGAACCATCGCCGCACCCAGCCCGCCTGCCGCACAGGCCGTCACTAAGCCAAAGCCACCACCACGACGGCGGAGCTCATTGAGCGTTTGCGTGATCATACGCGCGCCGGTCGCCGCGAACGGATGACCGTAGGCAATGGAACCACCCAGCACGTTGAATTTGCTTTCATCAACTATGCCGGTGGCATGGCTACGTCCGAGCACCTCGCGGGCAAATTTCTCACTCGCCAGACATTGAATATTGGCGAGCGTTTGCGCGGCAAAGGCTTCATGCATATCGATAAGCGTCAGATCGGCAAAGCTCAATCCCGCGCGTTCCAGCGCCAGCGGCGTTGACCAGGCCGGGCCCAGCAGCATGTCCTGCCAGACGTCAATGGCGGTAAATGCGTAGCTGCGCAGATAGCCAAGCGGTATCAGCCCAAGCTCCTTAGCACGCGATTCGGTCATCAGGATCACCGCCGCGGCGCCATCGGTTAATGGCGTGCTGTTGGCCGCCGTCACCGTGCCATGCTGGCGGTCAAAAGCGGGACGCAGCTTAGCGTAGTCAGCAAGCGTTGAGTTGCCGCGAATATTGTTATCTTGTTCGAGCGGGGTTTTATACGGCGGGGAATAGGCCGTCATCACTTCATCATGCAATTTCCCCGCCGCCCAGGCCTGTGCCGCCAACTGGTGTGAGCGATTGGCCAGTGCATCTTGTTGTTCGCGGGTAATTCCGTACGTTTTCGCCATCTGCTCCGCAGTGTCTCCCATCCGCAACCCAGTAGAGTACTCGGCAACCGCAGGAGGAACGGGCATCAGATCGCGTAACCGCAGGCGGGAAAATAGCTTGAGCTTTTGCCCTAAGGTTCGGGCTTTGTTGGCATCCACCAGCGTTCTTGCCAGTTTTTTACTGACGCCGATAGGTAAAACGGAAGAGGAGTCAGCGCCCCCGGCAATACCTGCGCGGATCGTCCCGGCCATCAAGCTTTCGGCGACATTCGCCACCGCCTGGAAGCTGGTTGCACAGGCGCGACTGACGCTATAGGCATCGGTATGCACGTTCATGCCGGTACCGAGAACAATTTCCCGCGCAATGTTAGGGGCGGCTGGCATTTGTACCACCTGGCCAAAAACCAGTTGCTCAATCACTTCCGGGGGAATTTCGCTGCGTGCCAGCATTTCGCCAACGACCATCTTGCCGAGATCCACGGCAGGTACACCATGGAAAGCGGTCGCCTGACGGGCAAACGGGGTGCGTAACCCACTCACAATTGCAATGCGATCGCCCTGGCGGGTGATTAGCGGTAGCGCCTGACTCATAACTCTCCCCTGTTATCAAAATCGACCAAGTGGTCTGACCTGATAACATTCTTAACTAATTTTTTACACTTAGCCAATCGAAGAGAGGGAAAATTGAGAGCTAAAACACATAGAGAACAAAAGAAAACGCCCCTGCGGCGTCAGCAACAGGGGCGTTGATAAAAAGGTTTATCGTTTGACGATTAACGCAGACCGAGCTGGAAAATCAGCGTTTCAGCTTCACAAGCAAAGACGAAGTCGATATCCAGCTGTACGCCGCCTTCAACCTCTTTAAAGGTGGAGGTGATTTTGCACGGTTCGGATTCAACAGCACGTGCTTTTTCGCTCAGCGCAGCGAGAGTCGCTTCAGCGTCTGCACGATTAGCAAATACGCGGCTGTAAGATGCGGTGGTATCGGTGTTATCCATAATGGTACCCACATCCATGCAGCAGCAAACTGGGGTTTCATCAGCACTACATTTACTCATTGCAGATTTCCTCTGTTTTATGCACCAAAGGTGCCAGATAAACTATGTGCCTATTTTACGCCCACCCGCCTGCCCTCTCCAGTCGTTAATGATGTGAAAACGGTTAAGTGACCGAAATCACAATTAAAAATGATCTAAAACAAATATGGGGGTCTCTCAGCGATGACCACACCCGCAATTTTGCCAACCAGATCTCGTTTCAAGCAACATCTTCGAAAATATTAATAAACAATATTGCAACATAGTATCTGGTCAGACCTATACTCTCGTCACTGGTCTGATTTCTAAGTTGTAGTCCAGCCCCTACACTTCGCGCTTCTGTTACTACATGTAACATTGTTTGTATAAAAATAACTCAATGAGGTTATGGTCATGAGCCAAAAAACCCGTTTCACGAAGTCTGCTCTTGCTGTTGCAGTGGCACTTGTTTCAACCCAAGCCTGGTCAGCAGGTTTCCAGCTTAATGAATTCTCATCCTCTGGCCTGGGCCGCGCCTATTCAGGTGAAGGTGCTATCGCAGATGATGCGGGTAATGCCAGCCGTAACCCGGCGCTGATTATGATGTTCGACCGCCCAACGTTTTCTGCCGGTGCGGTTTATATCGATCCCGATGTCAATATTTCGGGTAAGTCTCCGTTAACGGGTAACAGCACGAGCGCCGACAACATCGCGCCAACGGCCTGGGTCCCTAACGCACACTTTGTCGCACCGATTAACGATCAGTTTGGTTGGGGCGCATCCGTTACGTCTAACTATGGCCTGGCAACTGAATTTAACAACAGTTATGCGGCCGGGATGTACGGCGGCAAGACTGACCTGCAAACGCTCAACCTGAACCTGAGCGGTGCTTATCGTCTGAGCAGCAACTGGAGCTTCGGTCTGGGCTTTGATGCGGTTTACGCAAAAGCGAAAATCGAACGCTATGCGGGTGAAGCAAGCGCGCTCGTTCCACCAGGCTATGGCCCGGCGGTGGGTATTACTGGCCCGGACTCACAGATTGCCCACCTGAAGGGTGATGAATGGGGTTATGGCTGGAACGCCGGGATTTTGTATGAACTGGATAAAGATAACCGCTGGGGTCTAACCTATCGTTCAGAAGTCAAAGTTGACTTTGACGGCGATTATAAGAGTTCCATTACCAATCTGGGTAACCAGCTTCTGGGCTCCGCAGGTATTACCGGTATGCCAGTTGGCACTGGCGGCGCTACCGTCCCAGGCTCTCTGACGCTGAACCTGCCTGAGATGTGGGAAATTTCCGGTTATAACAAGGTTGATCCACAGTGGGCGATTCACTATAGCATCGCGTACACCAGCTGGAGTCAGTTCCAGGAGCTGAAAGCGACCGGTTCAAACGGTCAGCAGCTGTTCTATAAGGAAGAAGGCTTCAAAGATGCTTACCGCATCGCCGTGGGTACGACCTACTACTACGATAAAAACTGGACCTTCCGTACCGGCGTTGCGTTTGATGATAGCCCGGTTCCAGCAGACAATCGCTCTATCTCCATCCCCGATCAGGACCGTTTCTGGTTAAGCGCCGGTACCACCTACGCGTTTAACGAAGATGCGTCCATCGACCTCGGTGCTTCCTATATGCACGGGCAAAACGTCACCATCCAGGAAGGTAATTACACGTTTAAATCAACGGGTAAAGCCTGGCTGTTCGGGACTAACTTCAACTATCGCTTCTGATAGTCTGCCAATACTAAAAAGGGTGAACATCGTGTTCACCCTTTTTTTTATTGCTGTGGATTCGTTATTCCGAATCAATATCCTTCAGATCGCCTTCAATCGCCTGTGCGTTCGGGTTCTCTTCCGGTTTCAGCTTGCCGCCGTAGGCAATAAAGTCATGCTGCTGGAAGTAGGCTTCACGCACCATAATGTATGGGTCGGAAGACTGGCGTAACAAGCCATCCGAATCCAGCAGCTGGGCGCGCGTTTCCACACCTTCAACCATCCACTTACCAATCGACATCGGCCAGGTCAGCCAGGAGAGTACCGGATAGGTGGTGTCAGCCATATCGCCGCCGTCTTCACGCAGGGTGAAGCTGCCGTAGAACGGAAGTTGCAGGTACGGGCCATATCCAACGCCATAATGCCCAAGCGTGCTGCCGAAGCGGTGCGGCTGGACGCGTTGCAATTTAGGGTTAGCCATACCGGCAACGTCTATAAAGCCGCCCATCCCCAAAATAGTGTTCAGGAAGAAACGGGTGAAGTGCACCATCCCCTGATACGGGTCGCCCTGCAGGAAGGAGTTCACCATGACGGCGGGTTCTTCAAGGTTACTGGTAAAGTTACCCAGTCCGTTACGCGCAGGCTGCGGAACATAATCACGCCATGCCACGGCGACCGGACGAACAACGTACGGATCCAACACATCAAAGTTGAAGCTGTACATTGTACGGTTAAATCCTTCAAATGGGTCTGAACGTCCCTGCTGTTCTTGGCCGGAACTTGCACAGCCCACCAGCAGTGTGGTACCCAGCGCAAGCGCCGACAGGCGAAGCTTCATACATGTCTCCCTGTTAATGATGGCTATCGCTGATTGCCATCCATGACGGTACGCGCGCGTATCCGTCCGTTTAGATGTGAGCGATTGTAACAGCCCATCGAACGATGTCTATATAGCCAATTTCGTTGTTTTTATCATAGCCTGGTAACGCCAGCACCGTGGCGCTTCTATTCTAACCAATGCGAGATAATCTACGTGGCGATTTTAGCTATTTCAGATTATCTCTACCTATAAGCCTGAAATTAGCCGCTACGCTTAAGCTATATGTGCTTATTTTAGGTAAAACTCGATGGACAATCTTGATAAAGAAAAAATAGACCAACACAGCGACGAAATAGAAGTGGAAAGCGAAGAGAAAAAGCACGGCAAGGAAATCGAGGTTGATGAAGAGCATCTCCCCTCGCGCGCCATGGCTATCCACGAACACATACGCCAGGAAGGTGAAAAGGAGATGGAGCGTGATGCCATGGCGTTGCTGTGGTCGGCCATCGCCGCTGGCCTCTCCATGGGGGCTTCATTGCTGGCGAAAGGGATTTTTCACGTTCAGCTAGAAGGCGTGCCAGGCGGTTTTTTACTGGAGAATCTTGGCTACACCTTTGGTTTTATTATCGTCATCATGGCCCGTCAGCAGCTCTTTACCGAAAACACGGTGACCGCCGTATTACCCGTCATGCAAAAACCCACGCTTGTGAATATGGGGCTGCTCATGAGGCTTTGGGGCGTGGTATTGCTGGGGAACCTTATCGGTACAGGTGTCGCGGCATGGGCGTTTGAATATATGCCGATTTTTGATGAACCCACGCGGGATGCGTTCACCAAAATAGGCATGGATGTGATGAAAAACAGCCCAACGGAGATGTTTTCGAATGCCATTATCTCAGGCTGGCTTATCGCCACCATGGTGTGGATGTTCCCCTCTGCCGGAGCGGCAAAAATAGTGGTCATTATCCTGATGACATGGCTTATCGCCCTGGGCGATACCACGCACATCGTGGTGGGCTCTGTTGAAATACTCTATCTTGTCTTTAGCGGCACCCTCCACTGGAGCGATTTTATCTGGCCATTCGCCCTGCCGACGCTTGCCGGAAACATTTGCGGAGGAACCTTTATCTTCGCGCTAATGAGCCACGCGCAGATCCGCAATGATATGAGCACTGCCCGTAAAGAAAAGGCGCGCTTACAGGCAGAGAAACAACAGAAAGGTGAGAAGAATCAAGCTTAAGCGATGATTTTTGAGCAACCGAGAGGCGGCGCACTTACTCAGGCGGGTAAAAACGCTATAGTCGCGCCGCTTCATCATTTTCATCAATAGGCTGTTCCGCCCTCCTCACATTATCCAGATTTATCAGATGAGGTTTCGGGTGCGGGCGATACCGCTTAATCATGCTCCCTTCTATTGCGCATACCAATGCCCTGAAGCCCCCAAGCAGACAGGAAAGTACCTGCACAAAAGTACGGTTAATGATAATATTTTCATCACTATGATTGATGGCAATGAAGAGGCTGAACTTGATTCCTAAAAAGATTCACTATATTTGGGTAGGTAATAAACCGAAACCCCCATTTGTTTTAGAGTGCATCGCCACATGGAAAAAATTCCTCCCCGATTATGAAATTATAGAATGGGGAAATGAATGTATGAGCCTCATTAAAAACGATTATGCGATCGAAGCATATAAAAATGAAAAATGGGCTTTTGTCTCCGACTATATAAGGCTCTACGCCTTATATCATCACGGCGGTATCTATCTGGATACAGATGTCGAGGTAACAAAAGAGTTTGATAACCTGCTATCGCTCGATTTTTTTAGCTGCCATGAAGTATTTAATGGCAAAACGCTTCCTATTACATCAGCGGTAATGGGTGCATCTAAAGAAAATAGTCTTATCAAAGATTTACTGGATACATACACAACTAAAAAATTCATCATTAACAATAAGTTTGACCTTACGCCAAACACCCTGCTAATCACCGAATACTTTGTCAATAAATTCAATGTATCCGAGCCATTTTTATCAGACAACACAATTCACTTACGAGAAAAGGAAATTATTTTCCCATCAAATTATTTTTGCGAGAAGATTGAGAATAAAGAAAATTATTCCATACATCACTTCTCCGGCTCCTGGTTGCTGTCTCACACCAGAAAAGACAAATTGAAAATTTTTAACAGACTATTTATTAGTCGATTAAAGAAAAAATCAGATAAAGGAGAACTCCCTATTCTGTCTAATGAAAAAACACTTTTCTCAGTAAAGATAACGAAAAAAATCTCATTTTTACTCATACTTAGGACCTAATAAGCGCTCTACTCGGCCTGATGAGAATTCCAGTGAGGACCGGTTCGATAGCATTCGAGGTATAAATGACTTGCGGATACTGCGGCCCCCAGTCCGCCTCCAACTCATCCAGTGCTGTTTCGGACGCCTCTTTGGACACAACGTGTTTCATCGGCTTCAAATCGGCCTGGGACGCTCGAGTCGCTTTGGGGCCACGTATTTAATTGAGTTGCTTAAGCCTGTACATGTGCTCCATGGCAGGTGAAAGACTCAGATTTACAACTGAACAGATAGAGATAAAAGGGACACAAAAGAAATGATTTGCTTGCTGCAATAAGGGTTCTTGCGATAACATTGCAAACAAGCAAAACGCTTAAGATTCAAGCCGTTCCATGCCCCCTTAGTTAAATGGATATAACGAGCCCCTCCTAAGGGCTAGTTGCAGGTTCGATTCCTGCAGGGGACACCATTCCTCCAGACTCACTCCCCGCCCTGCGTAATCTGGCATAGCCCCGATGCTTAAGGTTATAATCCGCCCATTCATTTATTGGTTAGACACGATCATGACAAAACTCACATTACAAGAGCAGATGCTCAAAGCTGGACTCGTCAGCAGTAAAAAAATGGCAAAAGTCCAAAGAACCGCGAAAAAGTCACGCGTGCAGGCCCGTGAGGCCAGAGAAGCTGTTGAGGAAAACAAGAAAGCGCAGATTGAACGCGATAAGCTGTTAAGCGAGCAACAAAAACAAGCGATCTTGTCAAAAGAGTATAAAGCGCAGATCAAACAGCTCATTGAAATGAATAAAATCGTAATTTCAAAGGGCGATATCGGCTTTAACTTTACCGATGATAATCTCATCAAAAAAATCTATGTGGATAAAACGACGCAAACGCAGCTGATCAATGGTCGTCTGAATATTGCTCGCCTGCCTGCGGAAGGTAAGGCTGACAGCGAGTACGCGATTATCCCAGCGGTTGTTGCTGAAAAGATTGCCCAACGTGATGCAAGCTACATTGTTCTGAGCAATGAGATCAGCAAAGAAACGCTGGATGAAGAAGATCCGTACGCCGCTTTTGTCGTGCCAGACGATTTGATGTGGTAAGCCACATAAACTTGCCTGAACAAACAAAAAAAGCCCCACGGTATTGGGTGGGGCAAAAGGTTTCAGGGAAAATCAAAATATCGTTACGTTTTACCGCAGCCCAAAGACCTCTGTATTTTTTTGCCTAATATATTCCTCTATCGCCATCAAAGCATGCACACGCCCGAATGCCATTAATAGGGAAAGAATCGCCGACCGCTGCTGATGCAGCTTCTCTGTCTTATCTATGCTACCCTGCGCGCCCCCCAGATATCAATAGCCTGGAGGCAATTTGTTTTCACTGACTCTGGAAAATAATGACCTGAGATTTCCTTGTGCAATGCATTAAAAGCCTCATCACACTGGCTCTCATCGCCTGCAGAAAAAATAATATTCATAATGGTATCTGTCAGTAAGCACAAGTCATCTGTATATTTTTCCATGGTATTCTCCGCGCCTTACATATTATTATCATCACGGAAATCGGCGGCCTTTACTTTCAATATTTAAGCAATCAAGCTCCTCACGATAGGTCGGTGGTGCATGTTAACGACACTCGTCATTTAAAACCGGTCAGACCGGATGTGATAATCGAAAGAGCGTATTCACATCCGCCCCCATTTTCTTCTCTGCTCGTTGCTTTGCGGCATACACTCTGCGGATATCGACATTCAGAGACTCCGCCAGATGATGGCAATCTTCACCGGCTATCAATTCCTTCAGGACATTGAATTCCAACACCGACAATGCCTCACCTTTGTAGAAAGCATCCCGTTGATAAATAAAGCGCTTTTTTAAATTCTCACAAGCGCTGGTGATTTTATCACCAGGATATATCACCAGAAAAATATCTCTGTAATGCTTAAACCAATAATTTGCCAGTGGTTTCAGGTGCGTATCACAAACAAGAATGATTTTTAACTTTGTTTCCATCAGATAATCTATCCATCGTGCATCCGTAAAATGCCGAAGAAAACTAATTGAAAAATCAACGAATACACATCCAAGATAAATATTGTTATAGCTTTGTTTTAATATCCCTTCCATTATTCCTAATGAAAAAAACTCGCTGGCCCTGGGCCAGGTACAAAAACAATATTCCTGACAATAGGATATCCGTAATGATGCGTTAGGTTTTACCTCACAGTTCGAAGGGCAAGTCATGCAGTTGATTTTTCCGTAATCAATATTTAGTGACATCATTGTCCCCTCCTTATATATATTTCATGATTTCATTCACTGAAAATAATGTCAATATCATTTTAAAAAGCAAAATATCTTAAAGTGCCAATAAAACAATATTCTTACCCTTCAACTGTCGAATAAAATTTGACCATGAGGAAATACTGATAACAGGAGAGGAAATAATTCTTCCGCCCGATAACTCCAGGAGTATTTCTAATGTAAATCAGATAATTGCAATAAAATAATCAATAATGCTTATTGACTTCTCTCAAAATCATTCCATTTAATATAATTCAGAACAGTTAACTGTCTGAAAAAATGGCGCGATGAGTAAAGAAAATTTAACCAAAATAAAAAACGATCATACGAATGACTGAGAGCTCATGCCTGAATAAAAAATGGAGTCTGCCACATGATTGTATTGCCCCCCTGAGTTCGTCTTGACGTAGCAATGCGCCCCATCGGTCGCATTGTAGTGGTAAACCTCAATCAGAGGTGAGTACAGGGGAGCAGTTAAGCAAAAAGAACTATGCGCTTTATCAATAATCAACGCCAGATTTAACGTCGCCGGGATGAAATTTATTACCGCCTGAAATTAATGTGTCGTCGAATCACGACACCCCTAAGTAACTAAAAATTAATAAAAAAATGCCTCTTGTCTACCTTGATTTTTAAGCGTACATTAGCGCCATCTGGAGCACAAAAGCACAGTCATTATGAGGTGATAGCCTGAGGTGAAAACGCGGATTTGTTGTTTTCCACCGGTTGCTATCAGCTCACAGTACCACCGTTCATGAGTGCGTAAAAAAGATACGCGGAGAGATGAGTCGTGAAATATTTCTTTATGGGCATTTCCTTTATGGTCATCGTATTTGCCGGAACATTTGCCCTGATGATCTAGTCATACTAATGCATACAAAACAGGAGCCATTTGGCTCCTGTTTGCATTTTAAGAGGATGAAGAATTAGCCTGCGGTTTTATCAGATGGCAATAAGCCATCAGCACGAAACATCGCTTTAATCCCGCGAATCGCCTGACGGATACGGTCACGATTCTCAATCAGCGCAAATCGGACATGCGTATCGCCATAGTCACCAAAGCCGATACCCGGTGAGACGCAAACCTTCGCCTCCTGCAGCATCTTCTTAGCAAACTCCAGCGACCCCATTGCGGCATACTGTTCGGGAATTTTTGCCCAGACATACATTGATGCCTTCGGACATTCAACCATCCACCCCGCTTCGTGCAAGCCTTTCACCAGTACATCACGGCGACGCTTATACTGGTCGGCAATATCACGCACGCACTGCTGATCGCCTTCCAGCGCCGCAATCGCCGCAACCTGAAGCGGCGTAAAGGTGCCGTAATCGTGATAGCTTTTAATGCGCGCTAATGCATTCACTAAGGTTTTATTCCCCACCATAAAGCCAATACGCCATCCCGCCATATTGTAGCTTTTTGACAAGGTAAAGAACTCCACCGCCACATCGCGAGCCCCAGGAACCTGCATTATCGATGGCGCTTTCCAGCCATCGTAGACAATATCTGCATACGCGAGGTCATGCACCACCAGCACGTCGTAACGCTTGGCCAGCGCCACTACTTTCTCAAAGAATTCCAGTTCAACGCACTGGGCGGTAGGGTTTGACGGAAAACCTAAGATCATCATCTTCGGCTTGGGATAACTTTCTCGAATCGCCCGCTCCAGCTCGCCAAAAAAGTCGACGCCTTCCACCAGCGGGACAGAGCGTACTTGCGCGCCGGCAATGACGGCACCGTAGATATGAATCGGGTAGCTTGGGTTGGGAACCAGCACCGTATCGCCATGATCGAGCGTCGCTAACATCAGGTGCGCGAGCCCTTCCTTCGAGCCAATTGTCACAATCGCTTCGCTTTCAGGATCAATGTCGACGTCATAGCGTTCCTGATACCAGCGAGAAATTGCCCGGCGCAGTCGCGGAATGCCACGCGAAGTCGAGTAGCCGTGCGTGTCCGGGCGCTGGGCAACGGTACACAATTTTTCTACGATATGCGGCGGTGTCGCGCCGTCCGGATTCCCCATACTGAAATCGATGATATCTTCGCCGCGCCGACGCGCAGCCATCTTCAGTTCAGCGGTGATATTAAACACATAGGGAGGTAAGCGATCGATACGCGTAAAACGACGTTCAGGACTGGTTTCAGCCATAAATTCCTCAGGATAACGTGAGCGCCCGAACCGTTCGAGCGACGCTGCCGCTGATGCGGCATGTCTAGAAAGTAACCTGAATAAATTGTCTGTGTCGAGAGGGAAAATAAAAAAAGAATGTCGTGGTTAAAAGAGGAAGAAAGACCAACAAGAATCGCTAACTGAGTGCAATTAACAGGATAAAAACAACAATAACTCAACAAACTACCCTCAATAATTTCTCATCATTCAGCGCTGAAATGACTAAAACGACGCCTTTTCACCTCCCTGAAAACCTTTAGCCATCAATCCCCTTTTAAAAATAGGGTATTTCCCTATTCTGCATACTGCTGGTCATCTGCCACTGGGTTACTTATCATAAGACTTTCCTGAATACACCCGGCGCCCCCATGCACGAAATACTCAATATGCTGCTGGCAGTTTATGACCGAGCCGCATTAATGTTGATTTGCCTCTTTTTCCTGATCCGTATTCGCCTCTTTCGCGAACTGCTACACAAGTCGGCCCATACGCCAAAAGAGCTGCTGGCGGTTACCGTCATTTTCTCCATGTTCGCCATTTTCAGTACCTGGTCTGGGGTACCGGTGGAAGGGTCATTGGTCAACGTGCGCGTGATCGCGGTGATGTCCGGCGGGATCCTGTTTGGCCCGTGGGTCGGCGGTATTGTGGGCATCATCGCCGGAACCCACCGCTACCTGATTGATGCCGGTAGCGTGACCGCCGTTCCCTGCTTTATTACCAGCATCATCGCCGGGATTTTATCGGGCCTTATTAATCGAAAAGTGCCAAAAGAGATGCACTGGAAAATCGGGATTCTGGGCGGGATGCTGTGTGAAACGCTGACCATGATACTGGTTATCGTCTGGGCGCCGAGTATCGCCCTGGGGGTGGATATCGTCTCAAAAATCGGCATTCCTATGATTGCCGGTAGCGTCTGTATCGGTTTTATCGTGCTATTGGTCCAAAGCGTTGAGGGGGAAAAGGAGGCCAGCGCCGCGCGTCAGGCCAAGCTTGCGCTGGATATCGCCAACAAAACACTTCCGCTGTTCCGTCAAATCAATAGCGATACGCTTCGGCAGATTTGCGACATCATTCGTCAGGATATTCATGCCGATGCGGTGGCCATCACCAATACCGAAAGGGTGCTGGCCTACGTAGGTGTGGGTGAGGACAATTATCAAAATAATGATGCCGACATCAGCCCAACCACCAAACAGGCGATAAACAATGGTGAAATCATCATTAAAAACAACGATGAAGCCTATCGCACGCCAGAAATTCACTCCATGCTGGTGATCCCATTGTCAGAAACGGGCGTGGTCACCGGGACGCTCAAAATCTATTACTGCCACGCTCACCAGATCACCTCCTCGCTTCAGGAGATGGCCATCGGTTTGTCGCAGATTATCTCCACCCAGTTGGAAGTTTCCCGTGCGGAACAATTGCGTGAAATGGCAAATAAGGCAGAGCTGCGCGCCTTACAAAGTAAAATAAATCCCCATTTTCTGTTTAACGCACTCAACGCGATCTCGTCGTCGATTCGTATGAATCCAGACACCGCGCGGCAGCTCATTTTCAATCTGTCGCGCTATTTGCGCTATAACCTTGAATTAAAAGACGATGAGCAAATAGATATCCGCAAAGAGCTGTACCAGATTAAAGACTATATCGCGATTGAACAGGCGCGGTTTGGCGATAAGTTAACCGTTATCTACGATATAGACGACGAGGTGAATTGTCTTATCCCTAGCCTGCTTATCCAACCGTTGGTGGAGAATGCCATCGTACATGGCATTCAGCGCAGTAAAGGGAAAGGCGTGGTGACGATAAGCGTGACCGAGTCCGGCAACCGCGTGCGTATCGGCGTGCGCGATACCGGGCCGGGGATCGATCCATTAGTGGTTGAACGCGTCAAAAATAACGAGATGCCGGGCAATAAAATCGGCCTACTGAACGTCCATCACCGCGTCAAATTGCTTTACGGCGAAGGGCTGCATATTCATCGCCTTGAGCCGGGTACAGAGATTGTGTTCTACATTCCGAACCAGCGCACGCCTGTCCCGACCGCCGCCACTTTATTGCCTTAAACTGGAGTACGCATGAAAGTCATCATTGTCGAAGATGAATTCCTGGCGCAACAGGAGCTAACCTGGCTTATTAAAGAGCACAGCCAGATGGAGATTGTTGGGACTTTTGACGACGGTCTGGATGTGCTGAAGTTTTTACAACATAACAAAGTGGATGCCATTTTCCTCGACATCAATATCCCGTCACTGGATGGGGTCCTGCTGGCGCAGAATATCAGCCAGTTCGCTCATAAACCGTTTATCGTGTTTATTACCGCATGGAAGGAACATGCGGTTGAGGCCTTTGAACTGGAAGCATTCGACTACATTTTAAAGCCCTATCAGGAAGCGCGGATTGTGACCATGTTGCAAAAGCTGGAATCCAGTTGGCAACAGCTGCAATCAGGCAACGTCGGTGCCTCTGCAGGAACCACGCGTGAAAACGACACCATTAATCTTATCAAAGATGAGCGTATTATCGTGACGCAGATAAACGACATCTATTACGCGGAAGCGCATGAAAAGATGACGTTTGTTTATACCCGGCGGGAATCGTACGTGATGCCGATGAACATCACTGAATTTTGTAACAAGCTCCCCACCAGCCACTTTTTCCGCTGCCACCGCTCGTATTGCGTCAATCTGAATAAAATTCGCGAAATTGAGCCGTGGTTTAATAACACCTATATTTTACGCCTGCGCGATCTGGAGTTTCAGGTGCCGGTAAGTCGCAGTAAGGTGAAAGAGTTCAGGCAGATAATGCATCTGTAGGCAGGAATAATGCCGAAACCCTGTGGCCCATTAAGACAGGATTTCGGCGACGCCACTGTTAAGCGTTTTAGACTTTAAGCATTTTGACCGTGGTCTCAATGTCTATTTCATCTTCAGAGAAGATTAACGTCGTCCCCTGGAAAGTGGTGATCGCCAGTTTTTTCAGCGAGCGCATTTCACCAGGCTTGGCTTCCGACTTCGGTCTGATGCTGTTCATTAACGCGCCAACAGAAAGTACCGCATTCTCTTTATCAATGCGCGCATCGGCAGGCACTTCTTCGCTATAGACCAGATAAGATTTGATTGCCGTAAGCTTAATGCGCTCACCCGCAATATAGATATATTTGCTCTCCGGCACGACTTTCACCGCGTAAGCCGATAACCCTTTATTATTCGTGGTGGGTTCAAAAGTGACCGCCGCATCTTTCTTAATCAGTTCAGGGTTGGCAACCTTAATCACATGAAAATAGCGGTTATCGCCGTTTTCATCTTTGATAAAGCCAAAACCTTTATCTTCAAACCAGGTTGTGATCGTTCCGTTCATCGCCATTACCACCTACTTAATCGTTTATTGACTCAAATTTTTGCAGCGCGCAGTGTAAAACACAACGCCCGCGTAAACTACGTCTTTGCTTTCAGTCTGGCCGATAAATTTCAGCTGTGCGAGGAACATCTTCCAGACAAGCGTCGATTCGCCAGCCGATGGAAAATTGGTTATGATCCTCCTCCACTCTTCCCCCAGGCCGCCTGATGTCTACGATCAACGATACGTTTATAGCCCCACCGTGCCACGATGAAATCGAAATTCTGTATCAGGACGAGCACCTGGTGGTTATCAATAAGCCCTCGGGGCTACTGAGTTTGTCGGGTAAAAATCCACAAAACCTGGATTCGGTGCATCATCGGCTGGTGAAGATTTTCCCCGGCTGCACGCTGGTTCACCGTCTGGATTTCGGCACTTCCGGGCTGATGGTGGTGGCGCGCAATAAGGCTATTAACGCCGCGCTGTGCCAGCAGTTTAGCCAACGTCGCGTCGAGAAGGTCTATCACGCGCTGCTTTGTGGGCACCTGGAAAGTGATGAAGGAGTTATTGATGCGCCCATTGCCAAAGACCCGGCGCTGTTTCCGCTGATGGCGATTTGCCCGATTAAGGGAAAACCGGCCCGCTCTCATTATGAAGTTATCGAGCGTTTTTATCGTCAACCAGTGGACGGCATATCGCTGCCGTTGACGCGGGTGAAGCTCACGCCGCAAACGGGCCGTACTCATCAGCTGCGCATTCACTGCCAGCAGTTGGGCCATCCTATTTTAGGGTGCGATCTGTATGGCGGGCTTTTAGCACCTGGCGCCGCGTTGACGCCAAGGCTCATGCTTCATGCCTGCGAACTGCACTTCACGCATCCCATTAGCAACGACCCCTTCACCGTCCAGCATGACAGCCCTTTTTAATGAAAAAGCCGCGTGATTAACGCGGCTCAGAAGTGAGTGCATGGAAATTACAGGATTTGTCCCAGCGTCTGACGCAGGTGCGCCCCCGAGCCCAATAGGCCCGGATTGTCGTGGACAATCAGATAGACGGGGATCGGGTGGACGTAATCCTTAAAGCGGCCTTTATCCTCAAAACCACCGCGGAAACCGGAGGCTTTAAAGAACTCCAGGAAACGCGGAACAATGCCCCCGGCAATATAGACGCCGCCGAATGTCCCCAGCGTTAAGGCCAGGTCGCCGCCAAAACGTCCCAGAATCACACAAAATAGCGACAGCGCACGGCGGCAGTCGGTGCAGGAATCTGCCAGCGCACGTTCGGTAATGTCTTTTGGTTTGTAGTTTTCCGGCAGGCGGTTATCGGCTTTCACGATAGCGCGATACAAATTGACCAGCCCCGGCCCCGAAAGAACGCGCTCGGCGGAAACGTGACCAATCTCTTCGCGCAGCACTTCGAGGATAATGCCCTCTTCTTCGCTATTGGGCGCAAAGTCAACGTGACCGCCTTCACCCGGCAAGCTCACCCAGCGCTTATCAACGTGAACGAGATGCGCCACACCAAGCCCTGTGCCCGCGCCATACACGGCAATCGGTTTGCCTTCGACCGGTTCTGTGCCGCCAAACTGGATCAGATGCTCTTTCTTTAGCATCGGGATAGCCATGGATACCGCGGTGAAATCGTTAATGATTTCCAGATGCGCAAACCCAAGGTTTTTCTTCATTTCCGCAATTGAAAAAGCCCAGGTATGGTTTGTCATCGCCACCCAGTCGCCGGTAATCGGACAGGCAATGGCGATACAGCCGTCTTTTACCGTGACGTTATGCTCGTCAAGATAGACGCGAACGACAGCTTCCAGGCTCGGGTAGTCAAGACCAGAATAGGTTTTAGCCTGCGAGATTTCCCCACTGGCAATATCGCACAATGCCAGACGCGCATTGGTGCCCCCAACATCCCCTACTAAAGCAAACTTTGTCATTCCGTTACGGCTCCGCTAAAGTCAGAATAAATCTTTGCCACACTGTAAATTCAAGGCGCTTTAACAACAATGACGTTTGCGTGAGCACCCCAGGATTATCGATCCAGATCACATTTTTTGCGCATTTTTTAACACATGCAAAGTGGGTCATCTCGCTGGGTCGTATCGTTTCAGCACCATTTGCGCTGAACCGGGATTCAGGAAAATGCAAAGTAGCCAAGGTATTTAGCCAAAAGGATATAAAAATGCTCCATCCGCGAGCCAGAACCATGTTGCTGCTATCTATCCCCGCGGTGTTGATAGGCGTGGCATCGAGCCTGATTTTGATTGTGGTGATGAAAATTGCCGCCGTGTTGCAGCATCTGCTGTGGCATAGCCTGCCTGCCACGTTCGGTATTGATTTTACCTCGCCCTTCTGGATTGTCCTGATGCTGACGCTCACCGGCATCGCGGTGGGCCTGGTTATCCGCTTTAGCCCAGGCCACGCCGGGCCCGATCCGGCAAGCGAACCGTTAATTGGCGCGGCGGTGCCGCCTTCGCACTTGCCGGGGCTAACTCTGGCTTTGATCCTTGGTCTGGCGGGCGGCGTCAGTCTCGGGCCCGAACACCCTATTATGTCGGTGAATATCGCGCTGGCAGTGGCGTTAGGCGCGCGCTTTTTCCCGCGCGTTAGCTCCCTTGACTGGACGATTCTCGCGGCCGCCGGGACTATCGGCGCGCTGTTTGGCACGCCGGTCGCCGCAGCGCTCATTTTTTCCCAGACGCTCACCGGTAATAACGACTCACCGTTGTGGGACCGCCTTTTTGCACCGCTACTGGCCGCAGCCGCCGGTGCATTAACCACCGGCCTCTTTTTCCATCCACAGTTCTCGCTACCGATTGAGCACTACGCGGGGCTGCGAATCATCGATATCTTCAGCGGCGCCGTGGTGGCCATCTTTGCGATTGCAATCGGCATGATTGCCGTCTGGTGCTTACCGCACCTGCATGCGCTAGTGCATCGTTTAAAGCACCCGGTACTGATTCTTGGTATCGGTGGCTTTGTGCTGGGGCTGATTGGCATTGTCGGTGGCCCGATTACGCTATTTAAAGGGCTCGATGAAATGCAACGGCTGACTGCCGGGCAGCACTTTAGCGCCAACGACTATCTGCTGTTTGCTATCAGCAAGCTGGCGGCGTTGGTTGTCGCCGCTGCCTGCGGTTTTCGCGGTGGGCGTATTTTCCCGGCGGTGTTTGTCGCCGTTGCGCTGGGCTTAATGTTACATGCGCACGTCGACGCGGTTCCGGCAGCGATTACCGTCTCCTGCGCGATTCTGGGATTAGTGCTGGTCGTCACGCGTGATGCCTGGCTTAGCCTGTTTATGGCCGCCGTGGTGGTTCCAGATACAACGTTGCTGCCGCTGCTGTGTATCGTCATGCTCCCCGCCTGGCTGCTGCTGGCGGGGAAACCAACCATGATGGTGCCGCGCAAACGTAAGGATTAGCGTCCGCTATTTCGCGCTTCCAGTGAATCGGTCACCGCTTTCAGAAACGGTGGAATATCCATTTTCGGCAGCATGACTTCCAGTAACGTCAGCTTTTCTGCATGCTGGGCACGCGCCAGCGCATCGTGAAGTTGCGATGCGCTGGTGACTTTGCAGCACTCAAATTCGCCGTCCAGACTCAGCGCCTGCGGCAGTTGCGTCCAGTTCCACCGGCCAATATCGTTATAGCGCTGTTCCGGCCCGTGGATCGCCCGCTCGACCGTGTAACCCTCGTTATTGAGCAACAAAATCAACGGACGCTGTCCGTCACGTAGCATTGAACCAAGCTCCTGGATGGTGAGCTGCGCGGCGCCATCGCCAATCACTAACACCACGCGTCTGTCCGGTCGGGCAGTCTGCGCGCCGAATGCCGCTGGCAGCGTAAAACCAATCGATCCCCATAAAGGCTGTACGATCAGGCTTGCCCCAGAAGGTAAGGAGAGCGCGGCAATACCAAACGCCGCCGTTCCCTGGTCTGCCAGCACAATATCATTTGGCTGGAGTGATTTTTCCAGCGTCTGCCAGAAATGGTGCTGCGTCAGTTGTCCCTCATCCACTTCAGGAGAAACCGCGTTTGGTTGATGGTAGGTCTGCCACTGGGAAGCGAAATCGTGGCTTAGCGTAATGAGCGCTTTTACCGCTTCCTGCATCGCTATGCCGCTAAACCAGCGCCCCGCCACTCTTGCGGCGAATGGCTGGATCTCAATAGAGTGCTCAATGGGGATTTGTTGGGTAAAGCCCGCCGTCGTGGTATCGGTGAAACAGGTGCCGATGCAGACGATGGCGTCAGCCTCCTCAATGGCCTCACGCGTCTGAGGCTGGCTTGCCTTACCGCTGTAGGTTCCGGCAAAACCGGCTCGTTGTTCGTCGAATAGGCCTTTACCCATTAATAAGGTGGCATGCGGGATCGGCACATCATTCATCCACTGATTCAATACCGACTGGAGACCGAACCGTAAAGCGAGCACGTCCGCCAGCAGCGAAACCCGGCGGCAGGGCTGCAAGAACGTTCGCGCATCCTCAATGAAAGCGGCAAGCTGGGCAGGATCATGCAACTGTGTGTGCGTGAGAGCGTTTACAGGCCGCGAGACGGGCAGCGCGGAAACGTCGGCGGGTAACAGGAGATAACCGGGTTTGTGCGTACGCTTGATCTCACGCAGCACCCGGTCAATTTCGTCGCAAGCATTGCGCGCGTCTAAGACCCCCTGCGCCACGGATATTGGCGCGCTCATCTGGCGGAAGTGGTCAAAATTGCCGTCGCCCAACGTGTGATGCAGGCACTCCTGCCGCTGCTGGGAACCGGTACACGGTGCGCCAACGATATGCAACACCGGCACCTGTTCAGCGAAGCTTCCGGCAACGCCATTGAGTGCGCTTAACTCACCCACGCCGTAGGTGGTCAAAAGTGCACCAAAGCCCTGAATCCGGGCATAGCCATCCGCAGCGTACGCGGCATTGAGCTCGTTAGCACAGCCGACCCAACGTATCGTTTGGTGGTCAATGACATGGTCGAGAAACTGGAGATTGTAATCTCCCGGCACGCCAAACAGATGGTCAGCGCCGCAGTCAGCCAGGCGGTCAAGGAGATAATCTGCAACGGTATAGGACGCGGTCATCATGTACTTCCCCGGTGATTGGTTTCTTTGAGTATTGAAGAAGTGTTAAGCCTGTCCAGAAATGACAAAAAAGTCTGCTGGAAAGCAAAATTTACAGATTAGAGGAGTGTACGAGTGTGTGGACATTGGTTAGTGTAAACGTATACACCCCTGAATATCCTGGAGGATACAATGGTTTACCAGGCAAGTCCGTCGCGTTATGAAAACATGACGTTTCAGCGCTGCGGTAACAGCGGCCTCAAGCTCCCCGCCGTTTCACTAGGGCTGTGGCATAATTTTGGTGATGCTACGCTTGTTGAAAACAGTCGTCAGTTGTTGCGTCATGCGTTCGACCTTGGGATAACGCATTTTGATTTAGCCAATAACTATGGGCCGCCTCCCGGTTCGGCGGAGAGCAACTTTGGCCGCATTTTGCGTGAAGATTTTCTTGCCTATCGCGACGAGCTGATTATCTCCAGTAAAGCGGGCTACACCATGTGGGATGGCCCATACGGTGATTGGGGGTCGCGCAAATATCTTATCTCAAGTCTTGATCAAAGCTTAAAGCGGATGGGACTCGAGTACGTCGATATTTTCTATCATCATCGCCCCGATCCCGAAACGCCACTGCTGGAAACCATGCGCGCGCTGGATCATGTCGTGCGTCAGGGTAAAGCGCTGTACGTTGGGCTTTCCAACTATCCGGCGGAACTTGCGCGTCAGGCGATTGATATTCTGAACGACCTCGGTACGCCCTGCCTTATCCACCAGCCAAAGTATTCAATGATAGAGCGCGGCGCAGAGAATGGGCTTCTTGATGTGCTAGCGCAAAAAGGCGTGGGCTGTATCGCCTTCTCACCGTTAGCCGGTGGGCAGCTTACCGACCGTTACCTGCACGGTATTCCGGCAGACTCTCGTGCCGCCAGCGGCAGCGTCTTCCTGAAGCCAGAGCAGCTGACTGACGCCAAAATTGACGCCGTGCGCAAGCTCAATACACTGGCAGAAAATCGCGGTCAGAAGCTGTCGCAGATGGCGCTGGCGTGGGTATTACGCCAGCAGGCAGTGACTTCCGTGCTGATTGGCGCGAGTAAGGTGGCACAGTTGGATGATGCGATAGGAATGCTGGCTAACAGGCAGTTTAGCGCGCAGGAATGTGCAGAAATAGATGCCATCCTGCGTAGCATAAAATAACAGCTATTTTAGCAAAAAATGCTCTCTCCTGGCGGTTTAAGAGTTAACCCAATAATTCCGATGTTTAACAAATTGTAATATTGAGTTAACAGGCCTGATGGGCCACGATCGGATAGGAGAGAAGTATGTTCAGGTCACTGATACTGGCAGCAGTGTTGATGGCATCGGCCCCGATGTTCGCCAATGCGGGCGAAATCACCCTGTTGCCATCCATTAAATTACAAATTGGCGATCGTGATAATTACGGTAACTACTGGGACGGTGGTCGCTGGCGGGATCGGGACTACTGGCACAAACACTGGAAACGTCACGACAACGGCTGGCATCGCGGCTGGGATAAGCATAATGCTTACGAACGTGGCTACCGTGATGGCTGGGGCGATCGTGACGATCATCGCGGTCGTGGACGCGGCCACGGGCGCGGTCATGGCCATGGGCACCGCCATTAATCTCTTGTATGGATGCCTAGCCCTCCCGGAGTCGGCGTGAACGCCTCGTCCGGGCTACCGCATTAACATAGATACTGTCTACGCGGCATCAGGCATAACCGTGTACATTGCCGGATGGCGGCTTTGCCTTATCCGGCCTACACCATTCGATAGCCTGGCCGGGCTATCGCGTTAACATAGATACTGTGGGCGTAGATAACATGTAGGCCTGATAAGCTGTGCGCCATCAGGCATCACCGCGCACATTGCCGGATAGCGGCTTTGCCTTATCCGGCCTACGCCCACTGTTAGCCCGAACGAATGCAGTGGTTTAGCATATGACCTTCCAGGCATGCCGACTATCCAAACAGTGTTCCTACCAGCAGCCATCCATTCAGCGTTACGACTATCGCCACAATCGCCCAACCGATGTATTTGACCCAGCGCTTATTAACCAATTCCCCCATTAGCTTGCTATCGCTGGTGAAAACCAGCAGCGGCACCAGCGCCAGGGCAATACCAAAGCTCAACAGCACCTGACTCATCACCAGAATACGCGTCGGATCAAGGCCCATCAAAATCACCACAAATGACGGCAACATGGTGATGGCACGGCGGAACCATAATGGGATATGGAAACGAATAAAGCCCTGCATCACCACCTGCCCGGCCAGCGTACCGACAACCGTGGAAGAGAGTCCGGCGGCAATCAGGCTAAGGCCGAAGATCGTCGCCGCCGCATGACTCAGCAGAGGTTCCAGCGTCAGATACGCCTGATCTAAATCAGCAATCCCGGTGTGCCCGTGCGCGTGGAACGCCGCCGCAGCGGTAGCCATCATCGCCAGATTGACAAAACCGGCAATCGTCATGGCAATAGCCACATCCCAGCGTGTTGCGTGATACCGCTCTTTAGCACTTCCGCCATGCAGATTCTGCGTCAGCGAGGAGTGTAAATAGATAACATGCGGCATGATGGTTGCCCCAAGCACCCCGGCCGCGAGGAAAACGGCTTCAGAATTGGGCAGCGACGGTAAAATCATCCCTTTGGCCAGCGGTGCCAGCGCGGGCTGGGAGAAAATCAGTTCGACGATATAGGCCGCCGCCACAAAGAGCAGCAAACCGCCAATCACTTTCTCTAAAGGTTTTTGTCCACGACGCTGCAGCATCAGGATCAAGAAGGTGGCTATCCCTGTGAGCACCGCCCCTTGCAGCAACGAGATACCAAAAATCAGCTTAAAACCTATCGCCGCGCCAATAAACTCGGCAAGGTCGGTGGCCATCGCGATGATTTCCGCCTGCACCCAGTAGAACCATACCAGCGGGCGCGGATAGTGGTCGCGGATTTGCTCGGCGAGGTTTTTCCCCGTCGCAATCCCAAGCTTGGCGGACAGCACCTGAATCAGCATCGCCATCAGGTTAGCCCAGACCACAACCCATAGGAGCTGATAACCGAAGCTCGCCCCCGCCTGAATATTGGTGGCAAAGTTACCCGGGTCAATATAGCCAATTGCGGCAATAAATGCCGGCCCCATCAGCGCCAACCGCATACGGCGCGCTGTCCGATTACTACTATTTTCAACGCGACTGTTGGTCATTCTCTGCCTCAAAAAAACATAGCCTTTGCTATGTTTCATGCTAACAAAATGAGAATGATTATCAAGTTCATTTGTGAGTGATGATAATGATTGCTCTGATAGCCGGAACCGATAGCGAGACTGGAGGTTGGGGAGGTTTGGTATACGCTTAAGGAGAGAGTAGTACAACTTGGAAACTTTTCATACATTTACTTAACATCACAAAAATGTATCTTTGATCACTAATTTAGAGTTTGCTCACAGGTTCTGAATATAGTGAGAGACAGATCTCGTTTTATTTAACCATGTTACATAGAATGTGCACGAAAACTTAACCCGCCTCATGTTTGGAGCAAATATGGATCGCGTATTCCATTTTATTCTCGCGCTCGTTGTGGTTGGTATTCTGGCCCTGCTGGTCAGCACCAACCGTAAAGAGATTCGCATTCGTTATGTTATTCAATTGCTTGTCATTGAAGTACTGCTGGCATGGTTCTTCCTGAACTCCGATGTTGGTCTGGGTTTCGTAAGAGGCTTCTCCGAGATGTTCGAAAAACTTCTCGGCTTTGCCAATGAAGGGACCAACTTCGTCTTTGGCAGCATGAACGATAAAGGTCTGGCCTTCTTCTTCCTGAAAGTCCTGTGCCCTATCGTCTTCATCTCTGCATTGATCGGTATTCTTCAGCACATCCGTATTCTGCCGATTGTCATCCGCGCGATTGGTACCGTGCTGTCAAAAATTAACGGCATGGGTAAACTGGAGTCTTTCAACGCCGTCAGCTCCCTGATCCTGGGCCAGTCTGAAAACTTTATCGCCTATAAAGATATTCTCGGCAAAATGTCCCGTAACCGCATGTACACCATGGCGGCCACGGCGATGTCTACCGTTTCCATGTCGATTGTCGGCGCATACATGACCATGCTGGAGCCGAAATATGTCGTTGCGGCGCTGGTTCTGAACATGTTCAGCACCTTTATCGTGCTGTCGCTGATTAACCCATACCGCGTTGATGCCAGCGAAGAAAACATCCAGATGTCTAACCTGCACGAAGGCCAGAGCTTCTTCGAAATGCTGGGCGAGTACATTCTGGCAGGTTTCAAAGTGGCGATTATCGTTGCTGCAATGCTTATCGGTTTTATCGCATTGATCGCCGCACTGAACGCCCTGTTCGCGACCGTAACCGGTTGGTTTGGTTACAGCATCTCCTTCCAGGGGATTCTGGGCTACATCTTCTATCCAGTCGCCTGGATTATGGGTGTACCGGCTGGCGAAGCGTTGCAGGTCGGTAGCATCATGGCAACGAAACTGGTTTCTAACGAATTCGTCGCAATGATGGATCTGCAGAAAGTAGCCGCCGAACTCTCTCCTCGCGCAGTGGGTATCATCTCCGTATTCCTGGTCTCCTTCGCGAACTTCTCTTCAATCGGTATCATCGCGGGCGCGATTAAAGGCCTAAATGAAGAGCAAGGTAACGTGGTTTCTCGCTTCGGCCTGAAGCTGGTTTACGGTTCAACGCTGGTCAGCGTACTGTCTGCGTCTATCGCCGCACTGGTTCTGTAATTCCTCCCCATTTAAAAGTGCCTGTAACGTCGGTTACAGGCCCTTTTTCTTTAGGTATCTATCGGTCGCTAATCTCGCTAAGCGGTCGAGGTTTATCAATCAGATAACCCTGCATATAGTGCACGCCAAGCTCGGTGAGCAACGTCTGCTGTTCCGGCGTTTCCACATATTCCGCGACAACTTCCAGGTTCTGCATTTTTGCCAGTTCGCAGATTGAGCGGATTATCATCGCGTCCATCGGCTCGGTCAGAACATCACGCACGAAGCTGCCATCAATCTTAATGATGTCCGCTTCGAGACGTTTTAAACGTTCATAATTGGCGTATCCAGTGCCAAAGTCATCAATCGCTATCTGGCAGCCAAACTCACGAAGCTGATGTAAGTTATTAATGCTGATGTCAGAATTTGAGAAGGCCTGCTCTTCGGTAATTTCGATGACAATGCGCTGTACATTGATTCGATACCGACGGAACAGGGCAATAATCTCGGTCGCACTTTCCGCTTGCATCAACGTGTAGGGCATAAGATTGACGGAGAATCGCTGAGTCGGGAACGCTTTTAGCGATCTAAAGACGTTTTCCAGCACCTGCATGTCAAAACGTTTGCTCAGATTGAACTGGGTTAACAGCGGGATGAATTTATCCGGCATCACCATGCCGTTGCCATCGACCAGCCGACTGAGAATTTCATAATACCCTTCCCCCGTCGGTTTGCGGATGGGCTGCGCATACAGAACAAAATCGCCGCATTCCAGTGCGTTTTTAATACGATTAAGCAATACGACCTGTTCACTGGTCTCATCAAAGGCTTCAACCTGCCCGTTGTCATCAAGCTTGAGAATTTGCCCTGCCTCTCCGGCCTGCTCCGCAAGCCAGCTCAATTGCCCAAGCGTATGATAGAGATTGTCGTCCTGCGCGCGGACAGGCCCCCAGGAGATACCGTATTCCAGATTCAACACCGTATTGTTCCAGCGGATAGCCTGCTGGCGCAAAAACGCGATTAAAAACGTGAGTCTGGCCTCGGTGTCCGGCCCGTTTAAGACCAGCAGCAGTTCATTGCCTGGTAACTGGAAAATCTTTTCTTCTCGGCCCAGCACGGGCTGCAGAGCAAGCGTAATACTGCGCTTACACTGAATACGCATCATCATGCCGTAGTGGCGGCTGAGAAAATCCAGATTTTCAATGTGCAGACAGCAGATGCTGGCACTCCGCACACTGCCCAGATACTCCTCCAGCGCGCGCAGGTTGGGCAACCCCGTCAACGGATCTAACATCGCCTGTTCTTGCCACTTTTGCTTCAAACGACGGCTGCGATGATAAATTTGCAGCATATAAAGCAAACATACGGTGAATGAAATCAGCGCAGATAAGATAAAGGAGAGCGAGTATTGGGTCTGAACGCCATGGAGGAAATTTTTGTTATACATCACCAGCACAAAAGCGCTTATCGTCCAGGAAAGAATGATAATTGGATAGGCTAATTGGCTGATGCCTAAAGAGAAAAATATAAAGACAATCGGGACAAGATACCCGGCAAAGTATTCATCACCAAAAGGTGCACACAGGAAAAAGAGCAGGCCAAACAAACCTGCAAACCACCCAATAATGAAAATCTTATTTTTCTTTTCCGTGTAACAGGTAATATTTCTACGCCAGAATGCCTTCGCATAATTTTTATTCAAGCACATCCGCAGCGGATAATAAAATAGCTTGGTGAAAATAAGCGATGAACAAATCAGCCCCTGGATATCAACAATCGCATAAATAACCGAGGTTACATTAAAATAACTAAACATTGAGGCGGGAACGATCGTGAGTTCGCCCGCAAAATACATCATAATCTTGGCTAAAATTGGCGTAGCAAAACCAAACCAAAATATACGCAACCCCATATTATATATAGCTAATCCATGTCGCCATCGACGTCCAAGGAGAGATCGTAATACCAGGCTTGAGAGACATACCGCCGACAACTGACAAAACAGCAGTAATAATGAGTTGGTCGGAGAAAGATGCAGTTGCCAATAGTTTGTGACGGTAAAACTAATGATCAATGGCACAATAGCATGACGCCCAAATAGCATCACAAGTGCAATCATCACTCCGAGCGGGAGCCAGGCCAGATACACAGAATGGCCATCATAAAAAGCGGTTGGAGAGAGATATCGGGAGAATGGAATAGCCACCAGTCCCATTAATAGCACTAGCAGGAATTTCTTAATCGGGTTACTCCGTCTCACAGTCATGCGTATCAGCCGATATCCTTTATCGTACTTAAATTGACTGTTTAAATATTATTGCCACTAGTTATATGAAGCAAGTCTGGTCGAACAATTCCTGATCTCTGACCGCCTTTTATAATAAAACTGCTGTATTTTTATACGATTAACAGATACAAAAAAACCCCGCCATTGGCGAGGGTTTCGAATTTTGGTGGAGCTAAGCGGGATCGAACCGCTGACCTCCTGCATGCCATGCAGGCGCTCTCCCAGCTGAGCTATAGCCCCACAGTATTTACGTTCCAAAACCTGATGGGAACAGGATTTGGTGGAGCTAAGCGGGATCGAACCGCTGACCTCCTGCATGCCATGCAGGCGCTCTCCCAGCTGAGCTATAGCCCCAACGTAAAGCTGTCGTGTTGACGGGCGGCATAATATGAATTCCCTCGCACAGTGTCAACGGCAAAATACGCTAAAGGAAACTAATCGCTGAAAAATCAGGCAAACACGTGACATTACGTGCCTGCTCGCAAACATGAGTTATCCGTGTCACGTTTTCGTGTAAAACGATGCTATAACATGCACTCGTAATTCCCACACAGCGACTCAGGAAATTGTATGCTCAAGGAACGAATGACGCCGGAGGAGATTGCCCAGCTGACAGGGTATAGCCGCCAGACAATCAATAAATGGGTGCGTAAAGAGGGGTGGACGACTTCGCCACGTCCCGGTGTTCAGGGCGGTAAAGCTCGGGTGGTTCACGTTAACGAGCAGGTTATGGCCTTTATCCACAGTGCCCAACGGGTATATGAAAATGCCGCGCCTTATGTCGCGCACGGCAATGACACGACCTTTCAGACGCTAATGCTGACGATGGGGGAAGAAATGACCGAAGCCGAGCAGAAACAACTCACCTCATTGCTGTTGCGGGAAGGGATCAGTGGCGTACTACAACGATTAGGGATCCGTGGTTAAGCAGCCGTTATGAAAAAATTCCCGACAAAGATGTCTACCGAAGAGCTGGCCGAGCGTCTGGGTATGACCCGACAAACGATTAATCGCTGGATCCGCGAGCAAAAATGGCACACAGAACCGATGCCCGGCATTAAGGGTGGGCGGGCGCGGCTGATCTTTATGACCCAGGATGTGCTGGACTATCTCGCTAATACACCGGCATTGCGCGAAGAATATCAATATCCGCGAATGGAAGAGCCTGTTCGCAGCTACAGTGCGAATGAGGATGACGTGGTCTGGCAACAAAATATCGATATCTTGCGCAATATGACGCCAGTGGAACAGTTGAGGCTAAATAGGCTGCTGTTAAGGATCGGACTCAGCGGGTTTTTAACGCGGCTTGGGATCAATGAAGACGAGAATGAGGCATAAAAAAAGCGGGTTTCCCCGCTTTTTTTACACATAAGGCAAAATTACTGCTGGCTTTCACGCTCAGCAATAAAGCCCAGTGCTTTATTAATACGCTCAACGCTGCGTGATTTACCGATAGCATGAACGGTTACGTCCAGCGCAGGAGACTGCCCTGCCCCGGTCACCGCAACGCGCAGTGGCATACCCACTTTACCCATGCCAACTTCCAGCTCATCAGCGGTAGACTGAATGGCGTGATGCACGTTTTCCGCCGTCCATTCGGTGATCGCAGCAATTTTATCGCGAACCACTTCTAGCGGCTGACGGGCAACAGGACGCAGGTGTTTCTTCGCCGCATCGGCATCGAATTCAGCGAAGTCTTCGTAGAAATAGCGGCAGCTCTGCGCCATCTCTTTTAAGGTTTTGCAGCGCTCGCCCAGCAGTGTCACCAGCTCAGAGAGCTGTGGCCCCACGCGGGTATCGATATTTTCCTGCTCAATATGCCATTGCAGGTGCGTTGCCACGTACTCTGGTGCCAGAGTATTAATATAGTGATGGTTCAACCACTGCAGTTTCTCAGTGTTGAAGGCGCTGGCGGATTTGCTCACCGCGCCAAGAGAGAACAGCTTGATCATTTCTTCACGGCTGAAGATTTCCTGATCGCCGCTAGACCAGCCCAGACGGACCAGATAGTTCAGCAACGCTTCCGGCAGATAACCATCATCGCGATACTGCATGACGCTGACCGCACCATGACGTTTAGACAGTTTTTTACCGTCATCGCCATTGATCATCGACACGTGCGCATACACCGGCACCGGGGCGTTCAACGCTTTCAGGATGTTGATCTGACGTGGGGTGTTATTGATATGGTCTTCACCACGGATAACGTGGGTAATTTCCATATCCCAGTCGTCGACAACCACACAGAAGTTGTAGGTTGGTGAACCATCGGTACGACGGATGATCAGATCGTCCAGCTCGTGGTTACTGAATTCGATTGGACCACGGATCTGGTCGTCAAAAATAACAGAGCCGTCTTCCGGGTTGGCAAAACGCACCACGCAAGGCTCGTCGTCGGCATGATGTTCGTGGCCATGGCGGCAGCGACCGTCGTAGCGAGGTTTTTCACCCTTCGCCATTTGCTCTTCACGCAAAGCGTCAAGACGTTCTTTAGAGCAGTAGCATTTGTAAGCCGTGCCTGCGACCAGCATCTCATCAATAACCGCGTTGTAGCGATCAAAACGTTTGGTCTGATAGTACGGGCCTTCATCCCACTCAAGGTTCAGCCAATTCATCCCATCCATAATGGCTTCAATGGCTTCTGGGGTTGAGCGCTCGAGATCGGTGTCTTCAATACGCAGCACAAACTCACCGTCGTTGTGACGTGCAAAAAGCCAGGAGTAAAGAGCAGTACGAGCACCGCCGACGTGCAGATAGCCTGTTGGGCTAGGCGCGAAGCGAGTTTTGATTTTCATGAAATGGCCTTACGTTTATAAAGATGCCGACAGCCGGCAAACACGAGTAATAATAGTGGGCAATATTCTATCACTCCCATTCCGTTGTTCCCACCGCCAGCGCATGCTTTGCTGATTTTGCTTATAATTCATACATAATAGAGCGTTTAACGTGCGCATTGATTATTTTTACGACGAACGAACAATTTCTTTAGAAAATGCGTTGACTCATTTTCAACTCTCCCTATAATGCGACTCCACACAGCGGGGGTGATTAGCTCAGCTGGGAGAGCACCTCCCTTACAAGGAGGGGGTCGGCGGTTCGATCCCGTCATCACCCACCAACTACTTTATGTAGTCTCCGCCGTGTAGAACAGAAAATTGAGAAGTGGGTGATTAGCTCAGCTGGGAGAGCACCTCCCTTACAAGGAGGGGGTCGGCGGTTCGATCCCGTCATCACCCACCAATTTCTCGCCAGCTGGATTTTCTGTCAAAATGTGAAGTACCGAAGTGGGTGATTAGCTCAGCTGGGAGAGCACCTCCCTTACAAGGAGGGGGTCGGCGGTTCGATCCCGTCATCACCCACCACTTCGGGGCGTTAGCTCAGTTGGTAGAGCAGTTGACTTTTAATCAATTGGTCGCAGGTTCGAATCCTGCACGCCCCACCAATGTAAAAAAGCGCCCTAAAGGCGCTTTTTTGCTATCTGCGATTCAGTGAATATCCTTCTTTGCCGGATAGCGGCGTAAACGCCTTATCCAGCCTACAGGGTAGCCCGGCCAAGCGAAGCGCCGCCGGGAAAAGCTCAAGTCTCTCCCCTTTTGGCCGATACTCCTTATATTTCCCTTTATAAGGCGTGCATCATGACCACCATTACTGCCCCATCTATTGCCTCACTGAAAACCACCACCAGCTCCGCCACCCCGAGCGGTAACGACACGGCATCGCAGATAGCCCGCATCACACAACAAATCGTCAAACTTACCCAAGAGCTCAAAGAAATCGCTGATAGCAGCGGCAGCGCCGAAGAAAAACAAAAACGCGCCGAGATGATCCAGCAGCAAATTACCATGCTGGAAGCGCAGTTGGCGCAATTGCAGCATGAACAGGCCGAAAAAGCACAGCAGCAACAGGAAGCCTCCGCGGTCACCGGCGTTAATCATCCCAGCGACGCCCATCAGATTGATGTTTATATCTGATACAACGGATCCTGCAAACGCACATCCATCAGGCACTGCCCCTGTTCACGCACGACATCCCACAGCGCCTCGGCCGCCGTTGAGAGCGATCGTTTTTTACGCCGGGCCAGCATCAATTGACGGTCGACGCCCGGTGACAGCCGTTTCACCACCAGCGGACTTCCCTCCGGCAGCGGCAGCGCCAGTGCCGGAATAATGCTGATACCAATCCCTGCCGTCACCATTGGAAACAGCGTCGCCGGATGGCCAATTTCCTGCACGATATTCGCGTCAATATCATGCAGACGCAGCGCGGCATCAATCAACATCCGGCTGCCGGAGGCATAATCCTGAAGCACCAGATTCGCCCCCTGTAGCCCCTGCCAGCCTACGCTCGGCAAGGCCGCGAAAGGATGGTCATTCCGACAAAGTAAAAAAAACGGTTCCGACAATACCGCCTCACACTGCAAATCCCCCACGACGCCCGGATCAATCACAATGCCAAAATCCACATCGCCTTGCCGGATGCTCTCCAGCACCCACTGTTGCGGGCGGTCATGGAGCACGAAACGAATATCCGGGTAGCGTCGATTACTTTGCGCAATACATTGAGGGATCAGATGCGCCGAGATGGTCTGGCTTGCCGCGACGCGCACGGTACCGCTAAGCTGTTGGCCTATTCGCCCGGCCTCACGCAATGTGCCGTGAAGCTCATCAAGCTGACGTTCCAGCCTTAACGCCAGCTGCTTACCCGCCTCCGTCAGCACCACTTCGCGGGTCGTGCGATCTAAAAGCCGCACACCGGTTTGGTTCTCCAGCTCCTTCACGCTATGGCTGACGGCCGACTGGCTCAGGCCGATGATCTCTCCAGCCCGACTAAAACTTTTCGCCTGCGCCACCGTGACGAATACCTTTAACTGCCGTAACGAATAATTCATCTGTTTTATTCATGAATGGATGCAATAAATCAATTTTATTTCTCAAAAATAAAAAAGCAAAATGTCTGCATCGATCTTCAGGAGTTTTTATGAAACTTTTCCGTATTCTGGATCCCTTCACGCTAACGCTTATCGCCGTCGTTCTGCTTGCCACCTTCTTTCCGGCGCGCGGCGACTTCGTCCCCTTTTTCGAAAATCTGACCACCGCCGCCATTGCGCTGCTGTTCTTTATGCACGGCGCTAAGCTGTCACGGGAGTCGATTATTGCTGGCGGAAGCCACTGGCGGCTGCATTTATGGGTGATGTGTAGCACCTTCGTGGTCTTCCCGGTGCTGGGCGTGCTGTTTGCCTGGTGGGCTCCGATTAACGTCGACCCGCAGCTGTACGCCGGTTTCCTGTATCTGTGTATTCTGCCCGCCACCGTTCAGTCGGCCATTGCCTTTACCTCGCTTGCCGGCGGCAACGTCGCGGCAGCCGTGTGTTCCGCTTCCGCTTCCAGCCTGCTGGGGATTTTCCTCTCGCCGTTGCTGGTAGGGCTAGTGATGAACGTACACGGCGCAGGCGGTAGCCTTGAGCAGGTGGGTAAAATCATGCTGCAACTGCTGCTCCCGTTTGTGCTGGGCCACCTCTCACGTCCGTGGACGGCGGCGTTTGTGACCAAACACAAAAAGTGGATTGCGAAAACCGACCAGACATCGATTCTGCTGGTCGTCTATTCAGCCTTTAGTGAGGCGGTGGTCAACGGGATCTGGCACAAGGTGGGCGTCGGTTCACTGCTGTTTATCGTGGTGGTCAGCATCGTGCTGCTGGCGCTGGTTATTGTGATAAATACCGTGGTCGCGCGTCGGCTGGGCTTTGATAAGGCGGATGAGATTACCATTGTGTTCTGCGGGTCGAAAAAGAGTCTGGCCAACGGTATTCCGATGGCCAATATTCTTTTCCCGACATCGGTGCTGGGAATGATGGTGCTGCCACTAATGATCTTCCATCAGATTCAGCTGATGACCTGTGCGGTGCTGGCGCGTCGCTACAAGGCGCAGACAGAGAAATTGCAGGCCGAAGAAGCGGCCCGCATCGGCAGCTAGCGCTTCAGGGGCTGAACCAGTTGGCTTAGCCCCTCGGTTTTAATCAGTAGCGTCAGCTGCATTAGCTCGCCAAGATGCCCGGCAGGAAACTCATCCTTACGGGCAAACCACAGCAGATATTCTTCAGGCACATCAATCAGTCTGCGCCCCTTATATTTGCCGAACGGCATTTCAGTGTTAGCTATCTCGATAAGCTGCTCTTTATCCACCTCAGGCTCCTAACAGACGCAGCATTTCAGCTTCGTCGATCACCTCAATGCCCAATTCCTGCGCTTTGGCAAGCTTAGAGCCCGCCGCTTCCCCGGCAATCACCAGATCGGTCTTTTTCGACACGCTGCCTGCCACTTTTGCGCCAAGCTCAATCAAACGCGCTTTAGCGTCATCGCGGGACATCTGGCTTAAGCTGCCGGTCAGTACCACGGTTTTGCCGGCGAACGGACTGTCGATCTCTTCAGCATTAATCACTACCGGTGCAGGCCAGTTCACGCCCTGTTTGAGTAGCTGCTGGATAACCTCACGGTTACTCTCTTCAGCAAAGAAGTTAAACACGTGATTAGCCACCACAACGCCGACGTCCGGGACTTTCTGAAGCTCTTCAACCGTTGCGGCTTCCAGTGCTTCAAGCGTCCCGAAAAAGGCAGCCAGCCCGGCCGCGGTCGCTTCCCCCACTTCGCGGATGCCTAATGCATACAGGAAACGGGCAAAGGTGGTCTGTTTGGCTTTCTCCAGCGCGCTCACCACATTCTGCGCGGATTTCGGCCCCATGCGATCGAGCCCGGTCAGTTTCCCCGCCGTCAGGCTAAAGAGGTCGGCCGGCGTGTGAACGTACTCTTTCTCTACCAACTGGTCGATAATTTTGTCGCCCATCCCGTCGACGTCAAGTGCACGTCGGGAGACGAAATGCTTGAGCGCTTCTTTACGCTGCGCGCCACAGATTAAGCCACCGCTACAGCGAGCCACGGCTTCGCCTTCAACACGTTCAACGTCAGAGTTGCACACCGGGCAATGGGTCGGGAAAACGATCTCCTGCGTTTCGGCAGGACGTTCCGAAAGCACCACGTTGACGACCTGTGGGATAACATCACCGGCACGGCGGATAACCACTTTATCGCCAATTCGCAGCCCCAGACGGTCAATCTCATCGGCATTGTGCAACGTCGCGTTACTCACCAGCACGCCAGCGACCTGAACCGGCTCCAGACGCGCCACCGGCGTAATCGCGCCGGTGCGTCCGACCTGGAACTCGACGTCGCGCACGAAGGTCATTTGCTCCTGTGCGGGGAATTTGAATGCCACCGCCCAACGCGGGGCACGAGCCACAAAGCCAAGCTGTTCTTGTAATGCCAATGAATTGACCTTGATGACCACGCCATCAATATCAAAGCCTAACGTCGGGCGGTCTTCTTCCACCTTGCGGTAGTAAGCAAGCACTTCCTCAGGTGAATCGCATAGCTTCACGCGATTGCTGACCGGCAGTCCCCACGCTTTAAACTGCAGCAAACGGCCCAGATGGGTGTCCGGCAGTTCCCCGCCTTCCAGTACGCCCACGCCGTAACAGAAGAAAGTAAGCGGTCGCTTCGCGGTAATACGCGGGTCCAGCTGTCGCAATGAACCGGCAGCAGCATTACGCGGGTTAGCAAACACTTTGTTGCCGGTGCGACGGGCTTCGTCATTGATTTTTTCAAAGCCAGCCTGCGGCATAAAGACTTCACCACGTACTTCCAGACGCGCCGGAATATTTTCCCCATGCAGTTTCAATGGGATAGCACGAATGGTACGCACGTTGGAGGTGATATCTTCCCCGGTAGTCCCGTCGCCGCGCGTTGCCGCACTCACCAGAACACCGTTTTCATACAGAATACTGACCGCCAGGCCGTCGAGCTTGAGTTCGCAGCACCAGGTCAGTTTGTCTGCACTTTTCAGGCGGTCCTGGACGCGCTTGTTGAAAGCAAGGAAGCTCTCTTCATCAAACACGTTATCCAGCGACAACATAGGAACTTCATGGCGAATCTGACTAAATGCGCCCAGCGGCTGCGCGCCGACGCGCTGAGTGGGGGAATCGGGAGTAATAAGCTCAGGATGCTGTGCTTCCAGCTCGCGCAGTTCGCGCATCAGGCGATCGTATTCGGCGTCCGGCAGTTCGGGAGTGTCCAGGACGTGATAGAGGTATTCATGATGGCGAAGCGTTGTTCGCAGTTCGGTCAGTTGTTGTTCTATTGGTTGCATATCACACCATCAATATAAAAAACCCCCGACAGGCGGGGGTTCAGGAAAGATTGGATAATCGCGAAGCTATCAGGCGTTAGCGTCGATCACTTCACGGATACGATCCTGATACTCACGCATTTTTTGCGGAGTCATCATGCGGCGCTGATCGTCGAGCACCACACCGCCCACTTCATCAGCGATGTACTGCGCTGATTGAAGCATCAGCTTGAAGTTTTGCAGTTCATCACCGTAAGCGGGAACCTGCATAAACATCGTAACGCCAGGCGTTTGCATCTCGCCCATGTTGTCCGGGTCAAAAGTCCCCGGCTTCAGCATGTTGGCAAGGCTAAACAGCGCAGGGCCGCTCCCGTCAGGGCTGAGATGGCGATGGAAGATATTCATGTCGCCAAATTTAAAACCAGCCTGCAGAATACTGTTAAGAAGTACTTCGCCGTTAATGAACGAGCCCTGGTGCGCAGAAACGTTCATCACGATAACCGTCTCTTTACGCTCACGTGCGACCGGCGCAGGTTCTGGCGCTGGTGCTGGCGGTTCAGGCTGCGGTTGCTGCACGGGTTGCTGGGAAGCAACGGGCGCTTCTACAGGCTGAACAGACTGCGGCGCAACCGGCTGAGGTGCCAAAGGCTGCTGCTGCACAGGCTGCGGCTCAACCACCTGCGGACGTACTGGCTGCTGTACGTGCTGTGGCGCAGGCGTAGGCTGTACCGGTGGCTGCTGCACCGGCGCATGCTGTACGGGCTGTTGCACAGGCGGCGGCTGTACCGGCTCTTGCGGACGCACGGGCGCTGGCGCCTGACGCTCGTAAGGCGGCTGGTACTGGTGTTGAGGCGACTGGCGAGGGGCTTCATGCTCCCCGGTAACCCCAGGGGCGTGATTGACCTTGTGGACACGAACTTCACCCACGCCTTCAACATTGTCATCAAAGTCGTCTTCCGACACATCATCGGCTTCACGAGACTTCATACGCTTTATTGGACGATCGCGGAACATCGATGAACGTTCTTTACGGCTCGTCCAGAAACCATGAACCAGTAAAGCGAGTATGGCGATCGCGCCAACAATGATTAATATCAGACGCAAATCCTGCATCATTATATTCTCTGTTGTTCTAACACCTTGCCACCACGGCAAACATTTACTCACTAAGAGTATTTGCCCATCACGTCAAGTGCAAGTGCACTTAAGGGTTTCACCGCATAAAGATGGACTAAATCGTGTTTTTTGCTGTTTTTTCGAACATTTCTTAACTGGTCATTGTCCAACAACCCGATAATATAGAGTTGTCTTTTCAATGTAGTCAGACAAAGGAGCATTACCTGACCATGGTTTCATCGTCCACCCCTTCCGCGCGTAGCGGCGTTTACTACTTTTCTCAGGGCTGGAAACTGATCGGCTTGCCGGGAATCCGGCGTTTCGTCATTTTACCGTTGTTAGTCAATATCGTCCTGATGGGTGGCGCTTTCTGGTGGCTGTTCAGCAAGCTGGGCAGTTGGATCCCCTCGTTAATGAGCCGTATTCCCGACTGGCTACAGTGGCTGAGCTATCTGCTCTGGCCGTTGATTGTGCTGTCAATTCTATTGGTCTTTGGCTACTTCTTTTCCACCATTGCCAACTGGATTGCCGCCCCGTTTAACGGTCTGCTTGCCGAACAGCTAGAAGCACGACTAACCGGCGCTACCCCACCGGACACCGGTGTGATTGGCATCATGAAAGACCTGCCGCGTATTATGAAGCGCGAATGGCAGAAGCTCGCCTGGTATTTGCCGCGCGCCATCGTCCTTTTGCTGCTGTACTTTATTCCGGGTATCGGCCAGACCGTTGCACCGGTGCTGTGGTTCTTGTTCAGCGCCTGGATGCTGGCCATTCAGTACTGTGACTATCCGTTTGATAACCACAAAGTCCCGTTCAAAACCATGCGTGATGCGCTGAGAACGCGTAAGGTCAACAACATGCAGTTTGGTTCGCTGGTCAGCCTGTTTACGCTTATTCCTGTGCTCAACCTGGTGATTATTCCGGTCGCCATCTGCGGCGCCACCGCCATGTGGGTTGACTGTTATCGCGATAAGCATGCGATGTGGAAATAACCTCATTCCCGCAAAATGCTTTACTAACCTTGTAGGTCGGATAAGCGCAGCGCCATCCGACATCCCCCCGCAAGTTGCCGGATGGCGGCGTAAACGCCTCATCCGGCCTACCGTTCCCCTTATGCCCTGCCTTATTCCATCCGGCTTGCCATTATTTCCCTTCAGTATATAGATATGCTAAATCCTTACTTCCGCAGAATCTTTAAGCAGGTATGCTGGTTCAGTACCCCAAATTTCATACAGTTAAGGACAGGCCATGAGTAAGATTTTTGAAGATAACTCCCTGACTATCGGTCATACGCCGCTGGTACGACTGAACCGCATCGGTAACGGGCGCATCCTGGCGAAGGTTGAATCACGTAACCCAAGCTTTAGCGTCAAATGCCGTATCGGTGCCAATATGATTTGGGATGCCGAAAAACGTGGCGTGCTGAAGGCTGGCGTTGAACTAGTTGAACCTACCAGCGGTAACACCGGTATCGCCCTGGCCTATGTCGCCGCTGCACGCGGTTACAAACTGACGCTGACCATGCCAGAAACCATGAGTATCGAACGCCGCAAGCTGCTGAAAGCGCTGGGCGCGAACCTGGTACTGACCGAAGGCGCGAAAGGCATGAAAGGTGCCATTCAGAAAGCCGAAGAAATTGTGGCCAGTAATCCAGAAAAATTCCTGCTGCTGCAGCAGTTCAGCAACCCGGCGAACCCGGAAATCCACGAAAAAACCACCGGCCCTGAGATCTGGGAAGATACCGATGGCCAGGTTGACGTCTTCATTGCTGGCGTGGGCACCGGCGGTACGCTGACCGGCGTGACGCGCTACATCAAAGGCACAAAAGGCAAAACCGATCTGATCGCCGTTGCCGTTGAGCCTACCGACTCACCGGTTATCGCGCAGGCGCTGGCGGGTGAAGAGTTAAAACCTGGCCCGCACAAGATCCAGGGGATCGGCGCAGGTTTCATCCCGGGTAACCTCGATCTGAAATTGATTGATAAAGTGGTTGCCATTACCAATGAAGAAGCCATCTCTACCGCACGCCGTCTGATGGAAGAAGAAGGCATTCTTGCTGGTATTTCTTCCGGTGCTGCCGTTGCCGCGGCGCTCAAACTTCAGGAAGATGAAACCTTTACCAATAAGAATATTGTGGTTATCCTACCTTCTTCAGGTGAGCGCTATTTGAGCACCGCATTGTTCGCAGATCTCTTCACAGAGAAAGAACTGCAACAGTAGTGCCAGCACGTTAAATTCGTGTAAAAAAGCACCCATCTGGGTGCTTTTTTGTGGCGTGCATCAAAGTTTTACCCCCTCTGGCATTGCTTCACTTCCGTAGGTCTGGTATTTAACCATCATATTTATTTTGAGCCGCGAAATTATTCTTAACAGATTTTCCAGTAGCTGAATCGATTTTATGATTTGGTTCAAATCCTGCTTTCACGGCATAATGTTTAATGGTAAGCGAAACGTCAAAGGCCAGAAGCGGCTGCGTTGAGAGTTTATCTCCAGCGACAGCGGTGATTTAGTAGACGTCGCTTAATGAGTAATACAGGCTAAAGTGTAGCCACCAGGCTAGACTTTAGTTCCACAACACAAAACCTATAAGTTGGGGAAATACAATGTTCCAGCAAGAAGTTACCATTACCGCTCCGAACGGTCTTCATACCCGCCCTGCTGCTCAGTTCGTTAAAGAAGCTAAAGGCTTCACTTCCGAGATCACTGTGACCTCCAACGGCAAAAGCGCTAGCGCGAAAAGCCTGTTCAAACTGCAAACTCTGGGCCTGACCCAGGGCACCGTTGTCACCCTGTCAGCAGAAGGTGAAGACGAGCAGAAAGCAGTTGAACATCTGGTTAAACTGATGGCTGAACTCGAGTAAGTTCAACGAGTTTTTTTCAATATCAGTCACAAGTAAGGTAGGGTTATGATTTCAGGCATTTTAGCATCCCCGGGTATCGCTTTCGGCAAAGCATTGCTGCTGAAAGAAGATGAGATTGTCATCGACCGGAAGAAAATTTCTGCCGATAAGGTTGAGCAGGAAGTTGAGCGTTTTCTGAGCGGCCGTGCTAAGGCATCCGCTCAGCTTGAAGCTATCAAAACTAAAGCTGGCGAAACTTTTGGTGAAGAAAAAGAAGCCATCTTCGAAGGGCACATCATGCTGCTTGAAGATGAGGAGCTGGAGCAGGAAATCATAGCCCTGATTAAAGATAAAGGCATGACGGCCGACGCGGCTGCACATGAAGTTATCGAAGGTCAGGCAACTGCCCTGGAAGAACTGGATGATGAATACCTGAAAGAGCGTGCGGCTGACGTACGTGACATCGGTAAGCGCCTGCTGCGCAACATCCTGGGTCTGGCGATCATCGACCTTAGCGCTATTCAGGATGAAGTTATCCTGGTTGCTGCTGACCTGACGCCGTCTGAAACTGCACAGCTGAACCTGGACAAGGTGCTGGGCTTTATCACTGATGCGGGTGGCCGTACTTCCCACACCTCTATCATGGCGCGCTCCCTTGAGCTGCCAGCGATCGTGGGCACCGGTAGCGTCACTGCACAAGTGAAGAATGGCGACTATCTGATTCTGGATGCCGTAAACAACCTGGTTTACGTCAACCCAAATAACGAAAAAATCGAAGAGCTGCGTGCTGTTCAGGAGCAGGTTGCGACTGAGAAAGCAGAACTTGCGAAACTCAAAGATCTGCCGGCAATCACCCTTGATGGCCACCAGGTTGAAGTTTGCGCAAACATCGGTACCGTGCGTGATATCGACGGTGCTGAGCGTAACGGCGCGGAAGGCGTTGGCCTGTACCGTACCGAATTCCTGTTCATGGACCGCGATGCGCTGCCAACTGAAGAAGAACAGTTTGCTGCCTATAAAGCCGTTGCTGAAGCCTGTGGCTCTCAGGCGGTCATCGTCCGTACCATGGACATCGGTGGCGATAAAGAGCTGCCGTACATGAACTTCCCGAAAGAAGAGAACCCGTTCCTGGGCTGGCGTGCCGTACGTATCGCCATGGATCGTAAAGAGATCCTGCGTGACCAGGTTCGCGCTATCCTGCGTGCCTCTGCTTTCGGTAAACTGCGCATCATGTTCCCGATGATCATCTCTGTTGAAGAAGTGCGTGCACTGAAAAAAGAGATCGAAATCTATAAGCAGGAACTGCGTGACGAAGGTAAAGCATTTGACGAAACCATCGAAGTCGGCGTGATGGTGGAAACACCGGCCGCGGCAACGATTGCTCGTCACTTAGCCAAAGAAGTTGATTTCTTTAGTATCGGTACCAATGATTTAACGCAGTATACTCTGGCAGTTGACCGTGGTAATGATATGATCTCGCATCTTTACCAACCCATGTCACCATCCGTTCTGACGCTGATCAAGCAAGTTATTGATGCTTCTCATGCTGAAGGTAAATGGACTGGCATGTGTGGTGAGCTTGCAGGCGACGAACGTGCTACACTTCTGTTGCTGGGGATGGGTCTGGACGAATTCTCTATGAGCGCCATTTCTATCCCGCGCATTAAGAAGATTATTCGTAACACGAACTTCGAAGATGCGAAGGTATTAGCAGAGCAAGCTCTTGCTCAACCAACAACGGACGAGTTATTAGCGCTAGTTAACAAGTTCATTGAAGAAAAAACAATCTGCTAATCCACGAGATGCGGCCCAAATTACTGCTTAGGAGAAGATCATGGGTTTGTTCGATAAACTGAAATCTCTGGTTTCTGATGACAAAAAAGACACAGGAACAATTGAGATTATTGCACCGCTCTCTGGTGAAATCGTCAATATTGAAGACGTGCCAGATGTAGTGTTTGCTGAGAAAATTGTTGGTGATGGCATTGCTATCAAACCGACCGGTAACAAAATGGTTGCACCGGTTGACGGCACCATCGGTAAAATCTTTGAAACCAACCACGCTTTCTCTATCGAATCCGATAGCGGCATCGAGTTGTTCGTTCACTTCGGTATTGATACCGTTGAGCTGAAAGGCGAAGGTTTCACCCGTATCGCAGAAGAAGGCCAGCGCGTTAAAGTTGGCGACACTGTGATTGAGTTCGATCTGGCCCTGCTGGAAGAGAAAGCCAAGTCTACCCTGACTCCGGTTGTTATCTCCAACATGGACGAGATCAAAGAGCTGACCAAGCTTTCTGGCAGCGTAACCGTGGGCGAAACTCCGGTTATCCGCATCAAGAAGTAATTCTTGCTGCATAGAGAAATGGCGCCGATTGGCGCCATTTTTTTTGCCTGTAGGCCGGATAAGCGCAGCGCCATCCGGCAATGTGCGGCGTAATTGCCTGATGGCGCTGCGCTTATCAGGCCTACGATTTTGCGACCGTTTACAACTCTGACGTCATCGGGCGAAAGCACTTCTCGCTCATCAGGATTTTCATCCCCTCCGGCCCGCTTTCCAGCATCCGGCGCTCACAATCAGATACCTGAAGTTCACACTGGTAACCACCGGTGACGCCAAATATCGCCCGCGCAACGCAAACATCTTCTAACGCATTGCGGCCACTGGTTTCGAAATGACCGATCAGGCGACCGTTTTGATGAACAACCAGACGATAACTCTTCATCGCGCCTCCCCTGCCGGTGGCAGAATTAATTCATCGCAGCCGCACTTTTGCGTCCAGTTCATCACCTCAAGAACCCGTTCGGCGGCATCACGCGCGGCATCAGATAGCGTCTTGTGTTGAACAATGCCGCTAATCAATTCGGCACAGAAAAGATCGCCGGTGCCTTTTAAGTCCGTTTCCAGACGAGGATGATCGATAATGGCCGTCGCGTCCGCCGTGACCACGGCAACGGTAATATTGTCAGCCGTCTGGCCTGGTGCGCTGGTGATAACCACCCACTTGAGGGAGTCGGATAGCAAAGAGCGAGCGGCGTTAATGGCTTCATTCAGCGTTCCGCAAGGTTTACCGCTGAGCATCTCCAGCTCAAAGACATTCGGCGTTAATCCCTGAGCCAACGGCAGGAGATGCTTACGATAGGCTTCAGGAATTTCCGCCTTCACGTAAATCCCGCTGTCCACATCACCAATCACCGGGTCAACCAGAATGCAGATATCCGGGTGCGTTATCTTCACCGTTTTAAGCCACTGTGCCAGAAGGGCAATTTGCTCCGCACTGCCCATATAGCCGGTGGTCACCGCTTTTAACTCGCGTAGCCCATCACGTTCGTTCAGGGCTTTTAAATAGCCATCGAACCACTCTGCAGGAATGACGCCACCGTAAAACGTGTCGTAATGTGGGGTATTACTAAACAGTACCGTTGGCACGGCGGTCACCCGCAGCCCATGTGCTTTGATGGCCGGAACCGCAATGCTATTGCCTACGCTGCCGTATACCACCAGCGACTGCACGGCGACAATATCCGTTTGCAGCGCGCGATGCTTATCATTAAAGAGCACCGACTGTATATCACTCTCCTGCTCCATCACCTTCTCCTCTGACTCTGGACAGCGGGCCTACAGCTCACTATTATCGTCATATGCTAAAATTCATTTTGTCATAGGTCAATAATGATCGACGGAAAAAGCGCCAGTGAAATTTTCGACAGTATTCGCCAGCATATCACCAGCGGCAAACTGGCGAAGGGGCAAACGCTGCCGCCGGTACGTGAACTGGCGGCACAGCTTGATGTTAACCGTAATACCGTCGCCGCTGCCTATAAGCGGCTGGTCACATCCGGGCTGGCGCTCAGTCTTGGGCGCAACGGCACGGTAGTCAAAGAGACGCCGCCCCCTATCGCGCTGGAAGGTGGCAATCCCCACTCACCGTTGACCGACCTCTCAAGCGGAAACCCCGATCCGGCAAGATTACCTGACCTCAGTCAGTATTTGCCGCGAATACACCGTACTCCCCGTCTGTACGGTGATGCGCCGGTTTCATCTGAGCTGTCGCAATGGGCTCGCGCATGGATGCAAGAAACCCTGCCTGGCGCAGGTGAAATTGACCTCACCTCAGGGGCCATTGATGCCATTGAACGACTGCTGTGCGCACACCTGCTGCCGGGCGATAGCGTCGCCGTTGAAGACCCCTGCTTCCTGAGCAGTATCAGCATGCTCCGCTATAGCGGCTTTACCGCCAGTCCGGTCACGATTGACGAGGAAGGCATGCTGCCGGAGAAGCTTGAAGAAGCGCTCAGTAAAGGCGCCCGGGCCGTTATCATAACGCCCCGCGCACATAATCCGACGGGCTACAGCCTCAGCAAAGCGCGAGCGGCAAAGCTTCAGCACATTCTCAACCGCTACCCGCAGGTGCTGGTGATTGTCGACGATCACTTTGCCCTGGTTTCATCCGCGCCGTGGTATCCCATCATCGCCCCGCAAACGCTACATTGGGCGGTGGTGCGTTCAATGTCAAAAACGTTAGGCCCCGACCTTCGTCTGGCTTTTGTCGCCAGTGATATCGCCACATCAGCAAAGCTACGGCTGCGCCTCAATTCCGGCAGCCAGTGGGTCAGCCATTTGCTCCAGGATCTGGCCTACGCCTGCCTCAGCGACGAGTCCTATCAGCAAAGCCTTGCTGAAACCCGGAAGTTATACGCGGTAAAGCAGCATAAGCTTTATAGCGCGTTACGCGCGCGCGGGATTAACAATATTGCCCCCGGCGATGGTCTGAATTTCTGGCTGCCGCTTGGTCACGCTAGCCAAAGCACCGCATTTGCGCTGGCGAAAGCCGGATGGCTAGTGCGTGAAGGCGAGCCGTTCGGCGTTAACGCCCCAGCACAAGGTTTACGTATTACGATTTCCACACTCAATGATAACGACATCACCCGGCTGGCAGCCGATATCCATCAAGCGCTAAGCCTTTAACAGGAGAAAATTCGTGCGAGTCCATTTTGTTATTCATGAATCATTTGAATCGGCCGGTGCGTATTTACCCTGGGCCAGGACGCGGGGTCACGAAGTGAGCTGGACTCGAGTCTATGAGAACGAAGGCGTTCCTGTTAATGCCGACGGATTTGATATGCTCGTCGTATTTGGCGGCCCGCAGTCACCGCGCACAACGCTTACTGAATGCCCTTATTTTGACTCGCTTGCGGAACAGCAGCTCATCCGTCAGGCCATTGACGCTGGACGTATTGTGGTCGGAATTTGCCTTGGTTCACAGTTGATTGGTGAAGCGCTGGGGGCGTCTGTCGGTCAGAGCCCGGAAAAAGAGATTGGTCACTTCCCGATTACGCTTACCAGCGCGGGTCAACAGCATCCATTATTCAACCACTTTGGTTCCTGTCTGACCGTGGGCCACTGGCACAACGATATGCCAGGCCTTACTGCTGACACGGTGATTCTCGCCGAAAGCGCTGGCTGCCCACGTCAAATCGTCCAGTACCGCGACAAGGTTTACGGCTTCCAGTGCCATATGGAATTTACTGCCGAAGCGGTTGAGGGGTTAATTCAACACTCCGAACAGGAGCTGGCGGAGGCCAAAGGCAAACCGTTTATCCGCTCAGTGGCAGAGATGCGCGCGCACGATTATCGTGAAATGAATCAGAAGTTATGGGAATTCCTTGATAAGCTGACCCTGTAGTTTCCCCGGAGTCGGCTTCGCCTCGTCCGGGCTACAAGTTTGCACCCTGTAGCCCGGCCAAGCGCAGCGCCGCCAGGGAGGCACCCAAGCCAAGGAGAAATCATGCCAGCATCATCGCTAAAAGCCGTAATCGAAGCCTGCGACCGCGCCATCTCGCAGGAGGACTACGCGACGCTTATGGAATACTACGCCAACGACGCCACCCTGGTGGTCAAACCGGGCATGGTCGTCAGCGGCAAAGAGAATATTCGCAAAGCCTTTATCGCCATTGCCGATTACTTTCAACATCGACTGGTAGTAACACAGGGGCGAATGGAGATTATTGAAGGCGGCGATAACGCGCTGGTGATTATGGAAACCCGGCTGGATATTCCGTTGGAGGATGGCAGCACCACGCAGGTTACGCGGCGTGCCACCTATGTTTTTCAAAAATTCGCCGACCGCTGGCTGTGTACCGTAGATAACTCATACGGTACAGATTTGCTGGATAATCCCGAAATTTAAATCCCAGCCCCCTGGCTGAAGTGCTCTTCGCCAAACACGCCGGTTGAGAGGTAGCGATCGCCGCGATCGCAGATGATCGCCACCACCACCGCGCCGGGGTTTTGCTCAGCTATTCGTCGCGCACCCGCTACCGCGCCGCCGGAGCTGACGCCACAGAAAATACCTTCCTTCACCGCCAGCGCGCGCATGGTGTTTTCTGCGTCATTTTGATGAATATCCATAACCTGGTCGACAAGGCTGGCGTTAAAAATTCCGGGCATATATTCCGCAGGCCAGCGGCGGATCCCCGGAATGCTGCTGCCCTCTTCCGGCTGGAGGCCAACGATAGTCACCGCTTTTTGCTGCTCGCGCAGAAAACGCGATACGCCGGTAATCGTGCCGGTGGTGCCCATGCTTGAGACAAAATGGGTGATCCGGCCAGCCGTTTGCTGCCAGATTTCCGGCCCGGTTGACGTGTAATGCGCGTAGGGGTTATCCGGGTTATTGAACTGATCAAGCAGCGTACCTTCGCCGCGCTGCGCCATTTCCAGCGCTAAATCACGCGCGCCTTCCATGCCCTGCTCTTTGGTCACCAGAATCAGCTCGGCCCCGTAGGCGCGCATGGCGGCGCGGCGCTCCTGGCTCATGTTGTTTGGCATCAAAAGCTTCATCCGATACCCTTTGAGCGCCGCAATCATCGCCAGCGCAATGCCGGTGTTACCACTGGTGGCTTCAATCAGCACGTCGCCGGGTTTAATTTCACCGCGTTTTTCCGCTTCAACAATCATCGATAACGCAGCGCGATCTTTTACCGAGCCGGCCGGATTATTGCCTTCCAGCTTGACCCAGATTTCGCTGCCGTTGTCCGGCCCCAGACGTTGTAATTTGACCAACGGCGTATTGCCGATGGTTTGTTCTAATGTGTTCACGTTTTCTGCCCAAGAAAAAGCCGGGTGACGCTTCGCTTACCCGGCCTACAAAATCACGGTATACGCTGTAGACCCGGTAAGCGAAGCGCCACCGGGCGATAAACCTGCAAATTAACCTATCAGGCAGACTCCGCAAGAGCAAGCGTCTCATGGGGCTCAATACGCTGGTCGCCATGATAGAGACGTGCGTTCTGCAAGCCAACAAAGAGACGATCGCCACGCAGCGGTGCATCATCACCGCGCATTACTACCGTTAACGGTTCCTCATACCACCCGAGAGGCTGAACAACTAATTGGGTGTAGTGACCTTTCGGGCTGGCTTCCAGCACCTGAACCGGAAGCGGAGAATCAAGGCTGGTTCGGCGGCTCACGTCCACCTCCCACGGGCGCAGGAACAAATCTACCGGCCCCTGATATGACGGCGTGTAGCCGAGTGGCCAGCGATGCGCACCCACGTGGAACTGACCGCCACGGACAGTTCCTTGCAGGCGGTTAACCTCACCCATAAACTCCAGCACGAAGCGGGTCGCCGGTTCACGCCAGACCTGTTCTGGCTCATCGGCCTGCTCAATATTGCCCTGGCTCATTACCACCACGCGGTTGGCCACTTCCATCGCCTCTTCCTGATCGTGGGTGACGAAGACGCTGGTAAATTTCAGCTCTTCATGCAGTTGGCGCAGCCAACGACGCAGCTCTTTACGCACCTGTGCATCCAGCGCGCCGAAAGGCTCATCGAGCAGTAAAATCTGCGGCTCTACCGCCAGCGCACGGGCTAGCGCCACGCGCTGCTTTTGTCCGCCGGAAAGCTGTGCCGGGTAGCGGTCTGCCAGATGGGCAAGCTGCACCATCTCCAGCAGCTTGGTGACCTTGGCTTTAATGGTCGCCGCATTGGGACGTTCACGGCGCGGCAGCACGGTCAGGCCAAAGGCGATGTTGTCGAACACCGTCATATGGCGGAACAAGGCATAATGCTGGAATACGAAGCCGACTTTACGATCGCGCGCATGCAGACGACTGACATCAGTCCCCTGGAAGCGAATATGCCCGCTGGTCTGGTGCTCCAGTCCGGCGATGATACGCAGCAACGTGGTTTTACCGGAGCCGGATGGCCCGAGCAGCGCCACCATCTGGCCGGACGGGATATCAAGAGAGATATCATTCAGCACCTGGGTGCGACCAAAAGACTTCTTAATATTGGCAATCTCAATGCTCATGATTTCCCTCCTGTTGCGCGCGTTTTTCCTGATTATGCAAACGCCACTGCAACGCACTCTTTAAAAATAAGGTCAGAATCGCCATCAACGTCAGTAACGCCGCTGCGGTAAAGGAACCGACGGTGTTGTAATCTTGTTCCAGCAGTTCAATCTGTAACGGTAACGATAAGGTCTCACCGCGAATCGAGCCGGAGACCACCGAAACTGCACCAAACTCGCCAATCGCGCGGGCGTTAGTCAGCACCACACCATACAATAATGCCCAGCGAATATTTGGCAGCGTCACACGCTTAAACATCTGCCAGCCGGAGGCGCCGAGCAATATCGCCGCTTCATCTTCATGGCTTCCCTGGCTTAACATCACCGGCACCAATTCACGAACCACGAACGGGCTGGTCACGAAGATGGTCACCAGCACCATGCCCGGCCAGGCAAACATAATTTGCAGGTTATGCGCTTCCAGCCAGCCACCAAGCGGGCCGTTGGAACCATAGAACAGCAGATAAACCAGACCGGCCACCACCGGTGAGACGGCAAACGGGATATCCAGCAGCGTCAGCAGCAGCTGGCGACCCGGGAAGTTAAAACGCGTCACCAGCCATGCCAGCAGCACGCCGAACACCAGGTTCACCGGCACGGTAATCAGCGCAATCATCACCGTTAACCAGATGGCGTGCAGCATGTCCGGGTCGGCGAGGTTTTGCAGCACCGGCATCAGCCCTTTGCTGAAGGCCTGAACGAAGATATAGATCATCGGCACCAGCAGGATAAAGGCCGACACCAGCATCCCGGTACCAATCAGGAACCATTTGCCCCAGTTGATGCGGGGCGCGTCATAACGCTTCAATTGAGTCACTTCCGCCATTAATGACCTACCACACGTCGACCAAAGCGACTTTGCAAGGTATTGATTGAAAACAGCAGCAGCAGAGAGGCCGCAAGTATCACCGATGCAATCGCGCTCGCCGCCGGATAATCAAACTCCTGCAGGCGAATAAAGATCATCAGCGAGGTCACTTCCGTTTTCCACGCAATGTTGCCGGCGATGAAAATCACCGCGCCAAATTCGCCGAGGCTGCGGGTGAACGACAGTGCAACCCCTGCCAGCAGCGCTGGAGAAAGCTCCGGCAGCACCACTTTACGGAAGCTCTGTAGGCGGGTCGCGCCCAAGGTTTCCGCCGCTTCTTCATACTCCGGGCCCAGCTCCTCAAGTACCGGTTGTACGGTACGCACCACGAACGGGATGCTGGTGAAGGCCATCGCCACCGCAATGCCAATCCAGGTGTAGGTTACTTTGATATCAAATTTCGCCAGCCATTCACCGTAGAAGCCGTTTACGGAAAACAGCGACGCCAGCGTCAGGCCTGCAACCGCCGTCGGCAGGGCAAACGGCAAATCCATCAGCGCATCTAAAAGCGTACGACCTGGAAAACGGTAGCGGGTTAAAATCCACGCCATTAGCAGGCCGAAAACACCGTTAAAAATAGAAGCCACAAACGCTGACAGCAGCGTGACCTTATAGGCCGCCACCACCTGCGGGTTGGTAATAACCTCCCAGTACTGCGCCCAGCTCATTTGAGCAAGCTGCATCACCAGCGCGCTTAGCGGCAGTAACAGAATCAAGCAAACAAACAGCAGACTGGTGCCGAGGCTCAGGGTAAAGCCTGGCAGCACGCGTCTGGAGGAAACTGCAAACATTACTTACGCCCCGCCGCTAACAGCTTGTCTAACTCGCCACCGCTGGCGAAATGGGTTTTCATCACCTCAGGCCAGGCACCAAACTTATCTTCAACGCGGAACAGTTCGGTCTGCGGGAATTTATCCTTGAGCTTATCCATCACTTCCGGGTTATTCACGCGGTAGTAATAGTCAGTGATAATGGTTTGCGCCTGTGGGCTGTAGAGGTAGTTCAGATAGGCTTTCGCCGCCTTTTCGGTGCCGTTAGCTTTCACGTTTTTATCCACCCAGGCGACCGGGAACTCCGCCAGAATGTTGACCTTCGGCACCACCACTTCAAAGCCCTTGTCTTCATACTGCTTACGAATGTTATTCACTTCCGATTCAAAGGTGATCAGCACATCGCCCAGACCACGTTCTACGAAGGTGGTTGTCGCGCCACGACCGCCGGTATCGAACACTTCGACGTTTTTGAGAAACTGGGTCATGAACTGCTGGGTTTTAGCTTTATCGCCACCGTCGGCCTGATCCGCCGCGCCCCACGCTGCTAAGTAGGTGTAGCGAGCGTTACCGGAAGTTTTGGGATTAGGGAAAATCAGCTTCACGTCCGGGCGTACCAGATCGTTCCAGCTATGGATATTTTTCGGGTTACCCTTACGCACCAGGAACGCCATGGTCGAGTAGAAAGGCGAGCTGTTGTTCGGCAAACGCGACTGCCAGTCGGCCGGGATCAGTTTGCCCTTGTCGTGCAAGATCTGCACATCAGTCACCTGGTTATAAGTTACAACGTCTGCTTTTAAGCCCTGCAAAATCGCCAGCGCCTGTTTCGATGAACCGGCGTGAGATTGCTTAATGGTCAGCTTATCGCCGCCATTCTCTTTCGCCCATTGTTGCTCAAACGGCGGGTTCAGGGCGGCAAACAGCTCGCGGGAGACGTCATAGGAGCTATTCAACAGCTCAGTCGCCTGCGCCTGTGCAACCAGCAGTACCGAAGCCGCCAGCGTCAGGTATCCTTTTTTCAGTAAGTTCATGGCCATTGCACACCCTAAGTATGAGGATTTTCTAAGCATCAGTGTATTTATAACGGGCACGAAAGGAGTAACGGTTTTATATACCGTTTGGTGATTTGGAAGTTGAAAAGAGAATAAGCACCTGGAAAATGCTTTCTGAAGCGAGATTCCACAATCCTGAGGGCATTCTGACAAACAACAAACGTTCGGGCAAAGTACCCGATATGGAAAATACATCTGATTTTGCTCGCCGGCTCAGGCGAGAACTAACGCCTCAGGAGCGCAGGTTATGGTATCAGCTTCGGGACCGCCGATTTGCACGGTTTAAGTTCCGTCGTCAGCATCCAGTCGGGCCATATATACTTGATTTTGCTTGCTGTACTGCTCGTCTGGCGGTGGAACTGGACGGTGGTCAGCATGATGAGAGGGCCAGATATGATGCAAGGAGAACAACATGGCTGGGGTTGCAAGGGTGGCGGGTATTGCGGTTCTGGAATAATGAGCTGATGGAAAATGAGGAGGCGGTGTTAGAGAGAATTCTTGAGGCACTGAGATCGTTTGTACCCTCACCCCGGCCCTCTCCCTGAAAGGGAGAGGGGGAACAGCGAACTTCACCTTCGGCTTCACAACCAAAACCGCATCGAACGGTCCTCTCTCTGAACAGGAGAGAGAAGAGCAAACACCGCCTTTGACTTCAGAGTAACAAGCCACACCAAACGGTCCCCTCTCCCCTATGGGGAGAGGGCTAGGGTGAGGGGCTATTCCGAACTTACAGCGTCACCAACTTATCCAGCGAAGGCGCAAAGTAATACCCACCGGTCACTGGCTTAGTAAAGCGCAGCATCGCATCACGCTTACCATCGGTATCGCCAAACATACTCAGCAACTGCTGTTCAATGTTATGCAAACGCGCGCAGTAAGCGCAGAAATAGAGGCCGTGTGTGCCACTGGCGGTGCCATACGGCAGGCTCTGACGAACAATTTTCAGCCCCTTACCGTCTTCTTTAAGATCAACACGGCTCAGGTGAGAGGTCACCGGACGCTCGTCGCCGTCGATCTCTTCATTGGCTTCTTTGGTACGGCCAAACATCATCTCCTGATCCGGCACGCTTATGCGGTTCAGTTGATTAAGATTGTGCTCCCAGCGCTGGACAAAGACATAGCTGCCGCCCGCATCAACGCCGTCTTTAATAACCGCCACTTCACGGCGAGTTTCTTCACCTGCGGGGTTTTCGGTTCCATCAACGAAGCCGCTCAGATCGCGTTCTTCCACCCAACGGAAACCATGTACTTCTTCTTTGACGTCAAGAGCATCGCCAAACGCGGCCAGGGCGGCCTGGGCGACGGAGAAGTTAACGTCATGGCGCAGAGAAAGGATGTGAATCAGCACATCAAACTGCGTAGAAGGTGCCAATCCTTTGCCATACGGAGGGAAATCTTTCAGCTCTTGTGCACCCACACCGCCGCTCAGCTCGCGCCAGGTGTCGTGACCAAACGCAACCACCGCGCCTAAATGGGCATCCGGAAATTTATCCTGAAACGCCGCAAGCTTTTCGGCAAAAATTTTGCTGCCAGCGCGCAGGGCATTGATGTCCCCTTTCACATTGGCTTCAATCCAAATCGCCGCGCGGCAATGTTCCGGCAAAATGCCGCTCTGAACCTGAGACATCGCTCCTCCTGAAAAAAAACATGCCACGACATCGTGGCATATAAAAACCTCACACATTGTACCCGCTTTTCAGCGCAGCGGAGCAATCGAAGTCAAATTTAGCGACGCCAGATAATTTTCGATAGCGTCCAGTTTTTAAGGGTATCGTCTGGCGGCATTAGCCCCTGCGGCCCTTGCCAGTTCCCGGTGAACTGATAGCTGATATGCGTACTGTCTTTGGCTTTGCATTCCACCACGTTGCTTTCATCGGCGGTTGCCGCCTGACAGTTATCGAAGGCTTTGTCATAGACATCGCTGAATACCGTACCAATCTTCACGCCATCGGCCGCTTCAATATCTTTATCCAGCACGTCGATGCGGCTAACTGTACCGTCCTCGCCGTTTACCACCAATGCCAGCTTGTCTCCCCGCAGCGCTTCAAAATAGCGGACAACCTCACCATTACGCCCCTTCATACCGCTACGCAGACGATAATCGCTCCCGAGAGCATCGCTAATCGCCTGTTCATTCAGCGCCGTTGTACCGGTTATTCCCCCCACACCCTGCTCAGTGACGTCAGCAGAGGAGCCAAACCAGTTCCACGGATTAGCCGCAGACCAGTTTACCGCTGAGAGGGTTGAACAACCGGTCAACGCCAGTGGGAGTGCACATAACAGTAAACGCAGCGATTTCATTTAACGTCCTTTCTTATTTATTAATGCAGTTTGGAGTCCGGTTTCGGAAAAAAGTGCCATCATTCTTTCTCAAATACGAAACAAGCTTGCAGCCGCTGATTCGTTAGCAGCCAGACTAGCGAGACGATATCTACCACCACTAACGCCAGCCCTATGCCATTCACCGGTTCACCATTAAGCCACAATATCGGCTGCCAGCAGAGCAAAGCCACCTGCATCATCACTAAAAGGACACGCAATGCGCGCCATATCAGGGGAAATGTAGCGCGCCATCCGCTGAGCAAAAAAACCAGAACAGCGGGGATACCCGACAATAACCCCAACCAAAAATTATCGTGATCGGGATAAAACATATTTAGCAGCGCTGTGCCTTGCTCACGAGAGGAACCCGCGATGACAAACAGTACCCAGGCACGCGCCTGAAGCAACAGCACGCACCAGAACAAAAAAGGTAATTTCAGTAGCCCATGACGATCGTAATCAGAAGGAAAATACATACGTTAGCCTGAAAATAAAGCAGCATTATACATAATGGTTCATCTATCGAACCCCAATCGTATTTTGTCCGATTTCGGCCTGTTTTTTCCAGACCTGTCACTCGTAATATTCATGACTTTTAAGAACTGGAGATTCAGATGCGTTTTATCAAGTTAAGTCTGCTCGCGGGGGCATTATTTTCCATCGTAGCCTGTAGTGAAGCCGATGACGTTATTGACATCCCCGATACGGGTCATCAGGTCACCGTGAGCCAACAATCACTTCGTGACGCCCGCAGTGGCTTCACCAGCCATATTATACAAAAGAGCCTTAACGACTCGGGCAATCTGCTGGTTCCGCCAGCCAATACTTATGTATTAACCCACTACCCGACTAAACTGGGGAAAATGGCAGCCTATATCACGCCCGATCCCAAAGACGGTAAACGTCATCCGGCGATAATTTGGATTCACGGTGGTTATGGTGGACTCAGTGACAGTGATTACTTATGGGAGCCGCAGGAGAGAGATAATGACCAGAGTGGCAGCGCATTCCGCAAAGCGGGGCTTGTGGAAATGTTACCGAGTTTTCGTGGCGAAGATCGTAACCCCGGCAGCTATGAAATGTTCTATGGCGAACTTGAGGATATCGAAGCCGCTTATGACTGGTTAGCCAAACAGTCGTGGGTCGACCCTGACCGAATTTATCTGGCAGGACACAGTACCGGTGGCACTCGCGTTTTACTTTCCAGCGAGTATAGCGACAAATTTCGCGCCTACTTTAGCCTCGGTGCTATTCCAGATTTAAAAGCGCGCGTCGAAGGCGGCCGAATGGTGGTTCCTGTACCATTTGAGAAAAACGAGCAGGAATATCGTTTACGCTCTCCAGCCACGTTATGACTTCAATTAAAAGACCCACCTGGTATTTTGAAGGAGAGGAAGAATACTGGGACGCATTTGATAATATCGCCAGAGTCGCGAAGAAGGACAAGATCCCTTTAACTATTTATAAAATACCTAAAGCCGACCATTTTAATATTATCGCACCGGTCACAGAGTTGATTGCACAAAAAATTCTGCAGGATACCGGAGAGCAGTGCAATATTACGTTCAGCGACGATGAGATTGCGCGAGTAGCCAGCCAGATTCAACACTAATCCCCCCTGCCACGCACTGTGTGGCAGGTAAATCAATAATAGCGCTTTTTATAGTGAAACGACGGGTAGCCATATTCGCGGGTAAAACACGCCCATAATCGTCGGCTCGATAATAACCACCACAGGGTCAGAATATCGGCGAGAAAGAAAACCACCGACCATCGGGTTATCGGCTCGCCACGTAGACAATAAAAAAGAGTGAAACCCAGATGCAAACCTTGCCCGATGATCAAAAGCCAGCGCCCCAAAGACCAGAGTTCCCAGCCCCGAGCGTTTCTGGCCCTGGCACACAGGGCAAAAACAATAAGCGCGGGAATGCCTGGACATAAGGCAATCGTGATATCCAGGCCTACCGGGTGAACGTCGCCAAATGCCCTGTCGTGCATAACGAAGGCGAAACTTCGCGCCTGGAGTAATAACGTCCACCAGAACGGCCAGGGCAATGTCAGCATACCAAACCGATCGTAGTCTGAAGGGAAAAGCAGCGGCTTAGTATTCTTCATCTTCAATCAAACGCTTACCCAGGCTTTGCGCGTCGGCATGTTCGTAGCCAAGGCGTTCATACATCCCCAGCACGACGTCGTTTTCTTCGCGCACCATAATCTGGATTTTTGGGCAGCCGCGAGCAATCAGTTTTTTCTCTAAACGATTAAGCAGCGCGTTAGCAATGCCGCGTCCGCGATATTCCGGGTGCACGCCAAGATAATAGGCCGAACCGCGATGACCGTCGTAGCCGCCCATAATCGTGCCGACCACTTCTCCGTTCACTTCGGCCACCAGAAACAGGCTAACGTCATGATTAACCTTACGCTCAATATCCATTTCCGGATCGTTCCATGGGCGCAGCAGATCGCATCGCTCCCAGAGAGTGATGACCTCTTCAAAATCTGCCTGGCGAAAAACGCGTATCTCCATGGTATTGACCACCTTTTCAGGTTTAAAAACAGTGATTATGGCGCGAACGGCCGATTTAGCCAATATCTGACACGGCACAGTGAAAAAAATGGCATAATAAAGTACAGACACGTATTGAAATGAAAAGTAAAACAATTCTCATCACGAACAGTCGTAACGGGATACGCGATACGATATAACATATAGACTTTTGTTTTTACAACTCAGGCCGGAATGAGCACTTTTAAACCCTTAAAAATACTGACCTCGCGCCGTCAGGTGCTAAAAGCCGGATTGGCCGCGTTAACGTTGTCCGGCATTGCCTCGCAGGCAGCAGCGAAGGATGCCCCTTTAAAAACTAGCAACAGCCACAGCAAACCAGCAAAAAAGTCATCCAGCAGACGTCTGGTGATGCTGGACCCTGGCCACGGCGGTATCGATACCGGCGCGATTGGTCACGGCGGCTCTAAAGAAAAGCACGTGGTGCTGGCGATTGCTAAAAATGTGCGCGCCATTTTGCAAAAAAACGGTATTAACGCCAAGCTGACCCGTACCGGCGATACATTTATCCCGCTGTATGACCGAGTCGAGATTGCCCATCAACACGGCGCCGATCTGTTTATGTCGATTCATGCTGACGGCTTTACTAACCCGTCGGCAGCCGGTGCCTCCGTGTTCGCCCTCTCCAACCGTGGGGCCAGTAGCGCCATGGCAAAATACCTGTCGGAGAAAGAGAACGCCGTAGATGAACTGGCGGGCAAAAAGGCGAAGGATAAAGATCACCTCTTGCAGCAGGTGCTATTTGACCTTGTGCAAACTGATACCATTAAAAACAGTCTTACGCTGGGCTCGCATGTCCTGAAAAATATTAAACCGGTACACCGGCTGCACAGTAAAGGCACTGAACAGGCGGCGTTTGTGGTATTGAAGTCGCCGTCTATTCCCTCTGTGCTGGTGGAAACATCATTTATTACTAATCCAGCAGAAGAAAAGCTCCTGGGTACGGCGGCGTTCCGGCAAAAAATCGCGAGCGCCATCGCCTCCGGCATCATCAGTTATTTCCATTGGTTTGATAACCAAAAAGCTCACGCGAAGAGACGCTGATGACCATCAATATAGAGCAGGTTAAAGCATTCTTGCTTAAGCTTCAGGACGATATTTGCCAACAGCTTACGCAGGTCGACGGTGGCGTTTTTATTGAAGATAGCTGGCAGCGTGAAGCCGGTGGCGGTGGGCGTAGCCGCGTGTTACGAGACGGCGAGGTGTTTGAACAGGCTGGGGTTAATTTCTCCCACGTCCACGGTAGCGCGATGCCCGCATCCGCTACCGCCCACCGTCCTGAGCTTGCCGGGCGCAGTTTTCAAGCGATGGGCGTTTCACTGGTTGTGCATCCGCGTAATCCATATGTGCCTACCAGCCATGCCAACGTCCGCTTCTTTATCGCTGAAAAACCGGGTACCGAGCCGGTGTGGTGGTTTGGCGGTGGTTTCGATTTAACCCCGTTCTACGGTTTTCATGACGATGCCGTGCACTGGCATACCACCGCGCGCGCGCTGTGTCAGCCGTTTGGTGATGAAGTTTATCCACGCTATAAAAAGTGGTGCGACGACTATTTCCATCTCAAACATCGCAATGAGCAGCGCGGTATTGGTGGCCTGTTCTTCGACGATCTGAATACACCGGATTTTGAACACTGTTTTGCCTTTATGCAGGCGGTGGGCACAGGCTTCACCGAGGCCTACCTGCCTATCGTTGAACGCCGTAAGGCGATGGAATACGGCGAGCGCGAGCGGGAATTCCAGCTCTATCGTCGGGGTCGCTACGTCGAATTTAATCTGGTGTGGGATCGCGGCACGCTGTTCGGCCTGCAAACCGGTGGGCGCACGGAGTCGATACTGATGTCGATGCCGCCGCTGGTGCGCTGGGAATACAACTACCAGCCGCAGGACGGCAGCCCGGAAGCGGCATTAGACGAATTTATTAAAGTCAAAGAGTGGATCTAACCGTAGCCCGGCCAAGCAAAGCGCCGCCGGGAAGGCACGGAGCTTGCCCCGGCGGCGTTTTGCTTGGCCGGGCTACAAAATAAGAAGCCTCGGAGATTTTTTCCGAGGCTTTTTTTATTACAGAGGCTGCGTTTGCGCTTCAACCACCGCCAGCGCCACCATATTGACGATGCGGCGGACAGAAGCAATGGCGGTTAGCACATGCACCGGTTTTGCCACCCCCATCAGCACTGGCCCCACGGTCACCCCTTCAGAACTGGAAACGCGCAGCAGGTTGTAGCTGATACGCGCCGCTTCCATATTCGGCATCACCAGGATATTAGCAGAACCTTTTAGCGGGCTATCCGGCATACGATCCTGACGGATACTCTCTACCAATGCGGCGTCGCCGTGCATTTCGCCGTCAATCATCAGATCCGGCGCGCGCGCCTTCACGATGTCTAACGCATCACGCATTTTGCTGGCTGACGGGCAGTCGGAGGAACCAAAGTTAGAGTGTGACAGCAGCGCTACGCGAGGCTCGATACCAAACCGACGCACGCTTTCCGCCGCCATCAGCGCAATTTCAGCAATCTGCTCAGGCGTTGGGTCGTTATTCACATAGGTGTCAGCGATAAAGGTGTTGCCGCTTGGCAGCAGCAGCGCGTTCATTGCCCCCGCAGTATGAACGCCCTCGCGGTAGCCAAACAGCGGTTTAATCACGTTAAAGTGCTCGTGGTAATCCCCGATGGTGCCGCAAATCATCCCATCCGCTTCACCCCGTTGTACCATAATGGCACCGATAGCCGTGGTGTTGCTTCTCATCTCACGCTGCGCCTGCTCCTGAGTAATCCCCCGGCGTTTCATCAGGCTGTAATATTCCTGCCAGTACTCTTTAAAGCGCGGGTCTGACTCATTGTTGACTATCTCAAAATCAACGCCCGGTTTAATCTGCAGGCCCAGCTTCTGCAAACGCATTTCGATAACGCTCGGACGGCCAATCAAAATGGGTTTTGCCAGCCCCAGCGTTACCAGTTCCTGCGTGGCGTGCAGTACGCGGTTATCTTCACCTTCTGCCAGCACGATGCGCTTCGGCTCTTTACGCGCCTGCGAGAAAATCGGCTTCATAAACAGGTTGGTTTTGTAGACGAATTCGCTGAGTTTTTCGACATAGGCGTCAAAGTCGGCAATAGGACGCGTCGCTACGCCGGAGTCCATCGCCGCTTTGGCAACCGCCGGGGCAATCTTGACGATAAGACGTGGATCGAACGGTTTAGGGATAATGTAATCCGGGCCAAAGCTCAGATCCTGATCGCCATAAGCCGAGGTCACCACTTCGCTTTGCTCAGCATGCGCCAGTTCTGCAATAGCATGCACCGCAGCCAGCTTCATCTCTTCGTTAATTGCCGTGGCACCGACGTCCAGCGCGCCGCGGAAGATGAACGGGAAGCACAGCACGTTGTTCACCTGGTTTGGATAATCAGAGCGGCCGGTACAGATAATGGCATCCGGGCGGACTTCTTTTGCCAGCGGCGGCAGAATTTCCGGCTCAGGGTTTGCCAGCGCAAGGATCATTGGCGCGCGCGCCATTTTCTTGACCATCTCCTGGGTCAGCACTTTCGGGCCAGAGCAGCCAAGGAAGATATCCGCATCGGCAATCACATCATCCAGCGTGCGTTTGCCGTCATCCTTCACCGCGTATGCGGCTTTGGTTTCTGCCATATTCGGCTCACGGCCTTCAAAGATCACGCCCTTCGAGTCACAAACCACAATATTGTGTTTCTGCATACCCAGCGCCACCAGCAGATTCATACAGGCAATCGCTGCCGCGCCCGCGCCGGAAACCACCATACGCACGTCGGAGATATTTTTTTCCACTACGCGCAGACCGTTGAGAATTGCCGCAGTGCTGATGATAGCCGTGCCGTGCTGATCGTCGTGGAACACCGGAATATTCATGCGTTCACGCAGTTTCTGCTCGATGTAGAAACATTCCGGCGCTTTGATATCTTCCAGGTTGATGCCGCCGAAGGTTGGCTCCAGCGCGGCCACCACATCGATAAATTTGTCAGGGTTGGTTTCGTCCACCTCAATGTCGAAAACATCAATACCGGCGAACTTCTTGAACAAAACGCCCTTACCTTCCATGACGGGTTTACCGGCCAGCGCGCCGATATTACCTAAACCCAGCACCGCAGTACCGTTTGAAACTACCGCCACCAGGTTGCCTCGCGCCGTGTATTTGTACGCCGCCAGCGGATCTTTTTCGATTTCAAGGCAGGGTGCAGCGACGCCCGGCGAGTAGGCCAGCGCCAGATCGCGTTGGGTTGCCAGAGGCTTAGTGGGTACTACCTGAATTTTTCCTGGGATGGGGAATTCATGGAAATCGAGGGCACTTTGTTTTAATTGGTCGTCCATTAAGGGTTCCTTTCACGTATCGAACTAAAAAGGTGAAGCGCAATTACGTTCCTGATGCACTCCCGAAGGAAGCACCCAGTATCGCCTGTGACGGCCAGGTAAACTTTGAAGGCTGCCATACTCTTGCGAACACGATTGGTTTTGTTATTTATTTATTTCTCGCATGTTAGCAACTATCGGTAGCAAGATCATGATTTCCGGGTATGCTTTTTTGTTATGTCACCCATAACCAAATTGATATGCTCAGGGCCAGATACTCCCTCCCCGTCATTGGTCTTGTTAACCCGCCACCCACTGTGCCGCCCAGGCATCCGCACGCTGCCAGTTGTCGCACTGCGGCTGCGCCGCATAACGCACGAGACGAAAACGCTGTCCGTCATAACGCCAGCGCGTTTGAATACCGCAATCCCCCAATCCGCGCCCTTTTTCCAGCGTCACCAGTTCACGGCTTTGCTCGTTAAAGGTCAGGTTAACCAGTTCAATATCCCGCCCTTCAGCCCCGCTCGGCAGGAAAGGAAGGCGTAAGCGAATAGGAGTGGTGATAAACGGTTTTTTCCGTGACACCAGCCAGGCTCGGTAAATGGTGTTATAAGCCCCTGATTCACAGCTGGTCATCATCAGTGCTTTATCATCGGTCAGCGCGGTGATCCACACTTCCCGACGTAACGGATCCAGCGAACACTGGTTGTTATTCATACGCCAGGTGCCAAAATCAAGCAGGTCATTGTACTCATCATGGCCGAGCGGCACAGGCGTCGGATTCACCTTCGCCACCGACTTTAACGCCGGTGCCGGGGGAACGCTCAGCGGCGGCTCATCACCTTTACGGATCCATGCCGTCTCATTGCCCACGCGCTTCTGCTGGGCATCAATAAACAGTAGCGCCGCTTTAAGCCCTTGCAGAGATATCACCTGCACGCCTTTTTCCATGGTGATGGCATCTGCATCCTGAATCTGCTGCAAAAAAGCGTCGATGGTAGCGCTGTCGCCGGTCGTCAGTAATTTCGGCTGCACCTTCCAGTGCTCGCCAGTAAGCTTTAATGCTTTACCGTCCAGCAGTAATCGCGGCTCGATAGGGGGGATGGCGGCAACCGGATTCACTAAACCCGCCAGTTCAATACGTAGCTGGGTGTCAGTATGCGCCCCTGCGCTGCGGCTTAAGGTCATCACTAATCCATGATGAAGACCGACGTTGCGGGCCACGCAGAAATTCTGGTTATTGCAGGTGACTAACCAATCGGAAAAGATCTGCTGTGCTGGCGCCGCCCACGCCAACGACGCCGGGAGCAACCCGATGCAGAAGAAAAACAGGAAAACGCGGTAACGCATGAACGGTACAACCCCAGAAGAAAAAAGCATCAACTTACACTCAGGGGGTATCTTCACGAGCGAGGCGGCAATGCTCAATCGGATTTATCGGATTGAGCATTGCGGGAGATTAGCGCATAAGGCCAGAATGTTGAAGATATTGAAGTAAAATCACCGTCTTACCGTCACAAATTTCACCACTGCGCACCATTTCAATGGCCTGAGTGAAGGGCAGTTCCAGGACATCGATGGCTTCATCCTCAACGCCGCCGCCCGCGTTATCACGCAAGCTGTCGTCATATTCCGCAATAAAGAAGTGGACGATTTCCGTCACGCCGCCGGGCGACATATACAGTTGAAAAACTTTACGCACATTGCTGACCTGATAGCCGGTCTCCTCGATAGCCTCTTTACGAATGCAATCTTCCGGTTCGTCATCGTCGAGCAGTCCGGCGCAGGTTTCAATTAGCATACCGTCAGCATTGCCGTTGACCCAGGTGGCAATACGGAACTGGCGCACCAGCACCACGCTCTGCTTGTGGCTGTTGTAGAGCAGCACCGTCGCGCCGTTTCCACGGTCATAGACTTCACGTTTGTGGCGGACAGTCTCGCCGTCGCGTTGGGTTAAATCGTAGGTAATGTTGCGCAGGACAAAGTAGTTATCAGAGAGAATTTTATCTTTAATGACGTTGATATTGAGGGGCATTCTGGCTCCACGGCGATAAAACGGGTGCACCATCTTACGCCGCAGAGCCGGGGTATCGTCAATGCGTGTGACTCATTTTCACGTCCAGATAATCAAGGATCCCCTGTGCTGCATGTCGCCCTTCCGCCATCGCGGTCACCACTAAATCCGCGCCGCGCACCGCGTCTCCCCCGGCGAAAATTTTAGGGTTGCTGGTTTGATAACGATAGCGTGAATTGACGCTTGCGCGAATGCGTCCCCAATCATCGACTTCAACACCCTGCGCATTCAGCCACGGCATACTGTGTGGATGGAAGCCAAAAGCCATAATTACCGCATCGGCAGGCATCACAAACTCGCTGCCGGGGATGGGCGTTGGGCGACGACGCCCGTTGCTGTCAGGCTCGCCAAGTTGGGTTCGCAACAAACGAATACCGCAAACGTGCCCGCTGGCATCCAGTTCAAGGGTCACCGGCTGGACGTTAAATTCAAACTCAGCCCCTTCTTCCTTCGCGTTTTTCACCTCTTTTTTCGAGCCCGGCATATTGGCTTCATCACGACGATAGGCGCAGGTGACTTTCTCGGCGCCATGACGCAACGCCGTGCGCACGCAGTCCATCGCCGTATCGCCACCGCCAAGCACCACCACATTCAATCCTTTGGTATTGATATACGGCTCGTCGGGCAGTTCGTCTATTCCCATCACATTTTTAGTATTGGCAATCAGGAACGGCAGCGCATCGTACACGCCTGGGGCATCTTCATTGGGCAGATCCGCCTTCATTGAGCGGTAAGTTCCAACGCCGATAAACACCGCATCGTAATCATCAAGCAGGGTCTTAAGCGTGATGTCTTTGCCAATCTCACAGTTCAACTCAAAGCGGATCCCCATGTCGGTGAATATTTCACGACGGCGGGCCATCAGCGATTTATCAAGCTTAAAGGAGGGAATGCCGAAAGTAAGCAGGCCGCCGATTTCCGCGTGACGGTCAAACACAACCGGCTGAACGCCTTGCCGTACCAGAATATCGGCGCATGCCAGCCCCGCCGGGCCCGCGCCGATAATCGCCACTCGCTTGCCGCTAGGGGCGACATTGCCAATATCCGGCCGCCAGCCTTTGGCCAGCGCGCGGTCGGAGATATAGCGTTCAATATTCCCGATGGTCACCGCACCATGCTCATCACGAATGGTGCAGGCACCTTCGCAAAGCCGGTCTTGCGGACAGACCCGCCCGGTGATCTCCGGCAGCGGGTTGGTCTGATGCGACAGCGCCACCGCCGCCTCAATATCACCGGCCTTAACGCGTTCAATCCATTGAGGAATATGGTTATGTAACGGGCAGGTCCACTCGCAGATACTGTGCTCGCCGCAGGTAAGACAGCGCGCGGAAGCCTGCTGCGCCTGTTCTTCACGCAGCGGGAGATAGATTTCGTCAAAGCTGGTTTTACGCGCAGGCAGATTCAGCTTATCCGCCTCGCCGCGCACAGGAGTGGCCGCCATTTGCTGGACTTTGCTGCGCGTGAATTGCGGCGCGGTCGCACGGGTGTCGCTATGCCACGGCTGCGCTTCCCGACAGGCGGTTTGCAGGCGACGCGTTCTGGCAATTTCCGTCAGTTGCTGACTGGTCATTAATTGCAGCGCATTTGCCGGGCAGTTCTGTACGCATGCCGGGCCTGCCGGACGTTCGTGGCAAAGATCGCATTTATGGGCGGACGCTTTGACACCGCCGTCTTTGGTCGGTGACAGGACGATTTGCATCGTGCCGAACGGGCACGCCACTACGCAGGATTTGCAGCCGATACACTTAGCCTGATCGACTAAAATAGCGTCATCAGCATGGCGGATGGCTCCGTTAGGACAGCTACGAGCACAGGGCGCGTCCTCACAATGATGGCAAGTTGCCGCCCCGCGCTTATCGCGCATTTTTACCACCGTAATACGGGGCACAAACTGTGATACGCTGAGGACATGCTGTTCTTCGTTATGCGACATTACGCAGGCAACTTCACACGCCTTACATCCAATGCATTGTTGGCTATCTACCCGAATAAAACGGTTCATACTTTCTCAGCCTATGGTTAAAAAGCCTTATATTTATAAGTCCTATTTATTAGCTGAGGAGGTAGCGTGCAGGCAATGTCCATTTGCCCAGAATCGGCCACTATTTCTCAGTATGATGTGGCAGATCAATAAATTTCATCTTCAATGAAATTACGTTTCACATCGCAGCAGATGAGGAGCGTAAGGATGTGCAAATCATTTCGGCAAAGCGGCATGATAATTTACATTATCTTCTTATTTTCTCCACGATTGCTGGCGGCCATACGGCTACAGTGTCTGACGCAATTCAGTACGTATAAAAATGAATAACATGAGGTCCGGATCCTAATGGCGAATTTCTTTATCGATCGCCCCATTTTTGCCTGGGTGTTGGCAATCCTATTGTGCTTGACCGGCACACTGGCGATATTTTCCCTGCCCGTTGAGCAATATCCAGACCTCGCGCCACCGAACGTACGCGTGACCGCCAACTATCCGGGGGCATCCGCACAGACGCTGGAAAACACCGTCACGCAGGTCATTGAACAGAATATGACCGGCATCGATAACCTGATGTACATGTCGTCGCAAAGCAGCGCCACCGGTCAGGCCAGCATCACCCTGAGCTTTGTTGCCGGTACCGATCCAGATGAAGCCGTGCAGCAGGTGCAAAACCAGCTACAAAGCGCCATGAACAAGCTGCCACAGGCGGTACAGACTCAGGGCGTAACGGTGCGTAAAACCGGCGATACCAACATCCTGACCATCGCTTTCGTCTCTACCGACGGCAGTATGGATAAGCAGGATATCTCTGATTATGTCGCCAGTAACATCCAGGACCCGCTAAGCCGCGTTGACGGCGTGGGCGATATTGACGCCTACGGCTCCCAGTATTCCATGCGCATCTGGCTGGATCCGGCGAAACTCAACAGCTTCCAGTTGACCGCCGCCGACGTTACCAGCGCCATCAAATCGCAGAACGCGCAGATTGCGGTCGGTCAGCTTGGCGGTACGCCGTCGGTCGATAAGCAGGCGCTGAATGCCACCATTAACGCTCAGTCGCTGCTGCAAACACCGCAGCAGTTTCGCGACATCACTTTGCGCGTAAACCAGGACGGTTCGCAGGTGACGCTGGGGGATGTTTCCACCATCGAAATGGGGGCGGAGAAATACGATTATCTGAGCCGATATAACCGAAATCCGGCCTCGGGTCTGGGCATTAAGCTTGCCTCTGGCGCAAACGAAATGGCCACCGCCGAACGCGTTATCCAGCGGCTGGATGAGCTCAAGCAGTACTTCCCGCACGGGCTGGAATACAAAGTCGCCTACGAAACCACGTCATTCGTGAAAGCCTCGATTAAAGATGTGGTGAAAACGCTGCTGGAAGCCGTGCTGCTGGTATTCCTCGTGATGTATCTGTTCTTACAGAACTTCCGCGCGACGCTTATCCCAACGATTGCCGTGCCGGTGGTATTGATGGGGACGTTCTCCGTTCTCTATGCCTTTGGCTACAGCATCAATACCCTGACCATGTTTGCCATGGTGCTGGCCATCGGGCTGCTCGTGGATGATGCGATTGTCGTGGTCGAAAACGTCGAGCGTATTATGAGCACCGAAGGGCTGACGCCACGGCAGGCCACGCGTAAATCGATGGGACAAATTCAGGGGGCGCTGGTTGGGATCGCCATGGTGCTGTCGGCGGTATTTATCCCAATGGCCTTCTTCGGCGGCACCACCGGGGCAATTTATCGCCAGTTCTCCATCACTATCGTTTCGGCAATGGTGCTGTCGGTATTGGTGGCGATGATCCTTACCCCGGCACTGTGCGCCGCACTATTAAAGCCCATCCACAAAGGGGAAGTCCACGGCACCAAAGGATTCTTCGGCTGGTTTAACCGTAAGTTCGACGCCAGTTCGCGCCGCTATGAGTCCGGGGTGGCCAAAATCCTGCATCGCAGCGTACGCTGGATGCTGATTTACGTGCTGCTGCTTGGCGGTATGGTCTTGTTATTCCTGCGCCTACCCTCTTCCTTCCTGCCGCTGGAAGACCGTGGCATGTTTACCACATCGGTGCAGTTACCCAGCGGAGCCACGCAGCAACAGACCTTAAAAGTTGTTGAGAAAGTTGAAGATTATTTCTTTAAAAATGAAGCGGATAATGTGACCTCCATCTTCGCTACTGTCGGCTCTGGCCCCGGTGGTAACGGGCAAAACGTCGCCCGTATGTTTATCCGTCTGAAAGACTGGGATGAGCGCAATAGCACAACCGGTACCTCGTTTGCCATTATTGAACGCGCCACCAAAGCGCTGGGTAAAATTAAAGAAGCCCGCGTGTTTGCCAGCAGCCCACCGGCAATTAGCGGGCTGGGCAGCTCCGCCGGTTTTGATATGGAGCTTCAGGATCACGCCGGAGCCGGACATGACGCGCTGATGGCCGCCCGTGACAAACTGCTGGAGATGGCGGGTCGCGATCCGCAACTGACCCGCGTGCGCCACAACGGTCTGGATGATAGCCCGCAATTGCAGGTCGATATCGATCAGCGCAAAGCGCAGGCGCTCGGCGTCTCCATTGATGATATCAACGACACGCTGCAAACCGCATGGGGTTCAAGCTACGTTAATGACTTTATGGATCGCGGCCGCGTGAAGAAAGTGTACGTTCAGGCCGCCGCCAAATATCGAATGCTGCCGGAAGATATCAATCAGTGGTATGTGCGTAATAACGCCGGTCAAATGGTGCCATTTTCCGCCTTCGCCACCTCGCGCTGGGAAACCGGTTCGCCGCGTCTGGAGCGCTATAACGGCTATTCTGCCGTCGAAATCGTCGGTGAAGCCGCGCCAGGCGTGAGTACCGGTACAGCGATGGATGTGATGCAAAATCTGGTGCAAAAACTGCCGGCGGGCTTTGGCCTCGAGTGGACGGCAATGTCGTACCAGGAACGCCTGTCCGGCGCCCAGGCACCGGCGCTGTATGCCATTTCCTTGCTGGTTGTGTTCCTGTGTCTGGCCGCGCTTTATGAAAGCTGGTCGGTGCCGTTCTCGGTCATGCTGGTAGTACCGCTTGGGGTTATCGGCGCGCTGCTGGCAACCTGGATGCGTGGACTGGAGAACGATGTTTACTTCCAGGTGGGGTTGCTGACGGTGATTGGTCTGTCGGCGAAGAACGCTATTCTGATAGTGGAATTTGCCAATGACATGAACCAGAAAGGCGAAGATCTGATGACGGCCACGCTGGAAGCCTGTCGCCAGCGACTGCGGCCAATTTTGATGACTTCACTGGCCTTTATTTTTGGCGTCCTGCCTATGGCATTGACCACCGGTGCGGGTTCTGGCGGCCAACATGCGGTAGGTACCGGCGTCGTGGGGGGGATGGTCTCCGCCACCGTACTGGCTATTTTCTTCGTCCCGCTGTTCTTTGTGCTGGTGCGCAGACGCTTCCCGCTAAAAGAGAAGCCGGAATAAGAAACAGAAAAGGCGACATAATATTATGTCGCCTTTTTGTTTTTATATGCGGTTAACTACTCTGTACGACAACAACACCATCATGGTGAGTGAAAGAACACAGCGCCCAACTCACAATACCGAAAATTATTTACGAAGCATGTCTTCGATAAAATCTTTCCAGTTCCCTAGTTCACGTTCGATCATAACTACCTCTCTTATTATTATGCGTATTTTACGTACAAATATATGACCTGTGAATACGGTTTGTCCGATTCCTTTGATTGCCGCTGCCAACCTATGTTTACTGCTTACGGTCACTATGGTACGGAATTTTGACATTTAATGTGACGGACAGCAACATTTTGAAATAGTTATTAGTTTGTGAACTTTATGATAATAAATATCAGTAAGGCAATATAACAACACTACAACTTAAGTCGCAGTTAGCATGATAAACTGTATGACTTTCAGCCGCTTTAGGCTGGAAAATGAATACCGACGGCTCACGTAATAACGGGGCCTAAAACCTGCGGATATAAAGGTAAAAAATGATAATCCTCTATGGAATAAAGAATTGCGACACCATTAAAAAAGCCCGCCGTTGGCTGGATGACCATCAGGTTGAATATCGCTTCCACGATTATCGCGTTGATGGTCTGTCAGCTGAGCTGCTGGCGAGCTTTATTGCCGAACTCGGCTGGGAGGTGCTGCTGAATACGCGTGGTACCACCTGGCGTAAGCTCGATGAGAGCGTACGTGCCGCGGTGAATAACGCCGATGCCGCCGCTGCGCTGATGCTGGAAATGCCTGCAATCATCAAACGCCCATTGCTCTGCGCGCCCGCACAGCCTATGCTGCTGGGTTTCAGCGACGTCAGTTACGGTCAATGGCTTGCGCAATTGCGCTAAAGCGACTGTCCGGTTTGCCAATACCGAAAATAACGAGGTCTAGTTTATGTCTTGCCCAGTCATTGAGCTGGCTCAACAGCTTATTCGCCGCCCTTCCCTTAGCCCGGATGACGCGGGCTGCCAGGCGCTTATGATCGAACGTCTGCGTGCCGCGGGTTTTACCATTGAGCCAATGGATTTTGGCGATACCCAAAATTTCTGGGCCTGGCGCGGCAAAGGGGAAACCCTGGCCTTTGCGGGTCACACCGATGTTGTACCGGCGGGCGATGCCGATCGCTGGATTAATCCGCCGTTTGAACCCACTATTCGCGATGGCATGTTGTTTGGCCGAGGTGCGGCCGACATGAAAGGCTCGCTGGCGGCGATGGTCATTGCCGCCGAGCGTTTTGTGGCTCAGCACCCGAATCACCAGGGCCGCCTGGCTTTCCTTATCACCTCTGATGAAGAAGCCAGCGCCACCAACGGGACAGTAAAAGTGGTGGAAGCCTTGATGGCGCGCAACGAGCGGATGGACTACTGCCTGGTGGGCGAGCCCTCCAGTACCGAAGTGGTCGGTGATGTGGTGAAAAACGGTCGCCGGGGTTCAATGACCTGTAACCTGACCATTCACGGCGTTCAGGGGCATGTTGCCTACCCGCATCTGGCGGACAATCCGGTTCACCGCGCCGCGCCGTGGATGAACGAGCTGGTCTCCATCGAGTGGGATCAAGGTAATGAGTTCTTCCCGCCAACCAGCATGCAGATCGCCAATATTAAAGCCGGTACCGGCAGCAATAACGTGATCCCAGGCGATCTGTTTGTTCAGTTTAACTTCCGCTTCAGTACCGAACTGACGGATGAGATGATCAAAGCGCGCGTCGTGGAATTACTCGAGAAATATCAGCTGCGTTATTCTATCGACTGGTGGATCTCAGGCCAGCCGTTTTTGACTGCGCGCGGAAAATTAGTGGATGCCGTCGTAAACGCCATCGCGCACTATAATGAAATAGAACCACAATTGCTGACCACCGGCGGCACGTCAGACGGGCGTTTTATTGCTCAGATGGGCGCGCAGGTTGTAGAACTGGGGCCAGTTAACGCCACTATTCATAAAATAAATGAATGTGTTAACGCCGCCGACCTGCAGATGCTGGCGCGGATGTATCAGCGGATTATGGAACAACTTGTCGCCTGATGGCGCAACGGTAAGTAAGAGGTAATACGCATGGATTGGCTATCAAAATACTGGTGGATTCTGGTGCTGGTTTTTTTGGTTGGGGTGCTTATCAACGTGGTCAAAGATCTTAGCCGCGTCGATCATAAGAAATTCCTCGCCAATAAACCTGAGCTGCCGCCGCATCGCGACTGCAACGACAAGTGGGACGATGACGACGATTGGCCGAAGAAGGATCAGCCGAAGAAATAGTTCGGTGCATTACCCGGCGTCGCGTTGCTCGGCCGGGCTACGTTTGTAGTGTAGTGTGCGTAGGCCGGATAAGGCATAGCCGCCATCCGGCAATCGGCACCGTAGTAGCCCGGCTGAGCAACGCGACGCCGGGGTCTGCTACATCATTTCAATAACATCATCATCGTTCGGCGTGCCGCCACTTAACGCTTCATCGAAATAGTGCTTAGGCACGGTATAGCGCAAATGATCCAGCGCAAACTGCATGCTGCGATCGTCAATGGCATGGCCTAAATCCTCAACGATATCCAGCGTCACATCACCACCTGCAGCCTGAATCGCCTCCTGCGCTTTTACCGCCCAGGCAAGGTCGATAACCCGGTCTTCACCGCCGTGAATCAGGTGCACGGTGTTCGCTACACTTGCCGTTTCCGGCAAAGTAGCGAAACGACCATTAAAAGCGATCACTCGGGATGCCAGCGTCGGGTCGGCCTTAATGCCTTCCAGTGACATAATCGCCCCCTGAGAAAAACCGATAAGCGCGGTCGCCAGTGGGCTCACGCCGCTGTGTTTTTGCCAGTAACGCACCGTGTCGATGAAGGTGGGCATAATCGCATCAACGCGTGCCTGGCGGTTCTCTTCGGTGACGCCGGCCACCGAAAACCACTGGCGTCCAGGTGCGGGGCCACACGGTTGCGCACCTCCAATGCTGACGATTAACGCATCCGGGAACAGCGGAGCAAACCAGCTACCGATTTCGCCCATGGCCACCGGATTATCGCCCACGCCATGAAACAACAGCAGCAACTGTTGAGCGGGCTTAGCAGGGCTTTGAACAACAAAGTGGTCGTGTGTCATGGCTGTCTCCTTGGTTTTGTCGGTCAGTTTACGCCGCACCAGAATAATGACCATGCCATTTAACTGAATGAGTCAGTTAAAAAAATTGCAGTTGCTGAATCTGTTCCGCGAGTCGATGGGTGCGTTCAGGATCTAAGCTGCACATTGCCTCAGCGGTTTCGGCGCGAAGCTGCACTAGCAGCGCTTTGCGGCCATTGATACCTAAACGGGCGCACAGTTCGCTTTCCTGCTGCCCCTGCAAGCGTCCGCGCAGCGCAAGCAGCGGCAGACTTACCCGTTCGCTAAGCTGATGCAAGCCAGCCAGTACCGCCAACAATGGGCGATGAGCAAAAGCGAATCCCGCCAGATCCTGCCAGTCATCATCGGTAAGCATAGTGTCTGTCACAGGGTCGAGCGGGACTTTTTCATCCACCCAATCTTTCAGCCAGCGCCACTCACGACATAAGCGGGCATGTTCTCGCCGCATTAACGATGCGCCCGCGGCGGTTACTGGACTCATAGCCATCGCAGCATAGCAGCCGCTGCTGGCCTCACGCTGCGTGCCTATACGAACTAACGTAAAGCCGCAGCGCTGCCAGAAGCGCCACAGCTCATCGGTGTAGCCAAAACTGACGGATAAATAATCGCAGTCCTCGGCGCTTTGCCGCGCCTGCATCACCAACTTTTGACCAATCCCCTCACGTTGGCGCCGAGGATGTACCGCAATACGGCTGATTCGCCGTCCGCTAAGCGTCGCCGCCAGTGGGCTACCGCCGTGCGCTGACAGCGATTGTGCGACCAGATTCCCCCGCGGGCGACGATAACCCGCCCACACGGCCTGACTCAATCCGGGCGTTAATCCCCCCTCATCAACCAGCCATAGCGCCCCCGCAGGGCCATTGGCACTCTGGGCGCAGAAAAAAAGCTGCCCCGGCGCATCCATCATCCGGCGAAGATCCAGCGGTGAGGTGCGGTAGTGAGCGCCGGAGAGAAGCTGATAGAGCGCCACCGGAACATCGGGCTGCCACTGCCAGGCCGATTGCGCGACGGGCAGAAACGTCAGCTCGCCCTCGGGAAACGAGGTAAAACCGTCATCATGAAAAATGAGCGCATCGTTAACCACCGCTTCCAGCGGGCATCCTGCGGCCCAGCGGATCGGCTGATTCAAGGTGAAATCCAGCCGCTGCGGGAATTCGGCACAAAATTTCAGGAGAAATCCCCGTCCGGTGCCTTCATAGCCCTGGACGGTGGTGGTCAGCAGAACGCGGGGAAAACGGGCCATCAGTTTTTTGAGTAAAGGTGTGGGAATTGCCGCCGCTTCGTCAACCACCAGCCAGTCTGCCACCACATCAGATGCTAGTAATGCGTCAGGGGCCATAAACTCGAAACGCTCCCCGGCGAAGGCGGCAATCACCTCTGCCGAAGCCCGTGAAGGGGCGGTGACGATAGCGTCGCCACGCAGTTGGTGAATATGCATCCCCGCTAACGCCGACTTCCCTCGCCCGCGTTCCGCCATTATCACGCAGACCCGCTCGGTGGCATGGGATAACGCCGTCAGAATAGCCTGCTGTTCTTGCGCCGGCTGACCGTTCGCCTGTCGCCATTCCGGTAAGGCGATGTCGGGCAGCGACGGCAATGGCTGCCCTTGCCGCCAGATAAGCGTCTGCGGGCTTGCGGTTAGAGTCCGGCAAAAATAGTCGACAAAATGGGGAGTGGCGATGGGCTCTGGCGCATCGCTCCAGCGCAAGGAGTCAGCATCCGGGCGATCTGGCCAGTGTTGCCATGGCGACACGAGCAGCATTAACCAGCTTCCAGCGCGCAGCGTGCCCGCCAGCGCGGCGAATGCCGAGACATCAAATCCGGTGCGAGCATCAAATATCGCGTGCTGGAACTCGCGTCCCAGCAGCGTCGTCAGCTTTGCAGGAGGGCAAAAAGGATCGGTTGCGGGCTCACGCCCGACCCACAGGACATCGCCCGACAGCGCCTGGCGAAATGCCTGCGCCTGCTGCTCGCACCATGCGGCCTCACCGCTGACCACCAGCAGGCGGCGAATGCCAACCTGCTTCATTCGCGCGGCCTGCGCGAGCAGTTCTTCCATGACGTCAGACATCAATTCAGAGTGATTTGCTGAAGGTATTACACTGGGCAGGGTCGCCGCTGTCGAAGCCACGTTTCAGCCAGGTATAGCGCTGCTGGGAGGTGCCGTGGGTAAAGCTATCAGGAACCACGCGCCCCTGGCTTTGCTGCTGCAGGCGATCATCGCCAATAGCCTGGGCGGCGTTCAGCGCTTCTTCAAGGTCACCCGCTTCAAGAATGCCCTGTTTTTGCATGTTGTTGCCCCAGACGCCGGCAAAACAGTCGGCCTGCAATTCCATGCGCACAGACAGACGGTTTACTTCTGCCTCGGAGGCGTTCTGCTGCATCTGGCGCACTTTCGGCTCAATGCCCAGCAGTTTTTGCACGTGGTGTCCGACTTCATGAGCAATCACGTAACCCTGGGCAAAATCCCCGTCCGCACCGAGTTTGCTTTTCATGTCGTCATAGAAGGAGAGATCGATATAGACCGTGGAATCGGTTGGGCAGTAGAACGGCCCCATCACGGATTGGCCTGTACCACAGCCAGTGCGCGTGGCGCCGCGGTACATCACCAGACGCGGCGGCTGATAGGTTTTCCCCATCTCTTTAAATTGCTGCGCCCAAGTATCTTCAGTTGTGGCGAGGACAACCGAGGTAAATTTCGCGGCTTCGTCGTCGTTTGGATTGCTGACGCGCTGAGAGGTTTGCTGCTGGCTCATGGGTTCGCCGGTCATCAGGCCGGTTAAATCCACCCCGTAATAGCCCGCAACCACCACGACAATCAGCAAAATAATACCGCCTTTGCCGCTAGGGATGCGAAAACCTGGGCCACCTCCAGACATAGGGGATTGCGAACTGTTCCGCCGGTCTTCTACATTGTCGCTTTCACGACGACCTTGCCAACGCATAACTACCTCGATCTTATCTTATTAATATACTGGTATGATCGTAGGCGGTTACGGGAAGGATTACCACTGGAAATATATTGAAACTGCCCCGGCGTCGCTTCGCTCGGCCGAGCTACATGGCTGCCGTTGTAGCCCGGACGAGGCGGGACGCCGACTCCGGGAAGGCTCGGCGTAAATCCCGGCGGCGCTGCGCTTGGCCGGGCTACAAATTCCAAATGTAGTCAGGTCAAACGTAGTGACGCCGGGAAGCACAAAAGCTTAGTCCAGCTTCACACCCAAACGGTGCGCCACTTCTTCGTAGGCTTCAATCAGGCCACCCAGGCTCTGACGGAAACGGTCTTTGTCCATTTTGTCCATGGTCTTTTTGTCCCACAGACGGCTACCGTCTGGGGAGAATTCGTCACCCAGCACCACTTCGCCTTTAAACAGCCCGAATTCCAGTTTGAAGTCGACAAGGATAAGACCCGCGTCGTCGAACAGTCTTTTCAGCACGTCGTTAGCTTTGTACGTCAGCTCCTGCATACGCGCCAGATTCTCTTTGCTCACCCAGCCAAAGGTTTCACAGTACGATTCGTTAATCATCGGGTCGTGCATGGCGTCGTTTTTCAAGAACAGATCGAACAGCGGCGGATTCAGCTCAATGCCCTCTTCAATCCCCAGACGTTTCACCAGCGAACCCGCTGCGCGGTTACGCACCACGCACTCTACCGGCACCATATCCAGTTTTTTCACCAGACATTCGGTATCGGACAACAGCGCTTCCATCTGGGTCGGAATCCCCGCTTCGGCGAGTTTGCTCATAATGAAATGGTTGAACTTGTTATTCACCATGCCTTTACGGTCGAACTGTTCAATGCGAGCACCATCTCCTGCTGACGTATCGTTACGGAATTCGAGTACCAACAGATCCGGGTTTTCGGTGCTGTATACGGTTTTCGCTTTACCACGATACAACTCAGCTAGCTTTTGCATCTTTGTCACTCCAGTGAGAATTAAGATAAATATTTGTGCTTTTCTGCCGACGCACACGTTTGCGTCACTATACAGAAAAAAGGGCCGGATTGCTCCAGCCCTGTTTAATTACTTGCTTAATGCGGCCTGGAATACGGCTACCAGGGCGTCATTTTGCGACTGCGTCAGCGTATGACCTTTTGGATCAATAAATTGCAGGCTACTACGGTTATCCAGGTCGCCGACCTGAAGTTTGTAGTCGCCGGAGACCAGACCCGGATCGCTTGCGCCAAGGTCTTTCCAGCTGCTGTCAGAGAGCGGCTTATAGGTCACGGCAATGCTGCCCTGCGAACGGGTGCTGTCGGTGACTTTCATGCCCACTTTTTCAAGCGCACCCGGCAGGCGTTGCCATACCTGGTTGAACGGACCGCGTACCACCAGCATTGGCAGGCCGGTATCGTCAGACGCGCTCTGCACATCGAAGGTAGCGCCAGCAGAGCCTCGGGAGGCGTTCGCGGCGTCGGTTGCGTTCTTGTCCAGACCGGCAGAGATAACGTTGAGCATTTCGGCGCTGTAGCGTTGCAGCGATGCACGATCGGCAACGGCATTGCCAGCTTGCTCAAGGTTAATCAGCTTCACCATCACCGCTTGCTGATAGCCCTGCGGCTGCACGGAGATTTGATAACGACCACGATACTGCTGGTCTTCGTCAAGACGGTTCCAGTCGACCCAGTCCGTCGTCAGCGTTTGGCTAGCATCATCACGTTTGGAGATGGTGTAGTTTTTCGCCTGAACGATGCTGACAACCTGTGGCCACAGGGAGCCGCTGCGGCCATTTTCAACCAGCAGCATAGCGGTATCACCGGTAAACTGGGTACGCGCACCGGAGACCAGCGCCAATGGCTGAGCTGGCGGACGAATGTCCAGCGCTTTACCCACTGCACCGCTGCCGTTAGCGACCGGAATGTTGTAGTCGCCATTTTCAATCGGCAGGATCATGCCCGCTGGCGCGTGAAGTTCACTTAACGGTGCGGCATCCAGATAGGATTCGTCACCGCTCACCTGACGCTTATAGCGCGAGTCGGAACTACACGCCGCAAGCAGTAGAACCAGTGAAACACCCGCAACCTTCGCCACGCGCGACTTCTGTACTGAGTAAGCCATCAAATCTCCCTAAACTTTACAGCAGACCGGCATGCTTTAATGCGGATGCCACTACATCACGACCGTGGTCGGTGATAGGTGTCATCGGCAAGCGCATGGTATCGGTCGCCACAAGTCCCAACTCCTTACATGCCCATTTCACTGGGATCGGATTGGGTTCGACAAATAATTTATTGTGCAACGGCATCAAACGCTGGTTGATGATACGTGCTTGTGCGAACTGGCCATCAGCCGCCAGCTTACACATTTCCGCCATATCACGCGCAGCAATGTTCGCCGTCACTGAAATAACGCCGTGACCGCCAAGCTGAATGAAGTCCAGCCCGGTAGCATCATCACCGCTCAGCAGGATGAAGTCGTCTGAAACCAGCTCTTTGATCTGATGAACACGACTTAAGTTCCCCGTGGCTTCCTTAATCGCGATAATATTTTTGATTTTCGCAAGGCGGCCTACGGTTTCCGGCAGCATATCGCAACCGGTACGTGACGGCACATTATACAGGATTTGTGGCAAGTCAGTATGCTCAGCAATCGCTTTGAAGTGCTGGAACAGACCTTCCTGAGTCGGACGGTTGTAGTACGGGGTCACCGTCAGGCAACCGACAACGCCGGAATCGTTAAAACGCTGGGTCAGGCTTATCGCCTCTGCGGTCGCATTTGCGCCCGTTCCAGCAATCACTGGAATGCGGCCATCGGCCAGTTCCAGCGTGGTCATTACCACGTCGCCATGCTCTTCGTGGCTGAGCGTTGCGGATTCGCCGGTAGTTCCTACCGACACAATCGCCGAGGTTCCGTTGGTGACATGGTAATCAATCAGTTTCTTCAGGCTTGAACGGTCGACATTACCTTTTTCATCCATCGGCGTGACAAGCGCTACAATACTTCCCGTGAACATGGGCCATCCTCTGTGCTGACGTGCGGACATGAATCTCAATGGTACGTTTGGTCTTGTAATAAAAGCAATAGACTGAGGGCCTTCAGAATGTTGTATGCCGGTTTTTTTTATGCTTTCCTAAGGTATACCGCACCTTTTTAAAGGAAGAACAGGTTTGACAGCCTCATTACAACACTATCTGGTTATTACAGCCCTGGGCGCGGATCGCTCTGGCATCGTCAATACGATTACCCGTCATGTTAGCAGCTGCGGCTGTAACATTGAGGACAGTCGGTTGGCGATGCTGGGAGATGAGTTCACATTTATTATGCTGCTTTCCGGCACCTGGAACGCCATCACCCTGATTGAATCGACGCTGCCGCTTAAGGGCGCTGAGCTGGATTTATTGATTGTGATGAAGCGCACCACCGCGCGTCCGCGTCCGGCGATGCCCGCCACCGTGTGGGTGCAGGTGGAAGTCCCCGATTCCCCGCACATTATCGAGCGCTTTACCGCGTTGTTCGATAGCTGGGAAATGAACATTGCTGAGCTGGTTTCGCGTACTCAACCGGGTACCGATGAAAGTGCTGCACAGTTATTCATTCAGATTACCGCCCACAGCCCCGCTACGAAAAATGCATCAAATATCGAGCAAGCGTTCAAAGCCCTATGTACAGAATTGAGCGCGCAAGGCAGTATAAACGTTATCAATTATTCCCAGCATGATGAACAGGATGGAGCTTTGAAATGAACCCACTGAAAGCCGGTGATATCGCACCGAAATTTAGTTTGCCCGATCAAGACGGCGAGCAAGTAAATTTGACCGACTTCCAGGGACAACGTGTCCTGGTCTATTTCTACCCGAAAGCGATGACTCCTGGTTGTACCGTTCAGGCCTGCGGCCTGCGTGACAACATGGATGAGCTGAAAAAAGCGGGCGTTGAAGTACTGGGGATCAGCACCGACAAACCTGAAAAACTGTCACGTTTCGCCGAAAAAGAGCTGCTGAATTTCACGCTGCTCTCCGATGAAGATCACAAGGTATGCGAGCAGTTTGGTATCTGGGGTGAAAAAACGTTCATGGGTAAAACCTATGATGGCATCCACCGCATCAGCTTCCTGGTCGACGCTGACGGTAAAATTGAGCATGTGTTTGATGATTTCAAAACCAGCAACCACCACGATATCGTGCTGGACTGGCTAAAGGCTAACGCCTAATCGGATAAGTCGATAATGTTTATGCCTGATAAGCTACGCGCCATCAGGCTTAACCGTGCACATTGCCGGATGGCGGCTTTGCCTTATCCGGCCTACGCTCGAAGGTAGCCCGGCCGAGCGCAGCAACGCCGGGAAGCACCGGCATTCACCCCGGGGTCGGCGTAAGCGCCTCGCCCGGGCTACTCCTGGAAGTAGATGATCGTAGGCCTGATAAGCTACGCGCCATCAGGCTTAAACGTGCACATTGCCGGATGGCGGCTCCGGCCTACGCTCGAAGGTAGCCCGGCCGAGCGCAGCGACGCCGGGAAGCACCGGCATTCACCCCGGGGTCGGCGTAAGCGCCTCGCCCGGGCTACTCCTGGAAGTAGATGATCGTAGGCCTGATAAGCTTCGCGCCATCAGGCTTAACCGTGCACATTGCCGGATGACGGCTTTGCCTTATCCGGCCTACGCTCGAAGGTAGCCCGGCCGAGCGCAGCGACGCCGGGAAATATCGGCATTCACCCCGGGGTCGGCGTAAGCGCCTCGCCCGGGCTACTCCTGGAAGTAGATGATCGTAGGGCTGATAAGCTTCGCGCCATCAGGCTTAACCGTGCACATTGCCGGATGGCGGCTTTGCCTTATCCGGCCTACGCTCGAAGGTAGCCCGGCCGAGCGCAGCGACGCCGGGAAATATCGGTAATCATCCCAGGCTACTCGTTAATTCGGCGTTTCCTCTTGCGTAACCAATCCGTCCGGCCAGGCATGAACCACCGCTTTAATGAGCGTTGCCAACGGAATGGCAAAGAACACGCCCCAGAATCCCCACAGCCCGCCAAAAATCACCACTGACAGAATAATCACCAGCGGATGCAGGTTAACGGCCTCTGAAAACAGCACCGGCACCAGCAAATTACCGTCCAGCCCCTGGATTATCAGGTACACCACAAACAGGCTCCAGAACTCTGTACCCAGACCAAACTGGAACAGCGCCACGCAAACCACCGGAATGGTGACCACCAATGCGCCGATATAGGGAATAAGAACCGATATGCCAACCAGTACCGCCAGCAGCAGCGAGTAGTTAAGGCCGAACATCAGGAAGCCCAGCCAGGTGGCAATGCCGACGACAATCATCTCCAGCACCTTGCCACGAATATAGTTGGTGATCTGCTGGTTCATCTCTTTCCACACCTGCCCCGCCAGCCCACGGTTGCGTGGCAGAACGCGGCGAACGGCGTTGAGCATCTGCTCTTTATCTTTGACGAGGAAAAAGACCATCAGAGGAACCAGGACCAGATAGACCGCAAGCGTCAGCAGCCCCATTAACGAGGCGACCGAATATTTGACCACCGAGTCGCCCATAGTCAGCATCCGGCTGCGCATATTCTCCGCCATGGCATCAATGATGCCCGCATCCATCAGCGCCGGATAACGACGCGGCAAAGTGGCGGCAAAATCGGACAGTTTATTGAGCATGCCGGGCATATCATGAATAAGATTAATACCCTGCTGCCAGGCAATCGGCATCACGACAAATGACATCAGCAGCAAAATGCCGATAAACAGCACCATCACCACGCTTGTCGCCCAGGTACGCGACCAGCCCAGCCGCTCCAGACGAACGGTCGGCCACTCCAGCAGATAGGCCAGCACTATAGCCACCAGCAGCGGCGCGAGCAGGCCACTGAAGAAAAACAGAATGCAAAAACCAGCGACTAAAATCACCAGCAGGGCAATCGCTTCGGGGTCGCTGAAACGGCGACGGTACCACTGCATTAACATCTCGAGCATAAATCTATTCCCTGAGGCCTGTGTTTTCATACAGAACGTGAAGTGTATCTAAATGTCACAAAAAAGACTTCGCTTTTTGTATTTATCCCGGCAATCGCGCGATTATCGTTTTCAATAAGTAAGCAGATAGATACACTCGCTAAGCAGCCCATTACGGAACGTAACGGTATGCTGCGGGTCAAAACAGGCACATCCCATATTACAGGAAACGAGGTTATGTTCAGGCAGTTGAAAAAAACGCTGTTGGCATCCCTTATTGCGACACTTGCGCTCGGCCAGATAGCTCCTGCATTTGCAGAATCAGCGGATAATCTGCCGGACATGGGCACGTCCGCAGGAAGCACGCTCTCCATCGGTCAGGAGATGCAGATGGGGGATTACTATGTTCGACAACTGCGCGGCAGCGCACCGCTGATAAATGACCCGTTGCTGGTCCAGTACGTTAATTCTCTGGGGATGCGGCTGGTTTCGCACGCCTATTCTGTTCGCACCCCGTTTCATTTCTATCTCATTAATAACGATGACATCAACGCCTTCGCCTTCTTTGGCGGTAACGTAGTGCTGCACTCAGCGTTATTCCGTTACTCTGATACAGAAAGCCAGCTGGCATCGGTTATGGCGCACGAAATTTCGCACGTCACCCAGCGCCACCTGGCGCGCGCGATGGAAGATCAAAAGCGTAACGCCCCGCTGACCTGGGTTGGCGCGCTGGGCTCTATCCTGCTGGCAATGGCAAGTCCACAGGCCGGTATGGCGGCGTTAAGCGGTACGCTTGCGGGTACCCAGCAGGGCATGATCAGCTTCACCCGCCAGAATGAAGAAGAGGCAGACCGCATCGGCATTCAGGTGCTGCAACGTTCAGGATTTGATCCGCAGGCAATGCCGGCGTTTATGGAGAAATTGCTCGATCAATCGCGCTATTCGTCACGTCCGCCGGAAATGTTGCTGACTCACCCCTTGCCGGAAAGCCGTCTGGCAGATGCGCGTAACCGTGCCAACCAGATGCGTTCGGTGGTCGTTCAATCCTCCGCCGATTTCTACTTTGCCAAAGCACGTACGCTTGGCATGTATAACTCCGGGAAAAATCAGCTTGGCAGCGATTTGCTCGATAGCTGGTCGAAAGGCAATATTCGCGAGCAGCATGCCGCGCAATATGGTCGTGCGCTGCTGGCGATGGAAGCGAAAAACTTTGCTGAAGCCAGCAAACAGCTTCAGCCGCTGTTAAGCGCCGATCCGCAAAACGCGTGGTATCTGGATCTGGCAACTGATATTGACCTCGGTCAGAACAAAACTAACGAAGCGATTAATCGACTCAAGAACGCGCGCGAGTTGCGAACCAACCCGGTATTGCAGTTGAACCTCGCCAACGCCCTGCTTGAAGGCGGCAAGGCCGGTGAAGCCGCAACCATTCTTAATCGCTATACCTTTGAAAATAAAGATGATACAAACGGCTGGGAGCTGCTCGCTCAGGCGGAATCGACGCTGGGCAACCGCGACCAAGAGCTGGCCGCCCGTGCCGAAAACATGGCTTTAGTCGGCCGACTTGACCAGGCGATTTCACTGTTAAGCTCAGCCAGCGCACAGGTGAAACTACGCAGCCTGCAACAGGCACGTTATGATGCGCGTATTGACCAACTGCGGCAATTGCAAGAGCGCTTCCGCCCTTACCAGAAAATGTAACAGGAGAGACCATGACGGATACGGTCACCATCTACCATAATCCACGTTGCTCAAAGAGCCGCGAAACCTTGAGCCTTTTAAAGGACAACGGCATCGACCCAAGCGTCGTGCTTTATCTGGAAACGCCGCCGGATGCCGCAACGCTGCGCCAGCTGCTGAAGATGCTCGGCATGAGCAGCGCCCGCGAGCTGATGCGCCAGAAAGAGGATCTGTATAAGGAACTCAATCTTAGCGACAGCCAGCTCAGCGAAGAGGCATTAATTCAGGCGATGATTGAAAATCCAAAGCTGATTGAGCGCCCGATAGTGGTCAGCAACGGCCAGGCGCGCATCGGTCGCCCGCCGGAGCAGGTTCTGGATATCGTGGGTTAAGTACTTTGCGGCCGCAGCGCGTGTAAAAAGGCCTGCGGCGTCATATTCCCCAGCTTTTTCTGTTCCTTCCCGGTGTTAAAAATAGTGCACAACCTGACTGCCAGCGCATCTGGCGTATAAATGCTTGCCGCCGGAATAATCTCCACCAGCGGCGATGTAACCTGTACGGCCACGCGCTCAGGCGTAACGGACGTTTTTCGTCCCTGAATCCCCCGCTCCGCCAGCCGCTGATTAAGCGCTGCAACCAGGGTATCACTTAGCCTCTCATCGCTTTTAATCTCAATAGATTGGATATCACCTGGAAACTGCGCCAGCACCTGATCCAGCCAGCTCACCACAAGCGACGGCGACATACCGGAATAGACTCGTGCTGCGCACCATCCGCTGACGGGTTCCTGCGCCCACAGCAGATGGTGATCGCCATCGTCATCCATGTGCAGTGACAACAAGCGGTAATGCAACGTGAGCGTGTGCGGTTTAATACCGGCCTTCAGCGCTTTTTTACCGCACAGCTTGTCGCGCGTACCGCCATGATAAGAGGGTTTCAGGTAGCGGCTTAACGTGGCGCGAGAAAGCTCAATACCCAGCCCCTCAACCACCATAAACAGCAGATCGTCGAGCGGAGCCTGGAAAATATCCCGTAAAGCATTTATCAGGATGACCTGTTCTTGTCTCATCGCTTTGTGTACCACTCCCGGCGTGGTACTCCGGTCGGTCGTTTGTTGCCGATTTCGCCAACGGCGTACTGTGGTTACCGAAATACCCAGTTCTTTCGCCAGCTCACGGTCGCTTTTATTTGATTCCTGCAAATATTTCCTGACCCTGGGCGTTGTCGTGGCATTGGCGTGCAGCTTAATTTCCATAAAAACCCTTGCAGTTAAATAACCAATCAGATGAGATTTATAGTGATTAAGTCAGGACGTTGTGACCCGTTTCACCTTTCCACCATGACCTTTCTTCGATAATCCTTTCGTCGTTCTCTATTACATAACACACACAATGTCCGTTAATCTTTTACGGAGTTCACAATGAACAATGTTCTGGGATTTTTAGAAGAGAAACTGATGCCGATTGCGGCAAAAACCGCACAGCAGCGCCATCTTGGCGCGATTCGCGGCGCGTACGTCTCCTTTATGCCTTTCATCATCGTTGGCTCTATCCTGCTGGTCATTTCGTCGTTTCCGAATCAAAGCTATCAGCAATTTATGTCTCACAGCTTTGGAGCGAACTGGAGCGCTATCGTAGAAATCCCGTTTAACGCCGTATTTTCAACGATGTCGCTATTTATCAGCTTCCTCGTCGCCTACCGGCTGGCAGAGCATTACGATGAAGATCGTCTGTCGTGCGGGATCCTGGCGCTGGTCAGTTTTCTGATCCTGACGCCGTTTATGAAGGTGGCGGAAAACGGCGGCATTACCGTCATGCCGGTGGAATGGATCGGCACTAAGGGGCTGTTTGTCGCCATGATAGGTTCGCTGTTGTGGACCGAGCTATTTTGCTGGCTGAAAAAGAAAAAGCTGGTGATCAAAATGCCAGATGGCGTGCCGCCTGCGGTGCAGGAGTCCTTTGCGGCACTCATTCCCGCGCTGGTGGTTATGGTAATCGTACTGGCCATTCGCATTGGATTTGAAAATACCCACTATCAAACCATTCATCAGTTCATCTATGAAGTGGTCGCCACGCCGGTTCGCCATTTCGGCACCTCCTATTTTGGCGCGCTGATGACGGTGTTCAGCATTACTATTTTGTGGTCAGTCGGGATCAACTCCGGCTCAATGGTCAACGGCATCATTCGTCCGCTGTGGATGGAAAACCAGACCGACAACATCGCCGCCATTCAGGCCGGGGTGACGCCGCCGCATATTATTACCGAGCAGTTCTTCGACATGATTTGGATGGGCGGCGCGGGCGCCACGCTATCGCTGGTCATCGCCATGCTGATTTTTGCCCGCAGTAAGAGCATGCGAGAAGTGGCGCGGCTTGGCGCGGGGGCATCGGTATTCAACATTAACGAACCGGTGCTGTTTGGTCTGCCGGTCATTATGAATCCCATTATGCTGATCCCGTTCAATCTGGTGCCACTGGTGCTGGTCACCATTCAGTATGTGGCGATGAAAATTGGCATGGTCGCGGTCACCACCGGGGTATTTATTCCGTGGACGCTGCCGCCGGTTATCAGCGGATTTATCGTTACCGGGCATATTTCCGGCAGCGTCATGCAAATACTTAATCTATTGATTGGCGCAATGCTCTATCTGCCATTTATGCGCATTCTCGATAAGCAGTACCGCGCGGCAGAAGTCAGTGATGCCGAGGGATCCAATACGCTAGCAAAGCAGGAGTAAGAGATGTGGGGAATAATTGCAACCTGGCGTATGGCGCTGGAAGGGGTGAGTGACTCAGCGACGGCGCTTGCCGCAGGGAGTGCCGCGACAACCTCGGTTGTTGATGCCGTGGTCGCTGTCGAAGATTTTCCGTTGTATAAATCGGTGGGCTACGGCGGCCTGCCCACCGAGAATGGCGAGGTGGAGCTTGACGCAGCCTGGATGGACGGCGATACGCTGGCCTTCGGCGCGGTAGGTAACCTGGTCGATATTGCCAACCCGGTGAAGGTCGCTCATGCGCTGGGCCGTCAGCGTTATAACTCACTGCTGGTCGGCCAGGGCGCGCGCGAATGGGCGCTAAGTCAGGGATTTAGCGACAAAAAAATGCTCACCGACCGGGCGATGCAGCACTATCGCAAGCGCTGCCGCGAGACGCTCGATAAAGGTCTTAGCCCATACGATGGGCATGATACCGTCGGCGTTATCGCGCTGGATAAGCAAGGCTCCATGAGCGTCGCCACCTCCACCAGCGGCCTGTTTATGAAAAAACGCGGTCGTCTGGGTGACTCGCCGATTATCGGCTCCGGTTTCTATTGCGACAGCGAAATCGGTGCGGCAACCGCCACCGGCGTCGGTGAAGATCTGATGAAAGGCTGCACCAGCTATGAAATCGTGCGGCGTATGCAACAGGGAATGAGCCCGCAGCAGGCGGCGGATTCGGTGGTGTACGAGCTTGAGGATAAGCTGATGTCGCGCTTTGGTCGCGCGGGCGATCTCTCCGTCGTCTGTATGAATCGTAAGGGCGAATTCGGCGCAGCCACGAACATCAAAACCTTCTCTTTTGTCGTCGCCACTGCCACCCAGCCGCTGACGGTATTCCGCGCAGAGCGCGTCAAAGAGAAAACCCATTATCAACCGGTGGACGACGCCTGGATGCAGGCCTATGCCGACCGCATCCGTGCGCCTATCGAGGAGTAAATCATGATTCGCTACCGTTTAATCACCGCCCTCTCTCGCGAGCAGGATGGGTGTCATTTGATTACCTTTCCCGGCAGCACGCTGCTATTGGAAGAGTCTTTACGTGATAACCCGCTGATTGCCGAGATGACGGCGCTTGCCGAACAGGGAACGCTTGCGGATACGTGCTTTGGTTGTGGCCCTTTTGCACGTGTTACCGTGGTGCCGCGCAAAGCCTGGCACGACACGCTGACCGATTCACTTCTGAGCACGCTTCGTCCCCTTGTTGCCGCGCCGGTTTGCAGCGCCGTCCTGCTGGACTGCACCGATATTCACGATACCGTGCTGGCAAAAACGCTGCGTTTACTCTTCAATCAGGCCCATAGGCTGACCGACCTCGGCCTGAAAAAAACATCTGACCACGCTGTGCGCCTGAAGCATATCGATGCCTACTGTTCCGTGAACGAGTCGGCCCGGCTGGAAGCATTATTCAACCAGCAACAGGCCATCGCCAACGGAATGGTTGCCGCCCGTCGTCTGGCGGATCTGCCGTCGGAACAATGTACACCGCAGTTTGTCGTGGAAGAGGCCGTGCGTTTGTGCGCTGACTTCCCGGCCTTGCGCTGCGAAGTGCTGGATGAGAAGGCGATTATTCAACAAGGGCTCGGTCTGCTGCATGCGGTGGGTAAAGGCTCGGCCCGCCCTCCTCGCCTGTTAGCCATTCATTATGACGGCGTGAGCAGCGGGCCAGTGCGTAGCTATGTCGGAAAAGGCATAACCTTTGATACCGGTGGCCTGTGGCTGAAAGAAGGCGCGGGTATGTACACCATGAAATATGACATGTGCGGCGCGGCAAACGTTTTGGGGTTAATGCTTAGCATTGCCGAGCTTGATCTGCCGGTACGCGTGATGGGCGTACTGGCGCTGGCGGAAAATGCCATCGGCCCCGATGCCATGCAGCCCGGCAGCGTGGCGCGCGCCTGTAACGGTATGACGGTGGAAATCAATAATACCGATGCAGAGGGTCGCCTGGTGCTCTCCGACGCTATCGCCTGGGCCAGCCAGCGCCACCCGGAAACCCGCTATATCATTGATTTAGCGACGCTGACCGGTGCAGTAGTGAAAGCGCTGGGCTATGAATTGAGTGGGTTAATGACCCAGGATCCGCCCCTGCGTCGCGCATTAACTGCCGCAGGCGAACAAAGCGGTGATGAGGTGTGGTCGCTACCGCTGGATGCGCGTTTCACCATACAGACGGAAAGCGCGATTGCCGATTTATGTAACACGCCGACCAATAATGCCGCCATCAGCGCATCTGCGGCATGGCTGCTGCATCATTTTTGCCCGGCGAACATTCCGTGGGCGCATCTCGACGTGAGCGGTACGGCATTGTGGCGTGAAGGTGGCAAAAGCGTGGCATCGGGAAGGCCGATTCCACTGCTGATGCAGCATCTGTTAAACGATCTGGGTTAGCGCCGGAGATTTCCCGGAGTCGGTGCTTCGCACCTCGTCCGGGCTACATTTATACAGGTAGCCCGGCCAAGCGCAGCGCCGCCGGGAGAGGCACTAAAGCTTGAGGATTTCTTTCACAAAGGGAATGGTCAGCTTGCGCTGGGCGGTGATCGAGGCGTGATCAAGCTGATCGAGCGTTAAAAACAGCGTGCGCATTTCGCGATCCAGACGCTTTAGCAGGAAGCGGCAAACATCTTCCGGCATCTCGAACCCGCGCAGGCGCGCGCGCAGCTGTAACGCCAGCAGCTTATCTTCGTCGGACAGTGGCTGAAGCTTGTAGATTTGTCCCCAATCCAGCCGCGAGGCCAGATCCGGCAGCCCCAGATTAAGCTGGCGTGGCGGACGATCGCCGGTTATCAGCAGCCGCGTATTGCCTGACTCCAGAATGCGGTTATAGAGATTAAAGATCGCCATTTCCCACTCTTCATCACCGGCCACGCACTCGATATTGTCGATGCAGACCAGCGAAAGTTGCTCCATCCCTTCCAGCACATCCGGCACAAACCAGGTGCGCTTATCCAGCGGAACGTAACCTACCGCGTCGCCGCGCTGGGAAAGCTCAGCACAGGCAGCATGCAGTAAATGACTGCGCCCGGCGCCTTCACGTGACCAGATATAGATGTATCCGCTGTGATCCTGCCGCAGTACGTTTTGCACCGCTGCAAGTAAAGAAGGGTTATCACCCGGCCAGAAACTCGCGAAAGTTTCATCATCGGGAAGATACAGTGGCAAAGAGAGCTGTGCCGGTGCGTTCAGAGAGACCTCAACATGGGCTTACGAAAAATCGAAAAGAGTTTACCACAGAAATTAGCGAGGAGAGAACCGGGCGGCGATCCCGCCCGGTGAGAGGATCAATGGGAAGTTTGATCGCTTTCTTCAGCGTCCAGAACGTCCTCTTCCGGGCGCAGCACGCTTATCAGTTTAAACACCAGAGACAAACAGATACCGACGATCGTCGCTAATGCCATCCCTTTAAGTTCAGCAGCACCAATGTGCACTTTCGCGCCGCTCACGCCGATAATCAGGATAACGGAAGTCAGGATCAGGTTTTGCGCTTTGCTGTAATCCACTTTCGATTCGATCAGCACGCGAATACCGGATGCGCCAATGACGCCGTACAGCAGCAGAGAAACGCCGCCCATTACCGGCAGTGGGATGATCTGGATCGCCGCCGCCAGCTTGCCGACGCAAGACAGCAGGATCGCGATAATCGCCGCCCCGCCGATTACCCAGGTGCTGTACACGCGGGTAATCGCCATGACGCCGATGTTTTCACCGTAGGTGGTGTTTGGCGTTGAACCAAAGAACCCGGAAATCACGGTAGAAAGACCGTTGGCAAACATTGAACGATGCAGGCCCGGGTCGCGAATCAAATCTTTCTTCACAATGTTGGCCGTCACCACCAGGTGACCCACGTGCTCGGCAATCACCACCAGCGCCGCAGGCAGGATGGTGAAGATAGCAAACCATTCAAAACGCGGCGTGTAGAAGGTTGGCAGGGCAAACCAGTGCGCCTCGGCAATTGGCGAGGTATCAACAACGCCCATCACGAAGGAAAGCGCATAGCCTACCAGCACACCAATAAGAATCGGGATAATAGCCAGGAAGCCGCGGAACAGTACGGAACCGAAGACGGTAACGCCCAGCGTAACCAGCGAAATGATGATGGTCTTGGTATCCGCAGACTGACCGTCAGGTGGCAGCAGACCGGCCATATTCGCCGCCACGCCCGCCAGTTCCAGACCAATAACGGCAACGATTGCGCCCATTGCCGCCGGTGGGAACATCACGTCAAGCCAGCCGGTACCCGCTTTCTTCACAATAAAAGAAACCAGGCAGAACAGCACGCCGCACATAATAAAACCGCCCAGCGCTACTTCATAGCCTAACGGCAGCAGCAGCAGAACCGGGGAGATAAAAGCAAAGCTTGAGCCCAGATAAGCGGGGATTTTACCTTTACAGATAAAGAGGTAAAGCAGCGTTCCCAAGCCGTTAAACAGCAGAACGGTTGCCGGGTTAATATGGAACAGAACCGGTACCAGCACGGTTGCGCCAAACATGGCGAATAAATGCTGCAAGCTAAGCGGGATAGTCTGTAAAAGCGGCGGTCTTTCACTGACCCCAATGGCACGGCGCGTCATGGTGTTTTCCTCTATGGTGTTGTTAGCCCAGTTTTTATTCAAAAAAAAGCCGACTTCTCAAAGTCGGCTCTTTTTATTTTTTCGTTTACTTGGTACCAAAAATCTTATCGCCAGCATCGCCGAGGCCCGGAATAATGTATCCGTGCTCGTTCAAGCCCTGGTCAATTGACGCCGTGTACAGCTCAATGTCAGGGTGCGCTTTTTCCAGCGCCGCGATACCTTCCGGTGCCGCCACCAGAACCAGTACCTTAATGCTGGTGCAGCCCGCTTTTTTCAGCAGGTCGACGGTTGCGATAACGGAGCCGCCGGTAGCCAGCATCGGGTCGACGATAAGCGCCATGCGCTCATCAATGTTGGAAACCAGTTTCTGGAAGTACGGTACCGGCTCAAAGGTTTCTTCGTCACGGTACATACCGACGACGCTGATACGCGCGCTTGGCACGTTTTCCAGCACGCCGTCCATCATGCCCAGGCCCGCACGCAGGATTGGCACAACGGTAATTTTCTTGCCTTTGATCTGGTCGATTTCTACCGGGCCGTTCCAGCCTTCGATAGTGACTTTTTCGGTTTCCAGATCGGCGGTGGCTTCATACGTCAGCAAGCTGCCAACTTCGGAGGCGAGTTCACGGAAGCGTTTGGTGCTGATGTCGTTTTCGCGCATCAGGCCCAGCTTGTGTTTGACGAGTGGGTGCTTAACTTCCACAATCTTCATTCTCTTTCTCCTTTGAATGGGGCAGCCACAAAAAAAATCGCCGGATTATACCGCTTTTTTTCGGCTGCGCCATACCCATGTTGATTGACCAGGATCAAGCAAAGCGGTGAACGGCACTGCAATCAGTATAAGTCAGGATAAAATAAAACCCCGACAAGCGGGGTTTTATTTTAACTATTCAGCGAGTTACAGTTCACTTCCGTTGGTCGCAATCACCTTTTGATACCAGGCAAAAGATTTTTTGCGGCTGCGAGCGAGCGTACCGTTGCCTTCGTTGTCTTTATCAACGTAAATAAAGCCGTAGCGTTTTTTCATCTCGCCGGTACCGGCAGACACCAGGTCAATACAGCCCCATGGGGTGTAGCCCATCAGATCGACACCGTCTTCTACTACCGCTTTTTTCATTTCAGCAATGTGCGCCGCAAGATAATCGATACGGTACTGATCGTTCACCGTACCGTCGCTTTCCTGCACATCAATCGCGCCAAAACCGTTTTCAACGATAAACAGCGGCAGCTGATAATGGTCATAGAACCAGTTCAGGGAATAGCGCAGGCCAACAGGGTCAATCTGCCATCCCCAATCAGATTTCTCGACATACGGATTGGAGACGAGGCTGGTGGTTTCATCATAATCGAGCTGCGGGTTGTCCGGCGTAGCTTTCGTGGCAAACGACATGTAGTAGCTAAAACCGATATAATCGACGCAACCCTCGGCCAGCGCCTGACGATCTTCTTCAGTGATATCAAGCTCGAAGCCACGGCGTTCGAAGTAGTTCAGCAGATGCTGCGGATATTTGCCGCGCACATGAACATCCGTGAACCAGTAACGACGATGCATCGCATTCATTGCCATCATCATATCGTTTGGCGCGCAGCTCAGAGGATAAATCGGGCACATGGCGATCATGCAGCCAATCTGCAATTCCGGGTTGATTTGATGGCCGATTTTCACCGCCAGAGCGCTCGCCACCAGCTCGTAGTGCGCGGCCTGGTACATCACCGGTTCACGGTCTTCACCCGGCTGATACTTGAGCCCCGAGTTGGTAAACGGCGCGAAATCTTCGTGGAAGTTAGCCTGGTTGTTAATCTCGTTAAACGTCATCCAGTACTTCACTTTGTGCTGATAGCGGGTAAATACCACTTCAGCGAAACGCACAAAGAAATCAATCAGCTTGCGGTTACGCCAGCCGCCATATTCGGTAACCAGATGATAAGGCATTTCGAAATGAGACAGCGTAATAACCGGCTCAATTCCCAGCCTCAGACACTCGTCGAACAGATCGTCATAGAATTGCAGCCCGGCTTCATTCGGGGTTAGCTCATCACCGTTGGGGAAAATACGCGTCCAGGCAATCGAGGTGCGGAAGCATTTATAGCCCATCTCAGCAAACAGCTTCAGATCGTCTTTGTAACGATGGTAGAAATCGATGGCTTCATGGTTCGGGTAGTTTTTCCCAGGCAATACGCCGTCGGTAATTTCACGCGGAACACCATGCGCGCCAGCGGTCATTACATCCGCCACGCTGACGCCCTTCCCACCCTCCTGCCAACCGCCTTCGAGTTGATGTGCTGCTACCGCGCCGCCCCAGAGAAATCCAGCTTTAAATCCAGTCATATCTTTTCCTCGTTAATCAGTTAGTTATCGCTGCGAGTACTGCTGATTGAAATGGTAAACTGCGCCAATCAGCCCGGCATCGTTGCCGTGGCTGACCGTATCGATATAATCGGCGATGCCGAACCAGGCCAAATGCTGGCGCATTAGCGCCAGAAAGCCGGGGCGCTCAACAATGCCGCCGCCAATAAGAATGGTTTGTGGATCAAACAGATTGACCAGGTTATACAGCCCGGTGCCCAGACCGTTGAAAAACTCTTCAACCAGCCGCTGACAGACAACGTCTCCAGCGTCGAAGCGGTCAAAAATCTCTTCGCCGGTGACCTCCTCAAACGCTTTACCCAGATGCTGAGCGTAACGATGACGGAGTACCCGCAGGGTGCAATTTTTTTCATTCATGGTGTAACGGCGCACATCGCGGGTGCCGGGGCGGGAAGTGAGCATATAGCCGAACTCACCGGCGCGAAAACGCGCGCCATGCACCAGCTGGTTGTTGCAGAAAATGGCTCCGCCAATGCCGGTACCGATGGTCAGGACCAGAAAATCGGACAGGTTGATCCCTTTCCCCTGCCAGCGCTCGGCCAGCAGTACGCAGTTGGCATCGTTTTCGATGGCAACCGGCAGGCCACAACGCGATTCAAGCCACGCTTTAATCGCAAAGTTGTCGAAACGACGAATCGCGCCGCCCATTTCGATAAAGCCGGTGTGAGGATTCACATAGCCCGGCGCGCTGATTGCCACCCCCGTGCACTCTGGGTTCGCGGTTATCCATGATTCGATTGCCGCAAGAATTTGCTCGCCGTCACTGTCGCTGATGGGCTGCTTTGCTTTCTTCAGTATTTCGCCACTGGCGGTGACGACGCCCATTTTTAGCGCCGTTCCGCCAATATCAAAGGCCGCAATCTTCATCCCTTTTGTCCCTTATGGCCGTTTTTGTCTCGTTCATTGGGCCTCTGCCACGAAAACAGAAACCGGTTTCAGTAGCATGATGTGGATTCAGCGGGGCGGATGCAAGGACAAGGGTGTACCCGGTTTCATTTTCGTGAGCAGTATCATATTTGACCGATTTAAGGACTGAGAAGCGGCAAAAAATCGGTCTTAAAAATTGGATGTAGAATAGTCTCGCAAACGTTTGCCTGGACTGGTAGAATTGCGCCGATTTTTCTTGCTATCGCAAACGCGTGGAGACTTGCAGTGACCGACAAAACCTCTCTCAGCTACAAAGATGCCGGTGTTGATATTGACGCAGGAAACGCTCTGGTTGACCGTATCAAAGGGGTGGTGAAGAAAACTCGCCGTCCTGAAGTGATGGGTGGATTAGGGGGGTTTGGCGCATTGTGCGCACTGCCGCAAAAATATCGTGAACCGGTGCTGGTTTCTGGCACTGACGGTGTGGGCACGAAATTACGTTTAGCGATGGATTTAAAACGTCACGACACCATCGGTATCGACCTGGTGGCGATGTGCGTGAACGATTTGGTGGTTCAGGGCGCTGAGCCTCTGTTCTTCCTCGACTATTACGCAACCGGCAAACTGGACGTCGACACCGCCGCAAGCGTTATCAGCGGTATAGCCGAAGGGTGTCTGCAATCAGGCTGTGCGCTGGTCGGCGGTGAAACGGCTGAAATGCCGGGCATGTATCACGGTGAAGATTACGACGTGGCCGGTTTCTGCGTCGGCGTCGTTGAGAAATCAGAAATCATCGACGGCAGTAAAGTGACCGACGGCGACGTGCTTATCGCGCTCGGCTCAAGCGGCCCGCACTCCAACGGCTATTCGCTGGTGCGTAAAATTGTCGAAGTTAGCGGCTGCAACCCGGACACCACGCAGCTTGAAGGCAAAACGCTTGCCGACCACCTGCTGGCTCCGACCCGCATCTATGTGAAATCCATTCTGGAACTGATCGAAAGCGTTGACGTTCACGCCATTGCGCACCTGACCGGCGGCGGTTTCTGGGAAAATATCCCGCGCGTACTGCCGGACAACACTCAGGCCGTCATTGATGAATCCTCCTGGCAGTGGCCGGCGGTATTCAACTGGTTGCAGGATGCCGGTAACGTCAGTCAGCATGAGATGTATCGTACCTTCAACTGCGGCGTCGGCATGGTCATTGCTCTGGCAGCTGATGAGGCCGATAAGGCGATTGCGCTGATGAACGAAAAAGGTGAAAACGCGTGGAAAATCGGCTATATCAAAGCCTCTGATTCCGAACAGCGTGTGGTCATCAAATAAATGAAAAACATCGTGGTGCTAATTTCCGGTAACGGCAGCAACTTACAGGCCATTATTGATGCCTGTGAGCAGAAAAGAATTAATGGCACCATTCGAGCGGTTTTCAGTAATAAGGCCGAGGCATTCGGCCTTGTTCGCGCACGCGATGCGGGGATCCCTGCGCATGCGTTGGCCGCCAGTCAGTTTGCCAGCCGGGAAGCGTTTGATCGCGAATTGATGCAAGAAATTGATGCCTATGCACCTGATGTCGTCGTGCTGGCAGGCTATATGCGCATTCTGAGTGCCGATTTCGTCGCCCACTATCAGGGGCGACTGCTGAATATCCACCCTTCCCTGCTGCCGAAATATCCGGGCCTGCATACCCATCGTCAAGCGCTGGAAAACGGCGATGCAGAGCACGGCACTTCTGTGCATTTCGTCACCGAGGAATTAGACGGTGGGCCCGTTATCTTACAGGCTAAAGTGCCGGTTTTTGACGGTGACGACGAAGAAGAAATCACCGCTCGCGTGCAGGTACAAGAACACGCTATCTATCCGCTGGTCGTCGGCTGGTTCCTCGATGGTCGCCTGAAAATGCAGGATAATCATGCCTGGATTGACGGCGCTAAGCTGCCGCCTGCGGGCTATGCGGCGGAAGAGTGAATCACGACTCGCAAATTCTTCATAGAGGGCCTTCATGGCCCTCTTTTTTTTATGCCAGCAAGAGCCCGACTGGCTGCGTAAAAATAGTGAAAAAGACTTAGATATCAAAAAGAATAGCGAATATTTTCTTATCCAAACCAGGATAACTGTCATACTTAGCTGACACAGTTGGACATAGCCCGGCAAAGCTAGCAATATAACGGTAAGACGTCTTTGCCGCGTCCCGTGAACAAACCGGAGTGTAAGTAGTAATGGGTCAGGAAAAACTGTACATCGAAAAAGAGCTGAGCTGGTTGTCCTTCAACGAGCGCGTCCTTCAGGAAGCGGCAGATAAAAGCAATCCGCTGATTGAGCGTATGCGTTTTTTGGGTATTTACTCCAACAACCTTGATGAGTTCTATAAGGTCCGCTTCGCAGAGTTAAAGCGCCGTATCATCATCAGCGAAGAACAAGGCGTGACCACGCATTCTCGTCACCTGCTGAGCCGGATTCAGGCGCGGGTGCTGAAAGCCGATCAGGAGTTTGATGGCTTGTACAACGAGCTGCTGCTGGAGATGGCACGTAACCAAATCTTCCTGATAAACGAACGTCAGCTTTCGGTGAACCAACAAAGCTGGCTGCGTCATTACTTTAAACATTATCTGCGCCAGCACATCACCCCGATTCTGCTAAACCGGGAAACCGATTTGGTGCAGTTCCTGAAAGATGACTACACCTATCTGGCGGTGGAAATTATTCGCGGCGATGAGTTTAACTACGCGCTGCTGGAGATCCCATCAGATAAAGTACCGCGCTTCGTCAATCTGCCGCCGGAGACCCCACGCCGTCGCAAACCCATGATCCTGCTGGATAACATTTTGCGCTACTGCCTGGATGATATCTTCAAAGGCTTCTTCGATTACGATGCGCTAAACGCCTACTCGATGAAAATGACGCGTGATGCCGAGTACGATCTGGTACACGAGATGGAATCGAGCCTGATGGAGCTGATGTCTTCAAGCCTCAAGCAGCGCCTGACCGCCGAACCTGTGCGTTTCGTTTATCAGCGTGATATGCCGGATGCCATGGTCGAGATGCTGCGTAAGAAGCTCAATATCTCGCGTTATGATTCCATCGTTCCGGGCGGCCGCTACCACAATTTTAAAGACTTTATTGGTTTCCCGAATGTCGGCAAAGCCAATCTGGTTAATAAGCCTATGCCACGGTTACGCCACGTCTGGTTTGATAAATTCCGCAACGGCTTTGATGCTATTCGCGAACGAGACGTGCTGCTCTATTATCCGTATCACACCTTTGAGCATGTGCTCGAACTGCTGCGACAGGCGTCGTTTGACCCGAGCGTGCTGGCGATCAAAATCAATATTTATCGTGTCGCAAAAGACTCACGCATTATTGATGCCATGATCCATGCTGCGCACAACGGCAAAAAAGTGACGGTAGTGGTTGAGCTACAGGCCCGGTTTGACGAAGCGGCGAACATTCACTGGGCGAAACGCCTTACTGAAGCGGGCGTACACGTAATCTTCTCGGCGCCGGGCTTGAAAATTCACGCCAAGCTGTTCCTCATTTCGCGTAAAGAAGGCGAGGAAGTTGTGCGCTATGCGCATATCGGTACCGGTAACTTTAACGAGAAAACCGCGCGTATTTATACCGACTATTCGCTGCTGACCGCCGACGCTCGCATCACTAACGAAGTGCGCCGGGTGTTTAACTTTATCGAAAACCCATACCGTCCGGTCACTTTCGACTATTTGCTGGTGTCGCCGCAGAACTCGCGTCGCCTGCTTTACAAAATGATCGACCAGGAAATTGCTAACGCACAGAATGGCTTATCGTCAGGAATTACGCTCAAACTTAATAACCTGGTGGATAAGGGGCTGGTTGACCGCCTGTATGCGGCATCCGGTTCCGGCGTTCAGGTTAATCTGCTGATCCGTGGCATGTGCTCCCTGATTCCAGAGTTACCGGGGATCAGCGATAATATTCGTGTGATCAGCATCGTTGACCGTTTCCTTGAGCACGACAGGATCTATATTTTTGATAACGCCGGCGATAAACGCGTCTATCTCTCCTCCGCGGATTGGATGACCCGTAATATCGACTACCGTATTGAAGTCGCAGCCCCCCTGCTGGACCCGCGCCTGAAACAACGGATCCTCGATATCATCGAGATTCTATTCAGCGACACGGTAAAAGCCCGTTATGTTGATAAAGAACTGAGTAATCGCTATGTTCCACGCGGCAACCGACGTAAGGTTCGCGCGCAACAGGCGATCTACGATTATATCAAATCACTTGAACAGCCTGACTAACCTATGCCAATAAAAAGCAAAGCACCCCGGCCGCAAGAATTTGCGGCGGTCGATCTTGGTTCGAACAGTTTTCATATGGTCATCGCGCGCGTCGTTGATGGCGCGATGCAGATTATTGGCCGCTTGAAGCAGCGCGTTCATCTGGCCGACGGTCTGGATGAAAACAATATGCTGAGCGAAGAAGCGATGGAGCGTGGGCTCAGCTGTTTGTCGCTATTTGCCGAACGTCTGCAGGGTTTCTCCCCTGCCAGCGTGTGTATCGTGGGTACGCACTCACTACGTCAGGCTGCGAACGCGACCGAGTTCTTAACGCGTGCGGAAAAAGTTATCCCCTACCCGATTGAAATTATCTCCGGGAATGAAGAAGCACGTCTGATCTTTATGGGCGTCGAGCATACGCAACCGGAGAAAGGCCGCAAGCTGGTGATTGATATCGGCGGTGGTTCGACGGAGCTTGTTATCGGTGAAGACTTCGAGCCCATTCTGGTTGAAAGCCGCCGTATGGGTTGCGTAAGCTTCGGCCAGCAATTTTTCCTCGCCGGCACCATCAACCGGGAGAACTTCCAGCGCGCGCGTCTTGCCGCGGTACAGAAGCTGGAAACGCTGGCATGGCAATATCGCATTCAGGGCTGGAATGTGGCAATGGGCGCTTCTGGCACCATCAAGGCAGCTCATGAAGTTCTGCTGGAGATGGGGGAAAAAGATGGTTTTATCACCCCTGAACGCCTCGACCTGCTGGTTGACGAAGTGCTGAAAAGCAAAAACTTTAGCTCCCTTAGCCTGCCAGGACTGTCTGAAGAGCGTAAAAACGTTTTTGTGCCCGGTCTTGCCATTCTCTGCGGCGTGTTTGATGCGCTGGGGATAAAAGAGCTACGTCTTTCCGATGGCGCACTGCGTGAGGGGGTACTGTATGAAATGGAAGGCCGCTTCCGTCATCAGGATGTCCGCAGCCGCACCGCACAGAGTCTGGCGAATCAGTACAATATCGATCGCGAGCAGGCGCAGCGGGTGCTGGAAACCACGATGCAGATTTACGATCAGTGGCTTGAGCAAAACCCGAAGCTGGGAAATCCGCAGCTGACTGCGCTACTTAAGTGGGCGTCTATGCTGCATGAGGTTGGACTGAATATTAACCATAGCGGCATGCATCGCCACTCGGCCTATATTTTGCAAAACAGCGACCTGCCGGGGTTCAATCAGGAACAGCAGTATTTGATGGCGACGCTGGTACGCTTCCACCGTAAAGCCATCAAACTCGATGAGCTGCCGCGCTTCACGCTATTTAAGAAGAAGCAGTTCCTGCCCATGATTCAGCTTCTGCGTCTTGGGGTGCTGCTAAATAATCAGCGTCAGGCAACCACTACGCCGCCGACGCTGAAGCTGACAACCGAGGCCAATCACTGGACGCTCTGTTTCCCGCATGACTGGTTTACGCAAAATGCGTTGGTGCTGCTCGATCTGGAGAAAGAGCAGCAGTACTGGGAAAGCGTAACCGGCTGGTTATTAAAAATTACCGAGGAGCGGACGATCGGCGAGAACGCCGTCATCTGATTGCTCTGTATGTTCTGAAGCACCGGCCAGCTCCTGCAAAGGGGCTGGCTTACCAATGCAATACCCCTGCAGATAATCAATCCCTAACGCAATCGCGGCCGTGCGGATCTCTTCATTTTCAACATACTCAGCCACAACGCGCATTTTCTTCATTCGCGCCAGATGACAGATGGATGAAACAATCTGATAGTCCAGGCTACTGGTCGCAATATTGCGAATAAAGCTACCGTCAATTTTGAGAATATCCGCACGAATATGTTTCAAACGCGCGTAGCTTGCATAGCCAGTACCAAAGTCATCAATCGCCACCCGACAGCCTAAATCCTGAAGCTCACCCAACGTGCGTCTTGCCTGCTCAGGGTTCACCAGCGAGTGGCTTTCGGTGATTTCAAACACCAGTTGCCACGCCTGAATGTCATACTCTTCAAGCAACGCCGCGACCTGCTCCGCAAAACCCAGTCCGCTTGCCGTTGAAGGCGACAGGTTTATAGCCAGCCGCATCCCAGGATGGCGACTTCGACAATCAGCCATAAAGCGCAGCGTATTTTTCAGAACCCACAGGTCAATACGTGACGCCAGGCCAAATTCGTGGGCCACCGGCAAGAAGAGTAATGGTGAGATCAGTTCATCATCATCACCCAACATGCGCAGCAGCACTTCGTGATAGTTATCACCACGAATGCCGACGATAGGCTGCGCCATCAGGCAGAAGCGATCGTTCTCCAGCGCCTGTTGTACGCGAACCATCATGGCAATTTTATCTTTCAGCTCCTGCTGCGCATATTGCGCTCCACGACGCTGTAGGTTCTCCGGGCGCTTGCTCGACAGCGACAGTTCAGCCACCGTGCTTAATTCACCTAACATCAGGGGAAGATGCGCAATTGGCGAGTGGATATAGCAATAGCTCATACCAATCTGCGGCTGTAACGGCATGCCGTTCCAGCAATAGCGGAAGCGTTGAAGGTGCTCGTAGAGCGAATTTACGCGATCTTTATACGACTCCGTATGCAGAAGCACCGCTAAATCGCTGCCGGTGAGCTGATACACCCCTTCACCTTCAGTCAGGATATGGCCCAACGACTCTGCCAGATTCTGCTTGTAGTTAATGCGCAGCATAATGCCGTAGTGGCGTGTCAGCACCTCAAGGTCCGGCATACGCAGGAAACACAGCACGGACCAGGGCATGTGGTCAATCGCCCGGCTAAGCGCGCGCATATTGGGCAGACTCACCACCGGATCGATAAAGGCAATCCGCCGCACCCGTTCATGAATGGAGCGCTGCCGGCTTGAGAGCATCGCCATATAGGCAATAATGAACGAGAAAATCAGATAGCTTGAGGAGGTAATCGCCATCTGCACGCTATAACCGGTACTTCTTGGCACATAGTGGTAGTGATAGTGAATGGCGACAATGACAATAAGCGTCCAGATGACCGAAATGAAGCGATAGCCAAAGCGCATTGAGCCCCAGAGCATCACCGGCAGTAACAATGAGAGGGTATAGTTGGTGCTGAAAATGGTGCTGGCTTTGGTCATCGGCTTCGTCAGCATCGTCATGATGCCCACCACCACGGCCCCCCATATCAGAATTTCCGTCCAGGTCACTTTTGGATCAAAATCACGACGAACCTGGGAGATAAAGCTGCGTAAATAATAGGGGTTGCGTATTAAGCGAATCAATAAATAGCACAGCGGGACCCCGGTCAGGTAGCCCATCAGCAGAGACTGATAATTAATTAAGTTACGCTGCGTCAGAGGCGATATCCAGCGGGTATCGCCCAAACTGGGGTATAAGCCAATATAGAGCGAGAACTGTATCAGGACTAAAAATAACGTTGCGGGAATAAACATCTGCCAGAAAAGCCGATACGCCATGAGGCGAGTATCGCCATGGGAAATCATTTTCCGCTGTTCATTAAAAAATTGATAGCCACCCCAGGCCACAATCGACGGAATAATAAACTGTAATGTAATGCCTATTTTTTCGACAAAATGTAAATCCCGCGTCATATAACAGCTCATGGCCGCGATCAACCCCGGTAATGATTTCCAGCCGAAAAACAGCATCATGCACAGCATGAAGGGCAGCGGCAGAAAATAAAGATAGGTTTTACCGCCTTCAATATAGGTATATGTATTAGCAATTTTAATAATTGGTAACACCAGAAGGGGTAATATCAGGGGGAGGCCCCACCAGCGATCGCGATATTTTTTATACAGCTTACAGAATTTCATAGATGCTCAACGGATACCCCAATTCCTGCTGGGTATTTGTAGACAGGCATCCAACCTGGCTTGTAAGGGCCGCGAGGTAAGATTATACGCGGGTCAGGTGGAAGATTTTAGTTATCATCGCCGAATCAGGCTTGATGTGAGTCAAAAAATACACGCCTAAAAATATTAAATAACAATTTTTAGCGTCACCGCAGATTTAGCATGTTTGTTTGTGAATACGAATAATATCTTATATAACATTAATTAATGTTTTATCTGACGTTTTTTTACATTCAGCGCAATTGACCCCTTGCTGACTCTGTGCCTTAATGTAGCAATCGCCCGTGCATGGGCATTTCTTAAGGACCCCTTTGTGAGCCAGGTTACCAGTTTACGAAAGCGACACCGATTTAACAGTCGAATGATCCGTATCGTACTCCTCATCAGCTTTCTCTTCTTCTTTGGACGCTTCGTCTACTCCGCTATCGGTGCGTGGCATCACCATCAGGATAAAAAAGAATCCCAGCAAAGCAGCCAGCAGCAGGCCCCCTCAGCGCAAACCGACGCGCGTTAATCGTAAGCTTTTTTTCCTTGTACCAAGATTCCTTACCGGATGGCTAATCGCACACCATTTAACCATCCGGTAAGGGATTTACATTATCCCGCGCCCACCCCTTCTTTATCAACCTCGTCCTGAGATGTTTGTATCCATCCCCCATCTGCCGCACAATTTCACAAACTTTTCTTTTATCTTCGCCGCACCATTCGCGCTGTTTTTTATAAGCCGGTCAATTGGATGCATTTAAAGCAATTTTTGTTTGAAGCATCGCCAATAAATAACGCATGAAAATATAAGCGATATATAAATAAATATTTTATATGCAATGATTCAAATTTATTTGAATTTTAACGCAACAGGGTAATGTCATGAAGCATTTCACACTATTTCCTAAAATAAGAAGTGGTTTAGAGTGGGTGGCCGGTCACAGTGATGCGGTCATTCAATTTGGCTGGAATATTCTCGCCGCTGTTATTTTATTGTTTATCGGTAAATCGGTCTCCCGCCTGCTCTCCCATGGACTGGAAAAGCTGCTAAAAAAACGCAACGTCGATGTTACCATCGTCCAGTTCTTTACCGCACTGGTCCGCTACATCACCCTGGCCTTCTTCATCGTCGCTGCACTAGGGCGTATTGGTATTGAAACCTCATCGATTATCGCCATTATCGGTGCTGCTGGCTTAGCTGTTGGTCTGGCGCTACAGGGGTCGCTATCGAACTTTGCCGCTGGCGTATTGCTGGTCTCGTTGCGTCCGTTTCGTGCAGGAGAAGTTGTACAAATTGGCGCTGTCACCGGGACGGTAGAAAAGGTTCATATCTTCTCAACCACCTTGCTGACCGCCGACAGTAAAGAAGTGGTGATCCCAAACGGTAAAATCATCGCTGACAACATCATCAACTACTCTCGCCACCCCTTCCGCCGAATCGATCTGGTTATCGGTGTCGGCTATCGGAGCCGCATTGCCGATGTGAAGAAAGTGATCCTGGATATTATTGAACAGGACAAACGTATCGACAAAAATCGCTCAGTGACGGTAAGACTCGGCGAGCTTGCCGCCTCATCGCTGAATTTTTATGTGCGAGTGTGGGTTCCTAACGCCGAATACTGGAACACCTACTACGATTTGCTGGAAAATATTAAGGAAGCGATGGACGCGAATCATATCGATTTGCCATATCCACAAATGGATATCAGAGTCGAGAACGTGACCTCCCCCGCACACCCTCAACTTCAGCTGGTCGATTAACATACAATTCCCTCTGCGTTTGCAGAGGGATTATTGATGCCATCATCGCCACTGTTAAAAAAATCGCTAATTTTCTCGCCTTTAGCAATATTTCATTCAACGCAATTATAAAATAATAACAGTAATATAAAACACTTTTTACCCCAGCAAGCATCAATTATATATCTTATTGTTATAAAACCAAAAATTACGTTAAAAACAGTGGAAATCGATAGGTTTACTTTTAATTTTGGCTGTTTTTAAATGACTTGTTTTTTTCAATGTGATTAACAAGGAATCGTAATGAACTTTAAAAAATGCGCCCTCTCTTTAGCTTTAATTGCCAGCTTTACATTGGCGGGTTGTCAGTCAAACGCTGACGAACATGCGGCTGATGTCTACCAGACTGATCAGCTCAATTCAAAGCAAGAAACTAAAACGGTCAACATCATTTCCGTTCTGCCAGCAAAAGTGGCTGTCGACAATACACAAAATAAACGTGCAGCACAGGCTACAGGCGCAATTCTTGGCGCGGTAGCCGGTGGGGTGATTGGCCATAACGTGGGTTCACGTAGTAACACTAACACTACCGTTGGCGCAGTTGCCGGCGGCACCGCAGGCGCAGCAGCAGGTTCACTGGTCAGCGATAAAACGATGGTAGAAGGCGTTTCGTTAACCTACAAAGAAGGTACTAAGGTTTATACCTCAACGCAGGTTGGCAAAGCTTGTCAATTCAGTACCGGTCTGGCGGTAGTCATTACCACGACCTACAACGAAACGCGTATTCAGCCAAACGCAAAATGCCCTGAAAAAGGTTAATCATCAGGGGGACTCATGAAAAAAATCGTTCTGGCCGTTTTTCTCGCAACGTTAAGTCATGCCGCTTTTTCAGCGTCTTTGCAAGATCAGCTCTCTGCGGTCGCACAGGCTGAACAACAAGGCAAAAACGAAGAGCAGAAGCAGCATGATGACTGGGTAGCTGAGCGCAACAGACGGATCCAGCAGGATAACCAGCGACGTGCGAACGCGCAGGCCGCAGCGAATAAAAAAGCGGCTGAAGCCGCCGCTGCACGTCAGGCTCGGCAGGATAAGCTTGATGTTGAAGCCTCTCAGGATAAGAAAAGAGACCAGGGTTATGAGGATGAACTTCGTAGTTTAGAAATTCAGAAACAGAAACTGGCTCTCGCCAAAGAGGAAGCGCGCGTAAAACGAGAAAATGATTTCATCGATCAGGAACTGAAAAGTAAAGCGGCACAAACTGACGTGACACAATCAGAAGCTGATGCCAATCGAAATATCTCTGAAGGCGGACGCGACCTCATGCAGAGCGTGGGCAAAGCTGAAGAGAAAAAGCAAAGTAGCTGGTTTGATTAGCGTTTGATTTTTATCGCCCATAACGAAATAAGGCAACCCGATTCAAATGGGTTGCCTTATTTTTTACAGCTTATTTAAGCGCAGGAATTATTAACTTATTCCCACTCAATCGTTGCTGGCGGCTTACCGCTGATGTCATACACCACGCGGGAAATACCGTTAACTTCATTGATGATGCGGTTGGACACGCGGCCTAAGAAGTCATATGGCAGATGTGCCCAGTGCGCGGTCATAAAGTCGATGGTTTCGACGGCGCGCAGGGAAACAACCCAGTCGTACTTACGGCCATCGCCCATGACACCAACGGAACGAACCGGCAAGAACACGGTAAATGCCTGGCTGACTTTGTTATACAGATCGGCTTTATGCAGTTCTTCGATGAAGATAGCGTCCGCACGACGCAGCAGGTCGCAGTACTCTTTCTTCACTTCACCCAGCACGCGTACACCGAGGCCTGGGCCTGGGAATGGGTGACGGTACAGCATGTCGTACGGCAGGCCCAGCTCCAGACCAATTTTACGTACTTCATCTTTGAACAGCTCACGCAGCGGTTCAACCAGGCCCATCTTCATCTCTTTCGGCAGGCCGCCCACGTTGTGGTGAGATTTGATGACGTGCGCTTTACCGGTGGCGGAAGCCGCAGATTCGATAACATCAGGATAGATCGTACCCTGCGCCAGCCATTTCACGTCTTCCAGCTTCAGCGCTTCTTCATCGAAGACTTCAACGAACACGCGGCCGATAATTTTACGCTTGGCTTCAGGGTCGTTTTCACCCGCCAGCGCGGCCAGGAAACGCTGCTCACCTTCAACATGGACGATATTCAGACCGAAATGGTCGCCGAACATGTCCATCACCTGCGCGGCTTCGTTCAAACGCAGTAAGCCGTTGTCAACGAATACGCAGGTCAGGTTCTTACCAATGGCGCGGTGCAGAAGCATCGCGGTAACGGAAGAATCGACGCCACCGGACAGGCCGAGGATCACTTTGTCGTCGCCAACCTGTTCACGGATGCGAACGATGGCATCTTCGATAATTTTGTCTGCGGTCCACAGCGCTTCGCACTGGCAGATATCGCGAACAAAACGCTCCAGCATACGCAGGCCCTGGCGAGTGTGTGTCACTTCAGGGTGGAACTGTACGCCGTAGAAACGTTTTTCTTCGTTAGCCATAATGGCGAACGGGCAGGTCTCAGTGCTAGCTACGGTCACGAAATCGGACGGAATAGCCGTTACTTTATCGCCGTGGCTCATCCACACGTCCAGCAGCGGTTTGCCGTCTGCGGTCAGGGAATCTTCAATACCGCGGGTCAGCGCGCTGTCGGTTTGTACTTCAACCTGCGCATAACCGAATTCGCGTTCGTTTGAGCTTTCAACGTGGCCACCCAGCTGCATTGCCATGGTCTGCATGCCATAACATACGCCGAAGACCGGAACGCCTGCTTCAAACACATACTGCGGTGCGCGCGGGCTGTTGTCTTCGGTGGTGCTTTCCGGGCCGCCGGAGAGGATGATCCCGCTCGGATTGAACTCACGGATTTGTGCTTCAGTAACATCCCATGCCCACAGTTCACAATAGACGCCCAGTTCACGCACGCGACGTGCCACCAGCTGCGTATACTGCGAGCCGAAATCAAGGATGAGAATGCGATGTTTATGAATATTGGCTGTCATTTGACATTAATTCCGAGGCAAGTGAAACAATAACAAAACGCCCGGTATTAACCGGGCGCGTAAACTTATCAGGAGCCCATGCGGTAGTTCGGGGACTCTTTGGTGATGGTCACGTCGTGAACGTGGCTTTCCTGGATACCCGCACCGCTGATACGTACGAATTCAGCCTTCGTACGCAGCTCGTCGATGGTACCACAACCGGTCAGACCCATACAGGAACGCAGGCCGCCCATCTGCTGGTGAATGATCTCTTTTAAACGACCTTTATACGCTACGCGGCCTTCGATACCTTCCGGCACCAGTTTGTCAGCGGCGTTATCGCTCTGGAAGTAACGGTCGGAGGAACCTTTGGACATCGCGCCCAGAGAGCCCATACCACGATAGGACTTGTAAGAACGGCCCTGGTAAAGTTCGATTTCACCCGGGGATTCTTCAGTACCCGCCAGCATGGAGCCGACCATAACAGCCGCAGCGCCTGCAGCGATGGCTTTTGCGATATCACCAGAGAAGCGAATACCACCATCGGCGATCACCGGAATACCGGTGCCTTCCAGCGCTTCAACGGCGTCAGAAACCGCGGTGATCTGCGGAACACCAACACCGGTCACAATACGCGTCGTACAGATAGAGCCAGGGCCGATACCCACTTTCACTGCGCTACAGCCAGCTTCCGCCAGTGCACGAGCGCCAGCGCCTGTTGCGACGTTGCCGCCGATGATTTGCAGGTCTGGATATTTAGCGCGCGTTTCGCGAATACGCTGCAACACGCCTTCAGAATGGCCGTGGGAGGAGTCAATCAGCAGGACGTCAACACCCGCCGCAACCAGCGCATCAACACGCTCTTCATTGCCCGCACCCGCGCCAACCGCAGCACCAACGCGCAGACGGCCTTTGTCATCTTTACAGGCGTTAGGTTTACGTTCTGCTTTTTTGAAGTCTTTAACGGTGATCATGCCCAACAGGTGGAAGCTGTCATCAACGACCAGCGCTTTCTCGACGCGGCGTTCGTGCATTTTCGCAAATACCACTTCACGGGATTCGCCTTCACGAACGGTGACCAGACGGTCTTTCGGGGTCATGTATACGCTTACCGGCTGGCTGAGGTCGGTCACGAAGCGAACGTCACGACCGGTGATGATACCGACCAGTTCGTTGTCTTCGGTCACTACAGGGTAGCCTGCAAAGCCGTTACGCTCGGTCAGCGCTTTCACTTCTTCCAGGGTGGTCGTTGGCAGCACGGTCTGCGGGTCGGTCACCACGCCAGATTCGTGTTTCTTCACGCGCTTAACTTCTTCGGCCTGGCGCTCAATAGACATGTTTTTGTGGATAAAACCGATGCCACCTTCCTGTGCCAATGCGATTGCGAGGCGCGCTTCAGTCACGGTGTCCATGGCTGCTGAGAGCATAGGAATGTTCAGACGAATAGTCTTGGTTAACTGGGTGCCAAGATCGGCGGTGTTCGGCAGAACGGTAGAATGAGCGGGAACGAGGAGGACGTCGTCAAACGTCAGGGCTTCTTTTGCGATACGGAGCATGGGCAATATCTCACCTGGGAGGTTAATAAATATTGCCGTGGCATTATACAGAGCGTAAGCGATTGCATCTACATTTTTTTGAAAAAAATACTTGCGATCACCTTCAGTCAGGTTACTATCGACTGAATAACCTGCTGATTTAGAATTTGATCCCGCTCACATGTTAGCCTCTCAAAGCCCCTCAATTTTTACCGTTAGCCGCCTGAATCAGACGGTGCGCCTGCTGCTTGAGCAAGAAATGGGGCAGGTGTGGATTAGCGGCGAGATTTCCAACTTCTCCCAGCCCTCTTCCGGTCACTGGTACTTCACCTTAAAAGACGATAACGCCCAGGTGCGCTGCGCGATGTTCCGCAACAGCAACCGTCGCGTCACGTTTCGACCCCAGCATGGGCAGCAGGTGCTGGTGCGCGCCAACATTACGTTGTATGAACCGCGCGGTGATTACCAGATTATCGTCGAAAGCATGCAGCCTGCGGGTGAAGGTTTATTACAGCAGAAGTATGAACAGCTAAAAGCCAAATTACAGGCTGAGGGGCTATTCGATCAGCAGTTTAAGCAGCCGCTGCCCTCCCCTGCACACTGTATTGGCGTAATCACGTCGAAAACCGGGGCCGCACTGCACGATATTCTCCATGTCCTGAAACGCCGTGACCCTTCCCTGCCGGTGATTATCTATCCGACGGCGGTACAGGGTGACGATGCTCCGGGGCAAATCGTTCGCGCCATTGAACTGGCGAACGCCCGTAACGAGTGTGATGTGCTGATCGTTGGCCGTGGCGGCGGTTCGCTGGAAGATCTGTGGAGCTTTAATGATGAGCGCGTGGCGCGGGCTATTTTTGCCAGCCGCATTCCGGTCGTCAGCGCCGTTGGTCATGAAACTGACGTCACCATTGCCGATTTCGTCGGTGATTTGCGAGCACCTACGCCATCTGCGGCGGCAGAGATAGTGAGCCGAAACCAGCAGGAACTACTGCGCCAGATTCAGTCCGTTCAGCAACGTCTGGGCATGGCGATGGATTATTATCTCGCCAACCGCAGCCGTCGTTTTACGCAGACCTTCCACCGCCTTCAGCAACAGCACCCACAACTCCGTCTGGCTCGTCAGCAAACTACGCTGGAGCGACTGCGTCAGCGCATGAACTTTGCGCTGGAAAACCAGATTAAGCAGGCGAGTCAGCGCCAGCAGCGCGTATTACAGCGCCTGAATCAGCAGAACCCGCAGACGCGCATTCATCGTACACAAACGCGCATCCAGCAGTTCGAATACCGAATGGCAGAAAACATTCGCGCACGCTTAAGCGCACAGCGTGAACGCTTTGGTAACGCGGTTACCCATCTGGAAGCCGTTAGCCCGCTGGCAACATTAGCCCGCGGCTATAGCGTTTCAACCGCCACCGGCGGTGGCGTGTTGAAAAAGGTCAAGCAGGTGAAAGCTGGCGATCTCATCACCACAAGGCTGGAAGACGGTTGGATAGAAAGCGAGGTCACCACCGTGACCCCGCAGAAAAAAACGCGCTCGCGTAAAGCGTAATCGTGAAGAGCTATTTTACACAGGCCGCGAAACCGTTCGTTTTAGCTGAATCGATATTACAGTTATCACTGCCATTCGACTGATTGACCGCACAGTAATACCTGCTGCCCTTTGTATTTGACAGATACGAGTAACTGGTTGTTGTCGGCCATCCCGTGGTGCTGAATATACGATACAGCGACGATAGATCGTCTGCGGAAGGTGCTTTCTGCAAACTGCCACACTGAGCAGCCAGATCCCATGTGTTCGAATCAACAACGTGCGCCATTGCCCATTCTTCTTTATTCAGCACTATGTATAGCGGCGGCGTCACGCCAGACGGCAACTCCGCCAGCAACAGCGGACGGAGCAGAGTGACGCCATTCGCAACGACGCTGTCTTTCATACGTCCCCAGAATTTTGCTTTATCAGTGTCCGGACTGGTTAACACCGTAAATATGTTATCGAGTGAGGCGCTAACCTGCTTGTTATCGACCAACGTTGCCGTAAGCGTGGTTTTCAAACCCAGACTCTTATTTTGTGCGAGGGTAAAGGTTGCCGTGCCATCTGAACCGGTCGTTCCCGTAAACACGCTGGCAGTCGTGGCCATATCACTGGTTGAGGTGGATGGCTTGACCTCATGGAGGACTAAATCATCTGAGCCCATTTCTGCCTCAACATCGCCATCGGTTATCACCACGCCGGCGCGGTTTGTTGAATCGCCTCGCGTGAGAGTAAAGCTGGCATTAGCAACCGGGTTGCCGCCACCGTCTTTTACCGTAACGGTTAATGGAATAGTGTCGCCCTTATCGGCTACCGCCGCCATTTTCCCCGCGTCCATCGAGGTGGACGTGAGCGTAATAGCATTGCTAATCTCACGAGGCTCCACCAGACAAACCTGGCCTGCGGTGGCGCTTGATATACTGGTTGAACCGCCGCCGCCGGTGCTCAGCATGATAAACTGATAGTTTCCGCTGCTAGCCTCTTTGTCCGCCACCCACCAGGGTTCATTTGAACCGCTAGGCCAGCCGTAGCGCGTACCAATGCCACCGGTTACGCTAAGGTTATCCATAAACAACGTTTCCAAATCCTGCCTCAGAGGCTGATAAGCTTTATCACAACCTGTCGCACCGGCTATATCCGTATTCCCGGCGGTTACCGTCGGCCAGATTTCATTGTTATAGGTGAAGGTGCCGCTATACGACGACATCTCTGCGGCAAGACGCGGCCTCCTGAAAGCGATGCCAGCGCTATTGGTCGCCGTTTCTGGCATATGCCCCCAATATTGCGCTTTGTCGGTATCCGGACTCGTGAGTACCGTGTAAATGGTGTCCAACGATGCCTGAATAGCACTATTACTCGTCACCGCCGCGGTAAGCGTCGTTTTAAGCCCCAAACTGCTGTCCTGACGCAGTGTAAAGGTCGCTGTGCCATCCTCACCCGTTGTGCCGGTAAATATGCTCGCAGCCGAGGCCATATTGCTGGTATTGCTGGCAGGTGTAAGCTCCTCAAGCGTTAAATCATCAGCCGTGGCAGCACTGTCAGTTAGCGCTACACCAGCTCGGTTTTGTGACGCACTGCGCGAAAGCGTAAAGGAAACCCCGGCAACCGGATTACCGGAGGCGTCAGCCGCCATAACGGTTAACGGAAGATCCTTCCCTTTTTCGGTAACCGCCGCGGCTTTCGCGGTGTCCATTGCCGTTGACGTGAGCGTAATGGTCGCAACCGTTGGGTGTGGATTCGCCAGACAGACCAGAGCCTGGCTGGCAGTGGTACTTTGCGATAAAACGCTCCCGGTTTTCAAATGGATACTCTGGAAAGACGAACCAGACTTATCCGTCACCCACCAGCTATAGTTCCCATGATTAACAGGCCAGCCATATAAGGTTTCAAGCTCACCACCGGGGTGATCATTGTATAACCCTTCAAGTTCACTCAAATTGGGCTGATATTCATCAGGACAAGCTGATTTACTCGCCAACCCCGTGCCAGCATGGTTGTAGATTGGCCATATTTCATTGCCCGATCCCGTCCCCAAACTGCTAAACGTATTATCTTTCGCAGAAACTTCTGCCGCCAACAGTGGACGCTTAAATACCACCCCCTCACTGCTGGTCACCGTTTCCGGCATATGGCCCCAGTACACCGCTTTATCGGTGTCCGGGCTGGTAACTACGGTAAATATCGTATCCAGAGAAGACGTTGGACCTGGATAAGTATTCAATTTCGCCGTGAGCGTTGTCTTGAGGCCCAAAGCATCATCCTGACGTAAACTGAATGTTGCCGTACCATCTGCCCCCGTCACACCGCTAAAGACGCTGCTATTGGTGCCTAGCACCGTGCTCGCTGGCGTTGGCGTTAGCTCCTCTAGTGTAAAATCGTCCGTCGCCCCTTTATTATCCGTGGTTTTGACCAGGCCGCTACGTGATAGCCCGTCTCCGCGCGAAATGGTAAAGGAAGCATTGGCTGCTGGAGCGCCATTGACATCTTTCACCGTGACGGTCAGTGGGATAGTTTCGCCTTTTTTCACCCTGGCGAAATGGTTCGTTTCGTCAAAAGCACTGGATGTCATTACAATCGTTGCCGCCAGCGGGGCATGAGGATCTGTTCGACATGTCTGCATCGCCATCGTGGTCGGCGAGGTCGTCGCATTGCTTGTACCGGTACTTAAGTTAAGGCTTCTATATTGGCCGCTGCTGGATAAATCTGCCGCCCACCAGTTTCTGCCGGACGACAGCGGCCAGCCATACGTCGTTTCCAGTTCGCTGTTCGGATATTTTTGATACAGCGCCTGCAAATCACTCAGCAGCGGTTGGTATTCAGTATTACAACCCGTAGCCCCCGCCGTTTGCGCCTGCGCCGCCGTTGGATGTGCCCAGTACTCATTGTTTGCATTATAGAATTTAACGTCAGACGGAACTTCTGATTGTAATTTTGGCCGTCTGTAAATAACGCCATCCGGGCCTTGCACCGTCTCCGGCATATGGCCCCACTGGAACGCGGTGGCGACATCCGGACTGGTCAACACCGTAAAGATACCGCCAACCCCGCCAGTCGAGATGTTGTTATCAACAATCTGCGCATAGAATTCTGTTCTCAGCCCCGTCGTACTATCCTGGCTGACGTTGAGCTGAATTTTGCCGTTACTGTCCGTTGTGCCATACCAGTAATTTGGTGACGAACTAAACTTTTGCGTCACCGCATCTGATGCAGGGGAAACCGGCTCTAAAAGAATGTAGGACTCCGCATTCGTATTACCACTTAATCTTCTGGAGTTTGACATGCCTCGATAAAAGCTGACGGCCACCCCTGCTTGCGGCTGTCCGGCATTATCAGTAACGTTGATTGTCAGAGGGAGCTTCTCACCTTTTTTTACCGAGTATCCCGCCTTATCCGCGTCCCATTCCAGACTAGATTTCAGCGAGATATTCAGCGTTCTTGGCTTCACTCGACACAACTGTAGGGACGCCTGAGAACTAACCTGCGTGTTCTCGCCCGAGTACAAATTAACGCGTTGCGATATTACGCCAGCGTGAGAGGGCTCCACGAACATATCGCCTGCAAACCACGGCAGCGAATTGCTGCTTACTGGCAAGCCAAACTGCGTCATCACGCCACCGTTCGGGTAGTCGCTTTGTAGCGTCGCCAGATCGCTTGACGAGGCGGTACTCATCTGATTGCACTGTTTTAAATAAATCAAGCTAGCGGTTGAATACCAGACCTCACCGTCACTGGTCAACGAGTAAGCCACCGTATTGGTGGTCGTCGAGAGCTCAGCTCGCAGTAGCGGACGTCTGAATTCAACGCCTTTGCTGTTGCTTAAGGTCTCTGGCATATGACCCCAGTATTTCGCGAGGCTGGTGTCCGGACTGGTCACAACGGTGAAGATGACGGATTTGCTATCCGATACCTGACTATCCGCCAGCGTTGCACTGATGGTCGTCTTCAGGCCCGCGGTGTCATTTTGCGCAATGTTAAAAGTCGCGATCCCTTGAGCATTAGTTTGTACGTACAGGTATTTTTCCGTGGTATCCAGCAGATAATCGGCCTGACCTGACGATATATCACTGAGCGTGATATCGTCCGCGTTGCTCGTGGTATAAACCACATTGGCGCGCGTTTTTGCATCGCTACGGGTGATTTTCACCAGCGCATTTCCTACCGGTAGCCCAGCCCTATCGGTAACCTTGACGGTCGCAGCAATCTGCTCGCCTTTTTTCGCTTTTGCGATACCCGTGGATTCATCCTCATTGGCAAGCGTCAGCGTCAGCCTGGCAGCAAGCTGGCGTGGGGAAGCCAGGCAAGTTTGCATAGAGTAAACTGAAGTGCTGGCGGTGGAATTAATACCGCCACCACTCCATAGATTGACCGCTGCATACTGCAGCTGGCTAGCATCCTCAGACAGTACTGAGTCCCCCGTCCACCAGTACTGGCTGGCGCTAAGGGTACCATTAGCGCTCATTGGCCAGCCGTTAGTGGTGCGCATTGCGCCGTCGGGGTAACTACCGTACAACGTCTGCAAATTACCCACTGTTGGCAAGTAGCTGCGCCCGCACCCATTGGTACCGTTCCATGCCTCTTCGGCGGTGAACATTCCCCATGTTTCACCCTTATCATGACTACCGTTGGCAATAGTTACCGTTTTGTTCACCCGTTCAGGGGATTCACTCGCCAGCAGAGGACGCTTATACACCAACCCTGCACTGTCTGTTACCGTTTCCGGCATATGCCCCCAGTAGTTGGCTTTTGCCGTATCGGGGCTAGTCACAACGGTAAATACCGTCGACAGCGATTGACTGGAGCTGGCAATATTTTCAATAGCCGCCTGGAGCGGTGTTTTAAAGCCCGCCCCGCCGTCCTGTTTAATGTTCAGCGTCACCGTGCCATCGTCGCCGGTTGCGGTATAGTATTGCTCGCCGCTGTCGAGGCCATCCCCCTCATTCACCCCAATAGCTGCCGCCGCTGTCGCGTTCACGTCCTGGTTGGCTCGCCCCACGCTGTCACCACGCGTAAAAATAACCGGCGTATTGCCCACCGGACGACCGCTGTCGTCAAGGGTGGTAATCACAACCGGAATGGTTTCCCCCACTTTCGCTTTGGCGAAACCGTCGCTTTCTTTGTAAAGCGCAGAGGTCAACGTCAGATGCGTTGCCGCAGAACGCGCGTTCTGCAAACAGGAGAAATAGAGTTTTTCACTCCACAATTGCGACGTAATACTGTTATCCCGCAGGTTGAGCGATTTGACATAACGATTATCAGTTGAACGGCTGAGATCGGCGGTGCTGTTTTGATAGTTCTTATCGTCAAGCGGCCAGCCCTGTTGGGTATTGATCGTCCCGCCCGGCCAGGCTGTGTACAGAGACTGCAAGTCGGCCAGTGCCGGTACATAGCTGGCGCCACAAGCGGTAGAAATCGTATGAAAATCTACGGTTCCCCAGTTTTCATTATTTTCAGAGACGCTGCCCGCTGCAACGCCACTGGCGATTTCTGTCGACAATTGAGGACGCTTAAACACCGCTCCATTTGCCGCCGTGACGGTTTCCGGCATGTGTCCCCACATGACGGCTTTATCGCTATCCGGGCTGGTTACCACAGTAAAGATAGTCTCGATACTGTCGCTAATACTGGCGTTATCATACAGCGCGGCGGTTATCGCAACTTTAGTGCCGTGGGTATCCGGTCGGGTGACATTAATTATTTTGCTACCATCATCACCGGTAATCCCACCAATTTTTGTCGCAGTGTCATTGAGCGATTCGCCGTCAATTATCACCGGCGACACAATATTATCGCCGCTGCCGGCAATATGCCTGGTCCCCTGGCGGGTATAACCATCACCGCGGCTGAGTACAAACGGTACGCCTGGCAACGGATTACCGCTGGCATCTTTTACCGTCACTTTAAGCGCGAGCGTATCGCCCTTTTTCACTTTCGCTGCCTGCAGAGCATCACTCCACTGTGCAGGGGTGACCGCCTCAACGGTAATGGTTGTCGCAACCGGGTTATCACTGGCAAGACAGCTGGTATAAACAGAGGCATTACCGCTTGTGCTTTCAGCACCGCTGGCAAGCGAAATCATTTTCCACGTGGTGGCGCTAGCAAACGTCCCCGACCAGTACGGTTGGGCTACCGGCCAGCCCTGGATGCTGTGCATCGCTGCGCTGCTGTTGGCGTTATACAACGCGCTGAGCTGATCGGCACGCGGCAAGCGATTGACAGCGCATCCACCAGATGCGCTATTACCCGCAGCATCGGTATGCGTCACGCGTGCCCAAGTTTCGTTGTCCTCCAGTTGGGTACGCGTGGCGGTCACCTCTGCCGCCAGTTTAGGCCGCTCAAAGATCAGGCCGTCTGCGGTTACCGTATCCGCCATATGCCCCCACATTTGAGCACTTGGCGTATCCGGGCTGGTCGGTACCGTAAACTTCACGCTGCGCGTTATCGGCGTCGTAATAAGCGAGTTAACGGGCACGACAGTCAACTGAGTCAGCAGCCCCACCCCCTGCGGTTGCTCAATGATAAACGTCGCGTTACCGCTGGAATCGGTCCGTCCGTCGTAAGTCATTGAGGCTTGGGATGGGCCAAAAGACTTCCCGTCCATTACCAGCGTACCGTCGGTAGCATCGGTAAAGCCGTTGGTCAGGCCGCTGCGATTTTTGCCGAGTGCCATGGTCACGGTAAACGCCGCATTCGGGACAATCATCCCGTTTAGCGCATTAATCGAATGTACCGTCATGGTTATCTGCTCACCCACCTTCGCCGCCGCCTGGTGCAGATTGGCATCACCGTTTAGCGACACATCTAGCTGCGTGACCAACTCGTTACCTGAACAGGTAAGATAGTTAGGTTCTGTCCCACTAAATATCGCATCGGTGCCGTTCGCAAGGTTGACCTGTGCGGTCTGGGTACCATCAGTGTCAGCGGAAATATAGCTTTGACTGGCGGTTGGCCAGCCAAAGTTAGTCAACATGGCATTGCCGGAATGGGCTGAATAGAGCGCATCCAGGGTCGCCTGTCCAGGTACTTGCCCGACGCCACACTGCGCGGTGGCCGCAGCGACAGAGTTAAACGTCGCCCAGTTTTCATGATTTTCAACGGTGGAGCCGGTGTTTGCAGTTGCCTCACCAACCAGCTGCGGACGCTTATAGATATTCCCCGCCTCAACAACACCCTGCATATGACCCCACATGCGTGCCTGCGCAACGTCCGGGCTGGTCACCACGGTGAAGATAACGTTAGCCGTTGCTTCAGTACCATCGGAGAGTACCACCCGCAACGGCGTCATAACTCCAGCACCGTTGTTCTGGGTTAATTCCACTGACAACTGACCATTAGCGTCGGTAATACCATGGTAATGATTCGGTGTACCGGACCCCTCAATGCCCACCAGCACCGGATTATCATTCCAACCGTATTTCGCTCCCTCGGCCGCAGCCTCAGCATTGGTTTGTCCCTTACGGTTTTGTTCATCGCCAACATACAGGTCAAAGTAGTGGTATGGCAGCGCGGCACCGGTCTCTTTATCCGTAATCGAGATCCGCATGCTGATGGCGTCACCCACCGGCACTTTTGCGGCATTCAGCCCGCTATTCATGTTATCCAGCGTCAACGTCAACGCTGGCGTAACTTCCGGTGAAGCTTTATCGACACAGCTCACCACCGACATTGTCGTATCAGGCTCTTCAACAACACGGCGGCTGAGCATATTCACCCCCAGGTGGCTGGTTGCCAGCGTCCCTGCCGAGGATGACCAGTATTCATTTGTTCCTGCAACGGGCCAGCCCAATTGATTCACCAGATCGCCACGCGCGATTTTCAGCCCCATCAACTGACGCGAATCGGGTAAAATGTCACAGTGCTTGTCGGCACCACTCCAGTTAAACAGCGCCCAGCTTTCATTATTCGTATTCACCGTGCCGCTTTCACCTTCGGTTTCTGCCGCCAGCTTCGGGCGAGTGAAGCTATAGGTTTCTCCGTCGACTTCTGCATCAGAAGTTTCTGGCATATGGCCCCACATGTTGGCGCTGGTGCTATCCGGGCTGGTCAGGGTGGTGAAAATCACATCAATGTTGGCTTTCAACGTGGGGGCATTCGCCGGAGAGACCGTCAGCGTAGTTTTGACGCCAGGGCCACCAGCCTGACTCACTACCACCGTCGCGTGACCGTTAGCATCAGTTGTACCGTGGTATTCCGTTGCCGTGGTGGTGAGTTCGGTATTACCAACATGTACCGGTGCCATGTTATTCACGCTATTTTGACGGTTCAGCGCATCACCACGGGTTATGATAAATGCGGTATTGCCTACCGCGTTTCCCTGACAATCATTCGTAGTAATAGTCAGCGTGATACTCTCGCCGACTTTGACCTTTGCGGCTTTTAGCGTTTCGTTGAAATTATCTGCCGTGACCATTACGGGTTCACCCACGGCAGCGGCAATCGCCACCGGAATTTTCTGCTCTATCAGTTTGGTCGTATTACTAAAAGGGGTACCGGTTATCGTTTGTAAGTATAAAGTTGCAGGTGCAGATGAGGCATCGCTCTCGAGTTGCGGCCAGATAACGTAGTTTTTCCCAGCCATATTCTGCGCACAGAAGGTTTGGTTAGCGACAGGCTGCGGGTTGAGCGGCTCGTCAGGCGTCTCAGCATTAGCCCACATCAGCGTCACTACGGGCGCGTTGTCTGCCCAGCGAACAGGGGGCACCGCAAAAATATCACCTTCAGTATCAATAGGATTAACGAGCAGCAGCGCGCTGGCACTATCATCAGTACTGAAATCGTGCGGCATGGCGCTAAAATTAACACCGTGAGTTTCATCAGGATTGAGCAAAATACTCCCCTGGTAAACGGGAATTCTGACGCCATCAGCCAGCGGCACGGTTCCGTTGATGGCATCGGTTGAGGTATTCACTTCCTGCCAGGTGCCGCTTTTCAACGCGGCGGACACCGGCGCAGAAAGGCAGCCAATCGCCAGTAGCATGATCGCGATAAAGTGGGAGATCCTATCCCTGCGCAGACTGCCATCCATAAGCTATATCCACCTGTATTTTCTGTATATTCAACATCTTTTGCTTAGGCTTTGGCTAAGCAAAAGACGCGGAAAAGACCATCCCCGCCAAGGGATGGTCTGCGCGTATTATTTGCGCTGATAATCGATAGACAGCCCGTAACCCTGGACGCCGTCGTTGCCGAGGGTAACGCCGCCGCTTTCGCCATTGTCGAAGGCAGCCTTCGCTTCGGCGTTGGTAACCGGAACCACCAGATCGGAGTTGTTGTAGGTACTGCTGACAAGACCACCGGCCGTGCCCAACTGCTTACTGGTACCCGTGAATTTCCAGCGGTAGTTGTAGTCGCTAGTGACGTTTTCACCGGCATCGTACTGGCCGTTGCTGTTTTTATCTTTCCACAGCAGGACTTGATAGGTGGTATTGGTTTTAAGCTTGGCGTCGGTGCCCAACAGGTTGGTATTCACACCGGACTCATGAATCACCACTTTCACGTTTTCATCAACCACCGGACCTTCCGGAATATCGTCGTCATCTGCACCACCGCCCGCGTTGGTGGACAGGTCGGCTAAAAGCAATACCGGGGCAATGTTCGGATCGCCGGTAGTGGTGGTTGGGGTAATTTTGATCCCCAGATAATAATCGGCATCATCGGCCTGAATGGTGTAGCTGTCCTGGCCGGTTGTTCCGCTAATTTCTACCGCATCCGAACCATCCTGGTTTTTCGAACGTACCCAAACCATCGTCGCTTTGGTGGCGGTATTATTGGTGTCAAGGTCACCTTCGGTATCGCCAATCGCCCAGTTAACGGTCACCTTATCACCGACGTGGAACTGCTTGTCACCTTCGCTTGCGCTACTACGGGTGCCACGGTCAACGGTAACCGCCACGTGGGCTTTGTCGATTTCCGCCACTTTATCCGCTGCACGGGTGATCCACGGCACCGTACCCTGAATGGTCCCTGTGCTATCAGTGACAAATTGCCATTGGCCGCTTTTGAGATTGCCATTGGCTGCTAATGCCGGAACGGAACAATATCCTGCGACCACAAGTGCCAGGGCGACCCTGGTCAATCGCCTTTTGACGATATTTTTCATTAAGACTCTCCTTTTCTTTATGTTTCAACGTTTGGCCGCTCAGCCACGACGTTGCCGCTATTTCTGGCTATACGAAACCCGTATGCCATATCCCTGAACGCCATCCTGAGCATTAGCGCCAAACTTCTGCGCGGCCTCTTTGTTGGTTGCAGGAAGTATCAGATCTTCATTACTGGTATTTGACTGCGCCCCGGTATAACCCTGGGTGCTCTGCCCGGTAAATTCCCATTGGTAGTCGTACTGCGCCATTTCGTCTGCCGTCAGTTGCTCTGACATCTGAAAGGCACCGTCTTTGTTTTTATCGCGCCAGAGAAGGAAACGATAGGTGTTGTTCAACGTCGGATGGGTTTCTTTATTGTTGATAAGGTTGATAGGTTTCGAAATTTTTGTCTGATAAATCAGCCCATTAAGCTCTTCACCTGATATACCAACAAAGGTGATGTCGACAAGATTACTGTCGCCGTAAACCGCTTCCTTCGCCTTCCAGTGAAAGGTGCCCGGCAGCGTACTGGAGAGCGTAATCGTCCCCGCCTTTTCATTGCGCTCAGCAATGAAGACACACGGTTTATCCGTGGTGCATGGCGCATTCGATAAGGAGACTTTTTTATCGTTGCTGTCATATAACTCAGGTGACATTTTTTCGTCGACCAGCGTATTGCCATTACGATCGGTGCTCTCACCAAAAGCATCCGTCAGCAGCAGATCCATCACCACACCATCTTCACCATCGGCCTGAGCGCTGGCCGCATGGCTATGATCGCTACGATCGGTGTCGGCGATATTATCGACAATAAGCTCAATGCTACGATCCTGCTGAACGACGATCTCCACCACGCCCGAGTTCTGGCGATTCCCCTTTTCATCCTCAAGGGTCATCCGTACTTTCCAACTATTAAGTGCGGTACGTTCGGCTTCGGTCTCTGCGTTAACCCACGCCGGTAGCACCAGATTCCAGGTGTTATTGTTGCCTTCAGTCAGCATGTTGGCTTGCACTACCGGCATGACCAACGTGCGGTTGGCGTTATTCTTCGCCTGCCACGATGCGGCAATAATTTTGTAGTGGTGGTTTATCAGCGCGTTGACGGTCCACTTACATTTTTCCAGCCCGATTGCAGATTCAGGGGTGTCCTGGATAACGCATTCGGGGTGCGTATTCGCTGCGTCAGCCTTGAGCCAAAGCGTGACGTCGAGGGGATCTTTTTCGCGATATTCGAGAACAATAAAATTATTACGTTCCACAAAATCATGACGGCTGCCCATCAGTGAACGCTGAACCTTCACATTTTCAGGATCAAGCTGAGCGGCAATCGGCGCGCCAAACTGGTAGGTTAAGGTCGCATTAACGCTGAGATCGCGGTTATCGCCCGTACCCGCTTTGTAATCGGCCCCCACCGTCACCATCGGTACGGGCGTATAGTTCACCCCCAGCGTTACAGCCTGAGGATTTTTTTGCAGGTTATCGCTACCAAATAGCGCAACCTCATCGCCATAGTATTGTTCGTAAACTAATTTTCCGCCCAGCTGGGGATAAAATGGCAACCAGCTCTCCGCGCGAATATCCCAGCCGCGTGCTGGACGTTCTTCATAGAATTCAAAATCCGGCGAATCCTTCCAACTGGAAAGCGGATGATAATAATTACCGGATAACTTTAAATAATCAGCCCATGCTTCTACGCCTAATCCTAAACGACGATGACCGCGGGTAAAATCGTAATCATAAAAGGCGTTACTTCCTAATAACCAGCTATTAATATTCTGACGGAAACCAAAGCCTATATTTCCTATTGTGCGGTCATCTTTACGCTGTGTAGACAACTGACTAAAAAACAATGTTTCCTGGTTATCATATAAAGGAACAAAATAATCCAGCGATGAACCATCCAAATCACCACGTTCACCAATAGAAAGATTGGTGCGCAATTTTCCGTAGGGCGAAAGTACGTTATCAAGATAGGTTTGAGCCGATGAGGTTACCTGATTTTGCAAGTAGCTCTGGGCCTGTGACTTAAGGGCTTCTGGGGTTAAATTACTGAAACTTTGGGTGGCAGAGTTAACAAGATAGTTTCCGCCAGACTCCGCTAATGCTTGTTTGTCGCTTTTCTTTGCCTGTTGGGCATTTTTATCACTGCCCAATTCCGGGAGGTTATCTTCTGACGATGACGAAACATCATCCACAGAATCTTCGCCGGTTGCGCCACATGCGGGCCCAGCAATAATATTGCTTAATAGTAATATTATACAAACAATCCATTCACGCACGCTATATCCTTATAGCAAACACCCATTAATGCAGTCTTTTTTATGGATTATAGAGCGGCAAACAATAGATACCAGATCAGGTAACCTAAATAAATTCCTAAAAATTCAAATTCAAGACACTGATACATAAAATGTTATTAGTAGACATATTAAGAAAAACAATATGGGGTGCCGAAATAAAACACCCCTATTAATTAGTTTATATTAATGATTTCAACCCGCTTCTTAGAAATAAGTCCGTGCCCGGACTGACAAAAATAATCTACCGCTCCACAGGCTTTTAAAATTTCCAGTGGTTTATGGCACTCAGGGCAGCGCATCTCAAGCTTGAAGTCTTTCTGACAGCGGCCACAATACGCGTGCTCGCCTTGTACTTCGAGTAAGTCCTGGCAGGTTGGACAAGTGAATTCCATGATGGCTCCTTAGCTTAGTCTGATGCTGTTATTTTATCACGACCTCAGACTTCAGTGCGGCCCGCGTAGTGCCTGCTGAAGCTGTAACAATTGTTCCACCTCAGCAATACGCCGCTGGGTGAGTTTAGCCACTTCCTGTGGTGCCCGGACAAACAAGCTATGGGGGCCAAAAATATGTTCTCCAAGGCAATGGTCGTAAATCGCCCCACTGCGCGTCCAAATGAGCGTTTTTTCGCCAGTCAAAAGCTCCACACGCTCGCCTCCTGGAGCACGGCTCTGACGAATTATGCGTCCATCACGCAAGTGAATGCTGATCCCTTTGCGTTCAACACCCGGGCCAGCGTACTTATTCAGCCACAGATTCACCGGGACGCCACTGAGATTTCCCTGTAAATGCGCCTCCCCTTCCGCAGTTTGCGTATCTCCATAAGCTATTGGCGTTCCCAGACGATCTTTTGCCGTTATCAGCTGCAACCCGAGGCTATCATCGCCCCCAAGATAGCGTACGGTTTCGCGCATCATCGCCAATACGTGTGTTCCAATATCAAGAATAACGCCATCAGGGTGGCGTAGCTGGCGGGTATCCGGTTCACCGGTGGCAAAATTGAGGGCAATCGGTTCACCAGCGCGGTTAAACCCGCTAGGTTCCAGCAAGAAGCCCTCGATGCCACCAATATCGTCAACGGATATGGTCAGGGGAGCAGCCTCTTTAGAATGGTCGGGGTGCCAGCGGGTATCCATTTTTCCCAGCGCCAGGCATAGCGCGCCATCTCGTGCCATCCAGTGATCCAGCGCCAATACGCGTTGTGCATGTTCTGGAAGGGTCAAAAGCTCACGCAGACGCGTCAACTGGGACAACGTCGCCGCAACCGGTTTTTCCACAACAATACGGGGAACGGTGGAGGCCAGCGCCGCTTCCAGTACCGGTAAATGCTGGAGTGACGTGGTGGTGATACATAGCGTATCGAGGGGACGCGCCAGTAGCGCCTGGAGGGATTCGCAACGGGTAACTCCCGGCAGCGTTCGCTGGGGGTTGCTATCGTATCCCCAGCAGGAGGTCATCGGTAACGACAGTCGCTTAAGGGCGGGAAGCCAGGCAGTTTCAACCACCGCCCCCAGGCCGACAAATCCAATATTCATCATCTCTGACTCACAGGTAGGTAAAGAGTATCAGAGAAGATTATGCGTGAAGCGCCATCATAAAGTCTTGCAGACAATGGCACACACTCTTAAAGCACCGAACGTAAGCGGTCGAATCCTTCTGCCAGGTCGGTTTTCAGGTCGTCCATATCTTCCAGACCAATTTGCACCCGAAGCGTTAAGCCTCCGGGCTGCCAGTCCGTTACGGTACGATACTCTGCGCAGTTAAACGGAATAATCAGGCTTTCGAAGCCACCCCATGAGTATCCCATGCCAAAGATGCCCATGTTATCGAGCATTTTTGCTAATCCGGCTTTCGTATATTCAGGTTTCAGGACGATGGAAAACAGCCCCGACGACCCTTTAAAATCGCGCTTCCAGATATCATGCCCCGGAGTTTCAGGCAGCGCTGGATGCAGCACTTTCAATACTTCCGGGCGCTTTTGTAGCCAGCGCGCCATCTCCAGCCCACGTTTTTCGGCTTCTTTAAGCCGCAGATGCAGAGTACGTAAGCCGCGCAATGCCAGGAAACAGTCCTCGGCACCGGGTAGCATCGCCATCAAATCGTAAGCTTCACGTAGCTTTGGCCACCAGGCCTCATTTGCCGAAACAAGTCCCATCAGAAGATCGGAATGGCCGCCGAGGTATTTGGTTCCAGCCTCAAGCGCAAGATCGCAACCGTGCTCATGGGCGCGGAAGAAAATTGGCGTGGCCCAGGTATTATCGATAATCGTTGTGACGCCATGCGCTTTCGCCACCTGCGTCATCGCCGGGACATCCTGAATTTCAAAGCTTTGTGAGCCAGGTGATTCAAGGAACAGCGTGGTGGTGTTGGGGCGAAACAACGATTCAACCTCTGCGCCAATACGGGGATCGTAATAGGTGGTTTCGATGCCCATTTTCGCCAGCATACCGGCGCAAAAATTCCGGGTTGGCCGATACACGCTGTCGGGCATCAGCAGGTGGTCGCCCGCTTTTAAGGTGGTAAGCAGAGAAAGCGCAATCGCTCCGAGCCCGGACGGCGAAAGTACCGTACCCGCCGCCCCTGCCAGCGCGCTCCAGGCATTTTCCAGACTCGCAATGGTGGGCGTTCCCTTCGTGCCATAGTTGAACTCCGCACGATTATGTTCCAGATCGTTGACCGTCGGAAAAAGCACCGTGGAACCACGATAAACCGGCGCATTCACAAAACCTGCCTGTCTGGAGGCATCGCGGCCAAGCTGGGTAATTTGGGTACTGATATTAAAATCGGACGTGGAACGCTTGCTCATGACTTACCTCATAAAAAGCTACTCATTACCCCATTGATTGAGGAACTCAGCGATATCATCAATCCGCTGCGCGTTGATACCCGCTTCTACCGCCATCTCTTGCTGCGCTTCTTCGCTGATTTCTTCGTTGTTCATCAAACGAGTAATCAGCAACTGGAAATAAAGCGCCAGCGCGTCACGCTCTGACTCATCAACCGGCTTGGCTGACTCTGTCGCGTACTCATCAGCGATGTCATAGTATTTGATTGGAACTTCGTTGCTCATCTGTTACTCCCAGCGTTAAGGTCAATATCAGCCAGATAATAACATTAAAAAGCCCGCTGGATGCGGGCTTGAAAGGAAATACAATATTAGCGAACCATACCGATTCGTTATTTGCTTTTCTTGATATGGCGAATCAAACGCTGGCGCTTACGCATCTGCGTTGGCGTCAGGGTATTGCGTTTGTTTGCATACGGGTTCTCGCCTTCCTTGAACTGAATACGGATAGGCGTACCCATCACATCCAGCGATTTGCGGAAATAGTTCATCAGGTAGCGCTTGTAGGAATCCGGCAGGTCTTTAACCTGGTTGCCGTGAATAACCACAATCGGCGGGTTGTAACCACCGGCGTGGGCATATTTCAGCTTCACGCGACGCCCACGAACCAGAGGCGGCTGGTGATCTTCGGTCGCCATGGTCATGATACGGGTCAACATCGCCGTACCGACACGACGGGTGGAGCTATCATAAGCTTCACGGATAGATTCGAACAGGTTACCCACGCCGCTGCCGTGCAGCGCGGAGATAAAGTGCACGCGAGCAAAATCGATAAAGCCCAGACGGTAGTCGAGGGTTTCTTTGACCTGCTCTCTCACTTCGGAACTCAGACCGTCCCACTTGTTGACGACGATGACAAGTGAGCGCCCACTATTGAGGATAAAGCCCAGCAGTGACAGATCCTGATCGGAGATACCTTCGCGCGCATCAATCACCAGCAGGCAGACGTTAGAGTCCTCGATAGCCTGTAGGGTTTTGATAACGGAGAACTTCTCCACCGTCTCAGTCACTTTACCGCGCTTACGCACACCCGCGGTATCAATGAGAACGTATTCACGCTCATCGCGTTCCATCGGAATGTAGATACTGTCACGCGTCGTGCCCGGCATATCAAAGACCACAACGCGATCTTCGCCAAGAATACGGTTAGTTAGCGTTGACTTACCCACGTTCGGGCGGCCTACGATAGCGATTTTAATCGGCAAATCCTGCGGGTTGAAGTCATCTTCTGGCTCTTCAACTTCACCGCCGTTTTGCTCGGCTTCAAACTTCGCCCAATATTCAGCGTCTTCGTCCACTTCTTCCGGCGGGTTGATATCATCAACGAACGGCAGCAAAGCGGTTTCCAGCAGCGTAGTCACGCCACGACCGTGAGAGGCAGCAATCGGGTGAATTTCCCCCATGCCCAGCGACCAGAAATCAGCCACAGCCTGATCCGGGTCGATACCGTCAGTTTTGTTCGCTACCAGGAAGGTTGGCTTTTCACGCGCACGCAGATGCTTAGCGATACCTTCATCCGCAGGCATTAACCCCGCACGTGCATCCACCATAAACAGAACGACATCGGCTTCTTCAATCGCCAGCAGCGACTGTTCCGCCATGCGTGTTTCCACGCCTTCTTCTGTGCCATCGATACCGCCGGTATCGATACAGATAAACTCACGCCCTTCAACTTCAGCACGACCGTACTTACGGTCACGAGTCAGACCCGGGAAATCCGCAACCAGCGCATCACGAGTGCGCGTCAGGCGGTTAAAAAGCGTGGATTTTCCGACATTAGGGCGCCCGACAAGCGCGACCACAGGTACCATGTTAAAGCCTCATATACTCAAAATTTTGACAAAATACAGAAATAGCAAACGGCCCCTGCTTAACAGGAGCCGTTCATTGCAAAGACATTGTGTCCGTTAACGCGTAATCGCGTAAACCGTACCGTCTTTCGCCTGAATCAGCAGTTTACCGTCAGCCACTACGGGCTCGGTCAGGAAGCCGGAGCTATCCACCTTCTGCTGGGCCACAAAACGCCCATCATCAGGATTAACCCAGTGCATGTAGCCTTCGCTATCACCCACAACCAGACTGCCATTGTACAGCACCGGCGAGGTCAGCAGGCGGTGCAACAGATCGCTTTGCGTCCAGAGCGTAACGCCACCGTCGGTGGTCAACGCCAGAATACGGTCATTTTGATCGACGATGTAGATACGGTTGCCGTCTACGATGAAGTCATTCACCGAGCCCAGTTCGCGTTTCCACATGATCTGGCCGCTGCGAAGATCCAGCGCCGTCAGATTACCATTGTAGGCCAATGCGTAAACAACGCCATTCACGATAACCGGCGTGGTATCCACGTCACTCAGACGGTCGATTTCAGTGGTGCCGGTAGCCTGAGAAATACGCTGCTGCCAGATAAGCTGGCCTTGCTGCATCAGGACTGCGCTCACACGACCGTTATCGCCGCCAACAACCGCCGCACCGTAAGCAACGGCTGGGGCTGATTCGCCGCGCAGAGAAAGCGCTGGCATATCCAGGTTCACCGTCCACTTCACGACGCCGCTGTTTTCGTCCAGCGCCTGGAGCTGGCCATTACTGGTGTGAACCAGAACCAGACCATCGCTCGAGGTTGGGCGAGACAAGACTTCACCGGCTGCGGTCGTCTGCCAGACGATGGAACCATCGCCCGCATCCAGCGCGTAAACCTGCGCCTTTTCACTACCGACATACACGTGACCGCCGGCAATCGTCAGGCCGCCGGAAAGCAGCGCTGATTTACGACCAAACCAACCGTCTTTTTCCGCCAGATTCACCGACCAGATTTCTTTCCCATCATCGGCGTTAACCGCCTTCACGGTGCCTTTACGGTCAGCCGCGTAAACCACGCTATCCGCATAAGCCGGATGCAGGTTGGAGTAGAAATCGCCGATACCGCTACCGACCGAAACATCCCACGCGGTTGATGGCGTGAACTGATTTTCCACCGTTGGCAGCGGGGACATTTTCACAACGTCTTCTTCACCGCTAAACAGCGAGCAACCACTCAAAAGAGTGACAGAAAGCAGTCCAGGCAAAAGTAATTTACGCAATTGCATCGGGTCCCTCTCAGATGGACAAATTATTAATTTTCATGCGCATCATTTCGCTCAGCGCCGGTGATGCATCGCTCTTAGCGCCAGCTTCCCACGCTGCACGAGCACCCTGTTTGTCACCTTTACTGAGCAGGATTTCCCCGCGTAAATCAGCAACAATAGCCGTCCAGCCTTCGCCTTTCACGCCTTCGAGCGTTTTCAACGCCGCGTCAGCCTGCTTCATTTGCAGCTGAACGCGCGCCAGACGCAGACTCAGTACGGATTTTAAATTTTCATCAGACGCCGCGGTCAGCCCTTGCTGCAGCTGTTTTTCGGCCTGCGCCAGGTCATTTTTATCCACAAAAGCCTGTGCCAGCTCCAGAGATGCAAACGCCCCGTAGGTGTTTTTCGTCTCGGCTGCAAATTTCTGTGCAGAGGCCAGCGCTTCGGGTTTCCCTGAACTAAGAGAGGAAACGGCGGTTTCATAAGCCGCGGACGATTCCCGGGCTGTGTCTAGCTGATGAGAATTCCAGTAACGCCAGCCAACCAGCGCACCAATCCCCAAAATTACCCCAACGGCCAGTGCTTTACCATTTTCGGCAAAGAAGCGTTTAATCGCGTCAACCTGTTCGTCTTCGTTATTGTAAATTTCCACGCAGCCCTTCTCCTGATAATAATGTTCTGGCGCTTAACCCAGAATAGTGCGCAAATGCGCGGCAACGCCTTCCTGCGTTACGGTTGTCTGCTCACCAGAGCGCAAGTCCTTCACGACAACAGTGGCTTGTTCAACCTCTGACTCACCCAATACCAGGGCAACGCGAGCGCCCCATTTATCAGCGCGTGCAAACTGCTTCTTAAAGTTGCCGCCGCCGTGGTTAGTCATCAGCTTCACGCCTGGTAATGCATCACGCACCTGCTCTGCCAGACGCATTGCGGCTGACTGAGTATCGGTACCTGAAGCGACCAGGTATATATCGACAACAGGATCAGCTTTAAATTCCGGATTCACTGCCTGAACGAGCAAAACAAGTCGTTCCAGACCCATAGCAAAACCGACGGCTGGGGTTGCGCGACCGCCCAGTTGTTCAACCAGACCATCATAACGACCACCCGCGCACACGGTACCCTGAGAGCCGAGGCTGCTGGTTACCCACTCGAAAACGGTGCGGTTGTAGTAATCCAGACCGCGAACCAGGCGCTGGTTTACGGTATAAGCAATACCGGCGGCATCAAGCTGTGCACACAGGCCAGCAAAGTGCTCACGGGACTCTTCGTCCAGATAATCACCCAGCGTCGGGGCATCGTTCAGTAACGCCTGAACGTCAGGATTTTTGGAGTCCAGCACGCGCAGCGGGTTACTGTACATACGGCGTTTGCAGTCTTCATCCAGCACTTCAACGTGCTGTTCCAGGAAGGCCACCAGCGCATCGCGATAGTTAGCGCGAGCTTCGAGAGAACCGATGGAGTTCAGCTCTAAATTAACGTGTTCAGCCATACCCAGCGCACGCCACCAGCGAGCGGTGAGCATAATCAGTTCGGCATCAATATCGGGCCCTTGCAGACCAAACACTTCGACACCCAACTGATGGAACTGGCGATAACGCCCTTTCTGCGGACGTTCGTGGCGGAACATCGGCCCGATGTACCACAGACGCTGCTCCTGATTGTACAGAAGACCATGTTCGATGCCGGCGCGTACGCAGCCCGCAGTACCTTCTGGACGCAGCGTCAGGCTATCGCCATTGCGGTCTTCAAAGGTATACATCTCTTTTTCAACCACGTCGGTGACTTCACCGATAGCGCGCTTGAATAACGGGGTCTGCTCTACAATCGGCAAACGAATTTCGCTGTAACCGTAGCTGCCGAGCACGTTTTTGAGTGTGCTTTCAATGCGCTGCCAGATGGCGGTTTCGCCAGGCAGATAATCGTTCATGCCGCGAATGGCTTGAATGTTTTTTGCCACGTTAATTCTCTTTATATATAAAAATGAACCCTCGACACCAGAGTGCCAGCGGGTTCAATCATACACGGGAAGCACGCCGCTTCCCATCTCGTTATTTTTCAAGCTGCTGAACGTCGATACGACGCGCTTCATCCAGTACCGAGGCTTTCGCCCGGATCCTCGCTTCAAGCTGGCTAATCATATCGTCATTGTCCAGACGGTCTTTACGCACGCCATCTTCGTACAGGCCGCTTTTTTTGTTACCACCGGTAACGCCAAGCGTCGACACCAGCGCTTCGCCAGGACCGTTCACCACGCATCCGATGATCGAAACGTCCATCGGCGTGATGATGTCTTCCAGACGCTGTTCCAGCGCATTAACAGTGCTGATAACGTCAAACTCCTGACGAGAACAGGTTGGACAGGCGATGAAGTTGATGCCGCGTGCGCGAATACGCAGCGATTTCAGAATATCAAAACCAACTTTGATCTCCTCGACCGGATCCGCGGCTAACGACACGCGAAGTGTATCGCCGATCCCTTCAGAAAGCAGCAGGCCAAGGCCGATTGCGGACTTAACGGAGCCACTGCGCAGGCCACCTGCTTCGGTGATCCCCAGATGCAACGGCTGATCGATTTTGGCCGCCAGCAGACGGTAGGATTCAACCGCCAGGAAAACATCGGAGGCTTTCACGCTGACCTTAAATTGATCGAAGTTCAGGCGATCGAGATGATCGACATGACGCATAGCTGATTCCAGCAGCGCCTGCGGCGTTGGCTCACCGTATTTTTCCTGCAAATCTTTCTCAAGCGAACCGGCGTTTACGCCGATACGGATGGGAATATTTTTGTCGCGAGCGCAGTCAACAACCATGCGAATACGTTCTTCACTGCCGATATTGCCCGGGTTAATACGCAGGCAATCCACGCCGTATTCCGCCACTTTCAGCGCAATACGGTAATCAAAGTGGATATCGGCAACCAGCGGGACATTCACCTGCTGCTTGATAAGCTTAAAGGCTTCGGCGGCGTCCATGGTAGGGACGGATACGCGTACGATATCGGCCCCTACGCGTTCTAACGCTTTGATTTGATTAACCGTCGCTTCGACATCCGTTGTTCGCGTGTTAGTCATTGACTGTACGGCGATAGGAGCGCCATCGCCAATCGGCACGTTCCCAACGTAAATGCGTGTGGATTTTCTACGTTGAATAGGAGCCTGGTTATGCATGAAAAATCTCCCGCATTACGCGTCTGTTATTGTGCTGGTGATTGTTCAGCACTTACCGTCAGGCGCGCAACCTGGTTAGTTCTGATAAAACGACTCAGGTCGACAGGTTTACCCTGATATTCGATCTGTACTGCAGCCGGCGCACCAATTTTCAGTTTATAAGGTGCCTGACCGCTCAGGTTCAGATTACCACCTTTACGCTGCAGGCCGCTGAACAGTTTCTTGCCGGTTGCGTCTGTGACTTCCAGCCAGCAGTCGGCGGAGAAGTTCATTACCAGCGCGTTAGCGTCAGCAACAGGTGCGGCAGTCTGCGCAGGATCGGTTGGCAGCGCGCCAGGAACCGAAGTTTGCGGAGCTGGGGTGGTTTGCGCGGCGGTATTGTCAACGTTAGCTTGTGACGGTGATACCACGGCGGCATTATTCTGTGCAGTTTCTGCAGGGGTTGAGGTTGCTACGGGTGCTTCAGTGCTGGTCTGTGCAGAAGCAGCCGGGTCGGTGGCAGCCGGGGTCGACGTGGCGTCAGTTCCGGTATTCAGCGGGACGTTTTGCGCATCGTTGCCGTTCGCCTTCAGCTCAACGGAAGACTGATCGGCCATGGTGGAAATTTCTTCCTGCTGCGCTTTGTGGTTTTGCCACCACCAGGCGACGGTTAGACCGACCACCACGAACAGCACAAGCCAGGTAAAGCTCATCAGCCAGCCATCGCGTTTCTTACGACGTTTACCTAAAGAGAAGCTCTGCATCGGCGCGACTTTTGCCGCTCGTACCGGTGCCTGCTTTTCCATCATTGGCAGCAGTTCTTCTTCCGGGATGTGAACGAGGCGAGCATAGGAACGGATATAACCACGCAAGAATGTTGAAGCGAGTTCAGCCGGCGCCTTATCTTCTTCAATATCACGAACGGTGGAAACCTTCAGGCACAAGCGTTCTGCAACGGCTTGCTGACTGAGTCCGAGTTGTTCACGGGCATTACGCAAACGGATACCCGTAGTTTGTGCTGCTGATTGGTCGTGATTGGTTTCAGTATTCATTCGCTACAACTGCTGATTCGTGAAATTTAAGATTCTGATGCGAAACGATGTTCACACCGCGAAACATCCGGTCCTGTGATAATACAGACAGCCTCTGCCTGGTCATACCCTACACCAAAACAGCGCTAAAGGCCGTATTTACCCTGTTCTGGCAACGCTACATACTGCCTCAATACGTGAGGAAACGCACCGTAATTATTAACCAGATCAGTACGTTTCGCCTAATCCTTAAGCACTTAACGCTGCGCGCGCCAATTCAGGCGCGCGCAATACATCATGACAACTCTTTCACCGAGATAGATTCACCCTGCATACGTTTACGCAGAGTACGCTTGGTGCGGTCAATAACATCCCCGGCCAACTGCCCACAGGCGGCATCGATATCATCACCGCGTGTTTTGCGCACGATGGTGGTGAAACCATAGCTCATCAACACTTTGGAGAAACGATCGATACGGCTATTGGAGCTACGACCATACGGTGCGCCCGGGAACGGGTTCCATGGGATTAGGTTAATCTTACACGGCGTATCTTTTAGCAGTTCAGCCAGCTCATGCGCGTGTTCGGTACCGTCATTGACATGGTCAAGCATCACGTATTCGATAGTGACGCGGCCCTGGTTGGCGTTGGACTTAGAAATATAGCCGCGCACGGACTCCAGGAAGGTGGCGATGTTGTACTTTTTGTTGATCGGTACAATTTCGTCACGAATGGTATCGTTCGGCGCATGCAAGGAGATGGCCAGCGCAACGTCAATCATGTCGCCCAGCTTATCAAGCGCAGGTACAACGCCTGAAGTTGATAAGGTCACACGACGTTTTGACAGACCAAAGCCAAAATCATCCAGCATGATTTCCATCGCCGGAACGACGTTTGTCATGTTCAGCAGCGGTTCACCCATGCCCATCATAACGACGTTGGTAATTGGACGAACGCCGGTTGCTTTCACCGCGCCGACAATCTTCGCCGCGCGCCATACCTGGCCGATAATTTCCGAAACGCGCAGGTTACGGTTAAAGCCCTGCTGCGCCGTAGAGCAGAATTTACACTCTAAAGCACAACCAACCTGTGATGAGACACACAGGGTCGCGCGATCGTCTTCCGGGATATACACGGTTTCAACGCGCTGATCGCCTACGGCAATCGCCCATTTGATGGTGCCATCGGTTGAACGTTGCTCTTCCACCACTTCCGGGGCGCGAATTTCAGCGACTTCTTTTAACTTACCGCGCAGCACTTTGTTGATGTCGGTCATCTCATCAAAGTCGTCGCAGCAATAGTGGTACATCCACTTCATCACCTGATCGGCGCGGAAGGGTTTTTCGCCTAAGTCTTTAAAAAACTCGCGCATCTGCGGACGGCTAAGATCCAGCAGGTTAATTTTTCCATCTTTATTGGGAACCGCCGGGATGGCGCTCTCAGGCGTGACAATTTGTTCAGACATTTTTTTATTCCGGCCTCGTTGTTACACGTTATGGCCCCTGGAGGGTGGATTGATAAAAAGAAGCGCCCCAGGAAAGCGGTCTGCTCGTCCGGGGGCGCTGCATTGTACAAATTCTGGCGCATGAATGCCACGTCTGCACGCGGCATTCATTAAATAAAGTGTAAACGTGCCCTTAGCGGGTACGTGGGCACACTTCACCTTCAGCGAAGAAGAAGGCGATTTCACGGGCAGCAGATTCAACGGAATCAGAGCCATGGGTGCCGTTTTCGGTGAAGCTATCCGCATAATCAGCACGCAGAGTGCCTGCCAGCGCGTTTTCTGGGTTGGTTGCGCCCAGCAGGTCGCGGTGACGCTGAACGGCGTTTTCGCCTTCCAGTACGGAAACCACGATTGGGCCTGAGGTCATGAACTCAACCAGACCGTCGAAGAATGGACGACCATCGTGCTCAGCGTAGAAACCACGAGCCTGTTCAACGGTCAGGTGCAGCATTTTGGTGCCGACGATTTTGAACCCTGCTGCTTCAAAGCGAGCAAAGATGCTACCAATAACGTTTTTTGCCACCGCGTTTGGCTTGATGATGGAAAAAGTACGTTCAATTGCCATGATTACCTCTAATAATAAAATTTATTCTGTTGTCGTGCTTACAGGTGTTGAGCATACAGATAGTAAAGTTGTATGACCTGGCGCGGATTATAATGACCGATAGCGCCGTTGCCTATGGATAAAGGTAACATTTCTTTAAAATAAGACACTTTTAAGCAACACAATATGTAACAAATCAGTTTAAACCCCGTGCACTGTCTTTTGCCGGGTGGCGCTACGCTTACCCGTCCAACATTCATCGTATCCAGTAGGAGCGATCATCGGAAAAACCTGCTCATTGCAACGCAAAATTAACCACCGCCGTCTGCCCAGCATCATCCATTACCACCAGTTGGTAAACGCCCGGTTTATCTAACTTCAACGTCAAATTCTCTCCTGCACCGTTTTGCGGCTCGCCGTTCAGGAACCACCAGCGTCGGCCATCGCCTCCGTTGGCCTGAAGTACGATCGTCGCGCCAGATTCCCCCGGCAGTCGCCGGATAACGGCATTATCGCGAATACCTGAAATCATTAAAGGCGCAGTATTCTGGAACTGTCTTGGGGGACAAATCGCCGAGACCGCGGGTAAACGCGCTGACCGGCGCTCGCCCGTAGGAAGCCATGGTTCAAGCGGCAGCGGCCAAACGTCAATCATCGCTTCACGGGCATCCGGGCAATCTGCGGCTACGCGCTTTCCGGCGTTATCAAGCCAAATCGGGAAGCGGATCCCTCGCATACCTTCTTGCTCCGGCAACAGCAGAGTGGGCGGCAGCGTATTATCCAGCACCCAGGTTGCCAGTCGACGACGGCAGTTGCTGTCACCTGCGGCCAAAGGTTGACCGCCAGGCCAGCAAATCTCGGCACGACTCACCGAGACAGGACGCGGATCGCGGTCTTCTTGCTGACGCGTGTTCCTTGAGAGCAGCAGGTTATTGACCTGATTTAAAAGCGGTATCGCGCTGGCAAAACCAAACTGCCCGGCCACCGGCGTGCCGTCGGGGCGGCCCACCCAAATACCGATGCTGTAACGGGCGTTAACGCCCATCGCCAGGGCATCGCGGTAGCCATAGCTGGTGCCCGTTTTCCATGCCAGCGGCACCACCTGAGACAATACGGCATCCGGCAGCGGCTGGGCTTCTCCCGCCAGAATGCGACGGATAATCCATGCTGAACCCGGCGAAAGCAGTGGTCTTTCAATCAGAGGATCGCTTGCCAGCATGCGAAGTTTCCCGACTTTACCGTGACGCGCCAATGCGCTATAAGCGGCGGTAATATCGGCCAGACGCGCGCCTGCGCCGCCCAGAATCAGAGACAAATTAGGCTCCGCGCCGGCCGGTAGAATCAGCGGCAATCCTGCATTGCGCAGGCGAGCGGCAAATTGTTTTGGCCCATAAGCATCCAGCACCTGTACTGCCGGTAGATTCAGCGAGCGTACCAGCGCTTCACTCATGCTCACCGGCCCGTGAAAACCGCTGTCAAAGTTGCCGGGACGATAATCACCTACGCGGCGCGGTACGTCCTGCAGGAGCGATGCCGGATGAATTAACGCGCTATCCAGCGCCATACCGTACAGGAACGGTTTTAATACCGAGCCCGGTGAGCGAATAGCGGTCACCATATCGACATGACCAAATCGGCTATCGTCGGTGATATCCACCGATCCTACCCATCCACGTACCTTCATATCGCGATTGTCGACCACCACCATCGCCAGCGAGGTTCGCGGCGGCAGCCGTGATTTCCAGTTCATTGCCAGATCTTCAAGCTGGCGCTGCAACCCGGCATCCAGCGTGGTCACGATTTTCTCATCCTTGCTGCGCGCCAGCATCTGTCGTGAGAACAGCGGTGCCAGCTGCGGCATCTGACGCGGAAACAGCCACACCGCTTCCTCTTTCGCCTCTTTTACCGCACCCGCCGGCCAGACATGCTGGGTCAGCATCCGATCGAGCACTTTGTTACGTGCCGCCTGCGCCCTGGCAGGCCAGCGGTCGGGCCGTAAACGACTAGGGGCCTGGGGTAATACCGCCAGCAAAGCCGCATCGGCATAGCTCAGCTGTGCCGGAGGCTTGCCAAGATAGGCCCAGCTTGCAGCGCCGATACCCTGCAATGTGCCGCCAAACGGTGCTCGGTTGAGATAGAGGGTGAGGATGTCGCGTTTAGAAAGATGCCATTCCAGCTGGAAAGCGCGCCAAAGCTGGCGCACTTTACCTGCGAAAGTACGGGAGTGCGGGTCCAGCAGGCGTGCCACCTGCATAGTGAGCGTACTGCCGCCCGACACTACGCGACCGGCGGTTAAATCCTGCCAGGCAGCGCGGGCGATAGCAAATGGGTTAACCCCGGGGTGATCCCAGAACCAGCGGTCTTCATAGTGGATCAGCGCTTCAAGGTAACGTGGTGATACCTCTTCAATAGTCACTGGATAGCGCCATATTCCATCAGCATCGGCAAAACGCCACAGCGGGCTACCGTCTTGCGCCACCACCACGCGTGCGGGGGTGACTTCATGCAGGGGTAGTGGCCAGAGCCTATCGGCCAGCACAATACCCGCAAACAGAATAACAATAGCCCCGACCAGCCAGCGCCAGCAGGGGCGTATTCGCCTGCAAAAATGCATCTTAAGGAACAACAATCAGCATTTCGCCCGACGCACTCGTTGCTCGCCAGCTCGGTACATACATTGATTCAACCTGTGCCGGCGGCACCTGGTAGGCGCCCGGCATCACCGCACGCGCCAGATACACCAGCGTCACCGGTTGGTTGGCGTTCAATGCCACCGCAGCGACAAAGCGATCGTCACGGAACTCCATGTGCTGAATATCCGCCTGCTGCATTTGGTTAAGCCACTCCTGCACTTCACCGCCGTTGTCTTGCAGATTGGCGCTGCTGTTCGCCAGATTCTGGTTTTCAAGCTCCAGTCCGGCGGGCAGCATATCCACCACCAGCGCATCCGGCACGTTCTGGCTGGCTTTTATGTCCAGCTTCACCAGTACCAGCTCACCGCTGCGCAGTGACGAGAGCGATTTAGTTTCGCCATCGGTGCCCAGGAACTGCCGTTCAATTTGCAGTACGTTGCTGGTTGCTGCCGGGGCATTTGCAGGATAACCGCTGCTGTCCAGACGCAGCCACAGCGGGTGTTCACCCGTATTGGTCACGTTTAATGCCGCAAGTTGTTCACCGTCCAGATTTCGCGTCAGGGCTTTATCACCCTGCAATGGCTGGCTTGCAAGCGTGGTCTGCGCCGTCCAGTTACCCGGCAGACTGAGAACGCTTTTCGCGGCGAGGAACAGCGCATTATTTTCCTGCGTTGACAGCCAGCGTTCGCCAAAGGCTTCTTCGGAGAGCGTTTGCAGCAACGAATTCTGCACATCTGGCAGCAGTTTGTTTTCTTCCAGCAGCGACAGCATCAGCGCATGGTCACGCAGATCGCTTCCGTAGTCCGCCAGCCAGCGCGTTTGGTTTGCACGCTTCGTAGTCAGCGCCAGCTGAAGCGCTTGCTCGCTGCGCGGGGCATCGCCCATCGCTTTTAACGCAATCCCCAACTGCATCAGCGGCAATCCTGACTGCGCCTGCGCCCGGCGTTCCCACAGTTCACGCAGCGCACCTAACGGCGCTTTTTGCTGGCGCGCCAGCACCAGGCCGGCATAGGCCTGAATGGCGAAGCGGCTGGCCGCCGTGTCATCGGTATAGCGCACGCTCATCAATCCCGGCTCTTGCAGATAGCGCAGCATCCGGTTGTTGCCTTTGTTAATCGCATCAGTTGGAACGCTGTAACCCTGTTCCCCGGCTCGCACCAGGAAGTCCATGACGTAAGCCGTCAGCCAATACTCTTCTGAACCGTCTTTATCCCACAGAGCAAAACCGCCGTTATCTTTTTGCATTTGCAGCAGGCGCGAGATACCGATATCCACCGCCGCACGACGTTTGTCATCGGTATCGCCCGTGATGCCCATCGCTTTAAGCTGCTCGGCGTTGGTATAAAGCTGCGGGAACAAGCCGCTCGCCGTTTGCTCCAGACAGCCGTACGGATAGGCCTTCAGCTCGCGAATATAGCGCGCCAGATTAAGCGGCGGCTTGCCGCTTAACAGCAGTTGCCCTTGCAGCGTCGCCGGTGAGAATGCCGCATTTTGATTTTGCGGAACGCTCCAGCTTTCGCCTGGCTGTAGCACTGCGCCGTTATTCACCGTCTGCGCCGGGAAGGCCGGACGGACGCCGATTTTCCACGACTTTTGCATTTCTGCCAGCGTTTCACCCGGCAAAGTCATGCCTGAAACGGTGACATGAATACTGCCATCGCCATATCCATCACCTGCGCTTACCGGCACAAACAGAGTGCTCCGAACACCCGGATCCAGTTTTAGCGGCGCGGGCTGTGCGCTTTTTAGCTCAATCAGGCCATCGGTCGCAATCTGCACGTTCAGGGTTTGCGGTTGATCGGTCAGATTGGTGACATCAAGCGTCAGGCGGGCGCTGTCACCGCTGGCCATAAAGCGCGGCATATTCAGTTCTGCCACAACCGGCGCGGCGACAATCACTTTTGATTCCGCGCTGCCGAAGTCTTGTGCCGTCCACGCCTGCGCCATGACGCGCAGCTCGCCGTTAAAGTCGCCGATAGGCATGGTGATGGTGCCTTCACCGTTGTCATCCAGCACCACCGGCTGCGCCTGTTGGGCGATAATGGTGACGTGGTTCACCGGCGGTTTGCCTCCGCGATTAAGCTCATCGCCATCGCCACCAAAGCGCAGACTGGCTAAACGCCCCTGCCCTTCAATCACCTGACCATAAATATCGTAGATATCCGCACCGTAGCGTTTCTGGCCAAAGAAGGCTTCCCACGGATCCGGCGTGGTGTAATCGGTAATATTCAGCACCCCGCTATCCACCGCCGAGAGCAGAACGTTGACCTGTTTTGGTGCCGCTCCCTCTTTACGGTTGACCTTCACTTTGACGGTCAGCGGCTGATTCGGACGCATTTTCTGCGGGCTATCGAGCGCAATATTCAGCCGACGCTGTTCGTCACCCAGCGGCAGATGCAGCACCCCTACCGCCCGTTTTGGCGTAGCCGAGCGGGATTTATCGCCCGGACGCACCACCAGCGTGCTCAGATAAAGGTCATGGCGGTTCCAGCTTTTATCCACCGGGATGGAGAGATCCATCCCCTGTGCCGGCACGTCAATTTCCTGCCACCACAGCGGCCCATCGCTGGACTCTACCATCGCATAGCCTTTACCGGCTGCGGGTGCCGCCACATGCAGTTTGATGGTGTCGCCCGGCTGATAATTTGGTTTATCGAGTTTTAAGGTCACGCGGTCAGGGCGCGCAGCCCCGGTGCCGTCGCTGTTATCCTGCCAGCTGTAACCCGCCCAGAAACGCACGCTGCTGACCGCCTCGTTTGGCGCTTTAACTTCCAGACGATAAGCGCCCCACTCCACCGGGAAGCTGACTTTCCCGGTTTCATCCGCTTTCAGATCCAGCGATTCTTCTCCCTCAACCAGATCTTTTTGATCAAAGCGAGATTGCCAACCGTCGCCTTCCGACCAGTTCCAGTAGTAGTCACGGCGCTCACGGATGAGTTTGACCTGCAAACCTGAAACCGCTTTTTTCTCGCCCTGCGCGTTGCTGTAAACAATATCAAACGCTGCCTGGCTGTTTTCTTCGACAATAGGTTCATTGACCGTGGTATCGGTACGGTAGTCATAGACCGCTTTGCTGGCGAACTGCGGACGCACGCCCGGTAACTCGCTGGCAGGCCAGATAGCCTGAACCGCACGGCGCGTGACCGGTCGGCCGCCGGACTCCAGCAGACTCGCCTGGAGAATCACCTGTAACGGCGAATGGGTTTCCTGCCACTGGCTCTCGGTGGTAACCTCGGCACGGCCTTTTGCGTCCAGCTTCAGGTCCATTTCATCGAGGCTGCGGGAAATATTTTCCTGGGCGATATCACCAAACTGGAAGCCCGGCAGCGCAGGTACCGCGTCGCGCAGCGGACGCAAGAACAGTTTCCCTTGTAGGCTGTTGCCGTTGGCCGGTGCGCCGTAAAGGTAGTAGCCCACCACATCGAATTTTACATCCGCATCCGGTGCCAGCGGCGTCGTCTGAGGCGTCAGATTCAGCGCCATCCGCTCGGGCATAAAATCTTCGACCTGGAAGTCCCATTCCTGCGGCTGGTTATCGCCGGTGTTAGCACGAATGTGCCACATGCCGGTTGCCGCGCCGCTGTCCAGCGGGTAGGTCAGCTGATACAAACCGTTCACCGGCTGGCTAACCACGCTGCGGATAACCGTACCGTCCGGCTTAACAACCTCAAGCTTCACCGGTTGTTCAGCCAGCGGCTTGCCGTCGCGGTCGCGTAGCAGGCCGTTGAGAATCACCGTTTCCCCGGGACGATAGAGATCGCGCGGGCCGAACATAAAGAACTGCTTGCTGTAGCCCGGCGAACCGGCGATATCAAACTCGGCCAGATCCAGCGCGGGCTGTTTCAGATCGAGCAACGTCGTCTGCCCATCTTTGCGCGCCAGCAGCAATGCGGCTTCTTTATCCGTTTGCAAAGTGGTATGCCCTTTCGCATCGCTGGTAGCCTGCGCCAGAGTTTGCCCTTTGCTATTGATGAGCGTCAGCTCCACCGCCGACTGCGCCGCGCCATTTTCAAGGCTCTGGGTAAACACATCCAGCTGGTTATGATAACGGTGCAGCGACACCCCGACGTCACTGAGGGTAAACAGGGTCGCGGCATTGCTGTAGCTGTACTGCCCCGCCGGGTTCATCACGGCGATATAGACGCCGGATTGCTGTAACGGCGTAATGTCTTTTAGCGGTAACAGCAATTTTTCGCGGGTGTTACGTGCCGGGTTGAGGTCAAAGCGCCCGGTATAGACCAGGTCCGCCATTTTCAACAGTTCGTCTGATTCCCAGTTGCTCAGCGAACTGCGGTATTCCCATTGGCTGACAAATGACGCCAGCGCTTCAGGCTTCACGCGGAAGAAATTGACGTCCACGTGCGGGACGTTTTGCACCATCACCGGCAGTCCTTCAATCACCTTGCCCGGCAACAGCGAGCCGCGGCTGGCAAAGCCCACGCTCGGGGCAATATCCCGGGTGGTCAGCGTTTTTTCAACGCTGGTGCCGAAGGTCGCTTTATTGAGCGCCAGCAACGCGGGATCCACGGTCACAATCAGATCACGTTTGGGTTCAAGATGTCGCAAGCGCAGCTCTTTCAGATTCGGTGCCAGTTCCCAGGCTCCATCCACCTTGCCGCTTTTTTTATCCACCAGATGGACGCTTTTACTGAAGTCTTGTTCAGGATCGAGCGGAATGGAGAAGGTCAGTACCAGCGTGGCCGCGCCGTCCAGCTGGACTTCCGAGGCATCGAGCAAGGAGAGGGTTTTGCCCTGACTTTGCTGGGCGAGTTTTTGTAGCCGAGCGGGATCCGCTTTGGGCGCAGCGCTGTCCGTCTTGCTCGGCGTTGCGGGCACGGCGGGCTTATCATCGTTATTATTGTCGCATCCAGCCAGCGTGAACGTCATCGCCAGCGCGAGAGCAAGCGTTGCTAAACGAAAGGGTTTCATCCTGTAACCTCTGAAGGGGAAGTCTGATTGTGTCGTCAACACAGTATTATGCCTCAACTCGCGCTTTGCCAGTAGTTGGCAGATTCTCAGTTTTCACACGCTCTTTTCGTCGCTCTCGCGGCGAGTGCCGTTTATGCCGTGGTTAAAAAGGGTGAAGCAACGCGCTAATAAAAAGGTGGCAGCTTGTCGGTATGGGCAAAAACACCGACAATCTTCTTATGATTCATCATGGGAGGGTACTATGACCACTTCATTTTTTGTTGCCGCCGACTGGCTGGCTGAGCACGTTGATGACCCGCAGGTGCAAATTATTGACGCGCGGATGGCGCCGCCGGGACAGGAACACCGTGACCTGAACGCGGAATTTAAGGCCGGGCATCTGCCGGGGGCGGTATTTTTTGATATCGAAGCCCTGAGTGACCACACGTCTCCCCTGCCGCATATGTTGCCGCGCCCGGCAGCGTTTGCCGTCGCCATGCGTGAGTTGGGCGTCAGCCGGGATAAGCATCTGGTTATCTATGATGAAGGTAATTTGTTCTCAGCCCCGCGCGCGTGGTGGATGCTACGCATTTTCGGCGCCCAAAAGGTGTCGATTCTGGCGGGTGGACTGGCAGGCTGGCAGCGCGATGAACTGCTGCTGGAACAGGGTCTGGCGGATACCCGGGAAGGGGAATTTGAAGCGCAATTCAGCCCCGAGTCGGTTAAGTCGTTGACGGAAGTTCTTCTTGCCAGCCACGAGGGAACCGCTCAACTCGTAGATGCCCGCCCCGCGCCACGTTTTAATGCACAGGTAGACGAGCCTCGCCCAGGATTGCGTCGCGGCCATATTCCGGGCGCGCATAATGTGCCATGGGGAGATTTGGTGGTCGACGGTGAATTGAAAACCACCGATGAGCTGGAGGAGATCTTTACGCGTCAGGGTGTGGATTTAAACCAGCCGATTATTGTCAGCTGCGGTTCCGGCGTGACGGCTGCGGTCGTCGCCCTGGCATTAGCCACGCTTGATGCTCCCGACGTCACCCTGTACGACGGCTCCTGGAGTGAATGGGGCGCGCGCGATGACCTGCCAATTGAGCCTGCACAATAATAGAGGTTCGGTGTGATCCCGGCGGCGCTGCGCTTGGCCGGGCTACAAATGTGCGAAATTGTAGCCCGGACGAGGTGCGTTAGCGCCGACTCCGGGGAAACATCGTCTTAGATAATCCGGTTCTGCTTGAAGTCGCGCAGGAAACTGCCCCAGCGCTTTTCATAAAACGGGGTGATGTGCGCCAGCATAAAGTGGCTGATGCCCTTCTCGCCTTCTACAACCTGACAGATATCTATTGGCTCATCGCCCGGTAAGGTGTCGGTGGCAACGCTGCCCGCGGCGTGAATAATCTCTTCGATATCCCCTTCCGCTTCGATACCAATCAGCAGGTTTGGCTGCTCGTCGGCGTGCTCTTTAATGGAGCACAGAAACGCGCGCTTCACCGTTTTCAGGGTTTTAAACAGGGTGGTCAGAGATTCGACCATCTGCGCTGGCGGCTCAGCCACTTCGGAAAGTAGCAGCGCGCTGCCGCCTTCCAGCACTTCCTGCGTGCTGAGCGGATTGCCCTCTTCACCAATCAAATGGCTGATTTCACGCGGCGTAAACTCTTTACCGGTTGGCAGTTTGGCGTTGAGAAACAGCGTCTCGCCCAGCGTCATTTCAAACAGCGTGCGCACCGGCATCACCACAAATGCCTGTTCGGAGGTGACCGCCCGTTGCAGGGCTTCAAGCGAGGTAAAGAACGGAACAACCGAGGTGCCGTCATCTTTTTCCCAATGCTGGATATCTAATGCGCTGTCATCGGCAACCTGCTTATCGTCAGCGGCACTTCCGGGTACCCAAACGGTAGATTCCAGTAAGGTACGGAAAAAAGCCGGGCGATGTGCGGGTTCGGTTGCCGCCTGCTCCAGCAGCGTTTCAAGTTCGTTTTTGGTTTCGGACATAAGGCCACAAATTCAGTAGTTACTGTAGGGCGGGCAAGCGAAGCGCCCCCGCCAGTATTTTGCCGGATGGCGCTACGCTTATCCGGCCTACGCGGTCAACAAATTCGCAATAGTGCGCACGCCCAACCCGGTTGCGCCCGCTGACCATTGCTCGACGGCTGATTTGCGGTAAGTTGCCGAGCAGTCAATATGCAGCCAACCTTGGTGGTAGTTTTCCACGAAGTGGGACAGGAAGCCCGCCGCGGTGCTTGCGCCAGCCGGATAGGCCGCGCTGCCGGTATTGTTCAGTTCAGCAAAGTTAGACGGCAGCTGATTGCGGTGGAACTCCGCCAGCGGCAGACGCCAGAAGGCTTCGTTTTCCGCCTGAGCGCTTGCCAGCAGGCGGTTTGCCAACGGGTCGTCGAAGCTGAACAGCGCGTGGTAGTCGTTACCCAGCGCCGTTTTCGCCGCACCGGTCAGGGTCGCTGCATCAATGATAAGCTCTGGTTTCTGCGCGCTGGCATCAATCAGTCCATCGGCCAGCACCAGACGACCTTCCGCATCGGTATTCATCACTTCCACGGTTTTGCCGTTACGATAGTGGATGATATCGCCCAGCTTGAACGCATTGCCGCTGACCATGTTATCGGCGCAGCACAGGAACAGTTTTACGCGTTTGTTCAGACCACGGGTGATCGCCAGCGCCAGCGCGCCTGTCACCGTTGCCGCGCCGCCCATATCGGACTTCATGGAGTCCATAAAGGCGCTCTGCTTGAGGCTATAACCGCCGGAGTCAAAGGTAATGCCTTTGCCGACCAGGCATGCATAAACCGGGGCGTCTTTATCGCCGGTCGGATTATAGTCCAGCGCCAGCAGCACCGGTGGACGCTCAGAGCCACGGCCCACGGTGTGCAGGCCCATATAGTTCTGCTCGCGCAGGTCTTCACCTTTGGTGATGCGATAGGAAACATTGTCGCACGCGACGCCGCACAGCAGGTCAACCGCACGCTGTGCCAGTTGCTCAGGGCCTAACTCTTCTGCCGGTGCGTTAATGGTGTCGCGCACCCAGTCGATGTAGGTCAGACGGTTATCCAGTTCCTTCTGCTGCGCATCGTCGAGTTCAGGCCATTCAACCTGACGCGTGCCTTTAGGCCCTTTGTAACCGGACCAGAAGGCCCACGCGTTATCAACGTTCCAGCCTTCTCCGCTTAACGCAACGTGCTTAATGCCCATGCCGTCGATTTTACGCGCCACGCGCTGAATCAAACCCGCGTCGTCGCGGCCGGTCAGGTGCAGGACAATACCTTCATCATTAATACTGTGGGTGGCGTTTTTCCCCCAGCGCGCATCGGCTGGCTGGGTAGAAAGGGTCACTTTCATGGCTTCTGTCATTATTTTTATCCTTATTAGCAAACGGGCCGCCGAATGGCAGCCCGTTAGTTTTTTGCTGAATGATTCGGGTCGCCAACGTATCTGCAGCGTGAATCATGATGCAAAATTAGTCTGCTTCATCCAACCAGACTAGCAGAATTGCCTCAAGAACTTTTTCATTTGATGCCTGAGGGTCATCATTAAAATCTTCGAGGTCGCAAATCCACTGGTGCAGATCGGTAAAACGTACGGTCTTCGGATCGGTATCCGGGAAGGCGTCGTACAGCGCTTCGCCGATTTCGCGGCTGTCAGTCCACTTCAGTCCCATACTATCCCCTGTTAATGCTCGCGCGCGTGATTAATTGTGTAACGCGGAATTTCGACCACCAGATCTTCATCGGTGACGCGCGCCTGACAGCCTAAACGGCTTTCCGGCTCCAGACCCCATGCTTTATCCAGCATGTCGTCTTCGTCTTCCGTACTTTCCGCCAGGGAGTCAAACCCTTCGCGCACGATGCAGTGGCAGGTGGTGCATGCACAGGATTTTTCACAGGCGTGTTCAATCTCGATACCGTTACGCAGCGCAACGTCGAGGATAGTTTCACCGGTATCCGCTTCCAGAACCGCGCCATCCGGACACAGGTCCTGATGAGGCAAAATTACAATCTTTGGCATATTAAACCTCGTCCACGGATTGGCCTTTCAACGCCATACGGACGGATTGGTCCATACGACGAGCGGCGAATTCCTGGGTTTGTTTGTCAACGTTTTTAATGGCTTGTTCGATGGCGTCAGTGTCATTACCCGCAGCCGCTGCGCTTAATTCGGCGGCGGCGTCGTCAATCTCCTGACGCTCTGCGGCGCTTAACAGCGCGGCATCTGCGGCAAGCGCGCTGTGCAGGCTTTCCAGCACGCGAGCTGCTTCCACTTTCTGCTCCGCCAGCATGCGTGCTTTCACGTCCTGCTCGGCGTAGCTCATGGAATCTTTAATCATGGTGGCGATTTCACCATCGGTCAGACCGTAGGACGGTTTCACCTGGATGGAGGATTCAACGCCGGTGGATTTCTCCATCGCCGTCACGCTCAGCAGACCGTCCGCATCGACCTGGAAGGTCACGCGAATGTGCGCGCCGCCCGCCGGTAATGCCGGAATACCGCGCAGCGCAAAACGTGCCAGCGAGCGGCAGTCCTGCACCAGTTCACGTTCGCCCTGCATCACGTGGATAGACATCGCAGTCTGTCCGTCTTTGAAGGTCGTGAACTCCTGGGCGCGCGCCACCGGGATCGTGGTATTACGCGGGATCACTTTCTCCACCAGGCCGCCCATGGTTTCGAGGCCGAGAGAGAGCGGAATCACGTCCAGCAGCAGCATTTCGCTGTCCGGCTTGTTGCCGACCAGGATATCCGCCTGCACAGCGGCACCAATGGCCACCACTTTGTCCGGGTCGATGGAGGTCAGCGGAGTACGACCGAAGAATTCGCCGACGCGCTCACGCACCAGCGGAACACGGGTTGAACCGCCGACCATCACCACTTCCAGCACTTCATCAGCTTCCACGCCCGCATCTTTCAGCGCGCGGCGGCAGGCCAGTAACGTGCGCTTAACCAGCGCGGAAATGAGGTCGTTAAACTGTTCACGGGTGATTTCGCCTTTCCAGCCCGCAACGTCAACGTTCACGCTATCCGCATCGCTCAAGGCGATTTTGGCGGCGATAGCGGCATCCAGAAGTTCACGCTGGACGCGGTTGTCGCTGCGATCGGCAATACCCGCTTGCTCGCGGATATGGTCGGCCAGAAGGTGGTCGAAGTCATCGCCGCCCAGCGCAGAATCGCCGCCGGTCGCCAGCACTTCAAACACACCGCGGCTTAAGCGCAGAATGGAGATATCGAAGGTGCCGCCGCCTAAGTCATAAACGGCGATAACCCCTTCCTGACCGGAATCCAGACCGTAGGCAATCGCCGCTGCGGTCGGTTCGTTCAGCAGACGCAATACGTGCAGGCCAGCCAGACGCGCGGCGTCTTTGGTGCCCTGACGCTGTGCATCGTCAAAATAGGCTGGTACGGTTATCACCACGCCGTCCAGTTCACCGGCAAGCGATTCGGTTGCCCGCGCCGCCAGCGTTTTCAAAATGTCCGCAGACACGCGAATCGGGTTCAGCACGCCAGCGCGAGTGACCAGCATGGGCAGACCATTTTCGCTCGCTTCAAATTGATAAGGCAGATGCGGATAGCGCGCCTGAATGTCCGCCAGCGAGCGGCCCATCATGCGTTTCACCGAGCTTATGGTGTTGGCAGGATCAAGCGCGGCGTTGGCGCGCGCGTCATAACCGACAACCTGACCCTGCGCCTGGTAATGCACCACGGAAGGCAGCAGGTGGCGACCCTGGTCATCTGCCAGCGTTTCGGCCTGGCCGCTACGCACGGTGGCAACCAGAGAATTGGTGGTGCCTAAGTCAATACCCACCGCCAGTCGACGCTGGTGCGGTGCGGCACTTAAGCCAGGCTCACTAATTTGTAATAAGGCCATGTTAAGCTTCCAAAATCAGAAATCGAGCAGCTTTTCTTCGAGTAATTCAGCACTGCTTTGGAGTTTATCGAGAAAGCGCAGTTTACGCACGGTATCCGCCGCCGCGTCCCACGTTTCATCGTCTAATTGCGCCACCATCTGCTGCTGGCGCTGGGTATACATTGCTTTAACGCGTTTTTGCAGGGTTTCCAGACGCGCGGTGTCTTTCGCCTGCTCGATTTCGTCAAGCTCTTCACGCAGTTCCAGCTGTTCCATCAGGAACGCGGTGTCGCGCACGGTGTGCTGTTCAGAAGAGAGGTCGAAACCGTGTAAGGAGAGCAGGTATTCTGCGCGAGTCAGCGGGTGACGCAAGGTTTGCCATGCCTGATTGATATTGGCGGAGCGCTGCACCGCAGCAAGCTGTTCGGCTTCGCTGGCGCTGGCAAAACGGTCGGGATGGTTCTGACGCTGCAGGTCCTGGAAACGTGCCGCGAGGGCCTGAGTGTCTACGTGATAACCGGCTGACAATCCAAAGAGAGTGAAGTAATCCATGACAGTCTCAGGGTTAACTAATTAAAACAAACCCCACGCACAGTACGAAAACCATGGTGGGGTTGGCAGGACTCAAAACTAGACGTTAAAGCTTTCGCCGCAACCGCACTCATCTTTCACGTTAGGGTTGGTGAATTTAAACCCTTCGTTCAGACCTTCTTTCACGAAGTCGAGCTGCGTGCCGTCAAGAAATTGCAGGCTCTTACCGTCGATGACAACTTTCACGCCTTTGTCTTCGAAAACGGTATCTTCTGCCGCCGGCTCGTCAACAAATTCCAGTACATAAGCCATACCTGAACAACCGGACGTTCTCACGCCCAGACGCAGGCCAAACCCTTTACCGCGGTTTGCCAGGAAGGTATTGACTCGCGCTGCCGCACTGTCGCTTAAGGAAATCGACATAATGACCTCAACTCTTAATTATTTTGCTTCACGTTTGCTTTTGTAATCCGCAATGGCGGCTTTAATCGCGTCTTCTGCCAGGATAGAACAGTGAATTTTCACCGGTGGCAGTTCAAGTTCGTCTGCGATATCGGTGTTTTTAATCGCCTGTGCTTCGTCCAGAGATTTCCCTTTCACCCATTCGGTGACCAGAGAGCTGGAGGCAATGGCGGAACCGCAGCCGTAAGTCTTGAAACGCGCGTCTTCAATGATACCTTCATTGTTGACTTTAATCTGCAACTTCATCACATCGCCGCAGGCCGGTGCACCGACCATGCCGCTACCGACGCTTTCGTCGCTGTTGTCGAAAGAACCCACGTTACGTGGATTTTCGTAGTGATCGATTACTTTTTCGCTGTAAGCCATGATGAATTCTCCTTATTGGTGCCGAATTAGTGATGTGACCATTCGATGCTGTTGATATCCACGCCCTGTTTGAACATTTCCCACAGTGGAGAAAGCTCGCGCAGACGGCCGATGGAGTTACGAACCAGCTTGATGGTGTAGTCAATCTCTTCTTCGGTAGTAAAACGACCTAAAGAGAAACGGATAGAACTGTGTGCCAGCTCATCGGTCATGCCCAGTGCGCGCAGCACATAGGATGGCTCAAGGCTTGCAGACGTACAGGCAGAACCGGAGGAAACCGCCAGATCTTTCAGCGCCATAATCAGCGATTCGCCTTCAACATAGTTGAAGCTGACGTTGAGAATGTTTGGTGCGCCCTGCTCAAGGTCACCGTTGAGGTAAACCTCTTCCATATCTTTCACGCCGTCCCACAGACGGTTACGCAGACCGCGCAGACGCGCCATCTCGGTTTCCATCTCTTCTTTCGCGATACGGTAAGCTTCACCCATACCGACAATCTGGTGAACAGGCAGGGTGCCAGAACGCATGCCGCGCTCGTGACCGCCGCCGTGCATCTGCGCTTCGATACGAATACGCGGTTTACGACGCACGTACAGCGCGCCGATGCCTTTCGGGCCGTAAATTTTGTGACCGGAGAAAGACATCAGGTCAACTTTCAGCTGGCTCAGGTCGATAGGCAGTTTGCCCACGCTCTGAGTCGCATCAACGTGATAGATGATGCCGCGCGCACGGCACAGTTCGCCGATAGTCGCGATATCCTGCACCACGCCGATTTCGTTATTCACGTGCATGATAGAAACGAGGATGGTGTCGTCACGCATCGCCGCTTCAAGCTCTTTCAGGTCGATGATGCCGTTGCGCTGAGGCGCCAGATAGGTAATTTCAAAACCTTCACGCTCAAGCTGACGACAGGTGTCGAGCACGGCTTTGTGTTCGGTTTTGCTGGTGATAATGTGCTTGCCTTTTTTCTGATAAAAATTAGCTGCACCTTTGATCGCCAGGTTATCGGACTCAGTCGCACCGGAGGTAAAGACGATTTCACGTGGGTCAGCGCCCACGAGGTCGGCAATCTGATTACGGGCGATATCTACCGCTTCTTCAGCATGCCAGCCGAAACGGTGTGAACGGGAAGCGGGGTTACCAAAGTTTCCGTCCAGGGTCAGACACTGCATCATTTTCTCGGCAACACGCGGGTCCACCGGCGTGGTTGCGGAGTAGTCGAGATAGATCGGTAATTTCATTGCTCTTAAACTCCGTACATCACTCAATGCAAGGAATCAGGCAACCGGCTGGATGTACGACCGTGTTGACGGGGCTTTTGGCCCCGGCCTGACTCTGAAATCTCATTTTTATTTAACCAGCCCTGTCTTATACGACAGGACGGCTAGATTATGCGCGTAACTTAACGTCGATTGCGTCTTGTACACGGGTATTGCGGGAGGTGTCTTGCGTGTGCTGACGGCCTGATACATCAAGAACTTCCTGGTTATTCACCAGTTCACCTAAGGTGATATTGTTCAGGAAACCGGTCAGACGGTCGCTCAGGTCGCGCCACAGTGCGTGGGTTAAACATTTATCGCCGCCCTGGCAGCCCCCTTTCCCCTGACAGCGGGTGGCGTCAACGGACTCGTCCACTGCGCTGATTACTTCACCCACTGCGATGTGGATAGCTTCTTTACCGAGCAGATAACCGCCGCCTGGACCACGTACGCTGGACACCAGTCCATTTTTACGCAGACGGGAAAACAGCTGCTCCAGATAGGAGAGTGAAATTCCCTGACGCTCAGAAATATCGGCCAGTGGTACCGGGCCCGATTCGGAGTTGAGTGCAACGTCCAGCATCGCGGTCACGGCGTAACGCCCTTTAGATGTCAGTCTCATGTCTTACTTAACCTCAAACTCGCCCCTGCCCGGGGTTTTTAATATAATAATGGGGGTATTGCATAGCAGGGCCAAGTCTGACATTCCCGACTAAAACAGTCAACTATTTACTTGACTAAATTAGTCAGGTATTTGGCGTTCCGTGCGATATTGGTTTGCCGGATGGCGCTTCGCTTATCCGGCCTACAAATCGCGTGGCCCGTAAGCCGGATAAGCGAAGCGCCATCCGGCATTAACGCGGTTACTTGCCTTTATTCTGCTGCTCAATCGACGCCAGAATCCCACGCAGGATGTTCAACTCCTGGCTTTCCGGGCGCGCACGGGTGAACATACGGCGCAGCTTACTCATGACATGCCCCGGGTGGTTTTCACGAATGAAGCCGGTAGACAGCAGCGTCTGTTCAAGGTGGCCGTAGAAACGTTCCAGATCGTCCACCAGCGGATACGGGGTCTCTTCTTGCTCAACCACCGGCGCATCGCTCTCCTGCGTTGCCAGCCAGGCCATCCGCACTTCATAAGCAATCACCTGCACCGCCATCGCCAGGTTCAGCGAGCTGTACTCAGGGTTGGCGGCAATCGCCACGTGATAGTGGCATTTCTGCAATTCATCGTTGGTCAGGCCAACGCGCTCACGACCAAATACCAGCGCAACCGGCGCATGAGCACCTTCGGCAACGCTTTTCAAACCGCATTCGCGCGGATCGAGCATTGGCCACGGCAGCGTGCGGGAACGCGCGCTGGTGCCGACCACCAGGCTACATCCGGCCAATGCTTCGTCGAGCGTGTCGACGATTTGCGCATTACCAATCACATCGCTGGCGCCCGCCGCCAGCGCGATGGCCTGCGAGTCCGGTTTGACCAGTGGATTAACCAGCCACAGGTTAGTTAAGCCCATGGTTTTCATAGCGCGGGCAACGGAGCCCATGTTGCCGGTGTGAGAGGTTTCAACCAGCACGATTCGAATATTTTGCAGCATTGTCTTTCTTCGTCTAAAGATTATTCAGCCATATTATCATAAAACGAAGACATGTTCTGTTCTCGCTGCTATACTCTGCGCCGTTTTCCCGTTCTTTAACATCCAGTGAGAGAGACCGATGCATCCGATGCTGACCATCGCCGTGCGCGCAGCGCGCAAGGCGGGTAATGTAATTGCCAAACACTATGAAACGCCTGACTCTGTTGAAACGAGCCAGAAAGGCAGTAACGATTTCGTGACTAACGTCGATAAAGCCGCCGAAGCGATTATTATCGAAACAATCCGCAAATCTTACCCGCAACACACCATTATCACCGAAGAAAGCGGTGAACATGTTGGCGAAGATCAGGATGTTCAATGGGTTATCGATCCACTGGATGGCACCACCAACTTTATCAAACGCCTGCCGCACTTCGCGGTATCTATCGCAGTACGCATTAAAGGCCGTACTGAAGTCGCCGTTGTTTACGATCCAATGCGTAACGAACTGTTCACCGCCACTCGCGGTCAGGGCGCACAGCTTAACGGTTACCGTCTGCGCGGCAGTATCGCTCGCGACCTCGATGGCACCATTATCGCCACCGGCTTCCCGTTCAAAGCGAAGCAACACGCTCCTGCTTATATGAAAATGCTCGGCAAAATGTTTACCGAATGCGCGGACTTCCGCCGTTCAGGTTCTGCTGCGCTGGATCTGGCCTACGTGGCTGCCGCACGCGTTGACGGTTATTTCGAAATTGGCCTGAAACCTTGGGATTTCGCCGCAGGCGAACTGATCGCTCGTGAAGCTGGCGCCCTGGTGTGCGACTTTACCGGCGGCCACAACTACATGATGACCGGCAACATCGTTGCAGGTAACCCACGTGTCGTGAAATCCATGCTGGCGAACATGCGTGATGAACTGAGCGAAGCGCTCAAGCGCTAAGTCCAGACAACAGATCATAAAGAGGCTCGTTCACGAGCCTCTTTTTTTTGCCCCTTCCCCAGAATTATCTCGGTTCACGTTACGCCTGAATCCGTCGTCTATACTTAATCCTTTGTAAGCCAAAAGGAGAACGAAGATGACAATTCATAAACACGGTTCAGCGCACTGGTCAGGTGATATCAAACACGGGAAAGGGACGGTCTCTACCGAAAGTGGCGTTCTTAACCAGCAACCTTACGGCTTTAACACCCGCTTTGAAGGCGCGAAGGGCACCAACCCGGAGGAGCTTATCGGCGCGGCTCATGCGGCTTGTTTCTCAATGGCGCTATCGCTGATGCTGGGAGAAGCGGGCTACACCGCCGATACCATTGATACCACCGCGGATGTTTCGCTTGATAAAAAAGATGGCGGTTTTGCGATTACTAAAATTGCACTGCAAAGCCAGGTCAAAGTACCGGGTATCGACCCACAACAGTTCGATGGCATTATTCAGAAGGCGAAAGCGGGTTGCCCGGTATCGCAGCTATTGAAAGCAGAAATTACGCTGGACTATAAGCTGAATTAATTTATTTCAGGCGTTTAATCGCGGGTCATTTTCGGTGCCCCGCCAACCTTAGAACGGCCTGATTCCTCTCGCCACTGGCACCGCACTTCCCCACATCACCACTGCCGCCACTACTAAAATGACGCCCCCCGCTAAAGCCAGCGTACTCCAGCCAATTTGGCGCCAAAGCACCGGTGTTTTATGCCCGCCAAGCTTTACCGCAAGCGTTCGGAAGGCATGCACCAGTAGCGCCAGTGAAGTGATGGTTAGAGATGTTCCTGCCGCCATCGCCAGCGCCGAAACGACTCCCCAGGCAAAGACGCCAATCACTTTACTGAATAGCAGCACCATAATCGCCCCGGAACACGGGCGCATTCCCATCGACAACACGATCATCAGCCTGGCGCGCCAGTCATCGCCTTCCCTCAACTGCTCAGGGTTGGGCATATGCTGGTGACCACAGCCGCAGTCATCATGGTGAACATGATGCGGCGTAAACGCGGTGAATTTGGGTTTTCGTAGCAGCGCGCGCAGCTTTTTCAGCGCCCGCCAGCACAGCAATAATCCGAGGACGCCCACCAGCGCGTAACTGCCCTTCTCTAACCAGAAGCTACTCAGATGTAACTGACGTGCCGGAAGTTGCAAAAGGGTGAGCACCACGACCACCAGAGCGATGGCGACCAGTCCTTGCAATAATGAAGCCGCCAGCGTCAGAGCGATACTCGACTTCAGTTTTGATGGATGGGTGGCAAGCCAGGTGGTGATAACCACTTTGCCATGTCCAGGCCCCAGCGCATGCAGCACGCCATAAACAAAACTGAACAGTAATAACGCACCGCCCGCCTGTCCCGGATTCGCTGCTACGGCTTGTAACAGGCCGCTCATCTGCTGGTTAACGTCGCGCTGCCAGATAACGCTTTTCATCATCACCTGCGGCCAGAATTGCCACAACCACAGCAGACCGACGGCGGCGGCAACCATAAACAGCAGCAGCGGCCACAGCGATAACCAGCGGCGTGAAGGACGTTTGCTCACGGAAATCACTGACATTGCACGGTCACCTTCTGGGCAAATTGTTTACCGAGCTCCATATCTTCTTCTGGTGCATCTTTTTTATCGAGCGACTGCGCGTACGAGAGCATATCTTCATTAGGCTTTGGCGTATGGACACTGACTTTACACAAGCCGGTAAAATCAGGGGGAAATGCAACATCCCCGTCCTTCTCATAGCTCATATCAACATAGTAGGAGGGATCGAAGGTCGAGAACGTGAAGGTCTGACCGGCAAGCTTTTGCGGCGTCGCCAGCGGTAACGTAAAGGTCAATACCGCCTGATGCCCCTGCCGTGCCAGACCGTAAGCCGTGGGTAGATTCTCAAACTTCACCTTTTTACCCTCATGCCAGAATTCAGTGAAATAGTGCTGCCCCAGCACGTTAGCCATCACTTCTGCCGCCAGCTTTTTCCATACTTCATCACCCGGTTTAGCGTTACCGGCGTCATACAACAGATCGGCCGAGGTTAATTCGTCCATCACCCAGCGCATTTTCATGCCGGTAAGCTGGCCGTCGCTGACCACCAGTTGGTTAGTGATGGTGATAAAACTGTGCGGGTGGGCGCGGGCGCTTAGCGATAAAACCGCAAGAAATACCAGAACCACGCATTGTTTCACTCTCTTCATCGGTTCCTCAGTGAAAAATTCTGTGACCGCCGCCAGCATTCCTTAGCGAAAGCCCATTAGCTGTCGTTATCTTTTGTCTACGCTTATTGCTACTACCTGCTGCTGGATAACAACAGATGATGAGCGTACTCGAACCCCCATCTGTGCTTTCCAGTCCGCAGCGCCGCTGCCAGGCGCTGCTGATGCTGTATCTCCCAGGGCATTCCATTACGCCGGAATATATTGGCAAAGTGAATAATGTCGATGTTTCAACCGTCCGGCAAGATATCGTTGAGGCGAGCCTGGAGATCGAGCGTTACCATCGTTTGGCGATCGCCACCCTGGCGAATGGCTGCTATCGGATTGAAGGCACCCACCTCGACCTGCGTCTGTGCTTACTGCACTGGCTGCGCCGCGCGTTGCGTCTGTGCCCAGATTTCGTTGCCCATCATTTTACACCGGCAATCAAAACGCAGCTCAAACAGCTCAAAATTGCCCGGACGCTCTATGACGAAACCAACCTACAGGCGCTGGTCAATCGCTGCGCGCGCGGACTACAACGCGAGTTCGAGTCTCGGGATGGGCAATTTTTACGCCTCTACCTTCAGTATTGTCTTTTGCAGCATCATCAAGGCATAAGCCCGCAGCTCAGCGTGCTGCAAAGTGCCTGGACCCAATCGACGGTGGAATATCAGATATCGGCTGATATCGTCCATCACTGGCAGCGACGTGTTATGCAAACGCCCAATCCAAACGAGCAGCATTTTCTGGCGCTGCTCTTTATGCTGCTGAGAATTCCCCATCCACACTATGACGGTCGCGAACAGGACCGACAGCTCCATCTGGCGGTCTCGCGTCTCGTCGAGAGTTTTGGCTCGCGCGCAGGCTGCCGCTTTACCGACGAGCATAGCCTGCATAACCATCTTTATGTCCATCTCTCGCAGGCGCTGAATCGCTGCGTTTTTGACATTGGGATCGATAACAACCTGCCGGAGGAGATCCACCACCTCTACCCCCGCCTGATCCGTACCACCCGTGAGGCATTAACCGATTTTGAGAGCCGTTACACCCTGCGTTTTAGCGATAATGAAGTGGCCTTAATTGCGGTGATTTTTGGCGCGGGCCTTATGCGGGAGAGTGAGTTACATGAAAAACAGGTGGTGTTATTGACCGGTGACAACCCCGCGCTTGAGCAGGAGATTGAGCAGCAGCTGCGGGAGCTGACCCTGCTGCCGCTCAACGTGAAGTATCTGGCGGCACATACGTTTCAGACTGAGGGCGCACCGAAAGACAGCACGCTCATCATCTCGCCCTATGCCATCGCGCTGCCGCTGTTCTCGCCGCCGCTGATCCATGCCGAACAGCCGCTCAGCGAGCATCAACAGCAGCATATTTGTAAAATACTGGAGACTTAACCCGTCACCGCTTTCGGCCGCAATACCACCGCCGGAAGCGCCACCAGCGCCATCACCCAGAACAGCCCCTGATGCAGATGCTGGTACAGGAAACCGGAGAACATGGTCATCACCGCGATACTGCCGCCCATTGCCACCGCCGAGTAGACGGCCTGAAGGCGGATCACCTCACTGCCCTGACGCGCCGCAATATGGCGCATCGCCGCCAGATGGCAGACGGTGAAGGTTCCGCAGTGAAGAATCTGGATCAGTATCAGCCACGGCAGGCTTGTACTCCAGCCCATAAGCCCCCAGCGAATCACGCCACAAACCGCCGACAGTAAGAGCAGGTCGCGGGCGCTGAAGCGACGGAAAACTTTTTTGCTGAGCGCAAATGTCACCACTTCCGCCACGACGCCTAACGACCATAAATAACCAATCGCTGACGCCGAATATCCGGCCCCCTCCCAATAAATGGCGCTGAAGCCATAATAGGCGGCGTGCGCGCCTTGCAACAGACTGACGCAGGCCAGAAAACGCCAGTTGAGCGAGACCAGGCGACGCCAGGCCGACCAACCGACGGACTCCTGATGGCGAGATTCCCCCAGCGGCATCACCGACGGTTTTAGCAACATTCCCAGCAGCATAGAAGCGATACCAAGGCTTAGCATCAGCAAAATCGTCTGATAACCGTAGAGACTCACCAGTTTGCCGGTCAGCGCGGAACCTATCACAAAAGCGATGGAGCCCCACAGCCGAACCCGGCCATAGTCCATGGTTATCTGTTTTTGCCAGGTATTTGCCAGCGCATCCGTTAGCGGTACGAGCGGCGAGAAGAAAAGGTTGAAGCCAATCATCACCACCATCAGCCAGGCCACGTGGGTTCCGGCCCAGAACATCAGCGCGAACAGTAAGGTCATCAGCGCCAGAATGCGCAGCACGCGAATGAGCCTGGAGGGGTCGCTGACGCGCGGCGCGATAAGCAGACTGCCGAGAAAACGGGCCACCAGCCCTGCGCCTAGCAACATTCCGATGGTTTCAGGTGTTAGCCCCGCGCCTTTGAGCCAGACGCTCCAGAAAGGCAGAAAAATACCGTAGCTAAAGAAGTAGGTAAAATAGCTGAGCGCCAGCCAGCGCGTGGAGTGCAAAACCATGGGTCCTCCCGTTATGGAGGCGATAGTTTACTGACTCACACCATACTCTGATGAGCATTACCCTTCTGGCTTAGCAAATAAATGTGATGTACATCACCTTTACTCAGCCGACCACGTCGATTCATAGGCACAATTGGTTACTGCCCATTATTGAGCACCGGGGCACACTGGTAGCACGAATATCCCTAATCAGGAATAAGTATGAAATCTCTATTCTCTCTCATCGTTATTTTCACGCTGGCAGGTTGCGCTAATAACCCGCCATCGCCGCAGACGCATAATGGCAATGAAACCGTCTCATCGCTGGATTATCAGGAATGTATTCAGGCGTCCATCAGCGGTAACGGTCAGGCCAGCAGCGCAAAGTGTGATCCGATCCTCAAAGCCTCGCGCTGAGCGTCTGGCCGAAAAACCACCTGCCCGGTATTAAAATTATTCATATAACCGGGCATCAAAGTTAAGCCATGCGCCCATCCCGAAAACGGAATTATTTGCCTGGTGTGGCGGTTCGCAAAATTGTGTATTACGTTTAAATCACACGTACTTACCCAATGGCATTCACATGAACTCAATCCGTTATTTTGATTTTGGCGCATCACGCGACCTCATGTTGCTCATCGCGCGTATCGCTCTCGTGTTGCTGTTTATCCTTTCTGGCTATCCCAAAATGCTCAACTTCGACGGCACGGTGCAATATATGGCATCAACGGGCGCGCCGATGCCTTCGCTGGCAGCGATTATTGCCATTGTGATGGAGGTTCCGGCGGTGATTCTGGTGATCCTCGGCTTCTTTACGCGTCCGCTGGCGGTGATTTTTGTTTTCTACACCCTAGGGACGGCCGTTATCGGGCACCATTACTGGGATATGACCGGTGATGCGGTGATGCCGAATATGATTAACTTCTATAAAAACATCAGTATTGCAGGCGGTTTCCTGCTGCTGGCGATTGTCGGGCCGGGCAAAATTTCGTTAGACAGGCGCTGATAATTGCCCGATGGCGCAACGCTTATCGGGCCTACAAACGAGGTAGGCCTGATAGGGCGCAGCCGCCATCAGGCATAAAAAAGGCCGCTTTCGCGGCCTTTTTTGCATCTTACGGTTAGCGATTACGCGTAAACCGGGAAGCGTGCGCAGATATCCAGCACTTTCGCTTTGATACGCTCAATGTTGGCTTCATCATTGATGTTGTCCAGCACGTCGCACATCCAGCCAGCCAGCTCTTTCACTTCCGCTTCTTTAAAGCCACGACGCGTTACCGCAGGCGATCCGATACGGATCCCGGAGGTGACAAACGGGCTCTTCGGATCGTTTGGTACGCTGTTTTTGTTGACGGTAATGTTTGCGCGGCCCAGTGCGGCATCGGCTTCTTTACCGGTCAGGTTCTTATCAACCAGATCCAGCAAGAACAGGTGGTTTTCAGTACCGCCAGAAACCACTTTGTAACCACGGTTCAGGAACACTTCCACCATCGCTTTGGCGTTTTTCGCTACCTGCTGCTGGTAAACTTTGAACTCTGGCTCCATCGCTTCTTTCAGCGCCACCGCTTTTGCCGCGATAACGTGCATCAGTGGGCCACCCTGCGCGCTTGGGAACACGGCGGAGTTCAGTTTTTTGTACAGCTCTTCATCGCCACCTTTTGCCAGGATCAGGCCACCGCGTGGGCCCGCCAGGGTTTTGTGCGTGGTGGTGGTCACAACGTGAGCGTGTGGAACCGGGTTCGGGTAGACGCCTGCGGCAATCAGACCGGCAACGTGTGCCATATCCACAAACAGGTATGCGCCAATGCTGTCAGCGATTTCACGCATTTTTGCCCAATCAACCACGCCGGAATAAGCAGAGAAACCACCGATGATCATTTTCGGCTTGTGTTCCTGCGCCTGCTTAGCCATGTCTTCGTAGTCAATCTTACCGGATTCATCGATACCGTAAGGCACGATGTTATACAGCTTACCGGAGAAGTTAACCGGGGAGCCGTGGGTCAGGTGACCGCCCTGCGCCAGGTTCATCCCCAGAACGGTATCGCCCGGCTGCAGCAGCGCGGTGTAGACCGCGAAGTTAGCCTGGGAACCGGAGTGTGGCTGGACGTTAGCGTAGTCTGCGCCAAACAGTTCTTTGGCACGGTCAATGGCCAGTTGCTCAACGATATCAACGTATTCGCAACCACCGTAGTAGCGCTTGCCTGGGTAACCTTCAGCATATTTGTTGGTCAGCTGAGAGCCCTGCGCCTGCATGACGCGCGGGCTGGTGTAGTTCTCGGAGGCGATCAGTTCAATGTGCTCTTCCTGACGTACTTTTTCTTGCTCCATAGCCTGCCATAACTCGGCATCATAATCGGCAATGTTCATTTCACGCTTTAACATCCGCATCTCCTGACTCAGCTAACAATAAAATTTGACCTGAAAAAGGCAGTCCTGTGGGACAACGGCGAACAGTATAACTGATTAGTTGTGCGATAACAGGTCTTGACAAACGAAATTACGCAAACGTTTACCTCCAAGCCATACAAGGGGTTGAGGAATAAAGACCTTCCGCAGGCATACGGATTTCTTTTCAGGATTGTGATGTGAATAATTCATGTTGTAACCGCATTAACGCAATATGACAAAGAACCATTTACAAAGCAGGGGTATTTTTATAAGATGCATTTAACATGCAACAATAGATAACATTTAAAGGATGCCTGCCATGCTAGATGCTCAAACCATCGCCACCGTAAAAGCCACCATTCCGCTTCTGGTCGAAACCGGCCCAAAACTTACCGCCCACTTTTATGACCGGATGTTTGCCCATAACCCGGAACTGAAAGAGATTTTCAATATGAGCAACCAGCGCAACGGCGACCAGCGTGAAGCGCTGTTCAACGCCATTGCCGCTTACGCCAGCAATATTGAAAACCTACCTGCCCTGCTGCCAGCGGTCGAAAAAATTGCCCAGAAGCACACCAGCTTCCAGATTAAACCTGAGCAATACGACATCGTAGGCGCTCACCTGCTGGCGACGCTGGATGAGATGTTCAGCCCGGGCCAGGAAGTGCTGGATGCATGGGGCAAAGCGTACGGCGTGCTGGCGGGCGTGTTTATTAATCGTGAAGCGCAGATTTATCAGGAGAGCGCCAGTAAAACGGGCGGCTGGGAAGGTACCAGAGCATTCCGCATTGTGAAGAAAACGCCGCGTAGCGCGCTGATTACCAGCTTCGAGATGGAGCCGGTCGACGGTCAGCCGGTTGCTGACTATCGTCCCGGACAATATCTGGCCGTCTGGTTGAAACCAGAAGATTTTGAATTCCAGGAAATCCGTCAATACTCGTTGACCCGCAAGCCTGACGGCAAAGGCTACCGCATTGCGGTGAAACGCGAAGATGGCGGTCAGGTCTCCAGCTGGCTGCACAATCACGCGCGCGAAGGCGATACCGTCCATCTGGCGGCACCAGCCGGTGATTTCTTTATGGATGTGGCAGACCAAACGCCGGTTACGCTGATTTCCGCAGGCGTGGGCCAGACGCCGATGCTGGCGATGCTCGATACGCTGGCGAAAAATCACCACACCGCTCAGGTTAACTGGTTCCACGCGGCAGAAAACGGTGATGTCCATGCGTTTGCCGATGAAGTCAGCGAGCTGGGGCGTTCATTGCCTCACTTCACCGCGCACACCTGGTATCGAGAACCTACCGCCGCCGATAAAGTAAAAGGCGCGTTCGATAGTACAGGTCTGATGGATTTGAATCGGGTGGAAGGTGCAATCAGCGATCCGGCAATGCAGTTTTATCTGTGCGGCCCGGTAGGCTTTATGCAGTTTGCCGCCAAACAGCTGGTGGGATTAGGGGTGAAGAACGAGAACATTCATTACGAGTGTTTTGGCCCGCATAAAGTCCTGTAATTGTGATGCCGGATGGCGCTGCGCTTATCCGGCCTACACTCGCACGACGCGGATTAGATAGCCGCGTCGTCTTCTTCGCCGGTACGAATACGGACTACGCGCGCGACATCAAAGACAAAGATTTTGCCATCGCCGATTTTACCGGTCTGCGCGGTACGGATAATGGTGTCGACACAGGTATCGACGATATCGTCGCTCACCACGATTTCAATTTTTACCTTCGGCAGGAAGTCGACCATGTACTCCGCGCCACGATACAGTTCGGTGTGACCTTTCTGACGACCAAAGCCTTTCACTTCCGTTACCGTCATCCCCGTTATACCCACTTCCGCCAGCGCTTCACGGACGTCATCAAGTTTGAAGGGTTTAATAATCGCATCAATTTTTTTCATGGTGTTCCTGTCGTTTTTTTTCGCGTAACCGGTTGCTCACCGTATCATAAATCAGTCGTATGTACGGTGCTACTCTTTAAAATCATTAGCGTCCAGTTCATGGCGCGAGAGCAATTTATAGAATTCGGTACGGTTCCGTCCGGCCATTCTGGCGGCATGAGTGACATTGCCTTTGGTGATTTGCAGCAGTTTGCGCAGATAGTTGAGCTCAAACTGATTGCGCGCTTCAACGAAGGTCGGCAGCGCCGTATTTTCCCCTTCTAGTGCCTGTTCAACCAGCGCGTCGCTGATGACCGGCGACGAGGTCAACGCCACGCATTGTTCGATAACGTTAACCAACTGACGCACGTTACCCGGCCAGTTTGCTGCCATCAGCCGCTTCATGGCATCGGTGGAAAACGCGCGAACGAACGGCTTGTGGCGGTCGGCGGCCTGACGCAGCAAGTAGTTTGCCAGTAGTGGAATATCTTCGGTTCGTTCGGCAAGCGTTGGGATCTTGAGGTTTACAACATTGAGACGGTAGAAAAGATCCTCACGAAACTCGCCGCGCGCCATCGCCTTTGGCAAGTCACGGTGGGTTGCGGAGACAATGCGAACGTTTATATCCAGGTCACGATTACTGCCCAGCGGACGCACTTTGCGCTCCTGTAACACGCGCAGCAGTTTCACCTGCAACGGTGCGGGCATATCGCCAATTTCATCGAGAAACAGCGTGCCGCCTTCCGCGGCCTGAAATAGCCCTTCGCGCTGGCTCACCGCGCCGGTAAACGCCCCACGGGCATGACCAAACAGTTCAGACTCCAGCAATTGTTCCGGCAGTGCGCCGCAGTTGATAGCCACAAATGGCTTGGCGTGCCGCGGGCTGGCGTTGTGGATAGCCTGTGCCAGAATCTCTTTACCGGTGCCGCTCTGACCGTTTATCAATATGCTCACGTCAGACTGGGCCACCATCTGCGCTTGTTCCAGCAGCCTTAGCATCAGCGGACTGCGGGTGACAATCGCTTCTCGCCACTGTTCATCCATCGCCGGAGAGGAGCGTTCCAGGGCTTCATCAATCGCTTTATACAGCGCGTCTTTATCAACCGGTTTAGTCAGGAAACTAAACACTCCCTGCTGAGTCGCGGCGACCGCATCGGGTATTGAGCCGTGAGCGGTTAGGATGATAACCGGCATACCCGGCTGCGCTTTTTGAATTTCGCTGAACAGCTGGAGGCCGTCCATCTCATCCATGCGCAGGTCGCTAATCACCAGATCGATGCGCTCTTTCGCCAGCACCCGAAGCCCCTGCTGACCGCTTTCTGCCGTCACGACCCGGTAACCTTCGCTAGAAAGGCGCATTCCCAGCAGTTTAAGCAAGCCGGGATCATCATCGACCAATAACAGGTGCGCGGGTTTACGGTTCGTCATGCTTATCCTCGTCAGATGCACTGCCGTGGGACATATCTGCTCCCGGTTTTCGGCTGGAGAGCTGGCGTTCAATGTCCGTCAGATTTTGCAGCTTCCGGGTGGTCAGATCCAATTCGCCCTGTAATTCCTGCTGCTGCAAGCGTAGCGCATCAAGCTGCGCATCCTGGCTTTCCTGTAATTTGGTATAGCGCTGACGTTCTTCAGCCAGCGAAAGCTGTAGCCCCTGCCCGTCGCGCCAGACCTGGTAGAGGGGGCGAATACGCAGCGGGATTTGCGCGCTGAGCGTATCCATCTCGTTCACCATCCGCCGACGCTCGCCGGGGGTGATTTTGGCATTTGCCAGTAGAATGCCGCGCTTAAAGGCCTGCTGCCAGGTCGCAGCCGTCAGTTGGTTGGCGCGCGCTCGGGCCTCAGCCGCCGCCAGGCGGTCACCGCAATCCATGCCGCGTAGCCAATAGAGCGGATTATTTTCCGCCGCGTCGCCGCCAAACGACCAGATATCGTCGCAGTCGGTCGACAAATAATCGGCCACCTGCTGGTGAGGTTCATTTTCACCAGCGCCGGAATCGGCATTATGTGGCGTCGATATGGTGTTGCAGCCGGACAGCACCAGACAGGCAAGGCCAAATAATCCGCCGCGCCACGGCCGCTGTCGCAGACCTGTTCGTGCTAAAAATTGCCGCATAGTCACTCGATATTGATTCATGGGATTGTTTTTTCGAGCACAGGGGCCGGAAGTTCGATGCGAAAACAGACGTTGCCGTCCGGGGTATCGACAAGCACTAGCTCGCCATGCATTTTGCGCACAGAGTCACGCGCCAGGCTTAGCCCAAGACCACTCCCCTTCACCGCACCTTTGCGTTGATGGCTGCCCTGATAAAAAGGCTCAAAAATCATTAATTTTTCTGCGTCCGGGATAGCCTTTCCGGTATTGATAACCTCAATGATCACCCTGGCACCTTCCCGGGCACTACGAAAATAAATGTTACCGGATTCAGTGCCATAGTGCACCGCATTCGAGTAAAGATTATCCAGCGCATTCATCAGTAGCGTCGGCTCTGCCAGGCAGACGGGCGCCTGTAAATCGGTACGCGTGTGCATCATTTTAGCCCGTGCAGGAAGGCTGTGCGCGGAAATCACCATTTCAACCAGCGGCGCTAACGTCACCGGCTCCATTCGGATAGCGGTTTCGCTCAATTTACGATTGTAGTCCAGCAGTTGCTCAATCAGCGTTTGCAGGTTGCGGCTGCTGCTATCGAGAATCGCCACCACCTCTTTTTGTTCCGCGTTGAGCGGCCCAACCACCTGATCGGCCAGCAGTTCAGTACCTTCACGCATACTGGCAAGCGGCGTTTTAAGTTCATGAGAGAGATGGCGCAAGAACTGGTGGCGCTGAGACTCCAGCCACGAGAGTCGTTCGCTGAGCCAGATAATACGCTGCCCCACCGAGCGCAGTTCGCGCGGCCCCCGGAACATCAACTCCCCCTCCAGCGTTTGCCCCTCTCCCAGCCGGTTGATCATCCGCTCAATGCCTTTCACCGGGCCGATAATCATGCGAGTAAACAGTAACATCATCACAAGGCTTACCAGAAACAGCACCAGCGCCTGCCAGCCGAAGAATTGACCGCGCTCGGCAATCGCCTGCTGAAGCTGCTGCCCACGCGAAAACACCACGGTGCGCGTCGCCTGTACCAGCTCACCGTTTGCGCTGGAGAAGGCCGCCAGATTTTCCGCGACCGCTTTTTGCGGGCCGCTATTGGTACAATCCAGATTCGCCAGTTCCTGCAAATTTTGCCGTAATCGCTGATACAGCGCGTCATCGGGCAGAACACCGGCGTGCGCTTCCAGCATTTCGCCATAACGCTTACGTTGATTTTGATACACCTTCGCCAGCGTCGGGTCATCAAGGACGCAGTACTGACGATAACTCCGTTCCATATCCAGCGCGACGTTGGCCATCGCTTCGCTGCGGCGTGAGTCGATAAGCGTGGTGCGGTTAGTCTGCTCGGCCTGCGCGCTCAGTATGTTGAGACTTTGCCAGGCCTGCCAGGCCAGCACCAACAGCGGCAGCAGAATTAACAGAAAGGCCAGCGTGACCAGTTGCCGTAGCGAACGAGGAAAAAGGGAGAGGCGTTTCAAAGGAGGTGTCTCTTTAAAGCAACATACTGGAATGCTAACTGAGGATATCTTCGAGGGAAAGGCCAGAAAGCATAAAGCCGGGCAGAAGCCCGGCTTTATGCTGGAATAAGGCGGTGCCTAACTCAACGTTTCGCCCGATGGTTGATAAAGCAGCGCTATTATCATTTGCTGGACGGCAGGCACCTTGTTGTGCATCATTCGAAGTTTATGTAGCACGTCCCGAAGGGGCTGACATAAGGAGGTGAATGAGCCACTGATTAATATTATGCACAAGGCGTGCCACACTGCAAAACAATAAATTAACATAATGAAAAATATAGGAAATATACCTATTACCAATCATGCCGTATTTGAGCATTTTTTGTTCTTTGTGTCGCTAAATAGCAACATCTCTTTTACCTAAAAATAAATACCTTTTAAATCATGAAATTAAATGTCTCATATTGGAGACACTCTAAAACGGTGTTGTCGGGATTTGCCGACACCTGAGAGATCCCGGGGTCACTGCGTTCGCCCGGGCTACCGATTGCTGTAGGCCGGATAAGGCGTAGCCGCCATCCGGCAATCTGCTTTCAGGACGGGTCACACGATAAAAAAAGCCCCTTACGAGAAGGGGCTTGTTGCATCGGCAATAGGATTAGCCGAGCTGCTTACGCGCATTACGGAAGATGCGCATCCACGGGCTGTCCTCGCCCCAGTTTTCCGGGTGCCAGGAGTTAGCCACCGTGCGGAATACACGTTCCGGGTGCGGCATCATGATGGTCACGCGACCGCTTTCGCTGGTTACCGCGGTAATACCGTTTGGCGAACCGTTCGGGTTAGCCGGATAGTTTTCGGTCACCTTGCCAAAGTTATCGACAAAGCGCAGCGCCACCAGACCTTTGCTTTCCAGTGCGGCCAGATGAGCGGCGTCACGGACTTCAACATGGCCTTCACCGTGGGAAACGGCGATTGGCATGCGCGAACCTTCCATGCCGGAAAGCAGCAACGATGGGCTGGAAGCCACTTCAACCAGGCTAAAGCGCGCTTCAAAGCGGTCAGAATGGTTGCGCACAAAGCGCGGCCACAGATCGCTGCCCGGGATCAGTTCACGCAGGTTAGACATCATCTGACAACCGTTACACACGCCCAATGCCAGCGTCTGCGGACGATGGAAGAAGGTGGCGAACTCATCGCGTACGCGGTTGTTGAACAGAATCGATTTTGCCCAACCTTCCCCCGCGCCCAGGACGTCGCCGTAGGAGAAGCCACCGCACGCTACCAGCGCATCAAAGGCATCAAGGCCGATACGCCCTGCTAACAGGTCGCTCATATGCACGTCGATAGCGTCAAAGCCTGCACGGTGGAACGCTGCAGCCATTTCGACGTGGGAGTTGACGCCCTGCTCGCGCAGAACAGCCACTTTAGGACGCGCACCGGTCGCGATATACGGCGCTGCAACGTCAGCGTTGATATCGAAGGTCAGCTTCACGTTGAGGCCAGGGTCATTATCGTTAGCTTTTGCCTGATGTTCCTGGTCGGCACATTCCGGGTTGTCACGCAGACGCTGCATCTGCCAGGTGGTTTCTGCCCACCACATACGAAGCGTGGTGCGGCTTTCGCTGAACACCGGCTGACCGTTGGCGGTCAACGTGAAGCGGTCGCCCGCCACCGCCTGCCCCAGATAATGTACACAGTCGGCCAGGCCGTGGGCGGCCAGAATCGCCTCGACGGCTTCACGATCTGCCGCGCGAACCTGAATCACTGCACCCAGCTCTTCGGTAAACAGCGCCGCCAGACGGTCATCGCCAAGCGTCGCCACATCGGCTTGCACGCCACAGTGACCGGCAAACGCCATCTCTGCCAGGGTGACCAGCAGGCCACCGTCAGAGCGGTCGTGGTAGGCCAGCAGCTTACGCTCGGCCACCAGCGCCTGAATGGCATCGTAGAAACCTTTCAACTGCGCAACGTCACGCACGTCCGCCGGTTTGTCGCCCAGTTGGCGATAAACCTGCGCCAGCGCCGTTGCGCCGAGCGTATTGTGACCTTTACCGAGGTCGATAAGCAGCAAGGCGTTATCTTCGGTCGAGAGCTCCGGCGTGATGGTATGACGCACATCTTCAACGCGAGCAAAGGCGGTAATCACCAGCGATAGCGGTGAGGTCATCTCGCGCTGCTCGTTGCCTTCCTGCCAGCGGGTTTTCATCGACATGGAGTCTTTACCCACCGGGATAGTCAGGCCCAGCTCAGGACACAGTTCTTCGCCGATCGCTTTTACCGCTTCGTAAAGGCCCGCGTCTTCGCCCGGGTGACCGGCAGCGGACATCCAGTTCGCGGAGAGTTTGATCTGTTTGATGTCGCCAATCTGGGTAGCGGCAATGTTCGTCAGCGCTTCACCGACCGCCAGACGGGCGGAAGCCGCGAAGTCCAGCAGGGCAACCGGCGCACGTTCGCCAATCGCCATCGCTTCGCCGTAGTAGCTGTCGAGGCTGGCGGTAGTGACCGCACAGTTAGCCACCGGAATCTGCCACGGGCCAACCATCTGGTCACGCGCAACCATACCGGTTACGGTACGGTCGCCGATGGTGACAAGGAAGGTTTTCTCCGCCACGGTTGGCAGGTGCAATACGCGGTTCACCGCATCGGCCAGCGAAATATTTTCACGCGCAAGCTGCTCACCTTTGGCTTTCAGCGTCTGCACGTCGCGGGTCATTTTCGGCGTTTTACCCAGCAGCACGTCCAGCGGCAGGTCAATTGGCTGATTGTCGAAATGACGGTCGTTCATGGAAAGGTGAAGCTCTTCGGTCGCTTCACCAATCACCGCATAAGGTGCACGTTCGCGCTTGCACAGTTCGTCAAATAACGGCAACTGGTCAGCGGACACCGCCAGTACGTAGCGCTCCTGGGATTCGTTACACCAGATTTCCAGCGGGCTCATGCCCGGCTCATCGCTTAAGATATCGCGCAGTTCAAACTTACCGCCGCGCCCACCATCGCTCACCAGCTCCGGCATAGCGTTTGAGAGGCCGCCTGCGCCAACATCATGGATAAACAGAATCGGGTTGGCATCGCCCAACTGCCAGCAGCGGTCGATAACTTCCTGGCAGCGACGTTCCATTTCCGGGTTATCGCGCTGTACCGAGGCAAAGTCGAGGTCAGCATCAGACTGACCGGAGGCCATTGAAGAGGCCGCGCCGCCGCCCAGTCCGATATTCATCGCCGGGCCGCCGAGGACGATCAGTTTTGCGCCCACGACGATCTCACCTTTCTGCACATGATCGGCGCGGATGTTACCGATCCCACCCGCCAGCATAATCGGCTTGTGATAGCCGCGCAGCTCTTCACCGTTGTGGCTGTTCACTTTCTCTTCATAGGTACGGAAGTAGCCGGTTAACGCCGGACGGCCAAATTCGTTGTTGAACGCCGCGCCGCCCAGCGGGCCGTCGGTCATAATATCCAGCGCGGTGACGATACGATCCGGCTTACCGAAATCTTCTTCCCACGGCTGTTCAAAGCCTGGAATTCGCAGGTTGGATACGGAGAAACCTACCAGACCGGCTTTCGGTTTCGCTCCGCGCCCGGTGGCACCTTCGTCACGAATTTCACCGCCGGAACCCGTTGCCGCACCCGGCCACGGCGAGATAGCCGTCGGGTGGTTGTGGGTTTCCACTTTCATCAGGATATGCGTCGGCTCCTGATGGAAATCGTAGCGACCGGTGGCGTGGTCGGCAAAGTAGCGCCCTACCTCGGAACCTTCCATCACGGCGGCGTTATCTTTGTAAGCTGACAGTACATGATCCGGCGTGGTTTCGAAGGTGTTTTTGATCATTTTAAACAGCGATTTCGGCTGTTGTTGACCGTCGATAATCCAGTCGGCATTGAAAATTTTATGACGGCAGTGTTCGGAGTTCGCCTGCGCGAACATGTACAGCTCAATGTCGTTCGGGTTGCGCCCCAGTTTGTTAAACGCATCTTGCAGGTAATCAATTTCATCATCAGCCAGCGCCAGGCCGAGGCGGATGTTGGCGTCAATCAGCGCCTGACGTCCCTGCCCTAGCAGGTCAACGCTGCCAACCGGCGCGGGCGTATGATGAGCAAACAGTTTTTGTGCATCTTCGAGTGAGTCGAATACGCTCTCCATCATCCGGTCATGCAGTTCTGCAGCAACGGCTTGTACCTGCTCAGCGGTCAGGCTGGCCGCGTCAAGATAGTATGCGACGCCGCGTTCTAAACGCAGAACCTGCGGTAGGCCGCAGTTGTGGGCGATGTCGGTAGCTTTTGAAGACCAGGGAGAGATAGTGCCAGGGCGGGGAGTGACGAGCAGCAGTTTTCCGCTCGGCGTATGGCTGCTCAGGCTTGGGCCATACTGCAACAGTCGCACAAGCCTGGCCCGCTCTTCTTCATTAAGCGGCGCTTCCAGGTCGGCAAAATGGACATACTCAGCGTATATATTGCTTACCGGGAGGTTGGCTGCCTGAAAACGCGTCAGCAGTTTGTTAATGCGAAATGCAGACAGTGCAGGCGAACCACGCAGAATTTCCATCATAAGTCTCTCGTCTTCTCAGCTTTCAGTGTGCGCAATGGGGGGAGAACGGGCGCTATTATAGAGAATCCTGCGCCGCGACGAAACCGTTTGCGTCGAAATAAAATCAGCGGCGCGCTTTACCAATAGGTGTGACCTACTTCTCGAATCAGTTGCCAACTGGCGTAATGTTAAGCAAAATGCCGCTCAATCTATAGCAAACCGTAACGTCGTCAGGGATTTATACTTACATCTGGGCGAATTAACTATTTGAAAAAACTTAAGATTAATTATCTGCTCATCGGCGTTGTCACGCTGTTGCTGGCAGCGGCCCTATGGCCTTCCATTCCCTGGTTTGGTAAACCAGAAAACCGAATCGCCGCGATCCAGGAGCGGGGGGAGCTGCGCGTCAGTACCGTGCATTCTCCGCTGACCTACAGTACCTATAATGATAAAGATATCGGCCTCGATTATGAGTTGGCGCAGCAGTTTGCGGATTACCTTGGCGTAAAGCTAAAAATCACCGTGCGTCAGAACATCAGCCAGCTTTTTGATGACCTCGACCATAACAATGCCGATATGCTGGCGGCGGGGCTGGTCTATAACAGTGAACGGGTCAAAGACTATCAGCCAGGCCCGACCTACTACTCTGTCTCACAGCAGCTGGTTTATCGCGTGGGCAACACGCGGCCACGAAGCCTGAGTGACATCGGCGCAAACCAACTCACCGTCGCACCTGGGCAGGTTGTGATTAGCGATCTGCACAATTTAAAACAAAAGAAGTATCCCGACCTGTCGTGGACCGTGGATGATAAGCGCGCGTCAGTCGATCTGATGCAGGCCGTTATCGATGGCAAGCTGGATTACACTATTGCGGATTCAGTGGCTATCGGCCTGTTCCAGCGTGTGCATCCTGAACTGGCGGTCGCGCTTGATATCACCGATGAGCAGCCGGTCACCTGGTTTAGCCTGCAGGATGATGACAATACGCTTTCTGCGGCGATGCTCGACTTCTTCAACAATATTAATGACGACGGCACTCTCGCGCGTCTTGAAGAAAAGTATCTCGGGCATGGCGATGATTTTGACTATGTCGATACGCGCTCATTCCTGCGCGCGGTCGATAACGTGTTGCCCGATTTACAGCCGTTGTTTGAAAAGTATGCCAGCGAAATTGACTGGCGTTTGCTGGCGGCTATTTCCTATCAAGAGTCGCACTGGGATCCCCTCGCCACCTCCCCGACCGGCGTGCGTGGTTTGATGATGCTGACCAAAAATACGGCCCAAAGTCTTGGGTTAACCGATCGCACCGACGCTGAGCAGAGCATCAGCGGTGGGATGCGTTACATCAAAGATATGATGGACAAAGTTCCGGATACCGTACCGCAAGGCGAACGCATTTGGTTTGCGTTGGCGGCTTATAATCTTGGCTATGCCCATATGCTCGACGCCCGTGCGCTCACCGCAAAACAAAAAGGCAATCCTGATAGCTGGGCCGACGTAAAGCAACGTCTGCCTTTACTGAGCCAGAAACCGTGGTATAGCAAGCTCACCTACGGCTATGCCCGTGGACATGAAGCTTACGCCTACGTCGAAAATATTCGTAAGTACCAGATAAGCCTCGTCGGCTATTTGCAGGAAAAAGAGAAACGCGAAATGGACGAGAAGGCGATTGCCGAGGCCTACCCGTCGGTGTCGCCAGATGAGCTGCATCAGGGCGACAATGCCTTCGGCCTGTTCTCGTTTTTACGCCGCAGCGATTACAGCAACGGCGATCCGTCGCTGCTGAGATTCTCGCCGAACAAATAAACGTTCTTTTAAAAATGCCTGGTTGGATTCGATGCTAAGCATCGTCTGTGTGTGTTTTAGCTGGCGGAGAGGGAGCTGCGGAAACCTCCCGGCGGCGCTGCGCTTGGCCGGGCTACCAAGGAATGTCATTTGGTGCCGCAGCTTGTAGCCCGGGCGAGGCGTTTCGCCGACCCCGGGACAGTCCCGGCGGCGCTGCGCTTGGCCGGGCTACCAAGGAATGTCATTCGGTGCCGCAGCTTGTAGCCCGGGCGAGGCGTTTCGCCGACCCCAGGACGGTCCCGGCGGCGCTGCGCTTGGCCTGGCTACCATGGAATGTCATTCGGTGCCGCAGCTTGTAGCCCGGGCGAGGCATTTCGCCGCCCCCGGGATTGGCCCCGTCGATTAATCGTTTTTTGCCGCCTGCTTTAACGCTTTTTGCTGCTGCCGACGGTGGCGGAAGAAATCACTCAGCATCGCTGAACATTCGTCCGCCAGCACACCTTCGGCAATCTCCACCCGGTGGTTCATTCCAGGGTGATGTAAAACGTCAATTAAAGAGCCTGCGGCACCGGTTTTAGCATCACGCGCGCCAAACACCAGATTGCCAATACGACTGTGTACCATGGCGCCAGCACACATCACGCAAGGTTCCAGCGTCACGTACAGCGTGGTATCGATAAGCCGATAGTTTTGCAACACCAGGCCGCCCTGACGTAAGGCCATGATTTCCGCATGCGCCGTGGGATCGTGTCGACCTATTGGGCGGTTCCAGCCCTCACCTATCACCTGGTTTTTATGCACCAGTACGGCGCCCACCGGCACCTCCCCTTCATCCCAGGCGCGTTTAGCCAGCATCAGCGCATGGCGCATCCAGTATTCATGATTGAGTTCAGTGTCAGACAACGTGGGGACTCCAGATGATAAAACGCCGCGCATTATACACAATATCCATCAAAGAGCAGCGCATGCTTATTCAAGCTGCTCCAGCTCACCGCGTGGCGTCACGCGCCAGCGGTGCTCACAGAAATACAAAAGCGGGTTATCTTGCTTACTGTCGCTGTAACCGCTGTAAAGGCGCAGCGGCGTACCTAAACGCTGTTCAAGCTGCACCACTTTCTCATGACCCAGGCAGCGAACGGATAAAACACGCCCTCCCAGGGCGCGACGCATCTGACTACCAATCAGGTTAACGCGCGACATCCACGGCGCATCGCCATAAGCCCGTTCGACCAGCGTCTGCGGCGATCCGGTAATTAGCCAGACATCGGCATCCTGTCGGTTCAAGTAACTGTCTAAACGCTGCTGTACCACCGGGAACGGCGTAACCGTCGCGCGGAACCAAATAATAAAGCTTGCTTCCAGTGCATTGAGCGTCGCTTCACGGCGCGCAAAAGTACAGCCCCACAGCAGCGCGCTCATTGGCCAGCGTGCGGCGCGCCCCTTTATCAGCATGGCAACGCCGATAATCGGCAGCAATGGCAATACCAGCAGCATATTGAGCGGCAAGCGGCGCAGTAAATAACGGATAAATGCTCCGAATAGATCCTGCTGATGTAATGTGCCATCGAGATCGAAAAATACCACATGGCGAGAATGGCTTGGCAAAAGAGACTCCTGTCATTCGTTATCAGTTCAGGTTATAGGTTAACAGATTGATGGTCGGCTTTCGCCCAACGGCAATTCGTCGGATAGTTAGCGAAAAATCAACGCTATTCAACTTAGATGGAATATTTAATTCGAATTATTCCGTTATAATAGAATACATAATTCTTTCAAACGCGTAGATTACTAACGGGCACGACGTTGCCATTATTGCCCGAGAGGTGGTTATGAATTGTTTAATCAGTATACGTCAGCGTTATCCCCAACTGGCGCAAAGCGACAGAAAGCTGGCGGATTTTATTCTGGCGCAGCCGGATTTAGCACGTCACTTAAGCTCACAACAGCTAGCAAGCCAGTCCGGCGTAAGCCAATCCAGCGTGGTGAAATTCGCACAAAAACTCGGTTTTAAAGGCTTTCCGGCCTTAAAACTGGCCTTAAGTGAAGCGATGGCCAGCAACGTCAATCCGCACTCCGTGCCAGTGCATAACCAGATTCGCGGCGATGATCCACTACGTCTGGTAGGCAAGAAACTGATTAAAGATAACGTGGCGGCCATGCACGCCTCGCTCGACGTCAACAGCGAGGACAAACTGGTGGAAACGGTCACGCTGCTGCGTAACGCTCGGCGCATTATTCTGACTGGAATCGGCGCATCAGGCCTGGTGGCGCGCAATTTTAGCTGGAAGTTAATGAAAATCGGCTTAAATGCAGTTTCTGAGCTGGATATGCACGCCCTGCTGGCGACCGTCCAGGCTATGTCGAAAGACGACCTGCTGCTTGCCATCTCCTATTCCGGAGCACGTAGGGAGATTAATCTGGCGGCTGATGAAACGCTGCGCGTCGGCGGTAAAGTGCTGGCCATTACAGGATTCTCACCCAATACGCTTCAGCAGCGGGCGACGCATTGCCTCTATACCATCGCGGAAGAACAAGCGACACGTAGTGCAGCAATTTCCTCGACCAGCGCGCAGATGATGCTCACGGATTTACTGTTTATGGGGCTGGTGCAGCAGGATCTGGAAAATGCCCCGGAGCGCATTCGTCATAGCGAAGCGTTGGTGAAAAAGCTGGTCTGAAAACGGGCTCTTCGGATTTCCCAAAAGAGCCCTGGCGGTTACTGCGCCTCTTTGGCATGAATCAAGCGAGTCAGCAGCGTATTCACCGGCACCGGAATATTCGCCTGCTCACCCAGCCGTGCAATAGCGCCGTTGAGATAGTCAATTTCCGTCAGCCGCCCTTTGTGCAGATCCTGGTGCATTGAAGGATAATGTTCACCGCTTTCTCGTGGGTCGAATACTTTTTTAACCGTATTCATCACCATCTCAGCGGTTAACGGGATCTGCTGGCTTGCTGCTACCTGCACAAACTCCTGCACCACAGACTCTGCCATTACCAGTGCGCCAGGCAGCTTGCCAAATTGGCCGACGTTGCAGTCTAGCAGCGCACAGTAGGTGTTCATTACGCTATTAAATGCCGCTTTTTTCCAGATGGAAAGCAACACATTAGCGCTAATCTCGGCATTCAGGCCAGCTTCATTAAGCGTACTTAAAATTTGAGCGGCCATTATCACGTCCAGACCGGTAATCGGCTGCATTTCAACATTACCTGAACCCGTTGCACGAATATGGCCAGGCCCTTCCAGCTCACAGGACCAGAGCGTTACCCCTGCATAAATCTTATCTTGTGAGACATAGCGAGCCAAAGTTTCGATATTGCCAAGGCCGTTTGATAAAATCAGCACGGCTTTTGCGGCAGGAAGGATAGGTTTTATAAACCCAAGCATAGCGTCCAGTTGCATCGCTTTGGTAAACAAGATGACCAGGTCAAACTCACCATGTGCCTCTTCAGCCAGCATCGCGGGTATTTGATAGTGGTTTTTGGCGGTTTCGGTTTCAACATACAGGCCCTTCTGAAGAATCGCCGTGACGTGCTCCTGCCAACCATCGATAAGCGTCACATCATTACCCGCCGCCATCAGCATATAACCAAAGCGGCACCCCATTGCCCCCGCGCCTGCAATTGCAATTTTCATCATCTATTCCTTAATGAGCATGGTTGAGTTGGGCTAAAACCCGACCAACGTATTTTTTGGTTATTAGCGTCAAAATAATTCCGACCGCCAGTAGAACGAGTGTCAGTACAAATACGGTGTTGTAGTTACCGGTTTGCCTGGCGATAGCGGAGGTGACATAAGGCGCAATCACTGCACCCACGGCAAAACCGAAATACATAAAGCCGTAGTTCAACCCCTGATTACGCATACCAAAATTCTGACTGGTTAATCCTGGGAAGATAACCAGTATTCCGGCGTAAGCAAAACCAATACCCAGCGCGCCAATGTAGAAAGCTGAAAGATTGCCGTTAAACATCAGCAGCACCAGAATACAGAGGCAGCTAAATAAATAGACCAGCACCAGCGTGTTATAACTACCAAGCTTATCGACAATGCCTCCCCAGAACAGGCGGCCAATGGAATTGAAGATTGAGACCAGGCTTACGACCAGCGCTCCGGACATCAGCCCGTACTGAGTCATACCTATTTGCGCAGAGCTGGAGCTGATAACCATGCCTGAGAATACGCCGAGCGCCAGCACCACAAACAATAGCCAGAAACGCGAGTCCCGGAGCATTTGACGATAGTCTTTATCCATCGGTGAAGCCGCGATCCCACCGCTGTCTTTCGCTGGAGCACTTCTAATAAAGAACTGAACCACGAAAATGACTACCAGATAGACCAGACCTAAATATAAAAGCGCCTGGCTAATATTATCGGTCAATGCCATAAAATACTCCGCGAGCTTGGTACACAACAGCGTGCCGACGCCCACTCCCGCAAGCACGATTCCACTCGCTAAGCCACGACGATCGGGGAAGAATTTCAGAATATTATTCAAATTCCCAGTAAACGCGAGCCCTGACCCGAGACCGGCTAGAACACCATAAGTTAAAAATAGCATCGGTAAACTTTCGACAAAACCGGATAAAATAAAGCCGAGCGAGAACAGAATACCACCAATAATAATGGCCAATTTACCTTTGCCGTTATCAATCATTTTGCCACCTAAAATCATTGGTAGCGGAATAATGCCCATGTTTATCGAGAAGGCTAATGCCAGATTTGCCGGATCCCAGTGATACTGTTCCATCAGCGGTGTTTTAAAGAAACTAAAGGCATAGACGCCCCCGAGCACAAAATTTATGCAGACGTGTGCCGCCAGCATCCCCCATCGGTTGATTGGTGCCTTCATCTCATTTCCTTTTAAAATTAAACGTATTGTTCACATTTTAAAAAAAGTGAAATTGGCAAACAATTTGGTATTTTTTATAATCGCGATAACAAAATCCAATGAGTTCTCGTGGCAAACAATGAATTTCAAGCAGCTACAGTCATTTCTGGTGCTCTGTGATGAATTACATTACGGTAGGGCAGCTAACCGCCTTTTTATTACACAGCCATCATTGAGTCAACAAATAAAACAACTCGAGTCATCACTGAAGATTATACTTTTCAAACGAAAAGGGAGAGGAATTGAATTAACCAAAGCGGGCAATATTTTACAGCAGCACGCCACCACCATCATGCTGAACCTTAAGAGCGCGGAAAGCGAGCTGCGCCCCTATCGCCATCAACAGCGCGATACCATTTCGCTTGGCGTCTCTGGCAGCCATCTTGTCCTACCTATTTTCAAGCGTTTTGCCGAAAGATATCCTGAAATATCTCTAAACGTAAAAGAGTTTTCCTCAGAAGGAACCATAAAAAGACTCAACGATAATGCTATTGATATCGGTATTGTGTATCAAAAGCAATTACCACCCCACCTGAGTTCCACCTTATTGTTTGAAGATGAAATTATTGCGGCCATTCCTTTTTCACATCCTTTAACAAAATACCAAACGTTGAAACCAGAACATTTGAACGATCAGCCCGTTATCATTCTTAATGACTCATTATTATTGAGAAATGTTATTACATCAGAGTTAACAAAAAGAAAAATCACCCCAAATATTATTTGTGAGTTAGATAACCATTATTCTTGTCTTGAATACGCCGAAGCACAGATCGGCATTGCGTTTATCATGCGCTCACTCTTTCGCTCATCGCCGCCGAAAAACGTACATTTAATCTCACTGGGTATTCCTGCTTTTTTTCATCCGGTCATATTAGTTCATCATCGCGATCTGCTACTGGATGAGCCAACCCGCTATCTATTGGGGCAAATTAAAGATTTTTATACCTCGGAATGATCGTATCCGTAGAAAAAGTATGGCTTGTGCGGAAAATGAGCGTATAATACGCGCCCTGCTTATTACGTTTGCTGAGAATTTCCTGATGGCGCTGTTAATCACCAAAAAATGTATCAACTGCGATATGTGTGAACCGGAATGTCCCAACGAGGCCATTTCGATGGGTGATAGCATCTATGAGATCAACAGCGATCGCTGTACCGAATGCATCGGCCATTACGAAACGCCGACCTGTCAGAAAGTGTGCCCGATCCCCAATACGATTTTAAAGGATCCGGCACATCTGGAAAGCGAAGAGCAGCTGTGGGATAAGTTTGTCCAGATGCATCACGCGGACAAAATCTAGCTTTCGACGATCACCGTCGCACAGGCGTAGTGGCGCTCATCGGCGAGCGTCACGTGCATATGAGCAACCCCCATCCGTTCAGCCAGCAGCTTTGCCTCTCCCCATAAACGCAGTTTCGGCTTGCCCAATTCATCGTTGTAAACTTCAAACTGATTAAAGGCCAGCCCGTTGCGAATACCGGTGCCCAATGCTTTTGATGCCGCTTCCTTAACCGCAAAGCGTTTTGCCAGGAAACGCACCGGCTGCTGATGCGTCTCCCAGATAGCCCATTCGTTATCGCTAAGCACACGACGAGCAAGGCGATCGCCACTACGGGCGATCACGCCTTCAATACGGGCGATTTCGACGATGTCGGTACCTAACCCTAGAATGGCCATTAGCCGCGCGCTTCCAGCATCAGGCGCTTCATCTCAGCAACCGCTTCTTTCAAGCCGGTCATTACCGCACGGCCAATGATGGCGTGGCCAATATTCAGTTCATGCATTTCCGGCAGTGCTGCCACGGCTTTGACGTTATGATAGGTCAGCCCGTGTCCGGCATTCACCTTCAGGCCCAGGCTTGCGGCGTAGGTCGCGGCTTTCGCGATACGATCCAGCTCTTTTGCCTGTTCGGCGTCGGTAATAGCATCCGCGTAGCAGCCGGTGTGAATTTCGATATAAGGAGCGCCAACGTCAGCGGCGGCTTTAATTTGTGCGTTATCGGCATCGATAAACAGCGATACCAGAATGCCCGCATCGGCCAGACGTTTGCAGGCATCGCGCATTTTATCTAATTGGCCCGCCACATCCAGCCCGCCTTCGGTGGTCACTTCCTGGCGCTTTTCAGGCACCAGGCAGCAGAAATGCGGCTTGGTTTCACAGGCGATACCGAGCATCTCTTCGGTGACCGCCATTTCCAGGTTCATGCGGGTGTCCAGCGTCTGACGCAGAATGCGCACGTCGCGGTCGGTGATGTGGCGACGGTCTTCACGTAAATGCACGGTGATGCCATCCGCCCCGGCCTGTTCAGCGATAAAAGCGGCCTGAACGGGATCCGGGTATGCGGTGCCGCGTGCGTTACGCAGGGTGGCAATGTGGTCAATATTGACGCCTAACAGTAATTCAGCCATGACAATCCTCGAGTTTTATTTTTTGTGTTCTTTCCCCTCACCCCGGCTCTCTGCCCAAAGGGGCGAGGGAGAAAAGCCCGGTGAGCGTGATATCCGCTATCGCTTCGGTACAAACTGGCGAAATAATTCACGGCTTTTTAACGGCTTGCCACCAAGATAAGGCTTTAGCGCCATGCGGGTAAAGCGTTTCGCGGCGCGCAGTGAGTCAGCGTCCGGGAACTCACGATTCGCTAGCGCCCGCAGGTGATGGCCGGTAAAGGTGTTATTATCCATCACAACACTGGCGATAAACCCTTTCTCTTCACGATAACGGTAGGTCATGCTCTCCTCGACCTCCTCCCCGCTGCCGGCGCAGTGCAGGAAATCGATGCCATAACCCAGATGCCCCAGCAGCGCCAGTTCAAAGCGGCGCAGCGCCGGTTCCGGCGAGCCAGTCACCCCAGCTAATGCCTGGATACAGTGCAAGTAATCGAAAAAGAGTTCGGAGAAGCGGGTTTCGTGTTCAAGGACGCGGGAAACGAGTTCGTTAACGTACAGGCCGCTATAAAGCGTGATACCGCTTAATGGTAATGCCAGCGAGACGGCTTCCGCGCTGCGCAGCGTTTTGACTTCGCCGCGCCCGCCAAAGCGGACTAAAAGAGGGGTAAAGGGCTGAAGAGCGCCTTTAAGGTTGGAGCGTTTAGAACGTGCGCCTTTAGCCACAAGGCGCACGCGACCCGACTCTTCCGTGAAGACGTCCAGCATCAGGCTGGTTTCGCTCCAGGGACGACTATGCAGGACAAATGCGCGCTGCCAGCCCTCCATCATACTCGCCGTCTTTCAAGCCGCAGATGCGTTGGCTGCGCCCATTCACCCCAGTCACTTACTGAAGTAAGCTCCTGGGGACTCACGGCCTTGCCACCTTTCTGCGCCTCGAAAGCCATAGAGTATAAAAAAATCAGAGATCGTCAGTATAACCGAGACTACGCAGCGCGCGTTCGTCGTCGGCCCAGCCGGATTTCACTTTCACCCACAGTTCCAGATGAACAGGCGCTTCAAACATTTCCTGCATATCTTTACGGGCTTCGATACCGATGGTTTTGATCTTGGAGCCTTTGTTACCAATGACCATTTTCTTCTGACCTTCGCGTTCCACGAGGATCAGGCCGTTGACGTCATAGCCACCGCGTTCGTTAGATACGAAGCGTTCAATTTCAACGGTTACCGAATACGGCAGCTCTGCGCCCAGGAAACGCATCAGTTTTTCACGGATGATTTCAGAAGCCATAAAGCGCTGTGAACGGTCAGTGATGTAATCTTCCGGGAAGTGGTGAATGGCTTCCGGCAGATGCTTACGCACGATACCCGCAACGGTGTCGACATTGAACCCGCTCTCCGCGGAGATAGGCACGATGTCGAGGAAGTCCATCTGGCTGCCGAGGAACTGCAGGTGTGGCAGCAGATCCGCTTTTTCCTGGACGTTATCGACTTTGTTGACCGCCAGAATAACAGGAGCTTTACCGCCACGCAGTTTGTTCAGCACCATTTCGTCATCCGGCGTCCAGCGGGTGCCTTCAACCACGAAAATGATAAGCTCAACGTCACCGATGGAGCTACTCGCCGCCTTGTTCATCAGGCGGTTGATAGCGCGTTTTTCTTCCATATGCAGGCCCGGGGTGTCGACGTAAATCGCCTGGTAGGCCCCTTCGGTATGGATGCCGACGATACGGTGACGTGTCGTCTGCGCTTTTCGGGAAGTAATCGAAATTTTCTGCCCGAGCAGTTTGTTCAGTAAGGTGGATTTGCCAACGTTCGGACGACCGACGATGGCAATAAATCCGCAGTAGTTCTTTTCTTCGCTCATTCCAGCTCCAGCTTTTTCAGCGCCTCTTCGGCGGCAGCCTGTTCCGCCTTGCGACGGCTAGAACCTGTGCCGACCACCGGTTCACTCAGGCCGCTAACCTGGCAGTGGATAGTAAATTCTTGATCGTGTGCTTCCCCACGCACCTGTACCACCAGATAAGACGGCAACGGCAGATGGCGGCCTTGCAGGTATTCCTGCAAGCGTGTTTTTGGATCTTTTTGCTTGTCGCCCGGGCTAATTTCGTCCAGACGGGTCTGATACCAGGAGAGGATCAGACGTTCCACGTTTTGAATATCGCTGTCGAGGAATACCCCGCCAATCAATGCTTCAACCGTATCGGCTAAAATAGATTCACGACGGAAACCGCCGCTTTTCAGTTCACCCGGCCCTAAACGCAGACATTCGCCCAGTTCGAATTCACGGGCGATTTCCGCCAGCGTATTTCCACGAACCAGCGTTGCACGCATCCGACTCATATCCCCTTCATCCACGCGAGGGAAGCGATGATAGAGTGCGTTAGCAATCACGTAGCTTAAAATTGAATCGCCCAGAAACTCTAAGCGTTCGTTGTGTTTGCTGCTAGCGCTACGGTGCGTTAACGCCTGCTGCAACAACTCCTGATGAACAAAAGTGTAGCCCAGCTTCCGTTGAAGCCGATTAATTACGATGGGATTCATGCGATACCAAATAAATGAATGCGTCAATAATGCAGCACACGAAACAGACCTGAGGAAAACCAATGCGGTTTCGTGTGCCGTGTCTCTCGTTTAGAGACATCCGAAACTTCGGGGGGATATTCTATACACAACGGCGAGGGATGTCGTTAGTTTGAATGGATTTAAACATGAAATAATTCGCGCGGCAGCAATTTCACTGCCGCGCGAAATAAAAACAGGAATTAATGAATCCCGCCGATGCGGCTTAAACGCACGCCGGTAGGCCATTGACCTTCTTGTTTATCAAAACTCATCCAGATGGCCGTCGCTTTACCAACCAGATTGGCTTCCGGTACAAAGCCCCAATAACGGCTGTCCGCGCTGTTGTCACGGTTGTCGCCCATCATGAAGTAATGTCCAGGCGGCACAATCCAGGTCGCCAGCGGTAAACCGGACTGGTGGTAATACATCCCAACCTGATCCTGAGCGATTGGCACGGTCAAAATACGGTGATTAACCTCGCCCAACGTTTCCTGACGCTGGGTCAGACGTACGCCATTTTCTTTGCTTTCGCCCTGCGGCACTTCAAAGAAGCCGCTGGTCGCCTCACCGCCGTTGCTGCGCGAGAAGGTCTGGACGAAATCGCTCGGTTCAACGTTTGAGTAGGTCACCGGCAGCGCGTTACCGCACGCCTGGCCTGAGCTGCATCCAGGCTGAATGGTCACCTGCTTGGCAACCGGATCGTAAGTGACTTTATCCCCTGGCAGACCCACGGTGCGCTTGATGTAGTCAAGGCGTGGATCTTCCGGGTATTTAAACACCACGATATCGCCGCGTTTCGGATGACCTGTTTCAATAATCGTCTTTTGATAGATTGGATCTTTAATCCCGTAGGCGAATTTCTCCACCAGGATAAAATCGCCTATCAGCAGAGTCGGCATCATCGAACCCGAAGGGATCTGGAACGGCTCATAGATAAATGAGCGCACAATTAACACGATCGCCAGTACCGGGAAAACCGACGCGCCCGTTTCCAGCCAACCTGGTTTTGCGCTCACTTTCTTCAGCGTTTTTTTATCTAACGATTCGCCGGTTGCAACCTGCGCCGCAGCCTGACGTTCCCGTCGTTTTGGCGCGAAGAGAAATTTATCAACGCACCACAGCACGCCCGTGACCAGTGTGGCAATCACTAGAATCAGGGCAAACATGTTCGCCATGCCAACTCCTTAAGATTATTTGCTGTCTTTACCGACATGCAGAATGGCAAGGAAGGCTTCCTGTGGCAGTTCGACGTTACCGATCTGCTTCATTCGCTTTTTACCATCTTTCTGTTTTTGCAGCAGTTTTTTCTTACGACTGATATCACCGCCGTAGCATTTCGCCAGCACGTTTTTACGCAGCTGTTTCACCGTTGAACGCGCAATGATGTGCGTACCAATAGCCGCCTGAATCGCGATATCAAACTGCTGACGTGGAATAAGTTCTTTCATCTTCTCAACCAGGTCACGGCCGCGGCTCTGCGAGTTATCACGGTGGGTGATAAGCGCTAACGCATCAACACGATCGTTGTTGATGAGGACATCAACACGCACCATGTCAGACGCCTGGAAGCGTTTGAAGTTGTAGTCCAGCGACGCATAGCCGCGAGAGGTTGACTTCAGACGGTCGAAGAAGTCGAGCACCACTTCTGCCATCGGGATTTCATAGGTCAGCGCAACCTGGTTACCGTGGTAAACCATGTTGGTCTGCACGCCACGCTTCTCGATACACAGGGTAATAACGTTACCCAGATAGGCCTGCGGCAGCAGCATGTGACATTCGGCTATCGGCTCGCGCAGTTCGTAGATGTTATTCAGCGGCGGCAGCTTAGACGGGCTATCGACGTAGATAGTCTCTTTGCTGGTAGTTTCCACTTCATACACTACGGTCGGCGCGGTGGTAATAAGATCCAGATCGTATTCACGCTCCAGACGCTCCTGAATGATCTCCATGTGCAGCAGACCGAGGAAGCCACAGCGGAAGCCGAAGCCTAGCGCGGTCGAACTTTCTGGTTCATAGAACAAAGAAGCATCGTTCAGGCTGAGTTTGCCCAGCGCATCACGGAAGCCTTCGTAATCATCAGAGCTCACCGGGAACAGACCGGCATATACCTGCGGTTTGACCTTTTTAAAGCCTGGCAGCGCTTTTTCTGCCGGATTACGTGCCTGCGTCAGCGTGTCACCAACCGGTGCGCCGAGGATGTCTTTAATCGCACAAACCAGCCAACCTACCTCGCCGCATTTCAGCTCGGTACGATCCACCTGTTTTGGCGTGAAAATACCCAAGCGGTCTGCGTTGTAGACCTGGCCGGTACTCATCACTTTAATTTTGTCGCCTTTACGCATGGTGCCGTTTTTAATACGCACCAGCGAGACAACGCCTAAGTAGTTATCGAACCAGGAGTCGATGATCAGCGCCTGTAATGGGCCTTCTGGATCGCCTTCCGGCGGCGGAATATCACGCACCAGACGTTCCAGCACGTCGGTAACACCCACACCGGTTTTCGCCGAGCAGCGAACCGCGTCGGTTGCGTCGATACCGACAATATCTTCAATCTCTTCCGCCACGCGCTCAGGATCGGCGGCCGGCAAGTCGATTTTATTCAGAACCGGCACCACTTCCAGATCCATTTCCAGCGCGGTATAGCAGTTCGCCAGCGTCTGTGCTTCTACGCCCTGCCCGGCGTCAACCACCAGCAGTGCGCCTTCACAGGCCGCCAGAGAACGAGAAACTTCATAAGAGAAGTCAACGTGGCCTGGGGTGTCGATAAAGTTAAGCTGATAGGTTTCCCCATCGGACGCTTTGAAATCCAGCGTCACGCTCTGTGCTTTGATGGTAATGCCACGTTCGCGTTCCAGATCCATTGAATCCAGAACCTGGGCTTCCATTTCACGATCGGAAAGGCCACCGCAAATCTGAATAATACGGTCAGACAGCGTTGATTTACCGTGGTCGATATGTGCAATGATGGAGAAGTTACGTATATTCTTCATATATTAATATATTTATGCCTTACGAATACTTTGAGGCCGCGGTACGGAGCCTGACATGATTGTCGTTCGAAAACGCCGCATTCTACACTACAACCGCGCAACCAGGAAATGCTCTTCCCGCCAAGCATAGCGCTTACTGCGAGGAGTGTTCCAAAAATAATAAAGCCAGTGTTATCACTGGCTCATTTCAGAAGATGATGCGGTACGAATCAAGTCGGGAGGAAGGCCGACGCTGATAATAATAGGCTGCCAGGTCTCGCGCGCGGCAAGTCTGGGGGAGAAGCCTTTGGCAATCAAAAAACCGCCCACGCCACCGAGTATCGCCCCACTTAATGCGGCGATATCCGAACCAAAGAGCACCTGAAACAGCGAAGCCACCACAAATAACCCGATTAGCGGTGACATATAGACCAGCATAGCGGATCCGAGCAGGCTGCTTTCGGTGATCCCTAATTCGACTTTTTGCCCGGCCACCAACGGCTCAGCGCTAGGAACAGAAATAGTATGGCTGGTTTGCGGCCCGAGTTTATTCAGCACCCGCGTTCCACAGCCAGCACGTGAGGAGCAGCTATTGCAAGAAGTTTTCACGTCACAGCTAACCTGCGCCATACCGTTATCCCATGCGATAACGGTCGCCCACTCTTTAATCATTGTGCACCTTTAAATGAAATACCGTCGGCTACGCGTTTTGCGGTTGGCGGCGGCAGTTCACCGACAATAGTAATATCGGCTTGATTGCGAATCGTGGTGCTGACCGTGCGGCGACCGGTACGCAGTATCTGCTCGCTGCTATTGGCGTTTGCGCGACTGACGTTTATCGAGAAGCTGAAAAGACCGTCTGAGAAGAGGCGCGACTCGACCGGACCATCAATCCCCGGCAGCGTGCGGCGGCTCGTCGCTATTTCTTTGAACCCCTGCGGCAACCAGCCCGATGACCAGTTAAAGACGACATTCGTTCCGGTTGGCAACGACAGCTGCGGCGGCAGGCTCGCTTTTGCCAGATTCTGCATGCTGCTGTTCACCTCATCGCCCGTGGTAACAGCGATAACCCGGAACTGCTCCAGTGTTTCACCATCGCGGTCAAGGAGATCAACGCGCATAGGCAGCTTGCTCTGCGAGTCCATCCACACGATATAGCTATAGCGGGTGCCATCTCTTGCCACCACACGGATTACATCGCACATGCGATCGGCAATGCGCGTGCGTCCGACGGAGATAAAATCGTAGTATGGCGCCAGACGTTTGAAGTCGGTATAGACCAATGAAGGCAGGGAGTCGACGATGTAGTCGCCGTTGAGCGTAAAGGGATCAAGGCCCGGCTCAAAATAGCTGATTTCGCTTCCGCGCTGCACGACTTCACGGCGCGGGCCGTCCATCTGCAGGAGCTGCGCCAGGGGCTGTCCATTAAGACGCACGTGACGATAGCGTAACGATTCAACGCCGGATTTATTAATGCTGACGAACGACAGCTCGTAGTTGAGTGACTGACTGGCCAGATTCATCTCCTGCAACAACGCCCCGGACGATACATCTGCCGAGGCGTTTGCGGAGAAGAACAGGCTACCAGCCACAAGTGACATGGCACACCAAAGTTGCTTCATTACTGCGATTGCGTTCCTAGAGTTTGATAGCCTGGCACCTGAACAGCGGCTTGCTGAGTTTGTGCCTGCTCAAACTGCAGCTGCTCTGAGTGCAAGCGACGCTGCAATTCGTAATCCTGCAGCATAGCATTAACACGGCGACGCTGTTCCTGAACCTGCTGCTGACCCGTGCCGCTGGTCGCGTCCGAAGGGACACCCAGGCTAACCGGGCTTGCTTTGCCCATCATCGGCAATGTATTGAACACCGGCGATTCTGGTTGAGTGGTATCGGTCTTGCCATTGTACTGCTGAACGCCAACGATCACAGCAAGGGAAACGCACGCCGCTACGCCCATCTGGGTAAGCGAACTGGCCCATGGACGTACTTTTGTCCAGAACGGCATTTTCTGCCATTGATGAGGCGCTGGCTGGGCTTCAGGAATGAGCGGCGTTGTCGTCTGACGAACGGGCTCATTTTCGATGGCGGCCATCACGCGAGAAGAGATATCAAAGTGAAGCACTTCAGCCGTGTCGCCACGAAGCGAATCACGAATGAGGTGATAGCTCTCCCAGGTTTCTTGCAACTCTGACGAGTGTGACAATTCGGTCAACAGCTCGTTATCCAGCGTTTCACCATCCATTAAGGCGGAAAGTTTTTCTTTCTGCATGCCTAATACCTTTTCCAGTATCCCGCTTTTGTCAACGCCTGATAAGCGGTTGAACTTTATTATCAATAGCTTCTCGTGCACGGAAGATACGCGAACGAACCGTACCTACCGGACAATCCATTATAGCCGCTATCTCTTCATAGCTTAGGCCATCAAGCTCCCGCAAGGTAATTGCCATGCGTAAATCTTCCGGAAGCGCATCAATGGTACGAAAAACTATCTGTCTCAGCTCTTCTGACAACATTAAGTTCTCAGGGTTCGAAATTTCTTTCAACGCGCCGCCGCTTTCAAAATTTTCAGCTTCGCTTGCGTCCACATCGCTAGACGGCGGACGACGTCCCTGAGCAACCAGGTAATTTTTGGCCGTATTCACTGCAATACGATACAGCCACGTATAGAAAGCACTATCCCCCCGGAAAGAATCCAGCGCGCGATAGGCCTTTATAAAAGACTCTTGTACGACATCCGGCACATCGCCAGATGGCACATAACGGGAAACCAGACTCGCAACCTTATGCTGATAGCGTACCACCAGTAGGTTAAAAGCTTTCTGATCTCCTTTCTGGACCCGTTCAACCAGGACCTGGTCCGTTAACTGCTCGCTCATCCGAGGTAATGTCTCCCCAAACCCTATTCCCATGCGTAATCAGAATGCCACTCTACTACTGTGCATTATGAGCAAGCAGATACTTAGAGTGTTCGAATATCGTAAAGTTCCGTCACGCTTTGTTTTTTGTTGAAAAGTAGACGCTTCATTGTCTGTCATTATATGTCTGCCAATCCAACTCGATACGTAAGTTGCGAAATAAAAACGCAAATCCATTGAAGAGTAACGTAACCCAGCCTTTATTTCATCATAAATAGCTGTCCTGGATCGTAGTCTTCTCACAACAATCAGCCTGCTGTTTTGCTCTTACTGTTTAGTCATTACAACCTTAGTGTAAAAAAACCCTGCCCACATGGCTTTTATAGTGCTACTCTGCCACAACCGTGTTTAGTAAATTAAACAAAGCTAATGAACTCACTTCCAGAACTTTCCTGTGATGTCCTGATCGTCGGTAGCGGTGCTGCCGGTTTGTCGCTGGCGCTGCGTCTTGCTGAGCACAGTTCAGTTATCGTGTTAAGCAAAGGCCCCATTAGCGAAGGCTCGACCTTCTACGCTCAAGGGGGAATTGCTGCCGTTTTCGACGAAACCGACAGTATTGACTCGCATATTGAGGATACGTTAATTGCTGGTGCCGGTATTTGTGACAGACAAGCGGTTTCGTTTGTCGCCAGCAACGCCCGGCATTGCGTGCAGTGGCTTATCGACCAGGGAGTGCTGTTTGATACTCACGTGCAGGCAAACGGCGAAGAAAGCTATCATTTAACCCGCGAAGGCGGACACAGCCATCGCCGCATTTTACATGCCGCCGATGCCACCGGGCGTGAGGTGGAAAACACGCTGGTCAGCAAAGCGCTCAAGCACCCGAATATTCGGGTGCTTGAGCGCAGTAATGCCGTTGATCTGATTGTCTCGGATAAAATAGGCTTGCCGGGGCCCCGCCGCGTGGTCGGCGCGTGGATCTGGGATCGTAATAAAGAGAAGGTTGAAACCTGTGCGGCAAAATCGGTGGTGCTGGCAACTGGTGGCGCATCGAAGGTGTATCAATACACCACGAACCCGGATATTTCCTCCGGGGACGGTATTGCTATGGCCTGGCGGGCAGGTTGCCGTGTGGCGAATCTCGAGTTTAATCAATTCCACCCTACCGCCCTGTATCATCCTCAGGCGCGTAATTTCCTGCTGACAGAAGCCCTGCGTGGCGAAGGCGCGCATTTAAAGCGTCCTGATGGTAGCCGTTTTATGTCCGATTTTGACGCCCGGGGTGAACTGGCTCCGCGTGATATCGTGGCTCGCGCAATTGACCATGAGATGAAGCGTCTGGGCGTTGACTGTATGTATCTGGACATCAGCCATAAGCCGGAAGCCTTTGTGCGTCAGCACTTCCCGATGATTTATGAAAAATTAATGGGACTGGGCATCGACCTCACCAAAGAGCCAGTACCGATTGTGCCCGCAGCCCACTATACCTGCGGCGGCGTGATGGTCGACGACTATGGGCGCACCGACGTGGAAGGCCTGTATGCAATTGGTGAAGTGAGCTATACCGGGCTGCATGGCGCTAACCGGATGGCATCTAATTCACTGCTGGAGTGTCTGGTTTATGGTTGGTCGGCAGCGGAAGATATTCATAAACGGATGCCTGACGAACACCCGGCAGAAAAACTGCCCGCGTGGGATGAAAGCCGGGTTGAACATTCCGATGAGCTGGTGGTGATACAGCATAACTGGCACGAGCTGCGGCTATTTATGTGGGATTACGTCGGAATTGTGCGCTCCACCAAACGACTGGAGCGCGCTCTGCGCCGTATCACCCTATTACAGCAGGAGCTCGACGAATACTATTCACGTTTTCGCGTCTCAAACAATCTGCTGGAGCTGCGTAATCTGGTGCAGGTGGCGGAGCTTATTGTTCGCTGTGCGATGATGCGTAAAGAGAGCCGCGGGCTGCATTACACGCTGGATTATCCAGATTTATTAGCGGAGTCGGGCCCGTCCGTGCTCTCCCCGCCTACTTACATAAATAAATAGAACGCCTGGGTCAGGGCAGTGTAACCTTCCGAATACTGCTGCTCTGGCCCACGAATAACCAGCCTGTCGCTAAAACACTCCCCGGCTTTCGGCGAAAACGCCAGCAGAACCCGATGCGGCAGACGGACTTCCGTTTCCGCAACATCCGTGCGCAATCGCAAATGCCAGCCCATTGATAGCGCTGACTGGGTAAAACTCTGGCCGATATTTTCGGGTAAAACGACGCAGAAGAAACCGTCTTCGGTTATGGCGTCCGCCGCACAGGTTAGCAGCGTCTGATGATCAAGCGTGGTCGTATAACGAGCCTGTTCTCGCTGCGGCGTCGAACATTCAACGCCCTGCTCGTAGTAAGGTGGATTGCTGACGATCAGGTTGTAGCGGGTCGTAAGCCCGGCGACCCAGCGCTGGATATCGGCAGTATGAACCTGGATTCTCGCCGCCCACGGAGATTCAGCGACGTTTTCACGCGCCTGCTCTGCCGCGTCTTCATCAAGCTCAACGGCGTCTATTGTCACACTCTCATCGGTACGCTGCGCCAGCATTAATGCCAGCAGCCCACTCCCGGCGCCAATATCCAGAACCCGCTTAACACGAGCAATCGGTGACCAGGCGCCAAGTAAAATGCCATCGGTGCCAACTTTCATTGCACAGCGATCGTGAGCCACAAAAAAATTTTTAAAGGTAAATCCGTTGCGGCGCAACACGGATTTAGAGTCAGACGTCATATGCGACCTTGCCGATAAAACCAGATAATATTTCGATGATGAACAATACCCGAGAACAGATAGCCATACAAACAGATGAAGATTAAAGCCGTAACGTCTATAATCACCGCCTCACACAGAGGTAATCATGACTGTAACGACTTTTTCCGAACTTGAACTTGACGAAAGCCTGCTGGAAGCCCTCCAGAGTAAAGGCTTTACGCGCCCAACTGCCATCCAGGCTGCCGCTATCCCGCCTGCGCTCGAAGGACGTGACGTTCTCGGTTCTGCGCCAACCGGCACCGGTAAAACAGCGGCGTATTTGCTGCCTGCGTTGCAGCACCTGCTCGACTTTCCGCGCAAAAAATCCGGCCCGCCGCGCATTTTGATCCTCACGCCAACGCGTGAACTGGCGATGCAGGTCGCCGATCATGCCCGCGAGCTGGCAAAAAATACTAAACTGGATATTGCGACCATCACCGGTGGCGTGGCGTATATGAATCACGCCGAAGTGTTCAGCGAAAACCAGGATATTGTCGTCGCGACCACCGGTCGTTTGATGCAATACATTAAAGAAGAAAACTTCGACTGCCGCGCCGTTGAAACGCTGATCCTTGATGAAGCGGACCGCATGCTGGATCTGGGCTTTGCTCAGGATATCGAGCATATCGCCGGTGAAACCCGCTGGCGTAAGCAGACGCTGCTGTTCTCCGCAACGCTTGAGGGCGATGCGATTAAGGACTTTGCTGAGCGTCTGTTAGAAGATCCGGTTGAGGTCTCCGCTGACCCGTCCACGCGCGAGCGTAAGAAGATTCATCAGTGGTACTACCGTGCTGATGACTTCGACCATAAATTCAAACTGCTTGAGCACCTGCTCAAACAAGAAGACGCTACGCGCACCATCGTATTTGTGCGCAAGCGTGAGCGTGTGCACGAGCTGGCTGATAAGCTGCGTTCGGTCGGTATCAACAACTGCTATCTCGAAGGTGAGATGGCGCAGGTCAAGCGCACCGAAGGCATCAAGCGTCTGACCGAAGGCCGCGTTAACGTGCTGGTTGCAACAGACGTTGCCGCGCGCGGGATTGATATTCCTGACGTCAGCCACGTTATCAACTTCGATATGCCACGCAGCGGCGACACCTACCTGCACCGTATCGGCCGTACCGGTCGCGCGGGTCGTAAAGGTACCGCGATTTCGCTGGTTGAAGCTCACGACTACGTGCTGCTGATGAAAATTGGCCGCTACGTTGAAGAACCTTTAAAGGCTCGCGTGATTGAAGGACTGCGTCCTGTGACACGTCCACCAAGCGAAAAAATGACCGGTAAGCCATCGAAGAAAGTGCTGGCAAAACGCGCCGAGCAAAAAGAGAAAGATAAAGAAAAACCGCGCGTGAAGAAACGTCATCGCGATGCCAGGAACGTTGGCAAACGCCGCAAGCCAAGCGGCAGCAATGCTGTAGAGCAGAGCAACAAAGAGTAATGCAAACGCCGGGATAAATTCCCGGCGTTTTCGTATTCAGGGATAAGAGCGGTCTGCCATGAAGAAAAAAGAGTTTGTCACTCAGGATCTCCTTAGCAAAATTTATCAGCAGCACAGCGACGGCGCGCAAAAGCTGCCACCTGAACGTCAATTAGCTGAGGAATACGGCGTTTCACGTTTCACTATTCGTCAGGCACTGGAAAAACTGGCCAGCATTGGCGTCGTGAGAATTGTGCAAGGCTCGGGGATCTGGATAAACGCGCAGACGCGCAGCAATCCCCTGGTCTATAACTCGATTACCGAAAAACGCTTCGATCAGATGCGCTATCGGCTGATAAGCCTGCATAAAAAGCGTCCAGACCGGGAAGACCAGCAGATTTTTGGCCTGTGCGAGGATGACTTTATCTGGCAATTTTGCCGTCTGCGATTTGTCGATGAGGTTGCCACTCAAATTGAAATCTCGCGGATGCCGGCGGCCCTCTTCCCCGACCTCAATCAGGAGGTCATTGAGCGTTCAATACAGCAGTACGTCCTCGAGAAGGGGCATCCGATTTCTCATCTGTTGACCCGCTATCGCGCCGTGAGCGTGAACCGGGAGCAGTCTATTTTACTGGGATGTAAAAAGGGCAGCCCGGCCATGCACATTAATAACCGTGGGATCCTCGACGGCGGACGGGTGTATGAAATTAGCGATATCATCGATATCAATTATTCCTGCACCTACGTGATCCCACATAACCGCGACAACCTCGCCTTTCGTCAGCAATCACAAGATTAGCTTACGGCGTGTGGATAGCGCCGTCCGGTAGGCGGCTTTGCGTCCACTCATGGGGGCGGTAAACCACCGGGTTCTTCCGTGCCAACGCTTCATCAAAACCGACGCCAATACCGGGAGCGGTCGGCGGGTAGATAAAGCCGTTTTTGACCACCGGCGCGCCGGGGAATATGGCATCGGTAGACGCCGAGCGTGGTATATATTCCTGAATAGCCGCGTTATGCAGATGAATATTCAGATGCGTGTTGACCGCAACGCCGATTGGCGTCATATCCCCCGGCCCATGCCACGCCAGACGGACGCCAAAAGCCTGACACAGCACCGCCAGCTTAAGGGCCGGAGTAATCCCGCCAATCTGTGAGATATGGCAGCGGATAAAATCAATCTGCCGGTTAACAATGAGATCGTGCCACTCTGCCGGGTTGTTAAACAGCTCGCCCATCGCCAGCGGGATGCTGCTCTGCTGGCGGATCTGCGCCAGCCACGGGCTTTGCTGTGGTGATAAAATATCTTCAATAAACCACGGCTGATAAGGTTCAAGCTGTTTTGCCAGCTGCAAGGCCTGCTGTGGGAATAAGCGTTCATGAACATCATGCAGAATATGGAATCGATGCCCATAGCGCGCGCGGAGTAAGCGGAACATCTCGACGGTGTTGCGAACATATTCATCCTGATCGAACCATGCCCCCGGCGTTGGATTTTCCGGCGTTTGCATCTCTCGCGCGGTACCGCCGTAAAAGCCCAGCTGGCAGCGTATATGTCGATAGCCCTGCTCCAGCAATTTATCGACCGAGACGAACAGCTCTTCCGGCGTTTCCCCGCTGGCATGTGTGTAAGCCGCAATGGCGTCGCGCGATTTCCCGCCCAGCAATTGATACAACGGCATCCCAGCAAGCTGCGCTTTAATATCCCATAGCGCCATATCCACGCCGGAGATCGCATTATTCATTAGCGGGCCGTTACGCCAGTATGCGTTGACGTTCATCATCTGCCAGAGATCTTCAATGTTGTTAGCATCGCGTCCCAGTAACAGAGGCTGCAGGTATTCATCCACCAGCGTTTTCACCGCCAGAGGCCGCTGCTGGAAGGTTGCACAGCCGAGCCCTACCGTTCCGTTATCGGTGGTCACTCTTACCGTGACCAGATTATGGCGATCGGGGCGGGTGATAAAGCAATCAACCGCAGTAATTAGCGTAGGTTTCACAGACGGCTCCCAGGAGAAAATAAAAATGAGAATGACATTATCTTCACCCTATTTTTAGCCGCCGGTAAACCTTTTTATTATTTAATTTTTTTGGTTCGTTAATAGCGCCATTTATATTAAAAAAACGTACCAATTAAGAAAAACGCTAGTAGTGATTACCTTATATAGAGCAAAGTGTGATTATCATCATATTTTATTGGTTTGTTTTTATTGAGCGGCTTACTTACTATTCAGCGACACAAATAACACAACAAACTTGTCGCAGGAGCCGTTATGGGGACGCAAGAGGCTATCAGCAAGATTATTCATCTGGTGGGCGGGCCGGAGAATATTAATAAAGTCTGGCACTGTATGACCCGACTACGCTTTGATTTGGTTGATGATAATAAAATTGCCGCCGATGAAATTAAGCAGTTGCCCGGCGTATTAGGTGCTCAGTTACAAAGCGATCAGTTTCAGATAATCATCGGCCCGAAAGTTAACGGATGGTATCAGTTACTCCAGGACGCGTTGGGTACGGATTCCCGGACGGCCACCAGCGAAAAAACGAAAGAGCGCAAGAGCCTGGTGTCGCTGTTTATGGATACGGTCTCCGGCGTCTTTGGTCCAATTGTTCCGGCGATTGCCGGTGCTGGGATGATAAAAGGTTTACTGGCGGGTCTCATCGCGCTCAAGCTGGTATCGACCAAAAGCGATACCGTGATGATTATCGACCTGATTGCCAGCGGCGTATTTTATTTTCTGCCGTTTTTCCTGGCGGTGTCGGCCGCAAAAATCTTCAAAACCAATGAATATCTGGCCGTGGCTGTCGCAGCTTGCCTGATGTATCCCACACTGATTGACGCGGCAAAAGCGCTGGCGGCACATCAGGATGGCGCCGTCTCAGCGCTGTGGTTACTCAACGCCATTCCCGTTTCGGTATTTAACTATGCCTCAAGCGTGATCCCGGTGATTTTCTCTATTCTCGCATTAAAGTACATTCATCAGGCGGTGGACAGAGTCATGCCGGAGGTACTGAAAACGGTGTTCACCCCCACACTGACGCTGTTTATTGGCGCATTAGCCGCACTGGTTATTATCGGTCCTATCGGCATCTGGCTTGGGAAAATGCTCGCGTGGTGTATTGAAGGATTGTTTGGGATATCCGCAAGCTTTGCTGGATTGGTTGTCGGAGCGATTCGCCCGGTGGCCATTCTTACCGGCATGCACCATGCCATGACGCCTATCGCGCTGCAAAACTTCAGCGACCGCGGCTATGATATGCTCATGCCGATGATGTTTATGGCTAACATGGCCATCGCCGGAGCAACCTTTGCTATCTGGCGTCTGAATAAGGAAAATCGGACGGTCACCCTCTCCGCCGCTATCTCAGCATTGCTGGGGATCACCGAACCTGCGCTCTTCGGCGTGCTGACGCGATATAAGAAAGCGTTTATTACCGCCACCATAGCGAGTTCTCTCGCCTCAGCATTTATCGCGTTCTTCGGCGTGCGCCTGTATGGCTATATTTTGTCGAGCATCTTCAGCCTGCCCGCGTATATCGGCCCGTGGTTTATCTTCGCCCTTTCTGGCGTCGCCATTGCGCTAGTGCTGTCTTTCACGCTCACCACCCTGCTGGTTGGCCGCGAGCAGAAGCCATAAAAAAATCCCCCCGCAGAGATCCTGCGAGGGGATTTATTCACTGGCGTCAGCTTAATTTGACGCGTTAACGTCCCACCCCTGAGAAATTACAGACTTTCAGTGAAAGTACGAGCGATAACGTCGCGCTGCTGTTCTGGGGTCAGAGAGTTAAAGCGTACGGCATAGCCAGAAACGCGGATGGTCAGCTGCGGGTATTTTTCTGGGTGTTCAACCGCATCCATCAGAGTTTCGCGACGCAGAACGTTAACGTTCAGGTGCTGACCACCTTCAACGCGTACTTCTGGTTTTGCTTCAACTGGGATTTCACGGTATTCGATGTCGCCCAGCGCGCTCAGTGCCACCACGTCATCTTCTTTATAACCGCCTTTAGCACACAGGCAACGCGCTTCCCCTTTCTCGCTGTCGAGCAGCCAGAATGAGTTCAGCAGGTCGTTGTTAGCCGTTTTAGTAATCTGGATACCTGTAATCATTTGATGCCTCCCTAGGCTCTTTATATTCGTTTTTAACCGACCGTCTCGCGGCCAATTGGTAAAACCATTGTTGCTTGAGTGTATATATACCCCTCAGTCACCCTTGATTCTTTGATTTAAATCAATAAAAACCACACCTAAAAAGTGGTCATGAGGGGAAATACTTGTTTTGCATCAAGTTATGCCATGCAAAAACAGCAAAAAACCTTGTAAATATTCAACTTTTTTTAAGTCTACCCCTTTCTAAGAGGCCATCTGATTTTGTGATGACGAAAGAAGCAGTTAAGCTAGCATCATAGAAATTCGCAGGAGAGCGAGATGACAACCCCTTTAACCTGGCATGATGTGCTGGCGACTGAAAAACAACAACCTTACTTCGTTAATACGCTGGCTACCGTTGCCAGCGAGCGCCAGTCCGGTATCACTATCTATCCACCGCAGAAAGATGTCTTTAACGCCTTTCGCTTCACCGAGTTAAACGACGTAAAAGTCGTGATCCTCGGGCAAGACCCATATCACGGCCAGAATCAGGCGCACGGTCTGGCTTTCTCCGTGCAGCCGGGTATCGCAACGCCGCCATCCCTATTAAATATGTATAAAGAGCTTGAAGGAACCATCCCCGGTTTTACGCGCCCTAACCACGGTTATCTTGAGAGCTGGGCTCGCCAGGGCGTACTGCTGCTCAACACCGTGCTGACCGTTCGCGCAGGGCAAGCGCACTCGCACGCCAGCCTGGGTTGGGAAACCTTTACCGATAAAGTGATCGCGCTGATTAATGAGCATCGTGAAGGCGTGGTGTTCTTACTATGGGGAGCGCACGCGCAGAAAAAAGGCGCCATTATTGATACCCAGCGCCACTGCGTGCTGAAAGCACCGCATCCATCGCCGCTCTCCGCACACCGCGGTTTCTTTGGCAGCAACCATTTTGTGAAGGCGAATGAATGGCTGCAGCAGCGTGGGGAAGCGCCAATCGACTGGATGCCGGTGCTGCCGGAATAAGGCTTGCTGTAATTCAGATACCGACGCGTAGGCCGGATAAGCAAAGCGCCATCCGGCAGTTGGAGGCCGATGCCGGATGGCGCTTTGCTTATCCGGCCTACAATGAGTACCCAGCACACATAAAAAACCGGTCGAGTCGCCTCCACCGGTTTTTTTCAACATCGCGCTTGCTTACGCTTTATGCTGACGCCACCATTCGCTCAGCAATACGCCGGTCGCCACGGAGACGTTCAGACCTTCTACCGCACGAGTGCCGTCAATCGATACGCTCATATCCGCAATCGCGGCGGCAGCTTCGGAAACGCCGTCACGATCCTGACCTAAGGCCAGCACCATTTTCTTCGGCAGTTCTGCTTTAAACAGCGGTAAACCGTTGCCGTTGCTGCTGGTAGTAACGATGGTGTAGCCCGCTTTACGGAACTGCTCCAGTGCGTCGATGAAGCTATCACCCGTAATCGGTTGAACGTGCTCAGCACCACCTTCTGCGGTACGGATTGCCGCACCGGATTCCAGCAAAGCGGCATCCTGCAAGACAACGCCTTTCACACCAAAGTGTGCGCAGCTACGGATCATCGCGCCGAGGTTATGCGGATTACCTGCATCTTCTAATGCCAGCACGCAATCATCTTCCCCGCTTTGGGAAACCCACTGCTGTACGGAGGTTCCGTTACGCTTTTTAATCAGGAAGCAAACGCCACCGTGGTGTTCAGTGCCGGACGCTTTTGCCAGCTCTTCTTCATCAACCACGTGATAGGCTTTGCGGTTTGCAGCCATCCAGCGCAGCGCTTCTTTAAAGCGTGGGGTCACGCTTTGCACGAACCAGGCGCGAACAATCGCGTCCGGGCGGCTCTGGAACAGCGCCTGGCAAGCATTCTCACCATAAACGCGAGTCTCTTCCGCGCGCTGACGACGCAGCACTTCGGGATCGATAAAGCTTTTACCGCTGATGCCGCCATGGTCTGGCTTGACGATGGTTTCGTCACCCGGGGCGCGGGAAACCGTACGCCACGGAGAACCTTCACCACGGTCACGGTCGCGCTCAACGTCACGATCGCGTCCGCGTTCACGACCACGGTCGCTGTTAGGGCCTCTTCTGTCATCACGGGCAGGGCGACGACCGCCTTCGGCACGGGAAGTACCAGCACGGGATGTGCCAGGACGGCCTCCGCCTTTACCAGTACGTGGATTTTCGGTGCGTTTGTCCGAGTCATCGTCACTGCGGACGTACATCACTTTGACCTTGCCGTTTTTGTTCTTCAGTTCGTCGCTCATGTTTTTCTCCACCTGCGCTGCGCGAAGCGCGCAGATTACCTGATGTGTTAGCGCTTAGCCATTACTTCATAAAAAAGACTACGACTATTGTACCCATTGGGTAAAACGCATTGTTGATTAATACAGTCTCGTTGATAATGTGTAACATTATAGAAACATTCGGCAACATTGCCGTCCTGCAACACGATGACCCAGAGGTGAGTTATGAATACCGTTTGTGCCCACTGCCAGGCGCTTAATCGCATTCCTGAAGAGCGTGTTAACGACGCGGCAAAATGTGGACGCTGTGGTGAAGATTTGTTTGATGGTGATGTTATCAACGCCACGGACAGCACGCTGGATAAACTGCTGAAGGACGATCTCCCGGTTGTCGTCGATTTTTGGGCACCATGGTGCGGCCCTTGCCGTAACTTCGCGCCAATTTTCGAAGACGTCGCCGAAGAGCGTAGTGGTCAAGTTCGCTTTGTAAAAGTGAACACCGAAGCTGAACGTGAACTCAGCGCACGTTTTCGTATCCGCAGCATCCCGACGATCATGGTGTTTAAAAATGGTGAAGTGCTCGACATGCTGAACGGCGCAGTCCCTAAAGCCCCGTTTGAAAGCTGGTTGAACGAAGCCCTTCAACAATAGTTCCGCGGGGGCACGCCTTGTGCCCCGTATTGACCTCTGCGACAATAGCGTTTTTGCCGCTCAATTCCCATGAATGATAATGCCGTTCTTCGGTTGCGCGCCGAGCGTTTAGCCCGCGCAACTCGCCCTTTTCTTGCCCGCGGAAACCGGGTTCGTCGCTGTCAGCGCTGTTTGTTGGTCACAGGCTATTGCCTTTGCAACACCATTGCGCCCCATCCGGCCAAAAGTCGTTTTTGTCTGGTGATGTTCGACACGGAGCCGATGAAGCCAAGCAATACCGGTCGCCTGATTGCCGACATTTTACCGCTCACCGACGCTTTCCAGTGGTCGCGTACTGAACCGCCGCAGGCCTTACTTGATCTGGTTAAAAACCCCGACTACCAGCCTATGGTGGTGTTCCCGTCCTCGTATGCTGGCCCTCAACGTCAGGTACTCAGCGCACCGCCTAGCGGTAAGCCGCCGCTTTTTATTATGTTAGACGGAACCTGGCCGGAAGCGCGAAAAATGTTCCGTAAAAGCCCATGGCTGGATAATCTGCCGCTGATTTCCGTCGATCTCTCCCGCGTATCGGCCTACAGCCTGCGTGAAGTGCACGCAGAGGGACAATACTGCACCGCCGAGGTCGCCATTGCCCTGCTGGATTTAGCAGGCGATACCGGCGCAGCCGCGGCGCTTAGCCAGCACTTCACCCGCTTTCGTGAAAACTATCTGGCAGGAAAAGCTCATCATCAGGGCAACATCACATCAGCCGTGGCGGAAAGCAGTTAAACTCATACGGTCACCGTCGCGTAAGGAAAACCGGTATGAGTCAGCGTGGGCTGGAAGCACTTTTGAGGCCAAAATCTATTGCGGTTATTGGCGCTTCAATGAAGCCACAGCGCGCCGGTTTCTTGATGATGCAAAACCTGCTGGCAGGCGGCTTTGCCGGCCCGGTTTTACCTGTGACTCCCACATGGAAAGCGGTGCTTGGCGTGCTGGCATGGCCGACCATCGGCAGTCTCCCCTTCTCGCCCGATCTTGCGGTGCTGTGTACCCATGCACGGCGTAACCTGGAACTGCTGGAATCGTTGGGGGAAAAGGGCTGTAAGACCTGTATTATTCTCTCCTCCACGCCCGATCAGTTCAGTGAGCTTAAAGCGTGTGCCGCACGCTATCAGATGCGTCTGCTGGGGCCGAACAGTCTGGGATTGCTGGCACCGTGGCAGGGGCTGAATGCCAGCTTTTCGCCGGTGCCAATTCGTAAAGGCAAGCTGGCGTTTATTTCCCAATCTGCCGCCGTTTCTAATACCATTCTGGACTGGGCGCAGCAGCGTGAAATGGGCTTCTCTTACTTTATTGCGCTGGGTGATAGTCTGGATATCGACGTGGATGATCTGCTCGATTATCTGGCGCGTGATAGCAAAACCAGTGCAATTTTGCTCTATCTGGAACAGCTGAGTGACGCGCGGCGCTTTGTTTCGGCGGCCCGCAGCGCCTCACGTAACAAACCTATACTGGTGATTAAAAGTGGTCGCAGCCCTGCGGCGCAGCGCTTGCTTCACGTTAATTCCGGGATGGACCCCGCCTGGGATGCCGCCATTCAACGTGCCGGTTTGCTGCGAGTGCAGGATACCCATGAACTGTTTTCCGCCGTTGAAACCCTGAGCCATATGCGCCCTCTGCGCGGTGAACGCTTGATGATTATCAGCAACGGCGCGGCCCCAGCGGCATTAGCACTGGATGAACATTGGGCGCGTAACGGTAAGTTAGCGACGCTCAGCGACGAGACCCGCCAGCAGCTACAAGCACTGTTGCCAGAAACCGTGGAAGCCAATAACCCGTTAGATCTGCGTGACGATGCCAGTATCAGCCATTATTCCTCAGCGGTTAATGTGTTGCTCAATAGTCCAGATCTGGATGCGCTAATGATCATCCACGCCCCAAGCGCCACCGCGACGGGAAGCGAAAGCGCCGCCGCGTTGATTGAACTTATCAAGCAGCATCCGCGAGGCCATTACATCAGCGTGCTCACCAACTGGTGCGGAGAATATTCCTCAATTGAGGCGCGTCGCATGTTCAGCGATGCCGGTATACCGACCTACCGGACGCCAGAAGGCACGATTACCGCCTTTATGCATATGGTCGAGTATCGGCGTAACCAGAAGCAGCTGCGTGAAACCCCGGCCCTGCCGCAGAGCCTGGCCGCCAATAGCGCACAGGCACATGAGCTGTTACAGCAGGCGATTGATAACGGCATCCGCGCGCTGGATACCCATGAAGTACGGCCAATCTTAAACGTTTATGGTCTGAATACCTTACCGACCTGGATTGCATCTGATAGCGCCGAAGCGGTGCATATTGCCGAGCAAATTGGCTATCCGGTCGCGTTGAAGCTGCGCTCGCCGGATATCCCGCATAAATCAGAGGTTCAGGGCGTCATGCTCTATCTGCGCACCGCGGCTGAAGTGCAGCAGGCGGCGGACGCTATCCTCGATCGTGTAAAAATGACCTGGCCCCAGGCGCGCATTCACGGGCTATTAGTTCAGAGCATGGCAAACCGAGCCGGGGCCCAGGAACTGCGGGTAGTGGTAGAGCACGATCCGGTATTTGGTCCGCTGATCATGCTCGGTGAAGGCGGCGTTGAGTGGCGTGCAGAAGATCAGGCCGCCGTCGCGCTACCACCGCTTAACATGACGCTGGCCCGCTATCTGGTGATCCAGGCGATTAAGAACAAGAAAATTCGCGGGCGTAGCGCATTACGTCCGCTGGATATTGCCGGCCTTAGCCAACTTTTGGTGCAGGTTTCAAACCTGATCGTCGATTGCCCGGAGATCCAGCGTCTGGATATCCATCCCCTACTGGCTTCAGGCAATGAATTTACCGCACTCGACGTCAGCCTGGACATTGCGCCATTCACTGGATCAAGCGAGAGTCGTCTTGCTATTCGTCCATATCCGCAGCACCTGGAAGAATGGGTGACGATGAAGAATGGCGACCAGTGTCTCTTCCGGCCAATTTTGCCGGAAGACGAACCGCTGTTGCAGCAGTTTATTGCGCGGGTGACAAAAGAAGATCTCTATTATCGCTACTTCAATGAGATAAACGAATTTACTCATGATGATTTAGCCAATATGACGCAGATCGACTACGATCGAGAAATGGCTTTTGTTGCCGTATATGGAACCGGCGATAACGCTGAGATTCTAGGCGTGACCCGGGCGATTTCCGATCCCGATAATATTGATGCCGAATTCGCCGTGCTGGTGCGTTCAGATCTGAAAGGCCTTGGCCTGGGCGGGCGCCTGCTGGAGAAATTAATCGGCTACACCCGCGCGCACGGTTTGGCACGACTGAACGGGATTACCATGCCGAATAATCGCGGAATGATAGCGCTCGCCAGGAAGCTTGGTTTTGAGGTCGATATCCAACTTGAAGATGGCATTGTTGGCTTATCCCTGAGGCTAAGTGATGACTAAGTTGCTGGAAATGCTGCCCTTGACCAGCAGAAATGATATCATCGACCGCTTACGTCGTCTGCCTGATACAGAAGACCCTTCACTAAATCAGAGAAGAAACGCACTGTGATGTTGTCAAAATTTAAGCGTAATAAACATCAACAACACCTTGCCCAACTACCCAAGCTTTCACAGTCTGTTGATGATATTGAGTTTTTCTATGCTCCAGCAGATTTCCGTGAAGCGCTGCTCGCAAAAATCGCCAGCGCTACGCGCCGGATTTGCATCGTCGCCTTATACCTTGAACAGGACGACGCCGGAAAGGCGATTCTGCAAGCCTTGTATGATGCCAAACGTCAACGTCCGGAGCTGGATGTCCGGGTTCTGGTTGATTGGCACCGCGCACAGCGTGGGCGTATTGGCGCAGCTGCCTCAAATACCAATGCTGATTGGTATTGCCGTACAGCCAAAGAGAATCCGGGCGTAGATGTTCCGGTTTACGGCGTGCCTATCAATACGCGTGAAGCCCTGGGCGTACTGCATTTCAAAGGTTTTATTATTGATGACTCCGTGCTTTATAGTGGCGCGAGCATCAACGATGTCTATCTGCATCAGCATGATAAGTATCGCTACGATCGCTATCAGTGCATCCGCAATCCGCAAATGGCGGATATCATGTTTAACTGGGTTTTACAGAATCTGGTTGCAGGTCGCGGGGTTAACCGCCTTGATAGCAACGAGCGGCCAAAAAGCCCGGAAATCAAAAATGATATTCGTCAGTATCGTCAGGAGCTGCGCGACACAGGTTACCGTTTCCAGGGTAATGCCAGCGATGATGAACTGACCGTGACGCCGCTGGTTGGTTTAGGTAAATCCAGCGAGCTGAATAAAACGATTTTTCATCTGATGCCGTGTGCTGAAGAAAAACTCACCATCTGCACGCCCTATTTCAACCTGCCTGCTTTGCTGGTGCGCAATATTATTCGCCTACTGCGCGAAGGTAAGAAAGTTGAGATTATCGTCGGGGATAAGACTGCTAACGACTTCTATATTCCGGAAAACGAACCGTTTAAAATCATCGGCGCGCTCCCCTATCTGTATGAAATCAATCTACGACGCTTCCTGAGCCGACTTCAGTATTACATCAATACCGATCAGCTGGTCGTTCGTCTGTGGAAAGATGCTGATAACAGCTACCACCTGAAAGGGATGTGGGTTGATAACGAGTGGATGCTGCTTACCGGTAACAATCTCAATCCGCGAGCCTGGCGTCTGGATCTGGAGAACGCAGTGTTGATTCACGATCCTAAAAAGCAGCTGGCCTCTATGCGCCAGAAAGAGCTGGATCTGATCCGTCAGCACACTACCGTCGTTAATCATTACCGCGATCTTCAGAGTATCGCTGATTACCCGGTGAAAGTAAGAAAACTTATCCGTCGTTTGCGGCGTATCCGTATCGATAGGCTCATTAGCCGTATTCTTTAAAAACATAGCCCCGTCATGACGGGGCTTTTTTTCAGGAGTATGTATGTCGCGCGCTGTTTTCCTTTTATGTATGTTGTCGCTTGGCGGCTGTAGCCATCATATGGCTAATGATGCCTGGACCGGGCAGGATAAAGCACAACATTTTATCGCTTCAGCCATGCTGGCAGCCGTGGGTAATGAATATGCGCAGCATCAGGGTATTAACCGCGATCGCAGTGCCGCCATCGGCTTTATGTTCTCAGTGAGTCTTGGCGCATCTAAGGAGCTGTGGGATAGCCGCCCTGCGGGGAGCGGCTGGAGCTGGAAAGACTTTGCGTGGGATGTCGCCGGTGCCACAACGGGTTATACGGTGTGGCAGCTGGCTCATCATTAGCGTTACAAACGCAGGCCTTTTCCTTTGCGATGGAGTTTTAACGACACCAGAAACGCCAGTGCGGCCATGACGGTAACATACCAGAAGAAGGCCGTTTCAATTCCCGATGATTTGAGCGATAGCGCCACATATTCCGCTGAACCGCCAAATAACGCATTAGCCACCGCATAGGAGAGCCCAACTCCCAGCGCGCGTACCTGAGCCGGGAACATTTCGGCCTTCAGGATACCGCTGATAGAAGTGTAGAAACTGGTGATCAGCAGCGCGCACATGACCAATGCAAACGCGGCATAGGGTGATGTCACGTTCTGGAGGGCAGTGAGAATCGGCACCGTAAATAGCGTTGCCAGTGCGCCAAAGCAAAGCATCGAGGTACGTCGCCCGACTTTATCAGAGAACAGACCGAAAAGCGGCTGAACCAACATGTAGACAAATAGCGCCGCAGTCATGATAAGGCTGGCGAGATTAGCGCTCATCCCCGCGGTGTTCACCAGATATTTCTGCATATAGGTGGTGAAAGTGTAGAAACTCAGCGAGCCTGCAGCGGTAAAGCCCAGCACCATCAAAAAGGCTTTACGATTTCGCCACAGTCCTTTAAATGATCCCGCTTCTTTTAGCGTGCGCGTCTCTTTCTGTGAAGTTTCATCCAACTGGCGGCGCAGCCAAAGGGCAACAATCGCCAGAACAGCCCCCATTGCAAACGGTATACGCCACCCCCAGGCATGCAGGTCTTCACTACTCAGTACGTTTTGCAAAATCACCACAACCAGCACAGCTAACAGTTGGCCACCGATCAGCGTAACGTATTGGAACGATGCATAGAATCCTTTGCGGCCCTCAATAGCAACCTCACTCATATAGGTTGCACTGGTGCCATATTCACCGCCAACGGATAGCCCCTGGAACAGGCGTGCTAACAGTAACAGTGCGGGAGCCCAGGTGCCGATTACGCTGTAGCCAGGTAGACAGGCAATGACCAGTGAGCCGAAGCACATCATGCATACGGAGATAAGCATTGAGACTTTACGTCCGCGGCGATCGGCTATACGACCAAATATCCAGCCACCAATGGGACGCATTAAAAAACCAGCAGCAAATACGCCAGCGGTTTGCAGTAGCTGAGTGGTGGTATTCCCGGATGGGAAAAAGATATGGGCAAAATACAAAGAGCAAAACGAGTAGACATAAAAATCGAACCACTCAACAAGGTTCCCTGAAGATGCTCCGACTATTGCCATAACCCGACGGCGAGTATCGCTGTTATTAAGCGTCCCTTCCGGCGTCACACTGTTTACAGCCATTTATTAACTCCTGCCAAAAACGGTCTCCTGCCTTACCGGGCGTACACGTCACGCAGGCAGATATTTTAGTAAATGAAATGTTATATAATTGTTATATTCAAATAAGTGATGAATATCACATTCTTTGTTAGCAGGAGAACGATTTAGGATTAGCTGTAGGGGGGAAGCCAGAATTTATGTGGAGTTATGTTTTGAAGGTGATTATCGGGCAATGTGCGCACGGGTTGTTATTGGGGTCGGTGCCTCCCCGGAGTCGGCGTGAACGCCTCGTCCGGGCTACGTCCGCACCACATTGTAGCCCGGGCGAACGTAGTGACCCCGGGAGTTTCCACCGTTATCCATTTCGCACAGACGCAAAAAAGCCCATCCGGCAGGATGGGCTTCTTCACTTGTTTGATGCCTGGCAGTTTATGGCGGGCGTCCTGCCCGCCACCCTTCGGGCCGTTGCTTCGCAACGT
>CABIZV010000004.1 GCA_902363335.1 Enterobacteriaceae bacterium | reverse complement strand
CAGAGTCAAGCGTTTAATTTCGCTTTTCTCTGCCGGTGTTCTTCTTAAGAACCCCGCTGACCCGGCGGCTTGTTTGCCGTTGTTCCGTCTCAGTGGGGCCGCATTATAGGGAGAAACTGAGAAGTGGCAAGCATAAATCGAAAAAAACTTTCCATTAGCTTACTTTTCATCCACAACGCTTATATTTGCCCATTTTTTAAACAAAAACGAGCCCCGAGAGGCCCGTTTTTGTATTTTTGTGACTTACTGCACTGCCACAATATGATCGTCTTTGACTTCCAGATGGATAACTTTTCCAGGGATCAGCTCGCCTGAGAGAATCTGCTGTGCCAGCGGGTTCTCAATCTGCTGCTGAATAGCGCGTTTCAAAGGACGTGCACCATATACCGGGTCGTAGCCGTTTTTACTCAGAAGCAGTAAAGCCTCATCGGAAATCTGCGTTTCATATCCACGCTCTTCCAGACGTTTATAGAGACGTTGCAGCTGGATCTGAGCAATAGAAGCAATGTGTGATTCGCCCAGCGGGTGGAACACAACGACTTCATCGATACGGTTAATGAACTCTGGACGGAAGCTGTGGCTGACGACGCCCAGCACCAGATCTTTCATATGACCGTAATCCAACTCGCCAAAACGTTCCTGAATAAGATCGGACCCCAGGTTAGACGTCATAATTACGACCGTATTACGGAAGTCGACCGTTCTACCCTGACCATCAGTCAAACGACCATCATCAAGAACCTGCAACAGAATGTTGAAAACATCCGGGTGCGCTTTTTCCACTTCATCCAACAGGATGACCGAGTATGGGCGACGGCGAACCGCTTCCGTCAGATACCCCCCCTCTTCATAACCGACATATCCTGGAGGTGCCCCCACCAGACGAGAGACGGAGTGTTTCTCCATAAACTCGGACATATCAATACGCACCATCGCGTCATCGCTGTCGAACATAAAGTTAGCCAACGCTTTGCACAGCTCGGTTTTACCGACACCGGTTGGCCCCAGGAACAGGAACGAACCGATAGGACGGTTTGGATCCGACAACCCTGCCCGGCTACGGCGAATGGCGTTGGATACCGCTTCAACCGCTTCATTCTGGCCAATCACGCGGCTATGCAGATCCTGCTCCATACGCAGCAGTTTATCGCGTTCACCTTCAAGCATTCTGGCAACCGGGATACCCGTCCAGCGAGCCAGCACATCAGCAATCTCAATGTCCGTTACTTTATTGCGTAACAGGCGCATGGTTTTGCCTTCGGACTGAGTAGCCACTTCCAGCTGTTTTTCCAGTTCTGGAATTTTACCGTACTGTAGCTCAGACATGCGCGCGAGATCGCCGACGCGGCGCGCTTGCTCAATGGCAATCTTCGCCTGCTCCAGTTCAGCCTTGATAGTTTGCGTTCCCGAGAGCGAGGCTTTTTCCGCTTTCCACTCTTCTTCTAATACCGAGTACTGGCGTTCTTTATCTTCCAGCTCTTCATTAAGCATATCGAGACGTTTTTTACTCGCCTCGTCAGACTCTTTCATCAGCGCCTGCTGTTCCAGCTTCAACTGAATGATTCGACGATCGAGCCTATCCAGCTCTTCCGGTTTCGAGTCAATTTGCATACGAATACTGGAAGCTGCTTCATCAATAAGGTCGATGGCTTTATCCGGTAACTGACGGTCAGCAATATAGCGATGGGACAACGTCGCCGCCGCTACAATAGCCGGGTCAGTAATTTGCACATGGTGATGCAGCTCGTAACGCTCTTTCAGCCCACGCAGAATAGCGATGGTATCTTCCACCGACGGTTCAGCCACAAACACTTTCTGGAAACGACGCTCCAGCGCGGCATCTTTTTCGATGTACTGACGATACTCATCAAGCGTAGTCGCCCCGACGCAGTGCAATTCCCCACGCGCCAGCGCAGGTTTCAGCATATTGCCGGCATCCATAGCGCCATCGGCTTTACCCGCGCCCACCATAGTATGCAGTTCGTCGATAAACAGAATGACATTGCCTTCCTGTTTAGACAGATCGTTCAGAACACCTTTCAAACGTTCTTCAAATTCACCGCGGTATTTCGCCCCGGCCACCAGCGCGCCCATATCCAGTGCCAGTACCCGACGACCTTTCAAGCCTTCAGGCACTTCACCGTTAATAATACGCTGCGCCAGCCCTTCGACAATGGCCGTTTTACCCACACCGGGTTCACCGATTAATACCGGGTTATTTTTGGTACGACGCTGCAGCACCTGAATGGTACGGCGAATTTCTTCATCACGACCGATAACCGGGTCGAGTTTGCCCTGTTCGGCACGCTCGGTAAGATCAACGGTATATTTTTTCAAGGCCTGACGTTGGTCTTCGGCCCCTTGATCGTTCACGCTTTCTCCTCCACGCATCTTTTCAATTGCCTGAGTGATATTGGCAGTTGTCGCACCAGCTGTTTTCAATAATTCAGCCAGCGTGCCTCGGGACTCAAGCGCGGCGATAACAAACAGCTCTGACGAAATGAAGTTATCACCATTTTTTTGTGCCAGTTTGTCGCAAAGATTCAGGACGCGAATCAGATCCTGAGACGGCTGCACATCGCCGCCGGTGCCTTCAACTTGAGGTAAACGGCTTAATGCCTGATCGATAGCTGTGCGTAACTGCCCGGCATTAATGCCCGCGGACGTTAATAAAGGACGTACAGAGCCCCCTTCCTGATTCAGTAAGGCACTCATTAAATGAAGAGGTTCGATAAATTGGTTGTCTTGCCCAAGTGCGAGCGACTGGGCATCAGCAAGAGCAAGCTGGAATTTATTAGTAAGACGATCCAGACGCATGACTCCTCCCATAATAGGTCAAATTTGCTACAGGAGATTAAATGAGGTCATCCCTCAATTATTCAAGGTTAATTGACCTATTCAATGAGAAAAAAATATCAGCGTTCTGGATCGCCTTGATTCTATAGGTTATATCAGCCAGATAAAACTTGCCATACGACCCGTAATACGGTCACGACGATATGAGAAAAAATCATCCTTTTCGCTGAAGGTACAGCGTTCACCGCCAAAGACGTTGGTGACACCCACATTTGCTAAGCGCTGGCGTGCCAGCAGATAGATATCAGCGTAATACTTTTCGCCAGCCGGACGGAAAGCATCCACCGCGTTAATATCCTTTGCCATAAACGCTTCACGCACTTCGGGGCCCACCTCAAACGCCAATGGCCCAATCGCCGGGCCAAACCAGGCGAGGATATTTTCAGGACTGTCGTTAAAACAAGCCACCGTCTCTTCCAGCACGCCATCGCACAGGCCGCGCCAGCCAGCATGCGCTGCGGCAACCTCTGTGCCTGCCCGATTACAAAACAGCACCGGCAGGCAATCAGCCGTCATAACCGCACACACCGTTCCGGGCGTATTACTGTAGGACGCATCGGCACGCTTCGAGGCATAAGGTTCACCGGTCAGATGCAGCACATCTTTTCCATGTACCTGTTCAAGCCACACGGGTTTCGAGGGCAGTTTACCTGCCGCGAACATGCGTTTACGGTTCTCTTCAACGTGTTCGGGATTATCACCGCAGTGAGCGCCAAGATTCAGTGAATCCCACGCTCCCAGGCTAACGCCACCCACACGCGTTGAACTACAGGCGGCCACGCCTTCCGGCAGCGGCCATTCCGGAACAATGATTTTGGTCATAGCCAGTCTACGTCATCCTTGTGCTCTTCAAAGTCATCGCGCATCACGGCGATAAGCTCAACCATATCTTCAGGAATTGGCGCATGCCATTCCATCTCAATACCCGAAATCGGATGATAGAGACGCAGCATGGTAGCGTGCAGTGCCTGGCGATCGAACTTACGTAGCGTTGCGATAAACGCCTCAGATGCGCCTTTTGGTGGACGAGGGCGCCCACCGTATACCTGATCGCCCACCAGCGGATGGGTGATGTGCGCCATGTGCACGCGGATCTGGTGCGTACGTCCGGTTTCCAGACGCAGCCGCAGACGCGTGTGCACACGGAAGTGTTCCATAATGCGATAGTGCGTCACCGCCGGTTTACCCATCGGGTGTACCGCCATGTGCGTACGTTTAGTCGGGTGACGGCTGATAGGCTCTTCAACAGAACCGCCCGCGGTCATGTGACCAATCGCCACGGCTTCATACTCACGGGTGATTTCGCGTAATTGCAGCGACTCCACCAGACGTGTCTGAGCAGGAACGGTCTTCGCAACCACCATTAAACCGGTCGTGTCTTTATCCAGACGATGCACAATGCCCGCTCGCGGTACATCGGCAATTGGCGGATAATAATGTAGCAGCGCATTAAGCACCGTGCCGTCCGGGTTACCGGCGCCAGGGTGCACAACGAAACCACGTGGCTTGTTGATGACTAAAATATCTTCATCTTCATATACGATATCGAGCGGCAGATCCTGCGCTTCAAAGCGGATCTCTTCATCGATTTCGGCATCGATAGCGATAGTCTCGCCACCCATGACTTTCTCTTTCGGCTTATCTGAAATCTTGCCGTTGACCTGGACGCGCTGGTCCAAAATCCACTCTTTTATTCGCGAACGCGAATAATCAGGGAACATTTCGGCCAAAGCCTGATCTAAGCGTTGACCGAGTTGTGATTCGGACACCGTTGCGGTGAGTTGTACTTGTTGTGCCATAGACAGCTTCTTCGTTAACGTTGGGTTTTTACGGCTTTGCCGTTTAATATAGTGTGCTATTGTAGCTGGTCTTAGTCGGGAACAGGAACTGTGAATATCCCGTATAAACATTTTGAGGAAAGTCAAAACGTCATGACGCGCATGAAATATCTGGTGGCAGCGGCCACGTTGAGCCTGGCTTTGGCGGGGTGCTCTGGTTCTAAGGACGAGGTTCCTGATAATCCGCCTAATGAAATCTACGCAACTGCTCAGCAAAAGCTCCAGGACGGTAACTGGAAACAGGCCATAACGCAACTGGAAGCGTTGGATAACCGCTATCCATTTGGACCTTATTCCCAGCAGGTTCAGCTGGATCTGATCTACGCATACTATAAAAATGCCGATCTGCCGCTGGCTCAGGCCGCTATTGACCGCTTCATCCGTCTAAACCCAACGCACCCTAACATCGACTATGTGATGTACATGCGCGGCCTGACGAACATGGCGCTTGATGATAGCGCGCTGCAGGGTTTCTTCGGGGTTGATCGCTCTGACCGTGACCCACAGCATGCCCGTGACGCATTTAATGACTTCTCGAAGCTGGTGCGCGGCTACCCGAATAGTCAGTATGTGACCGATGCCAATAAACGTCTGGTCTTCTTAAAAGACCGTCTGGCGAAATATGAGCTTTCCGTTGTTGATTACTACACCGCCCGTGGCGCGTGGGTTGCCGTCGTTAACCGCACAGAAAACATGATGCGTAACTACCCGGACACCCAGGCAACGCGTGATGCATTGCCGAAGATGGAAAATGCTTATCGTGAAATGCAGATGACCGCGCAGGCTGACAAAGTGGCGAAGATTATTGCCGCCAACAGCAAAAACACGCAGTCCTGATACAGACTTACCCAAAGCAAAACGGCAGCCGATTGGCTGCCGTTTTTTTATTCTTTTCATCAAAAGCTGAAGCGATTTAGCCGCAAATCATCCTATCAAATATGGCTGCATTTTTCCGATTCGACAAGTAATAAATCGCTTCTTCCTGTCCTGACTCACAAAATGAAGGCACTGACAAAAAGTGACAAAATAATGTGATGTTGATCACACATTTTAAGCAAATCCGAGGTATGCTGGAATCACCAAGACGGAAAGACAAGAGGTAAAATTTATGACAATGAACATTACCAGTAAACAAATGGAAATTACTCCGGCTATTCGCCAGCATGTCGCAGACCGTCTCGCCAAATTGGAAAAATGGCAAACTCAGCTAATCAACCCACATATCATTCTCTCTAAAGAGCCACAGGGCTTTGTTGCTGATGCCACGATGAACACCCCTAACGGGCATCTCGTCGCCAGCGCAAAACATGAAGATATGTATACTGCCATTAATGAATTGATCAACAAGCTGGAACGGCAGCTCAATAAGGTGCAGCACAAAGGGGAAGCCCGCCGCGCAGCAACGTCCGTGAAAGACGCAAGCTTCGTGGAAGTTGAAGAAGAAGAGTAAACCGAACTTTAAACTTTAATGTGTATCGCCAACGCGCCTTCGGGCGCGTTTTTTATTGACAGAGTGAAAACAGACCGGGTACTGTAAAACCTCGTCACGTTATGGATTTAGCCAACAGTGAAATTACTGCCGTTTTTCTTCGCATTCTTTTTTACCTTCCCCTGATTGGGAGGCGTTTCGTCGTGTGATAAAGAATGCGAAGACGAACATTAAGGCCTCCCACCCGGGAGGCCTTTTTTATTGATAACAAGAAAGGCAAACATGATGACTTCGGAAAACCCGTTACTGGCGATACGCGATAAAATAAGCGCGCTGGATGAAAAATTAGTGAGCTTGCTGGCAGAACGTCGCGGCCTTGCCATCGAGGTGGGTAAAGCAAAGCTGGCGTCTCATCGGCCGGTGCGTGATATCGACCGTGAACGTGACCTGCTGGAACGGCTGATTACTATTGGCAAAACGCACCAGCTTGATGCGCACTACATTACGCGTTTGTTCCAGCTCATTATTGAAGATTCCGTACTCACCCAGCAAACCTTGCTTCAGCAGCACCTGAATCAAATCAATCCGCACTCTGCCCGAATTGCTTTCCTCGGCCCAAAAGGCTCTTACTCACACCTTGCTGCCCGTCAGTACGCGGCTCGCCATTTCGAGCAGTTCATTGAAAGTGGATGTCTGAAGTTTGCCGATATCTTTAATCAGGTTGAAACCGGTCAGGCTGACTATGCCGTTGTGCCTATCGAAAACACCAGCTCCGGTGGGATCAATGACGTCTATGACCTGTTGCAGCACACCAGCCTGTCGATTGTCGGCGAGATGACGGTTCCTATCGACCACTGCTTATTGACCAATAGCGGTAGCACGCTGGATACCATTGAAACCGTCTACAGCCACCCACAGCCCTTCCAGCAGTGCAGCCAATTCCTAAGCCAATATCCGCAGTGGAAAATTGAGTACACGGAAAGCACCTCAGCGGCAATGGAAAAAGTGGCGCAAGCCAACTCGCCCACCGTCGCGGCATTAGGCAGCGAAGCGGGCGGCAAGCTTTACGGCTTACAGGTCCTGGAACATTGCCAGGCCAATCAGTCACAGAACATCACACGCTTCCTGGTGCTGGCACGTAAAGCCGTGAACGTCTCCGATCAGGTTCCGGCAAAGACCACCTTGTTAATTGCCACCGGGCAACAGGCGGGGGCGTTGGTAGAAGCTCTGCTGGTTCTGCGTAATCATAAACTGATCATGACCAAACTCGAATCGCGCCCTATCCACGGCAATCCATGGGAAGAGATGTTTTACCTGGATATCCAGGCCAACCTGGAAGCACTGCCAATGCAAAAGGCGCTGAAAGAACTGTCCGGGATCACCCGTTCCATGAAAGTGCTGGGAAGCTACCCGAGCGAAAACGTGGTTCCGGTTGATCCGATTTAAGCCTCGATAAAGGGCCTTTTCTTCATGCCTGCCACATCCACTGGCAGGGTGAAGACAGCGCCAGATAGCGGATACTGCGCCACTTCTGCCGCCGACATATTTTCACGGGTCGTGGTGATATACAGCGTGCGCATATCCGCCCCGCCAAAGCAGACCATCGTCGGACAACGCACCGGCAGTCGATATTCAGCAAGCTGCTCACCTTCAGGTGAGAAACGCGCGACACGCCAGCCATCAAACATCGCACTCCAGTAGCAACCCTCTTCATCCATTGCCGCACCGTCCGGGATCCCCTCACCGGCCTTAAACTGACGGAACACCTCACGCGAACCCGGTTCACCCTGCGCGTTCAGCGGCGTGCGATAGATTACCGCATTCGGCGTGTCGGAGGTATACATCCAGCGTTTATCGTCGCTAAATGCCAGACCGTTAGCGCCATGGATATCGCACTGGATAACCTTCGGCTTGAGCTGGTTATCAACACGGACCAGCAGCGCACCGTTGTAATCACCAGGCCCCCAGAAGGTGCCGGCGTAAAAGCGCCCGTCTCTGTCCGTCCCGCCGTCGTTAAAACGCGCCAGCTGCGGGTTGCTTGGGTTATCACAGATTTTATGCACCAGCAGGCCGCGGCTGTCGGCAAGCCAGATGGCACTGCGCAGCGCGACGACAAACCCGCCCTTTTCTCGCAAAGAGAAACAGCCGACTTCTTCAGGAAACTGGAGAATCTGGTGTTCACCGCTGGCAATCTCATAACGGTGGATTTCACACTCCAGAATGTCAGCCCAGTACAACGCCTGCTCGCTTTCGCTCCAGGTCGGACATTCCGGCAAATGTCCGGTGTAATCAAACAACACGTTTGCTTCAGCCATCATCGTTATCCCATAAAAAAAGCCAGAGGATTTCCCCTGGCTTTCAAGTATATACAGTTTTCAGCTACTGCCGATTATCATTCGCCTGACGTAACAGGACGCGGCTCTCACTCTGGAAGCGTTGCGCGTAGTCGCCGAACCAATGTTCAACCTTACGGAAGCTATCAATGAACGCTTGCTTGTTGCCTTGTTCCAGCAGACTTATCGCCTCGCCGAAACGCTGATAGTAACGTTTAATCAGCGCCAGATTATTGCCTGATGACATAATAATGTCAGCGTACAACTGCGGATCCTGAGCAAACAGTCGCCCAACCATCGCCAGCTCGAGACGGTAAATTGGCGACGAGAGCGCCAGCAGTTGCTCGAGCTGCACGTTCTCTTCCGCCAGATGCAATCCGTAAGCAAAGGTCGCAAAGTGACGCAATGCCTGAATAAACGCCATGTTCTGGTCATGCTCAACGGCGCTGATACGGTGCAAGCGCGCTCCCCAAACCTGAATCTGCTCGAGGAACCACTGGTAGGCTTCCGGCTGGCGGCCATCGCAATAAACGACGACCTGCTTCGCCAGGCTGCCGCTGTCCGGGCCAAACATCGGGTGCAACCCAACAACGGGGCCCGAGTGCGTCGACAGCATCGCCTGCAACGGCCCGGCTTTCACCGAGCATAAGTCCACCAGAATGCAATCTGACGGCAACGGTGGCAGTTTCGCAATCACCTGCTCAGTAACGTGAATCGGCACGCTCACAATCACCATGCCCGCATCGGCAACCAGCTCCGGCGCGCGCGCCCAATCTTCTTTTTCCAGCGTACGAACCTGATAGCCAGATAGCGTCAGCATCTTTTCAAATAGCCGCCCCATCTGCCCATTACCGCCGACAATCACTACCGGACGCAGCGAAGGACAAAGGGTTTTAAATCCCTTGTCATTTTCGCTGGAGTAGGACTCACGCATCACCCGGCGTAAAACATCTTCAATCAAGTCAGGCGGTACGCCCATCGACGCAGCTTCTTTGCGGCGTGAGGCCAGCATTGAAGCCTCCCGCTCTGGAACGTAAATGGGCAAGCCATACTGACTTTTGACTTCGCCAACTTCCGCCACCAGTTCCATACGTTTTGCCAGCAGATCCAGCAGCGCTTTATCTACAGCATCAATTTGATCGCGCAGCGCGGTCAGTTCAGCAACCATACAATCCTCTTACGCCAGACGAGCCGCCAAATGGCCGCGTAAATCCTTGTCGAGTTCACGCAGCAGCGCATCCGTCGCTTCCCAACTGATGCATGCATCGGTAACAGAGACGCCATATTTCATTTCACAGCGCGGCTGCTCGGAAGACTGATTGCCTTCGTGAATATTGCTCTCAATCATCAGACCAATAATAGAACGGTTACCGTCCTTGATCTGTGCGACAACGGATTCCGCCACCGCTGGCTGACGGCGGTAGTCTTTATTGGAATTACCATGACTGCAATCTACCATCAGCGATGCGCGCAGTCCTGCTTGTTCCATCTCTTTTTCACACTGCGCCACATCTTCCGGGCCGTAGTTTGGCTTTTTACCGCCGCGCAGGATCACATGGCCATCCGGGTTACCTTGAGTGCGCAGCAGACAAACCTGACCGGCCTGGTTAATCCCGACGAAACGGTGAGGCATAGCCGCCGCACGCATCGCGTTGATGGCCGTTGCCAGAGAGCCGTCGGTGCCATTTTTAAAACCAACCGGCATCGACAGGCCAGAGGCCATTTCGCGGTGAGTCTGGGATTCAGTGGTACGTGCACCGATCGCTGACCAGCTAAACAGATCGCCCAGGTACTGCGGGCTGTTCGGATCCAGCGCTTCTGTGGCTAACGGCAGCCCCATGCTGACCAATTCAACCAGCAAGCGACGCGCAATTTTCAAACCACCTTCAACATCAAACGAGCCATCCATATGCGGATCGTTGATAAGCCCTTTCCAGCCAACAGTGGTACGAGGCTTTTCAAAATAGACACGCATAACCAGGTAGAGGCTATCGCTGACCTCTTCCGCAAGGGTTTTAAATCGACGCGCGTATTCGATGGCAGCTTCAGGATCGTGAATCGAGCAAGGCCCACACACTACCAACAGGCGCGGATCGCGACCGGCGATAATGTCAGAAATCGTTTTACGTGATTGGGCAATTTGCGCTTCCTGCTGTACGGTAAGCGGGAATTCAGCTTTCAGTTGATCCGGGGTGATCAACACCTGTTCATCGGCGATATTTACGTTGTTCAGCGCGTCTTTTTGCATGATGGCATTACCTGTTATGGCTCGTTTGCGATAGTGGTTTCCTCAATGAGGTGAAGTCACAATATCATAATCAGTAAAGATTTCAATCCAAAATCCGTAAATTATTATTTACACTACCCCATTTATAGCAAAATAAATGCACCACATCCGTAAACTTATAATTACAACTGCAAATTTAAGCCAAAAAAAGCGAACGCTTATGCGCTCGCCCTTAGATATCACTGCGGTTGTACTGACTTATCGACTATCTGGTGCTAAAGCGCGAACCAGCGCATTACGCCAGCGCAGCCAGTCAATGAACACAAACAGCGCCAGACTAACGCCCATCACCGGCATAGCCACTCCTGATGCAGCGGCAAGTAAGAGCATGATGATGCGGGCAGGCCAGGCAAGCGCCAGCCAGCTTTGCGTTAGCGTTTGCAGCGGGTTTACCGAGGATTGACCCGGTCGTTTAATCCACCACAGGCGATACCCCATGATGATTGCGACGCACAAGGCGACGCCGAACGCGATCAACAATAATTGATTTGGCAGACCAAATAACACGCCCATATGAAAATCCACGCCCCAGCGCGTCAATTTCGCCATCAACGGAAAATCGACAAACTGTATCTTATCGATAATTGCTAGCGAGTGAGGATCAACCGCAACGGCATCAACCTGCGTTGGCCATCGTCTATCGATTTCCGTCACCGTCCAGGCACGATCGTCACTTCGCGGCGGACGGATCTCCAGATGCGTGGCGGTAATCCCCGCCAGCTGCGCGACCTTCAGCACGGCATCAATCTTATCAGTGGCACTCGACGGCTCGCTCATCGTCATCTCGCCATGATGCCCGTGGTGCTCGGCATGCGGATCCGGCACCTTCTTGCCACCTTGCAAATGCGTATTCACCTGCGGCGTCATCCAGCTCATTGCCGCACGCATTTTATCGACATTGGCCCCCGCCCATTGCGACCAGGTTAACCCGGTCGCCGAGAACAGTAGCATCCCGGCCAGCAGGCACCAGCCCAGGGTAACGTGAACCCGGCGAGTATTCTGCAGGCGGTTTTTGATACGTCGTTTCGGGCGGGTGAAGGCCCACAACACAATCCCGCCTAGCGCTGCAATCCACATCCATGACGCGGCCAGTTCACTGTAAAGCCGGCCAAAATCGCCTAATAGCAGCGAACGGTGGGCATAATCAATCCACTGCCGCAGCGGTAATATTCCGCTGGTGCCGTACACCGTCATATCGCCTTTGACCACAAGCGTAACCGGATCGATAAAAATAGCGCGGTTTTCCGATTCCCCGAGCGCAGGATCGGCAAACATAACTCGCGTAGTTTCCCCCGTCTCCAGCGCCGGGCGCACCGCATTCAGCCGCAGCGGTGTCGCAAGCGCGCGCTCCGCCACCGCGATTTGGTCCGCAAGCGAATGATGCTCGCCCTGCACGTTAGCGTGTAATGCCTGCCGATACATCAGGTTTTCAAGTTGCGGTGTTGCCACATACAGCGTGCCGGTAAGCGCAGCCACTAAGATAAATGGCCCAACGAACAGGCCGATAAAAAAGTGCAGGCGGCGCAGCAGGTGCACCCATGCCGCCCGCGAGGTGCAGGTTGTCATACTCTTCCTTCATCTTTACGAAAAGAGGCGTGACGCTGATGCGTCATTCATCGTTATTAAGCAGGTAAAGCAGAGCGTTGCGGCGGTGCGCGGGTATCGGGGAATAGCCAAGGGAAATAACGCCAGTGGTTCACCACCGGCGGCAAAGACACGATCGTCACGCGCAGCAGTAATGCGCACAACAGGATACACAGTGCCAGTATCAGACCCGGGGCATGCGCTAACAGTACGCAGTAACCGCATGCCTCACCGTGATCGATGGGCATACTTTCCGGTGTCGTGTGATGTCCAGGCATCGACATACTCATATCGTGGTGCATGCCCGGCATCGCGCTCATCGGCGGCTGTTGTAACGAAATGGAGACCAGCGGAGCAAAGATAATCAGCGCCATAGCAAACAGCGCAAGCCAGGCGGCTCGCCGTTTCAATGCTGCTATGCTGACTGTTTTTCCGTTCACCCTACCCTCCCGGTAACCGAGGGCATTGTAAATGATTTATCAGTCAGATGTTAACGAGAGGTGCTTTAGAAGATAAAAAAAGGGCCAGCCTTTCGGCCAGCCCCTTCTAACAGGATGTCGCTTGCGCGAATCTTAGTTAAGACGCTCTTTGATACGAGCAGACTTACCAGTGCGCTCACGCAGGTAGTACAGTTTAGCTTTACGTACAGCACCACGGCGTTTAACAGCAATGCTGTCAACTACTGGAGAGTGAGTCTGGAAGACACGCTCAACGCCTTCGCCGTTGGAAATTTTGCGAACAGTGAATGCAGAGTGCAGACCGCGGCTACGAATAGCGATAACCACGCCCTCAAATGCCTGCAGACGTTTTTTGGAACCTTCAACAACCCATACTTTCACTTCCACGGTATCACCCGGACGGAATGAAGGTACGTCCTGCTTCATCTGTTCGTCTTCAAGTTGCTTAATAATGTTGCTCATAATTTAATCTCTTATCCTGGGTAAACTGATATTTGGGGGTCTTAAACCAGCCCATCATGTTTATGTTGCTGTTGTGCGTGTTCCTGTTTGAACTCCGCCAGCAACCTTGCTTGCTCTTCAGTCAGAGCCAGGTTTTCCAGAAGTTCAGGTCTTCTAAGCCAGGAGCGGCCCAGCGACTGCTTCAAACGCCAGCGACGTATCTCGGCATGGTTCCCCGACAGCAGAACTGGCGGTACTTCCATCCCTTCTAACACTTCAGGGCGAGTATAGTGTGGACAGTCCAGCAATCCATCAGCAAACGAATCTTCGATTGCTGAAGCTTCATGACCCAGAACTCCCGGAATAAACCGGGAAACAGAGTCGATCAGCGTCATTGCCGGTAACTCACCACCGCTGAGAACGTAATCGCCAATTGACCATTCTTCATCAATTTCGGTCTGAATCACGCGCTCATCTATGCCTTCGTAGCGACCACACACCAGAATCAACTTTTGATTCGTGGCCAGCTCGCTGACGCCTGCTTGATCAAGCTTGCGTCCCTGAGGTGACAGATAAATCACCTTCGCGCCTTCACCTGCCGCGGCTTTTGCTGCATTGATGGCGTCCCGCAAAGGTTGCACCATCATTAACATCCCCGGTCCGCCGCCGTAAGGACGATCGTCCACGGTACGGTGCCGGTCATGAGCAAAGTCACGAGGACTCCAGCTCTGGATGTTCAGCAGGCCATTTTTTACTGCCCGGCCAGTTACCCCGTAATCGGTAATTGCGCGGAACATTTCAGGAAACAGGCTAATTATGCCAATCCACATAGCGCCGTCTTTTACCGTTTATCCGGAGGTTTAAAAACCAGGATCCCAATCTACTTCGATAGTACGAGTAGTGAGATCGACTTTCTTGATAACCTGCCCATCGAGGAACGGTACGAGACGTTCCTTGATGCCAAATGCATCTTTCAGGTTTGCCTTAATGACGAGAACGTCATTCGACCCGGTTTCCATCATATCGATGACTTTACCGAGACCGTAGCCTTCTGTGGTCACTACCTGGCAGCCCATAAGGTCTTTCCAATAGTAGGTTCCATCATCCAGCGCCGGCAGCTGCGATGAATCGACGATAATTTCGCAATTCGTCAGCAGATTCGCGGCATCGCGATCGTCAACGCCTTTCAGCTTAATGACGATATCCTGATTGTGGTAGCGCCAGCTTTCCAGCTCAACGGTCTGCCACTGACCCGCCTTCTGGATTAACCAGGGCTGATAGTCAAAAATGCTTTCGGCGTCCTCGGTGGAGGAAAACACTCTGAGCCAACCACGGATACCGTAGCAAGAACCCATTTTGCCCAATACGATCGGATCAACAGGTGCTTTTGCGGCGAGTTGTTTGCTCATCATGACCACCGTGACAGATTAAGCTGCTTTGTTAGCGGCTTTGATCAGCGCTGCTACGCGATCGGAAACAGTAGCGCCCAGGCCAACCCAGTGAGCTACACGATCCAGATCCAGGCGAGTGCCTTCTTCTTTTTCGCTTGCCAGCGGGTTGAAGAAGCCAACGCGCTCGATGAAGCGACCGTTACGTGCGTTACGGCTGTCAGTGACAACAACCTGGTAGAACGGACGCTTTTTAGCGCCGTGACGTGCTAAACGAATAGTTACCATAACATCCTCTTGTGTGAATAGAACAACCGGGCCCCATCGAGGGAGGGGGCCCGGTGTCATATTAAAAGCCCGAAAATTTTACTCATTTCTGGGGGAATTGCAATCAACATCTGTCTTTTACCGCACGATAACCGGGGCGTTACCGTAATAGACAGCGTTAAGTCGATATGTTTGTCAGCTCCGGGGTATGCAGTTCGTGAGCCTGCACACCCCGGCCAAAGGGATTAACGGCCCGGGAATCCTGGGGGCATCATGCCTTTCATGCCGCGCATCATTTTCATCATGCCGCCTTTCGACTTCATCTTCTTCATCATGCGCTGCATATCGTCAAACTGCTTGAGCAGGCGGTTAACGTCCTGAACCTGCATGCCGCAGCCCTGAGCGATACGACGCTTGCGGGAACCCTTGATGATTTCCGGCTTCGCGCGCTCTTTCAGCGTCATCGAGTTGATGATCGCCTCCATACGCACCAGCACCTTATCGTCCATCTGGGATTTGACGTTATCTGGAAGCTGCCCCATGCCCGGCAGTTTGCCCATCAGGCTGGCCATGCCGCCCATGTTTTTCATCTGCTTGAGCTGGTCTAAGAAATCGTTCAGGTCAAAACCGTCACCCTTCTTAAGTTTAGTCGCCAGCTTTTCAGCCTGTGCGCGGTCAACCTTGCTTTCGATATCTTCGATAAGCGACAGCACATCGCCCATGCCGAGGATACGGGAGGCGATACGATCGGGATGGAACGGCTCCAGCGCTTCGGTTTTTTCACCGACGCCGAGGAACTTGATTGGCTTACCGGTAATGTGACGAATTGAGAGCGCCGCACCGCCGCGTGCATCACCGTCGACCTTGGTCAGCACTACGCCGGTCAGCGGCAGCGCTTCGTTGAAGGCCTTAGCGGTATTTGCCGCATCCTGACCGGTCATCGCATCGACCACAAACAGGGTTTCAACCGGCTTAATCGCCGCGTGAACCTGCTTGATTTCATCCATCATCGCTTCGTCAACGTGCAAACGACCGGCGGTATCCACCAGCAGCACGTCGTAGAATTTCAGCTTCGCTTCTTTGAGCGCCGCGTTAACGATGTCGATAGGCTTCTGGCCAACGTCTGACGGGAAGAAATCAACAGCAACCTGCTCAGCCAGAGTTTGCAGCTGTTTGATCGCCGCTGGACGATAAACGTCGGCAGAGACAACCAGCACTTTCTTCTTGTGCTTCTCACGCAGGAATTTACCCAGCTTCGCAACGCTTGTGGTTTTACCCGCACCTTGCAAACCCGCCATCAGCACAACGGCTGGAGGCTGAGCGGCCAAATTCAGACTCTGGTTCTCTTCGCCCATCGCCGAAACCAGTTCGCTACGAACGATTTTGACGAATTCCTGGCCCGGCGTCAGGCTTTTGTTTACTTCGTGACCAACCGCTTTTTCTTTTACGCGATTGATAAAATCACGCACTACCGGCAGCGCAACGTCAGCCTCCAGCAGCGCCATGCGCACTTCGCGCAGCGTCTCTTTGACGTTCTCTTCAGTAAGGCGTCCACGGCCACTGATGTTGCGCAGCGTGCGCGACAAACGATCGGTTAAATTATCAAACATTGTCTCTCGCCTGGGGTGGAAACGGTGAGTCGCTAACGCGACCAAAAAACGGAAATTTGCGGGAGTATAACACGACACAGGGCGAGTTGTGAGGCTGCGGTTGACACTGACGTCACGTAACGCAACACATGCTGGCTATGCGCCTGATACAACTCGAAGGAATTTGCGTATATACTGCATCTCTTTCTTCTATTTGACGACCGCCGACACTTTATGCCTGTTTTTGCCCTGCTCGCGCTTGTTGCCTACTCCATCAGCCTTGCGCTGATTATTCCCGGTCTGCTGCAAAAAAACAGCGGCTGGCGGCGTATGGCTATTCTCTCCGCCACCGTCGCGCTGGTGTGCCATGCGTTTGCGCTGGAGGCGCGTATTTTGCCGGGCGGTGAGGCTGGGCAAAATCTCAGCCTGCTAAACGTCGGTTCACTCGTGAGCCTGATGATCTGTACGGTGATGACCATCGTCGCCTCACGGAATCGCGGCTGGCTGTTGTTGCCCATCGTTTATGTGTTTGCGCTGATTAATCTCGCGTTCGCTACCTTTATGCCCAATGAATTCATCACTCATCTGGAGGCCACTCCGGGAATGCTGGTGCATATTGGCTTGTCGCTGTTCTCCTATGCAACGCTGATTATCGCCGCTTTATACGCGCTACAGCTCGCGTGGATAGACTATCAACTGAAGAACAAAAAACTGGCGTTCAGTCATGAAATGCCACCCCTGATGGTTATCGAACGCAAAATGTTTCACATCACCCAGGTTGGCGTCGTACTGCTGACCCTCACGCTCTGTACCGGCCTGTTTTACATGCATAATCTCTTTAGCATGGAAAATATTGATAAGGCCGTCCTTTCTATCATCGCCTGGTTTGTCTATATCGTATTGTTGTGGGGCCACTATCATGAAGGTTGGCGCGGACGTCGAGTCGTGTGGTTTAACGTGGCTGGCGCCGGCATCCTGACCCTTGCCTATTTCGGTAGCCGTATCATCCAACAATTTGTGAGTTAAGGACTAAGGACTTCTCTTGGAACATATTTCAACTACCACGCTGATCGTCACATTGATCATCATGGTGGTCATCTCCGCCTATTTCTCCGGTTCTGAAACCGGCATGATGACGCTTAACCGTTACCGTCTGCGGCATCTGGCAAAACAAGGCGATCGCCGGGCTCGTCGCGTCGAGAAGCTGCTGAAAAAGCCTGACCGCTTAATCAGCCTGGTGCTTATCGGCAATAACCTGGTCAATATTCTGGCTTCTGCGCTGGGGACGATTGTCGGCATGCGCCTGTATGGCGATGTAGGTGTGGCGATTGCTACCGGGGTCCTGACCTTCGTGGTGCTGGTTTTTGCGGAAGTTCTGCCGAAAACTATTGCTGCGCTCTACCCGGAGAAAGTCGCTTATCCCAGCAGCTTCCTGCTGGCGCCGCTGCAAATTATCATGATGCCGCTGGTGTGGCTGCTTAACATTATTACCCGCATCCTGATGCGTATGATGGGCATCAAAACGGACATCACGATTAGCAGCGCCCTTAGCAAAGATGAACTGCGCACTATCGTGAACGAATCGCGCACACAAATCTCGCGCCGTAATCAGGACATGCTGCTTTCGGTTCTGGATTTAGAAAAGGTGAGCGTTGACGACATTATGGTGCCGCGCAACGAAATCGTGGGCATCAACATCAATGATGACTGGAAATCCATCGTCCGCCAATTGACGCACTCTCCACACGGCCGCATCGTTCTGTATCGCGATTCCCTGGATGACGCCATCAGCATGCTGCGTTTGCGCGAAGCCTATCGCCTGATGACCGAGAAAAAGGAGTTCACTAAAGAAGTGATGCTCCGCGCGGCGGATGAAATCTACTTTGTGCCTGAGGGCACCCCGCTGAGCATCCAGTTGGTCAAGTTTCAGCGCAATAAGAAAAAAGTCGGTCTGGTAGTTGATGAGTACGGCGATATCCAGGGGCTGATTACCGTCGAAGATATTCTTGAAGAGATCGTCGGCGACTTTACCACCTCCATGTCCCCTTCCCTTGCTGAAGAAGTTAATCCGCAGAACGACGGTTCGGTCATTATCGACGGTGGCGCCAACATTCGTGAACTCAACAAAGCCTTTAACTGGCATCTGCCGGAAGATGAAGCGCGGACGGTTAACGGTATGATTGTGGAAGCGTTAGAAGAGATCCCTGCGGCAGGTACGCGGGTGCGTATCGCGCAATACGATATCGATATTCTCGACGTGCAGGATAATGTAATTAAGCAGGTTCAGGTGAGCCCAATAAGACCGCTTCGCGAAAGCGTGGCGGAATAATCAATCCCCTCTCCCCTGGCGGGGAGAGGGTGAAAGGCAAAGGTTAACCCTTCGCCTTTGCAACGGAGACCATCGCCGCGCGAATGGTACGACCGTTCAGGGTATAGCCTTTTTGCATCACCATGAGCACGTTGCCAGCAGCAACTTCGTCAGACTCTACCATAGCAATGGCCTGGTGAACGTTCGGGTCCATCGGAACGTTAGTATCCGCAACGACCTGCACGCCAAATTTCGCCACTACATCCAGCATAGACTTACGGGTCAATTCGATACCTTCAATCATCCCCGCCATTGCTTCATTGTCTTTGTTGGCAACTTCCAGGGCGCGATCCAGGCTATCCAGCACCGGCAGAAGTTCGTTGACGAATTTCTCCAGCGCGAATTTGTGGGCCTTCTCGACGTCAATCTCAGTACGACGACGCAGGTTTTCCATTTCTGCCTTCACGCGCAGTACGCTTTCGCGTTCGCGGTTTTCGGCTTCCGCTAACTGCGACTCAAGGTTCGCAATTTTTTCGTCGCGCGGATCCACCTGCTCAGCAGAAGCGTTTGGTTCAACCGCCTCAACTTCTTCGTGCTGATCCATGATAATTTCTTCCGGGGATTGCCCCTCAGGCGTTTTCTGTTCTTTACTACTCATGAATTTCTCCGCGTTTTTTCACAATCATCTCGCTAACCTGGATTATTATGGGGATCAGATTCCAGGTTTCAAGGGAAGCTCTCACATTGTCACCAATCTTCGGCACAAGGACATTCAGAAAATGAACAATCATTTCAAGTGTATCGGTATTGTAGGACATCCGCGGCACCCGACGGCCCTGACGACACATGAAATGCTCTATCGCTGGCTTTGCACCAAAGGCTACGATGTGATTGTTGAGCGCCAGATAGCCCAGGAGCTAAAGCTTGATAACGTCAAAACCGGTACGCTGGCGGAAATAGGCCAGAAAGCTGACCTCGCCGTTGTTGTCGGAGGGGACGGCAATATGCTCGGGGCTGCCCGCACGCTTGCCCGTTATGACGTGAGCGTTATCGGTATTAACCGTGGCAACCTAGGCTTTCTGACCGACCTCGACCCGGATAATGCTCACCAGCAGCTTGCCGACGTGCTGGAGGGCAATTACATCGCTGAAAAACGTTTCCTGCTGGAAGCGCAGGTTTGTCAGCAAAATTGCCAGAAACGCATCAGCACCGCCATTAATGAGGTCGTGCTGCACCCAGGCAAAGTTGCGCACATGATTGAATTTGAAGTCTATATCGATGAGACTTTTGCCTTCTCGCAGCGCTCTGACGGGCTGATTATCTCAACCCCTACCGGCTCAACGGCCTACTCACTTTCGGCGGGTGGCCCAATTCTCACGCCATCACTCGATGCCATTACGCTGGTGCCGATGTTCCCGCACACGCTGTCGGCGCGTCCGCTGGTGATAAACAGCAACAGCACCATTCGGCTGCGCTTCTCCCATCGTCGTAACGACCTGGAAATCAGCTGTGACAGCCAGATTGCGCTGCCTATTCAGGAGGGTGAGGATGTCTTAATTCGCCGCAGCGAATACCATCTGAACCTGATTCATCCTAAAGACTACAGCTATTTCAATACATTAAGTACTAAGCTCGGGTGGTCAAAAAAGTTATTCTAAATTTAACCTAGCCTCTTTACTGTATAAAAAACCAGTCTATACTGTATGAAAAACCAGTTATGTATTTTCATACAGGAAAGCGGCTATGTTGGCACAACTGACCATCAGTAATTTTGCGATTGTTCGTGAACTTGAGATCGACTTCAACAGTGGCATGACGGCAATCACCGGGGAAACCGGTGCCGGTAAATCAATTGCTATTGATGCGCTTGGTCTGTGTCTGGGTGGCCGCGCCGAATCTGATATGGTGCGTGCCGGCGCCAGCCGTGCAGACCTCTGTGCTCGCTTCGCATTAAAAGACACCCCCGCGGCATTACGCTGGCTGGAAGAAAACCAGCTGGAAGATGGCCGCGAGTGTCTTCTGCGCCGGGTAATCAGCAGCGACGGCCGTTCCCGCGGTTTTATCAACGGCACCGCTGTTCCTCTCTCGCAGCTTCGCGAACTGGGGCAATTACTTATCCAGATCCACGGGCAGCACGCACATCAGCAGCTGGTGAAACCTGAGCATCAAAAAAGCCTGCTTGATGCCTATGCCAGCGAAAGTGACCTTGCGCAGAAAATGGCAGAGCATTATCGCCTGTGGAATCAAAGCTGCCGCGATCTCGCCATGCATCAGCAGCAGAGTCAGGAACGCATCGCCCGTGCCGAACTCCTGCAATATCAACTTAAAGAACTGATTGAGTTTCACCCTTTGCCGGGTGAATACGAACAAATTGATGAAGAATACAAACGCCTCGCCAACAGCGGGCAGTTAATCGCCACCAGCCAGCACGCCTTAGCGATTCTGGCCGACGGCGATGACGTTAACCTACAGAGCCAGCTTTACACCGCCCGCCAGCTTGCCGGTGAGCTGGCCAGTATGGATGGAAAGCTTTCCGGCGTACTCGATATGTTAGAAGAAGCGGCAATTCAGTTAAGTGAAGCCAGCGATGAACTTCGCCACTATTGCGATCGTCTCGACCTTGACCCAAACCGTCTGTATGAACTTGAGCAGCGTCTGTCTAAGCAAATCTCGCTGGCGCGTAAGCACCAGATCTCACCGGAAGCACTGCCGGAATATTACCAGTCGTTGCTGGACGAACAGCAGCAGCTTGACGACCAAACGGATTCGCTTGAGACGTTGAAGCTCTCCGTTGCGCGCTACCATCAAATGGCGCTTGAAACGGCCCAGCAGCTACATGCCCAGCGTCAGGCAAGCGCGAACGAATTAGCACAGCTCATTACCGACAGTATGCATATGCTCTCTATGCCGCACGGTGTTTTTGATATCGACGTCCGCTTTGAAGAGCAGCATCTGACGGCAGAAGGTGCAGACCGTATTGAATTCCGCGTCACCACTAACCCGGGGCAGCCACTGCAAGCCATCGCCAAAGTCGCCTCCGGTGGTGAACTGTCACGTATTGCCTTAGCCATACAGGTGATTACCGCACGTAAAATGGAAACTCCGGCGCTGATTTTCGATGAAGTCGATGTTGGGATTAGCGGCCCTACCGCTGCGGTAGTGGGTAAACTGCTGCGTCAGTTAGGCGAATCGACGCAAGTCATGTGCGTCACCCACCTGCCTCAGGTAGCTGGTTGCGGACACCACCATTTCTACGTCAGTAAAGAAACCGATGGTGAAATGACCGAAACCCACATGCAGCCGCTCGACAAACGCGCTCGCCTGCAGGAACTGGCACGTCTTCTTGGCGGCAGCGAAGTCACACGAAACACCCTTGCGAATGCGAAAGAGTTGCTGGCTGCATAAACTTTTTGGGTTTCCGGGAGTCTCAGTTCACAATAAAACGCCGTAAGACCCGATCGCAAAGGTTTCCAAGTCACGTCAGGTCTATTATCATCGGCATATACTTATGAGCCGCGTACTGTTCGGGCACGAAAAGGAATCAAATCACTATGCGCTGTAAAACGCTGACTGCCGCCGCAGCGGTTCTTCTGATGATGACTGCAGGCTGTTCCACTCTGGAGCGAGTGGTTTACCGTCCTGATATTAGTCAGGGGAACTACCTGGTACCTAACGATATTGCCAAAATCCATACCGGCATGACGCAACAACAGGTTGCCTATACCCTGGGCACACCAATGATGACCGACCCGTTCGGCACCAGCACCTGGTTCTACGTTTTCCGCCAGCAGCCAGGGCATGAGAAAGTTACTCAGCAAACGCTGACCCTGACCTTCAACAGCAGCGGCATTCTGACAAACATTGATAACAAGCCGAATCTGACCAAGTAAGATCAGCGGTGACAAAAAAAGCGCTCAAAATGAGCGCTTTTTTATTATCTGAACAGCGGGTGGTAAGGATTATTCTTTCTCTTGCGCCGACTTCTCAGCACGCTTACGCCGCAGCTCTTTCGGGTCAGCAATCAGTGGGCGATAAATCTCAACCCGATCGCCGTCGTGAACAATGTCCTGTAACTTAGCCGGACGGCTATAAATACCGACCTTATTTTTATCGAGGTCGATATCATCACGCAGCGCCAGCAGACCGCTTGCCAGAATGGCCTGCTCAATCGTCGCGCCTTCCTCGAGCATCACCCGCTGCAAATACTGTTTTTGCGGCAGCGCATATACCACTTCGACGGCTATATTACCCGGCACTGTAAACCTCTCTGGCACGCATGGTGAATGCTTGCACCATGTTCAGCGCCAGCTCTTTAAAGATGCGACCAAATGCCAGCTCAATGAGCTTATTGGTAAATTCAAAGTCGAGCTGAAACTCAATCTTGCAGGCATCCTGACTCAACGGCGTAAATTTCCAGCCGCCAATCAATTTCTTAAACGGCCCATCCACCAGATGCATAAGGATGCTCTGGTTATCGGTTAACGTATTGCGCGTGGTAAAGGTTTTGCTGATACCCGCCTTAGAGACATCGACCGCCGCCGTCATTTGCGTCGGCCCCGACTCCAGAACACGGCTGCCAGTACAACCGGGAATAAAATCCGGGTAGGCATTCACATCATTCACCAGTTGATACATTTGCTCTGCGCTGTACGGAACCAGTGCAGTACGGCTAATCTGAGGCATAGCAATTTCCATGATCGAACACGACGTAAATAGTATCATTTATCTACTGTTAAAAAAAACGGACACTGTCTATATCATGCTAAGATAACCTATTACGCCTCGCGGGAGCTTGAGGCTATCTTTATCAGATAAGCGATAATTTCAGGATAATATGACAAAGAAAAAAGCACACAAACCTGGATCAGCCACCATTGCGCAGAACAAACGTGCCCGCCACGAATACTTTATTGAAGAAGAGTTTGAAGCGGGCCTCGCCCTACAGGGCTGGGAAGTCAAATCCTTGCGTGCCGGCAAAGCCAACATTGGCGATAGCTACGTCATTCTAAAAGATGGCGAAGCCTATCTGTTTGGCGCTAACTTCACGCCGATGGCGGTGGCCTCCACCCACTACGTATGCGACCCAACCCGTACGCGTAAGCTGCTACTGAACAAGCGCGAGCTGGATAACCTCTACGGTCGCATTAACCGCGAAGGTTACACCGTCGTTGCGCTTTCTCTGTACTGGAAGAACGCCTGGTGCAAAGTCAAAATCGGTGTCGCCAAAGGTAAGAAACAGCACGATAAACGTGATGACGTTAAAGATCGTGAATGGCAGGTCGACAAAGCTCGTATTATGAAACACGCTGGACGTTAAGCCGTATTCTGAGCCGTTATGAACGCACAAGGCGTCACAGGGTGATGCCCGGCACGGACTGTATGGGTAATAAACGCACAGCTAACGGCTTGTTGAGGCACGTTTTTCACTGGTAACGAATAACCTAACTCTGTTATACTTGATGTAACGCTATTGGGGCTGATTCTGGATTCGACGGGATTTGCGAAACCCAAGGTGCATGCCGAGGGGCGGTTTGCCTCGTAAAAAGCCGCAAAAAAATAGTCGCAAACGACGAAAACTACGCTTTAGCAGCTTAATAACCTGCTAAGAGCCCTCTCTCCCTAGCTTCCGCTCTTAAGACGGGGATAAAGAGAGGTCAAACCCAAAAGAGATCGCGTGGATGTCCTGCCTGGGGCTGAAGTGCTAAAACTAATCAGGCTAGTTCGTTAGTGGCGTGTCTGTCCGCAGCTGGCGTGCGAATGTAAAGACTGACTAAGCATGTAGTACTGAGGATGTAGTAATTTCGGACGGGGGTTCAAATCCCCCCAGCTCCACCACTTTTTAGTTGTTTGAAGTACAATGAAGTCTACTAAGCCCGCACAGTACAAGCTCTGCGGGCTTTTTTACGTCTATTGTCGTCCAGTGAGAATTGCTGAGAACTATCACTTATGGCACCCTGAATGGGACCCACAACGAAGGGTCCAAAAACCGAGGGTCCCAAAATGGCAAAAATCGCTAAGAAGCTCACTGACACTGAAATCAAAAGCACCAAGCCAGCCGACAAAGAAATCAACTTGTTTGACGGAGATGGTTTGATACTACGAATCGCTCCTCTGGCGAAGGGAGGGAAGAAAAATTGGTATTTCAGATATGCCGTACCAGTGAGCAAGAAAAGAACCAAAATGAGCCTTGGGACATATCCTCACCTTACCCTTGCAAGAGCCAGAGCCTTACGTGATGAATATCTCTCCTTTCTGGCAAATGGTGTTGATCCCCAAGTCCATAACAACGATAAAGCTAATGCATTAAAGAATGCTACTGAGCACACCCTCCAAGCCGTGGCGCGGAAATGGTTAGATGAGAAGGTAAAGACCTCAGGCATCTCACAAGACCATGCAGCAGACATCTGGCGAAGCCTGGAGAGAAATATCTTTCCCGGATTGGGTAATGTTCCTATCAATGAGATCCGGCCTAAACTCTTAAAGCAACATCTTGACCCAATTGAGCAACGAGGAGTCCTCGAAACTTTACGGCGAATCATTTCCCGATTAAATGAAATTTTCCGTTACGCAGCAACTGAGGAACTTATCGAGTTCAATCCGGCTGACAACCTGGGGCAACGGTTCAGTAAGCCTAAAAAACAGAATATGCCAGCATTACCCCCTTCCGAACTCCCCCGCTTCCTGGTTGCTCTAAACAATGCTTCTATCCGTTTAGAAACAAGGCTACTGATTGAGTGGCAACTTCTCACATGGGTTCGCCCAGGTGAAGCTGTTCGCACAAGATGGTCAGATATTGATATAGAAACCGGCATGTGGAACATCCCTGCTGAGTTTATGAAAATGAAGAAACCCCATAAAGTTCCACTAAGCAAAGGAGCTTTGCGAGTCCTAGAGTCAATGAAAGCGATAAGTGGACATCGTGAATGGGTGTTTCCAAGTATAAAGGCTCCTCTTAGCCATATGCATGAACAAACAGCTAATGCGGCCATAATCCGTATGGGCTTTGGTGGAGAGCTTGTAGCCCATGGAATGAGGTCTATTGCACGAACGGCCGCGGAGGAGTCGGGTAAGTTCAGGACTGATGTCTTAGAAGCGGCCCTTGCTCACTCGAAGAAAGATGAAATAATTGCAGCTTACAATCGAGCAGAATATCTGGCAGAACGAGTGATTCTCATGCAGTGGTGGAGTGATTTCGTTGAGGCACAAAGATTCAAAGCACTCGCAGCATAGGAGTTTTAAACCAGGGCAAAACTCCTTGAAGACGGTAAAAAGATCGAAGATTGCGACATTTAAAATCAATGAGAGTGATAGCCCTATCACTCTCAAGACTGGACCTGTCATTTAACTCTTTTAATGGATATTCCTGAATTTGGTCGAGAAATACCTAACGCACTATCAACTCCCTGGCTAGAACGTAAATCATCAAGAACAGCCTGTGCAGAGAAACGACGACCGATTATTGCTTCTGACTCTTGTCGAGGATTAGTAGACTCCCTGGCACGATAAGCTTCTACAAACTCCCCACCTTCTGACAACACAGCAGAGCATAGCCCTCTCGCATAAAGACGATTGAACTCACCTTCTGCTAGAGTTTGAGCCCCGGTTACTGGCACTTTGGCCTGCATGAGTTCTGTGCTCTTTGGTTTCCGTTTGGTGTAAAATTGAGCAAGCATACCTCTTGCTTGAATCTCGTTTTCCAACCACACGTCATCATGTTGGACTGATTCTTCGAGCAAAAATTCCCATAGGGTTTTACCATGTTCAGACAGGTAATTACTGCGATAGAAATTATCAGGCTGCTTATCATAATTTATTTCAGAAGCCATATGCAGTCTCGTTTTTTCATCTAAATCCAAAAAATTCAATGCCATTTTATTCTCCAGATCTACTGAGATTATTACGATGAGTTGTTTGGTAACACATCGAAGGGTTTTTAGCTATGATCTTTCGCAACAATGTAGCTTTTGGATTAAAAAAATATGATATTCTATATATCTTGCATCTACTGGCAAAAAAGCAATTGAACTAATTAAAATAATGTTTAATATTAACCCTACCACTGGGGCACTCTTACCTGCCGAATCCCATAGTATGCTTGCTTTGCACATGGGGTGTGAAGGCTATCAGTAGCTGACTGAGAAAAGAGAGAGTAAAAACCATGAATAACAAATGCGTGCTGGTTTGCCAGTATCAACGTTTTCGGTTTGGACGGTGGGAAACGGTGTGTCAGCACCTCCGTTCCCTGCCTAATCGTTAATGATTGATGGTGCCTCAGTGGTAACTTATAAAGTTCTATGCACTATATTCATCTTCTATCCCTAACATCTTATTGAAATGTTGTTCATCCTTAGTCTTTTTAAATATCCCTTCAAACATCTCTAAATATTTATTGGCTGATATTTGCCCTAAGTAACTTATATTAATGGAATCTGAATGTGATCCCCTATTAATGTAACGATAGAAAGTTTTATAATTAATATCTTTTTCAGAATTAACTAACTTATCAAGTTCTTCGCTAAGTTTTTCCATTTTACAAGAGAATGAAAAATAATATTCAAGAATATTCCTCATGATATTCGGCAAAACAACTGAACTAATTTTACCTTGTTTAACATCTTTCAAGATCATCCAAAGTGCTTCATATTCATTCTTTATATCATCACGACCAATTGTTAATACATCGCTATACTGATCTTTAATCACCCTATATAGCTGGTATTTTTTTTCAAAATGTTCTTTCTTACTTGGAGCAACTTTAATTAGTTCTTGAAAGAAAAATAAATTATGAGTAAGAACAACTAACTTATTACTTTCAATTTTTCTAACTATACGATGATGAATGAGAGAAGATATTTCATATATATAATCATGCGATAAGCTTGAAATAGGATCATCAATGACAATTAATTTTTCTTTATTACTTTCATTATCGTCATCTAACCGTCCATCACATAACTCAAGAAAATACAAAAATGTAATTAATGTTTTCTCACCTTCACTAAGAGTTCTATAAATATTACTGACAACCCCATTATTCCTACATATTTGGAAAAAATTTGTATCTGCATTTTTTTTAATTTTGAAATGCGATATTCCGAGCGAAGTTAACGTATGATTAATTTTCTCAACAGTTTCATCTATATTGGAAGTTTGTTTTTTTAGATCTATCGATGATGCATTTAACACTTCTATTTCATTTTGGATTTTATCTTTCCTTGAGATAATATCTTCTCTCTCTAAACTTAGCTCTTTAATTTGTTTGTTTTGAGAATCAATGAGGTCATTACAGATATTGCGTAGAGATTTCCAAACACAGGACTTAAGTTCATCTATACTATTATCATAATTCTCTACCTTTGTGTTTATGGTATTAATCTCATCATTATATTGCTTCATTTTTTCAACAAGAATATTAGCACTCGGATTATCATTTATAACCTCGACATTCAAAGATGGCTTATCTATTTTTTCTTGTATAAATCTTAAGTTAGCCTCAAAGATAAGATTAGCCTGTTCAAGTCCCTCGTTGAACTCATCCTTATCGGTGATATAACTGGACGACATTACAGTAGATTGTATGCCACCAGTAAACTCATCAATCATTTTTTTATAAGAAGATTGCAATTCTTTTAATCTTAAGATCATTTTGTCATAAGCATCATCAAATATTTTTCTCACTTCTTCCCTGAATAAATCATCAATAGTATTTTTTTGACAAAACGGGCATTGGTCATCATCTATATATGATAATCCAGTCCTTATCCAATCTGAATTTCCAAGCCTATCTATGACCATTGACAGATAACTATTTCCTGAAGGTATCAATGATGTAGATAACATACCTACTTGATCATCTGAAAAATATGGGAGTGCTGGAACGATCAATGATTGATAAGATACATTTTTATTTGATTTTAATTTTATATAATCAGAAATTAAATTTTCGGTATCTATTTCTTCCATTTCTACCTGTTGACTAAGACGCTGGAAGAGGCTTGTTTTTTGCAAGTAGCCAGCCATTAAATCTCCTAACCCACCGTTTTTCTTTCTGATATGTGAAGTTTTATCCCATACTTTCGTTTGGTATTCTCTTACAACTTTTTGTATCATCTTATCTTTTTTTTCGAGATCACTATCGATACGGATAATATCTTTTTTTAGTTTAGACAATTCTTTTTCATTAAGAGCTAGAGCCTCCATTACCTCTTTATTTTCTTGACTTAAAGTGAATATTCCAGGTTGTTCTGATTTGTTATAGAATGAATCCTCTACGAACTGGCTATTGTAGACAATATACCTGTATTTATCTGTATCACTAAAAGAGCAACTACCATATGCTTCATCCTCAGGTTTATAAAAATATCCTGATATTGTTGACTTACCCGAACCATTCTGTCCATATACTAAGTTTATTCTTTTCGTTAGATCTATTTCAATATTTCTCTCGTCACTATAACTTTTTACTGACCTTATTTTCAGAACGCTCATAAAATGACCTCTAAGAATTTAGTAAATATAAAAATTAGTAATTATCATTCCTCTCCCAAAAAACGAAATAAAAAATACTATGTTGTTATGTAATTAGTGAGGTGTAGGATATAGGATATATAATATGGGAGCACTGGGACCGTGCCATTTTAGAGGATAACTTTTGGTCTTGTAAAAGCTTGTCTCTCAACATAATACCCTTCTGTAATAATAATCATTGAAATGATTCTCAATAAAACAGATTTATCTCATTGACTAACAATACAACAACTCTTGCTTTTTGGCACCTTTTATGCGATACAAAAGGAAAGGCAGTATTGCGTTTAAAAAGGGATACAGATGCAAGCTTACACTTTGAAAGAACATAAGGACTCAGGAGAGCTTCACCTTTTCGAGGGAAGCATGACTAAAGATTCTTCACCTCGTAAATGTAATTCCTCTTTGAAATCCATATGCAAAAAAATGGATAATACAGAAAGCAAAGGAAACCTTTTCACATGTGCTACTGAGCAGGAAGCGAGGGAAAAAATTGCTGGAATTGGACGAAAAGTTTGTGGGACGTGTGTAAGTCATTTATATGAATCATATTAAAAGGTGCTAAACATGTCTTCTAAAAAAATGAATCCTATTACATTTCTATCTTCAATTGTTGCCTTTTTTTGTATTGCGTACCCTAATATCGCAGCACATAAATATTCTTGGTGGCTTATAGTGCTCGGAGTTTTTCTTTTCACCCTAGTATGTGGAGCACATACTGGGACAATTGTATACGACAACCTAATATCCAGAAAGAAATACAATAACTTTACTGCAAGATTATCAATCCAACTAGGAATAGCCGTTATTATTTCTTTAATTGGATTTATTATTTTTCACAATCTTTATCAATAGTTTCATTATTTTCCGTTACTTTATAATATACCAAAAATGGCCATATTAAAGACATAATAACACCGACAGAAATAAATATAACTTTCAAGACTTCATCACTAATCATAAATGTTCTCCTATTCATCCTTGTACTTTAATAGCGCATCATATAATTATGTCAATAGTTTCATTTCAATAATCCACAAAAAATAATAAAGCAAGAGCTAACTCACCGAAGCTCCGCTTCTCTGAGTTGCCTTGCTTTTATTCCCTTTGGTCATAAAAGAAACGATAAACATACTCTTATTTATATAAATTATAAGTGGTATCAAACAAAAAATTCTTTCTTATTAGAAGTAAATCCCATAAACTAAGATACTCTTTATTTCATATAAATAATCAGTCATGATTCAAAATGGAGGATTACGCAATGTTAGAAGATTTTTATTCATCTGAGAAAATACAATCCCATACTTTTGTTAAATTTTACGATGGACCTCCTTATACACAACTAGGATGGAAAAAATATAGAAAATTCATATCAATGCTGAAGGATTATATCTTAAAGCTAAAAGAAGAAGAAAATATTGATGTTTTTCTGCAAGAATATGAAGTAAAACTAATCGATAGATTTTTTCTTTGGACGTTTAGTTTCTTAGAGGAAGATATTGCTCGACAAAAGTATATAACGAGTATTCTTAGGCATGAAATAAATATGATCATGTCAATTTTCTATGATAATAATGAGCAAGATTTTACATCAAATAACCACGATGATGATTTTGAATTAGATCCATCATCTGGTTGGGCCGACTTTTATTGCCACTTAGTTTCTACCGCGAATCATGAGTTAGAGCATATACACCCTCCAAAAAATAAATCATACAAAAAACAAAATATAGATATAAAACCATTTAGTAATGCAATAACCATAGAGGAATTTTGTACATTAATTGATCATTACCTTTACGGTGATGACACCGCTGATAAATATGAATATCTTTCAGCATTCGATGGTTTTTTTTCAAGTAAATATCGTGAAAGTAAGTATTTAAGGGAGGAATTCATCCCAATTAAAGATTTCATTAAAAAAATCAAAATCCCTTCTAATTCCATTTTAAATTTAGGGCTAAAAACGGAAAATTATGATGCTATGGTAACCTTGCCATCAGGCGAAAGTTTCTTATTAGAAATTACTTGTGCTCTCCCTTCTGATGATCATAAATTATTATCTATTTTATCTCAAAGCTATGACGGTTTTTATCCGTTAAAAAATATGGCAAAGCTGAAAATTGCCATAGATGACTTTCCATTAAAAATCATCGAGGTGATTAATGCTAAGTATAATAAGAATTATGAAGATAAAAGAACGCTAATTGTATATCTCCCAAGCGAATATACCTATCAAAATGAGAATTATATTTTAAAGGAAGTTTTTAATGAGGTATCCAATAATATCCCAGAGCATAATGGTAGTTTCACTCAAATTTTACTTTTAGCGAATAGGACTTTCCACCGCATTAGATGAATTGTAACGAGCCTTATCTATCATGGCTCGTTATCGTGATTGAATAAATAATGACAATGGATGTTGACACAATACTATAAATGAATTAATAAATATTTAACCATATTACAAGGATGTCATATGAAAAAACACAACATTGAAAAACCAAGAAATTCAGAACTGCTGTCAATTAAAAAAAATGGCAACGAAGCTTGCGCTAAAATCACACACAATGAACTTCGAGCCCACTGTATCAGTGTGAGATTAAATAATAAAGAATTAAGTAAATTGAATTATCTCAGAGGTCATTACGCAAAAGGTGAATGGTTACGTATGGCTTCCTTACAGAAGCTCCCCACGATTGTACCTCCTGTAAACATCGATACATGGAAGACTCTGGGTGAGATCAATCAGAAGCTAAACCGTATTGCTCATCATATCGATAGTAAGAGTAAAGATAGCCGGCTTACTTATACAGAGCTTTTCGCTGTGAAGCGACAACTGGAAGAGCTTCGCCAGCATCTGCTAAATGCTGACATATGGAGCAAACCCTATGAAGGGTATGCAGAAGATCAAAAGGGGTAAGAGCTTCGCTGGTGTCGTTCAATATGCATTGAAGCCAGGTTCACATCATAAAAGTGATCCAATCGTCATTGGCGGGAACATGTTAGGTGATTCAGCCTTTGAACTCATAGCTGAATTTGATGGCACAAAACAGCTTCGGCCAGATGTTCAGAAGGCCGTTTGGCACAACTCGCTTCGATTACCCGATGGTGAATCACTAACGGCTGAACAATGGTCCAGCATCGCAGATGACTATATGAGGAGAATGGGATTCAGTGATACCCATCTCCGTTGCTATGTCTTACATGACGACGATGGCCAGCACATACACATTATCGCAAGTCGCATAGATCTCAATGGTGGGAAGCTCTACTTGGGTAGGAACGAAAACCTCATCAGCACACAGATCATCAGTAAACTCGAAGTCGCTCATGGCCTGACAGTGACCAAAACTGCATCTCCCCCCTCGCAAGCACAACCGAAGCGGAAGAGAGTGTCCCGTAATGAGAAAATGCTATCGGAACGAACCGGGGTGCTTTCACCAAGAGAAGCTCTGCAGCAGATACTTGATAAAAGTTTATCTGATAAGCCGGACCTTCTAACTTTCACAAAACGACTGGAAGAAGCAGAAGTCGGCTGGACGGCGAATGTCGCTTCAACCGGGAAAATGAACGGGTTCTCATTCTCCTACCGCGATATAGCTTTCAAAGCTTCGCAGTTAGGCAAGGGTTACTCCTGGGCAAATCTTCAAAAGCAACTTAACTACAACCCTGATCACTTAAAAGCTATACGAGCGACCAAGGAGGCTATCCCTGCTCCTGCTCCTGCTCCTGCTCCTGCTCCTGCTCCTGCTCCTGCTCCTGCTCCTGCTCCTGCTCCTGCAAAAGATGTTTCAACAACGGATATTTCAAAGGAAAGCATAAGTGAAAAAATTGCTGAACTCGAACTACGACTCAAAGAAGACAGAAGAAACGAAATCGTAGAAAAGATTCTTCAAAAAAACTCAGTACAACAGCAAAAGCATCTCAGGCTTATCGGCTGGATTCCATTTCTCAGAAGGCTCGCAGAGCTTCTCAGAAGCTATGGGAAGTCCATTCTTCACAAAACCCACACACACTTCTCAAAAATTCATGTAATCCAACCTTTAAACAAGGCGAGAAAAATTCGTTTATAGACAGCTAGTTGTAAACACCTTTCGTAACCACACTCTATTCTCTAGTAATAGATTTGTGTTTAGTCAAGAAAATATTGATCGTTATTACAGATCGATAAACTAGTTATGAAAGATAACACCTATCAAGCAGCAACCATCGATCGGTACAAGCAATTTTACTAAAGCGAGTCGGTCATCGAGAATCTCTGTAAACGCACCATTTAATCTTCCAGATTGGGATAGCTATGGAAAACGAAACAATAAAGTGCCCGTTCTGCTTTACACAAAGTCCTCATGGTGTGCGGATTTGCAAAGGCTGTCATGCAAAGGTCGCTTACGGTGAAAGCCCGCTCAGTGTGGCATTCCTGTTTCAATTCGTGGCATTTGGTCTCGCGTGGTTAGCATTTTCGTGGACCGGCAGCACTCTTGTATCAGTCATTACGTTTTTCGTAAGCATCATTATTCTTATCTATAAAATCAAAAGAATGTATGCAGACAGAGTTGTTTTTATACGGTGAAATTAATTTCACACAACCGCAAACATAAAATGAGAAAGTAAATGAACCGATTTATAACGTCCTCTTTTTTTATTATTGTCTTCCTGCTTTCTGGCTGTTCAACATCAGGGAACCAGAACCTTAAAAACGAAACACCACAAAGCCTCCAGTCAAAGATCATTAAAAACAAAACAACTAAGACGGAATTACTCACTAAGTTAGGTGAGCCTGATACAAGAACCACACTCGATGATGGAAATGAGCAATGGAAATATTTCATGTCTAACAATCAGTTCAATGCAACGACTTTCATTCCTGTTGTGGGGCTGTTTACTGGCGGTTCCCAAACTCAGTCTAAAACTCTTGAAATCGACTTCAAGGGAGAGACTGTAAGTAAATGGACTTTTTCCTCTGACAATAACAACACCAAAACTGGCATTCTTAATTAATTGTTTTTTGGATAAGAAAATGAAAATATACTCAATTATCACAGTTATCATTACCACCTTCCTTCTAACCGCATGTAACAATGAACCATCGCAAGACGATATATACAATGTTTTCAAAAGTGTTGTAGATAGAACAAATACAAGTATGAAAGCTCTTGATTCAAGAGTTACAGAAAAAGATCTTTTAAGAATCGATTACGTGAAGAAAGTTAGTTGCACAGAAGAAGCAAACAATGTTTATAACTGCATTGTCGATGCCTCTATTAGTAATATGAAACAAACAAAACCAGTAAAACTAATCAAATCTGATGGTGTCTGGAAAGAAGTTCAGTAGTAGCCTATATCAAGAAGTCTTTTAGCCCCTGCTTAGGGGCTTTTTATTGCCTATAACCTGACGGTTCTTACGCGAACTTCATGGGTTAACTCTTTCTCAATTACTTTCATTTCATATTGTGCTCTGACAGTAGCATAGATTTCCTCTGCTTTTTCTTGATTGTTATCTATGTAATTAACAAGCGAGTTTAGTTCCCTAATAACTCCTTCTTTGTTATTTAATCGTTGTAGAAGATTGCTTGTCAGATTTTTGTATACCGAGCTAAACATAGTCATTATGTTATCAATATTACGATTGGATTTGGAATAAATCCTTTTAGGGTAAAAATATTTTAAATGGTATCCCACAAAAATTAAGTAAAGTTGATATGAGAAACTTTTATCTCCGGGCTGGTACCGTTTTGAGATATATTTATCAATTATAATGATAAGTTGCTCTTCCAGAGTAAACTCTGAATTGATGATGTTTTTGTCCATAAAATGCATCCTTGCATAATTGAAATAGTCATCCTGACCATATATTTATATTTATCGTATTTATTTAACTTGTCAATAGGTGTAACCTATCAACTATTATTTTTTATTAAATGGTCTATTCAATTGTTCCATAGTGAGACCATGTCTATAAGCATTATACTGCCAATAGCTAAACTGCTCTTTGTATCTATTGTTCTGTTTTTTTAACATTTCATTTTCGGCTTTAAGATTTAATATTTGTTGTGCCGCAATCGTTAAGTTAGCTGGCTTTTTAAGGCCAGATTTTTTCAAATTAGACAAATTTTTCTTTGTTCTATATGCTTCAACAACTTCATCATGAGCACTTAGAGATTGCCTTGTGATAGTTCTGTTTAGATTCTTATAAACTGATTCACATAAATCGCTCCATGTGATTTTACCGTCCCAAGTCAGTATAATGTGTTTAATTGCCTTTATTTCACTCCTGTTTAAATGTTTTGCCATATGCATCTCCTGTTTCAATTATTCAATAGTTTATTAATTCTTTCCAAATTTTTTTTGTGGTGTTGCAACCATTTGTCTGCACCATAATCACCATTTTCATAAGCGATCTGAGTTATTCTCTTTAATTGCATTACTTTCTCTCGGACAGATTGCAGTCTAATTCTATCTACTGAGTTAATGTCCGGTGTTTCATTATCACATTCAATAAGATGATTAATTTTTGCACAAGGCTTGATTAAATAGTTATGTACACAGTAACCAAATTCAGTTAAGTGTATTGCACCTTGATTAAGGTTATCAAAATCAATTGTCAATTCATTTGTGGGTATTGACTCCCTTTGACAGTAATTACTCCTATTCAATTTAATAGCTTTGATTTTATCTAACATATTTTCTTCCGACACATGGTTATAAACTCTGTTCTGATTCGCATTGATACGACCAGACCATTTAGCTATATCCAGTTCAGACATTTCACCATAATGGGCTATTGTGTTTAAAAGGTGCCGTGGCTGGTGTGAGCGAATAAGTAGTGGTTTACCTTCATCATCATAATATCCATATCGGGAAAATATATTTTTATAATTCATCTCATAGCTTTTTTTTCTTTGTATGTCACTGAAAAAGAAACTTTTAGTAGGTTTGTAAAATGTGAAAATTGAAGTCATTCTTGATAAAGAAAATTGATCAGTATTGAGCAAGCATAAAGCATTACTAAATTTTATGGATTTTTCTTTATCATACCATGGAAAATCTCTGCTAAAATTAGAACTAATAATTTCCCACAAATTACTCAATGAATAGTTGTAATCATTGTGGTTTAAGAAACTTTTCCCACCATCCAAACTCGTTCTTTTAATTTTTAAAACACATGATTTATGATCAAATAAATTATACCCCAGTGCATGGCAAACTTGTACAACGGTCAATTTAGCTTTTTCATCAACTGTTGGGCAAAGCTCATGTCGGTAAAATTTATCCGGGTACTTTTCGCACCAGTGAGCAAGTGCTCTTGCATTTTGTGATAAGGAAAGTAATCTTCTAATCGCTTTCTTTGCAACTGGTATCATAACCCGTGGAATCCATTTGATATTAGGGCCATACCCTTTTACCGAATAAAATCTCAAACCATATCTTTCGATACCCTTGCCATCTATTTGTGTAATCTCACAATCAGCAGGTAAGGCTAAAATTTCAGAAATTCTGCTCGGACAACAAAGTAGAAGTGCAAATACTGAACTGGTGAACTTATCCCTTGGACTCAGTAACTCATCATTTTGAGAAAAAATATCAGCAATAGCGAGCAATGCTTCTTCATCTGGTAACTTATCGCTTCGGTGATAATCCTCAATCTCAGGAAGATAATTGTTTTTGACTTTCTGTTTTACATGGTTTTTCCATGAGATATATCCTGACTTCACAAGATTATGTTCACACAGAAACTTTGATATTTTTTCAAGCTGTATTCCACATTTAGCCAAAACGTTACCTTCAAAATATTTACTCCCGATCTGCATTGCCTCATCGAAAACAACGGCTGTAACATTATAAATGAGACCAGTGTTCTGAACCTGCAAAAGGGCCTGTTCGAGACATCGCAAGGCCATCATAATAACCCCATAATTTTTTAATGGTTTCAATGTGTGTTGATATCTGATATATGCTTTCGCAAAATTGATATAATCTTCGTGCATTGCATCAATGGAATCAAAGATTTTATTTCCAATCCCTATTTTTCTAAATGTGACATATCCTTTCCAGGCATACTGCTCCCAATCCTGAGTTTGGGTTAGTCCGGACAGTTGATAGCGACAAAATTTTATGAACTCATTATAATTTTCTTCTACAAGAATATGTTTTTTTGATTTGAACAAAATAATATTATTCATAGTTGATTCACCTCACTGCGATCAATCGGAATAAAAAACATACATTGATTGCAAGGAAATCCTGAATTCTGACTCTGGCATCTACTTGAAGAAAAAAATTTGAAATGACTACTCTTTTTCGATTTGATTCCGTTCATAAAAATATCAGCGACAAATGACAATTGTTCTGAAACAGCGGAATCAATCCTTTCAACACTGTCAGCATGATTTTTAATATAAATCCCCGCACTTGAAGTAGATGAATGATCCAATAATTCAGCTATAGTATTAACATTATGCCCATTCTTAGCCAGCATAGTTGCTATTGTATAACGAAGCCTACGAGGAGTAATATTTAGTATCGAACCGGTACGGTTGGATATTACATTCCCATTATTAACAATACTTTTCAATGCTACATTAGCAATTGTAGGCTTCGCATATAATTTATTATATTCCAGAAGAATTGAACCTGTTATGGATAAATCTGAGAGTTTTTCCTCATTTAAGAAAATAGGAACTTCTCGTTTAGAATAATCATCAAGAGTTTTTCCAAGAGCTTGCTCAACAAGTTTCACTGATTGATTAGCTTGCAATTGAACAATTGATGCAACCTCTGATATTATTGCAAGTTCTCGATATCGTAGTTCTTTACCCCGTTGTTTTACTCGTGGCACTGAAATTACATATTCTACTTTGCCATTATCTAAGTTCTTTTGAAGAAGGTCTTTATATTTCAACATAACTAACTGCTGAGGTCTTCTACCTGTAAGACTGATCAATAGTGATATTGCATAATGTGGCAGTGACAGTTCACCTTTTCTATATGCATGATTCATAGCCTTAATCAAAGAAGTATGTTCTTCTTTATTTAATGGTCCCTCTGTTGGATCATCTTGAAGCACAGACTGACCAGATTTTTTTATTTTTAGGTCCAAATGCTTTAACAGTTCTACCGCACTTTCATCTATTCCCGGATATCCTAACTCAAACCATTTAATCAAAAATGGTCGTAAAACGCGAAATGATGCTGAGGCTTTTGATAATTTCTTATTTTGATATTCAATTAGAACCTTATCATCAATATGAGTAGGAGATAGTTTACGGATAAGACTCTCCATATTTCTAACAATATTTTTCACATACAAATAGCTGTTGCTATTAAAATAATATTGTACTGTATATACAAACCCACAAACCAAATTTTCGTTCATAGCATATATTAAGTTTGTAAGATTGATTCCGTTATTTTCAATCGAACTGACGATTTTATGTTCATGCAAAGACATTTTATCAGATTTATTTTTAATTAAATTATTCATCAAATTCTCCTTTGAATAGTTGCTCTTGTTGTTCAAGTGCAGTTTTTTTCGATAGCTCATAAATATGCCTGCGATTATAAATCATTGAAGTTTCTGAACCCGGTCGCCATCCCATGAGATAAGAACGGATTTGTTGCTCTTTTTCATCGGATATGTCCTGATTCTTGTCTATTGCTTTCGAAAACTCATAATTCCATGTATGTCTGAGTTTGTGACCTGTCAATCCCCCTAGAAGTGAGGAGGATTGACGAACAACACTCACCACTTTGTGATATGAAGAAAATGAAATAGGTTGCCCTTGAGTTTTTCCTTCCTTATAAGTAATAAACAGGAAATCATGTTTGTTAGAATTTTTTATGTTTCTTCGATCATTCAGAATATAATCTGAAATTTCAAACATGAGCTTTTTATCAGCAATTAATTTCCTCTCACAAGTTTTAACTAAAGGCTGATACACTCGCGGATCTGTTTTATCATTTGCTCTTCTTCTTATTGCAATTGTCGATTCTGCAAAATCTATATCACCAATTCGCAGATTCAAAAGTTCACCTGCTCTCAGGCCAAAGCAGTGTAATAGCAGGAATATTAGATTGTTTCTTTTTTGCACTTTTTCTGAAAAAGGATTTAATTTGCTACCCGGTGCAAGAATGCTAAACAAAGAATCCAATTGTTCATTATTTAAACTTTTTTCTATATCCATATTATATTTATCATTATTTCTCGGTTTCTTTCGTTTTATGTTGTTTATGAAATCTAAAATATATTTGAGAGTATCCTTCTGTCCTGTATGAGAAAGATGTATTTTGCACAGCCATTCCAGATAGTTAGCTATGGTTGTTATCCGAAAGTACTTAGTTGGTTTTTTGACATTTGAACTTCTAAAATTATCATTCTCGCCATCTCGAAAATTGAATGAAGTGAATTCGATCAAATCTTCAATTTCATGAGGAGCCAGAAATATCCTTTTCTGAATTCTTTCATCAATATTGATATTTTTTCTCATAAAGAATCGATATAACAATGAAATGCTCCCAGCGATAACCTTCATTGTTGATATAGACTCTGACCGATTCCTGACTTGTGTTGTTATATACAAGTTTGGATAATACAATGGCTCACCAGTATCTTTATTTACAACATGACAATATCTCTCACCATTTTCGAACATAAAAGAATCCACACAAATACTGCACATATTTTCCTCCTAAACTTTACAAAAAGTATAATTCCAATATATTAATAATAAGCATTTCGTAGATTTACAAATTTATTTGAATTGATTAAGCCATTTAGTTAAATTAAAACAGTGAGATATATGTTTATTCCTGTCAAATTATCATCTGGTAGATCTAGTTATTATTATGTACACCTAATACTTCGAAAACTATCTCACTGCCTTGCTAATAAACGGCAACCAAAATAATGTAAGTTATTCTGTAAAGTTTTAAGATAAATTATGCAGCAAACTTTACATTTTCATAAAAAGCTCTTAATCCATTAGATATAAAATTATCCGCTTCGCTAGGAGTTTCAATTCATCAGGACATTTAATTAGAGATAACCAGGTCTCGTAAACATATATCTGTTTGCAAGCATTAAGCTCAGAGATCGAGTCTAAAGGTTCTCTCAGATTTCCTACAAGGTACTGACTGAGCCAGTAAATGATTTCTTTATTAAACTCGTTATTAGGTAAGTCATAAATCACTTCTTGGTCAAAGATCTTGTAAAAAAGATCTCCGCATAAATTGCACATATGGTTTTCTTCGCTTACAAATTCTTCGATATTCATAAAATCACTCCTAAGTTCAATTAAGCAACATTATTTCGACTTGTTTCGATAACAGACTGAATCCAGGTATCAATCTCACTTTCAACGAAAGCTACTGCACGACTTCCAATTTTGACAGGAGCAGGAAACTTACCATCGTTGATCAGACGATATATCCAGGCTTTTCCGTAGCCAGTTCGTTCGAGAACTTCTGGTAATCGTATTAGGCGGGTTGCTTGATTTTTCATTTCGTTATCCCTTGTCGTTGCGGTGAAGTCACTATACGAACAGTTGGGAAAAGAAAAGAGCGAAGCTCCTGAAGCGGAGGTTCTTCGTAGCTATGCAGGATGTTTTTCTCGAAGTTGGTGCCGTACAGAAAAGGGGAACTTGAGAGTAGCTGAAATTCCCCCGTTTTATAGCAAGTGTCAAAATGCCCGGTTTAAAGTAAAAATCGCAAAAAAAAGCACCATTCACAATGATGCCTTTAGTTAATTTTAACAATTAAAACAAATAGTTATAAATGTAATTCTAATCAGATAGTTTCATTACATCAGAGACTTTCATTTGCTTCAAATGGCTATTTTTGTTCATGAAGTAATGGAATTGTCGGATAAAGTCAGTTGTGCAGGATTTAAGAGCCAAAGGCCTGTCGGTATCTTTGATTTGGCTAGACTGCCTCATTTCGCTTTCTTCGTCATCGTCTGTATATAGCAGTCTGGATAACCTGTCGTCAGAGACACGGATTTTTTTAACGGCTGCCCACACCAGGATATCCAGCATAGGTATCACACGATAACTGATGAGTTTCTTGATAGTTCCATACCCAAAGCGAACTGATTCTAAAGGATCTGGTTCGATACTTTTGATTTTACGCCACTGCGGTAATGCAGCTTTAAGCGACTCTGCAATCTCTTCGTCTGTGCCACTTGCCAAATCAATCTCGAACATGACTGTTCGTGAAAACTGATCTGGCATAATATCTGAAAGTGATTCTTCCCGAAGATCTCTGTTTATTGAATAATTGTCATCACCATCCCAAACAAAACCTCCGCGTTGCATAGCAATGATGCTCGTTTCAGCAAGGCGATCAAGAGTTGTTAGAAAAAAATGGGGAGGCTGAAAAAGTTTATTGGCAGGAGTCATGTATCCCAGTTGCCCTTCTTCAATTAAAAAAGGATTGCCACTGAAAATTTTTGAGAAGTAACCCATAAGAGTTCTGCTCTCAAACTCTTCCCGATACTCCTTAAAGAACAAGTTACGAGCCCATATCTCATGGTAAAACTGGAGCAATGAGAGGTCTTCAAATTTGCGATATGTATCAATCTTAAACCAACTCTTGATGTCTTTTGTGTGCTCTGGTGACCAGTTGTTCAAAATCCATTCTCCACCTATGCTGGTACTGCCCTACGGATAGAATTCAGTTTCGCTGAAAAACTACCGCATTCACTAATCGGTGAAAAGCAGATCCTGCTTGCGCAGTTCAGCTACTAGCAGGGAGTTGAACTGAAGAATTTGTTTCCTTTTGATACAATTCTCCAATCCGCTAATCGTGATAACCCATACCATTACGATTTATGGTTCCTTTTTAGAACCACACATAAAATTCATAGTATAAATAACATTAAAAATCAATGGAATGAATGGCTAATTACAGGGACCCCAGCCCACCAAAATTCTCCCTCAACGATTACCAGAGTCGTCCGAGGAAGTCCTGAAAGCCCGCTAAGCGTAAGCCTTGCGGGCTTTTTTGTATCTGTTATTTGTCCATGATCATCCGAGATGATCCGCCTGAATCCAGTGATAATTGGTATACGTTTAGGTATACGGTAAGATGTAGACCTAAAAACGTATACCAATTCACGAAGGAGCGGCCACAGTGGCACGGACAACACGCCCCCTGACCAACACTGAAGTTCTGCGCGCTAAAGCATTAGAGAAGGATCTAACGCTGCATGATGGCGATGGGCTTTTCCTGATAGTGAAAACCAGTGGGAAAAAGCTCTGGCGTTTCCGTTATCAACGTCCGGCAACAAAGCAGCGGACAATGATGGGGCTCGGAGCCTTCCCTGCCCTTTCGCTTGCTGATGCCCGAGGGCTAAGAGCGGATTACCTCGCCTTATTAGCCAACGGAATCGACCCGCAAATTCAGGCCGAAGTTGCAGAGGAACAGCAGCAAATCGCTCTGGACAGTATTTTTTCGACTGTCGCCGCTAACTGGTTCAGGCTCAAAAGCAAAAGCGTTACCCCTGATTACGCTAAAGATATATGGCGCTCACTCGAAAAAGACGTATTCCCTGCCATCGGTGAGATTCCTGTCCAGCAAATCAAAGCCCGAACACTGGTTGAAGCCCTTGAACCAATCAAAGCACGTGGAGCACTCGAGACAGTACGCCGACTGGTGCAGCGTATTAACGAGATAATGATTTATGCGGTTAACACCGGTTTGATTGATGCCAACCCAGCGTCAGGTATTGGTATGGCATTTGAAAAACCCAAAAAGCAAAACATGCCAACGCTACGACCAGAAGAATTACCAAAACTCATGCGTTCTTTGGTGATGTCGAATCTCTCAGTTTCGACTCGCTGCCTAATTGAATGGCAGCTCCTAACCCTCGTGCGCCCTTCTGAGGCCTCCGGTACTAGATGGGTAGAGATCGATCTCGATGCAAAGCTCTGGACGATTCCAGCCGAACGGATGAAGGCTAAACGAGAGCACACCGTACCTTTATCTCCCCAAGCATTAGAAATTTTGGAAGTAATGAAGCCAATCAGCGCCCATCGAGAACATGTTTTTCCTAGCAGAAATGACCCTAAACAACCAATGAATAGCCAGACTGCCAATGCCGCACTTAAGCGCATTGGTTATGGTGGGAAACTAGTTGCCCATGGATTGCGATCCATAGCAAGCACGGCTATGAATGAGGCGGGATTCAACAGTGACGTAGTAGAAGCTGCGTTAGCTCATTCGGATAACAACGAGGTTCGTAAAGCTTATAATCGCTCAACATATTTAAATGCAAGAATAGAACTAATGAATTGGTGGGGACTTAAAGTCCACAATTGAAATATTGATAGGAGATCTCATGCAACCTGTAACATTGGAAGGAATGATAGCTGCATCGTTACCTTGGGCAAAAGAGGTAATTAAAAATAAAATCGTACCAATTATTTCCTCACGAATAAAAGGTTACTATGATGATATAAAAGCAGCACGATTCCTTAATGAGAGAATGGAATTCTTTCTCGCTAGAATGGGTGGGCAATGCTCTCTCGTTAACACTCTAGCTTTTCAAAATACACCTGTCGAGCTCAAAAGAATATATGAACCAATTTCTGTATTTCATGATAACGAAAAGTCCAACTACGAATGTCTAATTAATAACAAAATAGACTTACTTAATTCTTTCAATCATATACTTATCACCGATTCTGCTGGAATGGGTAAGTCGACCCTAATGAAGCGGATAGCAATGTACTGCATCGAAGAAACCAATTACATTCCCATTTATTTAGAGTTGCGCCGCATAAAAGATTATAGTATATCTGAACAAATCAAAAATTTTCTTGGCCTAGGGAAAAGTGTTTCTAATGAGTGCATTAAAGAAATTCCTTTCATTTATCTTTTCGATGGCATTGATGAAATACCTCAAGATATTAAATCAACAGTTGTTACTTTATTAAGAGACTTTGCTGATAACTTCCCGAACAGCAAGATAATAATCACATCACGTCATGACAGTTTCCTATCTGAACTTTATGGTTTTTCACGTTTTAAAATTAGACCTTTAGATACATATCAAGCCTATGATTTAATAAGAAGATATGACAACACAGGCTATATATCGAGTCAATTAATAAAAGGTTTGCGTTTAGAGGAAGGTCGTAATTTTGATGATTTCCTATCTACTCCTTTATATGTCTCGCTATTATTTTGTGCTTATAAATTCAAACCAATAATCCCCCGTAAAAAAGAACTATTTTATAGCCAAGTTTTTGATGCTTTATTTGAGTCCCACGACCTCACTAAAGAACTTGGGTATGTCCGAGAAAAATATTCAAAACTCGACTCTACCGATTTTCACCAAATTTTAAGAAGGTTAGGTTTTTGGTGTCTTAAGGAGGGTGGACGTATTGAATTTACAAAAGATGATTTGCAAATAATTATAAATGATATTGTATCAAAAATACCTGGCATGAGAGTTTCGCCTTCCTCATTCATTAAGGATTTAATTGAGACCGTTCCATTATTTGTCAAGGAAGGTGCAATTATTAGATGGTCTCATAAGTCATTAATGGAGTACTTCGCTGCAATGTTTATTTGCAGAGATACGAAAGAGAGACAAAGAGGAATACTAACTAAGCTTTATCAAACTGAAGAATCTATCAGACATAAAAACCTATTTGAATTATGTGCTGATATTGATTACTCAACATTCAGATCAAGTGTAATAAGAACACTACTCGAAGATTACGTCCTCCTATATGATAGACTCATTCAAAATAAATCAGCCTGCAATCCAAAAGATGTTGTTTCTAAAGCTGAACTACTGTTCCCAGGAAGGTCATTAATTTACATGTTTTCCAAAAGGGTAGAGAATGCAACACTTTCTAATTTAATTAACGGCGATTTCCGAGAATTTAAAGAACTAAACACTAAAGATGGTTATCTTAATACAACCTTTGCAGACATTGGAAATACATGGGTCGTCATTGCCAGAAATGAAACTATCATTTCTTACATTCTTAGCATTCTAAAATCAAGAAACCCTGAATACTTTCACAGCGAAAATAGATTAAACAGTGACGATGAAAATCTAGGTCGCGAAGTTCGTCGAGCCATCAAAAACACAGATGAATTAAAAATAGATGTTAACTTCGATAATATTTTTAATTGCACTGAGAGCTTTGATTTAAAGTTAATTTCAGGAATATTATCTTTTGATAAAACGCCGCAACTCAAATATCGAAAAGCACTAGAAGAATTAGATAAGATACGTCATGATGATAGTAACGGAATTAATAAACTACTAGAAGGATTTTAGATAGAGATAATAAAGACAACAAGTATAACATATTTGTTGTCTTTATTAATTTACCCGTGAAATTCTGGACAGATAACTTCCACCTTATATTTACCTAAGGATTACCATGTTTTTATCCCTACTCCAATATTTAGAGTTAAATAATAACTTTGTTCAACAAATGACCTAATAACTCAGAAAATAACTATCGCGTGATGACTCAAGATATTTATCCCGCCATTAAACATGGCGCGCAATGCTCTCCCCGCCACGCCTGCCCGCTTCGTGGGGCACTTTTAATGCAGGTGGATGAAGGGGCTCAGGCCACGCCAGTGCTGGCGCGGCGGGGTGTGGAAAATTCAGGGTTTTGTATGCAAAACCATGCAGCATAGGCATGCATCGCTATTTTTCTTAAAAAGACGGGTATTTTCGGGGCGTTTTATGCGGATTTTTTGCGTTTCTGAGTGGCCTGTCGGCACATGAAAATCTTACACTGCTCAGGCGTATATTTTGCCCGGCTGTCCTCTCTGGATGCTCTGTCAGGCCGGAATCCGATAGTGGTCAGAATATCCCGGTCATCCTGCACATAATGAATATCTCTTCCGCTGGCCAGATGAACCGATAGGGCTTCGCGAATGCTGGCGGCCGCCCGGTCGAGAGCCCGTTCCCTGACGATTTCAGGTAGCTCCCGGAGGTGCATTAATTCCGGTGCCAGCGCTGCGGCCAGCGCGTCGCCACTGACCTGCATAAAGACGTGGAGCTGACGACGCATACTGATACGCTGCACAGTCTCATGTGACCGGATATACCGACCGGCAGACTGGTTTACTGCCCATTTTTTCAGGTCAATATCATCACGCAGCGCCTGTACAGCGTCAGGCTCATAATGGGTACTGGTGAGCTCATGTTCTTTCAGCGTCATTTCAGCCCGTGCCAGTGCTGACTTGCTGCTCATCCAGTCCGATTTATTCTTCTGACAGGTTTCAAAGGCCTGCTCCAGTGGTGCTCGTATCATTTCTTTTCTCCTGAATCAGTGGCGCAACGATGAGCGAGCGCTATCCAGAATTCGTGGCGGTGTCACTGGCGCGGTCTGCGCCGGTTCTGGCTTTTCCTCCGCCGGTGGCCGTATCACCTCGTCGATAGACTCAATGGTACGAAACGTCGCGGAGCAGAAAACATTCACACACTGGAGATAACTCTGTTTGACGTTATCCGACAGGTAACGACTGGTGCGAACATGGGCAGCCTGTTTGCAGTACGGACAGCGCATCATGACTTCACCTCCTGCGCTTTTTTCTTCTGTGCCAGCGCTTTAGCTCGCGCCATTCTGAGGGCAGGACTTTTAAAGAGCTTCATGTCTACGCCGGTGAGTGCCGGGCGATGAAGGCCAATCTGTGAAATCACCGGCTCATTTTCCATGTTGAATGCGTAATACTGGCTCTGTGTCAGTACATTCTCGCCCAGCTCCTGAATCAGAATAGTGTGAGGGTGTTCTTCCCCCTTAATCTCAAGCTCACGCAGACGTAAAGCAAATGCGCGTACCAGTGCAGGGGGAATGTCTTTCATTACCACCGCCCACTCATTCCGGGCATAGGCAGAGAACACATCTGAATGAGCGCTGACGTATTCTTTTCCTGACGTACAGGCGGCCAGCATGGTACGTGCTTTATCATCATTGAGCTCATCAATCAGGGCGGTGAACTCCTCAGCCAGCTCACGACCGGCCACTCGCTGACCATGTTCCGCTTTCAGTTCCGGGGTCATCATGCCGCGCAGTTCGCGAAAGCGGGCTCGCCAGTTCTGCTCCGCTTCGGCACTCTCATTCAGCGCGTTCTGGCGTTCTTTCTCGCTGCGGGTAATGGCGGCCTCAATATCATTCAGTTTCAGCATATTTCCCGTGTGTGCGGATTTGGCCTGACTGAACGCGTCAAGAGCGTTATTCATTGCGGCCTCTGCGCTCTGGTTCGCTTTCTCGTTAAGCGTATCCAGTGCGATATCAATGGCCGTGCGGATTGTCTCATTCTGTGTGCTGCCAATGGTTTTCATTACTGAAGTAAGTACGTCTGCTTTCATCGTCGGGCCCTCTGTGTGTTTTCAACCTGACGCCATTCTGCCGCCCCTCAGACAACAACTCGATTCATTGCGGTTGTAGCAGTCCTGGCACAAACAGGACTTAAAAACCCGGCTTGCCAGAGAAAGGTCGCTGGAAAACCCTCTCTCTGTTTGTTTTTTTACTAATAACTATTCACTACTGTTCACCAAAAGAAAAAAGATAAGTAATACAGCAAATTAAAGGGTGAACAGTTGAAAGGGAAGTGTTCACCAACTGTTCACTACTGTTCACCGGTCTGAACGTCATAAATGTAAATTTTATGCGCTCTATCCTATTAATTAATTCTGTTATAGAGATTAAAGCAATTTGCATTTCACTTTTAAAATCTCCAGTGGCTTCTAACTCCTTCCTGCGCCTTTAAATGGTCTTGTGTAAAAAAACGTCACCCGTTGTCTTGTGCTTTGTACAATTTGGCCCTGTTGCATTAAGTAAAAATATTCACAAAATAGAGAGCTACCTGATGCCGGACGGATACGTTCGGATCTCTGCGGATATTAATGAGGTAGCGTTATGCACACGGTTTCATCAGCACCATCTTCCCCCACTGGTACACACCTGATGGCGGTTTCAGCGCCGGTTCAGGAACGTTTTTTACGCCTTCCCGAAGTCATTCATCAGTGCGGTCTGTCCCGCTCCACGCTCTACGATTTAATCGCCCGTGATGCTTTTCCTGTTCAGGTCTCACTGGGTGGTAAAAATGTTGCCTGGCTCCAGTCTGAAATCACGGCATGGATGATGGAACGTGTTGCTCATCGCAACAGGAAGTGTGATGCATGAATATGAGCCGCTATCAAACAGCCCCTTTTTCTGGCTTGCATCTGTTGTATGTTTCCTGGTACAGTTTTGTCGTTGCCGCAAAATCGGCAGCCGGGCGTGAGAACCCGAGCAATCCATCGGCGATACCAGACGCGCCATGCGTCTTTTTTTGTGTCGCAATCAACGCCACAGCGCGCCAGATAATGGTGTGGTGTGCAGATAGTCGTGCAGGTATGACCCAGTGTCTCCTGTCCGTAATCGCATATCACACAGCCATGTCAATGGTAGCTCAGGCGGGGCAGCCCTCGGGCTGGCCGGTACTCGATGGAGCCGGTATTCTCACCCCCGTCTGGGCTATCGCCACTGAGCGTGAGAACTCCGGCGATAGCATTTATCAGCTATCCATCGGAGGTTGCCTTATGGCTACGATCCTCACCCCGTCTCACCCTGAATTTGTCTTTGTGTTTGCCGCTATTCGCCGTGCTGACCGTAAGCCCCGTATCTGCATGCTGCGCACCGTAGCCGGTGATGAACACACCGCCCGCCGTTCTCTGGTTCGTGAATACGTCCTTTCCTTTGCCGCCCGTCTGCCGGTTGTGGAGGTATGCCATGCATAATCAACATGCCGTTCAGACCGTCTCAGCGCGCCGTGATGACCTTAACGCTGTCAGTGAGCACCTGAGTCTCGAATCGTTTCATAAACTCAATCGTGCCTGTGAGACCCTGCATTTTTTTGGCAATGACTTAAGACACCACGAAATAAACGGACTCAGCCAGCTTTATACCCCGCAGATCCTGAGTTATGTGCATGAAGATATCAGCCACGTACTGGAGGAACTGAAAGCGAAAGGCCTGTGCCGTGATTTTCTCGCTACGCAGGAGGTGGGGCATGTTTGATTTCCCTCAACCGGGCGAACTGTTCTGCTCAGCCGGTTTCCCTGATGTGCGCGTGGTGGGCATTCTGGCCGACGGTATTCCGTGGGAAATGCCGTACCTCTGTCCGACGCTGGTCTGGAACCCATATCGCCGGACATTCACTATCCTCATTCGTATTATTTCCGATAGCCGGATTGTCGAAATACCGCTTGCCCGGTTTTTACGGGATTTTTCCTGCGAAAGCCCGGATATATTTAAGCGCAACCCTGAACATCGTCACATCGTTCTGAAAGATATTGCTGCCGACCCTGAATTACAGAAACGACGGGATAAAAATATTAATCATTATCCGCAGGATATTATCCCCGTCAGACAGTCAGCACCGGTAATGCGGAAATGGTGGGATATTCTCCGGACTGAACCGGAAATAAAACCGGATAACAGTTATCGCCATTATCTGTAATTAAAAAACGATAACGAAAATTAAATGTGCGTATCTGCACAGGGATACGCACGTCTTCAGGAGACGAAATCATGCATTTAAATATCACTGAACAACCACAGAATAAATGGATGTCGGCCATCAGTCAGGCTGACCTCGAATGCCTTGAACATTTGCGTAACGTCGGCCAGTTTGTCGGCGAGCTGGTACAGGTGCAGGACTGCACATCATTGCGTCGTGATCCGGCGCAACAGTTACAGCTTACCTCCGTGATTTATCTTATGACCGCCCAGCTCGACGGCGTGGTCGAACGCTGTAATCAACGCTGGCTGAACGGGGAGGGCAACGTATGAAACAGCCATTACCGCTCGTCTTACGCGCTGCGCTTTATCGTCGTGCCGTGGCCTGTGCATGGCTGGCTTTATGTGAACGTCAGCACCGTTACCCACACCTCACTCTCGATGCGCTGGAGGGGGCTATTGCCGCCGAGCTGGAGGGTTTTTACCTGCGCCAGCATGGCGAGGATAAAGGCCGCACGATTGCCTGTGCCTTACTGGAAGATTTAATGGAAGCCAGCCCGCTGAAAGCCGCGCCATCACTGTCTTTTCTCGGCCTCGTCGTACTGGATGAACTTTGCGCCCGTCACATTAAATCACCGGTAATACACTGAGGGAGAATGATCATGAATATGAACGTAACGGAAACCGTAAAACAGGCATGCGGCCACTGGCCGCGCATTCTCCCGGCGCTGGGTGTGAAGGTCATTAAAAACCGCCATCAGGCCTGTCCGGTATGCGGCGGCTCTGACCGTTTCCGCTTTGATGACAAGGAGGGGCGCGGGACGTGGTTCTGTAACCAGTGCGGCGCGGGTGATGGGCTGAAACTGGTTGAAAAGGTGTTCGGCGTGTCGGCCTCAGAGGCTGCCGGAAAGGTGAACACCGTCACCGGCAATCTGTCGCCGGTTGCCCCGGAGGTGATTGCGGCCACCGAGGCCGGAACGGAAGCCGACCGCAAAGCGGCGGCCGCGCTGGCCGCAAAACTAATGGAGAAAAGTCGACCAACGACCGGCAACGCCTACCTGACCCGCAAGGGTTTTCCCGCGTTGGAATGCCTGACATTGACGGCCACACATAAAACCGGCAGCGTGACCTACCGCGCCGGTGATGTGGTTGTCCCGCTTTATGACGATACCGGTGCGCTGGTTAATCTTCAGTTTATCAATGCTGACGGTCTCAAGCGCACTCTGAAGGGCGGTCAGGTGAAAGGAGCATGTCATATCATCGAAGGGAAAAAACAGGCCGGAAAACGCCTGTGGATAGCAGAGGGCTATGCGACCGCACTCACCGTGCATCACCTGACGGGTGAAACGGTCATGGTGGCGCTGTCGTCCGTGAACCTTCTTTCTCTGGCGAGCCTTGCCCGGCAAAAGCACCCGGCGTGTCAGATTGTGCTCGCTGCCGACCGCGACCTCAGCGGCGACGGTCAGACAAAAGCCGCAGCGGCCGCAGAAGCCAGTGAGGGCATTGTCGCCCTGCCGCCGGTGTTCGGTGACTGGAATGATGCGTTTATGCAAAAAGGTGAAGAGGCCACGCGTAAAGCGATTTATGACGCTATCCGGCCACCGGGAGAGAGCCCGTTCAGTACCATGAGCGAGGCCGAATTCACCGCCATGAGCACCAGTGAAAAGGCGATGCGGGTACATGAGCATTACGGCGAGGCGCTGGCGGTGGATGCGAACGGCCAGCTCCTGTCACGCTATGAAGCCGGGATATGGAAAATCATCCCGCCGTCGGATTTTGCGCGTGATGTGGCCGGGCTGTTCCAGCGTCTGCGGGCGCCGTTCTCGTCGGGGAAAATTGCCTCGGTGGTGGATACCCTGAAACTGATTATTCCCCAGCAGGACGCCCCGGCGCGCCGCCTGATAGGTTTCCGAAACGGTGTACTCGATACCAGCACCGGCGTATTCAGTCCTCACAGTAAAGCGCACTGGCTGCGTACACTGTGTGATGTGGATTTTACCCCGCCGGTCGAGGGAGAAGCACTGGAAACCCACGCGCCGAACTTCTGGCGCTGGCTCAACCGCGCCGCCGGTTCACGCGCGGATAAACGTGATGTGATTCTCGCAGCGCTGTTTATGGTGCTGGCTAACCGTTATGACTGGCAGCTCTTCCTTGAAGTGACCGGCCCCGGCGGCAGCGGGAAAAGTATTCTGGCTGAAATTGCCACCATGCTGGCCGGAGAGGATAACGCCACGTCAGCGACCATTGAAACGCTGGAATCCCCCCGCGAACGCGCGGCGCTGATTGGCTTCTCGCTGATACGTCTGCCTGACCAGGAGAAATGGAGCGGCGACGGTGCGGGGTTAAAGGCCATCACCGGCGGCGATGCCGTATCCGTTGACCCGAAATACCGCGATGCGTATTCAACGCATATCCCGGCGGTTATTCTGGCCGTGAACAATAACCCGATGCGCTTCACTGACCGCAGCGGCGGCGTGTCACGTCGCCGGGTGATTATGCACTTCCCGGAACAGATAGCCCCGGAAGAACGTGATCCGAAGCTGAAAGATAAAATTGCCCGTGAGCTGGCGGTCATTGTGCGCCAGCTTATGCAGAAATTCAGCGACCCGATGACGGCGCGCGCGTTGCTCCAGTCCCAGCAGAACTCTGACGAGGCGCTCAGTATCAAGCGTGATGCTGACCCGACATTCGATTTTTGTGGCTATCTGGAGGCGCTGCCCGAGCCTGACGGTATGTATATGGGAAACGCGAATATAATCCCGCGACAGCCACGCCTGTACCTGTACCACGCCTATCTGGTCTATATGGAGGCGCACGGCTACAAGAATACGCTGAGCCTCACCATGTTCGGCAAAGGACTGTCATCGATGCTGAAAGAGTACGGTCTGAATTATGGCAAGCGGCGAACGAATCAGGGAATGCAGACGAATCTCACGCTCAGGGATGAAAGCAACGCCGACTGGCTGCCCCGATGTGATGAAACCACAGCGCCATAACCTATCCTGACCGGCATTAGCCGGTCTTTTTTTGCCTGAAATCCCTGAGCGTGAACAGTAAAGTGTTCACTGTTCACGGACTATTCACCGTGTATCATGTTGAAAAATAATAAAAATAATGGTGAGTGAACAGTGTGAACAGTTTTCCTGAAAAAAAGTTTTTTCTCCAACCTAGAAATTCATCATGTCTGGCTGTGATTCAACAAGATAACCATCATGATCGCCGAGTTTGACCTTGACTTGACCTATTCCCCGTTAATCAATTGAATCTCTTGCTTATCTTAGTTACCTTACTAGTTTAGCTTACTAGTTTTCACACAGCAGAGAGGGACTGTAATGGACAACAATTACCATTCAGAGGCGGAAAATAAATTCTCTGAATACTTATTATCACTAGGATATACCAAAGATTCTATATTATACGAACCTGCATTTTTCTCCAACGATGGTAAAAACACACACAGACCAGACTTTGCAATTATAGATCCAGAAAAGAAAGAATATCTTGCCATTATTGAAATAAAGTCAGACAGATTTGCACATAGCGAAAAAAACCTAAATCAATTAAAAAAATACAAACAAGCAATTGGAAATGAAAAAATCCCACTTTTCTTGGTGACTGTATCCTCCCAGCCTAATAACCCATTGCCATTTTCACTATATTCAGTCAGTGATTCAGGTGCTTTAGTTAAATCTGATTTCAGTCTTTTCCCAACTTTCCGAGCCCTTACCGCGGAGCAGTCAGCAGTTAGGAAAAATGATATTCGTCAGAAAAAATCTGAAACGATGGATATTTTTCAACGAGTTACTTGGTCTCTTGCTGTAGCCTTATTACTTATAGTAATTGCAGATATAAGATTTAATTTTTTAACCACTGAGAGAATGGCTCTATTAGGGGCTTGTGTTGCGCTCATAGTAATCCCATTTGCACAAAAATTTAAAGGGTTGGGCATTGAATGGGAAAAAGTTAAGAACCCCAATAGCGAAGAGTCGTAAAGTAAATTCTTAGTGTTGATTGCCTGCTTTTGTCATGTGTGACCAGATGGATACAAGTCGTGATGGGGTTGGAATTGTCATACCAGCATGACTGTATTTTTGTGCCTACAAAGCAGAATTGGTATACGCTTAGGTATATCTAAAATTTCAAATCAATAAAAAAACCATTAAATACAAACAATTAACAGTCAAAGTCAGACTCCCCCAGCCCACCAAAATTCTCCATCGGTGATTACCAGAGTCATCCGATGAAGTCCTGAAAGCCCGTACGGCGCAAGCCTTGCGGGCTTTTTTGTGCCTTCTGACCCGTCCTGATAACCACTCCCTCACTTCAATAGCTTCTCGTGCTTGAAGCCATATCGCCAGGTAACGTATCCGCCATTGTGGTTAATAAACCAATCGCCGCCACGCCTGAGCATCTTCAGAAGCTCGAGACTCTTCACCAACTCGGTGGTAATGACCGGTTGAATATTGAGCTTCGCTATGCACGTGACCGGTTAGCAGAATCGACGGCTTTATTGGAATTACACCAGCAATTACGTAGCCATCCCGGGTAAAAACTAAAGCTGATATGCGTAACAATTCATAAGAAAATCGGTCAACGAACCACTGCTAATTTTTTTATGAAAATTATTTGACTGATCGTTCCATAATCAATACTATGCCGCTTCAACTCATTTCAAGTCCCCCATCCCTATGAGTGCTGTAAAACCAACCTTTCCGGGTCGTCCACGAAAGTTCGAAGATCAGGATGTCATTGATGCTGCCGTCGCTGTTTTCAGCGCCAATGGTTATGCAGGCACCTCTGCGCAAGATTTATGCAATGGTACGGGATTGGGGCGGGGGAGCTTATACAATGCCTTTGGTAGCAAGCAAGCTCTGTACGAGCAAGCTTTGTTGCGTAGCCATGAACAAACTATGTCAGCACAGTTAGCAATACTCACACAATCAGGCCCGGTAAAAGAACGATTGCATACGCTCCTGCTCTGGGGTATTGCCGAAGATCTTTCTCAGCCAGAACAGCATGATGCAATGGTCTTGTTTTCAGCTCTGGAGATGGGTAGTAAAGATGAAGCCGTTGCTAGCCTGAATAATGAATATCGTCAGCATTTAGAAAAAACGTTGGTGGCGGTATTTATCGAAGGGCAACAAAGCGGTGAACTAAGCAATAAAGCATCAGCCGTCGAAATGGCGAGAGGCTTTATGGCAGGCTATTACGGTTTACGTGTACTGAATAAAAACATTTCAGATAGAAAAATCCTCGAAGATGTCGTCGCTGGTCTGTTAATCAACTTATAAATTCAAGCGTAAAAATTCATTAATTGCTTGCATCCATTTTTGTAACGATCATTCCAATACAGGGAGATAATAAAAATCCATGCCATTAGTCGTATATATTTTAGGGTTGGCCATTTTTTCATTAGGTACAGCAGAGTTAATGGTGGCGGGTATGATGACCACGCTATCTGAAGCATTTGGCGTTACAGTCGGCGAAGTCGGGCATTTGATTTCATATTATGCATTCGGTGTAATGCTCGGTGGCCCGGTATTAACCTACGCCTTTCTTAAATTTAAAGCACCCTATCGCGCAACGTTATTATGGCTATTAGGGTTATATGTTCTCGTACAAGGATTAAGCGTCTTTGTCTCTGATTACAATGTGTTAGTTGCCATTCGAATTGTGACAGGTATTTTGTGCGCAGGGTGTTTAAGTCTTTCACTTGCAACAAGCATGGCTCTTGTCTCTGTAGAAAATCGCCCTCGTGCCGCATCAATAGTGATCGCAGGTTTTATGGTATCCAATGTCTTTGGTGTACCTATCGCGACTATCATTGACCAGCACTGGGGCTGGAAAATGAGTTTTGGGCTGGTCGCGGTTCTGGTTCTCATATGCCTGTTAGCATTAGTACGTTTATTGCCACAGATGAGCGGCGGTTGTGCTATCAAGATGTCTGAAGAAATTAAGGCATTTAAAAATAAAGCCTATTGGAAAGCCTGTGCAACCAGCTGTTTGATTTTGGGCGCAAGTTTTGCGGCATTCAGTTATTTTGTTCCCGTGCTGACTGATGTCAGTGGATTTACAATGCAGACAGTCCCCTTCATTCTGATGCTTTATGGCTTAGCCAATATTATCGGGAATATGGTGACAGGCCGTCTTGCATATCGCCATAGTTTAGCGGTCATGGTTGTCGGATTAACTATATTAAGTATTTCTTTGCTCGGCATGGCACTGTTTGTGCAATATCAGGTTATTGCTATTCTGGCTGTCATACTTATCGGTCTATCAGGTGTGCCAATGAATCCAGCAATGATGGCAAGAATTGTCAGCGTTGCGCATCCTGGCCCAATGGTCAATGCCGTTCATACTTCCGTTATCAATATTGGATTAGGGGGGGGTTCTTATCTAGGTGGAATGGCCATTTCATCAGGATTCGGTTTACGTTCAGCTTTATGGATTGGAATGATATTAGCAGTTCTGGCTTTATTATCCGTATTACCTTATATCCGTCGTAGTAAACAAGGCTGGGGTTGATAAGCTCTGTAGATAAAAACGCTCGGTTGTAAAAAACACGAGGCAGCGATTTAACCGCTAATCCCCCATGATTTATCATAAATCGTTTTGCATTTCTGCCCTGTGGTGCTGTCGGTGTCATGCTCTTACATGGAGTTCTGTACGCGCGGCACCAAACAACACCGCTCTGGGCGTACTGAACAATGGCAACAAAGGCAAGGTGACGCTGACCTTTGACTTTGAGCGCATGGTGATTTCAATGCCATTCCCTCACGTCGTTTATTTAATGCTGACCACGCCGACTTCACAACAAGACTGCTTATACTTTACCGACCACTTGACACTGGATAAAAACACAGTATAAATAACCACAATATACCTAACTTAAGGATGTCAGCAACATGTTCGTCGAGCTCGTTTATGACAAGCGTAATTTTGAAGGTCTTCCCGGCGCCAAAGAAACTATTCTCAATGAATTAACCAAACGAGTGCATCGCATTTTCCCGGATGCAGACGTACGCGTTAAACCGATGATGACGCTGCCCGGTATCAACACCGATGCCAGCAAACATGAGAAAGAGCAAATTAGCCGTGCCGTGCAGGAGATGTTTGAAGAAGCAGAAATGTGGTTAACTGAAAACGAATGAAGCTCTCCTGCCGCGATCCCGGGTGACTCAATCCGGGTACTGCTGCCTTATCTTTTATTACCGCCACCCTCTGACATTAAACTTCCCTCAATAACCCTTTCATTATCCTCACTATTGCAGTGATCAACATCACAATTCACTGCTCATTCACAGTCATAAATTGATACAAATCAAAGATGCATCTCGATTATACCTTCTTGGCTAGACGTCCAATATCCACATATGAGAATCTTATTGATATTAATTCTTATTATCATTCAATAATTATTCATAGGGTTAACGATGCAGCACTCCATTACCCGGGGATCATGGGTACTCTCCGCCCTGCCACTGTTTATCTCTGGTGCCGTTATCGCCGCGACGGCTTCCGCTTCACACAAAGATGAAACCCTTGTGGTTACCGCCAGCCGCTCAGAGAGCAGCCTTTGGGAAAGCGCGGCAACCATGCAGGTTATCGACCAGCAGACGCTTAAAAACTCAACTAACACCTCCATTGCTGATGATCTTCAGGACATACCGGGCGTGGAAGTGACCGACAATGCGCTGGCCGGTCGTAAGCAAATCCGCATCCGCGGCGAGGCCTCATCGCGCGTACTGATTCTTATCGACGGGCAGGAAGTTACCTACCAACGCGCCGGGCAGAACTATGGCGGTGGCCTGCTAATTGATGAATCATCGCTTGAACGTATTGAGGTTGTAAAAGGGCCCTACTCCGTACTGTATGGCTCGCAGGCTATCGGCGGCGTGGTGAACTTTATTACCAAAAAAGGTGGCGACAAGCCACTCGCTGGGACGGTAAAAGCGGTCTACAACTCGGCCAATGCTGGCTGGGAAGAGTCCGCCGCAGCGTGGGGCAGCATCGGGCAATTGGATTACCGCATTAACGGTAGCTATTCCGATCAGGGCGATCGCGATACGCCGGATGGCCGTTTACCTAATACAAACTTCCGTAATAATGGTCAGGGCGTCTGGCTCGGTTACAACCTCGATAACCAGCATTTTGGCTTATCGCTGGACCGCTATAAGCTCAGCACGCAAACCTATTTTGAGGATCCAGACGGTGAATATGATGCCTTTAGCGTTAAGATCCCAAAACTTGAGCGTGAGAAGATCGGTCTGTTTTACGACGTTGATATCGACGGCGATTACCTAAAAAAAATCCATATCGACGCCTACGAACAAACCATCGACCGGAAATTTGAAAACGAAGTCGCCACCACCCAGATTATCCCAAGCCCGATGATTCAAGCGTTGACGGTACATAACCAGACCCAAACGCATGATAAGCAGTACACCCAGGGCGTGACATTACAGAGTAATTTCACTCTGCCCGCCAATAACGACCTCGTGCTGGGCGCGCAGTACCAACGCGACCGGGTATCCCAGACTTCCAACGGTTTCACCAGCCAGAAATCACTCACTGGCCTGGTAAACGTCGAAACGCGTACCCGCGCTTACAATGAGTCTGAACAAAGCAACGCTTCGCTGTTCGCCCAAAATGAATGGCGTTTTGCCGACAACTGGACGTGGACGCTGGGGGCTCGCCAGTACTGGCTATCATCAAAACTCACGCGCGGCGATGCGCAATCCACCACCAAAGGCATCACCACCGATACCTCACTCGCGGAACAATCAGCACATGATAATGAACTGGTTACCGCCACCAGCCTGCGCTACGCCGGTTTTGACAACGTAGAACTGCGCGCCGCCTTTGCGCAAGGCTACGTCTTCCCCACGCTCAGCCAGCTGTTTATGCAAACCGCAGCCGGAGGCGGCACCACCTATGGCAACCCGGACCTCAAAGCCGAACACTCCAACAACTACGAGCTGGGCGCCCGTTACAACGGCAATTTGTGGATGGTTGATGGCGCGGTCTATTACTCAGAAGCCAAAGACTACATCGCCAGCCTCGCCTGTTCAGGCCAGGCACTGTGCAACGGAAACAGCACCTCCTCCCGTGGGGGCTATTACTACTACGACAACATCGACCGCGCCAAAACCTGGGGCGTAGAGCTGAGCGCAGAGTACAACGGCTGGGCCGTGTCGCCGTACATCAGCGGCAACCTTCTCCGTCGCCAGTATGAAGGCCAGACGCTGAAAACCACTAACACCGGTGAACCCAGCGTCAACGGCCGCGTAGGCCTCAAGCACACGCTGATGCTAAACGTCGCGAACGTCACCTCTGACGTCTACATCCGCGCGGCCTCCAGCGCCAAAGATGACACGGGGACAAAAGAAGTCCGCTCGCCGGGCTGGGCGACGCTAAACCTGGCGGTGAATACCGAATTCGGGGCGAACGACCAGTATCAAGTCAATCTGGCCCTCAACAACCTAACTGACAAACGCTATCGCACGGCGCATGAATCCATTCCTGCGGCAGGCTTTAACGCGGCTGTTGGCTTTGCGTGGAACTTCTGATGATGAAAAAACTGGCTCTCGGATTACTGGCGCTGGTCTGCGCATTCAACGTGCAGGCGGCACAGAGGATAGTGGTTGCTGGCGGTTCGCTTACCGAATTGATCTATGCCATGGGCGCAGGCAACCGCGTGGTCGGGGTGGATGAAACCACGTCATTCCCGCCGCAAACCGATGCAATACCGCATATCGGCTACTGGAAACAGCTTAGCAGCGAAGGCATTTTGTCACTGCGCCCGGATAGCTTTATCACCTGGCAGGATGCCGGGCCGCAGCTGGTGTTTGACCAACTGCGGGCGCAGAAAGTGCAGGTGATTACTCTGCCGCGCATCCCGGCGACCGTCGCTCAGATGTACGCCAATATTGATACGCTGGCAGAAAGTCTTGGCGCACAAGAACAGGGAAAAGCCCTGATAAACGACCTTCGCCAACGTCTGGCAAAAGTTGCGCAAAGCAGCGCCAGCAAACCGGCACCGGTTAGAGCGTTGTTTATTTTAAGCGCGGGCGGCAGTGCACCGCAGGTAGCGGGAAAAGGCAGCGTTGCCGACGCCGTGATGACGCTTGCCGGGGCGCAAAACGTGGCGAAGCACCCACAGTACCGCAGCTATAGCGCAGAAGCTCTGATTGCTGCCAACCCTGAAGTCATTATCGTCACCTCGCAAATGATCGGCGGCGATCTCAACCGCCTGAGCACGATTGCGGGGATCACCCACACCGCAGCATGGAAAAATCAGCGGATCGTCATCATCGATCAGGCGCTGATCCTGGGGATGGGACCACGCGTCGCCGACGCCGTTGAAACACTGCATCGCCAGTTCTGGCCACACTAAAGGACGTTGATATACCCGTGAGAGATACTACGACAAACGAACTGGATTTAACGCCTCACTTTGCTCTGGAAGGCGGTCAACCCTTTAAGGATCGCCGGGCAACCATGCCCTGGCGCGGCGCTATTCCGATTGCCAAAGAACAGCTGGCGCAAACCTGGCAGGAGGTTCTCAGCCAGACTACGCCGCCGCGTAAACGTCTGCTGTATCTGCATATTCCGTTCTGTGCGACCCACTGCACGTTCTGCGGTTTCTACCAGAACCGTTATGAAGAAGATCGCAGTGAACGCTACACCGACGCGCTGCTGCGGGAAATTGAGATGGAAGCCGATAGCGTGCTGCACCAGTCCGCGCCTATTCACGCCATCTATTTTGGCGGCGGTACGCCATCGGCCCTCAGCGCTCGTAATCTGGCACGGATCATTACCACTTTACGGGAACGCCTGCCGCTGGCCCCGGACTGTGAAATCACCATTGAAGGCCGGGTGCTGAATTTCGACGACGCGCGTATTGACGCCTGTCTGGACGCCGGGGCCAACCGCTTCTCTATTGGCATTCAGTCGTTTAACAGCAAAATCCGTAAAAAGATGGCCCGCACCTCCGATGGCCCTACCGCTATCGCCTTTATGGAAGGGCTGGTGCGCCGGGATCGCGCCGCCGTGGTATGCGACCTGCTGTTCGGCCTGCCGGGTCAGGACGCCAGATTGTGGGGCGAGGATCTGGCGATTGCCCGCGATATCGGACTCGACGGTGTTGATCTTTACGCCCTCAACCTACTGCCCAACACGCCGCTCGGCAAGGCCGTTGAAAATGGACGTACCGCCGTGCCGCAACCGGCTGAGCGCCGCGATCTCTATCTTCAGGGGTGTGATTTTATGGATCAAGCAGGCTGGCGCTGCATTAGCAACAGCCACTGGGCGCGCACGGCACGCGAGCGCAACCTCTACAATTTACTCATTAAACAAGGCGCTGATTGTCTGGCAATCGGTTCGGGGGCCGGTGGCTCAATCAACGGCTATTCATGGATGGTGGAGCGCAATCTCGAAAAATGGCACCAGTCTATCGCCGACGGACAAAAGCCGCTGATGATGATGATGCGTACCGCAGGGGGGCACTTCCAGTGGCGCCACACCTTGCAGGCCGGGGTGGAAACCGCACGTGTCCCGCTGGATGCGTTAACCCCACACGCCGCCAGACTCGCGCCGCTGCTGGCACAGTGGCACCGGGCCGGGTTGACTCAGGACGAGACAACCTGCCTGCGGCTGACCAATGAAGGCCGCTTCTGGGCGAGCAATATTTTACAGTCTCTTGATGAACTTATTCAGGAGCTTAACGCGCCGCGCATTGCGGTAGAAACCCCATAACAGGAGTTCATGATGAGCAACGTTTCCTTAGCTGAATTTTTAAAAACTGAGCCGGACGGCACGCTGGAAGCTATCGCCGGACAGTACAACACCACGCTGCTGGAGGTGGTCAAAAATCTGCCTTCCCATACGCTTGTGACGGGCGACAAATTCGACCTCGTCTGGGATACCGTTTGCGAGTGGGGCAAAGTGACGACACTTGTGCATTCCGCTGACGTGATTCTGGAATTTACCGGCGAACTGCCATCCGGCTTCCATCGCCACGGTTACTTTAACCTGCGCGGTAAAAAAGGCATGACCGGGCACATCAAAGCGGAAAACTGCACCCACATCGCGCTGGTAGAGCGCAAATTTATGGCGATGGACACGGCCTCAATCCTGTTCTTTAACGCCGCCGGAAGCGCGATGTTTAAAATCTTCCTCGGCCGCGATGACCATCGCCAACTGCTGGGTGAACAGGTTGATGCCTTCCGCACATTGGCAGCCGTGCTGAAAGGAGATGCCTGATGAGCCCGTGGTTGATTTTTGGCGCGGGCGGCAACGGTGTCGGCGCATTAACCGTGGAGCTGGCGCTGGCCGAAAACCGTCCGGTGGTGGCGCTGGTGCGTCATCTCGAAGCAGCCGCACGCCTAAAGGCCAAAGGCGTCGATGTCTTTATCGGTGACGCCTGCGACAGCCATATCGTCGCCCAGGCCTGCCAGGCTGCGGGAACGGCGGCTACCGTTATCTCCACCATGGGCGGCGCACAGGATTATCTGGCGCATCGCACGGTTATCGATGAGGCAGAAAAAGCGGGTATCAGCCGCATGATCCTCGTCACCTCGTTAGGCTGCGGCGATAGCTGGCCATTCCTGTCGGCGCGCGCGAAAGCCGCGTTTGGCCGGGCCGTCAGAGAAAAATCGCTGGCGGAAAGCTGGCTGCAAACCAGCACGCTGGACTTCGCCATCCTCCGACCTGGTGGCTTGCAGAACGGCGAGGCCAGCGGTAAAGCGCAGCGCATCCAGCAGCAGGAAGTGCACGGTTTTGTGCAGCGCGCTGACGTCGCCGCGCACATTCAGGCGCTGGCGAGCGCCCCGGCGCTTAACCAGCAGGTTTATAGCCTGGTTGAGCCTGAGCTTAAACCAGTCTGATCCCCATGCGGCGCTGGCAAACGGCGTCGCAACGATGTCTTTGGAGATTTGCGTGTTTAAGGATTCTCTATCTTCCTTGAGCGTTTTTATTGGCCTGCTATTAATACTGGCGACGCTTGTGCTGGTTGGCGCCAGTCAGGGTGCGCTCAAAATTAGCTTCGCTTCTTTACGGGACGCCCAATATTTCGATATCTGGGTCAACATTCGCCTCCCGCGAGTCCTGTTGGCGGTGCTGGTCGGCGGCGCGCTGGCAACGGCGGGCGTGATTATGCAAGGGCTGTTTCGTAATCCCATGGCCGACCCCGGCCTGCTTGGCGTCAGCAGCGGTTCTGCGCTGATGGTTGGTGTGGCGATCGTTTTTCCCATTTCGCTGCCGGCGGTTTTCCTGCTGTATGAACAGATGATTTTCGCAGTAGTGGGCAGCCTGGTGGTCTGCGCGGTGATTTTCCTGATTAGCCTGCGTCATACCCACGGCGGAATGATGCAGCTTCTGCTTGCCGGTATCGCCATTAACGCCCTATGCGGCGCCGCAATCGGAGTGCTGAGCTATGTGGGCGACGAGCAGCAGCTGCGGCAGCTGACGCTGTGGATGATGGGCAGCCTCGGACAAGCGCAATGGCCGACGCTGCTGGTCGCCACCTCCTTTGCCCTTCCAGCCATGGTTGTCACCGGCTGGCTGGCAAATACCTTAAATCTTCTTCAGCTTGGCGATGAAGAAGCACACTACCTCGGCGTTAACGTCAAACGTAAGCGCCAGCAACTCCTGCTGCTGAGCTCACTTCTGGTGGGGGCGGCCGTGTCAGTGAGCGGGGTTATTGGCTTTATTGGCCTTGTTGTCCCGCATCTTATCCGCATGACCATCGGTGCCGATCACCGCTGGCTGCTACCGTGTTCAACGCTTGCCGGTGCCAGCCTGTTACTGGTTGCGGACACGCTGGCACGGACTTTAGTGCAGCCAGCCGAAATGCCGGTGGGTCTGTTAACCAGCTTGATTGGCGGCCCCTACTTTTTATGGCTTATCCTGCGCACACGGAGAGCACTATGATTAACGCCCGGAACCTGACCTTTAGCATTAACGGTCGTCGTCTTACCGACAATGTCTCGCTGACGCTCCCAGGCGGTGAAATTGTGGCGATACTCGGGCCAAACGGCGCAGGAAAATCAACGCTGATGCGTCAGTTAACCGGATATCTCAAGCCGGATAGCGGTGACTGTTCATTATTTGGTCGTCCATTAAGCGACTGGCCGACGGCGGAGCTGGCAAAAACGCGGGCGGTGATGCGTCAAAACTGCCATATGGCCTTTCCCTTTAGCGTGATGGAGGTGGTGCGCATGGGCCGCCACCCTCATCGCTCGCGTCATCCGCGCGATGAAACGGAACACATTATGGCCCTGTGCGGCTGTAGCGAACTGGCTTCCCGCGACTATCGTCACCTCTCAGGCGGCGAGCAGCAGCGGGTACAGCTGGCGCGGTTATTGGTTCAGCTGTGGGAGCCGGAACCGTCACCAAAGTGGCTGTTTCTGGATGAACCCACCTCGGCGCTCGATATCCACCACCAGCAACATCTGTTTCGCCTGCTACGCCAGATGGTGCGGGAGAGACAGTTTAGCGTCTGCTGCGTGCTGCATGACCTTAATCTGGCGGCGCGCTACGCTGATCGCATCATCTTATTGCAAGACGGTCAGGTGGTGGATAACGGTACGCCGGAGGCGGTGTTAACCGAACCCGCGCTACGCAGTCTTTATCAGGCTGAAATCAGCATTGCCCGCACAGCGGATCGCGCGCCATTAATTGTGCTGGACAGATAACGCCAGGAAAGAGCCTTTGAAACGCCATGATTCAATTACAGTTTATTCCTAAAGCCTCATTAGAATGTCTGTGTCATGCTTTTTCATGCTCACAAACTGATGAGGATTTTTAATGAAAACAACAACAATTGCACTTTCCGCTCTTCTGCTGGCTTCCCCTGTTTTTGCCGCGACCACACACGCTACAGATGAAACGGTTGCTGCCGCACAGGCCAATGCCAATACGGCAAAAGAGAAATTACATCAGGCCCAAACTCAGGGTGAAGAACTGAAGCTGAAGTCTAAGCACGCAGCGGAAGGTAAAAGTGACAGCGTAGGCAGCCAGGTGAGCGAAGGCGCTCAGAGAAACTGGAATAAAGCCAAAGAGGGAACCGAAAAAGGGTGGGATGCCACCAAAGAAGGCACCCAGAAAGGCTGGAATAAAACCAAAGAGACCTCCCAAAAAGGGTGGGATGCTACTAAAAAAGGCGTAGAGGAAGGCTGGGATAAAACCAAAGCCGGCGCTGAGTCACTTGAGAAGAAGGCCAGCGAATAATTCGTTAATTTTCAATAAAAAAGCCGGGTGGAAGCATCCGGCTTTTTTATTCGTACCTGGTCATCAGCGCGATCGTTTTAAGCACGCCCGGACAGGGAAAAAGGAGTAGACTGGCAATAATTTGCCCAATACCGCCAGCCCTAAGGATGGATATTTTGACCGCCGAGAACCTCTCCCCCAAAGCGGCCTTTGCTCTCATTGAGCAAGGCGCCACCCTGATTGATATTCGCGATGCCGATGAATACGCCCGTGAACATATTCCCGAAGCCCGTCTGTTTCCGCTTAGCGCGATGGAACAAGGAGCGACGCTACAGGCAACGGTCGATTCTGTCGTCATCTTTCACTGCCAGTCGGGGAACCGCACCCGCAACAACCTGTCACGACTCATCGCAGCGGCCGCACCGGCGCGGATCAAAATCGTCGACGGTGGCATTGATGCCTGGCGACAGGCCGGTCTGGTAACCGTGAAGGACACCTCCGCCCCTCTGCCCCTGATGCGTCAGGTACAGATTGCCGCTGGCGTGCTCATTTTACTTGGCGTCGTGCTTGGCTATAGCCTATCCAGCGCGTTCTTCCTGTTAAGCGCGTTCGTTGGCGCTGGCTTGACCTTTGCGGGCATTACCGGTTTTTGCGGCATGGCACGCCTGCTTGCCGTCATGCCGTGGAATCGACGCTGATGCTTGCAGCCATTTACCGTCATCCCTGCTAAGGTATTAATGCACTGAATAACAAAGGAGCACGGAAATGTTTGCACCTGGCGATCTGGTTCAACCTAAAAATGGCGGACCAAAATTAAAAGTCATTGAAGTACATGAAGATAGCATTGTGGCCGTGCAGGCTAGCGATGAACACGGTAAGCAATACACGCTGAAAAACGCGGACGTTGCGCCATATCAGGAAGACGGTGATTTTGGCGTCTGCTGATCGCCTTCAGCGGTGGGCCTCGCTCACCGCTCTCTTCCTTTACAGTGCATGATTACCCACAAATAGCGCATACTCTCAAAATCATTTCAGCGGAATTAAATGCTAATTAATTCGCGAAAACCCGGTTTAAAAAACCAAACGTGACGAAACTCACAATAAAAAATCGCCCGTTAGATTTCCGCCGCAAAAACACGATAACTCATCTTTTTTCACCCCGCCGAAACAGATCACAACATCATGATTTAGCTGCAAAAAAAACCGAATGAAAACAAAAATAGCGCAGCGGCGATAATTCACTCACAAACAGAGTATTTTATTGACAAAAACGCATTAAATAAAAATGTTTCACTAGTTGTTTGTTTTAATGCAGATGGATAATCTATACACGTCAATTAAACCAACCCAAAACGCCAGAAAACACACTTACCTTTGTGTTAACCGTTCATTTTCGAGGAGCATACCGATGTTCTCTGCGCAGTCACGCCTGCGTCATGCGGCAGCAGACACTTTCGCCATGGTGGTCTACTGTTCCGTCGTGAACATGATGATTGAAATTTTTCTCTCAGGAATGACCTTTGAACAGTCACTTTCATCCCGTCTGGTCGCTATCCCGGTCAACATTATTATTGCCTGGCCATACGGTATCTATCGTGACTTTATCATGCGACAGGCCGGGCGTATTAGCCCTGCCGGCTGGATGAAGCGGTTAGCCGACCCCGTTGCCTATGTGACCTTCCAGTCGCCGGTGTACGTGTTAATTCTGCTGAGCGTTGGGGCTGACTGGCACCAGATTGTGGCGGCAGTCAGTTCTAATGCGGTAGTTTCGCTGGTGATGGGTGCCGCTTACGGCTACTTCCTCGATTTTTGTCGCCGCCTGTTCCGGGTTGCTCAGTACACGCAGGTAAAAGCCTGATCGAAGTAAAATAAATGACTGGCCAGGCCAGTCATTTATTTATACGTTCTCGCCAAACAGTCCATCCAGAAAACGCTCCAGCGCCAGCCTCGAACTGAATCCGTGTGGAATACCGTAATGCTGCTCAACTGCACCGCCAAGATAGAGCGGGAATTGCTCATAATGATCGCAGGCTTTGATGTCAGAAGCCGGGTCTGCATATTTGTAGCTGCGTTCTTTCAGGGCCGGATGAATGATTAGCGCGGTACGCCCCATTCTTGCTTCGCGGTTAACGTAAACATAATTTTCACCACGGCGATAGCCGTAGGCCTTCGTGGTTACCGCATCCATGGTAAAGCCCGCCTTTTCAAGAACGCGCGCCACCTCGTCAGGTCGTAAATACATATTTTATCCTCGTCATCTTTTACTGCATCGCCACCTTACCGTAATCAGCATTCGCCTCGCTTTCAGATAATTCCATAAACACATAAATTAACGGCAAATTATTCGGGATGTCCTACACTTAACTTTCTATCAAAATTCATGGAGGCTAGAATGTTTAAGTCACTAAATCGCAATGACGCTGATGACGAAATTCAGGATATTCAGAGTGACGTCAGTCAATTAGCCGACAGCCTTGAGGATGTTCTAAAGAGCTGGGCCAGCGATAATCAAGATGAAGTAGAGACTGCGCGCCGCAAAGCAAAATCACTACTGAGTGAAACGCGCGCTCGCATCAATGGTCGCAGCCGTCTGCATCAAAGCGTGCATGATGTCGCCGATACGGCTGACAGCTATATTCACGATAAACCGTGGCAAAGTGTGAGCGCTGCCGCGGCAGTGGGGATATTTGTTGGCATATTATTAGGATGCCGTCGATAATATCACCACAACGATGTAGATAATAAAAACGCGTCTGCCCCGGATTATCCCAATAATCCGGGGCTTTATTTTATGGCCGCGCTTAATGCGGCGACCTGCGCCTCGGCCATTTGCCGGGTCATGATATTAGTGAAGCTCATAATAAGCCCCGCGGGCCCGGCACTGCCCATGCGCCAGTCATTTATCGCCTGCACCGCGAGCCCTGCCTTTCTTGCCCTTCGCGCCATTTCCCGGTCGTCACCTGCCACCGTGACTAGCAGCTGAATACCGCCCAATTGTTCCACCACCTGAAAACCGTGTGCCACTAATGCCTCCTCAAGCCAGCGACGGCGTTGGGCATAATGCACGCGCATTTTCTTAAGGTGTCGCCAGAAATGGCCCTCGAGCATAAAATCGGCCAGCGTTTGCTGTATCAGAAGCGGCACCGGGCAGGCGAGATGCTGCGCCTGCTGGCGGAATGTCTCCACCAGCGGCAAAGGCACGACCAGCCAGGCGGTACGTAAAGCGGGGAAAAGCGATTTACTGAACGTGCCGGCGTAGAGAACCCGCTGCGGTGCATCCAGGCTTTTCAGCGGCGGCAGCGGCTTTCCCTGATAGCGAAATTCGCTGTCGTAGTCATCTTCAATAACCCACGCTTTATGATGCGCCGCCCAATCAAGCAGTTGCCGACGCCTGGGGAGCGACAGCGACACGCCGGTCGGGCTTTGGTGAGCCGGCGTCAGCAACGCAAAGCGCGCGTTCCCGGCGTGTTGGATAGCCCACTCGACGTCCATACCCTGCGCATCAACCGGTACGGGAGAGAGGGTTATACCTTCTTGCTGAACCACGGGACGAATCAGCGGAAAACCGGGGTCTTCGACCCACATTGACTCGCCGCGCCCGCCAAGTGCGCGAAAAATAAGGCTTATCGACGCCGCGTAACCCGACGTAATAAATACCTGTTCAGCCTGACATTCGATACTGCGCGACAGGCGTAAATATTCGACCAGCGCCTGACGCAAAGCCATTTCACCGCAAACATCGCCAAGAGCAAGATCAAATCGGTTCTGTGTCCGCAGCCTCCGCCCCATCACTCTCGCCCACAGTCCTCTGGGGAAGAGATCCAGCGCAGGCAACCCTAGCTGGAAAGGTTGCGGCTGGGGTTGTTCCCCCCCAAAACCTAGCGGCTGCGCAGCCACAGGCGGCAGCGTTAAGTGATCGCTTACAAATGTCCCCGCTTGCCCGCGCCGTTCAAGCCACCCCTGCGCCACCAGCTCACCGTAAGCGTTCTCTACCGTCACTCGAGAAACGCCCAGCTCCTGCGCATACATCCGGCTTGAGGGTAAACGTCTGCCGGCGTTTAGCTCTCCATTTTCGATTGCAGCCTTAAGTTGTCGGGCAATTTGCTGATAACGCGGTAGGCTTTCGGCTTTCATGGTCTTATTTATTACGCTCAATATGGCTATCTTTTTAAGACCATTATAGTGCTATTTTGCTTTCATCTTGAACGAGGAGTGACAATATGACTGCATTACGCCAACCCTATAGTGAACTGAGCCCAACCGTGTACGCGGGCATGGTTCAAGCAAGCATCGCGCTGGAAAAAAGCTCGCTTGAGCGCCCCCTACTGGAAATGCTTTATCTGCGCGTGTCACAGATAAACGGCTGTGCTTTTTGCCTTGAAATGCACAGCAAAGCCTTACGTAAATCCGGCGTTGAGCAGATTAAACTGGATGCGCTGGCAGGCTGGCGTGTAAGCAATCACTTCAGTGAAGCTGAGCGGGCAGCGCTGGCGTGGGCCGAAGACCTGACGCATATTGCACAGACGCATGCTGAAGACCCTGTTTATGAGCCGCTGCTGGCGCATTTCAGCGCTGAACAGATCAGTGATATGACCTTTGCGATAAGCATGATGAACGCTTTCAATCGTCTGGCCGTCAGCATGCGAATGTAGTCCCCTCGCCCGCAAATAATTATCGGTTGCGGGCGTATTTAATTTAAGAATATTCAATGTTTCCTATCAAATATATCTATTGATTTTCCGCCCTGATATTTCCTGAAAAACTACCATCATCATACAAATAATCCGTAAGAAATTTGTGTGCATTCTCATGCTCTATTCCCGACAATTTCTGGTTTTATGCGGATATGGGCAATTAATTTCATAAAAAATTCCGGTGCCGTAAACTCGCCCTCAGCCCTTATATCATGGGAAATTCAGCATAATTCTGCGTGTATCATATTTCTTTTGTATACACAGAGAGGGTTGTCACATCGACTCAGTATGCTAGGGTATAAACAGGTCACTATTTTCATCAGGTAGCATATCGACATAAACAAAAACAGGAAATTTCATATTGCATGGCAGTTAAATTAGAAGTTAAGAATCTTTATAAAATATTTGGCGAGCATCCACAGCGAGCATTTAAATATATCGAGAAGGGTTTCAACAAAGAACAAATTCTTGATAAAACAGGGTTATCTCTTGGCGTAAAAGACGCCAGTCTGGCCATTGAAGAAGGCGAGATATTTGTCATCATGGGGTTATCTGGCTCCGGCAAATCCACCATGGTACGCCTTCTCAATCGTCTGATTGAACCCACTCGCGGGCAGGTTCTGATTGACGGTATCGATATTGCAAAAATATCCGATGCTGAACTGCGTGAAGTTCGTCGCAAGAAAATTGCGATGGTTTTCCAGTCGTTTGCGCTAATGCCGCACATGAGCGTACTGGATAACGCCGCTTTCGGGATGGATCTCGCCGGTGTGCCAATTCAAGAGCGCCAGGCAAAAGCCCTGGATGCGCTGCGTCAGGTTGGGCTTGAAAACTACGCTCATGCCTACCCGGACGAGCTCTCCGGCGGGATGCGTCAGCGCGTCGGTCTTGCGCGCGCGCTGGCAATTAACCCCGACATTCTATTAATGGATGAAGCCTTCTCGGCACTCGACCCATTAATCCGCACCGAGATGCAGGATGAGCTGGTAAAATTACAGGCCAAACATCAGCGTACCGTGGTCTTTATTTCCCACGACCTTGATGAAGCCATGCGAATTGGCGATCGTATTGCCATTATGCAAAATGGCGAAGTGGTTCAGGTCGGAACGCCAGACGAAATTCTGAATAATCCGGCAAATGATTATGTCCGCACCTTCTTCCGTGGCGTGGATATCAGCCAGGTATTTAGCGCGAAAGATATTGCTCGCCGTAATCCCGATGCGCTTATCCGTAAAACCCCAGGCTTCGGCCCTCGTTCGGCTTTGAAATTATTGCAAGATGATGACCGTGAATACGGTTACGTTATTGAGCGCGGTAATAAGTTTGTCGGCACGGTGTCAATTGATTCGCTGAAAGAAGCGTTAAAAGCGAATCAAGGCATTGAGGCGGCACTCATTGATGAGCCTGTGGCTGTCGATGCGCAGACTCCGCTTAGCGAATTGCTCTCTCAGGTGGGCCAGGCCCCCTGCGCCGTACCGGTTGTTGGAGAAGAACAGCAGTACGTCGGCGTAATTTCAAAAAGAATGCTGTTACAGGCATTAGATCGCGAGGGGGCAAACAATGGCTGATCAAACTAATCCGTGGGATACCACACCGGCCGCAGACAGTGCGGCAAACTCTGCCGATGCGTGGGGCGGTTCATCTGCACCCGCTAGCAGCGACTGGCTTCACAATGCACCGGCACCGAAGCCAGAGCATTTCGATATTATGGATCCATTCCATAAGACGCTTATACCGCTCGATAGCTGGGTAACTGAAGGGATTGATTGGGTCGTTACCCACTTCCGTCCGGTGTTCCAGGGGATTCGAGTTCCAATCGATTACATCCTCAGCGCCTTTCAGCAATTGCTGCTGGGCATGCCGGCACCGGTGGCCATTATAGTATTCGCCCTGATAGCCTGGCAGATTTCCAGCGTCGGTATGGGGATTGCCACTTTAATCTCGCTGATTGCGATTGGCGCCATTGGTGCCTGGTCACAGGCGATGATCACCCTGGCACTGGTACTGACCGCGCTGTTGTTCTGTGTGGTGATTGGACTGCCGCTAGGTATTTGGCTTGCGCGTAGCCCAAGGGCGGCGAAAATTATTCGCCCGCTGCTTGATGCTATGCAGACCACCCCGGCGTTCGTGTATCTGGTTCCTATCGTCATGCTGTTTGGTATCGGTAACGTGCCGGGCGTGGTGGTCACCATTATCTTCGCCCTGCCGCCGATTGTGCGCCTGACCATCCTTGGGATTAACCAGGTGCCAGCAGACCTGATTGAAGCATCACGTTCATTCGGTGCCAGCCCGCGACAAATGCTGTTTAAAGTCCAGTTGCCGCTGGCGATGCCAACCATTATGGCGGGCGTGAACCAGACGCTGATGCTGGCGCTGTCTATGGTGGTTATCGCCTCGATGATTGCCGTGGGTGGTCTGGGCCAGATGGTTCTGCGTGGTATTGGTCGTCTGGATATGGGTCTTGCTACCGTCGGTGGCGTCGGGATCGTTATCCTCGCGATTATCCTCGACCGCCTGACGCAGGCCGTGGGCCGCGATTCTCGCAGTAAAGGTAACCGTCGCTGGTTCAATACCGGCCCGGTTGGCCTTCTGATGCGCCCCTTCTCTAAGTAACCATCGTATTGACCCGGCGCACGTCGGGCCAATGCTCCGCAACAATCACTATTAAAGGAACAACGATGCGACACTCATTCGTCTTTGCTACCGCTTTTGCCACCCTGGTCTCCTCCAGCGCATTTGCCGCCGACCTGCCGGGAAAGGGCATTACCGTTCAACCGATTCAGAGCACCCTTTCTGAAGAAACCTTCCAGACCCTTCTGGTCAGCCGCGCACTGGAAAAACTGGGCTATACCGTTGATAAGCCTAATGAAGTAGACTACAACGTTGCCTACACCTCGCTTGCCGCCGGTGATGCCACCTTCACCGCCGTCAACTGGATCCCGCTGCATGATGATATGTATGCCGCAGCCGGTGGCGACAAGAAATTCTATCGTGAAGGCACGCTGGTCAACGGTGCGGCGCAGGGTTATCTGATTGATAAAAAGACCGCCGATCAATATCACATCACCAACATTGAGCAGCTTAAAGATCCGAAGATTGCCAAGTTGTTTGATACCAACGGCAACGGTAAAGCCGATCTGACCGGCTGTAACCCTGGTTGGGGCTGTGAAGCGGTGATTAACCACCAACTAGATGCCTATGGGCTGACCAAATCGGTCGAGCACAATCAGGGTAACTATGCTGCCATGATGGCCGATACCATCACCCGCTTTAAGGAAGGTAAACCGGTTCTGTACTACACCTGGACGCCTTACTGGGTGAGCGATGTGCTGAAACCGGGTAAAGATGTGGTCTGGCTGCAGGTGCCGTTCTCTTCCCTGCCTGGCGTGCAGAAAAATATCGATACCAAGCTGTCCAACGGCGCAAACTACGGTTTCCCTGTCAGCACCATGCACATTGTTGCCAACAAGGCCTGGGCTGAGAAAAACCCAGCCGCAGCGAAGCTGTTTGCCATTATGAAACTGCCGCTGACCGACATTAACGCCCAGAATGCCATGATGCATGATGGTAAAGCATCTGAAGCCGACGTGCAGGGTCAGGTCGATGGCTGGGTTCAGGCCCACCAGCAGGTATTTGACGGCTGGATTAAAGAAGCGCTGGCTGCACAAAAATAACCTGTAATGCCTCCGGTTGACGCCGGGTAACAGCAAAGCCGCCACCGGTTACCGGATGGCGGCTTTGCTTTATCTGGTCTTTACCAATCTGTAGCCCGGGCGAGCACATGCGACCCCGGGATTATCGCCGTCCCTGCCCCCTGCTTCCCGGCGGCGCTGCGCTTGGCCGGGCTACGATGGAGTGCATGCGCCCGTTGGTAGCCCGGGCGAGCGCATGCGACCCCGGGATTATCGCCGTCCCTGCCCCCTGCTTCCCGGCGGCGCTGCGCTTGGCCGGGCTACGTTAGAGTGCCTGTACCCGTTGGTAGCCCGGGCGAGCGCATGCGACCCCGGGATTATCGCCGATCCCTGCCCCCTGTTTCCCGGCGGCGCTGCGCTTGGCCGGGCTACGATGGAGTGCCTGCACCCGTTGGTAGGCTGGGGGAGAAATGAGAGGCCATGAAGGCACGTCTTCAGATAAAAAGCACAATCCGCTACGCATCATTTTCCCCCTTCGCCACGCCTTTCGTTATTATCGAGCCCATCTTTCCTCGATCTCTCATTATCATGACTAAACCTGCTCACGGGCTTAGCCCAGCTTTGATCGCTTTAATGTCCGTCGCTACGGGCCTCGCGGTCGCCAGTAACTACTATGCCCAGCCGCTGCTGGATACCATCGCGCGCCACTTCTCGCTGACCGCCGGTCAGGCCGGATTTATCGTCACCGCGGCGCAGCTAGGTTATGCCGCCGGGCTTTTGTTCCTCGTGCCGCTGGGGGATATGTTCGAACGTCGTCGGCTTATCGTCACCATGACGCTGCTCGCGGCGGGCGGGATGCTGATTACCGCCAACAGCCACTCTTTAGCGATGATGATCCTCGGCACCGCGCTTACCGGGCTGTTTTCGGTTGTCGCGCAGCTACTGGTTCCGCTGGCCGCCACGCTCGCCGCCCCGGAAAAACGCGGTAAAGTCGTGGGTACGGTGATGAGCGGATTGCTGCTTGGGATATTGTTAGCACGAACCGTCGCCGGTCTGTTGGCAAGCCTTGGCGGCTGGCGCACCGTTTACTGGGTGGCGACCGTACTGATGGTGCTGCTGGCCTTTGCGTTATGGCGAGGACTGCCAAAGCTCAAGCAGGAGAATCATCTCAATTATGGTCAGCTGCTCGGGTCAATTTTCAGCTTATTTGCAAGGGATAAAGTACTGCGTACCCGCGCCCTGCTCGGCTGCCTGACCTTTGCTAACTTCAGCATTCTGTGGACATCCATGGCGTTTTTGCTCTCCAGCGCGCCCTTTAACTACTCCGAAGCAACCATTGGCCTGTTCGGTTTAGCCGGTGCGGCAGGCGCACTCGGCGCACGGCCCGTTGGCGGTTTAGCGGATAAAGGTAAGTCGCATCTGACCACGACCTGGGGATTGCTACTGTTGCTGCTTTCCTGGGTCGCCATCTGGTTCGGGCACACCTCCGCTCTCGCTTTAATTATCGGCATTGTGGTGCTCGACCTCATGGTGCAGGGCGTCCACATCACCAATCAGACCGTTATCTACCGCGTGCAGCCCGATGCGCGTAACCGTCTGACCGCCGGTTACATGACCAGCTATTTTATCGGCGGCGCAGCAGGTTCTCTGGTTTCAGCTTCGGCGTGGCAGCACGCGGGCTGGATGGGCGTCTGTCTGGCGGGCGGCCTGGTCGCCGTCGTCAACCTGCTGGTGTGGTGGTCAGGCTATCATCGTCAGCAAGCCGAATAGGGTAGACAATGACGGGTATACGTACCCGTCATTCTTATGTTATAGATTAGCCACATAAATTACGGTCAATAATTCATTTACTTTATTTGTCACCGTCGTTACTATATCGACTGTAACTAATGAGGTAACGCCAGATGGATAGTTCTTTTACGCCCATTGAACAAATGCTGAAATTCCGCGCCAGCCGCAGTGAAGATTTCCCATTTCAGGAAATTCTTCTGACTCGCCTTTGCATGCATATGCAGGGTAAGCTGCTGGATAATCGCAATAAGATGCTGAAAGCTCAGGGAATCAACGAGACATTGTTTATGGCGCTAATCACGCTGGAGTCTCAGGAAAATCACAGTATTCAGCCTTCTGAACTTAGCTGCGCGCTGGGATCATCGCGTACCAATGCGACCCGTATTGCCGATGAGCTGGAAAAGCGCGGCTGGATTGAACGTCGTGAAAGCGACAATGACCGCCGTTGCCTGCATTTGCAGCTCACCGAGAAAGGTCATCAGTTCCTGAACGAAGTGCTGCCTCCGCAGCATGACTGCCTGCATCAACTCTGGTCATCATTAAGCCTGGCCGAGAAAGATCAGCTCGAACATATCACCCGCAAACTTCTTACCCGTCTGGACCAGATGGAAGAGGATGGCACAGTGCTTAGCGCCGTGCGTTAAAACTACCGCGCTTTTAAAGAAAACGAACAGGCCAGCAGATAATCCCTGCTGGCCTTTTGTGATAAACAGGTCGGCATAAGTCGATTTACATAATAAGAATGTGGAGAATCACATGAGCACAAATGCGGAGACTCAAGCCCCGCAGCAACCCGCCAACAAGAAAGGCAAGCGCAAACGCGCCCTCATCTTGTTGACCTTGCTCTTTGTTATTATTGGTGTGGCTTATGGCAGCTACTGGTTCTTAGTCTTGCGTCACTTCGAGGAAACCGATGACGCTTACGTAGCCGGTAACCAGGTTCAAATCATGTCTCAGGTGTCCGGCAGCGTGACGAAAGTCTGGGCCGATAACACCGACTATGTTCAGCAAGGCGATGTGCTGGTGACGCTTGATCAGACCGATGCTCAGCAGGCCTTTGAAAAAGCGCAGACTGAGCTTGCCTCAAGCGTGCGTCAAATGCGCCAGTTGATGATCAACAACAAGCAGCTTCAGGCCAATATCGACATTCGTAAAACCACGCTATCGCAGGCGCAAACAGACCTTAGCCGCCGCGTACCGCTGGGTAGCGCAAACCTGATTGGTCGCGAAGAGTTGCAGCACGCCAAAGACGCTGTCGCCAGCGCCCAGGCCGCGCTAAACGTCGCAATCCAGCAATACAACGCCAACCAGGCGATGATTCTGGGGACCAAACTCGAAGAGCAGCCAACCGTGCGCCAGGCCGCAACCGATGTGCGTAACGCGTGGCTTGCGCTGCAACGTACCAAAATTGTGAGTCCGATGAGCGGTTATGTCTCCCGTCGCTCCGTACAGCCGGGCGCGCAGATTAGCCCGACTACTCCACTCATGGCCGTGGTTCCAGCCAGCAACCTGTGGGTTGACGCCAACTTTAAAGAAACGCAGCTTGCACATATGCGTATCGGCCAACCGGTCACCGTGGTCAGCGACATTTACGGCGATGATGTGAAATACACCGGTAAAGTGGTCGGTCTCGATATGGGTACCGGTAGCGCCTTCTCCCTGCTGCCGGCGCAAAACGCCACCGGTAACTGGATTAAAGTGGTGCAGCGTCTGCCGGTTCGTATTGAGCTGGACGCCGATCAGTTAGCTAAACATCCGCTGCGTATCGGGCTGTCGACGCTGGTGAAAGTGGACACCACCAACCGCGACGGGCAGATACTGGCAAACCAGCTCCGTTCCAGCCCGGTTTACGAAAGTAACGCGCGTGAGATAAGCCTCACACCGGTGAACAAGCTGATTAACGATATCGTCCAGGCTAACGCCAACTAATGCTGGGGTGCGTGTAATGCAACCGCAAAAACCGCTCGAAGGCGCGCAGCTGGTCATTATGACCATTGCGCTGTCGCTGGCGACATTCATGCAGGTGCTGGACTCCACTATCGCCAACGTGGCTATTCCCACGATTGCCGGGAACCTTGGCTCATCATTGAGCCAGGGGACATGGGTAATTACCTCGTTTGGGGTGGCAAACGCCATCTCCATTCCGATTACCGGCTGGCTGGCAAAACGCGTTGGCGAAGTGAAGCTGTTCATGTGGTCAACCGTCGCTTTCGCCGTTGCCTCATGGGCCTGCGGGATGTCCAACAGCCTCGGCATGTTGATTTTCTTCCGCGTCATCCAGGGGATTGTCGCCGGGCCGCTGATCCCGCTGTCACAAAGTTTGCTGCTCAGTAACTACCCACCGGCAAAGCGCTCCGTGGCGCTGGCGCTGTGGTCAATGACGGTGATTGTGGCGCCTATCTGTGGGCCGATTCTTGGCGGCTACATTAGCGATAACTACCATTGGGGTTGGATCTTCTACATCAACGTCCCGATTGGCGCGCTGGTGGTGATGTTAAGCCTGCAAACCCTGCGCGGACGCGAAACGCGAACCGAACAGCGGCGAATCGATGCGATTGGTCTGGCGCTATTGGTTCTGGGGATCGGTAGCCTGCAGGTGATGCTCGACCAGGGTAAAGAACTGGATTGGTTTAACTCGACCGAAATCATCGTGCTGACGGTAGTGGCGGTCGTGTCGCTGAGTTTCCTGATTGTCTGGGAATTAACCGATGACAACCCCATCGTCGACCTGTCGTTATTCAAGTCGCGAAACTTTACCATCGGCTGTCTGTGCATCAGCCTGGCCTACATGCTCTACTTCGGCGCGATTGTTCTATTGCCGCAGCTATTGCAGGAGGTCTACGGCTACACCGCCACCTGGGCAGGTCTGGCGTCGGCACCGGTGGGGGTGATTCCGGTTATCCTTTCGCCTATCATCGGTCGCTTTGCGCATAAGCTGGATATGCGCCGGTTGGTCACTTTCAGCTTTATTATGTACGCCGTCTGTTTCTACTGGCGCGCCTATACCTTCGAGCCGGGCATGGACTTCGGCGCGTCGGCCTGGCCGCAGTTTATTCAGGGCTTTGCCGTCGCCTGCTTCTTCATGCCGTTGACCGCAATCACGCTCTCCGGGCTACCGCCTGAGCGTCTGGCGGCCGCATCGAGCTTGTCGAACTTTACGCGAACGTTGGCAGGTTCCATCGGCACGTCAATTACCACGACGCTGTGGACTAACCGTGAAGCGTTACACCATGCGCAGTTGACGGAGTCCGTGACGCCATTTAACCCTAACGCCCAGCAGATGTACGATCAGTTGCAGGGCATGGGAATGAGCCAACAGCAGGCCTCCGGCTGGATAGCGCAGCAGATAACCAACCAGGGGTTGATTATCTCCGCCAACGAAATCTTCTGGGTTTCTGCGGGGATCTTCTTGCTACTGCTCGGTCTCGTATGGTTTGCCAGACCGCCGTTCAGCGCCGGCGGCGGCGGTGGTTCTCACTAGTAAAAAGCCAGCTCTAAGAGCTGGCTTTTTTTATCCTCGCAGAATACATCAGCTATCGGGATACCGACGCCCCCACGTTGCGTAATTCCAGCCAATCGATATTCAATCCCGGATTAATAACCTCTGTCTCGACCCGATAGTAGCCCGGCTCAAGCCTCACGCGACACAGCTTCTGCGTAACTCTTTGCCCCAGCGTCCCACGCGTCTGGACGGTCGCCACAAACTTGCCGTTGAACAATAAATTGGTCGCCGTTTGCGCCAACGGCATCGCTGCTGAGTTAACGCTCACCAATAGATCGAACACGCCGTCATCTTCAATATAGATGGCGAGCGTATCGCTAAACCGTAAGCGTGATTCCGGCGCAATTTTAATCGCCTCGGCAATAAATAACGTCCTGTCGGCGGCAAGGGTCGGCACATTAACCTGCGGTTTTTCACCGCGCTTAACCACCTGAGTATGCAGCATAAACGACAGAATATTGTGCGCGCAGCGCTGGAGTTCGCCGAGCGTCAGCGTGCCGTCAGTCAGGGCTGCTACGGTGTTGTCATCGCCTGAGTTTATCTCCGCGCCATTGTTATTGACGACCATATACAGGTCATTTTGCGCCCGGATCATCGCCGCCGTGTTGTTAACCGTTGCCATTCCACCATTAATAGCATCGTTCATTTTGGCCCACCAATCGGTCATGACGATGCCACGAAATCCCCAATCATCGCGCAAAATGGTGGTGTTGAGGCAATAGTTGGACGCAGACCAGTGCCCGTTAATCGGGTTATAGGCGGTCATTATCGCCAGCGCTCCACCCTGCTTCACCGCGTACTCAAAACCTTTAAGGTAGATTTCTCGCAGGGCTCGCGCGGAAACAACCGAGTCAGCCTGTGCCCGCGCATGTTCCTGATTATTACAGGCGAAGTGCTTTAGCGTGGCAATGCCACCGCCGCTGCGGATACCGTTAACCATGGCCACCGCCATCGTACCGGTCACTAGCGGATCCTCTGAGAAATACTCAAAATTGCGCCCGTTAAGCGGGTGGCGATGGATGTTCATTCCAGGGCCTAGCAGAAGGTCTATCTGATTTTGCTGCAGCTCTTTGCCTTCCATCACGTACAAACGCTCAACCAGCACCGGATCCCAGGTGGAGGCCAAAAGCGTACCGCTGGGCATCAACGTGGCATAGGCGCCATTGTCCATGCGAATGCCGGACGGCCCATCAGCCGTCGCCGCCAGAGGTATCCCCTTCTCCAGCAGGCTATCCCCGGTGCCGCCAAACGCGGATGCCACACCGGGGGTCACTTTGTGACTACACATCCCTTCACCACGAACCAGACAGGCCAACTCCTCTACGCTCAACTGAGCAATAAAATCGTTCATCGCGACATGTCCCTGCGCGACATCTTCCAGTTTTATGCCTTTATCGCCGACAACCTCCAGCGCCGCGGGAAGCCGCGCAACAATGCGATCGCGCAATGACGTTTTCCGCCGCGGCACCTCCTCCCACTCTTCCAGCCAGACGCCTGACTGCAAACGTTTACCGGGGCGCAGTCGTGAAAACGGCACGGTTGGCGCGAGGGCTTCTTCGTGACAGGAGAGGATCCGCAACATCTGTTGGGTATAACCCGCTTCGCCCTCCACGGTGATGGGTTGCAGGTGACGCACGCTGTTGCCGCCCCAGAAGCGGTACACTCCCGCTTCCAGCACCCAGCAATTCGGATTACCGGTCGCGCCGCTATCATCCCATGATGCCAATTGCTCAAGCGATACCGTCATCGTGAGCGTTTCATGTTCCCCCGGCTGCAACACCCGGCTTTTAGCAAACGCAACCAAAACCCGTGACGGCTTACCCAGTTGCCCTTGCGGGGCTTCGAGGTAGATTTGTACCACCTCACTGCCAGCATATTTTGCCCCCACGTTGTCCACTCTGGCCGTAATCTGAAAGAATAAAGGGTTGTCAGCATCCCGCTTCATGCTCAGTGAATGGATGGCAAAAGACGTATAGGAAAGGCCAAAACCAAAAGGATACAGAATCCGCTGCGGGCGGAAGGTTTCGAAATAACGATAGCCAACGTAGATATCCTCCTGATAGATATTCTGCGCGCTGTCGCCCCAGCAAGGGGTTGAAGGATAATCATCCAGTGAGCAGGCAATGGTATCCGTTAATTTACCGGAAGGCGTGATATCGCCACACAGCAGTGATGCCACCGCCTTGCTTCCATCCGGCCCGCCATGCCAGGCATACAGGATAGCGCCAATATGTGGGCGCAGCTGCGGTGATTCCGCCCAGGACATATCGATAATGGAGGAAACATTAAGCACCACAATAACATGGTTAAAATGAAGGCAGACCGCCCGCAGCATCTCAAGCTCTTGCTGGGTTAAGCGATATCCCCCCGCAACATCAGCGTTATCTTTATCTTCCCCTGCGGTACGCCCAATCACCACTACCGCTTTATTCGAGGTCTGCCTTGCCTGTAAAACCCTCTCATCACTGAGCGGCATCTCCTGCTGAAACCACGGCTCCTGTGCCCAGCCACCGCCGCCGTTATCAAACGGATGCGCACTAACCCACTGTGCGTAGTGCTGCGCTAACCCCTCATTGACCCGCGTACCGCAGCGGGCACGCATCGCATCCAGTAGGTTACAGCTAGACATTACATTAACCGCGCCGCCGGAACCGGTGCCGCTACGGTAGTAATTAATTTGTGTGCGACCAAAAATAGCCACAGTATCCGACTCATCTAAAGGAAGGGCCTGTGGACTGTTTTTCAGTAATACCGCGCCTTGTGCCGCGACAGCCATCGCGAACTCAGCAAACCCCTCCAGGGGTTTGCCTACCAGATGCTGATGCATAAGTGATTATTCCTTGAGGCCATTTAGCTTATGAGCGAGAAAATGTGCCTTTTTTCAGGTCATCTACCACACGATCCATTCTGGCTTCGTTCAAGCCATAGAATTTGATTGAGAACGCCGTCAGCACATAGAACACCGCAGGAACCAGCGTAAACAGCAGCATAACGCCCTGAGACGCGGAAGCGGATTGTGTCGCCACGCCGGATTCGTAATTGAAATACGCCAGCACCCAACCCAGAATGGCACCACCGACGGCAACGCCCAGCTTAATGACAAATATATTGGCTGCGACATTCATACCAGTAATTCGACGCTGCGTTTTCCATTCACCATAATTATTTGCATCGGTAATCATTGACCATTGCAACGCGCCATTACCACCCTGAATAATTGAGATAATAATATGGATAACAAATATGACAATCCACATCTGTGGCGGCACAATAAAGCAAGCCACACCAAATGCTGCGGTTAATAAGTTAATCCAGAATGAAAGTTTAACTTTACAAAAGCGGGTACCAAAAGGTTTTGCCAGCACGGAACCCGCCATAGAGGCAAACATCCCGCCCAGCATAAATAGGGTAATAATATCGGCCCCTTTATTCAGTACGGTATTGATGTAATACACCACTGCGCCACCGCGCAATACCACCGCGACCAGCATCATAAAGTTGTAGACCGAGAGAATCAGCCACTGGTCATTTTTGAACAGAACTTTCACATCGCGCGCGATGTTGAGGTTTTCCTCTTTAATCGGCTGGACGCGCTCTTTTGTGGTGAAGAAGCAGACAACAAACATCAGGCAGCCAATCAGGCCGAAGATTGCCATAGAGACCTGAATACCGGTGGCACGATCGCCGGGATAGAGGAAGTCCGCCAGCGGCAGAATCAGCGCCGTACCCAGCGCACCGCCAATAGGGGTGATGGCGAAGCGCCATGACTGTAATGACAAACTTTCGCGCGGGTCGGAAGTCAGGGCCGCGCCCAGCGAGCAGTAAGGGATGTTAATTGCCGTGTACATCAGCGTCATAAAGATATAGGCGGCCACCGCATAGACTATTTTGCCGGTATCGCCAAATGAAGGGACAGAGTAGACCAGCACACAGCTCACCGCGAACGGGACGCATATTGCCAGCAGCCACGGACGAAAACGTCCCCAGCGAGTTGACGTCGCATCGGCAATCGCCCCCATGATGGGGTCGGTAATTGCATCCAGCAAGCGAACCAGCAGGAACATGGTGCCCATCACTGCCGGTGGCAAACCGTAAATATCGGTGTAGAAATAGGCAAGAATGGCCACTGAAGAATCGAACACAATATGACTGGCTGCATCACCCAGGCTGTAGCCAATCTTTTCTCTAATAGAAACTCTATCCCCTGAAGACATATAAACTCCCGTTTTGATTTTCTGAATGAAACCGGTTTCTGCGGGAGGTATTTTTACAGGTCTGAAAAAGGGATCTATTATGTTTTTCGGCTATCGAATTATGTTTTTCCTTTTATGTGATCGCAAAAGGGGTAAGCATATGCAATGAAATATTTTTTGTTCAGCGGCTCACAAAATTAAAATATACAAATAAAAAATACATGAAATACATTTATTCAAATAATAAATAAATAAGCCCCGAAAGCGTGCTTCCGGGGCCTATTAACTGTATTACCGTAAACTCAGATGAGCGGCTAGATATGCAGTTCCTGCAATTTCTCTTTTGGCAATGCCAGCTCGTCGTTGCTGTTAATGCGCACGTCACGCTCAATAATATGGCGCGCGATATCCTGCGCTTCGGTGAGCGAGTGCATCTGATAAGTCCCACACTGATAGACGTTCAGTTCCGGGATCTGGTTTTGATCCTGAACTTTGAGCACGTCGGCCATCGCGGCTTTCCAGGCATCGGCCACACGCTGTTCATCAGGCGTGCCAATCAAACTCATGTAAAAACCGGTACGGCAACCCATTGGTGAGATGTCGATAATTTCAACACCGTTACCGTTTAGATGGTCACGCATGAAGCCAGCGAACAGATGCTCCAGAGTGTGGATCCCACGTTCTGGCATGACTTCCTGGTTTGGTACACAAAAACGCAGGTCAAAAACCGTGATGGCGTCACCGTGTGGGGTGTTCATCTTCTTCGCCACGCGAACGGCTGGCGCTTCCATACGGGTATGATCAACTGTGAAGCTATCTAACAACGGCATTTCATTACCTCCGATATCACCTTTATGCTCCCGGGTGCTGCACTTTTTTTCTATCCAGTTAAACACTTAACCATTTGAATAGAATCAATTTTATGCGATTCACCACGTTCCGCTACTGGGTGATGTGATTTTTTTGAAAATAAACTGAACTCTTTGTCTCAATGCCAGTCTTACTATATGAAAGACGCGCATTTGTTATCATCATCCCTGATTCAGAGATGTATATTTTGGCCACAGTGATGTGGCCTTTTCTTTTTGTATCAGGCATGTCTCGCCAGCAGTGCTTCAAACGATTCGTTATCCGCCTCTTCAATCTGACGCTGACGCGCTATCGACGCATCTCGTTCTTTCGCAAAATCTTCTTCACTCAGAACTTCCAGCGGCTCTTCACGCAGCATTGAACGATACTGCTCCGCCAGCGCTTTGCCAGTACCACCAATCCCACTCTCAAGCATAGAACTCAGAATGCGTGCTGAGAAGGTCAAATCTGGATTATCAAAACCGGCAACCAGTTCGTCGCAGACTTTCTCATACTCGGTATCACCGTTCATCCCGTCCAGAGTCTGGGCAACGCGCTTAAGATCGTGGAACAGATCTTTACCGACTTTACTCAGCGGGAACTGTGCTGTTTCACAGCCAATACCCAGCGTCAGACCCGGTTTACGCCCCTCAAGAATCACTCGATTCCAGTTGGTGCGCGTACAGCTGAGCTCTTCGCTGCTCATCTCTGGCGCATCGGCCAGCACGCACCAGACCATAAACAGGTCAAGGAAGCGAATCTGCTGCTCGTCAACGCCAATCGGTGAGAACGGGTTAATGTCCAGCGAGCGCACTTCGATATACTCAATACCGCCGCGCAGCAGCGCATCAGACGGCGTTTCGCCATCACGGGTTACGCGTTTTGGACGAATCGGCGCGTACAGCTCATTCTCAATTTGCAGAACGTTGCTGTTGATTTGCAGGTGCTTACCATCCTTCTCAAGGCCAATGCGCGCATACTCTTCCGATGGCGTTTTGATGGCCCGTTTTAATCCTGCCACATACTCGTGCAATTCGTTAAACGTAATTCCGAGATTGCTTTGCGATTTATTGGTATAGCCAAGATCGCTCAAACGCAAAGAGGTCGCGTAAGGCAGGTAATACATCCCGCATTCGGTTTTTTCAAACGGCAGCGTCGTCGGCTTGCCCTGCAGGAACGAGGAGCAAATAGCCGGAGAGGCGCCGAACAGATAGGGGATCACCCAGCCAAAACGATAGTAGTTGCGGATCAGTCGGAAATATCCCGCTGAAATCGCCTCTTTATCATCAGTGCCGCACTTCGCCTGCCAGAATGCCATTGGCAGGGAGAAATTATAGTGCACGCCTGAAATGGTCTGCATCAGCGCGCCGTAGCGGTTCTTCAGCCCTTCACGGTACAACGTTTTCAGACGGCCAATATTCGAGGTGCCATATTGCGCAAGCTCGATATCCTGGCCCGGTGCGATGTAGCACGGCATGCTCAGCGGCCACATCCGCTCGTCACCGAGGTGGCGTGCGGTATAGCGATGCACATCGCGTAAAAGCGTCAGCATATGGTTGATATCGCCGTCGACCGGCGTAATAAACTCCAGCAACGCTTCAGCGAAATCGGTGGTTATCCATTTATGGGTCAATGTGGCGCCAAGCGCCTTAGGATGACCAGTTGTTGCCAATGAACCATCGGCATTCACGCGTAAAGTTTCACGCTCAAGACCACGTTGGATCCCTTTCAGAGCCTGAGGATGTTTTTCCAGCCAGGACAGCGCCTGTGATACGTCCGGGATCAAATTGACCTCCCGCCTGTCGAATTTATTGTATTAAGCATAATTGTCATCGTGGATGATGAAAAAGAGTCCACAAGCCATCCAATTAGTGCCACCACGTCATGCCCTGGAGCGTCAGCGCCGCCACAACAACATAGCGTAACGCTTTCCCAAGGCATAAAAAAAAGAGTACTGGTCCCCATGACATACGCATCCACCCTGCCAACAGGCACAGCAAATCGCCAATAACAGGCATCCAACTCAACAGTAGCGTGACAGCGCCATAACGGCGTAACCAACCCACTGCTTTCTCCTGCCAACGCGATGTTTTGCGTAGTGGAAAAAAACGACCAAGAATAACGTTAGTTGCCCCGCCAAGGCTATTACCCATTGTTGCTATTGCGACTAAAAGCCAGGCTTGACTGGCCCCGGAAAGTAGCAATGCAACCAATACCGCTTCAGAGTTTCCTGGCAGCAGCGTCGCGCTGAGGAAGCTGCTCGCAAACAGCGATCCCAGCGCCAGAAGTTCACTCACAGCAAGCGAACGTCAACGGCATCCATCCCAGCGGCGACGGCGGCCTGAAGACCAAAATCAGCGTCTTCGAACACCACACAGCGCTCAGGCGCAACGCCCATGCGTTCAGCACAGAGTAAAAAGGTATCCGGTGCAGGTTTATGCTGTTGAACATGGTCGGCGGCTACCACGGCCGCAAAATAGTGTCGCAGACCTAAATGCGCGAGCAGAGCCTCAGCAACCGCGCTTTCGCTCCCGGTGCCAACCGCCATAGGGCGACGACCGTGCCACGCTTTGACCACTTCAATCAGCGGCAATGGCGTAACAGAATCGAGCAGCATCGCTTTCACGGCATCCGTTTTTTCACGCGCCAGAAAGTGAGGATCTAAATCCGCCTCATGACTTTCGATAATTGCTTGTGCAATACGCCAGGTCGGAGAGCCGTTAAGCGCAACCATCGCCTGCTCGTCAAAGCGCATACCATAACGCCCGAGAACTTCCCGCCAGGCCTTGCGATGCGTAGGTTCTGTATCAAGGATGGTGCCATCCATATCGAAAATCAATCCAGCATAGCGCTCGTACATCGTCTTCTCACCCATCGGATAATGTCATGTTACTTTATCGCAAAAGGCCCGGGTTGTCGCTGAAAGCCGCAGAAACGACAAAGGCGCCCGAAGGCGCCCTGGTCTCTGCAGCATGCAGAAAATCATTTAATTTTCATGTCGTTTTCAACGATCCTAACGCCTTGTACTTTACGCGTTACCTCTACCGCCCGTTTTGCGTCGTCAGCTGACGATACAAAACCGCTCAGCTGCACGCGGCCTTTAAAGGTCTGCACATTAATTTCGCTGGATTTTATTTCTTTGTCGCTAAACAGAGCCGTTTTGACTTTGGTGGTGACGACAGTGTCATCAATATAGCCACCGGTACTCTCTTTGGTTGACGAGCCCGCACAGCCGGACAGCGAGATAGCTACCAGAAGCGCTGCACTAGCAGCGGCCATTGCTTTGAACCATTTCATGGATTTCTTTCCTTGCAGTGATATCGCCGGAATAAGGGCGTAAACAAGGATAAATTATAGAAGAAAGAATGGGCTGCCAATAAGAAATAAAATTTGGAATTAGTTTAGATTAAAGAATGTGTTACGAAAGGGAAATATGGGAGATATAACGAAAAGATGGTGCATCCAGGAGGATTCGAACCTCCGACCGCTCGGTTCGTAGCCGAGTACTCTATCCAGCTGAGCTATGGATGCATCAGGATTACTGCTTTACTGCCGATACTCTGCATCACCTAAAAGCGCTACAAAGTAGAAGATGGTGCATCCAGGAGGATTCGAACCTCCGACCGCTCGGTTCGTAGCCGAGTACTCTATCCAGCTGAGCTATGGATGCATCAGGATTACTGCTTTACTACCGATACTCTGTACCGCATAACCGCCGCACAGAATAAAAGATGGTGCATCCAGGAGGATTCGAACCTCCGACCGCTCGGTTCGTAGCCGAGTACTCTATCCAGCTGAGCTATGGATGCATCAGGATTTACTGCTTTACTACCGATTCAATGTCGCTCAACAAGCCGCAACACTGATAAAGATGGTGCATCCAGGAGGATTCGAACCTCCGACCGCTCGGTTCGTAGCCGAGTACTCTATCCAGCTGAGCTATGGATGCAAATGGCGGTGAGGCGGGGATTCGAACCCCGGATGCAGCTTTTGACCGCATACTCCCTTAGCAGGGGAGCGCCTTCAGCCTCTCGGCCACCTCACCAACACGCCTCTTGCGAGTGCTTCGAAGAACTTGTTAGTTGCTCTTCGTCGCTGCGTGGCGCACATATTACTTTCTGGGACTTATAAGTCAAACAATTTTCCGCAGTTTTTTTTCGTTTGCACAATTCACGCGCAATAAGGTGTTAAAAAAGACAAAACGGGCATTTTATCAACAGATAAAACGCGATTTACACCACAAACCGGCATAACAAAATATTGGCATAGGATGAGGCTACAGAAAGAAAAAGCGGAAAAATGAGAGGGTAAAACGAAAAACCGAGGGGAGTTGCGTCTCACCCACTGGGTGAGACGCGATAACTTAGTAACTGGACTGCTGGGATTTTTCAGCCTGGATACGCTGGTAGATCTCTTCACGGTGAACGGAGACCTCTTTAGGGGCATTAACGCCGATGCGTACCTGGTTACCCTTTACCCCTAAAACAGTCACAGTGACCTCATCTCCGATCATGAGGGTTTCACCAACTCGACGAGTCAGAATCAGCATTCTTTGCTCCTTGAAAGATTAAATGAGTCGGGTCTCTCTGTATCCCGGCATTCTCCATCATATAACGCCAAAAGGTCAGCGATGACAAACACCTTATGTGTAAGCAGTCACGGCATCACATTCTGTTAGATGTAAGTCTAGCCGATCTACATGACTTCAACCTGACTTTATCGTTATCAGTACCGCATATGCAAGGCGCCTTATCCGAATACGCTAAGGCGCCCGTATGCCGTTATCGTTATTACAGTTTAGCGCTTACCCAGTCTTTCACGCTGGCCAATGCAGCAGGAAGTGCAGATGCGTCGGTACCGCCAGCTTGCGCCATATCCGGACGTCCGCCCCCTTTACCACCTACCTGCTGAGCAACCATACCAATCAGCTCCCCTGCTTTCACACGGTCTGTCACATCCTTAGACACGCCTGCAATCAGAGAAACCTTACCTTCATCAACCGTCGCCAGGACGATAATGGCAGAACCTAGCTGGTTCTTGAGATCGTCAACCATGGTACGCAGCATTTTTGGCTCAACGCCCACAAGCTCACTTACCAATAGATTAACACCGCTAATCATCTCAGCTTTGCTGGAAAGATTAGCGCTCTCTTGTGCTGCCGCCTGCTCTTTAAGTTGCTGTAATTCTTTTTCTAACTGACGAGTACGTTCCATTACGCTACGTACTTTCTCGGTCACGTTATGGCTATCGCCCTTCAACAGATGGGCAATCTCACCTAAACGATCGCTTTGCGCATGCACGGTAGCCATTGCACCTTCACCGGTGACGGCTTCAATACGACGCACGCCTGCCGCTGTACCGGACTCAGAGACAATGCGGAACAGACCAATGTCACCCGTACGCGAAGCGTGAGTACCGCCGCACAGTTCGGTTGAGAAGTCGCCCATGCTCAGTACGCGCACGTGGTCGTCATATTTCTCACCGAACAGCGCCATTGCGCCCTTCGCTTTCGCCGCGTCGAGATCCATGATGTTGGTTTCGATAGGCAGGTTACGGCGGATTTGCGCGTTAACCAGATCTTCAACCGCGCGAATCTCTTGCGGTTTCATGGCTTCATTATGGGAGAAGTCGAAACGCAGGAGTTTGTCGTTAACCAATGAGCCTTTCTGCGCAACATGGGTGCCCAGAATCTGGCGCAGCGCTGCGTGCATCAGGTGCGTGGCAGAGTGGTTCAGACGAATACGGGCACGGCGTGCCTCATCAACGTCAGCCTGCACGGCATCGCCCACTTTCAGCGAACCGCTAGCCAGTTGGCCAAGATGACCAATCGCATGACCATATTTCTGAGTATCGTTGACCGCAAAGCTAAAGCCCGCGCCTTTCAGCTCACCCTTATCACCAACCTGACCGCCGGATTCCGCATAGAATGGCGTCTGATCGAGGATAACCACCGCATCCTGACCGGCAGCGATAGAATCTACCGCCTTACCATCCACAAACAGCGCAGTGACTTTACCGTTCAGTTCCAGATGGTCGTAGCCTTTAAACTCAGACTCGCCTTCAACGCGGATCATGGCATTGTAGTCAGCACCAAAGCCGCTGGATTCACGCGCACGACGGCGCTGCTCTTCCATAGCCGCTTCGAAACCGGCTTCATCAACTTTGATATTACGCTCGCGGCAAACGTCCGCCGTGAGGTCGACCGGGAAACCGTAGGTGTCGTACAGACGGAAAGCGGTTTCGCCATCCAGCGTGTCGCCAGACAGTTTAGACAGCTCTTCATCAAGCAGCGCCAGACCACGCTCCAGCGTACGAGCGAACTGCTCTTCTTCGGTCTTCAGGATCTGTTCAACCTGAGACTGCTGACGCTTAAGCTCTTCACCCGCAGAACCCATCACGTCAATGAGCGGCCCAACCAGCTTGTAGAAGAAGGTGTCTTTCGCGCCCAGCATGTTGCCGTGACGGATTGCGCGACGAATGATACGACGCAGCACATAGCCACGGCTTTCATTGGATGGCATTACGCCGTCGGCAATCAGGAACGCACAAGAACGGATGTGGTCAGCAATAACGCGCAGTGACTTGTTGCCCAGATCGGTCGCGCCGGTCACTTTGGCAACCGCGTCGATCAGTTTACGGAACAGGTCGATGTCATAGTTGGAGTTAACGTGCTGCAGTACGGCAGTGATACGCTCCAGCCCCATACCGGTATCGACGGATGGTTTAGGCAACGGTTCCATGGTGCCGTCAGCCTGACGGTTGAACTGCATGAAGACGATGTTCCAGATCTCGATGTAACGATCGCCATCTTCTTCAGGGGTTCCCGGAGGGCCGCCCCAGATATGATCGCCGTGATCGTAGAAAATCTCGGTACATGGGCCACAAGGGCCGGTATCGCCCATCTGCCAGAAGTTATCGGATGCGTACGCAGCACCTTTGTTATCGCCAATACGGATAATGCGCTCACGCGGGATACCGACTTCTTTTTCCCAGATTTCGTAAGCTTCATCATCGGTTTCATACACGGTCACCCACAGGCGCTCTTTTGGCAGCGCAAACCAGTTTTCACCGGTCAGCAGTTCCCATGCAAACTGGATGGCATCGTGCTTGAAGTAGTCGCCAAAGCTGAAGTTGCCCAGCATTTCGAAGAAGGTATGGTGACGGGCGGTATAGCCGACGTTTTCCAGATCGTTGTGTTTACCACCGGCACGTACGCAGCGCTGCGAGGTTGTCGCACGCGTGTAATTACGCTTGTCGAGGCCAAGGAACACATCCTTGAACTGGTTCATCCCAGCATTGGTAAACAGCAGCGTTGGGTCGTTATGTGGCACCAGGGAGCTGCTATCAACAACCTGATGGCCTTTACTATGGAAAAAGTCGAGAAACGCCTGACGGATCTCAGCGGTGCTCTTGCTCATAATTATCCTGAAATCAAGCTAAGGGACGTTCGTCGCAGACGCGAGTTCTGGAAAAAACGACTCGCGTCGGACGGAAAAAGTGGGAATAAGATAAGTTTTCTTTAGAGGGAAGTAAAATCCCGAGTGCGCTCAATCCGCAAAATTTCGCCATATTTCCTGGATATCTTCCATCAGGTAGCCTCGATAGAGCAAAAAGCGTTGGATTTTGACCTTTTCCGGGAAGGTGGTTGGCAGCGGCTCACCATATTTACGCAGCGCCTGATCGCGCGCCAGCTGCGCCCACTCAATATCACATTCGCGCATCGCTTGCTCAATGGCCTCGCGCGCAATGCCCTTCTGCCCTAACTCCTGACGAATACGCGCAGGCCCATACCCTTTGCGGCTACGCCCAGCCATAAACTGTTGTACAAATCGGCCATCGTCGAGATAGCGATTTTCATGACACCATGCGACCACTTTCTCTACGTCTTCCGGCGGGGCATCAATGGGTTCAGGGCCATTTTTCCCCATCACCGGCGCGGTGAGCTTACGCCGCAGCTCCTGTTCGCTATGGTCGCGCATCGCAAGGATCCTGATAGCCCTGTCCAGCAGACGGGCATAGGCGGAACGGCGTGGTGATTGTTCAGTCATCGTTTTCCCACCAACGTAATAAATGCAAAAGGGCTGCATAAGCAGCCCTTTGTTTCAATTCCGAGTTCCGAGATTATCAGAAGTCTTCTTTAGTTTCTTCAACGCTGTTGTTATCAACAACGAAGTCTGGCGTTGAGTCCTGGTTATTGAGCAGCAGTTCACGCACTTTCTTCTCAATTTCTTTCGCCGCAGCCGGGTTCTCTTTCAGCCAGGAAATTGCGTTCGCTTTACCCTGACCAATTTTATCACCGTTGTAGCTATACCAGGCACCGGCTTTTTCAATCAGTTTTTCCTTCACGCCCAGGTCGACCAGCTCGCCGAAGAAGTTAATGCCTTCCCCGTAGAGGATCTGGAATTCAGCCTGTTTGAATGGTGCAGCAATTTTGTTCTTCACCACTTTCACGCGGGTTTCGCTACCGATGACATTATCGCCATCTTTAACGGCACCAATACGACGGATGTCGAGGCGGACAGAGGCGTAGAATTTCAGCGCGTTACCACCGGTCGTGGTTTCTGGGTTACCGAACATCACGCCAATTTTCATACGGATCTGGTTGATGAAGATCAGCAGCGTATTGGACTGTTTCAGGTTACCGGCCAGCTTACGCATCGCCTGGCTCATCATACGTGCCGCAAGGCCCATATGGGAGTCACCGATTTCGCCTTCAATTTCCGCTTTTGGCGTCAGTGCCGCCACGGAGTCGACGACGAGAACGTCTACTGCGCCTGAACGTGCCAGTGCGTCACAGATTTCCAGCGCCTGTTCACCGGTGTCCGGCTGAGAACACAGCAGGTTATCGATATCAACGCCAAGCTTGCGGGCATAAACTGGGTCCAGCGCGTGTTCAGCATCGATGAACGCACAGGTTTTACCTTCACGCTGCGCCGCGGCAATAACCTGCAGCGTCAGCGTGGTTTTACCGGAGGATTCTGGCCCGTAGATTTCGACGATACGGCCCATTGGCAGGCCACCTGCGCCCAGCGCGATATCCAGTGAAAGCGAACCGGTAGAGATAGTTTCCACGTCCATGGTACGGTCTTCACCCAGACGCATGATGGAGCCTTTACCGAATTGCTTTTCGATCTGGCCCAGCGCTGCCGCCAACGCTTTCTGTTTGTTTTCGTCGATAGCCATTATTACTCCTGTCATACCGGGTGTTACCGGAAAGTGAATTCTGTTCTGTTGAAGCAATTATACTGTATGCTCATACAGTATCAAGTATTTTGTAGAAATTGTTGCCAGAGAAGATTTAGCGCATACGCTGTCGCCTGTCGGCGTACCGATTCCCTGTCGCCGGAGAAGCATTCACACTGCGTAACGCCCTGCCCGGTGGCGCTGGCTACGCCAAACCACACGGTTCCCACCGGCTTTTCTGCGCTCCCCCCGTCCGGCCCGGCAATACCGCTAACCGAAACAGCGAAGTCGGCCCGCGCCGCCCGCAAAGCACCAACCGCCATTTCAACCACCACCGGTTCGCTGACCGCGCCGTGCTGCATAAGCGTCACTTCACGCACGCCAATCATCTGCGATTTGGCTTCATTGCTGTAGGTGACAAAACCGCGCTCAAACCATGCCGAGCTCCCGGCAATATCAGTGAGGGTTTTCGCAATCCAGCCGCCGGTACAGGACTCCGCTGTCGTCAACGTTGCGCCACGCGCCTTCAGCGCCAGCCCAACCTGCTCACTCAGTTGCATTAATTCGCTATCTGTCATTATCGCTCCGACTCGCCAGATAAAGAGGCCATCAAAGATAGCACTTTCAGAAGAGATATGGGGACGGGATAACGATTTTACGAGGGGTATTCAGAAAATGGCGTCAACCGCGTGAATCGGCATTTTCGCAAAAGGATGACCAATACCACGAATGGCACAATCGAAAGGATAACCGGCCCTGAGGCCGGTTACTGATTAGCGCATGCTTGCTGCAATTAACTTCACATTATGGCGTAGCATTTTCACGTAGCTATCTGCAACGCCACCCGGATTCGACAGCGCCTCAGGATACAGTTCACCGCCAGGCTGTGAGCCGGTCGCCGTCGCGATTTGTTTTACCAGACGCGGGTCGAGCTGATTTTCCATAAACCAGGTGTGTACGCCATCAGCCTTAATCTGCTTAATCAGCGCCGCCACCTGCGCAGCACTGGCTTCACTTTCCGATGATAGCCCCTGCGGAGCAAGGAACGTCACACCGTAGGCCCGTGAGAAATAGCCAAACGCATCATGGCTGGTCAACACTTTACGTTTTGCCGGCGCAATACCGCTAAACTGGTTTTTCGCCCAACTGTCCAGCTCATAAAGCTTACCGATATAGCGTTCGCCGGATGCCTTTAGCGCCACGCTATCCTCAGGATCCACCTTCACCAGCCCATTGAGAATATTTTGTGCATAGAGCGCGCCGTTCGCAGCACTGTTCCAGGCATGCGGATCGGTTACCGTTTTTCCGTCCTCATCAAGCGTATGCGTTTTCACGCCCGTCGAGGCGATTATCAACTCACCTTTAAATCCCGAGGCTGTAATCAGCCTGTCGAGCCAGCCTTCCAGCCCCAGACCGTTCACCACCACCACATCCGCCTTGCTGAGCAACGCACTATCCTTAGGCGATGGCTCAAACGTGTGCGGGTCGCCGTCCGGCCCGACGAGCGTATCGACGTGCACATGCTCGCCCCCTATCTGCTGCACCATGTCGCCAAGCACCGAAAAACTGCTGACCACATTAAGCGTTTTTGCTACCGCCACTTGCGTGGTCAACCCGAGCGCCAGCGCGACCGCCAGAATCATGCCCATACGTTTTTGCATTATTTTCCTCACCCTATTAACTTTCGCCAGCCGACGGTTAACCGACTGTGCGTGCCAAAAAAAACCGAAATCACAAAAACGCCGCTGGCGGTGAGGACTATGGACGGCCCCGCCGGTAGATTAGCGCCCCAGGACAAGCTAAGCCCCATCCAGGCACAAACGCTGCCTATCGCCGCCGCCAGCAGTAATATGGCAGGTAACGTGCGCGCCCAGCAGCATGCCGCCACGGCAGGTAACATCATCACCCCCACCGCCATCAGCGTGCCTAGCACCTGAAATCCCGCTACCAGATTAAGCACCAGAAGCGCCAGAAATAGGCCATGCAGCAGCGCCGGAAGCCAGCGGACGTTCACCTGAAGCCAGGCGCTGTCGAACGCCTCACTGACTAACCCGCGATAAAACAGCGCAATGCAGATAAGCGTCAGACTGGCAACGCCCGCCACGAAGAGCGCAGCGTCGTTATCCACGGCCAGAATGGAGCCAAACAGCAGATGCAACAGATCGACATTGGATCCACGCAGCGACACCAGCGTAACGCCCAACGCCAGCGACCCTAGATAGAAACCGGCAAAACTGGCGTCCTCTTTAAGCGGGGTGCGTCGGCTGACCCACCCCGCCACCAGCGCCACCACAATCCCTGCGATAAACCCGCCGATGGTCATTGCCAGCAACGACATCCCACTCACCAAGTAGCCCACCGCAACGCCGGGTAAAATGGCGTGAGATAACGCATCGCCCATAAGGCTCATACGACGTAGCAGTAAAAAGACGCCAAGCACAGTGGTGCTAAGCGAGAGCGCCAGGCAAACCACCAGAGCGCGGCGCATAAAGCCGAATTCAATAAACGGCTGGAAGAAGGTATGCCAGATCATGCCCGCCTCACGGATTGAAAGGCCGGTAAAACGTCAGCCGTCGCGCCCCAGCAGGAGTTTTTGGGGCCCAGGAGTAGCGTTTCGGGGAAGTATTCTGCCACGCGCTGGTTATCGTGCAGCACCGCCAGTAGGGTTTGCCCTTGCTGGTGCATCTGTTGCATGACCGCCATCAGGTCATGGATGGTCGCTTCGTCAATGCCCGTGAAGGGTTCATCAAGCATGACCAACGGCGCCTGCTGTACCAGCACACGGGCAAAGAGCATGCGTTGAAACTGGCCGCCGGAAAGCCCTTCAATCGGCGTTTTGGCAAACGTCGTCAGCCCAACCTGTTCAAGGGCTGAATAAATACGCGCCCGAACATCCCCGCGAAGACCGCGAAGCAAAGAGACCTGCGGCCAGGCTCCCTGGCTGACGACATCCAACACGGTGAGTGGAAACTGTGACTCCAACGCATGACGCTGCGCCAGCCAGCCAATTACCGGGCGCGTCGGCATCCAACGGATAACCCCGCTCACCGGCGGAATAAAACCCGCTAGCGTCTTTAAAAGCGTCGATTTACCACAGCCATTCAGACCGATAATCGCCGTCATGCTGCCCCGATGGATAACGCCGCTGAGCACCGGTGTAATAGCCATCCCTTCATAGCCCGCAACCAGGTTGTCGAGTTCAATCATGGCAGCGACACCGCCCACCAGACTGCCAGCCATAACGCCGCCAGCAATATGCAGGCCCAAATAGCCCGCGACAGGCTGGAAGCCATAAAAACAGGAGTCAACATCCTCACCTCACTTGAATATGTTATAACATAACAATATGAGATTAGACGTAAGATGTAAACGGCAGGAAATGATGCAAAATGTAACTGACTCCCCTTCGGGCGAAGGGGAGTCGAAGAAAGGCGTTACTGTACGCGAGCCTGAGCCACCGCCAGCCCAAGCTGCCAGACGGCCATCGCATAGTGGGTGCTGTGGTTGTAGCGCGTGATGGTGTAGAAGTTAGGCAAGCCGTACCAGTATTGGTAGCCGGTGCCCACGTCCAGGCGCAGCAGGCTGGCCTGCTGATGGTTGCCCAACGGCTGCATTGGCGTTAATCCCGCCGCCGCCAGCTGCGATACGCTGTATTTGGTTTTAAAGCCGTTATCAAGCCCGGGCGCCTGGCCCATCGCCTGCACAGCAACCGCATCGCCGGTCACCCAGCCGTGCTGTTTGAAGTAGTTCGCCACGCTGCCAATCGCATCTTCTGGATCCCACAGGTTGATGTGACCATCGCCGTTGAAATCAACCGCATACTGACGATAAGACGACGGCATAAACTGCCCGTACCCCATCGCCCCGGCAAAGGAACCTTTCAGATCCAGCGGATCATCTTTTTCGTCACGCGCCATCAGCAGGAAGGTTTCCAGCTCGCCGGAGAAGTACGCGGCGCGACGCGGATAGTTAAACGAAAGCGTTGCCAGCGCATCGAGAATCCGGGTTTTCCCCATCACCCGACCCCAGCGCGTTTCCACACCGATAATACCGACGATGATTTCCGGCGGTACGCCATAGACCATCTGCGCACGCTGCAAGGCATCCTGATATTGATTCCAGAATGCAACGCCGTTTTGCACGTTATCCGGGGTGATAAACTGTTTGCGATAGCGCAACCAGGCGCCATTCGGGCCTGCTGGCGGCTGTCCGGTCGGAGCCTGTCTGTCCATCAAACGTAAAACGTAATCCAGACGTTTGGCCTGCGAAAGAATGTCGTGCAGTTGCTGACGGTCAAAGCCATGTTTGCTGACCATCTTGTCGATGAACTGCTCCGCCGCCGGGTTATTGGCAAAATCACCGGTCGGAATCAACGCATTGTGTTGGGGTTCAAGGAGAAAACCGCCGGAGGTAGTGGCCGGTGATTCAGCCGTTTTAGGCTTGCTGCTACAGGCAGCGAGCAGGACACACAAAGGGAGTAAAGCCAGTACACGACGCTTCAACATGAGACTTCCGTTTAACAATATCAGCAAGAGTTAAATATGGTAAAGCATCCGCCACTACACAAGAAAGCGGTTGTCGTGCTCCCTCGCAGAATTTCTCATTGCCCAACACTTTTTCATCTTTCTTTGCGGCCCTCCTCGTAAAAACTTTCAATCTAAAATATTTATCTTTCGTTTTGCGATCAAAATAACACTTTTAAACCTTTCGATCTGATTAAAATAATTCACCTTTGGCAAGATAACGAGAATTCCCTACAGGAGAGAACAATGATCGAAACCATTACACATGGTGCTGAGTGGTTCATCGGGCTGTTCCAGAAAGGCGGAGAGGTGTTCACCGGCATGGTGACCGGTATTCTTCCGCTGCTGATTAGTCTGCTGGTCATCATGAATGCGCTGATTAATTTTATCGGTCAGCACCGTATTGAGCGTTTCGCTCAGCGCTGTGCTGGTAACCCGGTATCCCGCTACCTGCTGCTGCCTTGTATTGGCACGTTTGTGTTTTGTAACCCCATGACCTTAAGCCTGGGCCGCTTTATGCCGGAGAAGTACAAGCCGAGCTATTACGCGGCGGCCTCGTATAGCTGCCATTCCATGAACGGCTTATTTCCACACATCAACCCCGGCGAGCTATTTGTCTATCTGGGGATTGCCAATGGCCTGACAACGCTGGGGCTCCCGCTCGGCCCGCTTGCGGTTAGCTATCTGCTGCTTGGGTTAGTGACAAACTTCTTCCGGGGTTGGGCCACCGATCTCACCACTGCCATTTTTGAGAAGAAAATGGGTATCCAACTTGAACAGAATGTCCGTCTGGCAGGAGCAGCATCATGATGCGTATCCGTATTGAGAAAGGCGCCGGTGGCTGGGGCGGCCCGCTGGAATTAGACGCCATTCCAGGCAAAAAAATCGTCTACATCACTGCAGGCACGCGCCCGGCGATTGTCGACAAACTGGCACAGTTAACCGGCTGGCAGGCGGTAGACGGTTTTAAAGAGGGTGAGCCCCCGGAAGCTGAGATCGGCATTGCGATCATTGACTGCGGCGGCACGCTACGCTGCGGTATTTACCCCAAGCGCCGTATTCCCACCATCAACATCCACGCCACCGGCAAATCCGGGCCGCTGGCGCAATATATCCTGGAAGATATCTATGTCTCTGGGGTGAGAGAAGACAATATCAGCGTGGTAGGCGACGCATCACAGACCACCGCCTCTCCGTCTGCGCCAGCCGCCGCTGGGCGTGATTACGATACCAGTAAAAAGATAACTGAACAGAGCGATGGCCTGCTCGCCAAAGTCGGAATGGGTATGGGCTCGGCCGTGGCGGTACTTTTTCAAGCCGGTCGAGACACCATCGATACGGTACTGAAAACTATTCTGCCATTTATGGCATTTGTCTCAGCGCTTATTGGCATCATCATGGCTTCCGGCCTCGGCGACTGGATTGCCCACGGCTTGGCTCCCCTTGCCAACCATCCGCTCGGGTTAGTTACGCTGGCGCTAATCTGCTCATTCCCGCTGCTGTCACCTTTCCTCGGCCCCGGCGCGGTTATTGCACAAGTTATCGGCGTGCTGATTGGCGTACAGATTGGTCTGGGCAACATCCCGCCGCACCTGGCGCTACCAGCCCTGTTTGCCATTAACGCACAGGCCGCCTGTGACTTTATCCCGGTGGGTTTATCGCTGGCTGAAGCCCGTCAGGATACCGTTCGCGTCGGCGTCCCTTCCGTGCTGGTCAGCCGTTTCCTGACCGGTGCGCCAACCGTCCTGATCGCCTGGTTTGTTTCCGGCTTCATTTATCAATAAGGGACTCATCATGACCGTGATTTATCAGACCACCATCACCCGTATTGGCCAGAGCGCAGCCGATGCACTCTGCGACCAGATGCTCATCACCTTTAGTGAAGGGGCTCCCGCCGATATCGAAGAGTTTTGCTTTATTCACTGCCACGGTGAGCTTAACGGCACTTTACAACCTGGCGCGCAGTTTGAGCTGGGTGAGCACCGCTACCCGGTGACCGCCGTCGGCAGCGTAGCGGAACAAAACCTGCGCGCGTTAGGGCATATCACCCTGTGTTTCGACGGTATGAGCGAAGCGAAATTCCCCGGCACCGTACACATTGCGGGGCCTGCACCGGACGACATCGCGCCGGGCTGTATTTTGAAATTTGTGGCTTAAATTTAAGGAGAGAAAAAATGAATCAGGTTGCCGTTGTCATTGGTGGAGGCCAGACCCTTGGGGCTTTCCTCTGCCGTGGGCTTGCCGCTGAAGGGTACCGCGTCGCCATTGTCGATATCCAGAGTGATAAAGCCGCAAATGTTGCGCAAGAGATCAACGCGGAATTTGGTGAAGGTCGAGCGTACGGCTTTGGCGCCGACGCAACCAGCGAAGACAGCGTGCTGGCGCTTTCTCGCGGCGTCGATGAAATTTTTGGTCGCGTCGACTTGCTGGTGTACAGCGCCGGCATCGCCAAAGCCGCGTTTATCAGCGACTTCCAGCTGGGTGATTTTGACCGTTCACTACAGGTAAATCTGGTGGGCTACTTCCTTTGCGCACGCGAATTTTCTCGCCTGATGATTCGCGATGGCATTGAAGGCCGCATTATCCAGATCAATTCAAAGTCTGGCAAAGTGGGCAGCAAACATAACTCAGGTTATAGCGCCGCGAAGTTTGGCGGCGTGGGGTTAACCCAGTCGCTGGCCCTGGATCTGGCGGAATACGGGATTACCGTCCATTCGCTAATGCTCGGCAACCTGCTGAAATCACCGATGTTCCAGTCGCTGCTACCGCAATACGCCACCAAGCTTGGACTGGAGCCACACCAAGTGGAGCAATACTACGTGGATAAAGTACCGCTCAAACGGGGATGCGACTATCAGGATGTGCTGAATATGCTGATGTTCTACGCCAGTACAAAAGCAGCTTACTGCACCGGTCAGTCAATTAACGTCACCGGCGGACAGGTGATGTTCTAATAGCACAATGTCAGGTGGAGGTGGCATCTACATTCGTGTAGGCCGAATACGGTGCCGCCGTCACCTGACACCCAGGAGCTTCAATATGGTTTCAGCGCTTATTACCGTTGCCGCTATCGCCTGGTGCGCACAGCTAGCACTAGGAGGTTGGCAAATTTATCGTTTTAACCGCGCCTTCGATAAGCTCTGCCAGCAGGGTCGTGTTGGCGTGGGCCGCTCCAGCGGGCGTTTTAAGCCGCGCGTTGTCATTGCCATTGCGCTCGATGAACAGCGGTGTGTTGTAGACACCCTATTTATGAAAGGTCTTACCGTATTCGCTAAGCCTATGAAAATTGATGCCATAAAAGGAAAATATCTTGATGAATTACAGCCGGATGTGATCTTTCCCCATGATCCCCTGTCAAGTAATGCACTATCATTAGCGCTTAAACTGAAACATGGGTAATTTCGTTGTGAATGCTATGAGCTTGCGAAGTTATCATTTCGATAATTTAATTCAGGGTAATCACACCTATGAAACCTCGTCAGCGTCAGGCCGCCATTGTAGAGCACCTGCAAAAGCAGGGAAAATGCTCGGTTGAAGAACTGGCACAGCACTTCGACACCACCGGCACCACCATTCGCAAAGACCTGGTCATCCTGGAAAATGCCGGAACGGTCATTCGCACCTACGGCGGCGTGGTTTTGAACAAAGAAGAATCCGACCCGCCCATCGATCACAAGACGCTTATCAACACGAGCAAGAAAGAGCGTATTGCCGAAGCTGCGGTGCAGTTTATTCACGATGGCGATTCCATCATCCTCGATGCCGGGAGCACCGTATTGCAAATGGTGCCGATGCTAGCGCGCTTTCGCAATATCACCGTGATGACCAACAGCCTGCACATTGTTAACGCCCTTTCGGAGCTGGATAACGAGCAAACTATACTGATGCCCGGCGGTACCTTCCGTAAGAAATCAGCGTCATTTCACGGGCAGCTTGCGGAAAACGCTTTTGAGCAATTCAGCTTTGATAAACTTTTTATGGGAACCGACGGCATCGATCTTAATGCCGGGGTCACCACCTTCAACGAGGTCTACACCGTCAGCAAAGCGATGTGCAATGCCGCACGCGAGGTGATTTTGATGGCGGACTCGTCAAAATTCGGGCGCAAAAGTCCCAACGTTGTTTGCAGTCTGGAAAGCGTCGACAAACTGATTACCGACTCAGGGATCGACCCGACGTTTCGTCAGGCACTGGAAGAAAAAGGGATTACCGTAATCATAACCGGAGAAAGTCATGAGTGATGCACTACTGAACGCTGGCCGCCAGACATTAATACTGGAGTTGCAGGAAGCAAGCCGTCTGCCTGAACGTCTGGGTGATGATTTTGTTCGCGCCGCCAGAGCCGTTATCCACTGCGAAGGCAAAGTGATTGTCTCCGGTATGGGGAAATCAGGCCATATCGGCAAAAAAATTGCCGCGACGCTCGCCAGCACCGGCACCCCTGCCTTCTTTGTTCACCCGGCAGAAGCGCTACACGGCGACTTAGGCATGGTGGAAAGCCGTGACGTCATGCTGTTCATCTCCTACTCCGGTGGTGCGAAAGAGCTCGACCATATTATTCCGCGTCTAAAAGAGAAATCTGTCGTACTGCTGGCAATGACCGGTAAAGCCAACTCACCGCTGGCGCTGGCGGCAGACGCCGTACTGGATATCAGCGTTGAGCGTGAAGCCTGCCCGATGCATCTGGCGCCAACCTCCAGCACCGTCAACACGCTGATGATGGGCGATGCGCTGGCCATTGCCGTAATGCAGGCCCGTGGCTTTAACGAAGAAGATTTTGCGCGTTCACATCCGGCCGGAGCGCTTGGCGCACGGCTGCTAAATCGCGTACATCACCTGATGCGTCAGGGCGCTGAAACGCCGCAGGTGACCATTCATGCAAGCGTCATGGACGCTATGCTGGAGCTTAGCCGTACCGGGATGGGAATGGTCGCCGTCTGCGACGACCAATCTCATGTGCAGGGGATCTTTACCGATGGCGATCTGCGTCGCTGGCTGGTTGGCGGCGGTACGCTTGCCGATAACGTCACCGCAGCCATGACTCAGGGCGGCGTGACGCTCAATGATGAGGCGCGCGCTATTGACGCCAAAGAACAGCTGATGAAAGCCAAAATCAGCGCAGCCCCGGTCGTGGATGGTAATCACCGCCTGGTGGGCGCAATCAACCTGCAAAACTTCTACCAGGCCGGGATTCTTTAATCCTTCAGTCCCAGACGTTTCGCCAGCCGATGCAGGTTGGCGACGTCTGTCTCCAGCGCCCGCGCGCTAGCCGCCCAGTTGTGATGATGCGTCTCCAGCGCACTGCGGATCATCTCCCGTTGGAAATGCTCGGTGGCATCACGCAGATTGCCTACCGTGGCAACGGGTAATGGCGCGTGCGCCGTCACCGCGCTCGCCCCGCCTTCCTGAAAAGCAAAATGCTGGGCTTCAAGCACCACTTCACCGCTGCTGCGCGTCGCCCGCGCCAGCACCACCGCGCGATGCACTGCATGTTCCAGTTCGCGCACGTTCCCCGGCCAGGCGTAGCTTTGCAGATGCGCACGAGCGCCAGCGCTCAGCACCACGCGTGACAATCCCAAACGTAGCCGACATTGTTCGCAGAAATACCCCGCCAGCAGTACCACATCGTCGCCACGTTCACGCAACGGCGGCACCGAAAGCGGAAACACGCTCAGGCGATGGAATAAATCGGCGCGGAAGTTACCCGCCAGGACTTCTTCCCGCAGGTCGCGGTTGGTGGCCGCCAGCACACGCACATCAACGCGCAGGCTGCGATCGTCACCAACACGCTGGATATCGCCGTATTGCAGCACGCGCAGCAGCTTGGCCTGTAACGCCAGCGATAGCTCACCGATTTCATCAAGGAACAGCGTGCCGTTATCGGCCATTTCAAACTTGCCGCTGCGGTTGCTGATGGCGCCGGTAAACGCGCCTTTGACGTGCCCAAACAGTTCACTTTCAGCCACGGTTTCCGGCAGTGCGGCGCAGTTTAAATAGACCAGCGGACTCACCGCCCGTGGCGAACCTTCATGAATCGCCTTCGCCACCAGCTCTTTCCCGGTGCCGGTTTCACCGCTAATCAACACGTTAAGATCAGAGGCGGCGACTATCTCAATCTCTTTTTTTAACTGCATAATGCCCGGCGACAGGCCAATCATCTGCGTTTCTTTCACCTGCTCAAAGTCAGTAGCCGAGCCGGGAAGCATGTTCTGACTTTCCAGTTTTGCGATAAGTAGCGCATTGCTGAGCGCTCCAGCTGCCAGCGCGGCAATGAGTCGCAGCTCTTCGTTGCTGAAAACGTCAAACTGATCCGGCGACATGGCATCGAGCGTCAGCGCACCAATCAGGTTTTGCCCGGCAAACAACGGTAAGCCAATACAGGCGTGAACTTTCAGGCTTTCCTGACCGGGGATCAGGCCATCGTAGGGATCGGGCAATGAGCTATCGGCCGGGAAACGCACGACATCACCCGCACGGGCGATGGCTTCCAGCCGCGGATGCCCTTCCAGCGTAAAGCGCCTGCCGAGCACGTCTTTTGCCAGCCCATCAATCGCGAGCGGAATAAACTGCCGCGCGTCATAGCGAAGCAGCGCCGAGGCGTCGCACTCCAGCACCTGGCGCAGCGTGGTGATTAAACGCTGAAAACGGTCCTGATGGCCAACACCGCGTTGTAATTCAATAGCGATGCCTGCCAGCACATCAACGGAAAAGCTCATGGCTACCTCACAGTCATTTTGACAATACATGATGTCATATTGACAATATTAAGCATAGTCATTTTGACTAACACTAAAGCGGTAAAATTTATTTAACCTATAAAAATCAATAAATTAAAAAGTTGGCATGGCACCTGCAATAAGCAAAACATCTTTTTTGAAAAACGCTGAATTAAATATTGAGGTTGCTATGTCTATTCTGGTTAAAAATAACATTCATTGGGTTGGCCAACGTGACTGGGAAGTTCGTGATTTTCACGGTACCGAATACAAAACGCTGCGCGGCAGCAGCTACAACAGCTACCTTATCCGTGAAGAGAAAAACGTCCTGATCGATACCGTCGACCACAAATTCAGCCGCGAATTCGTGCAGAATCTGCGCGGCGAAATTGACCTTGCCGATATCGATTACATTATCATTAACCACGCCGAAGAAGACCATGCGGGTGCGCTGACCGAGTTAATGTCGCAGATCCCGGACACGCCAATCTACTGCACCGCTAACGCCATTGACTCCATCAACGGTCACCACCATCACCCGGAATGGAACTTCCACGTGGTAAAAACCGGTGACTCTCTGGATATTGGTAACGGCAAACAGCTGATCTTCGTTGAAACGCCAATGCTGCACTGGCCCGACAGCATGATGACTTATATGACCGGTGACGCGGTACTGTTTAGTAACGACGCCTTCGGTCAGCACTACTGCGACGAACGTTTGTTCAACGACGAAGTTGACCAGACCGAACTGTTCGAACAATGCCAGCGCTACTACGCCAACATCCTGACCCCGTTCAGCCGTCTGGTGACGCCAAAAATCACTGAAATCCTCGGCTTCAATCTGCCGGTCGACATGATTGCGACTTCCCACGGCGTGGTGTGGCGCGATAACCCAACTCAGATCGTTGAACTGTATCTGAAATGGGCGGCAGATTATCAGGAAGACCGTATCACCATCTTCTACGACACCATGTCCAATAACACCCGCATGATGGCGGATGCGATTGCGCAGGGGATCAACGAAGTTGACCCGAACGTGGCGGTGAAAATCTTTAACGTTGCCCGCAGCGATAAAAACGAAATTCTGACCAACGTCTTCCGTTCTAAAGGGGTTCTGGTCGGCACGTCTACCATGAACAACGTAATGATGCCGAAAATCGCCGGTCTGGTTGAAGAGATTACCGGTCTGCGTTTTCGTAACAAACGCGCCAGCGCCTTTGGTTCCCACGGCTGGAGCGGCGGTGCGGTAGACCGTCTGTCCACGCGTTTGCAGGATGCCGGTCTGGAAATGTCTCTGAGCCTGAAAGCCAAATGGCGCCCTGATGTTGACGCGCTGGAAGTTTGCCGTCAGCACGGCCGTGAAATTGCTCGCCAGTGGGCGTTAGCGCCGCTGCCAGAAGCCACAGCAAAAGCGGACGCGGTAAAAGAAGCCTGCGCTTGTGCCGCCGCAGCCGCAGCCGACCTCGGCCCAAGCATGCAGTGCAGCGTGTGCCAGTGGGTTTATGACCCTGCGAAAGGTGAACCAAACCAGGACGTTCAGCCAGGTACACCGTGGAGCGAAGTCCCCGATAACTTCCTGTGCCCGGAATGTTCATTAGGTAAAGATGTCTTTGATGTGATGGCAACGGAGGCAAAATGAATCACGGTATCGTCATCATCGGCTCGGGCTTTGCCGCCCGCCAGCTGGTGAAAAATATTCGTAAACAGGATGCGAGCGTCAAACTGACGCTCATCGCCGCCGACAGTATCGACGAGTACAACAAACCGGATTTAAGCCACGTGGTAAGCCGGGGGCAAAGTGCCGCCGACCTCACCTTGCAGACCGCAGGCGAGTTTGCCGAGCAGTATAACCTGAACCTGTTTCCTCAAACCTGGGTCACTGGCATTGATGCCGAGGCCCATGTGGTGAGAAGTCAGAATCACCAATGGCAGTACGACAAACTGGTTCTTGCAACGGGTGCGGCGGCAATCATCCCGCCGGTACCGGGCAAGGAGCTGATGCTGACCCTCAACAGCCAGCAGGAGTTCGGTGCCGCGCAGAGCACGCTACGGGATGCCAGACGCGTGTTGATTATCGGCGGTGGTTTGATTGGCAGCGAACTGGCGATGGATTTCTGCCGCGCGGGTAAAGCGGTCACGGTAGTCGATAATTCCGCCAGCATTCTGGCGTCGTTGATGCCGCCGGAGGTGAGCAGTCGCCTGCAACATCGGCTGACCGATATGGGCATTCATTTGCTGCTCAAAAGTCAGTTGCAGGCGCTGGAACAGACCGCCACCGGCATTCGTGCCAGCTTTGACCGCAATCGCCACATTGAAGTTGATGCGGTCGTCGCCGCCACCGGTCTGCGCCCTGAAACCGCGCTGGCCCGCATGGCGGGGCTTAAGATCAATCGCGGGGTCGAGGTCGATAGTATGCTGCAAACCAGCCACCCGGATATCTATGCGCTGGGTGATTGCGCGGAGATCAACGGCACGGTGATGCCCTTCCTGCAACCGATTTTGATGAGCGCCATGTGTCTGGCGAAGAACATCCTCGGCCAGTCCGGCGAGCTGAAGCTGCCAAATATGCTGGTGAAGGTGAAAACACCGGATCTGCCGCTGCACCTGGCGGGTGAAACGCGTCGTCAGGATCTGAACTGGACGATAGAAACGCGCGCCGACGGCATGCTGGCGCAAGGTTACGACGAAGGCCAGCAGTTACGGGCGTTCGTGGTAAGTGAAGAGCGAATGAAAGAAGCCTTTGGTTTGTTGAAGTCGCTTGTGAGTTAAGAAGTCGAGTCTCTGTCCACTGTTTGATGTAATCCAAAGCGCAAGGAAGCGCGAACTCTCATGGTTTTTGCCCCGCTGCCCCGGGGCTTTTTTTTGGAATTTGTCAGCGGTATCCCCCGGCGGCGCTACGCTTGGCCGGGCTACGTTTGTACGCAGGCGGGGGGCTTTGTCACAGGTATCCCCCGGCGGCGCTGCGCTTGGCCGGGCTACGATTGTACGCAGGCGGGGGGGGGGGCTTTGTCACCGGTATCCCCGGCGGCGCTGCGCTTGGCCGGGCTACGTTTGTACGCAACCGGGGGGGGCTTTGTCACCGGTATCCCCCGGCGGTGCTGCGCTTGGCTGGGGTACGTTCAGGCAACGTTTGGGGTCATTTGTAGCCCGGCCAAGCGCAGCGCCGCCGGGAATGGCACAATACCAACCTACCGCACCACCAGCGCGTCATAATTACGCCAGCGATAATTCACCATCGACACCAGCCAGCACAGCGCAAACAGCCCAATCACCACAAAACCCGCGTTGCTAAGATTATCGCTCAACAGCGCCACGTCGCTCCACAGGCCACCGCTCAGACCAAACTTATCCATGATTAACCCAAGCGCTTCCAGCCCGCCGATAAACAGCGCCACCACGACCGATGCGCCGGTAATGGTCATATTGTAATAAAGCTTGCGCTGCGGTTTATTGAAGGCCCAACCGTAAGCGCCGACCATCAGAATGTTATCAAGCGTATCCACCAGCGCCATACCGCTGGCAAACAGCGCCGGGAACACCATAATCGACCACATCGACATCCCGCTGGAGGCGCTAGCGGCCGAGATCCCCAGCACGCCAATTTCCGTGGCGGTATCAAACCCCAGGCCGAACAGGAAGCCCACCAGATACATGTGCCAGCTCTTACCAATCAGACGGAACGTGCGGCTAAACAGCGCGTTCATCACCCCACCGGTGACCGGGACGTCGGCTGAGACGCTCTCCCCTTTTTTTAACGCCTGAAAACTGCGCCACACGCTGCGCAGGATAAGGAGATTCACCAGCGCCATCGCCAGCAGAAATACCGCCGACACGGCGGTGCCGATAATACTGCCGGTATCGTGGAACCAGCTCATCTTGCTCTGGAACGCCGTCGCCGTGGCGGCAATCGCCACCGATGCCAGCACCACAATCGATGAATGCCCCAGCGAGAACCACGCGCCCACGCCAAACGGCCGCTTGCCCTGCTGCATCATTTTGCGGGTGACATTGTCAATTGCCGCAATATGGTCAGCGTCTACCGCATGGCGCAAGCCGTAGCCCCACGCCAGGAGGCTGGCTGCCATCAGCGCACCGTTGTGGCCAAACGCCTGCCACGCCCAGCCCCAGGCCAGAAGATTGGCTAACAGCAAAACCAGCACCAGCAACGTCGCACGCGGCTGCTGACGAAGCGCATTCAACAACATGAGAACTCCTTAAATCTGAGCGCGAGCGGCGGCAATCAACGCCTGCCCGTAAGAAATCGCCCCATCACCGGCGGGTAAACGCTTGGGAAAGAGCAAGGTGAAATCGGATAAATAGTGGGTAAGACGAGCGCGTAATAGCGCGTTATGCAGCACGCCGCCACCAAACGCCAGCGTGGTAATACCGGCAATTGCGGCATGATGGCGCATTAACGTCGCGACACCCTGTGCCAGCACATCGTGAAACACCCACGCTTTTTGAGCAGGCGTGGCCTGCCAGCGCAGCCAACTCGCCCAGAAGGTGGCAAGGTCGAGCTGATTGTCCATCACCGGCATCGTGACCGGATGCGCCACGCCATGGCAGGTTACCGCCAGCGCTTCCAGACGACAGGCGGCCTCACCTTCATAGCTGAGCGTCTGCGGCGCACAGCCAACGGCACAGGCTACGGCATCAAACAGGCGACCACAGGAAGAAGCCTGCGGGCTATTGATCCCACGATTAACCGCCTGCGCCAGTAGCGGCCAGTTTTGTCGCCGTACGCATTGGGTTTCGGCAAAATCCTGCCAGCCCGGCACAAAAGCCAGACACTGCGCTAACAGGTTGCGCCACGGCTGGCGCGCCGCCAGATCGCCGCCCGGCAGCGCGACGGCGGGCAGCCCGCCTAAGCGTTCACAATCACGATAGCTAATGCGCAGGCACTCGCCGCCCCACAGCGCGCCCTGCTCGCCCATGCCGATACCATCAAGCGCCATTGCGATAACATCACCGCCGTCAAGCGGCCAGTCATGTTCCGCAAGGCAGGCCGCAATATGCGCATGATGATGCAGCACCCGTTGCATGGGCAGACCGCTTTGCGCAGCCCATTGCGACGAGCGGTAGCCGTCATGAAAATCAGCCACTACCGCCAGCGGGGTAAAATCATAAATTGACTGCATCAACCGCAGCGCCTGCTGCCACTGATTTTCGACGCCGTCATCAGTGAGATCGCCAAAGTGCTGGCTCACCACCACCTGGTCGCCACGCGTCAGGCTAAAGGTATTTTTCATGTCCGCGCCGAGACACAGCATCGGTGGCGCGTCCTGAAACCCTGGCGGAAGCGACAGCGCGTCCGGGACATAGCCTCGCGAACGGCGCAGCATTTCCCCACTTTGGCGTACTACCGAATCATCCATACGCTGGATAATCTCGCGGTTATGCAGCAGAAAACCGTCGGCAATCTCTGCGAGATCTATCAGCGCCTGGTCGTTGGTTAACGCTGGCGGCTTGCCGCTGAGATTGCCGGAAGTCATCACCAGCGGGCGTTTAAGCGCCTGCATCAGCAAATGCTGCAGCGGATTGGCGGGTAACATCACCCCAACCTCAGCTAAATCTGGCGCGATGCCATCGCACACGCCGGTAACACAGTGCTTATCCACCAGCACAATCGGTGCGGCGGGTGTTTGCAGTAACGATCGGGCATCCATCGTTACGGCGTCGATCCCCGGCAGCATTACCGCCAGCGGCTTGGCGGGACGATGCTTACGCGCACGAAGACGCGCCACAGCGTCGGGGTTGCCCGCATCACAGGCAAGGTGGAAGCCACCAATGCCCTTCACCGCCACAATGCCGCCTGCGTTCAGCATGGAAATAGCCGCCTGAAGCGCCGCCTCTTTTTCTAAATGCTGCTTGCCTTGTTGCCACATTAACCACGGGCCGCATTTGGCGCAGGCCACAGGCTGGGCGTGAAAACGGCGGTCGTAAGGATTGCGATACTCCGCCTCGCAATCAGGACACAGCGGGAATGCCGCCATCACCGTCAATGGTCGGTCATACGGCATGGCGTGAATAATAGTAAAACGCGGCCCACAGTGGGTGCAGTTGATAAACGGGTAGCGGTAACGCCGCTCGATAGGATCGTTCATTTCCGCAAGACAGGCCGGGCACGTTGCCGCATCCGGGACGATTTGCGTACTCATCGCCCCGGCGCCGCTCTCGCGAATAGTAAAATCAACAGGGATTGTCGGCCAGTCAAATGGCTCAACGTGGGTACTATGAATGCGCGCAAGCGGCGGACAGTGCTGATAGAGCGCGGCGATAAAGTCCACTTCATCACCGTACAGACGCAGCAACACCCCGGCGCTGTCGTTACAGACATCGCCGACGCAGCCTCGCTGCTGTGCCAGTTGCCAGACAAAGGGGCGAAACCCTACTCCCTGAACTTTGCCGCAGATGCGGATCTGTACACCGTTTGCGCTCATTTTGATTACCCGATTGCCGCAACTTTCAGACGCGTTTTCATCGACTGATAGCTTTCCAGCGCGTAGTTTTCGGCCCAGTTCTGATCCTCTATCGCCTCAACCTTCACCGCGCAATACTTGGTTTCCGGCGTTTTGGAGATGGGGTCGAGGTTGTCCTGAGTCAGTTCGTTACAGGCTCCCACCCACCATTGATAGGTCATGTAAACGCTGCCGTGGTTAACCCGCTCACTGACGCTCGCGCGGCTTATCACCTTGCCACGCCGTGAGGAGACCCATACCAGTTGTTTATCCCGAACGTTCAGCCGTTGCGCGTCCATTGGGTTGATTTGCACAAAGCCCGGCTCATCAGCCAACGATTGCAGCGCCGCGCAGTTGCCGGTCATTGAACGGCACGAGTAGTGCCCGACTTCGCGCACGGTGCAGAGCACCAGCGGGAAATCGGCGTCCGGCGTTTCAGCGGGCGCACGCCACGGCGCGGCGAACAGATGGCCTTTGCCGTCTGGCGTGTCGAACTGGCTGCCTTCATACAAATAGGGCGTGCCGGGATGATCGAGCGTCGGGCACGGCCATTGTACGTGGCCCATTTCACCCATTTTTTCATAGGTGACGCCGTAGAACAGCGGGCACAGCTCGCGCATTTCGTCCCAAATTTGCTGGTTATTGTCGTAGTGCATCGGATAGCCCATCTCGCTTGCGATCAGGCTGATAATTTCCCAGTCACGCTTAACGTTATAGGTCGGCTCGATGGCTTTTTCAAAACGCTGGAAGCCGCGGTCGGCGCAGGTAAAGACACCGCCGTGCTCGCCCCACGAGGTAGCAGGCAGCAGCACATCGGCCTGCTCGGCGGTTTTGGTCATAAAGATGTCCTGCACCACCACAAAATCAAGCGCTTCAAAACCTTTGCGCACCAGCCCTAAGTCAGCCTCGGTTTGCAGCGGATCTTCACCCATGATGTAGTAGGCTTTCACCTTCCCTTCCATCGCCAGATGCGGCACTTCGGTAATACGCACGCCGACTTTGTCGTCCATCAGGCTGGCGTCAATGCCCCAGGCTTTGGCGAATTTCTCGCGCACGGCGGCATCCACCACATCCTGATAACCCGGGAACTGATTTGGCAGCACGCCCATATCGCACGCGCCCTGCACGTTGTTTTGCCCACGCACCGGGCCGACGCCGACGTTTTCACGCCCCAGATTGCCGGTCAGTAGCGCCAGGCTTGCCAGCCCTTTCACCACATCCACCGCCTGGCCGAACTGGGTGACGCCCATGCCCCACATGATGGTGGCGGAAGGCGCCGCCGCGTAGGTACGCATGGCCTGACGAACCTGCTGCGCCGGGACGCCGGTTAGCGCTTCGACCGCTTCCGGCGCATAGTCTTTTACCACATCGCGTAATGCTTCAAGTCCGGTTGTAAATCGTGCAACATATTCTTTATCAAACAGATTTTCTTCAAGCAGCACGTGGACGAAGGCGTTCACCAGCGCCATATTGCTGCCGTTTCGCATCTGTAAATGCTGGTCGGCGATACGCGCGGTTTCAATACGACGCGGGTCGCAGACGATAATTTTGGCGCCTTTGTCTTTGGCCTTAATAACGCGGCGCGCCACAATCGGGTGCGAGTCCGCACAGTTGTAGCCAAACACCAGCAGGCAGCGCGAGTTTTCAATATCGCCAATGCTGTTGCTCATCGCGCCGTTGCCTAATACTTCCTGCAACCCGGCGACCGACGGGCCGTGGCACACGCGGGCGCAGCAGTCGACGTTATTGGTATGCAGTACGCCACGGGCAAATTTCTGCATCACATAGTTGGTTTCATTGCCGGTGCCGCGCGATGACCCGGTGGTCATAATGGCGCGCGACCCGAATTTGGCTTTGATATCGCCAAGACGTTTCGCGGTGTAGCGAATCGCCTCATCCCAGCTCACAGGAGTGAGTTTGCCGCCCTTTTCATAGCGGATCATCGGCTGCGTTAAGCGCGGTGTCAGTAGCTTGGTATCGTTAAGAAAGTCCCAGCCGTAGTAGCCTTTCAGACACAGCTCGTTCTGGTTGGTTTTACCATCAGCGGCTTCGGCACGGATAATTTTACCGTTATCGACAACCAGCTTCATTTTGCAACCTGCGCCGCAGTAAGGGCACACACTCGTGATTTTTTTCATCAGTAACAGACCTGTTAAAAGAGAAATTAAGGGATTTTAGAAAGATAAAGACGTTGCTACGTCCAGCGCCGTACGACGACGTTTTTCCGCGCTCAACTGTTCGAGCTTGTCGCGGTCAACGCAGAACAACGCGTGGGTTGGACAGGCTTCCATACAGGCAGGGCCGGCTTCACGGTGGAAGCACAGGTCGCACTTATTGGCTTCGGCTTTTTCGGCGAGGACTTTCAAACCTGCGCCGCTGTTACGGACCACCGGGCGAACGACCACTTCCATCGCGCCGTAAGGACATGCCACCACGCAGGTTTTACAGCCAATGCAGCGTTCCTGCATGACGTGGATAAAGCCTTTATCGCGAATAATCGCCCCGTTCGGACAGACGTTGGCGCACGGGGCGTCCTCGCACTGACGACAGGCGGTGGCGGTAGATACATCCATTCCTTTAATAACGTGAATACGCGGCAGGAAAGATTGCGGCGTCAGCGCGGCGCAATCCTGTTCTTCCTGGTGGGAAACCACGCATGCGACTTCGCATGTCCGGCAGCCAATACATTTACTCGCATCAGCAATGATGAAACGGTTCATCAACTTCTCCAGCAATGACAATGAATTGTGCGAGAGAATGCATTATTCGAGCCAACTTTTAGCTCACTGATTTTTAATGATTTTTTTTGGAGGTCAGCAAAGAAAGGTGCTGTCATCGACACAAATGACGATGACAGCTGACGAGATCAGGCGTGCGGGCCGGGGATAATCGAGTCGCGCGCAATCAGCTCGCCGGGGAAGGTTTGTTGATATTTGAAATCACCGCCATCGAGCATAAAAATAAGGCGGTTGATGGTCTCTTTAATCATTTCCGTCACCGGAATACGCACGCTGGACAGCGACGGGATCATATAGGGCGCAAGCGCGATGTCATCAAAACCAATCACTGACACCTGCCCTGGGACGTTGATTCCGTGGTCATGCAGACGCTTTATTGCCCCGACGGCCATATCATCATTGCTCGCGACCAGCGCGCTAAAGACGAGCTCGCGCTCGCGCAGCAAATCGACGCCTGCCGCGCCGGTGGCTGGCGTCCATTTCCCTTCAACAATCAGCTCATGGCGAAGCGCAATGCCGTGTTTTGCCAGCGCATCTTTGTATCCAGCCAGGCGTTCGATACCGGTCGGGGAATCCAGTGAACCGGTAATAAACGCAATATCCCGATGCCCCTGGGCAATTAAAGTTTCCACGGCCCGCTGACTGGCGGATTTCTGATCGCAATAGACGCAGTGGCTGCTGTTGCGCCTAAGCCTGCGGTTAATCACCAGCACCGGTCGTTGTTGCTGTTCGATAATATCGTCAATTTCGTCGACGCTTAAAAAGCGTGGATAAATAATGATGCCGTCACAACGCAGGTCGAGCAGATATTGTATCGCTTCGCGTTCTTCCTCGGCGCTGTGCTTGCCGTCTGCCAGAATCAGCCGCCGCCCCTGCGCTTCGGTCATGCTCGCCGCATGAAACAACAGCTCGCTGAAGTAGACGCCGTGATACAGCGTGTTGGTTACCACCAGTCCTAAGGTCTGCGTCTTTTTGGTCGCCAGATTACGCGCCAGCAGATTCGGCCGATACCCGCTCTCTTCAATCGCCAAAAACACCCGGTCTTTGGTCTCCTGGCTGACATAGCCGTTCCCCGACAGCACCCGGGAGACGGTGGCTTTCGAGACGCCTGCCCGCCGCGCCACCTCCAGCATCGTCGTCATGATGGTTATCCTTGAGAAATCATTTGGCAGCAGTGTACTGCACCGTTTGGCTATTTTCAGCATTTGCGGTGGCGCTCATTTTTTCAGCCACGCGCTTTCCTGTGATCGGTTTCACGAATCATTTAAAAACAAAATTTAGATCTTGATGCAACAAAATAAACACAAGATGATTATGTGGAACCGGTTTCCTATGCAGCGTTTCATCCCCACAGGCTTGCTGGCGATGGACGATAAGTACCCTACTGATAAAACAGGATAAAATCCGATGTCTAAAAATTATGCGGTTCTGGCGCAATCCATCGTCGGTGCACTGGGCGGGGTCAACAACATCGCCGCCGTCACCCACTGCATGACACGCCTGCGCTTCGTGGTGAAAGACGACGCGCAAATCGACAGCGCCACGCTTAAGAACATCAGCGGCGTCATGGGCGTGGTACGTAACGACAACCAGTGTCAGGTGATTATTGGCAATACCGTTTCACAGGCCTTTCGCGAAGTGGTCAGCCTGCTGCCAAACGAGATGCAGCCCGCCGCGCCGATTGGCAAACCGAAGCTGACGTTACGCCGCATAGGTGCGGGGATCCTCGACGCCTTGATCGGCACGATGTCTCCGCTGATCCCGGCAATTATCGGCGGATCGATGGTTAAGCTGCTGGCGATGATCCTGGAGATGACCGGCGTACTGCCAAAGGGCGCGCCGACGCTTACCATCCTGACGGTAATTGGCGATGGCGCATTCTTCTTCCTGCCGCTGATGGTTGCCGCCTCTGCGGCGGTAAAATTCAAAACCAATATGTCGCTGGCGATTGCCATTGCAGGCGTGCTGGTTCACCCAAGCTTTATTGAACTGATGGCGAAAGCGGCCCAGGGCGAGCACGTCGAGTTTGCCTTTATTCCGGTTACCGCCGTGAAATACACCTACACGGTGATCCCGGCGCTGGTGATGACCTGGTGCCTCTCCTACATTGAACGCTGGGTTGATGCCATCACGCCTGCGGTCACCAAAAACTTCCTCAAACCGATGCTGATTGTGCTGATTGCCGCACCGCTGGCGATTTTGCTGATAGGCCCGATTGGTATCTGGATTGGTAGCGCCATTTCTGCACTGGTCTACACCATCCACGGCTATCTGGGCTGGCTATCCGTCGCCATTATGGGGGCGCTGTGGCCGCTGCTGGTGATGACCGGGATGCACCGCGTCTTTACGCCAACCATCATCCAGACCATCGCCGAAACCGGCAAAGAAGGCATGGTGATGCCGTCGGAAATCGGCGCGAATCTGTCGCTTGGCGGCTCGTCGCTGGCGGTGGCATGGAAAACCAAAAACCCGGAGCTGCGCCAGACCGCGCTGGCGGCCGCCGCTTCGGCCATTCTGGCCGGCATTTCCGAACCGGCGCTGTACGGGGTGGCGATCCGCCTGAAACGTCCGCTGATTGCCAGCCTGATAAGTGGCTTTATTTGCGGCGGTATCGCCGGTGCCGTAGGTCTTGCCAGCCACTCGATGGCAGCACCAGGGCTTTTCACCAGCGTGCAGTTCTTCGATCCGACCAATCCGATGACCATCGTGTGGGTGTTTGGGGTGATGGCGCTGGCGGTAGTGCTCTCCTTCGTACTGACGCTGCTGTTAGGCTTTGAGGATATTCCGGTTGAAGATGCGGCTGCCCGCGAGCGTCAGGCAACGCCAGCGGTGAGCGCAAAAGCGGCACCAATTTCATAATTTTTTTGTAAGCGAGGTAACGCATGTCGACATTTCCGCAAGGATTTCTCTGGGGTGGCGCACTCGCCGCCAATCAGGCCGAAGGGGCCTGGCTTGAAGGCGGCAAAGGGCCGACCACCGTGGATATGATCCCGCACGGCGTCAACCGTCTGCCGGTCAAACTCGGCCAGGAGAAACGCTTTGCCCTGCGTGACGATGAGTTCTACCCAAGCCATCAAGCGATTGATTTTTATCATCGCTATAAAGAAGACATCGCGCTGATGGCTGAGATGGGCTTTAGCGTATTTCGCACTTCAATTGCCTGGAGCCGCCTGTATCCGAACGGCGATGAATTGACGCCGAACGAGGAAGGCATCGCCTTTTATCGCGACCTGTTTAGCGAATGCAAAAAGTACGGCATCGAACCGCTGGTGACACTCTGCCACTTCGACGTGCCGATGCATCTGGTCACCGAATACGGTTCATGGCGCAACCGCAGAATGGTGGAGTTTTTCACCCGCTACGCGCGCACCTGCTTTGAAGCATTCGATGGGCTGGTGAAGTACTGGCTGACGTTCAACGAAATCAACATCATGCTGCATAGCCCGTTCTCTGGAGCAGGGCTGGTGTTTGAGGAGGGTGAGAACCAGGATCAGGTGAAGTATCAGGCCGCGCACCACGAGCTGGTGGCCAGCGCGTTGGCAACGAAAATCGCCCACGAGGTGAACCCGCAAAATCAGGTCGGCTGTATGCTGGCTGGCGGTAACTTCTACCCGTATTCCTGCAAGCCTGAGGACGTGTGGGCGGCGCTTGAGAAAGACCGGGAGAACCTGTTCTTTATTGACGTGCAGGCGCGCGGTGCGTATCCGGCCTACTCGGCGCGGGTGTTCCGCGACAAAGGCGTCACGATTGTTAAAGAATCGGGTGATGATGAGGTGTTAAAGCACACGGTGGATTTCGTGTCGTTTAGCTACTACGCCTCGCGCTGCGCGTCGGCGGAGATGAACGCCAACAACACCAATGCGGCGAATATCGTCAAATCGCTGAAAAACCCGTATATCGAAGCCAGCGAATGGGGCTGGGGCATCGACCCTCTCGGTCTGCGCATCACCATGAATATGATGTACGACCGTTATCAGAAGCCGCTGTTCCTGGTGGAAAACGGGCTGGGGGCGAAAGACGTGATGAACGCCGACGGGCAGATTGACGACGATTATCGCATCAGCTATTTGCGCGAACATATTCGGGCGATGGGTGAGGCGATTGAGGACGGGATTCCGGTTATCGGTTATACCACCTGGGGATGCATCGATCTGGTGTCTGCGTCGACCGGTGAGATGAGTAAGCGGTATGGGTTTGTGTATGTTGACCGCGATGACGCGGGGAATGGGACGCTGGCGCGGACGCGGAAGAAGTCGTTCTGGTGGTACAAGAAGGTGATTGCCAGCAACGGAGAAGATTTGGCGTAAACATAAGGCGCCGGATGGCGGCGTTGCCTTATCCGGCCTACAAGAAGCGAGCCGTATGTAGGCCGGATAAGCGTTAGCGCCATCCGGCATCACAAACGGCTACTCTTCGTCCTCGGCTTCCAACTGCGCAAACCCGCCGTTCCCCTGCCAATCCTCAAGCCGCTGATAAACCACCTCAACAGCCTCTTTAATCGCCTGGGTCATCGGGTAATAAAAACCGATGATATCCGGCTGGATGCCGAGGAAAATCACCTCACCCACATCATCTTTCAGCTGATCGACCAGGTAGTTCAGCGGCATATTGTGGGTGGTCATCATAAACATCTCGGCAATATCGTCCGGGTCGATAATGCGAATCTCGCCCGGGTTTAGCCCCATATCGGTGGCATCAACAATCAGCAGCCGCGCCGGGTTCAGCTCGCGGATCGCCACAATATCGTTTTCCGGCGCGCTGCCGCCGTCAATCACAACCCACGCCCCTTTCGGCTGGGCCGCGCACATTTCTGCCAGTAACGGGCCCGCGCCGTCGTCGCCCATCATGCTATTGCCGACACAGAGTAAAACGTCAGTCATGTTCATTCCTCAATCTTTAAAAATCAGTCACGCAGGCGGCGCACCATCAGATAGATGGCGCTCTCCTGATGGATAGCATGCAGCATATTGAGCATCGCCTGGCTCCACTCTTTTTGCTGCGGCGTTTGTGAGGCGCGCGCTTTATCAAAGGCGTTCGCCAGCATCGACACGTGATTGCTGTCGATAACAATCTCGCCGTACTTCGGCACGCCTTCCATTTTACGCCGCGCCGTACTGCCCGCCTCAAGCGTCGCAATCCACGCGAGATACTCGTCCCACGGGCAGGTCAGCGCGGCTTCGAGACAGTCGATAACCCCGAGGTGGTGACCAATCGCCAGGCTGTAATAGACAACCTGCTGCGCCTCCGATGGCGTCGCATCGTTCTCATCAATAAATTTACGGCTCAGTTGACTGAACACCACCTGTTCGCTCATCGAATACGTGCCTCTTCTACTACGTGACTCAAATGCGTGACGATCTCCGTCAGACGCGGATCGTTTTCGGTTGCCAGCCATTGCTGAACCTGAGTTTCGCCCTGGTTCAGATGCACCATATAGTCATCGGCAATCTGACGACCATAGCGGTAGCCCGCCAGACGGCGCGCTTCACGGTCAATCTTGACGCGCAGCGGCTGTACCATATCAGGATGCAGAATTTCAGCAGGCTGGGTATCCAGTTCACCCGGCGCACGCGCGTGGATTTTCTGCTCCAGCAGCCCCAGCGCCATGGCAAAACCGTACAGCGTTGCCGCAGGCGTCGGTGGGCACCCCGGAATATAAACGTCTACCGGCACGATTTTGTCGGTGCCGCCCCATACGCAGTACAGGTCGTGGAAGATACCACCGCTGTTGCCGCAGGCGCCGTAAGAGATACAGATTTTCGGGTCGGGCGCCGACTGCCAGGCGCGCAGAGCCGGAGAGCGCATGGCGCGAGTGACCGCACCGGTGAACAGCAAGATATCCGCATGACGCGGCGACGGCACCACTTTGATACCGAAGCGTTCAGCGTCAAACAGCGGCGACAGGGTAGCAAAAATTTCAATTTCGCAGCCGTTACAGCCGCCGCAGTCAACGCGGTAAACGTAGGCAGAACGTTTGATATTTTTTAACAGCGACGCTTTCATGCTGGCGATAGATTCTTCTACCGTCATCGGCACCGGCATGCCGTTGTCATCGCGTGGCCCGATTAAGTTGCTCATCAAATAGCCCCTTTCATGTGGCGAGTCAGGTCAATACGGTCGGAAGGCACCAAACATTTCTGACGCTTGCATTCCGGGCAGGTCTCAAAGCTTTCGCGGTGATTTTCCGCGCGGCTATCGCCGTTGTGTTTTAGCAACGCGATGGCGTAATCAATCTCTTTTTGCACCGCAAACGGACGCTGGCATTCGCGACAGTTGCAGATATCAAAGCGTGACTGCTGCAAGAAATCTTCTTTCTTCCATACCGCCAGCTCGTACTCCTGCGACAGCTTAATCGCCGCCGTTGGGCACACTTCTTCGCAGCGACCGCAGAAGATGCAGCGACCCAGATTGAACTGCCACGCCAGCTGATTGCTGACGCGGTCGGTTTCAACCGTCAGCGCGTTCGACGGGCAGGCGTTAACGCATGCCGCGCAGCCGATGCACTGCTGCGGGTTGTGTTCCGGTTTGCCGCGGAAGTTTTTATCCACCGGCATGGGTTCCAGCGGATAAGACGAGGTCGTCACGCCGGTTTTAATGACTTTTTTAATAAAGGTAAACATAGTGTCTCCCGGATTGCGTGGGGGTTTTTACCCTCACCCTAGCCCTCTCCCTAAGGGAGAGGGGACAGAACGGCGTCGTCAGTAAGTACGCACTCTGTCTGCCCTTCCCCCTCGCCCCTTTGGGGAGAGGGTCGGGGTGAGGGGCGCGCCCCACGCAATACCCCAATTATTTCAGCGGCGAGTTCTTACGCTCGATGCTGTAGCGCTCAAGCTCTTTGTACGGCACAACCTTGCTTTTCTTCTTACGCACATCGACCACGGTCATGCGGTCGGTACAGGAGTAGCAAGGATCGAGGCTACCGATAATCAGCGGCGCATCGGACACGGTGTTGCCGCGCAGCATGTAGCGCAGCGTCGGCCAGTTGGCGTAGGTCGCCGCACGGCAGCGCCAGCGGTACAGCTTCTGGTTGTCGCCGGTCATGCTCCAGTGGATATCGTCACCGCGTGGCGCTTCAGAGAAGCCGAGCGCAAAGCGGTTAGGAATGTAGGTGAAACCTTCTACCGCAAGCGGGCCGCCCGGCAGGTTATCGAGGCCGTAATCAATCATGTTCAGTGCGGTGAACACTTCGTTGATACGCACTTTCAGACGCGAGATAACGTCACAGCCCTGCTCGCTGTGCACTTCCATCGGCAGCAGACCGTAACCGACAAACGGGTGATCGGCGCGGGTGTCGCGAGCGTGACCGCTGGCGCGAACCATCGGGCCAACGTTACTGAAATCACGGGCGATTTGCGGATCCAGACGACCGATACCGACGGTGCGCTGCTCCATATTCGGCGTGCTCAGCAGAATATCCACCAGATCCTGCACGTCGCGACGCATCTGCTGCGCCAGCTGACGAGTCTGGATCATGTCGTCTTTCAGGAAGTCACGACGGATGCCGCCAATCAGGTTCAGGCCGTAGGTTTTACGCGCGCCGGTGAGGATTTCCGCCATTTTCATGGAGGCTTCACGCACGCGGAAGAACTGCATAAACCCGGAGTCGAAACCGGTGAAGTGACAGGCGAGGCCGAGGTTCAGCAGGTGCGAGTGCAGACGCTCAACTTCCAGCAGAATGGCACGAATCATCTGCGCGCGTTCCGGCACCACGATGCCCATCGCGTTCTCGACGGAGGTGGTGTACGCGGTGCTGTGGGCAAAGCCGCAGATGCCGCACACGCGGTCGGACAAGAACGTCACTTCGTTGTAACCCATGCGGGTTTCCGCCAGTTTTTCCATGCCGCGGTGGACATAGAACAGACGGTAGTCGGCGTCGATAATGTTCTCGCCGTCAACGAACAGGCGGAAGTGGCCCGGCTCATCGGAGGTGACGTGCAGTGGGCCAATCGGCACCACGTTGTTTTTCTTCGTCCCAAGTTCGTTGATGAACTCGTAGGTTTCCGCATCGGTGGTCGGTGCCGGGCGCTGACGGTAGTCCATGCTGTCTTTACGCAGCGGATACAGCTCGTCCGGCCAATCGTCTGGCAGCACCAGACGACGTTCGTCCGGCAACCCCACCGGGATCAGGCCGTACATGTCGCGCACTTCACGCTCGCCCCACACGGCAGCAGGCACACGCGGCGTGACGGACGGATATTCGAGGGTGTTAGGATCCACTTCCACGCGCACGGTGATCCAGCACTTGGTGCCGGACTCCATCGACAGCACGTAGTAGACCGCGTAGTGACCGTTCAGCTTACGTTCATCGTTGCCGAACAGCACCGACAGCCAGCCGCCCTGCTTGTAGTAAAGAAACTCGACCACTTCCGGCAGATAGTTGACCTTTACGGTCACCGTTAACTGGTCTTTGGTCTGCCAGGCTTCGTCCAGCACCACGCCCGGAAAGGCCTGGTGCAGCGCAGCGAGGTAATGTTGACCCACTTTTTCTTCAGACATGCTCAAACTCTCTTATCACGCCACCAGCAAGGAGACGAAGGCTAAAAAGGCTAAACCGAACCCGGCCCAGGTCACGCGACCCGTAATATCCAGACGCAGACGCGCCATGCTGTTTTCGAACAGGGCGATAATCAGCACGCCCACCACCAGTTTGACGATGGCGGCAACTACCGCAATAATCAGGCCGCTGACGCTAAAGCTGGTCATCTGTCCCCACGGGATAAACACACCCACGAACATCTGCAGCACCACCAGTTGTTTCAGGCTGATGCCCCACTTCAGCACGCCAAAGCCGCTGCCGCTGTACTCAGACAGCGGGCCTTCCTGTAGCTCCTGCTCCGCTTCCGCTAAGTCGAACGGCAGTTTGCCCATTTCGATAAAGGTAGCGAAAGCACAGGCGCAGAATGCCAGCGCCAGCGGAATGCTGCGGCTGACCGGCCAGTGGTAAATTGTGTCGGTGATATGGCTGATATGGGTTGAACCAGCAACCAGTGCCGCCACCCACAGGCCGAGCAGCAGAATCGGCTCAACCAGCACGCCGAGCATCGCTTCACGGCTTGCGCCGATGGCGGTGAACGGACTCCCGGTATCCAGACCGGCGATGGCAAAGAAGAAACGCGCCACCGCAAACAGGTAGATAAGGGTAATCAGATCCCCCAGACCCGGCATTGGCGACCCGACGGTCACCACCGGCAGCGCTGTCGCAATGGTCAGCATCACGCCCACCATCACAAACGGCGTCAGGCGGAACACCCAGCCGGAAGCGTCCGGGCCAATACTCTGACGGCCCAGCAGTTTGATGATGTCGCGATACTCCTGCATCACGCCCGGCCCGCGACGGTTATGTAACCGTGCGCGCAGCACGCGGGTAATCCCGGAGAGCAGCGGCGCGACGGCAAACAGCACCAGCGCCTGCAATAAAGCAAATAAGACCGTCATGTTCAGGCTCCTTGAGAGATGACAATCACGACCAGCACCGCCAGTTCAACCAGCGCCAGACGGGCGAGCAGCGGTGCCGCCGCCGCGTTCTGCCAGCCCGGAACCCACGACACCGGGTTAAGCCACTGACGCAATTTCAGCACTGGCGCAAAGGCCTGTTTCACCGGCATGGCAAAACCGTGCGCGGTAATGACCATCGACTGTTCATGGTCGTAACCACACACCCACGCCGCGCCGCGAGAACGGCTTGGCAGGCGGTTGCCTTTAAGCAAGGCGAGGATGATGAACGGCAGCAACGGACAGGCAATCAGCAACAGGGTAATCATCGGCTGAGAGACCACGGTGTGTGCGGTTTCAATTGGCAGCGGTACGGCCGCGCTTAACATCGGCAGCAGCCACGGTGCAGCCACCCCGCCAATGATGCACAGCAGCGCCATTGCCACGGTGCTTGCCGCCATCAGCAGCGGTGCGCAGCAGGCGTTTTCCGCCTCTTTAGTGCGCGGCGCACCAAGGAAGGTGACGCCGTAAACTTTCGCCATACACATCACCGCCAGCGCGCCGGTAATGGCCAGGCCCACCGCCAACAGCGGCCCCAGCAGACGACCGATAAACGCGCCGCTGGTGCTCAGTTTGAAGAAGGACTGGTAGATAACCCACTCACCGGCAAAGCCGTTTAATGGCGGCAGTGCAGCCATCGCCATCAGTCCCACCAGCATCGCCAGTGAAATCATCGGCATACGTTTACCGATACCGCCCAGCTTCTCGATATCGCGGTGACCGGTACGGAACCAGACCGCGCCCGCGCCGAGGAACAGCGTCGTTTTAAACAGGCTATGATTGAGCAGATGATACAGCCCACCGACCAGACCCAACGCCACCATCACCGGCTGCTGTAACGCCAGACCGGTCACGCCAACGCCAAGGCCCAGCAGGATGATGCCGATGTTTTCCAGCGTGTGGTAAGCCAGTAAACGCTGAATATTATGCTCCATCAGCGCATACAGGCCGCCGACAAAGGCGGTGATCATGCCCAGCACCAGCAGCGCAATACCCCACCACAACGGTTGCACATCGCCCAGCAGCGAAACGGTGAGAATGCCCAGCAGCCCCACTTTCATCACCACGGTGGAGAACAGTGCGGCAGCCGGTGCGCTGGCGTTAGCGTGCGCCGATGGCACCCAGCCGTGCAGCGGGATAATCCCTGCCAGCAAGCCAAAGCCCAACACGCACAGCACCCAGATATCAGAACCCATTGGCAACGCCTGCGCGCGCTCGTTTAGCAGGGTCAGATCCAGCGTACCGTAGCGCTGCCACATGAGCAGACAGGCAATCGCCAGCAGAATGGTGCCCAGACGCCCCAGCGCAAACCACAGCTTGCCGGACGATACGCATCCGGTCAGGAACGCCCCGCACAGCGCCATGATTTCAGCCATCACCACCAGCGAACCAAAGCTGCTGGCAACTATCGCGCAAACCGCCGCGGCCAGCAGGACATTCATCAACAGGCCGTTATTTTTGACGTTCGGGTGACGATGCCAGTCGATGTTGTACAGGCTGACAAACAGACCGCACAGCCCCAGCGCAATCAGCCAGACCGCATTGAGCGGGGTGACCAATACGCCCAAATGCACCAGCGACAGCTTTCCCATCACCGGGAAAGCGTGGACTAACACCCAAACGCCAGCGAGAGTCGCGCACAGGCTGCCCACCGCGCCGCCGATACCGGCGACAAAACCGCTCAGCGGTTTTTTAAACGACAGTAAAAAGGAGAGCACCGCAGAAAAGGCAAACCAGGCCACTGCGCTATTGATTAACGTCATCACGCTCATTTCGACTCTCCTTGTTGCGCTTGAAACAGCGACAGATCGCCTAAGTCGGTATGGAAGGTCAGCTCACGTTTACGACGGCTGACGCGGGCGATGTCCATGTTATTCACGAGGTGCAGGGCTTTGGTTGGGCAGGTACGGATACAGGCCGGGCCTTCTTCGTCGAAATAGCAAAGGTCGCATTTCACCGCGATAGCACGCACGCCCGGAACCCAGTCCAGCAGCGAACTGACGCGCGCCGGGGCCGGAGGTGCCGGCAGCGCTTTCGGGGAGTTGGCATTTGCCGGGATATCCAGCGGACGGCTACCGGAAAATTCAATCGCGCCAAACGGGCAGGCGATGCCGCACAGTTTGCAGCTTACGCACAGGCTTTCATTAAGCTGTACGGCGCCATCAACACGGTTGATTGCATTGACCGGGCAAACCCCGGCACACGGCGCGTCTTCGCAGTGGTGACACATCTGCGGCGCGGATTCTTTTTCATTGAGCATGACTTTTAGCCGTGGCATTGATTGCAGGCCGTGATGGCGATGCGTTTCCGCGCACGCCGCTTCACAGGTGCGGCAACCGATACAGACGGTAGAGTCAGCAATTACAAAACGATTCACCAGGTCTTCCTCAGGTGATAGTCATTTTTGACGAAATCATGCAGAGCAGGTGTCATTTCGACACCCGTCGACACACCCATTATTCAGGCATTATTTGCCCGTTGAGGAGCGCGAGCCAGCTGGCCGAAATTAACCGGGCTGTCGCTTTCGAGCGCGGCATACAAGGTGTTGTAAACCGGCGAAATTTTTTCCAGGTAGTGTTCCAGCACCTGCTCACGGTCGCGGATATTGACGGTGCCATCGATAAAGCCGCTGTTGCTGAGCTCAGCGCGTGCAATGCACTCTTTATTCAGGCCATCGCGCGTTTCCACGTGGTACTCAACGGTGTGGCTGTTAAAGCCGTCAGACAGGCATACGGACACCACAAAGTGTTCGAACAGCACGAAGCTCAGCTCTTTTTCCGGCGCACAGTTCATACCGTGATGCAGCCGCGCTTTTGACAGCGTTATCCCTTGAACCAGTGAGTTACAGTACACACGCCATTGATCCTGATGGCGGCGGTGACGATCGGCGATGAAGTCGGCCTTCTCGCTAATTTCCCAAATAGTCATGTCGGTTACCCGGTTAATAGAAACAAGCCTTCTAAGCACATTTCATGCCATATTTTTAATTTGTTGATTAACATAGATTTTATTGAAATGACACGTCGGGCGTGACATGTCATTTCGTCAGAATGACATCGTCATCGACAGTCCTCAGGCACCAGCATCCATCTCTGGCATCGTTATTGCATTACTCCTGCGAGTAATGAAAACCGGAGGCATCATGCACGAAATTACGCTCTGCCAGCGGGCGCTGGAGATTGTCGAACAACAGGCGCAACAAAACGGCGCGAAGCGCGTGACCGGCGTCTGGATCAAGGTCGGCGCCTTTTCTTGCGTAGAGACCAGCGCGATGACCTTTTGTTTTGACCTGGTGTGCCGCGGCACGCTGGCTGAAGGCTGTGAACTGCACGTTGAGGAACAAGAAGCGGAGTGCTGGTGTGAATCCTGCCAGCAGTATGTCCAGCTGCTTTCCATCCATGTGCGCCGTTGTCCGCAGTGTCATAGCGATAACCTGCGCATCGTCGCCGACGACGGTTTACAGATTCAGCGAATTGAAATTGATCAGGAGTAAAGTATGTGTAGCACCTGTGGTTGTGCCGAAGGCAACCTCTATATAGAGGGCGATGAACGTAACCCGCATTCCCTGTTCCGCAGCGCCCCTTTCGCACCGGCAGGCCGTCCGGCCTTGTCGATTACCGGCGTCCGAACCCAGGAATTCCAGCCACAAGCGGCTGACAATGGCGATCTGCATTATGGTCACGGCGAAGCTGGTACCCACGCGCCGGGCATGAGCCAGCGGCGGATGCTGGAAGTGGAAATCGACGTGCTGGATAAAAACAACCAGATTGCCGCCCGCAACCGCGCGCGCTTTGCCGCCCGCGAACAGCTGGTGTTAAATCTGGTCTCCAGCCCCGGCTCCGGTAAAACCACCCTGCTCACCGAAACCCTGATGCGCTTGAAAGAGCGTGTGTCCTGCGCGGTGATTGAAGGCGATCAGCAAACGGTCAACGATGCCGCGCGCATTCGCGCCACCGGCACGCCCGCCATTCAGGTGAATACCGGCAAAGGCTGCCATCTGGATGCGCAGATGATTGCTGACGCCGTGCCGCGCCTGCCGCTTCAGAGCAACAGCATTCTGTTTATTGAAAACGTCGGTAACCTCGTCTGCCCGGCAAGCTTCGATCTCGGCGAGCGCCATAAAGTGGCGGTGCTGTCGGTCACCGAAGGCGAAGATAAGCCGCTGAAGTATCCGCATATGTTTGCCGCCGCAAGCGTCATGCTGCTCAACAAAATCGACCTGCTGCCGTACCTGAATTTCGATGTGGAACAGTGCATTGCCTGCGCACGCGAAGTCAACCCGAATATTGAAATCATCCTGCTTTCCGCCACCAGCGGTGAAGGAATGGACCAGTGGCTGAACTGGCTGGAGACACAACAATGTGCATAGGCGTTCCAGGACAAATTTCGGCCATTGACGGCGTACAGGCGAAAGTCGATGTCTGCGGCATTAAGCGCGACGTTGACCTGACGCTGGTCGGCGCGACGGATGAAAACGGTCAGTCGCGTATCGGTCAATGGGTGCTGGTGCATGTCGGTTTTGCCATGAGCATCATTAACGAAGAGGAAGCGCGCGATACTCTCGCGGCGTTGGAAAATATGTTTGAAGTCGAGCCGGACGTCGGCGCGCTGCTGTACGGTGAGGAACGGTAATGCGTTTTGTTGATGAGTACCGTGCGCCAGAGCAGGTGATGCAGCTTATTGCACACCTGAAGTCTCGCGCACCGCTATTGGCCTATACCGCCGAACGTCCGCTGCGCATTATGGAAGTGTGCGGCGGCCACACGCATGCGATTTTCAAATTCGGGCTCGACCAGCTGCTGCCGGAAAATATCGAATTTATCCACGGGCCGGGCTGCCCGGTGTGCGTGCTGCCGATGGGACGCATCGACACCTGTATTGAAATCGCTGACCATCCCGAGGTGATTTTTTGCACTTTCGGCGACGCCATGCGCGTTCCTGGAAAAAACGGCTCTCTGATGCAGGCGAAAGCGCGCGGCGCGGATATTCGCATCGTCTATTCCCCGATGGATGCATTAAAGCTGGCGCAGCAGAATCCGCAGCGTAAAGTGGTGTTCTTCGGCCTGGGATTTGAAACCACCATGCCGACCACCGCCATTACGTTGCAACAGGCAAAAGCGCAGAATGTCAGTAACTTTTTCTTTTTTTGCCAGCACATTACATTAATTCCCACGCTGCGTAGCCTGCTTGACCAGCCGGACAACAGCATCGACGCCTTCCTGGCGCCGGGGCATGTCAGCATGGTTATCGGTACTCACGCCTACGGTTTTATCGCCAGCGACTATCAGCGTCCGCTGGTGGTGGCAGGTTTTGAGCCGGTCGATTTGCTACAGGGCGTGAATATGCTGGTGGAGCAGAAGATTGCCGGTGATTCCAGCGTCGAAAACCAGTACCGCCGCGTGGTGCCAGACGACGGTAACCGGCTTGCGCAAAAAGCCATTGCCGAGGTCTTTGAAGTCAAAGGCGACAGCGAATGGCGTGGTCTGGGGCTTATTAACGACTCGGGTGTGCAATTGACGCCTGCTTATCACTCTTTTGATGCCGAAGCGCACTTCAAACCGCAGCCGCAGCGCGTCTGCGACGACCCGCGCGCCCGCTGTGGCGACGTGCTCACCGGGCGCTGTAAACCGCATCAGTGTCCGCTGTTTGGCGCCACCTGCAACCCACAAAGTGCATTCGGCGCGCTGATGGTCTCCACCGAAGGAGCCTGCGCCGCCTGGTATCAATATCGCAGTCAGGAGGCAGAAGTATGAAAAGCATTCAATTAGCCCACGGCAGCGGCGGCCTGGCGATGCAGCAGTTAATCGACAGCCTGTTTATGAAAGCTTTCGCCAACCCGTGGCTGGCAGAGCAGGAAGATCAGGCGCGAATTTCGCTGGACTCACTCACCGCGCACGGCGACCGTCTCGCCTTCTCCACCGACAGCTACGTGATTGACCCGCTATTTTTCCCCGGCGGCAATATCGGTAAGCTCGCCGTTTGCGGCACCGCCAACGACGTCGCGGTGAGCGGCGCTATCCCACGCTATCTCTCCTGCGGGTTTATTATTGAAGAAGGGCTGGAGATGGAGACGCTGGAAGCGGTGGTTAACAGCATGGCGGCGACGGCAAAAGCCGCCGATATTGCTATCGTCACCGGCGACACCAAGGTGGTCGGACGAGGGGCTGCGGATAAGCTGTTTATCAACACCGCCGGTATGGGCGCGATTCCGGCGGATATTCACTGGGGTGCGGCGACGCTAGCACCAGGTGATGTGCTTATCGTCAGCGGCACGTTGGGCGACCACGGGGCCACCATTCTCAACCTGCGCGAACAGCTGGGGCTGGATGGAGAATTACAAAGCGACTGCGCGGTATTAACGCCGTTGATTCAGCGTCTACGCGGCCTCACCGGCGTGAAAGCGCTGCGCGATGCCACTCGCGGCGGGATGAATGCCGTGGCCCACGAGTTTGCCGCCGCCTGCGGATACGGCGTGGAGCTGAGCGAGCAAAACCTGCCGCTCAAAGACGCGGTGCGCGGCGTTTGCGAATTATTGGGGCTTGACGCGCTTAACTTTGCCAATGAAGGTAAACTGGTGATTGGCGTTAATCGCGAAGCGGCCGATGAGGTGCTGGCAGCACTGCGCGCCCATCCGTTAGGACGCGATGCATCTATCATTGGTGAAATGACGGAGCGCCGTGGGGTACGCGTTGCCGGATTGTACGGCGTAAAACGTACATTAGATCTCCCTCACGCGGAGCCGCTTCCGCGAATTTGTTAACAGACCGCGTAAGGTCTGAAATTTATTATTATTTATCGCACCGAATAAGGTGCATTTATGGGCACGTGACATGTCGTATACACCGATGGGCGATCTCGCACAGCAAGGGCTGTTTGATATTACCCGGACGCTTCTCCAACAACCCGATCTTGCAGCGCTCAGCGAAACGCTGGCGCAGCTGGCAAAACACTCTGCGCTTGCCGATAGCGCGGCGATAATCCTGTTGCAGCCGGGCAACCTGCGGGCGGGTTACCACGCCACGCGCGAGGCCGGACAACCGCTGGCCTATGAGGACGACAACCTGTTGGCCAACGGCCCGGTGAGACGTTTGTTATCGCGTCCTGATGCGCTACATTGCAGCTACAGTGAGTTTAGCGAAGCGTGGCCAGAACTTGCCAAAAGTGAGCTGTACCCACCTTTTGGTCACTATTGCCTGCTGCCGCTGGCCGCTGAAGGGCGCATTTTCGGCGGCTGCGAGTTTATTCGTCAGAATGACCAGCCGTGGACGGAAAAAGAGTATCAGCGCCTGCATACTTTCACCCAGATTGTCGCGGTCGTCACCGAGCAAATCCAGAGTCGGGTCACCAATAACGTCGACTACGATCTGTTGTGCCGCGAGCGCGATAATTTCCGCATTCTGGTGGCTATCACCAACGCCGTGCTGTCGCGTCTGGATATGGATGAGCTGGTCAGTTCGGTGGCAAAAGAGATCCACTACTATTTCGATATTGATGCCATAAGCGTGGTGCTGCACAGCAATCGCAAGGGCAAACTCAATATCTACTCAACGCACTACATTGACGTCAACGATCCGGTACACGATCAAAGTGAGGTCAATGAGGCCGGCACGCTGAGCGAGCGGGTATTTAAGAGCAAAGAGACGTTGCTGCTTAATCTTAATAAGCAGGACAATCTGGCCCCTTACGAGCGCCAGCTGTTTGAGATGTGGGACGATAAAATCCAGACTCTGTGCCTCTTACCGCTGATGTCGGGCGACAAAATGCTTGGCGTGCTTAAGCTTGCCCAGTGTGATGAAAAAGTCTTCTGCGCCGCAAACCTCAAGCTGCTTAAACAGATTGCCGAGCGCGTGGCTATCGCCGTCGATAATGCCCTCGCCTATCAGGAAATTCACCGTCTGAAAGAACGTCTGGTGGATGAAAACCTGGCGTTGACCGAGCAGTTGAACAACGTTGACGGTGAGTTTGGCGAAATCATTGGTCGCAGCGAAGCGATGTTCAACGTGCTTAAGCAAGTTGAGATGGTGGCACCAAGCGACAGTACCGTGCTCATCCTCGGCGAAACCGGTACCGGTAAAGAGCTGATTGCCCGCGCCATTCATAATCTGAGCGGGCGTAATAGCCGTCGGATGGTGAAGATGAACTGTGCCGCGATGCCAGCCGGTTTGCTGGAAAGCGATCTGTTCGGCCACGAGCGCGGGGCATTTACCGGCGCCAGCACGCAGCGCATTGGTCGCTTTGAACTGGCTGATAAAAGCTCCATGTTCCTCGATGAAGTCGGCGATATGCCGCTGGAGCTACAGCCGAAGCTGCTGCGCGTGTTGCAGGAGCAGGAGTTCGAACGTCTGGGCAGCAATAAGCTTATCCAGACAGATGTCCGCCTGATCGCCGCGACAAACCGCAATCTCAAACAAATGGTGCTGGATCGCGAATTCCGTAGCGATCTTTATTATCGCCTGAACGTATTCCCAATCCACCTGCCGCCGCTGCGCGAGCGCCCGGAAGATATTCCGCTGCTGGTGAAAGCTTTTACCTTTAAAATCGCCCGCCGCCTGGGGCGCAATATCGACAGTATTCCCGCCGAAACGCTGCGTACCCTGTGCCAGATGGAGTGGCCGGGTAACGTGCGCGAGCTGGAAAACGTGATTGAGCGCGCGGTACTCCTGACCCGCGGCAGCGTGCTACAGCTTTCGATGCCGGAGCTCACCTTTGCCAGCGAAACATCAGAACCCGCCCCGGCGACCGCTGAGGCCAAAGAGGGCGAAGACGAATACCAACTGATCGTTCGCGTGCTGAAAGAAACCAATGGCGTGGTGGCGGGAGCGAAAGGCGCGGCCCAACGTCTGGGGCTCAAACGCACGACGCTGCTGTCGAGAATGAAGCGGTTGGGGATTGATAAGGACACGGTGCTGTAGTTTACCCGTGTGCACTCCCGGCGGCGCTGCGCTTGGCCGGGCTACACATCAAGCGTAGCCCGACCGCACGAATGACACCGGGAGTGCACATCAACCGTACCCCGGTCAAACGCAGCGCCGCCGGGAGTGCACATCAACCGTAGCCCGGCCAAGCGCAGCGCCGCCGGGAGTGCACATCAACCGTAGCCCGGCCAAGCGCAGCGCCGCCGGGAGTGCACATCAACCGTAGCCCGGCCAAGCGCAGCGCTGCCGGGAGTGCACATCAATCGTAGCCCGGCCAAGCGCAGCGCCGCCGGGATTTTCACCCAGACAAAACTTAGACCCCATTTTTCATTTTTGATCACAATAATCCAGTAAATCACCCCATTCTCTACTGTCTCCCGCCCGCGTATTTACCTAACGTAGATCCCATAACAAACGTCAGGTTAATCCATAGGGAGCCCGCACAATGACGACTCGAATTCAGCGCCTGAAAGACGCCCTCTTTGCCAATCCGCGTGAAATCTCGCTTGAGCGCGCCGTGCTCTACACCGAAAGCCATCGCCAGACCGAAGGCGAGCCGGTGATTATTCGCCGCGCCAAAGCGACTGCCCATATTCTCGATAACGTCGCCATCAGCATTCGCGACGACGAACTGATTGCCGGGAACCGCACCATCAAGCCGCGCGCGGGGATTATGTCTCCCGAGATGGACCCGTACTGGCTGCTAAAAGAGCTGGACCAGTTTGCGACCCGTCCGCAGGATCGTTTTAACATCAGCGATGACGATCGCCGACTGTACCGCGAGGAGCTGTTCCCCTACTGGGAAAAGCGCTCGATGAAGGATTTCATCAACGCGCAGATGACCGACGAGGTGAAAGCCGCCGTCAGCACGCAGATTTTTAGCGTCAACCAGACCGATAAAGGCCAGGGCCACATCATCATCGACTACCCACGCCTGCTGGGTAACGGCCTGGATGCGCTGATTATCGAGATGCGCGATCACCTGCGCCAGCAGCCGGAAAACGTGTTTTATCAGGCGGTGCTGATTTTACTCGAAGCCTCCCAGCGCCATATTCTGCGCTATGCAGCACTTGCCGATGAGATGGCGGCCGTTTGCGATAACCCGCAGCGCCGTCAGGAGCTGGAAACTATCGCCCAAATATCCCGCCACAACGCCGGACAAAAACCGCAGAATTTCGGCCAGGCCTGCCAGCTTTTCTGGTACATGAACATCATTTTGCAATACGAATCCAACGCCAGTTCCATCTCGCTTGGCCGCTTTGACCAGTACATGCTGCCGTTCTGGCAGGCGTCGCTGAACCACGGGGAAGACCCGGCGTTCATGCAGGAACTGCTGGAATCGCTGTGGGTGAAGTGCAACGATATCGTACTGCTGCGTTCCACCAGCAGTGCGCGCTATTTTGCCGGTTTCCCGACGGGTTATACCGCCCTGCTCGGCGGCCTGACCGAAAACGGGCGCAGCGCGGTCAACGTCCTCTCCTTCACCTGCCTTGATGCCTATCAGAACGTGCGCCTGCCGCAGCCGAATCTCGGCGTCCGCGTTAACGAACTGATCGACCGCCCGTTCCTGCGTAAAACCGCCGAAACCGTGCGCCTCGGCACCGGCATTCCGCAGATTTTCAACGATGAGGTGGTAGTTCCGGCGTTCCTCAACCGCGGCGTGTCGCTGGAAGATGCCCGCGACTACGCGGTGGTGGGCTGCGTGGAGCTGTCGATTCCCGGCCGCACCTACGGACTGCACGACATTGCGATGTTCAACCTGCTGAAGGTGATGGAAATCGTGATGCTGGAGCACGAAGGTGATAGCCAACTCACCTACGACGGCCTGCTGGCGAGCATTCGCGACAAAATTCGTCACTACATTAAGCTGATGGTCGAAGGCAGCAATATCTGCGATATCGGCCACCGCGACTGGGCACCGGTGCCGCTGCTCTCTTCGTTTGTTGAAGACTGTATCGCTAACGGCAAAGACATTACCGAAGGCGGCGCGCGCTATAACTTCTCCGGCGTGCAGGGAATTGGTATCGCTAACCTCAGCGATTCACTCCACGCCCTGAAAGGCATGGTGTTTGATCAACAGCGCATGAGCTTTGACGAACTGTTGGCGGTGCTGAAAGCCAACTTCGCCACGCCAGATGGCGAAAAAGTTCGCGCCCGCTTGATTAACCGCTTTGAGAAGTACGGTAATGATATTGACGATGTCGACAATATCAGCGCCGATCTGCTGCGTTTTTACTGCAAAGAGGTGGAGAACTACCGCAACCCGCGCGGCGGCCAGTTTACGCCGGGGTCGTATACCGTCTCCGCCCACGTACCGCTGGGCTCAGTCGTTGGCGCGACGCCGGACGGGCGATTTGCCGGGGAACAGCTGGCAGATGGCGGCCTGTCACCGATGGTCGGTCAGGATGGTCAGGGGCCGACGGCGGTCTTAAAGTCGGTCAGTAAGCTCGACAACTATCTGCTTTCCAACGGCACGCTGTTGAACGTCAAGTTCACCCCGGCCACGCTTGAAGGAGAAAGCGGACTCAATAAACTGGCGGACTTCCTGCACGCCTTTACCAAGCTGAAATTGCAGCATATTCAGTTCAACGTGGTAAACGCCGAAACCCTGCGCGAAGCGCAGCAACGTCCCCAGGATTTCGCTGGGCTGGTGGTGCGCGTCGCGGGCTACAGCGCCTTCTTTGTCGAACTGTCGAAGGAGATTCAGGATGACATTATCCGCCGCACCGCGCATCAGCTGTGAGGTGATTGAGACGCGCGCCGACACGGCGCGCATTTTCAATATCCAGCGCTATTCGTTAAACGATGGTCACGGCATCCGCACGGTAGTCTTTTTCAAAGGCTGCCCACACTCCTGCCCGTGGTGCGCCAACCCGGAATCCATGTCGCCGAAATTTGAGACCGTTCGCCGGGAGAGTAAATGCTTACATTGCGCCACCTGCCAACAAGATGCGGTCGAATGCCCGTCAGGGGCGTGGGAACAAATCGGTCGCGATGTCACGCTGGATGAGCTGGAGCGGGAAGTACTGAAAGATGAGGTGTTTTTTCGCGCTTCCGGCGGCGGAGTAACGCTCTCCGGCGGTGAAGTGCTGATGCAGGCCGAGTTTGCAACCCGCTTTTTACAGCGCCTGAAGCAGTGGGGGATCCACACCGCCATCGAAACCGCCGGCGACACCTCCCCTCGCCGCCTGCTGCCACTGGCACAGGCCTGCGACGAAGTGCTGTTTGATTTGAAAATCATGGAGACAGAAAAAGCGCGGCAGGTGCTGAGTATGAATCAGCCGCGGGTGCTGGAGAATTTTCGTTTGCTGGTCGCGGAAGGGATTAAGGTCATTCCGCGACTGCCGCTGATCCCCGGTTACACCCTCAATACCGAGAACGTCGCGCAGATTCTGGCGTTTCTGGCACCGCTAGCGGTTGAGGAAGTGCATTTGTTGCCGTTCCATCAGTACGGCGAGCCGAAGTATTCTCTGCTGGAGCGCGAGTGGTCGATGGCGGGGATAAAAGCGCCGGAGACCGAGGAGATTGCACCGATTCAGGCGATGGTAGAGCAGGCGGGATATCGGGTGGTGATGGGAGGCTAGTCCTGTATAAAACCTGTAGGCCGGATAAGGCGTTTACGCCGCCATCCGGCACGACGCAACAAATTGCCCGATGGCGCTACGCTTATCGGGCCTACAAAAAACGCTAATGCATGGCGTTATTCCACGTCCAGTAGCCACTTCTGCGCAGGCGTTAAACGGCTCGCCGTTTCTGGCGTCAGCCAGCGGCGCTGGTCCTGCTGGGCGGTATCTGCCCGGTCGATATACAACCCATGCAGCACGCGGCGGCGCGAGCCTTCGCGGTTGGTGGTGCCGCCGTGCCAGGCGTGGGCGTTATAGATCATCACGCTGCCCGCCGGGGCTTCAAAAATCACTTCGTCCGGGTGCGGCAGCCCCACATCGTCTAACACATCTTCCGGCAGTTCCGGGCGCAAATGGGTGGCGGGAATAATCCGTGGCGCACCGTTGGCGGCGTACAGATCGTCAATCGCCCAGATGGTGTTGACCAGGTGAACCTTTGGAAAATCCGGGCGTGGCTTTTTCCAGTCGGCATGCAGCGGCTGGTGGCCGCCGTTGTACAGTGCTTCACGGGCGTTAAGGCTGGAGATTTTAAACTCACCGTCGAAGATATAGCGACACGCTGATAGCACCAGCGGATGCGCCCACACCTTTTCCCACACCACGCCTTTATTCACCAAATTCGCCACCCGCGTCGCCGTCTCTTCCTGATGGTGTTCAACCGCCAGATTCTCCCCTTCTTTCTCGACCAGATAATCAATTCGTTCACGCATTGCCGCCAGCCAGTCAGCATCGGCAACGCCGTGGACAATCGTGTAGCCCTGGGTATCCAGTTCGTGTTTCATGGTGGCTGACAGTTCGCCGTTGGCGCCCAATGCTTCCAGCCAGAATGCCGCTTGCTTGTCCATATCGCCTCTCTTTTGTTAACCATTTCACAACATGTATGAAAAGTTACTGCACTGCGGATTGGCTTTCTGTATGAGATAGCTACACAACACTGGATTTTTGTGTGCAGCAAAATAAAGTGTGATGAGATTCATAATCCAGAATAATAATCAGGACATGAGCATGTCAGAGCACTCCCTGGTTGCCGTGTTAGAGCAGTTATTGGCTCAGCAGGGTGACCTTGTTGTTCGTTTTCCACAAACCGCCCAGCCCGCATCCGAGCTGGCGATGAGCGTACCGTTTCCACGGCTTGAGATTGTGCTGGAGGGCGAACTGGCGGATGGTTGTCTGAGCGCACCGCTTACCCCACTCCAGGCGTTGTATATCCCCAGCGGCCGCTGGAGCGCCCCGCACTGGCAGGGGCCAGCGAGCACATTAAGCATTCTGTTCAGCAAACAAAAACTGGGCTTTAGCCTGCAACGCTTTGATGGCGAAAAATTTGTTGAGATCCGCAAGCAGCACGTCGCGCGCCTGGGGCCACGGGTCGGGTCGTATCTGCTGCTGGCGATGAACGAGCTGGCGATCCGCCCGGTGATGCCCACGGCGCAGATAGTGCTGAGTGGTTTACTGAGCCACTGCATTGACCAGCTCACGCATCTGGCAGATACGGTCAGCAAGAGCAAAGAGCTGTTTATGGCAATTCGGGAATATATTGATGAGCATGCGGCCGAAGCGTTAAGCCGGGAGACGGTGGCGAAGAAATTCCACATCACGCCAAACTACCTGTCCCATCTGTTTCAGAAATCCAGCACCGTGGGTTTTAACGAGTATCTGACCGCCGTGCGTCTGGAACTGGCGAAGAAATTACTGCGCGGCTATGAGATGAAAATCAAAGAAATTGCCCACCACTGCGGCTTTGAGGACAGCAACTATTTCTGCCGGATTTTTCGCAAGCACACGGCCCGGTCGCCCTCGGAATATCGACGCCACTGCCGCACCGTGTAAGCGCTATTTTTTCGGCCGATATTTTTCCGGTAATTCAGGCACGGGGCGGCGGTCATCGATCAGATGGCGCAGGGTGAGGATCGGGTGGCGCCAGAGCATTCTTGGTCCCGCCCAGCGCATGATCTGCCTCATCTCTTCACGCTTAGCGGGTTGATAGCAATGTACCGGGCACTGCTTGCAGGCGGGCTTGTCTTCACCAAACACACATTTATCCAGCCGTTTATCGGCATAGTCGTTAAGCTCCTGGTAGTGTGCGGCATCCGCCAGAGCATCCGAGCAGCGGTGCTGATAGAGTTTCACCATGCTGCGGATTGTCCGTTTTTCACGGTCGATGCGTTTGCCTGCCATTGCCTGTTCCTCACCAATAAAGATGCATTAATAATACACATTTAATATGAGCAAGGCAGCGAGTTTTAAAGCAAAATTTTGCCTGTTCTTCGCTAATTTCGCCTTAGACACAGATTTACGAAAAAGTTCTTGATGAGAATGCTTATCCTAACGATAATCATTCTCGATAGTTACATTTCATCATCATTTTATGGCGAGTGACGACAATATGCACGAATCCCCGGCAGCAATAAAAAAAGAAAATGCGCCGCTTTCCCCTTCTCGATCCAAGCCGATGATAAAGAGTAAGGCGCTGCTTGGTGAAGAAGGATGGGTGCTAATTGAACATAACGATCAGCACTACCTGCTACGTCAGACGCAGTCCGGCAAGCTCATTTTGACTAAATAAAGACTCAAACTTTTTCAATTCCGCCAGCCACCCAGGTTATCCCAGGCAGCAAGCGCTTTTCAATTTCTCATGGAGAGTTGTTATGTTACGCCTGCAATACGCCCCGCTGCGCCCTTCACTGTTAGCGCTGACCATCAGTAGTTTCCTCCCGGCTTGCGCTTTTGCTCAAACAGAGACCCTTACCGTCACCGCCACGGGCAACGCACGTAGTACCTTTGAAGCGCCGATGATGGTGAGCGTTATCGATACCTCTGCGCCTGAAAACCAGACCGCCAGTTCGGCGGCGGATCTGCTGCGTAGCGTGCCGGGCATTATGCTCAGCGGTACGGGGCGCACCAACGGTCAGGACATCAACATGCGCGGTTACGATCGTCGCGGGGTTCTGGTGTTGGTTGACGGCGTACGCCAGGGAACCGATACCGGTCACCTCAACAGTACCTTCCTCGATCCGGCGCTGATTAAACGTATTGAAGTGGTGCGCGGGCCGTCGGCCCAGCTTTACGGCAGCGGCGCGCTGGGCGGGGTGATTTCTTACGACACGGTGGATGCGAAAGATCTGCTGATGGAAGGCCAGAACAGCGGTTTCCGCGTGTTTGGCATGGGGGCAACCGGCGATCACAGCCTGGGCATGGGCGCCAGCGCCTTTGGTCGCACTGATAACCTCGACGGTTTAGTCGCCTGGTCCAGCCGCGATCGTGGCGATCTTAAACAAAGTGACGGTTCTACCGCGCCTAACGATGAAGCCATCAACAATATGCTGGCGAAAGGTACGTGGCAGATGGACGCGGCGCAATCGCTCTCCGGCTCCTTCCGCTACTACAACAATAAAGCGCAAGAACCGAAAAATCCGCAGGAAATTGAAGCCTCAACCACCAGCAATCCAATGGTTGACCGCTCAACCATTCAGCGCGATGCACAGCTGGCGTATAAAATCGCTCCACAGGGCAACGACTGGCTGAATGCCGATGCCAAAGTCTACTGGTCGGAAGCCCGAATCAACGCGCAAAATCTCGATAACACCAATGAGTACCGCGAGCAGACCACCAAAGGCGGGAAAGTTGAAAACCGCACCCGTTTGTTCAGCGATTCGTTTACCTCAAACCTGCTGACCTACGGCGGCGAGTACTATCGCCAGGAGCAGAGCCCAAGCGGCGCGGCTACCGGCTTCCCGGATGCCAAAATCGATTTCAGCTCCGGCTGGTTGCAAGATGAAATCACCCTACGCGACCTGCCCGTCACTTTACTCGGCGGCACCCGTTACGATAACTATCGCGGCAGCAGCGACGGCTATGCGGATGTGGATACCGATAAATGGTCATCTCGCGGCGGCATGACCATCAGCCCAACCGACTGGTTGATGCTGTTTGGTTCATACGCACAGGCCTTCCGCGCGCCAACCATGGGTGAGATGTATAACGATGAGAAGCACTTCTCCATCGGCAGCTTCTACACTAACTATTGGGTACCTAACCCGAATCTGCGCCCGGAAACCAACGAAACTCAGGAATACGGTTTCGGCCTGCGCTTTGACAACCTGATGCTGTCCAACGACGCGCTGGAATTCAAAGCCAGTTACTTTGATACCAAAGCAAAAGATTACATCTCGACCACCGTCGATTTCGCCGCCCGAACCACCATGTCTTATAACGTCCCTAATGCCAAAATCTGGGGCTGGGACGTGATGACCAAATACACCGCCGACCTGTTCAGCCTCGACGTGGCCTATAACCGTACGCGCGGCAAAGATACAGAGACAGGGGAATACATCTCCAGCATTAACCCAGACACCGTGACCAGCAAACTGGATATTCCGGTGGCGCATAGCGGTTTCTCAGTGGGCTGGATTGGCACCTTTGCCGACCGTTCAACGCACGTCAGCAGCACTTATAGCAAGCAGCCGGGCTACGCGGTGAACGACTTCTACGTCAGCTATCAGGGACAGCAGGCGCTGAAAGGCATGACCACCACGCTGGTGCTGGGCAACGCATTCGATAAAGAGTACTGGTCACCACAGGGCATTCCGCAGGACGGCCGCAGCGGCAAACTGTTCGTAAGCTATCAATGGTAATCACTCGGCCCGGTAATTTGCCGGGCCATTATCAGGAAGGAAGAGACAATGAACCACTACACGCGCTGGCTTGAGCTAAAAGAACAAAACCCAGGCAAATACGCCCGCGACATCGCAGGTTTAATGAATATCAGCGAAGCCGAACTGACGTTTGCTCGCGTCGGCCACGATGCGAAGCGTTTGCAGGGCGAAGTTCGCGAGATTTTGGGTGCGCTGGAAGCCGTGGGCGAAACCAAATGCATCTGCCGTAACGAGTACGCGGTACACGAGCAGGTGGGCGCGTTCACCAATCAGCATCTGAGCGGCCATGCTGGGCTGGTGCTGAATCCGCGCGCGCTCGACCTGCGTCTGTTCTTACATCAGTGGGCGAGCGCGTTCCATGTGCAAGAAACCAACGCACGCGGCGAACGCCAGAGCATGCAATTCTTTGACCATCAGGGTAATGCGGTGCTGAAGGTCTATGCTACCGACAACACCGATAACGCTGCCTGGGACGAGGTTTTACAGCGTTTTATCAGCGCCGAAAATGCACCGCTGGTATTGAAAGCCAAAGAGGCAGTGAGTGCAGCGACGACCGCCGATGCGCAGACGGTTGATCAAGAATGGCGCGCCATGACCGACGTTCACCAGTTCTTCATGTTGATGAAACGCCATAATCTGACCCGCCAGCAGACCTTTGAACTGGTCGGCGACGATCTCGCCTGTAAAGTGCCAAACAGCGCACTGGCGCAGGTTCTTGACGCCGCGCATCAGGAGGCTAACGAGATCATGGTGTTCGTCGGTAACACCGGCTGCGTGCAGATCTTCACCGGTAAAATTGAAAAAGTGGTGCCGATGAAAGGCTGGCTGAACATCTTCAACCCGACCTTTACCCTTCATTTGATGGAAGAGCACATTGCCGAAAGCTGGGTCACCCGTAAACCCACCGTCGACGGTCATGTGACAAGCCTTGAGCTGTTTGCCAAAGACGGAACGCAGATTGCCCAGCTGTTTGGTCAACGCACGGAAGGACAACCGGAGCAGACACAGTGGCGGGCGCAGGTTGACGCACTGACGGCAGAAGGACAGCCTGCATGAGACGCCTGCTTGCCCTGATTGCCGCGCTGCCATTAATGGCCTTTGCAGCCTCCCAGGAGAGAGTCGTGACGCTGGGGGGCGACGTCACTGAGATAGTCTATGCCCTTGGGGCACATTCGGCGCTCGTCGCACGCGACAGCACCAGCCAGTGGCCAGCGGAAGCCACCTCTCTGCCTGACGTCGGTTATCTGCGTCAGCTCAATACCGAAGGCATTCTCTCGCTGCGCCCGACGCTGGTGCTCGCAAGCAGCCAGGCACAGCCGTCACTGGTCTTGCAGAAAGTGCAGGAGAGCAAAGTGAAGGTGGTCAGCGTCCCCGGGGGATATAACGCAGAGGCAATGGATAGCAAAGTGAGCGTGATTGCCGAGGCGTTGGGTAAACAGGCGCAGGGCGAAACTCTGCGCCAGACGCTGGACGCTGAAATGGCAAAAATCCCGACGCAGCCGCTGAACAAACGCGTGCTGTTTATTCTCAGCCACGGGGGTTCCGGTGCCCTGGTTGCCGGTCAACAAACGGCGGCGGACAGCGCTATCAAGCTTGCCGGATTACAGAACGCCATGCAGGGATTTGACCATTACCGCACCATGTCGCAGGAAGGCGTCATCGCCAGCCTGCCAGATCTGGTGGTTATCTCCGCTGAGGGTTTGAAGGGCATGGGCGGTGAGGCCTCGCTATGGAAGCTGCCGGGTCTGGCACAGACACCGGCGGGCCGTAATAAGCAGGTGCTGGTGGTGGATGATATGGCGCTGCTCGGCTTTGGCCCACGCACGCCGCAAGCGCTACAGCAGCTGCGGCAAAAAGCGGAGCAACTGCCCTGATGTTTGTCTGCGCCTCTCGGCAACTGTGGCTGATGGTGATTTTGCTGGTCGGCCTGACGCTATTCGCCACCACGCTGGGTGCCATGCGGCTGCCGCTTGCCAATCTGTGGAGCTCCGGCGATGAAGTGTTGCGCCATATCTGGCTCACCATTCGTCTGCCGCGTGTCCTGCTGGCACTGCTGGTGGGGAGCGCGCTGGCGCTCTCCGGCTGCGTGATGCAGGGGCTGTTTCGCAATCCACTGGCCGACCCGGGCCTGCTGGGGATCAGCAGCGGCGCGGCGCTGGCGGTGGCCATTTGGCTGGTGCTGCCGCTGTCGGTTCCGGCGCTGGTGGCGCTGTATGCGCCCATGCTGGCTGCATTTATCGGCAGCCTGGCGGTGATGGCGGTGATTTTCGTCCTCAGCAAAGCGGGAGACGGTTCGCTCTCCCGCCTGCTGTTAGTCGGCATTGCGATTAACGCCCTGTGCGGCGCGCTGGTTGGCATGCTGTCGTGGGTCAGTAATGACGCGCAACTGCGTCAGCTTTCGCTGTGGAGTATGGGCAGCCTGGGGCAGGCCGAATGGTCAACGCTGCTGGTTGCCGCGACGTTGATAATCCCATCATCCCTCGTGGTGTGGTGGCTGGCAGCCCGCCTTAACTTGCTGCAATTAGGCGATGAAGAGGCGCATTATCTTGGCGTCAATGTCCGTCAGCTTCAGCGCATTCTGCTGCTGTGTAGCGCGGTGCTGGTGGCGGCAGCGGTTGCCATTAGCGGCGTGATTGGATTTATCGGGCTGGTGGTGCCGCATCTGATGCGGATGTGGTTAGGGCCCGATCACCGCGGGCTGGTTCCCGGCTCGCTCCTCGCAGGTGCCATTTTGCTGCTGATTGCCGATACCCTCGCCCGCACCGTGGCCGCGCCCGCTGAAATGCCGGTAGGACTGCTCACCAGCGCGCTCGGCGCGCCGTGGTTCCTGTGGCTTATTTTCCGACAGCAGAGATCAACGCATGGATAACCTTTACTCCGCCCGTTCTTTGTCGCTACGACTCGGTAAACGACAGGTTATTGACGACGTTTCCGTGCAGTTGCGCCGTGGCGAAGTCACCGCGCTGATTGGCCCGAACGGCGCAGGAAAATCCACGCTGTTACGGCTGTTGACCGGCTTTTTATCCCCGGATAGCGGCGAGCAATATATGGAGGGCCGCGCCCTCGGCGAATGGTCGGCAAACGCACTGTCACGTCGTCGGGCGGTAATGCTGCAACGCACACAGCTTAACGCTAACTGGCCGGTCGAAACGGTGATTGCCATGGGACGCGCGCCGTGGGGTACAGCAGTGGACTCGGCGCTGATTCAGCGCGTGATGGCTGAGACAGGCTGCACTCATCTGGCGGGTCGCCTCTACCCCGCTCTTTCCGGCGGCGAGCAGCAACGCGTGCAGCTCGCGCGCAGTCTGGCGCAGTTATGGTGTGATGACAGCCCGCAGGGTTGGCTGTTTCTGGATGAACCGACGTCGGCGCTGGATTTGTTTTATCAGCAGCATTTATTGCGGCTGTTAAAAAAACTCACCCGTCCTGGCGGATTACACGTGTGCATCGTGCTGCACGATCTTAATCTTGCCGCATTGTGGGCGGATACGATTTTGCTCCTGCATCAAGGCAGACTGGTCGCCGAAGGTACGCCATGTGAGGTGATTCAACAGTCCGTTATACAGCGCTGGTACGGCGCGGATATCAGCTTGAGCCAACACCCGCAGGCGGCGGTGCCGCAGGTTTATCTGGCCCCTTAACTCACTGGGCGGCACGCTGCGCCCAGCGATGTTCTCTCATCAGGCGAATGCATCTTCATTATCTTTGCGGGTGGTGTAATGGAGTTTTTTGTAGCGATACATCTCATTGTCCGCGGCGGAAATGCTTTTCTCGATATTTTCAGTTAACTCAGCAAAGCCGAAGCTGATTGAGGTGCTCACTAACTCGCCATCAACATGGTGATCCTGATTTATCTTTTCCAGAAGTTGATTCATTCTTATGGCAGCCTGTCTGATATCCGTCTTAGTCAGTAATAAGATAAACTCATCGCCCCCCGTTCGAATAAATGAGTCCAGCGACCTTATGTTTTTTAAGAAAATTGTCGAAATCAGGATAAGAATTTTATCGCCAACTAAATGTCCATAGGTATCATTAATGTATTTAAAGGAGTTTACGTCAATAACACCAATGATGGAGTTGGTGCCGATAGCTCTTTTCAATATATGCATTCCCTTTCTCTTTGAGACCGCTCCTGTCAACAGGTCTACATCAATATCATTATTGAGTGAAATAACGTGATTAATTCCTGACAGCGCAATGATGAAAGCGATAACGCAAATCATGTTAAAAACAATTAGCTTATTAATGCAGCTAAGAATAGCATATTTAATTGATGTTTTTGTTAAAACGGCTGAATCAGAAATAAACTCATGAGATGTCCATGGGGTGAAAAGGCCTTGCTCCGACTTTGCCAGATCAATGTTATTTGTTTTCTTGTGCAATACGATCTGTTCATGAATCGGCATGCCGTTTGTGAGCATGATTTTTTTCAACGTATCCAGCGTATAATCACTCACAACATAGCCAAGGAGTTTATTGGTCATGGCGTTAGTGTTGTTTTCAATCACCGGTTGGATTGTGCTGATGGTTTTCTCCGCAGTAAACGCATCCTTATAAATCTCACTCACATACCTTTTTGCTGTTAAGTTGTGTGAAACAGAAATTTTGGGAATGAAGCTATAGTGGGCATTGTTAAGTAATTTTAGCTTTTCCTTGTTAATGCCTTTAGCCTTTGAGAACACAAACAAAAAGCTATGGTCTAACGGAACAAAATATTTCGTTAACGCGATTCTCTTATTCAAACCTGTCGCTATTTGCAATATCCCACCAATGTTATTGATGACGTTACCGTTTAGGTCCAGCGTTTTTTTCGTTCCCACAAAATCGCCATTGCCATAGGCCCGGCCAGTCGTCGGGGACGGATACTTGTTACCAGCAATCGCGAAAGATAGCGCAGTTGCTAATAATAAGTTATCGCGATCGTCGATCGAAATACTGCTTATGGCTCTATTAATGGCCAGGCTAGCATCTAAATCGGCTTTTTTTATCACGTTGTTTATTATGAAATTATTACCCATTGCGATAATAAGGATAAAAAAGAAAATGAGCGGAGGTTTAAGTTTGGCAGGTTGCATTTTGTATGGGTTATGAAGTTATTTAGGAAATTCTAACAAGCTGTTTCTTTTTTAAATTGATTATTTGTGCGAGGAATGATTATTTGAAAATCATTTGCGATGGCAATTATTTAAAGAAAAGATGCTATCTAAATACCTTTAAATACAATCAATTGGATGTGTTTTGTGCTTAGGATTGATGATTGCGATTTACGTTTTTTACAGCACGTTTAATTCATTTTCAGGACATCAGTTAAAAAGCGACGCTCTCGCCGAGCGGCGAGAGCGTCGTTTTATTTCTGAATCAAATAGCGAATGGTTGGGCCATCTTGCTGGATATCCAGCACGGTGTAACCGTGGTTCTGGGCATCAAGCGGAATGTTATTTATCGACTGCGGACAGTCGCTGACCACTTCAAGTATTTCGCCTTTTTTCAGCTGTGGCATGGCTTCAAGGGTCGCCACGGCGGGATACGGACAAGGTTCCCCCACCATATCCAGACGGTAATCAGGAACTATCGCGCTCATACACTCTCCTTCGCGGTAACGTTAGCGGTCGCTGCGCGGCGGAAGAAGCGTTTTTCCCAACCGATAATCAGCAACAGCGCAAGCAATAACAGGCCGTAAGTCACCATCAGACCGCCCAGCGGACCAAAGGTGGTTAATAGGTTCACTTTATCCCAATGCGTCGCAAGCGCAGGGGAGATATCGTCCCAGTAATAAGCCAGAATCGTTGAGCCAATGACGTTACCCAGCCCAACCCACCAGTAGTGCACCTGCCCTTCTACCGCACGATACATCCAGCCGGTTTCACAGCCCCCGGCCAGCACGATACCAAAGCCGAACAGCAACCCGCCGATGACAGCATTTGGGCCTGCCCACATAATTTTTGGCGCAACGCCCAACTGTACATAGCTGAAGATGCCGATGGCGCTAACCGCCATGCCAAAGATAATCGCTTTCGCCATTTGCGTGCGTCCGGTGATCCACAGGTCGCGGAAGGCCGAGGTAAAGCAAATTTGCGCACGCTCAATTAGTAAACCGAAACCCACGCCGAACAGCATGGCCAGACCCAGTTTCGGGCTACCGGCCGCCGTAAATAGCGCCCAGCCGATCATACCGACAAAAATCAGCATCCCCAGACGGAAGCGACGGCGCGCTTTATCAGGGCTTTGGGTTAACGGAGATGCGGCGGAGACTTTGACCATTTTCACCGGAATACGGAACATAGGCAGCAGCGTGAAGCGCGCACCGAACCAGGAACCGATAGCGGTCGCCAGGGCAAAAAACCAGGCATGTAGCGAGAACTGAGGGATCCCGGTGAAGAATGCCGCCAGATTACAGCCCATCGCCAGACGGGCACCGAAACCGGCAATCATACCGCCAATAATCGCCTGCAAAATACGAATGCGGCTTTTAGGTAAACGCAGCTTCACGTTGTTCGCCCACAGCGCCGCGGCAAAGCAGCCGCCAAACATGCCGATAATCATCATGCCATCAATACGCGTCAACGGCGTACCTTCAAGGCCGATAAGCTTGTAGTAGCCCCAGGTTTCGGTATGTACGCCCGCAAGCTGCAGCAACTGTCCACCCCAGCGGGTAAATTCGCCGGTGACGGCCCAGAAAGTACCGGTGATTCCGAAATAATAGGTGGCAAGAATACCTGCGGCGATCACGGCCGGAACCGGTGACCAGAATTTGATCAGATAAGTTTGTTTGAATTGGTGCCAGGTCATAAAGATTAGCCTCTGAACTCAGAAGGATAGTGGTGCGGAAAGCGGGAGATTATAGCGGGAATATCATCCAGAATACTGACAACTTCAGTAAAAGATCGGTTAGATCAATTTTTCATTCGCGCACACCACGACACGAGGCCGCTTTATCCTGGCGGTAACAACTCTCAGGCAAAGAGCTGGGTACGACTTTCGGGCAAACCATTGTTCTGCTGATGGCGCAGTCGGCAATAAAAATAGCGTTTAATATGCGTCCCTCAATACAGCATCGTGATAGATATTAGTATTCAAATAATCCAGATTCACTTAAAATATAAAAAAACAAACCAAAGGTTCCGGCTAAACCGGTAAAAAACATCGTAAGCGATAGTTGTAAAACTTGTTTATAGGTCAATTTCACAGAAAGAAAGTAGTTAACAAAATCTTTCCTGAGAACGGAAAATAAAAACTTTAAATCGGACGACACTTCTCTACTCCTTTAGCCTGTCGCAATAATGATCCTGACCAACTACTGGCCATATAATAAAAGCTGAGTTAATGCTATGAGCACTTCACTTCAATCTCCTGACCCTTTTCTGCATAGATAATCTTTATTTCATCATCTGATTCAATAAGTGCCAGTTTCGTGCCGCTGTCAGGAATTTGGTAAAAGCGGAGCATATGGCCAAACTTAGTTTTCTGCGCCAGGTACATCTCCAGCCGTTGATTCTGCACGACCAGTTTGTGCGGATAATCCTCCCAGCTTACGGAAACGACTTGCTCCTGGTTGCCCACGCATTGCAAATGAACCGGTAGACTTATGCCGCTTGCCGGCGTCACCAGTAAACTCATCATGCCCCCTAAAATGGTACTTTTAAGTATTATTGATTTCTTATTTAAGAGGGCCAGCCCGTTGGTTACCAAATTCATTACTCCATCAGCATTATCTCAAAGAACATTTTGATGGTGTAAGTTAGCAGAATTAACTTGTGGTTAATTTCAAAAAACGCTCTAACACATTGATTGAGCCAAATATGAAAATCTCAGCAGCTAACGTATTTACTCAGGGAACGGTTAGAGATATCGCGGCGCAGTATCAGTGCAATACGGTAATAAAGCGCGGATGAGGTTTTGTATAAGATTAGAAAAAAGTGCCCTTCATTTGCATCGCTGAAGGCGCAAATAGTCTGATTTTTGTCCCTGCCCGCCTTAACTTTATCGTTAGATTTCATTATTTTTAACGCTTTGGGCAAAAGTGGCTTTTCCAGTTGTTTTCCCCGCATTCAGACTCCGTTATCATGCTCCTTACGTAGTCATGAAAAATGTAGGTTGTGCTGTAGGTAGCCCTATTGCGCCAGGCGATGAACGCCCTGGGACATTTCAACCTGGCCCTAAATGTAGAATTTCATGATATTCAATGAGATAACGTGAAACATAATGATAACCACAACAATCACTAACTCATTAAAAATTAAGAAAATGGACATCACAAATCAATGAGTACATTAGAAAATTTAGACGCCCACACCCCAATGATGCAGCAGTATCTGAAGCTTAAAGCACAGCATCCTGAAATCCTGCTGTTCTACCGGATGGGTGACTTTTACGAGATGTTCTATGACGATGCCAAGCGCGCGTCGCAGCTATTAGATATCTCGTTAACCAAACGTGGTGCCTCTGCCGGTGAGCCTATCCCGATGGCAGGCATTCCGTATCATGCTGCGGAAAACTATCTGGCAAAGCTGGTCAATCAGGGCGAGTCCGTTGCCATCTGCGAGCAGATTGGCGATCCGGCAACCAGTAAAGGGCCGGTTGAACGTAAAGTCGTGCGTATTGTTACGCCCGGCACCATCAGCGATGAAGCGCTGTTACAGGAGCGCCAGGATAACCTGCTCGCCGCCATCTGGCAGGATACCAAAGGTTATGGCTATGCGACGCTGGACATTAGCTCAGGGCGTTTTCGCATCAGCGAACCCGCAGACCGGGAAACCATGGCCGCCGAGCTGCAACGCACCAATCCGGCAGAGCTGTTGTATGCCGAGAACTTTGCCGAAACGGCATTGATTGAAGGCCGCCGTGGCCTGCGCCGTCGCCCGCTGTGGGAGTTTGAAATTGATACCGCGCGCCAGCAGCTCAATATGCAGTTTGGTACGCGCGATTTGGTCGGCTTTGGCGTTGAAGGCGCACCGCGTGGCCTGTGCGCTGCGGGCTGTCTGTTGCAGTACGTGAAGGATACCCAACGCACGTCGCTGCCGCATATTCGCTCCATCACCATGGACCGCCAGCAGGACAGCATCGTAATGGATGCTGCTACGCGTCGTAATCTTGAAATCACCCAGAATCTGGCGGGCGGCTTCGAAAATACTCTCGCGTCAGTCCTCGACTGCACCGTGACGCCAATGGGCAGCCGTATGCTTAAACGCTGGCTGCATATGCCGGTGCGTGATACAAAAATTCTTACCGAGCGCCAGCAAACCATCGGTGCCTTGCAGGATAGCACCGCAGAAATACAGCCCGTGCTGCGGCAGGTCGGCGACCTGGAGCGTATTCTGGCCCGTCTGGCACTGCGTACCGCTCGCCCACGCGATCTCGCGCGGATGCGTCATGCTTTCCAGCAATTGCCGGTACTGCGCGCGCAGCTGCTCAATGTTGAAAGCGCCCCGGTACAAATGCTGCGGGAAAAAATGGGCGAGTTCGGCGAACTGCGCGAGTTGCTGGAGCGCGCCATTATTGAAGCACCGCCGGTGCTGGTGCGTGACGGCGGCGTGATTGCGACAGGTTATAATGAAGAGCTGGATGAATGGCGCGCGCTGGCCGACGGTGCGACCGACTATCTTGATCGTCTGGAGATCCGCGAGCGTGAACGTACCGGCCTTGATACCTTAAAAGTGGGCTTTAATGCGGTACACGGTTACTACATTCAGATAAGCCGTGGGCAAAGCCATCTGGCGCCAATCAACTATGTGCGCCGCCAGACGCTGAAAAATGCCGAACGCTATATTATTCCCGAGCTTAAAGAGTACGAAGACAAGGTTCTGACCTCGAAAGGCAAAGCGCTGGCGCTGGAAAAACAGCTTTATGACGAGCTGTTCGAGCTCCTCCTGCCGCATCTGGGTGATTTGCAACAGAGCGCTAACGCGCTGGCCGAGCTTGACGTGCTGGTCAATCTGGCCGAGCGCGCCTGGTCGCTTAACTACACCTGCCCACGCTTTACCGATAAACCCGGCATTCGTATTACCGAAGGTCGTCATCCGGTGGTGGAACAGGTGCTCAACGAGCCGTTTATCGCTAACCCTCTGCATCTGGCACCGCAGCGGCGGATGCTTATCATCACCGGCCCGAATATGGGCGGTAAAAGTACCTATATGCGACAAACCGCGTTGATTGCGTTACTGGCCTATATTGGCAGCTACGTACCGGCGCAAAGCGTCGAGATTGGCCCTATCGACCGTATCTTTACCCGCGTTGGCGCAGCAGACGATCTGGCCTCTGGCCGCTCGACCTTTATGGTCGAAATGACCGAAACCGCAAACATCCTGCACAACGCAACCGAGCATAGCCTGGTGTTAATGGATGAGATTGGACGCGGCACATCAACCTACGATGGCTTGTCATTGGCGTGGGCCTGCGCCGAAAACCTGGCGAATAAAATCAAAGCGTTAACCCTGTTTGCCACCCACTACTTCGAGCTGACTCAGCTGCCGGAGAAAATGGAAGGTGTCGCCAACGTGCATCTGGATGCGCTGGAGCACGGCGATACCATCGCCTTTATGCATAGCGTGCAGGATGGCGCGGCAAGCAAAAGCTACGGTCTGGCGGTTGCCCAACTGGCGGGGGTGCCAAAAGAGGTTATCAAGCGCGCGCGTCAGAAACTGCGGGAGCTGGAAAGCCTGTCACCAAATGCTGCGGCAACACAGGTAGATGGCACGCAAATGTCGCTGTTGTCGGTGCCTGAAGAGGCTTCACCTGCCGTCGAGGCGCTGGAGAATCTGGATCCGGATTCACTTACGCCACGTCAGGCGCTGGAGTGGATTTATCGTTTGAAGGGGATGGTGTAATTCATCATCTGCGCCGCTTCGCCTGAGCTGAAGCGGCGCCTTCATAAAATCGCATCGCATCAGTGACCCGATGGCGAATTTATCGACGGAGCGAACTCAGGGTAAAAAAAAGCCCTCACCGGAACGGCAAGGGCTTTTAAGGTACTACGAACTTCAGATTTAACATTAATTAACTTATTGAATTGCTACTACAATTTATACTACTTACAAATGCACCCGTTTACTACAGATAATATTGGGCATTAAAACTAAAAAACCTCCCTCTAGTTATCCTGTTATACACATCGCCAGCGTTAAAAAGAACTTAAGCGTGGCGCCTTAAACAAGTACATCCCCATCGCGACATATACTCTTTGATGCGTTGCCTTATTACCGTTGCGTTTATCATGATGCAATAATCGCAGAAAATGAATCTAAAACAAGGCCTTACATCGTCGCGCATACTCTACCATTTTGCTTTCCAGCACAATTACTACGAGGCCTTAAAACATACTGCATCCCAAACTACAAACTTCGTGGCCTTATTGCAAAATGGTTTACCCCAGTACTTCTGAATAAACACTTACTTTTCTTGTGCTGTTGAAACCTAATTTACTCATTTAGTCAGAAGAGTCAATACTGTTTTTAAAAGCATGTTTAAATTTACATATCCTGAGATATCGAACATCACAAAAATAAGATCAGGCTCAGGATGAAAATGGCGTTTCAGATAAAAACAGCGATGAGATTTAACCCTCATCGCTGTTTTTGGCATTAGCGTTTATCTGCCGCCAGCAGCGGCGGGATGCTTGGCACCATCGGTGCGTCGTCGATATCCTTTTGCGTCATGCGAAACGCTTCCGGGTAATGTTCGCGGCTGGTACGGCGTAGCGGTTCAGTATCGCGCCAGGTGTACAGACAATGCTGGCACTGGAATACGGTCCAGACATCTTTTACCGGCGATTTCGCCATTACTTCAATATGTTCATCAGCGCAACGTGGACAAATCATCTTTTCCTCCTTACTTACGGTTAGCCAGCATAGCGGTCAGTTTTTCAGCCCAGGCTTTGGTTTCAGGTAAGTCCTGTACCGGTTGGCTATAGTGACCGCGGTTGTCCGGCGCAACCGGCGTGGTGGCGTCGATAATCAGTTTGTCGGTTATCCCCGCCGGGCTAGAGCCTGGGTCAAGCTCCAGTACCGACATGTTCGGCAGCTGCACGAGATCGCCCGCCGCGTTCACCTTCGACGACAGCGCCCACATCACCTGCGGCAGGTTGAACGGGTCGACGTCTTCATCAACCATAATCACCATTTTCACATAGCCCAGGCCGTGTGGCGTGGTCATCGCTCGCAGGCCAACCGCGCGGGCAAAACCACCGTAGCGTTTTTTGGTTGAGATAATGGCCAGCAGTCCGTGGGTGTACATGGCGTTAACCGCCTGCACTTCCGGGAACTCGGCTTTCAGCTGTTGATATAGCGGCACGCAGGTTGCCGGGCCCATCAGGTAGTCGATTTCAGTCCACGGCATACCAAGATAGAGGGATTCGAAAATCGGTTTGGTGCGATAAGATACTTTATCGATACGCACTACCGTCATGTTACGACCGCCGGAGTAGTGACCGGTGAATTCGCCAAACGGCCCTTCTATTTCGCGCTTGCGGCTTTCGATAACCCCTTCCAGAATCACTTCCGAACCCCACGGTACGTCAAACCCGGTCAGCGGAGCGGTCGCAATCGGATAAGGGCTTTCTCGCAGCGCGCCGGCCATTTCGTATTCCGACTGGTCGTATTTTAACGGCGTGGCGCCCATCAACGTGATGATGGGATCGTTGCCGAGGGTGATAGCAATCGGTAAGTCTTCTCCCCGCTCTTCCGCTTTGTGCAGATGCAGCGCGATATCATGCATGGGGATGGGTTGCAGGCCCAGCTTACGCTTGCCTTTAACTTCCATACGGTAGATGCCGACGTTCTGTTTGCCGAAGTTATCTGGATCAAGCGGGTCGCGGGATACCACGCAGGCTTTATCCAGATAAAAACCGCCATCACCGTCGTTTAAGCGAAACAGCGGCAGAATATCGAACAGGTTAATGTCTTCACCATCGACGGTATTCTCAGCCCATGCAGGGTTCGCGCGTCTTTCCGGGGCAATCGGGAAGTTATCCCAGCGGCGGATGAATTCATCAATCTGCTTTCTGACCGGCGTGTTCATCGGCAGGCCCATTGAAATGGCATGGTTTTGCCAGGAGCCAATGGTGTTCATGGTGACGCGTGCGTCGGTAAAGCCGCGAATATTGTCAAACCACAGCGCCGGGGCACCGTCACCGATACGGCCGGTCGCATTCGCGGCCGCGGCCAGATCCGGTTCGGCATTTACCTCTTCGCTGATTTTCAGCAGTTGGCCCTGGTCTTCCAGCGCCTGCAAAAAACTGCGTAAATCATCAAAAGCCATTATGCATTCTCCTGTGAAAAATTCGCTGTCCGTAACCCGCTCCAGCGGCGTGCTTTGTGGTACTCAAGACCAAACTGATCCAGCACGCGCGCCACGACATGGTTAGTGACATCATCAATTGTTTCCGGGTGGTTGTAATACGCTGGCATTGGCGGCACCATCGCCACGCCCATGCGTGACAGGGCCAGCATATTTTCTAGATGGATGGTGCTAAGCGGCATTTCGCGCGGCACGAGCACCAGCTTACGCCCCTCTTTCAGCACCACGTCGGCGGCACGCCCCACCAGCCCTTCGGCATAGCCAGCGCGGATGCCGGCCAGCGTTTTCATACTGCATGGGATGATAATCATGCCGTCGGTACGGAAGGAGCCGGAGGAGATGATGGCGGCCTGATCGGCAGGGCTATGCGTGAAATCCGCCATTTCAGACACTTCACGTGCGCTTAACGGCGTTTCCAGTTCGATAGTCGTTTTGGCCCATTTCGATAACACCAGATGGGTTTCTACTTCTGGCATTTCGCGTAGTGCCTTGAGCAGAGCCACCCCTAACGGCGCACCGGTCGCCCCGGTCATCCCTACAATCAATTTCATCATCACCTCACATTTTGTTCGTACACGAACATTTTAAGTAAAATTACCCTTTATCCTCACGAAGTGCAAGTTTGTTCGTACACGATCACATTTTTAATCAAAACAGGAAATATGCGCAAAAGCATCGCGAACGGCTATCATAGAAGCGATGATTTTTATGGAGTTCTCATGGAATTAAGAAACGAGGCGTTCCACCTACTGCGTCAGCTTTTCCAGCAGCATACCGCCCGCTGGCAGCATGAGCTGCCGGAACTCACCAAACCCCAGTACGCGGTGATGCGCGCTATTGCAGAGCATCCTGGCATTGAACAGGTCGCGCTGACGGCTGCCGCGGTCAGTACGAAGGCAACGCTGGCAGAAATGTTAAGCCGGATGGAGCAGCGAGGACTTGTGCGCCGCGAGCACGATCCCGCGGACAAGCGGCGACGCTTTGTCTTTTTAACCGCCGAAGGGGAAGCCTTACTCGCTCACGCCATCCCGTTGGGTAACGCCGTTGATGAAGAGTTTTTAGGCCGATTAAGCGCAGATGAGCGCCAGCATTTATCGCGACTGATCCACACCCTGATATCATCCGAGGCGAAAGATTAACCTTTTCCCTCACCTGCACCGCAAAATGGAGAATAAATGAATCGCTATATTCAAGAAGTCCTCGACGCTCACGTGCTTATCGAAAACTGGCTGGGGCGCGGTGAAGGCAGCGCAAAGGCTTTAATGCAGCGCTTTAGTCACGATTTTACGATGATTCCGCCGGGCGGAACACGGATGGACTACCAGGCAGTCAGCGCCTTTTTCGCGGGAGCTGGCGCATGTCGTCCGGGGTTAAAGATTGTTGTCGATAATGCCGCTGTGCTCAGCGAATGGCACGACGGTGCAGCCGTTATCTATCAGGAAACCCAGCATTTACCCGGTAAGCCGACTACACAGCGCTGGTCGACGGCGATATTTCGCCTGCAGGACGACAAAATCCTCTGGCAATATCTGCATGAAACGGCTCAGGGATAGCGGCGGAAAGTAGAAAAGGAAAAGGCCCAATCCAATGATTGAGCCTTTTTGAGAAAAGTCACTTACTCGCGGAATAACGCTTCGATGCTGAGCCCCTGAGTCTGCAAAATTTCACGCAGACGGCGCAGGCCTTCAACCTGAATCTGACGCACACGTTCGCGGGTCAGACCGATTTCACGGCCAACATCTTCCAGCGTCGCTGCTTCATAGCCTAACAGGCCAAAGCGACGAGCCAGCACCTCACGCTGTTTGGCGTTCAGTTCGAACAGCCATTTGACGATGCTTTGTTTCATATCATCGTCCTGCGTGGTGTCTTCCGGGCCGTTTTCATTTTCATCGGCCAGGATGTCCAGCAGCGCTTTTTCAGAATCTCCGCCAAGCGGCGTATCAACTGAAGTGATGCGTTCATTGAGACGCAGCATACGGCTTACGTCATCAACTGGCTTATCCAGCTGTTCGGCTATCTCTTCGGCGCTCGGCTCGTGGTCCAGTTTATGCGACAGTTCACGAGCGGTTCGCAGATAGACGTTCAGCTCTTTAACAATATGGATTGGCAGACGAATGGTACGGGTTTGGTTCATGATAGCCCGTTCAATTGTCTGACGTATCCACCATGTGGCGTAGGTTGAAAAACGGAACCCACGCTCAGGGTCGAACTTCTCTACGGCGCGAATCAGCCCCAGATTGCCCTCTTCGATAAGATCCAGCAGCGCCAGACCACGATTGCCATAACGGCGAGCAATTTTCACGACCAGACGGAGGTTGCTTTCAATCATCCGACGGCGCGAGGCCACATCGCCACGCAGGGCACGACGAGCAAAGTAAACTTCTTCTTCTGCGGTTAATAATGGAGAATAACCGATCTCACCCAGGTAAAGCTGAGTCGCATCGAGTACACGTTGAGTAGCACCCTGCGATAAAAGCTCCTCTTCGGCGAGTTCGCTGTCACTGGGTTCCTCTTCATTCAGGACTTTCTCATCAAAAGTCTCTGCTCCATTCTCATCAAACTCCGCATCTTCATTTAAATCATGAACTTTCAGCGTATTCTGACTCATTAAGGTGGCTCCTACCCGTGATCCCCAGGCAATGCACCTTAGCATGTCACTTATCAGGTGGCCTCTACGACTGTCGATGCCACCTGAAAGCGTTCATGTGAAGGACTTTGCCGCATTATCGCTGCGGTAAATACTGCAGCGGGTTGACGGATTTCCCCTTGTAACGAATTTCAAAATGCAAACGTGTAGAACTGGTACCAGTGCTACCCATGGTAGCGATTTTCTGCCCCGCCTTGATATCTTGTTGCTCTTTTACCAGCATCGTATCGTTATGAGCGTAGGCACTCAGGTAATCATCGTTATGTTTGATGATAATAAGATTACCGTAACCACGCAGTGCGTTACCGGCATACACGACGCGCCCATCAGCGGTTGCGACGATTGCCTGTCCTTTACTGCCCGCGATATCAATCCCTTTATTGCCACCGTCGGTGCCGCTAAAGTTTTCGATAATCTTGCCGTCAGTCGGCCAGCGCCATGCGGATATTGGCGCGCTGGTCGATGTACTGCTGGCGGTTGGTACGGCTGTGCTTGCAACTGGTGCGGTTACAGGCGCTGTGACGGTAGTCGTCGCAGGCTTGTTGTTAGGCAACATTTTGTTAGCACTTTGTTCACCTGAATCCTCAGAATACGTAATTGTGGTAGTCGACGCAACAGGCGTGATGGAATTTTGTGCAGGTTTTGAGACTAATCCGGAATTAGCGTTGCTGCTTTGCGCGCTGGCTACCGCTACCGGGTTGTTTCCGGTAATTGGCTGACCGGAAGCATTACCAACTTGCAGAACCTGCCCGACGTTCAGGCCGTAAGGAGCGGCGATATTGTTGCGCTGGGCAAGGTCACGGAAATCGTTGCCGGTGACCCAGGCAATATAGAACAGCGTATCACCATGTTTAACGGTATAGGTGCTGCCGCCTGCGTAGCTGCCTTTTGGAATATCACCGTATTTACGGTTGTAGACGATATGTCCATTTTCCATTTGCACCGGCTGTTGTGCTACCGGCTGCGCGACGGGCTGCTGGGTCTGGATAGGCTGTGTCTGAACCGGCTGCGTCTGAACCGGCTGTACCGGTTGAATCTGAGGTGTTGATTGCGCCGTGGTACCCATTTTTGGCGGCGGCGTAATCAGCATGCCGGAATTGGTGCTGCTGGATCCATTGCTATTAACGGAGCTGACTGGCGCTGGGGTATCATTCGATGAAGAACAACCTGCCAGCCAAAGTGAAATCAGTGACAATGCCACTACACGATTAACGGTAAATTTAGGGCTTCCCGCGCTCATTTATCCCCCAGGAATAGGTTAACTGCCAGTGACTTAATACCGCGCAACGCGCGTCGTAAACACTGGAAAACGTGTTTACCATACGCCCAATTGTGCCGAAAACCTTCAGAAAAATCCGGGTCTCAGGCCAGCTCCCCCTTCACCAGGGGAACGAAGCGTACGGCCTCGACGGTATCAATAATGAATTCGCCTCCCCGCCGATGAACGCGTTTCAGATACTGCTGATCATCGCCCACGGGTAAAACGAGAATACCGCCCTCATCCAGCTGCGACATCAGCGCAACCGGGATTTCCAGCGGAGCCGCCGTCACGATAATGGCGTCAAACGGGGCGCGCGCTTGCCACCCCTGCCAACCATCGCCATGGCGGGTCGATACATTGTGCAAATCAAGCTGCTTCAGGCGACGCCGTGCGTGCCATTGCAGGCTCTTTATACGTTCAACGGAACAGACGTGATGAACTAAATGTGCCAGGATGGCCGTCTGATAACCCGAACCGGTGCCAATTTCCAGCACCCGGCACTCGGGCGTCAGCTCCAGTAGTTCGGTCATTCGCGCCACCATGTACGGCTGCGAAATGGTCTGCCCCTGCCCAATAGGCAGCGCAACGTTATCCCACGCGCTGTGTTCAAACGCCTCATCAATAAATTTTTCACGCGGCACGTTCGCTATCGCATCGAGCACCCGTTCATCACGGATCCCCAATTGCTGAAGCTGATCGAGCAGGCTCTGAATACGTTTACTGACTACCATTGCGTGTCTACCCTCACCTGCTCAAGCCAGCCGGAGACCACCTCGCGCGCGCCCTGTGCCGTGAGATCTACGTGCAGCGGCGTCACGGAGACATATCCTTCATCGACGGCGGCAAAATCAGTATCCGGGCCGGCGTCGCATTTTTCACCCGGCGGGCCAATCCAGTAAAGCGTATTGCCGCGCGGATCCTGCTGCGGAATAACTTTATCCGCCGGATGGCGGCTACCGCACCGCGTCACGCGAATGCCTTTGATTTGGTCAAGCGGCAGGTCGGGAACGTTGACGTTGAGGATACGTCCGGTACGCAGCGGCTCACGTGCTAACGCGCGCAATAATGAGCAGGTGACGGCGGCGGCGGTCTCATAGTGTTGATGACCGTTTAACGATACCGCAAGTGCCGGCAGACCAAGATGTCGGCCCTCCATCGCAGCCGCCACCGTGCCGGAATAGATAACATCATCGCCCAGATTCGGCCCGGCGTTAATGCCAGAAACGACGATGTCCGGCCCCGGACGCATCAGCGCATTGACACCAAGGTAGACACAATCTGTAGGCGTGCCCATCTGGACGGCAATGTCGCCGTTATCGAAAGTGAAAGTACGAAGCGAAGACTCCAGCGTCAGCGAATTCGACGCGCCACTGCGGTTACGATCGGGTGCAACTACCTGAACCTCGGCAAATTCCCGTAAGGCTCTGGCCAGCGTCTGAATGCCTGGCGCATGGATCCCGTCATCGTTACTCAGCAATATTCGCATAATCACCTGTTGTATTGATAAGTTCCCTTACCACGCTGGTCGCAAAACTGCCCGCCGGGAGCCAGAAACGCAGTTCGACGGTCACGTCGTCCCACCAGTTCCAGCAAAGCTGCTGCGGATAGAGCAGCATTGCGCGGCGAGCGGCCTCGACTTTTTCGCGCAGCAACAGGGATTGCAACGCCGTCTCTTCAGCCAGCACGGTTTGTTCAAATACCAGCGCGTCGCGCTGGGTTCCCCAGTCACCGCTTCCCGGCAGGACTGCGGTGATCATCAGTTCACGCGCATCGACGCGAGCTTGCAATTCAGTCAGTTCTTCAGGGCTTGCCACAAACCAGCTGCCACGCCCGGATAATTGTAGCGCATCGCCATCAACAACTTGATTAAAGTCCGTTTTTTTTAGGCGTTCACTCACAATCTGATTAAACAACGCGCTACGTGCCGCCGACAACCAAAAACTGCGCTTATTTCGGTCGCGAACCGGTGCACCGCTTTCCGCCCAGCGCAGCGCGCCATGCAGGTTACTGCCCCCCATGCCAAAGCGCTGAGCGCCGAAATAGTTCGGCACGCCGCCTTCAACAATCGCCTGTAGACGGGCCTCAACCTCATCACGGCCTTTCACTTCGCGTAGAACTATCGTGAACTGATTGCCCTTAAGCGCGCCTAAACGCAGCTTACGCTTATGACGCGCATATTCCAGCACCTGGCATCCTTCCAGCTGGAACTGGCTTAAATCCGGCATTTCTTTGCCTGGTACGCGCGCGCACAGCCACTGTTCGGTCACCGCATGCTTATCTTTTTGCCCGGCAAAGCTGACTTCGCGAGCGTGAATTTTCAGAAACTTCGCCAGCGCTTCGGCAACAAAACGGGTATTACAGCCATTTTTCAGGATGCGTACCAGAATATGCTCGCCTTCGCCGTCCGGTTCAAAACCTAAATCTTCAACCACCAGAAAATCTTCCGGATTGGCTTTTAACTGCCCCGTACTTTGCGGCTTGCCGTGTAAGTAGGTCAGTGCATCAAACTGAATCATGAGGTCGCCTTATTCAGCAGCGCCACCGCTTCACAGGCGATGCCTTCACCGCGCCCGGTGAAGCCGAGCTTCTCGGTGGTGGTCGCTTTGACGTTAACATCATCCATATGGCAGCCGAGATCTTCGGCAATAAACACGCGCATTTGCGGGATGTGCGTCAGCATTTTTGGCGCCTGGGCAATGATGGTGACGTCAACGTTGCCGAGGGTGTAGCCCTTAGCCTGTACGCGACGCCAGGCTTCACGCAGCAGTGCGCGGCTGTCAGCGCCTTTAAAGGCCGGATCGGTATCCGGGAACAGCTTGCCGATATCACCCAGTGCTGCCGCTCCCAGTAAAGCATCGGTTAATGCATGCAACGCCACGTCGCCGTCGGAGTGCGCCAGCAGCCCTTTTTCATAAGGGATACGTACGCCGCCAATGATAATCGGGCCAACGCCACCAAAGGCGTGTACATCAAATCCGTGTCCAATTCGCATTATGCATTCTCCGGGTTACCCGAGCGGGTGAGGTAAAATTGGGCGAGCGCCAGGTCTTCCGGGCGCGTCACTTTAATATTATCAGCACGTCCGGCAATCAACTCGGGATGAAAGCCGCAATACTCTAACGCTGATGCTTCGTCGGTAATCGTTGCGCCTTCGTTCAATGCGCGGGTTAAACACGCCAGCAGCAGCTCGCGCGGGAAAAACTGGGGGGTCAGCGCGTGCCACAAATCATTGCGTTCGACGGTATGGGCAATGGCCGATTTTCCGCTTTCTGCGCGTTTCATGGTGTCACGAACGGGCGCGGCCAGAATACCGCCCACGCGGCTGGTGTCGCTTAGCGTCAGCAGCCGCGCTAAATCGTCCTGATGCAGACACGGGCGCGCCGCATCATGTACCAATACCCATTGGGCATCATCAATCGCGCGCAGGCCAGCCAGCACGGAGTCGGCACGTTCAGCGCCGCCATCAACGACGGTAATTTGGGGATGCTGCGCCAGAGGGAGTTGCTGGAAGCGCTCGTCGCCAGGGGAGACGACGATTATTACTCGCTGGACGCGGGCGTTAGCCAGCAGCGCATCCACCGAGTGTTCGAGAATCGTTTTGTTACCGATTGAGAGATATTGTTTCGGGCATTCCGTTTGCATACGGCGGCCAAACCCGGCTGCCGGTACCACGGCGCATACGCCCGGAGAAGTTACGGCCATGTCGTCATCCTGGAACTGATTAGCGATTAGTTTGCGTTTGCCCCGCATTCTGGCTGCGTTTAGACGCATCCGGCACCAGACGATAAAACGTTTCGCCCGGGCGGGTCATGCTAAGTTCGTTACGAGCACGTTCCTCGATAGCTTCCTGGCCGCCATTGAGGTCATCAATTTCGGCGAAAAGCTGATCGTTGCGCGCTTTTAATTTTGCGTTGGTTGCCTGTTGTACAGATACATCATCATTGACCCGGCTAAAGTCATGCAGACCATTTTTGCCAAACCATAAGGAATATTGTAGCCATACCAGCAATGCCAGTAATAGCAGCGTTAATTTACCCATCCTGCCCCCTGAAAAACGGCCCTATCATCCCATAACTTGCCGTCATACTCCACTCCGGCCGCAGGCGATACCGCATACAGCCTGAAATGTACCACATTTCCCTGGCCCAGAGGCATGCGTTGTCGCAGGCAAAATTGCGCAGAATGTCTAGTACGAACGCACTAACTCATAATCCACATGAATAACAAACCACACAGTATGGCGACGGTCGCCAACGTTGCAACAATGGTGTAACCCAGTTTTCCTTTCACCAGCGAGTGGAAAGCCACGCCGACAACCACGGCAACGGGCATCAGGGCGAGGAAAAAAGGCCACGTGTACAGGAAGAAGAATAGCGTGTTATTGCCATAGTGCAGATAGGGGATACCCAGCGCCATCAACCACGCGACAAAGCCGACAAACGCCCCTGACAAAGACCAGGTGGCTTCATCATAAGCGGGGGCGAGCGACTCGGGATGGGTCACGTCGATGTTCTGAGTATTGCGCATAAATAATCCTGTTAGGCCGGAGTAGGCAAACTCCGGCACCTTTTCAGGATCTGATAATATCGCTCTGCCTGAGCAGATCTAATAATTGTGCCACTAAATTTGTTACTAATTGTTCACCATTAAGGTGGATCGCCGGTCGCTCTGGAGATTCATACGCTGAATCAATCCCGGTAAAATTCCGCAGCTCTCCGGCACGGGCCTTTTTATACAAGCCTTTCGGATCGCGCGCCTCACAGGTTGCCAAAGAGGTGTCGACGAAGATCTCAAAGAAGCGATCGTCCCCCACCTGTTCACGCACCATCTGACGTTCAGCGCGGTGCGGTGAGATAAATGCGGTCAATACCACCAGCCCCGCATCGACCATCAGTTTAGCCACTTCGCCCACGCGACGAATATTTTCTTTACGGTCTACATCGGTAAACCCCAGATCGCGACACAAACCATGACGGACGTTATCACCATCCAGCAGATAAGTGCTCACGCCAAGCTGATGCAGCGCCTCTTCCAGCGCACCAGCAACGGTGGATTTCCCCGAGCCCGAAAGCCCGGTGAACCACAGTACAACCCCACGATGACCGTGGAGTTGTTCGCGCTGGTGTGCGGTAACGGGATGGGCGTGCCAGACGACGTTTTCGTCATGCTGAGCCATTACTTGCCTCCCAGCAAATCACGCGCGCCCCAATGTGGGAAGTGCTTACGCACCAGAGCATTAAGTTCCAGTTCAAAAGCGCTGAAATCGGTGCTCAGCCCCACCGCGTCGGTATTCAGTTCATGTACCATGCCTGCACCGACGGTGACGTTGCTTAAGCGATCGATAAAGATAATTCCGCCGGTCACCGGGTTTTCCTGATACTTGTCGAGCACCAGCGGCTCATCAAAGGTCAGGTCAACAAGGCCGATACCGTTTAACGGGAGAACGTCCACTTCACGCTGCGTCAGATTGTTGATATCTACTTGATACTGAATGCCATCAACGCGGGCGCGGGTTTTCTTACCGGCCACTTTGATGTCATAGCTTTGCCCTGCCGACAGCGGCTGTTCTGCCATCCACACCACGTTTACGCTGGCGCGCTGTACCGACGGTAACGTATCTTGCGCATCCAGCAACAGATCGCCGCGGCTGATATCAATTTCGTCTTTCAGCACCAGCGTCACGGCTTCGCCTGCGCCTGCTTCCTCGAGATCGCCATCAAAGGTGACAATCCGCGCGACGCTGGACTCAACGCCTGACGGCAGCACTTTAATGCGCTGGCCCACCTGTACACGACCTGAGGCCACCGTACCGGAGAAGCCGCGGAAATCCAGGTTCGGACGATTGACGTACTGCACCGGGAAACGCATCGGCTGGGTATCAACGGTACGCTGGATGACGACAGTTTCCAGCACTTCCAGAAGCGTTGGGCCGCTGTACCATGGAATATTCGCGCTTTGGCTTGCTACGTTATCGCCCTCAAGGGCAGAAAGTGGCACAAAGCGAATATCCAGATTGCCCGGCAGCTGCTCGGCAAAGGTCAGATACTCTTCGCGGATACGGTTAAACGTCTCTTCGCTGTAATCAACAAGATCCATTTTGTTCACCGCCACCACCAGGTGTTTGATCCCCAGTAGCGTTGAGATAAAGCTGTGGCGGCGCGTTTGATCCAGTACGCCTTTACGCGCGTCAATCAGCAGGATCGCCAGGTCACAGGTGGAAGCGCCGGTCGCCATATTGCGGGTGTACTGCTCATGCCCTGGGGTATCAGCAATAATAAATTTACGCTTTTCGGTGGAGAAATAGCGATAGGCCACGTCGATAGTGATGCCCTGCTCACGCTCGGCCTGTAGACCATCCACCAGCAGCGCCAGATCCAGTTTTTCGCCCTGTGTACCGTGTCGCTTGCTGTCATTGTGCAGCGATGAAAGCTGATCTTCATAAATCTGGCGGGTATCGTGCAGCAGACGACCAATCAGCGTACTTTTGCCGTCATCCACGCTGCCGCAGGTCAGAAAGCGCAGCAGGCTCTTGTGCTGCTGGGCGTGCAGATACGCCTCAACCCCGCCTTCATCGGCAATTTGTTGTGCAATAGTGGTGTTCATGGCGGCTCCTTAGAAATAACCCTGACGTTTTTTAAGCTCCATGGAGCCGGCCTGGTCGCGGTCAATCATCCGCCCCTGACGTTCACTGGTGGTGGAGACCAGCATCTCTTCGATAATCTCCGGCAGCGTCTGCGCGTCGGACTCTACCGCACCGGTCAGCGGCCAGCATCCCAGAGTACGGAAGCGCACCATACGATTTTCGATAACCTCTCCTGGCTGCAAATCGATACGATCGTCGTCGATCATCATCAGCATACCGTCACGTTCCAGCACCGGGCGCTCGGCGGCCAGATACAGTGGCACAATGTCGATATTTTCCAGATAGATGTACTGCCAGATATCCAGCTCAGTCCAGTTCGACAGCGGGAAGACGCGGATGCTCTCACCTTTGTTAATCTGGCCGTTGTAGTTATGCCACAGCTCCGGGCGCTGGTTTTTCGGATCCCAGCGATGGAAGCGGTCGCGGAAGGAGTAGATACGTTCTTTGGCGCGGGATTTTTCTTCATCACGGCGAGCACCGCCGAATGCCGCATCAAAACCGTATTTATTCAGCGCCTGCTTCAGGCCTTCGGTTTTCATAATATCCGTGTGCTTGGCACTGCCGTGTTCGAAGGGATTGATCCCCATCGCCACCCCTTCCGGGTTTTTATGTACCAGCAGCTCACAGCCGTAGGCTTTGGCGGTGCGGTCGCGGAACTCGTACATCTCACGGAATTTCCAGCCGGTATCAACATGCAGCAGCGGGAACGGCAACGTGCCTGGATAAAACGCCTTGCGCGCCAGATGCAGCATGACGCTGGAATCTTTACCGATGGAGTACATCATCACCGGATTAGAGAATTCGGCGGCCACCTCACGGATAATATGGATGCTTTCCGCCTCCAGTTGCCGCAGGTGAGTAAGTCGTTTTTGGTCCATAACCGTTCCTTAAGCCTGATTTATTGCATGTCTGTTGTGTGTTGGGGCTTGATAGCGTCGTCTGCACGTATCTCTTTGTTGTTCGGGTCGTTGTGCTACAACTCGCTAACAATCAGCAATACAGGGACTATAGGGGGAGGCTTAGAGCAAATGAAATTACTAAAAGGAATGAGTTGTTACTCAAAGGAATAACGCGCTGAAAAAGCAAAGTTCAAAAAGTGCTTAACGCGCTATTTTTCCGGGATTTAAGAGCATTTGAAATTGTGTAATCAACATCACAGTTTCATACTAGGCACGTCTAATTTTTTGCTCTGTTGTAAGGAATATCTATGTTCTGGGCACTGCGCCGCTGCATGACAGCCCTGGCGCTCGGCGTTTGTATCTCCCTCCCGGCACACGCAGCCACCGCTTCACTGGGAACCATCGCCAACACTCAAGCGCGTTATATCGCCACCTATTTCCCAGGACGCATTACCGGGACACCGGCTGAAATGCTCTCTGCTGACTATATTCGCCAGCAATTTTCGCAGATGGGCTATCAAAGTGATATCCGCACCTTTAGCAGCCGTTATATCTACACCACCAAAGATAACCGTCAAAACTGGCATAATGTGCTGGGCAGCACCGTGATTGCGGCGCATGAAGGCAAGTCCAGCCAGCAGATTATTATCATGGCGCATCTCGATACCTACGCGCCCCATAGCGATAGCGACGTGGAGAAAAATCTCGGCGGCCTGACGCTTCAGGGCATTGATGATAACGCGATGGGGCTTGGCGTCATGCTGGAGCTGGCGGAGCGCTTTAAAAATATCCCGACCCAGTATGGTATTCGTTTTATCGCCACCAGCGGTGAAGAAGAAGGCAAACTTGGCGCGGAGAATCTGCTTAAACGCATGAGCAGCGCCGAGCAGAAAAACACGCTGCTGGTGATTAACCTGGATAACCTGGTCGTCGGCGACAAACTCTATTTCAACAGCGGCGTTAAAACGCCAGCCTCGGTGCGTAAGCTCACACGCGACCGCGCGCTGACCCTCGCCCACAGCCGGGGGATTGCCGCAGCGACCAACCCTGGGCTTAATCCTCAATACCCACAAGGGACGGGCTGCTGCAACGATGCGGAGGTTTTTGATAAAGCCGGGATCCCCGTGCTTTCAGTGGAAGCCACAAACTGGTCACTGGGCAAAAAAGACGGCTTCCAGCAGCGTGCTAAAACGGCAAGTTTCCCGGACGGCACCAGTTGGCACAATGCCCATCTCGATAATCAGCAGTATCTTGATAAAGCGCTGCCGGGGCGAATTGAACGCCGTGGTCGCGAGGTAGTGCGCGTGATGATGCCATTGGTGCTGGAGTTAGCGAAGGCGGAGAAGAAAACGTCCTTAAAATAGATGGAATACAATCAGGCCGGATAGTGAATCTGGAGCGTTTAAGAAACAGTAGTGAGACCTTGCAGGAATGAAATATGCTGATAACAATCTTAGCATCAGCATATTTCATGAAAAAATTATCGTCAGGGCAGATTAATCGAGATACCCACCCTTCTTCATATCTTTATCTTCGCAGTATTCCCGACGGCATAATCCTATCACCAGGATAACAATATCAAGAATACCAGCAGTAATTGATAGCTTAACAAACGCAAGGGCGCTCAGCGGAGTGAACCACAGTTGCGCAAGCGCAACCACAGCCCAAAAAACCAGAATACCCAAGCACAGCGTTACGGTAAGCTTCATACTTCTTTTTCAAGAATGACAAGGTAAGCTTCGCGTGCAAAAAAAAGTAGCATACGGCGTATATCTTTCTCCATTGTGACGACCCGCCAACCTTCGCGTGCATTCTTATTAAGGAAATCAGTAAATTTTACAGGATTCACCTTAGATGCACCAAAGAACAGACTCCCTAGCATACCTTCCTGGTAAATGATTGCTTTATATTCCTTCACATATACTCCTTGCATATTGGACATATCAATCATATTCAGAACACTGAATTATGACTGTAAAACCATTTTAAAATACTCTGTAACGAGTTTGAGTAATTATGCAGGGTTCAAGTGTGACAACAAATTGTTTCTTAAGGATAAGTCCTGATTCGGAATTTATAAAATTAAACACAATAAGACAACTGAATGAGTATTTAAATTGCTAATGGCATAGGTTATTAATGCATGCCTATAAATGGAGAGAAGATATTTGTGAATAAACTGATATTTTCAGAACTGTTTATCGCAATAAACAGACAGGAGGAGTCCGATAAACATGAGCCAGCAGTCATGCCATGCTGGCTCACCTAAAATAATATTACCCTTCGTGCAGCCCACACTCGCGCTTCAACCCAAAGAAGCGCGTCTCTTCTTCCGCCATGCCCGGCTCCCATTTACGGGTAGTATGGGTATCGCCTACCGACAGATAGCCCAGGTCCCACAGCGGATGATATTTCAGCCCGTGTTTTTGCAGGTATTGATAGACCGTACGATTATCCCAATCGATAATCGGCAGTACTTTAAATACGCCACGCTGAATCGCCAGCACCGGTAAGGTGGCGCGGCTGCCTGACTGCTCACGGCGAAGTCCGGCAAACCACGTCTGTGCGTTTAACGCTGCCAGCGCCCGGTTCATTGGTTCGACTTTGTTGATGTCATTATATTTCTCAATGCCTTCAACGCCCTGTTCCCAAAGCTTGCCGTAGCGCGCTTCCTGCCAGGCCGCACTCTCTTTCGCCCGAAAGACCTGAAGATTAAGGTTGAGTTTATCCGTTAACTCGTCAATAAACTGATAGGTTTCCGGGAACAAGTAGCCGGTATCGGTGAGGATCACCGGGATATCCGGGCGAATCTGATTCACCAGATGCAGGCTTACCGCCGCCTGAATACCAAAGCTTGAGGAAAGGACATATTCGCCGGGCAGGTTTTCCAGCGCCCAGGCAACGCGTTCTTCTGCGCTCAGTTTTTCCAGCTGGGCGTTGGTTTCCGCCAAAGCCAGTACGCGTTCGACTTTTGGTAGTTCGTTCAGCGCGTTGAGATCGAGTTTGGACATAAGTTCCTCGCTGTTTGCCTTGCCTGATGGCGCTGCGCTTATCAGGCCTACGCCGTTGGTAGGCCGGATAAGGCATTTATGCCGCCATCCGGCAATTCAGGTTATTCCCAGAAATCACGCGCTGGATCGAGCACCGGGCGAATGATGCCCGCACGCACCGTAAAGTCGCCGAAGCCTTCACCCGCTTCACGCTCTTTCGCCCAGCGCCCAACCAGCTCATCGATCGAATCGAGAATTTCCGACTCGGTGATATTTTCACGATACATCCGGGGGATCCGCGACCCGCTGCGGTTACCGCCAAGATGCACGTTGTAGCGACCCGGCGCTTTACCTACCAGCCCAAGCTCTGCCAGCATCGCACGGCCACAGCCGTTCGGGCAGCCGGTTACGCGCATCACGATATGTTCATCAGGAATACCGTGTTTTTCTAAAATCGCTTCAACTTTATCTGTGAACGATGGTAAGAAGCGCTCGGCCTCAGCCATCGCCAAAGGACATGTCGGGAATGACACGCAGGCCATCGAATTTTCACGCTGCGGTTTCACCGCATTCATCAATCCGTGGTCGTGCGCCAGTTTCTCGATAGCCGCTTTCTGGCTTTCCGGTACGCCGGCAATAATCAGGTTCTGGTTCGCGGTGATGCGGAAATCGCCTTTATGGATCTTCGCGATCTCCAGCAGACCGGTTTTCAGCGGACGCCCTGGATAATCAAGAATACGACCATTTTCGATAAACAGCGTCAGGTGCCAGTTATTATCAATCCCTTTTACCCAGCCAATTCTGTCGCCGCGGCTGGTAAATTCGTAAGGACGAATCGGCGCAAACTTGATCCCCGCACGGCGTTCAACTTCTTCTTTGAACGTCTCGACGCCGACGCGCTCAAGAGTGTATTTGGTTTTGGCATTTTTACGATCGGTACGGTTGCCCCAGTCACGCTGGGTGGTCACCACCGCTTCGGCCACCGCTAAGGTATGCTCCAGCGGCAGGAAGCCAAACTCGCTCGCCGTGCGGGCGTAGGTTTTCTTATTACCGTGTTCGATAGACAGACCGCCTCCTACCAGCAGGTTAAAGCCCACCAGCTTGCCGTTTTCGGCAATCGCCACGAAGTTCATATCGTTGGCGTGCAGATCGATATCGTTCTGCGGCGGGATCACCACCGTGGTTTTGAACTTACGCGGCAGATAGGTCGCCCCGAGGATCGGTTCTTCATCGGTGGTCGCGACCTTCTCCTGATCGAGCCAGATCTCCGCATAGGCGCGGGTACGCGGCAGCAAATGTTCTGAAATCTTCTTCGCCCACTCGTAGGCCTCAGCGTGTAGCTGCGACTCGTAAGGGTTAGAGGTGCACAGCACGTTACGGTTCATGTCGTTGGCGGTTGCCAGCGCATCAAGCCCCACGGAGTGCAGCATCTGGTGAACCGGCTTCACGTTCTTCTTCAGAATGCCGTGGAACTGGAAGGTCTGGCGGTTAGTCAGACGGATGCTGCCGTAAATCGTGTTATCCGCGGCAAATTTATCGATAGCCTTCCACTGGGTAGTGGTAATCACCCCGCCCGGTAGACGGCAGCGCAGCAGCATCGCATGGCGCGGCTCAAGCTTCTGCTCGGCGCGTTCTGCACGAATATCGCGGTCATCTTGCTGGTACATTCCGTGGAAGCGGATCAGCAGGAAGTTGTCGCCGTGGAAGCCGCCGGTCAGGCCGTCATTGAGATCTTCTGCGATAGTACCGCGCAGGAAGTTGCTCTCACGCTTCATGCGCTCGGCGTCAGTCAGTTTGCCTTCGACCACTAAAGGCCCTGGGTATTTTTCGCTCATTAGTAGACATCTCGCTGATAACGGCGCTCAACGCGCAGCTCACTTAAAAATTCATCCGCTGATTCAATGTCCATTGCACCGAATTCAGCAATCACTTCCAGCAGTGCCTGCTCGACATCTTTCGCCATGCGATTGGCATCGCCGCAGACATAAATATGGGCCCCATCATTAATCCAGCGCCACAGTTCAGCACCCTGTTCGCGCAGTTTGTCTTGTACGTAGACTTTTTCTTTTTGATCGCGCGACCAGGCCAAATCGATACGGCTTAATACGCCGTCTTTAACGTACCGCTGCCACTCTACCTGATAGAGGAAATCTTCGGTGAAGTGCGGGTTACCAAAGAACAGCCAGTTTTTGCCTTCTGCGCCATCGGCGGCGCGCTGTTGCATAAAGGCGCGGAACGGCGCGATGCCGGTGCCCGGGCCAATCATAATCACCGGCGTTTGTGGGTTAGCTGGCAGACGGAAATTATCATTGTGCTCAATAAATACGCGCACTTCACCGTCTTCTTCCACCCGTTCCGCGAGGAAGCTGGAAGCACCGCCCGCCCGGGCACGGCCTTCGATATCATAACGAACGACGCCGACGGTCACGTGCACTTCGCTCTCGACTTCAGCCTGAGAAGAGGCAATGGAGTACAGGCGCGGCGTCAGTGGGCGCAGCAGACCGATTAACGCTTCTGCATCCAGCTGTGCCGGAGAGAAACGCACCATATCAACGATTGGCGTGGTCGCGGCATACTGTTGCAGCTGCGCTTTGTCGCCCACCAGCGGCAACAACGACTCGCTGCGGGTCAGGGTTGCGTAGTTTTCCACGATGTTCGCGGTGTTGACCGTCAGCTCGAAGTGCCACTGTAGCGCTTCGGCGAGCGGCAAGGTTTTGCCTTCAACCGTCACGGGCTCGTCGCCCTTCAGCCACAGCAGTTCAACCAGTTCTTTTACCAGTTCGGGATCGTTCTGATACCAGACGCCGAGGGCATCGCCCGGCTGATAGCGCAGGCCAGAGTCACCAAGATCGATTTCAATGTGGCGAACATCTTTTTCCGAGTCACGTCCGGTAATTTTCTGGTTAACCGCAAGTGATGCCACAAGCGGCGCTTCTTTGGTGTATGGGCTGGTGTGCACTTCGTTTACCGCGCCGCTTGCCACTGCCTGCACGGACTGGGCTGCTGGAGCGCGCGCTTTCAGTACGTCGACCAGGCGGGCACGCCATTCGGCCGCCGCAGCCTGATATTCCACATCGGCATCCACGCGGTCGAGAAGGCGTTCACCGCCTAACTCAGCCAGCTTGCTGTCGAAGTCTTTACCGGCCTGGCAGAAGAATTCATAGGAGGTGTCGCCAAGACCCAATACCGCAAAAGCGGTGTCGGTAAGCTTCGGCGCTTTTTTCGAGAACAGGAACTTATGCAGTGCAACCGCTTCTTCCGGCGCCTCCCCTTCCCCCTGCGTGGAAGCTACAATGACCAGCAGTTTTTCTGACGCGATTTGTTTGAATTTATAATCCCCGGCATTGACCAGGTTCACGTTCAGTTTTGCGGCCAGCAGGTCATCGCGCAGCGCTTCAGCTACGCGACGGGCATTACCGGTTTGCGATGCGGAAATAAGCGTAATGGCCGGAAATTCTGCCACAACGGGCGCCGGCGTTAAGGCCGTAGCACCAGGCTGCTGATTGAGCACGCCCCAAAAATAGCCAGAAACCCAGGCAAGCTGGGTGGGGGTTAAATCCGTGGTTGCCGCCTGCAGGCGAGCGAGCTGTTCCGTATTGAGCGGAAGCAAAGCTTGAGGGGGAGACTGTGTTGTCATGCGTTATTATGTTCCAGTAGCAAAGCTGTTTTCTCATCAGGAAAAACAGAACTGAATGTAAGGTTAACGATGTGGATAATAACAATTAAAGAAGGGTTGGAAATATCAAATAACCAAATGGACTAACCTCTTTTCCTGGTAGTTAATAGCAATAAAACAGATTAAATAAACCATTGATATATATGCAAAATAATTATCAGCGCGAGTATTTTTTATACTCATTGCCTATTTGATCGTTTTAGTTAATGCAGAAAAATGTGCTTTCCGTTACTATGCGGCGTTTTTTTCCGCAAGACTGAGAGTTCATGATGTCCACCACACTGTTTAAAGATTTCACCTTCGAAGCCGCCCATCACCTGCCGCACGTACCGGAAGGACATAAATGCGGGCGTCTGCACGGTCACTCGTTCATGGTGCGTCTTGAGATTACCGGTGATGTTGATCCCCATACCGGCTGGATTATGGATTTCGCCGAACTAAAGGCCGCGTTTAAGCCAACTTACGTTCGTCTGGACCATTACTATCTGAACGATATTCCGGGCTTAGAAAATCCAACCAGCGAAGTGTTGTCACGCTGGATCTGGGAACAGGTTAAGCCGGTTGTTCCGCTCCTGAGCGCGGTGATGGTGAAAGAAACCTGCACCGCAGGCTGCGTTTATCGCGGCGAGTAATTTTCTCCCGCACGCGGGGAGGCCATTCACGGACTCCCCCGCCCTTTCTTAATCTCACTATCATATTCATTTCCCTGATTTTTCATTATGCGGCACACCGCGCGGAAAAAGCGTGGAGTTGTGCCAGACTCATTGGGTTGGTCAATACATAATGAGGAAATAGGGATGAAGAAAACGCTTTTCGCGGCGGTACTGCCCGCATTGTTATTACTCTCAAGTGCCGCTCAGGCGCAAACTCCACCGGAAGGATATCAGCTTCAGCAGGTGCTGATGATGAGTCGCCATAACCTCCGCGCTCCGCTGGCCACCAACGGTAGCGTGCTGCAACAATCAACACCTAATAGCTGGCCTGAATGGGATGTCCCGGGCGGCCAGTTGACCACCAAAGGCGGCGTGCTGGAAGTGTACATGGGCCACTATATGCGCGAATGGCTGGCACAGCAGGGGCTGGTCAAAAGCGGCGAGTGTCCGGCACCGGAAACGGTCTATACCTATGCCAATAGCCTGCAACGCACCGTCGCCACCGCCCAATTCTTTATCACCGGCGCATTCCCGGGCTGCGATATCGTGGTTCACCATCAGGACAAAATGGGGACGATGGATCCCACCTTTAATCCGGTGATCACCGATGAGTCCCCCACGTTTCGCGATAAAGCCATCCAGGCGATGGAAAAAGAGCGGCAAGGTAAACAGCTTGATGAAAGCTATAAGCTGCTCTCACAGATTGTCCGCTATCAGGACTCCCCGGCCTGTAAAGAGAAGCAGCAATGTTCCCTGAGCGATGCCAAAGACGACTTTAGCGCCAGCTATCAGAAAGAGCCCGGCGTTAAAGGGCCGCTGGCTATTGGTAATTCACTGGTCGACGCGTTTACGCTGCAATATTACGAAGGCTTCCCGCTCGATCAGGTGGCATGGGGAGAAATTAAAACCGATCAGCAGTGGCGCGTGCTGTCTCAGCTGAAAAACGGTTATCAGGATAGCCTATTCACTTCATCAGAAGTGGCGCGTAACGTGGCAAAACCGTTGGTGAAATATATTGATAATGCGCTGGTTACCGAGGCGACAAAAACGCCTAAAATTACCGTACTGGTTGGGCATGATTCGAATATTGCCTCGCTCCTGAAAGCGCTCGATTTTGATGCCTATACGCTGCCAGGGCAGTATGAACGCACGCCAATCGGCGGGAAAATCGTGTTCCAGCGCTGGCATGATGTGAAAGGTAATCGGGATTTGATGAAGATTGAGTATGTTTATCAAAGCGCCGACCAGCTGCGCAACGCTGAAACATTAACGCTGAAAACGCCGCCGCAGCGCGTGACGCTGGCGCTTAAAGGTTGTCCGGTGGATGCCGATGGCTTCTGCCCGATGGAGACGTTTTCGAAGGTGATGAACGAGGCGGCTAAATAGCGGGCTTTCCCGGGGGCGCGCGATGCGCCTTGCCCGGGCTACGGTTTTGGTATCAAGCCCGGCTGAGCGAAGCGACGCCGGGTTTACGCGATATTCAGATACTTATGCGTCTGCATCGACAGACGCCAGTTGCGCGCGATACAGGTTTCAATGCACAGACGCGTGGCGTCCTCTTTTTGGCTTATCGGCTGCAGCGCAATAATACGCGGCTTATCGTCTGAGAGCGTCTCCAGCAACTCGTCGAGCGCTTCAATATCGCGCACGCGACCAACCGGATGCTTAATTTCATCGGCACGAATCAGCGCCTGTGACAGCACATCGTAGCCGCCGCGCATGTTCACCTTCGGCGACACGGTGACCCAGGTGTTGTGGCTGCAACGTACTTCATGAGTGCCGCTGGTTTCAATCTGACAGCTGTAGCCGTTTTGTTCCAGCAGCGTCGTCAATGGGGTTAAATCATGGATGCAGGGTTCGCCGCCGGTAATCACCACGTGGCGGGCGGTCCATCCCTGACGACCTATAATCGCCAGCAGATCGTCACTGCTCGCCGCGCCCCATTTGTCGCTTTCTTTGGTTTTTGCCAGGATACTGAACAGCGAAATTTCCCGATCGCTAAGCTTCTCCCAGGTATGTTTGGTATCACACCAGGCGCAGCCCACCGGGCATCCCTGTAAACGAATAAAAATTGCGGGAACGCCGGTAAAGTAGCCTTCACCTTGTAAGGTCTGGAACATTTCGTTAATCGGGTACTGCATCATTAACTCTTCAGTGGTGGTAAACCGTTATTATTGCATATTTCGCGCCAACGATCCCTCGCACTTCTTGCTCAGTAGTAAAGGGCTGTTAAAGGCGTCATTCGGCACGTTGGTGAAAGATTGATTTAAGACCGGGGACTTACTGGCGTTAACAAACACGGGGGTGGGATTTTGTTACGGCTAAAAAAAATGCCAGCCCGCAGGCTGGCATTTTCAAATCAGAGCAAGAACAGGCTTATGCCTGACCTTTGATCTCTTTACGACCGTTGTACGGAGCCTGTGCACCCAGCGCTTCTTCGATACGAATCAGCTGGTTGTATTTAGCAACGCGGTCAGAACGGCTCATAGAACCAGTTTTGATCTGGCCTGCAGCAGTACCTACCGCCAGGTCAGCGATGGTTGCGTCTTCAGTTTCGCCAGAACGGTGAGAGATGACAGCGGTGTAGCCAGCGTCTTTCGCCATTTTGATCGCAGCCAGAGTTTCGGTCAGAGAACCGATCTGGTTGAATTTGATCAGGATGGAGTTAACGATGCCTTTTTCGATGCCTTCTTTCAGGATCTTGGTGTTGGTTACGAACAGATCGTCACCAACCAGCTGGATTTTGTCGCCCAGTACTTTGGTCTGGTATGCGAAACCATCCCAGTCAGACTCGTCCAGGCCATCTTCGATGGAGACGATTGGGTACTGTTTGGTCAGTTCTTCCAGGAAGTGAGTGAATTCTTCAGAGGTGAACGCTTTGTTGCCTTCGCCAGCCAGAACGTATTTACCGTCTTTGTAGAATTCAGATGCTGCACAGTCCATCGCCAGGGTGATGTCTTTGCCCAGCTCGTAGCCAGCAGCTTTAACAGCTTCAGCGATAACAGCCAGAGCTTCTGCGTTAGAACCCAGGTTTGGCGCGTAGCCACCTTCGTCACCAACTGCAGTGTTCATACCTTTAGCTTTCAGAACTTTAGCCAGGTTGTGGAACACTTCAGAACCCATACGTACGGCTTCTTTCAGGGATTTAGCGCCAACTGGCTGAATCATAAATTCCTGGATGTCGACGTTGTTGTCAGCGTGCTCACCACCGTTGATGATGTTCATCATCGGAACCGGCATAGAGTATTTGCCTGGAGTGCCGTTCAGTTCAGCGATGTGTGCGTACAGTGGCAGGCCTTTAGAAGCCGCTGCTGCTTTGGCGTTAGCCAGGGACACAGCCAGAATGGCGTTAGCACCGAAGTTGGATTTATTTTCAGTACCGTCCAGATCGATCATGATCTTGTCGATGCCAGCCTGATCTTTAGCATCTTTACCCAGCAGAGCCTGAGCGATTGGGCCGTTAACAGCGCCAACAGCTTTCAGTACGCCTTTACCCATGAAACGGGATTTGTCACCATCGCGCAGTTCCAGAGCTTCACGGGAACCAGTAGAAGCACCTGATGGAGCAGCAGCCATACCAACGAAACCACCTTCCAGGTGAACTTCAGCTTCAACAGTCGGGTTACCACGGGAGTCGATGATTTCACGACCGATGATTTTAACGATTTTGGACATTAGGTTTTCCTCAGTACAAGTTAAACTAAAACTCCAGACAAACAACGCCCCTCGTGGGGCGCTGCCGTTCTAACTTTTCTTACTTCGCTTGACGCTTCTGGTACTCGCTTGCGGCTTTCACAAAGCCTGCAAACAGCGGGTGCCCATCACGCGGTGTGGAAGTAAACTCCGGGTGGAACTGACAAGCAACGAACCATGGGTGATTCGGAACTTCGATGATCTCGACCAACTGATCATCACCGGAACGGCCCGCAACGCGCAGACCTGCAGCTTCAATCTGTTTCAACAACATGTTGTTGACTTCATAGCGGTGACGGTGACGTTCAACAATGGTTGGTTCGCCGTACAGCTGGCGAACCAGGCTGTCATCGCCCAGCTGACACTGCTGTGCGCCTAAACGCATCGTGCCACCCAGGTCGCTTGAATCGCTACGAACTTCGACATTGCCATCTTCATCACGCCATTCGGTAATGAGCGCCACAACCGGGTACTTACAGTCTGGCACAAATTCCGTAGAGTTGGCGTTGTCCATCCCCGCAACGTTGCGCGCAAACTCAATCAGCGCAACCTGCATACCCAGGCAGATACCCAGATAAGGAATTTTGTTTTCACGCGCATAGCGCGCTGTCGCGATTTTACCTTCTACACCACGGTAGCCGAAGCCGCCAGGGATCAGGATAGCATCCAAATCTTTCAGAATTTCGACGCCACGCGTTTCGACATCCTGCGAGTCGATAAGTTTGATATTTACGCTAACACGATTTTTCAGACCGCCGTGCTTAAGCGCTTCAATCACCGATTTGTAAGCATCTGGCAGTTCAATGTACTTGCCGACCATACCAATGGTGACTTCACCACCCGGGTTCGCTTCTTCATAGATAACCTGTTCCCATTCGGACAGATTCGCTTCCGGGCAGTTCAAGCTGAATCGTTTACAAATATAATCATCCAGCCCCTGTGATTTCAACAGGCCCGGAATTTTATAAATGGAATCGACATCTTTCATTGAAATAACGGCTTTTTCTGGCACGTTACAGAACAATGCAATTTTTGCACGTTCGTTGGCCGGAATCGCACGATCGGAACGGCAGACCAGAATATCGGGCTGAATACCGATGGACAGCAGTTCTTTTACAGAGTGCTGAGTCGGTTTAGTTTTGACTTCGCCCGCCGCAGCCAGATAAGGCACCAGGGTCAGGTGCATGAACAGCGCGTGTTCACGACCGATGTCCACAGCCAGCTGACGAATCGCTTCCAGGAACGGTAAGGATTCGATATCACCAACGGTACCGCCGATTTCGACCAGTACCACGTCGTGGCCTTCGCCGCCGGCAAGAACACGCTCTTTAATCGCGTTAGTGATGTGCGGGATAACCTGAACGGTCGCGCCCAGATAGTCGCCACGGCGCTCTTTGCGCAGGACGTCGGAGTAAATACGACCAGTGGTGAAGTTATTACGGCGAGTCATTTTGGTACGAATGAAGCGCTCATAGTGACCCAGGTCCAGGTCGGTTTCAGCGCCGTCTTCTGTAACGAACACTTCCCCGTGTTGGATCGGGCTCATGGTACCTGGATCGACGTTAATGTACGGATCCAGTTTCATCATGGTCACGTTGAGGCCACGGGCTTCAAGAATGGCTGCCAGGGATGCTGCGGCAATGCCTTTACCCAGAGAGGATACGACCCCGCCGGTCACAAAAATATAGTTCGTTGTCATGCTGGACCTGAGAAGTTAGGGTGAAACGATGGAATAACCAAGACGGGAAAGTAGTATACCCGAACATGGCGAGCGCCACAAACTTTCATTCTCGCTCCTCAATCGCCGCAGAAACAAACATGGGGAGTGAGAAAATAGCCCCTTTTGGGTAAATGTTTTTGACGCAAATCAAGCGCTTGTCATTTAAGATTTCGCACTTTTCGCCCTTTCCCGCAAAAATTCTTTAGAGATCATGTTCCTGGCGTTTTACCTGCTGCCAAACTTCTTCCATGACAACCAGATCCACACCGGTCATTTCCAGGCCACGCGCGGTGACAATACGCTCAACTTCCCGAAAACGGCGCTCAAATTTATCATTCGCCTTTTGCAGCGCCGTCTCGGCTTTGACCCCTAAATGACGCGATAAATTGACCGTGGCGAACAACAGATCGCCAACCTCTTCTTCTAGTCTAGCTTCATCAATGACGGCCTGCTTTGCTTCGTCCATCACTTCGTCAATTTCTTCGTACACTTTATCAAGCACCGGGCCTAGCGTTTTCCAGTCAAAGCCCACCGCCGAGCAGCGCTTCTGGATTTTGTGCGAGCGCATCAACGCCGGGAAAGCGCGAGGAATATCATCCAGCGCGGAGTGCTGAGCTTTCTCCGCCCGCTCAACGGTTTTGATCTGCTCCCAGCGAGTAAGTACTTCCTCACTATTGCTGGCGCTGGCCTCCCCAAAGATATGCGGGTGACGGCGCTCAAGCTTATCGCAGATAGATTGGCAGATATCATTGAAATCAAAGCGGCCTTCTTCCTGCGCCATTTGCGCGAAAAAGATAACCTGGAACAATAGGTCACCCAGTTCACCACGCAGATCGTCAAAGTCCTCGCGCGCAATGGCGTCGAGCACTTCGTAAGTCTCTTCTAACGTATAGGGAGCAATGGTGATGAAAGTCTGCTCTTTGTCCCACGGACAGCCGTTTTCCGGGTCGCGCAGACGCTGCATAATCCCGAGCAGTCGATCGATTTGGTTCATTTGGAAATCCTGAAGAAGTAGGCCGGATAGGGCGTCAGCCGCCCTCCGGCAATTTCGCAACGCCGGATGGCGGCTGACGCCTTATCCGGCCTACAAACGAATTAGCCGCCGTGCAGACGGCGGGCGTCGATGACGTCCGGCACCTGATTAAGCTTGCCGAGCACGCGCCCGAGGACCTGCAGATTGTAGATTTCAATCGTCATGTCGATGGTCGCCATCTGCTGCTTGGTATCGCTGCGGCTGGCTACGCCCAGCACGTTCACCTTTTCGTTAGCAAGAATGGTGGTGATATCGCGCAACAGGCCGCTGCGATCGTTGGCTTGTACGCGAACCACCAGCGAGTATCCCGCCGAATAGCTCTCGCCCCAAACCGCATCAACAATACGTTCCGGCGCATGAGATTGCAGTTCTGCAAGCTGGTCGCAATCGGCACGGTGCACGGAAATCCCGCGCCCCTGAGTGATAAAGCCGACAATCTCATCGCCCGGAATCGGCTGACAGCAGCGCGCAATATGGTGCATCAGGTTGCCGACCCCTTCGACTACCACGCGACCATTGTCTTTGCTGCGATTGTTCTGCGGGGTATAGCTTTTCTGCTGCAGTTGTTTCAGCGCAGCGGCGTCCTGCTCGGCGGCGCTAGGCTTGTTAAACTGCGCTTGCAGGAAATTCACCATCTGGTTGAGGCGAATATCACCGCCGCCGATGGCCGCCAGCAACTCTTCCACGTCGTTAAAGTTGTAGCGAGGCAGCAGATGTTTTTCGGCTTCCTTGAGGCTGATTCCCAGGTGCTCAAGCTCGTCGTCGAGAATTTGACGCCCGGCAATAACGTTTTTGTCTTTATCCTGCTTGCGGAACCAGGCATGGATTTTCGACCGCCCACGGCTGGTAGTGACATAGCCAAGGTTCGGGTTCAACCAGTCACGGCTTGGGTTCGGCTGTTTCTGGGTGATAATTTCAATCTGGTCACCCATTTGCAGCTGGTAGGTGAACGGCACAATGCGACCGCTGATTTTGGCCCCGATACAGCGGTGCCCCACATCGCTATGGATGTGGTAGGCAAAGTCGAGCGGCGTAGAGCCAGCCGGCAGATCCACCACGTCACCTTTCGGCGTAAAGACATACACCCGGTCGTCGAAGACCTGGCTGCGCACCTCGTCCAGCATTTCGCCGGAATCGGCCATCTCTTCCTGCCATGCAATCAGCTTACGCAGCCAGGCGATACGGTCTTCGTAGCCAGAGCGCATACCGCTCACCGCACCTTCTTTATACTTCCAGTGCGCGGCCACGCCCAGCTCGGCGTCCTCGTGCATCTGCTTGGTGCGGATCTGGATCTCAATCGTTTTGCCGTTTGGCCCAAGAACCACGGTATGAATAGATTGGTAACCGTTCGGTTTCGGGTTGGCGACGTAATCGTCGAACTCATCCGGCAGGTGGCGATAGTGAGTGTGTACTATCCCTAGCGCGGCGTAACAATCCTGAAGGCGTTCCGCCACGATGCGCACCGCGCGCACGTCAAACAGCTCGTCAAAGGCGAGGTGTTTTTTCTGCATTTTGCGCCAGATGCTGTAGATGTGTTTCGGGCGACCATAAACCTCGGCTTTTACCCCTTCGGTTTTCATTTCGCTGCGCAGGTGGCCGACAAAATCGTTGATGTAGGATTCTCTGTCGATACGGCGTTCATGCAGCAGCTTGGCAATACGCTTGTACTCTGCCGGATGCAGATAGCGGAAGCAGTAATCTTCCAGCTCCCATTTGAGTTGGCCGATGCCTAAGCGGTTGGCAAGTGGAGCATAGATATTGGTACACTCTTTCGCCGCCAGCACGCGTTCATCTTCCGGGGCATCTTTGACTTCACGCAGGTGGGCGATACGTTCGGCAAGCTTAATGACCACGCAGCGGAAATCATCCACCATCGCCAGCAGCATCCGGCGCACGTTATCCACTTGCTCAGAGGAAACTGCATCGGTATGGGTGGCTTTGAGTTGCCGAATCGCTGCCATGTCGCGCACGCCGTGGATCAGGGTGACAACGGACTGCCCAGCGCTTTCGCTAAGCACCTCTTCACTCACCACGTTAGCATCAACTAACGGGAACAACAGCGCCGCACGCAGCGTGTCGTTATCCATGCTCAGCGTTGACAGGATCTCAACCATTTCTACGCCGCGCCACAGCATCAGCTCGGCATCTGAGCGCCCCACTGTCTGGCGACGACAATAATCCCAGGTCTCGGCTAAGCGTTCACACGACTGCTGGCTGGAAATTCCCAGACTGGTGATCCATTTCTGAGGGTCAAATTCGCCAGCTTTATTTAGATGTGCACTTCTTACCGCAACCATTGTCCTCTCCTTCCCGGGACCGGCCTGTCGAAGTCGACAAGCCACTGTAATTACCTACGCTCAAACAGCACCATAGATTCCTGATGCCCAGTGTGCGGGAACATATCAAGCATTGCCAGACGCTGAATTTGGTAACCTGCCTCAAGCAACGCCTCGCTATCGCGCGCAAGCGTCGCCGGGTTACAGGAAACATAAACCACCCGCGTTGGCGCTAATTTTATAACATGCTGCATCACGCCCGGTGCGCCCGCACGAGCAGGATCGAGTAAAACTTTGTCAAAACCGTGCTTCGCCCACGCCTGAAGTGTTACATCATCTTCCAGATTCTCGTGGAAGAAGGTGACATTCTCCAGTTGGTTCAGCGCAGCATTTTCACGGCCTTTCGCCACCAGTGCCGGTACGCCTTCGACGCCCACGACGCTCGCGGCACGTCTGGCGAGCGGCAGCGTGAAGTTCCCCATGCCGCAGAACAGATCCAGAACTCGGTCGGTTGACTGTACATCCAGCCACGACAACGCCGTTGCAACCATCTGCTGATTCACACCGTCATTGATCTGGATGAAATCGCGCGGACTGAACGTTAAGCGTAGACCGTCTGAGGAATACCAGGGCGCTTCACCGGTAACGTGTTCTAGTATCTCGCTTTCAGGTGCCAGATAAAGCGCCACGCCGGAAGAATGCGAAAAGCGTTCCAGTTTTTCTTTATCTTCCTGTGTGAATGCCGCCGTGTGGCGCAGTACCATCAGCGGACCGTTGTCAGCGCCGACTAACTCCACATGGCCTAGCTGGCGCAGGCCTTTTAAACTGCTTAAACATTCACGCACGGCTGGCAGCAGCGCCTCAAGAGTGGGCACCAAAATGGGGCACTGCACCACATCAATGATTTCATTGGAATTGGCTTTACGAAAGCCCATCTGCAATTGTTGTGTCTTTGGCAGATAATTCAAGGCGAGTCGCGCACGACGGCGGTAACCCCACGATTCGCCGGCAATCACTTCGTCAGTTTCGCGTTTCATTAACCGCGTCAGCGCCGCACGCTTGCTGCGCTGTTGTAGTGCAACCGACGCATGCTGCTGCTGACAGCCGCCGCAGACGCCAAAATGCGGGCAACGGGGCGTTTCCCGTTCCGAACTGCTGCTCAGGCGACGTTTAACCTGGCCGCGTGCATACTGTTTTTTATCTTCAGTGAGGGTAATTTCCGCCGTTTCTTCTGGCAGTAATCCATTGATAAACAGTGCTTTCCCATGATGTTTTGCGACGCCTTGCCCAAAGGGATCAAGATCGCTGACCGTCACGGTTATGATCTGGCGCGTCGTCACGCGTCGTTTTGCAGAGTAGAATTGCGCCATCGTAGAGATTTTTCTCAAAAAAAATATATTGCCCTAATTCTCCCACAACGGACCTCCATGACCAACTACAGCCTTCGTGCAAGAATGATGATTTTAATCCTGGCGCCAACCGTTTTGATCGGTTTGTTGCTCAGCATTTTCTTCGTCGTACACCGCTATAACGACCTGCAGCGTCAACTGGAAGACGCCGGTGCCAGCATTATTGAGCCGCTGGCCGTCTCCAGCGAATACGGTATGAATTTACAAAACCGTGAGTCGATCGGTCAGTTGATAAGCGTTCTGCATCGCCGCCACTCCGATATTGTCCGCGCTATCTCCGTGTATGATGAACACAACAGGCTGTTCGTCACCTCGAATTATCAGCTCGATCCCGGGGAATTACAGTTACCACGCGGTATGCCATTCCCGCGTAGGCTTAGCGTGACGCGCCAGGGCGATATCATGATCCTGCGCACGCCTATTATTTCTGAACATTATTCACCCGATGAGTCCCCCCAGTCCGACGCTAAAACGCCGGTCAATATGCTGGGCTACGTCGCGCTGGAGCTGGATCTCAAATCGGTGCGTTTACAGCAGTACAAAGAAATTTTCATCTCAAGCGTAATGATGCTGTTTTGTATCGGCATCGCGCTGATTTTCGGTTGGCGGTTGATGCGCGACGTCACCGGGCCGATTCGCAATATGGTGAATACCGTTGACCGCATTCGTCGCGGTCAGCTCGACAGCCGCGTCGAAGGCTTTATGCTTGGCGAACTCGATATGCTGAAAAACGGCATCAACTCGATGGCCATGTCGCTTGCCGCCTATCATGAAGAGATGCAGCATAACGTCGATCAGGCCACGTCTGATTTGCGCGAGACGCTTGAGCAGATGGAGATCCAGAACGTTGAGCTGGATCTGGCTAAAAAACGTGCGCAGGAAGCCGCACGTATTAAATCCGAATTCCTCGCCAATATGTCACACGAGCTGCGAACGCCGCTAAATGGCGTTATTGGCTTTACTCGCCTGACGCTTAAAACCGAGCTAACGCCCACCCAGCACGATCACCTGAGCACCATCGAACGCTCGGCCAACAACCTGCTGGCAATTATTAACGACGTGCTCGATTTCTCTAAACTTGAGGCCGGTAAACTGCTGCTGGAGAGCATTCCGTTCCCGCTGCGCAATTCGCTCGATGAAGTGGTGACATTACTGGCCCATTCCGCTCACGATAAAGGTCTGGAGCTCACTCTCAACATTAAAAATGACGTGCCGGATAACGTGATTGGCGACCCGCTGCGCTTACAGCAGGTCATCACTAATCTGGTCGGCAATGCCATCAAGTTTACCGAGAATGGCAACATTGATGTGCTGGTTGAACAACGCGCTATCAGTAACAATAAAGTGCAGATTGAAGTCCAGATTCGCGATACCGGGATAGGTATTCCCGAGCGCGATCAGTCACGCCTGTTCCAGGCGTTCCGCCAGGCCGATGCGAGTATTTCCCGCCGCCATGGCGGTACCGGACTGGGGCTGGTTATCACGCAAAAACTGGTGCGTGAGATGGGCGGGGATATCTCCTTCCACAGCCAGCCGAATCGCGGCTCAACCTTCTGGTTTAATATTAATCTTGATTTGAACCTCAACGTGGTATCCGACAGCCTGGATACTCGCAGCCTGGCTGGCAAACGTATTGCGTATGTTGAAGCCAATGCGGCTGCGGCCCAGGCGACTCTGGACATGCTGGCCACAACGCCGCTCGAAGTGGTGTACGCCGTGAGCATTGCCGCCCTGCCGGTCGAGAAATACGATATTTTGCTGGTTGCCGTTCCGGTATCCGTACGCGATCTTAGCGTGCATCGCGATAAGCTTAGCGCCGCGCTGGCCATGACAGACCTGCTGATACTAGCGCTACCTTGTCATGCGCACGTCGATGCGGAGTCGCTGAAGAAAAACGGCGCGGCGGCGTGTCTGCTGAAACCGCTGACCACGACGCGACTGCTGCCCGTCATGCTAGAGTTTAGCCGTACGCCATCCTCTCCTCTGCCGCTGCCAAACACCGAGCATCGTCTGCCGATGACGGTCATGGCCGTGGATGATAACCCTGCTAACCTGAAGCTGATTGGCGCATTGCTAGACGATCAGGTACAGCACGTTGAGCTGTGCGAAAGCGGACAGCAGGCCATTGAACGCGCGAAGCAGATGAAGTTCGATCTGATTTTGATGGACATCCAGATGCCGGACATTGACGGCTTGCGCGCCTGCGAGTTAATTCGTCAACTGCCGCACCAGCAACAAACGCCGGTCATCGCCGTGACGGCCCACGCCCTTGCCGGACAGCGCGAAAAGCTGCTCGCCGCGGGTATGAATGATTATCTGGCAAAGCCGATTGAAGAGTATCGACTGCATGATTTATTGTTGCGCTATAAGCCCGGCCTCAATCCACTGCCACGACCGCTACAGCCGGAAGCGGCAGAGCCCGCCATCGACCATAACGCGACGCTCGACTGGCAGCTAGCGCTGCGACAGGCCGCTTATAAACCGGACCTGGCGCGTGAAATGCTGCAAATGCTGGTGACTTTCTTGCCTGAGATCCGCAACAAAGTGGAAGAACAACTGGTGGGTGAAAATCCCGACAATCTGGTCGATGCTATCCATAAACTGCACGGCAGCTGCGGCTATAGCGGCGTGCCACGATTGAAGCATCTGTGCCAGTTGATTGAAGGGCAACTGCGTAGCGGCACCCCAGCGGAAGAACTTGAGCCAGAACTGCTTGAACTGCTGGATGAAATGGATAATGTGACCCGGGAAACCCGGAAGATTTTGGGGTAGGTGCGTCCTGGTAGTCGGCTTAACCTGTTCAATGTAGGCCGGATAAGGCGAAGCCGCCATCCGGCGTTGCACTGTTGTGCCTGATGGCGGCTTCGCCTTATCCGGCCTACGCGGTTTTACGCAAGCCCCCCAAAGCGTGAGAAACTTACATCTTCTGCCCCACCTTCATCACCGCCGCAATATTGCGTGCCGCCATCCGCACATTCTCTCCCGCGTGCTCCAGCGCGTCGTCGAGAGAACAGATGCGGTACAGCACGCTAAACACCGCATCAATACCGTGCTGGTGCACCACGCCGACATCTGACGTCAGGCTTCCGGCAATGCCAATGACCGGGATGTGGTAGCGCTTAGCCACGCGCGCCACGCCGACCGGCACTTTGCCATGAATCGTCTGGCTATCCATGCGCCCCTCGCCGGTAATTACCAGATTGGCACCGGCCACCAGCGCGTCCAGATGTAGCGCTTCCGTCACAATATCAATGCCGGGACGCAGTTTCGCACCGCAAAACGCAAATAGCGCCGCGCCCATGCCACCGGCTGCGCCGCCGCCCTCGAGCGATAATACGTCAATCCCCAAATCCTGCTTAATACAGGCGGCGTAATGCGTCAGCGCATGGTCAAGATCCGCGACCATCTCAGGCGTCGCCCCTTTTTGTGGGCCAAATACGGCTGATGCCCCTTCCGCACCGGTCAGCGGGTTGGTGACATCACAGGCCACATCAATCTGACAATCCGCCAGGCGGCTATCGAGTTCGCTAATATCAATCTTCATAAGCCCGGCCAGCGCTGCGCCCCCCTGTGCGATTTGCTGTTGGTCTTGCGTCAGCAATTTTGCGCCCAGCGCCTGAACCATGCCCGCCCCGCCATCATTGGTCGCGCTGCCGCCCAGCCCGATAATAATCCGCCTGACGCCCAGATCCAGCGCATGGCGGATCAGTTCACCGGTACCCCATGAGGTAGTTTTTAGTGGGTTACGTTGTGCTGGAGACAATAACTCAAGCCCACTTGCGGCAGCCATTTCTATAAATGCGCACTGCTCATCGCCTGACACGCCGTAGAAACCCGCTACCGGCTGACCCAACGGGCCGGTCACCTCCACCGGGATCACTCGTCCGTTCGTGGCGGCGACCATTGCTTCCACCGTGCCTTCTCCACCATCAGCCACCGGCAGCTTAACGTATTCGGCGTCGGGATAGATTTCCCGAAAACCCGCTTCAATGGCGCAGGCCACGTCGAGTGCGCTCAAGCTTTCCTTATACGAATCCGGGGCAATCACGATTTTCATAGGCTGTCCTTATGCGAGTTGACGGCAGTGTTGTGCACACCATGATGCGCACAACACTGCCGGTTCCCTGAGGAACCGGCATTAATCTTAGCGCACCATGCAAGGACGTTTATTATCGAACGTCCAGTTTGGGATCAAATACTGCATTCCCATAGCATCATCACGCGCACCAAGACCGTGTTTTTTATACAGTTCATTGGCCTTCATCACCTGATCCATATCCAGCTCGACGCCGAGGCCGGGTTTATTCGGCACCTGAACCATGCCACCTTTGATTTCAAACGGCTCTTTGGTCAGACGCTGATTCCCTTCCTGCCAGATCCAGTGGGTATCAATAGCCGTGACTTTACCCGGCGCCGCAGCGGCAACATGGGTGAACATCGCCAGCGAAATATCAAAGTGGTTGTTGGAGTGTGAGCCCCAGGTCAGGCCAAATTCATGGCACATCTGCGCGACGCGGACGGAGCCCTGCATGGTCCAGAAGTGCGGATCGGCAAGCGGAATGTCTACCGACTGAAGCGATAGCGTGTGGCCCATCTGACGCCAGTCGGTGGCAATCATATTGGTCGCGGTTGGCAGCCCCGTCGCACGACGGAACTCGGCCATCACTTCACGCCCGGAGAAGCCCTGCTCAGCGCCACACGGATCTTCCGCATAGGCCAGGGTGCCCTTGAGATATTTACCAATGCTGATGGCTTCATTTAACGACCATGCACCGTTCGGGTCGAGCGTTACGCGCGCCTGCGGGAAACGTTTTGCCAACGCCACGATAGACTCTGCTTCTTCTTCACCAGCCAGCACGCCGCCTTTAAGCTTGAAGTCATTGAAGCCGTATTTTTCATACGCGGCTTCCGCCAGACGCACCACGGCGTCCGGGGTCATCGCTTCATCATGGCGCAGGCGATACCAATCGCATTTTTCATCTGGCTGACTCTGATAAGGCAGCGGCGTGGCTTTACGGTTGCCGACAAAGAACAGATAGCCCAGCATTTCCACTTCGCTACGCTGCTGACCGTCTCCCAGTAAAGACGCCACGTTCACGCCCAGATGCTGTCCCAGCAGGTCGAGCATGGCCGCTTCAATACCGGTCACAACGTGAATGGTGGTACGCAGGTCAAAAGTCTGCAGACCACGGCCGCCCGCATCGCGATCGGCGAAAGTCGTGCGTACGCTGCTCAGCACATTTTTGTACTCACCAAGCGTTTTCCCGACCACCAGAGGAATAGCATCTTCCAGCGTCAGACGAATTTTTTCGCCGCCTGGGATTTCCCCCACGCCGGTATGACCCGCGTTATCTTTGATAATCACAATATTACGCGTGAAGAACGGCGCATGCGCCCCGCTCAGATTCATTAACATACTGTCGTGACCGGCGACCGGTACGATTTGCATTGAGGTGACTACTGGCGTTGAAGTTTGCATCGTCATCTTTCAATCCTTTCATTAATTAGTTACGGCCGAAAACGGGACGTTTACGGTCAAATGTCCAGCCAGGGATCAGATACTGCATCGGTACGGCGTCGTTACGCGCGCCTGCCGGCAATCGCTTATAGGCCTCGTGAGCCTTATGTATCTGCTCCCAATCCAGCTCTACGCCCAGCCCGGGCGCGTCCGGTACGGCAATTTTGCCGTCTTTAATTTCTAATGGATTTTTGGTCAAGCGCGCGTCGCCTTCCTGCCAAATCCAGTGGGTATCAATGGCGGTTGGCGTCCCTGGCGCTGCCGCGCCTACGTGGGTAAACATGGCCAGTGAAATATCAAAGTGGTTGTTGGAGTGGCAGCCCCATGTCAGCCCCCAATCGTCGCACAGCTGCGCCACGCGCACCGCGCCGGAGAGTGTCCAGAAGTGCGGGTCAGCTAGCGGAATATCGACCGAATTAAGCATCACCGCGTGGCCCATTTCCCGCCAGTTAGTGGCAATCATATTGGTGGCGACGGGCAAACCGGTGGCCCGGCGGAACTCCGCCATCACTTCGCGGCCGGAGAAACCTTGCTCGGCGCCACACGGATCTTCCGCGTAGGTCAGCACATCGTTGAGCCCTTTACACAGTGCAATGGCTTCGTCCAGCAGCCAGGCACCGTTGGGGTCGACGGTTATCCGCGCATCCGGGAACTGTTTTTTCAGCGCCTTAGCCGTCTCAATTTCCTGCTCGCCCGGTAGCACTCCGCCTTTAAGTTTGAAATCTTTAAAGCCGTAACGATCCTGAGAGGCCTGCGCCAGATGCAGCACCGCCTCGCTGGTCATCGCTTGCTGATGACGCAGGCGATACCATTCGTGGCTGCCCGGCGTACTCGCCAGATAAGGCAGATCCGTTTTCGTGCGATCGCCAATATAAAACAGGTAACCGAGCACCGTGACCGCATCGCGCTGTTTGCCAGGCCCAAGCAGTTCACAAACCGGAACGTTCAGCGCTTTGCCTAGCAGGTCGAGCAGCGCCGCTTCCAGTGCTGCTACCGCATTGACCCGCAGCTCAAACGTCCATGCCCCTTTGCCGAAAGTATCGAAATCGGCGCTTTGGTTGCCTTTGTGCACGCGCTGAACCACTTTATTCAGACGCGCGACTTCTTGCCCTAATACCATCGGAATGGCGTCGACCAGCGTCTGGTAAATCACCTCACCGCCGGGCGCCTCACCAACGCCGGTATTCCCGGCATTATCGGTCAGCACCACAATATTGCGGGTAAACCAGGCGTTATGCGCGCCGCCGATATTCATCAGCATGCTGTCGTGCCCGGCGACGGGAATCACCTTCATATCGGTAATGACTGGGCTTGCCTGCATACTCATGATGAGGCTCCTGTCACCGGTTTGAGCTCTACGCGTTTAATATCGCCGACCAGCACCAGGTAGCTTAAAATCGCCACCAACGCATGGATACCGACATAAATCAGCGCGCCGTTGAAAGAGCCGGTAGTCCCGACAATGTAGCCGATAGCAATAGGCGTCACGATACCGGAGATGTTACCGAACATATTGAACAGACCGCCGGATAGACCGCTAATCTCTTTCGGTGCGGTATCCGCCATCACCGCCCAGCCCAGCGCGCCGATGCCTTTACCGAAGAACGCCATGGCCATAAATCCAATGATCATCCATTCGACATTCACATAGTTGCAGAACACCATCACCATCGACAGCAGCATGCCCAGCACGATAGGGGTTTTGCGCGCAATGTTGAGCGAGCCGGTACGGCGCATTAGCCAGTCGGAGATAATCCCGCCCAGCACGCCGCCCGCGAAGCCGCAGATAGCCGGAACCGATGCGACAAAACCGGCTTTCAGAATCGACATTCCTCGCGCCTGTACCAGATAGACCGGGAACCAGGTAATGAAGAAGTAAGTTAAGGCGTTAATACAGTACTGGCCGATATAAATCCCGATCATCATACGGGAGCCCAGCAGCTGTTTAATCTGCCCCCATTTCTGGCTAAACGGCACCTTAGTGACCGTGCCTTTCTGATCCATATTGATAAGCGCGCCACCGGCGGCGATGTACTCCAGCTCCTGCTTATTGACGCCAGGGTGTTGGTTAGGCTCATGGATAACCTTCAGCCAGACAAAGCTGATGATAATGCCCAGTCCGCCCATAAAGAAGAAGACATGCGACCAGCCTACGGCATGGGTCAGCCAACCCATAATTGGCGCGAAAATAACGGTGGCGAAGTATTGTGCGGAGTTAAAGATAGCCACTGCCGTTCCCCTTTCCTGCGCCGGGAACCAGGCGGCGACGATGCGGCTATTGCCAGGGAAAGAAGGTGATTCGGCAAGGCCGACCAAAAAGCGCAGCGTAAAGAGGGCAATAATGATGCCAAAGCCGCTGAAGATATCGACAAAGCCCTGTAGCAGGGTAAATGCGGACCAGATTAAGATTGACCAGAAATAGACGCGTTTTGAACCAAAACGGTCAAGCAGCCAGCCGCCCGGAATCTGGCCGATAACATAGGCCCATGAAAACGCGGAGAAAACGTAGCCCATCCCCACCGCATCAAGCCCGATATCTCTGGCCATTTCCGAACCGGCTATCGAGAGCGTCGCGCGGTCGCCGTAGTTGAATGACGTGACTATAAACAACATCACCACTATCCAGTAGCGAGCATTAGTCCGTTTTTCAACGGCGCTCGCCGAATGACTTAATGAACTCATTGTTGTACTCCTGAAATATAGCTTTTCGCTACATCTATTCTGAACAGCACAACCTGTAGGGTAATCAGAATGACGTATTTGTGTTTTTAGCAGTCAGTCATGATGCGACTGCTTTTTTTGTTACTGGCAGGGAAAGTATAAAAAGAGGAGGTTTGAGACTCACCGTTCAAACGCACATTATTTTAGTGGTTTTTACCGGTGTTTTTCGACATATGTCCAGGGTACTGGGCAATGGCTCACGGAAATTGAAACGGTCACCAGGTTATTAACCCTTTGGAGAAAGAACGTGAATGCGCTCACTTGACGTTGTGGAAACGCCCGGGAAAAAGTCAAAGGAAGAAGCGCTTTACAGGCATAAGCCCGAAGGGAAAGCGAGGATGGCCTGGTATGATAAACCGTCGTTGTTGCAACGGACTGGCTATCAGCAAGAGCAAGGAGGCCCTCTGCGTAGGGAGAGGGCTACCCTGTTATTTAAGCAACGTCGCCCACTGCATAACCCACGGATTCGACACGCTTTCCGGCTCCGGGTCTTCAGAGGCATCAATCATCAGCATCTCACCGATGCGCTGCGCGCCCTGTTCTTGTAGCAGCGTATCAAATCGCTTACCGCCGCCGCAGAAATTGGCGTAGGTGCTATCACCCAGCGCAATGATGCCGTAGCGTAAATGCGGTTGATACATATCCTGAAGATCCTTGAACAGCGGCATAATACTGTCAGGCAAATCCCCCTGCCCGGTTGTGGATGTCACCACCAGAACGTACTTCCCGGTGTAGCTTTCCCAATCGGCCACCAGCGGATCTTCAAATACTTTTGCCTGATGGCCGAGACCCGCAAGAATAGTTTGCGCCTCTTCTGCCACCAGTAACGAATTGCCGTACATGGTACCAACAAAAATCCCGATTTCAGCCATGATTTAACTCCCTGTTTACTTCTGGATAGCTTCATCCTGACCGCAGTCGGCAACAAACTCAACCCTTTCATTTAAAGGGAGAAGCCCGCGCCAGCCGAAATGTGATAAAGCCTGCATCCAGACATCGTCAAGCCCGGCACGAATGACCAGCGGTTCACCGGTAAACGGGTGAGTTAACGAGAGCTGGCTGGCGTGCAGCATCAACCGGTTACAGCCAAAATGCTCGGCCGCGCTGCGGTTCTGGCGCAAATCACCATGTTTGGTGTCGCCAATCATCGGATGATTCAGGTGACGCATGTGGCGGCGAAGCTGGTGTTTGCGGCCCGTTTTCGGCTCCATCTCCACAAGCCCATAGCGCGTTGTCGGGTAACGACCGGTCGCCACCGGCATTTCAACGGTCGCCAGGCCACGATAATGGGTTACCGCAGGCTGTGCTTCTTTGTTTTCGCGCGCAAATTTATCGGCGATTTTATCCAGTTCTTCCACCAGCGGATAATCCAGCACCGCCTCGTCGGTAAGCCAGCCGCGCACAACCGCGTGATAGCGTTTTTGGATCAGATGTTGCTCAAACTGTTGCGATAGACGGCGGCCTGCCTCGCTTGAAAGGCCCATCAGCAGGACGCCTGAAGTGGGACGGTCGAGGCGATGGGCGGTAAACACATGCTGACCAATCTGGTCGCGCACCGTCTGCATCACCACCACTTTTTCATCGCGATCGAGCCAACTGCGGTGAACCAGCCAACCAGATGGCTTATTGACCGCCACCAGCCATTCATCCTGATAGATAATTTCCAGCATCAGGTGGCTTCGCCGACAAAGAGGGTATCGAGCGCGGCGAGCGGCGGCAAAATGATTTCCCGCAGCGGATGAGCGGCGTCCAGCGCCATTTCATAATACGGTGCAATGGCAAAATCTTTCGGCAGCGGCATTTCGCTATCCAGCAACTGGTGCATACGTGGGATCAGCACCCACTGTAACCATTCAAGCGGTTCCATGGTGTCCATGAAGAACGGTTGATCGCTGGCAAAGGCGCTGTCGTGCGGCGCCGATTCCTGCCAGTGCTGGTGTTGACGGAGCAGAGCTTCAATATGCAGGAGTTGATCGCGTAGGCGTTCGTTGTGTGTCATGGAAACCTCAGAGGAAACAAAATCGGGCGCAGGATACCACTACTACTTGGCAGGAAACAAAAAAAGGGAGCACTGTAAAAACAGTGCTCCCGGTTCGTTTCGCAGCAATCCAGCTACTTTTGGTGCTCCCTGCTCGTCCGTGACAACTTTTCCTGTGGTCTCCTGACCTGTTCATCCATAAACGGTTGCTTCCTGCATCACACCACCCCGATGTGATTTCACCCAATCCTTGAGTGTGTCCCGATCTTCCTGATCCACCAGATATCCTGTCTGGCTCTCGTTCTCCGTCCTGGAGGTGTCCTTTAACGCGTTCCTGCGTGATCCTGCGCTTCATCCTGAAGCCTATCCTTGTATCACCTTCCCGGTGTGTCCTATGAAGAGTCATCATCCTGATGTTCACTTCATTGTGCGACTCCCTGTCGACGTAGATAGAATCCACTATTCCGCCTCGTCTTACAAGAGCCTGTCAGGCAAACCCTTAAGGCTTACAGTCTGATTATTTGCCAATGATATACATCACTTCGTTGAAACATAAGAGGATTATAGAACGGGTAGGAGGGGTGTCTTACTTATCTTCTGGCGATCTCTCACAGCGCGTGTAAGAGATCTCTCACAAAGTGACGGGCAAACTGTCTTACAGAATCGGATGAAGTTGAGTAAGGAAACTCGCAAGAGATGAGGCTAGCGGCAGACGGTTACGCGTTCCGAGCGTTTCTTTAACTACTTCTCCGGTCACGTTACACACGGAGATAACGTCTAATTCGCTGTCCAGCGTGGCGATGAATAGCGTTGGCGAAAGCTTCAGACGTTTCTGCATGACCAGGTGACCAATCAGGTTTTCCTGCACGCGACGGAAATCGTCGTCACTCCACACCTGTAGCAGCGTCAGGGTCTCCCCCATGAACAGCGCCTGCATATCACCGGCATACTGAGTGGTATAATAAGTGTGAATGGGCTGTTGTACCACAATATCCATTGCGCGTTCAACGCCATTTACATTCTGCTCGCCGTCAAAGGGCTGTGGCTGCCAGAACACCGCATCGTCGGTGGTCGATACCTGACACGGCGACGGGATCCCGTAGAGCTCTTCGCTACGCGGCAGGCTATTGTGCTCACGCTGCCAGGCATCGCAATAACGTTGGGTAAAGGCGTGTAGTGCTTCTGCGGTCTGCTTATCCACGAATTTCTCTCTTCAGGTTAGCCAGGATACAATAAAGGCAATAGTGTACCTGCTTTATAATGGTGAAACATGTCTTCTTACGAGAACCATCAGGCGCTCTCTGGCCTCACGCTGGGTAAAACCACCGACTACCGCGATACTTACGATGCCACGCTGCTTCAGGGCGTACCGCGCAGCTTAAACCGCGATCCTTTAGATCTGCATGCCGATTCTCTGCCGTTTCACGGGGCAGATATATGGACGCTTTACGAGCTGTCCTGGCTTAATGCTAAAGGGCTTCCGCAGGTGGCCGTGGGGCACGTCGAGCTCAGCCACGCTACGGTAAACCTGGTCGAGTCTAAAAGCTTCAAGCTCTACCTCAATAGCTTTAACCAGACACGGTTTGCCAGCTGGCAAGCGGTACAGGAGACGCTCGAGCGCGATCTTAGCGCCTGTGCGCAGGGTAATGTCACCGTGGCGCTTTATCGCCTTGATGAAGTGGAAGGCCAGCCTATCGCCCACTTCCACGGTAGCTGCATTGACGACCAGGATATTGAAATCGATAACTATCAGTTTAATGCCGACTACCTTGACGGTGCCGCCGGTCAAAAAGTGGTGCAGGAGACGCTGGTCAGCCATTTGCTGAAATCGAACTGTCTTATCACCCATCAGCCTGACTGGGGCTCAGTGCAGATTCAGTATCGTGGCCCACAAATTGACAGGGAAAAACTGCTGCGCTATTTGGTCTCTTTCCGCCATCACAACGAGTTCCACGAGCAGTGCGTCGAACGTATCTTCAACGACATTCTGCGTTTTTGCGCGCCGGAAAGCCTGAGCGTGTATGCGCGTTATACGCGTCGAGGCGGTCTGGACATCAACCCGTGGCGCTCAAATACCGAATTTGTTCCCGCCATTGGTCGTCTGGTACGCCAATAACCTGAACAATTTATCAATGTTGTGCACATTGTTCCGCGCATGAGGTTGTAGAAAGGTTGCCAGCGAGGCTATTGTAATCATTAAGGAAGGCGATTTTCGTCCTGTAAGGAGTTCCCTTGATTACACATATTAGCCCGCTAGGCTCAATGGATATGTTGTCGCAGCTGGAAGTGGACATGCTTAAACGCACGGCCAGCAGCGACCTGTACCAATTGTTCCGCAACTGTTCACTGGCTGTACTCAACTCAGGTAGCCTGACCGATAACAGCAAAGAGCTGCTATCGCGCTTTGAAAACTTCGATATCAACGTGCTAAGTCGCGAACGCGGCGTGAAGCTTGAACTGATCAATCCACCGGAAGAGGCTTTCGTTGACGGGCGGATCATTCGCTCGCTACAGGCCAACCTGTTTGCCGTCCTGCGCGATATTCTGTTTGTTTACGGGCAGCTGCATAATGCCGTGCGCTTCCCGAATATCGATTTAGAAAGCTCCACGCATATCACCAACCTCGTTTTCTCCATCCTGCGTAACGCCCGTGCGCTGCACGTGGGTGAAGCGCCAAGCATGGTCGTATGCTGGGGCGGTCACTCCATTAACGAAAACGAATATCTTTATGCTCGCCGGGTTGGTAACCAACTGGGCCTGCGCGAGCTTAACATCTGTACCGGCTGTGGCCCGGGCGCGATGGAAGCGCCAATGAAGGGCGCGGCCGTCGGCCATGCGCAGCAGCGCTACAAAGAAGGCCGCTTTATCGGGATGACCGAACCATCAATCATTGCCGCCGAGCCGCCTAACCCGCTGGTCAACGAACTGATCATCATGCCAGATATTGAAAAACGTCTGGAAGCGTTCGTGCGTATTGCCCATGGGATTATCATTTTCCCGGGCGGCGTAGGTACGGCGGAAGAGCTGCTGTATCTGCTGGGTATTTTGATGAATCCAGCGAACAAAAATCAGGTGCTCCCGCTTATCCTCACCGGCCCGAAAGAGAGCGCAGATTACTTCCGCGTGCTGGATGAGTTCGTGGTGCATACGCTGGGTGAAGGGGCGCGCCGCCATTACAAAATCATCATTGACGATGAAGTGGAAGTGGCACGTGAGATGAAAAAGGCGATGCCGCTGGTCAAAGAAAACCGTCGTGATACCGGAGACGCCTACAGCTTTAACTGGTCGATTCGCATTGCCCCGGATTTACAAATGCCGTTCGAACCGTCGCACGAAAATATGGCGAATCTGAAGCTCTACCCCGACCAGCCTATTGAAGTGTTAGCGGCAGACCTGCGCCGTGCCTTCTCCGGTATTGTCGCGGGTAACGTGAAAGAAGTGGGTATCCGCGCCATTGAAGAGTTCGGGCCATTTAAAATCCACGGCGATAAAGAGATGATGCGCCGCATGGACGAGCTGCTTCAGGGATTTGTCGCCCAGCACCGTATGAAGCTGCCGGGCTCGGCCTATATTCCTTGCTACGAAATCTGCGCTTAAGAAACACACTTAGCGTATTCCTCTACGCTTCCGGCGGTATTCTCCGCCGGGAATTCAAAATTCCAGCACTAAAATCTCACTTTTCACGGCCATAGCCAATCGTTTGCGTGACATGGGTAACCAGACATTATCACCAATAGTTATGATTGAGCGCTAAAAAACGCCAGTTTCTTCATTTTTATCAGCAAAAACATCGTATTTACCCCCATCCCCATTTACCACTCATACTACGAATGTTAGCCTTCGCGACCATTAATTTTCGCATAAAAGCTGATCACAGGGTAAAGACCTGCAATAACCCTCCTCAAAAGTGGATTATTACAATTGGGATCCTGATCACTGATACATTTAGCAGTTAAATGTACATTTGCGCTCGTCAAAAACGGCTTCGGGTAAAAATCACAAAAAAACCGAATCGTATAAAATTTAATATTATGTTTATCGTTATTTTTACTTTATTTGTCTAAAAAATTAGCATTTTCCTTCCTCCAGGAGATACAGATGGAAAACACACAAACCAGCACCATCGTCACAGCAGATTCTGCTAGCGGATGGCGTAAAACAGATACAATGTGGATGCTGGGTCTTTACGGCACTGCAATCGGCGCAGGCGTCCTGTTCCTGCCAATTAATGCCGGTGTCGGCGGTATGATCCCGCTTATCATCATGGCGCTCCTGGCTTTCCCAATGACCTACTTTGCACACCGCGGTCTGACCCGCTTTGTGCTGTCGGGTAAAAATCCGGGCGAAGACATCACGGAAGTAGTAGAAGAACACTTCGGCGTTGGCGCAGGTAAACTGATTACCCTGCTCTACTTCTTCGCTATCTACCCAATCCTGCTGGTTTACAGCGTGGCTATCACCAACACCGTTGATAGCTTCCTGAGCCACCAGCTTCACATCACGCCGCCACCGCGCGCCATCCTGTCCCTGATTCTTATCGTGGGTATGATGACCATCGTGCGTTTTGGTGAGCAGATGATCGTGAAAGCGATGAGCATCCTGGTGTTCCCGTTTGTTATCGCCCTGATGGTGCTGGCGCTGTACCTGATCCCTCAGTGGAGCGGTGCCGCTCTGGAAACCCTGTCCTTTAGCAGCGCAGCTTCTACCGGCAACGGCCTGTGGATGACCCTGTGGCTGGCAATCCCGGTCATGGTGTTCTCCTTTAACCACTCACCAATCATCTCCTCGTTTGCAGTTGCCAAGCGTGAAGAGTACGGCGAAGGCGCAGAGAAGAAATGTTCTTCAATCCTGGCTCGCGCTCACATCATGATGGTGTTGACCGTAATGTTCTTCGTCTTCAGCTGCGTACTGAGCCTGTCCCCAGCGGACCTGGCTGCGGCAAAAGAGCAGAACATCTCTATCCTGTCTTACCTGGCTAACCACTTTAACGCGCCAGTGATTGCCTGGATGGCGCCAATCATCGCGATTATCGCTATCACCAAATCCTTCCTGGGCCACTATCTGGGCGCACGTGAAGGCTTTAACGGGATGGTTATCAAGTCTCTGCGCGGTAAAGGCAAAACCATTGAAATCGGTAAGCTGAACAAAATCACTGCGGCATTCATGCTGATCACCACCTGGATCGTGGCGACGCTGAACCCAAGCATCCTCGGTATGATTGAGACCCTGGGTGGCCCAATCATCGCGATGATTCTGTTCCTGATGCCGATGTATGCCATTCAGAAAGTACCGGCAATGCGTAAGTACAGCGGTCACATCAGCAACGTGTTTGTTGTTCTGATGGGTCTTATCGCTATCTCCGCAATCTCCTACTCTCTGGTCAGTTAATTCCCCGGCGCCGCCTTCGGGCGGCGCACCTCGTAATACAATGGACGCCTCATGATTAGCGTATTCGATATTTTCAAAATCGGCATTGGTCCTTCCAGCTCGCACACCGTCGGGCCAATGAAAGCAGGCAAACAATTCACGGACGACTTGATTGCGCGTGGGATCCTCGCTGATATCACTCGCGTGGTCGTCGATGTATACGGCTCACTTTCTTTGACCGGTAAAGGTCACCATACGGATATCGCCATTATTATGGGTCTGGCAGGAAATCTGCCGGATACGGTTGATATCGATGCTATTCCGTCATTTATCCAGGACGTGAACACTCACGGTCGCCTGCTGCTGGCGGACGGGCAACACGAAGTCGAGTTCCCGGTTGACCAGTGTATGAACTTCCACACGGACAACCTCTCGCTGCACGAAAACGGCATGCGTATCACCGCGCTGGCGGGTGATAAAGCGGTTTACAGCAAAACCTATTATTCCATCGGCGGCGGCTTTATCGTCGATGAAGAGCATTTCGGCCAGCAGGACGATGCGCCGGTCGCCGTGCCGTATCCATACAAAAACGCGGCGGACTTACAGCGTCATTGCAGCGAAACGGGTCTGTCACTGTCAGGCCTGATGATGCAAAACGAACTGGCCTTGCACAGCAAAGAAGAGTTGGAAAAACACTTTGCCGACGTCTGGGCGGTGATGAAAGGCGGTATCGAGCACGGCACCACCACCGAGGGTGTTCTGCCTGGTAAGCTGCGCGTTCCGCGCCGTGCTGCCGCGCTGCGCCGTATGCTGGTCAGCCAGGATAAAGTAAACAGCGATCCAATGGCGGTCGTTGACTGGATCAACATGTTCGCGCTGGCGGTTAACGAAGAAAATGCGGCCGGTGGCCGCGTCGTAACGGCGCCAACGAACGGTGCCTGCGGTATCGTTCCGGCGGTGCTGGCGTACTACGACAAGTTTATCCGTGAAGTTAACGCCAACTCACTGGCTCGTTACCTGCTGGTCACCAGCGCCATTGGCTCATTGTACAAAATGAATGCGTCAATCTCTGGCGCAGAAGTCGGCTGCCAGGGCGAAGTGGGCGTAGCCTGTTCGATGGCGGCAGCCGGTCTGGCTGAGCTTCTGGGCGGTAGCCCGGCGCAGGTGTGCATCGCCGCGGAAATCGGCATGGAGCATAACCTCGGCCTGACCTGTGACCCGGTCGCCGGTCAGGTTCAGGTACCGTGTATCGAGCGTAACGCAATCGCCTCCGTGAAGGCGGTAAACGCCGCTCGTATGGCGCTGCGCCGCACCAGCGAGCCGCGCGTGTGCCTCGATAAAGTCATCGAAACCATGTACGAAACGGGTAAAGACATGAATGCCAAATATCGCGAAACTTCTCGCGGCGGCCTGGCAATGAAAGTCTCCTGCGACTAAGCACTTCCCCAGAGGCCTCGTTTTGCGAGGCCTCTTCCCGTTTTCTTCCCCGCCAATAGCCTCACTTTGCCAGCAATGTTACCCTTAGCCCCTATTTTGTCAGGGAGAACATCGCGTGGCCGTTCATTTGCTCATCGTTGACGCACTCAACTTAATCCGCCGCATTCATGCCGTGCAGGGCTCCCCCTGCGTGGAAACCTGCCAACACGCGCTGGATCTGCTGATTGTTCACAGCCAGCCGACGCATGCGGTCGCGGTATTCGATGATGAGGCGCGCAATAGCGGCTGGCGACACCAGCGACTCCCGGACTATAAAGCGGGTCGCGCGCCCATGCCTGACGAGCTACATGCTGAAATGCCCGCCCTACGCGCCGCATTTGAACAGCGCGGCGTAGGCTGCTGGGTTTCTGCCGGTAATGAGGCCGATGATTTAGCCGCGACCCTCGCGGTCAAGGTCACACAAGCGGGGCATCAGGCAACGATTGTCTCAACGGATAAGGGCTACTGCCAGCTACTCTCCCCCACCTTGCAGATTCGCGACTATTTCCAGAAACGCTGGCTCGATGCGCCGTTTATCGACAAAGAGTTTGGCGTGCTCCCGCAGCAGTTGCCCGACTACTGGGGGCTGGCAGGAATTAGCAGTTCAAAAGTACCGGGGGTCGCGGGTATTGGCGCGAAGAGTGCTACGCAGTTGCTCGTACAATTTGGCACGCTGGAAGAACTGTATGCGCGGTTAGATGAAGTGCCGGACAAGTGGCGCAAAAAACTGGAAGCGCATCGGGAGATGGCGTTTTTATGCCGGGACATTGCCCGGCTACAGACAGATTTGCATATCGACGGCAATTTGCAGCAGCTACGGCTGGCGGGACGTTAATTCCCGGGGTCGGCATACACGCCTGGCCCGGGCCACCAATTGGCGTAGGCCGGATAAGGCGTAGCCGCCATCCGGCAATGTGCACGATTATGCCAGATGGCGCGTAGCTTATCAGGCCTACAGGTTGTCAATACCCACAGTGTCTACATTCGAGCACGATTGTAGCCCGGCCAAGCGCAGCGCCGCCGGGATGGCAGGGATTAGCGTTCGTCGCGACGACCACCAACGGCCGCCCACAACCGGCGAATATGAACGGTCACTTCTTCACGATCGTGGTACAGCTGACGCGCCTGAATCTGCGCGTTGATACCATTCTCATCCAGTTTTTCCTGGATATACGCCAGGTTACTCGACAATTCCTCGTAACGCTTTTTCATAGGCAGCTTCAGGTTGAAAATCGTTTCGCGGCACCAACCGTTAACCAGCCATTCCGCCATCAGCGCGGCAACCTTCGCCGGACGCTCGACCATATCGCACACCATCCACGAAATGTTGTTACGCGTCGGGCGGTAGCGGAAACCATCTTCACGCAGCCAGGTCACCTGGCCGGTATCCATCAGGCTTTGCGCCATTGGGCCGTTATCCACAGACGATACCCACATGTTGCGTTTAACCAACTGATAGGTCCAGCCCCCCGGGCAGGCACCCAGGTCAACGGCATACATGCCGTTTGCCAGACGCTCGTCCCACTCATCGGCAGGAATAAAGACGTGGAATGCCTCTTCAAGCTTCAGGGTTGAGCGGCTTGGCGCGTCGGATGGGAATTTCAGACGCGGGATCCCCATATAGAATGGCGAGTTGTTGGTGCTATAGGAATAACCGGTATAGCAGCATCCCGGCGCAATAAAGAACACGTGTACCACAGGGCGCTTGGTAGTTTCATACGGTGCTAACACCTTAACTTCACGCAGCGCGGAACGCAGCGGTACGGTGAGCTTGCGGCAGAACTTCATCAACTCTTTGCTTTCGTTGGTATCCGCCACTTCCACGCGTAAATCGCCACCCTTCTCCACCACGCCTTGCAGCATGCCGACGATAGGCGAAACGCGGTCTTCCGGCGGCAGATCTTTTAACAGCTCCCCCACCACAATCATCTGGCGGGCAAAGACCAGCGAACTAAACGGCAGGTCGCGCGCGAGCTTATCCGCATCACCGTCCTGATAGCATTCGAAAATCACATAGCCTGAATTGTCTTTCACGCGCGCAAAGCCAAAGACTTCACGACGCCCGGCTTTATCGGTAATTTCCGCAGCACACTCTTTCTCAAACCCAGGGCGGCAATACAGCACAACCTTATTCATGAACAACACCCTTACGCTTAAGTCGAATAGCACCAATTAACATCAAAACCCAACCGGCGAGGAAGCTCACGCCACCCACCGGGGTCACAAACGCCCACAGGCGTAAATGGGAGAGCGCCAGGCAGTAGAGGCTACCGCTGAACAGCACGGTACCCAGCGCCATAAATACGCTACTCCAGTAGAACCAAATACTGATGCGGCGCTGCATCGCCACCGCAAGGCCAAAAATCGCTAATGTATGAAATGCCTGATACTCCAGACCGGTCTGGATCCAACCCATCTCTACAACGCCCAACGATTTACTCAGCACGTGCGCGCCAAACGCGCCCAGTGCAACAAAAATAAAGCCACTGATGGCGGCAAATATCAGCATAAAACGGCTGGTCATGGTATTACCCTAAATTCAATTATTGGTCGTATCGAAAACGAAAAGTTTCTTGCTCATGCGCCGCTTTCGCCAGAATCCACTGACGAAAGGCCGCTATTTTACCCAGTTCTGCCTGACTGTCATGGCAAACCAGATAAAAAGCATTTTTACTGACGAGGACGTCGTTAAACGGGCACACCAGGCGACCCGCCTCAATTTCAGACTGCGCCATGACGTTATTCGCCAGCGCAACGCCCTGTCCATGAATGGCAGCCTGTAGCACCATGGCGCTATGGCTGAAAATTGGCCCCTGCTGCACGTTAATGTGGTTTAGCCCGAGTTGGCGCGTATACGTTTGCCAATCACGACGGGAAGCATCATGAAGCAGCGTATGTTTTGCCAAATCGGCGGGCGTTTTCAATGCTTTTTCACCGGTGAGCAGCAGCGGAGAACAAACGGGGAGTAAATACTCAGCGTACAGTTTTTCCACGCGTAGCCCCGGCCAGTTCCCGCGACCATAAAAAATGGCCACGTCGACATCGTCCGCAAGCTTGTCTTCCTGACGGTCGACAGCCTGGATTCTGACATCGATTCCCGGATAAGCTGAGTTAAAGCTTGAAAGGCGCGGCACCAGCCACTGAATGGCAAAACTGGGCAATAAACTGACCGTCAACGCGCCTTTCGCACTGCGTGCCTGTAGTTTACGCGTTGCCTCAGTTAATTGCGAAAAGATCTCTTTGATGTCCTGAAAATAGCTCTGCCCTTCTTCGGTGAGAAGCAGCGAACGGTTACGCCGACGAAACAGCTTTAACCCCAGGAAATCCTCGAGAGACTTGATTTGGTGGCTTACTGCGGCCTGCGTCACAAAAAGCTCATCGGCCGCGCGCGTGAAGCTCAAATGCCGTGCTGCAGCATCAAATACACGTAATGCATTAAGGGGTGGCAAACGCTTTGACATAGTCCCAGAACTCAATTGTTAATTGATTTTAACAAATAGGAAACACTCTTTAACCTATTAGTTTTTTTTATCTGAGACATTATAATTTGTCCGTTGAGCTTCTACCAGCAAATACCTATGATGGCGGCACTTCCTGAGCCGGAACGAAAAGTTTTATCGGAATGCGTGTTCTGGTGGGCTTTTGGCTTACGGTTGTGATGTTGTGTTGTTGTGTTTGCAATTGGTCTGCAATTCAGATCACGGTAGCAAGGCTACCCTTTTTCACTTCCTGTACATTTACCCTGTCTGTCCATAGTGATTAATGTAGCACCGCCAAATTGCGGTGCTTTTTTTTGCCTGCGATATCGCTATTTACCCAGCGCGACCATCTCTTTCACATCGCTACGATTAATCTGCTGTTTAACGCCGTTAGCGTCCTTGTACGAAATCATACCGGTATCATTATCCGTCTGCGGTTTACCCTCAGAGACAATGCTACGACCATCATTGGTATGCATTACGTAGTTCGGGCTAGAACATGCACTCAGGGCGAAAGTCAGCATACAGGCAGAAATAATTGCGGCAGTCTTTTTCATCTTCATACTCCTTTAAGCGATTTATACTATTAAACTCATATTCGGTAACAGGCATAAACATTTGCCTAACATTAAATAGCATAAGACACTGGTCGGATTTCGCCAGAAAAAACAGAATTTTCTTACGGTTAGTACAGACCTTGTATCCCGGCCTGATTTGCGCGACGATCGGCCCATCGATATGAGGAATTTCATGAACGCGTTCTCTCCCGCGCAGTTTCGCGCACAGTTTCCCGCCCTGCACGATGCCGGGGTATACCTTGATAGCGCCGCCACGGCGCTAAAACCGCAGGCGGTTATTGAGGCGACAAATCATTTCTACTCGCTAAGCGCAGGTAACGTTCATCGCAGCCAGTTTGCCGAGGCACAGCGCTTAACCGCGCGCTACGAGGCCGCCCGTGCGCAGGTGGCGAGTTTACTCAATGCCCCAAGCGGCAAAGATATTGTGTGGACTCGCGGCACCACCGAGGCCATCAATATGGTGGCGCAATGCTACGCGCGCCCTCGCCTGCAACCCGGCGATGAGATTATCGTGAGCGTCGCCGAGCACCATGCAAATCTGGTGCCGTGGCTGATGGTGGCTCAGCAAACGGGGGCGAAGGTGGTACAGCTGCCCTTAGCCGCTGATCATGTACCGGACGTTGCGCAACTCACTACGCTTATTACTCCTCGCAGCCGCATTCTGGCGTTGGGGCAAATGTCCAACGTGACCGGCGGTTGCCCGGATTTGACGCTTGCCATCACGCTTGCGCATCAGGCAGGTATGGTGGTGATGGTCGACGGCGCGCAGGGCGCGGTGCATTTCCCGGCGGACGTTCAGGCGCTGGATATCGACTTCTACGCGTTCTCAGGCCACAAACTTTACGGGCCAACCGGCATTGGCGCGCTGTATGGTAAAAGCGAGCTGCTGGATGCCATGACGCCCTGGCTTGGCGGCGGTAAGATGATTAGCGAAGTGACCTTTGACGGCTTTACTACCCAGCCAGTCCCGTACCGACTGGAAGCCGGGACGCCTAACGTGGCGGGGGTTATTGGGCTGAGCGCGGCGCTCGAATGGCTGAGCGATATCGATATTGGGCAGGCCGAATCCTGGAGCCGTGGCTTAGCCACGCTTGCAGAGGACGAACTAGCAAAACGCCCGGGCTTTCGATCGTTTCGCTGTCAGGACTCAAGCCTGCTAGCCTTTGATTTCGCGGGCGTCCATCATAGCGATATGGTCACGCTGCTGGCAGAGTACGGCATTGCTTTACGCGCCGGTCAGCATTGCGCCCAACCGCTGTTGGCAGCGATGGGCGTCAGCGGTACGCTACGCGCCTCGTTCGCCCCTTATAATACGCAGGACGATGTTCAGGCGCTTGTCAGCGCCGTCGACCGTGCACTCGAACTTCTGGTGGATTGATGACAACTTCCTTGCTTGCTGGACACCCGTTCGGCACCACCGTAACGCCAGAAACGTTACGTCAGCAGTTTGGCGCGCTTTCTCAGTGGGAAGATAAGTACCGCCAGCTGATTCTTCTGGGCAAGCAGCTGCCTGTGCTGTCGGACGAGCTGAAAGTTCAGGCGCAAGAGATCCCCGGCTGCGAAAACCGCGTCTGGCTGGGGTACGCGCTGCAAGACGATGGCACGCTGCACTTCTTTGGCGATAGCGAAGGGAGAATTGTCCGCGGGCTGCTGGCGGTATTGTTGACCGCTGTGGAAGGCAAACGGCCAGCGGAGATCCTTGAAAACGATCCGCTGGACCTGTTTGATGAGCTGGGGCTACGCGGGCAGCTAAGCGCCTCACGCACTCAGGGCCTGACGGCCCTTTGCGAAGCGATGGTGGATGCAGCGCGTCAGACGCTGGCCTGACGTGTTGCTTTCGCGAGCATTTTTTTCAACGCGTGCGATACCGCCACAAAGCCAAAAGTGGCGGTGACCATGGTTGCCGCACCGAAACCTGACGCACAGTCCATGCGTTTTGGCCCTTCCGCGGTGCTTTTCATGGCGCAAACGGAACCGTCTGACTGCGGATAGACCAGCGCTTCGGTTGAAAATACGCAGTCCACGCCGAGTTTTCCTTTGCTGTTCTTCACCACGCCAAATTCGCTTTTCAGCCGCTCGCGCAGCTTAGCCGCCAGCGGATCCTGAATGGTTTTCGCTAAATCGCTGACCTGGATCTGCGTCGGATCAATTTGTCCGCCCGCACCGCCGGTGGTCACAAGCGGCACCTTATAGCGGCGGCAGTAGGCAATGAGCGCCGCTTTAGGGCGCACGCTGTCGATGGCGTCGATGACATAGCTGTAGCCAGCCCCCATATACTCCGCGACGTTTTCCGGGGTGACGAAATCATCCACCACGGTAACGCGGCATTCGGGGTTTATCAGTCGGATACGCTCCGCCATCACTTCCGCTTTTGCCAGCCCGACGTTGCCGCCCAGCGCATGGATCTGCCGGTTGGTGTTGGTGACGCAGACATCGTCCATATCAATCAGCGTGATCGCGCCAATGCCGGTACGCGCCAGCGCTTCCGCCGCCCAGCTCCCTACACCGCCAATACCTACCACGCAAACGTGCGCATCGGCAAAAACCTGTAGGGCTTTTTCGCCGTATAAACGCGCCGTGCCGCCAAAACGCTGACGCCAGGCGTCACTGATAACCACAGACATAAAACCTCAAATAGATTGATATCGAGCGCTCCCGGCGTCGCTACGCTCGGCCGGGCTACATCAAAACAAACATCGTGGGGCCGCCATCCGGCAGCATGTGCGGCATTGCCTGATGGCGCTACGCTTATCAGGCCTACACCACAACAGTACCTCAGCCAGGCAACGCATCACCAAAACAGTAGCCCGGCCGAGCAACGCGACGCCGGGGAAACCCCGCACTTAACCGCTAAAGACGTTACCCGCGTTGCCCGCTGATTTCAGCACCCACACGCGTCCGTAGTGATTATACCAGCCAGCGCGATGCCCGGCATCCGCACCAATACCCTGGTAGATGTCAAAGTGCTGGCCTTTAATCGCCCCGCCCACATCCAGCGCGACCATCAGGCGCAGCTCGTACTGCCCGTTAAATTTACCGTTATTGTCCAGCTGCGGCACTTCGGCCAGCAAGGTGGTTCCCGGCGGGATCACGCTGCGGTCAGAAGCCACCGACGCACGACCAATCAACGGCACGGCGCTAGCCCCTTTCACCGGCGCGAAAGACTGTGGTTTAAAGAACACAAACGACGGATTCTGCTCAAGTAATTCCCGCACTTCCGCTTCGCTGTGTGTTTCCCCCCAGTGACGGATAGCCTGCATCGACATATCTTCGCGTTTCACTTCGCCGCGATCGATAAGCACTTTACCGATGCTTTTATACGGCCAGCCATTTTTACCCGCGTAGCTGAAGAAATTCAGCGGCGAGCCATCACCAAAATCAATATATCCGCTACCCTGCACGTCCATAATGAAGTTATCCATCAGGGAGTTGCTGTAGGCCAGAACATAATTGTCGCTTAACTGTCCGGCATAAATCCCGGCACGTGACGGCAGCTTCCCGCGCTTCGGCGGCATACGATAAAGGGGATACTGGAACTCGCCCTGGCGCGTATGGCGCGCCTGCACGACCGGCGTGTAGTAGCCGGTGAACTGCACGTTACCGTAATTATCGGTGCCTTCCATCTGCCATGCGTCCAGGCCGTACTGGCGCATGGTGCGGGTATCGCCCCCGGCGAGCAGCCACTTCTGCACCGCGTTATAAATATTGCTCTGATTGCCATACAGGCGCGGAGAAGCGTTACGAATCTGATTAACCTGCTCGGCGAAATCGCCGGCATTGATTGGCGCGCCCACGGCATCAGGTTGATTGACCAGTGAGAAAGGCTGGGTGAATTTCCCGTCTTTATACTGCTGACCGCGATCGGTCGGTTTTGACGAACAGGCCGCCAGCATCGCCAGCATTGCCCCTGTTACTGCATATTTTGCCCAACGTCCTTTCATGGTGTCTTCTATTTTCCGCATAATCGAAAGTGCCCGATGAAGATAACAAACCGCCAGGGGTATTGAAATGCGTGAACGCCCGCTTGCAATAAATCTGCACAAAAAAAACGCAATTCACGCCAAATCCAGACAACCTGTAAAAAAATGAGTGATTTATATCAAAAATGGGTTGCAACAAATGTTCAGCGGAGTATAGTGCGCTTCCACGGACGCGGGGTGGAGCAGCCTGGTAGCTCGTCGGGCTCATAACCCGAAGGTCGTCAGTTCAAATCTGGCCCCCGCAACCAATTAAGCAGTAAAAGAAGTAAACATTACTCGATGGAAGAGTAATGCTCGGACGCGGGGTGGAGCAGCCTGGTAGCTCGTCGGGCTCATAACCCGAAGGTCGTCAGTTCAAATCTGGCCCCCGCAACCAATTAAGCAGTAAAAGAAGCAAACATTACTCGATGGAAGAGTAGTGCTCGGACGCGGGGTGGAGCAGCCTGGTAGCTCGTCGGGCTCATAACCCGAAGGTCGTCAGTTCAAATCTGGCCCCCGCAACCAACTAAGCAGTAAAAGCAGTAAGCATTGCTCGATGTAAGAGTAGTGACGGACGCGGGGTGGAGCAGCCCGGTAGCTCGTCGGGCTCATAACCCGAAGGTCGTCAGTTCAAATCTGGCCCCCGCAACCAATTAAAATGACACCCACGAGGGTGTTTTTTTTTGCCCGTCATTTAGCGTCTCAAGACCTTACGCCACACCCAAAGCGTGGCGCTCCGCCCGCCGCTACGCCTCCTGATGCTCCCGCATAATCGCATAAATCCTTTTAATATCAATATGCTGACGCATTGACTCTGCCAGAATATCAAACTGCTGCATCTTGTAACGGGCGTAATGGAAATCAGCGTCCAGCGCCGCCAGCCCTTTGCGCTCACGCAGAGCATTCACCAACGCGCGGGTAAACGCATCGCTATCAAACAGGCCGTGAAGATAGGTGCCAAACACCAGACCATCTTCACTCACCGCACCGTCCGCGCTGTACTGACCGTTTTTGCAAAGCTGCATCAAAGCCTGAGCGCCTTCTTGCAGCGTGGTCTCGCCCATATGAATTTCATAGCCGCGTAGCGCCATCCCGGAGGCTGACGCCAGCAAGCCCGGCAGCGCGCCATTAAGCTCCGCCGTCGCCTGCGTGGTGGTTTTCTGCGGCGCAAAGCGGGTGACGGTATTGAGTAGCCCTAAACCGGGCAACGTTCCAAGCCCGGACTCCACCTCATCAATCAGCGTATCGCCCAGCATCTGATAACCTCCGCAAATGCCAAGTACCGGTACGCCCTGGCGTTGCGCCTGCAAAATGCCGTGCGCCAGCGCGCTGTCCTGAAGCCACAGCAGATCGCCAAGCGTATTTTTACTGCCCGGCAGAATAATCAGATCGGCTCCGGCTAAATCCTCGGCGTGCCGCACGTAGCGCACGCGCACGTCCGGCTGCGCCGCCAGCGCATTGAAGTCGGTAAAGTTCGAAATATGCGGTAATTGCACCACCGCCACGTCAATCTCACGCTGGGCAATATGGCGGTATTTTCCCTTTTGTAGCGCCACGCCGTCCTCATCTTCGAGGTCAACGTCCAGCCACGGCATTACGCCCAGTACGGGCACGCCGGTAAGGGCTTCAATTTGTTCGATGCCGGAATACAAAAGCGCCACGTCACCGCGGAATTTATTAATGATGACGCCTTTCACCCGCCCACGCTCATGGTCTTGCAGTAATGCCAGCGTGCCATAAATGGCGGCAAAAACGCCGCCACGGTCTATATCCGCCACCAGAATCACCGGGCACTGCGCCATCTCGGCCATCCCCATATTGACGATATCGCGGTCACGGAGGTTAATTTCCGCCGGGCTGCCCGCCCCTTCCAGCACCAGCACGTCGTACTCCTGCGCCAGGCTTTGATAAACGGAAAGGATCTGTTCGCGCAGCTTAGGCTTGTATTCGTGATAGCTGACGGCATCCATATTGCTGGCCACTTCCCCCATCAGCACAATCTGCGCCTTGCGGTCGCTGGTCGGTTTGAGAAGGACTGGATTCATGCGCACGTCCGGCGCAATACCGGCGGCTTCAGCCTGGAAAATTTGCGCGCGCCCCATCTCTTTGCCGTCCGGCGTGATGCCGGAATTGAGCGCCATATTCTGCGATTTAAACGGCGCGGTGCGTAGGCCATCTTGATAAAAAATCCGGCACAGCCCCGCCACCAGCATACTTTTGCCGACGTCGGATGCGGTGCCCTGCAACATAATGGCCTGCGTCATTGGATTCCTTTTTCACGCATACGGCGGAAAAACTCCGCCTCGGTTTTACACAGCGGCAGCCCAAGCTCCGCATGCAGCTTAACCAGCCACGGCGCGCTTAAACCCGCATGCTCAATCAACTCGCGCTGGGCAAACACCTCGCCCGGTGCTCCCGCTGCCAGCACTTCACCCCGGTGTAATACATACACCGCGTCGCTGACTTCATAAATTAAATCAATATCATGGCTGGAAATCACCACATGATTGCCCTGCGCAACGATGCGCTTGATGATATCAATCATCTGCGCTCGTCCTGAGGGGTCGAGCCCCGCGGTGGGTTCGTCTAGCAGTAAATAGCGCGCTTGCAGTACCAGCGCTCCGGCAATCGCCACGCGTTTTTTCTGCCCGTGGCTCAGGTACTGGATAGGCTGCTTACGAAAATGCTGAGCATCGACCAGCGTCAGCGCCTCATCAACGCGGCGGGCAATCTCCTCTTCCGCCACGCCCAGATTACGCAAGCTGAAGGCGATATCGCTGTCGATATCGGTATAAAAGATTTGCTGATCGGGATCCTGAAAGACCGTGGCAACTTGCTGACGCAGGGCCAGCAACCCGCGCTTACTGTAATCCAGCGCTTTGCCTTGCCATAATACCGCGCCCTGCTGCGGCCGCAACAGCCCGCTTAAGTTCATAAACAGCGTCGATTTTCCGCAGCCGTTCGCCCCCACCAGGCCGGTCACCGCCTGGCGAGAAAAATCCAGCATCAGCCCTTTTAACGTCGGTTCATCCTGATAGCGAAACCAAAGGTCATGGGTGGCGAGCATGGGGGTCCTTAAAGGTGAAAATCACCCTGATACAGTTTGATATCCAGCGCGGTACTCATTTGTTGATAGCGCATAAGCACGCGGGTAAACAGCAGGCCGACCAGCATTGACAGCGAGCGGTAGCCCAGCCGCACGTTACGGTAGCCAAAGCGCAGCGTTTGCGCTCGATGAATGGCCATTGCCTCGTCGAGCAGGATAAAGATAAAGCGCCAGGTCAGCAGAATCTGCTCAATAAGCAGACGCGGCACACGCGCCCGTTTGAGCAGGACAATAAGCTGGGGAAACGGTAAATTCAGCACCAGCCAGAAGGTTGCCGACAGCGCCGCCAGGCTGCGCCAGAAGGTGTCGTTAGCGGTAGCTAATCCAACCGAGGTGATGCCCAGCCGAAACGATCCGAGAGGCACGCTGAACAGCAGCGCCTGCGGGTCGCGGCTGATGCTAAACACGATCGTCACCACGCCCACCAGCAAAAATCCCAGCGGCAGCGCCATCCAGCGACACCACCGCCACAGGGAAATGCGCAGCAGCCAGCAGGTCAGCGCCGCCGTGAAACACATCAGCAGCGCCTGCCCCAGCGGCGGCAGGCTGAAGGCCAGAACCATCAACAGCAGCCAGAACAGAAATTTCCGCTCCGGCGGCACATGGAACCAACGGCTTTGGTAGCTGAGCCTATCAAGCCCGGTCATCATTGCGCTGGCGGCCTTTGTAGTAGCCCAGAATATAAAAAATCACCGCCGCGCCCAGCGAACCTTGCAGGGTAAACAGCAGGCTTTCAATTTCACCGCTGGCCGGTTCATATAGCGGCTGGAACCACGGTTCATAGTGCGGGGCAACGGCCTGGATCTGGCTTTCCGCTTCGCCGTCAGAGCCGCCGTATTCACCGCCGTGATTGATAAAGAACGGCAGGATCACCAGCGCGATAACCATCGCCAGTAGGATCATTGTCTTTTTCATTTTAGTGTCCTCGCGCAGGGATCAACTGACGCTTGGTCAACTGGTCGTAGATCATCACCGTCAGTAACCCTTCGGCAATGGCGATCGGGATCTGGGTCAGACAGAAGATCCCCATAAACTTCAGGCTTGAACCAGCGATCCCCGCCTGCGGATCCGGGAACGCAACGCCCAGCTGGAGTGAGGTGACAAAATAGGTCGCCAGATCCGCCAGCATCGCGCACAGAAACACCGACACATCGCGGCGAAAACCGGCTTTACAGGCCATTTTCCACACCAGATAGCCGACAATCGGCCCAATCACCGCCATCGACATGCCGTTTGCGCCAAGCGTGGTCAGCCCGCCGTGCGCCAGCAGCAGCGCCTGGAACAGCAGCACAATGGCGCCGAGAATGGCCACCACGCCGGGGCCAAAGAGGATCACCGCCAGCCCCACGCCGGTGGGGTGCGAACAGCTTCCGGTGACAGAGGGGATCTTCAGCGCGGAGAGCACAAAAATAAACGCCCCGCACAGCGCCAGCAGCACCTTCTGGTTGTTGTCTTCCTGCACGATACGCCGCAAGCGCACCAGCCCATACCACAGGCACGGCAGGAACAGCAGCCACCACGCCAGCGCCCACAGCGGCGGCAGGAACCCTTCCATAATGTGCATCGCAAACGCCTGCTCTGGCACCACCAGCAGCAAGAGCGCCGCCGCAAGGCCGCTTATCGACAGCTTTTTCAGCTGTTGCTCTAATTTCATTTTGTCTCTCCCCACTGTTTGTTGACCAGAATGGTCGAGAAATACGGCAGCGGCTGGTCATCAGCCACCTGCGAAAGGTTGTGCCAGCACTGTTCGCCGGGCAGCGTGGCCTCGGCCATCATCAGCGCGCACTCCAGCAGGCCAGCTTTAGCCAGCAGCGCTTTGATACGGGCGAAGCGACCATAAACCTTCATCAGCACCAGGCTGTCATGCTGTGCCAGCGCGCGTTCAATCTCCGCTTCCGGTGCGGTGCAGGCGACAACCGCCAGCGACTGTTGCTCCATCGCCAGCGGCGTTTGCGCGCGCGCGGCAATGGCGGCGAACGAGGTCACGCCGGGAACAATTTCCAGCCATTGCGGGCTGCCAATGCGTTTGAGTAAAAAGACCCAGGTGCTGAACAGCATCGCGTCGCCGAGCGTGATAAAGCCAACCTGCTTACCGGCCTCCACTTCGCGCACCAGCGCGCTGGAGACGTCGTCCCACACCGCCTCTTTTTCAGCACTGTCGGCGCTCATCGGAAAGTGACAGCAGCGCACCTCGGTGTGCTCACCCAGATATTCCCGGACGATAGAGAGCGCAAGGCTGTCGCCGCCTTTGCGACCCGCCGGGGCATAGAGAATATCGAGCGCGCCGAGAATGCGCGCCGCACGCACGGTGATAAGATCCGCCGCACCAGGGCCGGTGCTTAAGGCATACAGTTTCCCGCTCATGCCACCTCCAGCGATTGTTGCAGATGCTCAACAAACATCGCCCGCACCGCCGGGTTCTCGCCCAGCCCATTAAGCCACGGCGTGGCCGGAATGCCCGCGGCGTTGAACTGCGTTTTCCACGAATCTTCTTCGTCAGAGGCCATATCGTTAATCGCGTGGTCACCCGCCACCAGCATGAGCGGCATCAGGTGTACGCCGCGCACGCCTTCCTGGCTGAGGCTGTCAATCAGCACGTCCACTTCGGGATAGCTTTCCACCGCGCCAACGCGCGCCGGGAAGCGCTGGACGCTCATCATATGATCGAGGCAGGCGTAGGCAGCAAAGGCGTGGTGGCTGGCGCCGTGGCCCATAAACACCACTTTCTCATTGGCGTTAAGCGCGGGCATCTGCTGCTCCAGCGCCTGCATCAAGCGCACATAGTCTTGATGACCGCTCAGCAGCGGCTTACCGAGAGTCAGACGGTTAAAGAGCGGACGCAGGCTCTGCACTTCATGCGCAATCTTCTCGTATTCATCGCCGTTGATAATATGCAGTGACTGAATCGCCACGTCCTGATACCCCTGCTCGGCCAGCTTTTTCAGCGCTTCCAGCGGGGTATCAATTTCAATGCCGTCTCGCAGCTTGAGCTTGCGGATGATCATCCCGGAGGTAAAGGCGCGAAACAGGTCACGGTCAGGGCAGCTTGCCGCCAGCGCACGCTCACAGGCGACAATATTTTTCTCACAGGTCTCGGGGTAACTGGTGCCGAAACTCACCACTAACAGGGCTTTTTTCATCATCGTTTCCTTAGGCCGTGGCCTGCCAGCGCGCTAAACGCTCGGCAAAGGCGGCCTGACTTTCCAGTCGTTCATCGCCGGTCACCAACGGTGCCGGGCGGGTAATCACGATGCAGGGAATTCCCGCATCCAGGCAGGGCTGAACCTTTTCCTGATAACCCCCTTCCGCGCCGGAAGCCTTGGTGACCATCACATCGGCGCGGCAGTGGCGGTAGAAGGCGGCGTTAAATTCGGCGCTAAACGGCGCGCACAGGGCAAAAATCTCACCGACGCCAAAGCCTAAGTCGACACACTGCTGCACCACCTCTGGCACCGGCAACACGCGGGCAAGCAGCGTTTTCTCCGGCAACGCTTCACGCCACTGCGGCAGGTCTTTACTGCCGGTAGTCAATAGCACCCGCTGGCCCATGTTTTTCAACAGCGCGCAGGCCTCGGCAATATTGCTGACGTAATAAAGCTGCGGATGCGTTAATGAACTCAGCTGTTCCGGGCGCTGGTAGCGGCTTAACAGCACGCCGGTCTGCGCGCAGGCGGCAACCGCATTGCGGCTGACCACTTCGGCATACGGATGCGAGGCATCAATCACCCAGCGGGTCTGGTGCTCGACAAGCCAGGCCACCATCTGCGTCAGATCCAGTCGTCCGCAGCGCACTTTGCCCTCAATATCGCCCGCCAGCGCTTCTCCCGTGGGCGTCGCCACCGACACGGTGTAGCGCACCCCGGCGGCGTCAAGCTGCTGGCAAATCGCCCGCGCATCGCTGGTTCCGCCCAATACCAGAACATCGCCGTGGCTCACAGCACGTAGCCTCTTGGCGTAATCATCAGGCCATCCTGCACGTAGGTGGTTTTATTGCCGACGATGACGAGGCTGGTCATGTCGACCGGCGTAAAGTCCATTTCGCCAAGCGTGGTCAGCCATTTCTCTTCTTTTTTACGTCCGGCAGCTTTCACCACGCCCACCGGCGTATTGGCATTTTTGCTAGCGGCCAACAGTTCAAATGCGCGCGCCAGATGCCCTTCCCGACCCCGGCTGCGCGGATTGTAAAAGCAGATAACAAAGTCGGCTTCTCCGGCGGCGATAATGCGTTTTTCAATCACCGGCCACGGGGTGAGCAGGTCGCTTAAGCTGATATGGCAGAAGTCATGCATCAGCGGCGCACCCAGTAACGCGGCGGCGGCGATACTGGCGGTCATGCCGGGGATCAGGCGCACTTCCACGTCCAGCTTCTGTTTGCTGACCAGTTCCAGCACCAGCCCGGCCATGCCGTAAATGCCGGCATCACCGCTGCTAATCAACGCCACGTTGTGCCCGGCCTGCGCCAGATCAATCGCCGCCTGGCAGCGCTCGATCTCTTTGCACATTCCGGTTTTGATCACCTGTTTGTCGCCGGTAAAGGCTTTTACCAGGTGCGTGTAGGTTTTATAGCCGACGACGATTTCCGCCGCCTGCAAGGCTTCAACGGCTTCCATGGTCATCATGGCCTGCGAGCCGGGGCCAATTCCGATTACGCTTAACATCAGTGTGTAACTCCCAAAGTAATAGTGACGCCCTGTTCACGCAGGGTCTCGCCGATAAGATGCCCGTCGCTCATCAGCCACGCCGCCGGGCCGGAAACGCTGCCGACGCCCACCGTTTGTTTGACAAATTGCGAAGCGGGAAAGCGGTGTTGGTGCTCGCACAGGGCGGCGACGCTAAAAATTTCAAACGGCACATCGGCTGCGCGGGCAAGCTCAATCAGTCCCGGTTCATCTTGTTTGACGACGATGCTGCCAATGGCCTTCAGGGCCAGCGGATCGAGCCGTTGCGCCGCAAACTGCCGTGACAGAAGCTGTGAGATCAAGGCACAAGGGGTGTCGCGACGGCAGCCAATGCCCGCCACAATCCGTCGCGGAACCAGCTTCCAGTGCGGCAGCGGCAGTTCCGGCAGCGTATCGCGCAGGGTGATACACACCAGCGCGTCCAGTTCAGGCAAGGCGTCGAGACAGCTCACGGTGATAAAACCACGGCGGTCACAGCGGCTCACCTCATCGGCGAGCGATTCATCCCACCACAGCCCGACGCGCTGCTGGCTGACCAGCATTTGATTCACGGTCTTCACCGCCATGCGAAAATCGAGCATTCGGGCATTCAGCTGGCAGGCTAACGTATCCAGCGCCGCCACCTCGTTAACGTCGGTCGCGGTGGTGATTACCGGGTCAACGCCAAGAATGCTCGCCAGATGGCGCGCCAGCGTATTCGCGCCGCCGATATGGCCCGAGAGCAGGCTGATAACGTGCTTGCCGCGCTCGTCAATCACCACCACAGCCGGGTCGTGAAATTTGTCCACCAGCAACGGTGCCAGCACGCGCACGGCAATACCGGTGGCGCCGATAAAAATCAGCGCCGAATAGCGGCTAAACGCCTGCTGCACGCTTTGCGCAAAGCTGCCGTCAAACGCCAAAAAGCCCTCTTCCACCAGCGCCTCGCGGGTGAGACAGGTCATCGGCTGCACCGCAGTGAGCCGTTTCGCTAACGCCACGCCGCCGGGGGTAAGGCAAAACAGCGCAATGCCGTCAGGCTTTACGGTATTCATGGCTGAAGTCCGCCGCGTACAGACGCGAGTAGTGATACTCCTCACCGAGGAAGTTGCCGACCAGAATCAGCGCCGTTTTACGAATCCCCGCATCACGCACTTTGTCGCCAATATCCGCCAGCGTTCCGCGCACCGTCTGGCTTTCCGGCCAGGTCGCTTTGTAAACCACCGCCACCGGCGTATTTGCCGGATAGCCGCCCTCAATCAGCCGTTCCGCCACCTTGTGAACACGCTGGACGGAGAGATAAATCGCCATGGAGGTTTGATGCTGGGCAAACGACTCAAGCTGTTCGCGAGCTGGCACCGGCGTGCGCCCTTCCAGACGAGTGATAATCAGGCTTTGCGATACTTCCGGGACGGTGTATTCAACGCCCAGTTCCGCCGCCGCGCCGAGAAACGCGCTGACGCCCGGCACCACCTGCCAGGCGATGCCGCGACGCGTCAGCTCTTCGCCCTGCTCGCGCACCGAGCCGTACAGCGAAACATCGCCGGTTTGCAGGCGCACCACCGTTTTCCCGGCTTTCACTCCGTCTTCCATCAACGCAAGAATTTGTTCCAGATGCAGTTCAGCGCTGTCGTGGCATTGGGCATCTGGCGGGCAGTACTCCAGCAGTTCGGTGTTAATAAGCGAACCGGCGTAGATAACCACCTGCGCTTGTTGCAGCAGGCGGTAGCCTTTTAAGGTAATCAGGTCGCGGTCGCCGGGGCCTGCGCCAACGAACCAGACACAGCGGTTATCAAAGCGTGCAGACATGGGCATCTTCCTTTTGACAGGCAATCACAAAAATGGGGTTATGCGGCTTGAAATAGTGCCCGCTGCCAAGCGACGTGAGCGCGGAGATGGTTAACTGCTGGCAGTCCATCGCCGTGACGCCTGACTGTCGTAAATGGTCGAGCGCGGCGTGCAAATTTTCCTGCAGGATAAACGTCATCACCAACCGCCCACCGGGGCGCAGATGCTGCAATGACCAGTCAATCAGCGCGCAAAGATGCCCACCGCTGCCGCCGATAAAAACGGCGTCAGCCTGCTCAACCTCGACGTCCGGCGCTTCTCCGGCTATCACCGTGATATTGCCGCAGGCAAAGCGCTGGCAGTTCTCCTCCAGTAAGCGCAGCGCTGCCGGGTTACGCTCAATCGCCGTGACCGCAAGCGTGGGGTTTTGCAATGCCGCTTCAATCGATACGCTGCCGGTTCCCGCACCGATATCAATCAGGTGGCTGGCCCAATGCAATTCCAGCTTTGACAGCGCCAGCGCGCGCACCGCTTCTTTGGTCATCGGCACTTTTTCGCCGCGCAAAAACAGTTCATCTTTCATCGAGGATCACCACCGTGTTCATCTCATAGTCGTTCTCCACCGCGCTGACCGGCAGCCAGTGGATGCGTTCGTTGTCCTGCGCCAGATTTTCGCCAATCACCATCCAGCGATGCCCTTTACCGCGCGCCACCAGTTCAGCGGCAATGTGCTTCGGCCCGCAGCGCTTGTCGGTGACCATTGCCACCTTGAGATGGCGGGCGATGGCGTCAAAGTTCACCTCGCGCCCGTGACTGCTGGTGAGCCACATCTCGTTCATGTCGACACCCGCCCGCGCACACAGATACTGCACGGCGCTGACACCGGGGATCACCTGCACGTTATCGCGGCCAAAATGAGCAATCAGCCGCGTGCCGATGCCGTAAAACAGCGGGTCGCCGGAGGCCAGCACCACCACGTTTTGCGTGGGGCGTGCCGCAATCCACGCTAGCACCTCATCGATATTGGCGCCCAGCGGGCAACGTTCGCCGCTGAAATGCGGGAACTGCGCCAGATGACGTGTCGCGCCAACCAGCGCATCGGCCTTCGCCACGGCTTGTACCGCCTGCGGCGTCATCAATTGCACGCCCGCCGGGCCCATGCCCACCACCGTCAGCATTGCATCGCCTCGACAATTTCACTGACCGGACGATTACTGCCGAGGATCTGGTTATCAAACGAGAACATAATGGCGTCGCATTGCGGCGGCGTTTTGGTGAAGCGCAGACGCTGCATGACGCGCAGACAGATGCGTTCGGCAAGATGGTTGTAGATGCGCTGAAAACCGAACGCGTCAATATGCTCCATCGCCGCTTCGGTGGTATCGCAATCGCTGACCCGCGTCAGCAGCTCAAGCGGCGCGCCGAGCAAGGCCAGATGGGCGACCAGCGTTTCCATTCGCGCATCGGCAATATGGCTGTGGGTGTGGAAAATTCCGGCGGCGATTTTAATCAGCTTGCCGGGGTGGCCTATCAGCACTATCTGGCGAAAGCCCAGCCGCACGGCCTCCTCAATCATGTAGCCGACAAAGTTGCTCATGGTGACCACCACCGTCGAGTCGATGCCCATCTGCTCGCGCACGAAGCGTTCGCCGTGGTTGCCCGGCACCAATATCACCCGCTCAAGTCCCGCCGCGCGCTTCATCTCAAGCTCCAGCGCCAGCGAGCGTTTCCAGCTCTCCTCAGACATCGGCGTGACGATGCCGGTGGTGCCGATAATCGAGATGCCGCCCACGATGCCCAGCCGCGCGTTATAGGTTTTTTGCGCCCGCACCTCGCCTTCCGGGGCAAAAATTTCGACCTCCGCGCCGCGCGCGGGGCCAATCGCTTCACGCACGGCGGTTTCAATGGTGTGGCGCGGGGTGCGGTTTATTGCCGAACTGCCGATGGGTAGCCCGATGCCTTTGCGGGTGACGGTGCCAACGCCCTCACCGCCGCGCAGGGTAATGTCGCCGCTGTCGTTAAGCGTGACGCGGGCGAAAATCAGCATCCCATGAGTGGCGTCAACATCATCACCGCCGTCTTTGCGAATGGCGGCAATTCCCTGCTGGCCTTTAACATGCGGCGATTCGACGTTCAGATTCAGCGTCACGCCGGAAGGGGTGACAATCGACACCTGATGAATCAGGTGCTGGCGCATGACCATCAGCGCGGCAACTTTGGCCGCCGCCGTGGCACAGGAGCCGGTGGTGTAGCCTTTGCGCAGCGCTTTGCCGTTATGCCATACCGGGGCATCAAAAGCGGGTTCACTCATTTTGCGGCCTGCAAATGGTAGAGAACGGCGTTGACGATGGCGGCGGCGACGTTGCTGCCGCCTTTGCGTCCCAGTGCGGCAATCCCCGGCAGGCCGCTTTTGCTTAACGCGTCTTTGGATTCCGCCGCGCCGACAAAGCCCACCGGTACGCCAATCACGCCACCGATATCAAGTTCTTTATGCTCCAGCAGGCGGAATAACGCGGTCGGCGCATTACCGAAAACAAACACCTTGTCACCCGCTTCCTGCACGGCAATGTCTACCGCCGCCATCGAGCGGGTCATGCCCTGCGCTTTCGCCTCGCGCACCACGCGCGGGTCGCTGATATAGCAGCGGCATTCGCCGCCGAAGGTCGCCAGCAGATTTTTATTGATGCCGGAGAGCGCCATGGTGGTGTCGGTATAGAGCGTACACGGGCGGCTCAACGCCTCGGTCAGACGCGTCAATGCATCCGGCGCGAACCACAGAATATCCAGCCATTCAAAGTCGGCGGTGGTATGAATCACTCGCTTAATAATCGCCTCGTGCAGCGGGCTTGCGAAGCGATATTCCGGGCGGGTATCGGCAATAATGTCGCTTATGATCTCAAAGCTTTTACGCTCGATAGCCTGCGGTTGCTGGATATAGTTCATGCACTGCTCCTTAAGCGATGCCCACCAGCCAGACTCTTGCCGCCATAAACAGCAGCTGGGCCAGCGTGGACGACACCCACATCAGTCGAATCGTTCGGGAAATATCATCAATTTCGATAGCGCGGCGGGCGTCGCCTATCCACGGCTTCTCGACGCACTCGCCAAAATAGTCGTTCGGGCCGCCCAGACGAATGCCCAGCGCCCCGGCAACCGCAGCTTCCGACCACGCGCAGTTTGGGCTGCTGTGGTTGCGGCGATCGCGCCAGCCGATGCGCAGCGCCCGTCCAGCATCAAAGCGACAAACCCACGCGGCGGCGCTGATAAAAAGCCAGCTCAGGCGGGCGGGAATAAAGTTGGCGACGTCGTCTAATCTGGCGCTAACCATACCGATAGCGCGGTATTTTTCATGCTTATAGCCGACCATCGAATCGAGGGTGTTGACCGCTTTATAGGCCATTGCCAGCGGCGCGCCGCCAAGCAGTAAGAAGAACAGCGGCGCGATAATGCCGTCGACGGTGTTTTCCGCCACCGTTTCCACCACCGCGCGGTTGATTTGCTCGGGCTGAAGTTGGGAGGTGTCGCGACCGACAATCCACGACAGCTTGTGGCGGCTTTCGGCAATGTCGCCCTCGCGCAGCGGTCGTTCAACGTCCTGCGCGGAGCGCGCCAGGCAGCGTCCGGCGAGCACAGTGAAAATCATCCACACCTCCACGCCCCAGCCCAGCCACGGATGAATTTTCGCCGCCAGCGCCAGCACGCCCCACGCCACGCCATAGGTTAGCCCTACCACCACCAGCCACATCACCCCGCCGCCGAGACGTAAAGCCCGATCGCTGCGGCAGAGGCGGCGTACCACGCGCTGTACGCCGCTTATCAGGTTGCCCATCCAGCGTACCGGATGCGGCCAGTGCTGCGGGTCGCCAATCACAAAATCGAGCGCCCATGCCAGGCACCACGCGAGCAGCGTCATCGGGCGCTCCTTGCGGCGGCAAACCAGTGGTTGAGCATGGCGGGACGTTGCGCGAAGTGGACGTGCAGATAGCTGGCAAAGGTGTTGCCACACTGCCAGCCTCCAGACCATTGCTGGAGGGTTGCGCCATCACGGGTTTTACGGCAGGCCATCACCGCCGGGAGCCGGGGGGTAAAATCAGAGTAGTGGAATTCATGTCCGCGCAGCACCTCGCCGGGAGCGGCGAGCAGCGTTTGCCGTTGTGCTTCGGCTTCGCAGTAGCCAAAGCGCGTCAGCCGGGTGCCCATTTTGCTGTCACCGGGGAGGATATCCGCCATCGCATGGATTTCACCCTGCGCATCCTCAAGCGTGCTGCCAAGATACATCAGGCCACCGCATTCCGCGTAGATAGCCACACCGCGCCGGTGCGCTTCGCGCAGTTGCGCCAGCATGGAGGCGTTGGCGGCAAGGGTTCGGGCATGTAATTCCGGGTAGCCGCCGCCCAGCCAGATCATCTGGCACGCTGGAAGCTCACTGTCATGCAGCGGGCTAAAGCGCACAATGTTAACCCCCGCACGTTCCAGTAGCGCCAGATTATCCGGGTAGTAAAAATTGAAGGCGTCATCATCGGCAAGCGCCAGCGTTAGGCCTTCACCGGCAAGCGGCGTCGTCGGCCATTCACCAGCCGGTAAGACGTTCAGTTCACTGAGCGAGAGCAGCGCGTCAATATCCAGCGTGCGTTCAAGCGTGGCGGCAAAATCCTGCCACGGTTTGGCGTTAAGCGTTGATTCGCGGGCGGTGACTAGCCCAAGATGGCGTTCGGGCAGCGCTACGCCTTCCACGCGCGGAACGTAGCCCAGCACCGGAATAGCGCAGTAGCGCTCGATGGCGCTTTTCAGCAACTGGAAGTGGCTTTCGCTGTTGACCCGATTAACAATCACCCCGGCGATATTGAGGTTGGGGTCGAAGTGCTGAAAGCCCATGACGGTTGCGGCAATCGAGGTGGAGACCGCTTTGCCATCGACCAGTAAAATCACCGGGCAGCCCAACTGTTTGGCCATCGCCGCGCTGCTGCAATAATTGGGGTCAGTGCCGTAACCGTCGTACAGGCCCATGACGCCTTCAATTACGGCGATATTCGCGTGCTGCAAATGGTCACAAAACAGGGCGTTGAGAATCGAGGTGGGCAGCATAAAGCTGTCGAGATTGCGCGAAGGGACGCCGCACAGCGCGGTATGCCAGCCGGTGTCGAGATAGTCAGGGCCAACCTTGTACGGCTGAACCCGCAGCCCGCGCTGCTGGAGCAATTTCAGCAAGCCCAGCGTCACCGTGGTTTTACCACAGCCGCTGCCGGTACCTGCAAGAACAAATGCGTGCTGTCTGGCTGCCATACCCTGACCCTGTTGCCGAGGGACGAGTATAGCCGTGCGCTTGCCCGGTCAGCCGACCGTGCAACGCAAAGCAACCCACTTCCCACCGAAGTTGTTGTTAATGACCAACAGGCAGGTCTTCTGGCTTAGCGTCATCCTCACCCGTCCTTCCCGATCCGGCGATCAGTGGTGTTTACGGGGTCGTCAGCATCACAGCAGCGGGGGCTGCGGGGGATTTATACACACGTGTATTCACCCCCTTCCCTGGCACATAATGTGCCTGACCTGTTGGTTGCAGATTTATGCCGGCACCGCGCCCGCATAAAATAAAAGCAGCTTACTCTAGCGCGTCAAATAAAGGATTTCGTTGCGCTATGACAATACCGGTATATTTACGGTAGTTATATTTTGAAGGCTAAAGCAAGGAATATCATGAGCGTGGCACGCTGCCCCGGTTCCTGCGGGGAAATTATTCAGGGCTGGATTCTGGGCAGTGAAAAGCTCATCTCGTGCCCGATAGACTGGTACAGCACGGTGGAGGTGCGCGACGGCTCGCCCTTAGCCAACGAGCGCCCGCTCACCCGCGCAACGCTTGAGACCGTGCTGGCACACTTTGGCTATCCACCGGCGCTAAGCCAGACGCTACGCGTTGAGGTTCACTCGACAATCCCCATTGCCAAAGGCATGGCCAGCAGCACCGCCGACATTGCCGCCACCGCCGTTGCCACAGCGCATCACCTGGGCCATCGGCTGGATGATGCCGAACTTGCCGCATTGTGCGTGTCGCTTGAGCCAACGGACAGCACGCTATTCGATCAGTTAACCCTGTTTGATCACCAACAGGCGTGTACCCGTATTGCCTGTGGCCCCTCGCCTGAATTCGACCTGCTGGTGCTGGAAAGCCCCGTCATTTTGCGCACCGCAGATTATCACCGTTTACCGCGTGAAGCGGCGTTACAGGCCAGCGCCGCAAGACTGCATCAGGCGTGGGAAAAGGTGCAGGCAGGCTGCGCCAGCAATAGCCCGGAACGGTTAGGCGAGGCGGCAACACTCAGCGCTATCGCCAGCCAGGCGCTATTGCCCAAACCGGAGTTTACGACGTTGCTGTCGCTGGTTGAATCTTGCGGGTTATACGGGATAAACGTGGCACACAGCGGCAGCGTGGTCGGTTTAATGCTCGACCGCCATCGCCACGATGTGGAATATCTGAGATGGGCGCTGGCACAGCAAAAACTCAGCGATTGCTGGCCGAAACAGCACCTGGTAAGTAAGGTGTCGGGCGGGGTTCAGCTAAGCGCCTGACGAAGCGCCGCCAGCAGCCGCTGGTTTTCCGCTTCGCTGCGAATTGCCACGCGGAAGTAGCGCCCATCCAACCCCGGATAGTTGGCACAACTGCGGATAAGAATATGGTGTTGCAGCAGCGCGTACTGCAATTCAACATCCGGCCGTTCACAGCGTAAAAATAGATAGTTGGCTTGCCCCGGGTACACTGTCAGTCCATCAATGTCGCACAGCGCCTGATAAAATCGCGGGCCTTCCTGCGCCAGCCAGCGCCGGGTTGCCTGCTGATAAGCGTCATCGCGCAGGGCAATTTCACCTGCCAGGGCGGCAAAGCTATTGATTGACCACGGCATCTGATGCTTACGCAGTCGCGCCACTGCCTCGGCGTCACCATTGAGTAAATAGCCTAATCGCAGGCCAGGAATGGCGTAAAACTTGGTGAGCGAGCGCAGAACCCAAATGTGCGGATGATCGCCAAGATGCGGGATAAAACCCGGTTCGTCGGCAATAAAGTCGATAAATGCTTCATCTAAGACCAGCGTAATATCGAGCGTCCGGCAGCGTTCGGCTATCGCCTCCAGCAGCGTGCGCTCGGGCAACAGCCCGGTGGGGTTATTCGGCGTGCACAGAAACAGGCAGTCAAGCTCTGCGCTTAGCGCCGGTAAGATGCGCTCGGTTAGTTGCCAGCCGTCTTCTTCGCGCAGAGCGAAAGTCTCTACCTGGCAATCAAGCGTGTCTAGCGCCCGGCGGTACTCGGCAAAGCCCGGAGCAATCACCATCGCCCGACGCGGCTTTAAACCGCGTGTGAGGGTGAAAATAGATTCGGTTTCACCGTTGCCCGCCAATACCCACGAAACAGGCACACCGTGATGCCCAGCCAGCGCCGCGTGCAGCTGCGCATAGTCAACGTCAGGATAATGCTCGGCACATGAAAGCTGGGCTATGATGGCCTGCTTTACGCTCTCCGGCATACCCAGCGGATTGATGTTGGCGCTAAAATCCAGCAGTTGGTCGGCAGAGAGGCCGAGTAGCGCCGCTGCTTCACGGGTGTTGCCGCCGTGGACGCTTTTGAGTCGCGACACGGTAAATTACCCGCGCCTTGCCAGCGTCGCGCCGTCGGCAAAGTAGGCTTTGATACCCGCAAGAATTGACTCGGCGACTTGCTGCTGGAAGGCCGCGGTTTTCAGCTTACGTTCTTCTTCAACGTTACTAATGAACGCGGTTTCGACGAGGATCGATGGAATATCCGGCGCTTTTAATACCGCAAAACCGGCCTGTTCGACCTGATTTTTATGCAGGTTGTTGATCTTACCGAGCCTTTGCAGGACGGCTTTACCGAACTTCAGGCTGTCGGTAATGGTCAGCGACTGGACCATATCAAACATCGTGTGGTCAACGTAGCGGTCGCCGCTCTTGCTCACGCCGCCCACTAAGTCAGCGGCGTTCTGGGTTTGCGCGAGGTATTTGGCCGCGGTACTGGTGGCCCCTTTGGTCGACAGCGCAAACACCGAGGAACCGCTCGGCTGGCGGCTGGTGAACGCATCCGCATGAATGGAGACAAACAGGTCGGCGCGCTGCTTTTGCGCTTTTGCCACCCGGACTTTGAGCGGAATAAAGATATCTTCGTTGCGCGTCATGTAGGCTTTCATATTGCCTTCTTTCTCAATCAGCGCGCGCAGGCGACGGGCAATTTGCAGTACCACATCTTTTTCCCGCGTTTTATGTAGCCCCACCGCGCCGGAGTCTTCGCCGCCGTGGCCGGGGTCAAGCATGATGACAATCGGACGGTCACGCCCGGCTTTGCCCGGCTGCGGGCCGCTTTGCGCTGGCGGAACCTGATTTTCGAGGCCGTCTTTATTGTATTCCTCCAGCAAGGCCAGCAGCGGATCCTGCACGTCATTGCTGTTGGAAGGATAGAGATCCATGACCAGACGCTCTTTAAAACCGGCGACCGGCGCCAGGGCAAAGAGCTGCGGTTTAACATCTTGTTTTAGCTCAAATACCATGCGCACGGTTTGCGGATCAAACTGCCCGACACGCGCCGATTTAATAAAGGGATCGTCAGGACGGATCTGCGCTCCCATGCCTTTTAGTACCGAGTTCAGATTGACCCCCTCGAGATCCACCACCATACGGTCAGGATTGCTCAGCGCAAACTGTCGGTACTTAAGCACACGGTTAGACTCCACCGTGACGCGCGTGTAGCTGGACGCCGGCCAGATACGCACAGCCACCACCTGACTAACGGCAGCTAAACCCACCTGACTCACGCTCAACAACCACATGGCGCCCGCCCCTTTTAACAGGCGACGACGACTTAACGACTGACTTCCCGACATGCTCCATCCCAGGCAAAAAAAGACAATTTGAATTTACGCATTTTACGATTGACCGAAAACTTTAACCAAAGGCGGATAAGCTGTCATCTATAAAAGGGTAAACATTCGTAGGATCAACACAATTGGCAGCAGGCTATTGCGTTATTTAGGCAAAATCCGGCTTGCGTTTCGCCCGAAAACAGAATAAAAATACATTAATTACGAATAATCATGCATTGAGGGTTGTGCCGTGGTGAAGGAACGTAGAACCGAACTGGTAGAGGGGTTTCGTCATTCTGTCCCCTATATTAACGCCCACCGGGGGAAGACGTTTGTCATTATGCTCGGCGGTGAAGCCATTGAGCATGAAAACTTTTCCAGCATCGTCAGCGACATTGGCCTGCTGCACAGCCTCGGCATTCGCCTGGTGCTGGTCTACGGCGCGCGCCCGCAAATCGATGCCAATCTGGCTGAGCACCACCATGAGCCGACCTATCATAAACATATTCGTGTCACGGATACTAAAACGCTGGAGCTGGTGAAACAGGCCGCCGGTCTGCTGCAGCTGGATATTACCGCACGGCTGTCGATGAGCCTTAACAACACCCCGCTACAGGGCGCACACATCAACGTGGTGAGCGGCAACTTTATTATCGCCCAGCCGCTTGGGGTGGATGACGGCATCGACTACTGCCACAGCGGACGTATTCGTCGTATTGATGAAGAAGCGATCCACCGCCAGCTCGACAACGGGGCGATTGTGCTGATGGGGCCGGTTGCCGTTTCAGTGACCGGTGAGAGCTTCAACCTGACTTCCGAAGAAGTGGCGACCCAACTGGCGATCAAGCTCAAAGCGGAAAAGATGATCGGCTTTTGCTCGTCGCAAGGGGTTTACAACGAGGCGGGCGAGATTGTCCCGGAACTGTTCCCGAACGAAGCACAGGCGCGTATTGAAGAACTCGAGCAGGAAGGCGACTACCTTTCCGGCACCGCGCGTTTCCTGCGCGGCGCGGTAAAAGCCTGCCGCAGCGGCGTGCGTCGCAGCCACCTGATTAGCTATCAGGAAGACGGCGCGCTGTTGCAGGAACTGTTCTCCCGCGACGGTATTGGTACGCAGATTGTGATGGAGAGCGCCGAGCAAATTCGCCGCGCCACCATTAACGATATCGGCGGAATTCTGGATCTGATTGCCCCGCTGGAGCAACAGGGAATTCTGGTGCGTCGTTCTCGCGAACAGCTGGAGATGGAGATCGACAAGTTCACCATTATTCAGCGTGATAACACCACCATTGCCTGCGCCGCGCTTTATCCGTTCCCGGAGGAAAAAATAGGCGAAATGGCCTGCGTGGCGGTGCACCCGGATTACCGGAGTTCATCGCGCGGCGAGGTGCTGCTGGAGCGTATTGCTACGCAGGCAAAACAGATGGGGCTAAATCATCTATTTGTGCTGACCACGCGCAGCATTCACTGGTTCCAGGAGCGCGGGTTTAAGCCGGTTGATGTGGAGCTGCTGCCGGAGAGTAAAAAGCTGCTGTATAACTACCAGCGTCGGTCAAAGGTGTTGATGACGGATCTGGTGTAAACCGGTCGCCCGGGTAAGGCGTTTACGCCGCCCCCGGGGTGGCTCGCAACCAATCCCGGCGTCACTGCGTTCGGCCGGGCTACCCTTTTGAGAGGGTTAAGGGGCATTCCAGCCCGTTTAGGCCGGGTAAGGTGAAGCCGCCACCCGGCAATCGGCACCGTTGCGCCTGATGGCGCTACGCTTATCAGGCCTACCCTACTGCTGTATAACTACCAGCGTCGGTCGAAGGTGTTGATGACGGATCTGGTGTAAACCGGTCGCCCGGGTAAGGCGTTTACGCCGCCCCCGGGGTCGCTCGCAACCAATCCCGGCGTCACTGCGTTCGGCCGGGCTACCCTTTTGAGAGGGTTAAGGGGCATTCCAGCCCGTTTAGGCCGGGTAAGGCGAAGCCGCCACCCGGCAATCGGCACCGTTGCGCCTGATGGCGCTACGCTTATCAGGCCTACCCTACTGCTGTATAACTACCAGCGTCGGTCGAAGGTGTTGATGACGGATCTGGTGTAAACCGGTAGCCCGGACAAGGCGTTTGCGCCGCCCCCGGGATGGCTCACAACCAATCCCGGCGTCACTGCGTTCGGCCGGGCTACCCTTTTGAGAGGGCTAGGGGCATTCCAGCCCGTGTAGGCCGGGTAAGGCGAAGCCGCCACCCGGCAATCAGCACCGTTGCGCCTGATGGCGCTACGCTTATCAGGCCTACCCTACATCCCCCGCTATACCACTCGTACACCCGCTGGCATCAGCTTCTCCGGTGTGAGCAGGACACTTTCGCTGCCATCATCAGTTTCTGCACACAAAAGCATGCACTCGGAGATTTCCCCGCGCATTTTCGCTTTCGCCAGATTGCACAGCACCACCACGGTTTTTCCCAGAAGCTCTTCCTCACTGTAGTACGGCACCAGGCTGGTCACCGTCTGCAAGGTACATTCGCCAACATCAATCTGAGCAATGTATAACTTGTCAGCGTTTGCATGACGCTCTACGGCGACAATCTTGCCGGTACGCATCTCTAGTTTGGCAAAATCACCATAAACTACCGTTTCCATCTTCTCCCTCCACCTTGGTAAAGTTTTAGTAAAAGATAACAAAAATCATCAGTTATTCCGCATAATATTGACAAGAATGTTAGGTCAATCACTGTTTACATCAGAGAAAATGTCGGGTGGGTATTGAATAATACCGCGTCAATTTACTGAAAAAAGATGCAGGAGCCCTCGCTTGCTTTACAATGGTTTGCATCAATGGGGCAACGTCAGAGAAGAGAAAAAATGGCTACACTGAAAGATATCGCGACCGAAGCGGGCGTTTCGCTGGCAACGGTTTCACGAGTATTAAACGACGACCCCACCCTGAACGTGAAAGAAGAGACAAAGCATCGTATCCTGGAGATTGCCGAGAAGCTGGAATATAAAAGCACCAGCTCACGTAAGACCCAGGCGCACGCGGTTGGGCACCATCATATTCTGGCGATTTACAGCTATCAGCAGGATCTTGAGATCAACGATCCTTACTATCTGGCGATTCGCCACGGCATTGAAACGCAATGCGAGAAGCTGGGCATTGAGCTAACAAACTGCTATTTCAACAATGCGCTACCGGAACTGAAAAAAATCACCGGCGTATTGATTGTCGGGCAGCCGTCGCTCGCCATTCGTGACGCGGCCACTGCGTTAACGGATAATATTTGCTTTATCGATTTCCATGAACCTGGCAGCAACTATGATGCCGTGGATATCGATTTGGTACGTATCGCCAAAGAAGTTATCGACTTTTTTATCGCCGAGGGCGCGTCGCGCATCGGATTTATCGGCGGCCAGGATGAACCCGGCAAAGCTGATATCCGTGAAGTGGCCTTCGCTGAGTACGGCCGTCTTAAAGGAGTGGTGTCGGAAGATGACATCTGGCGCGGCGGTTTTTCGAGTTCTTCTGGCTATGAGCTTGCAAAAATCATGCTGGCGAAAGCGGATTTCCCTACAGCGTTGTTTGTCGCATCGGATTCAATTGCCATCGGCGTACTGCGTGCTATCCACGAACGCGGGCTCGCTATCCCGGAGGATATCTCGCTTATCAGCGTTAATGATATTCCCACCGCACGCTTCACCTTCCCTCCGCTCTCCACCGTGCGCATTCACTCAGAAATGATGGGCAGCCAGGGCGTGAACCTGCTGTTTGAAAAGGCCCGCGATGGGCGCGCGCTGCCGCTAAACGTCTATGTTCCGAGCGTGCTAAAACTGCGCGGTACTACCCGCTAATTGCGTTTTTGACGCGAAATCCTCTGCGCTCGGCTCCCGGGGGCGGCGCTTGACGCGCCTTGCCCGGGCTACGGGTTCACCGCAGTCTGCGAAACGGTAGCCCGGACAGATGCGCAGCATCGCCTCCGGGAATCTCCCGTTCCCGACGCCAACCACAGGCGCCCGGTAACCCTCATTTTGTGATCGAGTTAAAGTAAATCATCTCCGACGGTTTTATTTAGTAAAACTTTTACTAAAATGCATCATATCCGTTTAGTCCGTTCAGGGAGGCGATATGAATCGCTGGGAAAATCTTCAACTCACTCATGAAAACAGGCTGCCGCCACGGGCCTATTTCTTCTCTTACGATTCGCAGGCCCAGGCGCGTACCTTCGCCCGTGAAACCAGCAGCCGCTTTTTGTCCCTCAGCGGACAATGGAACTTCCGCTTCTTCACCAACCCGCTGCTGGTACCGGAAGCGTTCACTTCGCAATACCTTAGCGACTGGGAGCCGATTACCGTGCCGGGAATGTGGCAGATGGAAGGCCACGGCCAGCTGCAATATACCGATGAAGGTTTTCCCTTCCCGATTGACGTACCCTACGTTCCGACCGATAACCCAACCGGCGCCTATCAGCGCATCTTTACTCTCAGCGACGGCTGGCAGGACCAGCAGACCATTATTAAATTTGATGGCGTTGAAACCTATTTCGAAGTCTACGTTAACGGTCAGTACATTGGTTTTAGTAAAGGCAGCCGCCTGACGGCAGAGTTTGATATCAGTGACGCGGTAAACACCGGCGACAACCTGCTGTGCGTGCGCGTGATGCAGTGGGCCGACTCCACCTACATTGAAGACCAGGATATGTGGTGGTCGGCGGGTATTTTCCGCGACGTGTACCTGGTGGGGAAAAATCCGCTGCATGTGCAGGATTTCACCCTGCGTACCGACTTTAACGACGACTATATTGACGCCACCCTCTCCTGCCAGCTGGTACTGGAAAACCTCGCCGCCCAGGCGGGTGAAGTCACGCTGGAATATGCGCTGTTCGACGGTGAAAAAGCGCTGTATGAAGGCGCAACCCAGCGCCTGACCGTCAACCAGCAGCTGAACGTCGATTTTGCTATTGATGTGAAAGCGCCGCAGCAGTGGTCAGCAGAAAACCCGTACCTCTATCACCTGGTGATGACGCTGAAAAACGCCGCCGGGGAAATTATCGAAGTTATCCCGCAGCGCGTTGGCTTCCGCGATATCAAAGTGCGCGATGGTCTGTTCTACATCAACAACCGCTACGTGATGCTGCACGGCGTTAACCGCCACGATAACGACCATCTTAAAGGCCGCGCCGTGGGAATGGACCGCGTGGAGAAAGATCTGCTGCTGATGAAGCAGCACAATATTAACTCGGTGCGTACCGCCCACTACCCGAACGACCCGCGTTTCTATGAGATGTGCGACATTTACGGCCTGTTCGTGATGGCGGAAACCGATGTCGAATCCCACGGTTTCGCCAACGTAGGCAACCTGAGCGCCATCACCGACGACCCGTCATGGGAGCACGTTTACGTCGAACGCATCGTGCGCCACGTTCACGCGCAGAAAAACCATCCGTCGATCATCATCTGGTCGCTGGGCAACGAGTCCGGCTACGGCTGCAACATCCGCGCGATGTACCACGCCACCAAAGCGCTGGATGATACCCGTCTGGTGCACTACGAAGAGGATCGCGACGCCGAAGTGGTGGATATCATCTCCACCATGTATACCCGCGTGCCGCTGATGAATGAATTCGGTGAGCATCCGCATGAAAAACCACGCATTATCTGCGAATACGCCCATGCGATGGGCAACGGCCCCGGCGGGCTCGGCGAATACCAGAACGTGTTCTATCAGCACGACAGCATTCAGGGCCACTACGTGTGGGAGTGGTGCGATCACGGTATCCAGGCCACCGACGACAACGGCGCGGTGTGGTACAAATTCGGCGGCGACTACGGCGACTATCCTAATAACTACAACTTCTGCCTCGATGGGCTGATTTTCTCCGACCAGACCCCAGGGCCGGGGCTTAGAGAGTACAAGCAGGTTATCGCGCCGGTAAAAGTTCAGGCAATCGATATCACCCGGGGCGAGCTGCGCGTCGATAATAAGCTCTGGTTCTCGACGCTGGATGACTACACCCTGCGCGTTGAAGTGCGTGCCGAAGGGGCAACGCTGGCTACCCAACAGCTTAAGGTTGCGGGGCTTGCGGCAAACAGCAGCCGCGATATCAAAATCGACCTGCCGGCGCTCGACGATCGCGAAACCTTCGTCAACATCATGGTGACCAAAGATTCCCGCACGCTCTACAGCGAAGCCAACCACCCAATCGCCGTCTACCAGTTCCAGCTTAAAGAGCAGACCGCAGCAAAAACGCCGCTGGTTAACGCCAGCGCCATCCCGCTGCACATCGCCGATGAACGCCTGAGCTACAGCATCACCGGGCACAACTTCCGCGTGGTGTTCTCAAAAGTCAGCGGCAAGCTCAGCGAATGGCAGGTGAACGGCATCGACCAGGTGACCCGCGAGCCGAAGATTAACTTCTTCAAGCCGATGATTGATAACCATAAGCAGGAATACGAAGGGCTGTGGCAGCCAAATCACCTGCAAATTATGCAGGAGCATTTGCGTGAATTCAGCGCCGAGCAGCGCGGTGACACGGTCATTATCACCACCCGCAGCATCATCGCTCCGCCGGTTTTCGATTTCGGCATGCGCTGCACCTATCGCTGGCAGGTCACTCCGCAGGGCCATATCAACGTTGAGCTTGAAGGCGAACGCTACGGTGATTACCCGCATATCGTACCGTGCATCGGCTTTATGCTCGGTATTAACGGTCAGTTTGAGCAGGTCAATTACTACGGTCGCGGGCCGGGCGAAAACTACGCCGACAGCCAGCAAAGCAACATCATTGACGTCTGGCGCACCACCGTCGACGACATGTTCGTGAACTACCCGTTCCCGCAGAACAATGGCAACCGCCAGCATGTGCGCTGGGCCTCTTTTACCGACCGCCACGGCAGCGGCCTGATGGTGGTGCCGCGCAGCCCGCTCAACGTCAGCGCCTGGCACTATAAGGCTGAGAATTTGCATGCCGCGCAGCACTGCAATGAACTGCACCGCAGCGATGACATCACCCTGAATATCGACGCCCAACTGCTCGGCCTGGGCTCGAACTCCTGGGGCAGTGAGGTGCTGGATAGCTGGCGCGTCTGGCTCAAACCGTTCAACTATGGCTTTACGCTGCTGCCGCTGGAAGGCGGATGCGCTTCCTCGCAGAGGCTGGCGAATCATAGCTTTGACGCCGGTTTCTTTTCCTCCGATTCACACAGCGAGGCTGAAAAATGAGAATTCTCGATAATTTAGAACAGTTTAAGCAGGTTTATCACAGCGGACGTAAATGGCAGCGCTGCGTGGAAGCCATCAATAACATCGACAATATTCGGCCCGGCGTCGCCCACTCCATCGGTGATTCGCTCACCTATCGCGTGGAAAACGATAGCACGACGGATGCGCTGTTTGTCGGTAATCGCCGCTATTTCGAAGTGCATTACTATCTGCAAGGTCAGCAAAAAATTGAGTTTGCCGCCAAAGATAAGCTCCAGACTGTCGCCTGCTACCGCGATGAAACCGACCGCGAATATTTGAAAGGCATAGGTGAAACCGTTCAGGTTCACGAAGGACAAATGGTGATTTGCGATACCAACGAAGCTTACCGTTTTATCTGCGATTCACCGGTCAAAAAAGTGGTGCTTAAAGTCACGATTGAAGACGGCTACTTCCTGAATAAGTAAGCCTGCGTTAAGCAACAAGAGGCCAGCGGGTACCCCCGCTGGCCGTCCCGGTTCCAGCCCCAAATCCGGGCTATATGATTTTTCGGAGGACATATGTCCGAATCAATTCGTGCCAAAATAGGTAAATTCGCCTTGCTGTCGATGGCGTTTACCGCCGTGTTTAACGTGCGAAATATCGTTAATAATAACATTGAGTTAGGACTGAGCTCCGCACCTATCTTCTTGTTCGCGACGGTGGTTTATTTTATCCCGTTTGTGTTTATCATCGCCGAATTCGTCTCAGCGAATAAAAATTCTGAGTCAGGCATGTACGCCTGGCTGAAGCAGCCTTTAGGTACCCGCGCGGCCTATCTGGGGTCGTTCCTCTACTGGTTTGTGAACCTGTTCTTTTTCCTGTCGCTGCTGCCGAACGTGGTGGCCTACGCGTCGTACGCGATTATGGGTTACGCCATTCCCTTCTCGCCGATGGTCACTTCGCTTATCTCCATCGTCCTGTTTGCCATGGCCACCCATATCTCCACCAAAGGCGCGACCTGGCTTGGGAAAATCTCCGAATGCGTGGCCTATGGCGTCTTCGCGCTGTTTGCGATTTACGTTGTCGGCGCCTTTACTGCACTGGGTTCGGGTCACGTGCCAGCGCAGCCGATTACGCTGCACGCCATGGCCCCAACCATTAACTGGGCTACGCTTGGCATCATGTGCTGGATTTTCCAGGCTGCGGGCGGTGCTGAAACCGTTGCCGCCTACCTGAACGACACCAAAGGCGGGCAGAAATCGTTTATTAAAGTGATCATCACCGCCGGAGTACTGATTGGCGGTATGTATGCGCTGGGTTCACTGCTGGTCAACGTCTTTGTGGCACGCGAAGATCTGACCTACGCGGCGGGGATGGTGGAAATCTTCACCGGCCTTGGCGCTTACTTCCATATTTCGGAAGCGCTGATGGGCCGCTTCGTCGGCATCATTCTGTTTATCGCCATCTTCGGCAGCATGATGATGTGGACCGCCGCACCGGTAAAAATTCACTTCTCTGAAATTCCTGCGGGCATCTATGGCAAAAAAACGACCGAACTCAACGCTCACGGCGTACCGGTACGCGCCGCCTGGTGGCAGTTTGTTTTTGTCTTTTTAATGCTTATTGTCAACGGCTTCGGCTCCGCCAGCGTTCAGCAGATGATGAATACCGCCATCAACCTGACCGCAGGCACCGCCATGCTGCCGCCGCTGTTTATTATGGTCGCCTACTTTGTTTTCCGCTGGAAGCACGATGATACCCCGCGCGACTTCCGCATGGGCTCAAGAAAGGTCGGAATGGCCGTGGTATCGATGCTGATAATCATTTTCCTGGTCAGCATGACCGCCTCAGCGTTCCCTCCGGGCGTCGACCTGGTAAATGCCTTCTTTATCAACGTCTTTATGACCGCCGTTTTTTCTGGTCTGGCGTGGTGGTGGATAACCCGCTTTGAGAAAAAACAGCGCAATAGCCAGCAGGCGGCGCTGAATGGCGCGGAGAATCCGGCTAAATAAGCAACCCACTATCCCGCCTCCCTTTTCGGCAGGCGGGATTTTTTTGACCTGAAAGCAATGTCGTAGCCCTCAACCTTTTTCGTGATCGAGTTAAAGCAATTCAGTTTTACTTATTTTATTTACTAAATATTTTACTAAAATTAACCGTGATACTTAACTGCCTCTACCCTACAAACAACACAATCCCTTCAACTACTCTGCGAAGGATAATGTGTGGAGATGTGTTATGTCTGATACCAAACGTAATACCATCGGCAAGTTTGGCCTGCTGTCCCTGACCTTCGCTGCCGTCTTCAGTTTTAACAACGTTATCAATAACAATATTGAGCTAGGATTGGCGTCAGCGCCGATGTTCTTCCTCGCCACCTTGTTCTACTTCATCCCTTTCTGCCTGATTATTGCGGAATTTGTTTCACTCAATAAAAACTCAGAAGCGGGCGTTTACGCCTGGGTTAAAAGCTCACTGGGTGGACGCTGGGCGTTTATTACCGCCTACACCTACTGGTTTGTGAATCTGTTCTTTTTCACCTCGCTGCTGCCGCGCGTCATTGCCTATGCCTCTTACGCTTTTCTCGGCTATGAGTACATCCTGACTCCGATTGCCACAACGGTGCTAAGCATGGCGCTGTTTGCTTTATCCACCTGGGTATCAACAAACGGCGCAAAAATGCTCGGCCCGATTACCTCGGTCACATCATCGTTGATGTTGCTCCTGACCCTCTCCTACATCCTGCTCTCAGGCAGCGCGCTGGTGGGCGGTATTCAACCCGCGGATCCCATTACCGTGGATGCGATGATCCCGAACTTCAACTGGGCGTTTCTGGGCATCACTACCTGGATCTTTATGGCGGCTGGCGGCGCGGAATCCGTCGCGGTGTATGTGAATGACGTCAAAGGCGGATCAAAGTCATTCGTGAAAGTCATCATCATGGCCGGTATTGTTATCGGCGTGCTGTACTCGATATCTTCAGTGCTGATTAACGTATTCATCAGCAGTAAAGAGCTGAAATTTACCGGCGGATCGGTACAAGTCTTCCATGGGATGGCGGTATACTTTGGTTTGCCGGAAATTTTAATTAACCGATTTGTTGGCCTGGTCTCCTTTACCGCCATGTTCGGTTCGTTATTAATGTGGACCGCCACGCCGGTAAAAATCTTTTTCTCCGAAATTCCGGCGGGGATATTTGGCAAAAAAACCGTCGAGCTTAATCAGAACGGCGTACCGGCACGTGCCGCATGGATTCAATTCCTGATTGTCATTCCACTAATGATTATTCCGATGATGGGTTCTAATACGGTGCAGGATTTAATGAATACCATCATTAATATGACCGCCGCCGCATCTATGCTACCGCCGCTGTTTATTATGCTCGCATATCTCAACCTGCGCCGTAAGCTCGATCATCTGCCGCGAGATTTTAAGATGGGCTCGCGCACGACCGGCATTGCGGTGGTTTCTATGCTGATTACCATTTTTGCCATCGGCTTCGTTGCCTCAACGTTCCCAACCGGCGGCAATATTCTGACGATTATTTTCTATAACGTTGGTGGGATCATTATCTTCCTCGGATTTGCCTGGTGGAAATACAGCAAATATGTGAGGGGATTAACTCAGGAAGAAAAAATAATTGAAGCAGCGCCAGCCTCTGATGCTCCATGAGATGATTTTTTCTTAAAAAAAACAAACTACATTACCTCTAAATGAACCTATGAAAAATAATAACATTTTTTACTGGGCGCTGGCCGCCCTGGCTTTTTGCGCACCAACGCTCGCCGCCGAAACCGCTCTACCAGCGGAACATGATGATATGAAGACGCCAGAAATCGGCACGACTTCATACCGCTTTTACGGCGAGCTGGGTGTGGGTGGATATATGGATTTAGAAGGCGAGGATAAGCACAAATATAGCGATGGAACCTATATTGAAGGCGGTCTGGAAATAAAGCACGGCAACTGGTTTGGCTTAATTTATGGCGAAGGCTGGACGGTTCAGGCCGATAATCAGGGTAATGCCTGGGTCCCGGATCACAGCTGGGGTGGATTTGAAGGGGGGATTAACCGTTTCTATGGTGGATATAAAACCGATAACAGCACCGAGATCATGCTCAGCCTGCGCCAGGATTCATCGCTCGATGACCTGCAATGGTGGGGCGATTTCACCCCTGACCTCGGCTACGTCATCCCCAATACGCGCGACATAATGTACGCGCTCAAGGTGCAAAACCTGGCGGGCGACTTCCGCTATAGCGTGACCGCCACGCCTGCCGGACATCATGACGAAGGCAAAGCTTGGCTGCATTTCGGTAAGTACGACCGTTACGACGATAAATATACCTATCCGGCGATGGTCAATGGCTACATCCAATACGATATCGCTAAAGATGTCACCTGGATGAACGGCCTGGAAGTCACCGACGGCACCGGGCAGCTGTTTCTAACCGGTATCCTCTCCCCCAACCTCGCCGCCCGCGCCTGGCACCACACCGGACGCGCTAGCGGGAAAAACGTTCCGGGTACTGAAACCGGCTTTATGGCCAGCGCCATGTACGAAGCGCTCAAAGGCGTTTATCTCTCCACCGCCTATAGCTACGCCAAACATCGCCCGGATAACGCCGCTGAGGAAACCACCTCATTCATGCAGTTTGGTATCTGGTACGAGTACGGCGGCGGGCGTTTTGCTACCGCCGCAGACAGCCGGTTCTACATGAAAAATGCCTCTGGCGATCCGAGCGACCAGGTTTTCCTGATGCAATATTTCTATTGGTAAAAAGGGACATATAAACCATGAAAATAATCACCACTCTCACGCCGTTAGCCTGCGTGCTGCTGCTCAGTTTTTCTGCCCATGCGGTGACCGCCGATCAGTTTAAAAACGTCATCAACCGTACCGGCGCGCCACAATCTATGCAGGATTTTGATTACGATGACCACCAGCGCTTCAACCCGTTTTTCGATCTTGGCGCATGGCATGGACACCTGCTGCCGGACGGCCCTGCCACCATGGGGGGCTTTCCTGGGCCCGCACTACTGACCGAGGAGTACATCAACTTTATGGCGACCAATTTTGATCGCCTGACGGTGTACCAGAACGGTAAAAAAGTCGCCTTTACCATGCAGGCGTGGAGCCTGCCCGGCGCGCTGGTTCAGACACTCTCTGCCCCCGGCGTGCAGGTTGAAATGACCCTTCGCTTCGCCAGTGCGCACACTTCTTTGCTGGAAACTAAAATCACCAGCGATACGCCGCTCAAACTGGTCTGGGACGGTGAACTGCTGGAGAAACTGACCTCGAAAGAGGGCAAACTGCTGACGACTAAAACCATTGATGAAGCCTTCCCGAGCTATCAGCGTCATCTGAGTGCAACCCGCGATGGTCTGACGGTGAGCTTTGGCAAAGTCCGCTCCGACTCTGATTTGATGACCTCCGGCGAATCGCAGTATCAGGTGCATCGCTCCTTGCCGACGGCCACCAAAATCGACGGCCATCGTTTTACCAGTAGCGCGCAGATAAACGGTTCTACAACAATCTACACCACCTACTCACACCTGCTGACCGCCGAACAGGTGCGTCTTGAGAAGGCGCAAATCCGCGATATTCTGGCGCGTCCGGCCCACTACCTGAGCGCTTCCGAGCAGCGCTGGAACGGCTATTTGCAAAAGGGACTGACCAATCCTGACGCCACCGCAGAACAAACCCGGGTGGCGGTGAAAGCCATCGAAACCCTGAACGGCAACTGGCGCGCCCCCGGCGGTGCGGTGCAGCACAATACCGTCACGCCGTCGGTGACTGGACGCTGGTTCTCCGGCAACCAGACCTGGCCGTGGGATACCTGGAAACAGGCCTACGCTATGGCGCACTTCAACCCGGAGATCGCCAAAGAGAACATTCGCGCCGTCTTCTCCTGGCAGATTGCCGCCAACGATAAAGTGCGTCCGCAGGATGCCGGCTTCGTGCCGGATCTGATCGCATGGAACCTGAGCCCGGAGCGCGGCGGAGACGGCAGCAACTGGAACGAGCGCAATACCAAGCCAAGCCTGGCCGCCTGGTCGGTGATGGAGGTCTATAACGTCACCAAAGATAAAGCCTGGCTTGCGGAGATGTATCCAAAACTGGTGGCCTATCATGACTGGTGGCTACGCAACCGCGACCACAACGGTAACGGCGTGCCGGAGTACGGCGCGACCCGCGATAAAGCGCACAACACCGCCGACGGCGCGATGCTGTTTACCGTGAAAAAGGACGATAAAGAAGAGACGCTCTCTGGCCTCAAAACTTATGAGCAAGTGACGGCGAAGGGCGAGTACGACAGTCTGGAGATCCCAGCTCAGGTGGCTGCCTCCTGGGAGTCCGGGCGCGACGACGCGGCGGTGTTTGGCTTTATCGATAAAGAGCAGTTGGATAAATACCTCGCTAACGGCGGGAAACGCAGCGACTGGACGGTAAAATTCGCCGAAAACCGCGATCAGAGCGGCAATCTGCTCGGCTATTCGTTATTGCAGGAGTCAGTCGATCAAGCCAGCTATATGTACAGCGACAACCACTACCTGGCGGAAATGGCGACCCTTCTCGGCAAGCCGGAAGAGGCGAAACGCTACCAGGCGCTGGCGAAAAAACTCGCCGACTACATCAATACCTGTATGTTCGACCCGCAGACAAAATTCTATTACGACATTCGTATTGAAGATCAACCGCTGGCTAACGGTTGTGCCGGTAAGCCTATCGTCGAGCGTGGCAAAGGCCCGGAGGGCTGGTCGCCGCTGTTTAACGGCGCAGCAACGCAGGCCCACGCTGATGAGGTAATTTCGGTGATGCTGGATAACAAAGAGTTCAACACCTTCGTGCCGCTGGGTACCGCTGCGCTGACCAATCCAGCGTTTGGCGCAGATATTTATTGGCGCGGTCGCGTATGGGTGGATCAACTGTGGTTTGGCCTGAAAGGAATGGAACGCTATGGTCACCGCGAAGAAGCGCTGAAGATGGCCGATGCCTTCTTCAAACATGCCAAAGGGTTAACCTCCGACGGCCCAATTCAGGAGAACTATAATCCGCTGACCGGCGCGCAGCAGGGAGCGCCTAATTTCTCATGGAGCGCGGCGCATTTGTATATGTTGTATAACGAGTTTTTCCGTAAACCGTAGCGTTTCACCCTAACCCTCTCCCCATTGGGAGAGGGAACCGCCCGGCATCGTATTCCCGGGCTACGACATCTCGGCAAATATCGCCGACAGCCCGCTACGCCGCTCGGTACGGGTGGCAATCGCCTGCGCCAGCAGGTTCTCATCGGCGTACATCGATAGCCGTGCTTTTGCACGGGTGATCGCCGTATAAACCAGCTCACGACTCACCACCGGAACAATCTGCGTCGGCAGCACCAGGGCTGCGTGGGTAAACTCCGACCCCTGTGATTTATGCACGGTCATGGCCCATGCGGTATCGTGCTCGGGCAAGCGGCTCGGCTGTACCGATTTAATCGTGCCATCCGGCATAGGGAACCAGACGCGCGTCCCCTGCCCGCGGTCCAGCGCAATACCAATATCGCCGTTAAATAATCCCAGCGCGCTGTCATTGCGGGTAATCATCACCGGGCGACCTTCATACCAGCGTGAATGGCGCTGCGGCACAATTTGTCGATGACGCGTCAGCAGCAGCTCAAACTGGGTGTTTAACCCGCTGACTCCCCACGGCCCTTCCCGCAGCGCGCAGAGAAGCTGATATTCGCCAAATGCCGCCAGCACATCGGCAGGGCTGGCGCGGTCGCGTAGTAATTGAAGATAATGACCGTAGCCTGTGCGCGCATCGTCGAGCATCGCAGCGTAATCGTCCGTTGTGCTGAGCGACTTGAGTTCAATATCGCTATACCCGCGCCGGAAGACCTCACCGACGGCTTTTTTATCCCCTCGATTAACCGCGCTGGCAAGCTGCCCGATGCCGGAGTCGCTGCCGAAACGGTAGCTGGTGCGCAGCAGACACAGGCTGTCGCGCAGCGCGCTTGCGGCGTCGCCTTCACCGGCTGGAATCTCCGTTCCCACCAGGCGACTGAGCTCACGCGCGCGTTCGGCGGTATAGCCGTTGTTCACCCAGCTACAGATATCGCCCAGTACGGCGCCAGCCTCAACGGAGGCCAGCTGATCGCGGTCGCCAAGGAAAATCACTCTCCCATGCGGCGGCAGCGCATCAATAAGTCGCGCCATCATTGGCAGGTCAATCATTGAGGCTTCATCCACCACCAGAACGTCAAGGTGCAGCGGGTTATCGGCGTGATAGCGCATTTTCTGGCTGCCGGGCTGCGCCCCCAACAGGCGGTGCAGCGTGCTAGCATCGGTCGGCAGCATCGCTTTTTGTTCATCGGTTAAGTTGAGCTTGCGCAGCGCCGCGCCGAGGGACTCGGTTAATCGCGCGGCGGCCTTACCGGTTGGCGCGGCGAGGCGAATACGACACTTTTGCGTGCCGGACATCTGCACCTGCGCTGCCAGCAGTTTGGCGACGGTGGTCGTTTTTCCGGTACCGGGGCCACCGGAGATCACCGAAATACGCCGCGTCAGCGCCACACCGGCGGCGACCTTTTGCCAATCGACCGTGTCAGCGGACGGAAACAGCGCGTTCAGCGTGGCGGCAAGCAGCGGTTCGTCAACCTCAAACGGCGTCTGGGTGTCGCTAAAAAAGCGCGCCACGGTCATTTCGTTGCGCCACATGCGGTTCAGATAGAGGCGTTGGCGGCTTAAAAGAAGAGGCGACGGACGCTCCCCCGCACTCACCGCCTGCGAGGCAAGCAGCAATGCTGACCAGTCCTCAGGCTCGCCCACAGCGGCAAAAAGCTGCTGCCATAATTCCCGCGCGCGCCCTTTTGGTTGCAGGGTTGGCGTGAGATGAGAGAGAGGCAAACAGACGTGGCCTTCGCCGGTATCGCGGCTGAGCATGGCGGCAGCGAGCATGACCGCCGGGTGTTCATTCTGCGCCACCATCCGCGCAAACTGCACGTCCAGCGGGCGTAATAGCTTGAGTTCTACGGCTTCCAGTAAGCCTTGTTCCAGCGTCATGCATCCATCTCCTGTTCAACGCCAGCAAACAGCGCATCCATTGCCATAATCAGCTCGGGATCGGGCCGGGTCGCAAATATCCCCTGCTGCCCCGCGCCGCCGTCGACGCCGCGCAGGAACAGATAAATCACGCCGCCAAAGTGGCGCTCATAGTCATAATCGGCCAGGCGATGACGCAGATAGCGGTGCAGCGCCAGGCTATAAAGCTGGTATTGCAGGTCATATCGGTGCGACTGCATCGCCTGTGCCATCGCCTGCTGAGTATAAGCTTCGCCATTTTCGCCCAAATGGTTGGATTTATAGTCCAGCAGGTAGTAACGCCCGTCATGGCGGAATACCAGATCGATAAAGCCTTTCAGCATGCCGCGTACCTGACGGAAATCCAGTTCCGGGCAGCCCGCAGAGAGCGGGTCGTAGCGGCGGGTCAGCGCGTCCAGCGCCTGGGCATCAAGCGTCTTTTCAATCGGCAGATAAAACTCCATCTCCACCTGTTTATCCCGCGTGCTCAGCTGGTTTAGCGCAATGCCGGTATCGGCCAGTGGTGCTTCCAGCACCTGCGAAATCCAGGCGGTGAGCACCGGCTCCCAGTGCTCGCCAAAGCCGTTGTTCTGTAACTGCTCGCGCATCCATTGTGCAGAAATCGGCTGCGTGAAGTCGAGGTCTTCAAACAAACTGTGCAGGAACGTGCCGGGCGAGGCGCCGCGGGGGAAGTTGTGCGGCGTCAGTTCCGGCTCCAGCGGTTCATCGCCGACACCGGCGGCGTCAATATCCAGACGCGGCAGCAGATCTTGCGCCACGCTATGTCCACGCTGCTGTAGGCCGGAATAGCTGGTCACGCGCCAGTCATCGATGATGCGCCGCAATACCTGCCGCGCAGTCAGGTCCGGCATGGCGGCCTGCGTTGGCTGCCAGCGGGTATTATCCGGCGGCGCGGTTGGCGTCAGCGCAATATGTTCATCGCACAGCGCACGCAGGCAATCTTCAAGGCCTGCGGCATTAAGAACTTCGCCTTTTTGCAGTAATCGCCCCGGCGCACTGTGGTGGAGTTCGGTATCCGTGGGCTTATCGCTGCGCCGTGCGGTAAGCGGCGCGATACCTAAACTACAGTGCCAGATGGCGCGGGTGAGTGCGACGTACAGCAGTCGGAGGTCTTCCGCCAGGCGCTCGGCTTCAGCCAGCTCAAGGCTTTCATCACTTTCGTTAAGATCGAGCACGGCGGCAAAAGAGTTGCGGTCGTGGTAGAACGCCTGATTCTGCTTACGGAAGCGGGCGATAAACGGCAGCCAGACCAGCGGATACTCCAGCCCTTTAGATTTGTGGATGGTGACAATCTGCACCAGGTGTTTGTCGCTCTCCAGACGCATCTGCTGGCTGGAGGCGTTGGTATCCGGTTGGGCAATTTGTTGATTGAGCCAGCGCACCAGCGCATGTTCGCTTTCAAGCTGGGTAGCTGCCTCTTGCAGCAGTTCGCTAAGATGCAGAATATCGGTGAGACGCCGCTCGCCGCCGTGAGTCGCCAGCAGATTTTCCGCCATCGAACGGGCACTCATCAGGGCGCGGAGCATCGGCATTACCCCACGACGCAGCCAGATATTGCGGTATTCCGTAAACTCTTCCACCAGCGCATCCCAGGCATTTTCGTCCTGGTTTAGGCTATCGATGTCCTGCGCGCTGAGGCCAAACATCGCCGTTGCCAGCGCGCTGCGCAGGGCGTTTTCACGTTCAGGCGTTAACACCGCTTGCAGAATCCACAGCAGTTCCTGTGCTTCTGGTGTTTCAAATACGCTGTCGCGGTTAGACAGATAGACCGAGGGGATCGCCAGCGCATTCAGCGCGTCGCGGATAAGCGACGCTTCCTGGCGGTTACGCACCAGCACGGTAATATCAGAAGCCTGTACCGGTTTGGCCTTGTCGCCGCGCCATAGCAGCGCCGTCCCGCGCTGGCCGCCGGTCAGCCAGTCGCGAATTTGCGCCGCACACTGCGCGGCCATAAAGTTCTGATAATCCCCTGCGCTGACTCCTTCGCCGGGCATCAGCCACAGATTCATCGCCGGTTGATTTTCGCCGTCGACCTCGAAACGCAGCGAGGCATTTTTGCTCGCTGATTTCACCGGCAGGAACGGGATATCACGGAACATGAAGGGGTTATCAACCAGCCCAAACAGGCGGTTCACGCTCTCGACCATGCCCGGCGCAGAACGCCAGTTAGTGTCGAGAGTGTAGTGCGCCGCCACGTCGCCGCGCGCGCGCATGTAGGTAAAGATATCGGCACCACGGAAGGCGTAGATCGCCTGTTTTGGGTCGCCAATCAACAGTAGCGCGGTGTCCGGCTGCTGCCGCCAGATACGACGAAAAATACGGTACTGCTGCGGGTCGGTGTCCTGGAATTCATCGATCATTGCCACCGGGAAACGCTGGCGAATGGCGGCGGCCAGCGCATCGCCGCTGTCGCCATGCAGCGCTTCGTCAAGACGGCTGAGCATATCGTCAAAGCCCAGCTCGCCGCGACGACGCTTCTCCTGCGCCACCGCCTGACGGATTTCCGTCATCGCCTGCGCAATCACCAGGTCGTTTAAGGTCAGCGGCGAGGCCAGCAGCTGTTCAATGGCACTAAATAGGGGATGCGTGGGCACTTCGCCGTCCGCTTTGGTGCGCGAGGCGAGGAACGACTGGCTGAATTTTTCCAGCGCATCAGGGAGCTGGTAGTTTTTGCTCTCTTCTTGTGCCCAGAGGCTTATCTTGTCGATCCACTTGCCCTGGTTGCCACGGTTAAACTTGCGGCGATCGATGCCGGAATTTTCCAGCAGCGCCTCCAGTTCCCCCACGTGCGCAAGCCAGCATTGTTTGATCTCGTTAATTTGCGTGAGGATCTGCTGATGGCGCGACGCCAGCGTTTCCGTGGCGCTTATCGGCATTTTTAGCTGCGGCGCTTCGCCTTGCAGGTAGCGGTCGATCGATTTCAGCAAATCCTGCGGCCCTTTCCAGGACTCGACGATCACCTGCGCAATCTCGCGTTCCAGCGGATAGCAGTGACGTCGCCAGAAGTCGGCGCAGGCCTGGTAGCGAAGCTGGGATTCGTCTTCGATAAGCTGCTGTTCAAACAGCATACCCGACTCAAACGCATTGAGGCTGAGCATACGCTGGCAGAAGCCGTGAATGGTAAAGACGGCGGCATCATCCATCTGCCGCTCAGCCAGCAGCAGAACGCTTGCCGCCTGCTGAAGGTCGTCGATTTCAGCCAGCAGGCTGGCGTAGAGAGGGTTGTCAGTCGCGTTACGCAGACAGGCGACGCGCAGCTCGTGAATATTGCTGCGAATACGCCCGCGTAGTTCTTCGGTCGCCGCTTCGGTGAAGGTCACCACCAGCAGCTCTTCGACGTTCACCGGGCGGGGATAAGCGGCCTCGCCGCCCAGCCCCAGCAAAAGCCGCAGGTAGAGTGCGGCAATGGTGAAGGTTTTTCCGGTGCCCGCTGAGGCTTCAATCAGGCGCTCACCAAAGAGGGGTAAGCGCAGGGGATCAAGGGACTCGGCGGTGTCGGTCATTCGTTCTCTCGTCTCAAAGGTAAGGTTTGCTGCAACGCGGTAATACTCTGCCACACCTTCCAGCCTTCAGGGTGCGCGTAATCAACTTTGCCATTCTGGCTACCCGAAACCTGCGACAGTATCGTCATGCCCTGCGGTGTCACCACCGATTGATGGAAGAAGTCGGCCAGTTTCTGCGGCGTTAACAGCTTAATCTGGGCCACTACTTTAGCACGTGAATCAAAGGCCATATTACCGCGATCGAAATCTTTGCTCAGCTGCGAGGCTTCATCACCCAGCGTTTGCGGTGCTTGCAGCATGTCGGCAATCACCGCCTGCTGAATTTGCGCGAACTCTTCCGGTTTCATTGTGCGCAGTTTTTGCTCAGCGGTCGGGAAGAAGGCCTTAAAGCGTTCCCACAGGAAGGCCGGCTGTTTTTCGTTACTTTGCAGCAAGAATCCCATGCCCCATTGGCGACCGACGTTCATCGAAAAGGCAAATACGGCGTAGCCCAACTGCTCTTCGGTACGCAGTTGACCGTAGAACCACGGCTGGACGATCTGCGCCAGCATGGCGCTGGCCGCCGAGCTTGAGAATTCATCGACGTTTGGCGGCACAAACACCGCGGCAAGCGCTGAGTCGGTACTGCCACCGGCTTTTTCAAAGATAACGTTTTGCTGTTTGTCGACCACCACATCTTTATTGCGGCACCACTCGTTGCCGTGAGCGCCAAGCTGTGATTCAACGTGACGCGCAAGCGTTGTCGATTGCTCAACGGAGAGGTTGCCGACCACCATAAACTCAGGACGGCCGCCGGCCTTCAACTGGTCGCGGTAGTCCATCACCTCTTTTAAAGTAATCGCTGGCAGCAGCGCTTTACGATCTTCACGCTGGAAATACGGTACCTGAGACAGCATCTGCACTGGCATAATCGCCTGTTCGTAGGCTTTGCCTTTCTCGGCAGAGTCCAGCATTTGCATATACCAGGATTTGGCCTGTTCCAGCTGTTCTTCGGTTGGCGTATAGCTGAAGTAGCCTTGTAACAGCGCGTCGAAAAGCTGCGGCAAACGCTGGGTGTAGCCGTTGGCATTGAGCATCAGACCGTTGTTGGCACCGGTCGAGAAGCCGATCCCGCCGACGGCTGCCTGGTTGCTTAATTGGTCAAGCGCGATCCCCGCCAGATAGTCGTTTAAGGCAAACAGCACCTGGCTTTTGGCGCTGTCCATGGCCTGTGGATTACGCAGGATCATGGTGATATCAGCTTTCGGTTCGCGAGCGAAATAGCGGCTCGGCATATACACCAGACGCAGGTTCGGCTCATCAATCATAAGCCTCGGCTGCGCATAGCTTTTGTCGCTTTTAATCAGCGTGAAGTCATCTGGAATATACGGGTTCAGCTGCGGCAGACTCAGGCTGATTCCGCTTGCCGCCTTCTGCCATTTGGCAAAGGTGTCAGCGCTGATTTTATCAACCTGATACGGCGCATCGACAAAGTATGCCACTTTATTGTGCGGCTCTTTTGGGCTGATGTACCAGATGCGCGCATTCTGCGGCGTCATCATTGCCAGCCGGTCTTTCACCGCCTGGGCGTCATATTGATCGGCAATATTGACCGCGTCCAGCGTGTGCTGAACCGGCACGCGGATCATGGTGTCCGCCAGCCACTCAACGTAGTCCATATTGCGGTTAATCGAAGGGTAACGGAAGTCGAGATCCAGCACATGCGCCAGCTCGTCGAAATCTTTTTTGTCGATACCCTTTTGGCGCATTAAATCGAGGTAGCTGAAGATAGCCGCCACCACCTCATCGCGGTGGGCAAGGCCTTTGTCGGTCAACGTCGCGGAGATAGCCAGCACGCCGCTGTTGCCGTTCACGACCGGGTCAGAGTCGGCACGAATCCCCTCAACCAGCCCCTGCTTTTGCAGCCAGTCGGATAACGTTCCCGGAGTTCGGTTACCGATGAGGTAAGTGATCAGTTCGTCAGTTTTGCTACGGAACTGGGCAGAGTTGTTGTCGATACGGAACTCTACGCGCAGCACTTTACGCGGCAGCGCGGGCACGTAGTGAATCACAATGCCCTTTTGAGCTTCAGTTACGACAGGCACGTTGATTTCCGGGCGTTCAATTGATTTATTCGGCACGCGACCGTAGGTCTCGGCGGCAATTTTCGCCAGCTCTGGCAAAGGTTTGTTGCTGTAAATGACCGCCTTCATCAGATTGGCGGAATAGTACTTATCACGAAACGCCCGCAGCGCATCGTATACCGGACTGTTCGGTTTATCGCTGAGCGTTTCAAGGTTGCCCCCGGAGAAACGCGAGCCCGGGTGTGCCGGGTTAATGGTTTCGGCGCTAACCTGCGCCATTCGCATCCCGTCACGGGTGCGCGCCATGGTCAGTTCAGCGTTCACCGCGTTGCGTTCGCGATCGACATATTTTTTATCCAGCAGCGGTGCGGCTATGGCGTCAGCCAGGCGGTCAACGGCCCCTTGCAGCGCGTCGTTTTCCACTTCCAGATAGAAAGCGGTGCGGTACGGCGCGGTGCTGGCGTTGTGGCTGCCACCGTGCATTTTCAGGAATTCAGCAAGATTGTCAGGCTGCGGATACTGCTTTGAGCCCATCAGCGTCATGTGTTCCAGGTAGTGCGCAAGGCCGGGATGATCGTCCGGGTCTTGCAGCGAGCCGACCGGCACCACCAGCGCTGACAACGACTTCACCGCCTGCGGATCGGAAACCAGCAGAACAACCATGTTGTTAGCAAGCGTAATAGCTTGATATTGGCGGGGATCTTTTTCGCTTTTACGGATGGTTTCCTGAATCGGTTGCCATCCGGTGTCAGCCTGACCGACGGTGGCCCAAAAGGCGGTGACGAAAACAATCATACTCAACAAGACACTGCGGGGCATTCACGGACCTCATCATTAACAAATACGACTGACAACTCTTTATGCTCATGCGGATAACCCGGCGAGCGCACCTCTCCGGGATCCCCCGAGCACTGGCAAACGGCCTTGCTCGGGCTACCTCTCATCAGTCCGTGACGCGTTGCGCATAGTAATTGAACGGCTCACATTGCGCAATTTTTATACAATCATGCCGACTGGTTAAAGCGGAATACGGGGAGCAGATAGGGCGTCGTCTGTTCGATAATCGCCTCATACTGTGCGGGCTCCAGAGTGCGCCACAGGCGCTGGTACCAGACATCGGCCCCTTCCCCGCTGATCACCATATTACCTTCGTACGCCTGCAAAAATTTACTGCGGGCTTTTTGCTGCGAATCGTCGTCCCTTAAGATGGCATCATTTTGGGCATCGTAACAGGCTTTTATCCATGCGCCGCCGCTCTCAGGCAAGAACAACAGCGGCTGACACATACCCTGACGGTAACCTTGAACCAACTGTGCAAGGTAAGCTTTCGCTTCATCGACAGAAAGTGCCGGGAACGACCACTCGCCCTCTTTTCTCAGCAGCAGTCGGCTTTCGCCGGTGCCGCCGCTTGCACAGTAGACAAGGTGTTCCAACCAAAGTTGCATTCCTTGCGAAACGCTAAGCAAAGAGGGACGCCAGCGCAACAGCCCATTGTCCTGAACCTGCGGTAACCAGCCGGTTATGTTAACGCCGTCGCATTCAAGATCGATTTCCATGCTTTGCCCGGGCCGACGGTAGCCAATCACTCGGTCAGCCAGCGCAGACATCTCCTGACGCTGCGCTTCCCAGGCAATTTCACCAAATGGGCCATACGGGAGTTCCCCTGCCGCGCGATAGCGGCGGTACATCTGTTCCGGCTCTTGTTGCTCAATCAGCGTGTTGAGTAACTGCTGGTTAAGCTGATAGCGGGTGAGGCCTTCGAGAGTAAACGGCTCGGTATCGGGGATATCGCTCTCTTCACTGCGGAAATTGACCTGCAGCCGCATCTGGAAGAAAGCGCGCACCGGGTGACGCCAGAAGCGCTGGAGCTGTTCAAGCGTCAGGGTGGTGAATTCAAGCGGTGCCAACGGCTTGATAAAATCAGCATGTGCTTCCCCCTGCTGGCTTGCCGCCGCCAGCCATTCGCGGGCATAGCTTTGCAGTTCATCCGCCCGGTAGTTTTCAGCATCAAACGGCATACGGGTATGCAGGTGCATAATGTGGTTTTTAACCCGCTGCTCGCTCTCATCGCAGTTGAGCGCTTCGTCGCCTTTAAGGCAGTGGCTTTGGCCAATATAGTCGAGTAGCTCCTGCACCAGGACTGAGGGATAGCGTTCACTGTTGTCCTGAATTGAACGCCCGATATAGCTGATGTAGAGCGCTTTTTCCGCCGACATCATCGCCTCAAGGAACAGGTAGCGGTCATCATCACGACGGCTGCGGTCGCCGCGTAGCGGCTTCTGGCTCATCAGGTCAAAACCTAACGGCGGCAGCGCGCGAGGATAGATACCGTCGTTCATCCCCAGCAGGCAGACTACTTTGAACGGAATAGAACGCATCGGCATCAGGGTACAGATATTGATTGGGCCCGCCAGGAATCGCTGGCTGATACGTTCCTGATCCAGACGTTGCGCCAGCTCGTCGCGCAACAGCGACAACGGCACTTCTCCGGCGTACTGCGACTGTACGCCCTGAGCGATGATCGCCTGCCACTGCTGTTCAATGAGCGTCAGTGCGGCTTCGGTATCTTGATCGGGCAGGAAGAAGTCGTTGAGCATGTCGCGGCATACCGGCAGCCATTCTTCCAGCGTGCGCGACTGCGTCAGCACCTGCCGCCAGCGGTTAAGCTGCATCAGCAGCGAGGCCAGATAGCCGACCAGCTCGGCAATCAGACCGCTGGATTCGTCATACGGCAGGACATCCTGCCATTCACCTTCTCGGCTCTCCATGGCGTACCCCAGCAGCATACGCGTAAGGCCAAAGCGCCAGGTGTGCTGCCCGGTCGCCGGGAGATCCAGCTCGCGGACGTTATCGTCGTCCATGCCCCAGCGCACGCCGGACTCATTAACCCACTGACGCAAGTGCAGTAGCCCGGCTTCATCGATGTTGAAACGCGCCGCCAGTACGGGAACGTCGAGCAGCGCCAGCACATCTTCGCTGGTAAAACGGCTGTCCGGTAGCGATAGCAGCGTGATGAACGCCTGCATTGCCGGATGCGCCTGCCGTGCCCGACGGTCGGAAATAGCGTACGGCAGATAACGTTCGCCGGTAGCGCTGCCGAATACGGCCTGAATAAACGGGCTGTAGCTGTCGATATCCGCCACCATCACGATAATATCGCGTGGCGTGAGCGTCGGGTCGGCTTCTAACATCGCCAGCAGCCGGTCGTGCAATATCTCCACCTCACGCTGTGGGCTGTGGCAAATATGAACGGTGAGGCTGCGGTCATCTGGCGACAGCGGGCGCTTAGCGGCGCTACTGATAAACTCTTCCGCGGTGCGCCCCGCGACGGCGCCGTTTTTCAGCTCCAGCACATCGTATTGCACATTGTGCAGTAGGTTGTCGGGTTCGATATCAACAAACGCATCCAGCTCCTGATAGCGCTCTAACCCAGCCAACAGATAAATGTAGTCTCGTCCCAGCTTGCCCCAGGAGGCCAGCAGCGGGTTGCCCACGTCCTGCTCGCCGTCATCGTTGAAAAGACCGGGCGCGCTGGTGGTGTCCTGGAACAGCGGCAGTTCACGCTGCTCGCGGTAGTGGCGGCGCTGGCGGGCCAGCAAACGCGCCAGAAAGGCAGGATCTTTAATATCCCCCCAGTAATAACGACATGGGTTGGTGAACAGCACGTAGATATCGACATGCTTGCCCAGCGCCTGTAGCGCTTGCAGATAGACCGGCGGCAGCGCGGAGATACCGCAAATAAACACCCGTGACGGCAATCCTGCAGGCGGTTCACTGCTCTTTTCCAGGGTGTCGATAAAGCGTTGATACAGGTTGGCACGGTGCCACAACGGCTGGCCGAGCGCGGCGGTATGCTCCACCAGCGCTTTCCACAGCGGCGCTTGCCACTGCTGCGCATCGCCCACGCCATCGACTAATTCACCGGCCTCCCACTTTGTGAGCCACTGCGGGCGGTAGACCAGATACTGGTCATAGAGGTCGGCCACGCGCGAGGCTAGCTGGAAGAGCTTACGCTTATCGGCATCGTCAGTCAGATAGTGGCGTAGCGGAGTGAAAGCCTCGTTATCCAGCATGCCCGGCAGTAGGGTCATCAGCTTCCAGCTCATGCTCTGCTTATTGAAGGCGCTCTCGCCGGGGATTTCCGGGAGCACGCGGGTAAACATATCCCAGATAAAGCTCGCGGGCAGCGGGAAATCAATGTTAGCGGCAATACCAAAACGCGTTGATAGCGTCATCTGTAGCCACTGCGCCATGCCGGTACTTTGGACAAGGATCATTTCAGGCTCGAACGGATCAGCCAACCGGTCCTGCTCAACGATAAATTCCATCAATGCTTCCAGCACATCCAGACGGTTAGAGTGGTAGACCCGTAACATTTTCGCTCCTGACTACTGACTGACCGGGCAATGCAGACGCGTCATGCGCCCCTGCTTGCCCATAGGGTTGGTAATAATAACATTGATGCTGACACAAGGTGGTGATGATGTCTTTAGACGCTGGCTATGCCAGCCTTCTGGCAAGGCCATCTCTTGTAACTGCGTTTGTCCAACGCTATAGCGCCACATTTGACGATACTGGTTAAGCTGTAGGCTGCTGGTTGCCAGCACACGGTAATACCCGCCGAGCGCGGTCACCACGCTGACCATCAGAAACATCGCCAATATGACCTCCGGCAGGCTAAAGCCGCGCGGTGTTAATTTGCCTGACATAGCGCCGCCTCCGTTAAGGGACAAAAATCGCTCCAGCCGTGCGGTGAAAAATGCAGACCTGCCGCCGTCCACTTCCCGGACTGCCACAGCCGAAGCGTCTGGTTTTGCGCTACCAGCAGCAGCGTGCCGTCGGCAAACAGCCGCAGACAGGCGCGGCTGGCATCATCGTAGGCCAAGCATTGCTGCCCTGCCGCCAGCGTCCACGGCTGAACTTTTCCCCATTGCAGTGCCGAGTGCACGCTTGCCAGATTGCGCAGGACACGCGTCTCATCATTTACCATTGCCCGTTGCTGATACTGTGCTTGATTAAGCCCTTGCAGCATCAGGCTCCCTAACACTAGAAGCATCAGCACCATCGCCAGAGAAGAGATACCACGTTGACGATTCATAGGTTATACCCGGTCACGCTGTACTGAGCATTTGCCGTTTCACCGCGTCCGGTAGACGCCGAAAGCTTAATGGCAAACTCCGGCGGGAAGCCGCTTTTCACCGTGCGTGTCACCTGAAACCCGGCGAGCGTCATCGCCGCAGGTTCGCTCATTTTATCCCAGCCTTTCCCTTCACAGGTTGTCGCGCCCCGGAGCGTTTCCAGCGCACCGGCGTTCAGTCGAAAACCGATACTGTCGGCTTTATCGGCGGGATACGTCTCCCATTGACCGTTACTATTGCCATCCCAGCGAACAATAAGACAATCCCCTTTGGGGGCAAGATACACCGCTTCTCCACGGCAATGCTCACCCGCACAATAGCCCGCGCGCTGGAGATGTTTCGCTACCGTGAATAGCTGCTGCCAGAGATCATCTTCCAGCGTTTGTTGCCGCATCTGCTGCATAATGCCGAACTGTAACGAGGGGAGAAAGCGGGAGGCGCCCAGGAGAAGAATGCTGCTGATAGCCATCGCAATCAGCGTCTCCAGCAGTGAAAAACCCCGCATCAGCATGTTGACTCCCCACACAGGCGAATACGCCCCCAGCTTGATATCACGATGTTCCAGCTCCCCGCCGCGCTTGAAAGCGCGATACTCCCCGCCCAGGCGGTGTTGCGCACGCCGAAGAAGGTCAGATTTGGTGTAATTTTGCTAAGACTCACCTCTGTCCATAGCGGCTGAAAAACCGCGGGGTTACCCGACGGGCAGTCGGCCAGAATCGAATCATCAGCGACCAGACACCAGCGCTGCGCCGTCCGGTTAACCCGCACTCGACGGTCGGCGTTATGCCAGTTTGCATCGTTTCTCAGATAGAGCATGTAGTCACGTACTGCGCTGGCGGTTTGCCAAAGGCGCTGTGATTGCTGCCAGCGCTGCCAGCCGTACAGGCCGGAGGCGCTAAGGATAAGCACTATCGAGATCACGATTAAGGTTTCGATAAGGGTGTAGCCACGTTGTCTGTTCATGGCGGCGAGTATGGTGGGGGCAAAATCGCATGGCGAGGACGCGATTTTGGTTTTACGTGAGGCCTCGGGGAAAGAGTGACGGGTTGCAGCAATGATGGGGGAGAACTGGAATGCGTTACACAAAATGGGGCGGTGGGTTCCCGGCGTCGCGTTGCTCGGCCGGGCTACCAGACACATAAAAAAACCGGTGCTTTTGAGGGCACCGGTTTTTTCATCACCGCTGGATTAAATTGCCACTGGCGCTTTAATCCCGGGATGCGGGTCGTAACCTTCAATTTCGAAGTCGTCAAAACGGTAGTCGAAAATGGACTCCGGTTTACGCTTGATAATCAGTTTCGGCAACGCGCGCGGTTCGCGGGTCAATTGCAGCGCGGTCTGTTCCATATGGTTGCTGTACAGGTGAGTATCCCCGCCGGTCCAGACAAAATCACCCACTTCAAGGTCACACTGCTGCGCCATCATATGCACCAGCAGCGCGTAGCTGGCGATGTTAAACGGCAGGCCGAGGAACACGTCGCAGGAGCGCTGGTAGAGCTGGCAGGAGAGCTTGCCGTCCGCCACGTAGAACTGGAAGAACGCATGGCATGGCGCCAGCGCCATTTTGTCCAGCTCGCCAACGTTCCACGCCGAAACGATGATACGGCGCGAGTCCGGGTCATTTTTCAACTGGTTGACGACGGTGGTGATCTGGTCGATATGACGACCGTCAGGCGTCGGCCACGCACGCCACTGTTTGCCATAGACCGGGCCTAAATCGCCGTTTTCATCGGCCCATTCATCCCAGATGCTGACGTTGTTTTCATGCAGGTAAGCGATGTTGGTATCGCCCTGCAGGAACCACAGCAGTTCGTGAATGATGGAGCGCAGGTGGCAGCGCTTGGTGGTCACCAGCGGGAAACCGTCTTTCAGGTTAAAGCGCATCTGGTGGCCAAACAGGGAGACCGTGCCGGTCCCGGTGCGATCGTTTTTCGGAGTGCCCTCATCGAGCACCTTTTGCATCAGTTCGAGATACTGTTTCATGCTTCCTCAGGAAATCTGTTTCTGCGGACGGCGAAACGCCCAGACCATCATAATGATACCCGCAAGCACCATTGGAATGGAAAGGATCTGTCCCATGCTAATGTACTGCACCCATTCACCGGTGAACTGCTGATCCGGCTGACGGAAGAATTCACAGATGATACGGAACATACCGTAGCCAATCAGGAACAGGCCAGATACTGAACCCGTCGGACGCGGTTTGCGGATAAAGAAGTTCAGGATGAGGAACAGCACAATCCCTTCCAGCGCCATTTCATACAGCTGGGAGGCATGGCGCGGCAGCGAGCCGTAGGTATCAAACAGGGTTTGCCATTCCGGGTGCGATGGCAGCAGTGCGATATCTTCCGCGCGAGAGCCCGGGAACAGCATGGTGTACTTGAAGCCTGGGTCAACGCGGCCCCACAGTTCGCCGTTAATGAAGTTACCCAGACGACCACAGCCCAGGCCGAACGGAATCAGCGGTGCGATGAAGTCGGAGACCTGGAAGAAGGTACGCTTGGTACGTCTGGCGAAGATAATCATCACCACGATCACACCAATCAGGCCGCCGTGGAACGACATGCCACCGTCCCAGACGCGGAACAGATAGAGCGGGTCTTGCAGGAACAGGTCAAAGTTGTAGAACATGACGTAGCCGATACGCCCACCGAGGAACACCCCGAGGAAGCCCGCGTACAGCAGATTTTCAACTTCGTTTTTCGTCCAGCCGCTGTTTGGGCGATTGGCGCGGCGCGTGGCCAGCCACATTGCGAAGATAAAGCCGACAAGGTACATCATGCCGTACCAATGCAGGGAAACCGGTCCGATGGAAAAAATTACCGGATCAAAGTCCGGGAAACGCAGATAACCACTATTCATCTGTCACCACAAGTGCTTGTTATTCCGCCGAAAAAGTGGACAGCGGTAGAGATGCGCGTCGTAGGCTTCAGACGCTCCAAAGTGGCGAATGATAGCACAAGGACGACGAGAGGGGATGCGGGGAAGATGTAAAAGATATGTATAAGCGCCGGAGCTTCCCCGGAGTCGGCGTAAACGCCTCGTCCGGGCTACTACACAGATTGCCGGATGGCGGCGGCGCCTTATCCGGCCTACACAAATCGGTAGGCCTGATAAGCGAAGCGCCATCAGGCACTACAGGCCGCCGCGGATGAGCCCACCAAGGCCACGTCGCTCCATAAACGCTGCAACCTGATGGCGCACTTCGGTCGCCATTTGAGCCTCAAGAGTGCGTTGCGCCAGAGTCTGCGCGTCCTGAAGGTCGATATGGCGCAGCAGGTATTTGACGCGCGGCACCGAACGTCCGTTCATCGACAGATGACGGAAACCCAGCCCAACCAGGATGGTAACGCACATAGGATCGCCCGCCATTTCGCCGCACAAGCGCAGATCAAGGCCATAGCGCTCCGCCTCTTGCACAATCATCGACAGCACGCGGATCATGCCCGGATGCAGACTGTCATACATACTGGCAACGCGCGTGTTGTTACGGTCTACCGCCAGCACGTACTGCGTTAAGTCATTGGTACCGACTGAAATAAAATCGACGCGATTTGCCAGATTCGGCAGCATAAAGATCATCGACGGCACTTCAAGCATGATGCCCAGACGCGGTTTCGGGATCGCATAGCCGATCATTTCCTCCACCTCACGCCCGGCGCGATCGATAAGACGACGCGCTTCATCCACCTCTTCAAGGTTTGTGATCATCGGCAACAAAATGCTCAGATTGCCGGTTGCCGCGTTAGCACGCAGCATGGCGCGCACCTGGATCAGGAAGATCTCCGGCTGATCGAGCGTAATGCGAATACCGCGCCAGCCCAGGCACGGGTTCTCTTCGCTTATCGGCATATACGGCAGCTGTTTATCTGCCCCAACATCAAGGGTACGCAGGGTCACGGGTTTATCGTTGAACATCTGCAACATCCCCTGATACTGCGCGACCTGTTCCTCTTCGGAGGGGAAACCGCTCTGTAACATAAAGGGAATTTCAGTACGGTACAGGCCGATGCCGTCAATACGGCGTCCCAGTTTCTGCTCGTGTTCGGGGCTTAGGCCCGCGTTGAGCATCACTTTGACGCGCTCGCCGCTTTTCAGCTCCGCCGGGCGTTCAACGTCCCCTTCCGCCAGGCGACTAAGTTCGATCTCTTCACTGATAAGGCGCTGGTATTCCTGCACCAGAATCTGTTCAGGGTCGACCAGCAGTTCACCGCGATAACCATCCACCACCAGCTGACGCCCGTGGAGGATGGCGGGCTGGATGTCAGCTCCCATCACCGTTGGGATCCCCAGTGCACGTACCATAATTGCCGCGTGGGAGTTTGACGCACCGTCACGCACCACCACGCCAGCTAAGCGGTCTTGCGGCAGTTCGGCGAGCGTAGCCGCCGAGAGTTCATCGGCGACCAGGATAAAGCGTTCAGGCCAGGCGTTCGCCCCGGTGGTGGTGTCATCAAGGTGGAATAACAGGCGCTGGCCCAGCGTGCGCAGATCGCCCGCGCGCTCCTTGAGATAGCCGTCACTCAGGGCGGCAAACTGTTCGGCAAACTTCTCAACGATCTTCTTCACCGCCCATTCCGCGACGGCGCCTTTATCCACTTCGGCAAACAGTTCCCGGCGCAGGCTGGCGTCGGACAACAAGTGCGAGTAGAGATCGAAAATGGCAGCGGTCTCTTTTTGCGCCCCGGCGGCAAAGCGTTTGCTGTAGCGACGAAATTCGTTGGCGGCCTCTTCCAGCGCGCCGGTCAGACGTTCACGTTCCAGCGCGGTATCGAGCGAGGAGGCTTCGTAAACCTGCTCCATCAGCGGCAGCGTGGCATCCATCCACCCTTCCGCTATCGCCACGCCCGGTGAGGCAGGCAGCGCACGAATGCGCGTCTGACGATACTGACCGAATAAGGCGGTCAACTGTGACAATGAGAGAATAGCCGCCATCTGCGTCGCCAGCGTGACCAGGAAAGACTCTTCACTTTCGTCAAACTGGCGGAGTTCACGCTGCTGCACCACCAGCACGCCGAGAAGCTGACGGCGCTGAATAATCGGTACGCCGAGGAAAGCGCGGAAACGCTCTTCTTTTACGGAAGGGATATATTTGTAGCTGGGGTGTTTTTGCGCATCGGCCAGGTTGATAGGTTCAGCCAGTCGGCCAACCAGGCCAACGATACCTTCATCAAAGGCGAGCGTAATGGTACGACCGCGAGGCTTTTTGAGGCCACGGGTCGCCATCAGGTAGAAGCAGCGTCGATCGTTGTCGGCAAGATAGACGGAACACACTTCTGTCTCCATGGCCTGGCAGACATCGGTAACCAGAATATCCAGCGCCTCGTTCAAACGAGGCGCACTCGCGACCTTCTCAACAATTTCGCGTAAGCGCGTGAGCATAATGTGCGTGGCTTAACCTCTTTTACGTCGATACGCAGGTGCGCTTTGCGGTTTTGGCGCGCTTTCCGCCAGCGCCATGACGACACTGGCGAACTCTTTCATCACCCGGCGGTAGACGTCGCGTTTAAACGAAACGACCTGGCGCACCGGATACCAGTAACTCACCCAGCGCCAGCCATCAAACTCCGGCGTGCTGCTGGTTTGCATATTGATATCCGCGTCATTGCCGATCAATTGCAAAAGAAACCACTTCTGTTTCTGGCCGATACAAACCGGCTTTGTGTCCCAACGCACCAAACGTTTTGGCAACTTGTAACGCAACCAGTTTCGGGTCGAAGCGAGGATCCGTACATCCTTACGGCTTAATCCTACTTCTTCGAACAGTTCCCGATACATCGCCTGTTCTGCTGTCTCACCGGGGTTAATACCCCCTTGCGGGAATTGCCAGGAGTGCTGACCATAGCGTCGAGCCCACATGACCTGGCCCTGACGATTGCAAATTACAATACCAACATTTGGGCGGTAGCCATCGTCATCAATCACCGGACTACCTCAAAATAAGCTTCAATGTGAATGATTGTTTCACACTCGCTGTAAACGGTAAACCACTCTATTGCACGCCCCTATCCCGAATAACATTTGAATAACTCACAGTAATCATCATAGTTATAAACAGAGATGGGGTGCTGCGAGCGATTTTATTCACTTTTTCTGTGGATAGAGTTGTGAAGAAGTAGGGGTTTACCCAGGGAAAACCCAGAGTACTCTGAATAATCGCATGGGAAGCCATTTCAGTAAATCGCTATTTTTCATTATGTTATTACTGTTAATAATGATGCATGAGCCTGGAACGTGATGATCATCACATAGGCGATCCTTTAATTGATGAAAGATCGAGCAGCGTCGGTTTTATCCACAGATTGTGCCAACATCTTAGGCATGTTTTGTGCAAAAATTCGATTTTCGTCGCACGTCAAGGCTGTAAATTGAACCAGTAGTGGGGCTTTTCCCCAGTTATCCCATTTTTCTGTGGATAACATGGTGTAAGATCCTGTTCATTGTCAGTGACCAGTTTTGTTTAACCTTTTTTTCGACGTTTTTCAGCGCGGTTTTAATTTAGAAAAAGTTATATTTTTCATAACGTTGATATATTTACTCAGAAAAAGTTAAACTCTATCCACACCCGGTCAATTTGTCGTTTATTTTTTAACCAAAAGGCGTATTACTATGTCCACCCTGGCTCCACTCCTTTCCTCGCCGAAAACGCAAGCCGAACTTCTTGCTCAGGCGCAGCGGTTAGCGGGTTATTCTCTGGGGGAGCTTGCGGCCATGGCGGGTATCGTGACGCCGAAAGATTTAAAGCGTGATAAAGGCTGGATTGGCATCCTGCTGGAGATCTGGCTTGGCGCCAGCGCCGGTAGCAAACCTGAGCAGGACTTCGCCACGCTCGGGGTGGAGCTAAAAACCATCCCAATCGATTCACAAGGTAGGCCGCTTGAAACTACCTTCGTGTGCGTAGCGCCGCTGACCGGCAATTCTGGCGTGACGTGGGAGAACAGCCACGTGCGTCATAAGCTCAAGCGAGTACTTTGGATCCCAGTGGAAGGTGAACGGGCAATTCCCCTTGCTGAAAGGCGCGTCGGCTCACCGCTTTTGTGGACGCCAAGCGCTGAAGAAGAACATCAGCTACAGATGGATTGGGAAGAGTTGATGGATTTGATTGTGCTGGGCCAGGTTGAGCGAATAACGGCCCGCCACGGCGAGGTGCTTCAGCTGCGTCCGAAAGCCGCTAACAGTAAAGCGTTGACCGAAGCCATCGGCGCGAGCGGCGAGCGCATTATGACGTTGCCGCGTGGTTTCTATCTGAAAAAGAACTTCACCTCTGCCCTGCTGGCCCGCCACTTTTTACCGTCAGCACATTAATTTTTTGTCATGCTGCGCTGCGGGATTATAATCACTTCGCTATCCGCTGTAAGAAGCAGACATTCCTTTGCCTTCCCCGTCTCTACAGGGAGTCGTTTCTGGGGATGGCTTGTCCGCATACGGCGAAAGCGCATAACGCATATCAATTAACACTTCGCATTTTTTTGGCAGGACTTATCTGATGTTATTTGCATGGATCACTGACCCCAATGCCTGGCTCGCGCTTGGCACTCTGACGCTGTTAGAGATAGTTCTTGGGATCGATAATATTATTTTCCTCTCTCTGGTTGTTGCAAAGCTCCCTACCGCCCAGCGCGCTCATGCTCGTCGCATTGGATTAATGGGCGCAATGATCATGCGGCTGGCGCTTCTGGCCTCTATCGCCTGGGTTGTGCGGTTAACGCATCCACTGTTTACCGTCTTTGACCAGGCCATTTCGATTCGCGATTTGATTTTACTGGTGGGCGGCTTGTTCCTTATCTGGAAATCCAGCAAGGAAATTCACGAGTCGTTTGAGGGCGATGAAGAGAGCATCAAGACCAACGTTCATTCGTTTATTGGTGCCATCGTGCAGATTATGCTGCTTGATATTATCTTCAGCCTCGATTCGGTGATTACCGCCGTGGGCCTTTCCGACCATCTGTTTATTATGATGGCGGCGGTGGTTATTGCAGTGGGCGTAATGATGTTTGCCGCGCGCGCTATCGGCGAGTTTGTCGATAAGCATCCGTCGGTCAAAATGCTGGCGCTGTCGTTCCTGATCCTTATCGGCTTTACCTTGATTCTGGAGAGTTTCGACATCCATGTTCCGAAAGGTTATATCTACTTCGCGATGTTCTTCTCGATTGCGGTTGAGAGCCTCAATCTGCTGAGAAATAAGAAAACATCGCAGTAATCTGTTGCCCGTAGCCCTTTTTTGAGGGCTATGTCAGATTTTTTTAAGATTTTCCTGCTTTATGCTTTTCTCAGGGTCAGTTATTACTAGACTATAGAGAGAGTGCGGTGTTAAAGGGGATAACGATGACAAAATGGGCAGTATTGATTTCCGCAGTAGGTTTAGCTTTTGCTGTTTCTGGCTGTAGCAGCGATTACGTCATGGCGACGAAAGATGGCCGGATGATTCTGACCGATGGTAAACCGGAAGTTGATGACGATACCGGTCTTATCAGCTACGAAGACCAGCAGGGTAATCAGATGCAGATTAATCGCGACGACGTGTCGCAGATTATCAGACGCTAATTATAGAGGTCAGCCATTTGCTGGCCTTTTTTCATTTTTTTACTTCCCCTTTTTCTTCCCCTCTGCCATTTTTATATTCCTTTGTCAGGACTCTTTCCTGACGCTGTTAATAAAAGGAAGCCGGCTTATGCAGTACCACCGTATCCCCCACAGCTCGCTTGAGATAAGCACTCTTGGGCTGGGCACAATGACGTTTGGTGAACAAAATAGCGAAGCCGACGCCCACGAGCAGCTTGATTATGCCGTCAGTCAGGGCATCAATCTGATTGATGTCGCGGAAATGTACCCGGTTCCCCCGCGACCGGAAACCCAGGGGCTGACGGAAACTTACGTCGGTAACTGGCTGGCTAAACGCGGTAATCGCGAAAAGCTGGTGATAGCGTCTAAGGTGAGCGGCCCGTCGCGCAACAACGACAGCGGCATTCGTCCAAACCAGGCGCTCGACCGTAAAAACATCCGTGATGCGCTGCATAACAGCCTGCAACGTCTGCAAACGGATTATCTCGATCTCTATCAGGTTCACTGGCCACAGCGTCCAACCAACTGTTTTGGCAAGCTTGGCTATACCTGGGCAGACTCTGCGCCGGTTGTTTCACTGCTGGAAACACTCGAAGCGCTCACCGAATATCAGCGAGCCGGGAAGATTCGTTATATTGGCGTCTCTAATGAAACCGCATTTGGCGTGATGCGTTATTTGCATCTGGCAGATAAACATGACCTGCCGCGCATCGTGACCATTCAGAACCCCTACAGCCTGCTCAACCGCAGCTACGAAGTGGCGCTGGCGGAAGTGAGCCAGTTCGAGGGCATCGAGCTGCTGGCATACTCTTGCCTCGGGTTCGGTACGCTGACCGGGAAATACCTGAACGGTGCGAAGCCCGCGGGTGCACGCAATACGCTGTTTAGCCGCTTCACGCGTTACAGCGGCGAGCAGACGGAGAAAGCCGTAGCGGCCTATGTGGAGATCGCGAAGCGGCACAATCTCGACCCGGCACAGATGGCGCTGGCGTTCGTTCGTCGCCAGCCGTTCGTTGCCAGCACTCTGTTAGGCGCAACCACGATGGAGCAGCTGAAAACTAACGTTGAAAGCCTGCATCTGGAGTTGAGTGAAGAGGTGTTGGCCGAGATTGAGGCGGTGCATCGGGTTTATACCTACCCGGCGCCATAAATACACGCAATCCCGGGGTCGCTTGCGCTCGCCCGGGCTACATGATTGAGCACGATAGTAGCCCGGCCAAGCGTAGCGCCGCCGGGAATGGCTCCCAAACTAGCGGCGTTTTCCCACAGCCATCCCGGGGTCGCTTGCGCTCGCCCGGGCTACATGATTGAGCACGATAGTAGCCCGGCCAAGCGCAGCGCCGCCGGGAATTGCTCCCAAATTAGCAGCGTTTTCCCACAGCCATCCCGGGGTCGCTTGCGCTCGCCCGGGCTACATGACTGAGCACGATGGTAGCCCGACCAAGCGTAGCGCCGCCGGGAATTGCTCCCAAATTAGCAGCGTATTCCCACAGCCATCCCAGGGTCGCTTGCGCTCGCCCGGGCTACATGACTGAGCACGATAGTAGCCCGGCCAAGCGTAGCGCCGCCGGGAATTGCTCCCAAATTAGCAGCGTATTCCCACAGCCATCCCAGGGTCGCTTGCGCTCGCCCGGGCTACATGACTGAGCACGATAGTAGCCCGGCCAAGCGTAGCGCCGCCGGGAATGGCTCCTGAACTAGCGGCGTTTTCCCCACAGCCACAGCACCACAATCGCCAGGGTAAACAGCACACCAAAGCCCACGCCGACACCGACAACCGGGACGTTCACCGCCAGCGCGGCGGAATAAAGCCCTAGCATAATCAGCATCATGCTGTTTTCACCGAGGTTCTGGACGGCAATGGCATTCCCCGAACCGACGGTATGTTTACCGCGATCCTGTAATAACGCGTTCAGTGGAACGATAAAGAAACCGCCGCAGATACCGATGATAAACAGCAGCACGTAGGCAGGCAGCGCCAGATGCTGTAGCGCAAAAATGGCCACCACAACACCAATCAACGCCCCCGCAGGCATACAGCGCGCGACCGTTTCCAGCGTCACCAGCTTCGCCGCCGCACCAGCACCCACAACAATCCCTACCGCGACCATCGCATTAAGGTAGGTTGGCGTCGCGTTATCGGTCACGCCAAGCGCAACCGGTACCCACAGCACCAGCAGAAAACGCAACGTCACGCCCGCCCCCCAAAAGAGGCTGGTGCCAAGAAGTGAAAAGCGGGTTTCGCCGTTGCGCCACAGCACCAGGCAAGCCTTAAAGAAGCTTTGCGTCATCGGCCCAAAGCGCAAGGATTGCCCCGGACGCGCCGCCGGTAATTTCGGGATAAAGGTGTTGGCGACGACCGCGCCGCAGTACATGATGGCGCAAAGTCCCAGCGCCGCCAGTACGTTAAGATCGGCCACCACGCCGCCCGCCACCGAACCAATCAGAATCGCCGCAATGGTTGAGGCTTCCATTAATCCGTTGGCTTTCACTAACCTATCGCCGGTGGTGATTTCGCCCAGAATGCCGTACTTAGCGGGTGAATAGGCCGCAGCACCAATGCCCACCAGCGTATACCCGATAAACGGGTTGATACCCGCACAAATGGTTACCGCGCCGACCAGTTTCAGGCCATTAGCGAACATCATCACCCGGCCTTTACCAAAGCTGTCCGCCACCTGCCCGACAAACGGCGCAAAGATAATGTAAGCGCCCACAAACACCATTTGCAGCACCGGCTGGCTCCAGTCCGGGTAGAACTGTTGTTTCATCAGTGCGAGGATGGCAAACAGAAGCGCGTTGTCGCCAAAGGCCGAAAGAAACTGGGCCGCAATCACCGCCATCATGCCTTTCGACCAGATGGATGGGTTAGTGTGTACTGACTCACTCATTTGGATTTTCCGCTTCTGCAACCATGGCTTTAAGGGTGACGAAATCCGGTTTTCCGCTGCCCAAAAGCGGCATTTGCTTTAAGTGACGGATATCACGAGGAACCGCCAGCTCCGGGACGCCGTTGGCCCGCGCGTACTGCAACAGCTTATCGCGGGTCAGTTCATTATCGGTGGTAAACAGCACCAGCGCCTCGCCTTTGCTGGCATCCGTTTTCACCGCCGTGCCGTGCATTTTCTCCGGTGAGACGCCAAGCGCCATCATCTCGACCATCTCAAGTGAGATCATCTCCCCGGCAATTTTGGCAAAGCGTTTAGCACGGCCCTGAATTTGCACGAATCCCTGCTCGTCAAAGGCGACAATATCGCCGGTGTCATACCAGCCAGATTCAAGCTCACCGTGTTGGTTTTCAGCCGTCGGCGCTTCAAGCACGCCCGGATTTTCCACGCGCAGGTAACCCGACATCACGTTTGGCCCCTTCACCTGCAGACGGCCCCCCTGTTCGATTCCCGGAATCGCCAGCAGTCGCGCATCCATACCCGGTAAAATACGCCCAACGGTGCCAGGCTTCGCCGCCATTGGAACGTTGATAGAGACGACCGGCGCGCATTCGGTCACGCCGTAGCCCTCGAGAATGCGCAGGCCAAACTTATCCTGCCACAGCGTTTTGGTGCTCTCCTGTAACTTCTCCGCACCGGCGACCACATAGCGCAGACGATAGAAGTCGTAAGGATTGGCAAAGCGCGCGTAGTGGCCCAAAAACGTTGAGGTACCAAACAGCACGGTGCAGTTACGGTCGTATACCAGTTCCGGCACCACGCGATAGTGCAGCGGGCTTGGGTAAAGGAAAACTTCCGCGCCGGTTAGCAGCGGCGTGAACAGGCCGACCGTCAGGCCGAATGAATGGAACAGCGGCAGCGCCGACATAAAACGGTCGCTGGCGGTAAAGTCGGCGATGGTTTTAATCTGCTCGACGTTGGCCAGAATGCTTTTATGGCTGTGCACCACGCCTTTCGGATGCCCTTCAGAGCCGGAGGTAAACAAGATAATCGCCGGGTCTTCCGGTTTCTGAGGAACCTGCGCCAGATGCGGCATCAGTACGCGCGAGAAAATCCACAGTTTATCGGCGGTGGTGACATCCCCTTTTAAATCTTCAAGGAACACCCATCGCACCTGGGTCAGCTGTTCCGTCAGGTGCCAAAGCTTACCTTTATCAAGGAAGGTACGAGAGGTAAAGACGGTGCCAATTTGCGCGGCGGTAATGGCGCTGGTGAGCCCTTTGACCCCAGCCGTATAGTTCATCATCGCCGGGATACGCCCGCGGGCGATAGCCCCGAAAATCACCGCTGCGCTGATACCGGCATTGGGCAGCATTAAGCCTATCTTTTCGCCCTTCTTACTGTATTTATCGAGAATTCGCGCCACAAACAGCGTTTTGGTCAGCAGTTTACGGTAGCTGTCGGGCTGGAAGTTTATATCCTCAATGCACGGTTTTTTCTCACCATAGCGATGCATGGCACTAAGCAGCGACTCATACAGCGTTTCTCGCGGGCGCACCGCCATGCGCGCTTCCATCATAATTTGATGCAGCATTTCACCAGCAATTTTCCGGCGGTCGCGGGCGCGCGACGCTTCCGGCATGGGTAGCGTTGTTGGCGGCAGCAGGTGGAGCTGGATGCGCGGGAACAGGCGGCGTTTTACTCGCCCTTTCAGACGGCTGAAGAAGGTTAGCTCAGCACCTTCTATACGCAGTGGGATAATAGTGGCGCCAGACTTTGCCGCCACAAACGCCGCGCCGTCGTAGATCTTCATCAGCGAGCCGGTGACGGAAATACGCCCTTCCGGGAAAATGACCACCGGACGACCTTTTTCAATCAGACGCACCAGATGCTTGATTGACATCGGTTTTGTCGGGTCGAGCGGCACGAAGTCAATAATCGGTTTTAGCCAGCGCATAAACCATTTGTCGGTAATCGAGCTGTAGACCGCAAACACCGGGCGCACGGGCAGAAAGAGCGCCAGCAGAATGCCGTCAATAAATGAGACATGATTAGGCGTGATGAGCACTTTAGACAAGCGCAACGCCTCGGTGTCACCCGTCATCCTGACCCGGAATAACAGCTTAAAAATCTGTCGGAAGAACCCCAGAAGCATACCAACTCCTTTTGCCATCGTTTAATGATTGCAGGGTACACGAGAAAACGGGGGAAAAGCAGCAGGCGTCCAGGCTAAGACAAAAAAAAACCTGCGCATCTGCGCAGGTCGGTGTAAGTGATGGTATGTGCAAAGCACATATTAAAACATTCACCAATCAATACCTCTGGGATAACCAGATTAGCAATTCGCATTACGCGTTCTCCAGAAGACATTCGCAACAGCATCCCGCAAAGTGTAAGTAAACGTTTGAATGTTCCCGTTCCGTTGCAAATGGCGATGTAACTCTTCCACAAAATACGACTCGGGCACCAATATTGTGCATTTCTCCACAGACTCTTCCTTGAATACAACAGGGTTTTCCGTAAAACTGTTATGGTGTAAACGTTTACCCAACGAATGATTATTAAGGCACATTATGGCGACAATTAAAGATGTGGCCCGGCTTGCAGGCGTTTCCGTGGCGACTGTATCCCGCGTCATCAACAACTCCCCAAAAGCCAGCGATGCCTCACGTCAGGCGGTTTCCACCGCCATGGAAACCCTCAACTATCATCCAAATGCCAATGCCCGTGCGCTGGCGCAGCAATCTACGGAAACCGTCGGCCTGGTGGTCGGCGATGTCTCCGATCCCTTTTTTGGTGCCATGGTAAAAGCCGTGGAACAGGTGGCCTATCACACCGGCAATTTTTTGCTGATTGGTAACGGTTATCATAATGAGGTGAAAGAGCGACAGGCGATTGAACAGCTAATCCGTCACCGCTGCGCGGCACTGGTCGTTCACGCCAAACTGATCCCCGATGCGGAGCTTGCCGATTTAATGAAGCAAATGCCCGGCATGGTATTGATTAACCGTATTCTGCCCGGCTTTGAAAAACGCTGCGTTGCGCTGGATGACCGCTATGGCGCCTGGCTGGCAACCCGCCATCTCATTCAGCAAGGACATACCCGCATCGGCTATATCTGTTCTAATCACGCCATTTCAGATGCTGAAGACCGCTTACAGGGCTATTACGATGCGCTTAAAGAGCACGGTTTACCCTGCAATGACCGGCTGGTGACCTTTGCCGAACCGGACGAGAGCGGCGGCGAGCAGGCCATGACTGAACTGCTGGGGCGCGGCAAACCGTTTACGGCGGTAGCCTGTTACAACGACTCCATGGCCGCAGGTGCAATGGGCGTGCTTAACGATAACGGAATTGATGTCCCGCAGGCGATTTCGCTGATTGGCTTTGATGACGTTCTGGTGTCACGTTACGTGCGACCGCGTCTGACGACAATTCGCTACCCGATTGTCACCATGGCGACGCAGGCGGCCGAGCTTGCATTGGCGCTGGCTGAGAAGCGTCCGCTGCCGGATATCACGCATTTATTTAGCCCGACGCTCGTGCGCCGTCACTCGGTTATCGCCCCCGCCGACGCGCCAAAAGCGTAACGAGACGAATGCACGGTGGTAGCTGGGTCATCCAGCGATAAAGGAATATTCGCCTCCGTGACGCTAAAAAGCGTGATCCCGGTGGTTATTTGCTTCGTTCTGAGCACTTATGCCTCGGAACGAGTGTGATAAACTACTGACCATTACGGAGTTTCAGGAAATAATCATGGCAACGATGCTGGATGTCTCAAAACACGCAGGTGTCTCGAAAGCGACGGTATCTCGCGTGCTCAATGGTACCGGTCAGGTTAAAGAGAGCACCCGCCAACAGGTGTTTAAGGCGATGGAAGAGTTAGGCTACCGTCCTAACTTTCTGGCGCGCTCGCTGGCAAACCGCACCAGTAACAGCATTGGCCTGGTGGTTTCCACCTTCGATGGATTCTATTTTGGTCGCCTGCTCCAGCAGGCCTCGCGTCAGACGGAAGCCTGGGGCAAACAGCTTATCGTCACCGACGGTCATGATACGCCTGAACGTGAAGAACAAGCCGTGCAGATGCTCGCCGACCGTCAGTGTGACGCCATTGTGCTCTATACCCGTCATATGAGCGAAAAAGCTATTATGGCTTTGGTGAATACGACGCCGATGCCGCTGGTGGTGATTAACCGCGACGTCAGCCAGGCGCGCGATCGCTGCGTATTCTTCGAACAGCAGGACGCCGCATTTCAGGCGGTGGAGTATCTGATTTCTCAGGGGCATCGCGATATTGCCTGCATCACCGTCCCTATTCACACGCCAACCGGTAAAGCGCGTTTGCAGGGTTATCGCCGGGCGCTGGAGCAAAACGGCATTGCGTGGGATCCCGCCCGCGTGAAGCACGGGGATTCAACCATGAACTGCGGTTATGAGATGTGTAACGCGCTGCTCAATGAGAAGGTGAAATTCAGCGCGCTGTTCGCCTGTAACGATGATATGGCGCTGGGTGCGTCAAAGGCGCTGCATCAGGCAGGGCTTGCTATTCCGCAGGATATTTCGCTGTTTGGTTTCGATGATGCCCCGAGCGCGAAATGGCTGGAGCCGGGGCTATCCACCGTCTATCTGCCGATCGATAACATGATCGTCACCGCCATCGACCAGGCGATTAAGCTTGCCAGCGGGGAAGAGATCGAGACGATCCCACCGTTTACCGGCACGCTGGTGTTGCGCGAGTCGGTGACGACCGGGCCGTTTTATAAATAGTGCCGATCCCGGCGGCGCTGCGCTTGGCCGGGCTACATTTGTAGCGCAAACGCCGCCGGAATACATTCGTGCATATTCGTAGGCCTGATAAGCGTAGCGCCATCAGGCATTATCGCGCATTGGTAGCCCGGCCAAGCGCAGCGCCGTCGGGAATCCCTCTATCAAATAAGCTCCAGCGCCAACAGCTCATCAATCGTCTGCCGACGGCGAATCAATCGCGCGACTCCGTTATCAAACAGCACTTCCGGCAGCAGCGGTCGGCTATTGTAGTTCGACGACATCGACGCACCGTACGCCCCGGTATCGTGCAGCACCAGATAATCGCCCGGCACCACCGCGGGCAGCAGGCGCGTCTCCACTTTTCCGCCCTCTTGCTGGGTGAACACATCGCCGGATTCGCACAGCGGCCCGGCCACCACCGTTTCAATCTGCGCGGCCTGCGCTAATGAACGACCATCGCCCGCCAGCGCTGAAATATGGTGATAGCTGCCGTACATCGCTGGACGCATAAGATCGTTGAAGCCCGCGTCGATCAGCACAAAGTGGCGGCTACCCATCTCTTTTACGCTGCGCACCTGCGCTACCAGTACGCCCGCCTCAGCCACCAGGAAACGTCCTGGCTCGATCTCAAGTTTCACCGGATGCCCCAGATGTTTCGCAATTTGCTCGCGCGCGGCGTTCCACAGGCCGAAGTAGTGATCGGTATTGATCGCTTCTTCCCCTTCACGATACGGAATCGACAAACCGCCGCCCGCCGAGATCGCTTCAAGATCCTGACCAAACTCCACCACCTGACGCACCATCGCGCCGCACACCTGCTCCAGATGACCATAGTCAACGCCGGAGCCGATATGCATGTGAATACCAACCAGTTTTAACTGATAACGCTGGAGCACTTCCAGCGCCGCCGGAAGGTCGCTATACCAGATACCGTGCTTGCTGTTTTCGCCGCCGGTGTTGGTTTTCTGGCTGTGCCCATGACCAAAACCAGGGTTAACGCGCAGCCATACCCGGTGACCTGGAGAGAGCTTACCCAACTGTTCAAGCATATCCACCGACCCGGCGTTCACCGGAATTTGCAGCTCATGCACGCGCGCAAGCGTTGCTTCATCAATCATATCCGCGGTAAAGACTATCTCGTCGTGCCCCGGCACGAAACCCGCCGCCAGCGCACGTTCAATCTCACCTAATGAGACGGAATCCACCTTCACGCCCTGTTCTCGCATCAGCCGCAGAATATGAATATTCGAACACGCCTTCTGGGCAAATCGAATCACATCAAACTGACTCAGTTTGGCAATCTGCGCGCGGATAATCTGCGCATCGTAAACCCACACCGGGCAGCCAAATTCAGCCGGAAGGCGCAGCAGGTTATCGGCGGTCAGGTCTGTGTCGGTATTGTTGAGTGGGCGTGGCATAGCGAACTCCAGTGTTGTTTTTTTATGATTACGCCACAGGCCAAAGAGAATAAAAAATATCGTTTTATCTTGAGTCTATGCAAAAATGATATGGACTGTTTATTCGAGGATTGCCCATGCCCGCCGTTAACCTGCGCCATATCGAAATCTTTCATGCCATTATGACGGCGGGAAACCTCACGGAAGCCGCACGGATGCTGAACACCTCGCAGCCGACGGTCAGCCGCGAGCTGGCGCGTTTTGAGCAGGTGCTGGGATTAAAGCTGTTCGAACGCAGCCGGGGTCGTCTGCATCCCACCGTTCAGGGGTTACGCCTGTTTGAAGAAGTTCAGCGCTCCTGGTACGGGCTGGACAGAATTGTCAGCGCGGCCGAAAGCCTACGCGAGTTCCGTCAGGGTGAATTGTCGATTGTCTGTTTGCCGGTGTTTTCGCAATCCTTTTTACCGGCGTTGCTACAACCCTTTTTAGAACGCTATCCTCAGGTCAATATTCAGATCGTGCCGCAGGAATCTCCGCTGTTAGAAGAATGGCTGTCGGCGCAGCGTCACGACCTTGGGATTACGGAAACCATCCATACGCCAGCCGGAACCGAACGCACAGAGCTACTTACCCTTAATGAGGTCTGTGTTCTGCCAAAAGGGCATCCCCTGGCAGAGAAACCCGTACTGACACCGGAGGATTTTCAGGGAGAGAACTACATTAGCCTGTCGCGTACTGATAGCTATCGCCAGCTATTAGACACGCTTTTTAACGAGTTTCAGGTTAAGCGGCGAATGGTTGTCGAGACGCACAGTGCCGCTTCAATTTGTGCAATGGTAAAAGCGGGCATCGGAATTTCCGTCGTCAATCCGCTGACAGCGCTCGACTATGTTAACAGCGGCGTTGAGATCCGCCGCTTCAGTATCAGTGTCCCCTTTACCGTCAGCCTGGTGCGACCAATACATCGACCGACCTCAACGCTAATAGAGACGTTTATTACGTATCTACAAGAAAACCTCTCGCTGATTACCGAGCCGCTTGATGCTGTGCTCAACTGATCTATGACAACATAAACTCTACCGCATCCGCCGCATGAATTGCCGCCGTATCAAACACCGGCAGCGGGCTAAGCTCTGTCGGAACCAGTAGGCCAATCTCGGTACAGCCGAAGATAACGCCCTGCGCTCCCTGCTGTGCCAGTTCATGTATCACGCGCAGGTAATAATCCCGCGATACCTCCCTGAACTCGCCAAGGCACAGCTCTTCAAAGATAATCTGATTAATTTTCAGGCGCTCGTCTTGTTCGGGAATCAGCGTGCTAATACCGAATTCATTCTGTAGTCGCCCACGGTAGAAATCCTGCTCCATGGTGTAGCGCGTACCCAGCAGCGCGACGTTGGTCATATTCTGTTGACCGATAGCCCGGCCGGTGGCGTCAGCAATATGCAGGAACGGCACGTCGCAGGCCGTTTCAATTGCGTCGGCCACCTTATGCATGGTATTGGTGCACAATACGATCCCTTCGGCTCCCGCTTGTTGAAGACCTACCGCCGCCTGCGCCAGAATCTCGCCCGCTTTCTGCCAGTCACCCTGGGACTGACAAAGCTCAATCTCGTGAAAATCCACGCTGTGCAGCAGGATCTGCGCGGAATGCAGTCCACCAAGCTGCTGCTTTATGCCCTCATTGATAAGGCGATAGTACGGAATAGTAGATTCCCAGCTCATGCCGCCCAACAGACCAATCGTTTTCATCCTCTTCCCCATTCGCGTTGTTATCACCCCAGTGAACCAAAGATGTGATCAACTTTCCACATCTGTCGCTATGGTTTTCTTTTTAAGCTGTTCTGATATAAATTTAATGAAACAACGTTTCAACATTAAACAGGACGGCCGGATGTTTATTTTTCATAAAGAAACCACCCTTGAAGATCTGGGCAATGGCGTAACCCGTCGCATTCTCGCGCACGACGGTAAGATGATGGCGGTAGAAGTGAATTTCGAAAAAGGCGCAATTGGCCCGATGCACAACCACCCGCACGAGCAGCTAACCTACGTGCTGTCCGGGGAGTTTGAATTCACGATTGGTGATGAGAAGCACGTGGTGGGCGCGGGAGATACGCTGTATAAGCAGCCAAATATTATGCACGGCTGCGTGTGCCTAAAAGCGGGTACGCTGCTTGATACCTTTACGCCAATGCGTCAGGATTTTTTGAATCAGTAACCGATTAGCTCCGGAGGCATGGCGGTAGAGTCAACTCCGGAGCATTCCCGGCGTCAGACGTTCTGCCGGGCTACCCGTGGGCGTAGGCCGGATAAGGCGTCGCCGCCATCCGGCAATGTGCACGATTATGCCTGATGGCGCGTAGCTTATCAGGCCTACATGGTGTCAATGCCCACAGTATCTACTGTGATACTGTGTTATTTCTTCACTTGTTTTAGGCTTTAAACATCTGTTTAGCCAGCACGTATCCACAGCCTAAGAAACCACCGAGCATGCAGCCCAGCACCAGGATAAGCGCTTTGCCTGGGCCGTCTTTCTTCAACGGCAGCGTAGGCGAAAGCTGGTAGGTCACCGGCATAAAGTCCACGTCAGGAATCGACAGAGCCTGGAGCTTTTTCAGCGTGTACTCGCGGTTTTGCAGGTCACTGTTCAGATCGCTGACATCTTTTAATGACGACTCAATTTTTAATTTCTCTGCAATCCCCGCCGCCCCTAAGGAAATAGAGAAATCAGGATCGTCTTTTACCGCCATACCCTGGCTGTACAACGGTTTTTGTATTCCCGCGGCATTAGCAATGCTCAAAGAATATTTTAACCGCTGAATAAGGATGTTCCGCGCATTTTCCAGATGAGTACGGTCTAATTCCAGACTCTCTTTACCATTGCGAATCGTCTTATCAATGCTACTACGCAAGGTATCCAGCACTTCTTTACGCACTTGCAGGCTAATAAAGTCGAGATAGCCGTTGAGGATCTTTTGCGCCTGCTCCTGTTCACTTCCGGTGAAGGAAAGCGTCCAGCTGACATAAGGCAGTTGCTCATTCACCTTCTTAGGATCGGCGTTATTCACAATGGTCAGGCTTTCCGCCATACGGACGATTTCACGCTGCAGCGTAACGGGATCCGCCGAATCATCAACCATGCCGGACTGACGCAGCCAATTCTGGAACTGCGACTGGGAGCTCAGCTTCTTAATGAAAAGGTTGAAGATATCGCCGCGATTTCCCTGGATATCAACCCCCAGAGCACGCGCCTGAATGATGACATGCTCAAGATTGTTTACCTGGATAGTCTCAGGCACTGCCAGAACAGCCTTGCTGGTCCACTTTTGCGGCAGCATAAAGGCCATCACCAGACTCAGAATCGCAGCCACGGCAACAAAGCCGAAAACTGTCTTTTTGTCTCGCCAAAGTTGCAGCAAAAGCAGACGAAGATCGATGTCATCATTGCTGGCAACAAGTGGTAAATTTCTTACTGGAGCCGCGTGCGGTAGAACTGGGTCTATTGACATAATCGGTGATTCAGCCATTTCAGAGATATCCAGACGCTTTTTTTCGAAGGTTCAAAATTCGATTCTATAAGAATAATCTCTATTTTATCACTCTAATTATTTGGGGTTTTGCGATATTCAGCCCGTTCTTCTCCTGGATAGCATTTAAACATTAAAAAATGTTCTCTTTGGGCGCGCTCCCCCTCTCTCATCCCAAAATGCCACACCCCTCACCTTTTTAAAACGTCGTTTCGACTTTGATCACACTTTCATCATTAATCGAATGACGCAGAAACAAATAGCAATAAAATAAAATTAAAACGGCGTTTTATAAAATAACCGCGAAGAGAGTGAGATTTTAAAACCAGAAACGCCGGACGAATGGATGCCGAATAAATCGCTTATCTTACATTTACTTACAGGGAATGCTTAATGACTAATGCCAAGCTGACACTTTAACATCTCAGGCGCCAGGCGGCGCGAGAGATGTAACCAACACCCAATCCGTTTGACACACTTGTTCGCCAGGTAGGTATGTATGAATGAAAACAGAATGCTGGGATTGGCCTGGATTTCGCCCTATATCATAGGGTTGATAATCTTCACGGCCTTCCCGTTCGTTTCATCTTTCTTCCTCAGTTTTACTGAGTATGACTTGATGAGTCCGCCAGTGTTTAACGGCATCGAGAACTATCGCTACATGCTGACGGAAGATGCCCTCTTCTGGAAATCCATGGGCGTGACGTTTGCCTACGTATTTTTGACCATCCCGTTAAAACTGGCTTTTGCATTAGGGATTGCGTTTGTTCTTAACTTTAAATTACGCGGTATCGGCTTCTTCCGTACTGCTTACTATATCCCGTCTATTCTCGGTAGCTCCGTGGCGATCGCAGTACTGTGGCGCGCGCTATTTGCGATTGATGGGCTGCTTAATAGCTTTATCGGCGTACTCGGTTTCGATCCGGTTAACTGGCTGGGCGAACCGTCTCTGGCGCTGATGTCCGTGACCCTGCTTCGCGTATGGCAGTTTGGTTCGGCCATGGTTATCTTCCTGGCCGCGTTGCAAAACGTCCCGCAATCACAATACGAAGCGGCGATGATTGATGGCGCGTCTAAATGGCAGATGTTTATGAAAGTCACCGTGCCGCTGATTACGCCGGTTATTTTCTTCAACTTCATCATGCAGACCACTCAGGCATTCCAGGAGTTTACCGGGCCGTACGTCATCACCGGCGGTGGCCCAACCTACTCGACCTACCTGTTCTCGCTGTATATCTACGACACCGCGTTCAAGTACTTCGACATGGGTTATGGCGCAGCGCTGGCATGGGTTCTGTTCCTGGTGGTTGCAGTCTTCGCTGGCATCGCCTTTAAGTCTTCAAAATACTGGGTGTTCTACTCCGCCGATAAGGGAGGCAAAAATGGCTGATATCCAAGAAATCTCACAAGCAAGAAGCATTGCTGAGCGTGAGGTTGCCCGTACCCTTAGACGCGAAAAAATAAACGCCTGGATCCGCTACGTTATCTTGTTGTTCGTCGGCCTGTTGATGCTCTATCCGCTGGCGTGGATGTTCTCGGCGTCGTTCAAACCGAACCACGAGATCTTCACTACTCTGGGGCTGTGGCCAACGCATGCCACCTGGGACGGCTTTATTAATGGCTGGAAAACCGGTACCGAATACAACTTCGGTCATTACATGCTGAACACGTTCAAGTATGTGATTCCGAAAGTGATTCTGACCATTATCTCTTCCACCATCGTGGCGTACGGCTTTGCCCGCTTCGAGATCCCATGGAAGAAATTCTGGTTCGCCACGCTCATCACCACGATGCTGCTGCCAAGCACCGTGCTGCTGATCCCTCAGTACCTGATGTTCCGTGAAATGGGCATGCTGAACAGCTATATGCCGCTGTATCTGCCGCTGGCATTTGCGACACAAGGGTTCTTCGTCTTTATGCTGATTCAGTTCCTGCGCGGCGTACCGCGTGACATGGAAGAAGCGGCGCAGATTGACGGCTGCAACTCCTTCCAGGTGCTGTGGTACGTGGTAGTGCCGATTCTGAAGCCGGCGATTATCTCCGTCGCCCTGTTCCAGTTCATGTGGTCAATGAACGACTTTATCGGCCCACTGATCTACGTCTATAGCGTCGACAAGTACCCGATTGCACTGGCTCTTAAAATGTCCATCGACGTCACCGAAGGTGCGCCGTGGAACGAAATTCTGGCAATGGCGAGTATCTCCATTCTGCCATCCATCATTGTGTTCTTCCTGGCGCAGCGCTACTTCGTGCAGGGCGTTACCAGCAGCGGAATTAAAGGTTAAGAGGGATTTATCATGGCTGAAGTTATTTTCAACAAACTGGAAAAAGTGTACTCCAACGGCTTCAAAGCGGTACATGGTATCGACCTTAAAATCGCTGAAGGTGAGTTTATGGTCATTGTCGGCCCGTCCGGCTGCGCCAAGTCCACCACGCTGCGTATGCTGGCAGGACTTGAAACCATTAGCGGCGGTGAAGTTCGCATCGGTGAGAAAATCGTCAACAACCTCGCGCCGAAAGAGCGTGGTATTGCGATGGTATTCCAGAACTATGCGCTGTATCCGCACATGACCGTGCGTGAGAACCTGGCGTTCGGCCTGAAGCTGAGCAAAATGCCAAAAGCGCAGATTGACGCGCAGGTGAATGAAGCGGCGAAGATCCTTGAGCTGGAAGAACTACTGGACCGCCTGCCACGCCAGCTTTCCGGTGGTCAGGCACAGCGTGTGGCCGTGGGTCGTGCAATCGTGAAAAAGCCGGACGTATTCTTGTTCGATGAGCCGCTGTCTAACCTCGATGCCAAGCTGCGTGCATCGATGCGTATCCGTATTTCCGACCTGCACAAGCAGCTGAAGAAATCCGGCAAGCCGGCGACCACCGTTTACGTCACCCACGACCAGACCGAAGCGATGACCATGGGTGACCGGATCTGCGTCATGAAGCTTGGCCACATCATGCAGGTCGATACGCCAGACAATCTGTATCACAAGCCAAAAAATATGTTCGTTGCGGGCTTTATCGGCGCGCCAGAAATGAACATCCGCGCCAGCAAACTGGTAGAGAAAGAGGGGCGTCTTAATCTGAGCATTGGCGATGAGTTTATGCCGCTTTGCGACAGCCTGAACCAGAAACTGAGCGGTCATGAAAACGAAGAAGTGTTCTATGGCATCCGCCCGGAATTCGTCTCACTGTCCGATGAGCCGTTTGCGCAAGGCGGTTGCAGCGGCGAGATGGTGCGCGTTGAAAACATGGGTCACGAGTTCTTCGTCTACCTGAAAGTTGCCAACTATGAACTGACGGCACGCATTCCTTCAGATGAAGCTAAGCCAATGATTGATAAGGGTCTTCATCGTAAGGTGTACTTCAAGTTTGACATGGCTAAATGCCATATTTTTGACGCTAAAACTGAACAGAACCTCTCCCTATAATCTGGAGTCTTAAAATGAAAAAAGTGCTTTTAAGCGCAGCAATCTCCGCCACCGTGGGCCTGACGGCCCTCCCTTCAATGGCAAAGGATGTCGATCTTCGTATGTCCTGGTGGGGCGGTAACGGTCGTCACCAGGTGACTCTGAAGGCGCTGGAAGAGTTCCATAAGCAAAACCCGGATATTAATGTCAAAGCAGAGTACACCGGTTGGGACGGTCATTTATCTCGTCTGACCACCCAGATTGCTGGCGGCACTGAGCCGGACGTAATGCAGACCAACTGGAACTGGCTGCCTATTTTTTCTAAAAATGGCGACGGTTTTTACGATCTGAATAAGATGAAGGACGTTATCGATTTAAGCCAGTTCGATGCCAAGGAGCTGCAAACCACCACGGTGAACGGCAAGCTGAACGGGATCCCAATCTCCGTGACTGCACGCGTGTTCTACCTCAACAACGAAACCTGGAAGCAAGCGGGCGTCGAATACCCGAAAACCTGGGATGAGTTGATGGCGGCGGGTAAGACCTTCGAAAGCAAGCTGGGTAAACAGTATTATCCGGTGGTTCTGGAGCACCAGGATACGCTGGCGCTGCTGAACTCCTATATGACGCAGAAGTACAACATTCCAGCTATCAATCAGGACACTAAGAAGTTCTCCTACAGCAAAGAGCAGTGGGTTGAGTTCTTCCAGATGTACAAAAAACTGGTCGATAGCCACGTGATGCCGGACACCAAATACTATGCGTCATTTGGTAAGAGCAACATGTACGAAATGAAGCCGTGGATCCAGGGCGAATGGGGCGGTACTTATATGTGGAACTCCACTATCAACAAGTACTCCGATAACCTGAAGCCACCGGCTAAGCTGGAGCTGGGTAACTACCCAATGCTGCCGGGCGCAACCGATGCGGGCCTGTTCTTCAAGCCGGCACAGATGCTGTCCATCGGCAAATCAACCAAGAACCCGGAAGCCGCAGCGAAAGTGATCAACTTCTTGCTGAACAGCAAAGAAGGCGTGGATACGCTAGGTCTGGAGCGTGGCGTTCCACTGAGCAAAGTGGCGGTGAAATACCTGACCGAAGACGGCACCCTGAAAGAGAACGATCCGTCTGTGGCCGGTCTGCGTCTGGCGCAGTCTCTGCCAGCCAAACTGAGCGTGTCTCCGTACTTTGACGATCCGCAGATTGTTGCCCAGTTCGGTACCTCTTTGCAGTACATCGATTATGGTCAGAAAACCGTTGAAGAAGCCGCCGTCGACTTCCAGCGTCAGGCTGAACGTATCCTGAAACGCGCCATGCGCTAATTGAGTTTGAAACATTAATACCCTGCAACTTTCGGTTGCGGGGTATTTTTTTATTCAAGGAGAAAGCACATGAAAGGCAAAATCATCCCGCTGAATTTCCGCACGCAGAAAGACAGCGAAACCGGTCACGAGGTGATCCGGATGACGCCACCGCACATTATTTGCCACCGCAATTACTTCTATCAAAAATGCTTTACCCGCGATGGCGGTAAGCTGATTTTTGGCGGCGCATTTGAGGGGCACTGGAACTACTATTTGCTGGATATCGCCGCGCAACAGGCTACCCAGTTGACCGACGGCCCCGGGGATAATACTTTCGGCGGCTTTTTATCCGACGATGATCGGGCGCTGTGGTACGTGAAAGACACGCGCCAGCTCAGACGCGTGGATCTGGCCACGCTCGAAGAGTACGTGGTGTATGAAGTCGACGATGAGTGGGTCGCCTACGGGACGTGGGTCGCTAATTCAGACTGTACAAAGCTGGTTGGCATTGAGATTAAAAAAAGCGACTGGCAGCCGTTAACCGACTGGTCAAAATTCCGCGCGTTCTATTTTACCGAGCCGGAATGCCGCCTTATCAATATCGATTTGAAAACCGGCGAGCAGCAGACCATTTTGCAGGAAAAACGCTGGCTTGGGCATCCTATCTATCGCCCCTTTGATAACCACACCGTGGCGTTTTGCCATGAAGGCCCGCGTGACGCGATTGACGATCGCATGTGGCTGATTAACGTCGATGGCAGCCATCAGCGCTGCGTGCGCCACCACCAGCCGGGAGAAAGCTTTACCCATGAATTCTGGGTACCGGACGGTTCTGCGCTTTATTATGTCGCGCATCAGGAAAACAGTCCGCATCGCTATCTTTTCGCCGCCGACCCGGTGACGCTGGAAAACCGTCAGTTAATGGAAATTCCCCCCTGCTCTCACCTGATGAGCAATCATGATGGATCTTTGGTGGTAGGGGACGGTTCGCCGCACAACACCGGCGATATCAGCCTTAACGATCCGTTTATCTGGGTATTTGATTTGAAAACCGGCGATAAGAAAGCGATTTGCCAGCACAACAGTAGCTGGAAGGTGCTGGATGGCGATCGTCAGGTGACTCACCCTCACCCGTCGTTCTCGCCGGATGGTGAGTGGGTGCTGTATACCTCGGATGCGGAAGGGATGCCTGCGCTGTATCTGGCGAAGGTATAGAACAGAGCATTCCCGGCGGCGCTGCGCTTGGCCGGGCTACGTTTTCACTCTGTAGCCAGGCCAGGTAAAAACGCCGGGTGGCGGCTACGCCTTACCCGGCCTACATTCGGTGCGACCGTGTAGGCCCGGTAAGCGTAGCGCCACCGGGCACAGCATCAGACGCCAATGTCCCGTAACTTCTCACCTTTCATCAGCTTGCGTTCGATATGCTCAAGCGTCACCCCTTTGGTTTCTGGAATCAGCCAGAAGGTCACGCCAATAAAGGCCACGTTCAGCACGGTATACAGCCAGAAGGTTCCCGCTGCGCCAATGGAATCCAGCAGCGTCAGGAAGGTCGCGCCAATAATCATGTTCGACACCCAGTTGGTGGTGGTTGAACAAGTGATGCCAAAGTCGCGGCATTTCAGCGGCTGGATTTCAGAACACAGGATCCACACCACCGGTGCTGCACTCATCGCATAGCCTGCGATGCACATCATCGTCATTCCCACGGACAGCCATGACAGGCCGCTTGTCGCGGTACCGTTATCAAACTGCATCAGGCAGTAACCCAACACCAACGTGCCCACCGCCATCACGCTAAAACCAATTTTCAGCGCCGGTTTACGTCCGGCCTTATCAACCGTAAATACCGCAATAAAGGTGGCAAACATAAAGGTCAGCCCCACCACCAGCGTGGCAATCATCTGCTGTTCGGTGGTGGTGAAACCCGCCATTTTAAAGATGCGCGGCGCGTAATACATGATGATATTCATGCCGGTAAACTGCTGCATCGCCTGGAGCAACATGCCGAGGAATACCGCCCGACGCACATTACGGTTCACCTTAAACAGCGCCCAGCCGCCTTGTTTGAGCTTCAGGCTTTCGCGGATTTCATTAAGTTCATCGCGCGCCTTCTCGGAGGTGTCGCGCAGCATCCGCAATACTTCCTCAGCCTCGATATGGCGACCTTTTTCCGCCAGCCAGCGCGGGCTGTTGGGCAGGAAGATAACCAGAATAATCAACAACACAGCCGGAAGCGCCAGCACGCCGAGCATTGCCCGCCAGTTGCCGCTGTAGCTAAAGGCGGTGTCAGACAGGAACGCCATCACGATCCCCAGCGTCACCATCAGCTGATACATGCTGATCATCTTGCCGCGCACGTTTTCGCTCGCCATTTCAGAGAGATACAGCGGCGCGGTGTAAGAGGCAATACCCACCGCCACGCCAAGAATAATCCTGGCAATAAGCAGCATTTCAACATTGACGGCAAACGCCGAGCCAACGGAACCTGCCACAAAGAGTATCGCCCCCACCATCAGGCTGTATTTACGGCCCAGGCGGAACGAGAGCCAACCGTTGAACAACGCGCCAATGGCTGCCCCCAACATCATGCTGCTGACCACCCACTCCTGCATGCGGCTGGATAAAACGAAGTGATCGGTGATAAAGGGCAGCGCCCCGGCAATCACGCCAATATCAAGGCCAAAAAGCAACCCCGCCACCGCAGCGGCAATCGACACAAACTGGTTCATGCGCCGCGTATCACGCTGGGTACGAGGCATCAACGAAGGATCGTTACTGATTGAAGTCATTTTTATTCCTGCCTGGCAAAGTAACACATGGCATGAAAGTAAGTGATTGCAGGGAAAAGGTGTCAGGCTGGACGCGTTAAAGATATGGATTTTACTGCTGCACAGTATGGTTTTGTGATGGACGTTTGACTTTCAGATGGAGGTCTTAATCGTTACATACCGTCAGGATACGCTATTACACATACGTTACTATTTTTCGATGGGCGGGATCGCATGGACTATTTGAATATATTGATATGGATAATTTGCATACGATCCCGGCGGCGCTGCGCTTGGCCGGGCTACAAATGTGCACGAATGTAGCCCGGCCAAGCGCAGCGCCGCCGGGGAAATACAGGCACAAAAAAACCTGCCGAAGCAGGTCTTTTTCTTATCGGCGACACAAACTTAGCGCGCCAACCAGCCGCCATCAACCGCAACGGTATAACCGTTGATGTAGTCAGACGCCGGAGAAGCCAGGAACACAATCGGCCCCATCAGATCGCTTGGCAAACCCCAACGACCCGCCGGGATACGCTCAAGAATTGCGGCACTACGCTCTTCGTCAGCGCGCAGCTGCTGGGTATTGTTAGTAGCCATGTAGCCCGGTGCAATGGCGTTGACGTTGATGCCGTGCTGCGCCCATTCGTTTGCCATCAGACGGGTCACGCCCATCACGCCGCTTTTTGATGCCGTGTAAGATGGTACACGGATGCCGCCCTGGAAGGAGAGCATGGAGGCGATATTAATAATTTTGCCGCCTTTACCCTGTGCAATAAAGTGCTTAGCCGCAGCCTGCGCCATGAAGAACACGCTCTTGATGTTCAGGTTCATAACGTCGTCCCAGTCTTTTTCGCTGAAGTTAATCGCATCTTCACGACGAATCAGACCAGCGTTGTTCACCAGAATATCGATATGACCGTATTCTGCTACCGCGCGCTCCAGCAGGGCAGGAATACCATCAATCTGACGCAGGTCAGCGGTCAGGCTCAGGAAACGACGGCCAAGTGCAGTCACGCGTTCGATGGTTTCTGTAGGCTCAACGATGTTGATACCGACGATATCACAGCCCGCTTCAGCCAGACCCAGCGCCATACCCTGGCCCAGACCGGTGTCACAACCCGTAACGACAGCGACTTTACCTTGCAGAGAGAATGAATCCAAAATCATTATATATTCCTTGTAGTTAGCGCCTGTACCGGACAGGCATTGTTATCTAATGCTGTCCGCGTCTAGCGCAGATCCTTCACTGCTACGTGATCCATGTCGTCAAAGACCTGGTTCTCGCCCACCATCCCCCAGATGAAGGTATACGCTTTGGTACCGACACCTGAATGGATTGACCAGCTCGGTGAAATCACCGCCTGTTCGTTGTGCATTACCACGTGACGGGTTTCCTGCGGCTGCCCCATCATGTGGAACACGCAGCTGTCCTCATCCATATTGAAATAGAAGTAGACTTCCATGCGGCGCTCATGGGTATGACACGGCATGGTGTTCCAGAGGTTGCCTGGTGCCAGTTCGGTCAGGCCCATGCTGAGCTGGCAGGTTTCCAGCACATCGGGAACAAAGTATTTGTTGATGGTACGGCGGTTACTGGTGAGGTTATCGCCCAAGGTAACCGGCGCGACATCGGCTGGCGTCACTTTTTTGGTTGGATAGGTGGTATGAGCTGGCGCGCAGTTATAGTAGAACTTCGCCGGTTTCGCCGCATCTACGCTGGCAAACACCACCTCTTTCGCCCCTTTACCGACGTAAAGCGCGTCACGATGGTCAATTTCATAACATTTGCCGTCAACGGTGATTGTACCCGCGCCGCCAATATTGATAACGCCAAGCTCGCGGCGCTCCAGGAAGAAGCTCACGCCAAGCTGTTTACCGACTTCGCCGCCTACCGAGACGGTTTTCGCCACCGGCATAATGCCGCCGACAATAATGCGGTCGATATGGCTGTACACCATGGTGTATTCATCGGCGACGAAAACCTGTTCAACTAAAAACTCGTCACGAAGGCCCTGTGTATCCAGCGTTTTGGCATGTGCGCTGTGAATGCTCTGTCTTACTTCCACCCTAACCTCCGGGAAAATGTGTCTATATGCTCTCTAGCAGAACGAAATTCCGTTCCGCTCTCTTAATACTCGTATCTTATCGCCGATGAAACGCGTTTTCAATTCCAAATAAAACATCGTTTCATTTTTTCTGTGAATTAATATCAAAAATGCAAAAGGGATCACGAATACGTTATTACGCATGATAAGTTAAAGCCAAAAAGTAATATTATTCATTTAGTTACATGTTTCTTTGAAAAATAACCTTAAATGGGTAATTGATGTCGCAAAAACGAAGATGGGCTTGACAGTGCTTCACAAAGCACATCAAAAAAGTCGCGGAAACGTTCACTTTTCGTATAAAGTGAGTCTGCCATCACAAACAATGAAACGTTGTTTTGATAAATTAACACCAGACTTTTAAAATAACATCCACATCGGCCAGCGAGGATGACAGGCCACGCGACCGCTGGAATAAAGGAGAGCAACATGGCTAAAGGCATGCGGGTAAAATTGAACTACGAGGTCAGCCGCGACCCGGACACCGGCGCGGAAGTCACCCGCTTAACCCCACCAGAGGTTACGTGTCATCGTAACTACTTCTATCAGAAGTGTTTCTTTAACGATGGCAGCCATCTTTTATTCGCTGGCGAGTTCGATGGCCATTGGAACTACTACTTGCTGGATGTGGCGAATGCCGAAGCTATCCAACTGACCGAAGGCGCTGGCGACAACACCTTTGGCGGCTTCTTGTCCCCGGATGACAAGTCCCTTTATTATGTTAAGAACGACCGTACGCTGCTGGAAGTGAACCTGCAAACGCTGGCCGAGCGTGAAGTTTACCGCGTGCCGGACGACTGGGTTGGCTACGGCACCTGGGTCTCTAACAGCGATTGCACCAAGCTGGTCGGGATTGAAATTGCGAAAAGCGACTGGACGCCGCTCAATGACTGGCAGCTGTTCCACGACTTCTTCCATAAGGGCCCACACTGCCGTCTGCTGCGCGTTGACCTGAAAACCGGCGAAAGCGCGGTGATTCACGAAGAGAAAAACTGGCTCGGCCACCCGATTTATCGTCCGTTTGACGACAACACCGTTGCCTTCTGCCATGAAGGCCCGCACGACCTGGTCGATGCGCGTATGTGGATGGTGAATGAAGACGGCAGCAACGTGCGTAAAGTCAAAGAACATGCCGAAGGCGAAAGCTGCACCCACGAATTCTGGGTACCGAACGGCTCGGCGCTGATCTACGTTTCGTATCTGAAAGGCAAACAGGGCCGTACAATTTACCGCTTCAACCCGGACACTAACGTCAACGAAGCGCTGATGCAGATGCCTGCTTGCTCACATCTGATGAGCAACTTCGACGGCACGCTGCTGGTCGGTGACGGTTCTGGAACGCCGGTTGATGTGAAAGATACCAGCGGCTACACCATTGATAATGATCCTTACCTGTACGCGTTCGACGTCGCAAAACAGGCTTACTTCCGCATTGCCCGCCACGATACTTCGTGGGCAACGGTACAAAACAGCCGTCAGGTTACCCACCCGCACCCATCCTTTACACCGGATGACAGCGCGGTGCTGTTTAGCTCTGACAAAGAGGGCAAACCGGCGTTGTATATTGCCAAACTGCCTGCTGAACGCGTATTAATGAAAGCGTAATATCTTCTGAGTTTGTGTTTCTGTAACTGGCCTTGCCCTCCTTTCGGAGGGCTTTTTTTGTCTTGAGTGTACGGATGTCCCGGCGTCACTGCGTTCGGCCGGGCTACGTTCGTGCATATTGGTAGCCCGGCCGAACGCAGTGACGCCGGGATGCACGCCGATCGATAAAAACAAAAACCCCCGGCCAAATGCTCCGGGGGAAAACGGATGAGAGTCGGTATTTATCAGAAGGAGTAAGCCACGCCCACACGCAGACGGGTCTGGCGTTCGTCGGTAGATTTCACGCCCACGTTACCCACTTCGAAATAAGGAGACCAATTCTTATCCCATTTGTAGGCCAGCTTGGCGTTATATTCATTGCTATAAGCTTTATTATTATTGCGGTACAAGCTCTTATGCTGATCGTCGGCTACAGTACTGCGCGCATAAACATAGTTCAGCTCCGCACGCCAGTCACCCATTACCCAACCTACCCAGGTATCCACCTTATTGACCTTATCGTCAACGCCGCCACCGTTGCTTGAAGTGGCAGGCACGCGGGTATATTCGTAACGATAACGAGCCGCAACGTAGAAACCATTATCAAAGCTGTATTGCGCATGCAGATACGGTTTGTAGATAGAGAAGCTGTCTTTACTTTCAATATTGAAGCCCGGGTTCAGGGCAAAGTTATCCGTCGCTTTCCAGCGCCAGTTGATGGATTCTTCGTGACCATTCCCCACAATTTCGTTAAATGGACGGTCTTGCTTATCGGTATCACCGCCAGTTTTCCACTTTGCTTCCACGCCAAAGCCCAGGCCATTATCAAAACGATGTGAAACGGCGACACGGTCTGCGTTAGAGCCACTGTCAATATATTCATGACGGAGGTCAACGGTTACCGCTGATGCGGCAAACGACATGCCGGATAATACTGCCAGGGTCAGTACTTTCTTAAACATTTGCTATCCCTCAATTGAAATCATGTTTCTTTATTATGAAATTGGATTTTATTTTTTCAGAATATGCATTTTAGTGATCAAGATCGTAATTGTTTGTTTCAGAAAAAATGGCACACGAAGGACGTGATAAAGCTCAACAAAAAATGGACACAAACTCAAAAAAACATAGCTTGGATCACATATATTTATTTTCACTGAATTATATTTTTAATAATTTACTTAACTTACAACAAGTTAACTTAAAACAAATAACCGACGTGATTCTTATTAGTAGTAATAATTTGTGAGCAATTAATAATGTTGGTTAGCATAAGCTGATGAGCATCATGTTTAACGGATACAAATAAACACAAGTGCAACAAGTAATGGGCTAGACGAAATCGTTTTTTTGAACTTCAGGCTTATAGTGCGGACATAAAAAAAGACCTCGAATGAGGTCTTTCTTATCTAAGAATATTTGAAGGGAAATAACTAAATATCTCGCTCCACCGCGAGCGCCACGCCCTGTCCTCCACCAATGCATAACGTCGCAAGCCCCTTGCGGGCATCGCGTTTAACCATCTCGTGCACCAGTGAAACCAGGATACGGCAACCGGATGCGCCAATGGGATGCCCGAGCGCAATCGCCCCGCCGTTAACATTCACTTTCTGCTCATTCCATTCGAGCATTCTGCCAACCGAAATAGCCTGCGCGGCAAATGCCTCGTTGGCCTCGATCAAATCAACCTCATTGAGCTGCCAGCCCGCCCGCTCCAGGCAACGGCGTGTGGCATAAACCGGCGCAATCCCCATCAGCGCCGGATCGACGCCGACGCTGGCAAACGCGCGGATCCGGGCAAGGATCGGCAGCCCCAGCTCCAGCGCTTTGCTCTCGCTCATCATCAGTACCGCCGCGGCACCATCGTTAATAGAAGAAGCGTTGCCTGCCGTCACCGAACCTGCACTTTCAAAAGAGGGAATCAGCTGCGCGAGCCCTTCAGCACTGGGATCGGTTTGCGGTTGCTCATCGGTGTCCACAATCTGCGGTGCCGTCCCCGGCCGCGTATTGGTCACCGGAACAATCTCATCGCGAAAACGGCCAGAGTCGATGGCCTTTCGCGCTTTTTGCTGTGAACTCAGCGCCCATGCATCTTGCTGCTCGCGGCTGATACCATATTCCCGCGCCAGGTTTTCCGCCGTCACGCCCATATGGTAATCGTTGAAGGCATCCCATAAGCCGTCGTGAACCAGGCTATCAATCAACTGGCTGTTGCCAAGCTGCGCGCCGGTACGGCTGTCGGTCAACACATGCGGGGCGCGGCTCATATTCTCTTGTCCGCCCGCAATCACCACGTCAGCTTCGCCACACTGAATAGCCTGGGTAGCCAGATGAAGCGCCTTAAGGCCAGAGCCGCAAACGTCGTTAATGGTGATGGCCGAGACGGTATTGGGCAGGCCGCCTTTAATCGCCGACTGTCGTGCTGGGTTTTGTCCGGTGCCCGCCGTCAAAACCTGGCCAATAATCACTTCATCAATAACGGCGGCGGGAATTCCGCTGCGAGTGACCAGGGCATTGATCACAAGGCTGCCCAACTCCACGGCAGAATGACGCGCCAGCGCCCCCTGAAAACAACCGATCGGCGTACGGACAGCACCTACGATAACGACATCTTTCATCTCAACCTCAGCGCAGATTAATCCGCACATAGTAGATTATTGTTATCAAATTTTTTCGCAGTTGTTTAAAAAAAGTGAGTCCTATCACAAAGGAAATTCGTATCCCGCGCGTTTGGCCGGAACCTGCTGTAAGTACTGACGTAGCCAGCTTCCCGCCGCGCCCAGCGGAGCCTGTTTGTGCCAAAGCAGGTCGATGGAAACAGACATGGGCCAGCCGGCAATATCCAGCATCTTTAGCTGCGCTGAGCGGGAGAACTCCTCCACCAGCGCGCAAGGAAGCGCACACCAACCCAACCCCTGCGCCGCCATGCTCAATAGCATCAGATAGTTAGGAGCCGACCATACCGGCCCTCGCGCGGGCGTATTGTGTTTTTCCAGATAGGTGTTCAGGCGCAGTTCACGCCAGGTCTGTAAAAGCTCCCACTCCACATCGCGCTGTTCGGCAAGCGGATGGGTGGGTGAAACATAGATAGCCATTCGGGTTTGCATCGGTAGGCGGATATGCCCGATATCGGTAGGATAATCCTCTCGCGCTTCAATTAACCCCACCTGCGCCCGCCCTTTTTGCAACAGATCAATAACGTCATCGTCCTCCCCCACCAGACATTCAAACTCGGTATGCGGGAACCGACGGTCAAACTGCGCCAACAGATCTTCCAGCACGTCCGGGTGCAGCGTATCGGAGAGAACAAAGGCGAGCCGGGCTTCGGTTTCACCGCTTAACGACACCGCCAGTTCATCCAGCCGCTCGCTGGCGGCGAGAATCGCCTGCACATAGCTTAATACGCGCTGGCCTTCGGCGGTCAGCACCGGTTGGCGAGCGCTACGGTCGAAAAGGGTGACGCCGATATCGGCTTCCAGATGGGCGATGGCGGTACTGATGGTGGACTGGCTTTTGCGCAAGCGGCGGGCCGCCGCCGAGAACGATCCGCAGGCGACGGTTTCGACAAACGCCGTCAGGGCTTCAGGAGAATAACGCATGAAGTATCTACTTTATCGATGGGTTCTATCTTTTACTTATCATATTTATCCATAAAATACCCACAACAACGTTTAATAATGGAAAGGTCATCACATGCAGCACGATTCATTACATCGCCGAAAACTCCCCGAGCGTATCTTCCATGCCGTTTGCTTTGAGGGCATCGCCACGGCGATCCTCGCGCCAACCGCCGCCTGGTTGATGCAGCGCTCCGTCGTGGAAATGGGAGGTCTGACGGTGATTCTGGCTACCACCGCCATGATATGGAACATCATCTATAACGCCGGCTTTGACCGCTTGTGGCCGGTCACCCGGGTGAAGCGCACCGCCAAAGTTCGTGCCTTACACGCTTTAGCATTTGAATGTGGCTTTATCATCATCGGCGTCAGTATTGTGTCGTTCGTCCTGGGCGTGACGCTATTGCAGGCGCTGACTCTGGAAATTGGCTTCTTCTTGTTCTTCCTGCCCTACACCATGTTCTATAACTGGGCCTACGACACCCTGCGCGAGCGCGTAATTAAGCGTCGTTTAGCACGTCGCTGCGCGTAAAATCATGCGTTATTTCAGACCGATAGGTATCGGTCTGAAAATGCTCAGCCACACGAAAAGCTAATTATGGTAAATTATCCGCCATTTTTTCGGTTTTATGGTTGATAAATTCAGACAATGTCTAAAATTTGGTCTAAAGAAGAGACGCTCTGGAGCTTTGCCTTATATGGCACTGCCGTCGGAGCAGGAACCCTGTTCCTGCCGATCCAGTTGGGTGCTGCGGGCGCCGTGGTGCTGTTCATTACTGCCCTCGTCGCCTGGCCCCTGACGTACTGGCCGCACCGCGCGTTATGCCAGTTCATTTTATCTGCTAACACACCTGCGAGCGTCGGTATCACCGGTGCTGTCAGCCACTATTACGGCAAAAAGATTGGCAATCTGATTACCGCACTCTACTTCATCGCATTCTTTGTGGTGGTGCTGATCTACGCCGTGGCGATTACCAACTCGCTGGCGGAGCAGATTTCGCACTACCGGCCGGTCGATTTGCCGCTGCGCGCCCTGCTGAGTTTAGGCGTCGTGCTGCTGCTGAATCTGATCTTCCTGACCGGTCGCCAGACGACGATAAAAGTCATGGGAATGCTGGTCTTTCCGCTTATCGCCTACTTCCTGTTCCTGTCGATTTACCTGACTGGAAGCTGGCAACCCTCGCTTCTGACCACCCAGATGGAAGTGAATAGCCATACGTTGCACCAGGTATGGTTATCAATTCCCGTGATGGTTTTCGCTTTTAGCCATACGCCGATTATCTCCACCTTCGCCATTGACCGGCGGGAGAAGTATGGCGAGCAGGCCATGGGTAAATGCAAAAAAATCATGAAGGTGGCGTATCTCATCATCTGTCTGAGCGTACTGTTCTTTGTCTTCAGCTGCCTGATGTCGATTCCGCCATCCTATATTAACGCGGCGAAAAATGAGGGCGTGACGATTCTTTCCGCATTATCGATGGTGCCAAACTCTCCGAGCTGGCTGTCGATCTCCGGCATTATTGTGGCGGTAGTGGCGATGTCAAAATCGTTCCTCGGCACCTATTTCGGCGTGATTGAGGGGGCGAGCGAGATGGTGAAGTCGTCGCTTAATCAGGTAGGCGTGCGTAAGAGCCGCTCGTTTAACCGCGGCCTGTCTATCATGCTGGTATCAACGCTGACGTTTATCGTTTGCTGCATCAACCCGAACGCTATCTCGATGATTTACGCCATCAGCGGCCCGCTGATTGCCATGATTTTGTTTATCATGCCGACGCTTTCGACCTATCTCATCCCTGCGCTCAAGCCTTACCGCTCTATCGGCAGCCTGATTACGCTGATTGTCGGTCTGCTGTGTGTGTCGGTGATGTTCCTCGGGTAAACCCGGAAAGATAAACAAAAGGCCTGTCAGGGTAACCTGACAGGCCTTTTTTTATTCGAACACCAGAACCCCGTAGGCCTGATAAGCGTAGCGCCATCAGGCAATTCGGCACCGGTTGCCGGATGGCGGCTTCGCCTTATCCGGCCTACGTGTTTACAGCGCCATATCGTGCTGTGGAGAGGTCTCCTGCGCCGGTTTCGCTTCCATCACTTTCGCTTCATTTTGCGGCATCTGAATGACCGGTGGTTTGGTCAGTTGCAGCGTCGCGGCGGTGTCATCCCACACCTGCTGCGTGAGCGCGGTGTTGCCGTTAAGCTTCTGACCAAAGCTTGGTACGATACTGCGAATCTTGCTCTGCCACTCCGGTGAGTTGAACTGTTCCGGGAACAGTTTCTGTATCACGTTCAGGGTGATTGGCGCTGCGGTTGACGCGCCCGGCGATGCGCCAAGCAATGCGGAGATGGTGCGCTGCTGGTCAACAACCACTTCGGTACCCAGCTTCAGCACGCCGCCTTTATCGGCATCTTTCTTGATAATCTGCACGCGCTGACCGGCCTGAATCAGCTTCCAGTCTTCTTTACGCGCGCCAGGGTAGTACTCTTTCAGCGCGGCAAAACGGTCATCATCGCTCAGCATCACCTGGCTAATCAGGTATTTCACCAGGTCGAAATTATCCAGACCAACGTGGGTCATCGGCAGCACGTTGCTGGTCGTCGTGGTGCTCAACAGGTCAAAGAAAGAACCTTGTTTGAGGAATTTAGTGGAGAAAGTGGCGAATGGCCCGAACAGCACCACACGTTTGCCATCGATAAAGCGCGCATCAATGTGCGGTACCGACATTGGCGGTGCGCCCACGGAAGCCTGTCCGTACACTTTTTGCTGATGCAGACGCGTGACTTCCGGGTTCTCAGTCATCAGGAAGGAACCACCGACCGGGAAGCCTGCGTAGTTATCCGCTTCAGGAATACCGGTTTTTTGCAGCAGTTTCAGCGCGCCGCCGCCCGCACCGATAAACACGTATTTCGCGTCAATGGCGTGCTGTTTACCGCTGTTCACATCTTCGATGGTCACGTGCCAGGAGTTATCCCCGTTACGTTTGAACTCGGTCACTTCAGAAGAAGTTTGCAGCGAGAAGTGGTCGTTCTTTTGCAGGCTGCCAATCAGCTGGCGGGTGATTTCGCCGTAGTTGACGTCCGTGCCCGCAGGCGTCCAGGTTGCCGCCACTTTCTGCTGCGGATCGCGACCGTCCATAACCAGCGGTGCCCACTGGGCAATTTGCTGATGATCGGTGGAGAATTTCATTCCCTGGAACAGGGTAGTTTTTTGCAACGCGTCGTAGCGCTTGCCGAGGTAATCGACGTTTTTATCGCCCCAGACAAAGCTCATGTGCGGCGTGGAGTTAATAAAGGAGTGCGGGTTATTCAAAATGCCGCGCTTAACCTGCGATGACCAGAACTGGCGGGAAATCATAAACTGCTCGTTAATTTCCAGCGCTTTGGTCACGTCGATGGTGCCGTCAGGGCGCTCCGGCGTGTAGTTCAATTCCATATTAGCGGAGTGGCCGGTCCCGGCGTTATTCCAGCCGTTGGAGGATTCGAGAGCGACTTTATCCAGCTTCTCGACCATCACCTGTTTCCAGTCCGGTTGCAGCTCCTGTAGCCAGGTGCCCAGCGACGCGCTCATGATCCCGCCGCCAATGAGTAGAACGTCGGTTTTTTGCGTCGTATCGGTATTTGCGTAAGCGGCGGTGTTAACCAGCAGCGCTATTGTCGCCAGAGAGAATAGTTTTTTATTTATTGCAGGCATAATGATGATATTCACGTAGCTTGATGTAATGAGTGCGCTAATGGTAGCGCACTTTTACATTATTTTAAAATACCACTCACTTTACACCTATGGATATTAACATTTACACCCATTTTGCTTTTTTAAATTAAAAAAAGCAGCCATATTATTAACATGGAAATAAAGGCTAACCCACTTATTGCCATAATAATGATTAAGAGCCTATCCCAGTAGGCGTAATTGTTGAAGCCAGTTTGGTGCCGGACAGCGCTTCGATCCCGGAGCGTACACGTAGTACGTGAGGATTTACTCGCTACGCTCGCCCTTCGGGCCGCCGCAAGCGGCGTTCAAAACACCATGGCGTTCTGTCAAGCACTGCCCGGTGCCAAAATGGCGAATAAAATAGCCTAATGGGATAGGCTCTAATGCAGACCAAATTCCGCCATTAACTGCTGACGCAGCGCCACAAAATCCAGACTGCTGCGCACGCGCGGACGCGGCAGTGTCACCTCAATCGTCCTGATGGGATCGCCTTTAATTTTTGGCAGGATCAATACCCGGTCAGCCAGGTAAATCGCCTCCTCCAGATCGTGGGTGACCAGCACCATCGTGATTTTTTCCACTTCATGAATGCGCGCCAGCTCTTCCTGCATGGTAATTTTGGTCATGGCGTCCAGCGCGCCCAACGGTTCATCAAGCAGTAAAATTTCCGGCTGGATGGTCAGCGCTCGCGCGATACCGACGCGCTGGGCCATCCCGCCAGAAAGCTGCTTTGGCAGCGCCTGTTCACAATGACTTAAGCCGACCAGCTCAATCGCTTCTTTGGCGCGCTCGCGCGCCTTCTTACGGGGAACGCCCTGCACGTCGAGGCTAAAGCTGACGTTTTCCAGCACCGTTAACCAGGGGAGCAGGCGCGGCTCCTGGAAAATCACCGCCCGTTCCCGGCTCATCCCATGAACTTCCTGCCCATCAATCACCACATCCCCGCCGTCTGGCGTCTCCAGCCCCGCGAGAATGCGTAGCAGCGTGGTTTTCCCGCAGCCACTTGGCCCGACGATGGCGATACTCTGTCCGCTATCAATCTGCAAATTGAGGTCACGGAAGACATCAAAGGGTTTCCCTTCAAGAGAAAAAGTCTTACGTAGACGGCGAATGGAAATATCGCCGCGCTGAGCCTGAGCGGTTGTTGTCATCATGCACCTTCCGTTTTCAGCAAAATGGTTGAGGCTTTCAACTGACCTTTTTGGATCACGCCATCACGCTCGAGAATATCCAGCCAGAACTGCACGTCATGCGGTTCGGCAAGGCCACCTTTACGCACGCCATAGCCGGTAAAGTACTGTGCCACTTCCGGGTTTTCACCGCGCTCTTTGAGGATCCTGGCCATAATTTCGCGCACTTGTTGCGGGTTATCGCGGGCATAATCCAGCGCACGCGCTGACTCCACCACGAAGATACGTGCGGCATCCGGGTGCTTTTTCACAAAGTCGGCGCGCAGCACCGTAAAGCCACCGGCAATCGGGCCGAGCACATCGGCGTCGTTAAAGATTGGGCGCAGGCCGCCGTGGCTGCGGGCGGCACCTTCAAAGGTGGTCTGCCAGTAGCCGAAAGCCGCCACGTCGACCTGACCCGAACGCAGCGTCTGCTCAAGCTGCGGGCCTGGAACGGCGACCGGTTTCGCGGCGTTTTCCGGCAGGTTTGCCTTATGCAACGCTTCACGCAGGGTGTAATCCAGATGCGCGCCCAGCGTGTTGACCGCCACCGTTTTACCGACTAAATCTTTGACCGATTTGATTGGGCTATCTTCTTTCACGTAGAAAATAGATTTGGTGGTTTCGTTAATACCATTTGTCGGATATGCCGCGACAAAATCATTACCGTTGGCGATTGAATTAATGACCGCAGGCGTTGCCGCCGAGCCGATATCAATACTGTTTGAAGCCAGTGCAAATAATGATTCCGGGCCACCGCTGGCATAACCGGCGTTTTTAATGGAGACTCCAGTACCTTTGAAATAGCCCAGAGCGTCCGCTAATTCGTGTGCGGAAATACCGCCGTAGCTCGCCATATAGCGCATCGTGACCTCATCCTGAGCCTGCACGGATGCGCTGGAACCAAAGAGGATGAGTGCCGCAGCCCACGCAAATTTAATCTGTTTTTTCATTATAAAAGTCCTGTTTGGCTATATTCGAATGCAAAATAATTAATGATCGCGCGAGTTCCAGCGACACAGACGGCGCTGTAAAAGCACCAGAATGGCGTTTGCTAATAACCCGGCAAAAGCCAGCAGGAAGATGGCGGCGAACATCATTGGGATCTGGAAGTTATATTGCGCATTGATAACCCGGAATCCGATCCCCTGATTTGCGCCAATCATTTCCGCCGCAATCAACAGCAGTAACGCGGTGGTCGCCGACAGACGCAGACCAACAAAAATAGACGGCACGGAAGCGGGTACAATCACACGATAGAACAGCGTCAGGCGTCCGGCGCCAAAGGTTTTCGCCATCTCTAAGAGTTTTGAATCCACCTCTTTCACGCCGCTAATGGTCGCCAGCAGAATCGGGAACAGCGCCGCCCAGAAAATCACGAACACTTTCGATGTTTCCCCAAGACCCAGCAGCAGGATAAAGATCGGATACAGCGCCAGCGCCGAGGTCTGGCGAAAGAGCTGGAGAATCGGATCCAGCGCCTGCTCAAGCGGGCGAATCTGCCCCATAAACAGCCCCAGCGGGATGCCCACGACGATGGCGGAGAAGAAGGCCAGCCCCGCCCGCTGCAAGCTGATGGTGATATCTCCCAGCAGTGCGCCTTGCGTAATCCCGTTCCACAGTGCGCTGAAGATTTTATCCAGCGGCGGGATCACCGCCGCGTTCAGCCATCCTGCCGTGCTGGCAATCTGCCAACCGGCAAAAAACAACACCAACAGGCCGTAGCGAGCGAGCAAAGACAGGCTACGCTGATACCAAATCTTATAAGCGGGGATTGCCGGGCGACGGGCCTTGAGACGTATTCGGGTCGTGGAATAAAACATAGAGCCTCCTCAAGCCACTTTGGCATTGCGCACGGCGCTGTAGCGGTTGCTGGCATACGGCAGCCCCAGATTTTCGCGCAGCGTTTTGCCTTCATACTGGGTACGGAACAGGCCACGTTTTTGCAAAATCGGCACCACCAGCTCGATAAAATCATCGAGACCGCCCGGCAGCCACGGCGGCAGTACGTTAAAGCCATCGGCGGCTTCATTCTCAAACCATTCCTGCAAGGTATCGGCCACCTGCTCGGCGCTGCCAACCACGGTGAAGTGTCCGCGCGCGGTCGCAACCCATTGATAAAGCTCACGGATAGTGAAGTTATTTTCATCGGCGATCTGACGGATCAGTTCCGGGCGCGATTTCATCCCTTCGGTCACCGGCAGCGGCGGCAGCGGGCCGTCGGGATCGAATTTGCCAAGGTCGATCCCACCACCGGCGAGGCCGTTCAGCAGGGCAATGCCGTCCGCTTCAACAATCAGCGAGGTCAATTTATGGTACTTCTCTTTGGCCTCTTCTTCGGTGCGGCCAATAAACGGCGCGACGCCCGGCATGATAAGCACATGGTCGGGATTGCGGCCTACGGCGCGGGCGCGCTGTTTAATATCACGATAGAAATCCTGCGCGGTTTCCAGATGCTGATGCGAGGTGAAAATCACCTCAGCGGTTGCCGCCGCCAGAGCGCGTCCGCTTTCAGACTGCCCCGCCTGGACGATAACCGGCTGGCCTTGTGGCGAACGTGGCACGTTCAACGGACCGCGAACTTTAAAGAATTTGCCCACGTGATTAGTGTCGTGCACCTTATTACGGTCAAAGAACTGGCCGGAGGCTTTATCACGCAGGAACGCATCATCTTCAAAGCTATCCCACAGTTTTTTCACCACTTCAACGTGCTCTTTCGCACGCTGATAGCGGTATTCATGCGGGTGCTGAGTGTCGAGATTAAAGTTGTGGGCCGCCGCTTCAGTGGCGGTCGTCACCACGTTCCAGCCCGCACGGCCGCCGGAGATCAGATCCAGGGAGGCGAATTTGCGCGCCAGGTTGTAGGGTTCTTCATAGGTGGTGGAGGCGGTGGCGATAAAACCGATATTTTGCGTCAGCGGCGCCAGCGCAGAGAACAGGGTTACCGGTTCAAAGCCCGCAACTTTTGCCGTACCGCCGTCGGTGACGCCGGAGGCCGGGATCGCCAGGCCATCGGCAAGGAAGTAAGCATCAAACAAGCCGCGTTCGGCGGTCTGCGCCAACTGCTTGTGGAATTCGAAACTGGTTGCACCATCAGCGGGCTGATCGGGATGACGCCAGGCCGCAATATGCTGGCCGCCGCCGGGAAGAAAAGCACCTAACTTGATTTGTCTGCTCATTCTGGTTTGCCTCCTGATTCATGGCCGGATTTGGGCTTGAATCAAGATAGCCAGAATGAGCGCTTATTCTGAAATAACAAATATTGAGTTCTATATTTACAATTTAGCAATAAGAAACCCACATGCTTACAACGAACAGTTATTAGCTATCGGTTTTTGCCTCATCGTGATGCGTTTCGATCTGCGCCTGTTCACGCTGCCAGGCCGGAAGTTCTGCCAGGGTTATCCCCATCGGTACAACACGGTGTTTCAGGCAGGCCACACGCTGAGAACGGTAAATGCTGGTGTACCCGGAAACCAGATACGCAACCACGCACCCCATCGCCGCATAAACACCGATGTCCGCACCAAACAGTTCGATAGCCATTAGCGTGGAGGCAATCGGCGTATTGGCGGCCCCGGCAAAGACCGCCACAAAGCCAATGCCCGCGAGAAACGCAAACGGCAGATGCAGCAGCGGTGCCAGCGCATTGCCAAGCGTCGCGCCAATGTAAAACAGCGGCGTCACTTCACCGCCTTTAAAGCCGCTACCCAGCGACATCACGGTAAAGGCCAGCTTGCCGAGAAAATCCCACGGCGCTAGCGGGTGCTGGAAAGCATCAACAATCACCGGAATACCCAGACCAATGTAGCGATCAGCGTGCAGCAGATAGACCGCGACGGCGATAATCACCCCGCCCACAAACGGACGCAGCGGCGCATAGGCGATATGGGTTTTCATTATGCCGCCAATGAGGTGCGTGGTGTCGGCAAAAACACGAGCCGCCAGGCCAAAACAGCCGCCCGCGATAATGACGGCACCCAGCGTCCAGAGAGACATTTCGGGGATAAGCGACATCGCATAGTGGGTATGGTGCACGCCCCACATTAACCCCACGCTGTCGGCGACGATTGCCGCCAGCAGGCAGGGAAAAATGGCGGTGTAGTGCATACGGCCTATCGCCATCACTTCAAGACCGAAAATAGCCCCGGCAAGCGGCGTACCAAATACTGAAGAGAAACCGGCGCTCACGCCCGTCATCAGCACCATCCGTCGGGCATCATCATTGAGTTTGAGCACGGAGGTAAACTGGTCAGCGATGGAAGCCCCCATTTGTACCGCCGTGCCTTCACGCCCAACGGACGCGCCAAACAGATGCGAAATCACCGTACCGATAAACACCAGCGGCGCCATCCGCAGGCTGATAACCCTGGCCGGGTTATGAACCTGTTCAAGGATCAGATTGTTGCCCGCCTCCACCGAACGCCCGAATCGCAAGTAAACCCATCCCACGGCAAAACCGGCAAACGGTAGCAGCCAGATAAGCCAATGATGCTGAATGCGGGAAGCGGTCGCCCAATCAAGCGAGAAGAGAAATAGCGCAGAGGCCGAGCCGACCAGAACGGCAATAACCAGCGCGAGCAGCAGCCATTGCAGCAAGAAGAAAAGTGAGTTTTTACGAGCAAGGTGTTCAAAGCGCATTGACGCATCCTCAGATAAATAAATTATCCTGGACGCGGTAGAGGTGTGCCTGTTCATTCCCGGTCCAGGAATAGAAACAGGCATCATCAGCCACACGGCGGTTCAAGGGGGAATGCCATCCCCTGCGCAAATATATTAGCACGCGAATGGTTTGAGCAAAATACTTTACGGTTTGAATGTTTCTAGCGGGAACGGCCTGTCCTGAACCACCGTTTTCATCACCAGCGTCGAGCGCAGATGCTGGACACCCGGCATCGCTGAAAGCTTTTGGTCGTAGAGTTTCTGAAAAGAAGAAAGGTCGCGGGTCACCACCTGCATTAAATAGTCCGGGTCGCCGAATAAGCGCTGCGCGAAGACGACCTCCGGGATCTCTTCCACCGCTTCTTCAAAGGCGCTGACCGCTTTTTTATCGCCCTCTTTTAGCGTGGCAAACACCAGCGCGACAAAGTTGAAGCCCATTTTACCGGGGTCAAGATTGGCACGATAACCGGTAATCACTCCTTCTTGCTCCAGCGCCCGTAAACGCCGGTGGCACGGCGACAGGCTTAAATTCACCCGTTCGGCCAGCTCGGTAATCGATAAACGCCCATCGGCCTGGAGTTCGGCAAGAATTTTGCGATCGATGCTATCCATTTAGAAGATTCTCTCTTTAAAGACCTATTCTGAGCATAACATTGAAAGCTCATTGCGCGGGTATCCCGATATTCTTTCGTGGACAGAATATGAGGGTAATACCATGAAAAATAACGGAGTGCGCACGTCATGGAAATGAGTCTGGTAGCGGGATTCTGGCTGGTGTCATTTCTGCTGATTATGACGCCAGGTGCCGATTGGGCCTATACGATTAGCGCGGGGATCCACGGACGTACCATCGTACCGGCGGTAGTGGGCTTAATATCAGGGCATCTTTTGGCAACGATTGTGGTGGTGGCTGGCGTCGGCGTGTTGATTGCCGGGCATCCGCTGGCACTGTCAGCGCTGACGCTGCTGGGCGCGTGCTATTTGCTGTGGCTGGGGATTTCCCTGCTGCGTCATCCGGCGGAGGTTACCCGTGCTTGCCAGCAGAGCGGCGGCTGGAATCAATGGGCAATGAAAGGGCTATGCATCAGCGGTTTGAATCCAAAGGTGTTTTTACTGTTTCTTGCGTTGTTGCCCCAATTTACCGATCCGCATGGACAGTGGCCGATAGCGGTGCAGATGTCGGCGCTGGGGCTGATGCATCTTATCACCTGTACGATAATCTATTTGCTGGTTGGCTACGGTTCGCGGGCGCTGTTAACCAGCCGTCCGCAGGCTGCGAGAGTGGTGAGCCGGGTATCTGGCGCTTTGATGGTGGCGATTGCCGCGCTGCTGCTAGTTGAACAACTTCGCTGAGAGAAGTCGCGCCAGCCGAAGCTGGCGCTAAGGGTCAGGCGCGAATATCGTCGTATTCGCGAGTGTTATCAAACTCATGTTTGGCAAACGGGCACAGCGGGATAATTTTGCGCTGCTCCGCACGCATTTTTTCCACCACTTTAGCGACCAATTTTTTACCAACACCCTGCCCTTTCAGGCTTTCATCAACATCTGTATGCTCAATAATGCTCAGATGCTCACCGGTAGGAACAAAAACGATTTCCGCCACCTGATGACCGTTAGCATCGTTGACATAAAACTTGTTATGGCCTTCCAGAATTTCCATATGTCCTCGCTTAGTGCCTGATGGGTCAGGCCTTTAGTCATGATGACGATACTTAAGTGCCCCGCTTGGGCAGGTATCAATAACACGAACCACCGTAGCGACGTCAACCTCATCCGGGATAATCCACGGTTTGCGCTTTAAATTGAAAAGCTTACTGCTGCCACGGACGCAATTGCCGGAATGCTGGCAGATTGCCGTATTGAAGTAGACATCAATCTTCTCGCCGGTATAGACGCGATAACCCGCATCCTGTAGTTCCTTATCCATGACATTGCCTCTGTTTTTTTATATACGTTCGAGACTAATCATAGACCTGTCGCCGGTGAAAATCGTTAATCATTCAACAACCACTTCATTACGAATGCGATTTTGAAACTCAGTGGACAGCGCGGAGAACTTCTGCAATTTATCCGTCAACTGCGCCAGCACTCGCGGGCCGTCTGAAGAACGCCCGTAAACATAGTCAAAGTAGACCGTGCAGTCAGCAATTTTGCACAGTTTGGCGTAATCGTCCTGTAAATGTGGGAAGTAAATGAAGATTAAGGCTTTGATCTTAGAGTGAAGCTGAGTGTTATCGCCGTTAATACTGGCCTGAGTTCCTCGGTATTCAGCATCCTGTTTTTTCTTTATCTTCGCCAGGAAGAAGTGAATACTGGCAATACGCTGCGTATGCCACTCAATTTCCATTGCCAATAATTCCTCATACTTTTGGAGTATTTTCTGCTGCTTTTCCTCTTTCCGTTTTAACTCAAATTCATTGAGCATCTTTTTTTCTATTTTCATTTCAGTGCGCATGATGAGAAACCATCCCCCAACCAACATCGCAAAACAGAGGATGAGAAGTAATATTATCAGCACAACACTATCCATTCACGGGCCCCTTCAAAAAGGTAATGATAATTGACGTCAGGTAAGAGCGACACAATGGGGCGGGAATATTAAATAACGATTCTCAGATATATGATCAGCCGAAAGAGTATTCAGCAAGATAAAATGAGAACCCCGGCCAACCGCGCCGGGGGATTTCATCTAACAGCCTATTTTAGAAGGAGTATGCCACGCCTACACGGAAGCGGGTCTGGCGGTCATCGCGATCGTTTACGCCCACGTTGCCCACTTCACCATACGGCGCCCAGTTTTTATCGATTTTATACGCCACTTTGACGTTATATTCCTGAGAATACGGCTTATTATTATTACGCTTGGTGCCTTCAGTACTGCGGGCATAAACGTAGTTCAGCTCGGTACGCCAGTCGCCGAACACATAACCCGCCCAGGCATCACCACGGTTTACTTTATCATCATCTTTGTTGGCATTTGACGGATAACGGGTGTAGTCATAACGATAACGTGCTGCGACATAGAAACCACTGTCGAAGCTATATTGCACGCGCAAATTTGGCTTATAGATAGAACGGCTGTCGTTGCTTTCAATATTAAAGCCCGGCTGCACTGAGAAATTCTTATTGAATTTGTATTGATAGCTAATCGATTCTTCGTGGCCGTTACCAATAAAATCGGCATACGGTTTGTCGGTATTATCGCCACCAGATTTCCATTTTGCTTCAACTGAGAAACCAAAGCCATTTGCAAAGCGGTGGGAGACCGAAACACGGTCGGCGTTGGTTTTATCTGTCTTACCACCGTCAATAAATTCGTGACGTAAATCGACTGTTACTGCGGATGCAGCAAAAGACGCGCCGCATAAAGCCATCATGACCAGAGATTTTTTAAACATTCAATAACCCTCAATTGGAATCATGTTTCATTTTTATGAAACTGGATTTTATTTTTTTAAAAGAATCGTTTTAGTGATCGAGATCGTAAAGATTTATTTCAAAGTGACAGGAAGTGAAAGGGCGTGACAGGGGTCAATAAATTGCTGACTGGTGAACGGAAAATAACGGTACAGATCACATCAAAAATTAATTTACATTAATCTTACATAACTTTAATCTTGACGATTAAACCATGAAAATCAAAAATATGCACAACATTAGTAAGCGCGATAACTTATTAATAACTAATAGTTTATGACTGCAATAATATTATTGTTGAGGATAAACTTACGAATAAACACGCGTTCGAAATATTTTCTCATCATTTATCGATAGCAAAGATTCAACCTTTAATGCAATTGCCTGAACTCAAGCCGTAAAGCCGGATTCAGCGTTGCGCTAAACCCGGCATTTTAAATTGCTAGCCGTGCGGAGCCGGGATCTCATCGTGTGAATAATAGACCGGCAACCCTAACGCGTTTGCCACACGAACATCATTATCCGCCCCGTTAGATGCACCCTCCAGGCGCAGCACTGCATCACAGCGCGTCAGTAGCCGATGCGCGACGGGGTAGAGAAACGCTTCACTGATCTCATCGCCGATTTTCCGCGAACCCGCTGCTGCTGAAAGTGGGAAAGCGACCCACTCGCCAATCATGGGGATATGTCCTTTCTCATAGACCGACAATGCAGCCTGCTCCATACGTGCCAGATTCGCATGCATCAGCTGCTCATCACCGTTTGTGCCACTTCTCACAGGGCCAGCAATCAAGATAATCATACTTTTCATTTTTTTCTCCGCGTGTGTTGTTATGTTCTGTTGTAGATGACAGCGCACAACCTATCATGCATAATCGTGCACATTCAAGATAAAACATGCAGAGAGAAAATGATGTTAGCGAGCCAACGAAAGCAGCACATCCTGACGATCCTCGCGCAGGAAAAGCAGGTGCATTCCACCGAACTCAGCCAGCGATTCAACGTCTCTGAAGACTCTATTCGCCGTGATTTGCGTGAACTTTCCGCCGCAGGTCTATTGCAGCGAGTACACGGTGGCGCGCTTCCTGTTTCTGCGGCGATTGCACCTTTTGAAGCAAGAAAAAACGTGCACATAGACGCAAAAAAAACTATTGCGCATAGAGCGGCTGCATTAATTAGCCCCGGCCAGGTGGTCATTATTGATGGCGGCACCACCACCAGCGAGATGATAAAACTGCTGCCTCAGGAAATGCCATTTACCGTGGTGACGCACAGCCCAAATATTGCCGTCGGGCTAGTGGACTATCCGCAAGTTGAGGTGATTTTGTTGGGGGGCACGCTATTTAAGCACTCGGTCGTGACGATGGGTTCCGCAATGACCGAAGCGACCGGACGTATCAACGCCGACCTCTATTTTATGGGGGTCACCGGGGTGCACCATAGCGCCGGATTGACGACTGGCAGCTACGAAGAGGCCGGCGTTAAACGCCTGCTGAGCCAGCGCGCCTCAGAAACGATTGTGATGGCTTCACAGGAAAAAATTAACGCCGCTTCAGCGTTTGCGATTGGCGAATTAAGCCTTGCCAGTACGTTAATTGTTGATGGTGAGCTGGATAAAAAACTGGCTGACGCGCTGACGCTCAGCGGCGTTTCAATCTTGTCTTAACACCGAGGTTACTATGCTGGATATTACCCACTTTGGGCTGTTTCTTTTATCCGTCTTTTTACTGTCCATTACGCCCGGGCCGGATATGGCCTACGTTGTGGGTCAGAGCGTGGCTAACGGACGACGCGCCGGGCTCATTTCAGCAGCGGGTGTAGCGCTGGGTAGCTGTACCCATGCGGTCGCCAGCGCTATCGGCCTGACTGCGCTTATCACCGCCTCCCCCCTCATGTTTACCGCCGTTAAATACCTTGGCGCCATCTATTTGATGTATTTAGGCGGCAAAATGGTGATTGGCACGTTTAACTCGCCAACCCCAGCACGCGAAGAAGTACCAGCAGCCAAACGGAAAGCGAACGCTCGCGGACTGTTATCTAAAGGGTTTATTACAACGCTGACTAACCCTAAGGTCATCTTGTTCTTTATCTCCTTCTTTCCCCAGTTTGTAGTGACCGGTGGCGATCATCACGCGATTTCATTTTTTATCCTCGGCATGGCCTATGCGTTAGTCGGTTTTATGACTGATGCCGCGTTTGCCATTCTGGCAGGAAGCGCTGCCGGTGCGGTTTCACGTAATCAGATGCTGCAAAAGCTTCTCGACCGAGTGGTGGGAACCGCATTTATTGGATTGGGTATCAGGCTGGCGTTGACGCGGCGATAGTTTGCGGCGTAAACCGCTATTTTCCCCTCCCCTAAGCAAGGATGCTCTAACGAATTGCCCGCAAGATATCGTCTCTCCCAGCGCGATAAATACCCTCCTTCCATATCGAGTACACGCCCGCGCTGTTAACAAAATTAACAATGCGGGCGAAATAATTTAATAGCATGTTAATAAAGCATTTATTCCGCTCAGCAAAGCACGTCATTTGACGATTTTGAGGCTGATTTTAAATAGCTATTCCTCTCTTTCCGATCTGTCGGGAACAACAGCCGTCAGAATATAAATCTATATAAAGAATTATAAATAGAGATTTAAGTTTAAAAAACAAGTTTAACCGATATTTACATTTATCATTCACGGATTAAATGGTTTTATATTCCAACCGAACGGAGTGGTGCGACACGTTGTTCTGCAACTCATCTCGCTACCGCCTGGGACGCATAAATGATTTTGAATAACGGGATATAAGAGCATGTTCAATAAAACAGTAATCGCCGCAGCTATCATGTTTTCTGGCGCTGCAATGGCCGCGGAAACGACCGGTGTCGCCGGTGGCACTATCACTTTCAATGGTTCCGTCTCCGATACTACCTGTGATGTGACGACCAATAATGGTTCCGATTTTACGGTTAACCTGTCGCCAATCACTCTGACCGATATGGGCACCACTACCGGCGTGGTGAATGCCAATAATAAAGACTTCACCATGAGTCTGAAGAATTGTACGGCAGCCGATACCGCGACCAAAACGCTGAAAATCACCTTCTCCAGCAGCAACCTGTCTGACGACGGTAAATACCTGAAAAACTACAGCGACAATGGCGCTGAAGGGGTAGGTATTACGCTGACCAAAGATGGCACCACCGCGGTTCCTTTTGATACGGCATTCAATACCGGCCTGACCTCCGACGATGTTTCCAGCACTGATGGTATTACCCTGACAATGCATGCGAACTATTACAACTTCGGTGGCCCATCAGTCACCACCGGTAAAGTCGTTACCGACGCAACCTACTCTTTTAGCTACGATTAAGAATCTCTACCGGGGAGCAATCCCCGGTTTCCAATGACCATGAAAAAATTCACATTATTTATCCTGGGCGCGTTAGCGTCGCAGACAGCTTTTGCCAGCGTGGTGATTAATCAGACGCGTGTTATTTATCCCGGCGATGCAAAATTCGTTTCAGTGCAGTTAGTTAACGATAGCGATAAAACCCATCTGGTGCAGTCCTGGCTTGATGAGGGTGATGCGTCTGCGGCCCCGGAAAAGCTCAAAGTGCCATTTTCCATCACCCCACCGGTGGTCAAAATGGAAGGCCATAGTGGGCAAACGCTCAAAATCACCGGCATCAAACGAACGGCTCTGCCCTCTGACCGGGAGAGCGTGTTCTGGTTAAACGTGCTGGATGTCCCACCGACACCGGAAGGCAGTAATGATAACTACCTGCAGGTGGCTATCCGCAATCGTATCAAGGTTTTTTATCGCCCATCTTCGCTGCAGGAGTTGGATAGTTCAGTCGTAGAAAAAGTGACTATTTCCACCTCGGGAAACCAGACCTGTCTCAAAAACAGTTCGCCTTACTATTTGACTATTCCTCAGGTTGTAAGCTGGCAGGGAGGGCAATTAAAGCAAAACCGAAGCGATAATTTGCTCGGCGAAACCGCCTTTATTCCACCTTACGGCTGCGCACTGGTCTCAAACAAGATTAAGCCTGCTACGCAGTACCGTTTGACCTGGCTTGATGATTACGGTGCCAAAAGGTTCAGCACCCTTCACTGATAACTCTTTCGCTCACGTCTGGTTCAATTCTGATGAAGAACAGCTCCCTGTTTAGAAAAAGCCTGTTGGTTCACTCCGTCAGCCTCGCCTTGTGTTCCTTCGGCGCGCTGGGAGAGACGTTCAATAGCAGTCTGCTGGTAGGTAATTCAGCAGATATGGACTGGAGCAATGCCAAACTGGTGATGACGCCAGGTACCTACGATTTCGACGTTTATGTTAACAGCATTTGGCGTGGCAAATTTGCCATAACCATTGCCCATGACGAACAAGGCACCGTACAGGTTCAGGCCGAGGACGCCCCGCTGCTGGGCATTCTGGAACTTGACGATGCCCTTAAAGAGAAAAACAGTCGCCAGATAGATATCAATGCCCTGCTTCACGGCGGTAAAAGCAGGTTAACACCGGGTGAGCTGCGTCTGGATTTAGAAGTCCCTCAGGCTTTTGTGACTACCGAAAAGCATAACTGGGTTGCGCCGCAGAAATGGGATCAGGGTATCAATGGCCTTTATACCAACTACAACCTCAACTATTACAATTTTCACGGCCTGAGTGACGGCTATAACAATAGTGATAATGTCTACCTGGCGCTAAACAGCGGGCTGAATGTCGCTGGCTGGCATTTACTCGATAACTCAACCTGGATGCGTTACAGCACTCTGGGCAAAGGTTATTGGGTAAACACCACCCGCTATCTGGAAAAACCGATGGCGAAGCTTGGCGCACTGATGCGGATGGGGCGCACTTACACCACCTCCGACTACTTTGATACGGTACGCTTTCGCGGCCTGACGCTGAATAAAAGCCGTCAGATGTTGCCCGACAGCGAGCGTGTTTATATGCCAATCATCAGTGGGATCGCCACCAGTTCGGCAGTGGTGAGCGTGTATCAGGATGGGCACATCATTCATCAGATCAACGTGCCCGCTGGCCCGTTCGCAATCCGCGACTTGATGCCCACCGGTTCGCGCGGGGATCTCTCCGTGGAGGTGAAAAATAACGGCGGTAACATCGAGCGCTTTGTGGTGCCGTTTTCGTCAATCCCGGATATGCTGCGCCCAGGCACCAGCGACTACCAATTCAATATTGGTGAAGTGGATATGCGCGGCGTCAATGACCATAGCCAGTTTGCGCAGTTTAGCTATTCTCGCGGTGTTAATAACTATGTGACCGCTACCGTGGGCAGCATCTGGAGCGCGGACTACGCCTCTTTCTTGCTTGGCGGTGCGCTCTCCGTGCCTTATGCCGGGTCATTGTCCGCTTCGCTTGAACAGGCGCAATATCACCTATCGGGAGACGCTCGCCGTCGGGGTGAAAAATATGCGCTTTCGTGGAGTAAATCCTTCCCGACGCAAACCAACCTGACGCTGGCTTCTTATTATTACCGTACCCAGGATTACGCCTCATTTAGCGATTTTATTCTGACAAAATCCAATATTAAGGATTATGGCGGGACCGGAACGTCAACGGTTAACAGCAAACAAGCTTTTAGCGCCAACCTCAACCAGCCGCTGGCCGATGGTTTTGGCCGTCTGTCACTTTCAGCCTACTGGCGCGATTACTGGCGGGGGCAAAAGACCAGCCGCCAGTATAATCTGACCTGGAGTAACGCCTACAAAAGCGTGAATTACGCGGTTTCACTACGCCGCTCTGAAGTGACCCAGTCTTTCTATGACTACGAGACGGATTACGCAGGTGATGTGGTGACTTCACTGCGTACCCGAGGTAATACGGAGAATAACCTCTATTTTTCGATCAATATCCCCATGTCCATCTTTGGCAGCGCGGGAAGTCTTGCGTCACACGCCAGCGTCCAGCGCGGAAAATACGCATCGTCCGACGTAAGCCTGAGCGGCAGCTCACAGGATGTGGATTATAGCCTGATGCTGGCCCATGACAGTGATGGCAACTCACGCTCGGCCGATCTCTACGCAGACTGGAAAAATACCGTCACCAGCTTAAATAGCGGGCTGACGATGTCGCGTGAATACCGTCAGGCAAGTCTTGGTGCCAGCGGTAATATCCTCGCGTGGCGCGGTGGCGTTATCACTTCACCCAATAATGGCCGCAACTTTGTGATTCTGGACGCACCGGGCGTGGATCATGCGGTGGTCAATGGCGATGCTTCGACACGCACCAATCATGACGGGGTTGCACTTATCACCAGCGCAACGCCATATCGACTCAATAATTTCCATCTCGAGCAGGATGGTACAAAAAGCAGCGATGTCGATTTACAGGGGAATTTACTCAATATCGCGCCGTATGAAGGCAGCATTACCTATCTGAAATACAAAACGGATACACGCAAGACATTCACGCTGGATGTCCTGGATAGCAACGGTGGCCAATTACCGTTTGGTGCGTTTGTTTCCGATCTGCATAACCTGGAACTGGGCTACGTCGCTCAGGGTAGCCAGATTTTTATGAAGTCCGACACGATGCCAGATGCTATCCGCATTAATACCAGTAAAGGCAAAGTGAAGAAATCCTGCGTTATTACGCAACCGACAGAACACGCCGTCAATATCTGCCGGTAATCGACAACGAGTATGAAGACAGTTATGAGCAAATCATTTTTTCTCATCATCGCCGTATTTAGCCTAATAATGATTCCAGGGTTTTCGGCGCATGGGGCACCACAGGCCCGAGGGTTAACCGGAGATACTTGCCGTAATAGCGGTATTTTATTTAAGAGCGTCGCGGAAGCGGATAAATCACTGAATTTATCATCAGCTTTTATCACCTCAAAAGTGGTCGAACAGACGTTCACCACCAGTTGGTCCGGTAGTATGACCTGCACTTACGGTAACGTGGGTATTGGCGGATTATTACAAGATAACCTCTATTATTTTACCGGTTTCAATAGTAATCCGGTGTACCTTAATTTTATCAGTACCGATGGTGAAAGTAGCTATTGGATTAAAGTCACCTCAGAAATAACGGGTGATAAGAAGGTGACCGTTAGCGGTATTGTCGGTATTCACTCTATCGCCTATCAAACGCAATATACGCTAAGAGCTGAATTACTCACCACGCCGCCTGTGGGTGTCGCCAGCTATACAAAGACCACCACCAGCGGTGCATTGAGTGTTATTCCTGCGGTGATGAGCGGTACAGGTTCAGGCTCCAGCTCACCTTTGCTGTCAAGTAAAACATATGCTTATCGGGCATGGAATAACATGATGACCGAGGTATCACGTAAGAGTTGGGATACGGATTACTTCCTGGCTTATGAAAAAATGACAATCCAATTCGAGCCTAAAGAAACCACCTGCAATTTGACGCATGACCTGACGGTGAAATTACCTTCCGCATCATTTAAAGAACTCAAGACCAAGGGGCGCGCCAACGGCGCAGATTTTACCCTGCCAATTAAGTGCGGGAATCTTGCAGGTGTGAAAACATCAACCCGGAATGTTAAAGCCTGGATTTCCAGTAATGATTTGGTGAGCACCGACAGCAGCTATCAGACAATGGTTAATGATGAAACCACCGCAGGAGGAGTGGGTATTGCGTTACGTAGCCGTTATTTCTTAGGTGATGTTGAAGAGGTCAAGATTTCTGGCAGCAACAATATGGAAAATGCCACTCAAATTCTTGATATCGAGAAAAATGATGATATTCAGGCTGTCCAGTATATCAACCTACATGCCTATTATAAGGTCTACAATGCGTCAGCGCTGACCACCGGCACCGTCGTCGCCACGGCGCAAATCATGTTCGGCTATGACTGATTTTCAGGCAATCCCATTCACCCTATTTTATTTCTGATATCTAACAAATGGACGCTATGAAAATATCAGTTCAAACCGTACTGAATTTACTGCATAACATTATTGCTCCCGTTTCTGCCGATTTGGTCAATCATCTGCAGCGCACCGCCCTGATTGCATGGTACTTAGGTCAGCGCTCGGGGCTTGATAAAACGGGCACCGCTAACGCTTTTCTGGCTGGCATGCTGCACGATATTGGCACACTGGAAAAAGATCGTGCTCACCTCACTTTAGGCAGCGAAGGGTTTCTCGATGGCCATGAGAAGCTGGCGGTTTCGATGACGGCTGGGATCCGCTTTTTGCAACCCGTCACCGCCATCCTGGAAAATCATCATATGGAATGGTCGGGCCCCAGCGAAAATGAGCTTCCCCTGGTGCATCATCTGGTGCATATGGCCGATACCTTTGAGCTCTTCTTGCGCGGCATTAGGGGGGATTATATTGCCCAGCGGGAACGCATCATTACGGACTTTTTTGCCCAGTCCGAACGCTGGCCCGCTTCTTTGGAAAAGGCGCTGCGTGAATCCAGTCAGCAGGATGGTTTCTGGTTTCGCCTCGGCAATCCGTCACTGTCGCAGGTTTTAAATGCCATCAGCCCGCTTCACGACCACCTGCTCGATCATCACGACTTTCTTGAGGTATGCCAGCTGATCTCAAGGATTGTGGATAAGTACAGCAGCTTTACCCGTACCCATAGTGCAAGTGTCGCACACGTTGCGGCAAAGCTGGCTGAACTTTATGGCTATGACCAGGATATGCAAGAAAAGATCTGTATTGCAGGCTACCTGCACGATATAGGTAAGCTCTTTACACCGCTCAGCATTCTGGAAAAACACGGCAAGCTGGAGTTCGATGAGTATGCCATGATGAAGCAGCACAGCTATAAAACGCTGGTGATGCTGCATCCTATCCCAGAGCTTGGCGAGATAATAAGCTGGGCCGCTAATCACCACGAACGGCTGGACGGCAGCGGTTATCCCTTCAAGCTCGGAGCAGCGTCACTGGATATACCGTCGCGTATTCTGGCTGTCGCCGATGTTTTTACCGCATTGACAGAAAACCGCCCTTATCGACAGGGAATGCAAAGTGATAAAGCGTTGATGATCCTCCATGAAGAAATGGCTAATTATCGCCTCGACCGGGACATTGTCTCCTTGCTGGACCATAATATTGACATTGTGAAACCGCTTGTCGCGATGTGTTGACGCTGTAAGAACAGATAATGAAATACTTAATTGCCAGTAAAGTCATTTACGATACGGAAAGTGGGGGGCTCACTATTCCGGGTACTGAGCTACCTGACACCCAAAAATTAACGCCTACGGCGAACCGTATTCTTTCGCTACTTATCGCTACGCCGGGTACAGTCCTTGAGCGTCAATATTTACTTGAAGAGGTGTGGGAGTCTGCCGGGCATACTGGCTCAAGCTCTTCGCTAAACCAATATATTAGTATTTTACGCAAGACATTAACTTCACTGACGGATATCGAAGAATCGATCATTGTGGTGCCCAAAGTCGGCTTCTATTTTTCAACTGATATTGGTATTGAACCTCTGGAAGAGGCCAGTTCGCCATCTTCCAGCAATGCTACGCCGACTAAGAAAACCAGAAGATCGTTACCGTTAAAATATGCCGCGCCAGGAGGCATTATTCTGGCGCTATTTGTCGCCAATCTCTGGATTTGGACTCAGCCCGAACCTGATGAGCGCTATTCCATGCTCACAGAAATCGGTACGCTTGAAAAATGTTCTATCCAGACCTACGAACATCTTTCACCTGATGCTCGTAAGAGGCTCTATGAGGTATTGTTGTCGGCACAACCTAACCTCAATGAAAAATGTTCAATACAATCGTCTCGCGTTATGGTGAATATTCAGCCCAGCGTTTTTTATGGCAGCCGCGGACGAATTTTTTATTCGTTTTGCCCTTTAGATTCGGAAAATGAAATGCTGGATTATTGTGAAAATCATTATGCTTTTAACTGGAAATTGAAATGAAGATTGTTTTGGTGCTGGCTGCGATTGTACTCATCCTGGCCGGGATGCTGGTGTGGGGAATTAATGACCGTACATCGGGCTATTTAGATGATCGCTGCTTTGCTAATTTTACCTATACTGACAGCACCAGTGAAAATGCTTTTAACTTTGAAGGGAATATATTTTTTGAATTTTCTCACAACAAAACCGGACAGTTCAACCTTTCCGGGGACATGTCCTATCAAGGTAAAAACTATACTTTCTCCCGCTATGTAAAATTTAACTACGTTAATCTCAGGAATAACGCCTACAAGATTAAAATTCTTTCACAAGAAACAATGGCACATGACAATGTCCCAGCAGAATTGTCACCTCTGGCCGTTAAAATTTTCTTCCTCACCGGCGAATACTCGATGTATCTGCATAAACACAATAATAGTTTTATCACCATTGGCAATGCCCTTTCGCCGCTGATGAACTGCGTCATTCAATCTTAAGTGTTAACCAACTCCTGCGATCTGTCTTTTTATCGATGAAAAATAACTGTGTCAGTTGTGGAAAATGTGGCTTTGCTGGCGTCTGCCGATCTTATCTTTTCGATCATCAAGAACCGATGTTCATCAAAGACCTTGCTCGCAAAAAATACATCGCTAAAAATACCTATATTTATGAAATTGGTACCCCTGTGACAGCGCTATATGCCCTTCGCCGCGGAGTCGCAAAAATCTATGATTCGCAGAAGGTACTGCAGGGGATCTTTTTTCCCGGACAGGTGATTGGCGCAGATGAACTTTTTACCGAGCTCCATCAATACAGCGTACAGGCCGCTACGGAGGTTGAGGTATGCGAGTTACAAAACACACATTTTTATCACCTTAGCCAGATAACCAGCGACTTTACTCACTTTATTATTGGTATCCTCTCCCGCTCCGCGAGGGAGAAACAGCAGTTCATCAGCGTTCTGGTCAATAGCGATGGATTGCAAAAGGTCAGTGATTTTATTCAACTGATGGTAACGATTAACAAAGAATATGGCTTTGAGCGTAATATTCTGGAGCTACCGTTGAACAAAAAAGAACTGGCCCAAGTGCTCGGTATTTCGCAATCTACGCTATCTCGCGCATTTGATACGTTAAAAGTACAGCATAAGATAGTAATTAATAAAAAAGAGATCATTGTACTGGACGAGGCAAACGGCGCAGGCTGAACCTTGCTACCTCGCTAAAAATAAATACTATTTATAAGAGAGCGTGATCAACCTAGCTTGAGCTCTTTTCCCTTTATATGTCACCATCTTATCTTTTATTGTACTTGTCAGGATTGTCCCTGCCCCACTGCTACACGTTTTGGTAATACCATATTTTATCGCAGAGTTGAGGCAGGTATTTCTTGCCTCTACGGCATTCTCAACGACGCGGCCGGAAAAGATAATCTTACTGCCATACGCAACTGGAATAAAAAAGATTAAAAGCATATATATTATTATCTTATTGTTCATTTGCCGGGCTCCTTTAAGTATCTGCGGCCCACATCATAATTAATCTGTAAAAGGTTACAACTGTAACAGCGGCGATTTTAAAAATAATATTTAAAACTGTTCAGATGAATAACATAGCGAGTCTCCTGGCTTTTAACAGATACAGTTTTTAAAAATTAAATTAACACCTTTGCAGCATGTGCCGATGCCTGACATTATCTGCTCGGGAGATAAAACTTCTCAGACAGGTTACCCCAGTTCTGGACATTCACACTATAGTCCACGATTCGCCAACATTGCTTAAGTCAGATGGTCCGAAAGACAGGTTATGTCGTCGTGGCAACACAACGGCAATGTGATTGCAGGAAGGTTGTGGCGACCAAATATGAAAACAACAAAAGCCACGGTTTTGATGTGTCTTAATAATCGGCAAAAATTCACTTTAAGAATTATTGTAATTGATGAATTCCCTTGCTTTACAACAACATAAAAAGCCCCTTGCTGATTACTTTCTTATTTAAATTGTTACTTACGAATAATCGACTACCATTATAAAGTCAGATCAAAATACTTATGGAGATTCACATTACTATTGAAGTTGATATTTAATTATCTACCTTGAAGGTATAAGTACATAGTTACCGCAGGGTCAATAATTCAAGCTACGATGGGAAGATTTTAAACTTTTATAAAGTCGCCTCTAACCTCTGTACGTAAATTATACATATGCGTCAGAATCCGGATTAATTTTATTAGGAAATTTGAAATGACTCATACTTACGATCCAGTAGAACAACCCCATCTCCGAAGCGAATATCCAGATAGAAATCTCGCTGTGCCCGCACCGGTCAGCAACAGCGCGGTGTCATGGGCCGCCATCTTTGCTGGTGCAGTAGCAGCAGCGTCTTTGGCAATGGTACTGCTTATGCTTGGCACCGGTCTTGGATTATCTTCCATTTCACCGTGGGACGATCATGGACTAAGCGCTGGCACTGTAGGTATTGCCGCCATCGCCTGGCTGACGTTTACCCAAATTGTCGCCTCCGGTATGGGCGGTTATTTAGCCGGGCGCCTGCGGACTAAATGGGTAGACACGCACGTTGATGAGGTCTATTTCCGCGATACCGCGCATGGCTTCCTCACCTGGGCCGTCGCGGCACTGATCTCAGCCGTTCTGCTGACCACCTCGCTGGGCTCGATTGTTAGCGGTGGCGCAAAAGCCGTTGGCGCGGTAGGTTCTGTCGCCGCAGGGGCGTCCGCACTCTCTGTTGCCGGTGCGGCAAAGGGTTCATCTGAAGTCTCTAATGAATCGATGAGTTACTTTATCAACTCTTTATTCCGTAAGACGAATGTTACAGCAGATGGCCAAACCAATATTACCGTCCCTCCTACGCAATCAGTCTCTCCCGCTCAGCTTGGCGAAGTAACGGGTATTTTCATTAACAGCATCGGTTCAGGCTCGCTTCCTCCTGAAGATCTTAACTATATCGCTCAGTTAGTCGCCCAGAATACCGGACTTAACCAGGCTCAAGCCGAAGAGCGCGTAAAAAGCATTTACGCAAATGTTCAGTCCAAACTGGAAGAAGCCAAAAAGACCGCTAAAGAAGCTGCTGATACCGCACGTAAAACGACGAGCTATGTCACTTTGTGGACATTTATCTCATTGTTAATTGGTGCGTTCGTTGCAAGCTTGTGTGCGACTTACGGTGGCCGTCAGCGTGATTTGTAACTGTTAATTTATAACCAGACTGGAGAAGAAGAATGCGCTCATTATTACTATTCTTTCTCGGGGTTCCGATCCCAATTATTATTCTGATTGCCTTATTTGTTCACTAAGACACGGTAACAAATCCGTGCTAAGGCAAGATGTTCCCCAACAAAAATAGCAGTCAAGCGGGAACGGTAAGAACGGTATAAATGCCCTTAATAGGGCATTTATACTTTTTGGGGCTTAGTCAAAGAATATTCCCTCCCCCCCCCCCTGATTTAAGAAAAGACTAAGGAGGATTCAATGATCACATTATGCAAAACCTGCGGCACCTCGTATGAGGTAATCGGTACGCCCCCTGAACATTGTGATATCTGCGAAGATGAGCGCCAATATGTGCCCGCAACTGGCCAGCAGTGGGTTAATTTTGATGACCTATGTGCGTCGCACAGCAATAAGTGGCGACAACACGACAGCGCGCTGCTGAGCATTCGCACGGTTCCTGATTTTGCTATCAATCAGCGTGCATTTATTCTGCTTACACCGGAAGGCAATATTCTCTGGGACTGCATCGCCACCCTCGACGACGCCACCAAAACACTCATCACGTCTCTGGGCGGCCTTAAGGCTATTGCGATATCGCACCCGCATTACTACACCACCATGCAAGATTGGGCAGCAGAATTTAACGCCCCGATTTATCTTCACGCCAGCGACAGTAAGTGGGTGATGCGCGACAGCCCCTGGATTAAATTTTGGGATGGCGACACGCTGGCACTCGCTCAGGACATAAAATTAATACGTCTGGGAGGGCATTTCGCCGGCGGTTGCGTACTGCACTGGGCGCGAGAGGAAGGCATAGTGCTTTCGGGCGATATCCTGCAAGTCACACCCGGTTCTGATGCCGTCTCCTTTATGTGGAGCTACCCGAATATGCTCCCGTTACCGGCCCGAACGGTCTGCGATATCATCCATCGGCTGAGGGCGGTGAAATTTAACAAGCTCTACGGTGCGTTTGAAGGAAAAGATATTCTGGAAGATGCCGATGCAATCGTGCAGCGTTCGGGCGAAAAGTATATTAATTGCCTTGAGTAAGAGGGGCGACAATCTTCATCAACGGTGGTATTGCTGAGGTTTTATTCTTACCAGAATAAAACCCCGCTATTTTATATTACCGGCGCCGCCTGTCCCCTTCAGGAATTTTCACCTGACTCAATAGCCTTTGCGCTTTGCCAGCTGGCGGTATTTTTGAGCCGCTGTGCGTAACGCGAGATATTGGGGAAACGGTCTCCTGCGTTCAGTTGGTCAATCGCAGTGCTGACGACAAAGCCCAGCATAAAGTCGGCACCACTGAGCGTATCACCAAGGATAAACTCACGTGACGCCAGCATTTGGTCAAGGAAACCGAACACTTTTTCAAACTCACTATCTGCGTAATTATCCAGGAAATTGAGCGGTGTTCCGGTGCTTTTTTCAATTCCGCCAAAGAGTTTCAACAGGACTGGCAGCATGGCTGAACTTTCAGCGAAATGGATCCACTGTAAGTAATCAATATATGCCGAGGAGTCTGCCGCAGGTGCCAGATGCGGGGCATAACGTGAAATAAGAATTTCCACAATGGCACCCGATTCGGCAATCACTTTGCCATCCAGTTCAATCACAGGAGATTTTCCCAAAGGATGGATCGCTTTAAGCGACGATGGCGCGAGGTGGGTTTTAGCATCACGCTGATACTTAACAAGTTGATACTCAATTCCTGTTTCTTCTAGCAGCCAGAGGATACGCATTGAACGAGAGGCATTGAGATGATGCAGCGTTAAAGCCATTTTGGGTTCCCTTAGTTTTCAGTAATCAACCCGCTGGAATGGGATAGAAATGCAGATTGATATCGAATTGAGTATGTACTGAGATACAAGGATTTGCTCTATTAATGAATGTTATTCATAGTGCCTATCCTATTCCCATGAGTTATCAAACTGCATGATCTCGTTAGAATATGACGATAATTTCCTCTCTAAACGGATAATCATGCTTAATATTAAAGCACAGTCACCGACGGCTAAAAAAACCGGTCTATCGTTTTTACTCATTCTCAGTGCCCTGATGGCCGTGACCTCTTTATCAACCGACATCTATCTTCCAGCGATGCCCGTCATGGCAACAGATTTACAGGGTGATGCAGAGCTAACTATCACCGGATTCCTTATCGGCTTTTGCATCGCACAACTGATTTGGGGACCGATTAGCGATCGTTATGGGCGTCGACTTCCACTGTTTATCGGTTTAGCTCTATTCATCATCGGCTCGGTGGGCTGCGCGTTATCAACAGATATCGTGCAAATAGTCTTCTGGCGTGTTTTTCAGGCGTTAGGTGCCTGTACCGGACCGATGCTGGCACGAGCAATGATCCGTGACCTGTTTAGCCGCACTCGTGCAGCCCAAATGCTTTCGACTCTGATGATCATCATGGCCATCGCGCCGATTGCCGGGCCCCTGATTGGCGGGCAGATGATTAAAGTCACCTCGTGGCATGCCATATTCTGGCTGCTGACGATTATCGGAACATTAATGCTGATGTCTTTATTCTGGCTACCGGAGACATTACCTGCTGAAAAACGCTCGCAAGCCTCTGTAACCAGAGCCTTTCACAACTACTATGCCTTACTCACCAACGCCAGATACATGCGGTTTACGCTATGTCTGATGTTCTACTACGTTGCAGCCTACGCCTTTATCACCGGCTCTCCGTTTGTGTACATCACGTACTTCGGTGTTGACCCGCAGCATTACGGTTGGCTGTTTGCAGTAAACATTGTTGGATTGATGGCGGTGAGCATGGTCAACAGACGTCTGGTTCACCGCTATCCACTGGAAGCGTTGCTCAGGAATGCTGTATTCATCGCCACTATTGCCGCAATAGTACTGGCGGTCACAACCGGCCTGGGTGTGGGTGGAATTACCGTAATTGTCAGCGCTGTGTTCGTGTTCTTCTCTATGAATGGCATCATCGCGGCGACCTCCACGGCATGCGCTCTGGACGCAGTGCCTAATGTGGCTGGCTCCGCGTCGGCGCTAATGGGGGCGTTACAATATGGCAGCGGCATCATTTCTTCACTGCTTCTCGCTCTGTTCAGTGACGGCACACCATGGACGATGGGCTGGATAATTGCGTTGTTTACAGCAGCCAGCGCCCTGATGGCACTGACCGTTCAGATAAAAAAATAAAACGTCGTTATTGATGCCAGACGACACTTTCGGCTTGAGGGCTTCAGGCTGCTTTACGGTATTTCTTTTGGGATCCCAGATAAAACGCCCCCCTCCCTGAGTTACAGGGAAGGGTGAGTATCTCAGGAGCATTTAATATTCAATGCACCGTTTGGGCAAAATAACTCAGCACTGCCAGTGGAACACCTGCGTAACCGCGAGCTGCCAGAGAAAGCAGGAATGTCTGCGCATACATACCGGCGTCCGAGGCTACGCGAACGTTGTCCCCTACAGCAGGAATGAACAGCAGGGCAACATGAGGCGCCCGAAAAATCTCACGTGGGGAAATCAGGATGTATTACTGCGGACGTAACTCGCCGTATTTGTAAGAAGCAGTTGCACCACCATCAATCAGCAGATCGCTTCCCGTCACGTAGGTACCATTAGGCCCGAACAGAAACTCCGCCAGCGCACCGATTTCATCTGGCGTACCGCCCCGTCCCGCCGGAGATTTATCCAGCATATTTCGATAAAATTCACCTCTTTCTGCACTATTAAGCTCGTCATAAGCCAGAGGCGTATAGACGATACCGGCGCTGATGCAGTTAATTCGTGCACCGCGCTTGCCCCATTTCACCGCTTCAGACATAACGCGAAGCGCATTACAGCGTTTGGAAATCTGATAAGCATATAAGCTGTCTTCAATTTCTTTCACCAGAGGCAGTTCGAGAAGATCTTCAGGCGGCAGGGTTGCAAGCGCATCCGCCTCAACCTGTGTCAGAGCATCAACATCTAAGCGATGACTGGACTGCGAGCCAATCACAACGCAGGAGCCACCGGGTGCGATAACTTTACCAAATTCCTCAAACAGCACGGCGCTGCCGTATAGATCAACGCGGATGAGGTCCTGTGCTTGTGCTTGAGACGGTGACAATCCTGCAGTATGGATAACTCCCTTGATTTCACCTACGCTACACGCTGTTTTCACGAGTTCCAGGATAGAATCACGCGAACGCACATCGACCGTGGTAGTACTCACGTCAAAACCGGCACGTGAGAGGGTATTTTCAGCCTGTTGAGCGTTTTCAGTTCTTATATCGGCTAGGAGAATATGTTTTCCAACGCTCACGCGTCGCGCAATGGCTTGAGCAATCGAGCCACTACCAATTACAACAATGACATCTTTCATTTTTATCCCTCTTCTACAGGTTTAGCCATCAGCTTAGACCAGATGGGCCCCTGTCATGATGACAACTCAGGCAGCATAGCGTCTGGAAGAGGATTGGTTTAGTCAGCTAAGGCGCTTACCCTTATGAATGATTTTCATAAGTAACCGCTTTATGCAAAGTCTATCGATTGGGTATTTCCAAATTAATGACAATTACTAATAAGCCCTAGCTAATTACCCCATCTAATCGAATAAATCATTTCGCGTTATGCTTTCCAACACAACAGCTGAAGGATAACGTCATGCAAACTGTAAAACTGAACAACGGTATTGAAATGCCCCTGCTGGGCTTTGGTGTCTTTCAGATGACGGATGCTGCTGAATGCGAAAGAGCGGTTATTGATGCCATCGATACAGGATACCGACTGATTGATACCGCAGCGTCTTACCAGAATGAAACCCAGGTCGGTAACGCCCTGAAACAGACCGGTATCGCCCGCAAAGAACTTTTTGTAACGACCAAACTGTGGCTGCAGGATACGAATTACGAAGGCGCTAAAGCCCAGTTCGAACGCTCCCTGAACCGGCTGCAACTTGATTACGTCGACCTCTATCTGATTCACCTGCCTTACGGTGATGTCTATGGGGCATGGCGTGCTATGGAAGAACTGCAGCATGCAGGCAAAATTCGCGCCATTGGCGTAAGCAATTTCCATCCTGACCGATTGGCCGACCTTATCGCCTTCAACAAAGTGGCTCCTGCGGTGAACCAGATTGAAGTTAACCCCTTCAATCAGCAACTGCATGCCGTTCCATGGAATCAAAGCCGTGGCATCCAGCCGGAAGCCTGGGCACCGTTTGCTGAGGGTAAAAATGGCCTGTTCCAGCATCCCGTGTTAACGGCAATTGGCCAGAAGTACGGCAAAAGCGTGGGCCAGGTTGTGCTGCGTTGGATCTTCCAGCGAGGCATCATTTCACTGGCGAAATCGGTGCGCAAAGAACGCATGGCTGAGAACATCAATATTCTCGATTTTGAACTCAGCGCTGAGGATATGCTGCAAATTGCCGCCCTCGACACCGCTACCAGCGCCTTCTTCTCCCACCGTGACCCGGCGATGGTGGAATGGCTGACTGGCCGCAAACTTGATGTTTAAGTCGCGATAAGAGAGGTTTCATTCAATGCAAAAACGTTATCTGGGTAAATCCCGACTCGAAGTTTCCGCGCTTGGGCTCGGTTGCATGGGCTTAAGCCACGGCTACGGCCCGGCGACCGATACCCGACAGGCTATCGAGCTCATTCGCGCAGCGGTTGAACGTGGCGTCACCTTCTTCGATACCGCTGAAGTGTATGGCCCCTTCCTTAATGAAGAGGTTGTTGGCGAAGCCTTAAAACCGTTTCGTGACCGCGTGGTCATCGCCACTAAGTTTGGTTTTACTTTTGGCAACGACAACAAGCAGCAGATTTTAAACAGCCGTCCGGAGCATATCCGTAAAGCAGTGGAAGGATCATTACGCCGTCTTAAGACTGATGTCATTGACCTGCTATATCAACACCGTGTCGATCCGGATGTACCTATTGAAGATGTTGCGGGAACAGTGAAGGACCTGATCGCTGAAGGCAAAGTTAAACATTTCGGTCTGTCCGAAGCGGGTGCGCAAACCATTCGTCGTGCTCATGCCGTACAACCGGTCACTGCGCTGCAAAGCGAATACTCCATGTGGTGGCGCGAGCCTGAGCAGGAGATCCTGCCGTTACTGGAGGAACTGGGTATTGGTTTTGTGCCCTTCAGCCCATTAGGCAAAGGTTTCCTGACGGGATCGATTAAGCCAGGAACCACTTTTGGCAAGGATGATTACCGCAGCACCGTGCCGCGTTTCGCCGAGCAGGCGATTGAAGCCAATGAAAAGCTGGTCTCATTGCTGGGTGAACTGGCGGCAGAGAAAGGCGTGACGTCTGCACAAATCGCGCTGGCATGGCTGCTGGCACAAAAGCCGTGGATTGTGCCTATCCCTGGTACCACGAAACTGCACCGGCTGGAGGAAAACCTGGGGGCCGCCGACATCATCCTTTCTCAGGATGACTCGCGACAGATAACCCAGGCGCTTGAAACGATTAAAATCGTCGGCGAACGTTACTCTCCTGAGCACCAGGCCCGCGTAGGCCGTTAATACCCGGACGGGTCCGCTGAGATTGGCGGACCCGTTATTCCTGGTAGCGAAGTGCATCGATCATCAGCGCAAAAGCGGGGGGATGCTGCTTGCGGCTCGGGTAGTAGAGGTAATATCCGGGGAAAGATGGGCACCAGTCCTGCAGAATCTGAATAAGCTCTCCTGACTTTATATAATCCTGCCCCCTGTCTTCAGGTATACAGGCAATGCCAAAACCGGATAACGCCGCATCAATCCTTTCCGCTTGCAGATTAAACGTGACCTGCCCTTCTACTCTGACCCGTAACGGTTTTTTATCCTTCTCAAACTCCCAGTGGTAAAGCCCACCGGCTGTCGGCAGGCGCATATTTATACACCGATGATTTTGTAGCTCGTGCGGCGTTTCAGGTGCAGGGTTTGCAGCGAAATAAGACGGTGCTCCCACCACAGCCATTCTCATGTCCGGCCCAATTCTTACCGCAATCATGTCCTTATCCACGCTTTCCCCCAGACGGATCCCGGCATCAAAACGCCCCTCCACAATATCGACAAAGCCGTTATCAACGACCAGTTCAACATTGATTTCCGGGTATTCCCTGAGGAAGGGTTTTAGCTTCGGCCATACCAGACTTCGCACGGCATGCTCCCCGGCAGATAAACGGATATTGCCGGAGGCAGTGCCGTTCAGTTGAACAAGCGATTCCAGCTCCTGCTCAAGATCGGCAATACGCGGTTCAAGGCAGGCAATAATTCTCTCACCGGCCTCTGTAGGGGCAACGCTTCGGGTCGTGCGGGTCAGAAGGCGGATATTCAGCCTTTCCTCCAGTGCCTTCATCGCGTGGCTGAGTGCAGACTGAGAAACGCCCAGTTTACCCGCTGCTTTGGTAAAACTTCTCTCCCTTGCCACCACAAGAAAGATTTGCAGTTCGTTGAAGTTTTCTTTAAGCATCGGCGATTTCCTTATGGAGGCATTCCCTTCATCGCACACTCATGAAGGGTTTTCATAGACACAATCATTTTAGCCCTATTACTGACAATAATGATAATTGATATTCTGACTGTATCGAAAATAAGTCTGAATTATCAGAAGGTTTATCATGAAAATACTCATTGCAGGCGCGACAGGAAGTATTGGCCTTCATGTCGTCAATACCGCTATCAAAATGGGCCATCAGCCAGTGGCGCTAGTCAGAAATAAACGCAAAGTAAAATTGCTTCCCCGGGGAACAGATATTTTTTACGGCGATGTTTCATTGCCTGAAACACTCACCGAATTACCGAAAGATATTGATGCCATCATCTTCACGCTCGGTTCCGATGGTCAGGGTCGTATTGGTGCCAGAGCGATCGATTACGGCGGAGTACGCAATATTTTAAGAATTTTCAAGGATACGCCTGTTCGTATCAGCCTGATGACCACGATTGGCGTGACTGAGCGGCTCAGCACCTGGAATCAACGCACTGAGGTTCATGACTGGAAAAGACGTGCCGAGCGTCTGGTCAGGGCCAGCGGTCATCCCTATACCATCGTCCGGCCCGGCTGGTTTGATTACAACAATGATGATGAGCACAGAATCGTTATGCTTCAGGGTGATCGTCGCCATGCGGGAACACCGGAAGATGGCGTGATATCCCGGGAACAAATCGCCCAGGTTCTGGTCAGTGTCCTAACCAACGACGAGGCAAAAAATAAAACGTTCGAGCTGGTCGCTGAACGAGGTGAAGCACAGCAGGATCTTACCCCACTGTTTGCAGACCTGCTGGCTGATGATGCACGAAAAAATGATGGGGTTCTGGACATAGACAATATGCCTCTGCGTGAAGAACCTGACTGCATTATTAACGAGCTGAATTTGCATTCAAAAAAATTAACCAATCGACAACCCTGACAATTTTGTCATATAGCCGTCAGCCTCATGTCAGTTTAAGTCTGTATATTTGAATATACAGATGGAGGAAGTTACTCCTGATACAAGTCCAGTTTTAAACATAGATTTTAAAAGAGGTATTAGATCCCGTTAAAATAAGCAATTGCATAGCAATCTTAACAAGCACACTACCAGCATAGGTGTTCAGAGTCCGAAGAAACTCAGGCAATTCATCCTGGGTTAAAAAAGCATAGTGCTCTTTCTCATGAGGACTCAAGGCGCTGGCTAGATCAGATGCTGGATTGTACTCGGCCCTGCCAGTCACAACAGCCCTCTCCACAGCGCTGGCGAACCTTACGGACCTTCTCAGTTGCCCCTCGTGCTTCTATCTTTGAAAGAACTGCAAGCAACTCCATCGGCTTGATATCTTTGATTGGCCGGTGACCGATATAAGGAAATACATCTTTCTCAAAGGTTCTCATCATCTCTTCACGATAGGACGCAGACCAGCGGTCATAGAGACGCTGATACCACTCCCGCGTAAGAGCCTCAAACGAGTTTTCAGCATCTTGTTGACGACTTAGTTTCTCAATTTTTCGTTCAAGAGAAGGATCATTGCCAGCAGCTAATGTTCTTATAGAATGCTATAACTGCTGATTTATCAAGGAGTAATTGAGTTTTGTAGACTTCAGGGGAGTTGAGTTTGGAGCGGGCGAAGGGAATCGAACCCTCGTATAGAGCTTGGGAAGCTCTCGTTCTACCATTGAACTACGCCCGCAAAGGTGTGCGAGGAGCATTATAAACTTTACTCCTCATCTGGCAAGCCTTCATTCTTAGTAAGTGAATATAAATTAACCGCTTAGCATTTAGGTTTACTGCCCTGAGGCGGTAAATAGCGCAGCGGATCAATCGCCGTGGCGCGATAACGAATCTGGAAATGCAGCCTCACCGAATCGGCATCGGAGTTACCCATGGTGGCAATCTGCTGGCCAATCTTCACGCTTTGCCCGTTGTTAACCACCAGTTTATCGTTATGCGCGTAAGCGGTGATGTAATCTTCATTATGCTTAATCATCACCAGGTTGCCGTAACCTCGCAGCTGGTTACCGACGTATACCACTTTTCCGGCGGCGGCAGCATAAACCGGCTGACCGCGGCTGCCCGCGATATCGATCCCTTTGTTCCCCCCTTCAGAGGTGGAGTAGGTCATAACCACTTTACCGCTTGCAGGCCATCGCCAGCAGCGCTGGCCGACCGGCGGCCAGGAGGATTTCGGCACCGCGGAAGACGGCGTGACTTTCGCGGTTCTGGTGGCAGTTGATTTTTTACTGCCCGAGGATCTAGACGAGCTACTCACTTTCAGCTTCTGCCCAACCTCGATGGTATAGGGCGGCGAAATACCGTTCATTCGCGCCAAATCCCTTACGCTGGTGCCCGTCATACGCGAAATTCGCGACAGCGTGTCGCCGCGCTTGACGGTGTAGACCGAGCCGCTGTAGCTGCCTTCTGAGTTGGAGGAGTTTCCAGCACAGCCGGAGAGAATGAGCCCGATAATCAGGCACATTAACAGACGGAATGGCGAAGTGATTTGGCGTCCTGCTCGCAAAGCGAATCCTCGGGTCATGAACGTTCGGGTGAACTATGATAACAGGCTAGCGGCGGATGCCAAACTCCCCGTATCGTAAGCGTGCAGGAATCGGAGGCTTGTTTTGGTAATGCCTTTTTCCCCTTTATGGGCTACGCTGGTTGCCTGAGTCTATGGCCCTGCGGGTAAACGCTGGGTCATCTTTTATTTTCAGGAGTAGTCATGACTGGCGAACATGTCATTTTGCTCGATGAGCACGATAAACCTTCAGGCATTCTTGAGAAGTACGCCGCTCACACCCTCTTCACTCCCCTGCATCTCGCCTTCTCCTGCTGGCTGTTCAATGAACGCGGCCAACTGCTGGTTACGCGCCGTTCGTTAAGTAAAGTGGCCTGGCCTGGAGTCTGGACCAACTCGGTTTGCGGGCATCCGCAGCAGGGCGAAACGTTCGAGCAGGCGATTGTTCGCCGCTGTCGCTTTGAGCTTGGCGTGGAGATTGCAGATATAACGCCGGTTGCCGCCGACTTTCGCTATCGCGCCGTGGCGCCAAATGGCATCGTTGAGAATGAGGTTTGCCCGGTTTATGCGGCGCACGTAACCACCAGCGTTGCGCCGAATACGGATGAGGTGATGGAATACCAGTGGTGCGAGCTTGAGGATATGCTGCGCGCGCTGGAACTGACGCCGTGGGCGTTTAGCCCGTGGATGGTGATGGAAGCGGCCGATGATGACGCGCGCCAGGCGTTTAGTGCGTTTGCACGCGGCTAGGCATTCCCGGCGGCGCTGCGCTTGGCCGGGCTACATCGTGTAGGCCTGATAAGGCGTAGCCGCCATCAGGCATAAAAAAACCCGGCAAGCCGGGTTTTTACTTTTCGCTGTAGCGATCATTTCACCGGGCGCATTGCCGGGAACAGAATCACGTCACGGATGGTGTGGCTGTTGGTGAACAGCATCACCATACGGTCGATACCAATACCCAAACCTGCGGTCGGTGGCAGACCGTGTTCCAGCGCGGTCACGTAGTCTTCGTCGTAGAACATCGCTTCGTCGTCACCGGCTTCTTTCGCGTTAACCTGATCCTGGAAACGCTGCGCCTGGTCTTCTGCATCGTTGAGCTCGCTGAAACCGTTACCGATTTCGCGGCCGCCGATGAAGAATTCAAAGCGGTCAGTGATTTCCGGGTTCTCATCGTTACGACGCGCCAGCGGAGAAACCTCTGCCGGGTATTCGGTGATGAAGGTAGGCTGAATCAGATGCGCTTCGGCCACTTCTTCGAAGATTTCGGTAACGATACGGCCCAGACCCCAGCTCTTCTCAACGCGGATACCAATGCTTTCAGCAATCGCCTTCGCGCTGTCAAAGTTATCCAGATCGGCCATATCCGTTTCTGGACGGTATTTCTTGATCGCTTCGCGCATGGTCAGTTTTTCGAACGGCTTACCGAAGTCGAAAGTCTGGTCGCCATAAGGCACCTGAGTGTTGCCCAGAATATCCTGCGCCAGGGTGCGGAACAGGGATTCGGTCAGTTCGATCAGATCTTTGTAATCCGCGTACGCCATATAGAGTTCCATCATGGTGAACTCTGGGTTATGGCGAACGGAGATACCTTCGTTACGGAAGTTACGGTTGATTTCGAATACGCGTTCGAAGCCACCCACGACCAGACGCTTCAGGTACAGTTCCGGCGCGATACGCAGGTACATGTCCAGATCCAGTGCGTTGTGATGGGTGATGAATGGACGTGCTGCCGCACCGCCTGGGATCACCTGCATCATTGGGGTTTCAACTTCCATAAAGTTGCGACCAACCATGAACTGACGGATGCCCGCCATAATCTGTGAACGCACTTTAAAGGTCTTGCGGGATTCATCGTTAGAGATGAGATCCAGGTAACGCTGACGATAACGCGCTTCCTGATCCTGCAGGCCGTGGAATTTGTCCGGCAGCGGACGCAAAGCTTTGGTCAGCAGACGCAGCTCGGTGCAATGGATAGACAGTTCACCGGTTTTGGTTTTGAACAGCTTACCTTTCGCGCCCAGGATATCGCCGAGGTCCCATTTTTTGAACTGCTCGTTATAGATGCCTTCCGGCAGATCGTCACGGGCAACGTACAGCTGAATACGGCCGCCAACGTCCTGTAAAGTCACGAAAGAGGCTTTACCCATAATACGGCGAGTCATCATACGACCAGCAACGGAAACTTCGATATTCAGCGCTTCCAGCTCTTCGCCTTCCTTGCTATCGAATTCAGCGTGCAGTTGGTCTGAGGTACGGTCGCGACGGAAATCATTCGGGAACGGGATGCCCTGCTCACGCAGTGCAGCCAGCTTCTCGCGGCGTGCCTTCATTTCGTTATTAAGATCGACTACCTCGTCAGCGCCTTGTGCGTTTTGTTCAGACATGTTGGTTCCTCATAACCCTGCTTTCAGACTTGCTTCGATAAATTGATCCAGACTTCCGTCCAGTACCGCCTGCGTGTTACGGGTTTCAACCCCGGTGCGCAGGTCTTTAATGCGGGAATCGTCCAGAACATATGAACGAATCTGGCTGCCCCAGCCGATGTCAGACTTGTTATCTTCCATCGCCTGTTTTTCTGCATTCTTCTTCTGCATTTCCAGTTCATAAAGCTTCGCTTTCATCTGCTTCATGGCCTGGTCTTTGTTCTTATGCTGAGAACGGTCGTTCTGGCACTGCGTCACAAGCCCGGTTGGGATGTGCGTGATACGCACCGCGGATTCCGTACGGTTAACGTGCTGACCACCCGCGCCGGAAGCACGGTATACGTCGATACGCAGATCCGCCGGGTTAATGTCGATATCAATATCGTCATCCACTTCCGGGTAAACGAACGCCGAGCTAAACGAGGTATGGCGACGGCCGCCGGAGTCAAACGGGCTCTTACGCACCAGGCGGTGAACGCCGGTTTCAGTACGCAGCCAGCCGTACGCATAATCGCCGGAGATTTTGATGGTCACGGATTTAATCCCGGCCACGTCACCTTCGGATTCTTCGATAATTTCGGTTTTAAAACCACGCGCTTCTGCCCAACGCAAATACATGCGTTCCAGCATGCTTGCCCAGTCCTGCGCTTCAGTACCGCCAGAACCGGCCTGGATATCAATGTAACAATCCGCGCTGTCATATTCACCGGAGAACATCCGACGGAATTCCAGCTGCGCCAGCTTATCTTCCAGCGTGTCCAGCTCAGCCACGGCTTCGTTGAAGGTATCTTCGTCGTCGGCTTCTACAGCCAGTTCGAGCAGGCCAGAAACATCCTCAAGACCTTGCGTCATCTGGTCGAGCGTGTCGACGATGGCTTCCAGGGAGGAACGTTCTTTGCCCAGCGCCTGCGCGCGTTCGGGTTCATTCCAGACATCCGGCTGTTCCAGCTCGGCGTTTACTTCTTCCAGACGCTCTTTCTTAGCATCATAGTCAAAGGTACCCCCTAAGAACGTCGGAGCGCTCCGTGAGGTCCTGAATGCGATTATTTACCGGGTTTATTTCAAACATGGTCTATTTTCTTTTAATGGACGAGAAAAATGCGGTTATAAGAGCGGAATCTTAGCGGATTCCCGCTCTTAATTACAGTTAAAGCGGTGCTAATTCGGCCAGAGATTGTCGATGATAAGCTGTAAGGTGCGGTTGCCACGATATTCGTTAATGTCCAGCCGATAAGCCAGCGTCACTTCACGCACGCCGTTATCCGGCCAGATGGCGGTATCGACGTTAAACGCGATGCCGTCCAGCAGCGGCCCGCCGCCCACCGGTTCCACCATCACCTTCAGGTGACGCTCGCCCACCAGCCGTTGTTGCAGCAGACGGAAACGTCCATCAAATAACGGTTCCGGGAACATTTGCCCCCACGGCCCGGCTTCACGCAGCATCTGCGCCATCTCAAGCGTCATCTCCTGCGGAGTCAGTTCGCCATCGGAGAGGATCTCCCCTTGCAGCAGCGCCGGATCTAACCATTCCGTCACCAGCTCGCCAAAGCGCAGCTGAAACTCCTCAAACCGCGCTTCTTCCAAAGAGAGTCCTGCCGCCATCGCATGGCCGCCAAACTTCAGCATCAGGTTAGGATGCAGCGTATCCAGACGCTCCAGCGCATCGCGCATGTGCAGCCCTTGAATAGAGCGTCCCGACCCTTTCAACTGACCGTTTCCAGCAGGCGCAAAAGCAATGACCGGGCGGTGGAAACGCTCTTTAATGCGTGAAGCCAGAATTCCGACCACGCCCTGATGCCACTCCGGGTGATACATCGCCAGCCCACCGGGCAACGTTTCACGGCCCCGCTCGAGCTGTTCGCACAGGGTTAACGCTTCTGCCTGCATCCCCTGCTCAATCTCTTTGCGCGTCTGGTTTAGGGCATCCAGCTCGCTTGCCAGCATGCGGGCTTCACCGAGGTTATCGGAAAGTAGCAGCGCCACGCCGACCGACATATCATCGAGACGACCAGCGGCGTTCAGGCGCGGGCCCAGCGCAAAGCCGAGATCGCTTGCGACCAGTTTCGATGCGTCACGGTTAGCGATTTCAAGCAGCGCCTTAATGCCCGGACGGCAAACGCCGGCACGAATGCGGCTAAGCCCTTGCCAGGTCAGGATTCGGTTGTTGGCATCCAGCGGCACCACGTCGGCTACCGTCCCCAGCGCCACCAGATCGAGAAACTCGACGATCTTCGGCACGGCAATACCGCGGCGCTCAAACCAGCCTTTTTCTTTAAGGTGGCTACACAGCACCAGCATCAGGTAGAAAGCCACCCCCACGCCCGCCAGCGATTTCGACGGGAACGGGCAGTCGACGAGGTTCGGGTTGACCATCGCATCGGCGTTGGGCAACTTTTCTCCCGGCAGGTGATGATCGGTGACCAGCACGCGGATCCCCAGTTCATGCGCGTGATCGACCCCTTCATGGGATGAGATCCCGTTATCCACGGTCATGATCATCTGCGCGCCGCGCGCATGAGCCTGATCGACCACTTCCGGGCTTAGGCCATAGCCGTCTTCAAAGCGGTTGGGCACCAGGTATTCCACGCTTTGGCAGCCCATCGCGCGCAGCGACAGGACGCTTAACGCAGTACTGGTCGCGCCGTCGGCATCAAAATCGCCCACCACCATAATGCGCAGGTTTTTCTCGAATGCGTCGTGCAGCATCTCAACGGCTTTTTCGACGCCCGTCAGGCTGCGCCAGTGCAGCATCCCTTTCAGGCCACGCTCCAGATCGCCTGCCGACTTCACGCCCCGGCTGGCGTACAGACGACGCAGCAGCGGGGAAAGTTCTTCCGGGAGCGCAATTGAATCATCCACCTCACGGCGGCGAAGTTGAGTCTGATGTTTCACGCGAATTATTTACCGCCGGTCTGTTTTTGATGTTCGTCGAGGAAGGCTTTCATCTCTTTCGGCCCCTGATACCCTGGAACCACATAGCCATCGTTGAGAACGATAGCCGGGGTGCCGTTGATACCGAACTGCACGCCCAGCGCGTAGTGGTTGGCAATATCGATATTACAGCTTGCAGCCTGTACGCCTTTACCCGCCATCGCATCATCGAACGCTTTATTGCGATCTTTAGCGCACCAGATGGATTTCATATCCTGCTCGGCCTGGCTTTGGATCCCCTGACGTGGGAACGCCAGATAGCGCACGGTGATCCCCAGCGCGTTATAGTCTTTCATCTCTTCATGCAGCTTGTGGCAGTAGCCACAGGTGATGTCAGTAAAGACGGTGATAACGTGTTTTTCCTGCGCGGCTTTGTAGACAATCATCTCTTTATCCAGCGCTTTCAGGTGCGTCATCAACAAAGCGTTAGTGACGTTCACCGGCTGCGCGCCGCTGACATCATACATCGGCCCCTGAATGATGTGTTTGCCATCTTCCGTCACGTACAGCACGCCGCTGTTAGTCAGCACCGTTTTCATGCCCGCAACGGGGGCAGGCTGGATGTCGGTACTCTGCACGCCAAGTTTCGCCAGCGATTGTTTAATTGCGGCATCGTCAGCATGGGCGAGGCCGGAAAAAGCGGCGGCCAGCAGGGTGAACATCATTAAACCTTTTTTCATAAATTATCCTTTAATCAGCATCATGCTCGTGGATGGTGCTGTTGATGAAGTTGTCGCAGCCGCTCGGTGGCAACATGCGTATAAATTTGGGTGGTCGATAAATCGCTATGCCCTAACAACATTTGCACTACGCGCAGATCGGCACCGTGGTTTAGCAAATGCGTCGCGAAGGCGTGACGTAAAACGTGCGGTGATAGCTTTTCGCTATCAATCCCGGCCAGTTGAGCGTAATGCTTAATCCGATGCCAGAAGGTCTGTCGCGTCATTTGCTGGGCGCGCTGGCTTGGGAACAGCACGTCGATGGCCACGCCGTTCAACATCCACGGGCGACCGTGCTCCAGCCAGTTTTCAACCCAATACACGGCCTCCTCCCCCAGAGGAACCAGCCGCTCTTTATTCCCTTTACCGATAACCCGCACCACGCCCTGGCGCAGGCTGATATCGCTCATCGTCAGGCCGACGAGTTCTGAAACGCGCAGCCCGGTAGCATACAGCACTTCGAGCATCGCCTTATCACGAAGCTCAAGCGGTTGGTCAACAACCGGCGCCTTTAGTAAACGTTCGACCTGCGCTTCACTGAGGTCTTTCGGCAACCGTTGAGGTAGTTTAGGCGATGCCAGCTGCGCGCTAGGATCATCTGCGCGAATTTTTTCACGGTACAGGTGCTGAAAGAAACGACGCATAGCGCTGAGCAGCCTCGCCGTGCTGGTCGCTTTATAGCCGCCCTGCTGGCGTTCAGCGAGTAAGTTTTGCAGATCGTCACTTTGAGCATTCTCAATCGTCAGGCCGCGATGCGCCAGCCATTCAACCACCATCGTGAGATCACGACGGTACGCGCTAAGGGTGTTTTCCGCCAGATTTCGCTCCAGCCACAGCGCATCGAGAAATTGTTCGATTCGTGCAAGATCCTTGTCCACATCGGCTCCTGTGCGTGTTTAATCAGCGCCATTATGCCTGATTCAGGTGCCTTTCTGGTACACTACCGACATTATCATCATCAGAATCGAGAGCTGTACGTCATGAATATCGGCCTTTTTTATGGTTCCAGCACCTGTTACACCGAGATGGCAGCAGAGAAAATCCGTGACATCATCGGGCCGGAACTGGTCACACTGCATAATTTAAAAGATGATTCCCCGGCGTTAATGGAGCAGTACGATGTGCTCATTCTGGGGATCCCGACCTGGGATTTTGGTGAAATTCAGGAAGATTGGGAAGCGGTCTGGGAACAACTGGATACGCTGAATCTGGAAGGCAAAATTATTGCACTCTACGGAATGGGCGATCAGCTTGGCTACGGTGAATGGTTCCTCGACGCGCTGGGCATGCTCCATGACAAGCTCGCGACGAAAGGCGTGAAATTTGTCGGCTATTGGCCAACCGAAGGCTATGAGTTCACCAGCCCGAAACCGGTTATTGCTGACGGACAGCTGTTTGTCGGTCTCGCGCTGGATGAAACCAACCAGTACGATCTCAGTGATGAGCGCATCCAGAGCTGGTGTGAACAAATTCTTGGCGAAATGGCCGAGCAGTTCTCTTAATGCTGCCCCGGCGCGGGTTGCTGCAATAATATCCGCCGCAGGTCGCGCCACTCCTCAGCATTCATACTGTCTGCCGCTAACCACAGATGATGGCGTCGACCACCGTCACAACGGCGGATTCGCAGCATCATCCCTGAGCTCAGCATCCACGGCGCCCCCAGAATATCCCACTCCTGATCGTGCCAGCGTAAGCGGGAATCCATCAGCAGCTTAATTTCCCCCTGATGCGAATGAATGCGCCGTTGGCTGCGCACGCAGTCGAACACCACCAGCGACAGCAACAACAGCCAAAGCGGGGTGTAGCTTAACGGCCACGGCATCAGCAGCACAAAGGCCGCCACTAAACCGTGGAGCAGTAAAGAGAGCCACTGTGAGCGCCAGGAGACGCGTAAATCAGATTGCCACAGGACCACGTTCCCGATTCCGTGTTTGAATAAGTTGTACCATACGCTGGAAGTCGGCATTAGCCGGTTTACCGTGGTTCATCAGCCAGTTGAACAGGTCTGGGTCATCACATTCCAGCAGACGGATAAAGACCGTTTTGTCTTCATCGCTCAGCGTGTCGTACTCATGCTCGAAGAACGGCATGATTGAAATATCGAGTTCACGCATACCTCGGCGGCATGCCCAATGGATACGGGCTTTGTTATTGATGTCCATAATTTCCTTCCAGCATTACGTTGTTATTAGTTTAACGTGTTTTTTGCAGTTACCTTACTGGAATCTCACGTTACACGCGCCATATTCCAAAAAAAACCATGATAAATGAAAGGGATTCATTTTGTTTCGTGACGCCTCGCAGAACGCGTAAACGGCACAAAACGACCGTCGAAAGCGCTTGCAATGACGGGTATCTCTTTTACCATGATTCAAAAGCGCGTTCGTTACTCAATTCAGGACACCCATATGCCTTTTACTCCATTTCCTCCACGAAAGCCTTGCGCCTGTGCGCGTTTACCGCTGACGTTAATGACGCTAGATGATTGGGCGCTGGCTACCCTCACCGGGGCCGACAGCGAAAAGTATCTGCAGGGCCAGGTCACTGCTGACGTCGCGCAGATGGACGAACATCAGCATCTGCTGGTGGCGCATTGCGATGCCAAGGGCAAAATGTGGAGCAACCTGCGTCTGTTCCGCCGTCAGGACGGTTTTGCCTTTATTGAGCGCCGCAGCGTGCGTGAAGCGCAGCTAACGCAATTGAAGAAATACGCCGTATTCTCGAAAGTGACCATCGCAGCAGACGACTCACTCGTCCTGCTGGGCGTTGCCGGTTTCCAGGCGCGCGCCGCGCTGGCCAATCTTTTTACTGAACTGCCTGACGCCGATAAACCGAGCGTGCAGGAAGGCGAAACGTCGCTGCTGTGGTTCGCTCATCCAGACGAGCGTTTCCTGCTGGTCACCGATGCCGCCACCGCCGAACGGGTCACCGAAGCACTGCGTGGCGAAGCCCAGCTTAATAACAGCCAGCAATGGCTGGCGTTAGACATCGAAGCCGGTCTACCGGTGATTGATGAAGCCAACAGCGCGCAGTTTATTCCGCAGGCCACAAACCTACAGGCGCTGGGCGGTATCAGCTTTAAAAAAGGCTGCTATACCGGTCAGGAGATGGTGGCTCGCGCTAAATTCCGTGGTGCCAACAAGCGTGCGCTGTGGACGTTAGCAGGCAACGCCGCCCGCGTACCGGAAGCCGGGGAAGATCTCGAGCTGAAAATGGGGGACAACTGGCGTCGTACAGGTACCGTGCTGGCAGCGGTTCAACTCGATGATGGTCAGCTATTGGTGCAGGTGGTTATGAATAACGATATGGAAGCCGATAGCGTGTTCCGGGTGCGCGATGATGCCAATACATTGAGCATTCAACCGCTGCCGTATTCGTTAGACGAAGAGTAATTGCCCCGCGCTGTGTGGGAGTAGGCCTGATAAGCATAGCGCCATCAGGCTATTCGGTGCCGATCGCCGGATGGCGGCGTTGCCTTATCCGGCCTACAAGCGTAGCACGAATGAGGCATTTACGCCGCCAGGTAGTTGGTAGCCCGGCCAAGCGCAGCGCCGCCGGGATGGCACAGAAACTACGCGACCTGCCCCACATACAAATAAATCGCCAGGAAATGACAGGCGCTACCGCCTAATACGAAGCCGTGCCAGATAGCGTGGTTGTACGGTATCCGCTTGCAGACATAAAAAATAACCCCCAACGAATAAATAATCCCGCCCAGCGCCAGCAGCGTTACCCCACCAGGCGACAGCTTGACCGCCAACTGATACACCACAATCAGCGACAGCCAGCCCATGGTCAAATAGGTCACCAGCGACAGAATTTTAAAACGATGTGCAATGGTCAGCTTGAACAAAATCCCCAGCAGCGCCAGGCTCCAGATGACAATCATCAGCCCTCGCGCCAGCGGCGAATCCAGCCCGACCAGCAAAAATGGCGTGTAGGTGCCGGCAATCAGCAGGTAAATCGCGCAGTGGTCGAATTTTTTGAGCCATACTTTGGCACGCTGGGAAGGAATGGCGTGGTACAGCGTCGAGGCCAAAAACAGCAGGATCATGCTGCCACCGTACAGGCTATAGCTGGTGATGGCCGTTGCGTTGGCGTTAGCCTCAAGGGCCTGTACCAGCAGCAACACCAGCCCAACGACTCCCATAACAATACCGACGCCGTGACTAATGCTATTGGCAATTTCCTCTGCCAGAGAATATCCCTGCTTAATGAGTGGTTTCTTATCCATTACGCGCTCCGGGCGAACAAAAAATCGTACAAACACCCTAGCGTAACTGAGAATGATTCCAGTGAACACATGTAAGCTAAAATAAAATAATGAATTTTTGTAAAATCTTACCAATCAATTAGTTAACAGGATAATTCAACTCACACGTGTAAGCCTTTTTACGCGATACGTTTAAATTCAATAACATAAAAAGTATTCTCACCAGGGTAAATATCTGCAATCACCTGTTTTAACTCAGACAGCGTCATATTTTCCTGCTCAGCGTGCCGCTGGGTCAGCGTATCCATCGTCACGGTCGCGGTTGCCTGCACGGCGATAGTACAAAAATAGCCGTCATCTTCGTAACGCCCAACCCGCAGAATATCGCCCACCTTAAAATGAGACTCCGCCGCATCGCGCAGCGTAATGGTCTTGCGGCCAGCCAGAATGTCGTCCTGAAAACGTTGAAAAAAAGTGATGTCGTTTGGCTGCATGGTATCATTCCCTATAGGTCATTTAATTTACGAGTATCGCCACCGTGAGCTTATTCTCCCACGCCGCCATTGCCAGCCTCAATAATCTTGAGATGATGGTCTATCACTATGTCATCAAAAATCGTGACACGGTGATGTACATGACCATCCGCGAGCTGGCGGATGCGGCGGGCGTGTCCACCACGACGGTGATGCGGTTTTGTCGTAAGCTCAACTGCGATGGTTACTCGGAGTTTCGCGTGCGCTTCAAATTATACCTGGAGCAGGATGAACCGCAGCAGACAAATTTCGGCACCAGTGAAATCATTAGCTTTTTTAAAAGCGTCAATAATGATGAATTTGATACGCTACTCAATAAGGCGGTCGAAATAATACTGTCTTCGGAACGTGTTATTTTTGTCGGCGCAGGCACCTCTGGTTCATTAGCAAAATATGGCGCACGGTTCTTTTCCAATATTGGGAAATTCAGTAATCACATTGACGATCCCTATTTCCCGGTAACTAACGACATGGCCAAAAATGCATTGGCGATCGTGCTTTCCGTTTCCGGTGAAACGGAAGAGATCCTGCGTTTTGCCGGACAGTTCAGCCTGCATCGCTGCAAGGTCATGTCCATCACCAGTCATGAAAACTCACCGCTGGCAAAACTCGCCGATTTCAACCTCTCGTGGCATGTTCCACAAACACGTATCGGCGGAGTTTATGATATTACGACGCAGATCCCAGTTATCTATATTCTGGAAACGTTAGGCCGTAAACTGGCGAAGAAATTAGCATAAAAAAACAGGGTGTTTTATAGATGTCACATATTCCTTTTGGTGGAATTTGTTATATCGTGACATTTATTATCCCTTTGTTAGACTCGAATTTATTAAGCCAAATAAATGAGCATAACAAAGATGAAAAAACTGACCTTACCGAAAGACTTTTTATGGGGCGGAGCCGTAGCCGCACACCAGGTTGAAGGCGGCTGGAATAAAGGCGGCAAAGGCCCCAGCATCTGTGATGTGCTAACCGGTGGCGCCCACGGTGTTCCCCGCGAAATTACGCAGGAAGTGGTGCCCGGTAAATACTATCCGAACCATGAGGCCATCGACTTCCACGGCCACTATAAAGAAGACATCAAGCTGTTCGCCGAAATGGGCTTCAAATGCTTCCGTACTTCGATTGCCTGGACCCGCATCTTCCCAAACGGTGATGAAACCCAGCCAAATGAAGAAGGGCTGAAGTTCTACGACGATATGTTCGATGAGCTGCTGAAATATAATATCGAGCCGGTCATTACCCTTTCCCACTTCGAAATGCCGCTGCATCTGGTGCAGCAGTACGGGGCCTGGACTAACCGTAAAGTGGTCGATTTCTTTGTCCGTTTTGCAGAAGTCGTTTTCGAACGTTATAAGCACAAGGTCAAATACTGGATGACCTTCAACGAGATCAATAATCAGCGTAACTGGCGCGCCCCGCTGTTTGGTTACTGCTGTTCTGGCGTGGTTTACACCGAGCATGAGAATCCAGAAGAGACCATGTATCAGGTGCTGCACCACCAGTTTGTTGCCAGCGCTCTGGCCGTGAAGGCTGCGCGTCGTATTAATCCAGAAATGCAGGTCGGCTGTATGCTGGCGATGGTGGCGCTCTATCCGTTCTCCTGTAAGCCGGAAGACGTGATGTTTGCTCAGGAATCCATGCGTGAGCGCTATGTCTTTACCGATGTGCAAATGCGTGGCTACTACCCGCGCTATGTACTGAATGAGTGGGAGCGTCGCGGCTTCAACATCAAAATGGAAGCCGGTGATGAAGACATTCTGCGTGAAGGCACCTGTGCCTATCTGGGGCTTAGCTACTACATGACCAACGCCGTGAAGGCCGAAGGCGGCAGCGGCGATGCGATTTCCGGTTTCGAAGGCAGCGTGCCTAATCCGCACGTAAAAGCTTCCGACTGGGGATGGCAGATTGACCCGGTTGGCCTGCGTTATTCGCTGTGCGAGCTGTACGAGCGCTATCAGAAGCCATTGTTTATCGTCGAAAACGGTTTTGGCGCCTACGATAAGGTAGAAGACGACGGCAGCATTAATGATGATTACCGTATCGACTATCTGCGTGCGCACGTGGAAGAGATGATGAAAGCGGTCACCTACGATGGCGTTGACCTTATGGGCTACACGCCTTGGGGCTGCATCGACTGCGTGTCCTTCACCACTGGGCAGTACAGCAAACGTTACGGCTTTATCTATGTGAACAAGCATGATGACGGCACGGGGGATATGTCGCGTTCACGTAAGAAGAGTTTTAACTGGTACAAAGAGGTGATTGCCAGCAACGGCGAGAGTCTGTGATTTTTTGCCGGATGGCGCTACGCTTATCCGGCCTACGGGAACTTTCCCCCTCACCCCGGCCCTCTCCCCAAAGGGGCGAGGGAGAAAAGCGGATGTAGCGGTTCACCAAAAGCGCGAAAGCGGTTCAGTAAAAAAGCGACAACATGAGTTGTCGCGGTTTAAATGAATTATTTGTTCAAATTTGCTTCGGTTTTGGGTATGGCTGTACCCTGAAAAATTTCGCATTCAGCCGCTTTCTTGCTCGTTTGTTCAGAAATTTGATATATCGATACTGATTAAATTTGTGAACCACCGCACGTTTTTTGTTTGCTCTGAGAAATTCCCCCCGTTTCCCACCTCGTTTAATCGCATTCATTGCGATCTCGTGATACCACTCACCATCCAGTTCATAAAATTTTGTTTCATGGCTTCCGATATAGTCAAAGTTTGAGGCCTGGTAAACTACTCCAGATCGGCCGCAGCGTTCATCTGCAAATGATTGCACCCATTGGACTGTGGGATGAAGTAACTTAATGGTTTTCAGCGAATAACTAATAGCTCTTGATTCTGAATTACGAGGCATACAATCGTGAAGCCACATCCGGTTTAGCTCCATGTAATCGCGATTGCCAGTTTCCAGTACAACACGACGCCCACTATTTGGGTTCAATGCATAACCAAACTGAAGAACGCCCACGAGGTCACGGCCGCTAAAAACGCCAAGATGAAGATAGGAGTTATTAACAAAACGGTGTGAATAATGTTTCGCGACTACCACTGCCCTAGCCAGCCAACATGGAATAGTTTCGACCCGTAACTCCCGTGAACCATAGCCTACAATGCTATCGTCATGTGTGATTACACTTGGTTGTGTCAGAATGCGTGATTTGTTCTCTTTTCCCACAATATTTCTCCGTGGGATGCTCTGAGGCATTCGAGATGAAGGTGATACGTTTACACCGGGGACATTTAATTTCAATTAAATTAAATATCCCTTTAAACAGTAATTTATGACAGTTTGAACAGCGAGTTTCTTTCATTATCTCCCCCGTTTTAAGCATGAACTCAGTTTACTTAAACAAAGGGAGAATGCGGGTTATGGTTCCTGATTTGATCGCCAGAATCGATCAATAGTAATTTATCGATCGATTAAACCCATTAAGCGATTATGCACCTGAACCTGATTCAGGCTTATCAGGCCATGCAATATCTGGAGCGGTCGAGGTATCAATCCGGCTAAGTAACACGCTGTATAGCTCCCATACCTCAAGGCTCCTGACTTCCTCATCGGTCGCTATTCCCAGTTTTACAGCACGCTCAAGCGGAGCGATGGCCGCATTAGCGTCAGCCATTAACTGAGATTTTTTATTTTTCGCAACAGCAATATTATCAACCGGGATTTTTTCAATCCGTCCATCGGTATAGCGCCATGTACCATCGGCCTGACAATCAGCGGGACAGTCATCAACAGCCATTTCAACAACAGACATATCGACAGGCCACAGCATAGAGACCGCATAAACATCGCCGCGCTGCGGTACAGGCTTATTGACCAGTGCGCAGATAATACCCCCGGCGTCATACATCACCTTGACGGTATTATCAGAAAATAGCGCCTGACATTCATACCAGTCCTGACCATCTTCCGACGCCAGAAAAATAACACCGATATCAATTTCACTCTGTGACGGTAGACGATGCACCGGCGCACCAACAATCCTGAAATTTTTAATATGCTGCATTACGCAAGCCCTCCGCTAACCGTATACCACGTTGAACCAATTTTCTTTTGTAATGGGGCATAGACCACCCCATCAAGGTTGTAATCACTCGCATCTTTCCAGACGGAGGTAATGACATACCCCGCCGTTTTCGGCCAGTTCCCGGATGTATTCCATGTTGTTTTACTGGTACCCGCGCCCAGTTGCACATCAGAAACATATCGCGCGTCTGATTCCGCTTTTGTGTATGCGCCAACATCACCAGCCGAAGGTTTATTACCCGTTGAATATAGTGTTCCGGTTACTTTAGGGAAACTCAGCATCAACTGGTTATCAGTAACATCCTTTTTCCTGAAGAGAATCCGTAAATTACCGCCGGATGCTTCCAGAATAATATCCTTCCCGACAACAGTATCAGTCATATCCGCATCTCTCAGCACTAAGCCGGGATAGGATTTATCAATCCTGACGATACTATTAAAATTCACAACACCTTTGAAAGTCCCTCCACCGGATGCACTTACGGCATCAACCTCAGCGGCGGTGGGTTTGTTTGCCGTGTTGTAATCAACATTCCATTCAACTGATGCACTTGGGCCGGTGTTCCAATCCTGACGATAGGCGACCTCGCCATGATGGGCAATATAATGCTGGAACCATGTATTACCCGTGACCCACACGAACATATAACCATACCCGTACAGCTTTGAACCGTTAGGCTTTTTGGGGAAGTCTGAAACCTTCGACGTATCCGGCACGGCAACCTGCCACCAACCGGTTTTATTCGCCGAGGCCATTGTCATGCTGCCATTAATTACACCACGAATGACAGACGGCACCGCGACCACATCATCAGCCGATAATGTAATGTCGCCTGATAAGGCTTTATTGTTCACCTTCCGCGTGGAGGGTACGCGCTCATTGGCGTTATCGTTCGCGGCTTTAACCGCTTTGGGCGTGGCGGCAAGCGCCTCAGACGTGCTATTGGTGGCATTACTGAGCTGAACAAGCCCTTTTTTCTCTGTGGAGGCATCGGTGATATCTAGATTCTCACGGGCCTTTTTTTGTTGTGTTGCACCAGATTCTTTAATCTCACTCAGAAGATTGACTTTGAGAAACGCCTCTTTGCCTATAAGTGATTTTACCGCCAGTGATAACTGGTTAAATTTCGCTTTTTCTGGTGCAATTCCGGCATCAATAAGCACATTCAGCAGTTCTGCCTGCACGATGTTAAACCAGTCCTGTCCTGGCCAGCTTGGTACGCCAGTCCCCGCACCTTCAGTAAACCAACGGGTTGCATTACTTTGCGCAGCAGCTGGCGCAGGCATAGAGGAAATGCCGCTATTATTATCTAAATGAAACATATTTATTCCTCAGTAGCGTAGCTATATTTATAAATCTGGTGCGCGGGTTTATATTTTTCTAATAAACATTCCAGCGCCCCGGAGTCATATACGCGCAGTGGCGTCAGACAGCTATCAAGCACAGTTGCGTTGCGATAACTCACCCCATTTTTGACATTCACCATAGTGGTGTATTGCCCTTCATCAGAATCCGTTAATTCAATTTCATAATCATACTGAGCAGCCAACCATTCATAGAAACGACGATTCAGGCTTCCGACCATTCGCATTTTGTTTGCTGCGGCGTTTTGTCGTTCTCTTACTGTGCCTGATTCAGACGTACAGTCGGGAAGTTTTAAAAATTCCTCCCAGTCGGATAACAATACTGTTGAAGTGGATGGAAAACGCTCCAGCAGCATCTGATTGGCGTCGGCTTCCACTGTATGAAACGTGTCACTTAATCCACCTGACAAGCGAAACAGCGTACTGCCCGGAGCTTTATTCCATGCCAGTCCGGATGGAAGTAGAGCAAGAAACGCTAACTGATAAGTCGTGGTTCTTAGCTCCATGTAATTTCCCCCGGCACCAGTAATTCAGTCGCTTCTGAATACTGAATTTCTTTCGGTGCTTTCACTTCAAAATCATCCAGCCCGGCGACTTTCGATACAGCCCGGTTGATGTGTGAATACGCCATAGCGCCGCCCGGCGAGGCTTCGTTATAAAACAGTGTGGTTAATTCCGCTTTTACAGCTTTTTGCAGCGCATCCGTATTGGGTGAAATATAAATTTCCATATCCACCGGCTTACGCGTCAGCGCAAATGTCGTGACATTAATACCATCCGGTTTACCCACAATCATTCCGGTAACAGGATCGGTGTGGCCGGAAATATAATCATCCACACGCGTGATATCGGATTCAGTAGGGAAAATATCGTCGTTATTATCCAGCACGAAAGTTACACCTACCGTGCCACCGCCTTTCCATGTTGGCAGGCACCATGCACGGGTTACCCCTGCACATTCACGCGCCCAGCGCACATAATCGTACTGATTGCCGCCGAACGGTGGATATTGCACGCGATATTCCAGGCGCGAAAGTAATTCGCCGGTGCTTTCCATATCAGCCCCACCTGAAATCCCTTTTGCAGCCACCGCATCCGACATCACAAGCGATAAGGGCGTAACCAGCGTGAGAACGACACCCGCCGCAGTATTGCCCGCAATACCGGCATTAACGGCCGTCACGGTAACGTCAAGCTTCCCGGCCTCGCCGGAACTGGCGACAAGTGTGCTGATAAATAGCTCTCCATCGGCACGCTGCCAGCGCGTACTGGCCGGAATAGTCACCGCGCCGGTGGTCGTGACTGTTAGTACATCAGCGGCCCGGCTGGCCTGTTTGCGTTTTACGCCCCAGAACTGACAATGCTTCAGTAGTTCGGTTTCATCTGCATCGCTAGGAATGATTTGGCGGCTCACCCAACTGATATGCTCATGACAGCCCGCAGCCAACCCGGCATTAGCATAGCCCAGCGCACTGAGTGTTTTCTCGCGGGCCTGCGGCCAGCTTCCCGGCAAGCGCTGTTCAATGTTTTGCTCGGTACGGGCGATTAAATCCGATAATCCAGGCGCTTTGTACGGCATTTAAACCCCGTAATAAGTTGCTTTAAAAGTGAACGGAATAACGCTGCCGTCTGGCAATGTCAGCGATGGTTCCAGCAATAACGTGTTATCGCCAATCCTGCTGGCCGCAACCGCAATCCGGGTAACGCGCCCGGCATTCTTGAGCCATTGCAGAGCTTCAAGTGCATACGTTGCAGCGTTCTCCGTTGCCGACTGTAGCGTTTTTTCCCGCGAAAGAAGCCAGAGACGTGAACCGATTGGCCGGGAACGGTAGCTGTCTCCCCACCAACCGCGCTTATCGGCCGTTCCGTCCGGGATGTCATCAGAATCCAACGCCCGGCGGTCAGTAAACAACGAGATAATCACTTCAGTGGTCAGACTGTCATCGGTTAGCATATCGATACCGTCCTGCGCGATATCACCACGGCCATCAGTCCATACAATCGCTAAATCTGTCATTGCATCGCATCCGTCATGCCGCCACCGTCGCCGTTTTCTTTATGTTTATGCTTGACAGTGGAGATGCCATTAAGGATGGCATCCGGTGCGGTAAATTTGCCTTTAGATTCCGTCTCACCGTTTACCGTCAGGTTTTTATCCACTTCCAGATCACCGGTAAACTTCCCCTTTGGCGTATCAAATGTGGCGCTTTCATCGGCGTACACTTCCAGCGTTTTACAGGTGATAATGCAGCGGCCGTCTTTGGTCAGCCGGACACGGTGGCCCTCGTAGTGATAAACGCCGGTATCGCCAGCAGTCAGCCCTGTAGGGCGATACCGGCGGTCTTCAACGATAATCGCAATCATGGAATCCCGATCCGCGCCAATGCTTGCCACAATTGCTTCAGCCCCGGACAGTGGCACGCTGATTTGCCCGTAATTCTGAAGACGTTCTACATCGTCGGGGTCTTCGTCTTCCAGAACGCTGACTTGCATGTTCTGCGCTTTCAGCGTGTCATTAACGATATTCACCACCGCACGGCCCAGCATGAGGCGCACGCGTCGGGTTATGGGGGCCAGCATCCGCTGGAAAGTTGTGTCGTTCATCATGGCCGCTTGTCCGGGTGTTTTGAGTAATATTCATCGACCATTGCATCAACGCCGCCCGCGCTGGCGTTTGAGCCGGAACGCTTACCCTTTTTATCCTGCTCAATCGGCACCAGATAACCGTCGCGGGGCGAACACGTCAGCGTGGTTTTGATCCCGTCGCTGTCATCGAGCGTTAAAACCACTTTGCTGATAAGCAACGGTTCCGTCGTTACGCCATATTTAGAAGCATCAATACTGACCAGCACGTTAGGCATCCATATCTGGCCGTTATGCCGCGTCCATCCCTCCAGCTCGGCAGTGAACGTCAGCGATTTAGCCAGGCGGCGACGCTGCTCACGGATAGCACGGGCTTTCGCGGATTGCGTATCCGTTTTACTGTCAGCAAGGATGATCGTCGGGCGATAGCGGGTGATTGCGCTGTCAGTAATGCTGCCGCGCTGGCTGGCAATGCTTTTTGCATCCAGCGTATCGCCAACCTTGCCGGACGCGCGACCATGCCCTTTAACCACGTATTCACTGAATCTGTCGCGAAAGTCTTCGTCAAAATCGACAGACAGCAGATTCTGACCGAGCACAAGGCTGTCCGATTGCGTGCTGTCAGCCTGAGTAAACACCAGATCGCCCGCAGCGTTGCTGGTCATCAGCACGCCCCGCGCCCGTGATGCACGGCCAAGCGCCTCATATACTGTTTCAGAGTGATCAAGAGTAAATGACGGGAACTGCGTCGCGGTTTCGCTGTCCGTCAGTTCCCAGCGTACCGTGACGCCAAACGGCTTACACAGGTCTTCCGCAATTTGTGCAAGCGTCCGGTTCTTCCATTGACCGCCCTTATACACGGCCGCACAGTCGATCAAATCGGCGGTTTTATCACGCCCGCCAACGGTAATCTTCATGCTTTTGCTGTCCATCTGGCGACGGCGGCGGTCTGTATATCCGGCAATGACAATCTGATTATCAATGGCTAGCTGGAACGCTTTACCCGGTGCCAGCGCCGATAAATCATCAGCCACCGGCACATTGATACCTAAGTCGAAATAGCCCGCCATCGTCTCAATAGAGCGGTTGATCATGACGGACGTCCACCCGGTGAATACCTTACCGTCAATACGCAATTCAACTTTGCTCATCGATCACCTCCAGTTCAACGCCTCCGGGAACAAACAGCGGGTTACTGATACCGTTTCGTCGTGTAAATCGCTGCCATTGCTGGCTGTTCCCTGTAACACGATAGAGCGCCACAAGCGCCGGTTCAGTACGGGTTAATGTTGTTGTCGTAACGCCCGGCAGGCGCAGGCCACGCTGGCGCAGATCATAAACCGTTAGCAGGCGAAGACGGGTTATCCCGTTACTGTCGGTGATAAACCCGGCATCAGCCGCATCGAGGGCGGCTTCGTCCAGTTCTTCACCAAGGCTTGAGGCCAGCGCCTCGATTTCGGTGATACTTTCGTAAAGCGGGTAACTCGTTTCGCTGTCTGTACTGTCCGATGAGGTTAAGACGGATGTGGAATCCGTTGGGGTTATGGCGTTTAACTGAGTGGTGGTAACCGTCGAGGATACGCTGCTTGTCGTCCCGCTGTCGGCGGTCAGTTCCGGCGCACGGGGGCGGCTGCTGGCGGTCACGGTGCTGGTATCAATAGCCTGAGTCAGTACGCCACTTGCGGCACTGGCTTTACTCACCAGAGCAGCCGTCGATGCCGTATAAAACAGCGCGTCAATGTTGCTGACGGCCGCAGCCGGGATATGGCTGATATCGACGGAAGCCTTGCGCGTTGAGAGGTGAATACCGAGACGCTCGTAGGCCCGGAACGCCGTCGAGGCGTCGCATACATCGGAAAGGCCGGATAATGCACCGAGAATATTTGCGCCCAGCAGGGCCGGGGCATTCAGTAACCCTTCAGCGCTGCCTTTAACGGCGGTAAGCGATGACATAAGGCTGTTAACATCCTGCAATATGCCAACGTTTTCAACCGCATCATAAATGTCATCAAGTACCCCTGTCACAGCATCCAGCACAGCGGTTGCTCCGGCCGTTCCTTCCTGTACGGTTTGCCACGCATCCTTCAGCGTGTCACCCAACGAGCCGAATAACGAATCTTTCTGGGCGGTTACTGCGCTGGCGGTATCTTGCTGGCTTTCCGGGGCGCTGTCCGTTGCTGCCGGATACACTGTTATCGTGAATTCGTAATACTCCAGCTCGCTGGCATTACGGCGGCAGTCGAAGGAGTCCACCATGACGCTGACCGTACCAAAATCAGGATGAACCAGCTCACCCGCGCCGGGCGATTCCAGCGCATCAATCAGGGCGTCAGCCTGTGTTTTAGCATTATTACCGATAACACACGCCGAGAATGTACGTTCACGAAGTTTGCGCCCCAGGTCATTTGTGCCACCGGTATCACGTAGCGGATATTCCCGCTTAACGATGCGACGGCCACCGCTTTGCTTCTGTTCACTCAGGATATAGAACGGCACGTTACGAAACGACCCGACACCAGAATCAGCCCCCTTTAAACCGAGCGCGTCACGAATGCTGTTAATGCTGCTTACAGTGCTTTCAAACATGCTTTAAAACCCCGGAATGTAGTTGCTGCCGGTATAAACATCCATACCCAGCCCGTTCTCTGTGACGTCCGAACGCGTGATACGTAAACCGTCTGCCAGTTCAACGCGCAGCGAGGCTTGCGCATCAATTTTTTGCTCCGGGAGAGGAACAGGGTCTTTAGGTTCATTCCATTTGCTGTACAGGTCAGCCACGAAGCCGCCAAGATAATCACCAACGACACCGCCAAGCGTGGCCCCCGCAACCGTTCCCAGAGGCCCAACAAGCGAACCCAGAGTGCCACCGGCCCATGCTCCGGCAGTACCGCCAACTGCACTGGCTTTATCGTGTGTGCTCACCTCATCATCAAGCAGCACCGGCGCAATGGTTGCCGCAGACAATAACGGCCCGCCGAGACGGGAGAAGATTGTTCCCGCACCGCGACCCATCCAGCCAAGTGCGCCAGCGCCTTTTGCGGCGATGCGTCCGACAGCACTGTCGGCCACCCATCGGCCCGCCGAGCCCAGCATACTGCCTGCGGATTTACCCGCGTTTGTAAGGAGCCGACCTGCGCCACCAAACATTCGCCCCATGCCGCCGAATACGCGGGAGAAAATACCCGTTCTGGCGGCAACCGGCGCGGCGGCGGGAGGAACAACACGGACAGGACGGCTGTTGCCACGGCCTGGGCCACCTTTGCGTTTGCCCTCAGCGATATAGCCACCGTTCCCGCCACCCAGACCACCGACAGGCCAGTTAGTGACAAAAACCTGCTGGATTAGAGAAGGATTCTGAAGAATATCCGGTGACGGAAGAGCGCCCCCACCAGACTGTTTACGGTTTTTCCACCACTGATACCCACGATAAGGTGATGTGGCCACATTCCATGTCGGACGAACAAAGTTCATCCCGAGGCGCAGCGCTTTATTCGCCAGCCAGATCCCACCGAGGATTTTTGCGAGTTTAGAGAGGCTGATAATGTTGTCATCAACCCAGCTCAGGGCATTTTTACCCGCCTGAAGATAGCGCCATGTTGTACGGGCTGCGGTCTGGATATGATTGAATGCGGTATTAAAATTCCCGGCCAGTTCGTCTGTGATGCGATCAAGCTGGCTGATACCACTGACGTCTGGTTTGCTTACCCGGTCATACCAGCCGAGAACATCACGTAACTGACCTTTAAGGCGCTCAAACGGCCCTTTGTTCATCAGCTTATCTGCGAATCCTTCCCACACGTCGCCCATCTGTGCGGTCAGGCCCGTCCATGAGTTCATCGCATTTTTTTGTGCGCCTTTGGCTTCATCAGAAAGCGCCCGGAATAAGTCAATAATTGATCTCATCCCCAGCTTTCCTTTCTCACCTTCTTTACGGACTTTCTGGACATCCTTGCCCCAGCGGTCGGCTAGGATCTGATAGACATTAATACCGTAACCAGTTAGCAGATTTGCATCGGCTGCCGTGATTTGCTGACGCGAAAACATTTGCTTTAATTGAAGCGAAGCACCCTGCGCCGCGCTTAAATCCCAGCCTTTCAATGCCCCCTGATCTTCCAGCATGGTGATAAAGTTTTTCGTCTGGTCATCGCTCATCCCGAACGCTTTAGACGAGGTAAATTCCTGCATGACGCCAGTCAGGCCCCAGGTGCTGTCTTTAGCATTCTGGATAGCCCACTGCATCATTTTATCTGCGTGCTCTTTATCGCCTTTATACAGGGAGTTCAACGCGATACGCTGGTTTTCACGTGTGGAGGCGATGCTGATAAACAGCCGATTCGCGGTATAACCCATCCCCGCGACGCCCAGCGCCCCGGCTGTCAGTGTACGGAAGGTGCCTGTGGCTGAAGCGCCAAGGCGATCGATAGAATTAGATACACCGATAACACTGCTGCGCAGGCCGCGCATGGCAGACTGGCCGGAGTGGGCCATTGTGGAGAGGTTGCCGGAGAACTGGCGGGAACGCTGGGCAATGTTGCCCATCAGATCAATGATGATGGAGGCGCGTAACTTTTGCCCGGCCATAATTAATTCCTGTTTTTAACGATGGTTTCAGCTTGTTTGCAGTGCCGGTAAAAGCGGGATAGCGGGAGAGATAAGGCCCATTCCGGGCCTCCTTTGAGAATGACGCCGATTGCTATTGCCGCTTTTTCAAGGTCATTCCGACACCGCAACCACTCGCCCCCGGTCATTACTCATCGACGCGGCCAGCGCAATATCGCGTACATCAGTAGCAATAGTGAGACGGTGGAAATCCTGCTGGGAAAGCGCCTTTAACTGGTTAAGCGACAGCGGGCCATTGATGCAGCCCACTTTCGCAATCTGGCGACGCAGAATTTCAATACCCATCATTGCCGGGGAACTAACCAGCACCGGGCCTTCTTTGGTCATTACCACTTTTTCAGACGCTACCTGCGCATCAATCATGTCGCCCGCCGTCAGTTCACGAAAGCTGACTTGATGCTGCATTTCCTTATCAGCGCCGGTGCCGTACGGCAGGCCATCAATCAGGCTGAAGGTGCCGTTTTGCAGGTCACCAATAATGCTGTTTTCCAGTTCCTGGGCTTCCGGGGTGAGTTCAGTATTGTTATCCATGATGTTTCCTTATGCGGTGCGTTTGCTGGTTTTGGCGGTCAGCGAAATCGAAATTTCGCCCCCGTCGTTTTTGGGTTCGTCAGACTGCCAGGCATTTGCCATCAGCCACGTTTCGCCGGTATCGGCTTCAAATTCGACGGTGACGTTTTCCCACGCGATGATCTCGTCCAGTCCAATATCACCACCGCCCGGAATTTTGCACTCCACCTTTGCCGCGCGAGGCTTACCTTTCCAGCCATAAACGCGGGAGCCGATCACATCCTCACGCGTTGTGCCAGAGGGCGTAAAAGACGCCCCTTCCATCGATTCAAGTTCACGGCCATTGACGCGAATAAACGCCACACCCTGACGCTGATTTCCTGCCATATATCCTCCTTAAAGGATGAAACGGATTTGAGCCGCAAAGATGCGGAACTGGTTAATAAGGTTCGGGCCACACAGCACATCGAGGCGGTTTTTGTCACTGGTGTTGCGCGTGACATAAAGCTCGTCTTTGTAGGTGTCGAAATCTTCAACCAGACCGGCCGTTTCCCATTCGGTAAACAGTGCCAGCAGCTCGGCCGTGATAATTTTTGGTGTCACAATTGGCTGACCGGGCGCAACAATCGTGCCGTCGTCAGCCAGCTTGTGACGCGGGTATTTCTGCTGAATACGCAGCCGCAGCGAGTAACGCAGATAACTGAGCGTCGCGATGGTGTTTGCATCCAGATAGGACGGATCACTGTCACCGTACTTATTGGTGCGATACATGGTGATCATGCGCTCAATCGTCACCTGATCGCCGTCGTCCACGGTATAAGTGGAAATGCCATCAAACAGCAGCGAGTTACGTTCAGGCCAGGTGAAACGATTTTCAAGCGGCGGCGGCATCAGGCCCGGAACGGTCAGCGTCTGTAACGGGCGAGCCGGGTCAATGCTGAGTGACGCAGCCGCTACGGCGCAAAAACTGGTACACCACAGATATTGCGGCTGTGGCGTGGCCGGGGAGCCGAAACAACAAATAAGCTGGTCATTACGGCTGATCCCAAACTCCGTTAAATCGCCCAGCCCACCGTGATATGACGTCACCGCGAAGCCATCAGCCTGATTAATTGGCCCCCAGCGATCCTGAAGTTCGGTGCGTAATGCATTCAGACTCGGTTCATCGAGATACGGCATAACGATAAACTTGTATTGCTGTTCACCCATCGCCGCAATGCTGGCATCCAGTGACGGGTTAGCGTTATTACCTGTCGGATAGGCCACCGATGCCATAACGCCACCTGGTGTGGTTTCCTGACCGTAATAGTTCCAGCGCACATCCGTAAGGGAAGAGCGGCCGAGAAATTTCGCGGTCAGTTTGATGTATGCACGGGAATCGTCACCGTCTTCACCGCCGCCATCAGCCACCACTTCGGCGGTCACCGGCAGGTCAGAATTAGCATTGATCTGTGCGGCCAGTGAATCAGCCATCACCGCGCCGGTATCATCCTTCAGAACTGATAGAGGCAGACGAACGCCTGCAACATAGGTTACCAGCGTGCCGTTTTCCGTTGCCGTTCCTGATAACGTGATCGTCGCCGCTTCAGCCGAGCCGGTGCCAGCACCCTGCGGCAGACACCACAGTTCTGCAACGCGGTTAATGGAGAGAAAACTTTTTGCCATCAGGTGCAACATGGAACCCTGACCAAAAGCGGCCGATGCCTGAGACGGCGAATAGATACGCACCGGCTTGTTTACCGCAGCAATTCCCACCGTTTTACCGTCCTTCATGCTGCACTGACCAAACATCAGCACGCGCTGGCGTGGAGCGGGCGTACCGCTTACCGCATTGCTGTTATCGAATTCGATATACGTCAGCGGAACGCGAACCTCACCGCCTGCGGGAATTTCATTGAAAGAGATATCGCTCATTTCGCTTTACCTTTTGTCTTTTGGACGACTTCAATAACATCGCCAGCTGCGAGGCGGCGGAGCCAGTAGGAATTTCGGAGTTTGCGTTCCCCCATAGCCGCGAGCAGTTTCATGCTGCGCGGATCGCGCACGGATTTACCCGGCGCGGGTTTGAGAAATAAATCATTCATTGAACACCCTGTTAACATTTAATTATTGATTCACAAATCGCGGTAACACTATGTTTATTCAGTAGTTGCCACGCCTGAATTTATCTGTATAAAAGATGAGGTTATTTCAATAAAAGGAGCATTAACAATGACAGAACCAAAACCCGTAGCCATGAAATCAACTGACGGGCCACTAAAAGTGACACTAGGCAAAGACGGCGAAGCATCAGTTCGTGCAAAAAAAATTTCCTCAACCATGGATACAATCCTCTCTTTCGGAATAGAAAATATTACCGATATCCGTTCATACAACATCGAACATAAAGACGGTAAAATCTGTCACTCGGTTTTGTTCCACTCAGGCGGAACAATCGAATTATCATTCATGCCTGACGGAACGAATTTCAGCGCTTCCGTTCACGGCATGGCCCAACAAGTAATTGATGGGGATCGAATTTATATTAAGGAAAAACCAAAAAATTAATTTTCCTGCCACACAATCTCCGTTGTGTGGCTTTACTTTCTTTCTTCTGCCTTAGCATTCACTTCGATGTGAGCAGCAAACTCAGGCGTACCGTCCGGGTATTTCCATGTCTGCCAATGCCGTTCGTAGTCATCAAGGCTGCTTTCATCGGTCAGGTTTGGAAGTGGCGTAATGCCATTAAAATAAATGCCATACAGCGCGACACCGGCGTTGCCCTGCGCGTCGGTATAGAGATTCTGACCTTTGGTGACCTGTATCCCTGTGGTATCCCCGAATCGCTGGCCGCTAATACCGGCGACAAGGCGCTCCACAATTTGATAGATGCCGAGGCGGTTTGCTTCACGGCCATTGAGCATGTCGGCCACCACGTAGAATACCCAGCGGCTTTCTACTTCCCGGCGCGTTCTTCCCTCCCCAAAACCCAGCCAGGCCAGATAAACGGCTGGCGGACGGGCAAGGATTCGGCGGATATCGATATCTGACCAGGTGCCGGGATGGGTATCGACCTGTTTGAGCGTTGCCCCAAAAAGCTCACGGACACGCGCCAGCAATGCGGTTTCGGTTTCTCCGATCATCAGATAAACCCTCGCTGTTTACGGGAAAATACAGGCGTATCAGACTGCACCTGTGCCAGATTTTCACTGTCCGGTGCGGTGGCCGTGTCGGCATCAACGCCCAGCGGGGTTTTGCCATCACGGACACTTTCCAGCCAGCGCACGGCATCTTTGTAACGCTGAACGGTCTGGTCAGTTGCACGGATATCGTTCATCAGATACCAGGCAATAACGCAGCATTGCTGCGCTAACGCCCCCGGCACCACGGAAAGCGGCAACGTGTAACGGGCCGAGATATAGCTATCAATCAGCGAACCGGCATCAGCCAGCGCAACTTCGATCAGCGCATCATCAGGCTGGCCGTCTTCGGTTTTATCGCTGGTGAGTATGTCCAGTTTGCTGCGCTGATAGCGCAGGCACATATCGCTGACCGTGGCATAAATCATTTGCCGGATTCCTCTTCCAGCGCGGCTTTAAGCTGTGCTGATGTAACGGTTTCGCCCATCGCCTCTGACACTGCGGCCACGCGCGGCGCTCCGGCCTGTGTGAAGTGGTCAGGGTTATCTTTGACCAGAGACGCAACGGCGGTACGAATCCGGGCATTCATGCTGCCCACATCCAGAACGTCCATCCCCCCTTGTGGGTCAACCGGCGACACTGGCGTTTCAGATACCAGTGAAAGGACACGATCTGCACGGAGAATGGCAAGTTGATCGGCCGTAACATTTGCCAGGGTGTTTTTGCCACGAATAAAGGCGAATCCGGCACGGCGGTAAACCGGACGCGGACATTTGACAACCACGCAGAAAACTTGCGCGTTATCAGCCTCAGTGCTGCACGCAGTCGTGCCAGCGGCTTTTTGAAGTTGGTCTGACATGACACAGATATCTCCCGTTAAATCAGATTTAAAAGGCGGCATATACCGCCTTTAAAGAAGGGTTACAGGTAGTCCGCGACAACCAGCTCCAGCTTGCCTTTCATTTCGTTGCTGGCGGTGCCGTTCTGCGTGGTGATTAATTCACGGTCAAGCAACTGCGTAGCGGCTTTTTCCATACCAACCGGCACAACAAGGTGGGTAGGACGCAGGCCAAGTTTTTTACCGCCGTCACCGGTGAAGGCTCGCATCTGTTGCCAACCCGTCCAGAGATTGTCCAGCGTCAGATCACCCTGCATAGCTACAGCCATTTGCCAGAAACCAAAACCGGCTGCACGACGCGCGCTTGCACCGAACAGATATTCGTTTTCCATGAAGACGTGATCGTCATCGATGCGGGTTTTGCTGATTAATTCCGGTTTACGGCGCTCCTGGAAAATCAGCGGTTTTACAGCGCGAGAGCAGTCCAGCAGATACCACGGAGAGCCTGTCCAGTCTTCGGACTGCACAAAGACATTTGATACATTCACAGCAGCACCAGAACCATCCACGCTGGGGTAAACAGGGTGCTCCAGATCAAAGAAGTTTTGACCGTCATAGCATGGCTGATTGAAACCATCTTTCAGCAGTGCGAAGACCAGTTCATCAGGCTGAACCCCGGCCGAACGCCCCATCTCCTGAACGATAGGTGAGTAAATACCCAGGTTATCATCGTCGAAATCGTCACGAGGAATGCCGACAGTAGCCTCGTAAGTTTTGTTGTTAACGGTGTAACCGTGCGCCTGCATTTGCTGAATGGTTCGGGAGCCCACCCATTCTTTCATTGAAGGGAATTTACCCAGCCAGCCATAGGTATTTGATTTAGAAGTAGAGGGAACCGTCATTGAAATCTTTTTATATTGCGACGGCGCTTCGTCTAAGCCCCCCTTAAACTCACTACGGAACGTAGTCATGAGGGCTTTGATGGATGCTGGTGTAATAATCATGCTTCACCTTCATTTTTCTTCATTTCGATAAACTGGGCTTCAGTAATCCCCAGCGCCTTAACCGTCGCTTTCTCATCAGCCGACAGCTCTGCCACCGCTTCTTTTTTCTGCGTGGACGGGATGCCGCTAGTGGTGGTCTGCATCGCCGTTAATGCTGCAACGGGCTGGCGTGCATCAAGCTGCGCGGACAGTGCCGCGACACCAATCTGACCGCCTAACTGCTCCATGTAGGTACGCTCGCTTTTGAAGATGCGGCCTTCATTCTGGGCTTTATCCAGCAATGCGCTCAGACTGGCGGTATTACCTTTCCCCAGCGCTTCAGCCAGTTCCTGACGCACCGCGTTGTAGTTCTCAATCGGCACGTATTTGGTCAGGTCAACTGCACCGCCAGCGGCTTTAGCCGTAGTCAGTTCAGCAGACAGTGCCGCAACTTTAGCTGCGTCGGTTTTAAGGCCATCAACCGCAGACAGTGCCGCCTGCACCTGTTCTTCGGTCAGTTCCGTTGCAGTTTCAGGTAAAGCGATACCGAGCCGCGCAAGCAGATCGCGCAGATGTTTATTCATCAGGGAATCCTCGTTAGGGAGAAAGGTTTCGGTCAGTTCAGCGGCCAGAGCGGCCAGCTTTTGCATACCGGTTGCGCCGGGGTCATTCGTCAGTGCGGCCATACGAATACCCAGCACCGCTCCGGTGGTGGTGTCATACGGGAAAACGGCAGAGAGATAGCCAAATTCAGTGTCGGCAATGCGCTGTTTTGCGGCCGGAGTCAGGCGGGGATGAATAAACAAGCCCAGACCTTCGCGCCATTGCATCTCATCAGCGTTGAACCAGCCCGCCGCGACCATTTGTTCAGGCGTCAGCCCTTTGTCTTTCCGGCGCTGGTTATGCTCGTAATCAATGCAGATGTCCTGGCCTAACTGGCGCACGTCTTCAATCAGACGGGCGGCAATGGTGCCGTCGATATACCAGCCCTGACCGGTTGCCACATCAAACGGACGACCATCACGGGATTTGAAATACCCGGCCGGGAGCAACTGATACCAGCCGTCATCATTAGCGGAGATTGCGCTTAAAAAGGCGATGCCGATTTTTTTCATGACCTGCTCTCGTTGTGGTGGAGAGGTCATTTTGCGGTGAGGGAAACCACGCGTGGGGTTATGGAACTTTACTCACTTTCAGGGGAAAACAGGAAGGAAACGGGAAAGGTATCTTAAAAAAGGTATGGGGTAGCATTTAAACCCCCTTCAAAATCGCGTACAGGCGTTTAAATGATTTTAAACGCCTCATTGTATACCCTAAACAGCATCAGGGCGTTACAGCGCCGTTGACGCGTTTTTTAATTGCGGTGTAAATATCCTGCTCGCCAGGCTTATCCAGCCCCATATACGGACGGGGTTTTATCGCGGCCGGGCCGGGTGCCATTCCCGGCGTTCCACCCCACTGGTGAATAGCGGCGTAAATCTTCGATGAACCAATCAGCGCGTAATCGGGGCCGTAATCGGTGGTTATGCTTCTCGCCAGATCGCCGTTTAGCGTCAAAATCTGTCCCGGCACATAACCATGCTCTTTACGCCATTCCAGATAAGGGTCGCTCCATTCAGCCCAGTGCTGGCCCGTTACCGGGTCAGTCTCTTTTTCAAACGCCTGCTCGGTGGACGAAAGCAGCGCCCCTGCGGCGACGCGCGGGATATCCCTGTCATTAGCCATTTCACCCAGCTGTTTAAAGGCGGTTTGAATCCGGCGAATATCCACAACTACCGCTAAATCAATGCTCATAAATTGAACTCCATCAGGGGATGCAATATACTGGCATCTGGAAAAGGCGCTGTACGCTTAACGGTAAAGTCGGTGTCAGCCCTTCGGGGAGCACGTATGCAGGTTCGATTCCTGTCAGCGCCTTAATCCACTTTTCCTTCCAGCACTTCGATTTTCCCGCCCGCAATATCTGATTTTAAATCGTTAATATCCGGCAGACGGTACGCATTGATCAGCACATCAAGCAAATCAGCCTGGCGCTTTACTGCATACGGTGCATTGACGACAACTTTCGCCTGGCCGACTTTTGCACTGACCAGATAAATCAGGTTCTTATGCTCTTTGTCCCATAACACCGCTTGTGGCGCGGCCATCAGCGCGGGTAACAGTTGCAGGTCTTCCTGCTCCAGTGCCACGCCTGTTTTGTGGTGTTTCGCGCTGTCGGCGTGCATCAGGCTTTTTTCGCTCATCACCAGCAGGCGCGACGGTTCATCCCCGGTGCGCTGGCGCACGGCGTTCGCGACGCTCTCGGTCATAAACCCCAGCGTCTGGACGCCGTGACCTGCACGGCGGGTATCCATCAGCCGTCTGGCCCAGAGTGAAAAGGATAACTGGCGCTCCCGGCTGTTATTCAGCGACTGGACAACCTGCTCACGCAGCTGCGCATCGCGGGTTTCCACTAGTTTACGGATCAACGCCTGGTCTGTACCGAACGCGGCCGAACCGGGGTTATACGACCAGCCCACATCCGGGGTCATTTTTACGCGGCCGTTATCGAATGTGGTGGATTGCGTCTGAAAAATTTCACCCGTGGTTTCATCAACACCGGCGTCCACCTCATGAGTATGCACAAACGATGCGCCGTAACTGACTTTCAGCCCTTGTGCCGCCATACGCGCCGCCGACAGGGCTCGCACACGACACCGGCATTCCCAGCCGTTCGGTGGATAATGGGTTTGCCAGAACACATCGTCATAACGAAAGACCATCAAATGCAGCTTTGCATGTTCAGGCCGGGTACGGCTGTCCATAACGGCCACATACTGCCAGAACGGAAACTCATCAACGGTATTCATCATCTGCGCGTAACGGCCAGCGTTATACGCAGTTCGGGTGTTCACGTTGTAAATGGTGGCAAGGCGGCGCGGGCTGCCTAACTGAATTTCTTTCGCGTTTCCGTCGCCATCAACCACAATCTGCTTTCCCCACCATCCCAGCTTTTGCAGGCGTGGTGTCAGCGTTCGGGTGAATTCCTCGCGGGTAATACCATCATGAATGGCCTTATCCACTTCCTCACGAATACTGTTCAGCACATCCAGACGAGCCGCTTTCGCGACGGTAAATGCGCGGGCGTGGGCGTCGGTCAGTTGTTCATACCAGTTCCAGGTGATGTTATGGCCCTTTGCGCGAAAGTAGGCGACGGCCTCTTTGGGCGGCAGACGGGCGGCATACGCTAAATCAACGGTCTGTGGCATCGATACGCCCCCACAAATCGGCAACGAATATTGCCCGCGTCATCACATCAATCAACGCGGAATCATCCATATCAGGATAAAGACTGGAAGCCTGTTCCATAGCGGCTTCTGGCCCGTCTTTGATGATGGTGGCAATCAACGGTTTCAGCATTGGATCAATGGTGTGCTGCAACTCATCGGGTTTGATACCCGCAGCCAGTTTGTCCGATGCATCCTGTTCATCCGGCTTTAAATCATCGGCCGCGAGTGATACCTGCGCCGGTGGTGTGGCAGGTTCGGCGGGTGTAACAGTAAATACGGGTTCGTTGCCGTTCGGCTGGGGGATATGAAGTTTATCCTGAATCCACGACACGGGGATCGGCATACCTGCGGCCAGCTTCGGAATGGCTTCCGCAAACGCGGTCATATCCTCAGATTCGCCCGTGTCGAACTTAATTGACGGCAACCGGCACGGGTCAACCGGGCGGGAACTGTTCAGTGCCTGCAATGGGTAAATAATGTCGCGATTGACGGAGCGGCGTAGCTGGCGCACATCCGCGTTACGGATCTCTTTACGTACTTCGTTATGTACATCGCCCAGAGAACGCGCACCTTTATCGCCCGCATCACTGGTGAGCGTACCGCCGAGAATCGCCTTTGACTGTGATTTCTCAGCCCAGCCAATCATCGCCAGAAAAGGATCGGCCTGACCGTCAGCAGCACTCTGGAAATCAAGCGTCATCCCCATCGGGATAATGCCACCGGCGCGACGGCCGATATCCATTACAGCCTGCATTAACGTGGCTTTTTCGCGGGCTGTTGCGCCGGTTGGATATTTGCCGACGCGCATCGGCAGACCGTAAATCTCCAGGAATTCCGCAAAATCACGCACACTGTAGTTTTTAAAGATGAATGGCCATACCAGCGTGCGCACCAGCCCGTGCGTGCCAACGTAGCCCGTGCGGGATTTTGCCTGGTGCCGGAACCAGCCGAACGGCTGAAGCTCCAGCCCGTTATAAGAACCATCGGAGAGGCGCAGCTCGTTGAGATTGTCCGGGTTAGAACAAAACAGCCCCGCATCGCGATGATGCAATGCAACCGGTACACGCATTTTACCCAGCCAGCCCCATTCGATCTCCTGCATCGAATAGCCCTTGAGGATAGCGTCGCCGGAATCAACGATCCCGTCTTCGAACCATGCCGCATCCCGCAGCAGTTCATCGAGCATAGCCGCGTCTTTCTTTTCCTGTGGGGTGGCATTCTCAGGCGGTTCAATACTCCATTCCAGCCCCTGAATGGCGAGGCGGCGTTTGCTTAGTTCGGAAAAGATATGCGTGTCTTTTTCCTCCATATCAAACGCTAAATCAGCCTGCGCTGTCAGGTTGCCTCGTTCAGCATCACGCAGCAGCTGCGCGGCGCGGTTAGGTGTGATACCGCTCGACGGGTGTTCCTGCGTGCGCTTCATCACCATTGCCAGCGCCTCCTGGTCAGTTTGCAGTTCGTCCTCAAAATCAAACGGCTGACCGGTCAAATCAATAATCTGGCCCATTACCAGGCTCCTTGTTCGTATTGGTGATATTCATCGTCGTAATCAGCATCGTTTTCATCGGCACGGTGCCGTGACGGGATGGCCTGCACGCTGTCTTCATCAATGGTGAAGCCGTTCATGTGTGATGCACGCACAGCCATACAAAGGGCGACGGCGCTGTCACCGTGGCGGCGATGTTTGCCATCGGTATCTTTAGTTCGGCCCTTATCAATCTGCGGTACACCGTTAACCACTTTGATTTGCAGCAGATCGTCGAGGGTGGTCTGGTGGCGGGCGACCGTGAGATTAAAGGCTTCAAACTCGCCTTTAAGTTTTGGCATCCACTCCTGATACCAGGTCTGCGAAAGATTGACGCAATCAATCATCTCCGGCCCGTATACAAGCCGGGCCGCTTCAGCCAGATAGCCACCATTACCCGTGGCATCAAATGCAGCGCCGATAAAGCGCGGGAGACGGGCCAGAATAAACAGCAAGATCTGGCGTTGCTGGTCGTAGGTCATATTCCGCAGCTCTACGCGGAACGTTTCCCGCTTGCGCAGTTCTTCGGTAATTTCCAGCGGAATAAAAACGGTCAAATCGCCTTTGCGGGCGAAATCCTCCCCGAACGCGTGTTTATGGTTCGGATTCAGTGCGGCCAGCAGCGGCGACAGTTCTTTTTCGCACCAGTCGAGAGTAATTTTTTCGCGCGTGGCCGGAGAGAGCGATTCGAAATCGTCCGGTGCTTCAAAACGCAGGATCGGAATATCACGCTCGGCTGTCATGGCCGCTTCTATCAGAACGCGGCTGAGGTATGCACCGCCTGATTTCTTCGGTACACACCCGTATTCCTCGTCAGCATCTTCTTTCGTGGGGGCGTTTTTATATAGCCCGTCACGCCACGTCTTTTCCGCTTCCGGTGACCATTCCTGATTGGTGACATAACAGATACGGCGATACAGCCCGTCAGCCAGCGCATCATCCAGCGTAATGCGGTGAATGCTGTAATCTTTACGGCCCTCACGGGCATCCTGAATGTACTGATTAAAGAGATTATCAACGCCGTTATGTGAGGAGATAATACGGACGCGCGCGCCCCACATCGTGAGCGCTAAGGCGGCTTTTAACAGTTCGTCGAGAGATTCATGGAATGCGGCCTCATCAATGACCACATCCCCTTGCAGGCCGCGCAGGTTGGACGGACGGGAGGAAAGCGCCTGGATTTTAAAGGTGCTGTTTGGAAACCTGATCATGTAGGTCAGGATTTCCTCGTTTTTGTCGCTATCCCAGAAGGTTTGCTCGTAAACGTCAGCTTTTGCCAGTTGGTTAAAAGCACGGGCAAACAGAGCACAGGCAGCGATGTATTCAAGTGCCATTTCCTGCTTTGAACCAACATAAAACACGTTACGGCCACCACGGCGGCGGGGTTTTGAAGCGGTGATCACATCCCGGCCAGCTTCGGCCCATGTCAGACCTGTACGGCGGGATTTTTCCGCAATGCAAATCTGGCTTTCATCATTAAACCAGCGTTGCTGATAGGCGAGGAATACAGCCTCATTTTTTGGCTGTACCGCGTCCACATCGGTAACAATATCGACGCCGAGTTTGGTGGCTTCTTCCTGAAGGTCAATTTTTCGTGGTTCACTGAGAGGAACCAGCTTTATCGGTTTGTTTACTTTGACGGCCATAACTATGCCTTACCAAGTAAAACGTCGCGGATTTTCTGCTCCAGTTCTTCGCTCATACCATCCTGCCCACGCAGCTCGTCAGTGACCGCATTTGCGGCTTCTTCTGCAAATGCCTGGCGAATTTCTTTCTCGCGCTTGTGGCTGGACATGGCCGTAGACTCAAGACGCTGCGCCGCCAGCATGGCATTTTTCAGCAGGTCGATATCAACGGTGGCCTCCGGGTTTTCAATCTGCTGCATCATCGCTTTGAATAACTGGCTGCGGGCCATTTCGAGGATGAGTTTTGTCGTTTCGCCCATTGGCTTGTCGCCCAGCTCGGCGGTCAGTGCGCTGGTCATTTCGCGCATCTGTCGCAGGTTGTGGCCCACTTGTTCAACATTCGTCGCGTAGCGGTTCAACCCGGAGCGGGATAACTTCATATCGTCGGGTAGCCCGGCGTCATCAATCAGAGCGTTGATCTCTTCAAGGATCTGCGCCTGTGGAATGGCTTTATCACGCAGCATTTCATGCAACGTCTGGCGCACGTTCTCCGGCAGTAAATCCACCTTTGACGCACGACCACGGGTTTTCTTTTCCATGCCGCCTCCTGTTATCAACGGGCGCGGGGGCGTTTCACGCCGGAAACTTTCACGCGGCCTTCAGCAACATCCTGTCCACGGCCGGTAATCGTGACGACGTAAAAACCACTGAGGTTTTCAACGCAGACGAGGCTTTGTTCTGCCAGCCAGTCAATCAGCCCGCGAACCAGATCGCGTGAAACGTTATGGCCGTATGCATCCAGGCAGTCCTGGAGAATGGATTCATTCGCCTCGTTATTGCAGTCCAGCAAAGAGCGCAGGATCACCAGTCGGCGGTCTTCGGTAAGAATGTCGTTAATCATCATTTATTCCCGTTTACGGCGTTTTCGAGTAACAGTTCAAGCTGGTGTGAAATGCCTTTAATCGCGGAGCTCAAAACCTTTACATCACCACTCATATCCGACAGGCGCAGGCGTAGTTCATGCATATCTTCTGCGCCGGGGAGGTTTGCATATCGGGCCTCCATTTCGGTGACACGATTTTCAAGCCGTTCCACGCGTTCGGTACTGGCGAACGTGCGCCGAATGGCCCACCATGCAATGCCGCCGCCAACACCCAGCACCGGAACGATATAAGGCAGCAGTCCAAAAATTGCGTATAAATCCATGCGGTTATTTCCCTGCACGACAGTAGTGACAATGTGTCGCCATCGGCTGAACGATCAGCACATCAGGCGGTAAAGGTCTGCCACAACCGGCGCAGACTCGCGGCGGGTCAAATGCCGCCACGCGGGGAACGCTTGAAACGTCTCCCTGCCAGTGTTCACGGAGCAGCGCCTGCGCTGCCTGTACCTGGTCTTCTTTCATAGATTTCCTTCCTCTGGTTATCCTGCTCCCGGATTGATGCCTTATCGCGGTTGCACTGGCCCAGCGCCAGCAGCAAATCAGCATTCCACAGCAGCGAACTACGCCACAGGAACGGCACCGGCATTGGCGGAATCCCGGTGGGTTCCGTTAATTCAGCATCAATTGGCGGTGGTGAAACCGGAAATGGTGCGGGCGTACTTTTCAAGCTGTTGCAGCTCGCTAACAGCACCGGCAGGCACAGCACCAGCGCCGCACGGGTCATGCGTAACTGCCTGGGTAATCTTTTGCTTTGATTCATCGCGGAGAGCCTCATCATTCAGGCGTGCGGCACGGTTTGCGGCCCGTATGGCTGCAAAAACCTGCATGGTTTGTTCCTGGCTATCCAGCAGCCAGACGGCGGTATTACGGGCCTGCGTTTCGGTTTGCAGCTCCCGGCGTAGGGTCTGGTTATCATTCCGGGCAATATCCAGTTCATGCCAGAGCACACCGAACGCGACGGCAACGATGGTTGCACCTACGAGAAGCGATTTACTAACGAAGGTCATCCGGCCCCCTGACGTTCCAGATAGCCATTTCAACATCACGGCGATTCATCAGGCCCACCCATTTATGCCCGGCCGCAAATACCCAGCGGGCCATCTGATCACGCGCCCCGGCAAAATCACCGGCATTGAGTTTTTTCAGAAGAGTTGAATTCGCGAAAGCGGATACGCCAGTGTTGAAAATGAAGGTGGCAAGTGCTGTACGCTGATAGTCGGTTAATGGCACTTTTACGAGGCGTGTGATGGCGCTAAAAACGGGCTTTAAATCCTGATCAAGCAGAGACATACACTCGTTATGTGTGTAGTGCCGCATCTTGATATCTTTGCCCGTGTGGCCGACACAGACCGTCAACACGCCCGCGACATCACGATATGGGTAATAGACGATCCCCTCAACATGGGTGAGAGTTACACGGGTCATTTCCTGATAACCACCACCGCCAGCGCCAGCTATTGCAACGGCCAGCAATGAGGCTTTTAGTGATTTGGGTATAGAGGGCATCGTCTCGTCCAGTTAGTGAACCGGAGAGCAGAATAAAAAAGATGGGTCAGGCTTTGGGATTATGGCGCTTTAGAACAACCCGCACCCTCGGGCGCAGCCGGTTGATCGGCGTGATGATATCAGAATAAATCTGGCTGACGGCGGCGTGTATGCAACTGGCGTTGACGCTGAATAATCTGGTAAATCTGCGGCTGGGAAAGTTTGTGCGCCCGGCGCAGTTCTTCAATGTTACGGCCATTAAACTGACAGTAGATTAAATCATCGCGTAACGCTGTCATCATGCTGTTACCGCAAGGAATGTAATACTGACGGCCACCGAGATAATGGGACAGTGCCAACGCCTGTTTGCGAGCCAGAATGCGCGGTTCTTCGGTATGGCCCTGTCGGGTTAATTCCGCTTCGAGAATGTCGATAAGTTCAACGAGCGAACGCGGCCAGCGTGATTCCAGCTCCGGGGCAGGAATGTTGTCCATATGGGCCAGCAATTGCGCCATACCCGGGTCGTGTTCAAACAGGTCTGTCTGTAGTTCTGCCATAAAACCTCCTGATCTTTTGTACAGTGAGTGTTTAGTATACAAAATTCCCGCATTCAGGCGGGAATAATAACGAGGTTATTTATCGCGTTTACATTTGTAAGTTTTGAAGTAATGGAGATCATCTCTTAGATAAAGATTTTTTCCTGTTTTATCAACAATGAAGAATTTTAAAACGGCCGGATTCTTAGTCCATTTATACACATAATCCGTGCCCTTAACTTTTTCATCCTTGTCTTTATCATCAATAGCGCCTGATTCCGTTAGCACATACATATCACCAGCATTGAGCTCCTGCCATGACCTCAAATCAACACCCATATGTAGCTTGATACCGTTGCACGTCCAGAAGCCTGACGCCGGGTCTTTTTTCACTGGCTCCCTGTCATCGGCTTGCGCTGGGTGTTGCTTCTGATAGGCGTCAGCAAATGCATCAACACCATCGCCATTATTCGCAGCGCTGGCCGTTGCTACCCAGCCCCACATAGCCATTCCTAAAATTAAAGATACTTTCTTCATCATTTTGCACCCGGATATCATTGTTATTAGAGCGGGTATTTTGACATGTCACTGAATGTTGTACATAAAAAATCCCGCTCGGCGGCGGGATTTTAGTCTTACAGGCTGTATTTTCGGTACAAATCGCACGTTCGTTCGTAGCTCAGACCATAACCTTTTGCAGGAAGTTTCTCCTGCATACAGCGCATGTGCCAGCGTTTGAGACTTTCCAGAACTGTCGATGCCTGATCACCCCGCAGCCACTCCAGCCGGGCCACACCTTCGCCGCCGTTCCTGATACTTGTCGTGCGCTTCACAAAAGCGTTTAGCGCAGTATCAGTACCATCAAAAACAAAACCCTGACGGCGCATTATCAGCCAGATAACCCGGATTTTATCGGTTACAACCGGGGCCGCTTTTGGCTGGGGCCGCGATAGTTTAGTTTTCTTAAATCCTCTTTCTTCCAGCGCTTTAAGTACTGCCTCAAGTTCTGAGATACGCATTGCCCGGCAACTGGTCTTGCCGGACACAACCCCGGAAAGAAACGCCCGATAGGTATCATCATCCAGCGCCAGTTTGCGTTTGGCAACGTGGTTCAACTTGATAAGGTTAGCCCTCTGCATGTTTCATCACCTCGGAAACAGGTGTGACAAGTTCCAACCCTTCGATCTTCCTGAACTGCCTGACCAGCGATGCTGCGCTGCTAAAATAGCAAACCCAGCATTCCACAACCTCATACAGATACGCATTCTCCTTCAGTTTTAACCACCGTTTGCCACCCTTCATTTTTGACACCTTACGGATAGTTGCGGCACCGGGCCGGTAAGTCTTACGACGCCATACCAGCTTTGTTAACGGGAGATAGTTTTCATGCTTAGGCATTCCCCAGGCATCGCTGCGTTCGCCATTGATCCATACAATCAACGCCATTTTATTTTCAGCAATAAGCCGCTTATTAACGGAAATAGTTTCCCCGGACGGCATTTTGAATTCGACCTCAGCAAAAAGACCACCAAGACTGTTCTGAATGCCGCTCCACTGCTCTTTAGAGATTGTCATTATTTTGCCCTCCGGTGACAGATTTTTTGAGTCATGAGCATTAATCCCCAATGCAGGGCAAAAGCCAGACCGGCAAACAGAATTAACGGCCAGATAACTGCAAGGAAAAGAGTAATGCTGCATTGCTCACGTTCGCTTGGCATATACCGGCCATCAAGTGTGCTAATGAGTAGACAGGTGATCGCTACTCCCACTAAGTAAATAATCAGAAAGCCCATGTTTCCCTCACTGTGGACGTATCCAGAGGCAGATAACGCAGAACGTGATCGGTGATGAATTCGCCGGTGCTACAGCACTTGATATGGCCCATGCGGACGTCAATCACCGCCAACTGGAAGCCCGGCCAGCCCTGTTTCTGTTTCTCCGAATCAATTTCAGCGAGTACTGATACGGTTTCGCAGCTGTGCGGGCCTCGCGCCAGACGCAACACCTTGACCGGGAACTGGTGACCCTCGACCCATTCAAATGAATTGCGGCGCGGCGCGTTTAAATCAGTGTGATGACTGTAAAAACCGTTACGCTCAACGAGCAGGCCGGTGCCCACCGCATTACGAAGAACGGTGATCACATCACCGGGTTTTTTATTCAGACGCACAGCGATTGCAGAAGACGTCAGTGGGCCATGCTCCCGGAGCACTGAGAAAATTAAATCAAGCATTACGCGCCTCCCGACGTTCTGCATTCTGCTGTTCGCTGATCATCTTCTGTGACGCCTGCATAAGCAGACTGATAGCCATACGGGCTCGGGCAGACGCGAGGCGGTTACTGGTACGCGCATCTAAATACAGCCCTTGCGCCAGCTCCATCTGCTCCAGCGCTTCCTCAAGCAATCCGGCTACTGAAGGGCCGAACGGTGAAACAGGCTCCACTTCAACACCTACACGGGTTGCAAGCCGGGTAAGTTTTTTCGCTTTATGAAGTTCGATCATGTCGTTCATACCGTTGTGACGCAGCTGTTCAATCATGATTTCAACGTCTGCGGCTTCTTCTGCAACTTTGCTGCCGTTAGCTTTATGGTTAACCATGCGAATACAGGAGGCTGAAAGTTCGTTACACTCTTCTGCGACAGTCAGCACCTGTGCGTCGTATCCCCAGCGGGCAAATGCCCCGTCATAAATCTGAGATTTATTCATCGTCTTCGTCCTCGGTATCTTCATCCGCTTGTTTCATGGTGATAGGAAAAGGCTGGAACTGAAGCAGTGCTAACTGGACACCAATTCTGATAAAACGGGCTTCCTTAGTGTCAGCCCCAAACTCCAGCGCTTCTCCCTCTCCCATTTCCAGACGAATATCAGCGTCCTTTTGTTCAATAATCATCTGGCATTTATCAACGCGATTTTGGTGCCAGGATTTCAGGTCGATAATCATCGAAATAAGCTGTTGTTCGTTCATGAAATATACCTTTTGGTGAATCCGGCGCGAACGAGTCCCCGACGCGCTGCGCCGTATTTAAAATGTCAGTGATTTAAATAAATTTAATTTGTAGCCGTTTGCTCAAATGGAATTATGGAAAAATCCTCAATCCCTGAATTAACCTTAATACCTGCCACACCCGAGACGGCTGTCGGTTCGTTGAGAATGGCCTCTTTGTTGATTTCTTCTTTAGTTCGGATGAAGCGATCCAGTTTTAAGCGCCGCAATGTTTCCATCACCGAATCCACACCCCGAATGGTGACTGAGGGCGGGCGAACACGCCACTGCACATCGCCTGTAACCAGATTTGCCGATTTAACTTTGCCGCTGTTGGTCAGGTCGCTACGATTCGCCTCACACCAGCTTTGAACGCCTTTTGAAAGCGTATCAATCTGTGTTGAAAGCGGTTTTATCTGTCCTGCGTATTTTTCGGTAATCACCGCGATTTCATCATTCATCGCGGTTTCCAGCCGGGTAGCTTCACGCTGAAAATCACCAATTTTGCGAATATCGGTCATCACTTCATCGCGCGTCTGAGGCACGTAGAGCGCCGCAGCGGATTTAATACGTTTGGGTTTTGCTGCCATCTGATTAATCTCCCGTTTATTTAACGCTGTAATTCTTTAACGAAGCGCAGCAGCGCGCTCATTCCTTCGTCCTGACTTGCCGCCTCAGGTACACCCGGAACAAATAAATCATTATTTGTCCGTGAATGACGGGCGAGGACATCAATCGAATCTCTTACTAACTTCTCCCGGCCGACCATCACCGGTAATGCACCGTTCGGGCACACAGTCCCGAATTCAATTAGGCCCGAAGCCCATGCATAAGCCACAATATGTTTCATATCATTCCTCAGTTCATTGTTCTTACTACCGCATGGCAGGATGCTGTCGCCCCTTTCTTAGTCATATCCTCTGCAAGCTGTTCGCCTGCAAGTTTCAATAACACAGGTAAATTATGTGCGACGATATAAGCGAGAGCATCCTGCGGGCCAGACTCGTCTTTGGGGCTAATTTCAGTAACTGAGACCTTAGTACCAATCATTTCTGAAACTACATCACCATTCTTATCCGTAAAATCGCGGGTGATTTCGATAATAACTTTAGCCATTTTCAATATTCCTGTTTTAACGCCAGATAATCTGACAACCATTAAGTCGGGCAACCCACACGGAGCGGGTGCCTGTATCACAACTTTCCATAATGCGGCTGGCAGACTTCACCAGTTCTGCCGGGGGGCAGGTAATTTCAAGCAACGGGCGGCGCATCCAGACGCGGGTTTCGGTGATGTAACTCCCGCGCTTTTTAAGCCATTCCTCCGCCTTTCGGGCCATTTGTACATGTTCAGAAATTTTTTCGGGAAACATGATTAAACCTCCGTTAATTCGTTGTGGCCGAGTTCAATCATTGCCGCATGAATGGTTTCGCAGTTAATGGCAACGCCTTTACCCTGCGCATAAATGCTGGCAAGCGGGAGAATATGAGACAGTGAGCGCAACGCTCCGGGGCGTTTAGCAATGGCATTGAGCAAATTACGTTCGTCTTTACCAGAGATATTCCAGGCATCACAGAACGCGTCCACATCGCCTTTGAGAATGTTATTCAGCACAACCTTTTTCCCTACGCGGGAAAATAAGCGGGCAAAATCAACGCTACGCGTACCGCCCGTGAGGCGATCATAAACCTTGTGGTTGCCGGAAAGCGCCAGACCGATATTGCATTCTTCCTGAAGAATACGCAGTTCTTCAATTGCGTCGTAATTCAGCCAGTCAGCTTCATCAATGATGATTAGCGCGTTTGAATCGGTGAGGCGGCGGCGTAGCAGTCTGGAAAGCGCACCGCGCTGATATGGCGCGTCACTGATACCCATTTCAAGCGCCAGTTCGTACATGGTTTCCAGCTCGTTAGTACGGGATTTACTGGCTGTGATACGCCACACATTGTTCCCGTTTGCCGCATAACGTTTGGTTGCTTCCGATTTGCCAATCCCCGGATTGCCATAAACCAGCGCGATGGTGTGCGTCAGTTGAGCATAGGTGAGCGCTGCCGTGATTTTTGCGGCGGTTGGTGTTTCGATATAGGACGGTATAGTCGGCATAACAGCCTGCGCGGCGTTACGCGATTCAAGCCAGGTATTCAACTTGAGCGCTACGGCGTCGTTATCGCCTTTATATTTACTATTCAGAAACTGAGAGATTGCAGCAGCAGACAGGCCGGTTTCACGCGCCAGCTCTGCGCCGGAAATTTCATTATTGCCAGTTAACGCGCGAATTGCTCCGCGCAAATCGTCATGATTAATTTGCGTCATTTTAATTTGTCCGTATTTTGTTTAGCTGATAATTAAAAAATCACGTATTTCCGTTATTTTTTAGTCCCGGCCTGTTTCATTAATTTCTGGAAAATCACATCATTTTCCGTCTGTTCCACTTCAACCGCTTTTCTGGCTGTATTACCCTGAGTGAAGAACCGCTCAACGACATGTCTTTGTGGCGCTTCAGGTGGCGTAATTTTGGGCAGCAAATCGTTCATTTCGATTGCCGTCATACGGCGCTGTGATTTCACGGCGCGTTTTGTATGCGTCATCATCTGTTTGCGCTGGCGGCTGTGCTCGCGGCCTGTCGCACTGTCACCAAACGCCACAGCATTGCGACACTCGGCCATACAAATAAAGCGCCCCTCAAGGTCATAGCAAGCAACCTCACTGTGCAGATTGCGCGGATCGAAACGTACCGTGATTTTCCGTGGGCGAATGTTCGCCAGTACCGGATTCCAGTAACTGTTTTTGCGCCCGTATAACGATCCACCGCATTGCAGGGTAAACTCGCCATTCTGTTTTACGCTTACCGCTTCGGCTGGAAGCATGAACTGGCGGATCTGTTCTTCGGTCAAACGCGTAATAACAGAATTGCTGAGGCTTTTTTCAAATACCTGATCAAAGGAATACTCACCCTGACAAATTTCTGTTTCACGCCCAACTTTTGCGTTAAACATTGCAATACCTTCCGCGAGTGCTTCAAGAAATGTCTCAACATCCACAACTCTGGAACCGTAATTATCAGGTTTGCTAAGTGTGTTCTCCCCGGTAAATGCCCCGGACAGTGACGGATGCTTATCAACATATTCACCCAAACCACCAACGCCGAACGCGCGTTCTACGGGTTTAGCCTGACCCCACCCCTTGCCACCGATAACGCTTGTCCAGTGAACCTGAATACCGAGCATAGGCAAAATACCCATAGGATCGTCTTTCTTAACCTTGAAGCGGTAGCGGTTTGGAACACCACCCGACATCCATTTATTCGCGGCTGCGCGAGTGTTATCGATGGTCACATGGTCAGGCTTTCCGTAGGCGCTGATCGCATCCATCAGAGAAAGGCGAATGCTGTCGCTGTTCTCTGAAACATCAGCCCGCCAGCCGATAATTTTACGGCTATAAACATCCTGCCAGACCCATGTTTTAGGGCGTAGCACCTCGCCGTTATGCCAGCGCACAAACACGTTGTGCTGGTAACCATCGCCGTTAATCCACTCCATTGCATGTAGGTTCGCAACGGTGCGCTTCTGACTTGGAAACAGGCGGGCCAGCGAGTTTTCACCTTCACGACAGGCCACTACTACAGCCTGATCAATACCCTGGGCGCGACGGAACGCAGTTGAATAAGAAGGGATTGACCAGCCGTGTTCTTTTGCTGCCAGTTCTAGCCGTTCATAACATTTGCGGAACGCTGGGCGCTCTGGGCGGAGATAATCAGCAATCAGGAATTGCCAGGCATCTTCATCAAAATCAACTTTACGGGAATCACGCTTAGACCCGCCGCGTTTATCAAGCAGGACGGCACACCAGTCGACTTCAGCGTATTTCTGCACGAGATAATATTTATCTCGCAGCGATGCCGGGCTAACGTCATAACGGCTTGCGGCCGTTTGAAACGCGGTAGTGGCTGTGATTCCTGACTGGATCAGCTCGCCTGCAAAACGCACCACAGGAAGCCATTTATTTGCTAACTGGCGCTGTGCGTCAGTAGCTGATTCCCAGCGTTGCCATAGCAAACGGCGTTCATAGTCCAGCTCTTTAGCCTGGGGTTTGGCAATTTCAATAATCCCCTGGCTGGTTTCAACTTCACCGCGTTTTAAAAGCAATTCAGCACGAACTTCTAAAGGCAATGATTTGACACTGAATTCAAATGACACTCCCTTTGAACCAGATGAGACTCTGGATTCCCATCGTTCGTTTTTTGCTTTTCGTGTGATGTTTGTAGCCTGTTTAGGTAGCCCGGTAAGCCCTACGAGTTCCTTCGCTGTATACCATTCTTTCATGATGCACCTAGTATCTAGATGGCCAAATTTCTTGCGGAGCAAGGCCCAACGCATCTGCGATGATTTTCTCTGCCTTTGGATATCGTTTATCAAGCGCATTTTTCAACGTGGACGCTGATAACTGATTAGTGCGCCCTAACTCAGCTAAAGAAACTCGTCGCTTGTGTAGTTCTGCGACAATATCAGCACGGTGCCAATCTTTATTGAGAGTTCTTTTATTCACGCTCATTTCATGCAATCCTTTCAAATCCCCCATAAGCTACCTTTACGCGTAGCTCGTCGGGTACGGGAATGATGATAGTTTCAAATCATTTTCAATTCAACGATGATTTTGAATGATTTGAATTAATCGCACTCATCCCTTTGAATTTAAATGAAATTTAATTTCCCATTTTGTGAAATCATGGTGATTCAAAATGAATGATAAAGAAATCAAAGAATGGTACAGCGCGAAAGAGCTTGAAGGGTTGCCGGGGCTACCGAAGCTGGCGACTAACATTTCACGAAAGGCAACAATTGAAAACTGGAGAAAGCGCCAACGACATGGCGGGAAGGGAGTGTCATACGATTACCATATTAGCAGCTTGCCAGAGCAAACCAGATCATATCTGCATGGTTCTGCCAGTTCTGCGATCTCATTTGAACCCAGACAACAGCAAACCCATTCTGTTGATGAACGTTTAATTTCTGCTTTAAGCCTACTCACGCCAGAAGAACAGGCAACAGCAGTGGAGGTTGTTCGCGTTTCCGGTATAAAGGGGCTAATGCCTTCTATAATCGGTCATGAAACGGTATTGGAAGCGCTAGGGATCACTCAGGAGCAATTAAAAACGCTACAGGTTCTCCAGGCTTTACCTGATGAAACTATGAAAGAGATTTTATCTAAGTATGAGGGCCAGGAACATAGCGATACCATAGCGCCTAAGACGGAGCCACGCAGTAAAGCTGGGTAACAAAGAGCTAAGTCAGGTATACATACCACAAACCTAGTGATGGGAATGATGCTTAAAATCACACGTTGCTAATGATTATTAATTGATCGTGGTCAGACAACTTAAAGTGATTTGTTGCCAGCTTTGAAGGGTTTTTAAAGAGAGGTGTAAAACTTAAATGAGAAAATACTGATTCGCACTTTTAGTGAATCATTCGCCAGAAATGTTTGTTTTGTCGTAGTTCATCAATATCCTCCGTGTTCAGGCCGCATTTCCTTTGCAGCCCCCGAAGTACCCAGCCTCCCGTGAATTCCCACATACTCCGGTTTCTTCCCGGTTATTGTCGTATCCTTAGTGAATCAATACAGCGGACGTGCCACATGCTCGACCGGTCCCCTCATCCCCACGGGGCGAGGGAGAAAAGCAGACGTGCCACATGCACGGTCGGTTCCCTCTCCCCAAAGGGGCGAGAGAGAAAAGCGGACGTGCCACATACTCGGTCGGTCCCCTCTCCCCCACGGGGAGAGGGTTAGGGTGAGGGGCAATCTCGCACTACTTCCCACCCGCTAACTCAAGAAAACTCCCCGTCACATAAGACGCCTTCTCGCTCAACAGCCAGACAATCGCCTGCGCCACCTCTTCCGGCTGGCCGCCGCGCTGCATCGGCAGCATCGACTTCACGCGATCGACGCGCCCCGGCTCGCCGCCGCTGGCGTGCATCTCGGTATAAATCAAACCCGGGCGTACGCCATTCACGCGGATCCCCTGCGCCGCGACCTCAAGCGCCAGCCCCATCGTCAGCGTATCCACGGCCCCCTTTGAAGCCGCGTAATCCACATATTCAAAAGGCGCACCCAGGCGAGATGCCGCAGAAGAGACGTTTACAATCGCGCCTCCTTGCCCCATCCGCTTTACCGCCTCACGGCAACAGAGGAAATAGCCGGTGACGTTAGTTTTCAGTACCCGATTGATACGCTCGGCGCTCAGCGCTTCCACCCGGCTTTGCGTAAACAGGATACCGGCGTTATTGACCAGCGCGGTCAGCGCCTCTGGTTGCTCGTCCAGTACCGCAAACATCGCCTCGACCTGCGCTTCATCCCCCACATCGGCCTGCACAGCAAATGCCTTACCGCCCGACGCCTTGATAAGGCTCACCACCTCATCCGCCGCCTGCGCATTCTGGTGATAGTTCACCGCGACCGTATACCCTTCCTGCGCCAGCAGGATCGCCGTCGCTCGACCAATTCCCCGGCTTGCGCCGGTGACCAATGCCAGTGCCATGCGTTTCTCCCAAAAAATAAAGGCGCCGAAGCGCCTTTAAAGGATAGTGTAATCAAGCGATTACTGGTATTCACTCATCGGGACACAAGAGCAGAACAGGTTACGGTCGCCGTAAACATCGTCGAGACGTTTCACCGTCGGCCAGTATTTGTTCGCCATGCCCGCCGGGAAAACAGCAACTTCACGGCTGTAACCATGATTCCACTCGCTCACCAGCTCATTCTGCGTGTGCGGCGCGTTAACCAGCGGGTTATCTTCGAGCGTCCACTCACCCGCTTTCACGCGGTCGATTTCAGCACGGATTGCCAGCATCGCCTCAATAAAGCGATCCAGTTCAGCTTTGCTTTCCGATTCGGTCGGCTCAACCATCAGCGTACCGGCTACCGGGAATGACATAGTCGGGGCGTGGAAACCGTAGTCGATCAAGCGCTTAGCAATATCCAGCTCGCTGATGCCGGTCTCTTCTTTCAGCGGACGAATATCAAGAATACATTCGTGCGCCACGTGACCGTCGCGGCCGGTGTACAGCACCGGATAAGCGTCTTTCAGGCGAGTCGCAATATAGTTAGCGTTCAGAATCGCCAGCTGGCTTGCCTGTTTTAAGCCTTCCGCACCCATCATGCGGATATACATCCAGCTGATTGGCAAAATAGAGGCGCTGCCGAACGGTGCCGCGGAGACCGCGCCCTGACGGGTCAGCATGCCTTCGATATGCACAACGCTATGGCCCGGAACAAACGGCGCCAGATGCGCTTTCACGCCGATAGGCCCCATACCTGGGCCGCCGCCGCCGTGTGGGATACAGAAAGTTTTATGCAGGTTAAGGTGCGAAACGTCCGCGCCGATAAAGCCTGGGGAAGTAATGCCCACCTGCGCGTTCATGTTCGCGCCATCAAGATAAACCTGACCGCCGAACTGGTGTACGATTTCACACACTTCGCGGATCGTCTCTTCATACACGCCGTGGGTCGACGGGTAGGTCACCATGATGCAGGACAGGTTCGCCGCGTTTTGCTCCGCTTTCGCGCGCAGGTCGGCCAGGTCGATGTTGCCGTTTTTATCACAAGCAACGACCACAACCTGCATTCCCGCCATCTGCGCGGAGGCCGGGTTAGTGCCGTGCGCCGAGCTTGGGATAAGGCAAATATCGCGATGACCGTCGTTACGGCTTTCATGGTAGTGACGAATCGCCAGCAGACCCGCATATTCGCCCTGCGCGCCGGAGTTTGGCTGCATACACAGCGCGTCGTAACCGGTTAATTTCACCAGCCAATCGGACAGCTGACCGATCATCTGATGGTAGCCTTCCGCCTGCTCTACCGGGCAGAACGGGTGCAGTTCGGCAAATTCAGGCCACGTGATTGGGATCATTTCCGCGGCGGCGTTAAGCTTCATGGTGCACGATCCCAGCGGGATCATCGCCTGATTCAGCGCCAGATCTTTACGCTCCAGAGAGTGCATATAGCGCATCATCTCCGTTTCGCTGTGGTAGCGATTAAAGACCGGGTGGCTGAGAATCGCATCATCACGCAGCATGGTCTGCGGGATGGAGCGGCTATCGAGCGCGACATCTTTGTCCAGCGCGTCGATATCCAGGCCGTGGTTGTCGCCCAGAATGACGTTAAACAGGCCCAGCACATCTTCGCGAGTGGTGGTTTCGTTCAGGGTGATCCCCACGGCGTTCAGGATGTCGCTACGCAGGTTAATCTCAGCGGCTTGCGCCCGCGCCAGTACGGCGGCTTTGTCGGCCACTTCAACACACAGGGTGTCAAAGTAGTGCGCAAAGCGCAGCTTCTGGCCTTTTTGTTGCAGACCGGCTGCCAGAATATCGGTCAGACGGTGGATACGATTAGCGATACGTTTCAGGCCAACCGGGCCGTGATAAACCGCATACAGGCTAGCGATGTTCGCCAGCAGTACCTGTGAAGTACAGATGTTGGAGTTGGCTTTCTCGCGGCGAATATGCTGCTCACGCGTCTGCATCGCCATGCGCAAAGCGGTATTGCCCGCCGCATCTTTCGATACGCCGATAATACGGCCCGGCATCGCGCGTTTGAATTCATCTTTGGCCGCAAAGAACGCCGCGTGTGGGCCGCCGTAGCCCATCGGTACGCCAAAGCGTTGAGCGGAGCCGAAGACAATGTCCGCGCCCTGCTTGCCCGGCGCGGTTAACAGCACCAGCGCCATAAAATCAGCGGCAACGCTTACGACCACTTTGCGCGATTTCAGCTCAGCGATCAGCTTGCTGTAGTCGTGAACCTCACCGGTCGTGCCTACCTGCTGTAACAGCACGCCGAAGACGTCCTGATGCTCGAGCGCCTTGTCCGCGTCATCCACAATCACGTCAAAGCCGAAGGTTTCCGCACGGGTGCGCACCACGTCCAGCGTTTGTGGATGCACGTCAGCGGCGACGAAGAAGCGATTCGCGTTTTTCAGTTTGCTGACGCGTTTAGCCATTGCCATGGCTTCAGCCGCGGCGGTCGCTTCATCCAGCAAGGAAGCTGAGGCCATATCCAGGCCGGTCAAATCCAGCGTTACCTGCTGGAAGTTGAGCAACGATTCCAGGCGCCCCTGCGAGACTTCCGGCTGATAGGGAGTATAAGCCGTGTACCAGCCTGGATTTTCCAGCATATTTCGCTGAATAACCGGCGGCAGCTGTACCGGGGTGTAGCCCATGCCAATGTATGACTTAAAGCGCTTGTTGCGGCTGGCAATTGCCTTCAGCTCTGCCAGCGCGGCGAATTCTGTGGTGGCGTTGCCTACCTGTGGCGGCGTAGCAAGCTGGATATCTTTCGGCACGATCTGCCCAATCAGCGCATTTAATGAATCTGCGCCGACGGTTTTGAGCATCTCTTGCTGCTGTTGGGCATCCGGCCCGATGTGACGTTCAATAAACGCGCCACGGTTTTCAAGCTGGCTTAAAGTCTGTGTCATGAGCGATGGTTCCTGAAAAGTGCGGTGAATCGAGATTATCTAACTGAACTGCCCGGTGGCGCTTCGCTTACCGGGCCTACGTGCCGTAGGCCGGATAAACGCAGTGCCATCCGGCACAACCTTACTCGTTTTCTAATAATGCTTGGTATGCGGTTGCATCAAGCAACGCGGCAACCTGCGATTCGTCACTGGCTTTAATTTTGAAGATCCAGCCGCCTTCATAAGGTTCACTGTTCACAAGCTCCGGTGAATCACCCAGTTCTTCGTTGACGGCGACAATTTCACCGCTGATTGGCGCGTAAATATCAGAAGCCGCTTTAACGGATTCTGCTACCGCACAGTCATCGCCCGCGCTGACGGTGGCGCCAACGTCCGGTAGGTCAACAAAGACCATATCGCCCAGGAGTTCCTGCGCGTGCTCGGTAATCCCCACGGTGTAGCTACCGTCAGCTTCTTTGCGCAGCCATTCGTGTTCTTTGCTGTATTTCAGTTCTGCTGGTACGTTGCTCATCAAAAATTCTCCCGAATAAGAATAGGTTACGCGACGGCCTTGCCGTTACGCACAAAAATAGGTTTGGTCACTTTCACCGGCATTTCGCGGTTACGGATTTGCACAATTGCCGTTTCGCCAATCCCTTCCGGGACGCGGGCCAGCGCAATGCTGTGGCCTAAAGTTGGCGAGAAGGTGCCGCTGGTGATGGTTCCTTCACAGGCGTTGCCGTTGGCATCGGTAAAGCGTACCGGCAGTTCACCGCGCAGGACGCCTTTCTCTGTCATCACCAGGCCAACGAGTTGTTCAGTCCCTCTCTCGCGTTCTTGTTCCAGTACGTCGCGACCGATAAAGTCACGATCGGCCGGTTCCCAGGCGATAGTCCAGCCCATATTGGCAGCCAGAGGCGAAACGCCTTCATCCATCTCCTGACCGTACAGGTTCATGCCCGCTTCCAGACGCAGCGTGTCGCGCGCGCCCAGACCGCAAGGCTTCACGCCAGCCTGTACCAGCTTTTGCCAGAAATCAGCGGCCTGCTCTTTCGGCAGCGCAATTTCATAACCCGCTTCCCCGGTATAGCCGGTGGTCGCGATAAAGAAGTCGCCCGCCTGTACGCCAAAGAACGGTTTCATGCCGTCAACGGCCTGACGCTGCTCATCGGTAAACAGGCTGTTGGCTTTCGCCTGCGCGTTCGGCCCCTGTACCGCAATAAGCGACAGGTCATCACGGACGGTGATGTCGATGGCATAAGGTTCGGCGTGTTGGGTAATCCAGGAGAGGTCTTTTTCGCGGGTAGCGGAGTTAACAACAAGGCGGAAATAATCTTCGGTGAGGTAATAGACAATCAGGTCGTCAATCACGCCACCCGAGGCATTTAGCATGCCGCTGTAAAGCGCTTTACCCGGTTTGGTAAGCTTGGCGACGTCGTTCGCCAGCAGATAGCGCAGAAATTCTCGGGTTCTCGGGCCGTGGAGGTCAACGATGGTCATATGCGACACATCGAACATCCCGGCATCGGTACGCACCGCGTGGTGTTCATCAATCTGCGAGCCATAGTGCAGCGGCATCATCCAGCCGTGGAAATCTACCATGCGCGCGCCACATAACACGTGCTGATCGTACAAAGGCGTTTGTTGAGCCATCATGTCCTCGTTTTGTAAATCGCACCACAAAACCTGACGCCGATCCCCGTCTAAGGCACCGACGCAAACGTTATCTTTTCCCTGAACTTACCACTGAACACCGTCGTTAACCATCAAGAAAAAAGGGCCATCACATTAGCTTATGACCCAAAGACGCCAAAAATCATACAGAACTATCAACTGCAAAAAAGCGAAATACGCCACATATTATTAACAATAACGGCGAGATATTTAGCACAAGATAATATTTCCTGCGGGAAACAAGGCGTGTTTTCCGTAACAAAAAAAAGGATGGATTAATAAAACTAATGCGAAAAATGGCGTGAAATTAGATTTTTTCAAATGAGGGAGAGACTCCCGGTGGAATTACCGGGAGTAAAAGTGTGAGCGACTTAACGAAGCCAGTCAGGCAGGTCATTCAGGCCCATCGCCTGACGAATTAATTGCGGTTTAACGCCGGGCAGCGTGTCCGCCAGTTTCAGGCCGATATCGCGTAACAGTTTTTTAGCCGGATTTTCCCCAGCGAACAGTTCGCGGAAACCTTGCATGCCAGCCAGCATGACCGCCGCGCTGTGCTTGCGGCTACGCTCGTAACGACGCAGATAAAAATGCTGACCAAAATCTTTGCCCTGCGCCTGTAGCCGCTTTAGCTCATTAATCAGTTCAGCTGCATCCATAAAGCCCAGATTAACGCCCTGCCCGGCAAGCGGGTGGATGGTGTGCGCCGCATCGCCGACCAGCGCTAAACGGTGCGCCGCAAACTGGCGCGCATAGCGTCCGGTGAGCGGGTAAATCTGCCGCTCACTCTCCACCTTGCAAAGCCCCAGACGGTTATCAAAGGCAATATTCAGCGCCTGATTAAATTCGGCAGCATCGGCTTGCTGCATCCGCTCAGCTTCCTGCGGCGACAGCGACCAGACAATAGAGCATAAATGAGGATCGGACAGCGGCAGGAAAGCGAGGATACCTTCGCCGTGGAAACACTGGCGCGCGACGGCTTCATGTGGCTCCTCGGTGCGCACGGTGGCGACCAGCGCATGGTGCCGGTAATCCCAGAAGGTCAGCGGAATATCGGCTTTGTTGCGTAGCCAGGAGTTTGCGCCGTCGGCGCCAACCACCAGGCGAGCGGTCAGCATGTTGCCATCTTTCAGGGTCAAAAAGGCTTCGTTCTCGCCCCACACCACCTGCTGTAATTCTGCCGGTGCCATTAACGTGACGTCTGCGCAGCGCTCGGCCTTTTGCCACAGCGCCTGATGAATAACCGCATTTTCAACGATATGCCCGAGATGGCTGTAACCCATGCTGCGGTCGTCAAACGCGATGCGGCCAAAGCTGTCTTTATCCCACACTTCCATACCGTGATAACAGCTGGCGCGCTGGGCAACAATTGCCGACCAGACGTCCAGCTTCGATAACAGCTTTTCGCTACCCGCATTAATGGCCGACACGCGCAGCGCAGGCGGCGCATCGGCGGCAAGCGGCTGCGGCAGCGATTGTTCCAGTACTGCAACCCGCAGGCCGCTGCCCTGTAAACCGCAGGCCACCGCCAGCCCAACCATTCCACCGCCTACGATGGCAACATCAACACTTTGCACATTAACTCCTTAAAGCTCTTAACGAGCGACCCAGCCCAGCGTACGCTGCGCCAGCACATCGCGTGCCGGGGTAAATAATTCCATTGCCATCAGCCCCGCGTTGCGCCCGGCAACCAGCGGCGCCCAGCGGTTAGCAAACAGATGCACCAGACCATCCGTAACGCCAATGGTGGCAGATTTATCCTCTGTCCGCTGGCGTTGATACTGGCATAACAGCGGGTAGTCGCCGATATCGTGATTGTTGGCATGCGCCTGCGCCAGCGTTTCTGCCAGCGTCATCACATCGCGCAAGCCTAAGTTAAATCCCTGCCCGGCAATCGGATGCAGCGTCTGCGCGGCGTTGCCCACCAGCGCCAGCCGGTGTGACACGGTGCGCGTTGCGGTAGATAACGATAGCGGATAAGCGTTGCGCGCCCCGGCCTGGGTAATGCGACCTAATCGCCAGCCAAACGCCTGCTGCAGTTCGTGGCAAAAACGTTCATCTGACCAGCTTAATACGTCGTCATGACGTTCCAGCGGATGACACCACACCAGCGAGCAGCGGTTATGGGACATCGGCAACATCGCCAGCGGCCCGTATTCGGTGAAGCGCTCAAACGCACGTCCCTGATGAGGGACGGCGGTGGTGACGTTAGCAATCACCGCCACCTGATTATACGGTTCCTGCTGCCAGTGAATACCGCACTGCTCGCCCAGCGTTGAGCGTGAGCCATCAGCCGCCACCAGCAGTTTACCGTGCAGCGTTTCGCCGTTATCCAGCGTGACGCTCACGCCGTCGGATTGCCGCTCGACCTGCGTAACCCGTGAAGGGCAATGCAGCGTCACGCCGCGCGCCTTGCGCAGCAAGCCGAACAGCCGCTGACCGACATCATGCAGCTCGACCACGTTACCGAGCGCCGCCAGACGGTAGTCGGCAGCGTCTAAGGTGACAAACCCAGCGTGGCCACGATCGCTGACATGCACGGTGGTAATAGCGGTCGCACAGTCGGCAATGGCTTGCCAAAGGTCGATTTTCTCCAGCTGCTGGCAGGTGCCAGCGGCCAGCGCAATCGCTCGCGCATCAAAGCCCGGGTGCTGGGCGGCGTGAATATCCGCCGCCTCAATCACGTGTACCGGCAGACGGCCAGCAGTAAGTTGCGACACCGCCAGGGCAAGCGTGGCGCCGGTCATCCCGCCGCCGACGATTATCAGGCTCATAGCTTCCGCGCCGCCGCCATCAAGGCTTCAATGTCATCGGCGTTTTTGACGACGCTGGCGGTGAGGTTTTCGTTGCCGTCTTCAGTTATCAGGATATCATCTTCAATACGAATGCCGATGCCGCGATACTCTGCCGGAACGTCAGCGTCCGGCGCGATATAAAGGCCCGGCTCAACGGTCAGCACCATGCCAGGTTCAAGCACGCGAGAGCGTTCCACGCCGTAGGCACCCACGTCATGGACGTCCAGCCCCAGCCAGTGGCTTAAGCCATGCATAAAATATGGACGATGCGCGTTGTCGGTGATGAGTTGTTCAATATCGCCCTTGAGGATCCCCAGGCCGTGCAGACCGGTAATCATGATCCGCACCACTTCCGTGGTCACTTCCTGAATTGAAGTACCGGGACGATACAGTTCAAGAGACTTGTGCAGCGACGCGAGAACAATGTCATAGATAGCGCGCTGTGCAGGGGTAAATTTGCCGTTTACCGGGAAGGTGCGGGTAATATCGCCGGCGTAACCTTGATATTCACAGCCCGCATCAATCAGCACCAGATCGCCGTCGCGCAGTTCAGACTCGTTTTCGGTGTAGTGCAAAATACAGCCGTTTTCACCGCCGCCGACGATGGTGTTGTAGGACGGATAGCGGGCACCGTGGCGGGAAAACTCATGCAGAATCTCCCCTTCTAGCTGATATTCAAACATGCCCGGGCGGCATTTTTCCATCGCGCGGGTATGTGCCAGCGCGCTAATCTCGCCCGCACGGCGCAGAATATCAATCTCTTCGCTGTCCTTAAACAGGCGCATTTCATGCACCATCGGACGCCAATCGATGATTGAATCCGGCGCGGTCAGATTCTGACGCGAGCCTTTGCGCAGTTTATCCAGGGCGGTAAAGACAATCTCATCGGCCCAGCCGTATTCGCCCTGAGCGTGATAAATCACGTCCAGACCGTTCAACAGTTGATACAGCTGTTGATTGATTTCGCTGAACGCCAGCGCCCGATCGACGCCCAGTTTTTCCGGTGCCGCATCCTGCCCCAGGCGGCGACCAAACCAGATTTCAGCGGTCAGATCGCGAACGCGGTTAAAGAGGACACTATGGTTGTGGGTGTCATTGCTTTTAATCAGCACCAGCAAGGCTTCTGGCTCATTAAAGCCCGTGAAGTACCAGAAATCGCTGTTCTGGCGATAGGGATACTCGGAATCCGCGCTGCGCGTCACCTCTGGCGCGGCAAAAATCAGCGCCGCGCTACCTGGCTTCATCTGTGCCAGTAGCGCCTGGCGACGGCGGAGAAACGCTTGCTGTGTCATGACATCTCCTTTCAATCCCTTAGCGCTCCGTTCGCGTGAATACGCCGTCAACAGAGCAATCAGGCTTAGTGTAATGTTGGTTTTTGAACTTCAGGTGCTGTCGGCTGCGGATGCGTGAAAGTATCGTGGCACAAGAGCGCTGCAACACGAACGTATTCAATAATCTCCTCCAGCGACATCTCCAGCTCTTCCTGGTCTTCATCTTCGTCATAACCAAGTTGCGCAATATTACGAAGATCGTCAATGGCTTCGCCAGTTTCATCTTTCACTTTATCAAGCTTAGGCTGCACCATGCCGAGCCCCAGCAGGAAGTGGTTCACCCAACCGGACAGCGCATCGGCGCGCTCAAACACGGTGACGTCATCACCGTCAGGCAGATAAAGCTGAAAAAGAAAACCGTCATCTTCCAGCGCGTCACTGGTTGCGGCATGCATGGCGCGCAGCGACTGAGCCAATTCCTGACCAAAGGCCAGGCCTTCGTTAGTCAGGTCGTGAACCAGCGGCTGCCATGAGCTGTCTTTGTTGCCGCCACACAGCAGCCCGCTCAGCAGTCCGTGCATTTCAGCAGGGGTCAGACCCACGCCTTGTTGGTTCAATTGCTGGTTTACCAGGGTGTAACCCGGCATTTCGTTCTTTATAGACATGCGCATTCGTCATCGTTGGAGGGATTTCATGATATGCTACCACTTTGGACCCTGGGGATACCAGAAAAGGGCTTGTATGTTCGCACCAGGGTAGCTATAGTGTCGCCCCTTCACGCCCTGAGAGTGAAGGTCGCGCAGTCAATCAGCAGGAAGGTGGCATGTCTGCAGAACCCGTCGATATCCATATTTTTGGCCGTTCACTGCGAGTGAATTGCCCGCCTGAACAAAGGGATGCTTTGAATCAGGCTGCGGACGATCTGAATCAGCGGTTGCAAGATCTAAAAGAACGCACTAAAGTCACAAATACTGAGCAGTTGGTTTTCATCGCCGCGTTGAACATCAGCTATGAGTTAACTCAGGAAAAGGCGAAGACGCGTGACTATGCATCGAGCATGGAACAGCGTATTCGGATGTTGCAACAGACTATTGAACAAGCGTTACTTGATCAGGGTCGCACATCCGAAAAGTCAGGGCCAAAGTTTGAATAACACTTTGCAGTCGACTATGGTAGAGTGACTGTGAAGAAAAAATTTCTCTGAGATGTTCGCAAGCGGGCCAGTCCCCTGAGCCGATATTTCATACCACAAGAATGTGGCGCTCCACGGTTGGTGAGCATGCTCGGTTCGTCCGAGAAGCCTTAAAACTGTGACGACACATTCACCTTGAACCAAGGGTTCAAGGGTTACAGCCTGCGGCGGCATCTCGGAGATTCCCCTTCTACCTACCGGTCTTATGACACAGTTTCCTGAGCATACCCTTTCCCGACAAGACATTCGCCAGTTAATCCGGCAACGACGTCGTGCGCTCACCGCTGAGCAACAGCAGCTGTTTGGCCAACAAGCCGCGGCCCGAATGATGGCCTGGCCACCCGTTCTGACAGCCAAAACCGTCGCCTTGTTTTTATCCTTCGATGGTGAACTTGATACCCAACCCTTGATTGAACAGCTCTGGCAGGCAGGCAAACGTGTTTATTTGCCGGTGTTACATCCGTTTAGCCCGGGCAATCTGCTGTTTCTGCACTACCATCCGCACAGCCATCTGGTGGTTAATCGCCTGAAAATCAGCGAGCCACGGCTCGATGTGCGCGACGTGCTACCGCTCAGTCAGTTGGATGTGTTGATTACGCCGTTAGTGGCCTTTGATGAAAAAGGGCAACGGCTGGGCATGGGCGGTGGTTTCTATGACCGCACATTACAAAACTGGCGCCAGAATGGCGTTCAACCCGTCGGCTACGCGCATGACTGTCAGCAGGTGACAACGCTGCCGGTCGAAGAGTGGGATATTCCTCTTCCTGCCGTGGTGACACCGTCAAAAACCTGGCAGTGGTAGACAAATTCTATCGATTGACAGCGCCGTTTTTTTGACCTAAATTCCTCGGTAAAGGGTGAGGGAGGCGAACCTCCCTCCTGCGTGCTAACTGTTAATATGCCGGGTAAGCAATGATTAACAGAATCAGCAGTATGATGACGTATCTCATCATTGTCCCTTTCCTTTTTGAGCCCCTGCTTCGGTAGGGGCTTTTCCGTTTCAGCCCAATGCTGAACCCCTATCGTAAATTGCTTTTACCCATAAACAATGCGGGGTTTAGCCTTTTATCGCCGTTTGCGGCGAGGCTCGGAAATCCAGTGTATGCGTTGCAGAAAGGGATAATTCAGGACAGGCAAAAGAGAAACGGGCAGACCGCTTGCCTGCCCGTAAGAGGATGGATTAGTACAGCAGACGCGCGCGAACGGTGCCCGGGATGGCTTTCATGCTCAGCAGCGCTTTTTCAGCAACATCTTCTTCCGCTTCGATATCAATTACCACATACCCCATATCCGCCGTGGTTTGCAGATACTGCGCGGCAATGTTGACGCCCTGCTCGGCAAAAATCTGGTTCAGTGCGGTCATGATGCCAGGACGGTTTTCATGGATGTGCAGCAGACGACGACCACCGTGCAGCGGCAGCGATACTTCAGGGAAGTTCACCGCAGACAGCGTCGATCCATTATCAGAGTACTTCGCCAGTTTCCCTGCCACTTCCAGACCGATATTTTCTTGCGCTTCCTGGGTCGATCCGCCGATATGCGGCGTCAGGATCACGTTGTCGAATTCACACAGCGGTGAAGTAAACGGGTCGCTGTTGGTTGCTGGCTCAGTTGGGAATACATCAACCGCCGCGCCCGCAAGGTGTTTGCTCGCCAGCACCGCGCACAGAGCAGGAATATCCACCACCGTGCCGCGTGAGGCGTTAATCAGCAGCGCGCCCGGTTTCATCAGCGCCAGCTCTTCGGCACCCATCATATTTTTAGTCGACGCGTTTTCTGGCACATGCAGGCTGACAACATCGCTCATATTCAGCAGGTCGGAAAGATGCTGCACCTGGGTGGCATTCCCCAGCGGTAGTTTGTTTTCGATATCGTAGAAGAAGACGTGCATGCCCAGCGATTCGGCGAGGATCCCCAGCTGAGTGCCGATATGACCGTAGCCAATAATCCCCAGCTTTTTACCACGCGCTTCATAAGAACCCGCCGCCAGTTTATTCCAGATGCCACGGTGCGCTTTGGCGTTGGCTTCAGGAATACCGCGTAGCAGAAGGAGCAGCTCGCCAATCACCAGCTCCGCCACGGAACGTGTGTTAGAAAACGGTGCGTTAAACACCGGAACGCCGCGTCTGGCCGCCGCTTTCAGGTCAACCTGGTTGGTGCCGATACAGAAGCAACCTACCGCCACCAGTTTGTCGGCAACCGCCAGGATCTCTTCCGTCAACTGTGTGCGCGAGCGCAGGCCGATGAAATGAGCATCACGGATGGACTCCTTCAGCTGTTCGCTATCCAGCGCACCTTTGTGAAATTCGATATTGGTATAACCTGCTGCGCGAAGGCTATCCAGCGCCTTCTGGTGCACGCCTTCAACCAGCAGAAACTTAATTTTGTCTTTTTCCAGTGATACCTTTGCCATTTCCCCGTCCTGTCTTCGCATTATTCGTGTTGTGCTGAACGAAAGTTCATCTAAGCAACATATCAAAAATAAATATTGCGGCAATATGAACGTTTGCGTCGGGGTCATGAAGAAGCGTTATGCACGGCCAGATACCAGCATAAAATGCTAAACAGAAAACTATCTGTGGGATGTTAATTAGACGAGGGATAACAAATGTGACACAAGTCACCAAATTTGCCCTGAATAAAAAAAATGGGGGAAATGGTCATTCCCCCCTAGCGTCAGATCATTTCACAATGGTTTTTACGCCATCGGCGGTACCGATAAGAGCAACATCAGCGCCGCGATTAGCGAACAGGCCCACCGTCACCACGCCCGGAATACCGTTAATGGCATTTTCCAGGGCGATGGCATCGAGAATTTCCAGGCCGTGTACATCGAGGATAACGTTGCCGTTATCGGTCACTACGCCCTGACGATACTCCGGGCGACCGCCCAGTTTCACCAGTTCACGCGCGACTGCGCTGCGCGCCATCGGGATAACCTCAACCGGCAGCGGGAAATTACCCAGAATATCCACCTGCTTTGAGGCATCGGCGATGCAGATAAATTTATCCGCCACGGAAGCGATGATTTTTTCGCGCGTCAATGCCGCTCCGCCGCCCTTGATCATCTGCATATGGCCGTTAATCTCATCTGCGCCATCGACGTAGATGCCCAGACGGTCAACTTCATTGAGGTCGAAAACGGTGATACCGAGACTTTTCAGCTTTTCGGTAGAGGCATCGGAGCTGGAAACGGCCCCTTCGATTTGTCCCTTCATCGTGCCCAACGCATCAATAAAGTGCGCCGCGGTAGACCCCGTACCCACACCGACAATCGTCCCCGGTTGTACGTATTGAAGTGCCGCCCAACCTACTGCTTTTTTCAGTTCATCCTGCGTCATGATCGTTTCGCCTGTGGTGTCATCATCTGCCGCGCATTATAGAACATATCCCCCGCACAATTCGAGCGACAGCCAGCCCGCAAGCCGGGCATGATAGATAAGCATGCCAGCACGTGATTCATATCACAGTAAAGTGCAATTCAATTTCGTCTGTATCTACACAAAATTTATGTCATAGTGCAGATAACACCTAAAGGGGAGCAGCTCAGAGCAATGAAACGTCCGGACTACAGAACACTACAGGCGCTGGATGCCGTTATCAGGGAACGTGGGTTTGAACGCGCCGCGCAGAAACTGTGTATTACTCAGTCCGCCGTTTCTCAGCGCATTAAGCAACTGGAGAATATGTTCGGGCAACCGTTGCTGGTGCGAACCGTTCCCCCACGGCCAACGGAGCAAGGGCAAAAATTGCTGGCGTTGCTGCGTCAGGTTGAACTGCTGGAAGAAGAGTGGCTGGGCGATGAGCAAACCGGGTCAACGCCGCTGTTATTGTCGCTGGCGGTCAACGCCGACAGTCTGGCAACCTGGCTGCTGCCGGCGTTATCCGACGTGCTGAGCAATTTGCCTATTCGCTTAAATCTTCAGGTTGAAGATGAAACCCGCACTCAGGAACGCCTGCGCCGCGGTGAAGTGGTTGGTGCGGTGAGTATTCAGCCACAGGCGCTACCAAGCTGCCTGGTCGATCAACTCGGCGCCCTCGATTACCTTTTTGTTGGCTCTAAAGCCTTCGCTGAACGCTATTTCCCTAACGGCGTCACGCGCTCCGCACTGCTGAAAGCCCCTGCCGTCGCGTTTGATCATCTGGATGATATGCACCAGGCCTTTTTGCAGCAAAACTTCGATTTACCGCCGGGCAGCGTGCCGTGCCACATCGTTAACTCGTCGGAAGCCTTTGTGCAACTGGCGCGTCAGGGAACCACCTGCTGCATGATCCCCCATCTGCAAATCGAGAAAGAACTCGCCAGCGGTGAGCTTATCGATCTCACGCCGAGTTTGTTCCAGCGCCGTATGCTGTACTGGCACCGTTTTGCGCCAGAAAGCCGCATGATGCGCAAAGTCACCGATGCGCTGCTGGCCTACGGGCACAAGGTTCTACGTCAGGATTAAGACCAGGAAAAACCCCTCGCGTGGCGAGGGGTTAGCGGGTAATTATTTCGCAGCGGGAGCTGGGGCTGCTGCCTGTTCTGGCTGCAACTGGAACACGACATCAACCTGATCGTCAAATTGAATAGTGGCCTGTTCATAGGTTTCTTGTGCTGATGCTGGCGCCGCATCGGCCTTCATCATACGAACCATCGGGCTTGGCTGGTAGTTAGAGACGTGGTAGCGCACGCTGTAAACCGGCCCCAGTTTACTGTGGAAGCCTGACGCCAGTGACTCAGCCTGATGAATAGCGTTTTCAATCGCCGCTTTGCGCGCTTGATCTTTGTAAGCGTCCGGTTGCGCAACGCCCAGCGACACGGAGCGAATTTCGTTTAATCCCGCTTTTAATGCGCCATCCAGCAGCGAATTAAGCTTGTCTAACTGACGCAGAGTCACTTCCACCGTACGAACTGCACGGTATCCTTTCAATACGCTCTTTCCGTCCTGATAGTCATAATCCGGCTGGGTACGCAGATTCGCGGAGCTGATGTCTTTCTTGTTTACGCCATTTTGCTCAAGGAACGAGAGATATTGCGCAACGCGCTGATCAGCCTGTTTTTTAGCACTTGCAGCGTCCTTAGCGGCAATATTCACTTCAATAGCCAGCGTCGCAATATCTGGTACCGCATCTACGCTGGCCGTGCCTGAGGTAACGATATGTGGGCCATCCGGCAACTCATTTGCCTGAACCGCCATTGTGCTAAATCCAATTACTGCGGCCAGAGCCATCACTTTAAACTTCACTGTTGTATCTCCATGGTTTCACCCGACAACGGGGGTCTTGCCTGCAAGCTTAGCCTTTACCAGACGAAAGTCCATCAGACGACGCTTAGTTAAAAAGTACCAGAATGTGTTGAACGCCCTCTTTCGCCAGCTGAAAGGCGATAAACCACATAACCACACCCACCACCACGTTGATGATACGTTGTGCTTTGGCGGTGCGTAGACGCGGCGCGAGCCAGGCGGCCAGCAGCGCCAGGGCAAAGAACCATAAGAACGAGGCGCTAATAGTGCCCAAAGCAAACCAGCGCTTAGGTATTACGTCCAGTTGCCCACCCAGACTGCCTAATACGACGAAGGTATCGAGATAAACATGAGGATTAAGCCAGGTGACTGCCAGCATGGTGGCAATAAGCTTCCAGCGCCCCTGTTTCATCACTTCAGCATTAGCCAACTCAATATTGCTGCCCATAGCGGTTTTCAATGCGCCAAAACCGTACCAGAGCAAGAACGCCACCCCGCCCCAGGTGACCAATGCTAATAGCCATGGCGAGGCCATCAGCAACGCGCTACCGCCAAAGATACCCGCGCAAATCAGCAGCAGATCGCTAATTGCACACAGCAGCGCAATCATCAGATGGTACTGGCGGCGTATCCCCTGGTTCATCACAAACGCATTCTGCGGGCCGAGCGGTAGAATCATTGCGGCACCAAGGGCAAGCCCTTGAAAATAATAAGATAACATGATGTTTTTTCTTAACGTTGTTCAGGAATGGCGCTGACTATAACGCGGCATCATCATTAGAGGAAATTGATATTTTTAATCAGTAATTAGCAAATCTAATCAGAAGGGGCGGTTCGTGGCATCTTTGCTAAAAGGCAGCACCTAAGACGATAGGTTAAGCCATAATGCGGCTCGCATCAGCCCCTGAAATCATAAGGAAGTGGCATGAAATTACGTGTCGTCATTGTTTATGCATTAACTATTACAGCACTGTCTGTTATCACCTGCGCCAGAGCAGAAACCGTGCTGCGTTACACCGATCACGAACCTTACGGCAATATGCGAACAAAGGCGATAAACGATGTTTTCTTCGCCGCCATAGAAAAAGAATCGCAAGGCCGCGTGCATATTGAAGCACACTGGAATGGCGAACTCTCCACCAGCTATGACGCGCTGCGCACCGTGCAGGACGGTGAAAAGGCAGATATTGGCATCGTTGTGCCGGAATACACGCCGAAACAGCTTCCCCTATTCCAGATCTTCAAAAGCTTCCCCATTGGCCCAGATAGCGGCGAAAAGCAGGCCGCATTCTTCCTGCGCGTCTTTCATGACATGCCGGAATTCAATGCTGAACTGGCAAAAAACAACCTGGTTAACTTACAATTTTTCCTCGGCTACCCTGCTGCATTCTTCTCGACCTCACCCACAACGCCGTTAAACCATTTACAAGGCACCACGTGGCGCACCGCCAGTTTCTGGCACCAGGCATATCTGGAAAATGCCGGCGGTAAGGTGGTTAAGATGCCGTGGAATGCGCAAATTACCGATGCACTCAAAACCGGGACGCTCAATGGGCTGCTGGTTAATCTTGATAGCGGCGACGATATCAAGGCGCAGCAGGCTGCAAAATATATTCAACTGTCACCGCAGCTTTGGCTGGGTCACGTCTATCTGCTGGTCATTAATAAGACTCGCTGGGATACGCTTTCCACTGAGGATAAAGCCGCGATTGGTCGGGCAGCGGCGTTAACGCAAAGGCAGATTGGCCCGCTGCTCGACACCAGCCTGCGCAATATGGCGGACTCGATGCGCCAAAGCGGCGCCAGCATTACCTGGCTTTCCCCTGCTAAATTACAAACATGGCGTCAGGCAAGCCGCTATCAAGAGGTACAGGAGCGCTGGGTTGCTGAGCAAAAACAAGAAGGTGTCGTCGACGCAGGACGGATTATGAAGCAGGTCAGCACTGCGCTTGACGCGGCAATCCGCTAACAAAAAAGGGTCGCCCTTATCCATGGCGACCCTTTTCAATATCACGCGACGTATTATTGTTGCGGCGCTTTTTCCGCTTTCATATTCACGTCTAACTGCGGGTAAGGGAAACTAATACCGTTTGCGTCAAATTCACGCTTAATTTTCTCCAGCACATCCCAATAAACGTTTTGCAGATCGCCGCTGAGGCTCCAGGCGCGGACGACAAAATTCACCGATGACGGTGCCAGTTCATTTAAGCGCACGGTAATATCGCGGTCTTTCAGAACACGGCTGTCTGATTCCAGAATTCGGGTCAGGATCTTCTTAACCTGATCAATATCGGCATCGTAAGAAACGCCAATAATAAATTCGTTACGGCGCGCAGGCTCGCGGGAAAAGTTGATGATATTCCCAGCGATAATTTTACCATTTGGAATAACAACAATTTTGCCATCAACGGTGCGCATGGTGGTGGAGAAGATCTGCACGCTTAACACGGTTCCCGCAACGCCGCCAAGATCAACATATTCACCGGCGCGGAACGGACGGAACATCACCAGCAGTACGCCAGCCGCCAGGTTCGAGAGCGAGCCTTGCAGCGCCAGACCCACGGCCAGACCGGCGGCACCGAGCACCGCAATAACGGAAGCGGTCTGTACGCCAACGCGGCCAAGCGCGGCAATCAGGGTGAAAGCAATCACCGCATAGCGCACCAGCGCCGACAGGAAGTCCGCGACGGTGGCATCAATTTTGCGCGCCAGCATCAGGCGGTTGACGGTATTAGAAACAATACGCGCCACAATCATCCCGACGATAATAATCGCAATTGCTGCAACGATATTGACTGCATAGCTCAGTAACAATGCCTGATTGCGTACCAGCCACGTACCCGCGCCATTTATGCTATCGACAACGTTTAAATCTTCCATTCAATATTCCTTATGGGAAACAAAAAACGGCCTGTAAAAGTTCAGGCAGGTGTAAAGGGTAAACAAAAAATCAGGAATATGCCAAACTGATCACGTTTTTTCCCGGTTATTAATATTGAAAAGACAATAAAAAAGCCCGCTTATTAGCGGGCTTTATGACAAAGATGAGTTTTGTCTTACAGAACGTCTTTCGCGTTCAGTTCAGTGAAAGCCTGTTCCAGACGGGCGATCATTGAAGTCTGAGCGGCACGCAGCCATACGCGTGGATCGTAGTATTTCTTGTTCGGCTGGTCTTCGCCTTTCGGGTTGCCCAGCTGGCCCTGCAGGTAAGCTTCGTTCTCTTTGTAGTAGTTCAGAATACCTTCCCAGGTAGCCCACTGGGTGTCGGTATCGATGTTCATTTTGATAACACCGTAGCTTACTGAGTCTTTGATTTCCTGAGCAGAAGAACCGGAACCGCCGTGGAATACGAAGTTCAGGCTGTTGTGCGGCAGGTTATGTTTCTTAGAAACATAGTCCTGGGAATCACGCAGGATAGTTGGAGTCAGAACCACGTTACCTGGTTTGTACACGCCGTGTACGTTACCGAAGGAAGCCGCGATGGTGAAACGTGGGCTGATTTTGCTCAGCTCGGTGTACGCGTAGTCAACGTCTTCTGGCTGGGTGTACAGTGCAGAAGCGTCCATGTGGCTGTTGTCCACGCCGTCTTCTTCACCGCCGGTGCAACCCAGTTCGATTTCCAGAGTCATATCCATTTTGGACATGCGCGCCAGGTATTTAGAGCAGATTTCGATGTTTTCGTGCAGTGACTCTTCGGACAGGTCGATCATGTGAGAAGAGAACAGTGGCTTACCGGTTGCTGCAAAGTGTTTTTCACCAGCGTCCAGCAGACCGTCGATCCACGGCAGCAGTTTCTTCGCGCAGTGGTCGGTGTGCAGGATAACAGGAACACCGTAGTGCTCAGCCATCTGGTGAACGTGGTGCGCACCAGAGATAGCGCCCAGAATTGCTGCGCCCTGAGGAACGTCAGTTTTCACGCCTTTACCAGCGATGAATGCAGCGCCGCCGTTGGAGAACTGTACGATAACCGGTGATTTAACTTTTGCTGCGGTTTCCAGTACGGCGTTGATGGAGTCGGTACCGACGCAGTTAACGGCTGGCAGAGCAAAGTTGTTTTCTTTTGCTACCTGGAAAACTTTCTGTACGTCATCACCAGTGATTACGCCTGGTTTTACGAAATCAAAAATTTTAGACATGTTACGAGTCCTGTATCTTCGGCCTTGGAAAGGGGCGCGCCCTAAAGCGCAGTAATAATTGGGCAGGTTTCCCTGCCCTAAAATGGCTTACTTCTTAGCGCGCTCTTCGAGCATTGCTACTGCTGGCAGAACTTTACCTTCCACGAATTCGAGGAATGCGCCGCCGCCAGTAGAGATGTAGGAGATTTTGTCAGAAATACCGAACAGGTCGATTGCAGCCAGAGTATCGCCGCCGCCTGCGATGGAGAACGCTTCGCTGTCAGCGATTGCGTTAGCCACGATTTCAGTCCCTTTACGGAAGTTAGGGAACTCAAATACGCCAACCGGGCCGTTCCACAGAATGGTTTTTGCATTCTTCAGGATTTCAGCCAGCTGCTGTGCAGAAGCGTCGCCCAGGTCCAGGATCTGCTCGTCATCTTTGATGTCGTTAACAGACTTCAGGGTCGCGGTCGCCGTTTCAGAGAACTCGGTCGCTACGCGAACGTCAGTTGGGACTGGGATGTCACAAGTGGTCAGCAGACGTTTTGCTTCATCAACCAGGTCAGCTTCGTACAGGGATTTACCCACGTTGTGGCCCTGAGCGGCAACGAAGGTGTTCGCGATGCCACCGCCAACGATCAGCTGGTCAGCGATTTTAGACAGAGAATCCAGAACGGTCAGTTTGGTAGAGACTTTAGAACCGCCAACGATAGCAACCATTGGACGTGCTGGTTCTTTCAGGGCTTTACCCAGTGCGTCCAGCTCAGCGGCCAGCAGCGGGCCTGCGCACGCCACGTCAGCAAATTTGCCGATACCGTGAGTAGAAGCCTGTGCACGGTGTGCAGTACCGAATGCGTCCATTACGAATACGTCGCACAGTGCGGCATATTTTTTAGACAGGGTTTCGTCGTCTTTCTTTTCGCCTTTGTTAAAGCGAACGTTTTCCAGAACAACCAGCTCACCGGCAGCAACTTCAACGCCGTCCAGGTAATCTTTAACCAGACGTACCGGGCTAGACAGTTTGTCTTTCAGGTAATTAACAACCGGCAGCAGAGAGAATTCTTCGTTGTACTCGCCTTCGGTCGGACGACCCAGGTGAGAAGTGACCATCACTTTTGCGCCCTGCTTCAGAGCCATTTCAATGGTCGGCAGAGATGCACGAATACGCGCGTCGCTGGTTACTTTCCCTTCTTTAACCGGCACGTTCAAATCCGCACGGATGAAAACGCGTTTACCAGCCAGATCCAGATCGGTCATCTTAATTACAGACATGGTGAATCCTCTCGTTGATACTTAAAGTTTTGTCGACGCTTAAGCGTCGAGCCTGAAACCAATAGCAGCCATAGCTAACGTCGTGTCGATCATTCGGTTAGCAAAGCCCCATTCGTTATCGCACCAGACCAAAGTTTTGATCAGATGCGCGCCACTGACCCGCGTCTGCGTGCCATCAACAATGGCACTGTGCGGATCGTGATTAAAATCAGTCGAGACCAACGGTAATTCCGTATAGTCAACTATACCATGAAATGCATCCTGTGCTGCTTTTTGCAACAACTGGTTGACTTCATTGGCTTTTACAGGTTTCTTCACCGTCACGCTCAGGTCAATAGCCGTCACGTTGATGGTCGGTACACGCACCGCAATCGCTTCAAAACGGTCGCTAAACTGCGGAAAAATACGGGCGATGCCCGCCGCAAGTTTGGTGTCGACAGGAATGATAGATTGGCTTGCCGCGCGTGTGCGGCGTAAATCCGGGTGATAAGCGTCAATCACCTGCTGGTCATGCATTGCGGAGTGAATAGTCGTGACCGTACCGGATTCAATGCCATAGGCATCATCTAACAATTTGATGACGGGGATTATGCAATTCGTGGTACAGGAGGCGTTGGACACAATACGGTGTTCGGCGCGCAGTTCGTGTTGGTTAACGCCAAACACGACGGTGGCGTCGAGATCGTTGCTGCCAGGATGTGAAAAGAGCACCTTCTTCGCGCCTGCGGCGATATGCGCTTCACCGTCCTCACGGCTACCGTATACACCGGTGCAGTCGAGCACAACATCAACTGACAGCTCACGCCAGGGCAGCGCGTCGATGGCGCGCTCGTGCAGAAGACGGATGCTATCGTCGCCAACGTAGAGCAGTTCTCGCTCCTGGCGAACATCCCAGGCAAAGCGCCCATGGCTGGTGTCATATTTCAACAAATGCGCAATGCCGGCAGCGTCTGCCAGTTCGTTGATTGCCACCACGGTGATTTCCGCACGACGTCCGGATTCATACAAAGCACGAACCACGTTACGTCCAATGCGACCGAAGCCATTAATCGCTACGCGTACGGTCATAGATCTCCTGCAAGGCTTTCCCGATGCAAAGTGGCTCACAGAGTAATGCAGCCAAACGTTCAGGGAAACCTTACCTGCCACAAACAGTGACTGATTGGTTAAATGTCGAACAAAATGCCGACTGAAACGCTTCAGCTAGAATAAGCGAAACAAGGAATAAAAGGAATGTTTGTCCAGCCATAGAACGCGGTTATCTGACATACATCACACTTTGACGCCCTTTGCCGCTGTATTTATTCCATATTCCAGAATCGTGAATAAGCGTAGTCATATTACTTCGTTGCCAGAGCAAAAATCCTGATTTATATCAGAGAGCCTGTTAACCCGCATGTATATCATCTGCGCTACGTCCGAGTCTCGGAGTCCTTCAACCATGACCATCATCCATCCTCATTCGTCAGATGCCCGCTTTTATGCATTGCGTTTACTCCCAGGCCAGGAAGTGTTTTCCCAGCTCCACGCTTTCGTACAGCAACACCAACTCAAGGCCGCCTGGATAGCAGGTTGTACCGGAAGCCTGACCGATGTTGCCCTGCGTTTTGCCGGGCAAGATGACAGCACATTATTCACCGGCACCTGGGAGGTCATCTCCTTAAATGGCACGTTAGAACTCACCGGCGAGCATCTTCATCTGAGCGTTTCCGACCCGCAGGGCACAATGCGCGGCGGCCACATGATGCCTGGATGCACCGTGCGAACCACGCTTGAGCTGGTCATTGGCGAGTTAACAGAGCTGGCATTCAGCCGCCAGCCATGCGCCATATCCGGCTACGACGAGCTGGTTATTTCACCCCGTTAACGCAACATCAATAAGAGGTTTTCTATGGCACGTCGCCAATTTTCCAGCCAGTCTTTGGTGCTGATTGTTATTGCCATCGCCATTAACATGGTCGCAGGACAACTCATCAGCATGTTGAAATTACCCATTTTTCTCGACTCCATCGGCACGCTCATCAGCGCCGTCCTGTTAGGGCCAGTGGTCGGAATGTTAACGGGGTTATTGACCAATCTGCTGTGGGGATTATTAACCGATCCCATCGCCGCCGCTTTCGCCCCGGTGGCGATGGTCATTGGCCTGGTCGCCGGATGGTTAGCGCGTGCCGGATGGTTTCGCACCCTGCCCAAAGTGGTGGCAAGCGGCGTGGTGATTACTCTTGCGGTGACCCTCGTTGCGGTTCCTATCCGCACCACATTATTTGGCGGCGTCACCGGCAGCGGGGCCGATTTATTCGTCGCCTGGATGCATTCCGTCGGCGAGGGTCTGGTTGAGTCGGTGGCTATCACGGTGATAGGTGCCAATCTGGTGGATAAAATTTTGACGGCGCTGATCGTCTGGATGCTGTTGCGCCAGCTACCGCTGCGCACCACGCGTCATTTCCCAACCATGTCCGCCGTGCGCTAAATGCATCCGTTTACCTCGCTGACCCTGTGGGCACTTGCCGCGTGCTCAACGCTACTGCTGCCAGCCGGAGCGCCGCTTTACGTTTACAGCGCGGCGGTATTCCTGGTGTTGCTGTGCAGGAAGGCCACGCGGCCTCGGGCGAAATACGTCGTCTGGTTGATGGTGCCTCTGGGTGCAGGGCTGTGGCTGGTACACGGCGGCTGGTTGACCGAGTGGATTAGCGGCCAGCCGCGCGTGCCTGCGCGCTGGAGAGATGCCATTACGCTGTGGATGCGAATTCTGGCCATTGTGTCCACCTCGCAACTGTGGATGCAGTATGTTCCGGTGTCGCGCTTTATCCGCGCCCTGTTTGCCTCTCGGCTGCCACCGGGTGTTGCCTATCTGTTTGCCGGCCCTCTTTTGGTCGTCGAGCAGCTTAGACGTCAACTGGCTATTATCCATGAAGCCCAGCGCGCACGCGGTGTGCCGCTGGATGAGCGTTGGTATCAACGCCTGCGGGCCATGCCAGCCCTTATCGTGCCGCTTACGCATAACGCGCTCAACGATCTGGTGGTTCGCGGCGCCGCGCTGGACATGCGCGCCTTCCGCCTGCATCGCAGACGCACCACGCTCTGGGCGCCGCAAGACAGCACCTTACAGCGCGCCGCCCGTTACACAATGCTGCTGGCGATGCTGGTCGAAACAGGAGTGTGGATATGGTTACGTTAGAGCAGTTTCGCTACCTTCCGACCCACGCAACGCGCCCCTCTGCCGGTATCGATTTTCACAGCGCTACTCCAGGAATGGTAGCCATCTTTGGTGATAACGGTAGCGGTAAGAGCACGCTGGCGCAGTTAATGGCAGGATGGTATCCCGATTTTCTTCCCGGGGAAATGGCGGGCACCGGCAGCCTGTTGGGTGTTCCAATTGGCCAGCTATCGCTGGTCGAGCAGTCACAAACTATTCAGCTTGTGCAGCAATCGCCATACCTGCAACTTTCTGGCTGCACCTTCAGCGTGGAAGAAGAAGTGGCCTTTGGCCCGGAAAACCTCTGTCTGCCTGAGCAGGAGATTCTGCGACGAATTGATAACGCGCTTACGCTAACAGAGTGCCAGCCGCTGCGTCATCGCCATCCGGGCACGCTCTCCGGCGGTGAAACCCAACGCCTGGTGATTGCCAGCGCGCTCGCCATGCAACCCAAAATCTTAATACTGGATGAAGCATTCAGTCGCCTCACCGCGCAGGCCACCGCCCTTCTCCTGAGTCGCCTGCAACACTGGTCGCAAGAACAGCAATCGCTGGTTATTTTGTTCGAGCGTCTTCACTGGCCTTTTCGCGCATATTGCCAGCAAGCATGGCAGTTGGATGAGGGAGGTTTAACGTCGTTATGCTGATCTTAAATGAGGTGAGTTTTCACTGGCCGGGTGCGTCTGATACATGCCTGCGCGAGATTTCACTGCAACTCAATGCGGGAGAGTGGCTTGCGCTCACCGGTAATAACGGCGCGGGGAAATCCACGCTGCTGAGAGTGATGGCGGGGCTTTTATCGCCCTCCTCCGGTACGATAACACTAGACAAAAAGCCCATTGCGCAACTGAAAAACCGCCAACGCGCAACAAGGATAGGCGTGCTGTTTCAGGAAGCCGAAAATCAGATTTTTCATAGCAAGGTAGCCGAGGAAGTGGCCTTTGGCCTGCGGCTGCAAAAGCTACCCGCCGCAGAAATTGCGCAACGCACCGCAGCAGCCCTGCAATTATGCCAATTAACGGACGTTGCCGATGCACATCCGCTGGATCTGCATACCGCACAGCGCCGCATGGTCGCCGTTGCAAGCCTTGAGGCCATGGCCCCCGCGATTGTAATGCTCGATGAACCGAGTCGGGATTTTGATACTCATTGGCTAGAGGTCTTTGAAAACTGGCTTGATGTTTGTCGCAAGCGCCACACCAGCGTGATCGCTATCAGCCATGATAATGACTTTACCCAACGCCACTTTTCCCGCGTGGTGCGCCTGGAAAAGGGTCAACTTAGCCCCCAGGCGTAGGCAAAAAAAACGGGCCGCCTGAGCGACCCGTTTTCCACTGTAATAGAAACTACAGCAGCGCTTTCGCTTTCGCGACCACGTTTTCAACGGTGAAGCCAAACTCTTCGAACAGCTGCTCAGCCGGTGCAGACTCACCAAAGGTGGTCATGCCAACGATAGCGCCGTTCAAGCCCACGTATTTGTACCAGTAGTCAGCGATAGCCGCTTCCACTGCCACGCGAGCGGATACCGCTTTCGGCAGTACGGATTCACGGTAAGCCTCGTCCTGCTTGTCGAATGCGTCGGTAGACGGCATGGAAACCACGCGCGCTTTCACGCCTTCAGCAGTCAGTTTTTCATAAGCAGCAACCGCCAGCTCAACTTCGGAACCGGTGGCGATGAAGATAAGCTCAGGCTGACCTGCGCAATCTTTCAGCACGTAGCCGCCGCGAGCGACGTTAGCCAGCTGCTCTTCGGTACGTTCCTGCTGTGCCAGGTTCTGACGGGAGAGGATCAGAGCGGTTGGGCCGTCCTGACGCTCAACGCCATATTTCCAGGCGATAGCGGATTCAACCTGGTCACATGGGCGCCATGTGCTCATGTTCGGCGTCACGCGCAGAGAAGCAATCTGCTCTACCGGCTGGTGAGTTGGGCCATCTTCGCCCAGACCAATGGAGTCGTGGGTGTAGACCATCACCTGACGTTTCTTCATCAGCGCTGCCATACGCACCGCGTTACGAGCATATTCAACGAACATCAGGAAGGTTGAGGTGTACGGCAGGAAACCGCCGTGCAGCGAAATACCGTTGGCAATCGCGGTCATACCGAATTCACGCACGCCGTAATGGATATAGTTACCGGCGGTGTCTTCGTTAATCGATTTCGAACCAGACCAGATAGTCAGGTTAGAAGGTGCGAGGTCAGCGGAACCGCCGAGGAATTCTGGCAGCAGAGGGCCGAATGCTTCAATCGCGTTCTGCGACGCTTTACGGCTGGCGATTTTAGCCGGGTTAGCCTGCAGCTTAGCAATGATTTCGTTAGCTTTTGCATCGAAATCGGCTGGCATGTCACCTTTCATACGGCGGGTGAATTCAGCGGCTTCCTGCGGGAAGGCTTTCGCGTAGGCAGCAAACTTCTCGTTCCAGCTTGCTTCTTTCGCCTGGCCTGCGGCTTTCGCATCCCACTGGGCATAAATGTCAGCCGGGATTTCGAATGGACCGTAGTTCCAGCCCAGCGCTTTACGGGTCAGCGCAACTTCTTCTTCACCCAGCGGCGCACCGTGGGAGTCGTGAGTACCTTGCTTGTTCGGTGAACCAAAACCAATCACGGTTTTGCACATCAGCAGGGATGGCTTATCGGTAACCGCACGGGCTTCTTCTACCGCACGTTTGATAGCGTCTGCATCGTGACCGTCGATACCGCGGATAACGTGCCAGTTGTAGGCTTCAAAACGCTTCGCGGTGTCATCGGTGAACCAGCCTTCAACGTGACCATCGATGGAGATACCGTTGTCATCATAGAATGCGATCAGTTTACCCAGCTTCAGGGTACCGGCCAGGGAGCACACTTCGTGAGAAATGCCTTCCATCATGCAGCCGTCGCCCATGAATGCGTAGGTGAAGTGGTCAACGATGTCGTGGCCAGGACGGTTAAACTGCGCCGCCAGCGTTTTCTCTGCAATCGCCATACCCACTGCGTTAGCAATACCCTGACCCAGCGGGCCGGTAGTAGTTTCAACACCAGCGGTGTAACCCACTTCCGGGTGACCAGGGGTTTTAGAGTGCAGCTGACGGAAGTTTTTCAGCTCAGACATCGGCAGGTCATAGCCGGTGAGGTGCAGCAGGCTATAAATCAGCATGGAGCCGTGGCCGTTAGACAGCACAAAGCGGTCACGGTCAGCCCAGGACGGATTTTGTGGGTTATGGTTCATAAAATCACGCCACAGGACTTCGGCAATGTCAGCCATACCCATAGGGGCACCCGGGTGACCGGATTTGGCTTTCTGTACTGCGTCCATGCTCAGCGCACGAATAGCATTAGCAAGCTCTTTACGTGAGGACATTTTGACTCCAGTTCGGACTGTTGAAGGCTACCGTAACATCACGAGGCGCAGACGTTACGGTTAATGCCAGAAAAAAGTGCCAACAATGTAACCTATGCGACATAGCATGTACATGGAGCATCCTTTTACGTATTCAGAAATCTCTGGAACAGAGGTTAACAAGATGTAATCCACTCGCCCGCAACTCGCGATATTCTTTATACTTAGCAAAACTCTGGCGATATGACTCCAGGGCACTTTCAGATAAACGACTTTGGAAGCAATCTCATGAAAAAACGGGCGATGGTATTGGCTCTCGGTGCGACGTTGCTGCTGAGCGGCTGTCAGAACATGGACTCAAACGGCTTAATGAACTCGGGCACTGGCGCCCTTCAGGCTTTCTCCTTAAGCGATGAGCAGGTGATTGCCCTAAGCGATCAGGCCTGTAAGGATATGGACAGTAAGGCTACCATTGCCCCCGCTGGCAGCGACTATGTGAAGCGCCTGAATAAGATTGCCGGCGCGCTCGGCGACAATATCAATGGTCAGCCGGTGAACTATAAAGTCTACGTCGCTAAAGACGTTAACGCCTTTGCCATGGCCAACGGCTGTATTCGCGTTTATAGCGGCCTGATGGACACGATGAATGATAATGAAGTCGAAGCGGTTGTCGGCCACGAAATGGGCCACGTTGCGCTGGGCCATGTGAAAAAAGGGATGCAGGTCGCTATGGGCACCAACGCCCTGCGCGCGGCAGCGGCATCAGCAGGCGGTATCGTGGGCAATTTGTCCCAGTCGCAGCTAGGCGACCTGGGTGAGAAGCTGGTGAACTCCCAGTTCTCCCAGCGTCAGGAAGCGGAAGCGGACGACTATTCCTACGATCTGCTGCGCCAGCGCGGCATCAATCCAACGGGTCTTGCGACAAGCTTCGAGAAACTGGCCAAACTCGAAGATGGTCGTCAAAGCTCCATGTTTGACGATCACCCCGGTTCACAAGAACGCGCGCAGCACATTCGCGAACGTTTGAGCGCGGACGGAATTAAGTAGTCCATTGAGGGGGCAATATTGCCCCCTCACCTACCGTAATAAGAAAAAATATTCATCAGGCTAAACGGCATCAATTGATAATTTAAGCGCACAAACCGTTAAATATACGCAGATGCAAGCTCAGAGAAATATATAAGCCGTCACCGCGAGGCCCAATCATTTATCCTGCATATTAATATAAAGCGCTGCTTTTTCTCTTTCCCGCCGCTCACTTGCCGGAGTTTAAAATAGTCTATAACTGCGCAGCCCGCGCGGCGCCTACCATCCCTTGAAACGGCGTTACGGCGAAACATCTATTCATAGAATGATTGCTTTTGACATTTTTTCAGGCGAATATCGAATTTGAAACAACATAATTCGACCGTTATATAAATAGAGAAGTTCCCTCCGTGAAAAATAAATTAACCTTAGTTGCCTTGAGTATTATTGCCTCTGCGCCCGCATTTGCCAGCCAGCAATCTGATAGCCAGGGATTTGTTGATGATAGCCATCTGGATCTGTTTTTACGCAACGCTTATATCAAACGCGATTATCGCGACGGTTTGCACGATAAAAGCGAATGGGGTCAGGGCATTATTGCGACCTTTGAATCAGGTTTTACTCAAGGCCCAATTGGCTTTGGCGTAGATGGTATTGCACAGTATGCCGTGCGTCTTGACGGAGGCCGCGGTAACAGCGGCGCAGGCGGCATCGATTTCTTTGCCCAGGATAACGACGGTCGCGCGAAATCCGATCTCGCGAAATTTGGCGCAACGGCCAAAATGCGCTTCTCTAACACCGTATTAAGCTACGGCAGCCAGCGCCCGGCGCTACCTATCATCACCGCCGACGAATCGCGCATGCTGTACGAAAGCTACACCGGTGCCATGCTGAACTCTAAAGAAATTACCGGCCTGGATGTGAACGCCGGCTATCTTACCGACCAGCAGCGTAAAAGCGACGACAGCCACAACAGCGGCCTGAAAAGCATCACCTTTGGCGGCGCTAGCTATCAGTTCAACGACCAGTTGAGCGGCGCGCTCTACGCCTCCCACGTGGAAGACGTGCTGAATAAGCAGTACCTCGGCCTGAACTACGCGCAGCCGCTGGCGGCTGAACAGAAGCTGGTCTTCGACTTTAACGGCTATAACTCTCGCCTTGACAGCGAGTACGCAGACTCGCTGGATACCGGGCGCAGCAACACCATCTGGAGTCTGGCCACCAGCTATATCTGGGATATTCATACCTTTAAAATTGCTTACCAGCAAAGTAGCGGCAGCACTGGCTATCATTACGGCAGCTATCAGAATCAGGGCGGCGTTGGTGATGGCGGCAACACCATCTGGCTTGCGAACTCCTACTGGTCTGATTTTAATGGCGAAGATGAGCGTTCATGGCAGGCGTCCTATGCGCTGGACTTCGGCGGCCTGGGCTTGCCGGGACTGAGCTGGACCACCGCTTACGTACGCGGCGACAACATCAAGACGGCAGAAACCAGTAACGGTAAAGAGCATGAGTGGTTCAACCAGGTGCAATACCAGGTTCAGGACGGCGTGGCAAAAGATCTGAAGTTTAAAGTTCGCTACTCGGTGCTGCGCGTGTCAAGCAACGCCAGCGACTATAACGTGAGCGGTAATGAAGTACGCGTTTACGTCGAGTATCCGTTTAACGCGTTTTAATATTGAGCAGGGTTTCCCGGCATCGGCGTAAACGCCTCGGCCGGGCTACCACACGCCCGTAGGCCTGATAAGCTACGCGCCATCAGGCATAACAGCGCACATTGCCGGATGGCGGCTACGCCTTATCCGGCCTACCAATCGGTAGCCCGGCCAAGCGCAGCGCCGCCGGGAACCCCTGTAAAAAACTTACTCGCCCTTCTTCGCCGCCTGGATGTAGAGCATTTCCAGCGCCAGCGTCGCCGCCGCCAGAGCGGTGATCTCAGACTGATCGTAAGCTGGTGCAACTTCCACCACGTCCATACCCACGATGTTCAAGTCTTTCAGACCGCGAACCAGTTTAATCGCGCGGTCAGACGTCAGGCCACCAATCACCGGCGTACCGGTACCCGGCGCAAATGCTGGATCCAGGCAGTCGATATCAAACGTCAGATAAACCGGCATATCGCCGACGATCTGTTTCACCTGGGCGATGATATCGTCCACGGTACGATCGTTCACCTGACCGGCATCCAGCACGGTGAAACCATTGTCTTTGTCGAATTCGGTACGGATACCAATCTGCACAGAATGGTTCGGGTCGATAAGCCCCTCGTTCGGCGCGGTGAAGAACATGGTGCCGTGGTCAAACTCGCAGCCGTTAGCGTAGGTATCGGTGTGGGCATCAAAATGCACCAGCGCCATTTTACCGAAATGTTTTGCGTGCGCGCGCAGCAGCGGCAGGGTCACGAAGTGGTCACCACCGAAAGAGAGCATGCGCTTACCGGCGGCAAGCAATTTTTCCGCGTGCGCCTGCAGCTTTTCGCTCATTTCACGGGCATCGCCGAAAGCGTAAACCAGGTCACCGCAGTCCACCACGTTGAGGCGCTCGCGCATATCGAAGTTCCACGGGAAGCGGTTGTGTTCCCAGGCCAGGTTAGTGGAAACCTGGCGAATCGCCGCTGGGCCATGACGACCGCCAGCACGACCGGAGGTCGCCATATCAAACGGGACGCCGGTAATCACCCAATCCGCATCGCTATCGTACGGCATGAAGTTCATCGGCAGACGAAGAAAACCAAATGCGTTGGAAACCAGGGAGTTGTCGTATTGATGACCCAAGGTGCTCATGTGCTAACCTCTTATAAAATCACGGTAAAAAAAATCCCCTCCGCGTCGTTAGGCCCGACGAGGAAGGGATTGATTAGATAGGTGCATATTTGCGACGGATTATCGTCGTTAATTTGTACGGATTCAAGTGAGTTCCGTAAATGGGCCTTACGCAGAACCCGGCTGCCGGATGGCGGCTTCGCCTTATCCGGCCAACTTTCGTAGGCCCGGTAAGCGCAGCGCCACCGGGCATCTCGCGTTACTCGTCTTCCAGATAAGTATAGCCGTATAACCCAGCCTCAAACTCTTCCAGGAACTGCTGTTGCAGCGCCTCGTCCAGATCGGTGTTCTTAACCTGGTCACGGAACTGTGTCAGCAGAGTATTCGGGTCCAGCTGCACGTATTGCAGCATGTCCGCCACGGTATCGCCTTCATCAGACAGCTCAACCTCCACGCTGCCGTCAGGGAAGACGAACACGTCAACCGCTTCGGTATCGCCGAACAGGTTGTGCATGTTGCCCAGAATCTCCTGATACGCACCCACCATGAAGAAGCCCAGCATCGGCGGGTTCTCCGGGTCGTATTCCGGCATCGGCATGGTGGTGGCAATGCCGTCACCGTCGACGTAATGGTCGATAGCCCCGTCAGAGTCACAGGTGATATCCAGCAGCACCGCGCGACGCTCTGGCACCTGATTCAGACCTTCCAGCGGCATCACCGGGAACAGCTGATCGATACCCCACGCATCCGGCATGGACTGGAACAAGGAGAAGTTGACATAAATCTTGTCCGCCATGCGCTCCTGCAACTCGTCGATAATCGGACGGTGCGCACGGTTGCTCGGGTCGAGCTGCTTCTGCACTTCGTGACACATATTCAGATACAGCTGCTCTGCCCACGCGCGCTCATGCAGGCTAAAGGTGCCTGAGGAGTAGCCGACGTGAATATCATGCAGATCCATCTGGCTGTCGTGCAGCCATTCGCGCAGCGAGCGGCGGGTGCCCGGCTCGTGCATCTCCTGCCAGGTTTCCCACATGCTTTGCAGCGCGCGCGGCGCATCGTCAGCCGGAGGCGTGGCTTCGGTGTGTTCGCTACGCTCAACGCCAATGATGTTAGATACCAGCACCGTATGGTGCGCAGTAACTGCACGACCGGATTCCGTGATCACCGTCGGGTGCGGCAGGCCGTGCTCTTCACAGGCATCACCAATCGCCCAGATGATGTTGTTGGCGTACTCGTTCAAACCGTAGTTCACGGAGCAGTCGGACTGTGAGCGGGTGCCTTCATAGTCCACGCCCAAACCGCCGCCAACGTCAAAGCACTGAATGTTGACGCCAAGCTTATGCAGTTCAACGTAGAAACGGGCTGATTCACGCACGCCGGTGGCGATATCGCGAATGTTCGCCATCTGCGAACCCAGGTGGAAGTGCAGCAGTTGGATGCTGTCCAGACGACCACGTTCACGCAGAATTTCCACCAGTTGCAGCACCTGGTTTGCCGCCAGGCCGAACTTGGATTTTTCACCGCCGGAGGACTGCCATTTACCGGAACCCTGAGAGGCCAGACGCGCACGTACGCCGAGGCGTGGTACTACGTTCAGGCGTTCAGCTTCTTCCAGCACAATGGCGATTTCAGACATCTTCTCGATGACCAGATAGACCTTGTGGCCCATCTTCTCGCCCACCAGCGCCATACGAATATATTCACGGTCTTTATAGCCGTTACAGACGATCACGCTACGGGTCATACCCGCGTGTGCCAGTACCGCCATCAGTTCCGCTTTTGAACCGGCTTCCAGCCCCAGCGGTTCGCCGGAATGGATGAGCGACTCAATGACGCGACGATGTTGGTTAACCTTAATCGGGTAAACCAGGAAATAGTCGCCTTTGTAGCCATAGGATTCACGCGCGCGTTTGAACGCCGCGTTAATCGAGCGCAGGCGATGCTGCAGGATCTGCGGGAAGCAGAATAGCGCAGGCAAGCGCTGCCCCTGCGCTTCACGGGCCTTAACCAGCTCGGCTAAGTCAACCTGGGCTTCGGGGACATCGGGGTCTGGGCAGACGCTGATGTGGCCAAGCTCGTTGACGTCGTAGTAGTTATTGCCCCACCAGGCAATGTTGTATGTGCGTAGCATTTTGCTGGCTTCCTGGGAGCTCATCGCAACCTCCTGCATGGAACGTAGTACACCGCGTTCGCCTGCTGACGAAAGCGAATCCAATGAAATGTCGTCAGACATAGCGAACCTCAATTATTTATAACAAGTGTAAAACAGTTAACTACTATCGCAGCGTAACGTTGCGATAACAACCCATAAGCAGCCTGATTAGCCAGCACAACATGCTGGCGCACCGACTGTGCGACCGGTTTCTTATTCATATCATAGTAAAACACGTACCTGAACCTGCAGTCACGGTTCAGCGAAACCACGAGAAAACCCTTGCTGGAGCAAGAGCGCCCTTGTTCATTCGTCCGTTACCGACCGGCTCTGGAGTCTTGAGAAGCGCCGAAATGGGTAGAACATCGGCTGGTATAAAAAGCAGAAATGGGGGATGTGTCCGCGCCTGAATGGCGCAACAGAATCGGTGCAATACAACGGTTCATTATCTTGAATCACCTCCACGACCGCCCCGAAAGACGACCCACAAGCCAACGTAATAGTTTAGCCCGGCTGGAAGTGGCAACACGTCGAAAATAATGTGTGCTTTTGGTATGAGCCGCGCGCGGCGTTTTATACCGATAAGACGATAAAAATGCAAAAGATAAATACGCGCATTGCCAACGGTGTCAGGAAAAATTGCCACGTCATAACCTGACAGAATGAGAGCAACCTCAAAAAAAACTGGCAATACGATGAACAAGTGACCTAAAATAGCCATCCAGATGTTAATCCATCTATACCGATTAACACTCAGACTTCCAGTGACAACAGTCCGTTAGTCCATGGTAGAATCCTCCATCGTGACGAAACGGCACGACAGTTTGAGCTAACCAAATTCCTATTGGGTGATATTAAATATGGCAAAACACCTTTTTACGTCCGAGTCTGTATCCGAAGGGCATCCTGACAAAATTGCGGACCAAATTTCTGACGCCGTGCTGGATGCGATCCTCGAGCAGGATCCAAAAGCCCGCGTAGCGTGTGAAACCTACGTCAAAACCGGTATGGTGCTGGTTGGCGGTGAAATCACCACCAGCGCATGGGTTGATATCGAAGAGATCACCCGTCAGACCGTTCGCGATATTGGCTATGTGCATTCGGATATGGGCTTTGATGCCAACTCCTGTGCAGTACTGAGCGCAATTGGTAAACAGTCTCCAGACATCAATCAGGGCGTTGACCGCACCGATCCGCTGGAACAGGGCGCAGGCGACCAGGGTCTGATGTTCGGTTATGCAACCAACGAAACCGACGTGCTGATGCCAGCGCCAATCACCTACGCCCACCGTCTGGTGCAGCGTCAGGCTGAAGTGCGTAAAAACGGCACCCTGCCTTGGCTGCGCCCGGATGCAAAAAGCCAGGTCACCTTCCAGTACGATGACGGCAAAATCGTGGGTATTGATGCGGTCGTCCTGTCCACTCAGCACGCAGAAAGCATCGACCAGAAATCACTGCAAGAAGCGGTGATGGAAGAGATCATCAAGCCAGTGCTGCCAACTGAATGGCTGAACGCGTCGACCAAATTCTTCATTAACCCAACCGGTCGTTTCGTTATCGGCGGCCCAATGGGCGACTGCGGCCTGACCGGTCGTAAAATCATCGTGGATACCTACGGCGGCATGGCTCGCCACGGCGGCGGTGCATTCTCCGGTAAAGATCCATCAAAAGTTGACCGTTCTGCCGCCTACGCTGCGCGTTATGTTGCAAAAAACATCGTGGCTGCCGGTCTGGCTGACCGCTGTGAGATTCAGGTTTCCTACGCCATCGGCGTAGCAGAACCGACCTCCATCATGGTGGAAACCTTCGGTACCGAGAAAGTGCCAACTGAACAGCTGACCCTGCTGGTGCGCGAGTTCTTCGACCTGCGTCCATACGGCCTGATTCAGATGCTGGACCTGCTGCACCCAATCTACAAAGAGACGGCAGCTTACGGTCACTTCGGTCGCGAACATTTCCCATGGGAAAAAACCGACAAAGCAGCTCTGCTGCGCGAAGCGGCTGGCCTGAAATAAGGTTTACCCGTTTTGATGAAAGCCAGCCTTGTGCTGGCTTTTTTTATGCTTGTAAACCTGATTGCTGCTCCCGGCGTCACGTAATGAAGCCAGGCTACCAGATACTGTGACTTGTAGGCCTGATAAGGCGTAGCCGCCATCAGGCACAATCACGCACATTGCCGGATGGCGGCTACGCCTTATCCGGCCTACACCAATCGTTAGCCCGGCCGAGCAACGCGACGCTGGGGAAATATCAGCGCCATAGCATTCATATCTTTTACGTAACAAGTTACAATTCCATACAATTATGTGAAAGCGATTACATTGACACTTCCTCACCGCATAAGCCCTGACACGACACCATGAAACAGCTTTTCATATTAATGCGTTGTGTTTCAGTAAAGTCTCATAATTACGCTTTTTACTTTATCTGAAATTTCACTAACTTAATGATTAATATAATATTTAACTTTTAATCAACTTAAACCTCAGTGTAACCGATTACACAGTCGTGATTGTTATCACATTTTTTTACCGCATAGTCTCCTACCCTAAGCATCTACAAAATCAATGACTCAACTGGAGGGCATAATGCCTAACAATAAAAAACAGGGTCGCTCTAACAAGACAATGACCTTTTTTGTCTGTTTCTTAGCCGCTCTGGCCGGACTGCTGTTCGGCCTTGATATCGGCGTTATTGCCGGTGCTCTACCCTTCATTACTACCGATTTCCAGCTTAGCTCCCATACGCAAGAGTGGGTGGTCAGCTCAATGATGTTCGGCGCCGCCGTCGGTGCCGTCGGTAGCGGCTGGCTATCGTTCAAATTAGGCCGTAAGAAAAGCCTGATGATCGGCGCTATCCTGTTCGTTGCCGGTTCCCTGTTCTCTGCGGCTGCGCCAAACGTTGAAGTGCTGCTGATTTCCCGCGTGCTGCTCGGTCTGGCAGTGGGCGTGGCGTCTTACACCGCACCGCTGTACCTGTCAGAAATTGCACCGGAAAAGATCCGCGGCAGTATGATTTCGATGTACCAGCTGATGATTACTATCGGGATTCTGGGAGCGTATCTTTCCGATACCGCCTTTAGCTACAGCGGCGCATGGCGCTGGATGCTGGGCGTTATCATCATTCCAGCGGTTCTGCTGCTGATTGGCGTTATCTTCCTGCCGGACAGCCCGCGCTGGTTTGCGGCGAAACGTCGCTTTAACGATGCCGAACGCGTGCTGCTGCGTCTGCGTGATACCAGCGCCGAAGCCAAACGTGAGCTGGATGAAATTCGCGAAAGTCTGAAGGTGAAACAAAGCGGCTGGGCGCTGTTTAAAGAAAACAGCAACTTCCGTCGCGCGGTATTCCTCGGCGTCCTGCTGCAGGTGATGCAACAGTTCACCGGTATGAACGTCATCATGTACTACGCGCCGAAGATTTTTGAACTGGCGGGCTACACCAACACCACCGAACAGATGTGGGGCACCGTGATCGTGGGTCTGACCAACGTGCTGGCCACCTTTATCGCCATCGGCCTGGTTGACCGCTGGGGCCGTAAGCCTACGCTTATCCTCGGCTTTATCGTGATGGCGGTTGGTATGGGCGTGCTGGGTTCCATGATGCACGTGGGCATCCATTCCGCCACGGCTCAGTACACCGCGGTACTGATGCTGCTGATGTTCATCGTTGGCTTCGCCATGAGCGCCGGCCCGCTGATTTGGGTACTGTGTTCTGAAATCCAGCCGCTGAAAGGCCGCGATTTTGGTATCACCTGTTCTACGGCCACTAACTGGATTGCGAACATGATCGTCGGGGCAACCTTCCTGACCATGCTGAACTCGCTGGGCAGCGCCAATACCTTCTGGGTATACGGCGGCCTGAACGTGCTGTTCATCTTCCTGACCCTGTGGCTGATTCCAGAAACCAAAAACGTCTCTCTGGAACACATTGAACGTAACCTGATGCAAGGCCGTCCGCTGCGCGAAATTGGTTCTCGCGACTAACCTGACTGACGCCGGATGGCGGCTACGCCTTATCCGGCCTACGCAAAGTTGTAGCCCGGACGAGGCGTAAGCCGACTCCGGGAACCCACGACTAATACCGTTGTCTGGAAGCTTCCCCTTGCACCCCTGCACGTCTCGCTCTATCCTCAGCCGTTATGAAAACCCCTCGTATTCCTATCGCCATTCAGCAAAACGTCATGCGCAGCCTGCGAGAGAAACTCGCTCAGGCTAACCTGGCGCTGGGCCGAAACTACCCTGAACCTAAGCTGGTTTACCAACAGCGCGGCACTTCGGCCGGTACAGCCTGGCTGCAGCAGTATGAAATTCGCCTGAACCCGGTACTGTTACAGGAAAATCAGCAAGCCTTTATCGATGAGGTGGTGCCGCACGAGCTGGCGCATCTGCTGGTATGGAAACACTTTGGACGCGTCGCACCGCATGGCAAAGAGTGGAAATGGATGATGGAGAGCGTGCTTGGCGTTCCGGCGCGTCGTACGCATCAGTTCGAACTCAACTCCATTCAGCGTCAAACCTATCCCTATCGCTGTCGTTGCCAGCAACACCAGCTCACCGTGCGCCGCCATAATCGCGTGCTGCGCGGCGAAGCCACCTACCGCTGCGTCCACTGCGGCGAGCCGTTGGTTGCAGAAATGTAACCATTGGAAATATCAGGAAGTTTTCCGCTCTAACTGATTGCATATGACAACCACATTCGTTACGTTGCGGGCTCGTTTTACGATGGAGTTCGTGATGTACCGTAATTTGTCTTTTGCCGCCGCGTTTCTGGCGACGGCACTCTCAGGTCAGGCGTTGGCCGAAGGTATCCACAGTTTTTCTCAGGCCAAAACCGCCGGGGTAAAGATCAACAATGACGTGCCCGGCGACTTCTACTGCGGCTGTAAAATCAACTGGCAGGGCAAGAAGGGCGTTATCGATCTGGAATCGTGCGGCTATAAAGTGCGTAAGAATGAAAACCGTGCGAGCCGCGTGGAGTGGGAGCATGTGGTTCCTGCCTGGCAGTTTGGCCATCAGCGCCAGTGCTGGCAGGATGGCGGCAGAAAAAACTGCGCCAAAGACCCGGAATATCGCAAAATGGAAAGCGATATGCATAACCTGCAACCCGCCGTTGGCGAGGTAAACGGCGACCGCGGCAACTTTATGTACAGCCAGTGGAATGGCGGCGAGGGTCAGTACGGCCAGTGCGGCATGAAGGTAGACTTCAAAGGCAAAGTGGCTGAGCCACCGGCGCGCTCTCGCGGCGCCATCGCCCGCATCTACTTCTATATGCGCGATCGCTACAACCTGACCTTATCTCGTCAGCAAACCCAGCTATTTAACGCCTGGGATAAAATGTATCCGGTCAGTGAGTGGGAGTGTCAGCGCGATATCCGTATTGCCAAAGTTCAGGGCAATCATAATCCATATGTGTTGCAGGCTTGCCAGGCACAAAAGAGCTAACCTACACTAGCGGCAATCATTCATTTCCCCTGCCCTCCTCAAATTGCGAGGGCATAGCCACAGATGGAAGTCAGACTATGCGTATCCCCCGCATTTATCACCCGGAACCGATCACCGTCGGCACACAAATCGCACTGTGCGAAGATGCCGCAAACCACGTTGGCCGCGTCCTGCGCATGGGCAAGGGCCAGGAAATTCAGCTGTTCGATGGCAGCAATCAGGTTTTTGATGCGGTAATCACCGAGGCGAATAAAAAGAGTGTGATGGTCGAGATCCAGCGCGGCGAGATGGACTGTCGCGAATCGCCGGTTCATATTCACCTTGGTCAGGTGATGTCGCGGGGCGATAAAATGGAATTCACTATCCAGAAATCGATAGAACTGGGGGTAAGCCTCATTACGCCACTTTTTTCTGAGCGCTGCGGGGTTAAACTGGATGCCGAGCGTCTGAATAAGAAGCTTCAGCAGTGGCAGAAAATCGCCATTGCCGCCTGCGAGCAGTGTGGCCGTAACGTCGTGCCGGAAATTCGCCCGGCGATGGACGTTGAAGAATGGTGTGCCGAGCAGGACGATGCGCTTAAGCTCAACCTGCATCCGCGCGCCAGCGCCAGCATCAACACGTTGCCGCAGCCGGTCGAACGCGTGCGTTTACTGATTGGCCCGGAAGGCGGCCTGTCAGCAGATGAAATTGCCATGACCGCACGCTACCAGTTTACTGATATTCTGTTGGGGCCTCGCGTTTTGCGCACAGAGACTACCGCACTCACCGCCATCACCGCACTGCAGGTGCGCTTTGGCGACCTGGGTTAAAGGAGAACAATAATGATCAAGCTCGGCATCGTGATGGATCCCATCGCAAGCATCAACATCAAGAAAGACACCAGCTTCGCTATGCTGCTGGAAGCACAACGTCGCGGTTATGAACTCCATTATATGGAGATGAACGATCTGTATCTGCTCAACGGCGAATCACATGCGCGTACGCGTCTGCTGAGCGTTGAGCAGAACTACGACAAATGGTACGAATTCGGCAGCGAGCAGGAGATCAAACTGGCCGACCTCGACGTCATTCTGATGCGTAAAGATCCGCCGTTTGATACTGAGTTTATCTACGCCACCTATATTCTTGAGCGCGCCGAAGAGAAAGGTACGCTTATCGTTAACAAGCCGCAGAGCCTGCGCGATTGTAACGAGAAGCTGTTTACCGCCTGGTTCTCCGACCTCACGCCTGAAACGCTGGTGACGCGTAATAAGGCCCAGTTGAAAGCATTCTGGCAACAGCACGGCGACATCATCATGAAGCCGCTTGACGGCATGGGCGGCGCGTCTATCTTCCGCGTGAAGGAAGGCGATCCGAATATTGGCGTGATTGCCGAAACCCTGACCGAACTGGGCAGCCGCTACTGCATGGCGCAGAACTACCTGCCTGCAATCAAAGACGGCGACAAGCGCGTACTGGTCATTGACGGTGAGCCGGTGCCTTACTGTCTGGCGCGTATTCCACAAGGCGGCGAAACCCGTGGTAATCTGGCCGCTGGCGGTCGTGGTGAACCGCGTCCGTTGAGCGAAAGCGACTGGGCTATCGCGCGCAAAGTCGGCCCGACGCTGAAAGCCAAAGGGCTTATCTTTGTCGGACTCGATATTATCGGCGATCGCCTGACGGAAATTAACGTGACGAGCCCAACCTGCGTGCGTGAAATCGAAGCGGAATATCCGATTTCGATTACCGGCATGCTGATGGACGCTATCGAAAAACGTTTGCAAAAATAAGACGTTGCCTTTAAACGGCGGGAGGGAACCCGCCGCCAGCCAGGCTTTATGACCGAGATGTACGCGGGCAAGCCTGGTGACAGCAGTACACTTTCCCCTCATACTGAGCGCTGCTGCTTTTTGAAACAGGACAAGAATCTCTGATAATGAATTTACAGCATCATTTCCTCATTGCTATGCCATCCCTTCAGGATCCTATCTTCCGCCGTTCCGTGGTCTATATCTGCGAATATAACGACGACGGCGCGATGGGGATCATCATTAATAAACCGCTCGAAAACCTACAGATCGAAGGCATTCTTGAAAAGCTCAAGATAACGCCCGATCCGCGCGATCCTGCCATTCGTCTGGATAAACCGGTCATGCTGGGCGGCCCGCTGGCTGAGGATCGCGGCTTTATCGTCCATACGCCACCGGCATCGTTTTCATCAAGCATCCGTATCTCCGATAACACCATTGTCACCACTTCCCGTGACGTGCTGGAGACGCTGGGCACCGAGCGCCAGCCTACCGACGTGTTGGTCGCGCTGGGTTACGCTTCATGGGAAAAAGGGCAGCTTGAGCAAGAGATCCTTGATAACGCCTGGCTTACCGCGCCCGCTGATTTAAATATCCTGTTTAAAACGCCGATTAGCGAACGCTGGAAAGATGCAGCTAAACTCATTGGTATTAACATCCTGACCATGTCAGGCGCTGCGGGGCATGCATAATGAGTGGAACACTGCTGGCTTTTGATTTTGGAACTCGCAGCATTGGCGTTGCCATTGGCCAGCGAATTACCGGCACCGCTCGCCCCTTAACCGCGATAAAAGCGCAGGACGGCACGCCGGACTGGAACATCATTGCTCGTCTGCTTAAAGAGTGGCAACCGGAGACGGTGGTGGTTGGTTTACCGCTGAATATGGACGGTAGCGAACAACCTCTCACCGCGCGCGCGCGTAATTTTGCCAATAAAATTCACGGTCGTTTTGGGGTGTCGATTACCTTGCATGACGAGCGGCTAAGTACCGTGGAGGCTCGCGCCGGATTATTTGAGCACGGTGGATTTCGTGCCCTGAATAAAGGCAGCGTCGACTCCGCGTCTGCGGTAGTGATTCTGGAAAGTTATTTTGATCAAGGCTTCTAGACTGACGGCTCCCGGGAAAACATCCCGGGAACTCACCAGAATATGCGGCTAATTTAGATTAGTGGCGCAGATTTTCATTCGCCCAGCTGACTGCCTGCGTTCTGTTTTTCACGCTTAATTTGCGGAATACATTATACAGGTGAGTACGCACGGTATTTTCACTGATGAACAAAGCGCGTGCAATATCCATATTGGTTGCGCCGTGGCGTAATTCGTTGAGAATTTCGCACTCACGTTCAGTCAACGGCACGCTGTCATGCGTTTCGGGAGTCTGTTCTACTGCGTACATCGCCGGGTGCATCACGCTCAATTCAGCCGTCTGCTCGCCGTTTAAGACCGCTTTGACGCCCTCAATTAAGCGCGATTCCTCGTCGTCATGACGGAAAACGCCGTACAATGCTGGCCACTGTGCCATTTCGTATAATTCATACTTCTGCGCGCTATTAATAATCAGCAGGCGCGGACAATCAAACTGGGTACGGATAATATCTCGCCAGATACCGTTCAGCTTCTTGTTAGAGACAGCGATATCAAACAGGACCACGACGCCCTTGTTGTGGCGGTGCGTCAGCGGTTTGTTGATGTTATGAACATCTACAGAAACTGAAAGTAATTCAGTAAGATAGTTTGCAAACGCGTTTGCTTGTACTGACGGATGGGTGATAAGGATAAGCTTGCGGGAATTAGATACACTCTCTGTCACTTCAAACATTTTGAAACTCTCCATAGTTTATGTCCACCATCATGGTGTTTAAATAACTCAAAGCAAAGGCAAACCTAATACCATTAATAATAAGGACGGTGTCAAATGTGAAATTCTATTTCATAAGATTAGTCCTAATTACACAAATAGCATAGAACGAAGACCTTAGAAGTGTCAAAACAATATCAACCTTTTTTTGTAAGTCTACGCAACATAATGTAATCCGCCAATTACATTATTCTCATCCCTGCGGCTTACTCCCTATAAATCTATTAGAATAAACGTCGTAGGAAGTTTTATTTCCGCCCGATAAAAACTCACGTCAAAATCACAAAAAAGAACATTAATGCAACAGTGACAAAAATACAGTTTACAAATATGGACATTAATTGAGTTATTAGCAGAATATTAATTTAAAAAACCCTGCACTCATCACATTACCCATATAAGCAATGTGATAGCGCAGAATTTGTTTCTGAATAATAATATGAATGATGAATCAAACAAATGGGCTGAGAGGAAACGATATATCTTCCGCCTTTTGCAGCATACCAGCCTTAAGCCTTTGCTGATAACTTTGACTAAAGGTCTGCATTCCTGATTGAAGGCTGGTCTGCATCACCCCGGCAAGTTGGTGGGTTTTACCCTCACGGATAAGATTGCCGACGGCAGAGGTGTTGACCAACAGTTCAAACAAGGCCACGCGTCCGCCAGCGCCATCTGCCTGTAATTTTTGCGCCAGCACGGCACACAGGCTGCTGGCAAGCTGACAGCGCACCGGCTCTTTCTCGGCCGCCGGGAACACATCAAGAAGTCGTTCAATAGCCTCGGCTGCCCCGCGGGTATGTAAGGTCGCCAGTACAAGATGTCCGGTTTCCGCGGCGGTTAATGCCAGCCGAATGGTTTCGCTGTCTCGCAGCTCCCCTAGCAAGATAACGTCGGGATCCTGGCGCAGAGCCACCCGCAGCGCCTCGGCAAATGAAGGCGCATGTAAGCCAACCTCACGTTGCGAAATCAGGCAGCGATCGCTGGTATGCAAAAACTCAAGCGGGTCTTCCAGCGTCAGAATATGGCCTGCAAGATCATGGTTAAGATAGTCAACCATCGCGGCAAGCGTGGTCGATTTGCCGCTCCCCGTAGCCCCAGTCACCAGAATCAGGCCACTGTCTTCATGTAACAGCTCCGCCAGCGCCACGGGCGTACCCAGCTCGTCAAGCGTTGGGCAACGAGTGGGGAGCAGGCGCAGAACTAGCGATACGCCGCCGCTTTGCATAAAGGCGCTGGCGCGCAGCCGTGGGCATCCCTCTAGCGCCAGCGCGAAATCAAGCTGCCTGCGATGTCTCCACTCCTCATTTTGCGCGTCACTTAACCATTGCGATAACAACGCTTCCGGTGACGGCGCGTTAAAGGGTGCCTTTTCCAGCCTTCCAGCCCTGCGCCAACGTGCCATACCGCCGCTACACAGGTGTAGATCGGAGACATTATGCTTTACACTAAGCGCCACGATTTCTTGTATATCCATAGACCCACCAGAACATATGAACGATATTGCGCATAACCTGGCACAGGTCAGGGAGAAAATCTCAGCGACAGCAACGCGTTGCGGCCGGGATTCAGAAGAAGTGACCTTGCTTGCAGTCAGTAAAACCAAACCTGCGAGCGCCGTCGAAGAAGCGATTGCCGCAGGCCAGACGGCATTTGGTGAAAACTACGTTCAGGAAGGGGTGGAGAAAATCTGCCACTTCCGCGAAAAAGGCGAGAAGGCATTGCAGTGGCACTTTATTGGCCCGTTGCAGTCCAATAAAAGCCGACTTGTCGCCGAGCATTTTGACTGGTGCCATACCGTCGACCGGCTGAAAATTGCGGTTCGCTTAAGCGAGCAGCGTCCAAAAGAGATGCCACCGCTTAACGTACTGATTCAAATTAATATCAGTGATGAACAGAGTAAGTCCGGTATTGCGCCCGAGGCAGTTGATGCGCTGGCAGCCGAGATTGCCGCATTGCCAAATCTTTGCCTGCGCGGGCTGATGGCTATACCCGCGCCGGAGCACGACTATGACCGGCAGTTTGCCGTCGCCAGTCAAATGGCGGTAGCATTTGAGCGGCTCAAAGCGGTTTATCCGACCGTAGACACATTATCTCTGGGTATGTCCGATGATATGGAAGCCGCCATCGCGGCAGGTAGTACAATGGTACGCATCGGCACCGCGATTTTCGGTGCGCGTGATTACACAAAAAAATAAGGAACCTCAAGAAACGCCATGAAGACGTTGACCTTCCTGCTCTCAACAGTCATTGAACTGTACACAATGGTGTTACTACTGCGCGTCTGGATGCAGTGGGCGCGCTGTGATTTTTACAACCCGTTCTCCCAGTTTGTGGTGAAGATTACCCAGCCAATTGTGGGCCCGCTGCGCCGTGTTATTCCACCGATGGGGCCGCTGGACAGCTCATCATTACTGCTGGCCTTTGTGCTGTGTGTCCTGAAAGCCATCGTGCTGTTTATGGTCATCACCTTCCAGCCGATTATCTGGATTTCCGCGGTCCTCATTCTGCTAAAAACCATTGGTCTGCTGATCTTCTGGGTACTGCTGCTGATGGCTATCATGAGCTGGGTGAGCCAGGGTCGAAGCCCGGTTGAATTCGTGCTGATGCAGCTGGCCGAGCCGCTGCTGCGCCCTATCCGTCGTCTGCTGCCGTCGATGGGCGGGATCGATTTCTCACCGATGGTTCTGGTTCTGCTGCTGTACGTGGTTAACATCGGCATTGCCGAGTTACTCCAGGCAACCGGTAATGTCCTGCTGCCGGGGCTGTGGATGGCGCTATGAGTGCCGTCACACCTTGTGATGATGGGCTGGTTTTGCGGCTGTATATCCAGCCCAAAGCCAGCCGTGACGCGATTGTCGGTGAGCATGGCGACGAGTTAAAAGTCGCCATCACCGCCCCGCCTGTAGACGGGCAAGCCAATGCCCATCTGGTGAAGTATCTCGCCAAACAGTTTAAGGTCGCCAAAAGCCAGGTTGTCATCGAGAAAGGTGAACTGGGGCGGCATAAACAGGTTAAAATTATTCATCCGCAACAGATCCCTTCGGGTGTCGACGCCCTGATAAATTAGGATTTCCCATGCAAAAAGTTGTTCTCGCTACCGGTAATGCCGGTAAAGTGCGCGAGCTCGCCTCGCTGCTCGCCGATTTTGGTCTGGATGTTGTCGCCCAGACCGAGCTTGGCGTTGAGTCAGCCGAAGAGACCGGCCTGACCTTTATCGAAAACGCGATTTTGAAAGCGCGTCACGCCGCCCAGGTAACCGGACTACCGGCTATTGCCGATGACTCTGGTTTAGCCGTCGATGCGCTTGGCGGCGCACCGGGGATCTATTCCGCGCGTTACTCCGGCGAGGATGCCACCGACCAGCAGAATCTCGAAAAGCTGCTGGAAACCCTGAAAGACGTCCCCGACGATAAGCGTCAGGCGCAGTTCCACTGTGTGCTGGTATATATGCGTCACGCAGAAGATCCGACGCCGCTGGTATGCCACGGTCGCTGGCCGGGCGTGATCGCTCGCCAACCTGCGGGTGCCGGTGGCTTTGGCTACGATCCCATCTTCTTCGTGCCTTCTGAAGGCAAAACGGCTGCCGAATTGACGCGTGAAGAGAAGATTGCCATTTCCCACCGCGGTCAGGCGTTGAAGCTGCTGCTGGAAGCGCTGCGTAATGGTTAAGCTGCCGCCGCTGAGTCTCTACATTCATATTCCGTGGTGCGTGCAAAAATGCCCGTACTGCGACTTCAACTCGCACGCGTTGAAAGGCGAAGTCCCGCACGATGACTATGTACAGCATTTGCTGAGCGATTTAGACGCTGACCTGGCCTACGCGCAGGGGCGTGAAGTCAAAACCATTTTCATCGGCGGCGGTACACCAAGCCTGCTGTCAGGCCCGGCGATGCAAACGCTGCTGGACGGTGTGCGGGCGCGTTTGACGCTGGCCGTTGATGCCGAAATTACCATGGAAGCGAACCCGGGCACCGTGGAAGCCGACCGTTTCGTCGAATATCAGCGCGCGGGCGTCAACCGCATCTCCATCGGCGTGCAGAGCTTTAGCGAGACCAAGCTCAAGCGCCTGGGACGTATCCACGGCCCGGAGGAAGCCAAGCGAGCAGCCCATCTGGCGACCGGTTTAGGGCTGCGCAGTTTTAACCTCGATTTGATGCACGGTCTGCCGGATCAGTCGCTGGAAGAGGCGCTGGATGATTTGCGCCAGGCGATAGAACTGGCACCACCGCATCTTTCCTGGTATCAGTTGACCATCGAGCCCAATACGCTGTTTGGTTCGCGTCCGCCGGTTTTACCGGACGACGATGACCTGTGGGATATCTTCGAGCAGGGTCATCAACTGCTGACCGCCGCAGGCTACCAGCAATATGAAACCTCGGCCTACGCAAAGCCTGGCTATCAGTGTCAGCACAATCTTAACTACTGGCGTTTTGGCGATTATCTCGGTATTGGCTGTGGCGCGCACGGTAAGGTGACGTTCCCCGATGGGCGAATTCTGCGCACGGCAAAAACCCGCCACCCGCGTGGCTATATGGAAGGACGTTATCTGGAACGCCAGCACGATGTGGAAAATAGCGATAAGCCGTTTGAGTTCTTTATGAACCGCTTCCGCCTGCTGGAGCCCGCGCCTCGCGCAGAATTTAGCGCCTATACGGGACTTGATGAAAGCATGATTCGCGCGCAGCTTGATGAAGCGCTGGCGCAAAATTACCTGACCGAATGTGAGCAGTACTGGCAGATTACCGAGCACGGGAAGCTGTTTTTAAATTCGCTGCTGGAGTTATTCCTTAGCGAATAACCCCGGGGTCGGCGTAAACGCCTCGCCCGGGCTACGCGCTGGAGTTGTTCCTCGGCAAATAACCCGGGGTCGGCGCAAACGCCTCGCCCGGGCTACGCGCTGGGGTTATTCCTCGGCGAATAATCCCGGGGTCGGCGCAAACGCCTCGCCCGGATTACGCGCTGGAGTTGTTCCTCGGCGAATAATCCCGGGGTCGGCGCAAACACCTCGCCCGGGCTACGCGCTGGGGTTATTCCTCGGCGAATAATCCCGGGGTCGGCGTAAATGCCTCGCCCGGGCTACGCGCTGGGGTTATTCCTCGGCGAATAATCCCGGGGTCGGCGTAAACGCCTCGCCCGGTCTACAGATTGGCGTAGGCCGGATAAGGCGTAGCCGCCATCCGGCAATCTGCGCGATGCTGCCTGATAGCGCGCAGCTTTCAGGTCTACATATTGCAGGCATACAAACCAGGTACGCACCAGTAGCCCGGCCGAGCGCAGCGACGCCGCGAAGACGCGATTACTGAATCACGCCCTCTTTGCGCATTCTCTCAACCCCTTCGATCCACTGGGCATAGTCGCTTTTAAGCTCATAGTTACTGGAATCCAGTACCACCATCTGCCCCTGTAACTCTTCGCGTTTCTTCAGCAACGGAGCCACTTTTTTATCTTTTTCCGCCATGACGGCTTTGTTCTTTTCTTCAATCAGGTTGTGCTGGCGATAGTATTCTTGTTTTTGTTCTTCAAGTGCCTTATCGCTCGCAGCGCGTATCGGTTTATCATCGCAGACCGCTTTTTTCTGACACGCCACCAGCGCGGGTTCAAACACGGTAATGTAGTAGTGATTGGCAAAGCTGTTCATATCGTTTTTGCGGTCAACTTCATACAATTGTGCATTGAGCGCCTGCTGCACCGCGCTGCGATCGAGCGGCTTACCGTTCGCATCCTTGCCCCAGGAATCTTTAATTTGCTCGTCTAATTTTGCGATCTCTTTAAGCAACTCAGCCTGCTGCGCTTTTTGCTTCTCCACGGTGACCTTGCTCTGCGCAAACTGGGCGTCCAGTTTCGCAAACTGCGCCATAAAACCGCTGTCGTTAACAATGAGGGCTTTAGTGAGATCTTCTTTGCCACTAAACGGTCTTCCCGCATTTTTCGCCGCCATTTGCATCGAGAAAAACTCGGTTCGCCAGCCAGAGGCTTGAGTGCCTACCGCGGTCATCATGGCGGAAAATTTTACCGGATGGCCTTTGGTCCAGGTGCGCTCATAGAAAAGATAATCCCCGGCAGCACCGACAAGGCTATATAGGTTATCAGTGGACGTCATATCCCCTTCCACCGTATAGGTGGCCTGATTCCCCACGGCACTAATCGGTTGAAGTTTAAGATTATCCATCTGCATCAGGCCACCAGACTGCCTGGCAAACTGCTGCTTGATAACATCATCGGTGGGGGTATTTTCGGCGGCTAAGGCATGAAGGGCAACGCAGCTCAGTAAGAGCACTCCATATTTCCAGGCGAGTTTCATCGGCAATTCCTTTTATGAGTGAGGCGTCATCATACGGAATTTGCAAATAGGAGAAGGATAAATGAAATCTGATTCTGGCTACCTGTAGGGAACAGGTAGCCGATACGCGCTTACTTGAGCGTACTCACCAGCGCTTTACGGTTGTCTTCAAGCGACACCACGCGGCTGCACACGTCTTTACCAAAGGCCTTGAAATCGGCTTCCTGGTTTTTCCACTCATTCTGAATTGAGGTTTGCAGGCCGCCTAAACTGCCCAGCACGCCTTGTAGCGGGTTGCCGCCGCCTTTGAGAACGGCCTTAGCGCCCATCTCATTGATACTGTCCTGGAGGATCCCGCCCATGGCCTGATTCACCAGTTGCTGACCGTCGGCGCGAACCTGATCGATAGCTTTATAGTGGAAGGTTAAGCCATCGCTGCGATGCTCAATAATCCGGTTCATCTGCTCTTTAAGCTGGGCGTCAAGCTTGGTCAGGCGACCGCGCATATTGCTGCTTTCACCCACTTCTTTGGCGATAATTTTATCCAGCGCCACGCGGCCTTTCTCAACGCGTGCGAGCGCGCCTTCATCAATCCACGGCAGCGCGCTGCGCAGCTCGGTCTGATAATCTTTTGCCTGCTCGCGCTGAGCGGCAGTGAGCGTATAGGCTTTACCGTTAAAGGTGACATCACCGCTTGGGGTGATCACCAGATTGCCGTTCTCGCCTTTAACCTGCACGGTTTGCGGGCTGATAACGACGTCATCGCGGGGGGTGACGCTGCATTCATAGTCAGCGTGGGCGGACATCGCCGAGAACGTGAGAACTGTCGCCAGCAGCGTTTTGCGCATCATTACTTTCCCTTTAGACAAATCGGGCCAGCAAATGCTGGCCCCGTATAGGATATTAGTCCCACCAAACGTCGAAAAGTTCGCTGGTGCGCACTTCTTCGAATTTGCGGTCTTCAAGCCATTTACGAACCTGAGCCTGATGATCTTCAGTGCACTTACCAATTTCCTGAGTGCAAATCAGACCTTCCCACGCCAGATAGCCGCTGCCATCAAACGCCAGCTTGTTCGGCTCGATAACTTCATCGATAAACTGATCGACGTACTGGTCGATCTGCTCAGCGCTCGTCCCTTCCGGGAAACGCCATGCTACAGAGAAACCCACTTCCTGGAATTCATCGATGTGCATTTTTTTACGCAAACGACGGCTACGATTCTTTGCCATTTATTTCACCCTCTCGAACATTAAGTCCCATACGCCGTGGCCAAGACGATGACCACGTTGTTCAAATTTGGTTACCGGGCGTGATTCCGGGCGCGGTACATAATCTTTGCTTTCAGACAGATTCAGATATCCGTCCATAGAAGACATGACTTCCAGCATGTGTTCAGCATACGGCTGCCAGTCGGTTGCCATATGGAACACGCCGCCCAGCTTCAGTTTGCTTTTCACCAGATCGGCAAACGGAACCTGAACGATACGGCGCTTATTATGACGCGCTTTGTGCCACGGGTCAGGGAAAAAGAGCTGAACCATGTTCAGGGAATTATCGGGGATCATTTTCATCAGCACTTCTACCGCATCGTGGCACATCACGCGCAGGTTATCGACACCCTCTTCATGGGCCGATGCCAGACAGGCACCGACGCCCGGTGAGTGCACTTCAATGCCGAGGAAATTGTGATCCGGGCGCGCTTTGGCCATGGCCACCAGCGAAGCGCCCATGCCAAAACCGATTTCCAGCGTGGTTGGCGCTTCGCGACCAAACAGCGCGGCAAAGTCGACAGGTTCTTCGCTGAACTCAACGCCCATCACCGGCCAGTAGTTTTCCAGCGCGTGCTCCTGCCCTTTGGTCAGTCGCCCCTGGCGACGAACAAAACTACGAATACGGCGCTGTGGGCGGCCGTTCTCATCAAATTCCGGTGAAATGACGTCGTTCTTCATAAAAATTAAGTCTGCTTGTGAGAGTGTTCGGGAAACGGGCATTATCCAAAGTTAGTTGCCGGATGCAAGCACCGGAAAGTTCCTGTTTACAGCATAGTGCCTCTGTGCTGCAATTTGGCCCCTTATTTGCGCGATATTGGAATCCCTGCTTTGACCATGCAAGCGTCACAATTTTCAGCCCAGGTGCTGGACTGGTACGACAAATACGGGCGTAAAACCCTCCCCTGGCAAATTGAAAAGACGCCCTACAAAGTATGGCTGTCTGAGGTGATGTTGCAACAAACGCAGGTTGCCACCGTTATCCCCTATTTTGAACGCTTTATGTCACGCTTTCCCACGGTCACCGATTTGGCCAACGCACCGTTGGACGATGTGCTGCATCTGTGGACGGGACTGGGTTACTACGCCCGCGCGCGTAATCTGCACAAAGCGGCACAGCAGGTCGCGACGCTCCATCACGGACGTTTCCCGGAAACCTTTGATGAAGTGGTCGCGCTGCCCGGCGTCGGCCGCTCGACCGCGGGCGCGATTTTATCTTTATCGCTCGGTAAACATTTCCCGATTCTCGACGGCAACGTTAAGCGCGTGCTGGCACGCTGCTACGCGGTAGAGGGCTGGCCGGGTAAGAAAGAGGTTGAAAAACAGCTTTGGGATATCAGCGAAAAAGTGACGCCCGCCGAGGGCGTGTCGCGCTTTAATCAGGCGATGATGGATTTAGGCGCGATGGTCTGTACTCGTTCAAAGCCTAAATGTTCGCTGTGCCCGCTGGATAACGGCTGCATCGCTTCGGCTAACGGTAGCTGGGCGCAGTATCCGGGTAAAAAACCCAAGCAAACCATACCGGAACGCACCGGCTATTTCCTGATGATGCAGCACGATCGTGAAGTCTTTTTACAGCAGCGTCCGCCGAGTGGGCTGTGGGGCGGTCTATACTGTTTCCCGCAGTTTGCTGATGAAGACGCGCTGCGTGACTGGCTCGCCGAGCGGCAGATCCCCGCCGATACGCTGACCCAGCACACCGCGTTTCGTCATACTTTCAGCCATTTCCATCTGGACATTGTGCCAATGTGGCTTACTGTGTCCTCATTCACGTCATGCATGGATGAAGGCAACGCTCTCTGGTATAACTTAGCCCAGCCGCCCACCGTCGGGCTGGCCGCACCGGTTGAGCGCCTGTTGCAGCAGTTACGCGCCGATTCACCCATTTAGTATTCGGCGACATAAGAGGATTTATTATGAGCAGAACGATTTTTTGTACCTTCCTGCAACAAGAAGCCGAAGGGCAGGATTTTCAGCTGTACCCAGGCGAGCTGGGTAAACGCATCTATAACGAGATTTCCAAAGAAGCCTGGAAACAGTGGCAGCACAAGCAGACCATGCTCATCAATGAAAAGAAACTCAATATGATGAATCTGGAGCATCGCAAATTACTGGAAGAGGAAATGATCAATTTCCTGTTTGAAGGTAAAGATGTGCACATTGAAGGCTACACGCCGCCTGAAAAGCAGTAAGGGAATCACCGCCCTTTAGGACAACACAACAACACGCGCTCCCAAAATGATGAAAAAACTCTATGCTCTGGCGTTAATCGCGCCCCTGCTAGTCTCCTGCTCCTCAAATAAAAAAGGCGATACCTATAACGAGGCGTGGGTAAAAGACACCAACGGTTTTGATATTTTGATGGGGCAGTTTGCCCACAACATTGAGAACATTTGGGGCTTTAACGAGGTCCTGATTGCCGGGCCGAAAGACTACGTTAAGTATACCGATGGCTACCAGACGCGTAGCCACATCAACTTCGACAACGGTACCATTACCGTTGAAACCATCGCTGGCACCGCCCCCGCCGCCCGACTGCGTCAGGCAATCATCACCACCTTATTGATGGGTGACGATCCGGGTTCGGTTGACCTCTACTCCGATGCCGACGATATCCAGATCTCCAAAGAACCGTTCCTGTATGGTCAGGTGGTGGATAACAACGGCGAGGCGATTCGCTGGCAGTGGCGCGCGGAACGTTTCGCGGACTATCTGCTGCAAACGCGGATGAAAAAACGCAGCAGCGGCCTGCATATTATCTACAGCATCACCATTAATCTGGTGCCAAACCACCTCGATAAACGTGCGCATAAATATTTGGGCATGGTGCGTCAGGCGTCACGCAAGTATGGAATTGACGAGTCGCTGATTCTGGCGATTATGCAGACTGAATCCTCCTTTAACCCGTATGCGGAGAGTCGTTCCGATGCGATGGGGCTGATGCAGGTCGTTCAGCATACCGCCGGGAAAGATGTGTTCCGTTCACAGGGAAAATCCGGCACGCCGAGCCGCAGCTTCCTGTTTGATCCCGCCAGCAATATCGATACCGGCACCGCGTATCTGGCAATTCTGAATAACGTTTATCTTGGCGGCATTACCAACCCAACATCGCGACGTTACGCGGTGATTACCGCCTATAACGGCGGCGCGGGCAGCGTGCTGCGCGTCTTCTCAAACGATAAGGTGCAGGCGGCTAATCTCATCAACAATATGTCACCGGGTGACGTTTACCAAACCTTGACCACGCGCCATCCGTCGGCGGAATCGCGCCGTTATCTTTATAAGGTTAACTCCGCCCAGAAGGGCTATCGCCGCAAGTAATAATTCTCACAAAAGCAGACCACCTTATTCATGTATTTCTTGGATAAGGTGGTTCTTCTCTTCCGTCGCCGCACAAAAATGTTAGTTTTGTCACTAATTCGTTATGCAAAGTAAAAATAATTGCAATTTTATGCGGTGCTTAACAATGTTTCATCCACGCCATTGATAGAATCAGCGCAAATATCATCCTTTAATGTGACTCGCTATACATTACACGGCTAATTTTGTGAGGAAAATAACATGAATTTGAAGCTACAGCTTAAGATACTGTCGTTTCTGCAGTTCTGCCTTTGGGGGAGCTGGCTGACCACGCTGGGCTCATACATGTTTGTGACGCTCAAGTTCGACGGTGCTTCTATCGGCGCGGTTTATAGCTCGCTGGGGATTGCCGCCGTCTTTATGCCGACGCTGTTGGGCATCGTGGCGGATAAGTGGATCAGCGCCAAATGGGTCTACGCTATCTGCCATCTGGTAGGTGCCGGTACGCTGTTTATGGCCGCCGAGGTAACCACGCCAAGCGCGATGTTTATCGTTATTCTCCTGAACTCGCTGGCCTATATGCCAACGCTTGGGCTGATTAACACCATCTCCTACTACCGCCTGAAAACGGCCGGTATGGACATTGTGACCGACTTCCCGCCAATCCGTATCTGGGGCACCATCGGCTTTATTCTGGCGATGTGGGCGGTAAGTTTTGCCGGCTTCGAACTGAGCCATATGCAGCTTTATATCGGCGCCGCGCTGTCGGTTGTGCTGGCACTGTTTACCCTGACGCTGCCGCATATCCCGGTCTCTAATCAGCAGCAGAAACAGAGCTGGAGCAGCATGCTCGGCCTGGATGCGTTTGCGCTGTTTAAAAATAAGCGTATGGCGATCTTCTTTATCTTCTCCATGATGCTGGGTGCGGAACTGCAAATCACCAATATGTTCGGCAACACCTTCCTGCACAGCTTCGATAAAGATCCGCTGTTTGCCACCAGCTTTATCGTGCAGCACGCGTCGGTGATGATGTCTATTTCGCAGATCTCTGAAACCCTGTTCATTCTCACCATTCCGTTCTTCTTAAGCCGCTACGGTATTAAGAACGTCATGTTGATCAGTATCTTCGCGTGGATGCTGCGCTTTGGTCTGTTCGCCTATGGCGACCCATCGGCCTTCGGCACCGTGCTGTTAGTGCTGTCGATGATTGTTTACGGCTGCGCCTTCGACTTCTTCAACATTTCCGGTTCGGTGTTTGTTGAGAAAGAAGTTAAGCCTGAGATCCGCGCCAGCGCACAGGGCATGTTCCTGATGATGACCAACGGCTTCGGCTGCATTCTGGGCGGGATGGCGAGCGGTAAAGTGGTTGAGATGTACACCGTGAACGGCATTACCGACTGGCAGAGCGTGTGGCTGATTTTCGCCGGATACTCATTGGTGCTGGCGGTGGCGTTTGTTGGGTTGTTTAAGTACAAGCATGAGCGTCCGGTAACGGGCGTACAACCGATAGCTCATTAATAAAAAAAGTCGCCCGGCCGAGCATTGCGACGCCGGGATAGCATTCCGAAAAACAGGCCTGATAAGGCGAAGCCGCCATCTGGCAATCTGCTCCGTTTTGCCTGATGGCGGCTTCGCCTTATCAGGCCTACGTCCGCTCTCATCTTTGGTGAGAAGGGGTAATCCCAGACAACACCCATCCCACCGACAGCAAATCCGCACTGCCCCCAGGACTTAAATTTCGCGCAATCAGCGCCTCATCCATCGCCGCTAACGCTTGCGCATCCCAGCCCTCGTCCAGCAGACGCAGTGCATATTCCTGTACATACCGCAGCCCGCTCATTCCCCCGCGTGACACCAGATTACTGTCCTGATTGGTCGCCATCAGGCGCAGTAGCAATGCCGCAAGATGAGCGCCATCCCAGCCGTCCAACGCCCGGCGCACCGTGGCGAATCCACTCTCAACCTCACCGCGCGCGCCGGTCAGGCCGAACTGGTGGAACTGCCGCTCACCGGCGGTGGCAGGCGTCGTGCGCCCGCCGAGTTCGCGTGCCACCAGCCCCTGGCAAATGGTGCTGACCTCACGGCATAAACTCGCCCGGCTGACCTCGCCCAGCCGCCCGGCGGCAAAGCACAGTAAACCGAGGGAGAAAATACCGCCCTTATGGGTATTTACCCCGTCAGTTGCCGCATACATCGCCTGTTCACAGGCGATACCCATTGGCCGAATCAGCCGTAGCTGTTCGCTTGCAGGCAAATGAGCATGCGTATCCCCAAGCTCAGCAAAGCGCCAAAACCAGGGGGTAATCGCCTCAATACTGCGCACAAACAGCGCATGATCCATATCCCGATGCGCCCCGCTGTTACGCCGGTCTACAAGCCCGGGCTTTGGCGTCAACGCCAGCTCCTGCCACAGCGCCTCTTCGGCAAGGAAAGGCACGTCAACGACGCGCGGTTTAGTCGCGATGGAACCAGTCATCAATCATTTTCTCCACGCAGGCCACCACTTCATCTATCGGATGTTTGCGCGAACGGGAACAGGCATGCGCGGGCTCATCGCAAATCAAACAGCGGCGCATATGCCGCCCTAATGATAACCGTCCAACGTGGCCGGCCTGCGGGCAGATAACGTCCAGATCCCACAAACGCCCCAGCGGATGAGTCTGCTCAAGCGCCGCACAGTGCGCTTTAATCTCCGGCGCCTGGTGTGCCACGCACCACATTGCTTCCGGCCCGGTAGGCAGCCACAAGACCTGGCGATCAAGAACCTGCCAGCCGTTTTGCCACAGTAGCTGATCGCACATTTGCAGCGCCACGCCCATGGTGTTGCGATAGCGCTGGCTGTTTTTAACCGCGCCCGGCGTGACCAGCGTGAGGGAGATAATCGGTTGTTGATAGTGGGTTAACCAGTCAGCCTGGCGCGCCGCGCGGTTCTCTTTCGCCGCCAGCAGCGCCTCAAGGCTGACACCCGTTCGCACGGGCGTCATTGTGGTCATACGTTTACTCCTTCACCTGACGAACGGTGTCGATAACGCTGCCGTCACGATAGCGGATCACGCCGACAATTTTATCCGTGAATTCAATCGGTTTTGGCAGACCGGTCAGCGAGACCGCACGGGCATAAAGTTCGTCGATATCGACGATTTTCAACCCTGCCGCCTGCAGACGCTCGCGGATTTCCGGGCGCGCCGGGTTGACCGCAATACCGTGGTCGGTCACCAACACGTCGATGCTTTCCCCCGGCGTCAGGCGCGTGGTCACACGCTTCACCACCGTCGGGATACGGCTACGCAGCAATGGCGCCACCACGATGGTGAGGTTGGCGGCAGCCGCCACGTCGCAGTGACCGCCGGACGCTCCGCGCATCACGCCGTCGGAGCCGGTGATAACGTTGACGTTAAAATCGACATCAATCTCCAGCGCACTGAGGATCACCACGTCAAGCTGGTCGCAGCTCGCCGCTTTGCTGGCCGGGTTGGCGTAGACGTTGGTAGAGATTTCCACATGATTCGGGTTACGCGCCAGCGAGGCCGCCGCCTGACCGTCAAAGCACTGGGTATCCAGCAGCTTTTCAATCAGCCCTTTTTCATGCAAGTCCACCAGACCGCCGGTAATGCCGCCCAGCGCAAAGCGAGCCGTAACGCCGCTGCGCTCCATCTTCTCTTCCATAAAACGGGTGCAGGCCGTTGCCGCAGCACCTGAACCGGTCTGCATGGAGAAGCCTTGTGTGAAGTAGCCGGAGTGTTCGATGACGTCCGCCGCATAGCGGGCAATCATCAGTTCACGCGGATTACTGGTGACACGCGCAGCGCCGACGCTGATTTTCGCCGGGTCGCCAACGCTCTCCACCTGCACAATGTAATCCACCTGATCCTGCACCAGGCTGGCGGGCATATTGGGGAACGGCACCAGTTCTTCGGTCAGCAGCACCACTTTATGCGCAAAGTGAGCGTCGACCATCGCATAGCCTAACGAGCCGCAGCAGGACTTACCGTGAGTGCCGTTGGCGTTGCCAAACTCATCGCTGCACGGCACGCCGAGGAACGCCACGTCGATATTCAGTTCACCATCCTGCAACAGCTTAACGCGACCACCGTGGGAGTGGATTTGCACCGGTTCATCCATCAGCCCATGGGAGATGGCATCCGCCAGCTTACCGCGCATGCCGGAGGTGTAGATACGGGTGATAACGCCGTTTTCGATATGCTCGATTAACGCATCGTTGCAGGTCATCAGCGAACTGGAAGCCAGCGTCAGATTTTTAAAACCCATCCGCGCAAGGGTCGCCACCACGTTATTAATGACCCGGTCGCCTTCGCGAAAGGCGTGATGGAATGAAATGGTCATGCCATCTTTCAGGCCGCTGCGTTGAACGGCCTGCTCCAGCGACTGGCACAGTTTACGATGATGTTTCGCATCCATATCGGCCAGCCACGGCGTTGCGCTGTGCGCGCCGGTGAACGGTTTTAAATCCCTCAGATGGGGAAAATTCTCGTGAAGAAGTTCTGTCTGATTCATTATTTATTCCTTAACGACGCACGCCGGAAGCCGCCGCACGTTCGAGCACGCGTTGCGCATGGTCGATAATCGGCGCGTCCACCATTTTTCCGTTGAGCGACACCACGCCCAGCCCGTTACGCTCGCCCTCTTCTGCCGCTTCAATCACGCGCTGCGCGTGGTCAACTTCCTGCTGGGTTGGCGCGTACGCGTTGTGTAAGAGGTCAATCTGGCGCGGGTTAATCAGCGATTTACCGTTAAAGCCCATCTTACGAATCAGCTCAACTTCGCGCAGGAAGCCCGCTTCGTCATTCACATCTGACCACACCACGTCAAAGGCATCGATACCGGCAGCGCGAGCGGCGTGCAGCACGGCGCAGCGAGCGTAAAACAGCTCGGTGCCGTCACCGCGCTCGGTCTGCATATCCATCACGTAATCAAATGCCGCCAGCGCAATACCGATAAGGCGCGGCGAGCTGCGGGCAATCGCCACGGCGTTAATCACGCCAATCGCCGACTCGATGGCCGCCATCACGCGGGTTGAACCCACTTCCCGGCCGCATTCGCGTTCAATGCGCTCAAGATGGCCTTCCAGCTCGAAAATATCTTCCGGGGTGTCGGTTTTCGGTAGACGGATCACATCCACGCCGCCGCGCACCGCGGCTTCCAGATCGAGCAGGCCAAACGGCGTGCTCAGCGGATTGATACGGACAACCGTTTCGATGTCCTGATACATCGGGTGCTGCAAGGCATGGAAGACCAGCAGGCGCGCGGTATCTTTCTCACGCAGCGCCACCGCATCTTCAAGGTCGAACATAATCGAGTCCGGGCGATAGATAAACGCGGTTGAGAGCATGGCGGCGTTAGCGCCCGGCAGGAACAGCATGCTACGGCGTAAGCGACTCATTGCAGTGCCTCCCACGCAATTTGCTGCGTGTCCGTCGCGCGCAGTACCGCGCTTTGCAGACGGGCGCGGATAACACAATCCAGCGCGCCTTTGTCTTCCACGATAATCAGCCCCTGCCGCACATCCATGGCGCGCAGCGTCTCTTCAACCACCTGGCGGATTTGCTCGCCAAACTGCTTAATCACTTCACTGTGGATGACAATCTCCAACTCGCCGTCGGCGGGGGCGATTTTCACCATCAGGTCGCTGGACTCTTGCGTTCCGGCCAGCGCCTCCCTTACGATTTTCATGATAATGTCCTGATTGTTATGCCACTTCTGCGCTGTAATGTGCTTCGAGATGCGCGAAAGTGGATGCCGGGACAATGTCCCGAATACGAGAAAACTGCTGTGTTTTAAGTAAGCGGCGCACTTCCGAGGCCGAAATGGCATTGCCTGCTGCTTTAATACGCGGAATTTCAATCACCTCAACCTGCCCGGCAAGCAGCGAATGCAGCGTCTGGTTGTACTGGTGAGTGACCGCGCAAAACGGCTCTGAACCAATAAAACGGTGCGTAATGCCAAGCGCTGGGGCGATGTGCTGAGCAAAAATGAGCACGTCAATTTCGCTCCATGCCTGCTGCACTTTGCCGGACTCCTTAAGGAAATAGGTCGGGAAGGTGGCGCGGGAAATGATGTACTGCGAACCTTCATGCACGGTGACGTTGCGCAGATGCGCCACGCCTGCGCGAACCATCTCCAGGCGTGCGCGAAACGGGAAAAACGACGCGTCTTCGCGCACCACGAACAGGTGCAACCAGTCGCACTGTCTTGCCGCCTGTTCCACCAGGTGACGATGCCCCAACGTGAACGGGTTAGCGTTCATCACAATCGCCCCGACCTTCTCCCCCGGCTGGCGCTTGTGGCTCAGCATGCGGCAATAGCGCTCAATTCCCTGCGGCGTGTTCTCCATCAACACCGCGTTATTGCCGCTTTGCGCAATCGGCCAGAAGCCGCTGCGGGCGAAACGTTCCTTGTTACACGGGCGCGTGCACAGGAAAAGATGAAAATAGCCCTGCGCCAGCGCGACGTTTTCTACCTCAGCCAGCAGGCGCGCGCTGAGGTTAGCCCCACGCGCACTTTCGTTCACCGCCACGCACTTAATGACGTTTGCCGCAAGCCCCGCGCAGCCCACCAGCGTCGTCCCACACCAGGCCTCAACGAACAGCGTAATATCGCTATCAAGCCCAAGGCCGCTGTCCACCAGCAGCGTGCGAATCGGCTGTAAACGTTGCGGGTGGTTCGCTACTTGCGTGACCCGAAAATCAATGGGGGGTTGCGTGTGCATCGTGCCGCCTTACTTAGTGCGCCGCCGTCAGCGTGTTCGCTGGCGCTTCCATGATGATGTTGCTGAGATGGCCGATATGCTCAATTTCCACCTCGATCCGATCGCCCTCTTGCATAAACAGCGGCGGGTTGCGTTTTTTACCCACGCCGCCCGGGGAACCGGTGATGATCACGTCGCCCGGACTCAGGCGGGTGAAGGTACTGATGTACTCAATCAGCTCCGCCACCTTGTGGATCATGCTGCTGGTGTTGTCGTCCTGCACCATGCGGCCATTGAGCCACGTGCGGATCGCCAACTGATGCGGATCGGGAATTTCGTCCGCCGTCGCCATCCACGGGCCAAACGCCCCGGTCTGACGCCAGTTTTTCCCGGCGGTAAACCACGTGTGCTGCCAGTCGCGGGCGGAACCGTCCATATAGCAGCTATAGCCCGCCACGTGGCGCAGCGCATCTTCACGGCTGATGTTCTCGCCGCCTTTACCGATAATCACCGCCAGCTCGCCTTCATAGTCGAATTCACGGGAGTGACGAGGTTTAAGCACCGGTGCGTTATGCGCCGTTTGCGAGTCCGGGAAGCGGACAAACAGCGTCGGCGCCGGGTTGTGCTGGTCGAACTCTTTGCGTTTTTCGGCGTAGTTCATGCCCACGCAGAGGATTTTTTCCGGGTGTTCAATCACCGGCAGGAAGGTGACCGCATCCATCGGCACATCGACCGCGTCGTTGATGTAGCGGGTGGCATCCGCCAGCCCGTTGCCCTGTAACAGCGCTTTAAGGTCGCCGTAGCGGTCGCCAAGACGGCGACCTAAATCAATCATTCCTTGTGCATTCACGATGCCGTAGCTGCGAACGCCCTGGTAGATAAAGCTTGCGAGTTTCATTGTTCAGTCCTGATTAGACGAGGAAGTTGCCCAGTACCAGCAGTGAGACGGCGACGTTAATCGCCCCGCCGATACGGGTAGCAATCTGCGCGAACGGCATCAGACTCATGCGGTTACCCGCGGTCAGAATCGCCACATCACCAGTACCGCCCTGGCCGCTCTGGCAGCAGGAGACGATGGCGACATCAATCGGGTGCATACCGATTTTTTTGCCAACGAAGAAGCCGGTAGCCACCAGTGCTGAAACGGTGCTGACGATAACCAGCAGGTTGCTGACGGTGAAGGCGTTGACCAGTTCCTGCCACGGCGTAATCGCCACGCCAACGGCAAACAGAATCGGGTAGGTCACCGAGGTCTGGAAGAATTTGTACACCACCTGAGAACCTTCCAACAGGCGCGGAGAAGCCCCGTTACACAGTTTCACCAGCACGGCCATAAACAGCATGCCAACCGGCGCTGGCAGGCCAATCAGTTTGTGGCCCAGCATGCCCAGCATATAGAGCAGTACCGCCAGCAGCGCGCCGGAGGCAATAGTGGTGACGTCGGTCTTACCAGAGAATGCAGGCTGCGAGTTTTGCGTTTCGGCGTTAGCGCGGTTTGGCATGAGCTGGCCTTCACCGGTCAGATGCGGGAAGCGCTTGCCAAGCTGGTTCAGGCAGCCGGAGATAATGATGGCGGTTAAGCCACCGAGCATCACCATCGGCAGGACGCGGCCCAATGCCACGCCCTGATCCATATGCAGGATCGTCGCGTAGCCGATAGACAGCGGGATTGCCCCTTCACCGACGCCACCGGCCATGATCGGCAGAATGATAAAGAAGAAGATCTGGAACGGTTCCAGACCGAGCGCCATACCCACGCCCATTCCGACAACCATGCCGACGATCTCACCGCACAGCATCGGGAAGAAGATGCGCAGGAAGCCTTGAATCAGCACGGTACGGTTCATGCTCATAATGCTGCCGACGATAATGCAGCAGATATAGAGATAGAGAATGTTGGTGGATTTGTAGAATTTGGTGGTCGACTCTACCACCACGTCCGGCAACAGGCCGTAATAGACCATCGCGGAAGGGATAAAGGTGGCGCAAATGGCCGCCGCGCCCAGTTTGCCGACAATCGGCAGACGCTTACCAAACTCACCGCAGGCAAAACCAAAAAATGCCAGCGTCGCCACCATCACCACGATGTCGCTCGGCAGCTTGCCGCCCAGACAATCAATGGCGATAAGCACCCCGGCTAACACAAACAGCGGTAAAGGAATAATGCCGACTTTCCAGGTATCCATAATATGCCACCAGCGCTCTTTAAGTGCCGGGCGTTGAATTTCTATCGGGTCGTGGGTAACAGAGAATGAATCATCAGTCGTGCTCATAATGAAGCCCTTTGGTTATTTTGTACTTTTAGCTTAAGGGCCTAAAGGCTTACTTTATGTGAGTGAAAGCATATTAAAACCGAAGTTTTAATGGCGCCTATGGTTTTAATGGTTTCTTTTATTTAATGTGATTAACAGCTTATTTATAAGCGTGGTTTTTATGGTTTCTTTTCTAAATTGAACAAATAAATAACATTTATTAATTTAACCTTAATCCAGCGCTATTTTCGGAGAATTCTCTTTTCACAGCGGGCTGTGCAAGGGATCACAAGTTTCCGGCAAAGCCGCTAGCACCACGCAAAAAGATGATATATTGACAACTTCCGACGATACCGCGCGTGAGAGTAATGAAAGTATCATTTCAGATAAAACTTTTTATTTCACTGGTTGCCTTTTTCTCGGTGCTGTTTGCACTGCTCGGTAGCTATTATTATATTGACGTCGGTCGGCAGCTATATCAAGAGATGAGCGTGCGGGCAAAAATACAGGCAGAAGAAATTGCCATCATTCCCAGCCTGCGTAAACAGGTCGCGGATAAAAACATTCCAGCTATCCATGATTTCATGCAGAAATTAGTCGCCCGTAGCGATGCCAGCTTTATCGTCATTGGCGATAATAAAGGTCTGCATTTATACCATTCGGTATTCAACGACCGGGTCGGTAAAACACTGGTAGGCGGCGATAACGAAGAAGTGCTGCGGGGTAAAAGCACCACCACCATTCGCCAGGGCGGTCTTGGCATTTCGCTGCGGAGCAAAGCGCCTATCTTCAACGAAAATGGCCAGGTTATCGGTATTGTGTCGGTCGGCTATCTTACCAGCTACCTTGACAGCATTACCGTCAACAAAGTGGTCAACATCCTGATTGCGGCGGTGCTGTTGCTGCTGGCGTTATTTATCTTCTCCTGGTTTTTCACCCGCAGTATCAAAAAGCAGATTTTCTCGCTCGAGCCGCGTGAAATTGGCCTGCTGGTGCGTCAGCAAAAAGCGATGATGGAGTCGATTTACGAAGGGGTGATTGCCATCGACAGCAACCTGCGCATTGAAGTGATTAACCAGGCGGCAAGAAAGCTGCTTGGGCTAAGCCTACCCGCACGTGAACTGCGTGGACAGTTGATTGATGAAGTGATCGCGCCGATGCCTTTTTTCACCCGTGAAACGATGCTCAGACAAGATACCCACGATGAGATCTGCCACTTTAACGATCTCACGGTGATCGCCAGCCGGGTGCGGATCATGCTGGAGGATTCGCTTCAGGGCTGGGTGATCACCTTCCGCGATCGCAATAAAATTGACTCACTGAGCGCCCAGCTAAGCCAGGTTAAGCGCTATGTCGATAACCTGCGCATCATGCGCCACGAGCAGCTAAATCGTATGACCACCCTCTCCGGGCTTTTGCATATGGGCCGCTATGACGAAGCCATTCGCTATATTCAGGCGCAGTCTGAACACGCACAGGAACTGCTGGACTTTATCTCCTCACGCTTTAGCTCGCCAACGCTTTGCGGACTCCTGCTAGGGAAAGCCGCCCGCGCCCGGGAAAAAGGGGTGGCGCTACGCTTTGATCCAGCCTGCTTGATGAGCCAGACATTTGCGCCGCTGGCCGAATCTGAACTGATTTCTATCATTGGCAACCTGCTGGATAACGCCATTGAAGCGACCCAACGCGCACCGCTGCCGCACGAACCGGTAGAGGTGTTGATCCTGCTTAACGACCGGGAGTTGATCATCGAAGTGGCCGATCAGGGGATCGGTATTAAACCCGAGATCCGCGAACGGATCTTTGAGCGAGGGATCACCACTAAAACGCGCGGCGATCACGGTATCGGGCTGTATCTTATCGAAAGCTATGTCACGCAGGCTGGCGGCCTGATAGAAATTACCGATAACACCCCGCGCGGTACCATTTTCTCGCTGTTTATTCCCGTCACGGGAGACACCCGGTGTACCTCACAGGAACTGGAAGATATCGACTATGCAACATGAACTTATCGATGTACTGATTGTTGAAGATGAACACGAACTGGCGCAACTGCACGCGGAGCTTATCGGTAAACACCCGCGGCTGCGCCTGGTGGGCATTGCCTCGTCGCTGGCTGACGCGCAGGTTCAGCTTGAAAGCAAGCGGCCGCAGCTGATGCTGCTGGATAACTATCTGCCGGACGGCAAAGGCATCACGCTCATTAACGATCCGATGCTCACGCGCGCCAACTGTTCGGCCATTTTTATCACCGCCGCCAGCGACATGGACACCTGTAGCCTGGCCATTCGCAATGGCGCGTTTGATTACATTCTTAAGCCGGTGTCATGGAAGCGGCTGAGCCAGTCGCTTGAACGCTTCGTGCAGTTCGCCGAGCAGCAGCGGGTGTGGAAAATCGTCGACCAGCAGAACGTCGATTCCCTCTACCAGCTACAGGCGAAGAACTACCGTCAGGATAACGGCAGCAAAGGGATTGAGGAGAATACGCTGGCGCGGGTGCAGAAGCTGTTTAACGACCAGGCCGCACACTGTTTTTCGGTCGATGAAGTGGTGAGCGAAACGGGCCTTAGCAAAACGACCACCCGGCGCTATCTGGAGCACTGCGTGGAGGCCGGTTTTTTAAGCGTGGAGATGCTGTACGGTAAGATTGGTCATCCGCGGCGGATGTATCGCCGCAGCGCCGCGTAATCCCCCCATCCTGGCAAGATGAGGGGAAACCGCAGACTACTTCAGCACGTAGCCATACAGTCGCATAATACCGTCGGCATCCTTTTCGCTGTATACCCCCTGTAGCTCCGGCGAGAAGCCGGGCAGCAGGTTGACGCCCTCTTCCAGCGCCAGGAAATAGCGCTGTACCGCGCCACCCCACACTTCCCCCGGCACCACGCACAGCACGCCCGGCGGATACGGCAGCGCACCTTCGGCGGCAATCCGCCCTTGTGCCTCACTGATGCGCACCAGCTCAACGTTGCCGCGAATAAATTCGCTATTGGCATCCTGCGGGTTCATCACTACCGCGGGCAGGCTCTCTTTGCGGAACATCGCCTTTTGCAGATCCTTCACGTCAAAGCTGACGTACAGGTCGTGCATCTCCTGGCATAGTTCACGCAGCGTGTAATCACGATAGCGTACCGGGTATTTGTTGTAGATGGTCGGCAACACGTCAGCCAGTGGCGTGTCGTCTTCGATGTGCTGCTCAAACTGTTCGAGCATCGCCACCAGTTGCGCCAGCTTTTCCGGCGATTCTGCTGGCGTGAGCAGGAAGAGGATCGAGTTGAGGTCGCACTTCTCCGGCACAATGCCGTTCTCACGCAGATAGTGAGCCAGAATGGTCGCCGGGATACCAAAATCGCTATAGCGTCCGGTTTCCGCGTCGATCCCCGGCGTGGTCAGCAGCAATTTGCAGGGATCGACGAAGTATTGATCCTGCGCGTAACCGTCAAAACCATGCCAGTGCGCACCCGGCGCAAAGCTAAAGAAACGACGCTCGCTGGCGATAGTTTGGGTCGGATGATCCTGCCACGGACGCCCGTCAACGATCGGCGGGATAAACGGCTGGATCATTTTGCAGTTCGCCAGAATGGCTTTACGCGCTTCAATGCCTAACGTCACGCATTCAGCCCACAGGCGGCGTCCGCTCTCCCCTTCGTGGATTTTGGCGTTGATATCCAGCGCCGCAAACAGCGGATAAAACGGGCTGGTTGAAGCATGCAGCATAAAGGCGTTATTCAAACGCTTATGCGGGCAAAAGCGCGCCTGACCGCGAATGTGGTTGTCTTTTTTGTGGATCTGCGAGGTTTGCGAGAACCCGGCCTGCTGTTTGTGCACTGACTGCGTAACAAAAATGCCCGGATCGTTTTCGTTAAGATCCAGCAGCAGCGGCGAGGTGTCGGCCATCATGTCGATAAACTGCTCATAGCCGACCCACGCGGAGTCAAACAGGATGTAGTCGCACAGGTGGCCGATTTTATCCACCACCTGGCGAGCGTTGTAAATCGTGCCGTCGTAGGTGCCCAACTGGATAATCGCCAGACGGAACGGACGCGCGGCTTCGGCTTTCTGCGGATCCACTTCGCGGATGAGCTCGCGCAGGTAGGCATCATTAAAACAGTGCTCATCAATCCCGCCAATAAAACCAAACGGGTTGCGCGCCGCTTCCAGATAGACCGGCGTGGCCCCCGCCTGGATAAGCGCGCCGTGGTGGTTTGATTTGTGGTTATTACGGTCGAACAGCACCAGATCGCCACGGGTCAGCAGCGCGTTGGTCACCACCTTGTTAGCCGCCGAGGTGCCATTGAGCACAAAGTAGGTTTTGTCGGCATTGAACACTTTCGCCGCGAACTTCTGCGCGTGTTTGGCCGAACCTTCATGGATCAGTAAATCGCCAAGCTTAACGTCGGCGTTGCACATATCGGCACGAAAGACGTTCTCGCCGAAAAAGTCATAGAACTGGCGACCGGCCGGGTGCTTTTTGAAAAATGCGCCGTGCTGATGCCCCGGGCAGGCAAAAGTGCTGTTGCCCATCTCGACGTACTGGGTCAGGGTGTCAAAGAACGGCGGCAGGAGATTATCTTCATAGCGACAGGCCGCGGCTTCCAGCTCCAGCCACTCCTGCTCCCTGCCCGCAATCACCGCGTTAACGCCTTCGGGCGCAATGATATCGTCCGACGTCAGCATGAACACCGGCAGATTAAAACCGGTACGCTTGAGCAAGGCCAGAATGCCACTGTGGCTGTCCGCCACCGTGATGACGACTGCTGCAACATCGGTAAAGTCGGTACTGTCCAGCGCCACCACGCCGCGATGGGTAGATAGACGAGAGACCAGTTCACGACTGGCAGCAATGTTCATTGATTTCATAAGCGTAACGACCCGCCTGAGAAAGTAAAACCCCGGACAAAGCGTTGGCCTTGCCCCACGAAGCGTCTGGGTATCGCTGGATTACAGCTCCGAATGCCAGACATCAGTAAAAGCAGATAGCGTCTAATCTTACTGTTGTCCTGCAGTGAGCGTGCGTTGTCTTCACCGCATGGTGAATGGTGAACGGGCAGGCCTTTGCCAAAAAGCAAAGTGGCAATGTAATGGCAAGAATGTCATTGCAGGCGGCCCCATCAGGAAGGAGAAATTTCGCGCAATGATTGCACCTTTATTCAGAGGGTGCAAGACGAAATCTTTATGCACCCACATCACGGAAAAACAAGCACTGAAGCGGTTAATCAGTCCATAATAATGCAGGATCCCGAAATAATTAACAGGAGTGGATGTGGTCATTGGGCCTTTTATTAATGCCGGTGCGGTACTGTTCGGCGGTTTGATCGGTGCGTTGCTAAGCCAGCGTTTACCGGAGCGTATTCGCGTGTCGATGACCTCGATTTTTGGTCTCGCCTCATTGGGTATTGGCCTGCTGCTGGTGATCAAGTGCGCCAACATGCCGGTGATGGTTCTCGCCACGCTGGTCGGGGCGCTGATAGGTGAAGTCTGTTTCCTCGAAAAAGGTATCAATAGCGCGGTCTCCCGCGTACAAAAACGGATGCTCAAGCCCGGCAAAAGCAATCAGCACGAGAACTTTATTCAGAGCTTTGTCGCCATCATCGTTCTGTTTTGCGCCAGCGGCACCGGCATTTTCGGTTCGATGCATGAAGGAATGACCGGTGACCCGACGATTCTTATAGCCAAGTCGTTTCTCGATTTCTTTACCGCTATGATTTTTGCCCGCTCGCTGGGTTTTGCGGTCTGCGCTATCAGCATTCCCATGTTGGTTATCCAGCTGTCACTGGCATTCTGCGCATTTTTGATTCTCCCGCTCACCACACCCGCGATGATGGCTGATTTTACCGCCGTGGGTGGCCTGCTGCTGCTGGCAACTGGCCTGCGCATCTGTGGAATCAAGATGTTTGCAGTGGTTAATATGCTGCCCGCGCTGCTGTTGGCAATGCCGCTTTCTGCGGTCTGGACAGCGTTTTTTGCCTGAACTGGCGTGCACAAAGCGGGAAGTGGTGATAGATTGTGCAACTCGCCGCAAATTTCATAAATTTCATTGACGAGGCGCGGCGATTACGGTTTAATGCGCCCCGTTGCCCGGATAGCTCAGTCGGTAGAGCAGGGGATTGAAAATCCCCGTGTCCTTGGTTCGATTCCGAGTCCGGGCACCACTATTCAAAGCCGGTTGGTCAGATTTGCAAAATGCAATCCTGACGGACACGAAGGCGAGCCAGTAAAAACACGATGTAACGCTGTTACTTGTGGTTGAAGAAAGGTTTTTGAGAAACAGACTTGTTACAGCAAGTCTGTTTTTTCGCGTCTGATACTTGCAAGAAATCTTTTTAATGCCAAATAATGTCAATATTTGACGCTATTCCTGAAGCCTTCCTCACTACATCAATTCGGTTTCGAGTATATCCCGCAGACTATCAACACTTTCATCAATGTATTCCAGCGTCGATGTAATGCTGACATGACCCAGCAGTTTCTTCACTGAGTACAAATTACGCTCAGGTGATTTCATCATGTGTGTTGCCACTGTATGGCGGAAAAGATGGCAAAGGCGAGTTACTGAACCGCCCCTGCCTGTAAGTTTAAGCATTGCTTCAGACAATAACTCTGAACACAGATATATATTCAGCCAGAGAATTATTTAAGAACAATGCCATTTAATTAAAAATATAATTAATAATATCAAACACAACATTAAATAATAATTTTGTATGAAAAACCAAACAACACAAAAAACAACCTAATTATATAGACTTACCTCACATAATCTTCACTCAAAAGACTTTCTAATTAGCACCACTTTGCAATCAAATTATTTACATTCACCCGCCAAATGAATAAGAAACACATACAGACACAGCTTTATATTACTCGCCAGGAAATAATAAATAGGTCTTCGTAATCGGATGCATTCTCAGTGATGGAATATCCAGCGCTGCCGTTATGCATGGAAGATAAATTTTTCGGAGAATTAAAACGATGGCCGATACATTAATCTATGCCCCATCAGGTGAAATAATACAGGAAAAAAGACTGTTTATCACCGACCCTGAGCGTCGAGCAAACATGGCGAGATCTGTTACCCGTTAATTCATCAGTACGGGTGATGGAAGCCCGTTATCGCATTGCAGGAGAATAATGATGGCGAAAAATTATATCGCCCGCCAGGACGGGCTGTGGACAGCCATCAGCCTGACACCGGATGTCTGTAAAACCCCGATGGGCCCTGCCACGCCGCCCGTCCCTTATCCTGTTACCGCCAGTCTGGGTGATGCGGTGCTGGTTGTCCCGTCAGTCAAAGCAAACGGACATCCGGTGCTGGTACTGGATCAAAGTTTCGTTCCCGCGACAAAAGGCGATAAGCCGGGTGTGGCGAAGGGAGTAAAAAGCGGTACGGTGGGTGATATTTGTGAACCGCTAGAGCACAGCACCACCTTCAGAGTCGGCGGCAGGTCCGTTCTGCGCCACTTCGATACGTTCTGGATGAATGCCAGAAATACCATCGGTATCATTATCGGCCAACCACCTGCCGCCAGTATCATGGCAAAAGACGCTGACCCGGACATCAAACCTGAAACGGCGGAAGAGCAGACATTTATGGACACGCTTGCCACTGCTTATGAACGCGAAGCTGAGTTACGAAGGCTGGAAGCGCAGTCCATGGCTGAAACGGCAAAAGCCATTAAGAAATCAGTTACTGATTTTTTTACCGATCATACTCCTGATGGCGTGATGAACAGCGCGGCTATTGGCGCAATGCTCAACGCCGCTGCCCGTTACAATACAACACCGGAAGCTGCGCAAAATATGGCAGAGCAGGTTGGCGGGGAAGCGCTGGATACCTTTAATGCCATGAATACGCCTGTAAATCAGGGGCTGATGACTGCTGCACAAAGCCTGTTCATGGCTTTTTCCCTAAGAACGGCCGGTGGAGCAGATATGGATGGCGCCATCATTAAAGGCAGGAAAAAAGGAAAGGCCGATCAGGGAGAGGAGTTTGCATGTGACTTCCTGACGTGCCGCAGCGATCCGGTTGATGTGGTAAGCGGCAGCTTACTCCAGCAACTGAATGTTCTGCACATTCCAGGCTCAGTCCCACTCGCACTGACACGGTTGTACCGTTCACGCGCAAAGAAAAAGGGTTTATTTGGAGGCATGTGGTCAGATGACTGGTCCCAGTCGCTGACGTTACAAAACGATAATCTGTGTTTTACCGACCATGAAGGCGTGGTACTCCGGTACCCTATTCCACAGGATGGTGTTTTTCACGGGGCCGTTAATTCCCGTCAGACGCGTTACCGGTTATCCGGTATCATGCGCAGTGAGCTCACCCTCTTTGACCGCCGCTCACAGCAGACGCGAGTTTTTTCTCCGACAGACGCCGGTATTTACTTACTGTCTGCCATTCACGACAGCTACGGCAACCGGATTGATTTTATCCGCACAGAGACACAACTGACAGAAATCCGCCACAGCGACGGTTACACCCTCGTGCTCGACTGGCAGCAACAGCAGCTAATGAGCATTGACCTGGTTGCGCCACAGCGCCAGCGGCTGGTGACCTGTAAATACGACGATAACGGCTTTCTGGCGGAGTGTGACACGTTCCAGTTCACGCACCTGTGGCATGAGTATACCCCGGAAGGGCTGATGACCCTCTGGCGGGATACGGATAAAACGCAGGTCAGATATCGCTACGATGCCGCCGACAGGGTGACGGAAGTCTCCACGCCTGAAGGCTATTACAACGACCACTTTGTCTATAACGATGAGGAACTCTGCACCATCTACCTTGATGCCGAAGGCGGGGAAACACGTTACTGGTACAACGAGGACGGCCTCGTTACCCGCAGCCTCGACCCGCTGGGCCGGGAAGAAATCACAGTATGGGAGAACACACAGCTTCAGTCCCGTACTGACGCGCTGGGGCGCACCACGGCGTATGACTATAACGATGAGGGTGATATCAGCCGTGTTTCTCTTCCGGGTGGCTACAGCCTGGCTTACGACTACAACGAACACGGACAACTCACCCGGCTGACCGCACCGGGTAATCAGGTCTGGCAGTGGGCTTACGATGATAAAGGCAGCATGGTCAGCCTGACCGACCCGCAGGGCCGGAAGCAGCAGTTCAGCTACAGCGAACAGGGCGATTTACTCCGGCAGATTATGCCGGGCGGTGCCACCTGGCAATGGGATTACGATGCCCTGCATCAGCTCAGGGAGACCACCGCCCCGGATGGCGGCGTGACGCAGACAGAGCAGGATATTCTGGGTCGTCTGCTGAGTGTGAAAGACCCGCTGGGCTTCACCACACAGTTCCGCCACAGTAAAAATCATGCAGGACCGCTGGGCAGTGTGGAGGAAATCAGCCGCCCGGACGGCGTACGGGAACTGATGCGCCAGAACGGTGAAAAGCTGCCGGAAAGTGTCACCGATGGCGAAGGCAAAACCACCCGCTACGAGTACGGCGCATTTGACCTGCTGACTGCGGTGGTCCGCCCCGATGGTGAACGCCTGCAATGCCATTACGACAAACTCACCCGCCTGACTGAAATCATCAACGCGGAAGGTGAGCATTACCTGCTGGAATATGACAAAGCCGGACAGCTTGTCTCGGAAACTGACTTTACCGGGCGCACGCTGACCTACCGCTATGACGCCGTCGGACGCTGCATCCGCACCACCTTCCCTGACGGTACGCATCTGAACCGCCGCTATAACGTGACCGACCAGGTGACGGATGAAGAAGTGACACAGGGCGACAGCGACCGCACGCTCAGTGCCACCACCTTCCGTTTCGACACGCTGTGTCGCCTGGTGGAAGCGAAAAATGATACCGTCACCGTCACCTATGAATACGATAACGCCAGCCGGTTAACCGCCGAAACGATTAACGGCAGACGGACGGAATACGGCCACGACGCTGAACTGGATTATGTCACCCGACGCACCACCGCAGGCATCACTGAACATTTCACTCGCGGGTTAATGGGCGAACTGACATCGTGGAAGATAGCCGACCATACCCCACTGATATTCGAATACGACCTGCGCGGCCAGGAAACATCGAGAAAAAGCGAGGCCGGATTCTATCAGCGACTGGGTTACACACAGACAGGCATGCTGACAACACAGCGCGTGGGTAGCCAGACAGCGACGGAGGCGAAGAACCAGGACCTGCAACGGCAGTTTCTGTATGACCATGCGTATAACCTGACGATGATATCGGACACGCTGCGCGGGACGATGGTCAACAGCGTGACGGCGAACGACCAGATAAGCCATGCCACCTGGACGGGCAGCGGTAAGACGCCGATGCGTGAGGAGCGCTTCACCTACGACTGTAACCTCAATATCACCCGCCGCCAGACGTGGGTCAATGAGGTACTGGAAAGCGAGACACATCAGCATCAACAGCATGGTCGGGTAGTCTCGCGTGAGCATAAAGAATGGCGACACTCAACGCTCCGGATTAACCCGGATACCGGAAGGCCGGAGGAAGGGAAATTTGTCCGGGTGGTCAATGCGCACGGCATCACCTGGAAATATGATGTTAATGGTCGTCTGACTGAGAAACTGGTCGATAAAGGCGGCTACCGTCCACTCACCTGGCGCTACCGCTGGGATGCCAGAAGTCAACTTACCGGACTGGAAACGCCGGAAGGCGAACGCTGGGAATATAAATATGACCCGTTTGGCAGACGAATCAGCAAGCGCTGCACGAACCGGGACAAGCCGGGAACAGACTTTCACTGGAACGGCGACCAGCTCACCGAAGAAATCCCGGTCAGTACTGATGATACGCCGGAATATAAAAATGCCATTCGCTGGATATACGAGCCGGGAAGCTTTACGCCGCTGGCACGTTATGAGAAAGAGCAACTGCACTATGCAGTGACGGATACGGTGGGCCGCATTCAGGAGTTGCTGACCGAAGATGGCATCATTGTCTGGCGGGGTAAGCAGCGACTCTGGGGTCGGGAAGAAAACCGGAATAAGGAAGATGCCACCACCTGCAGCCTGCGCTTTCCGGGGCAGTATGAAGATGAAGAATCGGGGTTGTATTACAATCGGTTCCGGTACTATGATTGCGGGAGCGGGCTGTATTTGTGTGCGGATCCGATAGGGCTAAATGGAGGAATAAACCTCTATGCGTATGTCAAAAATCCGCTGTCGTGGATTGATCCTCTTGGATTAACTGGTTGGCAAATAGATGGCGATAAGACTACAGCTATTTTGCAAGGCGGTCCTTTTAAAGAGAAATATTATAAAGATGGAAGAACAGGTTTGTGGTGGTCTAAAGACACTACCGGGCACGGTGGGTCTGAGTACAAAGTATATAGAGAAACATCAACCACTCTAGAATGGATTGCAGATGCTGATGAAAATGGTCAGTTTATGCTGGATAAACATAAAGGGAATACGGGGCGAAGTATCCCTAAAAAATGTTGTAAAGGAATAAAGTGAGTTAATGCCATGATAAAAAATAGCGCAGAATTTGTCTCATTGAGAAGTAGTGAGATTCCTGATGAGTATAACAGAGCGGCCACAGAAGAGGCACCTATTGATGTCTGGATGGACCTTATTGAAAATTATCATGATATGAAAGTATGGGTTGCAAGAAATAAATCCATACCAAAAGAAATAATTAGCATTCTGTCAAGAGATATAAATCCTATTGTTAGGGATGCTATATCATCGAAATATCCATTGGATTTTGATATTTATTTACTGTTATCAAACGATCCCGATGATGGGGTCAGAGTTAGATTAACTTATAATAAAAAATTACCAACATCCATTTTAAAAGAAATGGCTGAAAATGATCCTAGTGAATTTGTGAGAAATGAAGCAAGACTGAGATATGAACAGCGGATTAAATAATGACAAATATTTTAAATTTTTTGAATGAAAAGTATCATGTGACTTTACTTTCAGCTCTGAAATCTAATAAGTTAAAAACTGGTTAAGAAATTATATCTTCCCAGTTTATGAGTGAACTTATCTATGTATGACGACAGACGATGGTACTATGACATTGCAACTTTGGTGATTTATATACGAAGTTGACAGTACGATCATCAAGACGAATAGATTGCGCATCCCGATCCGATCGGGCTGTTGGGTGGTATTAATTTATATCAGTATGCGCCGAATCCGCTAAGCTGGATCGATCCGTTAGGTCTGTCCTGTAAATCATCTTATAGTGGTAAACTTTCCGGTAAAGCGTCGGAAATGAATCCGTTAGTTCGTGGTTCTAAAGCGTGGAATCAGGCTATTAATACATGCAGGCTGCTTTATCCAGAGGCGAGAAATTCCAAGTCAAAGTTCAATCCAGCACTGATGCCAAAGCTTTCTTACAAGAAGCACAAGGTAATATGAATCGTTATAAAGCACATACGCAAAGCGCTCGTCCTGATGGTGTTCCTAAATATCCTAAAGGATATGAGCAACATATGGGGCCAGAAGGTGGATTTGGCGATTCACCTCATATTAAATGATACAATAATGGGACGGATGGCCATATATTTTATGACATCCCTAATTAATCATGAAAAATGAATATTAGTTTAATTTCCTTGTGAAACAGAACCTTCCCTCGATTGAGGAAGAGGAGTCTGTATTTTTGAAAATGTTAAATATTATTGAGAAAGGAACAATTAAACATTCATTTGATAGTCTGAATGAATTATATAATAAATTTTCTTTTAGTGATTATTATATTGCACATAATTTTATTGTCAGGAAAGGGAAACGCACGATATTTAAAGGCCGTGTATTTATTTCAAAAAAGAACGATTTGATTTCTTTCTTAAATAAGTCGCGTACTATAAATGATGTAAGGAGTTTTTTGATATCACCTGCTTTTCCTAATGAATCAGAATATGTTGTTTATATAGATGAGGATCAAATTCATTTATATGTTGTCTGAATGATAAAAAGCCGGGTAAGAAACTAAATCTTCCCGGCTTTTTTATTATTTTATCCCCGTTCAGTCCACTAAACAAGCACGTCCTTAATCTCCTTAACCACCTGTTTAGCCTGATAAAGCTGTTCCCGTAACTCCTGCACCTCGTTATTGTCAGCGATGATGGTCAGGCACCCGTCCGAAATCTTCACGGTGATGCCGCGCCCGGTCTCAAATCCCGCCTCTTTAAGCCACTCGCCCTTAAGATGCAGGCTGGGACTACGTGAATATCCCGTAGGGACTTTAGTTTTACGGTTAGTGTGGGAGATGCCGACATAGCCGACTTAAGACGGCGCTGTGCTTTGGAAATGGTGACTTCTGGCGTAATATCGTGTTCAGCCATGATTAACTTCCTGATCTTCTGCTTTAAGCTCATCAACCTGCTTACACAAATCTTTTAACCGATTGTTTTAATGTAAAAAACGTGAGCGACCGTCCCTTCTTCACCCAGCAGCAGGTGGTCAATACTGACTTCCAGAAGCCGGGCCAGCTTAATAATGTAATCAAACTGCGGCTTCACCTGTCCCTGCTCCCGACCATACGGAGCTGGATATCCAGCAAGTTAGCCAGTTCTATCTGTGTTAATATCTCCCACCGGCAGACCTGGGTCAATGAGGTGCTGGAAAGCGAGTCGCACCAGCGGTGGGCGTATCAGCAAACGCTGCATCAACCGCAACAAATCCGGCACAGACTTCCACTGGAACGGCGACCAGCTCACCGAACAAATCCCGGTTAACACTGATGGCACACCGGACGAAGAAAATGCGCTTCGCTGGATATACGAGCCGGGAAATTTTTATGCCTCTGACGCGTTATGAAAAAGGACAACAGCAATAGAGGAAAGAATACTTTACTATATTCAGCAGCATCTGAATCTTTTAACATCACCTATATTATTTGGCTGGTTAACACCCACTACTCTGCTAATTCTCAATTTCACACGCACTCCTTTGCATTTTCAATTATTCACGCTAAAAAAGTCGCTCCTCCCAGAGGCTGTACGCACTGGTTCCGGCAATACAATGTTCCTGGGTAATACTTTCATAGGTAAGGGAAATAGACTCTTCCGGTTGCCCCTCGCTGTGATTGATAGTATGCGGTACCACATGCTTAATGCTGGCTATGCGGGCATTAATCAGCTTCACTTTATAATACATTTCATTAATACCGAAACGGTTGGTACGATAATACTCAAAGTCACAGGTCAGACATTCATTTTCACTAATGGCTTTAGTCAGCAATGGGGAGGATTTATCCACTGGTTTCTGGATTGTCAGTGTCTGATGATTAACATTCTGTGCGCGGGTCAGTCCCTGGGATAACCCCAGCACCATAATCTGATCCGTATGCGTAATCTGCGCTTTGTTGCCAATAGAGGCCATAGAAGAGCAGCCAGCGGAGATCAGTCCCTGAAGATCGCCGTTCAGTGTCAGATAAACCGGATTTGCCATGATAAACTCCTTTGATTTTGTCGTTATTTTTCGGCTTTGGTTTTGGGTGCCGTTTCTGGCATCCCGCCATTTTTCAATAGAAGCCAACGGCTTAACACACCGTCGAGCCGTTCATTAATTTGTTTTTCCAGCGTCTGTGTATTCTGGCCCTGCGCCCGAACATCCTGGTACTGTGTCAGCAGAGACTCCAGCGGCGTCTCCTGCCCTAATCCCCGCTCAGCTTGCCAGATAACATTCTTTATATAAGAAAGGGTCAGCCCTTCTTTCTCCCGTTGCATCACCAGATCTGCAAAGGCATGTAAATCCTGGCGGGTTTGTAACCAACCGCGTAGCTGTGGACTGTTCTGTGCGCGAGTTTTCAGAGTTTCATTCCACTGAGCACTGGCCTGTTGTTGTTGCAGGCTTTCCGGCCAGCGAGCGTCTGCCGTGCGCATCATCTGCATCCCTGTATCCAGCAATTGTAGTGGCGACGTCTCGGGAAGTTGTTGTAACCGTTGCCCATAACTGTTCAGTTCAGGAGATGCCAGCCAGACCGTTGCCGCACCCTGTGCCGTATCTCTGACCTGTGCCAGTTGCTGCTGCATTGGGTACACCAGCCACCACCAAAGCGCGGCGGCGATAACCGCAGTCGCGACAACACCGGCCATGAAACTTTTCACTGGGCTGCCCTGACCAGCGATATCGCCACTATCTGCCAGACCGCGGACTTCCACCCGCATCTCCGGCAATTCGGGGAGTGGAGAGACGCTCTCAGTAGCCATGGACGCATTACTGTCCGGCGCATAAACCAGTGTTCGGACGGTGGTCTGTGTGGCAACTGTATTATTCCGTGGTTGAGGCTCCAGCCGTTTGCGTGTGTTCTGCACAAAATACAGCAGGTTCTCCACGCGAGGCTGACGTTTCAGATCCACCTGCTGAAGTTTGTCACAGATAAGCTGTAAGGCCCGCTCAGTGCGGTACAGCAGCGGCAGATCGTTTTCTACAAAGGAGGTCTGCTGGCGCAGGATATTTCCAGTACGGGTGTTGAGCCAGTCCAGCATCTCAGTACGAGCAGCTCCTCCCTGCGGCCAGAATTTGTCCCATTCATGACTTATCATTGCCGCCAGCAATTCTGCACCTTCACAAAACCCGGCCAGCCCCTGCGTTCGGGTACGCGCCAGCGTGTAGTAAATTGCCGTGTGTAGATCCACCCCATTGGCCTTAAAAATGGTCAGCGCCAGAGATTCCACCAGCCGCCAGTTCATTTCCGGCTGCGAGGGATGGCTGGCCTTGTTGATTTCCTCGCGGACAGCAATGAACTCCGGCAGATTGCGCGGATCACTACCGGTCACGATAGTCTGGGTCAGTAACTCATTGCTCATCCTACCTCCTCAGTACAGCGTATCTGACAGCCGGAACTGACTGAACAGCCCGCCGCTGAACGGGTTATCTTCGGTATCAGCGTGTATCCGATAAACCATCGCGCCACCGTCCACATTAAAGCGCACGCTGAATGTGCCCTCTTCCACGCTGGTTAACTGACCTGCGCCAAATAGCCGGAACTGCGCCCACGGTCCACTGAAGCTGATACTGCGTGGTGCACCACCGCTGATACCAATCAGCGTCAGTTTGCTTTCATTACCCTCGCGCATGTTATTCGGCCAGACCAGGTGCGCAGTGTAGTTACGCCCCTGGCTGTAATCGACTAACTGGCCATCAAGGTTTAGCACGCTACGGCGCTTGTTGCCGGAAAGTGAAATGGTCTCCACCGCGAATGAGGTTCCCAGCCCATGCTGCTTGCTGAAGAAGATGTCACGAATTTTTTGAGCCATCTCAAGCTGGGTGCGGATGTCCTCACGAATAATCACGGCGTTATCGCCATCCTCCAGGCTCAGGTCGTTTTCCATAAACAGTTTGAGGTTCTGCTGATAAAAGGTGTCCAGCACGCCATCCGGTTTAAAGAACCTTTCGAAAGCGTCCAGCGAGGCATCCTTTGATGATCGCGCATTAAATGGATAGTTAGCCGCAAGCTGTTCGTTAAACGGTTTCACCACGCTGTCACGCCAGTCAATCTCCATATAGTGAATAGCTTCCACCATCACCACATGCCAGGCCTGATCGGCCAGCTTACCTACCCAGCGATTAAGCGGCGCGGGCAGAGTTTTCGCCATTTGCCGCGTAGCGAATATCGGATCGCTGCTGTTCTGGTCAAGACGAAGCTGGACAGCTTTCAGCGCCGATTTTCCCGGCACCGGTGCGTTCTGGATAGCCAGCAAGTAACGATGCAGTTCAGTCAACTGCTGATACACCGCCTGAAAGGTATTTTCTCTGTTATTTTGTACCGCTAGCGTGCTGTTCTCTGGTGCGAACTCATGCCCGAGGCGCGTCAGCAGACGGTAATCCGGCTCTGTCTGCGCGTCTTCTCGTTCTTTATCAGAGAGCTTTTCAGAGAGAATGGCTGGCTGCGTATTATCCCGCAGCGCCGTCAGCGCCCGCTGTAACGGCTGATCGCCGCTGATAACCTGTTCCAGTGCGCCGGTCAGCTGCGCAATGGACTCATAGTCACGTACGTTAAGATTGTCCATCGCCGTCCGCCAGGTGGCGATGTAGTCGCTGAGATACTGTTCTGTCAGCTGGCGCTGGATTTCAGTACGGTCGGCCTCACTGTATTTCACACTCTGGGTCATATTCAGCACCCAGGAATCCATTGCTGTCAGCTCAATGAGTGCGTCACGTTGTTTGATGAAATAATTTTGCAGGCCATGGCGGGTAAGAAACTGTGGAACCACCAGTTTATTGTCATCTGAGGAAATAAAAATCTGATCGAATGTCGAACCAATCTGATCGCGAAGATTCAGATCGGCAGGCAGAACCCCCATCGCTCGTGTTTTTAAGCTCTGGTAAACGCGTTGGTAAACCGGCAGTTTACTCAGCTCATGCTGCGCATCTACGATCGATTTATCATAGGGCATCCAGCGACTAATGGCATCACCGTCGCCTGCAGCTCGCTCCCCGTGCCAGTCGGTATGCTTTAGTGCATAGTCGAGGTGCGACATCAATTGCGCCTGAATATCTCGCTGGCCATGAAACTTATCGCTCCATCGCTTCGCCATAAACTGCTTAACCACCTCATCATTACGCCCGCTTTTGTCTTCCAGCATTCTCATGACACGCAGTACAGCGAGTTTTTCTTCGCTCTCCGCCGGGGCATTCTTCATTTCTTTCATCAGACCATTAAAAAGCGTAGGCAGGTAGCGCTGCTCTAGCAGTTGCAGATAAGTTTGTTCGACATACGGCCCGACACGCCGTCCCTGATACAGTCCCATATCCGCCAGGCGGCTGCGGTCATCCCAGTCACCATAGGCCAGCGTCGCGTCACGCACCGGGTTAAGCAGCGGCAGTTGCATATTGCCGTAGTCATCCATTCCCTGCGGGGGCGTGATTGCCATAAAGGCTTCCGCCTGTTTCAGCACCTGCACACCGGAAGCGTAGTTATCATTGTAATAATGGTGCCAGCCGGTAATGAGGAGTAATGCCGCCACCCCGCCCACTGCAGAAAAAGCCGTCAGACGGCGACGGCTGCTTATCAGCCAGGCGCGACTTTCTCCAGCCAGATTAGGCTCGGCCAGCAGCGCCTGTGGAAACAGATTACGGGTAAAGTAAGATGCGGTATCCACCAACGGCCAGGCGTTTAACGGACTGCCGTCCAGCCGGTATTGCCGGGCGGCGGACTGTGTAAAGATGTCATCCATCTGGCCCCGTTGCAGTGATGAGGTGAGGTATACACCGCGCAGCATCACATCCATATTTTCACCGTCCAGCAAACTGTCGAGAAGGGCGACAAGGTAGTCCCGGCTTCCCTGTATCTGGCGGGAAAAACTGAACAGGGAACTGCGCATATGTGTCTGCGTGAGCATTAGATCCGGCATGGCGTGGTTCATTCGCTCACACCATGTCTGCCAGAAAGCATCCAGTTCCGCACGCCAGTCCTCGTTTTCATGAGCACGGCGGGTGAAGGTAACCCCCAGAATCGTATCGCGATCCTTTTTGTCCAGTGACTGAAAAAGGGCGGCAAAGCCGTGTAACAAATCCAGACGCGTCAGTACCACGTAAACCGGTAGCTGACAGTGAAGATGCTGGCGCATGTCCTGCAAACGACTGCGCAGCGTCTGCAATAGATGTTCACGACGACGTTTGTCAGCCGTCAACAGGTCAGGTAAGTCGAGAGTGATAATGATCCCATTCAGCGGCTGGCGGGGTCGTTTTTCCACCATCCAGTCCAGGATGTGTTCCCACAACCGGCGGTGCAGGACATCAGCATCCGGCTGTTCGCAAAGTACGCCGTCAATATCAAAAATCACCGCCTGTTTACCGACATGAGGGGTCAGGTACACACGTTGTTCTGCGCCACGTGACGTTTCTGGCGTATAAATGATATCGGACGGAAAACCTTCCCGTAGTAGTGCAGTTTTACCGCTCCCGGCAGGACCGATGACCATATACCACGGCAGTTGCCACAGATAACGGCGATTATCGAGATGGCGTTGCAATCGCAGTAGCCATCGGTCGAGATAACGCTGTTGCGCATTCAGCTCGATGCTCAACGGATCCTGTGCTTCCTCACGTTGTTGTTTTTGTTGTTTCTCAAGCTGTTGCAGGCGCTTCATTACCCGGACGGTGAGCCACCCGAGGGCGATAATCCCCCATGCAGCCGTCGCCAACCAGCGATTAGCCAGCGGTTTAAGCCACTGTTCGTCATACAACGACCATGACGGCCCTTTCCACCAGATCCACACCAGCAGAAAAAACCATGCCAGCACCAGCAGCCAGAACGCAGATACCTTAAACCGTGGCATCGCGGGTCGCAGAACTGATTTCATGCCACTAAACAGTCGGGGGGTCGGTAATCTCACAAAAACTCCTGTTATCTCTTACTGTTCTGCCGTGAACTTATGTTTAAGCTGCTCAAGTAGCGATGGTTCCCAGTCTGCCAGCACCATTCGCATGCCGGTTTTGAACAGCATCCGATACTGCTGCCGCGCCATTTTTACCATTCCGGCATCTTCCATCAGCTGTGCGCCAAAATACTGACGGTAAAACTGGTTACGGGGCTCATCTTCGGACAACGTATCCAGATACCGTAATGCTGCCTCTAGCCCCTGTTCAGTAAAACAGGTCTGGGCGTTCTGCCATTCCTTGCCAGATTGCTGTGCTGATGGAGGCTGGTCGGAGGACGACGTGGAGGTAAGCCACTGTTTTGTCTGACCACTGATAAAAGGTGTGTGATCGTTAAACAGCAGAGTGGAAAGCTGAGGCAGACGGTTGAGAAAACCGACGGCCTCTTCTCGGATGGCCTCCGCTGCGGCTGTGTAGCCCAGACGCTGCGCAGCCTGTGCTGAAAGGTAATGACCGTCAAACCAGTAGGGCGCCAGAAGAATACTTTTCTCAACCTGTTGCCACAGCGCCATATCGGCATTGTGCATACGCGCCTGATAATCATCCATCATGTCGGCAGGAAACGCGGCTAGCGATGTGCGTCCGTTACTTTCAGCTTGTGGCGCGGAGGTAATTGCCAGCCAAAGCGCATGACGACGCAGACGGTAGCCCAACGGCGTGTCCGGCTGGCGCTCACATAAAATGGCAGCGACTTTCAGCAACGTTTCGCGCCAGGCTTTATCGTCATGACTATCGATATTCACCACTGGTACGTAGGCTACTGAAGAGGGCGTAGAGGCAGGCGCGACCGGCTCGGCAGAAGACGATACAGAAGCGACGGTTGATTGTGCTGCTGCGGATGTCGCGGCAGGTTCACTGTCGCGAAATGCCCGCAGGTACAGCGCAGCAACATCGTCCGTTGCCTGCGCCAGTTCAGTCTCATTATTGCCCTGCCACAATAGAGCCAGTTTCGCCAGTTCACCCAGCAACTGGTCTCGCTGCATCGCAGTGGCTTTCTCTACAAAACCAGAAACGCCTGCCTCGAAACGCTTTATGACCTGGGCGGCAAACCGTTTTTTATGCGCTATAACCGGTGCCCCCATCGTCCAGTAATGCTGCAGATACAATGCCAGCAAACGCAGCGCCAGCAGCGAATCACCAGCATGTTGAAGGGTCCGCAGTAAGTGCGCCAGCAGGCGGAAGTCTTTGCTCTCCGAGGCCATAAGTACCAGCCCGCGCCGCTGAATTTCCGGGATATCTAGCTGGCTGTGAGCCAGCGAGCCGAGTTTAAGCATTTCTCCGTCAATATATTCCCAGTCAGGATTGTCGTCTTTTAATGCGGAGGCCAGTTTATCTTCCGGGAGATTTTCCAGCAGGTGCGAAATCCAGATATCAGGGTTACATAAATCCATTTTTTTATTCTCCCGCCCAGTGACAAGCATCGCGCAGCGGCGCGATAGTTTTCTCCAGCTCGTCGATATTAAAGGTCAGTTTCCCGGCAGCACTGCCCTTACCTGTGTCGATGGTCAGCGTTTTTCCACCAAACAGCTGTTTAATTTCGTCGATACCGGATAACCCCCGACTGGACTCCAGCAGAGTGCCGTTCTCACGGATAAACCAGTGAGACTGGAAACGTCCATGCTCAGTAGTCAACGTCACAGCGATATCACTGGTAGTCATGGAATGTGTCAGCGCCACCTGCATCCGGGTGATGTTATCCACGCAACTGAACATCAGTATCGGGCGTGGCGGAACGTTGCCGATTGCAGGGGTGGTAATAACCACTGTTGGGCGTTCGCCATCACTCTTTGTCATCAACAGTGCAGTGGAATTATCCGGACGCTGTTTCTCCTGAGTGAAAGCCCGTTTCCAGGCTTCGCCTTCATAACGGGCTTTCACTGCCGCGCCATCAAAACCGGACTGCTCGGGGGCCAGGATCCGGTCATAGCAATCCAGCCGCTCCAGCGCCGCAGGCTCCCGGCGACAGGTCATCATGGCACTGAGAGTTTTCTGTGCCTCGGTCTGCGGCACGGCAACAAGTGACTGTGGCACAACAATTCCCGGCAGTACGGCAGCTGCCTGTTTTACAGGCGTTTCCGCCTTTACCACGCTGGAGAATAATCCCGGCAACAGCATCATGATCAGGAACGTCTGCATTCTGCTCATAGAGCGGCTTCGTCCTCTGTTTCCGATGCTGGCTGTATGCCGTCCACGGTTCGGTCGTCTTCCGAATCCTTAACGTCAGCAGTAAACGCACCATCCGTCACGCCCAGCGTGATACGGGCAATCGTCGTGTTCGACGCCATTTTCTGCAACAGCAGCAGGGACAGCGGTGGCAGCATCTCTCCGTCGATAACCGATTCGAGCATACGCGCACCGTTTTCGGCACGGGTGACACGCTGCATGATTTCGTCAGTCACTTCTGGTGCTATCACCACTTCCGCCCCGAAGCGGGTGCGCAGCACACTGTCCAGCCGCGCCAGTTTTCCGGCGATAATAGTGGCAAGCGTTTCATGTGACAGCGGCAGATACGGCACCACTTCCATACGCGCCAGCAGCGCGGGTTTGAAGAAGTCTGCCAGTACCGGATACAAGATCTCCTGCATGGCTTCCGGATTATCGGCATACTCTACAATCACCTGGTAGCCGAGATTGGAAGTCAGGAAAAAGACGATATTTTTACAGTCAATCAGGCGACCTTCGCCATCGGCCATCTCACCTTTATCAAATGCCTGGTAGAACAGATTGAGCACATCCGGGTGCGCTTTTTCCACTTCATCGAGCAGTACCACAGAGTAGGGTTTCTGGCGAATAGCTTCAGTCAGCACGCCTCCCTCGCCGTAGCCGACATAGCCCGGCGGGGAGCCAATCAGGCGCGAAACTGTGTGTTTCTCCTGGAACTCCGACATATTGATGGTAGTAAGGTATTGGCGACCGCCATAGAGCAGTTCCGCCAGTTGCAGCACGGTTTCGGTTTTACCCACTCCACTGGGGCCTGCCAGCAGGAATGCGCCGAGTGGGCGTCCCGGTCGGCGCAGGTCGGCTCGTGCGGTCAGCAGATGTTTATGCAGGTGCTTAATTGCCAGATCCTGGCCTTTAATGGTGTCACTCAGCCACTGAGGTAAGTCAGTAATCACTGACATTTCATTCTGCGACAGGCGGTTGAGCGGCACACCGGTCCACTCGGCAATCACGGCGGCAATCTGTTTTTTATCAACGTGCGGAGACACCAACATCTGGATATGATGCAGTGCATCCAGTTCGGTGGTTAGCTGGGCGAGACGGGCTGCAGGTTGCGCCTCCATCTGATCTGCCTCTGGTTCATCCGTTGATGCGGTGTTATCGTCAGCGTCCGGTATCGTGATGTCTTCAGTTTCTTCCAGCAGCCCTTTACGCAGTGAGATGATTTCTTGCACCAGCGCCTGCTGCTGGTGCCATGCTGCTTCCAGTTCCTCCAGTTGGGTCAAGGTTTCGTCATACTGCACAACCACCTCAGTCAGCCGTGTAGTATCCGACCGCAGACCGATGCGGATCTCGCGCTCAAGCTGCTGCATTTCCGCTTCACACTGGTGACGCAGGGTGGTCAATGCGGAAATTTGCTTTGGCGGAGATGAGAGGTTAATCGCCACGCGGGCGCAGGCGGTGTCCAGTACGTCGATGGCTTTATCCGGTAGTTGGCGACCAGAGAGGTAACGCTCGCTTAACGTCGCCGCTGCCTGTAAGGCTTCATCATCAATCAATACGCCGTGCGATTGCTCATACACCGCCGACAGGCCACGCAGAATAATGGTCGCTTCTGCTGCCGTGGGTTCACTCACTTTCACTAACTGAAAACGGCGCGACAGCGCAGCGTCTTTCTCGAAATATTTTTTGTATTCGCTCCAGGTCGTAGCGGCGATGGTTTTAAGCTCGCCGCGCGCCAGCGCAGGTTTAAGCAGGTTAGAGATATCCAGCCCGCCCTGTTGGTTACCCGCGCCAATCAGCGTGTGGGCTTCGTCGATAAATAGAATGACAGGATTGGGTGACTGAATGACTTCTGCCATTAGCCCCTTAAAGCGCTTCTCAAACTCGCCCTTAACGGACGCCCCCGCCTGCAATGCGCCAAGATCGAGCGTCATAATATCAGTATCGCGCAGCTTGTCCGGCACCTGGCCTGCTACAATGCGCAGCGCCAGTCCTTCAATAAGCGCGCTCTTACCGACACCCGCCTCACCGACCACCACCGGGTTATTTTTGCGGCGACGGCAGAGAATATCGATCATCAGGTCGATTTCATTATCACGGCACAGGACTGGATCGAGTTTGCCGTTACGGGCGTCTGCGGTCATGTTTTTGGCGTAGCGGCTAAGCAGGCTGTCGCCGGTATCAACTACCACGCCTGGAGTTTGCCCGTCATTATTTAGCACAGCGGATTCGGCAGATTCTTTCGTCCACTGTGCAAAATCCTGCTGTAACTGGTCACGATTAATACTGGTCAGCAATCGGGCGGCGGCAGACGGGACGTAGCGCAGCGGTGAATGCAGCAGAGCCAATAGTAAGACTCCACCACGCAGATCGCTGTGCTGCATCTCGGCAGAGGCCAGTAACCAGCCCTCTTTCAACCATTCGACCAGCATCGGCGAAAATGCCGGATAGCTGTCTGTCACTCGCGACGTCATGTAATTTTCCACCGTCAGTGCCCGTCGAAGCGCATTTGTATCAATTTCTGCCCGGTCAGTAATTACCCTCACATCACTGCGCACCGCTGCCAGCATCTGCAAAAGCACATGTGCCACAGTGATTTCCATTGCCTGCTGGCTCATACACTCTGCTGCTGCCGCCTCCAGCGCCTGGCGGGAAAACGGGTTAAGATGCTTAACCAGAGAGGCCAGATTAATCTGGATCATATGTCGTGTCCTTACCTGGCAAGCAGCCGGTTCAGTTGATGCAAAATATCCTGCGTCTGGCTATCTAGCCGCAGCAGATAAAAGAAGTAAAACAGCGCCAGCACGACGATGCCGCCACAGAGAACATGTCTGATGGTCAGTCGTTTGATAAGCTGATAGCGTCCGCCCTGCGTTTTTTTATCCTGATGCAGAAGCGGAAAAGGCGCATCGCCACGAAGCTGATGCAGAACGTGATGCAGGCGGCGATATATTTGTTCAAACTCCCCCTGATCCTGCGCAGCCACCCTGTAGCGCCCGCGAAATCCCAGCGAAAAGCACAGGAATAAAAACTCAAGCAGATCCTGATAGCGCTTAGGTTCGCGGATCAGGCGCTCCAGCAGGATGAACACTTTTTCACCGCCCCAGGCTTCGTTATGGAAATGCACCAGTAACGATTGTTTGATCCATTCGTTTTTGTTCGACCAGCCGTTCCCTAATGCCGCCTCATCAATAAAGGTGCAGAGAACATAACGAAACGAAACGATGACGCCCGGCTCGTAGCCCTGCTCCTGTAGCAGTTGCTCTACGGCCTGAACGTCCGTCACCACCTGCGCAAAAAGGTGTTCAGGCATACTTTGGCTGTTCATCCCGTCCACGCGCATTACCATTCCCAACAGGGGCGTGGCGGCGTCAATCATTGGGTTTATGCTGTTGCCGCGTAGTGCCAGCCGGTACTGACGACCGGAGAGATTTTCGTCCGCGAGCTGCGGCGCAGTATTGACCTTTCCCGACAGGTTCCCAGTGGTCAGACTGTCAGTGGGCGGAACGAACGACTCTTTCATGGTCTTAACCCCTTATGGCCCACAACTGTATCCCCAGCTCCGGGAAAGTGCCGGAAATATGCAGCGCCAGCGCACCGGCTTTTACCACGTCCTGCCAGGCGGCAGCACCTTTGTCCAGTTCGAAGTAAACAAAACCGTCGTGGTACGGTAACTGGCGCGGGGCGGCAGTTCGCGGCGTTAGCGGTACGCCTGGTACCTGCACACTGACCATATCGCGGATTTTATTGGTGGCCGCGATTTTTGATTGCTGGGTGAACTGATGAATAAGCTGGCTGTGCGGCATCCGTGAGCGCACCGCCAGAATGAAGGTGCCGGAACGCAGCAGGGTCGGATCGTTAACCGTCGCGACGTAAAACCCATCAGACAGGACAAGCGGCAGATTCTGCGCGCGCGGCATCAGTACGGTGTTAAGCGCCCGTCGCAGTTCAGGGATCACGGAATTGAACGACTCCGTAAGATTACGGTGGTTGTAAAGCGCCACTGGGCAGGGCAAACGGCTGTCTTCCGTAAAGGTCATCAGTTCCCCCAGTAACCGGACCAAATCCAGATAAAACGTTTCCGGATGCAGGGTGTGCAGATGAGTACGATGAGTGAAGTGCATCTGGCTGCGGTTAAGCATCTGCAACATCATAAACTCGGCCACATCCGCAATACCGCTCTGCTCCGGCGAACCGATACGTTTTGCCAGCTCGCTAGCACGGTTACTGAGCAGCCCCTGCACATCACCGGCAAATCCACTCAGCACCGGGCTGACGCGAATCGCCTGGCAGGTCGGTATAAAGCTGTCATCGAGCACCAGCGCGCCACCGGACTGCTGGCTGCGGATACGGCACAGCGGCAGCGTGACCATGGAGCTGAGATCGTCCGCGCCGCTGACGATTTTCGGCGCCAGTTGCCCCAGCACGATGGACTGCACGTCGCCGTCGTCTGAATGCAAATCGCGGATATCGGCCTGTGTCAGGCGGTAACGTTCTGTTCCCTGCCCCGCGCTCCGGCGACCTTCGATTTCACAAGTGATATCGCTGATAACGGGCAATGCCAGGTAAATGTCGTTACTACCAGCCCGTGAAAGGTCAAGCGGCTGATACGGTAGCGGGAGTTGATCCTGCTCCGGGATGCTGAACACCGTGCCATCCGGCATACAGCCCGTTGCGTAGTCCAGCATCAGTTTGCCTTGGGCAAGCAGCTCGGTATTGATCGACAGTGAGGTAAATCCCCAGACAAAATCATCCTGAGCACTCATACGCTGGTTTAGCAAATATTCCTGATTACGCTGCTGCTGCTGGAAGTGCTGTGGCAGGGCAAACAGACCTTCCTGCCAGATCACTCTGTTTTTCATGGTCGCCATTATCAGTTGTCCTCATTCTTCATTTCGATACTGCCCTGTCGTACATGTACCAGCAGGCGGTAGTGATGACCCGTCCCTTTTACCGATTCGATTTTTTTCCACTCGGTAGCCTGATCGTCGGAGAAGTACGCAACAACACCAATAAACTGTGTTTTGTCGTCCAGCTTCACTGGCGGCAACGTTTTTATGGTGTCCGGCAACAGGTTAAAGTCCTGGTGATCGATATAATTCTTGCCTAGCACTTCAGGCAGCGGCGTACTAGCAACAGTGTCGTAGTCAGCTGCCTGCAACTTCGAATCGTCACTCATATAAATAAGCTGCACATCTACCGCTGCCGCCTCACCGTCCGCATTAATATTCGTGTCCGGCTCGGTCAGTAACGTAACCGTTACCTCCGATGACTGATCTGCCAGTTTCCCGACCTGGACATTCGGGTTCTTAATCACCTGGCCGAGCTTTTTCACCGTTTCACAGCCTGTCAGGGTGAGACCGAAAAACGCCACCACCATGCAGGAACGAAAAAAGCCTCCTATCATGCTTCCGGCTCCCGCTGTTTCTCGCGCAGTACCCGGTCATACACCTGGGCATAGACTTCATTAAACAGCATTTCAAAACCCTGCTGACGGCTGGAGGCCAGTTCGTCGTAGTAATCGCAGTACATCTGCCAGGCTCCCGCATCATCCAGCGGCTTTCGCAATTCATGGCTGCGCCGGTACTGTACGAAACGACGCATTAGACTTTGTGGCGAGAACGCATCCAACAACACGCGCAGCGATTCGATAATCGCGGCGCGATTCGCTTCTTCGTGATGACGGATATTGCGCAGACTCTCACCAACGGCAGCGGGCGCGGCCAGATGCACCGGGCTTTTGCCTTCCGCAAACATCACGTCAAGGGCAGTGGTATAGTCCATATTCAGGCGCAGCGGATTATCTTCCAGCGGACGCAGATGCTTATCCGACAGGCTGTTACGGCGCTGCTGTAGCTCAAGCAGACCTTTTATCGCCGCCTGCAACGTCCGCCCCGCTTCCTCCAGAAAATCGTCGGCATCCTGTGAATTACGTACGGCTAGCGAGCCACCCAGTCCTCGTAACAGCGGGGTCACTGCAAGATGGAGCTGGGCAGTATCTGTCGATGATGCCGGGTCTTGATGGCGGGTCTGTTGCTCGGAATAAAGCGGCGGCAAATCCATAAATGGGGAATCGATCACGCCATCTCTGTCAGGAGCAGAAGAGCGGACAGGAACAATCCCCGAAAGAGGATCACTTCCCATTGTCAGACTTTCCATCTGGAGTGCCTGAAGCGGATCGGCGGAAAAGCTGTTGACCACGGTATCAGCAAGCTGGTGCATCCGGGGCATTCCAGGATACGCAGGCTGACCATTCGTCGTAAGCAGCGCGTCCGCCAGGCGGTCACGGTTGGTGACGATGGTTTCAGGTGCTGCCATCTGTTCGCTGTAACTGACCAACTTTCCGTTGTGGATAAACGCCTTCAGCACCAGTGCTCCCAGGACGATCTCATCGCCCTGCCGAAGGCGCACCAGACCAGTATCCGTGGACACTGGTGCCAGATTAATCTTCAGCCCTCGACTCAGGCTCTTAAGACAAAATGTGCCGTCATGCATTACCACCTGGCAGGCGCGCTCGGCAACAGAACTCGCCCTATCCTGCACCGACCAGTGGCAGGCGGGTGCGCTGCCGATATCTCCGCCATCGGCGGTAAACAGACATTTTGCGGCGCGTCCGCTCTCAAGTTCATTGCCGTTCATCACCTGAAGGGTCAGTGAAAGTGCGGGAGCGTGCGTTGTTTCCTCAGCCATTTGCGTTTCCATTAAATTAATCTCTGATATGGAGGGTGACGGATGGCGGCATTTTCGGTTCACCGATAAACGCCGTGCGTCCGATGCAGGATCGGGAACGATCGCCCAGCCGCATTCCCTTCGCCTGCTCTGGCGCGAGATCAAGCCGCAGATCCCAGGCGAACTGATCGCGCAACAGAAAAGAGACAAACATCGTCAGCGCCTGGTGGTTTTCGCCTTCCGGTAAAAAAGAGAGGTAGCGCGCCATCGAGAGATTACCGATCCGTAGCAGAAATTTTCCACTGCGATCAGGTACTCTGGCACCAAGGGTAAAATTGACGCCGATCACCGAGCGGCCCTGCACATACCCGGCCGTTTTCCGTTTCGGATTACGTACGCCCAGCCGGTTTTGTTGCGCGGGATCAAGGACTACCTTACGCAACTGCCAGTTTTCGATGCTGACATCCGGTAAATCGAAGCAATGGCTGACGAGGTTACTTACCACGTCCGGTGAGCGTCCTGGTGTTGCAAGTATTCCGGCATAGGCCAGCATCTTACTGTGATTGATAGCGAGTTTATCTCGTACGCTTTGATTGCCGAGGCCCACCAGCGCATACATCCGCTGTGAAAAGGCATCCGTACCACCATTGCGAAAACAGACGTAATAGCGGTATTTGCGCCAGGCATGGTAAGCAAACTGCGTCCAGCGGTGGCTGAACAGATCGAGGAACTCTTTAAGCCCCTTTTCATTCTGCGCAGATTCGCGTGCCATCCGATCCAGGTAGTAGCCAGGCAGCGGCGACTGACTGCCGGAGAACCCCAGGAATTTTGTGATCAGGGTAAATTGCCCACTGTCGCTGCGTTCAAGCGTACTCAGGTCGCTGCCAGGAAAGGCAATACTGGCATCAGATTTGAATAGCACCACTTCTTGCTCCGGTTCGGTGCGCAAGGAGGGCTCACAGCCCGGCTCACCATACTGGCGGTACAGTGACTCCATCAGCACAAAAAAATTCATCCCGCGCACATCCGGGAGTGGTAGCATCTCCCCTACATCAGGGCGTGCTGGCCTGTATGTTGCCATTCCCAGGCCTCCTGACTTTCCGTGTTAATAATTCTTAGACAGTGAAATGAGTTGATGCTGGCGTACAGCGCAAAAAAGTATGACAGCACGGTACCCAACAGATAGATCTCGCCTTCACAGACAAAGGGGGCGGGATTGATCCACAACGTGGTGGATAGACCGCGAACTGGGACGCCTTTAAACAAACGGTCAATAGGGCGGGATTCCATTTTTTCGATGGCATCGAGCTTCTGTGAGGAAAGTCGTGCCTGCTGTGGATGATGGATACCCGGCATATCGAAGGTGCGCAACACCTGAATCAGTGCCTCGCGGTCAAGCAAAGAAAGGTAGTTCAGGTTCATGCAGGAAATGAGAGACCAGTGCATATCGCCATCCGTTACCGGATACAGCGGACGGGTCGGGCGCGTAACGTTGCTGAATGATGCCACCGCCGGATTTTGGTTAACAGCCTCGCAAATATCGCCCGTATGCAGTGACGCAGGTAACATCCGGTTAGTGCAAACCAGCGAGGCGGTGAATACCTCACCACCCAACCGGGAAGGGTCAGGCTGACTGCCATCCGCGTGGACAAAGGCAATGGCATGCTCCAGCCCCTGATGAAACAGGGACGTTTTCGTGCGGTGGTGCCAGTAGATCACTTCACGCTGACGGCTGTACTCGATCTGATGCTGAAACCCTTCAAACTCTGGCCAGAGGCGGAACTTTTTACCCTGACTGGTAGTCGGGAGCTTACTTGATACTGATTTTACCCGAAAGATATCGCAGGACTCCGGATGCTGCTGGCTGGCGGACAATGGATACTGCGGCGTACTTCCATCCGGCATGACGGGTTCTGAATGGTGCGCAAATAAATTCACCGCAGGCGTGCAGTATGGACGCAGTGAATTTCTGCGCAGTTTGATATCAGCAGGCAATGGTAGGTTAAAATGCAGCCGCAGCGTAAACGCAGCAACCGGGAAATTCGCCGGTAGCGACATGGCCCCCCGCAGATGAAAGAAGAAAAAGCTCTCCGGGTAGCAAAAATACTCCTGGAGCACGCGGTAGCCGTTATGAACGTTTTTCGGCCACGGCAGCAATGCATCCTCCCGTTCAAATCCAGCGGCCTCCAACCACAGCCCCGGCAATAGCATCTGATACTCTCCGGCCACCAGTTCTGCATCCATCAGTCTCTCTCTGAACCACAAATAGAGCTGATAGCGGGTGTAATTATCCTCATTGCCCAGCCAGAAGGTAAGTTTATTCAGATCCAGTTCGACGGGAGAAACATTTCCTTCCGTGAAAAAATCAATCTCAAGGATACCTTCTTTCAGGGTGCTGGCGTTACGTACATCCCTGACAGAAAGTGGTTGCAGCCAGGTATCACGCGCCAAAGTAAAAAGGCAGTCAACTGATGCAGTGTCATAATCTTCATCGCTCAGCGCTCCTTGAGTGAAAGTCTGATTACTGCCTGTTGTCAGCGTTTTTATCAGCTCATCCCGGCAGACTTGAACGGACGATTTCAGTTCCTTACGGGGCAGGTATTCTATCACCGTCATAGACGGAACCGGACGCAGATAATTGGGCCACAACATATTAATCAGGCTGTGCGTAAACTCCGGGAACTCATCCTCCAGCTTTTGCCGTAGGCCCCCGGAGAGAAACGCAAATGCCTCCATCAGGCGCTCTACATCAGGATCGCCCTCTTTCTCAGCAAGAAACCGGGAAAGATACGGTTTTTCCTGTGCCAGCAACTTACCAAGCTGACGCAGATAATCGAGTTCTTCGCGGTAGAAACGTTCTTCGAAGGCCATGAGGTTTACTCCACGCACCAGTGCTGGTGGTTATCCAGCAGAATGTCAAACTCAAGAACATCCTGCCTGTCACTAAAATTCAGATATGCCACAATATGAAAATGCAGTTCCAGTGGGGCGTGACGATCCTCTGTGGCGGCAGTCACCACCACATCCGATATCCGGGGTTCGTTGCGCAGAATACAGTTCTGGATCGCCAGAACCATCCATTCCCGGATGTTCTGGCGATCAGATGGCCTGTCGTTAAAATCAGCGATACCCAACTCTGGTGAGCCATAACAGCTACCGGAACGGGTGTTGAGGATGTTGCGCAAATTTTCGCGTACAGAATGCAACAGCACCGCCTTTGGGCGCTGGCGTGAATGCGGTTTTGCCGCCTCACCAATACGCTCAAATAAGCTCCCTCCAGGCTCCCGCTCCGTGATCATAGTGACTACTCTTTATCCAGACGCCCGACCAGAGACAGCTCAAACGATGCCCCCATGTATTTGAAGTGAGGTCTTACGCTTAGTGAGACCTGATACCAGCCAGGTTCCCCTTCTACATCGGAGACTTCAATCTTCGCCTGACGCAGTGGTTTGCGACTGCGCACATCAGAAGGCGGATTTTCCTGATCGGCTACGTACTGGCGGATCCAGCCATTTAACTCACGCTCTAGATCGCTCCTTTCTTTCCATGAACCAAGCTGCTCGCGTTGAAGTACTTTGATGTAATGCGCCAGTCTGTTGATGATGAAAAGGTAGGGAAGCTGCGTACCAAGTTTGTAGTTTGTTTCGGCCTCTTTCCCCTCAACCGTATTGGGGAAAACTTTTGGTTTCTGTACTGAATTTGCGGAAAAGAATGCTGCATTATCAGAGCCTTTTCGCATTGTCAGGGTAATAAACCCCTGCTCTGCCAGCTCATATTCCCGCCGGTCTGTAATAAGAATCTCGGTAGGGACTTTAGCTTGAAGCTGGCCCATTGCCTCATATAAATGCACCGGCAAATCTTTTACTGCGCCACCACTTTGCGGGCCAACAATGTTTGGACACCATCTGGTGGACATAAAACTTTCAGCCATGTTCGCTGCCAGCAAAAATGCCGTGTTTCCCCACAAATAATGATCATGGTTTTTACTAACGTCTTCGCGATAGTTAAAACTTTTTGCCGGGTTTTCATCTGGTGCATAAGGATGGCGCAGTAGGAAACGCGGAGCCGTCAGGCCCAGGTTGCGGGAATCTTCGGACTCGCGCAGCGAACGCCATTTGGTATAGGCAGGACCTTCAAAAATGGCTGCAACATCCTTAATGCCAGGAAGTTCAGTAAACGAATCCAGACCAAAGAACTCCGGCGAAACAGAGGACAAGAACGGGCAATGCGCCATTGCGCTGACGGCGCTGATATATTTCAGCAGCTTCATATCAGCTGCGTTATTTTCGAATGCGTAGTTACCAATCACTGCAGCAAACGGCTCGCCACCAAACTGACCAAAACCGCTGGAATAGACGTGCTGATAGAGCCCAGACTGGGTGATTTCTGGTGAAAATTCAAAATCATCCAGCAACTCTTCCTTAGTAGCATGCATAATGTGAATTTTGATATTTTCACGAGGATCTGCATGGTCTACCAGAAGTTTCAGTGAGCGCAAAAATGACTCCAGTTCCTGAAACTCCGGGGCATGGAGGATCAGATCCATCTGGCGTCCCATACGCGCGTCAATATCGGCAATCATACCGTTGACGGCAAGGATATCGACAGACTCTGCCTCATCATCCTGCAACAATGCGGTGATAAAGGCAGTCACGCCCTGGCGGGCGATATCATAGCTTTCTGACGCCGGTTTAAAACGCGTCTGTGCCATAATTTCATTCAGAAGGCTAGGGGTGGCGACCGGCGCTGTGGAAGCGAGCGCTTCCGATAAGGTAGTTTCTGACATACTGAAATCCTTGTACAAGTTATTTCCGGCCCGCGAGGCCCAGCTCTGCAATGAGTTGTTCACGGCTCTTTTCATCAGCAAGCAGTGCTTGAAGCTGCGCACGGAAGGCTGGCATATTGCCCATTGGCCCCCGAAGCGCCACGAGTGCTTCACGCAGCTCCAGCATTTTGCGCATCTCTGGAACCTGGGCGGCAACATTGTCCGGTGATAAATCGGCCAATGATTTAACTTTCAGACTAACGTTCATATGAGCATCAGGAGTTTCATCGAGCGCAGAAGGCACCGTGAAATCACGCACAATACCCGCTTGATCCAGCACAGCGTTAAAATTGTTACGATTAATGGCAACTGGCTGGCGTTCACCCAGCGGCGTATCGTCTGTGCCCCCCATTAAATTGCCAGTCACCAGCAGGTTAAGTGGCAGTTCCACTTCTGCCGTCTGATTACCGGTTTTCGGCTGAAACTTTATATTTACGCGTTCTTTGGGGGCAATGCTGCCACTGCTGTCATTTTTTCTGCTGCTCATAAAAGTAGTCCGTCAGATTGTTGTTCAAGCCATGAACACAGCATATTTATTACTATAAAAAATCACTAAAAATGCCGTTTCCGTGGCAGTAAAAAAATAAATAACACATACTTCACGCCCTTCATATTACGCTTAGTGGAAAATTTTAAAAGATCTTTTTCTTCCAATAAAACAGGGGTATCATTTTGCCTACTCAGTAGGGTGACGCACTATAAAATGAAATCCACCACCGCCACAAAAAGACAAAGTGCGCCAACAATAAACCATAAAACATTGATTTATAATGAATTTATAAAAAACAAATATAAGTGCAATTCATATATTTATATTATAAGTAAGGAAAAGAAAAAGACACTTAAGAAATACCTAACAGACATTTCTTAACAGAAACAAAAAATAATCATTAAATGTATAATTTCAACAAAGCAATACATCACAAAAATAATAAATTTATATAAAACAGATTATAAATGGCCATAAATATATATACAGAACTTAACCAAAAAGTATTTATAAAATTTAATCGCTATGTTTTAGGTTACCTGGTATCCGGTTTAACTGTAAACCAGATACCGAAAAGTGATGCGACTCCAGGAGTGAGCCGCATTATTGTCGGCCTGTCAGGAGCTATGGGCAGACCATTAAAAGTAGTTGTTAATAACACCCACAAGGAGCAATACAAATGCCAACTCCATGTTACATATCAATAACAGGACAGACCCAAGGCAATATTACAGCTGGCGCATTCACCGCAGATTCTGTCGGTAACATCTATGTCCAGGGCCACGAAGACGAAATGCTGGTGCAGGAGTTTTTGCACAACGTCACCGTGCCAACCGATCCACAGTCCGGTCAGCCCGCAGGCCAACGCGCTCATAAGCCATTTATCTTTACCGTGGCGCTGAATAAAGCCGTTCCGCTGCTGTATAACGCGCTGGCCTCCGGTGAGATGCTGCCGAAAGTCGAACTGCACTGGTGGCGCACTTCTGTCGAAGGCAAGCAGGAGCATTACTTCACTACCCGCCTGACGGACTCAACGATTGTGGACATGAACCTGCATATGCCGCACTGTCAGGACCCGTCACAGCGAGAATTCACTCAGTTACTGGCCGTATCACTGGCATACCGTAAAGTTGAGTGGGAACACATCAAGTCAGGTACTTCCGGTGCCGACGACTGGCGTGCACCACTGGAAGCGTAAATGTGGTTTATGTGAATTAACAGCATTCTGTCCTTACGGGCAGAGTGCTGTTTTTGTTTTGAGCCGTTGTGAAAGGGCTGTCAATAAGGGATTGCGTTTTTCATGGGAGATGGCGGATGCCGGAAACTTCGGCGGTAGCGTGTCTGAAAATGAGCGGAATACTCTAATTTAGCAGCCAGGCCACTTTCTGGTTTTGTCTTTTTTCCTGAATAACAGGGAGGTCAATATGTCATTAAAAGGGCTGCGTTTTACGCTGGAAGTAGACGGGCAAGATGCAGGGACGTTCGCCGTAGTGAGCTTCTGGTTAAGGCAGAACAATTCCACTCCGTTTATTCTGGACGTGGATGTTGCTAGCGATAAATTCGATCAGGAAGCAAAAAATCTGTTGGAAAAAAACGCCACGTTGACTATCTGGCAGGGGCCAAAGGCGCTGCGTTATGTGAAAGGTGTGGTTGCAGGCTTCGGGATGAAAGAGAATAACCGCTGGCAAATGCAATACCGGTTCCGTATCCAGCCACCTCTCTGGCGCAGTGACCTGCGCCAGAACTTTCGAATTTTCCAGCAACAGAATATTCAGACCATTTCAGCCACTCTGCTGAAGGAAAATGGTGTTACCGACTGGACGCCCTCCTTCAATACCGACCACCCTCCCCGCGAATTTTGTGTGCAATATGGCGAAAGTGACCTGGCATTTTTATCCCGTCTGTGGGCAGAGGAGGGAATTTTCTTTTACGACAAACTCGCCCCGGACGGCCCGGGGCAGAAACTGACGCTGTGCGATGATGTAGCTGGGCTCTCATCTATTAAAGAGGCCATTACCTTCAACCCAAATACCACCACGGAAGTCTCCAGCGAATGTATCAGCGCCTTTCATTTTGAAGCGAGTGTTCGCCCCTCCTCGGTGCTGAGCAAGGATTACACCTTCAAAACCCCCGGCTGGGAGGGTAAATTTAACCAACAGGGCGAGAACCTGAATGGCCAGCTAACACAGTATGAGATTTATGACTATCCCGGGCGTTTCAAGGACGAACAGCACGGCCAGGACTTTACCCGCTACCAGATGGATGGCCTGCGTAACGATGCAGAAAGAGGCAGTGGTACCAGCAACTCTCCAAAACTGTGGCCAGGTACACGTTTCACACTAAAAAACCATCCGCAAGAAACCCTGAACCGGGAATGGCAAGTGGTGAGCAGTGTACTCTCCGGGGAGCAACCTCTGGCATTGAAAGGGAGTCAAGGTTACGGCACTACACTGCATAACCAATTTACTGTTATCCCTGCTGACCGTACCTGGCGTCCTCAGCCTTTACCCAAACCTAAAGTTGATGGCCCACAAAGCGCCATTGTCACCGGCCCGGCAGGAGAGGAAATCTTCTGCGATGAGCATGGTCGGGTGCGAGTAAAGTTTCACTGGGACAGATATAACCCCCAAAATGATAAAAGCTCCTGTTGGGTACGTGTGTCGCAGGCTTGGGCCGGAGCCGGGTTTGGTAATCTTGCGATACCGCGTGTAAATCAGGAAGTGATTGTCGATTTCCTTAACGGCGACCCGGATCAGCCCATCATCATGGGACGCACTTACCATCAGGATAACCGCTCTCCCGGCGGCCTGCCCGATACTAAAACCCAGATGACCATCCGCTCGAAAACCTACAAAGGTGATGGGTTTAACGAACTGCGTTTTGAAGACGCCACCGCCAAAGAACAAATCTACATGCACGCCCAGAAGGACATGACGACTGAGGTGCTGCATGACAAGACCACGACGGTTGATCATGACCATAACGAGACGGTGAAGAATAACCAGACGGTGACTGTTATTGTTGGCCAGACCGTTAAAGTGGGCAGTAAGAAAGAAGGCGGACACGATCAGAAAACCACGGTGGCAAACGATCAGGAAACCACTGTCCTGAATGATCAAAAACTGCACGTTGTCCATGACCGCCATAAAAATGTGGACAACGACCAGACCACTACAATAACCGGCTCTGACACCGAGACCGTGGTGAAAGATCAAAAAATCAACGTTAAACAAAGCTATACGCTCGATGTTACCAAAGAAACAAAGATCATTTCAGGGGAACTTATCGAACTGACCTGTGGTGCCAGCTCTATAAAAATGGAGTCGGGCGGAAAAATAACCATTACCGGTACAGAGTTTGAGTTTATTGCCAGTGGCCCTGCCAATATCAAAGGCAAAGACGTATTCATTAACTGAAATGTAAACTGGTACAGTTTTAGATATTCAAACAGATAAAATGATTATGATTTTTAATACATAAACATATCCTGAATATATTTATGAATTTGATCTTGAATTGGATGGATATGGTAGCCAATATTATTCCTTTACTTCACCGTTAGAGGAAGGGACTTTTTTTTCAATTCCACCAGATAAAAACACGCCTGGTTATTATTCACCAATTGTAGATGAAGATGAGGGGTTATGTGTTGGTTACATGCATAAGGGCATGTCAACTCTTTATGATATTTACGATTACAATGGGGATTTTATCAACAAGTTTGAACCACCATTAGAAACACCATGGATTGAACCTTTAAACCTAATATTAATTGGGCCCATTCTCATAAAAGGGTTTCGCCTGGGACTTGAGTCATTTAAGCTAATAACGAAAAGAGGTGCTGTAGTCCACCTTTCATCCTTTATCACGAGACATTGGATTACTATGTTACGTGGTAGAATGAAATGGGGTTTATCATCTGGCGCACTTAAATTCTCAGCAACACCTGCCCGTCACATGGCGGAAGCTGGCCGGTATGTTCCTTTAGCGATTCTGGAAAGGGCTATCAGGTATGGCAAAAGACTACCTGATATCGCAGGAAATTCAGGTAAGGTCCTACAGAGATATGAAATTGAATTAATTCGTTCAAAAAAAATATTTAAAACAGTTAATATTGAGGGGGCAGCTGTAAAAAACGGAAAATTGGGAGAGAACATATTGTATGAAAATAAAAAACTCACACTCGAAGTCATTGTTGATGAATCAACATGGACTATAGTTCAGTTTTTATACAAGTAAGGTGGAATATATGCTGAAAATTAAAACCCCTGAAATTGAATTTATCCTTACAGTTGATGAAGCAGAAGAAAACTCCGCTGATTTTTCTTATTATAGCGTATATTTTAAACTCTCTGTCGTATTTCACTCAAAAGAAATTAACTACTCAGCGACATGGGAGGCTTATAATGGTGAGGTTGAAACATTTAAATCCGAGTTAATCAGATTAAAAGATAAAGATGATAATGGTGAGGTTACTTTATCGCTTATGAATGGGAGTAGCACATTAACTATTGTAAAAATAACATCCCCCTATGAGACATATGCCTTCAGATACAAAATTATCATCATCTGAAAATTCAGACTTATTTATACAAGGGGAGTCAATATCAGATCAAAGCTATATCTCAACCATTGTAACAGAAGTCAGTGACTTATTTAAATAATATATCTGTATTACATTACCCAGTTATTATAACAAGGTGTATCGAATGGAATTTCGTAACCTGACGCCCTTTTCAGTTATGCAGTATGCCATGGATGACAAACTCAACGAGCGTCATTGTGTGGTCGCCATGAAAACGGGCTTCCAACTGGTACAGGATGCAGAAGGTCAGTGGCAGACCCAACTGATGGAAAACCCGGTTTTGCCGCTGTGTGTGGAAGATGAATACGCCGGGGAAATCAACGTTTCTCCGGTACTACGCGAAAGCGACCTCGCCCCCCTCAAACCCGCCTGCGACATTATTGTTAACGGTACGGCTTATACGCCAGATGGTATTGCCGTGCCGGAGATGACAGCGGGTTTACTGATGCGTTCATCGACAGGTGAGGTGCTGATAGATAAAAAGCTGCGGATAACCGGAAGACGGTTTTACCAACAACAACCGCTAACCGGGCAATGGTATGAAACCGAGCCTGAACCTTTCACCTCCCTGCCCCTTGACTATCGTTATGCCTTTGGCGGCGAATGCCGCATCGAAACCGACAGCGAATATGCTGACCGCATCCCGGAAGAATACCGCCTGACTGACGAACAGCGCCGCGAACATCCTGAGCCGGATAACCCGCCGCAGGCACATATGGCCTGCCCGGTCAATCCGCTGGGGCTGGGGTATACGCAGGCGTGGTATCTGCGGGCCTGCGAACTTCAGCAGGTGGAAGCGCCTCGCATTATTGCCGTGAACAGCCCGTTCACCCTGAAACAGTTCACCGACTGCCTTAACGGCAATGGCGACTGGTTTGCACCGGAATATCAGCCTGCGGGGTTTGGTGTGGTGGGCCGTGCCTGGTTGCCGCGTCTGCCGCTGGCGGGAACCTATGATGAGGAGTGGCTGGAAACACAGCACCCTGACCTGCCGGATGATTTTGATTTTAACTACTGGAACTGCGCCCCGGATGACCAGCGTATCCCCTTTCCGCTGCCCGGTGGCGAGTTTGTGCTGACGGGGTTCCGTCCTGACGGCGATATCCGTTTCCCCCTGCCCGCACACCAGGCTCGTCTGTTAATTCGCGCCATGAGCGGACACCGCTTACCGTTGCCGATGCTGCTGGACACACTGGAAATCAATACTGACACACTGACGGTGGCACTGACCTGGCGCTTTCTGCTGCCGAGCAACACGCCACCGATACGGGTACTGGAAGCGAGATACCGCACAAGGAGTGCATAAGGATGGCGGATAACTATACAGCCCGTAAACATGGTATGTGGCGGGTTGTCAGCACCAAACCGGACGTGTGTAAAACACCACGCGGTGATTCCACCCCACCGGTCCCCTACCCTGTTACAGCGAATATGAGTACGGCGGTGATGGTGATCGAGTCGGTGAAGCTGAACGGCTGCCCGGCTGTGGTGCTTGATCAGAGTACAATCCCGCAAACGAAAGGTGACTCAGCGGGAGCCGCAAAGGGTGTGAGCAGTGGCACCGTGGGAGATGTGTGCGAGCCGCTGGAGCACAGCGAGACGGTGTTCTTTGGCGGTAAGCCAATGCTTCGGCATAACGATGAGTTCTGGATGAACAGCCGGAACACCATCGGGCTGATAGTGGGCCAGCCGCCACCGGGCGGAGTTCCGGCAGAGGAAGCCGATCCGCCGGACGAGCCGGAAACGGAGGAAGAAGAGGAAGAAGAAGGCAGCAGCTGGCTGGACTGGGTACAGACGGGGCTGGATATCGCGGGATTTATACCAGTCGCTGGCGCGCTGGCAGACCTGGCGAATGCAGGCATCAGTGCAGGGCGGGGAAATTATGCTGAGGCAGCGATGTCACTGGCGGCGGCAGTGCCGGGTGTGGGTGACGCGGCTAAGGCCGCATCGATGGCGGTGAAGGGAGCAAAGGCTGTTGGGAAAATGTCGGCCAAAGCGGCCGCGAAGGCGGCAAAACTTGCGGCAAAGGCAGCAGCCAAAGCAGCTAAAGCAGCGGCAAAGGCGGCAAGAAAAGCGGCGGCGAAACTGAAAGGTGGGATAGTCAAGGGCAAGGGTAAGTTAAAGGGGGGAGGAGGAAAAGGCGCGGAAGGCAGCAAGTGTACTAAACCCGGTGAACCGGTGGATGCCGGAACCGGCGATTTTCTCCAGCATTTCAGCGTACTTTCTCTTCCCGGTTCTTTACCTCTGACGCTCTCGCGTTTTTATCGTTCACAGGCAAAAGGTGGTGGAACTTTTGGCCAGAAATGGACGGACGAATGGGCTGCTTCACTGACGGTACACGATGACACTCTGTACTTTACCGATAATGAAGGCGTGGAACTCTATTATCGCGTTCCGCAGGACGGGCTTTACCACGGCGCAGTTAATTTCCGGCAAGCGCATTATCGGCTGAGGGGCGATATGCGCAGTGAACTGGCTGTTCTCGACCGTCGTTCGCAACAGACGCAGGTATTTACACTGGCGGGAGACGGGGCTTATCTGCTGTCTGCTCAATACGATAGTTACGGCAACCGGATTGATTTTATTCGCACTGATGGCCTGTTAACTGAAATCAGCCACAGCGATGGCTACACGCTGGCGCTGGACTGGCAGCAACACCAACTGGTGAGCATTGACCTGGTTGCGCCACAGCGCCAACGCCTCGTCACCTGCCATTACGATAAAAATGGTTTTCTGGCGGAGTGCGACACTTTTCAGTTTACCCATCTCTGGCATGAGTACACTCCTGAAGGATTTATGACCCGCTGGCGGGACACGGACAAGACCTGTGTGGATATCCTTTACGATGCACAAGGTCGGGCTATAGGCACACTGTCAACGGAAGGTTATTACGACGACCGCTTTGTCTATAACGATGAGGAACTCTGCACCATCTACCTTGATGCCGAAGGCGGGGAAACCCGTTACTGGTACAACGAGGACGGCCTCGTCACCCGCAGCCTCGACCCGCTGGGCCGGGAAGAAATCACAGTATGGGAGAACACACAGCTTCAGTCCCGCACCGATGCGCTGGGGCGCACCACACAATACCAGTACAACGACGAAGGCGATATTCACCAGGTTGCCCTGCCGGGCGGCTACAGTCTGTACTACGACTACAACGAACACGGACAACTCACCCGGCTGACCGCACCGGGTAATCAGGTCTGGCAGTGGGCTTACGACGACCACGGCAGCATGGTCAGCCTGACTGACCCGCAGGGCCGGAAGCAGCAGTTCAGCTACAGCGAACAGGGTGATTTACTGGCGCGGATTATGCCGGGCGGGGCCACCTGGCGCTGGAGCCACGATGTGCTACATCAGGTGCGGGAGGCAGTCGCGCCAGATGGCGGCGTGACG